>NZ_PVUF01000005.1 GCF_003003215.1 Tritonibacter scottomollicae | reverse complement strand
CCATCGATGTGGCCGGCGAGTCCGTCTTTCCCCTGATCATCAAAACCCTCAAATAGGAGACACTCTCTCATGAGCATTCCCGGCTTCTCGCCGTTCCCCCCAATCCCCAAACGCAGTACGCCGGAGGCGGATTTTGACGCCAAGATGTATGCGCTGTTCCAGCACTTCGCGGTCACCCATCGCAATGAGCTGCTGGCCTTCATCGAGTTCCTGGAGACCAACGTCACCGCCATCGAGGGCGCGATCAATGGCGTCTCCGTGGGGCTGACCCATCCGGAAGCGGCGAAGTTCACCGATCTGGAGGTGCTGGGTGCGCCCGGCGTGCTGGCCAGGTTCCGCGACGGAGTTGCCTCCAACTTCCTTGTGCAGACTGCGGGCAACAAGACCACCATCGGAAATGCGGCGGGCAGTTCCCGGCTGGCGCTGATGGCGGGCAATCAGGAGGCAATCGAGTTCGACAGCGCTGGTCGAGCATCCGGCGCGGCGGTGCAGGCGAATGCCGCCGACATAACCGATGGGCGGTTAATGAAAAATGGGGCGCACGGCCTTGGATCCGGTACGCTTCAGGTAAATGAAAACGACTGGAATGAGGCGAATGCTTCCGGGTTGTTCCATACGGACAGTAATGGTCTGAATAAGCCAGGCTTTGGGTCCAACTTTGCCGGTGTGAGCTTGCGCCGGAACGATACATTGCACGCGGAGATCGCGGTGGCGCTGAACGCTGGTGCCGATCAAAACGCCCGGACGGCTGTGCGCGCGAAGACCGGGGCTAACACGTGGTCGCCTTGGCGTGAGTTCATGACGCTGGATGCAAACGGCAGAACAGCGCAGGGGATTGAGGTCAGAAACAGCAGCCCCTTCTTTGCCATCACGGACAGTGACACAGGGGCCAAACATGTCCTCAGCGGCAACAGTACAGCAGGACATCTCTACATAAAGACGGATCCAAACGAGATCATGCCCGGCTCAGCCTTGCTCATTGAGACACAGGCCAAGCGTCAAATGGTAATCTCAAAGGATGACGTTGAGTTCGAGGTGCCGATTAAGGGGACAACCAATTTCTTGGGAAACGTCATCTCGGGATATAGGTCTGCTGCGTCAGCCGCAGTTGAAGTTGGCTCAGGACGAACGGCTGACGGCCCCGCATATCTCGATCTAGTCGGTGATACGGAATACATCGACTATGGCTTGCGGCTCATTCGAAATTCTGGCGAAAATGGTTCGTCGGTGCTCAGTACGCGCGGTTCGGGTGGGTTCACAATTAGTTGCTCTGATGGTGCAAACGTAACCCTCAGATCACACCCGACGCGGGCGGTTGTCCTAGACACAGCGGGGAATTTCCGACCCGCGACTGACAACGTATCGTCAAGTGGTTCAAGCTCATATCGTTGGTCTCAAGTCTACGCGGGGACCGGCACGATCAACACATCCGACGCGCGCAGCAAACAAGACATCCAAGACCTGGACGCAGCCGAGCGCCGGGTGGCGGTGGCCGCAAAAGGTCTCCTGAAAAAGTACCGGATGCGCGATGCGGTGGCCGAGAAAGGTGACGGCGCGCGCTGGCACTTTGGCGTGATCGCACAAGAACTGGCTGCCGCCTTTGAGGCCGAGGGTCTGGATCCCTGGCGATACGGCGTGTTGTGCTGGGATGAATGGTGGTCTGCAGAAGTGGAAATCCCAGCCGAGACCACACCCATCATGGAAGAGGTGGAAGAAGAGGTCATCCACATGGTGACGGTCGATGAGCCGGTGCTGGATGAGCATGGTGAGCCGACCGGTGAGGTGCAGCAGGTCGAAAAAGAGGTGATCGAGCTTGTAAAAAAGCAGGTTGAGACCGGAGAGCTGGAGATCCTCATGGAAGCCCGAACAGAGCTGCAGGTCTTCACCAGCGCCGAGGATGCCCCAGAGGGCGCCGAGTACCACAACCGGCAGGGCGTGCGTTATGACGAGCTCTTCGCCTTTATTCTGGCTGCGATTTGAGGGCGGGTGATGACAATGATCGAAAACAGCGACCGCGGCATCACCTTGAACAAGTCGCTTGCCTGGACCGTCGCTTGCGGGCTGGTGGGCGCGGGCCTCTGGGTCGGCTTGCAGGTCGCGACACTGCGCGGAGAAACCGAGAGCCTCGCCCAAACCATCAACGGGTTGCGGGTCGACCTGACTGCATCAGAGGCGCGGCAGACCGCCTTGACCGGGCGTGTGCGCGCCAATGAAACAAGCCTCGCCCGTCAGGATGAGCGCCTGTCTCTGATCCTCTCCACCCTCAACAAGATCGACAACCGGCTGGAGCGCATGGAGCGCCTGCCGATCCGCTAACCCCTGCAAAAATCAAACCGTTCACACCTCGCCAAGCATGCCTTGAGCGGGGCTTTTTCATTGGAGGCAGCATGATGCAAATCCTGACATTTGACACCCTGCAGAAGATCACCGGAAAGATCCCGAAAGGCAGCGCCCAGGCGGACAACGTCGTGTCGTTCCTGAAGGCGCTGAATGCCTACGGCGGCGACGTTGGCCTGAACCGGCGGCACCGGGTTGCCTGCCTTCTGGGGCAGGTGCTGGTGGAGAGCGGGGCGTTCCGCTTCGACCGCGAGCTATGGGGGCCGACTGCCGCGCAGGCTCGGTATGACATCCGCACGGATCTCGGCAATACGCCGGAGCGGGATGGCGATGGGTATCTGTTGCGCGGGCGCGGTCCCATCCAGATCACCGGGCGGTGGAATTATCGCGCCTTCACCGCTTGGGCGCGTGGGATCGACCACACTGCGCCCAACTTCGAGGCGGACCCGGAGGCGGTTTTGACCGACCCGTGGGAGGGGTTGGTGGCGCTCTGGTACTGGACCACCCGTGGCCTCAATGCGCTCGCCGATCAGGGTGACGTGAAGCGCATCACCTACAAGGTGAACGGCGGATACAACCACTACGCACAGCGGCGGGACTGGACCCAAAGGGCGCAGCTGGTCCTGCTCGGTCATGGTCCGACAGATGTGCGGGCCTTCCAGCGCGCGGCCCAGCTGACTGTCGACGGGGTGAGCGGACCAAAGACCCGCGCCGCACTGCACCAGGCGCTGCGCAAGCTGCCGCCCATAGACGTGTCTCCCAAACCCAAATCGCCCGCACCGCGCGTCAACTGGCTGCGGCGTTTCCTGGCCATTCTCCGCTTTTGATCGGGGATCGGCATTCTCATCTCTCAAACTGAAAAGGACCAACCCATGAACCTGAATGATCTTCTCCAGGAGCTGCTGCCCGTTGTGCTCAGCGGCCTGAGTGTGCTTCTGACCGCTCTGATCGGAAGCGCCGCCCATACCGCCAAACAGCGCTGGGGGCTCGATATCGAGGCCCGCCACCGCGAGGCGCTGCACAGTGCCCTGATGAGCGGCATTCGCGCCGGCGTCGAGCGGGGGCCGAATGAAGCGGCGGACGTTCTGATCCGCGAGGCCGTGGAGCATGCCAAAAGGTCTGTGCCCGATGCCATCCTGCGCCTCGGGCCAGACGACAGCGTTCTGACGAACCTCGCACGCAGCAAGTTGGCTGGCCTCATCCAGCGGTACATTGACTAAGCGCCCGACACCCGCTGCCACCCCGCCTCCGATCAGCCGGCGGGGTGGCAGCGCCTCGGCGAAGGTCTGTCCGGCCTGCCACGGGCATGGGAAGGAGACCAGTCGGAGCGGTGTGGTGCATGAATGCTCCGCCTGCAACGGCTGGGGAGTCCTTCGAAAACAGGAACCCGTTGCGAAGGCGCGGACCTGACTGATCCTCACTGATTGCCGCGACTGCCGGCATCGATGTCTGTTTTCGTTTGCGGTTTATTTACTGGCGCCAAAACGTTGTGGTGTGCAAGCTGAAGCTACGGGACTTATACCCTCCCGGACTATACGTGGACTTCATACACCCACGAAACGAGGGCCCTGCTATAGCGCGGGGCCTTCGGCACTTGCTTACATTCGATCTAGCCGCACCGAATGGCCCAACCGGCAGCACGAACGCAGTCATTCGAACCTTCTCCTCCTTTACCAAGAGGGTGAGTGTGTAAAACTCACCTCATCTTTGGCTTGAATGTTATGCTCTGGTTTTCGACATCGTAATAATACTGGTGCAAGGTACCGTCTTCGATCAACTTAGCAGCCTGACCTACGTGATCTGGCAAAACATAAAACCATTCTTTCGGGAAAACCTTCTTCCCAAACCGATCAGTAATGAAAAGTTCGGAAGGGCGAGCTGCTGCGAAGAAGCGATGCAGTAGGCTTTCGACTTTGCTGCGCGATAGGTTTTGCAGGCTGTAGGTCGCGACAATCTCCACCGGAGCCAGAAGGAACGTCGGATCGTTTCTTGCGTCAGCAACGCGGCGAGCTACTTCCTGGCTGGTGACGCCGATCTTGTGCAAGATCATGCGCTGCCCTTTGATCTCGGGGTTGTCGGATCGGGAGCGGGCAACGTAAATCGTTCCCGACATTTCGAGCTGATCGCTCTCCCATTCAGGATCGAGAGGCCCAAGGCCAATCTTTTGTACCATGCGGGCCGTCTTGTCGTCATTCAGGGATTTTCGGAATGACGACATGAGAGGGTCGCTCTCCGTGCCATTTGAAAAGACGATGCGAAGTCGGTGGTCTCGCGCGCCACCACGGGCGGACATTTCCGATTTCTCGACGATCATGGCCAGCAAGCCGTTGCGGATGAAGAAGTCCCCTTCGATGGGCTCGATTACCGACCACTTCCGCACTGGGCTAGCTTGGCGTTCGCCTGTTTCCAGGCCGCGCTGGACTGTCTCGAAGCGCTCCCGGAACTGCTCGAAATCCTGACAGGGCACGAAATCCGCGCGATGATCAGGAATGTGCCGTTCTGCGGACGGCGTAGCGTGCTTGAGACTGACCAGTGACGCATCAACATCAAGATCGTCATCAGCGAAGATATCATCCAAACTATCGGGAATATCAGCGTCGACAGGTTCATCTTGCCATGAGCGCGGCGTGGCGGCGGCATCTTCGCTCAGCAGGCCCAAACGATCCACGACCCGCATCTGATCGGTGGGAGCCTGCTTCACCGTGTCCCAAATCGCTCCAAGGCGCATTTCGTCATGATCCGTTGCGTCTGGATCGGGGAGGCGCGAATTAAGCTCATGGAATGCGGTCACTTCGAGCAGAGCTGCGACACCTCGATCCTCCGAAGTTCCACCACGGGACGCCCGAGGTTTAACATTCAGCAGGCCGAATTCATCGTCTTCCGCGAAAATATCTTCCAAGCTCGGGCGCGACATCACAGAGCCCCCTCACGTAGGCGCTTGGCCTTCTCGGCCTTCAGCCAGGCAAGTGCCTCCGCCATGCGTTTCTCAAGCGGGTTTGCGGAATGCACATTCGGCTCACGCCCCTCGGTGGCGCGGAATGCCTTGATGCGGGGCCACAGCGTTCTGGCCTCATCGCCGGTCATGTTCACGCGCAAGGCCACCATCGCCGACTGCACATGCGACAGAAGTTCAGAATTCAGAGATTTCGACGCGACCTCGAAACGCTCCTGGAAGGTGTTCACACTGTCGATCAGCTCGATGTCGATGTCCCGGACGTTGATGAACTTCCGAACCATCTCCAGCAGAGTATTCGGCGCGCTGGCGGGTTCACCGTCATCGTCGTCACCGCTCGGCTTCGGGGGCGTGCCGCTCAGGGGGGACTGTCCCTCGGAAAACCCGCGTTCCGCTTCCTTCCGCGCCAACGTCAGGACGTTCATATGCGCCGCGAGATGCTGACGGACGGACTCCGCTTCCTCTGCATCGAGCGTCTCATACCGCTTCTCGATGATATCGGTCAGCACCATCTGCGTGGCGACCTCGGGCGCCGTGTCTGGCGACAGCACGCGCCGATCCATCTCCTGATAGGCCGTCGCCATCAGGTCGTTCATGTCCTTCTCGCAGATCTCGCGCGAGCGGTCCGTAGGCGGCTCGACCAGCCCCTTGATGCCAATGGTGATATTGCCCTCGTCATCGGTGCCCATCGGCGCCCGCACGTCGCCATCTTCGCGGCGGTAGAACTTGAAGTTCGGGGCAAGCACCTGCTCCATCAACAGCGACCCGGATATCGCCTTGAGCATATCGTTCACGGCGTCGGTCACGACGCCGGTTTCCACGCCCGGTTCGGCCACGAGGTTGGTGAACAGCGCGCGGGGCTTGCCGGGCGCATCGCGGGTGGCTCGCCCGATGATCTGCACGATCTCGGTCAGGGACGACCGATAGCCGATGGTCAGCGCATGTTCACACCAGACCCAGTCGAACCCTTCCTTGGCCATCCCAAGGGCGATGATGATGTCGACCTTGGCGCGGTCGGCCACATCATCGCGCTTGCCATCTGGCCCCTTGATCTCGCGCGACAGCGCTGCCTTGACGATATCGCGCCCCGGCCCGTCATCCACCAAGTCGGCGACCTTCAGCACCCCGCCATCGGGTTGACTCACCAGATCAAACCCCGTCTCGGGATCGCGCCCTTCATGCGTGCCCAGCAGGTCGAGGATCTTGCCCACCTCGTTGAACTTGTCATCGAACGCCTCGGACGACCCGCGATGCGGGATGTGGATGATCGTCTTCTGATCGGGGTTCAGCACGCCAGGCAGCCCGTTGACGTAATTGCCCTTGTAGAATTCGTAGTTGATCCCAAGCGCCTTGAGCCAGGCATAGCCTTCCAGCTGCTCGTAATAGCTGTAGGTGATCTTGGTGAAGCGGTCTTCGTCCTCGGGGCGCAGCACCGGATCGGCATCGCCACGGAAATAGCTGCCGGTCATCGCCATCACATGGCACTCGGCGCGATTGATCAGGCTGCGCAGGATCAACCCCAGCCGGTTGTTGTCCGAGGCCGAGACATGGTGGAATTCGTCGATGGCGATGAAGCAGCTGTCAAATGCCTCGACCCCCTTGGTCTTGATCACCTCGTCAAAGCCGAAGCGGAAGGTGGCATGGGTGCAGACCAGCACCTTTGCATCGCTGTCCATGAAGGTCTGGAAGGCGCGCACCTTCTGCTTGTCGGCATCCTCGCCGGTCAGGCAGAGGTTCCAGCGGTCATCGACCTCCCAATCTGCCTCGAACCCGTAGCTCGTCAGATCGGTCGAGCGGAACGACCCGCCGATCGAGGTTTCGGGCACGCAGACGATCACCTTTTCCAGCCCCTGATGGCGCAGCTTGTCGAGCGCCACAAACATCAGCGCGCGGCTCTTGCCTGCCGCTGGCGGAGCCTTCAGCAGCAGGAACTGCGCGGCGCGGGCGGCATAGGTGCGAGCCTGCATCGGGCGCTGACCAAGGGCGTTCGTCGTCGCCTTGGAGGTGCCATAGGTGACATTGACCATCTGAACCATGTGTCAGGCCCTCTTTTTCTTTGGCGCGGCCTCCAGCGATTTCACCTTGGCGGCATAGAGCTTGAAGAGCTTCTCCAGCCGCTCGGTGTCATTGCGGAAGGGGCGGCCGATATACATGCTTTCCAGAAGCTCGTCGTTTTCCCGATGGACGGCGCGCAGGTCGTCAGGCATCTTGTCGGGGTCATAGAGCTCGGCAATCGTGGCGGGGTAATGGGAATAACGGCAGCGCAAGATCTTGCGGGCCGAGTCCGAAAGCGCCTCCAGCTGATCCTCGGTGAACTTCGGCACCGGGAAGGTGTTCCAGCCCAGGGTGTTGGAGTAGCGGAAGTCGGATTTCAGCTTTCCGCAAACCGTGGCGATCCAGACAAGATGCAGGCGTGAAGCGATCAGCGCGATGCACCATTCGGGACCGTCGTAAAGAACGTGATTGTTATCTGAAGACACGATCCTTCCTGATACTCGGTCGACAGGCAAATAATCCCGGCGCTCGGAGCTTGTCCGGGGCACAAGCATCATGTGGCTCACAGGGGCATTGTGCTCACGAAACTGATGTGGGCGGGCCGCCAGGCGTTTCGTGCCCGCATCCGTGCTCTTTGATCGATCATCCGCTACGCGTCGAATGCGCTCTGCAATCGCGGGGATGCTTTTCGCACGCTCGAGATCGTCATCATCAATCCACAGACAGTATCGGTCGAGTCCCTTGATTACTTCTTGTGACCCAACGAATTTGAAGATGAACGGCTCAGCATTCGGTTCATTTTGCAAAAGTTCTTCGCGCTCGTTTGGCGACAGGATCAAGTGGCCAAAATCGTATGGGAAGTTCCCAGGGCCCATCGCGGAGAGCCCAAAAATTGAACGGCGAGTACTTTCAATAAAAACCGTCGGCCCATCGAGCAAATATGCGTTAATATGTGAGCATTCTTTACGATGTTCTCGGTCAAACAAGTTCCGTACCTGCCCACAGTTGGTACTAAGGCCAACAATCACGCATTCAACCGCTGCATTTTTGGCGGCATTGTTCCGCCACTTGAAGGGGCGATGTGCGAACGCGATCTCAATAGGCTGAGTAAGAATGACACTCCACAGAGGTTCGACGGCTGCTCCCTGAACAGTTGAGCTGGTAGTAATCAATGAGGATTTCGAACGCCCATTTCTCACGTACCGCGATGCCAAGAACATCCATGCAGCGCTGAAATCAAGTCGCCCAGAGTTCGACAGGTGCCCATCGAAAACCGAGTTGAAGTCGTCTCTCTGTTCCTTGGTGCGATAGGTGGTTCCGACAAATGGCGGATTGCCTGCAATAAACACCTCCTCGCCTTCCCCGGGGGGCGGACAGACCTCCTCCCAGTCGATGCGCAGGGAGTTCCCGGTGCGGATATGCGCCGCATCTTTCAGCGGCAGCGCTGCTGGGCGGCGGCCAAAGACCTCGGCAAAGCTGGCATTCGCCTGATACTCGGCAATGAACAGCGCCAGCTTCGCGGTTTCGGCGGCAAAATCCGCGATTTCGATCCCGTAGAAGTGGCTGATCGGGATGGCCGAGAACATGGCCAGCGAGCCGGGGCCGTTCAGCTCTTCCATCCGGCGCAGGATGCGCGTTTCGCGCGCCCGCAGTTCGCGGTAGGACACGACAAGGAAGTTGCCCGATCCGCAGGCCGGGTCGAACACGCGGATGCGCGACATCCGGTCCAGCACCTGTTGCAGCCCCTTGGCGCGGTCCCATGCCTTGTGGATCTCGGCATCGAGGTCATCAAGAAACAGTGGCCCGATCACCTTCATGATGTTCGGCACCGAGGTGTAGTGCATCCCCAGTTCCGAGCGCTGCTTTGGGTCCGCGACCGACTGGATCATCGAGCCGAAAATGTCGGGGTTGATCTCGCGCCAGTTCAGGTCGCAAGCTTCGCGCAGATAGCGGAAGGCCACGGCATCAAAGCGCGGCGCGTCGATGGTGCCCGCAAAGAGACCGCCGTTGACGTATTCCAGCTCGCCCGTCCAGGCGGGCAGGCCCTCGCGTTTGGCCTTGGGCCGGTTCATCGCCTGGAAGGCCGCGATGATGGTTTCGCGCGCTTCCTCGCCCTTGTCGCCCGCATGGGTGAACAACAGGCGCGAGAACTGGTTGTCGGGGAAGATGCCAACGTCCTCGGCGAACATACAGAAGATCAGCCGCATCATCAGCTGGTTCATCTCGTGCCGACGTTCGTCGCTGCCCCAATCGGGGTTGGCCCTTGTCAGCGCGTCATAAAGCCGGGCCAGCTTGCCGGTCGCCTTGACGTCGACAGGGTTTTCCTCGACCGCGCGGTAACGCTCCTTGCCCGCAGCGGGCAGGAAGAAGCCGAAGTTGTCGCCTAGCTCGTCAAAGCGGCAGTGGAGCGTATCGCCCGAGGCCAGGTGCTCTGCCGAGATCATCTTGCCATCCGTCGTGATCAGGATCGCGGGCTTCGAGGTCTTGGTCTTTTTCGAGCTGCGCAGATGGTCCAGCGTGACATCGGTCATGCCCGTCAACGCGGGGGCGTAGTGGAATTTCTTGCCGAACAGCACACCGCCGGGAAGGTCAGACTTGTTGGTCGACCCGCTCCGCAACTTGGAGACGGCCGCCTTGGCGCCATCGGTGGCAGCGGCAAAGGCGAAGGGGAATTCGGTTGCGTCAAACGGTTCGGTGGCAATCTGCGCCAATGCGTCATAAATTTCAGTAGGGTTCATTAAATGCCTCACGATCTTCATCCTATGGGTAAGAGACCTCTCACTTTGAATCCACCGAAAATGCTCTCGAGGAGTAATATGAAACGTCAACGCTCCTGCCTTTAGTTCAACGTCAACTTTACGAGATCTAGTGCGCGCACCAGTGCCAGATTGATCGTTCGTTATCTGCGCATTGCCGCCGTTGATGGGCTGTGCAGCATTGATATTCCCGCAACAAGGGCTGTGGATGCTCACCGTTATTCTGCGGCAACACGCGGGGAATAGAGCGGCTCTCTGATTTGGCTATAGTTCGAGCCTTGAGGTAATGCGCGTTCCCTGTATGTTCAAAAGCATATGTGGACAATGAGACGATGCATAATTGGCGGCACCTGGGAGCCTGACGATTGGGTCATTCGATACCGAGGAAAAGATGTTGGGCGTATCAGGTTTGAAGAACACACCTTCAACGGTGCCCTACCTTGGACTTGGGCGACATGGTGTCTGCCTGCTACACATGGGCGTGTGAACACGATGGAAGAGGCGCGCGAAATGGTGCGGTCTGAAGTGCTTCGCACAATCCAATCAGATTCGAGATAGACTTGGCCAGCAGAGCGATATTGAAACAAAGGCCCCGCCATAGTGCAGGGCCTTTTCGCTTCTGGTCATGATTTTCCTGGGTCGATGCAAGAAAGCGATGTCTTCTCTAGGTCGCCACTGCACGGATACCTTCGGGAATTACTTCGGGACTCAGCCTCCCGAAGCTTCCATTTTGTTCCTTATTTTTCCCATTCCAACGCCACGAAGCATGCCGTTCTTAAGTGAGGTTCGGCACGTAAGTGTCTCATCTTGCGGGATTATATGTAGGATCATTTGGAGCGGGTAGCGGGAATCGAACCCGCGCGTTCAGCTTGGGAAGCTGACAGGCTACCATTACATCATACCCGCGCTCTTGATGCAGAGCTTTATGCGGCGGCGCTGAGGTCGTCAAGAGCGCCGCCGCTGATTTCTGCGGTCAGCCCCGTCGCCGTCGACGCCGGCCACCTGATCCATCTCCGTCACCACCACCGACATTAAAGCTGACGTCCGGAAGGGTCAGCAGCGTGCCAAGGATCGGGAACGGGTCGGAGGAGTTCGGTATTGCTGACGCGTTGACAAAATGTTCCTGGAAACGGGGTTCTACGGCGGTTTCGATCTTTTCGATCTGATGGACCGTCGCCTCGATGTCAGCACGTGCAGTGGTGTTGAGCAGGGCAATACGTGCCCCGGTTCCGGCGGCGTTGCCAGCGCTTGTGACCTTGTCCAGCTGACAGTCGGGGATCATCCCGAGGACCATTGCGTGTTTGGCGGAGATATGTGCGCCAAAGGCACCGGCCAGTACCACACGATCAACCGTGTCGACGCCGATCTTGTCCATCAGCAAACGGGCGCCGGAGTAAAGCGCGGCCTTGGCCATCTGAATGGCACGGATGTCAGGGTTGGTGACGGTGATGCGTGGCCCGCCATCCGCGCTGCCGTCCCAGAGCAGGTAGGCGTTGGTGCGCCCCTCAGGCACGCAGCGGGCGCTTCCGGTTTGCGCGGCGGACCCGATCAGGCCGGTTGCATCCAGCAAACCAGCGATCCGCATCTCTGCGATCACCTCAATGATGCCGGAGCCACAAATACCGGAAATTCCGGTACTTGCGATACTTTCTTCAAACCCATCCTCATCAGACCAGAGCTCCGACCCAATGACGCGAAAACGCGGCTCCTTGGTCTCGGGGTTGATTTCAACATGCTCGATCGCGCCGGGTGCAGCGCGTTGTCCCGAGGAAATCTGAGCACCCTCGAAGGCAGGCCCGGTCGGAGAAGAGCAAGCCAGGACTTTTTCCTTGTTCCCCAATAGGATCTCGGCGTTTGTTCCAACGTCGACGATGAGCACCAGATCCTCTGCTTTGTCCGGCGCCTCGGACAAAGCCACCGCCGCGGCATCGGCGCCAACATGGCCCGCAATGCAGGGCAGAAGATAGATCCTGGCCGCAGGGTGTAGTTTCAGATCCAGATCGCTGGCTTCCAGTGCAAGTGCGTTTGACGTTGCCAGCGCAAAGGGGGCCTGACCTAGCTCGAACGGATCGATGCCGAGGAAGAGGTGGTGCATGACCGGGTTGCAGACGAACACCGCATCCATGATCAGCGATTGGTCGATCTGCGCCTCTTCCGCAATCTGCGCGAACAATGCGTTCATGCCCTCGCGCACGATACGGGTCATTTCCAGATCGCCGCCCTTGTTCATCATGGCATAGGACACGCGGCTCATCAGATCTTCGCCAAAGCGGATTTGCGGGTTCATGATGCCGGAGGAAGCCAGAACTTCACCGCTTTTGAGGTCACACAAATGCGCCGCGATCGTGGTAGAGCCAAGATCCACCGCAAGCCCATATACAGTGCCCTCATAATAGCCGGGCCAGACATGCATGATACGGGGCGGTTGGCTTTCATTGCCCAGATGCACTGCAACCGTGACTTTCCAAGCGCCTTTGCGCAATGCCGGTTGCAACTGTCGCAGAATGTGAAGGTCGGTCTTTACGCCTTTGACATCCCACTGGTTTTCCAGTGCCTCACACAGCCGTTCCAGATCACCGGAAGGCTTGTGCATGTCCGGCTCTTCTACTTCCACATAGAACATGCGGATGGACGGGTTCATCACGATATCCCGGACCTCGGCCCGTTTGCGCACCACCTGTTTGTGAACCTGGCTTTCCGGTGGCACGTCGATCACAACGTTCTTTTCGATCTTGGCCTGGCAGCCCAGGCGACGCCCGTCGATCAGCCCGCGTTTGTCCTGGTAGCGCTGTTCGACCTTGTTCCATTCTGACAGCGCGTCATCGGCGACCGTGACGCCATGTTTGGAGAACTCGCCATAGGACGGGGTGATCTGGCATTTCGAGCATATCCCCCGACCGCCGCAGACCGAGTCTAGATCGACCCCGAGCTGACGTGCCGCGGTAAGCACCGGTGTGCCGACAGGAAAACGGCCGCGCTTACCGGATGGTGTAAACACAACGAGGGGATCGTCTGACATGCCTCAAACCCTTATGTTCCGCAATTTAAGCGAAGCATAGGCCAGTTATTGCAAAGCGAAAGGCAATCACCGTCATATTTTGGCTCATGGGCGGCATGTTCGGAGGAAATTCCAAACTCATGTCAGCCTTGGGCCAACCAATCCAGTATCTCCTGCCGGTGCTCGTCGAGTGTCGGGGCAGGGCCGCGTGTGGTTGGGTCCGCCAATGTACTCATTTTGATAGGGTTTCCTGCAGCGACATAAGCTGGATGCCCAGCGCGGTCGAGGACATCGACGACCATGTTGCGCGCCAATATCTGCGGATCCTGCAATACCTCGGCGACGTTCTGGATCGGTCCGGTGGGAATGCCCGCTTCGGTGAGCAGCTCGATCCAGTGGCGCATGTTCTGGCCCAGTGTAACAGCCTCGATTAATCGCTTGAGAAGGCGAGCATTTTCGCATCTTGCTTGATTGGTTTCAAAACGCGGATCTGCTGCCAGCGGCAACTGTAGTGCTTCACAGAGACGCGCAAAAAGGACGTCGTTGCCAGCGGCGATGACGAATAACCCATCCTCTGCGTGAAACGTCTCAAACGGTGTGATCGACGGATGCCGTGCGCCACAGGGGCGCGGCGCTTCACCGGTCACGGAGGTGAGGGCGATCGCGTGTTCCAGCATGGCGAGCTGACAGTCGAGCATGGCGATGTCGATCTTTTGCCCCGTGTCAGTCTGCTGGCGTTGCAAGAGCGCGGCAAGGACACCCTGTGCGAGAAACATGCCTGCCGCGATATCTCCGATGGAGGCGCCGACGCGCACGGGTTCCCGATCCCGCTCGCCCGTGATCGACATGACGCCGCCGCGCGCCTGCACCACCATGTCATACGCTGGGCGCTGGCTGTCAGGGCCGCTGTGGCCAAACCCGGAGACGGCCCCGTAGATCAGCTTCGGATACCTCAGGCTTAAATCTGTCCAGCCGTAACCAAGCCGCTCCATAACGCCAGGGCGATAGTTCTCCAGTATGATATCAGATCGAGATAAAAGGCCTTCGAAAACAGTACGATCTTCGACATCTTTCAGGTCAAGCGCGATGCTTTCCTTGCCGTGATTGATGGTGGCAAAATACGCGCTTGCGCCATCTTTGAACGGCGGGAAGCTTCGTGTGTCGTCTCCGGTGCCCGGGCGCTCGACCTTGATGACACGCGCGCCGAGGTCGGCCAGCGTCATAGAGGCATATGGACCAGCGAGCACATGCGTCAGATCGAGGATCGTTATTCCATCAAGAGGGCCGGTCATGTTGTTCTCCAGGCGTTTGTTTTCACTTTCTGGCTATAGGGTAGGATTGCAACAGCTCTTTGACCTCGGTCAGAAAAACCCCAACTACTGCGCCGCGATGCGGCGAAAAACGATCAGCGCCTCTTTCCCATGTTGATGAACTGTGCCATAGGGTCACCGCCAAACGGTGTTATGCATGGGGAAGACAGATGCAGATTCGTGAGGCCCTTACCTTTGACGATGTTTTGCTGGTTCCGGCCGCATCCAGTGTCCTGCCAAATATGGCGGATACACGCACGCGGGTGACCCGCTCAATCTCGCTGAATATTCCACTTCTGAGTTCCGCGATGGATACGGTGACAGAGTCGCGTATGGCCATTTCGATGGCGCAGTCCGGCGGCATGGGCGTGATCCACAAAAACCTGGATGTGGAAGAGCAGGCACAACAGGTGCGTCGCGTGAAGCGGTTCGAAAGCGGTATCGTCTACAACCCCATCACGTTGCAGGCAAATCAGACCCTGGCCGACGCCAAGGCGTTGCAGGAGCGGTATCGCGTGACGGGGTTCCCGGTGGTGGACGACAGCGGCCGTGTCGTCGGGATCGTGACCAATCGCGACATGCGTTTCGCGTCCGATGACAATACGCCGGTCTCGGTTATGATGACCTCGGACAATCTGGCGATGCTGCGCGAACCCGCGGAGCGCGAAGAAGCCAAGTCCCTTATGAAAGCGCGCCGGATCGAAAAGCTGCTGGTGACCGATCAGGACGGAAAGCTCACCGGGTTGCTGACCCTCAAAGATACCGAACAGGCGGTTCTGAACCCTACGGCGTGCAAGGATGACCTTGGTCGCCTGCGCGTGGCGGCAGCCAGCTCGGTCGGCGATAGCGGGTTCGAACGCTCCGAGGCGCTGATTGACGCTGGCGTTGACGTGGTGGTTGTGGATACGGCCCATGGTCACTCCGAAGGTGTGATCGAAGCCGTGAAGCGGATCAAAGCGCTGTCGAGCAGCGTTCAGGTCATCGCGGGCAATGTCGCGACCGCGGCTGCAACCAAGGCCCTGATTGATGCCGGAGCGGATGCGGTGAAGGTCGGTATTGGCCCAGGCTCCATTTGTACCACCCGCATGGTTGCAGGTGTGGGTGTTCCGCAGCTGACGGCTGTCATGGATTGTGCCGCGGCGGCAGGCGAGACCCCGGTGATTGCCGACGGTGGCATCAAGTTCTCCGGTGATTTTGCCAAGGCAATTGCCGCTGGTGCATCCTGTGCCATGGTTGGTTCCATGATTGCCGGGACTGACGAAAGCCCGGGCGAAGTCATCCTCTATCAAGGGCGCTCGTTCAAATCCTATCGCGGCATGGGCTCCATGGGGGCCATGGCGCGTGGATCTGCGGATCGCTATTTCCAAAAGGATGCCGCCAGCGACAAACTGGTTCCCGAGGGCATCGAGGGTCAGGTTCCCTACAAAGGGTCTGCAGGCGCGGTGATCCACCAGCTCGTCGGCGGTTTGCGTGCCGCCATGGGGTATACTGGTTGTGCAACCGTTGATGACATGCGCAAGAACTGTGAATTCGTCCGCATCACCGGTGCGGGCCTCAAGGAGAGCCATGTTCATGACGTCCAGATCACCCGTGAATCGCCCAACTACCGGATCGGCTAAGGCTGACGCGGTGCGCGTTGAAATCCTGCGGGGGCGCATATGACCCCCGGGGCCCGCGTGCAGGCGGCGACAGAAATCCTTGACGAGATCCTCGCCGGTCAGGCTGCGGAGAAGGCTCTGACAAATTGGGGCCGGCGCAGTCGCTACGCGGGCTCCAAGGACCGTTTGGCGGTCCGTGATCATGTTTTTCAGGCGCTGCGTTGTCAGCGCTCCCATGCTGCTTTGGGCGGTGCTCTGACGGGGCGTGGTCTGATGATCGGTGCGTTGCGGGCGGAGGGGCTGGATCCCGCGGACCTCTTCCACGGAGAAGGTCATGCGCCAAAGCCGCTTGATGAGGCAGAGCAGGCCAGTCCGCGTGCGTTTGAAAGCGTCGCCGAGGAAAATGACCTGCAGGAATGGCTATGGCCGCTGTTTGAACGCAGTCTTGGCGATCAGGCGCTGGAGGCCGCGCAGGCCTTGCGGTCACGTGCGCCGGTGCATCTGCGTGTGAACCTGCGCAAGGGAGATCGTGACGCCGCGATCAAGCGTCTGGCAGAGGGCGGTATCATCGCCGAGCCGCAGGCGGTGTCCCCGAGTGCCTTGACTGTGACCGACGGTGCGCGGCGCGTTAAGAATTCCGAAAGCTACCTGCAAGGCTTTGTAGAATTGCAAGACGCCGCAAGTCAGGCGGTCGTGGATACCTTGCCATTGCATGACGGACAGCGGGTTCTGGATTTCTGTGCGGGTGGCGGTGGCAAGGCCTTGGCCATGGCCGGGCGCGTGGACGCGCAGATTTATGCTCACGATGCGGACCCACGCCGGATGAAGGACGTACCCGAGCGCGCAGAACGCGCGGGTGTTTCACTTCCCTGCCTGGCAACAGAAGAGCTGGCACAGTTCGCGCCGTTCGATCTGGTTCTCTGTGATGCCCCTTGCAGTGGGTCCGGGTCCTGGCGTCGTGATCCCGAAGGGAAATGGCGCCTGACACAGGACGCACTCGACCACGTCGTTGCGGTGCAGGGTGATATTCTGGATGCCGCAGCTCCATTGGTGGCAGCCGGAGGCGTGCTCGCATTTGCCACCTGTTCAATGTTGGATGTGGAAAACGGAAATCAAACCCGGGCGTTTCGGGACCGGCATCCGGAGTGGGAACACTTGAGCGAACACGCATGGCATGTTCATACTGGTACCGACGGCTTTTACGTCTCGATGTTCCGGAGACCCGGAAAGCATTAAACTATTGGAAAGTTTTGTCGTTCCTCACTGAGATTAACTCCGCCTTAACCATGATTGGCACGATAGTGCGGCACGAAGACTGTTAACGGAGCCGAAATGATCGGTCGCGCGACTTCAATTGTACCAAACCTGAAGGTAGAGACACCCGAACAAGCCCGCCTCGTTGCGACGTTTGTTCTGTCGCTGCTGTTTGTTGTTCTGCCTTGGATTCTGCCGCTTCCCGATTGGATCGGACGTGCGCTTGTCGCGGTTGGGCTGACGTTGGGTGGTGTCGCCGCACTCATCTTCGTGCAGACACGTATGCGGCAAGGGGCCCGCGCGATGGCGAGCGAGCTGTTGTCGGGCTTCATCGACAAGGACGCCTCGCCCAGCTTTGTCACGGATGATGAGGGTCTTATCCACGCCTGCAACACCGCAGCGATGAAGCGGTTTGAGGGCACGGAGAGCGAGACAATCTCAGGCACGCTTCGGTCCGTCCTTGCCAACCCCTCGGCGGTTTTGTTCCGCCTGCAGAGCCGGGCCAAGCTCGAAGGATCGGGGCGCGAGGATATCGTGACACGGCGGGGGCACCTGCGCCTGTCCGTGCACGAAATGGCCAATGGTAGTTTCCTGTGGCGCGTTGAGGATCTGGGCGAACGTCCCGCCGGGCGCACTGCGGATACCAATCCGGTGCCGATGATCTCTGTCGGGCGCACAGGTGCGGTGCTGTTCATGAATGAGGCGGCGCGCAGCCTGATCGGGGAGCGCGTCAAGTCCACCGAACGCCTGTTTACATCGCTGCCGGTGATCCCGGGGCGCCTCAATACGATCATGACCAAGTCCGGCGCGGTTGAGGTGCTCGTCAGCGAACACGGGCGCGGGCAGGGGCGCAGTGAGCTTTACTTCATGAAAGCCGCTGTGGAGGACAGTGGGCCGCACACCGGTTTTGAGAGCCTGCCGGTGCCGCTGCTGAAAGTGCGTCCCGGCGGCGAGGTCCTTTCGGTGAACCGCATGGCGATGCGGCTTCTGGGGATCGAACAGGCCGAAGGCGTACAGCTGGGGCAGCTGATGGAAGGTCTCGGCCGGCCGATGAATGATTGGCTGCAGGAAACCGCAAAGGGGTTGGCTCCGCACAAGTCCGAATTCTTGCGGGTGTCGCGCGATGACAAGGAAGTTTTTGTTCAGGTGACGCTCACCCGGGTCATTGAGGAGGGCGAACCCCTTCTGATGGCGGTTCTGAATGATGCGACGGAACTGAAAACACTGGAAGCACAATTTGCGCAGAGCCAGAAAATGCAGGCTATTGGCCAGCTTGCAGGTGGTGTGGCGCATGACTTCAACAATCTGCTGACGGCAATTTCGGGTCATTGCGATCTGCTACTGCTGCGTCACGACCAAGGCGATCAGGACTATGGTGATCTGATCCAGATCCACGAGAACGCCAATCGCGCCGCCGCGCTGGTGAGCCAGCTTCTGGCCTTCTCACGCAAGCAAACCCTGCAGCCCGAAGTGCTGGATGTGCGCGAAACCCTCTCGGACCTGACGCATCTGCTGAATCGACTGGTGGGCGAAAAGGTCTCTCTGACGCTCAGTCACGATCCGGTCATGCGCTCCATCCGCGCCGACAAACGGCAGTTGGAGCAGGTGCTGATGAACCTCGTGGTGAACGCGCGCGATGCGATGCCGCAGGGGGGCGAAATCCGTGTGGAAACCGAGGTGGTTGTGCTCGATACGGCACTGGAACGGGATCGCGCGGTGGTGCCGCCTGGCGAGTGGGTGACCATTCAGGTCAGCGACGAGGGCACGGGGATTTCACCGGACAAGCTGCAAAAGGTGTTCGAGCCGTTCTACACCACCAAGCGCACCGGAGAGGGCACTGGCCTTGGTCTTTCGACCGCCTATGGCATCATAAAGCAGACCGGCGGGTTTATCTTTGTGGACTCGACGTTGAACCAAGGCACCAAGTTCATGCTGTATTTCCCGGTGTTCCGCAGCGATGCGGCCAGCGAGGACAGCGAGCCGGAAGTGAGCATCAAGACCAAGGTCGCAGCCGCCCAGCATGGCGAGGGCGTGGTGCTTCTGGTGGAAGATGAGGCGCCGGTCCGTGCCTTTGCCTCTCGCGCGCTGCGCATGCGGGGGTACACGGTGCTTGAGGCCGAGTCTGCCGAAGAGGCGCTGGACACGCTTGAAGACCCGAATCTCAGCGTCGATGTCTTTGTCACCGATGTGATCATGCCGGGCATGGATGGCCCCACCTGGGTGCGCAAGGCGCTACATGAACGCCCTGGAACCAAGGTGGTGTTTGTGTCCGGCTACTCCGAAGGGGCCTTTGGCGATGCGGAACCGGACGTTCCCAATTCCGTGTTCCTGGCCAAGCCATTCTCGCTTAGCCAACTGACCGAAACGGTCCAGTCCCAACTGGGCGAAATCACGGGTTGATTGAGGCATAGAGCGCAAATTCCTCCGGGTGTTTGCGCTCCAGCTTCTTTCGCGTTGCCGACCGTAGGGTCAAGTCACCGGCGGGGCTGACATTCTCTGATCTGGTTTCATAATCCACCCCCGTACGATCCCGCAGGAAGGCATGAAACGGGGCGAGTGTCTCATATGCAAACAGATGGCTGACGCGGCAGCCATTCGGCTGTGCTTCAAGGAACTTCGCCTGGCTGCCCACCTCTGCATGCGCTGGCCGCTTGCCGCGACAATAGTCATCGACAAACCTGTCAAAGCTGATCTCGCGGGTCGATGTCGGTCGCCCGTTCAGATGCGGCCGCTGTCGGAATCGGTACCAACTGCCAAGCCAGTCGACCGGCTCGCGCATGATGGCCACCACCTCCAACTCGGCACCACATACCTTTTCAAACATCGGGCGCACCCAACGATTGTAGCGATAGAGCGGTGAATGCTTCAGCTCCGGCGGGTCTGAAATCACCATGTCTGCGTGCGGTCGAAGGGCGGATTGCAACGCTGTTGAGCCGGTTTTGGGCACCGACAAGAGCACAAGCTTGGCTCCGTAAAAGACCATCATGACGTTAAAGTCCCGGCAATAATTCAAACTGCTCTCAAGTTGTAAACCAATCTTTAACCGCGTTGCCAGTCCCGTGGAGAGACGTGAATTTGTCTTGTAATGTTCTCGTTTTGACCCCATAAGGAACAAGAGGAGAACAAAGCAGTGATTGTCGTCCGCCTCCGGGTGTGACACATAGAGAAGGATACGGGTACTATGGCGGATCTATTGACCATGAAGGACGACAAGAAGAGCGGCGACAAGCAGAAAGCCTTGGACAGCGCGCTCGCCCAAATCGAACGGCAGTTCGGCAAGGGCTCGATCATGAAACTCGGCGACGGCACGGCTCTGCAGGAGATCGAGGCCAGTTCGACCGGCTCTCTGGGGCTGGATATCGCGCTTGGCATTGGTGGCCTGCCGATGGGTCGGATCATCGAGATCTACGGCCCGGAAAGCTCGGGCAAGACCACGCTCACGCTGCATTGCATTGCCGAGCAGCAGAAAAAGGGCGGTGTCTGCGCCTTTGTGGACGCGGAACACGCGCTGGATCCGCAATATGCTCGCAAACTGGGTGTAGATCTGGATGAGTTGCTGATCTCACAGCCCGACACCGGTGAGCAGGCGTTGGAGATTACCGATACGCTGGTACGCTCCGGCGCGGTTAATATGGTGGTCGTCGACTCGGTGGCCGCGCTGACCCCGAAGTCCGAGCTTGAGGGCGACATGGGCGATAGCAGCGTCGGCGTGCAGGCCCGTCTGATGAGCCAGGCAATGCGCAAGCTTACCGGCTCCATCAGTCGCTCCAGATGCATGGTGATCTTCATCAACCAGATCCGCATGAAAATCGGCGTGATGTTCGGCTCGCCCGAAACCACCACCGGCGGCAATGCGCTGAAGTTCTACTCCTCCGTGCGCCTCGATATTCGTCGCATCGGTTCGATCAAGGATCGCGACGAGGTGGTTGGCAATGCGACCCGCGTGAAGGTGGTGAAAAACAAGGTGGCACCGCCGTTCAAGCAGGTCGAATTCGATATCATGTATGGCGAGGGCATCTCCAAGATGGGCGAGCTGTTGGATCTTGGCGTTGCTGCCGGTGTGGTAAATAAATCCGGCGCGTGGTTCTCTTATGGAGATGAGCGGATCGGACAGGGGCGCGAAAACGCCAAGCAGTATCTGCGCGATCACAAGCGTATAACGCTGGAGATTGAGGATAAAATCCGTGGCGCACACGGTTTGGATTTCGATATGCCTCCGGGTGGCGGTGAAGACGATGATGTCTTGGCGTCGGACTGAGTAGCGTCACAAGCTTGAGATTGAAAACCGGCCTGTTATTGGCCGGTTTTTTCTTGCGATGAATAGTTACCTGACATAAGTCAGATAACTATTCTGACTAAGGATTCCTATAGTATGATCTCTGAAAGTGAAATCCGCCGTCTTCGTCGCTTCAACCGGGTGGTCACATCTGAATTGGGGGCGATGGATCAATCGTTTCTCGGACGGGGGCGACCTCTTGGTCTGGCCCGGGTGTTGCAGGCGATCGGGCAAGGCAAAGAGGAACTCCGCGATCTGAGATCGTATCTCGGGCTGGATTCGGGGCTGCTAAGCCGGCATTTGCGCGTGCTTGAGGCCGAGAAGCTCGTGGTCGCGGCACCTTCACAAACCCAGGATGCGCGACAGAAGCGTGTCACGCTGACGGATGCGGGACATAGGGAGTTCGACGCCTATGAGGCACTTTCGGATCAGCACGCACAGGAGCTTCTAGGCCGCAGTCGGAAACGAAAGGAGCTTCTGGCGGCGATCGATCTGATCAGCGCCACATTCGGGTCCAGACAGCCACGGATCCGCCGCGCTGCGCCGACAGAGCCGGACGTGACCTATGCTATGGGGGAATATACCAGCGAGCTGTCTGACCGCTTTGGTCGCAGTTTTGCTGTGCCCGAGATGAGTGAAGCAGAGAGACAGGACTTCTTGCCGCCGCGGGGCGTGTTCCTGTTGGCAGTTCAGGACAACATGGCCATCGCCAGTGGGGGCTTGCGCCCCATTGACCAGTACTGTGCGGAGGTCAAACGGGTCTGGGTCAATCCCGCCTGGCGCGGGCAGGGTGTGTCACGAGACATGATGCGATCCCTAGAGGACGAGGCGCGGGAGCTGGGCTACGCCAGCGTGCGGCTCGACACCAGTCGGCATTTGCAAGAGGCGGTTTCCCTCTATCATGCGCTCGGCTATCGGGAAATCGCCCGATATAACGATAACCCGGATGCCGACCATTTCTTTGAAAAGATGCTCTGAAGTGTTTTGCGTAGACATAGCTTCTGATCCTGTGTCAGCACTGTATGCATTGCAGCTTTGCATATGGAGGCATCATGGTCCCGACGCTTGAACAGTTGATAGCGGCGACGCCTGAAGTGCAGGCCGCGGCCAAAGACCGGGCAGAGATTACGATGCTCTGCCTGCGTCCCGGCTACAACCAACGGCGCTTTGTGGATGCGGTTGATGTGACGCCAGAGCAGGGCATTCCCGGAGAGCGTTGGGGCACACGTCCATGGTTGACGCGGCAAGACGGATCCGGTCATCCGGGTATCCAGATTTGCATCCTGTCAAAGCGGGTTCTGGATCTCGTTTGGATCGAACGCGAAAACACACCGCACCCAGGCGATACCTTCGTCGTGGATATGGATTTGTCCGAAGGCAACCTGCCGCCGGGGCAGCTGTTACAGGCCGGCAGTGCGGTACTGAAGGTTTCCGACATATTCAATGATGGCTGCGTGAAGTGGCAGGCACGATATGGGGCTGACGCGCGTGCCTGGGTCAATCGCCCCGAATTTCGGACGGCCCGTTTGCGGGGTATCCTGTGTTCGGTAGAGCAGGGCGGTCGCATCGCCAACGGGGATGTTTTGATCAAAACCTGAGACGACAAAGCCCTTTTGAAAAAGCGATTGGAGCACGTTTGCTTTGGGCGGTGGACAGCCCTGCATGGGCGCGATACACCGCTTTGGACTGTTCCAATCACATCTAGAGAGCCGCGTTGACATGCCCAGCTTGAACGACATCCGGTCGACCTTCCTGAACTATTTTGCCAAGCAGGGCCATGAGGTTGTGGATTCCAGCCCGCTGGTGCCGCGCAACGATCCCACGCTGATGTTCACTAACTCCGGCATGGTGCAGTTCAAGAACTGCTTCACCGGGGTGGACAAACGCGATTATGTGCGCGCGACCTCGGCGCAGAAATGTGTCCGCGCTGGCGGCAAGCACAATGACCTCGACAATGTCGGCTATACCGCGCGCCACCACACCTTCTTTGAAATGCTGGGGAATTTCTCCTTTGGCGATTATTTCAAACCCGAGGCGATCCCCTTCGCCTGGGAGCTGATTACCGGCGAATTCGACATCCCGAAGGACAAGCTCTACGCCACCGTCTATCACACCGATGACGAGGCGTTCGAGATTTGGAAAAAGGTCGGCGTGCCCGAGGATCGCATCATCCGTATCGCCACCTCTGACAACTTCTGGCAGATGGGCGATACCGGTCCCTGCGGTCCCTGTACCGAGATTTTCTACGATCACGGCGATCATATTTGGGGCGGCCCTCCGGGCTCTGCGGAAGAGGACGGCGACCGGTTCATCGAGATCTGGAACCTCGTGTTCATGCAGAATGAACGGTTTGCGGATGGCTCCATGGTCGATCTCGACATGCAGTCGATCGACACCGGCATGGGGCTGGAGCGCATCGCAGCGCTGCTGCAGGGCACCCATGACAACTACGAGACCGATCTGTTCAAATACCTGATCGAGGCCTCTGCCACTGCGACCAACAGTGAGCCCTTTGGCGATCAGAACGTTCATCATCGCGTCATCGCCGACCACCTGCGCTCCTGTTCCTTCCTGATTGCCGAGGGGGTCTTGCCCTCGAACGAAGGTCGTGGCTACGTGCTGCGTCGCATCATGCGTCGCGCCATGCGTCATGCCTCCTTGCTGGGCGCGTCCGATCCGGTGATGCACAAGTTGGTGCCCGCGTTGGTCAGCCAGATGGGTGCCGCCTATCCTGAGCTGGGTCAGGGTCAAGCCCTGATCGAGGAGACGTTTGAGCAGGAAGAAACCCGCTTCCTCAAGACCTTGGACCGCGGACTTAAACTTCTGGACGATGCATCCGGTGATCTCGACCAAGGCGACATCCTGCCCGGCGAGACGGCGTTCAAGCTCTACGACACATTTGGGTTCCCGCTGGACCTGACCCAGGACGCCCTGCGCGCCAAGGGGGTCGAGGTCGACACCGACGGCTTTGACGCCGCGATGAAGGCGCAGAAAGAGCAGTCCCGCGCCGGTGGCATCGGCCTTGGTGACGCGGCAGATGTGAAGGTCTATTTTGATATCGTTGATACTGAGGGAACCACCGAGTTCCTCGGCTATGAAACCGAAAAAGCCGAAGGCCAGATCGTTGCGCTGGTGCGTGATGGCGGCAAGCTCGACAAGGCCGTGAAGGGCGACAGCGTTCAGATCGTTCTGAACCAGACGCCATTTTACGGCGAAAGCGGTGGTCAGGTGGGCGACAGCGGCGTGCTGACCGTCGAAGGTGGTGCGGCGCGCATTACCGACACCAAGAAAGTCGAAGGCCTGTTCCTGCATATCGCGGAGATCACCGAGGGCGAGATTGCCGTTGGCGAAGGTGCCGCGATGGAAGTGGACCACACGCGCCGTGGCCAGATCCGTGCCAACCACTCTGCCACCCACCTGCTGCACGAAGCCCTGCGCAATGCGCTTGGCGACCATGTGGCGCAGAAGGGCTCGCTCAATGCTGCCGACCGCCTGCGGTTCGATTTCAGCCACAACAAGGCCGTGAGCGCTGAGGACTTGTCGAAGATCTCTACGGAAGTGAATGATTTCATTCGTCAAAACTCAACCGTCAGCACCCGCATCATGACCCCTGATGACGCGCGCGCGCTTGGGGCGCAGGCGCTGTTTGGCGAGAAATACGGCGAAGAGGTGCGCGTGGTCTCGATGGGCAAGGCGGCCACCGGCAAGGGGCAGGATGGCGACACCTACTCCATCGAACTCTGCGGCGGCACGCATGTGAAGCAGACCGGTGACATCGGCACCTTCGTGATCCTTGGTGACAGTGCGTCCTCTGCGGGCGTGCGCCGGATCGAGGCGCTGACCGGCGCTGCAGCCTATCGCTACCTCGAGCAGGAAGCCAACCGCATGGCGGAAGTGGCCGGGGTGATGAAGGCGCAGCCTGCGGACGTCATGGACCGCCTCAAGGCGATGATGGATGAGCGGCGCGCACTGCAGAACGAAATTGCAAACCTGAAGCAGCAGATCGCCATGGGCGGCGGCGCGGATGGCGGCGCGGAGACCAAGGAGATTGGCGGAAAGACCTTCCTCGGTCAGGCGCTGCAGGGGGTGTCCGGCAAGGATCTGCGCGGGTTGATTGATGCGCATAAGCAGAAGATCGGCTCTGGTGTGATCCTGCTGATTGCCGAGGACGACGGCAAGGTCGCCGTGGCGGCGGGCGTGACAGATGATCTGACCGGCCAGGTGTCCGCCGTGGACGTCCTGAAAGCGGCCGTTCCGGCTGTTGGCGGCAAGGGCGGCGGTGGCCGACCGGACATGGCGCAGGGCGGCGGCAAGGACTTCGCCGGTGCCGAGGCAGCTATCAAGGCAGCCGAAACTCTTTTGGAAGGATAACAACCATGCCCGCACTTTGGATTGCACATGTGACCGTGACCGACGCCGAGGCCTACGGCAAATATGCCGAACTGGCCGGCCCGGCGATTGCCAAGCACGGCGGCGAATTCATCGCCCGTGGTGGTCGTTTTGTTCAGCTGGAAGGCAAGGAACGCCCTCGCAATGTGGTGGCGAAATTCGCCAGCGTGGATGCGGCGGTCGACTGCTACAACAGCCCGGAATATCAGGAAGCGCTGAGCCATGCGCGCGACGCCTCCGAGCGGGAGCTGATGGTGGTGGAAACCGACGCCTGAGCACAGAAAACTGTGCAAAGCGGAAGATTGGGCTGCGCGTTTCGCGTGGCCCTTTTTTGTGCTTAACAGCGCCTCGACGTCGGGCACTCAGGGTGCGTAGACGAGACGAGGAGAACATCATGTGTCGTTGGGCCGCCTATATCGGCACCCCTGTCCATCTGGACGAAGTTGTGAGCAAGCCGGAGCAATCCTTGGTGGCGCAGTCGGTGCATGCCTTTGAATGCAAGACCCAGACCAATGCCGACGGGTTTGGTATCGCCTGGTATGACAGCCGCGAGGAGCCGGGGCTGTATCGCGACACGCATCCGGCCTGGTCCGATCCCAACCTGCGGTCGATCACCCATCAGGTACGCTCTGGGCTGTTTCTGGCGCATGTGCGCGCCTCCACCGGCACGGCAACCAGCCGCAACAATTGCCACCCGTTCACCCATGGCTGCTGGTCCTTCATGCACAACGGTCAGGTTGGCGGGTTCGAGAATTTTCGCCGTCGCGCCGACATGATGATCCCGGATGACCTCTACGCGGCCCGCAAGGGCGCCACCGACAGCGAGGCGTTGTTCCTGATCGCGATCTCGGAAGGGTTGTTCGAGGATCCAAAGGGCGCGATGGAGCGCGCGGTGGGCAAGATGGAAGCCCTCAGTCGCGAGTTCGGCCATACACCGCATATGCGCATCGGCGCGGCCTTCAGCTGTGGTCCGGCGCTCTATGCGGTGCGATATGCCTCCGACCATCTGGCGCCGACGGTGTACAGCAGCCGGACCGCCGATGGCACCGGACGTCTGGTGGTGTCGGAACCGCTGCACAAGGGCGAATGCTGGGAGGCGGTGCCCGCGGGATCCATCTGTCGCTACACGGCGGATGAGGTCGTGATCCAGGATTTTGTTCCGCAAACCTGAGGCAACTTGCACAAATGAAAAGGCCCGGTCTTGGTTGACCGGGCCTTTTTGCATTTATCAGTTGTTGGACTTTGCCATCCGCTTGCGCTCATGCGGGTCGAGGTAGCGTTTGCGCAGACGCACGGAGGTTGGGGTGACTTCCACCAGCTCGTCGTCGTTGATGTAGGCGATGGCCTCTTCCAGCGACAGCGTGATCGGGGTGGTCAATCGGACCGCATCGTCGGTGCCGGAGGCCCGCACGTTGGTCAGCTTCTTGCCCTTCAGCGGGTTCACTTCCAGGTCGTTCTCACGGCTGTGTTCGCCGATGATCATGCCCTGGTAGATGTCGGCCTGGGCACCGATGAACATCTTGCCGCGCTCTTCGAGGTTCCACAGGGCGTAGGCGACGGACTGGCCGTTCTCCATGGAGATCAGAACGCCAGCGCGACGGCCCGGGATCGAGCCCTTGTGCGCGGTCCAGCCGTGGAACACGCGGTTCAGCACGCCGGTGCCGCGGGTGTCGGTCAGGAACTCGCCGTGATAGCCGATCAAACCGCGCGACGGCACATGGGCAATGATGCGAGTTTTGCCGGCGCCTGCGGGTTTCATTTCAACCAGCTCACCCTTGCGGTTGCCGGTCAGTTTTTCGATCACAACGCCGGAGTATTCGTCATCCACGTCGATGGTGGCTTCCTCGACGGGCTCCATGCGCTGGCCGTTTTCCTCGGTGAACAGCACCTGCGGACGGGAGATCGACAGCTCGAACCCTTCGCGGCGCATGTTCTCGATCAGAACGCCCATCTGCAGTTCGCCACGACCGGCAACCTCGAAGGCTTCGCCGCCGGGGGTGTCGGTGACCTGGATGGCCACGTTCAGCTCTGCCTCTTTCATGAGGCGATCCCGGATCACGCGCGATTGGACCTTCTTGCCGTCGCGACCAGCCAGCGGGCTGTCGTTGATGCCGAAGGTCACGGTGATGGTGGGCGGATCGATCGGCTGGGCGGGCAGGGCCTCGGTCACCGAAGTGTCCACCAGCGAGTCAGCCACGGTTGCCTTGGCCATGCCGGCGACGGTGACGATGTCACCGGCCTCGGCCAGGTCGATCGGCTGTTGGGACAGGCCGCGGAAGGCCAGGATCTTGGTGGCGCGGAAGTTCTCGATCAGCTCGCCATCACGGGTCAGCGCCTTGAGGCTCTCGCCAACCTTGAGCGTGCCGCTTTCGACGCGACCGGTCAGGATGCGGCCCATGAACGGGTCGGCGCCGAGGGTGGTCGCCAGCATGCGGAACGGCTCTTCCTTATGTGCGATCTGCTTGGGTGCGGGGACGTGCTTTACAACCAGATCGAACAGCGCGGAGAGATCCTCTCGCGGGCCGTCCAGCTCCATGTCGGCCCAGCCGGAGCGGCCAGAGGCATACATGGCGGGGAAGTCGAGTTGGTCGTCATCTGCGCCAAGGTTGGCAAACAGGTCGAAACATTCGTCCAGCGCGCGATCGGGTTCCGCGTCGGGCTTGTCGACCTTGTTCAGCACCACGATCGGACGCAGGCCGAGGGCCAGCGCCTTGGAGGTGACGAATTTGGTTTGCGGCATCGGACCTTCTGCCGCATCCACCAGCAGCACAACACCGTCTACCATCGACAGAATACGTTCAACTTCGCCGCCAAAGTCGGCGTGGCCGGGGGTGTCGACGATGTTGATGCGGGTGCCGTTCCATTCAACCGAGGTGGCTTTCGCCAGAATGGTGATACCGCGTTCGCGTTCCAGATCGTTGGAATCCATGGCACGTTCTGCCACGGCTTGGTTTTCGCGGAACGCGCCGGATTGTTTCAGTAGCTCATCGACCAGGGTTGTTTTACCATGGTCGACGTGCGCGATGATCGCAATATTGCGCAGGTCCATGAGTCATGCCTTTAATTGGGGTTGCGGCGCGCATACCGTGATAAAGCCCGAATGGCTAGTGCAAAAGCAGGACAGGCCGGCAACTGTCGCTGCGCTGCCGCATCAGGAGGGAGCCCTGAGCGTGGGTCAGTGGCTTGAGCTGGACGAAAACAGGTGGATCACCAGAATGCCCGCGATGATCATCACCATGCCGGCGATTGCAGGCAGATCAATGCGTTGACCAAATACGATAAACCCGATGGCGGCGATCAGCACGATGCCAAGCCCCGACCAGATCGCATATACAATGCCCACCGGCATGTATTTCAGGGTCAGGCTCATCAGAAAGAAAGATGCAGCATAGGCGACCACGACGATCACGGATGGCAACAGCCGGGTGAATTGCTGGCTGGCCTGAAGCGCGGTTGTTCCGATGGTTTCGGCCAGCACAGCGGCCATCAGGTAGAGATAATGCATGTGGTGTCCTTTTGACGAACCTGCCGCCAAGCCTGAGGTGGGGCGACATGCTCGTCAAATCTCGTCATCCGGCATTATGCAAGGGGGGAAATGCAGGATCTTCGGTTCAGAGCCTGCCGTGTTCCGTGAACCAGGGCAGCAGACGCGCGCGCACATGATCCCAGACCTTCGGCGCGCCCCGAGCGACCTTTGCACCGACGCGGGCGTCGATCTGGGGCAGGGTGACGTCATACTCGATCCAGCTGCCGCCGCCTGTGGCAATGTTCAGCAGCACCGGCTGCACCCTGTCGATGGATTTGGCGTAGATCGCATCCGGGCTCTGCGAAGCCTCGAACTCCTGCCAGATCTTCAGATACTGATCGCCCTGCGCTTCTGGCAGCAATCCAAAGAGGCGCTGCGCCGCGGCCAGTTCTTCGGCCTCGATACGGGCCAAGGTGTCGGCATCAAGCTTTGAGTGGATCGGCACATCGCCCGCGTCGATCTCCACCAGGTCGTGCAGCAGGAGCATGGTCAGGACACGGTGCGCCTGGATGTCGGTTGCGCTGTGATCTGCCAAGACCCACCCGTAGAGCATGATGTGCCAGCTGTGTTCGGCGGAGTTCTCAAACCGGGTGCCCGCCGCAATGCGCGAGGCGCGCAGGATCGTCTTGAGGCGATCGGCCTCGGACAGAAACGCGAGGCGGGCCGCAAAGGCTTCGTCTTCAATTTCCTGCCCGGCGAGAAGCGTATTTGCCGCGCTAAAGGCTTCGGGAAAGCGGTCTTTCAGGGTTGTAGCGCGCCCGGTGGTGAGGTTTTCTTTCACAACGCGCATGTGATCTACGGGAGGCGACACGGCGCAAAGCGTTTGAAAGATTGGTTGGCAGTAGTCCAATGCTTTTGCAAAGCGCGCATCAACCGTTTCAGCCGCTTCAAACTCTTGCCACAAGGCCTGCAATGCCTGTCCCTGCACATCTGGCAGCAGGCCAAAGATCCTCTTCTGGGCACGATCCTCGGCCTCTGCAACCGCGGTCCAGTTCGTGGGCTCGTCAATTGGGTGATCCCCAACATCGATTTCCACGATGTCGTGCAGGAGCAGCATCTGGATGACACGTGGTATCGACACGCCTGGGGGCGCATAGGGCGCAAAAACCAGCGCATAGAGCGCCAGATGCCAGGAATGCTCAGCCGAGTTCTCCGGGCGACTGCCGTCCAGCAGCAAAGTCTGGCGATCCACCTGGCGCAGCCTTTCGATTTCAGAGAGGAACTCGAATTGCTGCTGCAGGTCGCTGGTCATAGAAGTTTTTTTGCCTTTGCTTCGAGGGCTGCCTTGGCAGTCTCGAGCTTTGAATTGATAAAATCGCGCGCTTTGCGCTCCGCCAACCGAATACGAACTTCGGTCAGAAATGCTTCTTCCAGCGATTGGGAGGCCGCCCCCAAAACCTGGGCGACCTCCATATACATCCGGTCCTCGCCCAACGCATCCTGGACCTTGAGGGTGTCCTCCGCCAGCTTTGCAGCCAGTGTGTCCAGGGTCGACATTAGCGCGTGTTCTCGGTCAGGCGCTGCTTCACATAGTCCGACACGTTGCCGATCATGGTGTCCAGATGCGGTTCCTGGAAGAAGTGGTCAGCACCTTCGATCTCATTATGGGTGACGGTGATCCCCTTCTGCTCGTGCAGTTTGTTCACAAGGTTGACTGTGTCCGCGGGCGGAGCCACGCGATCCGCAGAGCCATTGATGATCAAGCCGGATGACGGGCAGGGCGCAAGGAAGGAGAAATCATACATGTTGGCTGGCGGGGCAACCGAGATGAAGCCGGTGATTTCCGGACGACGCATCAACAGTTGCATGCCAATCCAGGCGCCAAAGGAGAAGCCCGCAACCCAGCAATGCTTGGAGTTGTTGTTCATGGACTGCAGGTAATCGAGTGCGGAGGCCGCGTCGGACAGTTCGCCCACGCCCTGATCGTACTCACCTTGCGACCGTCCGACACCACGGAAATTGAACCGCAGCACGGTAAAGCCCATGTTGTAGAACGCATAATGGAGGTTATAGACCACCTTATTGTTCATGGTCCCGCCAAATTGCGGATGGGGATGCAACACGATCGCGATCGGCGCGTCCTTTTCCTTTTGCGGGTGATAACGGCCTTCCAGGCGTCCTTCGGGTCCGGGGAAAATGACCTCAGGCATGGGTGGGTGGATCCTACTCTGCTTTTTTTGGCGAGGGGCCGGGGACAAATACTTGACGAATTTTCTCTGGCACCTTAGAACTATTCTAAAGAGGCGCAGGTGAAGACCGGCACCTTGTCAAGCTGAGATACGCATTGACAGGGGTATCGTCAATCATTTGCTGCTTTTTCGGCAAAAGGGTAAGCAGATGAAGCTTTCTACAAAGGGTCGGTATGCGATGGTCGCGTTGGCTGATATCGCATTGCAGCCGGCAGAGGGCCTGGTGGTTCTCGCCGATATTTCCAAGCGGCAGGATGTCTCGCTGCCTTATTTGGAACAGCTGTTTGTGAAGCTGCGTCGGGCCGGTCTGGTGGCGTCCGTGCGCGGGCCGGGCGGCGGGTATCGTCTCGCCAAGCCGGCATCCGAGATTCGTGTGGTCGAAATTTTGGCCGCCGTCGACGAAACCGTTGATGCCATGCATAAGGGCGCCGGCGTTTCAGGCGGATCCTGCGGCAGTCGCGCGCAATCTCTGACCAATCGCTTGTGGGAGGGGCTCAGCGCCCATGTCTATGTGTTCTTGCACCAAACCCGTCTCTCGGATGTGATCGAAAATGATCTCGCGCCCTGTCCGGCGGTTCCAAACCTGTTTGCCGTCGTAGACGAATAACGCCGATTTCGCCGCATCCTGCTTGGATGTTTCGCGGCCAAGTGCAGCGCAGTAATAGAAAATATGACTCCATGACTCGCATTTATCTTGATCACAACGCCACCTCGCTGCTGCGCCCAGAAGCGCGGGATGCGATGATTGCGGCGATGGATGTTTGCGGCAACCCATCCTCCGTCCACGCCGAGGGACGTGCGGCCAAGGCGGTGGTTGAGCGGGCGCGGGCTCAGATCACGGCTGCATTTGGTGCCGATGGTGCGGATGTGGTGTTCACCTCGGGCTCGACCGAAGGAGCGGCGCTGGCGTTGTCCGGCCGCGATCTGCATGGATCCGCACTTGAGCACGATGCTGTAAGAGCTTGGGTGAAAGAGGATTTGTCTGTTGCTCCTGATGGTACGGTTGAGGTGGAGGAGGCAGCGAAGTCCTGTTTGCAACTTGCCAATTCTGAAACCGGAATAATTCAGATCCTGCCCGAGGGGCTTGCAGTCACCGATGCAACGCAGGCCTTTGGTAAGCTGCCTGTTGCTTTTAACTGGATGGGCGCGACCATGGCGCTGATTTCAGCACACAAGCTTGGCGGCCCAAAAGGGATTGGAGCGGTTGTCCTAAAGCGCGGGACCGAACTTGCCGCACAGATCCGCGGCGGAGGCCAGGAGATGGGGCGTCGTTCCGGAACGGAAAATGTCATTGGAATCGCAGGGTTCGGAGCCGCAGCTGAAGCGGCGGCACGGGATCTGGACGATGGCGTTTGGGATCGGGTTGCAGAATTTAGAAATATTCTAGAAAACGCTGTTGAGGCTTCGTGCCCAGACACTATTTTGATGGGCAAGGACGCGCGTCGCTTGCCCAATACCTCTTGCTTCGCCACCCCCGGATGGAAGGGCGAGACACAGGTCATGCAGATGGATCTAGCGGGGTTCGCGATCAGCGCGGGCAGTGCCTGTTCCAGTGGCAAGGTGCGCGCCAGCGCGGTTCTGACCGCAATGGGATTTGATGAGGCGACGGCCCAGAGCGCGATCCGCGTATCGCTCGGGCCGGAGACGACTGAAACGGATGTGCTGCGCTTTGCAGAAGCGTGGTGCGCCAAGCAGAAGAAACATCGCGCCCGCTCGGCGTGAGTGCAGGAGAAGAAGATGGCCGCTCTGGACCAATTCGAAGCTAAGGAAGGCGTTGATCAGGATACCGTGGACGCGGTTCGTGAGGTCAGCACCTACAAATACGGTTGGGACACCGATATCGAGATGGACTATGCCCCCAAGGGCTTGAACACCGATATCGTGCGCCTGATTTCTGAAAAGAACGAAGAGCCGGAGTGGATGACCGAATGGCGCCTTCAGGCCTTTGAGCGCTGGACCGGCTTGAAAGAGCCGAACTGGGCGATGGTGGACTACCCGGAGATCGACTTTCAGGATCAGTACTACTACGCGCGCCCAAAGAGCATGGAAGTCAAACCAGCGTCTCTGGACGAGGTCGACCCCAAGCTTCTGGCTACGTACGAAAAGCTCGGCATCCCACTGAAAGAACAAATGATTCTTGCCGGGGTTGAGGGCGCTGAAGACGCTCCCAGCGAAGGCCGCAAGGTTGCCGTGGACGCAGTGTTCGACTCTGTTTCCGTGGGCACGACCTTTCAGGCGGAACTGAAAAAAGCAGGCGTGATTTTCTGCTCGATCTCGGAAGCCATCCGCGAACATCCCGAGCTGGTGAAGAAATACCTCGGGTCCGTGGTGCCGGTGTCGGACAACTTCTACGCCACGCTGAACTCTGCCGTGTTCTCCGATGGCTCGTTCGTCTACGTGCCGCCGGGCGTGCGCTGCCCGATGGAACTCAGCACCTATTTCCGCATCAACGCGGAAAACACGGGCCAGTTCGAACGCACTTTGATCATCGCCGATAAAGGCAGCTATGTCAGCTACTTGGAAGGCTGCACTGCACCTCAGCGCGACGTCGCACAGCTGCATGCTGCGGTGGTCGAGATCATCATCGAAGAAGACGCCGAGGTGAAATATTCCACCGTTCAAAACTGGTATCCGGGTGATGAGAACGGCAAAGGCGGCATCTACAACTTCGTGACCAAACGCGCCGACTGCCGGGGTGATCGGTCCAAGGTGATGTGGACGCAGGTTGAAACCGGCTCTGCCGTGACCTGGAAATACCCCTCCTGCATCCTGCGCGGTGACGAGAGCCAGGGCGAGTTCTACTCCATCGCCATCACCAATAACATGCAGCAGGCCGATACGGGCACTAAGATGGTTCACCTTGGCAAAAACACCAAGAGCCGGATCGTCTCCAAGGGGATTTCTGCCGGCAAGGCGCAGAACACCTATCGTGGCCTGGTCTCGATGCATCCGAAGGCGAAGGATTCACGCAACTATACCCAATGCGACAGCTTGCTGATCGGTGACAAATGTGGTGCGCATACAGTGCCTTACATTGAAGTGAAGAATAATTCTTCGCGCGTCGAGCACGAAGCGACCACGTCCAAGGTCGACGATGATCAGCTGTTCTACTGCCGCCAGCGCGGCATGGATGAAGAAGAGGCAGTCGCTCTCGTGGTGAACGGCTTCTGCAAGGATGTGCTTCAGGCGCTGCCGATGGAATTCGCGATGGAAGCACAACAACTGGTTGCGATTTCCCTTGAGGGTTCGGTTGGCTGATGAGCGGGCCTTGGCAAGGACAGAACGGAGACAAATCCATGATCGTGACAACCACCGGCTCTGTTGAGGGCTATCAGATCGCTGAATACAAAGGCATCGTCGTGGGCGAGGCGATCATGGGTGCGAATGTGGTCCGGGACGTCTTTGCTTCGATCACCGACATCGTCGGGGGCCGCTCCGGCGCTTATGAAAGCAAGCTGCAGGACGCGCGGGATACTGCGCTGAGCGAGCTGGAGGAGCGTGCCCGCGCAGTTGGTGCAAACGCGGTTGTGGGCGTCGATCTCGATTATGAGGTTGTTGGTCAGTCGATGCTGATGGTCTCGGCCAGCGGCACCGCGGTAGTAATCGGCTGAGTGAAAGCGGAGAAAGATCTGTGCTGTTTGCCTCTCACCATCTTGCTGAGTTCATTGCGCGGCTGTCGTCAGGACAGTCAGTAGGATTCTCGGATGTGGATCTCTACACCAGTGAGATCTTCGGTCGGCGGATGGTGTTTTCCGTGGACATGAAGCGTGATCCGGTCCAGCGGTCCCATCGCGAGGGGCACTTTTATGAAGAGGAAGAGCTCTCTGTTATAAAAGCGCTTTTTCCTTTCGGTGGGACGTTCGTGGATATTGGTGCCAATATTGGCAATCACGGGCTTTTTGCCGCGGCATTTCTGTCTGCGGCGCGGGTCATCCCGTTTGAGCCAAACCCGAAGGCGCTGAAACTTCTTCTCGCGAATATCTCTGCCAACGGGCTCGCTGCCAAATACGACCTGAGCCACCTCGGAAAAGGCCTAGGCGCCGCGCCAAGCGCGGGCTTCGGCATGGAGGCGCGAGATCGAAATCTAGGCGCGGCAAAGATGTTGCCTGACGAAGGGGATATCGAGATCACCACAGGCGATTTGGCGTTGGAAGGTGATCAGCCAGACTTCATCAAGATCGACGTGGAAGGCATGGAAATACAAGTTCTTTCCGGCCTGCGCAAAACGATCAGACGCTGCCGGCCCGCCTTGCTTGTCGAGGTGGACCGCGAGAATGACGACGATTTTCACGCCTTGATCGCGCAGATGGGCTACGGGGTTGTCGACACGCTGCAGCGTTATAACAGGAACAAGAATTACGTCATCAAACCGCTCCCAACGGATGCGGAAGGCTGACGGTACTCGAACACGCGGCCCGGAGCAGTGCCTCCGGCGGTAAGAAGAAAAGGCGAAAAATATGCTCGAAATCAAAAACCTACACGTAAAGCTTGAAGAAGAAGACAAGCAGATTCTCAAGGGTGTCAACCTGACCGTTGAAGCGGGCAAGGTCCATGCGATCATGGGGCCGAACGGCTCTGGTAAATCGACGCTGTCCTATGTTCTGTCGGGCAAGGATGGCTATGAGGTGACCGAAGGGTCCGCGTCTCTTCTCGGCGAAGAACTGCTGGAGCTGGAACCGGAAGAGCGTGCCGCGCTTGGTGTGTTCCTCGCGTTCCAGTATCCTGTCGAAATCCCAGGTGTTGGCAACATGACCTTCCTGCGCACCGCGGTGAACGCGCAGCGCAAGGCCCGCGGCGAGGAGGAACTCTCAGCGTCCGATTTCCTCAAGCATGTGCGCGAGAAAGCCAAGGAGCTGAAGATCGACGCGGAAATGCTGAAGCGTCCGGTCAATGTCGGTTTCTCCGGTGGTGAGAAAAAGAGGAACGAAATCCTGCAGATGGCGATGCTGGAGCCGAAGATGTGTATCCTCGACGAGACCGACTCCGGCCTCGACGTGGATGCGATGAAACTGGTTGCAGATGGCGTCAATGCGCTGCGCGACGAGGGGCGTGGTTTCCTGGTGATCACGCACTATCAGCGTCTTCTGGATCACATCAAACCGGATGTTGTGCACATCATGGCCGATGGTCGTATCATCAAGACCGGTGGCCCCGAGCTGGCGCTTGAAGTGGAAAACAACGGTTACGCAGACATTCTTGCCGAGGTGGCGTAATGGCACTTCCCGAACTGAAACAAACCACGACCGAAGCGCGGCTTGCGTCTCTGTCCATGAACGAAAGCGGCTGTCTGGCTGCCGCCCGTCGCGCCGCGCTGTCCCGCGTTCAGACCATGGGATTGCCGGATCGCCGCGACGAGTACTGGAAGTACACCCGCCCGGATACGCTGACGTCTGCTGAGGCCCCGAAGGCCGCGGTGCTCGACAGTGATGAAGCACCGATGTTCGATCAGTTTGATCGTCTGAAAATCGTTTTTGTCGATGGTGTGTTCGATGCCGCGGCTTCTGATGATCTGACCCTCGAAGGCGTGAGCATCGAGCGTCTCGCCGATATCGAAGGTAAGGACATTCATTGGGCCAAGGAGATTTTTGGCGTTCTGGAAGCCCGAGGTCAGTCCCCGGTTGAACGACCGCTGGCAGCGCTGAATACCGCGTTTGCCGCGGATGGCGTGGTCATCCATGTCACGGGCAAGCCGTCCAAACCGATCAACCTTGTGTATCGCCACGAGAGCGACAGCTCTGACGCGATGCTGCATCATGTGATCAAGGTGGAAAGCGGTGCGGAAGCAACGGTTCTGGAAAACGGTCCGGCTGCGTCACGCTTCAATACTGCGATGGAGATCGACGTTGCCGATACAGGCACGTTGCATCTGGTCCGGGCTCAGGGCAGGGATCACGAACGCCGCGCTGCGACGCATATGTTTGCGCGGCTGGGGCGTGAATCCGTGTTCAAGAGCTTCACGCTGACCGTAAATGGTGTGCTGACCCGCAACGAGGCGATTGTCGAGTTTCTCGGCGATGACGCGGTTGCGCATATCGCAGGCGCCTGCGTTGGTGATGGCGATTTCCACCACGATGACACGGTCTTTATCACCCATGACGCAGTGAATTGTGAAAGCCGTCAGGTGTTCAAGAAGGTTCTGCGCAACGGTGCGATCGGGGTCTTCCAAGGGAAAATCCTGGTGAAGGCCGGCGCGCAAAAGACTGATGGATATCAGATTTCTCAGTCCCTGCTTCTGGATGACGACAGCCAGTTCCTTGCCAAGCCTGAGCTTGAGATCTACGCCGACGACGTGGCCTGCTCGCACGGGTCAACTTCTGGCGCCATCGACGAGGAAGGTCTGTTCTATCTGCGCTCGCGCGGTGTTCCCGAAGCGGAGGCGACCGATCTGATGACGCTCGCATTCCTGGCCGAAGCGGTTGAGGAAATCGACAGTCCAGACATCGCCGTCAGCATCAACGACCGCCTTTACGGCTGGCTCGCGCGTCGGAGCTGAGGTCTGGGATGGCTGTGACGACAGATATCACGGCAACCTATCGGGGGCCGCGCAAGGTGATTGCGCGGCTCCTCGCAATGGGGCCTCGTGAAGATCGACTTTTGGCTTTTCTCATGGGCGCTTGCGTATTGATGTTCATCGCGCAAATGCCAAGGCTTGCACGTGAGGCGCATCTGAGCGGTCAAGAGCTGAACATGCTGCTTGGCGGTGCGCTGTTGGGCATCGTCTTTATCGCGCCGCTGGGGCTTTATGCGCTTGCCATGATCTCGCATCTGATTGTGCGCGCGATGGGCGGGCAGGGCGATGGGTACCAGTCGCGCCTGGTCCTGTTCTGGGCTTTCCTCGCCGCGACGCCGGTGCTGCTGCTCAATGGGCTGGTTGCAGGTTTCATTGGCACAGGCCCGGCATTGAATGCGGTTGGCGGTCTCTGGGTCATGGTGTTCTTCTGGTTCTGGGTTTCGGGTCTCATTGAGGCCTATTGGGGCAATACGTGATGGATTTCAAAAGCCTGGCCATCGAAACTATCACGGATCCCGCCGCGGCGGCTGACAAAATCCTGTCTCGTCAGTATGAAACCGATGTGATTTGGACCGGGTTTGCCTTGAACGTCGTGCTGAGCGTTTTTCTCTATGCACTGCAGGGGTTTCTGTTGGGCATGCCGTCAAACGCATTGTTCCCAAACCTCAGCCCCGTGATGTTCGGAATGTTTTTGGTCGCCTTGCAGCTTGCGTATTCTGTCGGCTCGCTGGTTGTGGGCAATCGCCTTGGCGGGCAGGCGCGCTTCATGCCAATCTTCAGCCTTTTGGTTTGGCTGCGCTTTGTTAATATAGCCGTCCAATTCATTGCAATCATTATGGTATTTGTGATGGCACCCCTGGCCGCCATCCTGAACCTGGTTGCGGCCGTCTACGGTATCTATGTGCTTGCACATTTTACCAACGTGGGCTTTGGTCTGAACTCCTTGGGGAAATCCCTCGGAGTGATTTTCATGGCCGGTCTCGGGGCCATGGTCGCCGTTCTGTTCCTGATGGGGCTCTTTGTTCCCACTATCCTGGAGACGTCCAATGTATGATGTCGAAAAAATCCGCTCGGATTTCCCGATCCTCTCGCGCGAGGTGAACGGTAAACCGTTGACCTACTTGGACAATGGAGCCTCTGCACAGAAGCCGCAGGTGGTGATTGATGCAATCACAAAAGCATACTCTGAGGAATATGCGAATGTTCACCGTGGCTTACACTATCTTTCCAACCTCGCGACCGAAAAGTATGAAGGTGTGCGCGGTACCATCGCACGGTTTTTGAACGCGGGTCATGAAGACCATATCGTTCTGAATTCCGGCACCACAGAAGGCATCAATCTTGTGGCTTATGGATGGGCCATGCCGCAGCTAGAGGCGGGAGATGAGATTGTCCTGTCGGTGATGGAGCATCACGGAAATATCGTGCCCTGGCATTTCCTGCGCGAGCGCCAGGGAGTTGTTCTGAAATGGGTGGATACTGAGGCCGACGGAAGCTTAGACCCGCAAAAAGTGATTGATGCCATTGGCCCTAAGACCAAGCTGGTTGCTGTCACGCATTGTTCCAATGTCTTGGGGACCGTTGTTGATGTGAAAGCCATCAGTGCAGCCGCACATGAAAAAGGTGTGCCGGTCCTGGTGGATGGCTCTCAGGCGGCAGTTCACATGCCGGTAGATGTGCAGGACCTTGGTTGCGATTTCTACGCGATCACCGGGCACAAGCTGTACGGGCCATCTGGGTCCGGCGCCATCTATATCCGTCCTGAACGGATGGCGGAGATGCGTCCGTTCGTTGGTGGCGGCGATATGATCAAGGAAGTTTCCAAAGATCGCGTGCTCTACAACGATCCACCGATGAAGTTTGAGGCTGGCACACCTGGTATTGTCCAGACAATCGGCCTTGGCGTGGCCCTGGACTATATGATGGGCGTCGGCATGGCCGAAATCGCTGCGCATGAAGCAGACCTTCGTGGCTACGCGTCAGATAGGTTCGCTGGTCTGAACTGGTTGAACGTTCAGGGGCATGCGCCTGGTAAAGCTGCGATTTTCAGTTTCACACTCGAAGGCGCCGCGCATGCGCATGACATTTCAACCATTCTCGACAAGAAAGGCGTCGCGGTGCGTGCCGGGCATCACTGCGCTGGTCCGCTGATGGACCATCTTGGTGTAACGGCCACATGCCGAGCGTCCTTCGGCATGTACAACACACGTGCGGAGGTTGACCGTCTCGTAGAAGCGCTTGAACTCGCACATGAATTGTTTGCCTGAGATCACGCTATGGGCGCAACGGAGTGTCGCGCCCAGAGTGCTTCATGTTTTACATAATACTGATTATGCGATATTCCCTCAGCCGACCAAAGCGCCCTTTCTCTATCTCGTCCCTGATGAGTTCTTTCATGGAGGATTTTTTATATACTTTCAACCCCCCTCGGCCGCTCCTTCAGCTGATCGACCAGGTTGATTCAAACGGTCCATAAGTAAAAGACGCCGAAACCAGCGGTCACGGCGTCTTTGTTGGGCGGTCGTTCGTGTGGTCGATCACGCCCGGATGAGCTTCTCCAAATAAGACAGCCCGACGCCGCCCGCAGCGGTCAGACCGCCCACAATTGCCTGTGTCGTGGCTTCGTCCGCGATGCCTTCGGCCATAAGCCAGCCGCCCAGGACGGTTGCACCGTGGCGGATCATCGGGCCTGCGAATTTCGAGAGAATGAGAGATTTCATGCGCTTACGCTCCATTGCTGTTGTTGACGTTCTTCGATCCTGGACACGCGGCGTTCGAGGCCGTCTGTCTTTGCTGTCAGGCTTCCCAGGCGAAACCAGATGCCCCCAATGCCGCCCACGGCCACAAGGCCTAGGGCGAGCTGGATCATTTCGGCGACCATCATTTCAGAACGCCCCCGGATTGCAGCGCGCGATAGCTCACATAGAGCGCCCCGCCAGCGGTGGCCCATTTGACCAATTTCGCTGTACCATCAACGGTTTCGCCGACTTCGTTCATGGCCTTTCCGCCTAGATACAAGCCGCCCAGGGCAACCCCGGCCCAGATCAGAGGCGCGACCATCAGAATAGCCCTTTCAATTTGCTGAGAATGGTATCAGGCGTGACGTGCGACTTGTTCAGACCATCGCCAGCGTAATAGCTCTGGCCTCTGGCTGCGCGCCCGTTGCGATCAGTTTTCAGCGCGGGCAAAGAGGCCCATTCCATGGAAAGGCGCTGACCAAATTCGGTTTCGTCGATCAGACCAGCTTGATAGGAACCAAGCCCCCGGTAGTTCATGCGAGAGACCGCGATTTTATCCTGAACGGCGGGCGTAAACCGATCATTCATCGACACAGTGCCGTTGCGCACCTCGTCCCGGAGCGTCCCGCGGATAACCTGATACTTGCCCGCGGCACTGGATGCGCTGCCAGCTGCAACGCTGCGATCCTGCCAATCCAGAACCTCGGCGACCGTCATAGACGTGATCGGTTGCGGCGGGTTAATCTTGGATCCGCCATAAACTTGGTCATAGCCCTTCGGAGCTTCGACGCTGCCGATGAGGTCCAGCAATCCGCCCAGCCCTTTGCCACCACTCGACGCAGGCGGGCTATTCGTGTTCGCGGTGCCCGGTGGCCGGTCTATACCCGACCCGGTGCCCACGCCGGGGCTATTGTTGCCGCCGCCCAGCCATCCACCGCCCATCCAGCCGCCGCGTTCGATCGCGCCAAACAGGGTGTCAACGCCCCAGCCGACCAGGGCAGATTTCAGATCGCCACCCTGCCCGCCGCCGCCCTGCATTGCTGCTAGTTTGGCTTTGGAGCCGCCCGTTTGATAGACTGCCGGCTGAATGATTGCCTGCTGTTCGGAGTTCTTCTGTTTGGTATCTCGCCACGCCGCATAAGTGGCTACCACCACACCCGCGCCCAGGACTGCCAAAGCTCCACGACTTCCCATATTCTGCCCCCCTCAATAAGCAACAAATTCGGGTGCCTTGACCACATCGGCCATGGCTTCTGCCCCGTCATCCCAAAGCACACGATCAGCGGCGTCCGCGTAGGTGTCGCGGAGGCTGATCGTCATGCATTCAAGATAGCTTTCGTCATAATCCGCACCGACTGCCGGACGTTCGTTTGTGAAGGTCAGAAGCAGCGTGTTTGCGTCGATCCAGCACAGATCAGGCGTCCCAACTTGGTTCGATGTGGCGTTTACATTGCTGTTTGCGAAATACAGCCGCTTGATAGGAATGATCTGTGCGCGATCCCAAAGGTTTTCGAAATCACCAGACCCACGCTCGACGCGCCCCCAATAGAGCCATACATCGCCGGGGCTTCCATCAAGAGAACGGCGTCCAGTGAACACAAAATGCAATTCGTCACTAGTGTTTCCATCGACGGTTTCCCAAGTCTGCAACCACCCCGAAACGGTTCCCTTGCGGCGCGGGCGGATTTTGCAATTGATCGGGCTATAAGTCGCGAAATCTGCACCAAATGGGCAGTCCTGAGTTGCTGCATTTTCGACGTGTGTTTCGCCGAGACCGCCCGACGACCAGAACCGCACCGGATAGCTTGACGATTGAGACCGGACAAAGCCACAAAGCCGCGACGATCCACCGTTTTTATACCAGCAAACGGAAGGCTCCACGCCGCTACTAAGGTTCCCGATGCGTGCGACCCAAGCAAGAGTTCCAGCACCATCTTTCGGAGTGCCGTTGATGATAGCGGCATACGGCCCACCAGCAGCGCCCGAAAGCCCATGGAAGCCAAAAAACAAGTCACCGTTTTGCGCGTCGTTTGAACCATATACGGTTGGCGATGTGGCTACCGTCGGAAGTCCTGATGTAGTGATGCTGTATTTTGCATCCATATCGGCCCGGATCGCTGCGCCCAAAGTTACCCCGTCAATTGTCGCGTGCTGCCAAGCCCCCTCAGCCTGTGCTAATCCGCCAGCAGATGTGTCTTGAAAATACTCGGCCATATTGCGGTAAGCAAATTCTAGCAAATTTCCATCTGACGCGAGCGCGACCCGCTTCGGACCTTCGTTTGCATCCACCGGTGGCAAAGTGGCCGCTCCAAACACCTCAATTTCTCCGGTCATTGCAAGTTCTTGACCAGAGATGAACCGCGCAGCGTTGCGGCCCTTTTCGGTCAAAACAACCTCGCTCCAATCCATGGAGCCCGGTTCGTGACCAGATGCGGCCATATAGCCCACGTAGGCAACGCCGTTGTATGCGTCTGCCGTTCCCTGCGGCCACCCCAACGCGGTGCGACCGCCTTCAATGATGACGCTACGCCGGTCAATCGTACCCGGCGCGGGTAGATCAACGGTTGCCGCTTCATCGAAGTCCGCAAGCCGCCAAAAACCATTGCGGGCGCCGGGCAGGTTTGGCACCGAGTTCACAGGCCAGCTCTTGCCCTCAAGATCCACCAGACCCGCCCCGACCGCTGTTGCCATGCTGGCGAATGCGGTGTCATTCGCGGCGGGCGTGCCGTTCTCTGACGCACCGTATGCAGAAGGCCGCGAGACCAGTCCAGGCGCACCGTCATCACCCGGCGCACCGTCATCACCGGGCGCACCATCGTTACCCGCATCGCCTTTGTCGCCCTTGGCTCCGGTCTGCCCCTGCCATTCTCCGATAATTGTATAGGTATCAACGGCATCAACTTTGTAGACGTTGCCGTTGTCGTGATAGTAAATATCTCCCACATTTTCGGCATTGGCGGCATAGGTAGAAATTGCATTACCCGTTCCGAAATCGTGACCGTCCTCGCCCGGAACACCTTGAGGGCCGCGCGGGCCAACCAAAATAAGCTGCGACATTCTCAGACCTCCTTACGGATCGACAGGGCCGACAGATCGACGCCGGAGCCGTTGGGGTTGTAGGCATAGACCGCCGCTGAGGTGCTTAGGACTGCGCCCTCGGACGCCTTAAGCAAGTGACCACCTGCCGTGGTGTTCGCATCCCCGCGCAACCAAACGTCATCGGTATCAGACAGGTTGCGCAAAAGAAGCTCTTGCCGCCGTAGGTCGGCACCGTCCACCAAAGCGGAAGCGCCTGCCCCGACCGTGAAAACGTCGATTGTGTCAATTACGCCCGGCGCTTCTGTCTCGACCTCAACAGAACCGGAAACGACAAGGCGCGCGTCCGTCACATCGCCCCGGCCAAAGCCCAGGCGAATGCTGATATCCTGGGCGTTCGGGTTGCGGATGCGGATCTGCCGAAACTCGTTCAGCACCCGGAACGAAAGGCCCTGTTCAAAGTTGGTTTCGACCCCTTGGTCAAAGGTGATTTTGAAAGGGGCAGTGGCTTCCAGGCAAATCAGAAACTCGGCGGAGCGCGCGACTTCCAGAATGCCGTTTGCGGGAACGGTCCAGGTGTTCGCCTGATACTGTGGGGCTTTGTTGTTCATTTCAGCACCTTCGAAGCTATAAAGGCCAGCGCAGCCGCCGGAATGCCGATCTTGACGATCAGTTCGGAAATCTGCCCTTCCTCGGTTTTTGCCATTTGTTGGGTGGTCTTAAGCGCGGTTGAGAGCGTGTTTGTGACCCGCGCGGTGTGTTCGTCCTGGGCGCTCAATGCCCCCTGGACCAGATCGGCGGCGCTTTCCAAAGCATCGCTGCCGGTCCAAAGCGCCTCCTCACCAAATGCAAGCGCTTGCTCTCCCAGCTCAAAGGCCTCATCGGCAACGACGTTCACTGCCACATCACCGGATGCAGAAACGCCGATGCTGCCCGCATCAGTCGCAACCCGGCGATCCTCGGTGACGTTCTGTGTCTGGTTACTGCTGCTGCTGCTGCTGCCCATGGGGCGTTTCCCTCTCCATCATCCACACCGGCCCGCGCCGTGTTTCGCGGTTTATGTACCCCTGCCCCTGCATCATGCGGCGCAGTCCGGGGCGGCGGGTCCAGAAGCGCAAGCACCGCGCGCCGGTCAGCTTGGCCATCCCCTCAAAGACCCGCGCCACCTCAGACGCCACAGCCGCGCCGCGTGAGCCGTCACAGGCCATCGCAAGCACCGTCAGCGCCCCATCGGCCTCAACATCCCAGACAAGCGCCCCTTGCGGCTCTCCGTCGATCTGGACCGACCACAGAGCCAAGCGGCCACTGGTGACGCCATCGCGCCAATCCGCCATAAACTCGGCAGAACCCGGAATGCGGGAAAGAACCCGCTTGACGCGCCGCGACCACCGCGCCGCGCCAAATGTCACTTTCGGAGTGCAAGCCAAAGAACCAGCCCCCCGATTGCCCAGGGCAATGACTGCCGCGCCACCTCTTGCCATGTGTCGGCGGCAGCGCTCTTGAAGTGAAAGGCCCCGGTTGTTGACTGCCCGCCCGATCCCCCGGCCTCGGACACTGCCGGACCAGAGGAAAGGGAGAGCGGTGGAAGTGGTCCGCCTGCAGCCATTACTTGGCCTGCGAAGCGTAGATCACTGCACCAACTGCGACCGCGCCCAGGGCAATCACGCCCCAGCTCATGCCGCCGCCGTCATTGCCGCCGGAGCCATAAGCGACCGGCGTAACCTGGGCACCGCCGCCATCGCCCTTGGACCCCATATTCTGCAGCACAACGCTGGTCAGGCCCTTGAGCCAGTCCACGGAAGGCGAACTGCCATCAATGGAACCGGTCACTTTGCCGGGCGGCGCTTCCATCACGGGCACGCCCAAATCAAGCGATCCGATGCTTGGCCGGTAGAGATCAACGCTGCCGTACTTGCCGCCCCATGAATAGCTGTTTCCACCGGCTGGCGCGCTCGATCCGAACTGTTTGGAAAAGTAGTCAGAAATTGACACTTTATATCCTCCTGAAACGCGGGGAGATTATCCCCCCGCTGTTGCCCGATCAGACCGCGCCCTGGACGCTCTCCGCATAGATCGAGTGGTTGCCGGTTGCGGTGAAATCGAGCTTCAGGCGGAAATCCTGCAGAGCCATGGGCATCGCCTCGGCCAGCCGGTTTTCAGTGCAAAAGTCGATGTGCGTGAAGCCGGTTTGCGGGGTGCGTTCAATCACCCCGTAATGGGCCGCGCGGAGCGGCTTGTCCGACTCGTGCACCTTGCGGTTATCCGCATGCACCTCGACCGTGGTGATTGCGCTGGTCGCGACGTGCAGACCAAGCATCGCGTAGCCACCGCGAACGATGTCAGCGATTTCCGCCTCGCCGGTCACACCCTGATTGTGGATATAACGCTGAATGCGCAGGTGAGGACCGAACGCGCGGCCCGGAGACTGGACGGCTGAGACCGTCAGGCTGTTGATCGTGATGCCGGTTTTGAGGTCCATTTCCAGCGTAAACGCTGCCATGCCCCCGGCGGTGCCGTAGCCGGTTTGATCTTCGCCGCCGATTGTGCGCATCCACGGACGCGACAGGAACAACGGAAGCACACCCGCCGCGAGCGTCTGGCCGTAATACTGATTGAGTTTGACCAGGTCAGCGGCGGTGATCTGGATTTTGCTCTCGCCGTCCACCATAAGGCGGATTTCGTCGATGTAGCTGCCCCAGTCGGCGGCGGGCACATCGCGCGGCGTGCCATCCACGTTCATGCGGATATAAAGCCGCTCATAGGTCAGACCCAGCGGCAGGCTTACGGACGCGGTTTGACCCGGCCCGATGCCCAGCGGCGTCGGCATTTTCTTGAGGGTGCGTGTCATGTGCGCCCCCGATCAAACGTCGTAGCCAGCACGCGCCTGGGCGATCAGGCCCACATCGCGAAACTGATACATTGCGATTCCGGCCAGCATGACGCCAACCATCACCAGACCGACGCCCTTCACGTCTTGTTTCTTAAGCATAGACTTCCCCTTCTGCTTCTGCTTCTTCTTCGGCGCTCGGAATGAGGCCACCGATTGAAACGGAAACGGGGTCGCCCTCCATGTGGCGGCGGATCAGGTAGACCGCGAGGCCCCCTGCAACCGTCACTGCAAAAGCGCTCAGAAGGTCACTGCCCTTCATGCCGAATACCCCGTGCCTGTTTGACTTCAACAGACCCAGAGTTAGAGGCGGGGATTGGGGTAGTAAAATCTACGTATATCAAACTTATACGTAGCGAATTTCATGTGATTTCGGCCCTACGTATAGGTTAGGAGCTTCACTCCTGACACTGGCCAAAGTTTCTTTCTTCAACGGGTGTTTCCTGCCGCTCAAAAGAGAAAAACTTTCCTTTGGCGGGAAAGGAAACACCGAAACCGGCATTCGCCCAACCCCATAGGCCCTGACCAAACTGAGGGCTGTACGCATCGCAGTCTTTTCCTAGGTACAGCGTTACACCCGAAGACCGTAAAACTGCGCCGTTATTGTTTCTCACGACGCTGAATTCGGATCGCCCGTCTGAAAGTGTGTATGGCAGCACTTGCGCGACCGAAACGCTACCTAGGAAAATTGCAATTGCGGAAATAGTTAGACGGCTTTTCATCGAGAATCGCTCCTATTGATTTCCCCCTAACTATTGCCGAACCTTTCTTTTCGGAAAGGTGATTTTGCCGCGCTTAAGTACGCCATGGCGCTCATGGATGTAATCGAGGTTCGCAAGGCCGGTCACAGCGGCCCGGTCCGCGCCCAACTCCTGCGCAGCGGCGTCGATATCGCGCGGCCCCTTCTGGGCCAACACGACGGTTTCGGTGCAGTTATTGCGAAAGCGTGTGGCGACCTCGGCGATGCGCTGACTGACGCCGATGATTTCAATCCCGAAGTGCCGCCCACGGCTACACACATCGGCAAAGCCGGGGCACTTCTGCGCGCCACCGGCCACGGGAAAACTGAGGTTCATTTCCTCGACAACCAGCGTCATCATTTTGGCCCCGCGCTTGCCGTCCTTAAACGGCTTCTGCGCCGCCATAAGCAGCTTGCACAGCGCCGACAGCGCCGCCGCCTCCCGGCCCGCCGGGGGCACATAGGCAACCCGGAACCCCTGCCAATTGGCAACCATCGCTTGCCGCACTTCGTCCAGGCTGTTGCTGGCTCGGTGTTCGACCGTCGGTATACGTAGCGCCTCGCCGTACTCGGCCAGCGGATCAAAGACCACCAGCCGCGACCGGCCCTTGAGCATGCGCTTTACGTAGGATGATTTGCCGGAGCCAGACCGGCCCCAGACGCCGACGCGGCCCGCATTGCTGGTTGCGCTCATGCCGCTTGCTCCTGTGACATCCAATCAAGCGGCCCTGCACCTGTCGGGGGCTGATCGCTGTTGGCGGGTTGCGGCGTGTCCTGGGCGGGTTGCTCGATCCCGTCGCGGCGCTGCTGTTGTTTCGCGGCGACGGCGGCGCGGCGGCGTTCTTCCAGGATCATGCGGACGATCATCACTTTCGCCAGGATAAACGGCGCGGCGCGCGACAAGCGGGCAAACATTTCCGACTGCGGCGAGAGCGCGGACGGGAAATAGATTTCGAGCAGCTCATAGATCGCGTCGGACGCATCGCGGGCTATATCGGTTTCGTCTGGCTGGATCGCGAGCGGCTTCCACTGCGCGGAGAACATCCCCGGCAATCCAAAGCTGTGCCGGAAGGCGACGAAAAACGCATCTTTCGAGATCTGTTCGACCTCGGCCATGGCGTCCAGCGGTTCGCCGGTCTCGGCGTCCAGGTGCACCACGTCGTCAGCGCCGCCGCCTTCGGCTTCAAGGTCTGGCGCGCGGAAAGCTTGCATATGCTCCGCACCTGTCCCGCCGAAATCGTCAGGAGACCCGGTTTCCGGCCCCTCTATGCCGTCAAGCTCAAAATTTGTGAGGTCAGTCATCCGAAAAGCCCTCCAAGGCTCTGTGCGGGCCGCTCAGGCGGCGCAGTGTTTTCGTTTGCGGGCGGCGCTGTGTCTTCATTCGCGACCGCAGGTGCCTTTCCGTTGCCGATCTTGAGCGGCAGACGGACCTTTAGCGGCTGTTCGCCCGCCTCACGAAAGGCCTTGCGCAAGGCAAAACTCACACGCTGCCCCCAGCGTTGCGAATGGCAGCACTGTACGCCCTGGTCATCCGCGTGACCGCAGTAGTAGTACGCGCCGCCGTTCTTGTTCGCCCGGATTTGCACCGACCCGCCGCAGCACTCGCAAAAGGCCCGACCAAGCGTGGTCTGCGGCGCGACCTGAAATTGTCCATTGTAGCTCATCACGCGGCCCCTTTCTTTTTGCCTTCGGCGATCCGTTTTTTCAGCGCTTCTAGCCGCTTCTTGCGGATCGCTTCGTTTTGAGACCGAACCAGCTGCTTTCTGAGCTGGCGACCCTCCCACTGTGGCGGTGCGATCATGCCTCGGCCCCTTCGTCCAGGTACGGCGTCAGCGCGTCCAGGCGTTCGGCCAGCTCGACCATAAACGCCCCGGTTTCCTCGACCAGCTGAGGCCCCTTGGTCATCTGCGCCACGGCCCCGGCCTTGCGCAGTTCCTGGGCACGGCGATGTAGATCCTCGGCCCGTTTCTTGATCGGTTGCATGCCAACTCCTTCACGTTTTCCGATATGTTACAGTATAACGTTACATAGGCTATGCAATCCCCCTACTCCGCAATCACATCGCAAAAACTGAATTGTGTTGCTCCCCCGTTTCCTGCCTGTTCCTCCCCCGTTCGCAAAAGAGCGGCCCCGGTCGCAATCAAGCGCCCAGGGCCGAAAATTCCACCTTCCTCATATCTCAGCGGGCGCGAAGCGCCCTCGAAGCTCGACCTTGCCGCGCCTCTAAGGCGCAGCCTTATTCAGCCTCCACCCTCGCCCCAGCCGATCCCGTTTGCGACTGGCTGAATTGGGCTTGCACCTCCGGTCCTTTGGGGCACCACCTATCCTCCTGCCGCCGACTAGGCGGCTCCACATACCGTCAGTTTGAAAAACTGGCGTGGTGGTTCCTGTGGAACCAATGGAGGGGGGGTCAATATTTGACCCCCTTTAAGGTCAAATTCTGACCCCCTTTAAGGTCAATAACTGACCCCCTTTAATTCGTGATGGACGAAAGGTACCCGGTCGCGATCACTCTCCGGGTTCCCCAAGGATTTCCAACGCTTTTACCGGGCCGAATTTACCCGACAGGTAGCGCCAAGCGGCGTCTCTTGCGCGCGCTTCCTCCAAGGCTTGGACCTGCTCATCGGCGGGTGTCGTGTTGCTGCCCGGAACGCATAACCGCCAAGTTGTGGGCTTGGCCCTGCCGCCTTCCCAGCCCTTGATCGGTTTAATGCTGCCCTCTGCGCGAAGCTCTGCAAGGGCGTTCTTAGTGATTGTGAGACCGCATCCGCACTTTGCCATAAGCTGCTCTTTGGTGATCGTGACCACCGGCTTATCGAAATCTGCATCGTCCCACATCTTTTCTAGGATCCGGGCAGTAGTGTATCGTGCCTTAGTCGCAGCCATCGCGGCGCGGCGCGTCTTTCTGGTGGCGGAGCATGCGGCGCGGTACTCATCTTCGCTCCGGTAGCCTTGGCGCTGCCATTTTGGCGCTCTCTTGTTGGTCATTGGCCGTTCGCCTTTCCAATGGCGGCGGCGATCTCATCGACCACAAAGCACAAAGGCAGATCGTCCAGCGTGCCCGCTTCGTCCATGGCCTTTATGTGGTTGTAAACAACCATCTTCCCGCGCCGCAGGAAGCGTGCAATCTGCGGAGCTTTGTAGCCCTTGGCGTTCCCGATGCGCATAACATCGCGCTCGAAGTCGCTAATATACTTTGCCTTTGCCATTGCCTCTTTACGCAAGTTGGCGGCACGTCTATAAGGTTTTTGCGGAGTTAGGCCAATATGGCTTGGTCTAATCCCTTCGGGGCTCTCACAGGACACTTAGGTGCCTCCTGTCATCCGCTACCCTACCCCCCTTATTTTACTGGCAAAATCACACATTCATATTACTGATTATGGGATGTACGTAAGGTCGTAATTCGCCCGGTACCCTGCGCCCATATCAACATGAAAAACGCGCCCCGGATTGGAGCGCGTTTTTTTGTCACAAGCTTGAGCAGTCAGTCCCGAACGATCAGAACGGAACATTTGGCATATCTGGCCACGCGCGCCGAGTTCGGTCCCTGCAACCTGTCCATCAGTTCCGGTTTATGTGCGCCCATGACCACGAGGTCGGCCTCGGAACGCTTGATCGCGTCGAGGATCATTTCGTAGACATTCGCTCCAACTTCAACGATGTGCTGGACACCTTTCATGTCCGGCACATTTGTTTTTACAAAGTCATGAAGTTGGCGGTCCGCCTCTTTGACCGCTTCCTTCATGGTACCGTCCTTGAAGAAGGATCCGACGATACTCATACCATAATCCGGCACCACGGTGACCACGCTGAGCGTGGCTCCGTAGAACGTCGCCAGTTCCGCAGCACGATTCAGCAATGCCTTTTCGGCATCCATATGCGTGAGGTCGACGGCACAGAGTACATGTTTGGTCATCAGGCCACTCCTTCTTCTTGCTTGCGCTTCCGGCCGAACTGCAGGAAAGCGACGAACCCGAGGATCAGGAACGCCGGGAGGTAGAAGACTTCCTTGGGCATTCTGTCGGCTTCGACTTCCATTTCAATCAGTTCCCAATCGAAATCGATGCCCAGTTGCTCTGCAGGACCACCAAAGTTCAGACTGTCGACGAAGATCTTATCACCTTCTTCGCGGAACTCGATGCCCGCGCCGTCATAGAGACGCGTTTGCCCATCCCCGCCTTGATCACCCAGCGGCAACAGGAAGCGAGCATCGACCATGTCGCCCTCCAAGCTCTCGCCCATCAGACGGACACGCAGGGTTCCACCATCCTCAACTCGTTCCGCCATTTGGTAAACCGCGGTGCCAGGGCGCGTTTCAAACGCTGGCTGGATCTGGTCAAGGAAGAAGCCCGGACGGAACAAAGTAAACGCCACCAATAGCAGAAGCGCACTTTCCCAAATCCTTGATTTCACGATGAAATAGTTCATCGTCGATGCCGCGAACAGCAGCATTGCCACCATCGCAACCAGGAAGACCAAGACAGCCTGTATGGGCCCGACATCAATCAACAGCAGGTCGGTGTTGAAGATGAACAGGAACGGAAGCAGCGCGGTCCGGATCGAGTAGAAAAACGCCTGGAAACCCGTGCGCAGCGGGTCGCCCTTGGAAATCGCGGCAGCCGCAAAACTCGCCAGTCCGACCGGAGGAGTCACATCCGCCATGATGCCGAAGTAGAACACAAACATATGGACCGCGATCAGCGGTACGATCAGACCATTCTGCGCGCCAAGCTCCACCACGACCCCCGCCATCAGCGAGCTGACAACAATGTAGTTTGCGGTTGTCGGCAGCCCCATGCCCAGCACGATCGAGATCAGCGCAACAAAGATCAGCATCAGCATGACGCTTCCGCCAGAGAGGAATTCGACAAACTCCGCCATCACCTGCCCGATCCCCGTCAGGGTCACGGCACCAACGATAATGCCGGCCACACCCATGGCACAGGCCAGACCGATCATGTTGCGCGCACCGATGATCAGACCTTCGAAAATGTCCGCAACACCTTGTTTGAATTCGGAAACCGCATGATCCTGACCGCGGAACATCGCCTTGATCGGGTTCTGCGTTGCCAGGATCACCAGCATTGCGACAGATGACCAGAACGCGGAAAGCCCAGGCGATTTACGTTCGATCATCAAGAGATACATCAGCAGCAGGATTGGCATGATGTAGTGAATGCCGGTTTTGAAGATCTCGCGCGCGGGCGGAAGATCCTGCATGGATTCAATGCTGAGTTCGAGATCCTCATGAGATGCTGCGACCTTCAGCGCCAGCACATAGAGCGCCGCCATGATGACAACAATCAGCCATATGCTTGCATCACCCGCTATCCCTTGCAGCGCGTTGACCAGCACTCCACAGAGCCAAAGCGTCCCGCCACCAATCACGATGGAGGTCGCGATGGTGAAGATGGCGCCGAGGAAGAACTTCACCGGATGCATGCGGCTGGTGCCCTTCATGCCCATTTTCAGCGCTTCGAGGTGTACGATATAAACCAGTGCGATATAGGAAATCGCCGCCGGGATGATCGCGGTTTTCACCACTTCGACGTAAGGAATACCGACATATTCGGTCATCAGGAACGCAACCGCACCCATCACAGGCGGGGTCAGCACGCCGTTGATCGACGAGGAGACCTCGATCGCACCTGCCTTGGTCGCGGGAAAGCCCACGCGTTTCATCAGCGGGATTGTAAACGTACCCGTGGTGACAACATTGGCGATCGACGATCCGGAGATCAGGCCGGTTGCCGCAGAGCCAATGACAGCGGCCTTCGCGGGGCCGCCACGCAGGTGACCCAGCGCGGCAAAGGCCAGTTTCAGAAAGTAGTTCCCTGCCCCGGCCTGATTAAGAAGCGCGCCGAAGAGCACGAAAAGAAAGACAAAACCCGAAGAGACACCAAGCGCGACACCAAAGACGCCCTCGGTTGTCAGCCACATGTGGCTCATCGCCTTGTTGATCGAGGCTCCTTTCCACTGCACCACTTCAGGCAGCCAGGAAGAAGATCCAAAGAACACATAGGCGAGGAAGAACAGCGCCACGCCCATCAATGGGAAACCAAGGCTGCGCCGTGCCGCTTCGAGCAGCAGCACAAGACCGATCACCGAGACGATCACGTCGGTCTGGTTTGGCGCGCCTGTGCGTTCGGCAACGCCCGCGTAAGCATAGAACAGATAGGACGCGCAAAGCGCACCGATCCCGCCGACAATCCAGGTCGGGATCGGAATGTGGTGTCGCGGACTGGTTTTCAGGCCCGGAAAGGCAACAAAGGCCAGAAGAACCGCAAAGCCCAAGTGGATCGCTCGGGTTTGGGTGTCATTCCACACCCCGACCCCGAGGATAAATGGCAAGGGCGACGCGATCCACAGTTGATACAGGGACCAGACGAGCGGCAGGTACCACAGCGCGTTGCGCCCCAGTGCGTCCTGCGGCAAGCGACCGCCGGTGTCGCTGTCGGCTACAAAATCATCAAGCGTGCGGTCTTCTTGAGCCGCGGCGCTCTGGTTATCTGTCATCTTGTCCCCACCCGGTTTGTTGTTACTCTTGTTCATTCTTAAACGAAAATGGCTTCCGCCCCTGCGCACAGGGACGAAAGCCTTTGGTGTTTTACGTCAGAGGTGATCGGATCACTTCCAGCCGCGCTCTTTGTAGTACTTCATGGCGCCGGGGTGAATGTCGGCGGACAGTGCATCGCTGACCATCTCTTCTTCCGACAGGCGGGCAAAGGCTGGGTGCAGCTTTTTGAAGTCTTCAAAGTTCTCGAACACGGCGCTGACAACGGCATAGACCACGTCGTCTGACACGTCCGAAGAGGTCACGAAGGTTGCTTTGGGACCCCAGGACGGGATGTCCTCGTCATTGCCAGGGTACATGCCACCGGGAATGGTTGCGGCCGCGTACGGGGAGTTCTCAGCGAGCAGAGTGTCAATGTTTTCACCTGCCAGCGGGACGATCTTCACGTCACAGGAGGAGGTTGCTTCCTGGCTCGAACCATTTGGCAGACCGGAGGCCCAGATGGTTGCGTCGATCTTGCCGTCGCAGAGCGCTGCGGCTTGTTCGGAGGATTTCAGCTCTGCAGCCAGTGCGAAGTCATCCTGGCTCAGGCCGGAGTACTGCATCAGGGTGTCGGCCAGAACGCGGGTGCCGGAGCCGGGGTTCGCGATGTTGACTTTCTTGCCCTTCAGGTCGTCGACAGATGCGATCTCTGCATCCGCGCGCGCCATCAGGTGCATCGGCTCCGGGTGTACGGAGAACAATGCGCGCAGGCCTTCAAACGCGCCATCATTCTCAAATGCGCCAGTGCCGTCGAGGCCAGCTTTCTGCACGTCGGACTGAACCACGCCGAATTCCAGCTCACCCTGGCGAATGGTGCGGGTGTTGTAGACGGAGCCGCCGGTGGATTCCACGGAGCAGCGAATGCCGTGTTCCTTGCGATCCTTGTTCACCAGACGACAGATCGCGCCGCCCGTCGGATAATAAACGCCGGTCACGCCGCCGGTGCCGATGGTGATGAACTGCTGCTCAGCCGAAGCTGCACCGGCAAAACCGAGTGCAAAAGTAGCAGCAGATGCAAGAAGTGTTTGTTTGAGGACCATGAGTTCTCTCCCTGATTTTAAACCAAAATCGGTCGCGGTGCCGATAATATGCGGGCGTTGCTTCCACAAGTTATTTTTGCAGTCACAACAATACGAGCGTTTCGTGTGGCCGCCTGAAAATGACGTTGTCCAAGTGGGGTATGTCAGGGGGATGTCTGATCTCAACCCCCTGCCCCTCTAAAGCCAATCAGCGATGAAATACGATTTTTCAGCGATAGCCACCGCGCCCTACAAGCAGCAAATGTCTTGAGTGCTCAGGGCGATGCTAGCCAGAGTTTCTTCTGGCGTAAAGTCCGCAAGAGACAGTTCACCGTCTTACCTGTCACGCATCTTGCAGTAAGTCGTGAGAAGACGCTCTCGTCTCATGGTGTGTGGGTCTGTCTTGCAATTTTACAGGCGGCAGGCCTGGCTGAGCGTGATGGGCGCTTCAATTGAGCAAAGTGTTTTAACTAAATACTGGCTGTTTTTCCCGTGACGACGAGCAGCAGATTTGCATAAATTTCGGTACGGCTTGATTGTGCGACGAGCTCTCCAGTGTTTGCACGAATGCGCCCTTGTGCCGCTACCGCTTTCTTCGGCATTGCGTATTTGCAAGATTTGGCTGCCGGTCTTAACGAAGGTTACCACGCGTCACCCGATGTCGAGTGTACTCGGTCTGACTCGTTCACACCTGCCTTCATAATTTAGAACAGCCATGGCCTGTTTCCGCGTGATGATCGGAGCGTCAACAAAGGCCAATCCCCGCAAAACAAAGGGGCTTGCATTTCTGCAAGCCCCGATTTGCACTTTTGATGGACGTTAACGATTAAAAGAACGCCTGCAGGCCGGTTTGCGCACGCCCCAGGATCAATGCATGCACGTCATGCGTCCCCTCGTAAGTGTTCACCGTCTCCAGGTTCATCATGTGACGGATGACCTGGAACTCCAGGCTGATCCCGTTGCCGCCATGCATGTCACGCGCGTGACGGGCAATCTCAAGCGCCTTGCCGCAGTTGTTGCGTTTGACGATCGAAATCATCTCTGGCGCAGCATTGGCTTCGTCCATCAGGCGCCCGACACGCAGCGACGCCTGCAGCCCAAGCGCGATCTCGGTTTGCATATTTGCGAGCTTCAGCTGGAACAGCTGCGTGTTGGCCAGCGGGCGACCAAATTGCTGCCGGTCCAGGCCATATTGACGGGCCGCGTGCCAGCATGCCTCTGCGGCGCCCATTACGCCCCAGCTGATGCCATAGCGTGCGCGATTCAGACAGCCGAACGGGCCTTTCAGGCCTTCGACATGCGGCAGCAAGGCATCTTCGCCAACTTCCACGCCATCCATCACGATCTCGCCGGTGATCGATGCACGCAGCGACATCTTCTTTTCGATCTTCGGTGCGGACAGCCCCTTGGTGCCCTTTTCCAGAACAAAGCCCCGGATCTTGCCGCCATGGGCTTCGGATTTGGCCCAGACCACAAAGACATCCGCGATCGGCGAATTGGAGATCCACATCTTGGAGCCGGTGAGCTTGTAGCCATCAGCGGTCTTCTCGGCGCGGGTTTTCATGCCGGCCGGATCGGAGCCTGCGTCCGGTTCGGTGAGGCCAAAGCAGCCAATCCACTCGCCCGAGGACAATTTGGGAAGATATTTCTGTCGCTGCTCTTCGCTGCCATAGGCGTAGATCGGGTACATGACCAAAGAGCTTTGCACCGACATCATGGAGCGATAGCCGCTGTCGACACGCTCCACTTCACGCGCGACCAGACCATAGGACACGTAACCGCCACCAAGGCCGCCGTATTCTTCAGGAATAGTGGTGCCCAGCAGGCCCATCTCGCCCATCTCGCGAAAGATCTCGGGATCGGTGTGTTCGGTCTGATAGGCCTCGGTCACGCGGCTTTGCAGTTTTTCCTGTGCATAGGCGCGGGCGGACGCTTCAATCATGCGCTCATCTTCGCTGAGCTGGTCGGAGAGCCGCAGCGGATCCTCCCAGTTGAAGCGGCCTAGATCGGGCGCGTCTTTGGCGCGCAGGGTCGGTTTGTCGTCCAGCATGGGGAGCCTCCTCGGATATATGTTGCCGAGAGGTTAAGCGCTCCAGAGGGCGAAAAACAGCGAGACTTTGGAAAGTACCTATGACAAAAGATCATACATGACAGTCCCTCGACGATTTCTGCCTTCGATTGCTTCACTCCGCGCGCTTGAGGCGCTTGATCGCCTTGGCAGCGCCTCTGCTGCGGCGGGTGAATTGGCGCTGACACAGGGTGCCGTCAGTCGGCAACTGCAGGCGTTGGAACGACAAATCGGGGTGGAGCTGATCCTGCGTGATGGCAAGGCTCTGTCGTTGACACCCGAGGCCTCTGCCTATGCGGATGACATCCGCCAGGCGCTTGACCGCGTTGCACAGGCGACGTTGAAATTGCAGTCCGCTCCGCTCGCGGGCAGTTTGAATCTCGCCATCCTGCCTGCCTTTGGAATGCGATGGCTGATGCCGCGTTTGCCAGAATTCTCGCGCCGGTACCCAGATGTGACGATCAATATGTCGACGCGGCTTGCCCCATTCAATTTTGCATCCGAAGCGTTTGATGCAGCGATACATTTTGGACATTCGGATTGGCCTGGAACCGATGCACTCCTTCTCAAACATGAGCAACTTCTACCAGTCTGTGCGCCGGGCTTGTTGGGGCGGACACAGGTCAAGACACCGGCGGATTTATTGGAGTTGCCGCTTCTGCATATCCAGACGCGACCCAAAGCCTGGGCGGACTGGTTCGCGCGCCAAGCCGTGCCAGTGGACGGCAATTTGACAGGCACGACCTATGATCAATTCTCCACCATCAACCAGGCCGCACTACATGGGCTTGGTGTGGCGTTGATGCCGGATTATCTGGTGGAGCAGGATCTGGCGACCGGGAGGCTGATGTCTCTGCATCACCAGGCCGAGGATATTGGCGGCGCCTATTATCTGGTGTGGCCAAGGTCAAAGGCCCGAAACGCAGGTTTGATGCAGTTTCGTGAATGGCTGTCCGGGCAGGCACAACCAGAAGATCCCCTGCCCCGCTAACGACAACGGCCCCGGAAAAACCGGAGCCGTCTCAATCTCTTACAGGTGATTATTCAACCAAGCGCGTATCCGGCGCCGCGGACCGTGCGAACCGGGTCCTGACCGCCGTGCTGTGTCAAAGCTTTGCGCAGCCGTCCGATGTGGACGTCGACCGTACGTGTGTCGACATAGATGTCTCGTCCCCACACACGATCAAGCAGTTGCTCACGGCTCCAGACCCGACCCGGCTTTTCCATGAACGTGGACAGCAAGCGGAATTCAGTCGGGCCCAGCTTCAGGGCATGTTCAGCGCGGCTGACTTTGTGGGTTTCCGAATCCAGAATGATGTCGTCGAACTCCAGTCGCATACCAACCGTCGCAGGACGCACCCGGCGCAGCTGCGTGCGGACCCGCGCCATCAGCTCGATGACCGAATAGGGTTTGACCACATAGTCATCGGCACCGGTCTCGAGTCCGCGGACCTTGTCCACTTCCTCTGACCGGGCTGACAGCATGATGATGGGAATGCCACGGGTTTCAGTGCGCGATTTCAAACGGCGGCAAACCTCGATACCCGTCAGATTGGGCATCATCCAGTCCAATACGATGATATCGGGCATGTCCTCGTCCACGAGGAGCAATGCTTCTTCACCGTTTTCTGCCTTGATGACCCGGAAGCCGTCGGCCTCCAGATTATAGGCCAGCACTTCACGCTGGGCCAGTTCGTCCTCGACGACCAGTACAGTGGGCTGATCGGCTGCCATATCTTAGACCTCCTGGGTCGACACCGAAGTGGTATCGGCCTTCGTACGTTCTTCTTCCGGCTTGTTGCCGGTCACCAAATACACGACCTGCTCCGCCATCGCAGTGACATGGTCGCCCATGCGCTCAACGTTCTTGGCGATGAAATGCAGGTGCATGCAGGACGTGATGTTGCGCGGATCTTCCATCATGTGGGTCAGGAACTCGCGGAACAGCGCGTTGTACATCTGGTCCACGTCGCGATCGCGGTCGATGACATCGCGGGCCAGTTCGTGATCGCGCTGGATGTAGCTGTCCAGCGCATCCTTCAGCATCAGTTCGACTTCGCGGGCCATGCGGCGCAGGGCTGCGGCGCTGTCTGCAACGGCCGGGCTCTGGGCGAGAACGCTGGTACGCTTGGCCATGTTCTTGGCATAGTCGCCGATCCGCTCAAGGTGACCAGAGATTTTCATCACGCTGAGGACGACGCGCAGGTCAACTGCGGCCGGGGCGCGGATTGCGATCACCCGTGCGGCATCTTCGTTGATCAGCTCTTCAAGGCCATCGATCGCGGCGTCTTCCTTAACGACCTTCGCCGCAAGCTCCTCGTCGCGGGTTTCCAATGCGCGGGCGGCTTCCATGATGGCGGCCTCCACGAGGCCACCCATTTTCATGATCCGGGCCTGGATTGCCTCGAGGTCCCGATCAAATGCGGATGCAATGTGTTGCTCTTCCATCAGACTGTCTCTCTACCTTAGCCTATGCGGCCGGTGATGTAGCTTTCGGTGCGAGGATCTTCGGGGTTGGTAAAGATCTGACCGGTCGGACCGAATTCCACGAGGTTGCCAAGGTGGAAGAAGGCGGTTTTCTGGCTCACCCGAGCGGCCTGCTGCATGGAGTGTGTCACGATCACAACAGAGTAGCTTTCGCGCAGCTCGTCGATCAGCTCCTCGACCTGTGCGGTGGCGATCGGGTCCAGGGCCGAGCAGGGTTCGTCCATCAACAGGACCTCTGGCTCAGTGGCCACCGCGCGGGCGATGCACAGACGCTGCTGCTGGCCGCCTGAAAGGCCGGTGCCGGGGGACTGCAGACGGTCCTTCACCTCGTCCCAGATGGCACCGCGGCGCAGGGATCTCTCGACGATCTCGTCCAGGTCTGCCTTGTTCTTGGCAAGACCGTGGATTCGGGGACCATAGGCCACATTATCGTAGATCGATTTTGGAAACGGGTTTGGCTTTTGAAACACCATGCCCACCTGTGCCCGCAGCTGCACCGGATCGACGCGCTTGTCATAGATATCCTCGCCCTCAAGCAGGATGTCCCCGGTGACCCGGCAAATGTCGATCGTGTCGTTCATGCGGTTGAGGCACCGCAGGAAGGTCGACTTGCCACAACCGGACGGGCCGATAAAGGCCGTGACGGTCTTGTCTTCGATCTCCACATTGACGTCTTTGATGGCGTGGGTGTCGCCGTAGTAAACATTGACGTTCTGAGCGGCCATCTTGGTGCGTTGGGCTTCCACGGTACTATCCATTACTGTCATATCGTTCATTTGAGATGCTCCCCTTACCAGCGGCGCTCGAAGCGACGGCGCAGGATGATTGCGATGATATTCATGGTCAGGAGGAACGCCAACAGGATGATGATGCCGCCCCAGGCCTTTTCGTAAAAGCTCGCATCAGCGCGGGCCGCCCAAGTGTAGATCTGCGCCGGCATTGCCGAGTTCGGCTCGGTGAAGCCTGCGACGAACCCATCCGGATAGCCACGCGCGACAAAGCCGACCATGCCGATCAGCAACAGCGGTGCGGTTTCCCCCAGCGCCTGTGCCAGACCGATGATGGTGCCGGTCAAGATGCCCGGTGCCGCCAGCGGCAGTACATGATGGAATACGGCTTGCATCTTGGATGCCCCTACTCCCAAGGCCGCGTCCCGGATCGAAGGTGGTACCGCCTTCAGCGAGGCACGGGTGGAAATGATGATGGTCGGCAGCGTCATCAGCGACAGCACCAGACCACCCACCAGCGGCGCAGATTGCGGCAGATGCATGAACTGGATGAACACCGCGAGGCCAAGGATACCAAACACGATCGACGGAACCGCCGCGAGATTGGAGATGTTCACCTCGATCAGGTCGGTGAACCGGTTCTGCGGCGCGAATTCCTCCAGGTAGATGGACGCGGCCACGCCAATGGGCAGCGACAGCACCAGAACCACCAGCATCATGAAGAAGGAGCCCACAACGGCTGCGCCGATACCGGCCCCGCCTGGGTTGTCCACGCCGGAGTCGGCGCCAGTGATGAAGGTCCAGCTGAAGGCCTGCTTGATGATCTGGGCCTCTTCCAGCGCATCCACCAGATCCAGATCGCTGAGCTGCAGGAACCGGCTGTCCTGCAGGGTCTCGCGGTTCACGCGGCCCTTGTAGTAGCCGTCGACGCGACTGGAGGCGGCCAGCTCGAAGGGAACCGGCTTGCCCACATCGTCCGGAAATTCCTTGTAGTGCGCGCGCAGAGTGCCGCCGACCTTGCCGAGCAGCCGCTCGATCGCGGCTTCGTCAAACTCGACCGACATGCCGCGCTCTTCAAGTTTGCCCTGCAGGGCAGCGATGAAGAGGTTGGAATAGGCCTTGGTCTTGAACAGTTCGCTCTCGGCGGCGTCCATCTGGTCTTGGGTCAGGGTGAATTCGACATTGACCACGGTACGGGTAAAGGCCGGAGCGCCCGAGCGAATGATCGACACGAAGAGCACTGTCAGGAAAAACAGGCCGGTCAGGATCGCCACCATCCCGTAGGCGCGAAAGCGCTTTTCGGCGGCGTTGCGGCGTCGGGTGTTGGCGTCGGCTTGGCGCAGCGACCTGGCGCGCGCAGGGGGCGGGTTGTCCATGCTGGCATCGGTCATTCGTACTGCTCCCGGTATTTACGGACAATGTAGAGGGCGATGATGTTGAGACACAGGGTCAGCACAAAGAGTGTCATGCCGAGCGCGAAGGCGACGAGCGCTTCGGGGCTGGCGAAATCTGCGTCACCTGTCAGCTGGCTGACAATCTTGGCCGTTACCGTGGTCATCGCTTCAAACGGGTTGAGACTGAGTCGGGCCGCGGCCCCTGCCCCAAGTACCACGATCATGGTTTCGCCAATGGCACGCGAGGCGGCCAGCAGAATGGCGCCGACGATGCCCGGAAGTGCTGCTGGGATAACCACCTGGCGGATGGTTTCCGACTGGGTTGCGCCCAGGCCATAGGACCCATCGCGCATCGCCTGCGGCACGGCATTGATGATGTCGTCCGACAGTGAAGAAACAAAGGGGATGAGCATGATGCCCATCACCAACCCCGCAGTCATCACCGCGGTGCCGGCTTGCATCCAGCCCAGCCCCTCGTTGCCAAAGACCTTCAGCAGAAGCGGCCCCACGGTCAGCAGCGCAAAGAGACCGTAGACGATGGTCGGGATGCCTGCGAGGATCTCCAGCAGCGGCTTGGCGATCGACCGGATCCGCGGGCTGGCGTATTCGGACAGGTAGATCGCAGCAAAAAGCCCGATCGGAACCGCCACTGCAAGCGCCACGATGGAAATGTAGAAGGTCCCCCACAGGAGCGGCAGCACGCCCAGATCAGAAGAGCCGCCACGACCGGAAAAGCTCGGCGCCCAGTTTAGACCGAAGAAGAAATCGGATGCCGGATAGAGCTTAAAGAATTCCCATGTGTTGAAGACCAGCGACAACAGGATACCGACGGTGGTGAGAACGGCGATCGAGGCCGCGCCGACCAGCAGGGCGTGAATGCCGAGTTCAACCACATTACGGGCGCGAAACAGGGCGCGCGTCTCGCGCAGGGCAAACAGCGTTCCGGCCAGCGCCAGCACCACTGCAACAATCGACATGATCTGGTAGCCGGTCGCGTTCACGATCCGGTAGCGCTGGGCTGCGCGCAGAACCGGCTGTGTGACCTCCGTGGTCACGATCTGGCCGGCATCCTTGAGCACTTGGGACACATCGGTGAAATCCGCGCGGGCGTTGCGGGCAAACTCTTCGTCCATCACGCCCTGCGCCACGGCGTTGTCGAGCCCGTTTGCGGCGCGGCGGACCTCTGCCATGACCAGCCCACGCGATGAGCCATCGTCGATCACGTTCGCAGGGATCATGCCCGAGATGACGGAGTTAACATAGAGCGGCTGCACCAGGAGCCAGACGATCAACAGGACGAATGTCGGCACCATGGCTTTGAGCGCCACGTTCCAGCCGTAGTAGGACGGCAGCGAATGCAGCTCTCTGCTGTCGCCTCCCGCATTGGCCAGCGCCCGCGACCGGCCGAGCATATAGCCCACCGCCGCGATCACGAGCACGATCAAGATCAGCCAGAATAACGGCATCGTAACCCCCGAGGTCATGTTGTCTTTGAATAGATCCAGAAAGGGATCCGGGGCGGCGTTAAACACCGCCCCGGTCGTCAGTCAGCTGCTGAAATCAGCTGCCGGAGCCCATGGTGGTCGCATTGGCGACAGCTTCTTGGGTCTTTGCCAGTTCTGGGTCAGCCACCAGGCCGTAGTTGGCCAGCGGGCCGGAGGGGCCAGCGATCTCGTCAGCCACGAAGAACTGAGCGTATTCCTGCAGGCCGGGGATCACGCCGATGTGGGCTTTCTTCACGTAGAAGAACAGCGGGCGGGACACGGGGTATTCACCGGTGGAGATGGTCTCGGTGGACGGGGCCACGTCGGACATGGTCGCCACTTTCAGCTTGTCGGTGTTGTTCTCGTAGAACGCCAGACCGAACACGCCGATGCCGTTGGTGTTGGCGTCGATACGCGCCAGAGTTTCGGTGTAGTCGCCGTCGATGTCCACGGACTTGCCGTCCTGGCGCACGTCGAGGCAGGCATCTTCTGCTGCATCTTCGTCCATGCCGCCGTCGAGCATCGCCTGCATGGCGCCGGTTGCTTCACAGCCCTTCAGCAGGACCTTGTCTTCGAAGACTTCGCGGGTGCCGTGCTTGGTGCCGGGGATGAACATTGCGATTTCTGCGTCGGGCAGATCCGCGTTGAATTCGGCCCAGGAGTTGAAGCTGTTTTCAACCAATGCGCCGTCTTTCATCACCTGTGCGCCGATGGCGTTGTAGATGTCGGACGGTTCAAAAGCGGAGAACTCGGGACCGGACTGCTGGGAAGCAAACACGATGCCGTCATAGCCGATGCGGACTTCGATGATGTCGGTCACGCCAGCTTCGGCGCAAGCCTTGATCTCTTTTTCGCGAATTTGGCGCGACGCGTTGGCGACGTCGATGGTGTTTTCGCCAACACCTTCGCAGAAGCGCTTCAGGCCAGCGGAGGAGCCACCGGATTCAACGACCGGGGTCGGGAAATCGGTGTTTTCACCGAACACTTCTGCAACGATCGAAGCATATGGCAGAACGGTGGAGGAGCCAGCGACCTGCACCTGGTCACGCGCAGCGGCTGCGGTGGCCGATACAGCTGCGATTGCCAGGGTGGATGCGGTCAGTTTCACAAAGGACATCTACGTCTCCATGAGTTTAAGAAATTTACGATCACCCCCAAGATGATCTTGAGCCCCTCCTAGAAGGCTCAGGTGTGGCTTTTGTGACAGCTATGTAACAGTTACATGACGACCCGGGCCCTACCCTGAAAAAAAATCGAAATACTCACGAGAAATAGGGATTTGCCGCGCCGCACGTAGGGCACGCCTCGGGGAATGCGACGATGCAAAGATTAATCGGCTGTCACACAAGCCCCAGATTACGCCCGGTGATGCGACGCAGATGGGCCTGAAAGGCTTCGTTTGGGGTCAGATTCGCGCGTGTGACGCTGTTATTGCGGCAGGATGACCGTGAAGGTCGCACCCTTTCCAAGATCGCTTTCCACCCGCAACCGGCCACGGTGCCTGTTGATGATGTGTTTCACGATCGCCAGGCCAAGCCCCGTGCCACCCAGCTCTCGTGATCTGTGGTTGTCAGCACGATAGAAGCGTTCAGTGAGACGGGGCAGATGCACCGGGTTGATGCCGGGGCCGTCATCAATGACCTGCACCCGCACAGCCGGGCATCGCAGCGCCGGGTCGCGTTCCAGCACGGTCAGGGTCACGGAGACGTTTTCGCCGCCGTATTTCAAACCGTTTTCGATCAGGTTGGTGAAAACCTGCTGAATTTGATCGGCGTCCGCCGGAATGTCCACCGGCGTGTCCGGCGCCTCCAGCGTCAGGGACGTCCCGCCGGATGTGGCAAGCGGTTCCAGGGACTTGATGGTGGACTTCAAATGCTCCACCAGATCGATGCGCTCCTTGGGGCGCACGCGTTCCTCGCTCTCCACCCGGTTCAGCGACAGCAGATCCCCCACCAACCGGTTCATGCGGCTGGCCTCGCCTTCCATGATGCCGAGAAACCGATCCCGGGCGTTGGGGTCATCCCGTGCAGCCCCGCGCAGGGTTTCGATAAACCCCATGAGCGCGGTCAGCGGCGTGCGCAGTTCATGGCTGACGTTGGCCACAAAGTCCCGGCGCATCTGGCCAACGGTTTCCCGGTCGGTGATATCTGCAAAACAGACCAATACAGCACCGCCTTTGACCGCGCCGACGCCAGGAACATACCGCAGAGTGACCTCGAAAGTCGTGTCCTGTGCGCCATCGTTAGACAGGTGGCGCGCGGTGCGTGGCTGGCGGTCCAAAAGGCAGGTCTCGATCGCCGTGGTGACGCCCGGTTGACGCAGGATCGTGGCAAAGTGCCGCCCGACGATCTGCGGACCCAGAAGCGTTATACCCTCGACATTGGCCGCGATGAACCGCTCGGTCTGGTCGACCAAGACGGCTGGCATCGGTATCGCGGCCAGCAGACCGTCGATTAACTCTTGCGACATGAGACTCTGCCTCGTTGTTTTTGTCGTGGCGATCTGTTTAGCCGGGAAATGTAACTATGACGTGGCAGCCGTGATCGCGTCTTCGAAGATGCGGCAGAGCGTGTCTGGATCCTCCAGCCCGACCGAAACGCGAAAGAACCCCTCGTGCAAACCCAGCTCGGCGCGGTTCTCAGGCGACAGCGCCCGATGTGACGAGGAGGCGGGGTGCGACAGCGTGGTGCCCACATCCCCCAGCGTCGGCGCAAAGGACAGCCCCTCCGCGGCACGGGTGAAGGCATTGGCGGCGGCGCGCCCGCCATCGAGCTCAAAGCTGACCATGTTACAGCCCCTGCCCTTCAGCAGCGTTTCTGCACGCCCGTGATCGGGGTGGTCGTGACGCGTCGGATACAGCACACGCTTGACACCCGGCAGCCCTGCAATGTGGTCGGCCAGACGGGCGGCTGTGGCTTCGGCACGGTCAAAGCGCAGGTCAAACGACAGCAAACCGCGCTCCGCCAGCCAGCAGTCAAAGGGGCTTGGCGTCATGCCGGTGGTGACGGAAAACACCCGCATCCGGTCATTGAGCGCGGCATCCTTGGCGACCACATAGCCCAGCATCACGTCGGAATGCCCCGCCAGCAGCTTGGTCACCGAGTGAATCACGATGTCGGCACCATGATCAAACGGCTTGAACCCGCGCGGCGTGGTAAAGGTATTGTCGACGACCAGCAGGAGGCCGTGTTCGCGGCACAGCGCGGCAATCCCGTCGATATCCGCCACCGCCAGCGTTGGATTGGACACAGCCTCCACTAAGATGAGCTTGGTCTCGGGACGGATGGCGGCGCGGATGGCCTCCACATCGCCGGGGTTGGCCAATGTCGTCGCGATGCCGAGACGCGGCAGGTCTTCCTTCATCAATCGCAGGGAGCGGCCATATAGCTGATCGCCGCCGATGACGTGGTCGCCTGTCTGCAACAGCCCCATGAGCACGGCAGAGACCGCCGCCATGCCGGAACCGGTCACCACACCACCCGTTGCCCCCTCCATATCATCAAGACGGCGCGCGATCACATCGGCGTTTGGGTGCCCCTCACGTGAGTAAGTATAACCGTGTACGCGGCCCTCATACTGATCGTCCAGCGCATCCGGGGTCTCGGATGCGTAGACAACAGAGGGACTGAGCGGGGTGACCACGGGATGGCTGGCGCTCTCGGGCAGACCATGCGGACGCATGACGGAGGGGCGGGAATTCTTCACGGTCAAATCTCCTTCAGCTCCGCTTTGAAGCGGCGCATATTCTCCTGATAATGCAGGGCACTGTCGGTCAGCTTGGCGGCGAGGGCGGCGTCCACTTCGCGCACCACTTTGCCCGGTGCGCCCATGACCAGAGAATTATCAGGAATTTCCTTGTTCTCCGTGATCAGAGCGCCCGCGCCTATCAGACAGTTCTTACCGATCTTGGCACCGTTGAGAATGGTGGCCCCCATGCCGATCAGGGAGTTGTCGCCAATGATGCAGCCATGCAGCATGACCTTGTGACCAATGGTGCAGTTCTCACCAATGCTGAGGGGATAGCCCGCATCAATATGCATAACCACGTTTTCCTGCACGTTGGAGCCACGGCCAACGCGGATTTCCTCGTGATCGGCGCGGATGGTGACGCCGAACCAGACCGAGGCCCCATCCTCCAGCACCACCTGCCCGATCAGGTTGGCATCCGGGGCGATCCAGGTGTCGGGGTGGATCTGCGGCTGATGGGCTCCAAGGGCATAAAGGGTCATGACAGCTCCTCGAATTCCTGTTGCAGGGTGCGCGCGTGGTCGATCAGCGATGGTTGCTGCAGGCGGCGCAGACGTGTGGCCTTGATGATCGTCTTGAGGTTCTCTTCGGTCTCGTCGAGATCCTCGTTGATCAGCACATGGTCATAAGAACCCCAGTGCGAAATCTCGTCCCAGCTTTTCTGCATCCGGCGCTGGATGGTCTCGTCATCGTCCTGCGCCCGGTTTTCCAGCCGGCGCCGCAGCTCGGTGATCGAGGGCGGCAGCAGGAAAATCGACAGCGTGTGCTTGCCGAGATCGGAGTTGGTGATCTGCTGCGCGCCCTGCCAGTCGATATCAAACAGCACGTCCTGACCGTCGTTAATGGCGTGCTGCACGGGCCCTTTGGGCGAACCGTAGAAATTGCCGAACACATGCGCGTGCTCCAGCATCTCGCCATCGGCCACGTCATGTTTGAACGAGTCGACCGAGACGAAATGGTAATCCTGCCCGTCCACCTCGCCGGGGCGCGGTTTGCGCGTGGTGGCAGAGACGGAAAAGCTGATGTCGCTGTCCCAGGCCCGTAGCCGCTTTGCCAATGTCGATTTGCCCGCGCCGGAGGGCGACGACAGGATGATGAGAAGGCCCCGCCGCTGTGCCTGTTTCTGTGCCATGAGAGGGGTCGCTCCTTATTCTATGTTCTGGACTTGCTCGCGCATCTGGTCGATCACGGTTTTGAGTTCCAAACCCACTTCGGTCAAGGCCGCGTTCTGCGCTTTTGAACAGAGCGTGTTGGCCTCTCGGTTGAACTCCTGCATCAGGAAGTCCAGCTTTCGCCCGATCAGGCCTCCCTTGTCGAGCAGAGCGCGCGCGGCAGTGACATGGGCCGCGAGCCGGTCCAGCTCCTCTGTCACATCCGACTTCACCGCGATCAGCGCCAGCTCCTGCGCGACACGATCCGGATCGGCGCCTTCACTGTTCTGAATCACCCGGGCAAGGTTCGCTTTCAGCGCGTCCTCAATCTGCAGCTGACGATCCGCAGCGCGCTGGGCGGCTTGGTTGCAAAGCGTTTCAATACGGGACAGCTGATCTGTGAGCACCTGAGACAGTGCGGCGCCCTCGGTCGCGCGCATGTTAACAAAGTCATTCAGAAGTGAGTCGAATTCGGATAGGAGCATCTTTACCAGATGTTCGGTATTTTGCTCTGCGGAGGCCTGCTCCAACACGCCACGCATCTGAAGGATATCCGTTGCGCGAACGGGTGCGAGCACCAGACCGACCTGCTCGGCCTGTGCTTGCGTCGTGCGGACGGATGCAAGGGCGCTCTCCAATGCGGCGGTGTTGATCTGCATCTGTCCCTTGCCGTCCTCGGCTCGGCTCAGACGCAGGTTGATCGACACATTGCCACGGCCAAGCCTCTTGGATGCGCGCTTTTTCAGTTCATTTTCAAGACCTTCAAGCCAATCCGGCACCCGTGCGCGCAGGTCCAGCCCCTTGGCGTTGACCGATCTGATATCCCAGACCCAAGTATACCCGTCCTGTGCGCCCTGCCCGGATGCAAAGCCTGTCATGGAATGCAATGTCATCTGTGACCCTCCTTGATCCTGAATACAGGTGCAGGGCACCGGGTCAATGCCAGCCGCATAGCAGAACGCGCGAAGGCGGAGGGGTGCTATCCTAAAGTGTTAACCATTGATTAAACTATTGGTCCAAACTTTAGCTATATTGTGTCATGTTAACTCCAAGGTAACCAATTTGACGTTAACCCTTGGGCATGGGTCTCTTGCCAGGGTTCGATGTCGAAACCGGATGCAGAGGACATGAAAATGATTTTTCGCGGTCACGACGGCGCAGACAAGAAGACGGGGTTGGACAAGGTGGTAGCAATGGATCGCTTTCGCGCACGCTCTAACGTGTCGCCGCTGCGTCAGGCTGAGGCATACTGGTCCGCACTGCGTCGAGGCGATGAGATTCCCAGCCGCTCACAGGTTGATCCGCGTGGGCTGGAAAACATCCTGAGCCAGACTTTTATTCTGGAACGGGTCGCTCCGGGAATCGCCCGGTTCCGTCTGGCCGGCCAGCGCGTCAATGAACTCGCCGGGATGGAAGTGCGCGGCATGCCGCTGACGGCTTTCTTCACGGTAGATGCACGCAAGACCATCAGCGCCGCTCTGGAGCATATGTTCGAAGACCCCTCCATTCTGGAATTCGACCTAAAGACCGAAGCAACCCGCATGCGGGGCAGCCGCACAGCGCGTATGATACTGCTACCGCTGCGCAGCGATCTTGGCGATGTCAGCCGTGCGCTGGGCGTTCTGGTGTCCGAGGGTGCCGCAAGCCGTGTGTCGCAGCGCTTCAGCGTCGAAAGCTATGACGTGCGCAAAGTTGGCAAGGCCTCGGGTGACGCGCTGGACAAGCCTGAATTCAAGGCGACCCCGCGCGTATCCGAGCCAGGTTTACAAGACCGTCCGCGGCGCGACCTGTCGACCGGCAAGACGTCCGAGACGACGGGCTTTTCTGAGCCGCGCACGTCCTTTGAACGCAAGTCCACCAGCTTGATGGATGAGGCGAGATCACTGCTGGATCGGGCACGCCGTGAGAATGACGAGGCGTTGAAATCGACACGCACCCCGGTCAGAAGTGATACCGAAACCACCAGCTCCGTGACGCTGGAAACGGTATCGACAACCGAGGTGGAAAAACTGGTGTCCCGACCGCCGCGCGGTGGCAAGCTGCGCAAAGACGCATCACATCTGCGTCTGGTGGTTTCGCGGGACTGATTGCTAAAATTCTAGTCAAAATCGCGACTAATACGTATAAGTTTCAACCTACTGGACATAGACGTTGAAGCATTGACGCCCGGACACAGAATGTGTTCCGGGCGTTCTTTTTTTGTCGATTGTCTGGCCTTGCGGCGTCGGTAATCCCCACAAAAAAAAACGGCCCGCATCTCCATGCGGGCCGTCAATGCAACGATAAATCGGTTCTTATATCGCAGCGCGGCTTTCGCCCGGTGTCCGCAGGCGCGACAGTTCCTCGGCGACGAGGAAGGCCAGCTCCAGCGACTGATCCGCGTTGAGGCGCGGGTCACAAGCGGTGTGATAGCGATCACTGAGGTTTTCCTCCGTCACGTCCCGCACCCCGCCGGTGCATTCGGTGACGTCCTGGCCGGTCATCTCGAAATGCACACCACCGGGGATGGTGCCCTCGGCCTGGTGCACCCCGAAGAAGTCGCGCACTTCGCGCAGTACAGAATCGAAGGGCCGTGTCTTGTAGCCCGTGGCGGATTTGATGGTGTTGCCATGCATCGGATCGCAGACCCAGGTCACCTTGGCGCCCTCTTCCTTGACCGCCTGCACCAGACGCGGCAGGTGCTCACCCGCCTTGCCAGCACCGAAGCGTGCGATCAGGGTCAGCTTGCCCTCCTCGTTCTCCGGGTTGAGCTTCTGCATCAGGACCTTGAGATCCTCGGCGGTGGTGGTCGGACCACATTTCAAACCGATCGGATTCAGCACACCGCTGCAGAATTCCACATGCGCGCCGTCCGGCTGGCGGGTGCGGTCGCCGATCCAGATCATGTGACCGGAGCCTGCCAGCCATTTTCCGGAGGTCGAATCAAGACGGGTCAGCGCCTCTTCATATTCCAGTAGCAGCCCTTCATGGCTGGTGTAGAATTCCACCGTCTGCAGCGTATGCGCAGTGTCCTTGGTGACGCCTGCCGCCTTCATGAAGTCCAGCGTATCGGTGATCCGGTTCGCCATGTCGCGATAGGCCTCGGCCTTTTCACCTTCGGTAAAGCCAAGCGTCCAGGCGTGTACCTGATGCACATCTGCGTAGCCGCCGGTGGAGAAGGCGCGGATCAGGTTCAGCGTCGCCGCGGCCTGAGTATAGGCCTGCAGCATCTTTTTCGGATCCGGAATGCGCGCGTCGGACGTAAAGGCCAGCTCGTTGATGATGTCACCGCGATAGCTCGGCAGCTCAACACCGTCGATGGTCTCGGTTGGGGCGGAACGCGGCTTTGCGAATTGCCCGGCCATACGCCCAACCTTCACCACCGGCACCTTGGCGCCGTAGGTCAGCACCATGGCCATCTGCAACATCACCTTGAAGGTGTCGCGAATGCCATCGGCGCTGAATTGCTCAAAGCTCTCGGCGCAGTCACCGCCCTGCAGCAGGAAGGCCTCGCCACGTCCCGCTGCCCCAAGCTGGGACTTCAGGCGGCGCGCTTCACCGGCAAAAACCAGCGGCGGATATTTCCCCAATTGCGCTTCGACGGAGTGCAGCGCGTCCTGATCCAGATAGTCCGGCATCTGGACTCGCGGCTTGTTGCGCCAGTTCGTTTTTTGCCAATCGCTCATGGCTCATACTCCGAAAATAACTTTGGAACCCGGTTTTACGAAAGAAGCGTATATAGAAGAGCGCTAACAGTGGCCAGTTTAGAATTTCCACGTCTTGACCCCGGTGCTATCCTGTGAGCAGGTTTTTGAATTCGCGACGTTACGTCGCGCGGCTTTCCCAGCACCGTCTATGAAGACCCGTTTTGTAAGGACCCGAGCCATGCAAGCCAAGCCAGAGGCGCCACCTGAACTGACTTCAGATGGCAAACATCGCCGGTTTACGTTTGTTCTTCTGGATCAGTTCACGCTCCTGTGTTTTTCCGCCGCGATGGAATCGCTTCGGATCGCCAATCGCATGGCTGGTCAGGAGTTATATTCCTGGAACGTCCTAGGCGAAGGCGGGGAAACCGTAACCTGCTCTGCTGGAACGGTCTTTCAGGTCGAATCTGATCTGAATGAGCTGCAACGTGATGACACGATCATGCTCTGCGGCGGCATCGAGGTGCAAAAAGCCACCACAAAGCGGGTCCTGTCCTGGTTGCGGCGCGAGTCCCGCAAGGGGTTGACCATCGCTGGGCTCTGCACGGCCTCCTACACGCTGGCCAAGGCCGGCTTGCTGGATGGCAAGCGTGCGACCATCCATTGGGAGAACTCCGACAGTTTTGCCGAAGAGTTCGAGGAGGTCGATCTGACGAAATCGGTCTTCGTCATTGATGGCAACCGTATGTCAACCGCTGGCGGCACCTCTTCCATCGACTTGATGCTGAAGATCATCGCCGAAGATCATGGTGAGGAACTGGCCAACATGGTGGCGGATCAGCTGATCTATTCCTCTATCCGGACCGATCAGGACGTGCAGCGCCTGTCCATTCCGACCCGCATCGGGGTGCGTCATCCCAAGCTGTCGATGGTAATCCAGATGATGGAGAAACACATCGAAGAACCGATCAGCCCGTCCATCCTCGCCGAGGATGTCGGCATGTCGACGCGCCAGCTGGAGCGATTGTTCCGCCGTTATCTCAACCGCAGCCCCAAACGCTATTACATGGAGCTGCGTCTGCAGAAAGCGCGCAACCTGTTGATGCAAACCGATATGAGCGTGATCAACGTCGCGCTGGCCTGTGGCTTTGCCTCACCGTCGCATTTCTCCAAATGCTATCGCGCCCATTACGATACCACGCCGTATCGTGAGCGTGGCAGCAAGGGCGCGCGTCAGGTCACCTGAGCGTCATTCCGGGGTGATCCGGTAGAGGGCGCCCTCATACTCGGAGATAAACCATATCGACCCGTCCGGGGCCTCTCGCAGGTCGCGGACGCGGCCGGTCTGCGGCGCTTTCAACTTCTCGACCTCTTGCAGATTCGACCCAGAGAGCCTTGAAATGTAATCGAACTTCAAAGACCCTACGAAGATATCACCACGCCATTGCGGCCAGAGGGCGCCGGAGTAGATCATCATGCCGGAGGGCGCGATGGAGGGATCCCAATACCATTCCGGCTGCTTCAGTCCCGGCTTCTCAGCCCCCTCGCCGATCTTGCGACCCGAGTAATGCCGCCCATAGGAAATCACGGGCCAGCCGTAATTCTGTCCTCTCTCGATCAGGTTGACCTCGTCGCCACCTTTTGCCCCGTGCTCGACGCCCCAGAGCTGTCCGCGGTCGTCCATCGCCAAGCCCTGCGGATTACGATGGCCATAGGACCAGATCGCCGGGCGTGCGCCTTCAACGTTCACAAACGGGTTGTCGCCCGGAATGCGACCGTCGGGCAGGATCCGGATAATGGACCCCTGCTCGCGCGACAGATCCTGTGCGCTGGGGCGATCACCGCGCTCCCCCAGCGTCACAAACAGGCTGCCGTCTTTCGCTTCAACCAGCCGCGACCCGAAATGTCGCCCGCCGCGGGCTCCGGCTCGTGCCTCAAATATCACTTTCAAGTCAGTGACTTCTGAAAGGTCGTTGCTGAGTGTTCCGACGGCGACCGCGGTTCCCGCTCCTCGCCCCTGTGATTTTGCGAAGGTAAAGTAGACGCGTCGGCTCTGGGCGAAATCGCGTGCGGCAACGACATCCAAAAGACCGCCTTGCCCATCTGCGGCAACCTCCGGCGCGCCACGGACCTGCTGTTTGCTCCCCTCCTTGACGTACCACAGCGCGCCGTTGCGTTCCGTCAGAAGGACGCCGCCCTCAGACAGGAAGGTGAACCCCCAGGGAACGTTGAAGCCATCGGCGATCTTTTGAACGCGTAACGTTCCCTGACTGCTTTCCATCGCGCGCGCGCCGAAAGGTGCAAGCACCCCGGCGCCCAGGGCAAGAGTGATGATCAAGGCGAGACATCGAAACATCGGCTTTCTCCTTTGAAAGGCGGGTGTTAGCGCCCACATGTGAGGGCAGAAAAAAGCGGGTCTGATCGCTCTTCCCTTTCCTGCGGGGCTTGCATAGGGTTCCTGACGAACAACATTGTTCCAACAAGGGAGTTTTCAAATGAAAAAACTGCTGACTGCGACGGCGGCCATTGCGCTGAGCGCCGGCACCGCGTTTGCCGATGGCCATGCCAAAGAAGTTAAGCTTGGCGTTCTGTTTGGTTTCACTGGCCCGATCGAGTCCCTGGCACCGACCATGGCGGCTGGTGCCGAGCTGGCGATGGCTGAAGTCACCGAATCCGGCAAGCTGCTGGATGCTGCCAAAGTAACCCCGCTGCGCGCCGAAACAGGCTGCATCGACAATGGTCTGGCCACTGCCAACGCAGAAAAACTGATCGCGGATGGCGCCAACGGCATCGTCGGTGGCGACTGCTCCGGCGTGACGGGCGCGATCCTGCAGAACGTCGCCATTCCAAACGGCATGGTGATGATTTCGCCGTCTGCCAGCTCGCCGGGTCTGACCGCGATGGAGGACAACGGCCTGTTCTTCCGCACCACCCCGTCTGACGCGCGTCAGGGCGAGATCATGGCGTCGATTCTCGCGGATCGTGATGTCGACAGCATCGCCATCACCTACACCAACAACGACTACGGCAAGGGCCTGGCGGATTCGATCCAAGCCGCGTTTGAGGCCGGTGGTGGTGACGTCACGATCGTGACCTCGCACGAAGACGGCAAAGGCGACTATTCTGCCGAAGTGGCGGCACTGGCATCTGCGGGTGGCGATATCCTGGTTGTTGCCGGGTATCTCGACCAAGGTGGTCTGGGCATCATCCAGAGCGCACTCGATACCGGTGCATTCGATACCTTTGGTCTGCCCGATGGCATGATCGGTGATTCGCTGCCCGAAAACATCGGCTCGGACCTGAATGGCTCGTTTGGTCAGATCGCCGGCTCCGACAGCGAAGGCGCAGAGATCTTTGCCGAGATGGCGAATGAAGCCGGGTTCGACGGAACCTCTGCCTACTCGCCCGAAAGCTATGATGCGGCTGCACTTTTCCTGCTGGCCATGCAGGCCTCCGGCTCTGTGGATCCAAAGGATTACGTGTCCAAGATCACCGAAGTTGCCAATGCACCGGGCGAGAAAATCAACCCCGGCGAACTTGGTAAGGCGCTTGAGATCCTCGCCAATGGCGGCGAGATCGACTATGAGGGCGCCACTGGCGTCAACCTCATCGGCCCCGGTGAGAGCGCAGGCTCCTACCGCGAGATCGAAGTGCAGGACGGCAAGAACACGACGGTCAAGTTCCGCTAAGTCGGATCTCGTCGCGATATAGAAATCTGATCAGCCCGGGAGCCATATGCGCCTCGGGCTGTTCCAAATAATAGGGCCGCAGTAACTGACGGCAGGGGAAAAATGACATGATCGTCGTCGAGGATTTGCATAAGCACTTCGGCGGGTTCCACGCGGTTGACGGCGCTTCGCTGGAGATTGCAAAGGGCTCCATTACCGGTTTGATCGGGCCAAACGGCGCCGGAAAAACCACTCTTTTCAATGTTGTGGCAGGTGTATTGCCGCCAACCTCAGGCCGGGTCCTGATGGATGGCGAGGACATCACGGGCTTGCCGCCACATGAGCTGTTCCACAAGGGATTGCTGCGCACCTTCCAGATCGCGCATGAATTTTCCTCGATGACCTGCCGCGAGAACCTGATGATGGTTCCCGGCGATCAGTCGGGTGAGACGCTGTGGAACACCTGGTTTGGTCGCAAGCGCATCGCGGATGAGGAACGCGCCCTGCGGGCCAAGGCGGATGAGGTGCTGGAGTTCCTCACCATCAGCCATATCGCGGACCTGAAGGCGGGCGAGATTTCTGGCGGTCAGAAAAAGCTGCTGGAACTGGGCCGCACCATGATGGTCAACGCCAAGATTGTCTTTCTTGACGAGGTCGGCGCAGGGGTGAACCGGACGCTGCTGTATACCATCGCCGATGCGATCAAGCGCCTCAACGAAGAACGCGGCTACACCTTCGTGGTGATCGAACATGACATGGAATTCATCGGCCGTCTGTGTGACCCGGTGATCGTCATGGCGGAGGGCAAGAAACTGGCCCAAGGCGCCCTGGACGAGATTAAGGCCAACGAGCAGGTGATCGAAGCGTACCTGGGCACGGGTTTGAAAAATAAAGATAAATTGCAGGGGGCGGACGCATGAGCGAACCCTTTCTGATCGGCGACAGCATGACGGGAGGCTACGGCAAGGGGCCGGACATCCTGCATGACTGCACCATCGCGGTGAACTCCGGCGAAATCGCCGTCATCGTCGGTCCCAATGGCGCTGGTAAATCCACCGGCATGAAGGCTGTCTTTGGCATGTTGAACGTGCGCTCCGGCGCGGTTCGGCTCGCGGGCGAGGATATCACTCACCTCAGCCCGCAGGAACGCGTGGTCAAGGGCATGGGGTTTGTGCCGCAGACCAGCAATATTTTCACCTCGATGACGGTAGAAGAGAATCTGGAAATGGGCGCGTTCATCCGCACGGATGATTTCTCCGACACGATGGAGCAGGTCTATCACCTGTTTCCGATCTTGAAGGACAAGCGCTATCAGGCAGCGGGCGAGCTGTCAGGTGGGCAACGTCAGCAGGTGGCCGTGGGTCGCGCGCTGATGACCAAACCCAAGGTCCTGATGCTCGATGAGCCCACGGCGGGTGTCTCACCCATCGTGATGGACGAGCTGTTCGACCGTATCATCGAGGTCGCGCGCACTGGTTTGCCGATCTTGATGGTGGAACAGAACGCCAAGCAAGCGCTTGAAATTGCGGACAAAGGCTATGTTCTGGTGCAAGGCGCAAATGCCTATACCGGCACCGGGCAAGAGCTTCTGGCCGATCCCGAAGTGCGCAAATCTTTTCTGGGAGGCTAAGAGATGGATTTCCTCAACGCCTTCGTGGCGCTTTCAAACTTCGTGCTCATTCCCGGCATCGCCTATGGCAGCCAACTGGCGCTTGGCGCGCTCGGGGTGACGCTGATCTACGGGATTTTGCGGTTCTCAAACTTTGCCCATGGGGACACCATGGCATTTGGGACCATGGTCACGATCCTGTTCACCTGGCTGTTTCAGTCCTGGGGGATCTCTGCGGGGCCCCTGCCGACGGCGCTGCTCGCCCTGCCCATCGGGATTGTTTTCACCATGGCGCTTGTGGTGGTCACGGACCGGGCCGTGTTCAAATTCTATCGCGAGCAAAAGGCCAAGCCCGTGGTGTTCGTCATGGTCTCGCTTGGGGTGATGTTCATGATGAACGGGCTCGTGCGCTTTATCATCGGCCCCGGCGATCAGCGGTTCGGCGATGGCGAGCGTTTCATCATCAAGGCCCGGGCGTTCAAGAATATGACCGGCCTCGATGAGGGGCTTGCGATCAAGACTTCACAAGGCATTACAGTCATCACTGCAATCATCGTGGTGGCGCTGTTGTTCTGGTTCCTGAACAAGACCCGTACCGGTAAATCCATGCGCGCCTACTCCGACAACGAAGATCTGGCGCTGCTGTCAGGCATCAATCCGGAGCGTGTGGTGATCATCACTTGGCTGATCGTGGCGGCACTGGCGACGATCGCAGGCACGCTTTACGGGCTTGATAAGTCTTTCAAACCGTTCACTTACTTCCAGTTGCTCCTGCCGATCTTTGCGGCGGCCATCGTTGGGGGGCTTGGTAGCCCGCTCGGCGCGATCGCCGGCGGTTTTGTCATCGCCATGAGCGAGGTCATGATCACCTACGCCTGGAAAAAGGTCGGCGGGTACATCCTGCCCGAAAGCCTGGCGCCGGACGGGCTCGCGCAGCTCCTGAGCACCGATTATAAATTCGCGGTGTCCTTCGCGATCCTTGTCATCGTGCTGCTGTTCAAACCCACAGGTATCTTCAAGGGGAAAGCAGTATGAGCGATACTTTGAAACATACGCTTCTGTTCGTCGGCGTCGGCCTGCTGCTGGTGCTGGAAGGGACAACCACTGCCTTTGGTGTTTTCTCCGGCTCGTGGAATTCATCGCTGACGATCCTCAATATGGGTCTGATCTCCGCGATCATGGCGCTTGGGGTGAACCTGCAATGGGGCTTCGCCGGTCTGTTCAACGTCGGCATCATGGGCTTCACTGCGCTCGGCGGGCTTGCCGTGGTTCTCACCTCCATGTCGCCCACGCCGGGCGCATGGGAGGCGGGCGGCCAGCAGATCCTGCTGGCTCTGGTGCTTGGCGCCGCGACCATCGGCCTTGCGATCCTTGCCTACCAGAAAATGACCGCCGGGCTGGCACGCACTGCGGCCATGCTGGCCATTCTGATTGTCGGCTTTGTGATCTACCGTGCGGTTCTTGATCCGGGGGTTGAGGCCGTCGAGGGGATCAACGCCGCCCTTGAAGGCAATATTGGCGGTCTTGGGCTGCCGGTTCTGATGGCCTGGCCCTTGGGCGGTCTGCTGGCGGCGGGCGTCGCCTGGCTGATCGGCAAGACCGCGCTGGGACTGCGCTCTGACTACCTCGCGATTGCCACGCTGGGGATTGCAGAGATCATCATTGCAGTTCTCAAGAACGAGGACTGGTTGTCACGTGGCGTCAAGAATGTGGTCGGCCTGCCCCGCCCACTGCCCTACGAGGTCGATTTGCAAGCTGATCCGGCCTTTGTCGAAAAGGCGGCGTCCTGGGGTCTCGATGCAACCACCGCGTCAACGATCTATGTGAAACTGGGGTATTCGGCTCTCTTCGCGATCGTTCTGCTGGTGCTGCTGTGGATGGCGCAAATGGCGCTCAAGAGCCCATGGGGTCGGATGATGCGTGCGATCCGCGACAATGAGGTGGCCGCAAACGCAATGGGTAAGCACGTCACCCGCCGTCACCTGCAGATCTTCATTCTCGGATCTGCCATCTGTGGTGTGGCGGGCGCGATGATGACCACGCTCGACAGTCAGCTGACGCCGGGCACCTATAACCCCCTGCGGTTCACCTTCCTGATCTGGGTCATGGTGATTGTTGGTGGTTCGGGCAATAACTTTGGCGCGGTACTGGGCGGGCTTCTGGTCTGGTTCCTGTGGATCAAGGTCGAGCCGCTTGGCGTTCTGGTGATCGAAATGATCACCTCTGGCATGGCCGAAGACAGCGGGCTTCGCGCCCATCTTCTGGAAAGCGCGGCGCATATGCGACTGTTTACGATGGGCTTGATATTGCTCCTGGTTCTCAGGTTTAGCCCACGCGGTTTGATCCCTGAAAAGTAACAAAAAACGCCGCCCTCTGTGGGCGGCGTTTTCCGTTTTCCGCGTGCTTGCGCCCGGTCAGCGCCCCTTAAACAACCCGCCAAGGATGCCGCGCACGATGCGCCGTCCGGTTGTGCCTTTCAGCTCCTTGATCACTGCTTCTGACATGGCAGAAGCGATCGTATCTGCGCCCCCGATGCGGCGCGATGTGGACCGTCCAACCCGGCTGCCGCTGTAGCGACGGGCGGCGCTGAATTCTCGGACCATCGGGTCCGGAGCAGTCTCTGCCTGTTCTTCCGCCGCAGCCGCCTCGCGTGCCGCTGTTTCGGCGCGGGCCTTCAAAATCTCATATGCGGACTCACGGTCAACACTCGCATCATACTTGCCCGCCATGACCGAGGCCTGCATCACCGCCCTGCGTTCCGATGGTGTGATGGGCCCCAGTTGACTGGAGGGCGGCCGGATCAACGTGCGCTCGACCACGCCGGGCACGGCTTTTTTCTCCAGCATTGAGGTGACCGCCTCGCCCACGCCCACATCGCGGATGGCGCCCTCGGTCGAGAATCTGGGGTTTTCGCGGTATGTTTCTGCCGCCAGTTTCAGTTTTTTGCGGTCTCGGGCGGTGAATGCACGCAGCGCATGCTGGACCCGATTGCCCAGCTGACCAAGGATGTCCTCGGGAATGTCATCCGGGGATTGGGTGACGAAATACACGCCGACCCCTTTGGAGCGGATGAGGCGAGCCACCTGCTCGACCTTGTCTATCAAAGCCTTGGGCGCGTCGTCGAACAATAGATGGGCCTCATCAAAGAAGAACACCAACTTTGGTTTGTCCGGATCACCGACCTCTGGCAACGTCTCGAACAGTTCGCTCAGCAACCACAGCAGGAACGTTGCATAGAGTTTGGGCGAGGCCATGAGCTTGTCTGCGGCAAGCACGTTAACCATACCGCGTCCAAGATCATCACCTCGCATCAGATCCTGAAGGTCCAGCGCCGGTTCCCCGAACATGCTTGCCCCGCCCTGGTTTTCCAGAACCAGCAGCCGACGCAGGATCGCCCCGATCGAGGCGGTCGACACATTTCCATATCGCAACGACAGGCTATCGCGGTTCTCACCGACCCAAACCAGCAAGGCTTGCAGGTCCTTGAGATCCAGCAGCGGCAGCCCTTGTTCGTCGGCCAGACGGAAGGCAATGTTCAGGATACCCTCTTGCGCGTCGCTTAATTCCAGCAAGCGTGACAGCAGCAGCGGCCCCATTTCAGCGACGGTTGTGCGCATGGGATGCCCCTGGTCTCCGAAGAGATCCCAGAAGGTGACGGGCACCGAATGGTAGTCAAACGAGGTAAATCCTATTTTTTTCGCTCTTTTAACGAAGGGGTCGTGAAGCGCGGCATCCGCACTGCCCGATTTTGCCAAACCGGAGAGATCTCCTTTGACATCCGCCAGGATTACCGGCACGCCTTCGCTCGAGAAACTCTCCGCAAGGATTTGAAGTGTAACCGTTTTACCGGTTCCCGTCGCACCGGCAATCAGCCCATGCCGATTGGCATACTTTAGGCTGAGGTACTGTGGCGTTGCATAGCTTTCGCCCCCTCCGCCGATGAAAACTTCCTTTGGCATGCCTGCTGAACTCCTCAAGGCGCGTATTCACCCAAATACATTGTTAACCTTTGTCTGCCAGCGTTAAGAGGTCCGATGGTTCGAATGCGGTTGGATCAACGGACACTTCCTCCCTGTCAGACTGGCCGTGCCTTAGTGCACGGCCTTTTTTTGTCTCGACGCGAGGGTGCGACACAATCTGTCATAATTCCATAGTAGAACACCGCCAAAAGGGTGCTTTGGCTGTAATATCATTTTTTTTCTATTGGATGTTGACCGATACGATTTTCGCTCGTAACGTTCTGAACAATAACTAAGTCGGCCAGTCCGACGGGGAGATATCTACGTAAAAGGGGGCTTCGGCCCCCTTTTTCGATGTCTGGCCTGTCAGCGCTGTCTTTTGGAAGGTTGATTGAGTATCCAAGCTGTAGAACATCGGCGGAAATCAGTCATTTGCCCCATTTACTGCTGTTATTCCCCTGACACTTGCAGGATGCCATGTTAAATGGCGAAGATAGATTCAAACAAAAGAGGCATTCATGTTGAAATCCCTCAGCTCGGTCTCCCTTGCCCTCCTCCTCGCGGCGTCGCCGCTGGTTGCGCAAGAGACGACGGATCAGGACACAACCGATCAGACTGCAGAAACTGCAGAGCAAGATGCAGAAGCGCCCGCGCCGAATGCAGACCAGCTGCTGGATCTTGGCACACCCGCCGATGCGGCACTGCGCGTCGGGCAGCGGTACTCAAAGGAGAAATTCGGCGATTGGGATCTGGCTTGCGTCAACACCCAGTCGGATGAAGATCCTTGCTCGCTGCTCCAGGTTCTTGTCGACGAAGAAGGCGGCCCCGTGGCAGAAGTCTCGCTGTTCCGCATCGACACGTCCGGTGGCGGCCAAGCGGTGGCTGGCGCGACTGTGATCGCTCCGCTGGAAACCCTGCTGCCGGCAGGTCTGACCGTCTCTGTGGATGGCGCGCCGGGCAAGCGCTACAACTTCTCCTTCTGCAATAAAGCCGGCTGTGTCGCACAGATTGGCCTGACAGAAGCAGATATCAATGCGTTCAAACAAGGCAGCGAAGCGGTCTTCAGCCTGCGCCCTGCTCCTTCGCCGGAAACCACGGTCTCTGTGCCGATGTCGCTGAAGGGCTTCACCGCGGGCTTCAATGCTGTGGATGTCGTGAAGCAGTAAGAACCGGGTCCTGAAACAAAAACGCCCGCCCGAGGATCAAACCTCAGGTGGGCGTTTTTTGTTCTGAGTAGAGGGTCAGACTCGCTTCAGCGCCAGGACAGCGTTCAATCCCCCAAAGGCAAACGCATTGGAGAGCGCAACATCAATCGTTGCTTCCCGCGCCTCGTTCGGCACCACATCAAGCGCGCATTCCGGATCGGGCTCTTCATAGCCGATGGTCGGGGCGACAACACCGTCGCGCAACGCCATGATGCAGGCCAGCAGCTCCACCGCACCGGTGCCGCCGATCAGATGGCCATGCATTGATTTCGTCGAAGAGATCATCAGATTGTCGGCATGCGGGCCAAACACATCGGCCACGGCGGCGCATTCAGTCTTGTCATTGGCCGCGGTGCCAGTACCATGGGCGTTGATATAGCCCACGTCCTGCGCATTGATCTGCGCATCCTTCAGCGCGCCGGAGATTGCACGCGCGGCGCCCTGTTTGCTGGGCATCACGATATCGGCGGCGTCAGAGCTCATGGCGTAGCCGACGATTTCGCAGAGGATTTCTGCCCCGCGGGCCTTTGCATGTTCGTATTCCTCGAACACAAAGACCCCGGCGCCTTCGCCCTGAACCATGCCGTTGCGATTTGCGCTGAACGGGCGGCAGGCGTCCTTCGACATGACGCGTAGCCCTTCCCAGGCCTTCACCCCGCCAAAACAGAGCATCGATTCCGACCCGCCGGTCACCATCGCGGGGCTCATGCCGCTGCGGACCATCTGGAAAGCCTGCGCCATGGCATGGTTGGAGGACGCACAGGCGGTCGAGACCGTAAAGCTGGGCCCTTTGAGGTTATATTCCATGGACACATGGCTGGCCGCCGCGTTGTTCATCAGCTTGGGGACAACAAAGGGATGAACCCGGTTCTTTCCGTCTTCGTAGACGGAACGATAGTTGTCATCCCAAGTGGACACTCCACCCCCGGCGGTGCCAAGAACAACACCTGATTTCGCGGCCAGCTCGCCCGTGAACTCGAGGCCCGATTGACGGATCGCTTCACCCGCTGCAACCAGCGTAAATTGGGTAAAGCGATCATAGAGAACCATCTGTTGCCGGTTGAAGCGGCCTTCTGCCTCGAAATCGCGGACCTGACCGCCAATCTTGATGGCAAGCCGATCAACGTCACGAAAATCCAGGTCGCCAATGCCACATCGGCCTTCGCGCATGGATTCCATGGTTTTGGCAACCGTATGTCCGAGCGCATTGATGGTTCCGGCGCCGGTGATCACAACGCGTTTCATGGCAAGTCCTCTTGTCCGATGACACCCAGTGCGATCAGCTGTTCTTTTCGGCGACCAGTTTGTCGATCCCGGCGATGATGGCGGCGACAGTCGAGATATCGAAATCGCTCTGCTCAGGCTCGTTGGCGTTGAAGGGGATGGTAATGTCGAATTCTTCTTCGATCGCAAAGATGCTTTCAACGAGGCCCAGGCTGTCGATGCCGAGATCTTCCAGCGTGCTGTCGAGGGTTACATCCGAGGGCTCCAATACCGCCTGCTCAGCGATGATTGCGATGACCTTATCCTGCGTGCTCATGAGCGGCTCCTGCGGGAGATGAGATTGCCTGAGGTTTACTGACTGAAAGGTTATTTGAAAACAGCCTTTTTCAATGCGTCGAGATCGCGCATCAGCCGTGGCAGCCGGCGCTGTGCTTTGTACATTTCCGTATGGGTGTCCATCTTCACAGAAGGGTAGCCCATTACGACACGGCCCGCGGGCACATTCGACAGGATCTTGGTGCCGCCGCCGGCAATCACCCGGTCGCCGATAAAGAGGTTGTCAGCGACGCCGCATTGGCCACCCAGCACCACATTGTTGCCGACGTCGACCGACCCGGACAGACCCGTCTGTCCGCAGAGCAGGCAATCATCACCGATGCGGCAGTTGTGGCCGATGTGCACCTGGTTGTCGAGCTTGGTACCATTGCCGATCACCGTGTCGCGGATCGTGCCGTTGTCGATCGTGCAGTTGGCGCCGATTTCAACGTCATTTCCGATCCTTACAGACCCAAGTGAATGTATGCGAAGCCAGGGCTGTGTCTCTGTTTCGCCCTGATCGCCCATAGTCTTGCGCGCGTTCTCGACGCCAGAGGTCTCGGCCGTCACATAGGAAAAACCATCCGCGGCCACACGCGCTCCGGGCTGGGCACGAAACCGGTCCCCGATGGTGACCCGCGCCCCGATCGAGACCATTTCGCGAAGGTTGGCGTCCACGCCGATGGTCACATCCGCACCGATGAAACAATGCGCGCCGATCAGGCTCCCTGCGCCGATGACGGCGTTGGGGCCGACCACAGCAAGTGGGCCGATGGTGACATTCTGTTCGATCACGGCGGTCGGGTCGATGACCGCGGAGGGATGAATGCCTGGCGTTTCACGCTGCCCAGGGTCGAGCATACGCGTGACACCGCCCATGGCGAGGCGCGGACGGACGACAAAGATCGCGGCGTCCAGCCCCATGCCTTGCCAGTCGGCCCCCTCCCAGACGAGTGCAGCGCGGGCTGTGCCTGCAGACAGCGCCTCGGCGTATTTGGGTGACATCGCCATGGCGAGCGCATCAGGACCGGCGTCCTGTGGCTCTGCGGCTTCGGTGATGGTCAGATCAACTGCACCAGCGGCCTCGGCCCCAAGGGCATCGGCGATCTCACGAACGGTGTACATCGGGCCATTCCTCCAAAAGCGGATCCTGGCCCGAGACTTAGCCCTGAACGCCGGGAAGCGCCACCCCTGCCCGCTCCATCGCGGACCAGATCTTGGCGTCACGACCATAGATGTCACGGCGGAATTCTGCGCGCCCATCTTCAGACACAAAGGCGGTGCGATAGATCATGTGCACGGGCACCTTGGTCTCAAGCGTGACCTTGGTCTCCTTGCCGCTGTTCAGCACCTGGTGGAAGTACTGCTTCGGCGTGTCGGATTGCCGTGCCAGAAGCGCATACGCGAACTCGAACGGTTTCTGCAAGCGGATGCAACCATGCGAGAAGGCGCGCACTTCGCGCCCGAACAGGCTCTTTTGAGGCGTGTCGTGCAGGTAGATGTTGTATTTGTTCGGGAACATGAACTTGACCAGACCAAGCGCGTTGCGGCTGCTCGGCGGTTGGCGCATCGCGAACGGAAAGCTGCGCGCGGTGAACTGGCTGAAATCCACGTTGTTGCGATTCACAACCCGCCCCCGGTTATCGGTGATCTCGATGTAGCTGTGGGCGTTGGGGTTGTTTTTCAGCTTCGGCAGATATTCCTTGGTGATGATCGAACGCGGCACATACCAGCTTGGATTGATCACCATATGATCCATCACGTCAGAGAATTCTGGCGTGCGGCGATCACTACGATTGCTGCCGATGACGGACCGCGTTTCAAATGTGATCTCGCCGTCGTCGATGATCTTGGCTGCAAAATCGGTCAGATTCACCAGAATATGGCGGTCTCCGCGATCCGGAGTCAGCCAGCGCTCCCGCTCCATCGCCACCAGCACAGATTTGATACGATCCGTCACCGGGCGATTGATCTCATTCAGGGTGCCCTCACCCGCGACGCCGTCTACCGCAAGCCCGTGTTCATCCTGAAAACGGCGCACCGCATCCTCAAGCGCGAGGTCATAGCTGCGCGTCGCCGTGGGATTCAGATACCCCATGGCAACGAGCCGATTGCGCAGGGCGATCACTGTGGGGCCAGTGTCGCCGGGCTCCATCTTGCGGACGGGGACGATTGCCCCCCAGCCACCGGCGCTAAGAAGGGCCTCAAGCCGCATCTTCTCACGCATCAGCGCACGGTATTGGGGTGAGGCCGGCACAAGGTTCTGCAGAAACGCATAGGGGCGCTCGCTCGATATACCGCTCAGGAACCCTGTGGCGTCTACCTTATGCTTGCTCCGGACGATCCCTTCGTCGATCGAGGAGGGCGTATTCACCAGACCGGTTTGCAGGTCGGTTGCATAGTCGACCAGCGCCCGGCTCAGGGCCACTTCGACCGCGCCCAAATCGCGGGTCGAGCGAACATTTCGCATTTGCGCCACCAGTTCGGAGGCGCGGAGCGACATATCCGGAAGCCCATGCATTGAGGCCTCTTCCAGCGCCTGCATAAAGGCCTGTCGCCGCGCTTTGGCTTCGGGCGTGTCCGCAGTCCAAAGCGGCGCATAGCCGGTCTCGCGGTAGAAAGAGGCAACAGCCTCATCCTCCCAAGCCATTTCTGCCACGGCCTGACGGAACCCCGTGGACGACGCAGCCGCGTCGTCGGCGAAGAATACAGAGGCGCCCAGCACTGCAGCCAGAAGGCCACCGGTGATGAGGGAAGAGAACTTTGGTGCGCAGGCCAGCAACATCTTTCAATAAACTCCAAGATACAACGCAAGAGGTGCGGATAGACGTTATCCGAGTGTAGGTAAACGGGCCCCTTGCAAGTCCACTCACATTTGCATCAGGCGTACCGAAGGTGTGGCGATGATGCCGTCAGGCCCCAATAACCGCGAATTGTTCCATGCGATGAGGGGGAAAATGACCTCTCACCTCCCCTGTTGCGCAAGTTTCTGCCGAAAAAACGCCACATTCGGATGGCCCGCCATTCATTTGTTGGCAGCTGATTCCTGCTGTGCCATACAACAGCTGCGCAACAAAGGCGCGAAAAAGGTACCCGAAATATCGGGACCTGTGACCACAAAAGCGTATGGGACAACGCTCATCACAATGGCAGAAAAAAATACCGGGTTTTCCCGTCGAGCACTCTTGAAGGCATTTGCGGCCACAACAGTCGCAGCAGCCCCAACATACTCTCAGGCCGCCGGCTTCCTTCGCGGAGGCGGCGACATCCGTAGAATTCGCATGTATTCAGGCCGTACAGGCGAGCGTTTGGATATGATCTACTGGATTGATGGCAAGTATATCAAAGATGCCGTCAAGGAAGTTAATCACTTCATGCGCGATTGGCGGACCGATCAGGTCAAGTCGATCGATCTGCGCACGATTGACATCATGTCAGCGTCTCTGAACCTCCTCGAGGTCAACGAGCCCTACCTCCTGCTGTCTGGTTATAGAAGCCCGCAAACCAACGCGATGCTTCGCAGCCGGTCACGCGGTGTGGCCAAGAAATCGCTGCACATGTCGGGTCAGGCCGCCGATCTGCGTCTTGCCTCGCGCTCTGTTGGTCAGATGGCGCAGGCTGCTCAGGCGTGCAAAGCAGGCGGCGTTGGTCGCTACTACGGCTCCAATTTCGTGCATATGGATTGCGGCGTTGTCCGCACGTGGCGCGGCTGAACGTCAAGACTGCTGTCCTGTATTGGGATCGCGCGCTGTCATCTTACAGCGCGCCGTTTGTCGTTTTGGCGTGTGCGCCGCGTATTGAGGCCGGCTTGTTGTCGTAGAGATGAGCGTAACGAATTCGCGGATAACGCGTTTTTTTCATTGCAGACTTTTCGACATCCGCGTATATCCGCCCTCACAGACGCACCTGTAGCTCAGCTGGATAGAGCGCTGCCCTCCGAAGGCAGAGGCCAGAGGTTCGAATCCTCTCAGGTGCGCCATTACATCAAAACATTGACGGTTTTCGAAGCGCGCAGCCTTTGCTACCTCTTGGCAAGATGCTGTTAGTCTTGCGCGCGATACGTTCCATACAGCGCTGACAGACTGCGGTCGGCGACATTCTCAAAGTCGCAGGTCAAACTAAAACAGCGCCGCGAAGGGTGATGCAGCCCGACGTGATCCCTGTGCCGTGTACAGGCTGACACACGAGGGACTTGGGCACGATTTGTGCTACGTCAATGCGCGCAAGGCCTTCGCCATGTCTGCATAGCCTTCGTAGGCGTAGTGTGTATGCATCTGTTCATACCACTGCGCCCATGGCTCTCGCTGGTCCTCGGGGAAAACATCGGTCCATGTGCCCTTGTTGACGAGGATTTTTCCATCGTCCGTGCGGCTCACTTCGATCTTGTTTCCCTTCATGGTCCCTCGCCTTTTGCAGCCCATTTGTTTCCGTTTTCCTACAACGGCAGAGCGGCGGCGCCAAGTGTCGTATCCCCGTGTCAGCCCGCCATGCGCGGTGTGGTCTGATCCTGCGATAGCGTTGCGTCCAAGAGATCTTCGATCCGATTGATCGTGCCAGCACGCAATTCAAATTTGATCCGCGCGAAAGCCTCTGCAGGCAGAGCCGCGAGTTTACGTGCCTCCTTCAGTGCATAGCCGTGCAGGTCCTCCAAATCGTCAGCGATCACTTCGATGATTTGGGCATTGCGCGCCGCAATCGGACCGAGACGTTGCCCCGTCAACATCAGGCGCCTTTGCGTGTTGCTGTCCAGCGACGCCCGCGCAATCTCCATAAGCGCAATCGGATATTCGGAGCCAAGCTGAACCTCAGTCATCTCGAAACCTGCACGCGCGTGCGCGACACGCACATCGCTGGCAAGAACAAAGAACATGCCGGCGCCGGAGCAGAGACCGACAGAGGCGATCACCACCGGTTTCGGACATGCGTAAAGTGCAAGAAAGGCCGCGTTCAGATCCGCTCCAACCGCACTTGCATCAGGTGCAACGCCGGTTGAGAAATCCTTGAACGGGCTGCTGAGGAGAATGGACTTCACATCAGGATCGACGGACAGCTCTTTGATTTGAAGTGTGAAATCCCGCAGAAAATCCTGTGTTAGTTGGTTTTCCGGTGCGTGTCCAAGCTGCAGTTCAACCACCCCATCACCATGTAGCCGGCGGTTGAGCCATTCGTCGCGTTCCATATTGCCCCCAAAATTCCCGATTCAACGGCGTATGCAGAAAAAAGCTGTACGCCCACCACGTCCGACTCTGGACCTTGAGGTTTGCCAATGTGTTACCAACGCAGGGGAAGACGCGTTCAATTGTATGGGTTTGCGGCCCTAAAGATCCGGTTTCTCGAGCGCATCCAGCCCGGCGCGCGCGAACTGCGGAACATAACTGCCAAGCTTCTGCGCCTGTTCTGGATTGGACGCATTACCGTCCATAGCGCGTTTCAAAACCCCTTGCAGGATCGCCCCCATGCGAAAGAAACTGAACGCGAGATAGAAACCAAAATCGGGAATTCCCGTCAGGCCCCGCCGGTCGCAGTACGCCTGAACGAAGGCCGTGTCAGTGACCAGCCCCTCAGCGGCACGATCCACGCCGGCAAGCCCACGGCCGTCGCTGCCGGGCGGCATTTGCCACTGCATGATCACACCGGCGAGATCCGCATAGGGATGGCCAAGCGTAGAAAGCTCCCAATCAAGCAGGGCGCGGCACTGTCGCCCGTCCGGGCTGAAGATCATATTGTCGATCCGAAAATCCCCGTGTACCAGCGTTCGCTGACCATCATCTTCTGGCAGAGTGGCTTCCAATTCTCTGATCAGCGCGTTCATCGCATCGATGCGAACAGTCTGCGAGCTGTGGTACTGCTTGGACCAGCGGGCCAACTGCCGCGCGAAATAATTGCCGGGCGGCCCATAATCAGAAAGCCCGACGTCATCCACATCGATCATATGCAATTCTGCAAGAACGCGATTCATCTCATCCAGCGTTGCAGCTCTGTCAGCTCTGGGCAATTCAAGCAGCCGGGGTTCGCCGAACGTCCTGCCCTCGACATGATCCATGATGTAGAAGACAGAGCCAATCATGTCCTCGTCTTCACACAGGAGATGCACGGTTGGAACTGGAACCGCAGTCCCGCGCAGCGCTGTGAGGACGCGGAACTCCCGGTCCACAGCATGCGCTGATTTCAAAAGCGTTCCCAAAGGCTTGCGCCTCAGAACATATCTGTGGTCACCGGCCTGTAAGAGGTAGGTCGGATTCGACTGCCCCATTGCAAACTTTTGCGCAGTCACAGCCTCTGTGAACCCCGGCAATCTTCCCGAGACAAAGCGCGCGACGGCTTCGGTGTCGAGCTGCGCCGTGGAGGTACTCATGCGAAAACTCCTGCATCAACTGTCACTTGCAAGTGACCAGAAACAAACGAAACTCTCCAGATACCACGGCGTTACACGACACAAGTGCAGGGTTGGCTGCGATGGTGTTCTGCTCAATGCGAGCTCCCCGATACCCGATGATCCCCTGCTGGAACCTGACGCGCGCGGCGGACATCTGATGACGAGGATGTCAGCCGGACGGCCCCGGTACAACGTAGGGGGTGGAATGGCGACGTCACGTCATACCAGATCACACCCTCTGTCAGGATACGAGGTGCCCCCGTGCAGATGCCTCATGACTGACAGCCTTTCGCGCGTATTTCCCCCTCGACTCTCGCGTTTGGGTGGATCAAAATATTCGTGAAACTGGCTCTTCCTTTGCCAGCATGGCATTTTATGAAAAACATTAGCATGTTTCTAACGCCTTCAACCGGTTCGCGGTCTGGAGCAGAAGTGCAGAATACGTTCGTTGTGCCTGTGTTCGCAGGAGCTACGATCAACGGGTAAAGAAGAACACGATGGGCGATCACGCTGATACTGGTCGATGCCCTGAAAGGACAGAAAATGACGCGCGTATTGATCCTCAACGGCCCGAACCTGAACCTGCTGGGGACCCGTCAGCCGGAGGTCTATGGGTCCGAGACGTTGGAGATGATCGAGGATCAATGCCGACGCCACGGCACCACACTCGGGGTTGAGGTCAGCTGCTTTCAATCAAACCATGAGGGTGCGTTGCTGGATCAGATCCATGCAGCCAAAGGGACGCACGCCGGGATCATCCTCAATGCGGGCGCTTATACCCATACGTCCGTTGCATTGATGGACGCGATCTACTCGGTTGAGCTGCCCACGATCGAGGTGCATCTGTCGAACATTCATGCGCGTGAAGCCTTCCGGCAGACCTCCTACATCTCCAAGGCGGTGATCGGGCAGATCTGTGGTTTTGGGGCGTTCGGCTATCTGTTGGCCTTGGATGCGCTTGTTCAGCACTGTTCGGGCAAACAAGATCCATGATCACGTCCGAATATCTTCACTACGTTACGCAGTGCAATTCGATCGAAGAACTGTGGCATGGCCACGTCCGTCAAATGAGCCGGTTCGGGTTTGATCGGTTGATCTATGGCTATACCCTTTTCAAGACAAAGACGTCTCTCGGCGACCCTGATGACTTCGTCGTCCTATCGAACCACAGCCCCGAATACCTGAGCGGATTTTTGGGTGATGGCCTCTACTCTCACGCGCCGATGCTGACTTGGGCGCTGCAAAACGAAGGCTTTGCCAGCTGGGGGATTGCGCATGAGTTGGCCGCGCAAGGACGTCTTGATTGCAAGGCGCAGGCGGTTCACGATTTCAACCAGAAGATGGGCGTGCATGCGGGCTACACCATCAGCTTCAACTCCGCGACGGATCGGTTCAAAGGCGCCATCGCCCTGGCGGCACGCCGCGAATTGCGTCAGGCGGACGTGGATCAGATCTGGGCCGAGCATGGGCAGGACATCGTGTTGATGAACAATGTCGCCCATCTCAAGATCCTCACCCTGCCCTATAACGCCCCCAATCGTGGGTTGACGCGGCGCCAACGCGAAGTTCTGCAGTGGGTGGGTGATGGGAAGACGACCCAGGACATCGCGTTGTTGATGGGGCTGACCACCGCGACCATTGAAAAGCACCTGCGTCTTGCGCGGGAAGCCCTATCGGTCGAAACGACTGCTCAGGCGATCCTGAAGGCAGCTCTGCACAATCAGATGTACGCGATCGAATACTAAGCGCGCGGCTGTCGTCTATTGAAACGATCTGGTGACAGTTCGGCGAATATTTCATGCGATAAGCCTTTCACAAGGTAAGGAAAACAGCACTTCACCTACGGGTGTTTATGCGGCATTATACAACTGTTCCGTGAGTGGTGGCTTAGCCTAGGGACTTCGGGAAACGAACCTTGCTATTTCAAGGCTCTCTGACCTGTCTGGTTGTTGGCGTGTATTCTTCCGCGCCAACAGCCGGAGACCACTCCCTCCCTATTTCATCTCAGATCAGGTACTTGATAGCGCGCGCTTCGGTCGGCTGTCATTTCGAGCCGCTGTTAGCGTTCCGGCAGAAGGCCATCAATCGCACATAGAAAAACCCCGGCGCGACACGCGCACCGGGGTCAAATCAGCTCAATGCTGCGGCCTAGGCTTAGCCTTTTGCGGCTTTGGCCACCTCAGCTGCGAAGTCTTCTTTCTCGACTTCGATGCCTTCGCCAACTTCCACACGAACAAAGCCGGTGATGGTCGCGCCTGCTTCCTTCGCTGCCGCTTCCACGGTCAGGTCCGGGTTCACCACGAACTGCTGGTTCAGCAGGGTGGATTCAGCAACGAATTTCTTCATGCGACCGTCGATCATCTTCTCGATGACCTGCTCCGGCTTGCCGGATTCGCGCGCGATGTCGATCTGAACCTGACGCTCTTTTTCGACGATCGCCGGATCCATGTCTGCCTCGGACAGAGCCGCCGGGTTCACAGCTGCGATATGCATCGCGACCTGCTTGCCGATCGCCTCGTCGCCGCCGGTCAGTGCAACCAGAACGCCGATTTTGCCCATGCCGTCGGTGGCCGCGTTGTGCACGTAGGACACGACGGTTTCACCTTCCAGCTTCGCCATCCGGCGCAGCGCCATGTTCTCGCCGATGGTGGCGATCTTGTCGGTCACGGTGGTGGCGACAGTTTTGCCGTCCAGATCCGCTTCTGCCAGTTCTTCAACCGTGGACACGGTCAGGGCGGCTTTGGCAATGCCAGACACCATGGCCTGGAAATCGGCGTTTTTCGCAACGAAGTCGGTTTCGGAGTTCACCTCGACAGCAACACCGGTGCCACCGTCGACGACCACGGCCACCAGGCCTTCTGCGGCGGTACGGCCGGATTTCTTGGCCGCTTTGGCAAGGCCCTTGGTGCGCAGCCAGTCAACAGCGGCTTCCATGTCGCCGTCGTTTTCGACCAGTGCTTTCTTCGCGTCCATCATGCCTGCGCCGGTGGATTCGCGCAGTTTTTTCACCATTGCTGCAGTGATTGCCATCTTGGCCTCTCCTCAAGTCAAATGCGGTTTGGGGCAGGTCTAACCTGCCCCACATGTCAAATCGATGACACGCTGTCGGGTTAGGCGCTGGCTTCTTCTGCCACCGCTTCCTCGACCGGTGCTTCTTCCAGTGCGCCGAGGTCAACACCGGCAGCGCCCATCTGAGCGGTCATGCCGTCCAGAGCTGCACGAGCAACCAGATCGCAGTAAAGCGTGATCGCGCGGGCCGCGTCGTCGTTGCCCGGAATGATGTAGTCTACGCCATCGGGGGAGCAGTTGGTGTCGACGATGGCCACAACCGGGATACCCAGTTTGTTGGCTTCGGCGATGGCCAGTGCTTCTTTTTTGACGTCGATGACGAACAGCAGGTCAGGAACACCGCCCATGTCGCGGATACCGCCGAGAGAGGCTTGCAGCTTCTCCAGGTCACGCTCCATGTGCAGGCGCTCTTTCTTGGTCAGGCCGTCGGCGCCGGCTGCCATACGCTCATCGATTTCCTTCAGACGGTTGATCGACTGGGAAACGGTTTTCCAGTTGGTCAGCGTGCCGCCGAGCCAGCGGTGGTTCATGTAGTACTGTGCGGATTTCTCAGCAGCTTCGGCGATCGGCGCTGCGGCCTGACGCTTGGTACCAACGAAGAGAACGCGGCCGCCTTTTGCAACGGTGTCACGGATCGCGGTCAGTGCCTGGTCCAGCATCGGAACAGTCTGCGTCAGGTCCATGATGTGGATGCCGTTGCGCGCGCCGTAGATGAACGGACCCATACGGGGGTTCCAACGCTGCGTCTGGTGACCAAAGTGTACGCCAGCTTCCAGCAGCTGACGCATGGAGAACTCGGGAAGAGCCATGCTATTCTATCCTTTTCCGGTTTTATCCTCAGCGGGGGTTCAGACGCTTTCGCGGCCAACCGGCGGTCTGTCAGGGATGTCTCCCCCGATCAGGCCAAACCCCGCTTGTGGGTTCGATGGCGCGCGTATAAGCCAGCTTGGACAGGTGCGCAAGCGCAAAACCAACGTCTCAGCGCTGTTCCGGCAGCTGCTTGCGCATTTGCATGTGCCCCTTGCGCACTGTCTCCTCGCAATAAGCAGCAAGCGCCTTGCGATCCTGAAACGCCTGCACGGCAACAGGGGCGTGGTAGGTGAGCTCCACCCTGCCCTGCGGCTGGGTCGCGAGCACCTTCAGCAGGTGGCTGCCAAAATCCATATCTCCCCACCAGCCGTAAAACCGGCGCTCGGCGCCCTTTGGGGCATGAAACACCACCGAAACCGGCTGCACATACAGGATATCACGCAACTCTGGCTCAAACAGTGAAGCAAACAGGGTCGTCTTGAACGGTAGCACCCGCAGACCGTCGGTTGAGGTGCCTTCCGGGAAGAACAGCAACTTATGTCCTGCTTTCAGACGCTGTGCGAACAGCGCCTTCTGCTCGTTGGATTTCTTGCGATCACGTTCGATGAATACCGTGCCGGTGGCGCGCGCCAGCCAGCCAATGCCGGGCCATGCCGCCACTTCGGACTTGGACACGAAATAGATCCGTTTGCGTGCGTTGAGGGCAAAAATATCGAGCCATGACGTATGGTTCGCGACAATGATACCGGGGTGATGCATCCGCGCGCCCTTGGTGTCAAAGCGCAAGCTCAGGATGCGAAATGCATTGCGGCAGACAAACATGGTGATGAAGGGCGTGACCGGCCGCTGCACCCCACAAATGGGACGTTCAATCAGACGCACCAATAGCAAGAGCAACAGGCAACCAAAGACCAGTATCGCCAACGCGGTGCCACGCAGACCGACCCGCAGCCATCCCATCGGCGTAATCCGAACCTGTTCCGGCGGTGTCTCACTCTTCCAGCTGACGGTCATTCAGCGGCGGTCCCGCGCGTATAGAGGCGGCTTTGACGTTCGTTCATCCGCGCAGTGTCGAGGATCAGGCAGACGTCAGTGGTGTTGAACGCGTGATCCACATAGGCCCCATCCCCCACAAATCCACCGAGCCGCAGGTAGGCCTTGATCAACGCGGGTGTGTCCACCATCGCGGCGCGGCGATCAATCTGATCCCCGTCCACCAGGTTCATCGGCTGGTAGGCTCTTGAACGTACGCGCAAATCTTCGGGCGCCAGATGATTGGCATGCAGCAGCGACAGGGGTTGCGCCAGGGCCTGCGGATCGGTGCCGTGAAAAGAGGCAACCCCGAACAGAACGTCGATCTGGTGATCCGCGACATAAGCGGCCAGCCCGTTCCAGAGGTGAAACATCGCCATACCGCCGCGATACTCGGCATGCAGACAGGATCGGCCCAGCTCAAGAAGTTTGCGCCCGGAGCTGCGCAATGCCGACAGATCATATTCATCTTCGGAGTAGAACTGGCCCAGCTTTTGGGCCTGATCGCTGCGCAGCAGGCGGTAAACTCCCACCACTTCGCCCAAGCGGTCATCGCTGACAAGCATATGGTCGAAGTACGGGTCAAACTTGTCCCGCTCCAATCCGGCCTCATGGTCCACCATCGCACCACTGCCGCCCAACTCACGCACGAAGACCTCGTAGCGTAGGGCCTGCGCGGCTCGCAGGTCCTGCTCAGTTTCGGCAATTCTCACGGAAAACTCTGGCGCGCCGTCCTGCATGGCTCTGCTTTATCCTTACTTTTTGGCGGGCAAATAGCGCATAGGCATATTCGCGCGCAAGATATATGCACACTTGTATGCGTTTGGTTAACGTTTCATAAACCGTTTTTACGGATCAAAGACTGGAACAAGGGCAATGCGCGCGCCATCGAAAACGACCTTGCCCTGGTCGGGAAAGTTGACAGTAATCTTGCCGCCCACGTTTGACTGCACCTGCCCCAGCCCCCATTCCGGGTGGTCGGGGTGTCGGGCAAACATGCCGGGTGCGAAGATGGTATTCAGGTCGTTCATGTTTTGAATGGCCCTATTGGAGGAATGTTATGGGTGTAGATAGCGCCAATTTGGCCGCATTGGTAGGTTCACGGATCTGTCACGATCTGATCAGCCCGGTTGGGGCGATCAACAACGGTCTGGAGCTTTTGGGCATGTCCAATTCGCTCGAGGGGCCGGAACTGGAGCTGATCTCCGACAGCGTCAACAATGCCAATGCTCGCATTCGGTTTTTTCGCGTCGCCTTCGGTGCCGCCGGTGAGCAGGAACTGGGCCGCATGGAGATCGCAAGCGTGCTCGGCGATGTCAGCAAAGGCGCGCGTATCAACTACAACTGGTCCTCGCAGGAGGCTGCAGCACGGCGTGATGTGCGGATGGCGTTTCTCGCTGGTCTGTGCCTGGAAAGCGCCCTGCCCTATGGCGGAACAATCCAGATCCTTCGCAGCACGGATGGCTGGACCGTGACCGGAGAAGGTCGCAAAATCAATGTTGACGAAAACCTGTGGGCCAGCCTCACAACCGACGCTGCCGAGGTGGAGATTACCCCGGCCCTCGTGCAGTTCGCTCTGTTGCCGGCTGCGGCGCGCGAGGCAGACAGGCAATTGTCATTCAATCAGAGCCTTGAGAAGATTTCGATCAGCTTCTGAAGCCCTCGCTGATACAATAAGAAACGCCGCTGAATTCCAGCGGCGTTTTTTGGTTTCGGCGTATTTGCTTGGCTTTAGGTGCGAACTGTACCGTCACCGCGCACAAGGTATTTGAAACTGGTGAGCTGCGCAGCCCCCACCGGACCGCGCGCATGCATCTTGCCAGTGGCAATTCCGATCTCTGCCCCCATGCCGAACTCGCCCCCATCTGCAAACTGGGTGGAGGCGTTGTGCATCAGGATCGCGCTATCAAGCTCGGTAAAGAACTGCGCCACCGCCGCGTCATCCTCGGTGATGATGCAATCGGTATGGGCCGAGTGATGGGTGCGAATATGAGCGATCGCCGCGTCGATGTCGGCAACCTTCTTGGCGGCGATAATCGCATCCAGGTATTCCTTGCCCCAATCCTCTGCCGTGGCGATCTGCATATCGTCGGGACCGGGCAGACCTTCCTCGGCGTGGATTTCCACCCCGCCCATCGCCAGCAGGTCCAGCACGTCCTTGCCGATGCTCTCTGCCACATCCTGATGGATCAGCAGGCATTCAGCCGCGCCGCAGATACCGGTCCGGCGGGTCTTGGCGTTCAGGACCACGTCGATGGCCTTTTTGCGATCCGCGTGTTTATCGATGTAGATATGCACGATGCCCTCGAGGTGGGCAAAGACCGGCACGCGGGCTTCGCGCTGCACCAGCCCGACCAGCCCCTTGCCGCCACGCGGTACAATCACGTCCACATGATCGGTCATGGTCAGCAGTTCCTGCACCGCCGCGCGATCCCGGGTCGGCACCAGCTGCACCGCGTCTTCCGGTAGCCCGGCCGTGCGCAGACCTGTGACAAGGCAGGAATGGATCGCCTGCGCCGAATGCAGGCTCTCGGAGCCACCGCGCAGGATCACCGCATTGCCGGACTTGAGGCAAAGCGCACCCGCATCTGCTGTCACGTTCGGGCGGCTCTCGTAGATCACGCCGATGACGCCAAGCGGTGTGCGCACCCGTTGAATGCGCAGGCCCGTGGGCTGGGTCCATTCCTCTAGGACGGCACCAACCGGATCCTCCTGTGCAGCCACGGCCCGAAGTCCATCAACGATGCCCTGAATACGCGCCTCGTCCAGCATCAGCCGGTCCATCATCGCCGCGGACAGCCCCTTGTCGCGGCCAAACTCCAAGTCCCGGGCGTTGGCGGCAATGATGTCGGCGCGCGCGGCCCAGACGGCCTCTGCGGCGGCGTTCAGTGCCTGTTCCTTCTGCGCACCGCTTGCGGTAGCGAGATGTTGTGCCGCCTGTTTCGCACGCCTGCCGATCTCCGCCATCAGCGCGGGGATGTTGTCGAGATCTTTCATGTCATATGCCCTTTTCTTTCCCAGGCGGGGTTCGAGACTCTCCGCCACGTCATGCGCCGGAGAAAATTCTCGCTGTCCTTAGAATGACAGGATCAAAGGGTCATGTCATCCCGGTGGATCAGGGCCGCGCGTCCCGCGTAGCCGAGGATGTCCTCGATCTCTGCGGAGCGGTGCCCTTGAATGGCCCGGGCTTCTTCCGCTGTATAGCGGCTCAGCCCCTGCCCCAGTTTGCGCCCGTCTGGGCCGAGGATGGCCAGCGGTTCCCCGCGGCCAAAATCGCCCTCCACATGACGCACCCCTGCGGGCAATAAACTGTTTCCATTGGCCAGCGCGGTCGCCGCGCCTTCGTCGATGGTGATCACGCCACGGGTTTTCATCGCGGCAATCCAGCGTTTGCGGGCCACCTGCGGGTCGCCTTGTGCGGTGAACCACGTCGAAGGCGCACCCTCTTCCAGGGCACGCACCGGCGACATCACAGACCCTTCGGTGATCGCCATGGCACAGCCTGCCGCGGTTGCCATCTTGGCCGCCAGCAGTTTGGTGATCATGCCGCCCTTGGACAGGCCCGAGACCCCGTCGCCCGCCATCGCCTCGATCTCGGGCGTGATGGTGTCGATCCGGTCAAAGCGTTTGGCACCCGCATCAAGCGCGGGATTGGCGCTGTAGAACCCGTCCACATCCGACAGAAGGATCAAGACATCAGCCTCCACCGTCACCGCGACCTGTGCTGCCAGCCGATCATTGTCGCCATAGCGGATCTCATCGGTGGCGATGGTGTCGTTTTCATTGACGATGGGCACCGCGCCAAGGCCGATCAGCGTCTCCAATGTGGCGCGGGAATTGAGGTAGCGGCGGCGGTTCTCGCTGTCCTCCAGCGTGACCAGCACCTGCGCCGTGGTGATCCCATGCGGGGCAAGGACTTCCTCATATGCGCGGGCCAGGCGGATCTGTCCGACGGCGGCGGCGGCCTGGGATTGTTCCAGCGGCAGCTCCGCAGATGGCAGTCCCAGTACCCCACGCCCCAGCGCGATGGAGCCGGAAGAGACCAGGATCACATCCTTGCCCTGCGCTTTCAATCGCGCCACGTCCTCGGCCAGCGTCAGGAGCCAGTCCTGACGCAGGGAGCCGCTGCTGCGGTCAACCAGAAGCGCCGAGCCGACTTTGATGACGACCCGTCGGGCCGTGGTCAGGGCTGCCAAGGAGAGTCCTCCTCCTCAGATGCCTCCGCCTGTTTGATCCGCAGGCGATCATCGTCGATCTGGGAGCGGACTGCGCGCAGCACACCATCCAGACCTTCGCGGCTGACGCTGGACATCATCATCACCGGCTCGCCAACCTCTGCTTCGAGCGCGGCACGGGCTTCGGCACGTTCCTCGTCATCCAGCGCGTCGATCTTGTTGAGCGCGGTCACGCGGGGCTTGTCGGCCAGTTCGCCGCCATAGGCCTCCAGCTCATTGATGATGGTGCGGTAATCTTCGGCCACCGTCTCCGAGGTGCCATCCACCAGATGCAGCAGCACGGCGCAGCGTTCCACATGGCCGAGGAACCGGTCGCCAATACCACGACCCTCATGCGCGCCTTCGATCAGGCCGGGAATATCGGCCATCACAAATTCGGTGTTATCAATCCCCACCACGCCCAGGTTCGGGTGCAGAGTGGTAAAGGGATAATCGGCAATCTTCGGCCGCGCGTTGGAAGTCGACGACAGGAAGGTCGATTTGCCGGCATTCGGCAGCCCCAGCAGACCTGCATCGGCGATCAGTTTCAGCCGCAGCCAGATGGTGCGTTCAACGCAATCCTGGCCGGAATTTGCACGTCGCGGCGCCTGGTTGGTGGAGGACTTGAAGTGCAGGTTGCCAAAACCGCCGTTACCACCCTTGGCAAGCAGGAAGCGCTCGCCGATCTCGGTCAGATCCGCCAGAACGGTTTCTTCATCTTCATCAAGGACCTCGGTCCCCACAGGCACCCGCAGGACAATGTCTTCGCCGTCCTTGCCGGAGCGCTGACGCCCCATGCCCGACTGGCCGTTCTTGGCAAAAAAGTGCTGTTGATAGCGGAAATCAATCAGGGTGTTCAGGCCGTCGACGACCTCAACCCAGACCGAACCGCCCTTACCGCCATCACCGCCATCGGGACCGCCGTATTCGATATACTTCTCGCGTCGGAAGCTGATGCATCCGTTCCCGCCGGCGCCGGAGCGAATGTAGACCTTTGCCAGATCGAGGAATTTCATGAGTGGGCCTCAGTGTTAGAGCTGGATCGCCAATACTTGAATTCAGGGGATGGCTCAACCCTGCGTCTATTGATGTCTGTGCATGGCTGTGGCGCGCCTCGCGCGGGTCAGGCCATGGATCAAACACGCGAGCCCGCCGCCTGACGCGCCCGCGTTGATTTGGGTCTTTTGGCCTTACAGCTTGCGGCTGTAGGTCCAGGTCGGCACGTTTGCATCGCGCGCAACGGAGAAATCCTCCGCATCGCCCAGATACTCAAACCCGCAATGGGTCAGAACCCGTGCCGAGGCAGGATTATCTTGAAACACGCTTGCGAACATGGCGGCATCGCCCAGGGGGTTGGTTTCCACCAGCAACTGAACAGCCATAGACGCCAAGCCGGTGTTCCAGAACGGCGGTGCCACCCAATAGCCAACCTCCGACTGGTTGCGATCCATGGATTTCAGGGAGATCACCCCCATCAGCTCGGCGTTGTCATCTTTGGTGCCGTCAATGGCCCAGGTGAATTCCCCCTTCTCCGCTTCCATCGCGCGCTTCACATAGGCTTCGGCGGCGCCAGGCGGATAGGGGTGCGGGATCGGAGCGGTCATCTTGGCAACCCGCGCGTCCCCTGCATAATAGGCAATCAACCCGGCATCCGACGGACGCAGGGGGCGCAGGTCAAACCGATCTGCGTTGATTATGGCCTGTTGATCCAGTTGATCCAAATCCATGACCTCGATCCTCCTCAATACTCATAATATCGGCAGAACAAGGACTTGCTCCTCCATCCCGTTGCCGATGAAATGGGACGCGCCGGTTCAAGAAACAAGGCAGGCCGTGCCTCAGGTCTCTCGCAGCTTTGAAAATTCCCATCAAAAACGAAAAGAGGGACCGGTCGTATAACCGATCCCCCTGAAGTTTTTACTACCCTTAGGTTCGGCTTACTCAGCGGCCTCCGCCGCCGGGAGAACCGAAATAAAGGTGCGGCCCTTGAGGCCTTTGTGGAAGGTCACGTTGCCGTTGGCGATTGCAAAGATGGTGTGATCTTTGCCGATGCCAACGCCTTCGCCCGGCCAAAACTTGGTGCCGCGCTGACGCACGATGATGTTACCGGAGATGGCCGACTGACCACCATACAGTTTCACGCCAAGACGGCGACCTGCGGAGTCGCGACCGTTACGGGACGAACCGCCTGCTTTTTTATGTGCCATTCTTGTCTCTCCTTAGCCTTGAGCCAGCTCTTTGGCCTGCTCAACCCACTCGGGTTTGATCTTGACGGCCTCGATACCAGCAATGTCGTCTTCGGACAAGGCTGCGATCTGAGCGAAGGTGGTGAGGCCGGCGGCCTGCAACTTCGTGGCAGCAGCGGGACCAACACCGGTCAGCTGGGTCAAGTCGTCGGAACCAGCGGCTGCGGGCGCAGCAGCTTTGGCAGCCTTGGCTTTGGGCGCTTTGGCAGCCGGAGCCGCGTCGCCTTTACCAGTGGCCGCTTTGACGCCGGAGGCATCCGCACCAGAGGCCAGGATCTCGGTGATCTTGACCAGGGTCAGCTTCTGACGGTGACCGACAGTCCGCTTGGAGGAGTGCTTACGACGACGTTTGACGAAGTTGATGACCTTGTCACCCTTGATCTGATCGACCACTTCCGCCTGAACGGCAGCGCCGGACACGAGCGGAGCGCCGACAACGGGGCTGTCGCCACCGATCATCAGAACGTCATTGAATTGTACGGTTTCGCCAGCGTCTGCAGACAATTTTTCTACGCGGAGCATATCGCCCGCCTGAACTTTGTACTGCTTGCCGCCAGTCTTCAGGACTGCGAACATTTCAGTCTTTCCTTTTCTCACCGCGTCCTTCGGTCCCCCTTTCGGGGTGTTTGCGACAGGGCCGTGCCCTCTCACCTCGAACAGCGCGCCCCTTGATCGGGGCGGTATGACAATAAACCCCGGCGCGGAGACTCCGGGCCGGGATGCGGGCTTTTGACCTTGATGCAGCCCTAAGTCAACCCGTTATCCACAGCGCATACGTAAAAAGGGGGCAGCCGCCATGCCCGGCCCTTGATCACAGATCCTGAACCGGTTGCAGCTCCCGCATGCGGTGGGCAAGTTCTTCAAAGCGGTTGGCCTGAATCTCATATTGGATCGCATTGAGAAGCTCGTAGACCTCCTGCATCAACGGGTCCTCCAGCGCATCTACGTAGGCTGCGACCTCGTCGGCCGAAAAGTCCCTATAGGTATAAGCAGAGTTCGCAAGGCTGGACGCGGCCATGCTGCGGCGCATCTCGCCTTCCTGTGCCTTCATCAGCGCGCGCAACCCATCCGCATCGATCCGCATGTCAATCACACCCGCTGCCGAGGCTGCCATCAGAAAGCGGAACTGGATCTCCTGCACCGCCCGGATTGCCGTGTCAGTGCCCCCGATCGCAGTGTTCATGTCCCGATAGAGGGCGACTCGCGGGTCACTGTTCTCTACCAGGTCGCTGATCAGCTGCTCACCCGCCTCACGCGCGGCGGTGGCGTCCTGGTTTTGATGGGATGCATTCTCCGCGACAACCAGCCGCTGACCGAGGTCCGAGGCGTAGAATTCCGCTGCGTGGAACAGCGCCTCCGAGGACAGCGTGTCCTCAAGTATATCCAGCGCCATCGTCTGCATCAGATCCGGAGCAAAGACCTCCTGCGTCAGGCGCTCCCACTCCAGACCGAAGTCGCCAGCATCCGCACCCAGCATCGCCGGTGCATCGCTGGCGGATTGGGCAATGCTCTCGAGTGCGACGTCAAAGCCCGTCACCTCGAGGAAGGCTTTGATCTGATCCCGCTCCGCAGCGCGCGCCGGATTGGGCTGAAAGAGAACGAGACACGCGGCAAGCGCGCAGAGACTGCGCAAGAGAGGCGCGACACGGGTGGCGGGGCGGCGGAACGCTGTGCGAGTGATGATCATAGTGGAGAATGTAGGGGCTTGCTTCGCCGGCGCAAAACAAAATCCCACTTTCTTGAAGTAACTGTGATTTCGCCCCTTGCACGTGGTGAAAATCACCTTTAAACGCCCTCACACCCCCCGCGGAGAGGTGCCGGAGTGGTCGAACGGGGCGGTCTCGAAAACCGTTGAGCCTTCACGGGTTCCCAGGGTTCGAATCCCTGTCTCTCCGCCATTATTCCCCACGATATTCAAAGTGAGTTGTGAGCTTCACTGAGTAGCGTGCGGGCACGTCACAGACATGTCTCAGCAGATAACTCGACCTGAATCCTACGCGCGACGACTTAGAGTCTCGCGCGTCTCGATTTGCTCCGCGGCCTTGATCGCACTGCATTGTTTGCAAAATCTGGAACGCGCGGCGGTCTCCACAACGCGAGAATGAACCACAATAGAAAAAGCCGGGTTTGTCACCCGGCTTTTTGCATATCTCAAAGGCTGCGGATCAGGCGCGACGGCGACGACCGCCACCGCGACCACCACGACCACGGACTTCCTCGCCCTCTTTGACTGGGGCCTTGTTGAACTTGATCCAGTCGCCACCATGCGGGTCGTTGTTGGTCAGCAGGTTGGCAGCACGGATCGCCTCCATCTCCTTGCCCGCACGCGGCTTGGTGGAGCCGAGGCCGAACAGGCTCACAAAGGTCTCGTCATCGATGTCTTCGGGCAGGATGATGCCAGCGGCTGCAACCTGTTCCTTTTTCTCGGCGATCGCCTTCTGGTTCACAGGCAGCGCGACCGGGTTCATGATCGCAGATGTCATGCCCGCGCCCATGGCCATCGGCAGGAAGGCGTTGTTGATGCCGTGACGGTTCGGCAGGCCGAAGGAAACGTTGGACGCCCCGCAGGTGGTGTTCACGCCGAGTTCCTCACGCAGTTTCCGCACCAGGGCAAAGACCTGCTGGCCCGCGGTCGCCATCGCGCCGATCGGCATCACCAACGGGTCAACCACGATGTCATGCGCCGGAATGCCAAAGTCAGCGGCGCGCTGCACGATCTTGCGGGCCACTTCAAAGCGGACTTCGGGATCCTCGGAAATGCCGGTGTCGTCGTTGGAAATGGCCACCACAGGAACATTGTACTTCTTCACCAGCGGCAGCACGTGTTCTAGACGTTCTTCTTCGCCGGTGACGGAGTTCAGCAGCGGACGGCCTTCGGCGGCCTGCAGACCAGCCTCAAGTGCGGCGGGAACAGAGGAGTCGATGCACAGCGGCGTGTCGGTCAGACCTTGCACCAGCTCGATGATCTTGGTCATCAGCGGCGGCTCGGTCTCATTGGGGTTCGGGTTGGAATTGTAGACCACGCCCGCGTTGATATCGAGGATGTTGGCCCCCGCCATCACCTGTGCGAGCGCGTCTTTCTCCACGGTGGAGAAATCGCCTGCTTCCAGCTCCGCAGCCAGCTTCTTGCGGCCGGTGGGATTGATCCGCTCACCGATCACGCAGAACGGCTGGTCAAAGCCCAGAATGGCGGTTTTTGACTTAGATTCTACGACAGTACGGGTCATTGATTATCCTTGCTGTTTGACAGGCTGCGTGGACTCGCCGCCATTGTTGATGGCCCAGGTGGCATTGGTCTTGATGCCACCCAGGGGGAAGAAATGCACATTGGTGATGTTGAAATCCGGGTTCGCCGCCTTGTAGGCCGCAAGTTCGGTCAGCACCTCGGTGGGCTCGTAAGGCAGCATCAGCTTGGTGACATCCATCGCACGTTTCTGCAGCACTTTCAGCGACGGGCCGACGCCACAAGCGATGGCGAATTTGATCAGAGTTTGCAGCTTGGCGGGACCGGCGATGCCGATGTGGATCGGCAGATCGATGCCCGCGTCCTTCAGGCCATTGGCCCAGGCGATGATTGGCTTCGCCTCAAAGGCGAACTGCGTCGCCAGTGCCATCTTGGCATCCGTGCGCTCGGAGAATTTCTGTTTCCAGGACAGCGCTTCGGAGACGTTTTTCATCGAGCCATCGGGGTCGATGTCCTTGTTGCCTTCCGGGTGGCCCGCCACATGCAGATTGGTAAAGCCCGCCTTGTCGAAGAGGCCGGTTTCCAGCAGCTGCATGGAGCTGTCGAAATCACCATGCGGTGTCGCCACGCCGCCCGCCAGCATCAGCGCCTGCTTGACGTCCGCCTCGCCCTGGTAGCGCGCGATCCAGTCGGCCAGAGTGGCTTCGTCCTTGATGATCCGTGCCGGGAAATGCGGCATCACCGGGAAGCCGTCGTCGTTCAGGCGTTTGGCGGTCGCGACCATTTCCTCGATCGGGGTGCCTTCGATATGGGCGATATAGACGCGCGTTCCGGCGGGCAGCAGCTCGCGGAAATCCTCGACCTTCTGTGCGGTGCGCGGCATGACCTCGATCGAATAGTCCTGCAGGAAGCTTTCGACCTGCGGGTTGACGGTGAATTCGGTCTCGGATGCGCGTTTCTTGAAGTTCAGCAAAGCCATGGCGGCCTCCCATAGTGAAGTGAGGGCTGTCATGCCCAGCCGTCGTTCGCGATCAGGTCCTTCAGGCGGTCCTGGTCGTAGTCCTGCTCCAGACGGGCGGCTTCGGCCTCGGCAACATCGCCGGGCTCCCCCTCCACACTGAAAGGTTTGGCCTTGCGCCATTCCGCAAGGTAGGCATCGCTGTCCTTGGCGTTCACCTTCATGGCCGCGCGATCAATGGCCTGCTCGAACCGTTCCTCGAGCTGACGTTTCGCGCCGCGTCGCCCCTTGCCCACGATGACCTGAGCCGGGATGTCGCGCCAATATACGATGGTGACGTCTGGCATTGCCGTTCCTTTCCGATACGCCTGTCGTACCGTGTTTCTAATCCGCCGCAGGTCGCCAGGTACGTCGGATTTCGACAACAAAGGTGGGATCAGCGACCTTTCCACTTCTAAACGAGTTCCATCAGAACACGGAATACCGCTTGGCCGCTTAAAAATTCTCAACAAAATTGTGAACACGCTCGCGCTGCGGTTGCCGTTTTCTTCACGATTTCAACAGCGCGCCGTTTCACAGTCCCTTGCAGAGTTGTCACTGCGAACGTACTGTTGGGCTAACACGATAATCGGAGGGCGTGAATCATGGCGCCCAGGCGTTCCAAAGGTACAGGAGCGTTTCCCAAAGCGGTAGAAACCCCTGTACCAGCCCGGCCGGATCCGGATGCGCTCTATGCGGCGCTGGATCTTGGTACGAATAGCTGCAGGATGCTGATTGCCCAGCCAAAGGGCAGCGGCTTTCATGTGGTCGACAGTTTCTCGAAGTCGGTGCAGCTTGGCTCCGGCCTGGAGAAGACTGGGCGCTTGTCGCGCTCGTCCATGGCGCGCACCATTCAGGCGCTGCGCATCTGTCAGCAGAAAATCTCTCGCAACCGCGTAAAGCGCATGCGCCTTGTCGCGACAGAGGCCTGTCGACGTGCCAAGAACGGGCGCGACTTCATGCGTCAGATCAAACGCGAAACTGGCCTGTCCATGGATATCATCCAGCCCGAGGAAGAAGCGCGTCTGGCAGTGATCTCCTGCGCTCCGCTGGTCTCAACCAAGACCGAACAGCTCTTGGTGGTGGATATCGGCGGTGGCTCGACCGAATTGGTATGGATCGACATTTCCTCCATCGCGCGCCGGGATCGTCCTTCTGCCATCATGCGGTTGCATGCAGGGTTCCACACGTCGGACAGCCCCTTTCCGGCGGCCAAGGTAGTGGACTGGATTTCAGTGCCCCTTGGTGTGGCCACGCTCAGGGATCAATTCAACGATGTAGAAGATGACGCGGCCCGGTTCGCGTTGATGAGCTGGTTTTTCGAGGAAAACCTCGCTGATTTTGCCCCCTACAAGGATGAGCAGGCCCGTGAAGGGTTCCAGATTGTCGGGACCTCAGGCACCGTCACCACGGTCGCAGCCTCGCATCTTGGCCTCAAACGCTATGACCGGACGAAGGTTGACGGGCTGCGCATGACGTCAGATCAGATCGACAAGGTGATCCGCAGCTACCTGGAGCTTGGCCCGCAAGGCCGTCGCCGGGATCCCCGCCTTGGGGAGGACCGGCAGGCGCTGATCATGTCCGGTGCCGCAATCTTGCAGGCGTTGCTGCGCTGCTGGCCGACGGACCGATTGTCGGTTGCAGATCGAGGTTTGCGCGAGGGGCTGCTCTATGCCCAAATGAGCGCCGATGGCGTTCTGGAAGACGGCCCTTTCTGAACGCTTTGTAGCCCCTTGGTCTGTATTGACACTGGCAAAGGCCCCGCACCGTACTTGATCCCCGGCGCGCGAACCGTTATCTGCACCCATCCTTTGGAGGCTGAGTTGATGGCGAAGAAACCGACTGGAAAGAACACGTCTGGCCGCGGGCAGCGCGATCTGACCGTGAAGGTCAAGACTGCGCGCGGACGTAGGCTCAGCTCGACTCGCTGGCTGCAACGGCAATTGAACGACCCTTACGTGAAACGTGCGCAGATCGAAGGCTATCGTGGACGTGCGGCGTTCAAGATCATGGAACTCGACGACAAGTACCGCTTTCTTGTGCCCGGTGCGTTGGTTGTGGACCTTGGCTGTGCCCCCGGTGGCTGGGCGCAGGTGGCGGTGCCCCGCGTGAATGCGCTGGGAGAGAAATCCGGCAAGGCGGTCGGGCGCATCGTCGGCATCGACCTGCAGGAGCTTGAACCCCTTGCGGGCGCAGAATTCCATCAGCTCGATTTCATGGATGAGGGTGCAGACGATCAGGTCAAGGAATGGCTTGGCGGCAAGGCCGATGTGGTCATGTCCGACATGGCCGCCTCCAGCTCTGGTCACAAACAGACGGACCACCTGCGCATCATGTCGCTGTGTGAAACCGCTGCCTATTTCGCCTTTGACGTATTGACCGAGGGCGGCACCTTTGTGGCGAAGGTTCTGGCCGGTGGTGCCGAAGGAGACTTGCAAAAGCTTCTGAAGCAGAAGTTCAAGGCGGTCGCGAACGTAAAACCCCCCTCATCGCGCGCAGACAGCTCTGAGAAATTTGTCGTCGCTACCGGATTTCGGGGCTGACCTCAGCGCGGCATGAATCGAAAGCCCGGCTTACGCAAAGAGCGGATCGCCTGATCTTTCAAGCTGTTGATTGCCTGTGTTTCGGATTTGGACGCCCGCTGGGACGACGTTTCATTGCGCAGCGCCTGCCCCGCCGGGCAGGCAGAGAGCCGCGCCAGCTTCAGCAGCTTCTGCCGGCCCTGTTCTGATGATGTCTTTTTCATAACCACGCCCCGTTTCAATCGCACCACCAAGGCATGATGGCGAACCGCGACGCAGCCGTGGTCGAAATGGGGCGAAACCGGCGTGCTTGCGGACAATTGTTACGGAGTTGGCGTCATCCCTTGTCGGCGTATCGGTCGGTTTGCAGAACGCCATTGATCTCCGCGCCAAGGATCAGGATCGCGGCATTCAGGTAGAGGAAGATCAGCGCGGCCATCGCCCCGGCCAAGCCGGCATAGGTGGCAGAGTAGCTGGCGAAGCTGGACACATAGAGCGCAAATCCCGCGCCTGCTCCCCACCACAGGAGCAACGTGAAAACCGCTCCGGGCATGATATGAAGCAACGACGCGCGGCGTGGCAGCAAGACGAGGTGATAAAGAAACACCGCCGCAACCGGCACCACGGCAACCACCAACCCGTTGGTGCCATTCTCCCAGCCGCGAAGAAAGTCGAGATCGGGAAAGAACCGTGCCACAAAACGGGCACCCAGCGGCAGGAACAGCTCGAACACTGCCGCGAGCAGCAGCCCTGCCCCGCCCATGACAACCAGCCCCAGCGAAATCAGCCGGTGTTTCCAGAACGGCCGCGTCTCATCCTGACCATAGGCACGCAGCAACGATACCCTGATCGCATCGACACCATTCGAGGCAAAGTAGAGCGCAAATACCCCGCCGAGCGTCATCAAGCCGGTGCCGGAGGTTTCCAACACCGCATAGACCTCGCGCGTGATTGGCTCTGCCACGGATGGTGGCCAGCTGCCAAAGACGAGATCCACGACGTCCCCGACGACCACTCTATGCGAAAACAGACTGGCGATCGCACCGCTGAGGGCGACTGTGAACAGGACAAAGGGGAACAGTGCCATCATCATCGACATGGCAATATGGCTGCTCAAGACCCAGGCGTTCTTGTTGTTGAACCGCGCCACCGCGCGGCGCAGGATCTTAAAGGCCTGCATAGATCGCCGTCCTGCTGCCATGTTGAACTCCTGAGCGTTGAATTGAGAAGAGACTTATGTGTGGCTTCGAAAGGGACTGTCTGGCCGTCCAGGTCGCATGACGGCGACCAGAAACGCGGTGCTTATGCCAAACGCCAACATCCCGGTCATGGCGGCGAAAGAGGCAAAGATCCGATGCTCAGCATCAAGCACAATGTCGCCGTAGCCAAGCGTTGTGTAGGTGGCGATGGAGAAATAAACGGCAGCGTTCCATGTTTCGAATGTCTGCGCCTTCAGGATCAGAGCCGCCGACCAGATCCAGATCTGTGCCGTGTGCGCCCCAACCACAAACCCGATGGAAATGAGTAGCGTGACAAGCTGCTGCATGTTGCCGCGTCGCTGACCGAAACGCGCCTTGTGGCGGCGCAGGGTATCTCCACACCACAACAGCATGATGGTTTCGAGAACCAGACAAAGGCCAAGGAACAAGCTGCCCCAAAAAATCTGCTGGATCAATGTCATGACAGGGTATTCACTTTCCGCTCGGTCCAGAGGCGTATGCGTTGTCGCAACTTAGAAATTGGGGCTTGAACATGCAACGTCTGCATTACATCCATAAGACAAGATCTTGGTTCAAGGGGCGTCCTCATGCTTTTGTCGGTTGACGGTCTGACCCGGTGTTATCCGGGACAGAACAGGAATGTCCTGCGCGGCGCGTCCTTTGATCTGGCGCGTGGAGAGAGTGTGGCCCTCACCGGAGACAGCGGATCTGGCAAGAGCACGCTGCTGCACATGCTGGCCGCATTGGATCGGCCGGACGGCGGACGCATCATGTTTGATGGCAATGACATCGCCGGTCTGACCGACAAGGCCGCCTCGGACCTGAGACGACGGCGGATCGCCTTGGTCTTCCAGCAGTTCAATCTGGTCCCTGCCCTCACCGTCGCGGAAAATCTGGCGCTACATGCCCGTCTGGGCAAACGCTACGATCCCGATTGGACCAAAGAGCTTAGTGATCGTCTTGGACTGTCGGATCTCGCGGATCGCTACCCGGAGCAGATTTCCGGCGGTCAGCAGCAAAGGGTGGCGATCGGACGCGCGCTGGCGGTCCGCCCGGATCTGTTGCTGGCGGATGAGCCGAGCGGGAACCTCGATGAAACCGCCAGTGCCGAGGTGCTGCGGCTGATGCTGGAGCTGGTCTCGGAGGCAGGAAGCGCGCTGTTTCTCGTCACGCATTCGCATGACATCGCAGCGCGATGCGCGCGACACCTTCATCTGAGCGGTGGCCGCGTTGAGGCGGCAGCCGGATGAACGTGACCCTGCACAGTTTCCTGCGCCATTGGCAGCGTGCGCCGTTTCAACTGGTGTTGCTGCTGGCCGGGCTGGCGCTGGCGACTGCGCTTTGGTCCGCGGTCCAGGCGATAAATACGGAAGCGCGTGCCTCCTACGCACGCGCAGTTGACGAACTCGGCGCCAGAGACCTGCCGGTGTTGACCGCGCCTGAGGCGACGATCTCACTGGATCACTATGTGCGGCTGCGGCGTGCCGGTTGGCAAGTGAGCCCGGTTCTGGAAGGCCAATGGCAAAGCGGGTCAGAGGCTGTGACAGTGCTGGGGGTCGATCCGCTGAGCTACCCCGGAGCGCCTGAAATGTCGCGCGCCGCCGAAGACAACGATCTGGACCTGCTCGCACTTCTGCGTCCGCCCGGTGTGCTGTTCGCGCATCCAGAGACCCTGCCCGATCTCGACGGACCCTATCATCTGCTGCCAATGGAACAGCTGCCACCGGGCGTTGTGCTGACCGACATTTCCCTGGCAGAACGTCTGCTGGACGATGTAGGGCGCCTCTCTCGCATTGTGATTTTGCCGGATCAACCGGCAAGCCTGCCGCCGCTCGATCAGATCGTGCCCGAATTGCAGCAAAATGCCGCTTCCGACAGTGCCATGGCAGACCCGGAACGCCTGACGCGCAGCTTTCACCTGAACCTAACTGCTTTTGGTCTGCTGTCGTTTTGCGTGGGCCTGTTCATCGTTCAGGGCAGCGTCACCCTCAGCGTAGAGCAGCGACGCGGCAGCATTCGCACATTACGGTGCCTTGGGGTATCGGCGGCCACGTTGATGCAGGCGCTTTTTCTGGAATTGATCCTCCTTGCGCTGCTGGCGGGGGCCGTCGGTCTGGTGATCGGCTACGGGCTTGCGGCGCTGTTGTTGCCGGACGTCAGCGCCACGCTGCGTGGTCTATACGGCGCGCCGGTCGAGGGCAGCCTGACGCTGCGCCTGTCTTGGGTTCTGTCCGGCCTGGCGATGGCTGTACTCGGCACCTGTATCGCCAGCTTGCAGGCCTTCATCGCGCTGCGCCGGATGACACGCAATTTGTCCGACGCCGCGGTGACGCGTAGCGCGGGGCGGACATATGCCATGTGCGGGGCGGCCTCTGTTTTGCTGATCGCCACAGGCTGGGCTGCGCTCAATCTGGTGCAGGGCCTGTTGGGTGGCTTCATGTTCCTTGCGGGACTGATGCTGGGTGCGGCTTTGCCGTTGTCGCTGGTTTTCTATGGCTTGAGCAGCGGCCTCTTGCGCCTGACACGCGCCCCATTGCTGCGCTGGATGGTGGCAGACAGTCGCCTGCAGCTGCCGGGTCTGTCGCTGTCGCTGATGGCGCTGCTGCTCGCGGTTGCCACCAACATCGGGGTCGGCACGATGGTGTCCAGTTTCAGACTGACGTTTGTCGAATGGATCGATCAAAGGCTGGCGGCCGAGATATATGTGCAGGTTGAAACACCTAAGCAAGCAGAGCGGGTTCTGAACTGGGCAGATCGCAATGGTGCAAGGGCGTTGCCACAATTTCGCAGTGACAGCCGGACGGCAACGGCTCCACTGCGGATTTACGGCGTCGTGGATGATCCCCTCTATCGAGACAATTGGCCAATGGTGCGCGGGGATGGGAATTCCTGGCACCGCGTCTATGAGCAGGGCCAAGTGCTGATCAATGAACAACTCGCCCACCGAGAGGCGCTGCGCATCGGTGATGAGGTGGCGCTCACCCCAACATGGACCGCCAGAATTGCCGGGATCTATTCCGACTACGGCAACCCGGACGGACAAGCCACTGTCGCCCTTGCCACTCTGCAAGACAGGGCCAGCCAGATCGCGGTCACGCAGATCGGGCTGGTCTCTCCACCCGGCGTCAGCCTAGGCGCGCTTGCAGGTTCCCTGCGGCGCGACCTCAACCTGCCCGCCCGTGCGGTGGTGGAGAAGAATACGGTGCGGTCGGCCTCCATCGGTATTTTTGACCGGACCTTCGTGGTGACCGGCGCGCTGAATATCCTGACACTGGCTGTTGCGGGGTTTGCAATGTTGACCAGCTTCCTCAGCCAATGGAACCGGCGGCTACCGCAGCTCGCGCCGGTCTGGGCGATGGGCGTCACACGCCGCCAGTTGGCGCAATTCGAACTGCTGCGCAGCCTGAGCTTTGCCGTGCTGACATTCCTGCTCGCCCTCCCGCTTGGTCTGTTTCTGGCATGGGTGCTGCTCAATATCATCAATCTGGAGGCCTTTGGATGGCGCTTGCCGATGTTCCTGTTTCCATCCGACTGGGGGCGGCTGTTTCTGCTCACCGGCGTGGCGGCCGCGCTTGCCGCATTGGTGCCGGTCGTCAGGTTGCTACGGCTGTCCCCTGCCACTTTGCTGGGAGTATTTGCCGGTGACAGATAGATCCAATCTGCTGCGCACGCTCGTCGCGCTTTTGTCCCTGCCAACCCTCGCTGTGGCGCAGGGCTATGCCAATCTTGGCAGTGAGGCCGAGGGGTTTGCCGTGCCCAGCCCAAATGGCACTTTGTCCTTTCCAGCGGATCATGCGGCGCACCCGGACTACCGTATCGAATGGTGGTATCTGACGTCGAACCTGCGCACCAATTCTGGCGAGGATCTGGGCATCCAGTGGACCTTGTTTCGCTCCGCACTTGCGCCCGAGAACACAGCGGGCTGGCAAAGCCCGCAGGTCTGGATGGGGCACGCTGCGGTGACAACCGAAGACGATCATCTCTTTGCCGAGCGGATCGCACGCGGGGGCATTGGTCAGGCGGGTGCACGCACGGCCCCCTTTTCTGCCTGGATCGACGATTGGGAAATGTCCTCGACAGACGCAACATTGGATCGCCTCCGGCTGAAGGCGCGTGCGGATGCATTCTCTTACGATCTGCAACTCAACGCGCACGGCCCGCTGGTCCTGCATGGTGAGCAAGGGTATTCGGTGAAATCAGCGGATGGTCAGGCCAGCTTCTACTATGCTCAGCCTGCCTATTCCGTGACCGGAACCGTGACGCTGCCGGACGGTCCGGTCGAGGTAACCGGGGATGCCTGGCTGGACCGCGAATGGTCGAGCCAGCCGCTGGCCCCTGATCAGGATGGCTGGGATTGGTTTTCCCTGCGTTTTGATGACGATACGAAACTCATGGGATTTGTCTTGCGCGGCGCACGTGCGGATTTCACCTCCGGCACCTGGATTTCAGCAGAGGGCGAAGCAGAGCCATTGGCGCCCGGCCAGTTTGCGGCGGTACCGCAGCGGTGGTCGGATGTGGGCGGGCGTGACATCCCGACAGCATGGCGTGTCTCCCTGCCCGCCCGCGACCTGTCTGTCACGGTAGAGGCGCTCAACCCGCAAGCCTGGATGGGGACGACGTTTTCCTATTGGGAAGGACCTGTGCGGGTCACCGGCAGCCATAATGGGACCGGTTATCTCGAAATGACCGGCTACGATGACTAGTTCCGCGGCAGCAGTTCCTCGGCACGGTAGTAGGCGCGCGCGGCTCTGTGATGTGGTGCAGCCTGGTACTCCCCCACCATTGCCGGGGCCTTTAGCTGATAGAACGCGGGATGGGCACGGCGCAGCATGTCCAGCTCGGAAAATACCGACCGGACCAGTTCATGCACGACCTTCAGACGTTTTTGCCGCGTGGTGACCAACGTCGCCGCAAAGCCGAACGATTTTACCGGCAGCGGATTTCCACGATAGAGATTTGCGGGAATTTGCGTGAAGTTGAAAAACTTGTTCCCGGCAATCACCGCACGAATCTCCGGCTCGTCCAATGGAATCAGCACGGAATCACAAGCCGTCGTCGCCTCCTCGACAGAAGCGGACGGATGACCAACGGCAAATACCATTGCATCAAATTCACCCGCGCACAGACCGGCGGATTGCTGTGCGGCAGAAAGCTCATAAACTTCGGAAAAACTATCGAAGGTCCAGCCGAGTGAATTCATCAAAGCCAGCATTGTCGCCCGCTGACCGGACCCGGGATTGCCGATATTGACCCGCATTCCACGCAAATCGGAAAAGGTGCTGATCCCCGCATCCGCGCGCGCTACAACGGTGAATATTTCCTCGTGCATGGAAAATACCGCGCGCATGTCGGAAAATGGAAGGCCACGCCACAGCGACGGCGTCCCCTCATAGGCCAAGGCCTGCCAGTCCGATTGCACGATCGCAAAATCCACGCGCCCATCCCGCAAGGCCTGTAGATTGGCGACCGAGCCATTGCTCACCTCGGCGGTGCACCGAATGCCATGGCGTGGGCGATCCTTGTTGAGTTGACGGCAAATCGCTGTTCCCAAAGGATAATACAGCCCCGAAACAGACCCGGTTCCAATCGTGATGTAATCCTCGGCATGCGCATGTTGCGGGGTGCTTCCAGCAGTCGCGATGACCATTGCCGCCAGCAGCGCCGTCGCCTTGCCGATCACATTCATGCCGTCCCCCACCCCGATCTTCGCGCGCAAACTTTCAAATGTGTCAAATTCTGTCAATGCTATTGGTGCGCCATGTTTAATTCGCCCCGCCAGTGTGCGCCTTCACTCCAGCACTGACGCGACGCGATGTTAGCGCCCGTCATAAAAGCGTTAATGAAGACTTGTAGCTGAGCACTCGTATCTCCGGAATCAACTCCGGCGCCGCATTCGAGCCAAAACGCTCGCACGTGCGCCATTGGCTGAACCGGCGAAAACGAGTGCGATGCTGCAACATTCTCTTTTCTGGAATGCTGCCAGCTTCTCGATGTTTGAACACCAAAACAAGCTCCGCTCACGGGGCACAGACTTGGAGATGTCGATGACATTTTGGAAAATTGCAGCGATGAATGCCGCTGTTGCCATCTCGGCCACCGCGGCCTTCGCCGAAACCGAAATCACGCTCTGGCACGCAATGGGCGGCCAGCTGGGCGAGACGGTCAACCAGATCGCCGAGGATTTCAACGCGTCTCAGGATGACTACCAGATCACGCCTGTGTTCAAAGGCTCTTATGAAGAGACCCTGACCGCAGGTATCGCCGCCTTCCGCGCCGGTGAACAGCCCAACATCATGCAGGTATTCGATGCCGGCGCCGCAACCGTGATCGGTGCCAAGGGCGCGACCATCCCGGTGCAGGATCTGCTGACCGACAATGGCGTCGACTTCGACATCAACGACTATATCTCCGGCGTGCGCTACTTCTACGCCGACAGCGATGGCAAGATGATCGGCATGCCGTTCAACTCCTCCTCGCCGATCATGTATTTCAACGTTGATGCGCTGGAAAAAGCTGGCGTCTCCGCACCAAAAACCTGGGAAGAGTTCCAGACCGTGACCGCGCCTGCCCTGAAGGACGCAGGCTACATCGCGCTGTCGCAGTCGCATCTGCCTTGGATCTTTACCGAGAACTTCCATAGCCGTCACAACCTGCCGTTTGCCACCAACAACAACGGCTATGACGGCGCCGAAGACACCAAGATCTTGGTCAACAATGACGCCATCAAGGCCCATTTCACCGCTCTGACCGAGTGGAAGGAAAATGGCCTGTTTGAATGGTATGGCACTGGCTGGGGCGACAACCAGCAGCCCTTCGAGGACGGTGATGTCGCAATCTGGCTCGGCTCTTCCGGCTCCTTCGGCGGGTTGATGTCCAAGGATCTCGGCTTTGAGTTCTCCGCCACCGTGCTGCCCTATTGGGAAGGTGTGACCAGCGAGCCGAAGCAGACCTTCATCGGTGGCGCGTCGCTGTTTGCAATGTCCGGTCATGACGCCGAAGAAAACGAAGCTGCGGCAGAGTTCTTCAAGTATCTGACCTCCCCCGAGGTTCAGTATTTCTGGCACCAGGAAACCGGCTATGTGCCGATCACCGAAGCCGCCTATGAGTTGGCCAAGGAAGACGGCCACTATGACCGTTTCCCGGCTGCCGAAGTCGGCATCCAGCAGCTGTCCCTGCCCGGTGGCGACAACACCAAAGGCTACCGCATGGGCTTTTACGTGCAGATCCGTGACGTGATGAACCGCGAATACGGCCGCATCCTGTCCGGTGAAACCTCGGTCGAAGACGCCTTCAGCAACATCGAGAACGAGGCCAACGACCTGCTGGCCCGCTTCGCCAAGACCCAAGGCTAAGCACTCTCCAACCTTCGGGGCAATCCACGTTGATCGCGTGGATTGCCCTCATTCTTTTTGCCCATGGAATACCCCTCATGAAACGTGCCGGATTTACCACTGTCTGGCTGCCCGTTGCGCTGCTGCTGCCTCAGTTGATGATCATCGCGATCTTCTTCTATTGGCCGGCTGCCTGGGCGGTTCAGTCATCTTTCTACCTTCAGGATCCCTTCGGGTTCGGATCCACCTTCGTGGGGGTCGAGAACTACACCGACCTGATGACCAATATCGAATACGCCAAGGTGGCGCGCTTCACTCTCATTTACACAGCGCTTGTCACATTCTTCTCTCTGGCGCTGGCGTTGCTGCTGGCGGTGAAGGCGGATGCGGTCATCAAGGGCGCGAAATCCTATCGCACGCTGCTGATGTGGGTCTATGCCATCGCGCCGCCGGTCGCCGGTTTTCTCGGGCTGATGTTCTTCGACCAACGCAACGGCCCGCTGACCGAGATGTTCCAGTTCTTCGGCTGGGACTTCCGCCTGGGTGCGGATTACAACTCCACCGCCACCGCCATGGTGATCGTTGCGGTGTGGAAGCAGATCCCGGTCAATTTCATCTTCTTCCTCTCCGGCCTGCAGTCGATTCCCAAATCGGTGCGCGAGGCGGCCCTGATCGACAACCGCTCTGCCTCCGGTCGGTTCTGGGATGTGACCTTTCCGCTGCTCGCGCCGACCGCCTTCTTCCTGCTGATCATCAACATCACCTATGCGCTCTTTGACACCTTCGGCATCATCGACACGCTGGTGCGGTCCGAGCCCGGCAACAACCCGGTGACACTGGTCTACAAGGTCTTTGTCGATGGGTTCCGCGGCAATGATCTGGGCGGCTCTTCCGCGCAATCGGTGATCCTGATGATCCTCGTTCTGGCGCTCACCGTGTTCCAGTTCCGGCTTATCGAACGCCGGATCCATTATACCTGAGAGGGAGACGAAAATGGCTGACATGACCCACACCGGCGCCCTCTCCCCGACGGCCCCACGCCCCCGCAAGCCCATCAAGCTGCGCCATATCGTAGATCACGCGGTGCTGATCGCAGGCGCGCTGTTCATGGTCTTTCCGGTTGCTCTGGTGCTGATGACCACCAGTTTCGAAGACGTTGATATCGTCAAGAACGGCCTTCAGGTCGGCCTTGAGGGCAAGATGCTGGAGAACTTCGAGGCGGCAATGTTCGAAGCCTCCGGTTTCAGCAAATCGATTACCGGCACTAAGATGCTGATCAATTCGTTGATCCTTGGCTTCGGCTTTGCCATTGGCAAGATCGCGATCTCGATGATGGCCGCCTATGCGATCGTCTACTTTCGCCTGCGGTTTGCGACCTTTGCCTTCTGGATCATCTTCACCACGCTGCTGCTGCCGTTGGAGGTGCGTATTCTGCCCTCATATGAGGCGATCCAGAGCCTCGGGCTCGCCAATACCTACACCGGGCTGATTGTTCCGCTGATCGCCTCGGCCACCGGCACCTTCTTCTTTCGCCAGTTCTTCCGCTCAATCCCCGAAGAATTGGTAGAGGCCGCCCGTATCGATGGCGCGGGGCCAGTGAAATTCTTCATCGATATTCTGGTGCCTCTGAGCAAGACCATGATCGCGGCGATCTTCATCATCATGTTTGTCTATGGCTGGAACCAGTACCTTTGGCCCACCCTGATCACCACGGATGAAAGCATGTTCACCCTGGTGCGCGGCATCAAACAGATCGTGCAGGTCCTGGGCCAGACAGGCGCAATGATCCCTGAATACGGCAAGGCGCTGGCGCTGTCTTTGATCGCAATGATCCCGCCCGTAGCCATCGTCATCTTCTTCCAGAGCTGGTTCGTCAAGGGCCTGACGGAATCCGATAAATAAGGAATGAAACCAATGGCACAGGTCACCCTGAAGCAAGTTCGCAAAACCTATCCCAACGGCCATCAGGCTGTTCACCCCTGCTCTATCGAAATCCCTGACGGTGAACTTGTCGTCCTTGTCGGGCCCTCCGGCTGTGGCAAGTCCACGCTGCTGCGCATGATTGCCGGTTTGGAGGATATCACCGATGGGGAGCTGATGATCGGCGCCAATGTGGTGAACGACAAGGACCCCGCGGATCGCAACATCGCCATGGTGTTCCAGAACTACGCGCTCTATCCGCATATGTCCGTGGCAAAAAACATGGGCTACGGGCTGAAGAACCGCGGCGCCTCCAAGACAGAAATCGATGCAAAAGTGCAGGAGGCCGCACGTATTCTGAACCTCGGCGAGTATCTGGAGCGCCGTCCGAGCCAGCTTTCAGGTGGTCAGCGTCAGCGTGTTGCCATGGGCCGTGCCATCGTGCGGGATCCGGAGCTGTTCCTGTTTGATGAACCACTGTCAAATCTCGATGCGAAACTGCGCAACCAGATGCGGATTGAGATCCGGGCGTTGCAGCAGCGCCTCGGGGTGACCTCGGTCTACGTGACCCACGATCAGGTCGAGGCGATGACCATGGCCGACCGTATCATCGTCCTGAATGCCGGCCGGGTCGAACAGGTTGGAACCCCGACCGAGATCTACGAACAGCCCGCTTCGACCTTTGTGGCAGGCTTCATGGGCGCGCCGCCGATGAACCTGATGACCGCGCAGATCGCGGCAGGCCGACTGCAGCTCAATGAGGAAACCGTGCTGCCGCTCGACCCGCCGGCCATAGCGCTGGAGACTGTCCTGGTTGGCTACCGCCCCGAGGATGTTCGCCTTGGCGGTGATGGGTCCGTTGTGCTGCAAGTCGAGATTGTCGAGGAACTGGGCGCTCATCGCCTGCTGCATGGCACATTGGGCGGGCAGCCCTTCTCGCTCAGCGTAGGCAAGGATGAGCAGGCCGCAACAGGCCCGCAGCCCATCACTCTGCCGCGGGATCGTGTGCATTTTTTCCACCCAGAGCGCGGCAGCCGTATCTGAGATCGATGACCTAAAAGGCATGGGCCGGATATGACACTCCGGCCCATTTGTTGTGCTATCCAAGAGTATTCGAAGACGGGCCATCGGGGCTGCGCGTCGAATTCAACCGCGACAGCCATCAGGCCGAGGTGCCTGTGGCGGCAATTGAGCAACGTTGGCCCGAGCATCAATATAACAACCAACAATGCGATAATCGCAACTTTAGAGAGTCAGATGATTGCGATATACGATATAAGGAAAGAAGACGTGATATCGCATAAGAGGGCTCATGGACGAGATAAACAGAAAATGGATTCGAGAGCGCCTAACGGGAGAACGCGGTGAGCAGGCAAGAATGTCGAGTGTCACAGGCATTTCTACCGATAAACTTGCCAAGATTCTCAACGGCACACGGCGGGTTCAGGCAGATGAAGCGCCAAAGCTGTTCAAGTATTTTCAGGCTCAGGGGGTGAAGTTCGAAGAAGATCGACGCCGATCACTCCTGGACATATGGTCTCAATTAAGACCGGAAGAGCAGGATTTTTTGATAAGATCTGCAAAAGGCCTTCTCTCTCAAAGTCCGGGCGCTCATCCTCCAGAAGAATAAAAACAAAGACCGCAGCGCTCAGCTCAGAAGTCAGTTGTTTTTCAATGACATCGTTCTGTGTCGTTTTGCAGTCATGCATCCTGTACAAAGTCCAAAAGATCTAGCAACACGCTTCAGTGCCAGATGACTGTGTTGACACCGCGCGACATCGTCAACTACAACTCAAAATTGTTGAAGATATTCAAGGGCTGTGGATGCTGACAGAGGGGCTGGTCGCCAAATGGCGACAACTTATCGCCGAAGATCCAAGGTCGATCGCCGAAATTTGCAGAGCGATCAACAAGGATCGTTCCTGGTACAACACGCTGAAGCCCGGACGAGACCCCGGCGCCTTCACCGTGATGGCCTTGGCGAGAGAACTCCGCGTTCCGATCCACGAGCTGCTCGAAGAGGAAGGGGCGATTTCCCTGTCATCGGACTCCTGTTACTCCGAACAGGTAAACCAGCAAGCATCCAAGGTTCTATCAGATGTTTTTCGCGTGGCTCACAATCGGTTACAAAAATATGGACACGAAGCCACCGCTGCATCAAATTCGACTTTGCCGCTTCTCTTGCAGTGGTGGCACGATCAAAGAGGCTGCCTGATTGGTCACGATATGCTGGCCGACCGCTTTGATATCATCAAAGCACCGGAGACCGGAGATAAAATCGTAACACCTGCGAAAGTCGGCGCCCGGAGCCTTGCCGCGCAGATGCTGGGAACAGACTCCGCTGACGCGCTCCTCCAACTCGTCAGAACCTTTGATCGAGAGTCGCAAGAGCGGTTGATTTCTAGCTATCGGGAAGTCTCTGACAGCGGACGCCCCGCCCTCTCGGCGCCAATCTCGGCTCGGATAACGACACCTCATGACGCCAAATCAATACATGTAGAATATTTTCGACTGCAACTACCTGTGGTTGCACCGAGCGGGGACAAATTTGTACTGTCATACTGCTTTCCCGTCTGAGCTTAAGTGGCGGGCGACCTTAGATCTTCGGGTGAGGCAGAATAGAAAGCTGCCGCGTCGAATAGGTCCTGACGGGAGATTGCAACAAGATATTCCTGACTGCTGCGCCGCTCAACGCATTTTGTCCAAGTTTGCGGCCCCACATATTGCCGCGTAAATCCGTATCGACTGGCCTTGCCCCTCATAACATCTTGTTGGCGCACAAACCCATAGATCCAGTCGGAGCGCCATTTCAGGTATGACAGGGCGAACAAATAGTGGAACACCAAGCGCCAATCCACCACGCCTTTTCGCCAGCCTTCTGCCAGGAACAGCTCGCCCAGGTAAACGACCCTTCCCCGAATTTCTCGACTTGCAGCCCCAGAAAACCCCGAGACAGGTGATGTTTCTCCGTTCGTGTACATTCTGGAATACGTTTCCTGCCAGTGCTTTGCGAGCGCATCCTCACCCAGATCCAAACACCGCGCGGCGACGCCTCCGATCTCCTGTCCGTCCACCTCGAACATGATCGCAAAGCTATCAACAGGGCTCATGTCATGCCATTTCGGAGACATCATCGGGTGGTTTGGTGGCTTCCCAAGAGCCGCCATTCTACGTTCGAAATCAATAATTGACGGAACTGGCAACAATTCAACTGAGCTTGCAGACAGGCCCGCAAGGCAGTTATGTGATAGCGTTAATAGATTGTGCTCTTGCAATATACACCTCAGGCATTTTGTGTTTCTTTCTGCTCGCCTTACGCAAGCATCAATCATGAACACCGTTCCATATCGCAACTTAAAAACTATCCCTACCCCCTGAGCGGCGGCGTTTATCGGGACTAAAATTGCGATTACAGCAATACCTAGACGATCAAATGTTGCGATTTTCGCAGATAAAAATGCAGCGGAAAACACATCGTGCCTGAGCGCGCACACTCCCACTGTCGGCGGAGCCCCTCGCTCCAGACCGGAGAGATGCCAAAGCGGCAGACTGGGGCGTCATAGATCAACCGTGGGAGCAGGCTGCGGCACGCGCGCGAGGTTTGAGCAGAATGCGTGAACAAAGCGGATAAACACACGAGGAGCCAAAAAGGCTAACTTTACGCGTCATTTTCACGGAGAACCTTGAAAAATCAAGGTGGTACCCAAGGCCGGACTCGAACCGGCACGACCGTTAAGTCGGGGGATTTTGAATCCCCTGCGTCTACCATTCCGCCACTTGGGCATGTGACGTTTCCTATCGCCACTTTTTATTGAGGTCCAGAGGCAAATTTGATCGTAGCGCCATAAATCTGATGGTTTTCTCACATGTCGCAAACTGTTGAGTTGACGCTTTGGCGACCGCGTGCGACGTCGGCTCTGACTTCACCCAACAAGGTTTTGCTCTTTCAAATGTTGCGTCCACTTTATGATCGGACCATGGCGCTGGCTGACCATCCGCGCGCGCTCTGGTGCTTGGCGGCAGTCGCATTCATCGAAAGTTCGGTGTTTCCGATCCCGCCAGATGTGCTGATGATCCCGATGATTTTGGCGCGTCCATCTCGCGCTTGGCTGATTGCCTTGGTTGCGCTGGTGGCCTCGGTTGCTGGCGGGCTCCTGGGCTATGCCATCGGTGCCTTTTTCTACGACAGCGTCGGTCAGCCAGTGCTGGAGGCGATGGGCAAGGCTGACAAGATGGCCGAGTTCAATACCCGTTTCAATGACTTCGGCTTCTGGGCTGTGCTGATCGCGGGTGTCACGCCGTTTCCCTACAAGGTCATTACCATCATGTCCGGGTGGACCGGCATGCCGATCCTGACGTTTGTGGCAACCTCGATCCTCGCGCGGGCGCTTCGGTTCTTTCTCGTGGCGGGGTTGCTGTGGCAATTCGGCGCGCCGGTGCGCAACTTCATTGAAAAGCGCCTTGGCCTAGTGTTCACCGTTTTCTGCCTGCTGCTCTTCGGCGGCTTCTTTGCCTTGAGGTATCTATGACCTTCAGTCGTTTTCTCATTCTGCTCGCCGCTGGCGGCTCCGCTGCGCTACTTTTGGGCGCGTTCGGGTTTCAGTACATTGGCGAGCTTGCGCCCTGCAAGATGTGCATCTGGCAGCGCTATCCCCATGGGGCAGCCGTCGGCATAGGTGTTCTGGCGATGCTGATCCCCGGCGCCGTCCTGCCCTATCTCGGAGCGCTGGCCGCACTGGCGACATCTGCCATCGGTGCCTTTCATGCCGGTGTCGAACAGGGCTGGTGGGAAGGTCCGACCACTTGCACCTCCGGTGCGATCGACGGGCTCAGCGCCGATGACCTGATGAGCCAGATCATGTCGGCGCCGCTGGTGCGTTGCGATGATATCCCTTGGGAAATGCTGGGCCTGTCGATGGCGGGCTGGAACGCTGTGATCTCGCTGGGGCTGGCCGCGCTCTGGTTTGCCGCCGCCCGTCACACCCGCTGAGGCTTAGGCGCGGCTGTCCTTCTTGGTGGCCAAGAGCAGATTGGTCTCGCTGGACACCACCCCGTCGAACATGCGGATCTTGGCCAGCGCCTCGTCGAGCGTTTCCAGCGTGGCGGTGCCCAGCTCCACGATCAGATCCCAACGCCCGTTGGTGGTGTGGACCGCGCGCACCTCCGGCAAGCCCTGCAGCTGCCGCGTGATGCGCGACGTGCCGCGGCCTTCGATGCCGATCATCATCAGGCCGCGCACGGGATCTCGTAGCACATCTTCCTTCAGCACCACGGTGAACCCGAGGATGTCGCCCCGCGACTGAAGCCGCTCGATCCGGGTGCGCACCGTGGTGCGCGACAGTTCCAGCTGCATGGCCAGATCGGAGAGTGAAGCGCGCGCATCATGGCGCAGTGCCGAGATTAGTCGCTCATCCGTTTTGTCCATAAGGGCCTCCGTTTTGTGATATCTCTTCTCTTTATGAGCAATTTGCCCTCTGTTTTCCACCTCAAATCGGAGAAATATCAAGGGCAACCCAAATCAAGGAGATCCTGCATGTCTTCTCGCCACTGTATTCTCGTAGGCGCGCCCGTCGACAGCGGCAAGCGTCGCACCGGCTGTCTGATGGGGCCGGATGCCTATCGCACCGCTGGTCTCGCCGCCGCGTTGGAGAGCCTTGACCACACGGTTGAGGATATCGGCAACGTCACCCCTGCCCCGCATGCGCCCGATGACGGCACCGGCCCGCTGCACGAGCCGAACCTGACCCGCGCCTGGACCGAGAGCCTGTCGGAGGCCGCCGAGGCCGCCATGGCGCGCGGCCTGCCGATCTTTCTCGGCGGAGATCACGCGCTGGCCCTGGGCACCGTGCGCGGTGTTGCCAATCATGCTGCGAGTGAAGGCCGCCCGTTGTTTGTGCTCTGGCTGGATGCACATAGCGACTATCATTCACTCGACAGCAGCGACTCGGGCAATCTGCACGGCTGCCCGGTGCGCTACTTCACCAATCAGGCGCAGTTCGATGGGTTTCCGCCAGTGCCGCATCCGGTGCCACCGGAAAACGTCTGCATGATCGGACTGCGCTCCGTCGACACGGCTGAACGCGAGGCAATGGAGCAGGTCGGCATTCAACGCCATGACATGCGCGATATCGACGAGAACGGCATAGCCCGCCCGCTGACCGCATTTCTGGACAAGGTCGCGGCGCAGAACGGCATGTTGCATGTCTCGCTCGACGTGGATTTCCTTGATCCTTCCGTCGCGCCCGCCGTCGGCACCACTGTCCCCGGCGGCGCCACCGTGCGCGAAGGCCATCTGGTCTGCGAAATCCTGCACGACAGCGGCCTGATGACCTCGATGGATCTGGTGGAGCTGAACCCCTTCCTGGACGAGCGCGGCCGCACCGCGCATCTGATGGTGGACCTCTGTGCCTCTGCCATGGGCCGTCGCGTATTTGATCGCCCGACACGGAGCTACAATACATGACGACGCTTCAGGCCCCAGCGGCGGTGGTCATGGTCCGCCCGCATCACTTCACCTCGAACCCGGAAACCCGCGACGACAATGCGTTCCAGACCCTCTCGGACGCGAGCGCGGACAATATCGCAGCCCGGGCTCTGGCAGAGTTCGACGCTGCAGTTGCGGCCCTGCGCGCGGCAGGTGTCACTGTGCATGTGTTTGATGATGCCGGACAGGAGACACCAGATTCGGTGTTTCCGAACAATTGGTTTTCCACACACGCTGGCGGTCATGTGGCGGTCTATCCGATGTTTGCCGGCAACCGGCGTAAGGAGCGGCGCTGGGACGTGATCGAGATGCTGAAACGCGACTACCGCGTGCAGGACGTGATCGACTATTCCGGGCTGGAGCAGGATGATCTGGCGCTGGAAGGCACCGGCGCCATGGTGCTCGACCACATCGGGCGCATCGCCTATACAGTCAAATCCAACCGCGCCGATCCGGTGCTTCTGGAACGTTTCTGCACCCATTTCAACTTTGAACCAATGGTCTTCGAGGCAAAGGACGCCGAAGGGCGCGATGTCTATCACACCAATGTTCTGATGGGCATCGGCACCGACTATGCGCTGATCTGCCTGCAGATGATCCCCGACCCCGCCCGTCGGGCCGAAGTCACCCGGCGGCTGGAGGAAAGCGGGCGCAGCGTCATCGACCTGACCCCGGAGCAGATCGCAGAATTCCTCGGCAATACGCTGGAACTGACCGGCCACCGACGCCTGCTGGCCCTGTCAGCGCGCGCCATGGAGGCGCTGCGCCCCGAGCAGCGAGCGGTGATCGAACGCTCGGCAGAGCTGTTGCCGCTCTCCATCCCAACACTTGAAACGGCCGGTGGTTCGGTGCGCTGCATGCTGGCCGGCATCCACCTCAGCCCCCGCGAAAGGACATCGAAATGACCCAACCCTCCGACAAGGCCCTTGTTCCTTTTGTCAGCGTCGACAACATGATGCGTCTCATTCATCATGTAGGCATCGAGGATATGCTGCGCGATCTTGCCGACTATATCGAGGCCGACTTCAAACGCTGGGAACTGTTCGACAAGACCCCTCGCGTGGCCAGCCATTCCGATGTGGGCGTGATCGAGCTGATGCCGACCTCCGATGGTGAGGCCTATGGCTTCAAATACGTCAACGGTCACCCGAAGAACACCTCCGAGGGGCTCCAGACCGTGACCGCATTTGGTCTTCTGGCGGATGTCTACACCGGCTATCCGGTGCTCTTTACCGAGATGACCATCCTCACCGCGCTGCGCACTGCGGCGACCTCGGCGATGGTGGCCAAACACTTGGCGCCCAAGGGCTCGGATACCATGGCGATGATCGGCAATGGTGCGCAGTCGGAATTCCAGACCCTCGCGATGAAGGCGATCCTCGGGCTCAAGGCTGTGCGCCTGTATGACACCGACCCCAAGGCCAGCGAGAAATGCGCGCAGAACCTCTCCGGTCTGGGCGTTGATGTCACAATCTGCAGCACGCCGGAACAGGCCATCGAGGGGGCGCAGATCCTCACCACCTGCACCGCCGACAAGCAATGCGCCACCATCCTCAGCGACAACATGGTCGGCAGCGGCGTGCATATCAACGCCATCGGCGGCGACTGCCCGGGCAAGACAGAGCTGGCCGCCGGCATCCTCAGCCGCTCGGACGTATTTGTGGAGTACCCGCCCCAGACCCGCGTCGAAGGCGAGATCCAACAGATGCCCGAGGATTTTGCTGTCACCGAGCTGTGGGAAGTGATTTCCGGCACCAAGCCGGGCCGCACCGGCGACCGTCAGATCACCCTGTTTGACAGCGTCGGCTTTGCGATCGAGGATTTTTCCGCTCTGCGCTACATTCGCGACCGCATCAAGAGCACGGATTTCTACATCGACCTCGACATGCTGGCCGACCCGGATGATCCGCGTGATCTCTTTGGCATGGTGCAGCGCGCCAAGATCTGACGCGCGCATGACAAAGCGCGCCTTGCGAGGCGCGCTTTGTGTTTCAAAACAACGGGATCAAGCTTCCAGCTCGCTGTCCCAATACAGATAGTCCATCCAGCTTTCATGCAGATACCCGGGCGGAAACTTGCGGCCCGTGTTACGCAGCTCCTCTGCGCCCGGACGGCGCGGCGGTTTGCGCAGGGACATGCCGGCGCGATGCAGCGACTTTGACCCCTTTTTCAGATTGCAGCTCGAACAGGCTGCAACCACATTCTCCCAGCTGGTGACCCCACCGGCGGCACGCGGCACCACATGGTCAAAGGTCAGATCGCCCCTTGCGCCGCAGTACTGGCAGTGAAATTCATCCCTCAAGAATAAATTAAAGCGCGTGAAGGCCACGCGCTTTTGGGGTTTTACATAGTCTTTGAGCACAACAACCGAAGGTATTCGGATCTCGGTACTCGGACTGCGCACGACCTCGTCATACTCGGCCACGATGGCGACCCGATCCAGCCAGGCGGCTTTCACGGCATCCTGCCACGGCCAGAGTGACAGAGGATAGTATGACAAAGGACGATAATCCGCATTGAGCACCAACGCCGGATGCTGCTTCAGAGCGCCTGGCTCCCTTACGAATTCTGTCCTGAAGTCTCCGTCCATCAACGTCTTCCTCGCCCTGCTTGCCTCGATACGGCACCAGAGCGGGGAACCCGCCCCAGCATATGTTTGACTATATATCGTGGCGGGGACCTGACAAGCCCCAACGATACACCAGATATCGCGTGGAATAAGATGATTCCGTTACAGATGCGTGACAGTTATCCACAGCCCAAAAATCCGTCATTCCGCAAAGCGGCATCTACCGGTCGCGGCACCGCGTGCTTGCGCGGCTCTGCTGTGCGGCGTAGGACCAGGCCCATGACCCGATTGATCCGCTTCAACAAGCCCTTTGATGTTCTGCCGCAATTCACTGATCGCGGCACTGAAGGCGCCGCCCGCCCGACGCTAAGCACCTATATAGAGTGTCCCGGTGTCTATCCCGCGGGACGGTTGGATCGCGACAGCGAGGGGTTGATGTTGCTGACCGACACAGGTCGGCTGCAGGCTTGGATCAGCGATCCCAAGCACAAGATGGAGAAGACCTATTGGGTTCAGGTCGAAGGGCAACCGTCGGACGACGACATCAAGTGCCTCCGCCAAGGTGTTGAACTAAAGGATGGAATGACCCGCTCTGCGAAAGCGCGTCTGATGAGCGAACCGCCTGGGCTCTGGGCCCGTACCCCGCCGATCCGGGAACGCAAATCCGTGCCCACCTCCTGGCTGGAGTTGAAGATCACCGAGGGCAAGAACCGACAAGTCCGCCGCATGACCGCAGCTGTCGGATACCCGACCTTGCGGCTGATCCGCTATGCGATCGGCGCCTGGACCCTGGACGGGCTGGCGCAGGGCACATGGGATGACCTGGATCCGCCGCGCGTTCCGGGCCCGCCAAAGCCCTCGCAAAAACCACCGCGCCGAAAGCCAGAGCCACGAGATACGGAAAACGGCGCTTCAAGGCCTCCCTCAAAGCGCCGCAAACCACGATCCAAATCAACGCGCTAGGGTCAGAGGCTCAACTTGTCGCGCATGAAGGCCAAGGCCACGCTCAGCCCATCGGGCGCGATCCCATGACCGGTGCCCTTCATCACATGGGCAAACACATCCTGAAAGCCTGCTTCCTGCAGCGCTTCGGCCGCCTGTGGCAGTGATTGCGGCGGCACCACGTCATCCTCATCGCCATGCACCAGAAGCACCGGCATCCGGCTCACGACCTCATCGCTGAAGGTGTCCGGCGACAGCAGGCGACCGGAGAAGGCAACAATCCCCGCCACCGGATCTTCGCGGCGCGGTGCCACATGCAGCGCCATCATGGTGCCTTGCGAGAAGCCCAGCAGAACCACCTGTTCTGGCAGCAAATCCTCGTCGACCATGAATGCATCGAGAAAGGCGTTGAGGTCATCCACTGCTGCCGACATGCCGCGCATGGATTCTTCTTCCGAGGAGCCGTCGATCCACGGGATCGGGAACCACTGAAACCCCATCGGTGCCCCAGCGCAGGCCTCCGGCGCATCGGGGGCGACAAACAATGTGTCCGGCAAATGTTCGGCCAGAGGGTCGGCGAGCCCGAGGAGATCCGCCCCATTGGCACCATAGCCATGCAGAAATACCACCGCAGAACGTGTGTCACCAGAGAGCGGCTCTTTGCGGCCGGCAGTCAAAACGCGTGTCATCGGATCCCTTCCCTGTCCTTTGCCACATGGTAATAGGCCCACAATAGCCGCGCCGCAACCGATCGCCACGGCGACCACGCGTCGGCCATGTCTCGCAGGGCACGTTCCTTCGGGCGTTCGGGCAGATCAAACAACAGCCGCGCGCTTTCCTGCAGGGCCAAATCACCCGGCGCAAAGACATCCGCACGTCCCAAGGAGAACATCGCGTAAATCTCTGCTGTCCAGACACCAATGCCCGAAACTTGCGTCAGCTCTGCGATCACATCCGCTGTAGGGATGCCGCGTAACGCATTGAAATCAATGCGCGCCTCCGCCAGTGCGCGGGCGTATCGGATCTTCTGGCGGCTGAGGCCGACGGCACGCAGATCGTCATCCGTTGCCCAGAGGATCTTGCGCGGGCCCGTGAGCTTTGCATCCCGCAGGCGGTTCCAGATCGCATTGGCCGACGCCACTGAGACCTGCTGGCTGACAATGGCGCTCAGAAGCTGCGCAAACCCATCGGGCTTACGTCTGAGCGGCAATGGCCCGGTCACCGAAAGCGCCTGCGCAAAGCGCGGATCCCGCGCTGCCAGCCATGCGGCCCCCTCAGCCACACAAGCGGGTGTTTCGATAATGCGACCAACCGTCATATGGAGGGTCTCGCCAAAATTGTATTGGTGCATATCACGCTGCTTGTTCCTTCACCTGTTCAGGGCTACGCAATTGCCATGACTATGACCGCTCCTGCCCCCGACGACCATATTGCAAAGCGCAATGTCCTGATTCTTGTGCTCGCACAGGCCTTTCTGGGCGCGCAGATGCCGATGATTTTCATCGTCGGCGGTCTGGCTGGTCAATCGCTTGCGACCAACCCCTGTCTTGCGACGCTGCCGATTTCGCTGATCGTCGCAGGCTCGATGCTCTCGGCCACGCCAATCTCGGCGATCATGCAGCGCTTCGGGCGCCGCGCCGGATTTGCCATTGGCGCCACGGGCGGCGCGCTGGGTGGCTTGATTGGCGGCTACGGTCTCTACCTCGGGTCCTTCCCGGTGTTCCTCGTGGGCAGCGCCCTCACCGGTATCTATATGAGTGCGCAGGGCTTTTACCGCTTTGCCGCCGCCGACACTGCGTCAGACAGCTTCCGTCCAAAGGCGATCTCCTACGTCATGGCCGGTGGTCTGTTGTCCGCCATCGTCGGCCCGCAACTGGTGAAAGCCACCAGCGATGCCTTCGTCATTCCCTTCCTCGGCACTTATATGGCGGTGATCGCGGTGAATGTGCTGGGCGTTGGGCTCTTTGCTTTCCTCCGCATTCCTCGCCCCGAAGCCCCCAAGGAAGACGCCCCTGCAGGGCGCAGCCGGTTGGAACTGCTGAAAACGCCGACGATCGCCGTGGCGGTGATCTGTGCCATGGTCTCTTACGCGTTGATGAACTTGGTGATGACCTCAACACCGCTCGCAGTGGTCGGTTGCGGTTTCAGTCAGAACACGGCGGCGGACGTCGTGACCTGGCATGTTCTGGCGATGTATGTGCCGTCCTTCTTTACCGGCCACCTGATTGCACGGTTCGGCGTTGAGAAGATCGTGGGCGCCGGGCTGGTGATCCTTGCGGGCGCCGGTGCGGTTGCGTTGCAAGGGGTCGAGCTGGGCAACTTCTTTATCGCGCTGATCCTGCTGGGTGTGGGCTGGAACTTTGGCTTCATCGGCGCGACCACTATGCTGGCGGGCGCACATGAGGCCCATGAGCGCGGTCGCATGCAGGGTCTCAACGACCTGATGGTGTTTGGTGGCGTGACCGTCGCCTCTGTGGCCTCTGGCGGGTTGATGAACTGCTCTGGCGGCAACCCGGTCGAGGGCTGGGCCGCCGTCAACATGGCGATGGCGCCCTTCCTGGTGCTGGCGGGTGGCGCGTTGATCTGGTTGGTGCTCAAACCCAAATCCGCCACCGCCTGATCGCAGTTTGCACCGGGGGCGTGTTACCAGCGCCCGGTGCCGGCCTGCCACATCAAGGACACCCGTCTGCGAAACTCACTGACACCAAGCGCGCCTGCGCCCACCCGCTCCGGCTCCGCTCGAATCTGCTTCAGTAGGGCTTCCGCTTGCCAACCGGGCAGCAAGGCTGCGCTTGCCGCGGCGGAGATTGCCCGCCGATCGCGTCTGGCGGCGGCAAGCCGGTCCAATCCACGCTCGGCCAGACGGACAATCCCGGCGGTCGTGCCATCCAACAAGGGCACGCGTTTCTGCGCCTCCAGCTCAGGAATAGCGCGCAGATAGGCCGCAAGCCCCGCCGCATAGGCGTAGTCGCGCACCACGCGCTCTTCGGCCTCCCCCAGCGAGGCCGCCGCCATCCACATCAGGCCGCCCGCGGTGGCGTGGATATAAGCGTCAAACGCCGCCTCATCCTCGAACGGATCGCGGTAGATATCCCAGCGCCGCGCCTCCGCCATCGCATCAATGACCTGCGCCGCCTCGTGGTTGACCAGCCGCGCCAGCGGTGTCGAAACATAATGCCGGCGCACCTGCCCACCGGATGCGATCTCCGCCCCGACATCGCGCCACCATTGCACACGCATCTCGGCAATCATGCTCTCCTGACTGGCCCAGGGCGCGCGCGACATCTCGATGTTAAAGGCATAGAGCGCAAACAGCAGCGGCCGCGCCTCAACCGGTGCGGCCATAGCGGCCATAAAGCGATCCGGATCGCCTTTCTGAACCGCTTCGGCGCAGGCGATCAGATCATCGTCAAACTGCATCCACCACCTCGGCCGCATCGCGCAGAAGCTTCCAGTTCATCGCATCCAGCAGCGCATCGAAAGACGCATCCAATATGTTCGGGCTGACGCCAACCGTCGACCAGCGCCGCCCTTTGCCGTCTTCGCTGTCGATGATGACGCGGGTCACAGCCTCGGTGCCGCCCTGGGTGATCCGCACCTTGAAGTCGACCAGCCGCATGTCGTCCAACACCTTGGAATAGCGCCCCAAATCCTTGCGCAGCGCCTTGGCCAGCGCGTTCACCGGGCCACGGTCGCTGCCGGTCTCGTCGAGGGATTCGCTGACGGAGAGCAGCTTTTCTCCGTCGACCTTGACCACCACGACGGCCTCCGACAGGCTGACCATGCGGTCGTATTTGTTTTTGCGCCGCTCCACGGTGACCTTGTAGCGCTTGACCTCAAAGAACTGCGGCATCTGGCCCAGCTCATCCCGTGCCAGCAGCTCGAACGAGGCCTGCGCGGTGTCGTAGGAATAACCTTCGGTTTCACGCTCCTTCACGCGCTCCAGAATGCGCCCCAGCGCGGGATCGCCCTTTTCGACCTCGATACCGGCCTCAGCCAGACGGCGGCGCAGGTTCGATTGCCCGGCCTGATTGGACATCGGGATGATGCGGCTGTTGCCGACCACCGCAGGCTCAATATGTTCATATGTCGAGGGATCCTTGAGGATCGCACTCGCATGCAGACCCGCTTTATGTGCAAAGGCCGAGGCCCCCACATAGGCCGCCTGTTTCTGCGGCACCCGGTTGAGGATCTCGTCCAGCATCCGGCTTACCGTCGTCAGCCGCGCCAGCGCGCCCTGCGGCACTCCGGTCTCATAGGTGCTGGCGTATGGCTCTTTCAGCAACAAAGTCGGGATCAGGGTGGTGAGATTGGCATTGCCGCAGCGCTCGCCCAGACCGTTGAGCGTGCCTTGGATCTGGCGCACGCCCGCATCCACCGCCGCCAGCGAACAGCCAACCGCGTTTTCTGTGTCGTTATGGGTGTGAATGCCCAAATGGTCGCCCGGCAGCCCCGCAGCGATCACCTCGGATACGATGCGGTGGACCTCATGCGGCAGCGTCCCGCCATTGGTGTCGCACAGAACAACCCAGCGCGCGCCCGCCTCCAGCGCCGCACGACAGGCCGCCAGCGCATAGTCTGGATTGGCCTTATAGCCGTCAAAGAAATGCTCGGCATCAAACAGCGCCTCACGTCCCTGCGCCGCGATATGCGCCACCGACTGGGCGATATTGTCGAGGTTCTCTTCAAGCGTGATCCCCAGCGCAGCAGTCACATGATAGTCATGCGACTTGCCCACCAGACAGACGCTCTTGGTGCCCGCGTTCATCACCGCCGCCAGCACATCGTCATTCTCTGCCGAGCGCCCTGCCCGCTTGGTCATGCCAAAGGCCGTAAGCGTCGCGCGGGTCTCGGGTGCCTCATCGAAAAAGGCACTGTCGGTCGGGTTGGCACCGGGCCAGCCGCCCTCGATGTAGTCCACACCTAGGTCGTCAAGCGCCTGGGCGATCTGCTTTTTTTCTAACGTGGAGAATTGCACCCCCTGCGTCTGCTGCCCGTCGCGCAGAGTGGTGTCATAAAGGTAGAGCCGTTCCGTCATTCCAGCCCCTCCAGCTTGGCCGCGTCAAACCCTGTGCCGGGCACAAGTTCCACACCGGTTTTTGACATGCGCACTTCCAGCCCCGCCTCGGTATAGGCGGCCTTGAGGCGATCCACCTCGGCAAAGTCCTTGGTTTCCATCGCCGCTTGGCGTGCCGCAAACAGCTGTGCCTCATGCGCAGAGAGATCGACAACAGGCCCTTTGGCCCATGCGCCCATGTCTTCGCTCAAAAGCCCCAGCAACTGTCCCGCCGCCAGCAAACCGGCGGCATCGCCCGCAGCTGCCAGCTTGTGCATCTCTGCAATGGCGCCAGCGGTATTGAGATCATCCGCCAGCGCGTCAACGACCGCGGCAGCAGCGCTGGCGGTGGGCTCGATGCCCGCCGTCAGTGCCCGCCACTTGCGCAACGTCGCCTCGGCCACCGCGGCCTTCTTCTCGGTCCAGTCCATCGGCTTGCGATAATGGGTCTGCAGGAACACAAACCGCACGACCTCACCCGGCACACCCTTGTCCAGCAAATCACGCACGGTAAAGAAATTGCCCAGGGACTTGGACATCTTCTTGCCCTCGACCTGCAGCATCTCGTTGTGCAGCCAGTAGCGCGCGAACTCCCCCTTGGGGTTGGCGCAGCAGCTTTGGGCGATCTCGTTCTCATGATGCGGGAACATCAGATCATTGCCGCCACCGTGAATGTCGAAACTCTCGCCCAAGAGATCATGGCTCATCGCCGAGCATTCGATATGCCAGCCCGGACGCCCCCGTCCCCAGGGGCTCTCCCACCCCGGCTGTTCCGCATCCGAGGGTTTCCACAGCACAAAATCCATCGGGTTTTTCTTGTAAGGCGCCACTTCCACCCGCGCCCCCGCGATCATGTCATCGACCGACCGGCCCGAAAGCTGACCATACCCCTCGCGCCAGGAGTCCACCGCAAACAGGACATGGCCTTCGGCAGCATAGGCATGGCCGCGGTCGATCAGATCCGCAATCATCGCAACCATCTGCGGGATATACTGCGTCGCACGCGGCATATGCGTCGGCTCCAACGCGCCAAGCGCGCCCATGTCGTCGAGGAACCACTGGGTGGTCTCGGCGGTGATCTCACCGATCTCGCGGCCACTTTCGGCGGCGCGGGCGTTGATCTTGTCATCCACGTCGGTGAAGTTGCGCGCATAGGTCACGTGATCCGCGCCGTAGACATGGCGCAGCAGCCGGAACAGCACGTCGAACACAACCACGGGCCGCGCATTGCCGAGATGGGCCCGGTCATAGACGGTCGGGCCGCAGACATACATCCGCACGTTCTGGGGATCGATCGGCGCAAAGGCCTCTTTCGACCGGCTCTTGGTGTTGTGCAGTTTGATCGTCGTCATGTCAGCTCCTTCGACAACAAGTCGGCCCAGCAGCACGGCGGGATACGGCTCCCCCACAGCGCTGCGCGCAGCGCGGGCTTAGCAACTTGTCATATGGAAGGGAACGACAGAAACCAGCCCGCTGAAAATCAGCAGGCAATACAGATGATAATCAGGGTTTCAAATCGTGCCATGACTGTGGGCGTAGCACAGCCAGTGCGATCCGCCAAGCATTTCTGCGAAGCAAGGAGATGCGTTACCGGCGCGCGGGTCAAAAACGGAACGACGCTGTGAGGGCGAGCTGCCGGTTCTCCGGTGACAGCGAATAGCCGCCCTCGCCATCCTCACGTCCAAACACGCTGCCCCGCAGGTAGACCTGCGATGACACTTCCACACCCCACCCAAGCCCCAGCGCACCCGGCGCCAGTCCGGCAGCTCCGATCCTCGGCTGAACAATTTGCAATCCGCTGCGGAAGGGCGGCGTGGTGTGGACCTGTCTCTCCGCAGCTGGCGAACGCCGTGCGCCGCCCTGCCACAGATTCGAGCCACCGCCCGGCGTGCCGCTTGCCTGATGCTGCGGGAAAGCGCGCGGCTCGGCAGCTGTGGACGGCATATCGCGGATCTTCATAAGGGCCGTTGGTGGCTGCAGCGCCATCTGTGGCGGTACGGCGATCGCGCCGAGAAAACGACCTGACCAATCATGCTCCACCTCTCCGGCCCAAAGCGCGCTGACGGACAGAACAAGCGATCCGACGCCGAACCCAAACGCCAGCCCAGACCGGATCGAGCAGAGCGGCGAGATCAAGAGCGGGAGGGACATCATGGGAGTGCCTTTCATCTGGCAGCGCCGGCGTTTTGCGGGAGTGTTGTCAATGCGAGTGGGATGCAGAAGACGACCGCGTCCCCCCATCAGCACAGTCGTCCATTATGCTTAACACTTCGTTCAAGTTACGCGTTGGCGAGAACAATTTAACGCTCAGACCACTTGCTGCGCTCTGAGCCTCTCTCCCCCGGACACCAGTCCAGACAACAGCACCCAGCGCGGCATTCATCTCCCCCTGTAAGCACATGACAACACACAAAAAGACCCCCTCTGAAACAGAGGAGGTCAGGTTCGCCGATCAGGCTCGTTTCGTTGACCGCCCGGTGTTTTTTTCTTGCCTGGTCCTTCTCGGCGTATGGAGTGAGCGCACCCACTCCAGACAGGTGTCAAAGGCCCGGGTCGGGTGCCTTTGATCCATGCGAAAGGGCGCTTGGAACGCCGCTTCCTGTTTCGTCGGGGATGTGACGCCCAAACGGGCCTCCCACTCCCCTACGCATCGCCCAAGGTGGTGTGCCTTCGGATGCGGTTCGCAGCCCCGGCGCAGGTCGCGCCGGGAGATCTCGTCAGCTGCAGCCCGAGGTGGAGCCGCAGGTGTTGCATTTCATGCAGGTGCCGTTGCGCACCAGTGTGTAGTTGCCACAGTCGCCGCAGGGATCGCCCTCGTAGCCCTGCATTCTGGCCTTGGTGCGCGCATCCATGCCGCCCGCCATCGCAGGCGCTTCGGAGGTTTCCGGCACCAAGGTCTGCAGTGCCGAAACCGGATCCTTGCTGCCGTCAAGCGCGGTCACCGCGATGCTGGTCTGGCCACCCTGCAGCACCACCAGCTCCTGCGGCAGGCGTTTGCGCAGATAGCCGCTGGAGGAAATCTGCTTCAGCACCTCCAGCGATTTCGAGGCCGCGCCGTCGCTCAGCTCGGAGAGGTTGGAGACCCCTTCTTCCGCTTCGCCCCGGCCCAGATCATCAAAACTTGCGCCCTCGGGCTTCACATGCGCCAAATCGGTGCGGTCGAGGTAGCTCACCGCCAGTTCGCGGAACACATAGTCGAGGATCGAGGTGGCGTTCTTGATCGAGTCGTTGCCCTGCACCATGCCGGCGGGTTCGAATTTGGTGAAGGTGAAGGCATCGACAAACTCCTCCAGCGGAACCCCGTATTGCAGCCCGACCGACACGGCGATGGCGAAGTTGTTCATCATCGCCCGGAAGCCCGCGCCTTCCTTGTGCATGTCGATGAAGATCTCGCCAAGGTTGCCGTCCTCATACTCGCCGGTGCGCAGATAGACCTTGTGCCCGCCAACAACCGCCTTCTGCGTATAGCCCTTGCGGCGCTGCGGCATCTTGGTGCGATGCGACTTCATGATTTCCTTGATGACAACTTTCTCGACGATCTTCTCGGCGAGCGTCGCTGCCTTTTCCGGCACCGATCCGCTCTCGAGGATCTCGGCGGCCTCGTCGTCATCTTCCACCAATGCGGCGGCCAGCGGTTGGCTCAGCTTGGACCCATCACGATAGAGCGCATTGGCCTTCACGCCGAGCGACCAGCTCAGCTCATAGGCCTTCTGACAATCCTCGATGGTGGCATCATTGGGCATGTTGATGGTCTTGGAGATCGCACCGGAGATAAAGCTCTGTGCGGCGGCCATCATCTTGATGTGGCTGTCAACGCCCAGATAACGCTTGCCTTTTTTGCCGCAAGGGTTGGCACAATCGAAGATCGAGTAATGCTCTTCCTTGAGGTGCGGCGCGCCCTCCAGGGTCATGGTGCCGCAGACATGATCGTTGGCCGCGTCGATGTCCGCCTTGGTAAAGCCCAGATGGCGCAACAGATCAAAGGCGGCATCGTTCAGCTTGTCCGCTGGAATGCCGAGGACACCGGTGCAGAACTCTTCGCCCAGGGTCCATTGGTTGAACACGAACCGGATGTCGAAGGCGCTTTCCAGCGCGGCGTCGACCTTTGCCAGCTCATTGGGGCCAAAGCCATGTCCGGTCAGCGAGGTGTGATTGATCCCCGGCGCGTTGCCAATGGAGCCATGGCCGACCGCATAAGACACGATCTCTTCGATCTGCGCGGAGGAATAGCCGAGCCCTTCCAGCGCCGAGGGCACCGAGCGGTTGATGATCTTGAAATAGCCGCCGCCTGCGAGTTTCTTGAACTTCACCAATGCAAAGTCCGGCTCGATCCCGGTGGTGTCGCAGTCCATCACCAGACCGATGGTGCCAGTGGGCGCGATCACGGTCGATTGCGCGTTTCGATAGCCGTGTTTCTCACCTAAGGACACCGCCTCGTCCCAGGCGCTCATCGCCAGTTCCGTCAGCCGTGCATCGGGGCAGTTTTGCAGGTCCAGCGGCACCGGCTTCACGGTGAGCTTATCATAGCCCTCGGTGGCACCGTAGGCAGCGGTGCGGTGGTTGCGCATTACCCGCAGCATGTGATCGGCGTTGCGCGCGTAGCTCGGGAACGGCCCCAGTTCGGATGCGATCTCGGCCGAGGTCGCATAGGCCACACCGGTCATGATCGCGGTGAGCGAACCGCAGAGTGCGCGCCCCTCGTCGCTGTCATAGCTGTAGCCCATATTCATCAACAGGCCGCCGATGTTGGCATAGCCCAGACCCAGCGTGCGGAAGTCATAGGACAGCTGCGCGATTTCCTTGGACGGGAACTGCGCCATCATTACCGAGATTTCCAGCGTCAGCGTCCACAGACGGCTGGCATGCATGAAGTCCTCGGCCTGAAACACGCCGCCCTTATAGAAGGTCAGCAGGTTCAGCGACGCCAGGTTGCAGGCGGTGTCGTCGAGGAACATATACTCCGAACAGGGGTTCGAGCCGCGGATCTCGCCATCTTCGGGGCAGGTGTGCCACTCGTTGACGGTGTCGTGGAACTGGATGCCCGGATCGGCGCAGGCCCAGGCGGCATGGCCAACCTTCTCCCACAGATCCCGTGCTTTCACGGTCCGCGCGACACGTCCGTCGGTCCGGTTGATCAACTCCCAATCGGCATCCTTTTCAACCGCATGCAGGAATGCATTGGTGACCCGGATGGAGTTGTTGGAGTTCTGGCCGGAGACCGAGGAATAGGCCTCGGAGTCCCAATCGGTGTCGTAGGTCGGGAACTCGATACTGTCATAGCCCTGACGGGCGTAATCCAGCACGCGTTTGATGTAAGTCTCCGGAATCGCGACCTTCTTGGCTTCGCGGATCGCTTGCTTCAGGGCCGTGTTCTCGGCAGGATCATAGGCGTCCTCTGCCAGACCGTCCCAGCTCCGGAGGGCTGCAAAGATGCCGTTCAGCATCTTCTCGTGCATTTTCGAACCGGCCACGATGGAGGCGACTTTTTGCTCCTCAATCACCTTCCAGTCGATGAACTGTTCGATATCGGGGTGATCGGCGTCCACGATCACCATCTTCGCTGCTCGACGGGTTGTGCCGCCTGATTTGATCGCGCCGGCGGCCCGGTCTCCGATCTTTAGAAATCCCATGAGGCCCGAGGACTTGCCACCGCCAGAGAGCGTTTCGCCCTCGGCCCGCAGATGGCTGAAGTTGGTGCCGGTACCGGAGCCATATTTGAACAGGCGCGCCTCGCGCACCCAGAGATCCATGATGCCACCATCTTGCACCAGATCGTCCGAGACGGACTGGATGAAGCAGGCATGCGGTTGCGGATGCTCATACGCACTGTCGGATTTGGTCAGCTTGCCGGTCTTGTAGTCGACATAATGGTGCCCCTGTGCCGGGCCGTCGATGCCATAGGCCCAGTGCAGGCCGGTGTTGAACCACTGCGGGCTGTTGGGCGCCGCGCGTTGGCTTGCCAGCATGTGACGCATCTCGTCGAAATAGGCGCGGGCGTCCTCTTCGGTGGTGAAATAGCCGCCCTTCCAGCCCCAATAGGTCCAGGCGCCGGCCAGACGGTCAAACACCTGTTTGGAAGAGGTCTCGCCACCCATCTCAACGTCGTCATCCGCCGGAACCGAGCGCCACAGGAATTCCGGAACGCCTTTCTCGCGAACCTTCTTCAGGCGGGACGGGACACCGGCCTTGCGGAAGTACTTCTGTGCAATGACATCGCTGGCCACCTGGCTCCAGGACGCGGGCACTTCGATGCCCTCGAGACGGAACACGATGGAGCCATCCGGATTGCGGATTTCGGACGTCGCCCCGATGAAATCCAAAGACGCGTAAGCATCCTGCCCTGCTTCTGTGAAACGACGTTCGATCTTCATGGTTACACCTGTCCCAAATAGTCCGGCTTGCGGTTTCGGCGCTGTTACGCCTGCATCAAATGCCACGCAATGCGCAGAGAAAACCTCTCGGGCGGCGTCGGCTGTTCCAACGCGCGCAGACCATGTGCTGGTCTGAATTTAACGGTTTTACACTTAGCACTGCGGATGGGAGCGGCTGCTCAATCACATCAAGATTTAGTGGCGCCCCCTAGCGGCACATACAATGTCGCGTAAGTCACCCAAGGTGGTCAACGTGAAAATTCAAATTTTACGGGGCACAATTGAGTTGACCAGTTTAACGGTTTGGAGGGTCGCCACTGCGATATGATTCATCCACATCCCCGGCTGCCGCAATCCCCGCTTGACCGTTTGGTTAACGAAAGCTGAAAACTCACGCATTGCGAGGGGGTTGCTGTAACGAGGTCATCCACCTGAATGCCGCGACGGGTTTCGGCGGCTCCGGAAACCCGCATGCCACGCCTCATAATCGGCTACGCCGACAAGTTGCGGTCCTTTTGCAACGCTTGTCAGTCGGTGGCCGCAGATCGCAAATTTTTCGTGCGTTCATCACGCGTCCGGCAGGTCAATTTGATGCTCTGTCGCGTCAACTTCTAAACGAAAGGTAAATACCAGATGTGCCCGCAGCGTGACGACGCGTCCGCAAGCCTTGGTGTGATTCTTTGATTCTGGTGATGAACCGACACCCTGCCTTTAGACACGGCCAGACCCTAGGGGTGCGTGCGACGCGCGCTCTCCCCCGGAGGCGGCTCGGTTCACTTTCGTGAACCAAGGGACAGGGATTTCTTACAAGAGAGGAAGAAGTGGTCGGGGCGGCGAGATTCGAACTCACGACCCCCTGTACCCAAAACAGGTGCGCTACCAGACTGCGCCACGCCCCGGACCGTGCGTCTTCCTAGCTGTGAAGTTTGGGATTGAAAAGCCCTAACAGGACCATTTTGCAGTTTCAGGCGAAAAAACTTCATGCCGCATCTCGCTACCGACGGAGATGCCATAGGACTCGACGATGCCAGCGTTGACTTCGAGCACCACAAACACCTGATCTCCACCGAAAATGGAGGTCAGATCGCCCGGCACAGCATTCTCATGGATACTACTCACGACACCATCCGCGCCAACAAAAATCATGTCGAGCGGGATCAGGGTGTTCTTCATCCAAAAGGCCACGCGCTGCGGTCGGTCATAGACGAACAACATACCGGAACGCGCGGGCATTTCAGCGCGATGCATCAACCCCGTTGCCCGGCTGTCCGGTGTATCAGCGATTTCTACGGAAAACCGCGCCTGCCCCCACGGACCGCGCAGGTCGACATGATCGCGCGCGCAGGTGGCGCTGGCGCTTGTGGCTGCCAGCCATACCAGGGCGGCGCCGAGATATGTCGCCACCGCCTTGCGCATTTAGCTTCTATGCTCCGGGTCGCCCATGGCGGCCTCCCAAGCCAGGACTTCCACGGCCATGTGACCGCGTTTGCCATCAATGACGCGCATCGCCAGCGCCTCGCCGGATTGTACATCTGACAGGCCGGACTGACGCAGAACCTCGACGTGCAGGAAAACATCCTCGTCGCGGCCGAATATGTTGGCAAAGCCAAAGCCCTTGGCCTTGTCGAACCATTTAACACGCGCAGGCTCCAGCGGCGTGCTGCTGATTTCGTCCGCGTTCATCTCTGCAAGGTCGCTGAGGACAGGTGTGTCCTCGCGTTCCGGCGGCGTGATCGCAATCACTTCGACCGCTTGCACACCGCGATCAGTGCGATGGGTGACAACCTCGATCCCGGCCCCATCCGCGATGGAGCTCTGACCGAAATTGCGCAGGACATTTACATGCAAAAGGATGTCCGGACCATCGTCAGGACAGACGATAAATCCATAGCCTTTTGCAGGGTCAAACCACTTCACTAGTCCACGGACATGCTGCAAACTGCTCAAGTCTTCGGCCATTTGCGAATTCCACCGGTTCGTTTGTTATTTCCGTGTTGCTCGCCTAACTGCGCGATTTTCGCATGAAGTTTCAAGAGCAAAATAGTCGGAAAATGTTGGATATAAGAAAATGTGACGTAGCGTGAACTTACGGGCTAAGGCGCGTAATTGTCCAATCATCCTCTGCACTTCCCCGCCGCCAGACAAAGCGGTCATGCAGCCTGAACGCACCATCTGCCCAGAATTCGATCTCGATCGGCATCAGGCGGTACCCTCCCCAGAAATGGGGACGTTTGGGATTCGTGCCCTTGGTCGCTGTCACCTTGGCGACCTCGGCCAGCAGTGCATTTCTGGACGACAGAGGCCGGGATTGCTGGGAGGCCCAGGCCCCAAGACGGCTCTTCAGGGAGCGGGATTCGAAATAGGCATCCGCCTGCGGTCCGTCTTCGCGCTCGATATGGCCGCGGACCCGGATTTGCCGGCGCAGCGATTTCCAATGCATCACGAAGGATGCCGTGCCGCTGGCGTCAAGTTCCTGGGCCTTTGCGCTCTCGTAGTTGGTATAGAAAACGAAGGCGGCGTTTTCAATTTCCTTCAGCAATACCATGCGGCTATTGGGCATGCCGGAGGCATCCACGGTCGCCAGCGCGATGGCATTGGGGTCATTGGGTTCCGTGGCCTCAGCTTCCGTCAGCCACTGGCGCGCGATTTCGAACGGGTCATCTCCCGCGAACAGTCCTTCTCGGTCCGACATTCTGTACCTTGTCCTTGCTTGTTGAGGCAGACCTTAGTGACCTTTGTGCCCGATTGAAAGACTGGGCATCGGTGTACACCCTTGATGCAAGTGTCGCAGCGGGCTAAAGGACATTCTATTATACTGATCACAGGCGGAGAACCTGCATGTCTAGTCAACTGATGGCCGGAAAACGTGGCCTGATTATGGGCCTGGCCAATGATAAATCCATCGCGTGGGGCATTGCAAAAGCCTGCGCCGAGGCCGGGGCGGAGCTTGCGTTCTCCTACCAGGGGGATGCGCTCAAGAAGCGTGTCGGCCCGCTCGCGGAGCAACTGGGCAGCGATATCGTGCTGCCCTGCGATGTTGGCGACGAAGCCTCGATCGATGCGCTGTTCGCCGCGCTTGAGGAAAAATGGGGCAAGCTGGATTTCATCGTCCACGCGATCGGCTTTTCGGACAAGAGCGAGCTGCGCGGCCGCTATGTCGACACCAGCCGCGCGAACTTCCAGATGACCATGGATATCTCGGTTTATTCCTTCACCGCCGTTGCCAAGCGCGCGGAGAAGATGATGGATGCGGGTGGCTCCATGCTGACGCTGACATACTATGGCGCCGAACAGGTGATGCCACATTATAATGTGATGGGCGTGGCCAAGGCGGCGCTGGAGGCATCGGTCAAATACCTGGCGGAGGATCTGGGCAAGGACGGCATCCGCGTCAACGCGATCTCTGCCGGCCCGATCAAGACACTGGCGGCCTCCGGCATTGGTGATTTCCGCTACATCATGAAGTGGAACGAGTACAATTCGCCCCTGCGTCGCAACGTGACCACTGATGACGTGGGTAAATCCGCGCTTTATCTTCTGTCGGATCTGGCCTCTGGCGTGACTGGCGAGAACCTGCACGTGGATGCGGGCTATCACGTGGTCGGCATGAAGGCCGTGGACGCACCGGATATCGAGAAAGGCTAATCCCAGATGACCACCAAGGACCCGAACCGCCTGCCCCATGAGAAGGGGTTTCACATCTCATGGGACCAGATCCATCGCGACAGCCGCGCGCTGGCGTGGCGTCTGGACGGGCTCGGGCCCGACGAGGGTCACTGGCGCGCCGTTGTGGCGATCACCCGGGGCGGCATGGCCCCCGCAATGATCGTCGCGCGTGAGCTGGACATTCGCACTGTCGATACAATCAGTGTGAAATCCTATCACTCTGGCGGCGGCAAGGCCGATCAGCGGCGCGAGGCCGAAGTGCTGAAAAGCCCGGATGCCGACATGATGGGCGACGGCACCGGAATTCTGATTGTCGATGATCTTGTCGATTCCGGCAAAACGCTCGAACTGGTGCGTGACCTCTATCCGAAGGCCCATCTGGCGACTGTCTACGCCAAACCTCAGGGTGAGCCGCAGGTGGACACGTTCATCACCGGCGTCAGCCAGGACACATGGATTTTCTTTCCGTGGGACATGGCGCTGCAATATGTCGAACCCTATCGCGGCACCGACTGATCCGCGCGATTAGGTTGAAAGTTTCAAAAGGCGCGCCCTGCCCGGTGCGCCTTTTTTCTGTTCTGCGTCTGCTTTCAACCTCTTGCGTCCGGGAGTTGAAATCGCCCTAATGCCGCCTGCGCCTCGACGCCATGACCAACACAGGAAGCTGCCGATGAAGACCGCCCGAACCCAAGCCACCTTCGTCTCTCCGATCGTGGAATCGCGCCGGTGGCTCGCGGGTGTGACCTTTCCTGACGATCAGCCCTTGTTGAACCTCAGTCAGGCCGCCCCTGCAGACGCACCGCCTGAGGGGCTGCGACAGGCGATGGCAGAGGCTGTTCTGAACCAGACCAGTGCGCATCTATACGGTCCGGTGCTTGGGAATGAGGATCTGCGCGCGGCGCTGGCGGATCAGATGAGCCGTCACTACGACGCTCCGATTGCCCCATCCAATATCGCCATCACCTCAGGCTGCAATCAGGCCTTTGCCGCCACGATCCAGAGCCTCTGTGCCGAGGGGGATGCGGTGATTCTGCCGACGCCGTGGTACTTCAATCACAAGATGTGGCTGGACATGCAGGGGGTCACGACCCTGCCCTTGCCTGTCGGCGAGGGGATGCTGCCGGAGGTCGCACAGGCGGAGGCGCTGATAACGGATCGCACCCGCGCCATCGCCTTGGTCACTCCAAACAACCCCTGCGGCGTTGAATATCCGGCAGCGCTATTGGCTGCGTTCTTTGACCTCGCGCAGCGTCATGGGCTGACCCTGATCGTTGATGAAACCTATCGCGATTTCGACAGTCGCAGCGGCGCACCGCATCGTCTGTTGCAGCGCGAGGACTGGCAGGACACCCTTGTCCACCTCTATTCCTTCTCCAAGGCGTATCGCCTCACGGGGCATCGCGTTGGCGCCATCGCCGCCGGTCCTGATCGCCTGTCCGAAATGGAGAAATTCCTCGACACCGTCACCATCTGCCCGGCACAGCTGGGGCAGATCGGGGCAAAATGGGGCATCGAGAATCTGGGCCAGTGGCTGGCGGGGGAGCGAGCCGAAATCCTGGATCGTCGCGCCGCAATTCAGGACGGCTTTGCCCCTCTGGCGGCGAAGGGCTGGCAACTTCTCGGCCTTGGCGCCTATTTCGCCTATGTGGCGCATCCCTATGAGGAGAGTTCCGATGTTCTTGCGCAGAGGCTTCTGCGCGAGGCCGGGATGCTGCTGCTCCCCGGCACCATGTTCACCCCCACCGAGGCGCCCGAAGGCCACCGCCAGTTCCGCATTGCCTTTGCAAATGTCGACCGTGCAGGCATTGCGGACATGATCTCGCGCCTCGCTAATTTCGACGGATGACAGACGCGGACTGACATCCCCGTGCATCCCCATGTGCACGTTGCCCTCTATGCTTGCCCCTGCCGGGGCAGACGCGTATTCAGGGCAGCAACAGGAGACCGCCGACCCAGTCGGCGCAATTTGGCCGCCCGGCTTCAACGCTGCGGCGCGCCACCAAAAGACGACATAAAGGGCCGCAGGCATGAAACACCTTTCCAAGACCTTCGTTTGGATCCTCATGGGTCTGTTGTTCGTGGGGCTTGCCGGCTTTGGCGCGATCAACGTGTCCGGCACCACGCGCACGCTGGCCACCGTGGGCGAGACCGACGTCAGCGTTGACGACTACGCCCGTGCGCTGCAGCAGGAACAACGCGCCATTCAGGCTCAGTCCGGCCAATCGGTACCGCTGTCGCAGCTGATTTCCATGGGCGTGGATCGCGGTGTGCTTTCTGGCCTTGTCACATCCGCCGCTTTGGACAACGAGATGCAAACGCTCGGGATTTCCGTCGGGGATGAGACCTTGCTGAAGGAAATCACCCAAATTCAGGCGTTCCAGGGTTCTGACGGTGCGTTCAGCCGTGACAACTATCGCTTTGCGCTTGAAAACGCCGGCCTCTCCGAACCCGAGTTTGAAGAGGACATGCGTGCCGAGACCGCCCGTACGTTGCTGCAAGGGGCCATCGTCGGCGGCACGCGCATGCCTGCGGCACTGGGCGAAACGCTGACCGATTATATCGGAGCGCGCCGCAGCTTTGCCTATGTGCGGCTTTCGGCAGAGGATGCGGTCCTGACGGCGGTCGAACCGACCGAGGAAGAGCTGCGTGCCTATTACGAGGCCAACACCGACGCCTTCACCCTGCCCGAGACCAAAGTCATCACCTATGTGGCCCTGCGCCCCGATGCTCTGGTCGACGAGGTCGAAGTGGACGAGACCGCCCTGCGCGCGCTTTATGAGGAACGCGACGCAGAGTTCAATGTCCCGGAGCGTCGCCTGGTTGAGCGTCTGGTCTTTGCCGATCAGGACGCCGCAGACACGGCCAAAGCGCAGCTGGACGTTGGCGGAACCACCTTTGAGACACTGGTACAGGACCGCGGCCTGAGCCTGTCCGACATCGACATGGGCGACGTGGCACAGGACGACCTTGGTGTCGCCGGCGAAGCGGTGTTCGCGGTTGAGATGGGCGACGTGGCCGGGCCACTGCCCTCCGATCTTGGCCCCGCGCTCTACCGTGTGAACGGCCTGCTGGAAGCAAGCTTCACCAGTTTTGAGGACGCACTGCCCGCTCTGCGCGAAGAGCTGGCGCTTGACCGTGCCCGCCGGGTGATCGAGTCGCGCGCCGAAGGAATTGACGATCTTCTGGCCAGCGGTGCCACGCTCGAAGAACTGGCCGCGGAAGAGAACGGTCTTGCCGTGGGTCGCATCGACTGGACCGCCGATACCACCGATGGCATTGCCGCCTATGACACCTTCCGCACTGCGGCCGAGGCGGTCAGCGTCGAGGATTTTCCGACTGTTGATTACCTCGACGACGGCAGTGTCTTTGCGCTGCGCCTTGACGAGGTGTTGGAGCCGCGTCCCGAACCGTTCGACAGTGCCCGTCCAGCGGTGACCGAGGCGTTCAAGGCAGACCGTGTTGCCAAGGCGCTGAAGGCACAAGCAGATGAGCTGAAAGCTGTGATCGAAGCCAATGACGGCCAGTTCCCGGAAGATCGCGACGTCACCGAGCAAACCGGCCTGACACGGACTGCCTATCTCGACCAGACCCCGGTTGACCTGATGAACGAGGTCTTTGAAATGGAAGTTGGCGAAGTCCGCGTGGTGTCCGATGCGGAGGGTACGGTTGTTGTGCGCCTCGACGACATGCTGCCGCCGGACGACAGCGACGACATGCAGTTCCTGACACAGGCGCTGAGCGAACAGCTCGATCAGTCCCTGTCGAACGAGATCTTCCAGATCTACATGCAGGCGGTTCAGACCCGCGCACGTCCGCAGGTCAACCAACAGGCGGTGAATGCAGTTCACGCCACTTTCCAGTAACTCCTAAGTTCGAGGCGCATGCTCTCATGGCTCTGATCCCCGACTTCGACACATTCGCCAAAGCCTATGAGGCGGGCGAAAACCAGGTGGTCTACACGCGGCTTGCAGCCGATCTGGATACGCCCGTGTCTCTGATGCTGAAACTCACCGGCGCGCAGAAGGATGCCTTCATGCTGGAATCGGTGACCGGCGGCGAGGTGCGCGGGCGCTATTCCATCATCGGCATGAAGCCGGACCTGATCTGGCGTGCGCGGGGCGAACAGGCAGAGCTGAACCGGGCGGCCCGGTTTGACCCGGAGGGGTTTGAACCCCTGACGGGCAATCCGCTCGACACTTTGCGCGCGCTTCTGGCCGAAAGCCGGATCGACCTGCCGGATGATCTGCCGCAGGCAGCCGCAGGGCTGTTCGGCTATCTGGGCTATGACATGATCCGTCATGTGGAGCATCTGCCCAATGTGAATCCCGACCCGCTTGGCCTGCCGGATGCGGTGATGATCCGCCCCTCTGCGGTGGCAGTTCTGGACGGGGTCAAGGGCGAGGTCACGGTGGTCTCTCCCGCATGGGTCAGCGACGGGCAATCGGCGCGCGCAGCCTATGCGCAGGCCGCCGAACGGGTAATGGATGCGGTGCGCGATCTGGAACGCGCCATGCCCGCCGAAACCCGCGATCTGGGCGAGGCGCTGGAGGTCGGCCCGCCGGTGTCGAATTTCACCAAGGACGGCTATATGGCCGCCGTGGAGAAGGCCAAGGATTACATCCGCGCCGGGGACATCTTTCAGGTGGTGCCCGCGCAGCGCTGGACGCAGGATTTCCCGCAGCCACCCTTTGCGCTTTATCGCTCGCTCCGGCGCACCAACCCCTCGCCGTTCATGTTCTACTTCAATTTCGGCGGTTTCCAGGTGATCGGCGCCAGCCCAGAGATCCTCGTGCGGGTCTTTGGCGATGAGGTCACCATTCGCCCCATCGCAGGGACCCGTCCGCGCGGAGCCACCCCAGAAGAAGACAAGGCGCTGGAACAGGATCTGCTGGCTGACAAGAAAGAGCTGGCCGAGCATCTGATGCTCCTGGATCTGGGCCGCAATGACGTGGGCCGCGTCGCCAAGATCGGCACAGTGCGCCCCACCGAAGAGTTCATCATCGAGCGTTACAGCCATGTGATGCATATCGTCTCCAATGTTGTCGGCGAGCTGCACGAGGACAAAGACGTGCTGGATGCGTTTTTCGCCGGCATGCCAGCGGGCACCGTCTCTGGTGCGCCCAAGGTGCGCGCAATGGAGATCATCGACGAGCTGGAACCGGAAAAGCGCGGCATATATGGCGGCGGTGTCGGCTATTTCAGTGCCGGGGGCGACATGGATATGTGTATCGCCCTGCGCACTGCGATCGTGCAGGATCAGAAGCTTTATATTCAGGCAGGCGGCGGCGTGGTCTACGACAGCGACCCGGAATCTGAGTATATGGAGACCGTGCATAAATCCAATGCGATCCGGCGCGCGGCCGCGGATGCGGCACGCTTCACCGGCAACGGAAATCGTTGATCTGATTAGACATTCCAGACAAAAAAACGCTCCCGGAAATCTCCGCGGAGCGTTTTTTGTTTTATCATGAATAGCAGGTGCTGATTACTGCGAGATCGGGTCCAGAAGGCGTTTCAGGCTGGTGGACACGGGCACCAGCTCCACCCTGCTGGCGCGGTCCTGCAGCCCCCAGATCAACAGAGCAGAGATAGTGTCGGGTTTCAGTCGGCCCAGCATGATCACCGCGCCTTCCTGTCCGGACCGAAACGCGGCCTGATCGAGGAACCTGCGCATGGCGCGCGGATCCTGCCCTGCGCCGTCAAAGTCGCGGAACACCACACCGGCAGGGTTCCCATCGCGCAGCGCCATCTTCTGCACCGTGTTCAGACCGTTGTCCTGCAGCACCAACCCATAGCCGAGATCGGCGGCGATGGTGGCCACCTGATCGGCAAGTGGCCGGTTGCCCTGCACCCCGCCGTCGTTGCCTTCCAGCACACCGACCACTTCAGGCAGGCGATCAAACCAGACCGGCAGGGCAACTTCGGCGTCCTGCGGAGTCGCATCACGGGACAGATCCGCCAATACAAGCACCTCAAACCCTGCGGCGCGCCGGGCGGCCATGCGCTCCTCGGCCTGCGGATCGCTGGGATCGATGGCAAATGTCAGCGGATAGGGAAAGGCCTCTAAGGCCTCGGCCCCCACTGCGCCCTCTTCCTCAATCAGAATGATGGACATCAGCGGCAATCCCGGTGCGGGATCAGCCGGTTCCGCATTGCGCCGGAACGGCGGCTCCTGATCAGCCGTTGCAGTTTCCTGCGCCGCGTCCCGCTCGGTCAGCGGCAGGACGCGGGTGCCAATGCTGGGGCCTTCGTCCTCGGCTGTGTCGGTTCCGGCCTGCGGCAGCTCTGAAATGCTGAGGTCGAGGTCTTCGTCGTCGGACGCATTCTCGTCGCTGCCGACCTGCGGTGTGGGCGTTGGCTGCGGTGTCATCACGCTGGGCGGCGCGGTGATTTCTGGTGCCGCGTTGATCGTGGGCGGCTGGATCGCTGCCTCGTCAAGCTGAAGCGGTGCCTCACTGTTGCCGGAGGCGCCGTCCACAGCAGGAACATCAAGCTCCACATCGGGAGCCGCAAGCACGGGCTCCTCAGTGGGTGTTGGGGCGGGTGGCTGCGCGCTGTCCTCGACCACATCGGGCGACACATCCGCCGTCGGCGTATCCAGCCCATCGCCACCGGGCGTGGTCTCCACGGATGCATCAGATGCGACCTGAACATCCGGCGTTGTCCCGGCGCCCTCATCAGGGCTGATCTGTGCCGCGTCCTCATCTGGAACCGTCACCTCGGGGCGCGCTGCGGACTGCGTGTCGATCTGGTCCGGCGCATCATCGAGCAGGCCCGCATCCTGAGCCGGCGCCTCGGGCGCGGTCTCGACCAGATCCGCATCACTGCCGGGGGTGTCCTGTGGCGGCGTGGGTTCGACCCGTTTGGCAAGGATCGTTTCCGGTGTCTGATCCGAGACATGCACCACCTGCGGCAATGGTCTCGACAACGACCACACCGCCGCCCCTGCAACCGCGACCAGCGCCCCCACGCTTACGCCTCCCAGAAATCCTCGCATGCCTGTTTCGCCCTCTGTCCTGTGCCCGTGGTCTGACCTTCTGTGAGACGCCTGAACGCTGAACATCTGCCCCTCATGCCACCTGGCAATCCGGATGTGCCCTTGACGCTGCCGCGCATCCCTGAACATGTATGGTCCGTCACACTATACTGCGGCGCGGCCCCCGCCCGCCACCCATAAAAGAGCGTCCCAAGATGTTGCTGCTAATCGACAACTACGACTCCTTCACCTACAACCTCGTGCATTATCTTGGCGAGCTGGGCGCCGAGATCGAGGTCTGGCGAAACGATGCGTTGGATGTGCAGCAAGCCATGGCGATGAAGCCCGCCGGCATCCTGCTGAGCCCCGGCCCCTGCGATCCCGATCAGGCGGGCATCTGCCTCGCGCTGACCGAAGCGGCCGCCGAGACTCGCACGCCGCTGTTGGGCGTTTGCCTTGGTCATCAGACCATCGGTCAGTCCTTTGGCGGCAAGGTGGTGCGTTGTCATGAGATCGTGCACGGCAAGATGGGCAAGATGCATCACACCGACAAGGGCCTCTTCAAGGGGCTGCCTTCGCCGTTCGATGCCACCCGCTATCACTCGCTGGTGGTGGAGCGCGAGAGCTTTCCGGAGTGTCTGGAGATCACCGCAGAGCTGGAAGACGGCACCATCATGGGCCTGCAGCACAAAGAGCTGCCCATCCACGGCGTTCAGTTCCACCCGGAATCCATCGCCTCCGAGCATGGGCATGCGCTCCTGCAGAACTTCCTGAATGAGATGAAGGTCCCGGCATGAGTGATGCGCTGAAACCTCTGATCGGTCTGGCCGCAGATCGCGCCCTGACCCGTACCGAAGCCGAAACCGCCTTTGCCGCGCTGTTCAATGGCGAGGCCACGCCAAGCCAGATCGGCGGCCTTCTGATGGCCCTGCGCACCCGGGGCGAGACAGTGGATGAATATGCCGCCGCTGCCGCCGTGATGCGCGCCAAATGCAACAAGGTCACCGCGCCTGCAGGGTCGATGGACATTGTCGGCACCGGCGGTGATGGCAAGGGCACGCTCAATATCTCGACCGCGACGGCCTTCGTGGTGGCGGGCACGGGCGTGCCTGTGGCCAAACACGGCAATCGCAACCTGTCGTCCAAATCCGGTGCGGCAGATGCGCTGACCGAGATGGGCATTCAGGTCATGGTCGGCCCGAAAGTGGTTGAAAAATCACTGAAAGAAGCGGGCATCTGCTTCATGATGGCGCCGATGCATCACCCGGCGATTGCCCATGTGATGCCCACCCGCCAAGAGCTCGGCACACGGACGATCTTCAACATTCTCGGCCCCCTGACCAATCCGGCGGATGTCAAACGCCAACTGACGGGGGCGTTCACCCGCGACCTGATCCGCCCGATGGCAGAAACCCTGCAACAGCTCGGTTCGGAGAAGGCATGGCTGGTGCATGGGTCTGACGGCACCGACGAGCTGACCATCACCGGCGTCAGCTGGGTTGCAGGCCTCAATGAAGACGGCAGCATTTCCGAATTCGAGGTCCACCCGGAAGAAGCCGGCCTGCCCGAACATCCCTTCGAGGCGATCGTGGGCGGCACCCCTGCTGAGAATGCCGAGGCGTTTCGCGCGCTTTTGAACGGCGAACCCTCCGCCTATCGCGACGCCGTGCTGTTGAACTCCGCTGCCGCACAGGTGGTGGCGGGCACCGTGTCCTCGCTCAAGGAAGGGGCCGAGCGCGCCGCCGAAAGCATCGACAGCGGTGCGGCCCTTGGTAAGGTCACGGCGGTTGCACGGATCACCTCGGAGGCCAGCTAATGGCCGCGCGAGACCTCCACACAGACCCCCGACCCGCCGTCGGGGGCTGGGCGGACCTGCCGTTCTTTGACACACACTGGCCTGATATCGAAGCAAAGCTCGCAGCTGAGGCGCGTGAGATCCTACCGCCAGCACACCAGCGCTTTGCGGCGCTGGATCTGACCTCGCCAGAAGCCACCCGCGTGGTAATCCTCGGCCAGGACCCCTATCCCACACCGGGGCACGCCCATGGGCTGTCATTCTCGGTTGAACCGGATGTGACACCCCTACCCCGATCCCTGCGCAATATTTTTCAGGAGATGCGCGACGACATCGGCAGCAGCCCTGAAACCGGCGATCTGCGCCCATGGGCTGAACAAGGCGTGCTCCTGCTCAATACGGTGCTGTCGGTGCCTGCGGGTGATGCCAATGGCCATAAAAAACTGGGCTGGCAGGCGCTTGCGCATCAGGTGCTCGATCATAGCTCTCGCCGCCCGACGGCCTATGTCCTCTGGGGCAACCAGGCGCAGGCGCTTGAAAAACACATCCGTCCCGGCGATCACCTGATCCTGAAGACGGCCCATCCTTCGCCCCTGTCGGCGCGGCGCGGCTTTTTTGGATCGCGTCCGTTTACACGGATCAATGACTGGCTCTCCGCCCGCGGCGAGCCGCCCATCTCGTGGACAGCCCCACGGACCTATTCAGGGAGCCCCGCTGATGACTGAGACCATTCTGGACAAGATCAAAGCCTATAAGCTCGAAGAGATCGCCGCCGACAAGGCGGCCAAACCGCTTGCGGAGGTCGAGGCAGAGGCGCGTGCAGCCGATCCCGTGCGCGGCTTTGCCGACCGTCTGCAGCAGGCCACACACGAGGGCTACGGTCTGATTGCCGAGATCAAAAAAGCCAGCCCTTCCAAGGGTTTGATCCGCGCTGATTTCGACCCTGCCACCCTTGCGCAGGCCTATGCCGATGGCGGTGCCACCTGTCTGTCTGTGCTCACCGACACGCCGAGTTTTCAGGGTGCCAAGGAATTCCTTGTCGAGGCCCGCGCCGCCTGTGATCTTCCCTGCCTGCGCAAGGATTTCATGTATGACACCTATCAGGTCGCCGAGGCCCGCGCGCTTGGTGCCGATTGCATCCTGATCATTCTCGCATCCGTCTCGGACGAGCAGGCCGCAGAGCTGGAAGCCTGTGCCATCGAATGGGACATGGATGTGCTGCTGGAAGTCCATAACGAGGACGAGTTGAACCGTGCCAGCCATTTGAAATCACGGCTGATGGGCATCAACAACCGCAATCTCAACACCTTTGAGACCTCGCTGGACACCACCCGCCACCTGTCGCGTCTGGTTCCGCCAGAGCGGGCGATCGTCTGCGAGAGCGGTCTGAACACGCCCGAGGATCTCTCAGATATGGCCCGCTATGGTGCGCGCAGTTTCCTGATTGGCGAGAGCCTGATGCGTCAGGACGATGTGACCGCCGCCACCCGAGCGCTGCTCGCCAACCCGCTTGTTCCCGGCGTCTGAGGAGGCCTGCCCATGTCGCTCACACATTTTGACCAGAAGGGCGACGCCCATATGGTGGATGTCTCCGACAAGGATGTGACCGCACGCATTGCCGTGGCCGAGGGTCACATCAAGATGGCGCGCGAGACATTTGATATCATTACGGAAGGGCGCGCCAAGAAGGGCGATGTCTTGTCGGTTGCGCGGCTCGCTGGCATCATGGGTGCCAAGAAGACCTCCGAGCTGATCCCGCTATGCCATCCGCTGCCCATCACCAAAGTCACGGTCGAGTTGACGCTCGACCCTGATCTGCCCGGTGTACGTGTCGAAGGCACGGTCAAGACCACCGGCCAGACCGGCGTCGAGATGGAGGCGCTGACAGCGGTCTCCACCGCTTGCCTCACGGTCTATGACATGGCCAAGGCGGTGGACAAGGCCATGGAAATCGGCGGCATCCGCGTGCTGCTGAAGGACGGCGGCAAGTCCGGCCGCTACGAGGCCTGATCATGATCTCCGTCGCCGAGGCCCGCGCCGCCCTGCTTGATCTGGTCTCTCCCGTCGAGGTTGAAACTATTCCATTGGCGCAGGCGGCGGGCCGGGTGCTGGCAGAGCCTGTCACTGCCCGTCGTGATCAGCCGCCCTTTGATGCCTCCGCCATGGATGGCTATGCCGTGAACGCCGCCGAAGTTGAGCTTCACGCGATGTTCAAGGTCATTGGCGAGGCTGCGGCCGGGCATGGTTTTGAGGGCAGTGTCGGTGCTGGGCAAGCGGTGCGGATCTTTACCGGCGCGCCGGTGCCGGACGGCGCCGATTTTGTGGTCATTCAAGAGGATGTAGTACGCAAGGGCGACCTCATCACGATCAGCTACGATCCGGGCGATAGCGCCAATATCCGCGATCAGGGCCGCGACTTTCGCGCAGGTCAGACGGTCGACGCCCCGCGCCGCCTGCGCCCTGCGGATATCGCGCTTCTTGCGGCCATGAACATAGCCGAAGTCCCTGTGCGCCGCCGTCCCGTAGTGGCACTGATGTCCACCGGGGATGAGCTGGTCATGCCCGGAGAGGTTCCCGGTCCGGATCAGATCATTGTCTCCAATACCTTCGGCCTGAAGGCGATGTTCGAAGAGCACGGCGCCGAGGTCCGCATGCTGCCGATCGCCCGCGACACCGACGCCTCGCTGCGCACCGCCTTTGGTCTTGCGGCGGATGCGGATCTAGTGGTGACCATCGGCGGGGCCTCGGTGGGTGATCACGATCTGGTGGCGGGCGTTGCCGAAAGCCTCGGGTTGCAGCGCGCTTTCTACAAGGTGGCCATGCGCCCCGGCAAACCGCTGATGGCCGGTCGTTTTGGCACAGGCGCCATGGTGGGCCTGCCGGGCAATCCAGTCTCGGCGATGATCTGCGGTCGGGTCTTCGTGGTATCGATGCTGCAGGCCATGCTCGGCCTGTCGACTGCAGAAGAGGCACCCGCGCAAGCGTCGCTTGCGGTGGCACTCCCCGCCAATGGGCCACGCCAGCATTATATGCGTGCGACCTGGACCGATCAGGGATTGCAGGCCTTTGACAGCCAGGACAGTTCGCTCTTGTCGGTTCTGGCGCAGGCCGACGCACTGATCGTGCGCCCGCCTCATGACCCCGCGCGCAACATCGCGGACCAAGTGGAATACCTGCCCCTCTAAGGGAGCACTCCCGCGAAAATCCTGTTGGCGGCACGACTTGCCAGGGCTTTTTATGTTCCCCTTATGATCCGACCCGTTGACACAAAACGAGAACATGAATAGAACATGACTAAAGGTATCGTGCAGAGAGGCCAGCCATGCTGACGAAAAAACAGCTTCAGCTTTTGGAGTTCATTCATAAGCGTCTGCAAAAGGACGGCGTCCCGCCAAGCTTTGATGAAATGAAAGTAGCGCTGGATTTGCGCTCCAAGTCCGGTATCCACCGCCTGATCACGGCGCTGGAGGAACGCGGCTTTATTCGCCGCCTTGCCCACCGTGCCCGCGCGATTGAGGTGATCCGCTTGCCCGACAGTCTTGGCGGCGGTCAGGACAGTTTTGCACCGCAAGTGATCTCTGGCGGCAGGTCGGACTCTGCGCCAGAACCGGAGTTGAAACCCGCCCCGAATACCGGCGCCACCGAGCTCGCGGTCATGGGCCGTATCGCTGCCGGGGTACCGATCGAGGCGATCAGCCAAGCCTCCGCGCATGTGGCGGTCCCCAACGGGATGCTGTCCAGCTCGGGCGAGCATTTTGCACTCGAAGTGCGTGGCGATTCGATGATTGATGCGGGCATCAATGACGGTGACGTGGTGGTTATTCATGAAACCGCAGCGGCCGATAACGGCGATATCGTTGTGGCGCTTGTCGAAGGGCATGAAGCCACGCTGAAACGCTACGTGCGTAGTGGTCGCATGATCGAGCTTCAGGCAGCCAACCCCGCTTACCCAACGCAAACCTATGCTGAAGATCAGGTGAAGGTGCAGGGGCGTCTCGTTGGACTGATCCGCACTTACTGAGTATCTCGGGCCGCTTGTACTGTGCGGTCTTAGGCAAGCAATGGCTCCGATTTGATCGGGGCCTTTTTGCGTTGCGGGCCCCTTTGGTTCGGCATGTCCTCTCACTTAGTCCGATGCGGCGACCACAGACGTGGCGATTGTTGATGCGCGGCAATCATTTTCCCGCCGTCGAAATAGGCAATACTGCCGCTCGCGCGTAGCTGGGCCGGAGTGAGCCAGTCGCAGCCACCTTCGGGCCGATCAGCCGCAACTGTCAGCACGATGACTTCCTCTCGTAGACAGGTCGCCTTTAGCTGAGCCAACCCTGTCTTGCCGATCACATGGATAAACCGCCGCCCCTGCCACTCAAATGTCTGAACGCGCGCGGAGCTGTCACCCTGCCCGCGCGCAAAGGCGCGTTCCTGATCGACGCCATCGCCATCATTCTCCAGCCATATCCCGGCGACAAAGCTCTTGCCGCGCGCACGCGACAGGGCGCGGCCGTCCTGTGTCATCACTCCGATCAGGCCGCCATCCGCAGCGATCAGCACCTGCGGGCGTTGCGACTGCGGCCAGGCCAGCAGCGCAATGCAGACTGGCACCACGCCCAGCCAGCGAAGCCGTCCTTGCCACAGCAGGACCAGCAATGCGCCTGAGATCAGAACCGGAAGGATCCAGTCATCCGGCGCCACAACATAGCCGCGTGCCCCCGGCCATCGTGCGACTGTTTCGGCCACGGTGAGGATCCAGCCGATCCCTTGCGACATGATCCAGAACCCAACGCCGCTTGCCCCGATGGGCGCGAGGCAGATTGCAAGAACCGCGCCGGGCACCACCACTGCGCCCATGAACGGCACCGCTGCCAAATTCGCAATCAAGCCATAGTGCGAGACCATGTTGAAATGCGCCGCGCCAAAGGGCGCAGTTGCCAGTCCCGCAACAAGCGAGGACAGCACCAACCCCGCACACCAGCGCCATAAGGTCGTCCATGAGCCGCCGCGTCGCGCCGCAAAGAGCGGTTGCACTCCCCTGAACACCACGACAAGCGCCAAGGTTGCTGAGAAACTCATCTGAAACCCGGCGCTCAGCAGACTCTCCGGTCGACGCAAGAGCACCAGAATCGCTGCCAGTGCCACCGCCCGTACCGAAATGGCGCGGCGGTCCAGTACCACTGCGACCAACATGACGGCGACCATGAGAAAGGCCCGCTCGGTCGCGATATTCGCGCCAGACAGCAGCAAATAGCCAAAACTCGCCACCAACGCAAAAAGAGCTGCGATTTTCTTGATTGGCCAACGGAGTGCGATGATCGGCGACAATGCAAAAGCGCGGCGCAGACTGGCAAAGATCACCCCGGCGAACAGTCCCATATGAAGGCCGGATATTGCGAGCAGATGCGCCAGATTGCTGGCGCGCAACGCATCCGTGACAGCACGCGGCACATGGGCTCGATCACCAGTGATCAGCGCCGCACCGACACCGCCGGTCCGGTCGGGCATGGCACTGCGCACCCACTCAGACACCTGTGTGCGCAGCGTTGCGATGGGTAACGCCTCCGGCCTCTGCGTGCGCAGCACCGGCACGCGAGTATATCCGACAGCGCCGAGCTGCAGAAACCAGGCATGGCGACGAAAATCAAACCCACCGGGTTCCGCTGGCCCTTGCGGCGGGGATAGATGCGCCGTTGTCATGACCCAGTCCCCGGGCGCCGGCGCCGTGCCTTGCATCAGGGAGACCCGGACCCGCGCCGGGGTACGTGCCGGAGAGACATCATCCAGCCGCACATGTCGCAGCGTGATCCGCACCGCATCGGAGGCGGAGCGATCCACCGCGACGACCTGACCCTCAACCGCGCCATAGTATCGAAACGTCAGAACCGGCGCGCCAATCTGATGCGCCCGTTCGCCCATGTAGCTGAACCCAAGCCCCACCAGGATCAAGGCGGCAGCCAGCAAACCAAAACCGTCGCCCCGCCGCGCTGGCCATATGAGCAGGCCACACCCGAGAAGAACAATGCCATACTGTCGAAAATCAGGTTCTGCCGGGGCGATAAAATACAGGCCAATGCCAAGACCAAAGAACACCGGAACCCAAGGGAACAAATGCCCCCTCTGGGCCTGCAACACTGCATCTAGGGCGCTCAGGATGCGCACGCTTGCTCCCTGCCTTCTGGCTCGGTACACAGGCGACAAACGTAGGCCCTCCAAGGTTTCCAAAAGGTAAATGCCCCACATGTCCCAACCGGTCGTCACCCGCTTCGCCCCCTCTCCCACCGGCTTTCTGCACATCGGCGGCGCGCGCACCGCGCTGTTCAACTGGCTCTATGCCCGGGGCCGTGGCGGCAAGTTCCTGCTGCGGATCGAAGACACCGACCGGGCACGCTCCACACCCGAAGCCACCGCCGCCATTCTGCAGGGCATGGCTTGGCTGGGCCTGGATCACGACGGCGAAGTGGTGAGCCAGTTTGAGGGTGCAGCGCGCCACGCGGAGGTGGCCAATCAACTGCTGACCGAGGGCAAGGCCTACAAGTGTTTCTCCACGCAGGAAGAAATCGCCGCCTTCCGCGATGCCGCAAAGGCCGAAGGCAAATCGACCCTGTTTCAGTCCCCGTGGCGTGATACGCCCGCGTCTGAGCATCCTGACGCGCCCTATGTCATCCGCATCAAGGCACCGCGTGATGGCGACACCGTGATCCGGGATGAGGTGCAGGGCGATGTGACCATCAAAAATACGCAACTGGACGACATGATCCTGCTGCGCTCCGATGGCTCGCCTGTCTATATGCTGGCGGTGGTTGTGGACGATCACGACATGGGCGTGACCCATGTGATCCGGGGTGACGATCATCTCAATAATGCGGCGCGCCAGATGATGATCTATCAGGCGATGGGGTGGGACGTGCCGGTCTGGGCACATATTCCGCTCATTCATGGACCGGATGGTAAAAAATTGTCGAAGCGTCACGGGGCACTCGGGGCGCAGGAATACCAGGCGATGGGCTACCCGGCGGCGGGCATGCGCAACTACCTGGCGCGTCTTGGTTGGTCCCATGGGGATGACGAGTTCTTTACCGATGCACAGGCCAAAGAGTGGTTTGACCTCGGCGGAATCGGCAAAAGCCCGGCCCGATTTGACACCAAGAAATTGGAGAGCCTTTGCGGCCAACATATTGCAATTGCTGATGATGCTGCGTTGCGGCAGGAAATCGAAGCCTATCTTGCGGCTGCCGATCAGCCCGCTCTGAGTGACGTACAGTCACGCGGGCTCGAAGCTGCCATGCACTGCCTCAAGGACCGGGCGAAGACCTTCCCTGAACTCCTTGAAAAAGCGCATTTTGTGCTTGCTTCACGCCCATTGGAGCGGGATGCGAAGGCGGAAAAGGCACTTGATCCTGTATCCCTTGGTATACTGACTGAATTGACGCCGCATCTGCAAAATGCTAGCTGGTCGCGAGACGAACTTGAGGCCGCCCTGAATGAATTTGCCGCGGCCAAAGATACGAAGTTTGGCAAATTGGCTGGCCCCCTTCGGGCTGTGCTTGCAGGCCGCGCGGTAACGCCTTCGGTCTTCGATATGATGATTTGCCTGGGCCGGGATGAAACTCTGGCCCGGCTCAAGGACGTAACAGGCTGATTGCCCGCTGGGATCTGACGTTAAGATCTGGGTAAGCCCGTTCGGATAGGACTTCGCCTGCACTATAATCGGTGCGGGCGCCCCGCTGCGCGGGACGGGCCACCCGCCCTCTCTGCGCCTGTAACAGGAAGGGACATCTATGACCGACACACAGAAAACTGCCCAGCTCAGCCTGAATGGTGAGACTTACGAGCTTCCCATCTTCTCGCCGACGGCGGGGCCCGATGTTCTGGACATCCGCAAACTCTACGCTCAGGCGGGCGTCTTCACCTATGACCCGGGCTTCACCTCCACGGCGAGCTGTGACAGCACCATCACCTATATCGACGGCAACGAAGGCGTGCTGCTGCATCGTGGCTATCCGATCGACCAGCTGGCGGGGAAATCCCACTACCTGGAGGTCTGCTACCTGCTACTCTACGGTGAGCTGCCGACCGCGACCCAGCTTGAGGATTTTGAAACCCGTGTGACCCGTCACACCATGGTCCACGAGCAGATGCACAACTTCTTCCGCGGCTTCCGCCGTGATGCGCATCCGATGGCGACGATGGTTGGCGTGGTTGGTGCAATGTCCGCCTTCTACCACGACTCCACCGACATCGCAGATCCGTGGCAGCGTGAGGTCGCGGCAATTCGCCTGATCGCCAAGCTGCCCACCATTGCAGCGATGGCCTATAAATACTCCATCGGTCAGCCGTTTGTGTATCCGCGCAACGATCTGGATTACGCGGCGAATTTCCTGCACATGTGCTTCTCGGTTCCCGCGGAAGACTACAATGTCGACCCGATCCTCGCCCGTGCCATGGACCGGATCTTCACCCTGCATGCGGACCACGAGCAGAACGCATCGACCTCGACCGTGCGTCTGGCCTCCTCGTCCGGGGCCAACCCGTTTGCCTGTATCGCAGCTGGCATCGCCTGCCTCTGGGGTCCTGCACACGGTGGCGCCAACCAGGCCTGCCTGGAGATGCTCAAGGAAATTGGTTCGGTCGAGAATATTCCGGAGTATATCGAACGCGCCAAGGACAAGAACGATCCGTTCCGTCTGATGGGCTTTGGTCACCGCGTTTACAAGAACACCGACCCGCGCGCCAAGGTGCTGAAGCAATCCGCCGATGAGGTTCTCGAACTGCTGGGTGTCGAAGACAACCCGCTCCTGCAGGTCGCCAAGGAGCTGGAGCGCACAGCGCTGAACGACCCTTACTTCATTGAGAAGAAGCTGTTCCCGAACGTCGACTTCTACTCGGGTATCATCCTCGAGGCGATGGGCTTCCCGACCTCCATGTTCACGCCGATCTTTGCGCTGTCGCGCACCGTCGGCTGGATCTCCCAGTGGAAAGAAATGATCGGCGACCCTCAGAACAAGATCGGCCGTCCGCGTCAGCTCTATCTGGGTGAAACGCCGCGCAATTACGTGGATATCGAAAACCGCTAAGTTCGGTTTCTTTGATTTGCCAAGACCCCGTCCGGCTTTCCGGGCGGGGTTTTTCTGTGCTGCCCCCTGTTCCAGCTAAAATGGTCGCGCCTAGAATGTTCGCCGCAAAAACAGGTCGGCCGCCATTGTTGTGAAAACGGAAACTTTGAGTTTTCCTAAATGAAGCATTAAATTGACCCTTTTTTGGTTTTTTGCAGTAAACAGATCGTAAATTTGAGGGTCCAAACCAGGGACTCAATTCCGTATTTCGATTTTGGCTTGGTGCCTCAATCGTACTCATGAGGTAGTACAATGTTGCTGATGGCATTGATTGGATCGCTGGCCGTTGTTGGCGCCTTCGTCGCGTTTGACGGCGATGATGATGGAAACAACGACGACGTTGGCACCGGTGATGATCCCGTTGAAAAAGTGGACGTCAACACTGCGTTGCTCGGTACGGATGACACTGATCTCGTGTTCGGGACCGACGACTCAGACCAGATCTCGCTTGGTGACGGCGATGACAGAGGCTTTGGTGGCGCGGGCGACGATACAATCAACGGTGACGCCGGCGCAGATGCGCTTTGGGGCAACGAAGGGTCGGACGACCTTTACGGCAACGACGGAACCGATGACATGTATGGTGGCTCCGGTGACGACTTCATCTCGGGCGGTGCCGGCGCTGACATCCAGGAAGGCGGCGCTGGCAATGACCGGATGACCGGCGGCAGCGGTCTGGACGTCATGATGGGCGGCGACGATGACGATGTCATGAACGGCAGCCTTGGCCAGGATTACCTGCAGGGTGACGCGGGCGACGACAGCCTGAATGGCGGCTACGGCAGCGACGGGCTGCATGGTGGGATCGGATCCGATACGCTGGACGGTGGCGCGGGCAACGACCTTCTGAATGGCGGCACAACTGAGCTTGACCCCAGCCGTTCCTCCCCGATCACCTTGCGCCAGGACTTCCTTGAGGGCGAGCGCGTCAATACCGTCGGCGATCAAAGCTATCGCATCGTGGATGATGGAAACCGCGATGTGCTGATTGGCGGCGACGGCGATGATCGGTTGATTGGTGGTGCCGGTGACGAACTGACCGGCGGCGACGGGGATGACCGCTTCGAGGTTGGCTACTGGCTGGAGGCCGGAGACCGCGCGACCATCAACGACTTCAACGTGGATGAAGACGTGATGCTCTATCGCTACGCGGGCGATGTCGCGCCCGAATTGGCACATGACACCGTGCTCAACTCCGATGGCACCACCGATGTGGAAGTCACCGCCAATGGCGAGGTCGTGGCCTATCTTGAGAATGTCGGTGACGGTTTTGATCCCGAAAGCCACCTGATCCTGCGTCAGAGCACGGCGGCCTGATCGCACGGGCACCATATGTGCTTGGAATGACAAAAGCCGCTCCGGTTGGAGCGGCTTTTTTAGTGGCCTGCAACGATGCGCGCTGTCAGCGCCCTTCGAAATCCGGCTTGCGCTTTTCAACAAAAGCGGTGACGCCTTCCATAAAGTCACGACTACGGCCCAGCTCCCCTTGCAGATGCGCCTCCAGCGACAACTGATCCGGCAGGCTGTTGCCCGTCGACTGACGCAGCGCCTGCTTGATGGCGCCAAAGGCCATTGAGGGGCCGGTGGCCAGATAGGTGGCGCGCGCTTTCCAATGGGCTTCGAACTCCGCATCCGGGATCGCTTCCCAGATCATGCCCCAATCGCTCGCCTGACGGGCCGAGATCTTGTCGGCAAACAAGGCCGCGCCCATCGCCTTGGCCAGCCCCATTTGACGCGGCAGGAACCAGCTGCCCCCCGCATCCGGCATCAGACCGATCTTGGCAAAGGCCTGCAGAAAGTAGGCGCTCTCCGTGGCAATCACCACATCCGCCGCCAGCGCAAGGTTGGCCCCTGCCCCCGCAGCCGGTCCGTTTACCGCCGAAATCGTCGGCACGGGGCAATCGTAGATCGCCTCCAACATCGGGGTATATTCATCGCGCAGGGTACGCTCCAGATCAATTTGACTGCCACCGGAGGACGCGTCCTTGAGATCCTGACCGGTACAGAACGCGCTGCCCGCCCCAGTGAGCACCACCGCCCGCGCCTCGGTGGCGGCGGACTTCATCGCATGGGTGATTTCCGCCCGCATCTGGCTGGTCAGCGCATTCATGCTCTGCGGGCGGTTCAACGTGACGGTCGCCAGCCCGTTGTCGAGAGAATACTGGATGTCGCGGTAGTCCATGCGTGAAATGTCCCTGTTCGATTTATACGCATGTTGACCTAAGCATCCGGGGGCGAAAAGACAAACGCCGCGTCAGGCAATATCGGGATTTTCCCGCGTTTTCCGGCGTGCCTCAAGGTCTGCCATCAGCGCCAGCCCATGCGGATCCATCGCCCGCTCGACCCTGGCATAGTTGGAGCCGTCGCGGTCACGGGTCAAAAGCTGCATCTCGACCAGGCTGCGCCGGACCTGAGCCGCGTCCCGAAACAGGGTTTCCTCGTCGATCAGGGCGCTGATTTCGCGCTCGCTCCAGCTCTGGCGCGCGGGCAGTCGCGCCCAGATCACCCAGAGGCACAGCTCGCGCACGCCGCGTTTGGTCGGCCAGCTCTGCCAGCGTCCGCGCTCGTCGAAATAGCGTGCCGCGCGCTCGATCCGCTTGCGGTCGATTTCCGGGCCGGGCGGGTTCTGGCTGCGCAGCTGTTGAAAATTGCGGTAGCCCGCCGCGCGCGCCACATGGTTCAGCATTTCCACATGGCCGGGGCTTTCGGGAAGCTTGGCACGCAGCTGTTTGGCAAAATCCGACACATCGGGAATGGTCAGACGGATCACATCCTTGGACATCATGTCCTCCGTTTTCAGGATGCCGGACATGGCCTGCGCCATGCGGATGTCCGCCCTTGTCCAGAGGCACCCCGATTGGGAGTCCAATGACCTCAGAAAACTCGCAGGTTTAGCGCGTGGCGGAGCCTTGGTGAACTGCGGACCAAACCCTGCATAGCAAATCCCGCAGATCCCGGCAATCCATCACCCGCATGCACACGGGCGCACTCACTCGTCGAGAATTTCTTTCAGCCGCGCCTGCTCGGTCTCGCTCAGCCCACGGTCTTCCGGCGCACCACCCGCAACAGAGCGTTTGCGCAGATACATCAGTGCCACCGCCAGGGCCAGCACCAGCATCATCGGCCCCGCGGCCCAAAGCAGCCAATTGGCCCCGCGTGTGGTCGGCTTCAGCAGCACATATTCACCGTAGCGATCCACGATGAAATCCATCGCCTCATCATTGCTGTCGCCCGCAACCAGTCGCTCGCGCACCAGCAGCCGCAGATCGCGGGCCAGATCGGCGTTGGACTCGTCGATGTTCTCATTGCGACAGACCAGACAGCGCAGCCCTTTGGAGAGGTCGCGCGCCCGTTCTTCCAGCACCGGATCCTCCAGCACCTCGTCCGGCTGCACCGCAAGCGCGGGCGTCATCGACAGCAGCAGTACCGCCATTACGGCCTTGAACATGCGGATCATTCTGCCGGCGCCCCCTGTGCGGTGGTCTTCTTCGCCCCGGCGGCAACGCGGAAACGGCGGTCCGAAAGGCTCAGCAGGCCGCCAAGCGCCATCAGCAGGCAGCCGCCCCAGATCCAGTTGGCAAAGGGCTTGATATAGGTGCGCATGGTAAAGCCACCGCCCGCCTGCGCATCGCCGATCACCACGTAGAGATCACGGGTGAAGCGGTAATCGATTGCCGCCTCGGTGGTGGGCATCTGCGCCACCGGGTAGACGCGCTTTTCCGGGCGCAGGGTCGCGATGTCGCGTCCGTTGCGGGTCACCTCGACCACGCCCATTGTGGTAAAGTAGTTGGGGCCGCGCCCCTCCTCCACATCGGTCAAAACCATCTGGTAAGGGCCGACATCGAAGGGCTCGTTGAGGTTGGCCACCCGGATGTCCTCGGTCTGCCATGCGGTCAGGCCCGCGATCGCAAAGATCGTCACGCCCATGCCCGCATGTGCAACTGATTTGCCCCAGTCGGCCCGTGGCAGCCGCATCAAGCGTGCCAGCTTGTCTGATCGTCCAGCGCGCTGCCACAGATCCATCGCGGCCCCGCTGACGATCCAGGCGCCCAACAAGGCGCCCACCGGCCCCAGCAGGCTCTTGTCGGCTTGCATCGCCCAGATCAGCCCCGCAAGCGCCAGCGACAGAGCCGCCGCATAACGCAGCCTCCAGAGCGTCTTGCCAAATTTCGCGCGCTTCCACGGCAATACCGACCCCACAGGCAACAACAGCCCGAGTGCCACCATGAAGGGCGGGAAAGCCGCGTTGAAGAACGGCGCCCCAACCGACAGTTTCCGGTCAAAGGCCATCTCGGCCACCACCGGCCATAGAGTGCCGACAAAGACCACGAAGCAGCTCACTGCAAGCAACAGGTTGTTGGCCACCAGCGCGCTTTCCCGGCTGACCATGGAGAACACGCCCTTGGCCTCCATCGCCTGTGCCCGCTGCGCAAACAGCGCCAATGCACCGCCGGTAAAGAACGCCATGATTGCCAGAATCACCACGCCGCGTTCCGGGTCATTGGCGAACGCATGCACCGAGGTCAGCAAGCCGGAGCGCACGATGAACGTGCCGATCAGCGAGAAGCCAAAGGCGAGGATCGCCAGCAGGATGGTCCAGCTTTTAAGGCTCTCGCGCTTTTCCACCACGATAGCCGAATGCAGCAGCGCGGCGGACAGCAGCCACGGCATGAAGGAGGCATTCTCCACCGGGTCCCAGAACCAGAAACCGCCCCAGCCAAGTTCGTAATAGGCCCACCAGGACCCGAGCGCGATGCCGATGGTCAGGAAGATCCAGGCCGCCAGGGTCCAGGGCCGCACCCAACGGCCCCACGCGGCATCCACGCGGCCCTCGATCAGGGCAGCAACCGCAAAGGAAAACGCCATCGAGAGGCCAACATAGCCGAGGTAGAGAAACGGCGGGTGAAACGCGAGACCGGGATCCTGCAACAGTGGGTTCAGATCCTGCCCGTCAAACGGCGGATTTCCAAGCCGCAGGAAGGGGTTGGAGGTAAACAAGATAAACCCGAAAAAGGCCACACCGATGGAGGCCTGCACACTCAGCACGCGCGCCTTGAGCGTTGGCGGCAGCCCGCCGCCCCAGATCGAGGCCGCAGCGCCAAACAGGCTGACGATCAGCACCCAGAGCAGCATGGAGCCTTCGTGGTTCCCCCACGTACCGGAGATCTTGTAGAGCATCGGCTTGGCGGAATGGCTGTTGAGCGTCACCAACCGCACCGAGAAATCCGAGGTCACAAAGGCCCAGGTCAGCGCGCCAAAGGAAAAGGCGGTGAACAGGAACTGTGCCTGTGCGGCGGGTTCCGCCACCGCCATCCATCCGGGCCAGCGTTTATGCGCACCGATCAGGGGCACGACCGTCTGCACGATGGCGATCATGAAGGCAAGGATGAGGGCGAAGTGACCGAGTTCTGTAATCATACCTATTTCTATATCCGCGACGCCCGCCCACGCCAATCACATTTGCCCGCGTCCCGCCGCCGCAGGCAGATGCGGTTCACGCGTCGCGCTCTTGATGCCATTCGGCCAGGGCCGGATTGCTATGACTTTGGTTTTCCTTTGTATTTGCAGAGCCTTGCGCGACATCTCCAAGCTGTTCAATGTTATGAACCGCCTGTGGCACCCGCGCGAGGCTGCGCGCGATGCCTTCTTGAAAGGCCTGCGTCTTGGCCTGACTGCGTGCTCCGAAATAGAATGACACAACAATCCCCAGAAGCCACCACAGAGGTTCCGGCACCAAGGCGATGCCCTGCATGCGTGCGGCGAACCACAGCGGGTCTACCATCGCCGCGACCATAAGCCCCAGCGTGCCGAGCGCCAGCATCGGGCGTGGCAGCCGGTTCACCCCGTCGATAAACCGATCAAAGCCGCTCTTGTGCGTGCCCGAAAATTCCGCCGCGAATTGTGCCAATGCGGCGCCCTGAAGGTCATGGGCGCGCACGGCGGCCTGTTCGCTGTTTTCGCGAAACACCTCGACGGTCTCGCGGATCACATTGCGGCGATTGCCAAAGAGCATCTCCCAAAGCGTTGACAACATGAAACCTCCTCAGCGCCAGTTGGCCGTGCGGGATTGAAACTCTTCCGTGCTCAGGTGGTAGCGCGGGGCGATGAATTCCTCGGCACGGCGTATCCAGCCGCCCTTGCCGCCCGCCCGCGTGCGGGCATACTTGCGACTGCGCGGACGACGGTCGGCAAGGTCGAAGTAGTAGTTGCGCCGGGCGATCCCGTAGGCGTTGACCAGCGCCTCCATGTTGATGCGCCCTGCTGCCTGTGTCGCCTTGGCGGTTTGCGGTCCCATCGCCCCGTCGACCGCAACGTCATATCCCATGTCGCACAAGAGCCGCTGAAGGATGCGCACCGCGTTTGCGCCCGCATTGACATGCATATCAAACACGCTGGCCTGTAGTGGTTCGGGCAGCAGATGCAGGCGTGGGCGACGAAAATACTCGCGCAGGAAAATCGCTTCTGCCTCGCTTGGCTCCACCGCTTTGACGTCGCGCGTGTCAATCTGAGCGTCGCCGGTCAGATCCAGGCCAAGCCGTCGCAGGGTGTGAATGGTCACGCCATGATTGCTCGCCCCCCCGGGATCATCAGGGTCATTCACATAGCCGCCTTCGCGGGCGACGATCTCTCGGGCGATCTGGGCCACATCCATGCCGGGATCTCCACCAATGGTTTGGTAGAGAGACTAGCTATGAGGGTTTGAGATCCGGTGCGCGGAGCGTACGGCGACGACGCAACACTCAGCTGTCGTCGCCTTGATAGACCCCCTGCGCCTTAAGCGCATCCACGACCTCTTTGGGCATGTAGGTCTCATCATGTTTGGCAAGGATTTCAGAGGCTTGAAAAACACCGTCGACATAGCGTCCAGTGCCCACCATACCCTGGTTTTCCTCAAACAGATCCGGCAACACGCCGGTGAATGTCACCGGCACGCTGGCACCGCCATCGGTTACTGAAAACAGCACTGCCTCTCCCTGGCCTCTGGTCAGCGTCCCTTCCTCGACCAGACCGCCAATGCGGAATGTCTCGGTCGGCTGCGGTGGCTCATCCATCACTTGGCTCGGCGAGCGGAAGTAATTGATCCCATCGCGCATCGCATAGCCGATCAACACGGTGGACCCCACCAATGCGACAGTCGCAAGCGCTATGACCTGGATTCGCCGCTGCTTTTTCAGGGACTTCATCTGGACCTCTTGTTCAAGGGAACAGCGGCGCCATCATCAGCCCAGCTGTTTCCTGTTCACCTAACATCAGGTTGGCATTCTGCAAGGCCTGACCGCTGCTACCTTTTGTCAGGTTATCCAGCGCCGCGATGACGATGGCACGACCCGAAATCCGGTCTGCGGTCACCCCGATATGCACGAAGTTGGAGCCGCGTACGTGATGGGTCGAGGGCGCCTGACCAAAGGGCAGCAGCTCCACGAAAGGCTCATCCGCATAGGCCTTGGCAAAGGTCTGATAGATCGCTTCCGCATCCCCCTTGACGTAGGTGGTGGCCAGAATGCCCCGGTTGGCGGGGATCAGATGCGGGGTGAACTGGATCTGCACGGGCCGTCCCGCCAGAGCGGAGAATTCCTGCTCGAACTCCCCCTGATGCCGGTGAGTGCCGCCGATCGCATAGGCGTTGCAGCCCTCGCTCAGCTCCGCATGCAGCAGGTTTTCCTTGAGCGCCCGCCCGGCGCCGGATACCGCGCATTTCATGTCGATGATGATCTCATCAAGGTCGATGACGCCGGCAGAAATCAGCGGCCGCAGCGCGAACTGCCCGGTGGCGGCGTTGCAGCCCGTCCCAGCCACAAGCCGCGCGTCCTTGATCTGGTCGCGGTAGAACTCAGTGAGGCCGTAGACCGCTTCTTCTTGCTGGGACAGAGCCGCATGCGGGTTGCCGTACCATTGCTGATAGGCATCCGGATCGCGCAGCCGGAAATCCGCCGACAGGTCCACGATCTTCAGATCCGCTGGCAGCTTGGCGATCACCTCCTGGCTGGTTTTATGCGGCAGTGCGCAGAAACACAGGTCGATCTTGGAGAAGTCGATTTCATCGATTTTACAGAGAGTTGGAAGGGAAAGATGACGCAGGTGCGGGAAGACATCCGCCATCTCCATCCCTGCCTTGCGCTCAGCGCCGAGGGCGGCAATCTCGATGGATGGGTGCTGGGAAATCAGCCGGATCAGTTCGGCGCCGGTGTAGCCGGATGCGCCAAGAATTGCGACGGAATGGGTCATGTCGAGACCTCGAATTTTATAGGTGTCAGGGGGTGTCCGCATCTCGTGCAGACCGGAAATCAGGTTGGGCGTGTGGCTAAGAGCACTCAGGCCGCTTCAAAAGTGATTTCTCGTCGCAGGAACTGCGTCGCCCGGCTGCTGACCCGCCCGGCATCGCCCGTGGTCACATAGCCGGCCTGGCCACCGCCGACCATGTCGGGGCGCCGTTCGAGATAATGCGCAAGGCTGTCGGCCACCAGACGGCCCTGGCTGAACACCTGCACATCCGCGCCAAGCGCCTCCTGAAAGATGGCCTCCATCAGCGGGTAATGGGTGCAGCCGAGGATTGCAGCCTCGGGTTTCGGCATCTTGCGCTGCAGCGCGTCGACGTGGCTCTTGACCAGTGCCTCGGCCAGGATCATGTCGCCCTCTTCGATGGCATCGACCACGCCGCCACAGGCCTGCGCCTCCACGTCAACGCCGATCGCCCGAAAGGCCAACTCGCGCTGAAAGGCGCGGCTGGCGACGGTGGCCGGGGTTGCAAACAGTGCCACATGTTTCACCGCGACTTCGCGCGGTGGCGAATTGTCGCCCCATTGGCGTTCGGTCAGCGCCTCGATCAGCGGCACAAACACGCCGAGCACGCGCTTGCCCGCGGGCACACCTGCCTCCTGCATCCGGCGCAGGGCTGCGGCCGAGGCGGTGTTGCAGGCGAGGATCACCAGATTGCAGCCGCGATTCCACATGTCATGCACCGCAGCGCTGGTCAGCTGGTAGATGTCTTCCGCATCGCGCACACCGTAAGGCGCGTGCGAATTGTCGCCGTAGTACAGGAAATCGACGTCCGGCAGACGTTTCTGCACCGCGTCCAGAACCGTCAACCCGCCGAGGCCGGAATCAAAAATGCCAACTGCCATGCCACATTGCCTCTCAGCGAGGGCCGTTCAGGCCCTGTGTTTGTCTTCGAACTCAAACCCGTAGTCATAGGATTTGAGCGGTGTCGGAGACAGCTCATACGTGGCTTTGCGCAGGAAATCCATCATTGCTTTGGAGTCTTTGGCCAGCGGGTCCAGCACGTCCCGCCCGATGGGATCGCCGATCACCACCCGCACGGGCGTGTCGACCCGTTTGCGGAACTCCTTGATCAGCAACCCCATTCGCAGGGTGTAATGCAAATGCGAGGCGATCTGGAACAGGCGCGAGGTATGCCCGTCGAAATACAACGGCACCACAACCGCATCGGATTTCGCCACCATCCGCGCGGTAAACCCCCGCCAGCCCGGATCCATCGGATGCGCAAACGGTTTGGACGCGGTCGAGACCGTGCCGCCCGGAAAGATCCCGATCGCGCCACCCTGCCCCAGATACTCCAGCGCGTCCTTGCGGGTCTGCAGATTGACCTTCATCGCCTCTTTTGTTTCGGCAAAATCGATCGGCAGGATCACCTTGTTCAGATCCTCCGCCTTGCGAAACACCTGATGTGCCAGCATGCGGAAATCGCCACGGCTGCGCGACAGGATATGCCCCATCATCAGCCCGTCTAGGATGCCATACGGGTGATTGGCGATCAGGATCACCGGCTTGTCCTGCGGGATATTGTCGAGGCTGCCGCCGGTCACGTCGAGCGTCAGCCCGTAGCGTTCCACGATCACATCCCAGAAGCTGCGCCCCGAGGCGATCTCGGAATCATAGCCCTTGGCCCGCTTGATCAGACGCAGGCGGCCGGTGGTGTTTTCCATCAGGCGGATCATGATGCGTCCCGGCCGCGTCTCGGCCGAGTGCGAATAGGAAATATCGCGAGCGATATGACGACGCTCAAGCATGTCTTTGAGGTCTCCGTAAAGACAGGGAATGCGCTGCCTGCAGTGCAGGTGCCCGGCTACCTAAGGCCGGGCGCGCATATTGCCCAGCCTTGGTAACACATTCATGACGCCATCCCCAAGACACAGTGGCGTGGGGGCCACTATTCGGCGGCAGCCTTCAGCGGCGCAGGCCCCTGTTTCAGCGCCACCAGCAGTTCCTCGCGCCGCTTGGCAGCCTGCTGTTCGCTCTTCATTTTGACAGGGCCAAAGCCACGGATCTGCAACGGCAGCTCCGCCAGCGCCACCAGCGCATCCATGTCTACCGCGTCGGATTTGGCGAGCCATTCCTTCATGTCGGTCTCATATTGCTTGATCAGCGCCCGCTCCATCTTGCGCTCGGCGGTATAGCCAAAGACATCCAGCGGCGTGCCGCGCAGCCCCTTCAGCTTGGCCAGGATCCGCAACAACCGTTCCGTACCGGGGCCGAACTTGCGCTTTTTCGGGCGGCCATTGGCATCCTTGCCGCCCAGAATCGGCGGTGCGAGGTTGTAAGAGATCTTCAGATCGCCATCAAACTCCGCCGCCGCCTTGTCGCGGCTGCTCAGCAGCAGGCGGGCAACCTCGTATTCATCCTTGTAGGACAAGAGCTTGTGATAACCTTTTGCCACCGCTTCCTTGAGCCGCGGATCGGAGACACCCGCCACCAGTTTCTCGTAGCGTTTCGCCAGCCGCTCGCCCTGGTAGTCCACCAGCTGCGCCCGGCGATAGGCGATTTTCTCATCAAGCGTCTTGGGCAGCTCAACGACGCTCGGCGCCAGCAGTTTGGCAGCGTCCTCGGGATAGAGCACCGCCCAGCGTCCGATATCAAAGGCGCGGAGGTTCTTCTCGACCGCAGCTCCATTCAGCTCGATCGCCTGTTTCAGCGCCTCATAGGACACCGGGATTAGCCCCCGCTGCCAGGCCGCGCCAAAGACCATCATGTTGGAAAAGATCGAATCCCCCATGCTGATGCGCGCCAGCTCTGACGCGTCAAACAGATCGACCCGGTCGCGCATCCGCGCCTGAAGTGCGATCTGCAACCTATCGCTTGGCAAAGCAAAATCGGTATTCCGGGTAAACTCTCCCGTGATGATCTCATGGCTGTTCACCACCGCGCCCGTGCGCCCGGTGGAGGTCAGTCCAAGGGTCTTGGCCCCCGCGCTCACCACCAGATCGCCGCCGATCAGCGCGTGCGCCTCGCCGGTGGCGACGCGGATGGCGCTGATGTCGGAGGGCCGCTCGGCAATGCGGCAATGGATATGCACCGCGCCGCCCTTTTGAGCGAGGCCTGCCATTTCCATCATGCCAGCGCCCTTGCCATCTATCTGGGCGGCCTGTGCCAGCACCGCGCCGATGGTCACAACGCCGGTGCCGCCAACCCCGGTGATCACCACGTTATGGGTGCCGTGGATCGCGGGCAGTTGCGGGTCGGGCAGCTCCGGCAGCTCCAGGCTGGCGGTGGCGCTCTTCTTCACCTTGGCGCCCTCAACGGTGAGGAACGACGGGCAAAACCCATTGACGCAAGAGAAATCCTTGTTGCAGCTGGACTGGTCGATGGCGCGCTTGCGGCCCAGTTCGGTCTCTTTCGGTACGATCGACACACAGTTCGACTGCACGCCGCAATCGCCGCAGCCCTCGCAGACATCAGAGTTGATGAGCACGCGTTGATCCGGGTCCGGGAACAGGCCCTTCTTGCGGCGGCGACGTTTTTCGGCCGCGCAGGTCTGGATGTAGATGATGGCGGAGACGCCGCCCACTTCCTCGAACTCGCGCTGGACCTTCATCAGTTCGGCCCGCTCATGCATCCGCATGCCGGAGGGGAACTGGCTGGCGACCACGTCTTCTTTTTCGTCATAAACCACGGCGATGGTCTTCACCCCCATCGCGGTCAGCTCATGGGCGATCTGCGGCGCGGTGAGGCCACCCTCGGCCTGCTGGCCACCGGTCATTGCAACCGCGTCATTATAGAGGATCTTATAGGTGATATTGGTTCCTTCGGCGAGTGCCGCGCGGATCGCCATCACCCCGGAGTGATTGTAAGTTCCGTCGCCAAGGTTCTGAAATACATGATTTCTTTTGGAGAACGGCGCTTCGCCAATCCAGTTCGCACCTTCACCGCCCATATGGGTAAATCCAACGGTTTCGCGGTCCATCCACTGCACCATGAAGTGACAGCCGATGCCCGCATAGGCCCGTGAGCCCTCCGGCAGTTTGGTGGAGGAGTTATGCGGGCAGCCGGAACAGAAATACGGCAAACGCGCGGCGATTTCCTCGGCATTGTCGGCCCGTTTGGCATCGTCGAGCGAGGCAAGACCGGCGCGGATCGCCTCGGTGTCGCGGCCTTCTTCGATCAGGATATTGCCCAGTTTCTCGGCAATCATGATCGGGTCGAGGGCATATTTGGTCGGGAACAGCTCCTCGCGGTGCATGGTGCCCGCGCCACCCTTGTACCAGCCGTAGACACGACGCCCGCGCCGATCATCAAAGATCGCTTCCTTGATCTGGATCTCGATCAGCTTGCGCTTTTCTTCGACCACCACGATCAGATCGAGCCCTTCGGCCCAGTCATGGAACCCCTTCATGTCCATCGGCCAGGTCTGCCCCACCTTATAGGTGGTGATCCCGAGGCGATCAGCCATGTTTTCATCGATATTCAAAAGGCTTAGCGCGTGAACCAGATCCAGCCAGTTCTTGCCCGCTGCAACAAAGCCGATCTTGGCGCCGGGCTTGCCCCAGACGCGTTTGTCCATCTTGTTGGCATGGCTAAAGGCCTCGGCAGCAAAGCGTTTGTAGTCGATGATGCGGTCTTCCTGGCGGAAGCGGTCATCGTCCAGACGGATGTTCAGACCATCCGCCGGCATGTCGAACTGCGGCACCGACACTTGCACCCGGTCGGGATCTCCGTCCACCACCGAGGTCACCTCGATGGTGTCCTTCATCGTCTTCAGGCCAACCCAGAGACCGGAAAACCGCGACAAAGCATAGCCATAGATGCCGTAGTCGAGGATTTCCTGCACCCCTGCCGGGCTGACGATCGGCAGGTAACAATCCAGCAAGGACCATTCCGACTGATGCAGCACGGTGGAGCTTTCGCCGGTGTGGTCATCGCCCATGGCGACCAAAACCCCGCCATGTTTTGAAGAGCCGGCCATATTGGCATGGCGTAGCGCATCGCCGGAGCGATCAACGCCCGGGCCCTTGCCATACCACAGGCCAAATACCCCGTCGTATTTGCCCTCATCGCGAATCTCAGCCTGCTGCGCCCCCCAGAGCGCGGTGACGGCGAGATCCTCGTTGAGACCGTATTGGAATGTCACGTCGGACTGCGTCAGCAGTTTCTCCGCCCGCTTCATCTGCATGTCGACAGCGCCGAGCGGCGAGCCGCGATAGCCGGTGACCAGCCCTGCCGTGTTCAGCCCGGCGGCCACGTCGCGCGCCTTCTGCATCAGCATCAGACGCACAAGCGCCTGCGTGCCATTCAGCAGAATGGGCGACTTTTCGAGATCATAACGGTCATTGAGCGAGATCTTTTGCGTGCTCATCCGGTCCTCCTCAACCATGACTTGCTTGCATTTTGGATCCAATAATAGGTCATAAATGCTGACCTGTATAGCCGTTTCTTAAAGAATCCGTGTCAGCCTCCGGTAAGGTTTGAATCTTATACTGTTCATCATGTAGTTTGGCAGAAAGAGGCAGAAAGAGTAAAAACAATGGATTGGGACAAGCTAAGGATCTTTCACGCGGTTGCGGATGCGGGCAGTCTGACCCACGCCGGTGATCGGCTAAACCTGTCTCAATCGGCCGTTTCACGGCAGATTCGGGGACTGGAGGAGAGCCTGAACGCCACGCTCTTCCACCGTCATGCGCGTGGATTGATCCTGACAGAACAAGGTGAACTGCTGTTTGACGCCACCAAGACGATGGCCAAACGACTCGAAACCGCATCGGCCCGGATTCGCGACAGCGAGGAAGGCGTGTTCGGCGAATTGCGGGTGACCACCACCACTGGCTTTGGGACGCTCTGGCTCGCGCCACGGCTGGCCAAACTTTATGAGCAGTACCCCAATCTGAAGATCGACCTGATGCTGGAAGAGCGTGTGCTCGACCTGCCGATGCGTGAGGCCGATGTCGCCATCCGCATGAAGGAGCCGAGCCAGGCCGACCTGATCCGCAAGCGGTTGATGACCGTGCAGATGCGTCTTTATGCGTCGCGCGGCTATATCGACAAGTTCAGCTGGCCCGAGACCATCGAAGAAATCTGTGACCACCGTTTGATCTGTCAGAGCCTGCGGTCCGCCCAAGTGGGGTCCGCTGCGGTGATGGTGCAAAAGCTGATGACCCATAATCCAAAGTCGATGCTGACGGTGAATAACTATTTCGGCGTACTTCAGGGTGTGCTGCAGGATCTGGGGATCGGCGTCCTGCCGGACTATGTGACAGAGGATTTCCCGGATCTGGTTCAGGTTTTGCCGAACGAAGATGGCAACGGTGTTCCGGTCTATCTCGCCTACCCAGAGGAATTGCGTCACTCACAGCGGGTTTCTGCCTTCCGCGACTTCGTTCAGGACGAGATCATCACACACCGTAAGCACATGAAAGAACTCGGAAAAATATAGAGTTATCGCATACTAATGCGAGCTATGCACACGACGCATGGCGGGCTTGATTTAACTTGTGTTCCAAAACACTTGCGACAGCGAAGCGGGCACCCTAAATGACCCTCATGAAGACGCGGCACACGCCGCACTTCATACCTCCCTGTTGGACTACGGCCGAGCTTAGTGCTCGGCCTTTTTTTTTTGGCGCAATGCCTGCCTTGTCTGCCCCAGTGCTCTGGGCCCGAGACAAACATGCCGCATTCAGCATTCTGCGTATGTAGTGCATTAGAGTTACAATAGATACCCGGCAATGCGTAGCGGTCGCACCGCACAGCCCTGACAAATCACGCGCCTCGCCCTGCATTCAGGCACGCTGCCTCCGTCACGCCCATTTTCCGGGCAGTTTCAGGACGCGTCGCATCGCCTATCATGCCCCCTTTCCCCGCCCCCAGCCTTGCTTTAAAAGGCCGTCAACTGAAGCGACCCGGGGGGCCATCTAAGCGCCATGCAGGAACCAGCCATTACGCCTGAAGTGATCGAAAGCCACGGACTGAATGCCGATGAGTACGATCTGATACTCGAGATCATGGGCCGGGAGCCGACTTTTACCGAGCTCGGCATTTTCTCCGCCATGTGGAACGAGCATTGTTCCTACAAATCCTCAAAGAAATGGCTGCGCACCCTGCCGACCTCCGGCCCTCAGGTGATCTGCGGCCCCGGCGAGAACGCCGGTATCGTGGACATCGGCGATGGCGACGCGGTCGTCTTCAAGATGGAAAGCCACAACCACCCCTCCTACATCGAGCCCTATCAAGGTGCCGCCACTGGTGTTGGCGGCATTTTGCGTGACGTCTTCACCATGGGCGCGCGCCCGATCGCCTCTATGAACTCGCTGTCCTTTGGCGAGCCGGCGCATCACAAGACGCGCCAGCTGGTGAATGGCGTGGTTGAGGGCGTTGGCGGCTACGGCAACTGTTTCGGCGTGCCTTGCGTCGGCGGCGAAGTGCGCTTCCACCCGGCTTACAACGGCAATTGCCTCGTGAACGCCTTTGCCGCCGGTCTGGTGAAGACCGACATGATCTTCTACTCCGCCGCCTCTGGTGTGGGCATGCCCGTGGTCTACCTCGGCGCCAAGACCGGCCGTGATGGCGTTGGCGGTGCGACCATGGCATCGGCGGAATTCGACGACACCATCGAGGAAAAGCGCCCCACCGTGCAGGTTGGCGATCCTTTCACCGAGAAACGCCTGATGGAGGCGACGCTGGAGCTGATGCAGACCGGCGCGGTGATCTCCATTCAAGACATGGGCGCCGCGGGTCTGACCTGCTCGGCTGTGGAAATGGGCGACAAGGGCGGGCTTGGCGTCAAGCTGAACCTAGAGGATGTGCCCCAGCGCGAAGAGGGCATGACAGCCTACGAGATGATGCTGTCGGAATCCCAGGAACGCATGCTGATGGTGCTGAAGCCCGAGCTTGAGGCCGAAGCCAAGGCAGTGTTCGAGAAATGGGATCTGGATTTTGCCATCGTTGGCGAAACCATTGCCGAGGACCGCTTCCTGATCCTGCACAATGGTGAGGTCAAGGCGGATCTGCCGCTGTCAAAACTCTCCTCCTCGGCGCCGGAATATGACCGCCCCTGGATCGAGATCGAGGCCCCCGAGGCGCTGACCGATGCGGATGTGCCGACCATCGACCCGATCGACGGGCTGAAGGCGCTGATCTCCTCGCCCAATTATGCCGGCAAACAGTGGGTCTATGAGCAATATGACACCACCGTAATGGGCGACACCGCCCGTCGTCCCGGACTGGGTGGCGGCGTTGTGCGCGTGCATGGCACCAACAAGAAGCTGGCCTTCACCTCTGACGTGACCCCGCGCTACGTCAAGGCGAACCCGGTCGAGGGCGGCAAGCAGGCGGTGGCCGAAGCCTATCGCAACCTCTGCGCTGTGGGAGCCAAGCCCTTGGCAACCACCGACAACCTGAACTTCGGCAACCCCGAAAAGCCCGAGATCATGGGCCAGTTTGTCGGCGCGCTGAAAGGCATCGGCGAGGCCGTCTCGGCGCTCGATATGCCGATCGTTTCCGGCAATGTCTCGCTTTATAACGAGACCGACGGTCAGGCGATCCTGCCGACGCCCACCATCGGCGCCGTCGGCCTGATCGCCGCCGATGAGGAGCCGATCCTGGGCGAGGTCCGCGACGGTCACGTGCTGCTGCTGGTCGGAGAGACAACCGGCCATCTCGGCCAATCAGCGCTGCTGCACGAGGTCTTCAACCGCGAAGATGGCGATGCGCCTGCAGTGGATCTGGACCTGGAAAAGCGCAACGGCGAATTCATCCGCAACAATCGCGACTTCATCAAGGCCTGCACGGATATCAGCGATGGCGGGCTGGTGCTGGCGGCCTTCGAGATGGCCGAGGCGGCCGGAGTCGGCGTTCAGATCGACGCTGCCGACACGCCGACCCTGTTTGGCGAGGATCAGGCGCGCTATCTTGTGGCCTGCAACTTCGATCAGGCCGAGGCGCTGATGATCGCCGCCGGACAATCCGGCGTTCATCTGGAAACGGTTGGAAAATTTACCGGTGACGCGGTGAAAATCGGTGGCTCCGAGGCCACGCTTGAGGAATTGAGCCAGGTGTTCCGGTCCAGCTTTGCCGAGGCCGTCGCGTAACTCAGTCTCATAAGGGGGGTGCTCCCGCGCCCGCAGGTGCCTTTTGCCTTTGGCAAAGCCCCCTTGGCGGCCTTGGGCCCGGCACCGCGCCCGCGCGGTGCCGGGCCCAACTGTGTTGGGCAGGCCCCTTCGGGGCCGGTCTATAAGCAGGCGGGAGCGCGCCCTGAACCTGTTTGGATGATCGACCTCAAGCGTCAAACGAAATCAGACCTTACAATCACGGTAGAGTTGCTTGCGTCCCCCGCACAGCAGCCCTACATTTTGCCGAAAGAACACCACAGCAAGGATGCGCCCTATGCCAATGCAGGCCCATGAAATCGAATCCCTCCTGCGCGAAACCTTCCCGGATGCTGAAATCCAGGTCGGCGGCAGCGATGGCGTTCACATGTCCGCCATGGTTGTCGACGAGAGCTTTCGCGGCAAGAACCGCGTGCAACAGCAACGAGCCGTCTATGCCGCGCTCAAAGGCAAGATGGACGGCCCTGACGGCGATCTGCACGCCCTCGCCCTGACCACCAAAGCACCGGAATGAGTTGGACGGGCTGGATATTGGTCAGTCTTGCTGTTGTCGCCAGTGCCATCCTGGCCGAGGCAAAGTGGCGATCCAAACGGCCACGCCGATTGGCAGACAGCCAACCAGTCTCCCGCTCCAAGGGCTCTCCCGACCTGCCGCTTGGCATGGAAGCCACCAACCTCGAGGCGGTAAAACACGTACATCGCGCCAACCAGAAGGCGGATACCTACAACAGATCGATCAGCCGGACACTATCGCGGTAATCGCGCTCCCGGCGCCACGACAAAGGACCACAGTCATGACCGACGCAAAGACCCGTATCGAAGACACCGTAAAAGCCAATGACGTCGTGCTCTACATGAAGGGCACCAAGGAAATGCCGCAGTGCGGTTTCTCTTCCCGTGTTGCGGGCGTGCTGAACTACATCGGTGTCGACTACACCGACGTGAACGTGCTGGCGGATGAGGACATTCGCTCCGGTATCAAGGAATATTCCGACTGGCCGACCATCCCGCAGCTGTATGTGAAGGGCGAATTTGTCGGCGGCTGTGACATCATCACCGAGATGACCCTCTCTGGTGAGTTGGACGGCATGTTCGAACAGAACGGCATCAGCTTCGACAAGGACGCCTCTGACAAGATCCGCGAAGCCAACGGCTGAGCCAATCGCCCGCCACCGGGGCAATATGCGCTGCAAAACATTAAGCCCGCCGACCTTATGGTCTGGCGGGCTTTTTCATATTCAAAGGCGAGATTCCCTCGCCGATCTGGCAGAACTCAGAGCTGTTCGGACAGATGTGGAGCGGCCTCGTCTAAATGCTCATCCGCGGCAGGGCCTTCATCCGCAACAGCAACGTCTTCGTCGTCATCATCATCCGGCGCCGCCTTCTCTTCGATCTCGGCAGCCAATGCCTCGGCGCGAGCAGCAAGCTCGGCCAGGGTCTCTGCCACCTGGGGCGGCACTACGGGCACCTCGACCTGCTCCGGCTCTGGCGGCGGCGCATTGCGCAACTCCTCCATCTCGGCCTCCTTGCGGGCGATTTCGGCATCCTTTTCTGCCAAGGTGGCTTCGACTTCCTTGATGCGGTCCTCCACGGCAGCCGTCTTGTCCGCGAGCATCAGACCGGCCATCAGCAGCATACGCGCCTCGGGCATGCGTCCGATCTGGTCCGACAGCACCTGAGCCTCGTCGTCCAGCATCCCCGCAGCCATCTGCAAAAAGCTCTGTTCGCCTTCCTGGCAGGATACCTCGAAATCGCGGCCTCCGATGTGAATGGTCACTTCAGGCATCAGGCTTCCTCTCCTTCGGGCAGATTGGGGGCCGTGGCCAGAAGCGGTTCCAGCCGAGCCAGGACCGCGTTGACTTCGGCCTGATCGGTGGCGCGTGCCGCCTTCAGCCCCTCGACCTCGGCCTCGAGGCCAGAATTAATCAGCGATGTGTCGCCAACGCCCTCGGCATTGGCAGCGCGCAGGGCGGCATTGGACTGGCGCAGCTGGTCGTTGCTGGCACGCAGGCCTTGCAGCTCGCCATCAAGCTCGCTCAATCGCTGGTCCAGCTCGGCGCTCACGCCCTCGTCCACCGGATCAGCTTCCGTGGCGGTGGCCTCTGCGGCCTCGACGCGGGCGCGCAATTCATCCCGCTCCACCCGGAGCGCGTTCAGCTCTGACTCCAGCTCGGCCGGATCAGCCGCACCTGCATCGGCGGCCGCACCCGCATCGGATGTGGCCTCGGGCATGGCCGACAGCTCTTCCAGCTGGGCTTGCAATTGTTCGTTCTGTGCGGTCGCTTCGCTCAGATCATCCTCGAGCGTTTCGCGTTCACTGGCAGCCTGATTGCGCGCAGCTTCCAGATCCTGCTTCAGGCGCGCCACTTCCGCTTTAAGGGCCTCTGTTTCGACCGAGTTACCTGCCGCATTGCGCAACAACTCAAGCTCGGAATGAAGGGCGATCAGATCCTCGGCGCCATCCACGGCGGCCACCTTCTTCTCCATATCCTCGAGCCGGGCATGCAACAGCTTCAGACGTTCCTCAAGCTGCGCATTGGCCATTTTCTCATCATCGAGATCGGCCAGCAGCTCGGCATGCTTTTGCATGTCCAGATCTTCCAACGTCGGCACAGGCCGGTTTGCGTGCTTTTGCTCCAGCGCCGCGACACCGCCATATATACGGTGCAACGCAGTCTGGATGCGGCCCTGCAAGTCTTGTAACTGCTCCATGCGTTCCTCTTTGCCTCGTCCCGTCTGAACCTCTGACAGAGCCTGTCGCCACCATCGGTCCACAGCCGGTCTTTCGCCGTTTTTCACGATGCTTCTTGTTGCAGTCATGGCCCCCGGCACTTGGACAGGGGTACGAATCAACGCAGAAACCATCAGCTGCCGTCAGCTTATCGCATGATGGGGTAAAACACCCCCCCATTGCTTTCAAGCACTTGCACGCGCAAGATCATGCGCCCCCCCGCAAAACAAGCCCTCAGCGCTTGATCTTTGGCCCTTAGCTGCTATCCAGCGACAAACCCTGCGAACCCAAAGAGGAACAGTTCAGTGGATCTGACAGCCCTGCGCTCTGAAAACCCCGATCATTGGAACAAAGCCGCCGCTATTCGCGCCCTGACGCTGGATGCGGTTGCGGGTGCGAACTCCGGTCACTCCGGCATGCCGATCGGCATGGCCGACGTTGCAACCGTGCTGTTTGAAAAGCACATGAAGTTCGACGTCTCCGCCCCCAAATGGGCCGACCGGGATCGGTTCATTCTGTCGGCGGGCCACGGTTCCATGCTGATCTATTCGCTGCTCTATCTCATGGGCGATGCACAGGTCACGCTGGATCAGATCAAGAACTTCCGCCAGTCTGGCGCGCTGACTGCAGGCCACCCGGAAAACTTCCTGCTGGACGCGGTTGAGGTCACCACTGGCCCGCTGGGTCAGGGGATTTCCAACGCCGTCGGCTTTGCCATGGCCGAAGAAATGCTGCGCGCGCAATATGGCAAGAAGGTTGTGGATCACCACACCTATGTCATCGCCGGCGACGGCTGCCTGATGGAAGGCATCAGCCAGGAGGCCCTGGGCCTTGCCGGGCGTCATCAGCTGGGCAAGCTGGTGGTGTTCTGGGACAACAACAACATCACGATCGACGGTCAGCTGGACCTGTCGGACCGCACGAACCAGGTGCAGCGTTTCAAGGCCTCTGGCTGGCATGTGCAGGAAATCGACGGCCATGATCCGGTGCAGATCGACGCCGCGATCGAGGCCGCCAAGAAGACCAAGAAACCGTCGATGATTGCCTGCAAGACCCATATTGCTCTGGGTCACGCGGCACAGGACACCTCCAAGGGTCACGGCGCGCTGACCGATGCGGATCAGCTCAAAGCTGCCAAGGACGCCTATGGCTGGACCGGTGGCGCGTATCAGGTGCCTGCCGAGATCAAATCCCAGTGGGAAGAGATCGGCAAACGCGGCGCAGACGCGCGTGCGGAATGGGAAGGTCGCTTTGCGGAGCTGTCGCAGCAGAAGCAGGACCGGTTCAACCGCGCCTTCGCGCTGGAGGCCCCGAAAAAGCTCTCCGCCACGATCAAGGCGCTGAAAAAACAGATTTCCGAGTCCCAGCCCAAGGTCGCCACCCGCAAGGCGTCGGAAATGGCTCTGGAAGTCATCAACCCGATCATGCCGGAAACCATTGGTGGCTCTGCCGACCTTACCGGTTCCAACAACACCAAGACCGGTGATCTGGGCGTGTTTGACACGGATAATCGCAAGGGCCGCTATGTCTACTGGGGCATCCGCGAGCACGGTATGGCGGCGGCAATGAATGGTATGGCGCTGCACGGTGGTATTCGCCCCTATGGCGGCACCTTCTTCTGCTTCACCGATTATGCCCGCCCGGCGATGCGTCTGGCCGCACTGTCGAAGATCCCCACCGTGTTTGTCATGACACATGACTCGATTGGTGTGGGCGAAGATGGTCCGACCCACCAGCCGGTGGAGCATCTGGCGATCTGCCGTGCGACCCCGAACACCTACACGTTCCGCCCGGCGGATGCGGTGGAGACGGCGGAAGCCTGGGAAATCGCACTGAGCTCAAAAGAGACACCGTCGGTGATCGCTCTGACCCGTCAGGGCCTGCCCACCGTGCGCACCGAACACAAGCTGTCGAACCTCACCGAGAAAGGCGCTTATGTGCTGGCCGAGGCCGAGAGCAAGCGTCAGGTGATCCTGATGGCCTCCGGGTCCGAGGTGTCCACTGCGATGGCAGCCAAGGATCTTCTGGAAGCCAAAGGCATCGGCACCCGCGTTGTGTCCGTTCCTTGTATGGAGCTGTTCCACGCGCAGGACGAGAGCTACCGTCGCAAGGTTCTGCCTGCAGGTCCGGTGCGTGTGGCGATCGAGGCTGCCGTGCGGGATGGCGGCTGGGACCGCCTGCTGCTGGGCGAACGTGGTCAAGAGAAGAAAGCGGGCTTTGTCGGCATGGAGGGCTTTGGCGCCTCCGCTCCGGCGGGCGAGCTGTTCGAGAAATTCGGCATCACTGCCGAGGGCACCGTTGCCAAGGTCCAAGAGCTCTTGGGCTAAGTCACGCGGGATTGGGGGCGCTGCCCCCGACCCTTCCGGGTCTCCCCCGAGGTATTTTTGAAAAGATGAAGGGCGCCCGAATTTCGAGGCGCCCTTTCTTTCGTCTTGCGGCGTGATCGTGTTCAGTGGGCGGCTTTGGCTCCAAACAACGGCGCGATGACCTTGGTCGCCAGAGGGATCAGCAAGAGGCCGATCACAAACCCGAGGATGCCATCGATCACCGCCTTGACCAGCCACTCTACCAAACCGTCGCCCTGCGCGACGCCTTTGGCGAAGGCGTAGATGGTTTCCTCTGGCCAGTGCCAGCCCATCTGATGGGCCGAATGGACGATAATGGAGCCACCGACCCAGAGCATGGCGATGGTGCCGACGACCGACAGCAGCTTCAGGAACCACGGCATGAAGGCGACGATACCGCGCCCAAGCGAGCGGGTGACGCCAGTGCGACCGACCTCGGTCAGCCACAGGCCGACGTCATCCATCTTCACGATGATCGCGACGACGCCATAGACCACGATGGTGATCATGATGCCCACCACCGCAAGGGTCGCGGCCTGAATCCACAGCACGTCGCTCTCGATTGTGGCCAGCGAAATGGTCATGATTTCTGCCGAAAGAATGAAATCGGTCTTGATCGCACCCTTGACCTTCTGCTCCTCCAGATGGGTCGGATCGCCCACGCCGTGGCTGCCATCCGGCCCGCCGGAGTGAGCATCATGGGGCATCAGCACATGCGCGATCTTCTCCGCCCCCTCAAAGCACAGATAACAGCCCCCGAGGATCAGCAATGGCGGCACCAGCCAGGGCGCAAACTGCGACATCAGCAATGCGATCGGCAGCAGGAACACCAGCTTGTTGATGAAAGAGCCGCGCGCGATGCGCCAGATCATTGGCAATTCACGCGCGGGCTGGAAGCCGGTCACGTATTTCGGCGTCACGGCAGCATCGTCGATAACGATGCCAGCCGCCTTGGAGCCCGCCTTCATCGATTGCGTCGCCACATCATCCACCGAGGCGGCGGCAACTTTGGCGATCGCCGCTACATCGTCCAACAAGGCCAGAAGACCGCTCATGTGCCACCTCTTTGAGTGCATGCTATTTCCTGACAGAACACCTAGCGCGCCAAAGGGTTCCCGTTCAAGCGTGCCGCTTTGCAGCATTTTCCCCGCAAGCCGGACACAACAGTTACCGCCAACGGCCGAAACCTGTTAACGCAACCATCAACGTTTTGCGCTAACAGTCTGTGTTTACTGTAGTTTTCGCTTTTTTCGGAGGTTAATGACGTCTATAGGCTGCCCCTAAGACAGGCTTTTTGTGGAGACGACAGAGATGACCATCAAAGTTGGAATCAACGGTTTTGGGCGCATTGGCCGCTGCACATTGGCGCATATCGCGGGCAGCTTCCGCAATGATATCGAAGTCATCAAGGTCAACGCGACCGGCCCGATCGAGACTGCAGCACATCTCATCAAATATGACAGCGTGCATGGCCGTTTCCCCGGCCAGGTCGATTTCAGCGAGGGACGTCTGAACCTCGGTCGCGGCGACATGCAGGTGTTCTCCACCTATGACATGGACACGTTGGACTGGGAAGGCTGCGATGTCGTGCTGGAATGCACCGGCAAGTTCAACGACGGGCTGAAGGCGAAGAAGCACCTGGAGCGCGGCGCGGGCAAGGTGTTGCTCTCTGCACCGGGTACGAATGTTGATCGCACCGTGGTTTACGGCGTCAATGACGAGGACCTGCTGACCAGCGACAAAATGGTCTCCAACGGCTCCTGTACCACCAACTGCCTGGCGCCGCTGGCAAAAGTTCTGGACGAGGCCTTTGGCATCGAACATGGCATCATGACCACGATCCATGCCTATACCGGCGATCAGCCGACGCTGGACCGTCGCCACGACGATCTCTACCGCGCCCGCGCCGCAGCGATGTCGATGATCCCGACCTCCACCGGTGCGGCCAAGGCGCTGGGTGAAGTGCTGCCCAACCTCAAGGGCCGCCTTGACGGTTCCGCAATCCGGGTGCCGACGCCGAATGTCTCGGCCGTGGACCTTACCTTCCGCGCTGGCCGCGAGGTGAGCGTGGCAGAAGTGAACGCCGCCATGGAAGAAGCCTCCAAAGGCCCAATGTCGCGCGTTCTGGGCTATGAGCCGGCACCGCTGGTCTCCACCGACTTCAACCACACCGAAGAAAGTTCCATCTTCGCGCCGGATCAGACCCGTGTGGTCGACGGTCGCATGGTGCGGGTGCTGGCGTGGTACGACAACGAATGGGGCTTCTCGGTGCGTATGGCCGACGTGGCCACCGCGATGGGCCGGTTGAACTAGGGGCCATTGAGCTGCCCGGTTAACCACCGCCCCTATTTGGGTTGAGATTTTGCGCCCGGTCAGGCATATCTGACCGGGCGTTTTTATGCGAGCATCCCTCGATGACCAATACCATTGCCCTCGCTCTCGGCCTGTGCCTGTTGTCTGCACTCGCCATTGATGTTGCCCTTTTCGGAACGGAACACCTGTTGTTCCTGGGCAAGAAGCTGTTTTTGTTGATCGAGTGGATGGCCTTTTGGCGTTGATCTGAGGAGCTGTGGCGGCCCCGGACATGCAAACACCCGACGCGGGGTCTCCGGTCGGGTGTCATTTCAGTCGCAGGCTCGGGCGCGGATCGGGGCGATCTTCACCCAGACCGGGTCACAGCGGGCGCATCAACTGCCCAGCCGCTTTCGCAGATTGTCATTGACCAGCGGTGTCACGAATTTGCTGACGTCACCGCCCAGCCGCGCGATTTCCTTCACCAGCTTGCTTGCGATCGCCTGGTGGCGGGCTTCGGCCATGAGGAACACGGTTTCGATGCTGTCATCCAGAGACCGGTTCATGCCGACCATCTGATATTCATATTCGAAATCCGCAACCGCACGCAGTCCGCGAACGATGACCTGAGCGCCGACGTCGCGGGCGCAATCGATCAGCAGGTTCTCGAACGGATGCGCCACGATCTCTGTGCCGGTCTGCTCTGTCAGCTTGGCGCATTCCGCCTCGATCATCGCCACCCGCTCATCGAGGTCGAACAGCGGACCCTTGTCACGATTGATGGCGACGCCAATGACCAGACGATCCACCAGCATGGCCGCCCGGCGAATGATGTCCACATGCCCGAGCGTGATCGGGTCAAAAGTTCCGGGATACAAGCCGATGCGCATGGGCCCCTCCTGCTTGCGTAAAATTTGAGCGCACGCAACCATGTTGCGTCGCGCATTGCAAGTACGTGGTAATACTTAATCTTCCTCACGTCGCGGCGCACCCGGTCGCACCAGTGATCAATGGCCCATGATCATGCCTTCTAGGGCGGATTTCTCCATCGCCACTTCGGTCAGCTGCGCCTTCACCACATCACCGAGGGAAATGATGCCGATCAACACACCGTTTTCGACCACCGGCATGTGGCGGAACCGCCCCTCGGTCATCTTCGCCAGCGCATCTTCGGCATTGCTGTCCTGCACACAGGTGACAACCTCTCGGGTCATGTAGTCTTCGACCTTGTGCTGAAGGCATACAGAGCCCGACTTGGCCAGCTGCCGCACGATATCCCGCTCTGACAGAATGCCCAGTGGTGTTGTCTGGTCCGATGAGACCACCACCGTACCGATGCCATGCTTTGACAGGAGCTGCGCGGCAGCCTCGATCGTCGCCTCAGGCCCGATCGTGACGACCTCGGCAATCTCCTTGGATTTCATAATCGACTTTACGAGCATTTTGCGCACCCAGAAATAAAACTTCACTCCCTCAAGGTTTGCCGCAAGATCCGATCAAGTCAAGCCTTCCAGCCGCTCGACTTCAACGCGAACCCCCTTTGACAGTGCCTCGGCAAATCGGTTCAGCCGTTCGCTGCGCTGATCCCCCTGATGGCGCACCAGATAGAAACTGCGCGTCAGGCTGAACTCATCTTTCAGCACCTTGCGCAAGGCGCGATGTGCGGGCAGCGCAAAATCATGCACCACACCAACTGCACTTCCTTCGGCGAGCATCTTGATCTGCACCGAGACCGAATTGGACGCGAGCGACACCCGCTCGACACCGAGGTCCGTCAGATAGTCCAGCTCGCGGTCAAAGATCATGTCAGGAATGTAGCCAATCATGCGATGGTGCCGCAGGTGGTCGAGTTTCTCGATCGGCTCATTGTCCCGCAAGTAGTAGCGTGAGGCCGCAAGATGCAGGCGATAGTCGGTCACCTTCTGCACCAACAGCTTTCCAGCCGTGGGGGCGCTGACCGTCACGGCCATATCCGCTTCACGGCGGGACAGGTTGATCACCCGCGGCAGCGCCACGATCTGGATGTCCAGATCCGGATTGTCCTTAGAGATTGCCGCACAGACCTGCGGCAGGATGTAGTTGGCGCAGCCATCCGGCGCGCCGATGCGGATCTGCCCGGACAGCGTATCGCTTGGGCCGGTCAGCGCCTCTTCCCCGGCGCGCATGGCCAGTTCTGCGCTCTCGGCATGACCCAGCAGGCGATCCCCTGCCGCGCTCAGCGCATAGCCCTGCGGTGATTTCACAAACAGCGACGTCTTCAACGCGGTTTCAAACCGGGCAACCCGTCGCCCGACGGTGGCGGGGTCCATCTTCAACACGCGCCCTGCCCCAGAGAGCGAGCTCTCCCGTGCCACAGCCAGGAACACTTTCATGTCGTCCCATTGGGGTTCCATCTGACGGGATCCTCCAGTCGTTTTTGCATTCTGCCAAGGTAAACCTACCTTAACCATTTGCGTTAATGCAAAACCTATTTGAAGCCTTTCCCCTTTTACCTTCGTTTTTGCAATCCTAGGATACGCGGGACTCGAAATTCAGAGGAGGACTGCACATGCAGGAACTGACCCACTACGTGAACGGCGAGAAAGTCGCCGGGACCTCCGGCCGCTTTGCCGATGTTCTGAACCCTGCCACTGGCGAAGTGCAGGCGCAGGTGCCGCTCGCAACCAAAGCCGAGATGGATGCCGTGATCGCCAAAGCCGCTGAGGCCCAGGTCGGCTGGGCCGCCACCAACCCGCAGAAACGCGCCCGCGTGATGATGAAGTTCGGCCAACTCATCAACGAGCATATGGACACGCTGGCAGAGCTGGTCGCCCGTGAGCACGGCAAGACCCTGCCCGACGCACGCGGTGACGTGCAGCGTGGCCTTGAGGTGGTTGAAGTCTGCATGGGCGCGCCCAACATGCTGAAGGGTGAATTCACCGACAGCGGCGGACCGGGCATTGACCTCTACTCCATGCGCCAGCCTCTGGGCGTCGTTGCGGGCATCACGCCATTCAACTTCCCCGCGATGATCCCGCTGTGGAAAATGGCGCCGGCGCTGTCCTGCGGCAATGCGATGATCCTGAAGCCTTCCGAACGCGTCCCCTCCACATCGCTTTATCTGGCGGAGCTGCTGAAAGAAGCCGGCCTGCCCGATGGCGTGCTGCAGGTTGTGAATGGCGACAAGGAAGCCGTGGACGCGATCCTCGACAACGAGACCATTCAGGCGGTGGGCTTTGTCGGCTCCACCCCGATCGCCCAGTATATCTATGGCCGCGCCGCGACCAACGGCAAGCGTGCACAGTGCTTTGGCGGTGCCAAGAACCACATGCTGATCATGCCCGATGCGGACCTTGACAAGGCGGCTGACGCCCTGGTGGGTGCCGGGTTCGGCGCCGCTGGCGAACGCTGCATGGCGATCTCCGTTGCGGTTCCCGTCGGCAAGGAGACCGCCGATGGCCTGATCGAACGCCTGCTGCCGCGTATCGAAAAGCTGAAAGTCGGCCCCTATACCGCTGGCGAAGATGTCGATTACGGCCCCGTCATCACGGCCCAAGCCAAGGCCCGTATCGAAGGTCTGATCGACAGCGGCGTCGAGCAGGGTGCCAAGCTGGTGACCGATGGTCGCGGACTGACTCTGCAGGGGTATGAGAACGGCTATTTCGTCGGCCCGACCCTGTTCGATGATGTCACATCCGAGATGGACATCTACCAGGAAGAGATCTTTGGTCCGGTTCTGACGACTGTCCGCATGGACAACTACGAGGATGCGCTGAACCTCGTGAAGGACAATGCCTACGGCAACGGCACCGCGATCTACACCGCAGATGGTGACACCGCGCGTGACTTTGCCAACCGCGTCAATGTGGGCATGGTAGGCATCAACTTCCCGATCCCGGTGCCGCTCAGCTACCACACCTTCGGCGGCTGGAAGAAATCGGCCTTTGGCGACCTGAACCAGTACGGCCCGGATGCCTTCCGGTTCTATACCCGCACCAAGACCGTTACCGCGCGCTGGTTCTCCGGCATCAAAGAAGGTGGCGAGTTCAACTTCAAAGCGATGGACTGATCCCCAGTTCGGGTTTCAGCTCAGTTACGATTTCAGCTCAGGCCGCCCGACATTGTCGGGCGGCCTTTTTTGTGTTCGACGCATCGGCAAATTCATGCCACCTGAGCCGCGCTCCGTCGGCTCACGCAAATGTCACCCTGCGTTGGGTCGACGGCCACTGGCCTTGCCCTGCGCGCGCTCATATGGTCCCGCGAAGAGATCGAGCAATTAAAACCAATGAGGATGGGCCAATGTCCGACTTCACCAAATCCCGTTTTACCCTGTCCCGCCGCGCGTTGATGAGCGGTGCGGCAGCAACATTGGCAACACCAGGATTGCTGCGTGCGCAATCCGGTGATGCCTTCCCGGCCTCGGAGCCTGCAATTCGTGAAAAGATCCCGGTGCAGCGCAACGTGTCCTCCTTCCAGCAACAGCGCTGGCAAGATCACTTTGAAACACTGGGTGTGGGCTGCCTGCTGGCCGATATCGAGAGTCGCGCCCTGCATTACTGGGGCGGTGATGGCGAGAGCTATTTCCTGTTCCCCTCTTCGGTCCCGATGAGCGAAGAGCTGACACGCCGCGGCTATTCCAAGATCGTGCGCAAGCGGGAGGAGCCAAGCTGGACGCCGACCGCCAATATGCGCGAACGCGATCCCACGCTGCCCCGGCGGATCGAAGGCGGCGTGCCCGGCAATCCGCTCGGCACCCGCGCCATGTATCTCGACTGGCCCGCGTATCTGGTCCACGGCACCCATGACACGCGCAAGATTGGCCGGCAGAGTTCGTCCGGCTGTATCGGGCTTTACAATCAGCATGTGGAAAAACTCTATCCGATGGTGAAAATCGGCACCCAGGTTCGCCTGCTCTAAGCCGATATTTCGCCGCGCAAGAACAGAGCAGCCGCGCCCGGGTTTCGGACGCGGCTGTTTGCGTTCATCGGCTCTGATCTCCTGAGGATCAGGCGGCGGAAATCCCCATGGTCTTGGGCCGGTTGCCGTCGATGTAGTTTTGAAAGGCCTTTTCGAGCAGCCGTTCGAAATCCCGTGTATAGCCCTTGGTATCAAACAGCGGCGCATCGCTGTGGGATGCCGCCAGACGGGCGCGGATGTCGGCCAGATAGTCCGGATCCTGCGCCACGCGCAGCGCCACATCGTGATATTTTTTCTCTGTCGTGGTGACCAGATCCTCCAGCCCGGCGGCCGTCAGGATACTGCCTGCCACACGGGCGGCAAATTGCTCGCCGGTCTTTGTGACCACCGGCAGCCCGGCCCAAAGCGCATCGCTGGCCGTGGTATGGGCGTTAACATTGAACGTATCCAGAAACAGATCGGCGTGTTTTAGTCGGGCCAGATGAACATCCGGCTTGACGCGCCGGGCGGGAATGATCCGGTGTCCGTCAACGCCACGCCGTTCGGCCTCTCTGCGCAGCGGTTCCGTGATCTCGCCTTTTCCGCAATAGAACCACAGGACGCTATCCGGCACCTCTTTCATGAGCTTCATCCAGATATCAAACTCGCGCGGGGTGACCTTGTAGGGGCTATTGAAGGAGGAAAACACAAAGCCATCTTCCGGCAGACCGTGACTGGCGCGCGTATCATCGACCTGAGCGATATAGCGCTCCTCGTCATTGGGCTGATAGCAATGCGGCATATACAGGATGTTTTCAGTGTAGTGCTTGCGCAGGGTCGATGGAATGGTGATGCGGTCAGCCACCATGTAATCCATCGACTTCAATCCCGTTGTGCCGGGATAGCCAAGATAGGACACTTGCACCGGTGCAACGCGACTGTTGAACATGTCGAGGCGACCACCTTCGGTAAAGCCCTTGAGATCCACTGCAATATCCAGCTCGTCCCGGGTTGCCTGCTCCACCAGTTCGTCTGTGGCCATGTGGCGGACATCTCGGAACACATCAGCACTCTCTCGCGCGCGTTCATGTGCAAGATCACACAGTTTGGACCCGTAGTCATATAGATAGAGCTCGAACCGTCTGCGGTCATGGGTTTCCAACAGCCCCACCATCAGCTGCATGGTCGCATGATTGTAAAAATCATTGGAGAAGTATCCGATACGGATCTTTTGCCCCTCCGCTCGCTGACCGGTGAATATCGGCGCCTTGACCGGGTTGGTATGCTTGGCCTGTACCATGGAAATCGAGCGCTGCTTCTGGAAGTCACCGTCATCGCACAACGACAGGAATGCAAAGGGATCAGATAGGATGCCGACCTTGTTAAACTGCTTGAGATAGGTCGGGATCTTGTCAAAATCGTCCCAGCGCAGGTGGTGGGCCTTGAGGTGCATCATCCGTGCCAGCGCGATGTAATTCTTGGGATCGAACTTCACCGCGATCTCGAAATAATCGATCGCCTCCTCGAACTTTTGCATTCGCATCAAGAGCGTACCCACCAAAGCGTAATGGCCGCTCTCCTTCGGCTCCAGTTTCACTGCCCTCAGGATACTTGCCAAAGCGTCGAGCAGACGGGCGGAATCCTTCATCAGCAGTTCGCAAAGAAGCGCATGCGCAGTCGCGTTATCCGGCTCCAACGAGATGGCCTGCCGCAACACTGCTTCCCCGCTCTTGACCTCATGCTTCATCATATCCGCTCGCGCTTTTTTCAGGAGCTTCTGAACGGTTTCTTTTGTCTGTTCGCCCTTGGCCTGATTGGCACGTAGCCCGTGTTTCATCTCATAGGCAAATTTCGCACGTTCCTGCGACGTGACGGATGAGGCGAATTTCTCGAACTCTGGAAACTGCGGCTTTGTATCCCGCATCACGGCGAGCTTGCTGGTTTGATTGGGCTGCGACACGAGGACCACGCTCCTTCTCAGACTACTGATTTGCACTTGCTCCTGACGGAAACACTAGTGCCTTTGGACTAAAGTAGTGACGGCGAGGTCTTAAAATTTCCCTCAAATCCGACGCGAATTCGTGGAAAAATTATGACGGCTCCCCCTCAAATGATGCAGTTCTCGGCACCAGTGCAGGACCATCTTGCAGTTCCGCATGTTGAAGTGTGGCCCTGAGAGGCGTAATAAATAAACAGTTGTTCAATTCTTGTGGCCCGCTCCGCGGCCGCTCATGATACGGGGGAGGAGAGCCCATGGACTTCGCAATGACAGAAGAGCAGACGGCCATTTTCGATATGGCGTATGGCTTCGGGCAGGAACACATCGCGCCATTTGCCCGCCAGTGGGAAGCAGAGGGCACCATCCCAAAAGATCTGTGGCCCAAAGTCGGCGAGCTGGGGTTTGGATCCCTTTACGTCAGCGAAGAATCGGGCGGCTCTGGCCTGTCGCGCCTTGATGCAACTCTGGTGTTTGAGGCGCTGTCGATGGCCTGCCCCTCCGTGGCGGCGTTTCTGTCGATCCACAACATGTGCGCCAAGATGCTTGATATGTTCGCCAGCGATGAACTCAAAGCCCGCGTGATGCCCGATGTCATGAGCCTCAACACTGTCCTGAGCTACTGCCTGACAGAGCCGGGCTCCGGTTCCGATGCCGCCTCACTCAAGACCCGCGCCACGCGCAATGATGAGGGCTATGTCCTCAACGGCACCAAGGCGTTCATCTCCGGCGGCGGCTACTCCGACGCTTATGTCTGCATGGTGCGCACCGGCGAAGATGGCCCCAAGGGGATCTCCACCGTCTATGTCGAGGATGGCACACCGGGTCTGTCCTTTGGCGGCCTTGAAGACAAGATGGGCTGGAAGAGCCAGCCGACCGCGCAGGTGCAGTTTGACGACTGTCGCGTGCCCGCCGGCAACCTCGTGGGGGAAGAGGGTCACGGCTTCAAATATGCCATGAAGGGTCTCGATGGTGGGCGTTTGAACATCGCCGCCTGCTCGCTGGGGGCGGCGCAGACCGGCCTGACCAACACCCTGAAATATATGGCAGAGCGCAAGGCCTTCGGCACATCCATCGACCAATTCCAAGGGCTGCAATTCCGCCTTGCGGATATGGAAATCGAATTGCAGGCCGCCCGCACCTTCCTGCGCCAGGCGGCATGGAAGCTCGATCAGGGCGCACCTGACGCCTCCAAGTTCTGCGCCATGGCGAAGAAATTCGTCACCGAAACCGGGTCGAACGTTGTGGATCAGTGCCTGCAATTGCACGGTGGCTACGGCTATCTCGCAGATTACGGCATCGAAAAACTGGTGCGGGACCTGCGCGTGCATCAGATCCTTGAAGGCACAAATGAAATCATGCGCGTGATTGTTGCCCGCCATATGCTGGCGGAAAACCACTAATCACGCCTAACAGGAGGCCGCACGCCATGAGCGACATCCACATCCGTATCGAAGGCCGCGCGGGGCGGATCACCCTGACCCGCGAAAAGGCCCTGAACGCACTGTCTTATGACATGTGTCTTGCGATTGACGCCGCGCTCAAGGACTGGGCCAAGGACGACAACGTGGCGCTGGTGGTGTTTGACGCCGCCGGAGACAAGGCCTTCTGCGCGGGCGGCGATATTGCCGAACTCTATGAGACCGGCACCAAGGGCGACTTTACCTATGGTCGCACCTTCTGGCGCGATGAATACCGCATGAACGCCCGCATCTTCGAGTATCCAAAACCGGTGGTGAGCTTCCTTCAGGGGTTCACCATGGGCGGCGGCGTCGGCATCGGCTGTCACGGCACCCACCGCGTCGTTGGCAACAGCTCCCAGCTCTCGATGCCGGAATGTGGCATCGGCCTCGTGCCCGACGTGGGCGGCTCACTGCTGTTGTCACTGGCACCGGGGCGACTGGGCGAATATCTCGGCACCACCGGCCATCGGATGACTTCGGGCGATGCGGTCTATGCGGGATTTGCCGACCTCTACATCCCCGAGGATCACTGGCCCGCACTGATCGCAACGCTCGCTGAAACCGGCGATGTCGCCGCCCTTGAGGCCGCCGCACAGCAAGCGCCAGAAAGCGCGCTAAAGGCGATGCAGGCCGACATTGACGCCACATTCGCAGGTGAGACCTCGGCCGATATCCTGACCGCGCTCAAGTCACGCGATGATGAATTTGCCGCAGGTTGCCTCAAGGCGCTCTCGCGCGGCTCGCCGCTGTCGTTCGCCACCACAGTGGAGATGATCCACCGTCTGCGCGCAACCACCACGACCATGCGCAGCGCCTTGGATCTGGAGTATCGTTTCACCTATCGTGCGATGGAGAAAGGCGACCTCCTGGAAGGGGTGCGGGCGCTGATCATCGACAAGGATAAATCGCCCAAGTGGCAATACGCCGACGGCCCTGTGCCTGCCGTCGCGGTGAGCCAGATGCTCCAGCCGCTCGGGCGAGACGCGCTGAGTTTTGAGGAGGACTGAACACATGAAAATCGGATTTATCGGACTTGGCAACATGGGCGGCCCGATGGCGGCAAACCTCGCCAAGGCAGGCCATGACGTGACGGGCTTTGATATGGCGGACGTCGCCATCGAAGGCGTCACCATGGCCAAGAGTGCCGCCGAGGCCGCAACGGGCGCAGATGTGGTCATCACCATGCTGCCCAATGGCGACATCCTGCGTCATGTGGCCTCCGAGATTGTCCCCGCCATGAGCGCGGGCGCGGCCTTCGTCGACTGCTCCACCGTGGATGTGGACAGCGCGCGCGCCGTGGCCGATCAGGCAGCGGAGGCTGGACTTCTGTCTGTCGATGCCCCCGTCTCCGGCGGCATTGGTGGCGCGGCGGGCGGCACTTTGACCTTCATGGCGGGCGGCTCGACCGAGGCCTTTGCCAAGGCTGCGCCACTGTTTGACATCATGGGCCAAAAGGCCGTGCATTGCGGCGAGGCCGGGGCCGGTCAGGCCGCAAAGATCTGTAACAACATGATCCTCGGCGTCACCATGATTGCCACCTGCGAGGCCTTTGCACTGGCCGACAAACTGGGCCTCGACCGGCAGAAAATGTTCGATGTGGTCTCGACCTCCTCGGGCTACAGCTGGTCGATGAACGCCTATTGCCCGGCCCCCGGTGTGGGTCCGCAATCGCCTGCAGACAATGGCTACCAGCCGGGCTTTGCCGCCGATCTGATGCTGAAGGATCTGCGTCTGTCACAACAAGCTGCAGGCAGCGCCGATGCTGATACCCCGATGGGTCAACTGGCCGAAGCGCTCTATACCCAGTTCGTCGACAATGAGGACGGCAAGGGCAAGGATTTCTCCGCCATGCTGCCCCGGCTTGAGAAACGCGGCCGCGGCTAAGACGCCCCCAACTGGATGAGCGCCACCCGCGTGGCCTCATCCGCCGGAAACATGCACTCGATCCGCAGCTCCGACAGGGCGATATCCTCGACCGTTCCAAACTGTGACATCGCCGAGAAGAACGACAGCACCTGACCTGCGATCCGATACCGGGTCGGGATCATCGGCGGTGTCGGCGCCCCATCCGTCGCCTGCGCACCGCGGTTTCTCAGACATTGCATATGGCGCTCGATCACATCGTCCCGCCCGAAGTGCGACAGTTCACTGCGCAACCGCTGCAGGATCAACCGTTCCACCTCTGCAAGGTTGACGATATTGCTGCGCAGGCTGTCATTGTGCAGCAGCGCCTCAAGCAGACTGTCCTCGACGCCCAGCCCCACGGGCCCCATCAGCCGCTGCAGCGGCGCATTCAGCGCCAGCACCCGCCAGTGCCGATCCAGCGCCATCGCCGGATAGGGGGCATGACGCTCCAGCATCCAATCGACCGCCTCCCGCACCGGCGCCAGGTCGGCCTCCGTCAGACGGCGCGCACCATAGGCGGGCGCGAATCCGGCGGCTGACAGCAGGCCATTGATCTCCACCTGTGGCAGCCTCAACTCCGTGCTCAGACGCAATACCATGTCGCGGCTGGGCTGCGCCCGCCCGGTTTCGAGGAATGAGACATGTCGAGCCGAAACCTCTGCCGCGAGAGCGAGATCGAGCTGGCTCATCCGACGCAGCTGCCGCCATTCCCTCAACCGATCGCTGAAATCACCCATATCAGCCCTGCCCTTCATTCACGGCCACTTGGCCTTGGACACGGCCATACACTTACCTGCGACGTAATTGAAGCAGCGCCCTTGCCCGTTCATGTTCCACACGAACCTCAAAATGAGAGAACGAACGCCATGAGACATGATCTTGCAACGCACGTGCTGCGTATCGCCGCGATCGGAACCGCGATATTCGGCCTTGCCCTGATGCTGGCGCCGCACACGCCGATCGAACCTGCCGCGCTTGCTTTTGTCGACATCGCGTTCCTGCCCTTTGACGGCGCGCAGGACGTCGATCACGAAGTGACCCAACTTATGCTGGCGATCTCAGGCGGTGTGCTGATCGGCCTTGCTGTGGCGGTCTGGCAAGTCACCACGCTGATATTCCCACGAGATCCAGCGCTGACCCGCCGCATCCTGCTGCCAACCTTACTGGCGTGGTATGTGCCGGACAGCCTGGGTTCTGTCTTGTCCGGCGCTCCGTTTAATGTGGTGATGAACACCGGCTTCCTTGCCTTGTTCCTGATCCCGCTGCTGCTGGCGCGCACCGCACCATCCGGGGACCAACAGATCCGCACCGAATAGGTCTGTGGTCACGTCCGTGGACACGTGCAGCACAGCGGCACCACAGGACGAGGGGTGCAAGATCCCCTCGCCCCGGCTTCATTACTCTGCGGCAACCTTCTTGCGCGCCTTGGCAGCGAGCATTGGCTTCAGGTAGTATCCTGTGTGGCTGCGCGGCTCTTCCGCCACCTTTTCCGGCGTGCCGGTGGCGACGATCTCACCACCACCATCGCCGCCCTCGGGACCGATATCAATCAGCCAGTCAGCGGTTTTGATCACATCGAGGTTGTGCTCAATCACCACCACGGAATTGCCCTGTTCGACAAGTTCATGCAGCACTTCCAACAGCTTGCGCACATCCTCGAAATGCAGACCCGTGGTCGGCTCATCGAGAATATAGAGCGTCCGACCGGTGGAGCGCTTCGCCAGTTCCTTTGACAATTTCACCCGCTGCGCCTCACCGCCCGAGAGCGTCGTGGCCTGCTGGCCGACCTTGATATAGCCAAGCCCCACCCGCATCAGCGCGTCCATCTTGTCGCGGATCGTCGGCACGGCAGCAAAGAATTCCTGGGCGTCTTCCACAGTCATATCAAGCACATCGGCAATACTTTTGCCCTTGAACTTGATCTCAAGCGTCTCGCGGTTGTAGCGCGCGCCCTGACAGGTCTCGCAGGTGACATAGACGTCGGGCAAGAAGTGCATCTCGACCTTCAGAACCCCGTCACCCTGACAGGCCTCGCAGCGCCCGCCCTTGACGTTGAAGGAGAACCGCCCCGGTTTATACCCGCGAGTCTTGGCCTCCGGCAGACCAGCAAACCAGTCGCGGATCGGGGTAAAGGCGCCGGTATAGGTCGCGGGGTTGGATCTTGGGGTACGCCCGATAGGGCGCTGGTCGATGTCGATCACCTTGTCCAGATGCTCCAGCCCCTTGATCGTCTCGCAAGGTGCAGGCGTCTGGCGCGCCCCGTTGAGGCGCATGGAGGCGGTTTTGAACAGCGTCTCAATGGTCAGGGTCGACTTGCCGCCGCCCGACACGCCGGTGACGCAGACAAATTTGCCCAGCGGGAATTCGGCGGTGACGTTTTTCAGGTTGTTGCCGGTGGCCTTCACCACCTTGATCTTCTTCTTGTTGCCCTTGCGCCGTGTGGCAGGCACCTCGATCTCGCGCGTTCCGGCCAGATACTGCCCGGTCACCGAGCCCGTGTCGCCCTCAACGGCGGCAGGCGTGCCGTGGCTCACCACCTGCCCACCGTGCACACCGGCGCCCGGGCCAATGTCAAAGACGTAATCGGCCTGACGGATCATATCCTCGTCATGTTCCACTACGATCACCGTATTGCCCTGATCGCGCAGGTTCTTGAGCGTGGTGATCAGCCGGTCATTGTCTCGCTGGTGCAGACCGATGGACGGTTCGTCCAGCACATAAAGCACCCCCGTCAGACCGGAGCCGATCTGGCTCGCCAGACGAATGCGCTGGCTTTCCCCGCCCGAGAGCGTGCCTGCGTTGCGGCTGAGGGTCAGATACTCCAACCCCACATTGTTGAGGAACCCGAGACGCTCGCGGATTTCCTTAACGATGGCGCGGGCGATCTCCTGCTTTTGCGCGGTGAGGTGGCTCGGCACCTCTTCGATCCACGCCAGCGCCTCGCGGATGGATTTCTCCACCACCTGCCCCACGTGCAGACGATGCTCTGCCGCGCCTCCTGCGGGGCCGATTTTCACCGCCAGCGCCTCTTCGCGCAGACGGTAACCGCCACAATGGCCGCAATCACGGTTGTTCTGGTAGCGCTCGAACTCCTCGCGCACCCAGTTGGAATCCGTCTCGCGATAACGGCGTTCCATATTGGGGATCACGCCTTCAAAGACGCGGGTCACGTTGTAGACGCGGCCGCCTTCGTCATAGCGAAAGGCAATTTCCTCGTCGCCGGAGCCATGCAGGAACACCTGTTTCACATGCGCGGGCAAATCCTTCCACGGCGTGTTCTTGTCGAACTCATAGTGGTTGGCGATCGCCTCGATGGTTTGCAGAAAATAGGGCGATTTGCCCTTGCGCCAGGGCGCCAGCGCACCGTCATAGATCTTCAGCCCCTGATCGGGCACCACGAGGCGTTCGTCAAAGAACAGCTCCACGCCAAGGCCATCGCAATGCGGGCAGGCCCCGAAGGGCGCGTTGAAGGAAAACAGCCGCGGCTCGATCTCCGGGATGGTGAAACCACTGACCGGGCAGGCAAAATTCTCAGAGAACGTGATCCGCTCCGGGTCGCCCTCACGCGGGGCGGTCTCCAGAATGGCAATCCCATCAGCCAGATCCAGTGCGGTGCGCAGAGAGTCCGCCAGCCGCGTCTCCAGCCCTTCCTTCACCACCAGACGGTCGACCACCACGTCGATGTCGTGGCGGTATTTCTTGTCCAATGTCGGCGGCGTGTCGAGGTCATGGAACTCGCCGTCCACCTTCACCCGCTGAAACCCCTGCTTCCGGAGTTCGAGCATTTCCTTGCGATACTCGCCCTTGCGGTCGCGCACGATGGGCGCCAGCAGATAGCCGCGGGTGCCCTCCTCCAGCGTCATGATCCGGTCGACCATATCCTGCACCTGCTGCGCCTCGATGGGCTGGCCGGTGGCGGGGCTATAGGGCGTGCCAGCGCGGGCAAACAACAGACGCAGATAGTCGTAGATCTCCGTCACCGTGCCGACGGTGGAGCGCGGGTTCTTCGACGTGGTCTTTTGCTCGATGGAGATCGCCGGGCTCAGGCCCGAGATATGATCCACATCCGGCTTTTCCATCATATCGAGGAACTGGCGCGCATAGGCGCTGAGGGATTCAACGTAGCGGCGCTGCCCCTCGGCATAGATGGTGTCAAACGCAAGGCTCGATTTGCCCGATCCCGACAGGCCGGTAATCACCACCAGTTCATCGCGCGGAATGTCCACGTCGATGTTCTTGAGATTGTGCTCGCGCGCGCCGCGCACCTCGATATTCTTCAACTCAGCCATATCGCCCCCAAACTTTGCATTACACATAGGTGAGCAGTCGCGAGTCTCCAAGAGAAAATGCGGAACAGACAGGGAACGGCGTCAGATGTGCTGTCAGAAACTGTCAGCGGCCCAGCGGCGGCGCTGAGAAGCGAGGCCTTGATGTACCACCGCGCCACACAATAGCAGCAGCGCCACGGTCAACATCAACGCGCCATAGCCGCCAAATGCGATCACCGCGACAAACAGCGGCGTACCGATGGCATTGCCCAGATTGCCCGCCTGCGCCATGGCGCCATTTGCCTCTGATTGCGCGGCGGGGATGTCATTGAGCTGCGGCACGGCGGCAAAGCTTGCGCCCTGCACCAGCCCGAACCCCACCGCGAGCGCCATGCAGGCCAGCCAATGCCCCGGCATGGCCCAAAGCCACAGGATCGACGCCACACCAATCAGGAAGCCCATCTGCACCACCGTCACACCGGGTATCTGCCGGAGCAGCAGTGCGCCGATTGTCATCGACACCGCAATGGACACCAGCGGCATCGCCCCCATCACATGTGGGCGGATGCTCTCGTCGAGAAAAGGCGGCAGCACCGTCAGCACCGCCACAAAACAGCAGGTGTAGAACAGCCACCCCGCCGCCGGGGCGAGTTTGTAGGGGGACCGGTAGATGCTCAGATGCAAGGCGGGCAAGGCGGCGAGGTCCGGATAGCGCGTGCGGGCAGGCACCGGCACATCTCGCAGCGCCACATGCAGGATCACCGCAAGCACAGCCATGATCGCCGCATGGACGCCAAACAGCGCCAGCACGCCATAGGCATCGACCAGCGGCAGCCCGGCCCAGCTCAGGATCGAAAAGGCTACACCAAAAAAGGTGCTCCAGATCGTCAGCGCCAATCCGCGCGCCGGGCCGCTTGCCAGAATCGCCATCAGTGTCGGCGCGGCGACAACCACACCGAGATGCGAGATCCCCTCCACCACCCGCGTTAGCAGGAACAGGCCGAAGGGCAGATGCAGCGCCTGCAGGGCCGACATGACCGCGCCAAGCGCCAGCGCGCAGACCAGCGTGCGCCGATACCCAAAGGCCGAGACAAACAGCCCCGCCACCACGCCAAAGACGATCCCCAGCACTCCGACCAGCGACACGGTCCAGCCCATCGCCGCGCCAACACCGGGATAGAGCGCGGGCAGCCGGTCAAAGATCACCGCGATCTTGCCGTATTGCGCCGCAGCCCCCAAACCCGCCGCCCAGATCAGCAGCACCATGACCCAGTTTGTCCCACGATCCTGCTGCTGCATCCCGTCGCCCTCGCCCGCTGAAAATCAGCCGCCACCCTATGCCTGCGTCCCCCGGGACGCCAGACAACATGGCAGCTATTTTGTACCCACACAAACCGCATAAAAAAGGCCGGGCGAAACACCCGGCCTTTGAAAACATCCCAAGATGCGCAGATCAGAGGTGGATCACCCGGTCAAAGGCATCCAGCACACTTTCATGCATCATCTCCGACAGGGTCGGATGCGGGAAGACGGTATTCATCAGGTCCTCTTCAGTGGTCTCCAGCTGGCGACCAACCACATAGCCCTGGATCAGCTCGGTGACTTCCGCGCCGACCATATGCGCGCCCAACAGCTCGCCGGTTTTCTCGTCAAAGATGGTCTTGATCAGACCCTCCGGCTCGCCCAAGGCAATCGCCTTGCCGTTGCCGATAAAGGGAAAGCGGCCGACCTTGATCTTGTAGCCCAACTCCTTGGCCTTGGCTTCTGTGTAGCCGACCGAGGCCACCTGCGGCTGGCAATAGGTGCAGCCCGCGATGCTTTCTGGTTTCACCGGATGGGCGTGTTTGCCAGCGATCAGTTCGGCCACCATGACGCCCTCGTGGCTGGCCTTATGCGCAAGCCACGGCGCGCCGGCGATATCGCCAATGGCATAGACGCCATCGATACCGGTGCGGCAGTATTCATCGGTGATGACATGGGTGCGGTCGATCTTGACGCCCAGCTCTTCGAGGCCGAGGCCTTCGGTATTGCCGACGATGCCGACCGCAGAAATCACCGTGTCAAACTCGTGTTTCTCGACCTTGCCGCCGACTTCGATATGGGCGGTGACCTTGCCAGAGGCGCGGTCGAGCTTCTTGACCATCGCCTTTTGCATGATCTTCATGCCTTGTTTCTCGAACGCCTTCTTGGCGAATTTCGAGATTTCCTCGTCCTCCACCGGCAAGACACGATCCATCACCTCAACCACGGTCGTATCCGCGCCGAGCGTGTTGTAGAAACTGGCAAATTCGATGCCGATCGCGCCGGAGCCGATCACCAGCAGCTTTTTCGGCATGCGTTTGGGGTCGAGCGCATGCTTATAGGTCCAGACCAGATCGCCATCAGCCTCCAGCCCCGGCAGTTCCCGCGCCCGCGCACCGGTGGCGACGATGATATTCTTGCCCGTCAGCTCCTCGGTGCCCTTGTCGGTTTTGACGGACACCTTGCCCTTGGCAGGGATTGTCGCCGCGCCCATGACCACGTCGATCTTGTGCTTCTTCAGCAGACCTTTGACGCCCGCCGAGAGCTGCTTGGCCACACCGCGCGAGCGTTTGACCACCGCGCCGAGGTCATAGCCGATGTTTTCAGCCTTGAGGCCGAAGTCCTTCGCGCGCTCCATCAGGTGGAACACTTCCGACGAGCGCAACAGCGCCTTGGTCGGGATGCAGCCCCAGTTCAAACAGATGCCTCCAAGGTGCTCGCGCTCGACAACGCAGGTCTTCAGACCGAGCTGCGCGGCCCGGATTGCGGCGACATAGCCACCGGGGCCTGCGCCGATTACGATCACGTCATAGGATGCTGCGGCCATTGTGTTCCCTCATGAACAAAGATCCAAAACTAGTTTACCGTTAAACTAATTTCCTCGATGCCGCAACTGTCGAAGCAGAGCAGATACCAGTCCGGCCTCAGACTGCGGCGTCACATCATGCGACCCTAACAAGCAACACTGCGGGTTCAACCAAAAATCCGACTTCGCACCACCAACCGATGCGCCCGCCTATTATGGAAAAACCTGCGTCAGCGCATCCGAGCGCAGCAGCGCATTCACCGTGACGATCTTTTGCGCCGCAACCAAAGACCCGCATTGCGCGCTTGCACAGTCCTGCGGCGCATGCGCGGCGCTCAGCACCCTGTCACCCAGTTCAGTGTCAGCAGCAGTAAGACTGGCAAGCGTGACAGGCTCTGCCAGTTTCACCCCGGCTGACATCGCGGCCTCGTAAATCAGTTCTGCGCTGTAATAGGCGTCATTGCCGAGCAGAAACTGAACATCAAAGGGCGCACCAAACGCCACATTCAGCGCATACCGGGCCAGCGGTCCCTGTAATTGCTGGCCATCCTCAAGCGTGCTGGACAGGCTTTCAATGCGATAGACCGCATAGTCCGCTGGTGTCAGCTCTTCGACAAAGCGGTAAAGCATGACCTCTGTCACGCCCTCCGTCTCGTCGACATAGACCACCCGCGGCCCGCCACTGGAGGCACGCAATATCCCGATCGTCGCCCATGGTGCATCTGAGGCATGTTTGAGCACATCATCCGCGTCATTCAGGCCATTTCGAAAAATCAGATCACCCGGCCGCCAGTCCCATTCTGCCTCCGCCATGAGCCTTGCCCAATCTGGCTCATCCGACATCGCCGCTGAGGCCAGAGCCACGGCTCCTGCGACAATCATCCCGTGCAATTTCATTGCTCGTCCACCTCTCATCTCTGGCAGAGAATTGCACAGGCTTGCAGATTTCGGACAATCTATTCGCTGCTCTCTCACGCATGGCAGCTTCTCGCCCATGCAAACGCAAAAGCCCCGCCAGATGTATCGGCGGGGCTTTATAATGCTTCGGGATCAATCAGGTTCAGGCGATGGCCTGCAACTCCCGCACAGTGGAGCCGTAGCCACCGGCACTGACGTAATCCAGTTCCGGCGCGGTGCTGTGGCGGCTGAGCGCCTCGTTGCGATAGGGAAAACGGCCAAACAGGCGGATCACCTCGCGGTGCGCGCGCGCATGCAGCAGGTTCTGCGCGCCGGTCTTATCGAGGCGCTCATGGATCAGGCGCACGCAGCGTTCCTGATCGCACAGGCTCTCGGAATGCATCATCGGCAGATAGAAGAACTGCCGTGCAGGCTCGTCGATCTTCAGGTCCCATTTGCGATCCACGACTGCCTTGGCCGCAGACAGCGCCGCCTGATCCGACGCAAAGGCACGCCCCTGACCGCGGAACATATTGCGCGGAAACTGATCCATCAGGATGATATAGGCCAGTACACCGCTGGGATAGGTCAGCCAGAGCGAGTAGCTGCCCTCGCAAGCCTGTTTCCATGTGTCCTCGAACCGTGCGCGGATCTCTGCGTCCAGCGCATCGTCTTGCCGATACCAGCCTTGCTCGCCGACGTGATCGAGCCAAAATTCCAGTATCTGTTCAGGGCCTGCCATTGGTCTTTCTCCACCGGCTATAAAATTAACGTAACAGGTCCAAGATGAGCCTGATTCAGGGGGCGAGCACAAGTGACGTTAGGTTACAAAATCGGCCACCTCAGTCACTTTTGTGATGAGATGACCGTTTCCTGTGCGTGATTGCGCTATCAGTTTGGAGAAGCGGCGTTTTCTTGCTCTTCCAACTCGGTCTCGATGGCATATTCCTGTGCCAGTTCCACCGCGACCGACGTGGAGGACGGGCTCATGGCAGGCATGACACCGGTCTCATCCACGGGAATGGTTGCACGCTGCGTGGCGCGATATCCGGCGTAGACCACCAGAATGCCCAGCAGGACCGCCATGAACAGGAAGAACCCATTCGGGCCAGCGACGGAGTCCGACATCAGCCAACCGATGATGACCGGACCGCCACAAGCACCAAGCCCGTTGATAAAGATCAACCCGCCAGAGGCTGAGGCCATGTCGTCATGATCCAGAAAGTCGTTGGTATGCGCCAACAGCAAGGAATAGAGCGGATTGATCAGCCCACCGATGACAAAGGCCGAGACCAGCAGCAGCACGAACGAGCCACCAAGGAGCATCGCCAGCACCGACGTCACACTCGCCGTTCCGGCGACAAACATGATCAGCAGACGCCGGTCCATCCGATCCGAAAGAAAGCCCAGCGGGAACTGCATGAACAAGGCGCCGACATAGAAGCTTGCAGCAAACAGCGAGACCTGATGCAGCTTCATCCCGGCTTCGGTCGCGTACACCGCCGACATACCAAACTGCGCCGAGAACACGCCGCCAATCAGGAACATGCCGACACAGCCCAGAGGTGACGCCTTCATCAGCTCCTTCAGGGTCATCCGCTTTGCGGTGTCAAAGGCCGGCGTCGGCGAAATCGACAGCAGAATGGGCGCAAAGGAGATCGAAACCGCAATGGAGGCGATCACGAAGGGCAGATAGCCCGCCGGGTCACCGATCAGGATGAACCCCTGTGCGGCCACCAGCCCCAGCGTCATCACGATCATGTAGAGCGACAGCGCCTTGCCGCGGTTTTCATTGTCGGCTGCATTGTTGAGCCAGCTTTCCGCCGTGACGTACACCCCGGAGAAGCAGAAACCAACGATCAGACGGCCCAGCATCCAGACGACTGGGTTCGGCACGGCCGGATAGATCACCATCACAGCCGAGATCAGCGAGGCCAGTGCCGCAAACACCCGCACATGGCCCACGCGTCGGATCATGCCCGGCGACACCCAGGAGCCCAGCAGCAGTCCGACAAAATAGGTGGACATGACCAGCGACATGGTCAGCGTGGAGTAGCCTTCGATCCCCCCGCGCACACCCAAGAGCGTGCCCTGAAGACCGTTGCCCAGCATCAGTAGCCCGACCCCCATTAGAAGCGCCCAGGCACTCGACAGAACTTGCAACATGTCGTTTCGTCTCCTTCAATCTTTGTCAGGAGCCCGCCGGTTTAGACCGAACGAGGAGAGTTTCATGAACCCCTGGCGCGCGGCCGGTTTGGGGCAGTGTGTAAATGCAAAAAACGCCGTGGGCGCTCGCAAGGGTCAAGGTATCGTCTGTTTCTCGGCGCAATAGCCCGGCGTTTCCGACTCGGACGTGTTCCTGCGCGACCTTCCCACAGTAACGTTAACGGTCAACCCCTCAGCCTATGGGATCGCCACCGCATGACTGGGATGATGCTCAGGGAATCAGCAGAGAGGCATCTCCGTAGGAGAAAAACCGATAGCGCTCCGTCACCGCGTGATCATAGACCCGGCGCATGCGCTCCTGTCCCATCAGGGCCGAGACCAGCATCATCAGGGTTGATTTAGGCAGGTGGAAATTGGTCATCAGTGCATCTGCCACCCGGAAGGTAAAACCGGGATAGATGAAGATATCCGTCTCGCCTTCCCAAGGTGCAATCGCACCGCTGTCGCGTGCAGCACTTTCAATCAGGCGCAGCGCTGTGGTGCCCACCGGGATCACCCGCTGGCCAGCCGCCTTGGTAGCGGCGATCTCCGCCGCGGCCTGCACGGTCACCTGCCCCCATTCGGCATGCATCTTGTGGCTCGTCACGTCCTCGACCTTGACCGGCAGGAACGTACCGGCGCCCACATGCAGCGTGACATAGGTGAACTCAACGCCCTTTGCAGCGAGCGCCGCCAGCAGTGCCTCGTCGAAATGCAGGCTCGCCGTGGGCGCCGCCACGGCACCGGTGCTACGTGCCCAGACGGTCTGATAATCGGTCTTGTCCTGCTCATCCGCCGGGCGTTTGGCGGCGATATAGGGCGGCAAGGGCATTGCCCCCGCCTCGGCCAGCGCCGCGTCGAAATCATCGCCCGCAAGGTTGAAGCGCAGACGTCCCTGTCCCTCGACCACCTCGACAAGCTCTGCCGACAGCTGATCACTGAACACCACCGTCTCACCGACCTTGATCTTCTTGAGCGGTTTCAACAAAGCGCCCCAGCAGCCATCGGCCTGCGGCTCCAGCAAGGTCACCTCGATCCGCGCCGACACAGCGCCTTGCGCCGAGTCGCGATGACGCTGACCGCTGAGACGCGCCGGGATGACGCGGGTGTCATTCAAAACCAGGCGGTCGCCCGGCTGCAGCCATTGCAACAGATCGGTCACACGGGCATCGGTGATCTGGTCCTGCTCCGCCACCAGCAGACGCGCGGAGGACCGCGGCACGGCGGGCCGCGTCGCAATCAGATCATCGGGCAGGTCAAAGTCAAAATCGCTGAGTTTCATGTGGCGCGCGATACTGCGCGCCCAGAGGAAAGTCCATGGCCCGCAGTCGTCACATCTCAGTTTTTATGGCCTAGCGATTGTCCCGCCGCTGCTGCCGCTCTTCGCGTTGCTCTTGTGCGGATTTGCGAGGTGTTTCTGGCTCTTCGCCGGGGGCCGTCGGCTGCGCGCCGCGGAAAATTTCACGCAGGAAACCCGGTGCAAGCCCCGAGAGCGGATTGACCGAGACCTTGGGGTCATCCGCGTGGCCCGTCAATGTGAAGGAAAAGCCAAACACCCCCTCGCCTTTGCGGGTCATCACGCTGCCGATCGCGTTCACAAGGTAGATCGGCGACAACACCCCACGCATGTTCATGCGGCTGGTGGTCAGATCATAGACCCCGTCCAGCGACAGGCCGATCGAGGGGCCCACCGCGGACGAACTGTTCAGCGTCAGGTAGCGTGATCCAAGCCGGAAATCCGCCTCCACGCTGGTGAACAGGATCCCCTGCCCCGACAGCTCGTCGAACAGCCCAACCAGACTGAGCGAATTGATCAGGGCCGCAATCGCCGGCGCGCGCTTGATGCGGATATTACTGACCCGCACCTGCCCGTTGTATTCCCCCGCCGTCTGCGCCGGGATCAGCGTCATCTCGAACGATCCGCCATACCCGTGGCGCACCACTTCAGCGGCACGAAACACCCCGCCCGCATCCTGCGACCGGACGCGCATGGCAAGCCCGCCAGCCTGCGGGACCACCACGCCCTCAACCGGCGTCAGTGAGCCAAGGTTGCCGGTAAAGGCGCCGTTGAACCCGCCAAGCGTGTCAAACCGACCCTCGAACCGGGTCAGTGCAATCTCGTCGGTAACCTGCAATCTGTTGATCGCCAGCGAGATCGGTGTGTTGCTGCCGCCACCGCCGCCGCTCTGCCCGCTCTCTCGACTGCTGAACGGGGCGGTGCGCAGATCGATCACCCCGCCCGTCATCGCCAGCGCGGGCGTCGCATCGCCGCGCCCGGTCAGGGTCACCGGGCCCTGCAGCCAATTGCCAAGCGAGACATTAGAGAACTGCGCGGCATCCAAGCCGCCGGTGGGTTTTACTGTCACACGCCCCTGCGCCCGCAGGCCGCTGGCCTCCAGCACCAGGTTCTCGACAGAGGGCGTTCCGGTCAGCACCGTGTTGAATGACAGCGTGCCAGCTGAGCGTTCCGGCTTGCTCCAGGCCAGCTCCGGCAACCGCAGGCCGACCCCTTGCAGATCACTTTGAACGCTCAGCTGCACCGGCTTTCCCGGTGGCAGAACCGCCTTGATCGTTGCGCTGCCCGTTCCCCTGACCAATCCATCCGGCAGGCCGATCTTCAGGGCCTCTATGGTGCGTGGCGACAGTTCGATCTCACCCTCGATGGTGCCATCCGGCGGATTGCCGGGCCGCAGCCCCTGACGCCAGCGCGCCCGGATCGGCACCCCGGCGAACTGCCCCGGCCCAGACACCGTCACATGTGTGTTGTCGCCAGAGATCGACAGCTGGTCCGATGCGATCTCAAACCCCGGCACCAGGACCGAGCTGCTCACATCCCGCAGCTGTCCGGCGTAGTGATAGTCCACTTCCTTCACATCGAGCTTCTTCTTTAGCGGCATCGCAGCGGTCGCCGTCACCGAAACCGCGCCCTGACCCAGCTCGACCGGAAGGCCTACATTGTCCAAAATGCTTAAGGGTGCACGATTGAGCAACGACAGCACCGCCAGCGCTGGCCCATCCGCCTGCGCCCGCAGAATCCCAAGACTGCTGTCCCCTTTTTGCGACATATCGGGAATGATGAAAGAGGAGCCGGCCATATCCATGGCGCCCCCCTGTCGGGCCGTCACCGCACCACGGGTGGCCGTAACCACCAGACGCTTGCCATAGATGCTGAGCTGCCCTGCGGCATCTTCAAGATTGGGGTAGAATTTGTTGAACCTGACGCTGCCGTTCTCGAACCCGAGGTCCAGCGCGACAAAGGGTTTCTCCGCATCCCGTCCACGCAACGCAAACTGCGCATTTTGAATGTCGCCCGTCAACACGTTCTCCGTGAACCAGGCGCGGGGTTTGGGGGGCGCCGAGGGAGGCCACATTTCCTTGACGACCGCGACATCCAGATGGTCTGCCGCCCCCTGAACATCATAGTTCCAGCCTTTGTCTCCGGCCCGGACCTCCCCGTGCAACAGAAGGTCCGTGTCGCCTTGCTGAACCAGCATTTCGCCGAGACGCAACCGGAATGGCGCCAGCTCCATCAGGAAATCGACGCGCACACCGGAGAACGTCAACGGCTCGGGATAAAGCCGCAGCGGGTTCAGCTCCAGATCGGTAAATCGCAGCTGGCCGACCAATTCGGTCAGGCGCCCATCGCGCACCCCCACCAGCTCCGCGCGCCCCTCCATCTGACCACTGACCCAGCCGCTGTCGACGGAGAGGCGGGAGAACTCCAGCTCCTGCGTGGCCGGATCGAAGGTAAAGAAACTCTGCGCGGACTGCAGCGGCACGGGTTTCAGAGCCTCGTTTGGCTGGATCACGCCGCTGCCGATCTCCAAACTCGCGGTCAATGGCAACAAGATGCCCTTGCTGTTCACGGCCCCTTGCAAGGCGCCAGAGATCGGCGCGCGCAAGACATCAAGCCACCCAAACGCGGGGCTTTGGCTGGCCACGTCCGAGCTAGGCACCTGATCCACCACCACGGCAAATTCCGCGGCGGTATTGCCAATGTCTGAGCGATAGGTGGCCTCGACCGTGCTGGCATATTCGCGCCCGCTCAGCACCGAGAACCCGGCCTCGATCTCCACATTGTCGCCCGCGCGCGACAGCAGGATCGTTCCGCCGTCCAGCGTCCATGCACGATCAATGCGCCGGTCAATATAGTTCAGGGTAACCGCCTGGGTCTCGACGCGCGTCAGGGCGGACAGGATCGGCAGTTCAAGCTGGCGGTCCCAGGCCTCGATCAACTGCGGCAGGTTCCGAGCCTGCCGGAATGGCGCCGCACCGTCCGAGAAGCTCAGCGCGACCGCGCCATCACTTTCCCGTTGCAAGGTCGCAAAAAGGCCGGACAGGGAAATCGTCTTTGGCCGGATCTGGCCGCGCAGCAACGGACGCATGGCCAGCGCCGCCTGCGCATCTTCCAAATGCGCCGCCGGACTTCCGTCTGGATAGAAAAGCGTCACATCACGCAACGACAGCCGCGGCCGCCAGCCGCTGTGCACCACCAGTTCGATTTCGCCGAATTCGATCTCCAGCCCGCCCAGCTGCGCCTCGAGACGCTGCTCTGCTTCCGCGCGCAGCCAATCAGGCGCGCCCAGCCGCTTGTCCAACAGGACAAACACCGCCACCGCCAGCACAGCCGCAACTGCCGAGACCCACACAAGGATCTTCCAGGTCCGGCGCATGGCCCGACGCCGCCATGTGGGTTTCTGATCCGCAGGCGCCACGAATTGCGGCAGGTCTTCCTGCGGCGGCGTGACGATCTGTGCTTTTTCTTCGCCTGACATGATCTATGTATGGCTCGCACTAGCAAGAAAACTTGCGCGAAAACGTCTGGAGACCCAAAACATGCTCGAACCCTCTGACCTTGCCCCTGCGTTCACTCTTCCGCGCGATGGCGGCGGCGAAATATCCCTCTCGGACCTGAAGGGTCAGGTCGTTGTTCTGTTTTTCTATCCTCGCGATGATACGCCGGGTTGCACCAAGGAATCCATCGGATTTTCCAAACATCTGCAAGCCTTTGCCGACGCGGGGGCGGCTGTATTCGGTGTCTCGCGGGATACGGTGGCGAAACACGATAAATTCGTCGCAAAACATGGGCTCACCGTGCCGCTGCTCTCCGATGCAGAAAGCACCATGTGCGAGGCTTATGGCGTCTGGGTGGAAAAGAACATGTATGGTCGCAAAAGCATGGGCATCGAACGGTCGACGTTTGTGATCGACCGCGACGGGAAGATCGCCCGCATCTGGCGCAAGGTCAAAGTCCCCGGCCATGTCGAAGAGGTACTGGAGGCGGTCAAAGCTCTCTGACCCGATCACACAAAACGACAGGCTCCCGCCCCTTTTTAAGATGCGGCAAAGCCACCTCCAAAAGCGTTGGGCCGGGCGAGGCCGCGCCGCAGGCGCGGCCTCGCCCTCCCGCGATTTGCACAGCAAAGCGCAAAACCTCACAGGACCGCCTGCGCCGTGACCTGACGCCTCGCTCCGGAGCCGCCCGTCACCCGCCCCTGTGACGTCACCGCCCTGGATGGGCTGCAAGAAAAATCGCCGAGGGGCCACACCCTGTGGGTGGGGGGACGGCTATTTTCCTTGCAGGTCAGCCTTTGCGATGGCAGGGGACAGATCAGATGAGGGGCAGTGCCGGAGCGTTTTCGCTCTGGTGAGCTCTGATACAGCCACCCACCGCACCACATGCGCCAGCCACACCCTGCCACGGCCTCAAAGCCAGACTGACGGACCCATGACCCAAAGCCGCCCCACCCTCGCCCAGATGGCGACCGAAGTGCTCAATTGCGCCGATGGGCGCGCAAAGACCGCCCTGTCTCGTGCGCATGCCGCAGCGTGGCGGGCGGCCCGCGCTGGTAAGGCGCCCGAGATCGCGATCGGCAGCGCCGCGCCGCCGCTGCATCCCGCCCGCCCGGACCAGCCGGCGCTGCTGCACCCGCGTGAGGTACCGAAACGCAAACCCGGCTCGCCGCAGGGACGCATCGCGCTGCTGCATGCGGTGGCGCATATCGAACTCAACGCGGTTGATCTGCACTGGGACATCATCGCCCGTTTCACTCATGTCCCGATGCCGCTGGGGTTCTATGATGACTGGGTGAAATCCGCAGATGAGGAATCCAAGCATTTCAACCTGATGTGCGACTGCCTTGAGAGCCTCGACAGCCACTACGGCGCCCTGCCCGCCCATGCCGGCATGTGGCGCGCCGCCGAGGATACGAAGGACGACCTGATGGGCCGCCTCGCCGTGGTGCCGATGGTGCTGGAGGCCCGCGGTCTGGATGTCACCCCGGGCATGATCGCGATCTTTCGCAAGGCGGGGATGCAGCAGGCGATTGATGCACTGGAAGAAATCTATGCCGAGGAGGTCGGCCATGTGGCCTATGGCGCCAAATGGTTCAACTTTCTCTGCGGACGCGACAACCTTGACCCCAAGGCCGAATTCCACACCCTCGTGCAGACCTACTTTCATGGCGCATTGAAGCCGCCCTTCAACGAGGAAAAACGCGCCGATGCCGGGCTGCCGCCGGATTTCTACTGGCCGCTCGCAGATGGCGAGGCCCCCGCTTACGCGCGCTGAGCGCCTTGCAAGATCGCAGCCTGCCCCCAGAGTATTACCGCTGGGCAAACCGGCCCATATCGGCAGCTTTCTGCCTAAGGCCAAGGAATGCCGGAACTTCTTCGTAAACTCTTTGGAACAGGGTTGCCGAATGGCCACAGTCTGGCTATTCCATTCCGCCAAGGCTGCATTTGTCCACACCCTAAGGGCATTAAGAATGTGGTCAGGGGACGGAACAAGGATATCGAGACTTGCGAGGCGGTTTGTACCTACGGATTCACGCGTTTCTGGAACGTCGTTTTCCCGAACGTCGGGTTTTCCTGAAATCAGACAGCGACACGCGGTTCATCCGTCTGAGTTCGGAAACCCAGCTTGTCACCGTCGCCGGACTGGCCCTGTTTGTGTCCTGGGCCATCGTGGCAACCGCGATCGTGCTGATGGACAGCATCGGGTCCGGCAATTTCCGCGATCAGGCCCGGCGCGATCAACAGGTCTATCAGGAGCGCCTGAACGCGCTGTCCACTGAACGTGATCGCCGCGCCGAAGAGGCGCTGGCCGCGCAGGAACGGTTCAACTCCTCGCTGCAGCAGATCTCCACCATGCAATCCGAACTGCTGGCCTCCGAAACCCGCCGCCGCGAGCTGGAAACCGGCATCGACGTGATTCAGGCCAACCTGCGCGAAACCATCAAGGAACGCGAGATCCTGAAACGCACCGTGCTGGACCTGCGTGAACAGACGGCCCCCGACAGCCCCGAGGAAGTCCTCGCAGCGACCGCACCCGCGCAGCTTGAGTTTCTGACCGCGGCCCTGGCAGAAACCGCAGAAGAGCGCGATCAGATTGAGAGCGACGCACAATCCGCCCTCAACCAACGCGATGATCTTGAACTGGAACTGCGCCTGAATGCGCAGCGCAACGACCAGATTTTCCGCCAGCTTGAAGAGGCGATGGCGATTTCGGTCGATCCCCTGAACAAGATGTTCTCCGCCGCTGGCCTGCCACCGGACCGGATCCTTGAGCAGGTGCGCCGGGGTTATAGTGGCGAAGGCGGCCCGCTGGAGCCACTGTCTTTGTCGACCCGCGGCGAAGAGGCAAGCCCGGACGAAATTCGCGCCAATGCTCTACTCAATCAGATGAGCCAGCTGAACCTCTATCGCATCGCTGCGGAACAGGCGCCCTTCTCTGTCCCGGTCAACCTCAGCCAAGTGCGCCAGAGCTCCGGCTTCGGCTATCGTCGCGATCCAAAGACCGGCGGGCGGCGCCTGCACAAAGGGTCGGATTTTGCTGGCGGCACCGGCACGGACATCTTTGCCACCGCTGATGGCGTCGTCACCCATGCGGGTTGGCAGTCGGGCTATGGCCGCCTCGTCAAGATCCAGCATGCCTTCGGCATCGAAACCAGATATGCCCATAACTCCAACCTCCGCGTAAAGGTCGGTCAAAGGGTCTCGCGCGGAGATCATATTGCTGATATGGGTACCACCGGACGGTCCACCGGGACCCACCTCCATTACGAGGTCAGGGTCAATGGCAAACCCGTAAACCCCATGATCTATATCAAGGCTGCGAGAAATGTTTTCTAAGAGCAAAATCAACGAGCCCGGCCCAAAACAAGCCGAGACCCCCACGGCGACCCCGGCCTCCAGCCCGGCGTCCTCTTCCTCTTCGAGCAGCGCATCCACAGGTGCCAGCGAATACAGCAAGCCTGCTGCGCCCAAGGCAAAGCCGCCGGCGTCGCTGCTCAGCTCCGATCTGCACATCACCGGCAACGTCAAGACCACCGGTGACATCCAGGTCGAAGGCACTGTCGAGGGCGACATCCGCGCGCATCTGCTGACCATCGGCGAATCCGCGACGATAAAGGGTGAGATCACCGCAGATGACGTGGTCATCAACGGTCGCATCGTGGGTCGCGTCCGTGGCCTCAAGGTCCGCCTGACCTCCACCGCGCGGGTCGAGGGTGACATCATCCACAAGACCATCGCGATCGAGTCCGGTGCCCATTTCGAAGGTTCCGTGCAGCGTCAGGACGACCCGCTCAGCCCCGGCAAGGCGGCTCAGAAGGCTCCGGCGCATGCGGCAGCAACTGCCGTTCCTGCCAAGGCCGAAGGCTGAGATCACCGGCATCAGGCCTGCGGGTCTGACCTCGCGGATCCTTTCTGCGACCACAACCTATAGCGAAGGCGTCGGAGCAGTCCGGCGCCTTTTTCTTGTTGCTCTCTCGGACCTGGCGCCCTGCCCCACGACGCCTCTCTCACGGCAGACAACAAAAAACGCCCCGCAGCATCAGACTGCGGGGCGTTCTGTCTCAGGAATGGGCGCGCGCCTTACTCGGTCACGGTGACCTTGGTCATCACGTCCGGCTTGCCGGTGATCGCACCGGAGCGCGGCGCGCCGCGTTTGATGGCGTCGACCACATCCATGCCCTCGGTCACACGGCCCACAACGGTATATTGACCGTTCAGGAAATGCCCCTGATCAAACATGATGAAGAACTGCGAATTGCCGCTGTCGGGGTTCTGCGAGCGTGCCATGCCGACAACACCGCGATCAAACGGCAGGTCGGAGAACTCGGCGGGCAGATCCGGGCGGTCGGAGCCGCCGGTGCCCGCGAGACGCATGTCAGAGCCGAGACGGCCATTTTCCACGTCGCCGGTCTGCGCCATGAAACCGTCGATCACCCGGTGGAACACGACACCGTCATACTGGCCATCATTGGCCAGCGCGGTAATCTGCTCCACATGTTTGGGCGCCACATCTTCCAAGAGGTCGATGACGATGGTGCCATTGGCCTCGCCCTCGACCTGGATTTCCAGGCCGGAGGCAAAGGCGGGCGCGGAGACCAGCAGCGCCAGTGCGGTCAGACGCTTAAGCATCCGCTGCCACCTTGACCGAGATCATGCGGTCCGGGTTCGCAGGCGGCTCGCCCCGGGTGATCGCATCCACATGCTCCATGCCCTCAACGACACGGCCATAGACGGTGTACTGACCGTTCAGGAAGTGGTTGTCCTTGAAGTTGATGAAGAACTGCGAGTTGGCGGAGTTCGGGTTCGACGACCGCGCCGCGCCCAAGGTACCCCGGTCATGCGGCAGTTTGGAGAATTCCGCTGGCAGATCCGGCAGGTCGGAGCCACCGGTGCCCGCGCGACCGATGTTGAACCCGTCTTCCATGTCGCCATGGGCCACGTCACCCGTCTGCGCCATGAAGCCGTCGATCACCCGGTGAAAGGCCACGTTGTCATATTCGCCGGCGCGCGCCAGTTCCTTCATGCGCTCGGCATGTTTCGGTGCCACATCGGCCAGAAGCTCAATGACGACATTGCCGTCCTTCAGCTCAACGATGATGGTGTTCTCGGGATCCTTGATCTCGGCCATGAGGCCCTCCTGTCATTTTCGTATTGCCGGAATACCTAAAGTCGATGCCCGGTCTTGCCAAGGGCGCAATGCACACTGTCAATCACCTCGGCGGGAACCGGGCAATGATCGGGGCATTGACTGAGATCCCAAAACACAGGACACAAGCGCCAGAACCGAATTTCTGCCATGCAATCCTCCGCATGCGCGCCATATTCCGAAGGGAGCCGGACATGAGCTGGAAGACACTCGATGACATGGATCTGCAGGACAAGGTCGTTCTGACCCGCGTCGACATCAACGTGCCGATGGAGGGTGGCCGCGTCACCGATGACACCCGCATCCAGCGGCTGGTTCCAACCCTCTCCGATCTGCTGGCCAAAGGCGCCAAACCGGTGCTGCTGGCGCATTTCGGTCGCCCCAAGGGTCAGGTCGTGGCAGAGATGTCGCTGCAGCCGCTGGTGCCCGCGCTGGAAGCCGCCTTTGGCGCGCCGGTGGTCTTTGTCGCCGATTGCCGTGGTCCTGCCGCCGAAGCGGCCGTTGCCGCCCTGCAACCGGGCCAGGTCCTGCTGCTGGAGAACACGCGTTTCCACGCCGGCGAGGAAAAGAACGACGCCGAGCTGGCAGCTGAGATGGCAAAGCTGGGCGATATCTTCTGCAATGACGCATTTTCCGCCGCACACCGCGCCCATGCCTCGACCGAGGCGCTGGCCCGGTTGCTGCCCGCCTGTGCGGGCCGTCTGATGGCGACCGAGCTGCAGGCGCTCGAAGGGGCGCTGTCGACGCCAGACCGTCCGGTCACCGCCGTGGTGGGCGGCGCCAAGGTGTCTACCAAGCTCGACCTGCTCGGCAATCTGGTGGCCAAGGTCGACACGCTGGTGATCGGCGGCGGCATGGCCAATACGTTTCTGGCCGCACAGGGCATCGATGTGGGCAAATCGCTGTGCGAACACGACATGGCCGACACCGCACGCGAGATCATGACCAAGGCCGAGGCGGCAGGCTGCACCATCCTGCTGCCGTCGGATGTTGTTGTGGCGCGAGAATTCAAGGCCGGAGCCGCGAATGAGACCGTGCCCGCCGATGCCTGCCCTGCCGATGCGATGATCCTTGATGCGGGCCCTGCCTCGGTTGCCGCCATCGCCACAGTCCTGGCCGACAGCAAGACCCTGATCTGGAATGGCCCGCTTGGCGCCTTTGAGATCGCGCCGTTTGACATGGCCACCAATGCCGCTGCGCAAAAGGCGGCCGACTGCACCAAGGCGGGCACATTGATCTCGGTTGCCGGAGGCGGCGACACCGTGGCCGCCCTCAATCAGGCCGGTGCGGCGGAGGCCTTCAGCTATATCTCCACGGCTGGCGGTGCCTTCCTGGAGTGGATGGAGGGCAAGACCCTGCCCGGCGTCGCCGCGCTGGAAGGGTGAAACCTGCAGGCAGACTGCCCTCAGGCTGACACTCTGCTTCATCTTGATACCTCTCTTCCGCCGCGCCACAAGCGCGGCGGAAATAATTGAAAATTTGAAGAAATTTTCCACGCCGCGCGATTGAGATCATGCAAACATAAGCCTATCGCAAACGGTTTCTTTACGATGCTTGACGTAAGGTTTGCTCAATTGGTGGGCACTCACGCCCACATGAATACGTCAGGCAGTTAGGCATGAGCAACTTTTCACTCCGCACTCAGATTTTCATTTTCGCCAGCATTTTTATCATCATGATCCTCGCTCTTGCGTCGGTATCCTGGATGACAAATCAGCGAATGACCCAGGCGACCTATCATTACCGCGCCGTCAGCACACAACTCAAAAGCACGGACGCGATCAAGGAAGACATCGAACAGGGCATCGGTGACCTGCTGTCCTATACTGTCGGCATGCCGGAGGGACTGAACGAATTGCGCGGCAATATTGTCGAGGTCCGCGACGAAATCGCAAAGGCCGACGCCAATTTCCTCAGCACAAGCGTGGTGGCAGCCCGCGATCCCGCCGCTCACAAGGCGTTGCTTGAACTCTCCCCCAAACTCGATGCCATCGAAGTCACCTTGGAGCAGGTCGAACGCACCGAGGGCGACGCGCGTCTGGAACTGGTATTCGACAACGTAATCCCAGCAGTTGGCCAGTTGCGCGACATTATCGACGGGCTTCAGGACAAACTGGGCGAGAAAAGCACCGCCGTTCGGGGTCAGGTTGACCAGTTGATTTCCATCAGTCAGACGATCCAGATCTTCAGCAGCGTCGCGGCAACGCTGATCGCGATCGCCGTGGCCTTTGTCTTTGGCCGCAAACTCTCCCGCCCGGTGGCGGATGCCGCAAAAACCATCGATGCACTGGCGCAGCAGGACTATGATGCAGAGATCACCGGCACGGACCGCGGTGACGAGCTGGGCACGATCGCCCGCAACCTGCAGGACCTGCGCACGCAGCTCTCTGAAGCGGATACGCTGGAGCGGCAGAACCAAGAGGAAAACGCCCGTCGAGTGGAGCTGTTCAACGTCCTCGGCGCCGCCATGAGCGGCCTCAAAAGCGGCGAGCTTGACCAGCAGATCCCCAGCGATCATTGGTCGGATCTGGGCGCCAGCTACACCGCGCTCTGCGATGATTTCAACGCGCTGTCCGTCTCTCTGGCCGATCTGGTGGCACAGCTGAACCAAAGCTCCACCGTGGTCGAAGAGAACGCCCGCGAGATGGAGCGCATGTCCGATCAAATGTCCCAGCGCGCTGAAACCCAGGCCGCGACGCTGGAGGAATCCGCCGCCGCACTCGAAGAGATGTCTGCTTCGGTCCAGTCCAGTGCCGCACAGGCGCAGGCGGCGGACCGCGAGGTCGAAGAAGGTCGCCGCCGCGCGGAACAGGGCGGCGAAGTCATGCAAAAGGCCCGTCAGGCGATGGCCTCGATCTCCGAGTCCTCCGCCAACATCACCCAGATCATCACCTCCATCGACGACATCGCCTTTCAGACCAGCCTGTTGGCCCTGAATGCCGGCGTCGAGGCGGCCCGCGCAGGCGAAGCGGGGCGCGGCTTTGCCGTTGTCGCCTCCGAGGTGCGCGGACTGGCGATGAAAGCCGCTCAATCTGCGAGCGAGATCAAGCAGTTGGTCCAGGACAGCTCCAGTCAGGTCGAAGAGGGAGAGCGCCTGGTTCAGGCCACGGCCGAGACCCTTACCCAGATCGTCGAAAGCGTCACGAATGTCTCCGGCATGGTATCCGCGATCGCCAGCTCCTCGGGCGAGCAGGCCGCCGGCATCAAGGAGATCAACATCGGCGTGGCACAGCTGGACAAGGTGACGCAGGAAAACGCCGCAATGGTGCAGGAAACCTACGGCGCCAGCCAAGAGATGCGCATGCAGGCGAGCCGCCTCACCAACCTGCTGGAGGGGTTCACCGGCGGAGCCTCTGCGACGCTTGACGACTTCACCGACACGCAATCCGCTGCCTGACCGGCGCGGCTTCTACGCGGCCGCCATACGATAGCGGCCGAGACTCAATCTCTGTCCTAAAAAGCGCGGTCGGGGCCATCAGTGCCCCGGCCGCGCGTGTCGATGACACTGTGCTTGACCGGCCGACTGCCCATCTATGAACGCCTGGCCGCCTGTACCCGCCTGATATGCGCCCGAAATACACCAGACTGTCCCGACTTTGCGACACTCCGTGGGCGTTCTCCTTTTGGGAATTCACAGCGCAGCTCTCCTGTGGCATACGAAAGACAGACGCCGGACAAACTGGCGCGACCGAGCACATTATTCTTCTACAGGCAGCTCCACCGTGACGCGAAAATCGACCCCATCTCTCGGCACCCTGCTGTTCTTTGCCGCGGCATTCTTGCTGAGCGCCTATTTCACCTTCGCCGCCGTGCAAGGTGATTTTGGTCTGTTCCGCCGTGTCGAGCTTCAGGCCGAAGCGGACGGTTTGTCAAAAGACCTGGAGCGCCTTGAACACGACATTGCGCGGATGGAAAACCTCACCCGTCGCCTGTCCGATGACTACCTTGATCTTGATCTGCTCGACGAACAGTCCCGCTCCATTCTCGGCCTCGTGCGTGCCGACGAAATCATCGTCGACTGAACGCTGCCGCGCGACGGGGCTTGATTTCCCCATCGCAAGACGTCAGCCTCCTCCTGTCACCCTGCGTTTCGTCGGAAAATGCCGCATGTGTTGGCGTCTCGATGCCCGTTTGCGGCGTGGAAAATGCTGTCAGCCCTCTGATCTCACGCGGCTTTTCCCGGCAACTCCATGCTCGAAATGCAATTGCGCTAGATTATTCCTCGCATGCCTGTCCAAAATGCTTTATGAGATAGTTTAGTGTTAAACTACCTAAACTTTAGGGGGAGCCAGCCGTTATGGCCGCAAGAAAAAGCGCTCAGAAATCAAATGTTTCCGCCGAAGAACTGACCAAATACTACCGCGAGATGCTGTTGATCCGGCGATTCGAGGAAAAAGCAGGTCAGCTTTACGGCATGGGCCTGATCGGGGGCTTCTGTCACCTCTACATCGGTCAGGAAGCGGTTGTTGTTGGCCTTGAGGCCGCAGCCGAGGACGGCGACAAGCGCGTCACATCCTACCGCGACCACGGCCATATGCTCGCCTGTGGCATGGACCCGAACGGCGTCATGGCCGAATTGACCGGTCGCGAGGGCGGCTATTCCAAGGGCAAGGGCGGCTCCATGCACATGTTCTCGAAAGAGAAGCATTTCTATGGTGGCCACGGCATCGTCGGCGCGCAGGTGCCGCTCGGCGCCGGCCTGGCTTTCTCCGACAAATACAAGGGCAATGACCGCGTCACCTTCACCTACTTCGGTGACGGCGCGGCGAACCAGGGTCAGGTCTACGAGACCTACAACATGGCCCAGCTCTGGGATCTGCCAGTGGTCTTTGTGATCGAGAACAACCAATACGCCATGGGCACCTCCGTCCAGCGCTCGACCAAGTCGCCTGCGCTGTGGAAGCGCGGCGAGGCCTACGGTATCGCGGGCGAGGAAGTGGACGGCATGAATGTGCTGGCGGTGAAAGAGGCCGGCGAACGCGCCGTCGCCCACTGTCGCGCAGGCAAGGGTCCCTACATCCTCGAGGTGAAGACCTACCGCTACCGCGGCCACTCCATGTCCGACCCCGCCAAGTACCGCACCCGTGAAGAGGTGCAGAAAATGCGCGAGGAACGCGACCCGATCGAACAGATCCGCGAGATGCTGCTGACTGGCAAGCATGCCTCGGAGGAGGATCTCAAGGCGATCGACAAGGAGATCAAGGACATCGTAAGCAAGTCCGCCGATTTCGCCAAGGAAAGCCCGGAGCCCGCGCTCGACGAGCTTTGGACAGACATCTATGCCGCCGACGTGCCGCAGAAAAGCGCCTGAGGGGAGAGACCAAGACTATGGCAACTGAAATTCTGATGCCCGCCCTGTCGCCGACCATGGAGGAAGGCACGCTGGCCAAATGGCTGGTCAAAGAGGGCGATACCGTAAATTCCGGCGATATCCTCGCCGAGATCGAAACCGACAAGGCCACCATGGAGTTCGAAGCCGTGGATGAGGGCACCGTCGGCAAGATCCTGATCGACGAGGGCACCGAGGGCGTGAAAGTGAACACGCCCATCGCCATTCTCGTCGAAGAGGGCGAAAGCGTCGAGGATGCGGTCGCCGCAGCCCCTGCCGCTGACACCTCGGCCCCGGAAGCCGCCCCGGCAGAGGCTGAAAAAGCCCCGGCCAAGGCCGCTGCCCCCAGCGCGCCCGAGGTGGACGAAAGCCCCGACTACCCCGAGGGCACCGAAATGGTCTCCACCACGGTCCGCGAAGCCCTGCGCGACGCCATGGCCGAGGAGATGCGTGGCAGCGAAGACGTCTTTGTCATGGGTGAGGAAGTCGCCGAATACGAAGGCGCTTACAAGATTACCCAAGGCTTGCTGGACGAATTCGGCTCCAAGCGCGTAATCGACACGCCGATCACCGAGCACGGCTTTGCCGGCATCGCCACTGGCGCTGCCTTTGGTGGCCTGCGTCCCATCGTGGAGTTCATGACCTTCAACTTCGCCATGCAGGCGATCGACCACATCATCAACTCCGCCGCCAAGACGCTTTATATGTCCGGCGGTCAGATGGGCGCACCCATGGTGTTCCGCGGTCCCAACGGCGCCGCCGCCCGCGTCGGCGCGCAGCACTCGCAGTGCTATGCCGCATGGTACATGCAGATCCCAGGCCTCAAGGTGGCGATGCCCTACTCTGCCGCCGACGCCAAGGGCCTGCTGAAATCGGCAATCCGCGACCCCAACCCGGTGATCTTCCTCGAAAACGAGATCATGTACGGCAAGTCCTTCGACGTGCCGAAGCTGGATGATTTCACCGTACCGTTTGGTAAGGCGAAGATCTGGCGCAAGGGCGATGATGTCACCATCGTCTCCTTCGGCATCGGCATGACCTACGCGCTCGAAGCGGCGGAAAAGCTGGCCGAGGATGGCATCAACGCCGAGGTCATCGACCTGCGCACCCTGCGCCCGATGGACCTGCCCGCGGTGATCAAATCGGTGATGAAGACCAACCGTCTGGTCACCGTCGAGGAAGGCTTCCCGCAGGGTTCCGTCGGCGGCTATATCGCCTCCGAGGTGATGCAGCAGGCGTTTGACTATCTCGACGCGCCGATCATCACCTGCACCGGCAAGGACGTCCCAATGCCCTATGCCGCCAACCTTGAAAAACACGCGCTGATCACCACCGACGAGGTGATCGAAGCGGTGAAGCAAGTGACCTACCGCTAAAGGAGAGCAAGGATGCCCACTGAAATTCTCATGCCCGCCCTCTCTCCCACCATGGAGGAAGGCACGCTGGCAAAATGGCTGGTCAAGGAGGGCGACACTGTCTCCTCCGGCGATCTGATTGCCGAGATCGAGACCGACAAGGCGACCATGGAGTTCGAAGCCGTGGACGAAGGTGTCGTCGGCAAGATCCTCATTGCTGAGGGCTCCGAGGGGGTGAAGGTCAACACCCCCATCGCGGTCCTGCTGGAGGATGGTGAAAGCGCCGATGATATCGACACATCGGCGGCTAAACCGGAAGCGGCCCCCGCCGCTGACGCGGATAAGGAGGCGGCCTCCGAAGGAGGCTCCGACGCAGCCGCTGCCCCCCCCGCCGCCAGCGCAACCCCTGCCCCGGCCGCACCCGCTGCGGCGGATGGCTCGCGCATCTTTGCCTCGCCCTTGGCGCGTCGCATCGCGGCCGACAAGGGTCTGGATCTTGCCTCCATCAAGGGCTCCGGTCCGCGTGGTCGCATCATCAAGGTCGATGTGGAAAACGCCACCGCCGCACCCAAGGCAGAGGCAAAGACCACCGCGCCCGCCGCAGCTCAAGCTGCTGCTGCACCTGCCGGCCCCTCCGCCGATGCGGTGGCCAAGATGTACGAAGGTCGCGAGTTTGAGGAGGTCAAGCTCGACGGCATGCGCAAGACCATTGCCGCGCGTCTCACCGAGGCCAAGCAGACCATCCCGCATTTCTACCTGCGCCGCGACATCCAGCTCGACGCGCTGCTGAAGTTCCGCTCCCAGCTCAACAAGCAGCTGGAGCCTCGGGGTGTGAAACTCTCCGTCAATGACTTCATCATCAAGGCCGTGGCGCTGGCGCTGCAATCGGTGCCCGACGCCAATGCGGTCTGGGCCGGGGATCGCGTCCTGAAGATGAAAGCCTCCGATGTGGCCGTTGCGGTCGCAATTGAGGGCGGTCTGTTCACGCCGGTGCTGCAAGACTCCGACATGAAATCCCTGTCGGCTCTGTCGGCGGAGATGAAGGATTTGGCCAAACGTGCCCGCGACCGCAAACTCGCGCCGCATGAATACCAGGGCGGCGCCTTTGCGATCTCCAACCTCGGAATGTTCGGTATCGACAATTTCGACGCCATCGTGAACCCGCCGCATGCGGGCATTCTGGCCGTCGGTTCCGGCGTCAAAAAGCCGGTTGTCGGCGCCGATGGCGAGTTGACCGTGGCCACCGTGATGAGCGTCACCATGTCGGTCGATCACCGCGTCATCGACGGCGCACTTGGCGCGGATCTGTTGAAGGCGATCGTCGACAATCTGGAAAACCCGATGGTGATGCTCGCCTGATCTTTCGCCTGAGATCTCGAAATACAAAAGGCTCCCGTTTGCGGGGGCCTTTTTATTGCACTAAGTTCCTATCCCAATGGTCGCTTCGAGACCAAACGTACGTGTAAATTGCGTCAGTTCTGGAAGTCATCTTATATGTCCAAAGAGCCTGAGAACACCGTCTACTTCTATGCGCAAACAGACGCATATTCTGAGTTTTCCAACTTTGCGCCATATGGCGTCGCGCTTGAGGATCGGTGGTGGAGAACTGTAGAGCACTACTTTCAAGCAATGAAATTCTACGATGAGGATTATCGCGAACGCATCAGAAGTTGTGGGAAGCCGAAGGACGCTAAGGCACTAGGTATGACGAGAAGAATCCCACTCAGAGCCGATTGGGAAGAGGTCAAAGATACAATCATGTTGGAGGCCGTCAGATGCAAATTTATGACCCACGACGTTCCACAAAAACTGCTCATATCGACGGGAACCGCTCACATTGCCGAGAACGCCCCAATGGATGCTTATTGGGGGATTGGGCCAGACGGAAAGGGTCTCAATAGACTAGGTGAAATCTTGATGCAGGTTCGAGATCAGCTACAAGCGAACTAATGCTGCAACGCAGGTTTGACGCACCTAACCGCAGTTGGCCTCTCTGTTACGACCAAAAGACGTTGCTTGCCCCCGCCCTCTCACCATGTCCCAAATCTATGATCTGGTAGCGCTCGAACCGCCCCAACGGGTCGGTTGCTGCTCGCCCGTCGCTCGGAGCGGTCGCAGTGGCATTCCAATTGAGCGCGGCAAAATACCCCAGCGGAGCCATCTTTAGATATCTGCAAGCGGTTAACGCCGCGATGGCGGCGGGCTACTTGCCCGCCAAGACCTGGTTCATGCTGACGGAGGGTTGGTCGCATCCCGCCTCGCCGACGATCTTGGCCGGCACCCCGGCCACAGTCTTGCAAGGCGGCACCTCTTGCAGCACCACCGACCCTGCGGCAATGCGCGAACAGTGTCCGATGCGGATGTTGCCCAGAACCTTGGCCCCGGCGCCGATCAGAACGCCATCCTCGATCTTCGGGTGACGGTCCTCTTCTTCCTTGCCGGTCCCGCCCAGCGTCACCGAATGCAGCATGGAGACATTGTCGCCCACCACCGCCGTCTCGCCGATGACGATGGAATGGGCATGGTCGATCATGATGCCCTTGCCGATGCGAGCGGCCGGGTGGATGTCGACGCCAAAGATTTCCGAGATCCGCATCTGGAAGAAATAGGCCAGATCCCAATCCCCCTGCTGCCACAGCCAGTGGCCGACACGATAGGCCTGCACTGCCTGATAGCCCTTGAAATAGAGGATCGGTTGCAACAGCCGGTGGCAGGCCGGATCACGGTCATAGACCGCCATCAGGTCAGCGCGCGCCGCCTCGACCAATGCCGGCTCGGCCTCATAGGCGCCATCGACCACCTCGCGCAGGATCACCATGGACATTTCGTTGGAACAGAGCTTGGCCGCGATCCGATAACTCAACGCCTTGTCCAGCGTCTTGTGGTGCAAAATACAGGCGTGGATCAGCCCACCCATCAGCGGCTGTTCTGCAACCGCAGTCTCGGCTTCCTCGGTGATCCGGCCCCAAACGGGGTCGATCTGCCTGACGGCCTTGTGCGTATCCAACATAGGCTTGGTCCTTCTTGCGCGGCGTCTCCGCGCGCTCCGGGAGGGGCACCAGCTTATTCCGGCACCTCGGGGCTCAACTTAATGATCTAAGGCCTCGCTTGCAAAGCGCAATCCCTTGATGGCATTGATCAGCAAGCGTAATGTAACACAGGCGTGAAAATTACCTTGTGTCCACATGCGCTTACACCGCAAACTCATCGAAAATGTCGAAGAATCCCACTTGTCATGTATCAAGATTCGCGGCAAAATACTCGAGCAACCTTATCCTATCGAAGTTCTGTCTACCCGACCAGCTTTCGACGTTAAGCTGCCGGGTCGCCGCACGTTCGCGGGCGACAAAGACAAAAAGGAACTTTTAAAATGGCAAACGGTACCGTCAAGTGGTTCAACTCCACCAAAGGTTTTGGTTTCATCGAAGTTGATGGCCGCTCCAGCGACGTATTCGTACACATCTCCGCAGTAGAGCGCTCCGGTCTGACCGGTCTGGCCGATGGCCAGGCAGTGACGTTCGAGATCGAGGCAGGTCGCGACGGTCGCGAATCCGCCACCAATCTGGAACTGGCCTAAGCACCCAGCGGATCGTGCTCTTCAGCTGATCCGCCTCTGCTGAACCGACATTTGAACGCCCCGGCTACCATATGGTGCCGGGGCGTTCTCATTTTCGCGCGCGGGCTGCAGCAGCCAATGCCACGCGCAGGCAATGGGCATAGTCCCGGTCCCCCGGAAAGGGCTCTGGCGCCAACGGATAGCAGCGCGCCGCCCGGTCCAGAGATCCATCGCCCCAGCGCGGATGACAGCGGCCGGTGGCCTGCGCCTGACGTTTTGCCCGTGCCGCGCCCTGCAGGATTTGCCGACAGAGCGCCGCACGCCGGGGTTCCGGATGGGCCAGAAGCGCCCGCGCAAGGCTGCGAATATCTTCCCAGAGCACTGGTTGCTGCATCAGCCGAGGATCCACTCCGCCACCGGCCCGGCGCCATAGCGGGCGGAGATCTGCGCCACCTGCACCACATCGCCGGGGCTGGCGCCATCGCTGATCTGCATCGCCGCCGCATAGACCCACGCCGGGGTCGAGACACGCGCATCCCGCAGGACCGTCGTGCCCGAGAGCACTTGCACACGGTAGCGCTCGCTCTCCTCGCCCAAGGGCACCTCTTCCATGTCCCAGCTGTCGCCCTCGATCCGGGTGCGGCGGATCCAGTGGAACGCCATGTCATTGCCCAGACTATCCGGCGTACGCAAATGCACCGGCGCATAGGGGCGCAGGCCCGCGCCATCAAAGGCCGCAGAAAGCGCCACATAAGACGGGTCATCATAGGCCCGCCGTGCGGGGCCAAAGCGATAGTCGCGCGCAATCCGACGCTGGGAGATGGCAAGATCCAGCTGCTCCACAGCCGCATCCATAACCACCACATAAGACCCAACCGGCCAGGCCACCGGCATCACCCCGTCACTGCCGTATTGGCCGCGCAGGCGGTTGCGGATCAGATAGCGGTTGGGCGCGATCAGCTCGGCCTCAGCAAACTGGATCACCTCCCAGTTCTCCGGGCTGCCATCTCCGATCGCCAGCCGGTTTGCGCCACCCAGCACCGCAAGGTGCTCCTGACTGTCCAGTGTGCCAGCGATCAGTTCCACCTCGAGATCAGCGCCCCTGTCCCATCGCCCGATTGGCCCCGCCAGCAATTCCGTTCTGGTCAGCCCCACGGTGGCGCGGGCGGGCAGCAGCTCTTCCAGCGCAAACTCCCCGCCTAAGTCAGCACCATAGAGGGCAACCGCGCCCGGCCAGTCCTGCGCCGTGGCACAGACATGCGGTGCATGCGGCACCTCATCCCCGCGCATCAAGGGCAGATCGAGGAATAGCGGCAACACCGGCGTGGGCGCGGCAAAGGCATCATTACGCGGCAGATCCTCAGGCGTGGCCAGCGGCTGATAGACCACGGGTTCAATGCGCACAGCCTCCAGGATCTGCGCCTCGGCCTGTTCCACCCGGTCCACCCGGTAGCGCGCCGCGCCCTCACCGTCCTGCCCCGGCAGGCGCACCACATCGCCCGCCGCAACCTCCAGCGCGCGCGAGGGCGGCAGGGCAAAGCGTGCGGTGTCACGCGAAATCCGTGCCTCCGCCAGCCAGCGCTGCACCACCTGCCGCCCCTCGGCGCGGGTCAAGGCCATGGGCAGGTCATTCTGGCTCACCGCATGGGTGGCCTCGTCGGGCAGAACCGCTTCTTCGGCCACGGTGTCGTGGCTGCCGCCCCATTCGACAAAGCGCAGGCGCACCCGGCCCATCAGCTCTGCCTCGGGCATGCGGCTTTGTTCCTGATCGCCGTCCACCTCTGGCAGCACCGCCAGCGCATCCGTCTCCAGATCCAATGCGTTCAGCCCGTCGCGCAGCCGAAAGATCAGCGTGCCATCGCGCTCGATCGCGTCAAAGCCGTGGCGCAGCATCAGGGGCTGCAAGGCACTACGCGCCTCCGCCACGTCATAGACTGCATAGCCGCGCACAATACCCCAAAGCTGGCTTGCGTCGATCTCCGTCACGCCCGCCTCCCGGCAGATCTCCGTCACCACAGAGGCCAGCGTGCGCTGCCCCGCGCGCCCGTTGAGCCAGTGCCCGCGTGCGTAATTCTCGCCATCGTCCCAGACCTCCACCCGGTTGGGAAAGGCCGGAAAGGGCCGCGCGTCCCAGGCCCAGACATAGGCGTGGCTCAGGTCCACCATCGCGCCGCCATAGGCGCTGGAAGTCGGATTATGCGCTGCCTCCTGCCAGTATGTCAGCTGCGCGCGCAGGTACTGCTGTTGGATCAGATCGTCGCGCAAGCCATTGGAGGCACGCGGTAATTGCGATTCAGAGCTTTTGGGATCAAGGAATTTGTTCGGCTCATTGGTGCCCTTGTCGATGGCCGCACAGCCGAGTTCGGTGAACCAGATCGGTTTGGATTGCGGCACCCAATCGGTCGCGGTCTCGGACCGCACCCCGCCAATCCGGTCGTGATGCGGCAGCGACCACCAGCTGCGGATGTCCTTGTTGCGATAGATCCACGGCTCATCATAAGCACCATCGGTGATCGGCGTGCGGATCTGCGCCGCTTCGGCCTCAGGGGAATGATAATACCAGTCATAGCCCTCACCGCCCTCGATATTGGCCTTGAGGTAGCCGAGATCATAGATCGCAGGCCACTCCTGCGCGTCGAGATGATCCTCCCCCTCGCGCCAGTCGCTGAGCGGCATGTAATTGTCGATACCGATGAAATCGATCTGCGGGTCGGACCACAGCGGATCGAGGTGAAACAGATGGTCGCCCTCCGGCGTCTGATAGCCGAAATACTCTGACCAATCCGCCGCATAGCCCAGTTTGACCTCCGGCCCCAAGAGCGCGCGCACCTCGGTCACAAGATCCTTCAGCCCCTGCACAAAGGGAAAGCCGCTCGCCCCCCGGATCTGCGTCAACCCGCGCAGTTCCGAGCCGATGCAGAACGCCTCGACGCCGCCAGCCGCTGCACAAAGTGCTGCGTAATGCAGAATAAATCGGCGAAAACTCCACTCATCGGGGCCGTGATAGCTCACCTGCCCGCCCGAGATAGTGAAATCGCTGGCCTGTGCGGTGCCCAGAAAGCTAGCGACCTCCGTATCCGCGAGCGCAGTGCCATCCGGGCTGCCTGCGCGCTCCGGCGCGGTCGAGAGCGTGATCCGCCCCCGCCACGGCAGCACCGGCTGGCCCTCGGCAGAGCTGTAGGGATCGGGCAGATCATTGCCCGCCTGCTGCTCCATCAGGATGAACGGGTAAAACATCACCCGCTTGCCTTGGGCGTTCAGGTGCTGGATGCCCTGCACCACCGCCTGATCCGCCGGGGTGCCGCCATAAACGGCTGCGCCCGCGTCCTTGATGACCTCGTCCGCACTGGCCCGGTTGAGCCCCGCCACCTGCCACGGCATCGACCCATCCGCCAGTTTTTGCTCCACCTTCGGCGCTAGGGTACAGTCACCACAGCGCAGATCGTCGCCAAACCAGCACACCACCATGGACACCGCCTCGGCCTGCGGCAGCTCCTCAGACAGCGCATCGACCGAGGCGACCAGATCGGTCGCGCCGGAGATCTGGTTGATATTGGCGGCTTTCTGCGCGCCGGGCCCGTGCTGCATATAGACCGGCTGGCTGGCCAGACTGTATTCGCCCGTGCCGGGGATCAGCGCCACGCCGGGCACAATCTGCGCCAGATCCTGGTCGTAGGTCTCGCCCGAGGGCTGCTCCGCGCGCAGCACCTCGAATGAGAACTGCGGCACCCGGTTGCCGAACCGCTCCAGATCGAGGTTTTCAAACACCACATAGGCGGTGCCGCGATAGGCAGGCACCTGGCCCGCGCCCTCCACCGCCTCCATCAGCGGGTCGGGCTGCTGGTCCTGACTGCCCCGGTAGACGGTCATATTGAGATCGCGCAGTGCGACCTCCTCGCCATCGGCCCAGACCCGCGACACCCGTGTGATCTCGCCCGCGCAGATCGCCACCGCCATCGACAGGCTGTAGGAATAGCTGGTGGTGGTGCGTTTGGGGGCAGAGCCCTTGCCGCCCGAGGATGTGGTGGTAGCGGTCTCGACAAACTCTGTCGCCCAGATCACCTGCCCGCCCAACCGCATACGCCCAAAGACCTGCGCCATCGGCTCACCATCGCTGCCGGTGGTGATGCGAAACCGGTCGACCTTGCCGGTTTCCACCGCAGCACTGCCACTGCCCAAGAGGCGCTCGTCAATGACCCGGCCCAGGGTTGCACCAACCGCGCGACCAATGATCGCCGTCGACAGCCCCGCCACAGAGCCGCCGATTGCCCCGCCCACGGCGGAGCCTGCCGCCGCCAGTACCAATGTCGCCATGATATGTCCTCCTCAGGGATCGTTGGGGTGGAGAAAGTCCGGGCCGCGGCCCGCTCGCTCACTCTGCGGGAAAGGCAAAGCGCGCCACGATGCGCCGCTGCCATGCGGGCGTCAGCGCGCTCTCGACCACGCCATGACCGCTGTAGGCATGGATGAAACGGGACGCGCTGCTTTGCAGGCCAAGGTGTTTGGCCACAGCACCCCCTTGCATACGAAACAGGATCACCTGACCGGGCGCTGCGTGGTGGACGGGCTGCATATGCCGCAGCGCCGCCCGCCACAGGCGTTCCTCGGTGCCGCGTTCGGCCCAGTCGCGGGTATAGGGCGGCACGGGTTCGGGTTCGGTGCCATATAGGCTGCGCCAGATGCCCCGGATCAGCCCGAGACAATCGCAGCCCGCGCCCCGCGTGGCCCCCTGATGTCTATAGGGCGTGCCCAGCCATTGCCGCGCCACACCTAGCGCCTCTGTGTTGATGTCGCGGCTCATCGGCGGCTGCCGCCGGTGTTCTGGCCATTGCGTTTGGGCACCGCCACCATCCAGTCCTCGCCGGGGATATCGGGAAAGCCCTGATAGTTCACCAGATTGTCGAACTTCAGCCGACAGGTGCTCATGCGCTTGTCACAGCCTGCGGTCAGACGCACCCGGTCACCGGGCTGAATATCCGCGCGGATCGGCTGCCAGAGGGTGATTTCACGGCGCTCGCTCATACTGTCCGACCGGATCGGTGCCCACAGACCAGCACCTGCGCCGCTCCGCACCGTGAGCCGCCCGCCGGTGAACCACTCCGGCGCGAACCCATCGAGCGCACCCCATGTGAAATGCTGCCCCTCGTCGATGTTTTCCACTGATACCTCAGTGACATAACCCGCAGTGTTGAGGTCAAACTCACACGCCGCATCCCCCAGAACCGCGCTACAGGGCGTCTGAAACACCCGCCCCAGCGGCTGGTTCAACCCTTCGGTCAGGCCGCGCAGCTCAGCCTCAAACGCGCCACCTGCGCGGCGGATCTCGCCCAAGGAGCCGCGAAATTGCAAGGCGCGCTGAGTGGTGTCGGCCCAGTTCACCAGCCACGCCCGCACCTCAGCCCCATCATAGCGCCCGGATTCAATATCCGCCTCGCGCACCGCATCGGAACTGAGTGCGCCGAGTGCTTCGCTGTTGTCGACCGCAAGCCCGGTGCTTTGCATCAGGCTGCGCGCCGTGAGGCCGGTTCCGGCGCGGAATGTCACGCCGTCAAAGCTCAGATCCCGGTCATGGTCGGTGAACCCCAGCGTCACCCCGTCGGCGCGACTGACGGCCCAAGCGCGGCACACCGTGGTGGTCCCAGATTTAAGATGCGTGTTTAAGCCCTCGCGATCCATCACACACGCACCTCCACCACTGGCACATTCGGGGCCTCGCCCGCCTGAAACGACGCCACCGAGGTCTGGATGCGATCCGTGTCAAAGCGGACAGGCACGTCGAACTCAAACCCGGCACGGATTTCACGGCCAATTTCCGGCACATAGGCCAGCGTCACCTCGCCCGTGGTCAGGTCGAGGTCATAATCCACACCCTCCACCAGCGCCTCATTGTCGATCCCAAGGCGCACAGTGCCCGCCACGGGTTTGCTGATCGGACGCAGGTATTCATGCGGGCCGGAGCGGTAGCGTTTGGCAAGTTGAAACCTGTTGGTGTCGCCATCACCCAAAGCGATCAGCTGATCCTCAAACGTTACATCCTGACCCGGCAGCGATGACGCATAGTCGGTCCAGTCCTTCCAGCGAAACCCATGGAGCTGGCCCTGGCGGGCCTCGAAAAAGGCAATCAGCGCGGCAATATCCTCAAGTCCGCGCAGGCCAAGCCCCGCATCATAACGCCGCCTTGCATGGGCCCATGGGGTGTTACGTTCCTCATGGCCATTGGCCAGCGTCACCACATCCGTGCGCCGCTCCGGCCCGCCAACAGAGCCGAAAGAGAGCGTCTCCGGGAAACGAACTTCGTGAAAACTCATGGGCTTACCCTCCTTACCTATTACGGTTTCCGCGTGCGAGCATGCGGCTCATCTGGGCGGCGATCTGCCCACGCGAACGCTGGAACCCGGCCACATCGGGGGTGGAGACATTCATCACCACGGTCGGAGATGTGCCGCCGCCTTGCGTCTTCACCCCGAGGCTGCCGTCCTGGCCACGTGCCAGCGGCAGGATCGCCTCCGGTCCCGCTTCGCCCATCAGCCCCAGCCCGCCGCGCATCGGGAAATGCGTCGGCGAGGACACCACGCCACCACGTGCAAAGGGCGTGACCTTGCCCTGACTGAAGGCCGCGCCGTCGGCAAAGGGCAGGATGCCCCCGACCAGCGCGCCGATCCCGTCGCTCACCAACCCGCCGAGGTGATCCGTCACCGGGCGCATGGCGGAGTTGAAGGTGGTGTTGATCATCGTCTTCGCGAGGCTTTCCAGCGCATCGCTCAGACTGTCGCCATCCACCACCAGATCCTTCATCGCGCGCCGCAGCCCCCGGCTCAGGCCGGTTTCAAAATCGGCCGCATCGGCCTGGGTCGCCGCAAAGGCCGCGCGCACCCGGTCCATCTCGGCGGTGAACTGCGCCGCCATCCCGGCGGCATCGCCAAGGCTGTCCTCCAGCGGCCCCGCCTGGGATCCAAAGTCGGAATCTGTCGTGTTTGCCATGGGTTACTCCGGTTGGTTCACGTCGTTGATCTGATCCGGGAACTGCGTCATCAGATGGCTCAGGCGGTCGCGGTCCATGGGCGGTGTGCCGGCATCAAGGTTCAGCATCAGCCGCAGCTCTGCCGGGGTCAGTTGCCAGAACTCGCGCGGGGTCAGCCGCAGCCCCAGCATCCCGGCCCGCATCAGGGCCGGCCAGTCCAGCATTGCCGCACGGCTCATGCATCCCCCGCAGGCAGCGCGAAACTGAGCGCCAACAATTGCGCCGCCACCTTGGTGGCCTGCATTACGCCGCCCTTGATCTCGGCCTGCGCCAGATCTTCGCGGCTGATCTCAGACCCGCCGCCACGCAGCCCCGCCGCCAAGAGCGCCAGCATATCGCGCGAGGAAAACCGCCCGGTTTCAAAGCGTTGCACCAGGGAGATCAAGTCACCCTCGCCCAGCTCCGCCTCCAGTTCCGCCAGCGCGCCCAGTGTCAGCTTCAGCACCTGCAGCCGACCATTGAGCACCAGCGTCACTTCGCCTGCATAGGGGTTTGCCATGGCTCAGGCCGCCGTAAAGGTCAGCGCACCGGCGGAGGCCAGCGACAGCTCATAGGTGGCCTCGCCATTGTGGCTGCCTGCGTACTCCAGCGCTGTGACCTGAAACGGCCCTTCGACGGTGCCGAAATCCGGAATCACCACCTGGAACGCTGGGGTCTCGCCATCAAAGAACAACTGCCGCGCACGCTCGTCGGTGTTGGCATCGCGAAACACGCCCGGCCTGAGAGGTTTGCCGACCGCACGCCGGCTCCGCCCAACAGCTCGCGCCAGCCGCCCGCACTGTCGAGGCTGGTCACATCGACGCTCTCGGCGTTGAAACTGATACGGGTGGCACGCAGGCCTGCGATGGTGGTGAAACTGCCGGTGCCGGTCATGTCCACCTTGATCAGGAGATCCTTGCCGTTTTGAGCACTCATGGGTGAGGTCCTTCTGTTAATGCGTTGAATTTCATTCAGGAGTCTTCAAGACGCGCGGAAAACCGCAGCGCAATGGAGCGATCCCCGTTGCTCAGCCTCTTGGCGTTGGCGCGGTCGAACCACAGCCCCACCAGATGCCCGCGTGCGAGGGTCAGCGGCGCATCCACCAGCGCGTCAGAGATCGCCGCCGCCGCGCGTTTGGCCGCACTGAACCCGGCCGCATTGGCGACCACGGTCACGGTAAAGCGATGCAGCGCGCCGCCGCCTGTGACATCGGATCGGTCCCGCACGCTCTCAGCGCCGAGGGTCACATAGATCCCCGGAAGCGTGCCCGCAGGCAGCATGTCGTAGATCGCGGTGCCCACCTCTGCCGCCAACGCGGCATCGCCGATCAGGTGCTGGTAGACGGCGGTTTGCAGGCTGTGAGACAGCGCATAGGTCATGTGGCCAGCTCCTCTGTTGCGAAACAAGTGAGGTAACGCCCGTCCATGTCGCGCTCGGCCACGGCGTCGATCTTGTAGATGCGACTGCCTTCGCGAAACCGCTGGTCCGGTTTGGGGCGCGCGTTTGATCCCACCGGGGCGGCACGCAGGGTAATCCGATAGCGCTGGAGCGAGACGGAGGTGCCACGTCGGCCACTCTCGCGCCCCGTCAGCGCGTCAACCTCGGCCCAGTGCTGGCCCAGCTCGACCCAAGTGATGTCAAATCCCCCGGCGCCATCGCTGGTCGCTTGCGGATCTTCCAGCCGCAATGGGCGGTTCAATCGCGGCGCGCTCATGAGTGCACCCCGCTCCGGGACAGGCTCAGGCGCGGCATGCGGTGCCGGTCCAACAGGCTCGCCACGCCAAAGGGCATGCAGCCCGCATGCAGCGAGGTGTCATCGCGATACTCATAATAATGCGCCGCCAGCAACATCACCGCCTGCGCCAGATCGGCCGGAAGCGCGTCCCATGTTGCGGCCATCCCGGCGGTAAAGCGGATCACCGCGCCGCCCCCCGAGGGCATCATTGGCCAGACCGCCGCGCGCGGCGTCAGGCGCGGAGCATGGGCGTCGGGTGCCAGCGCATAGGCCGCCACGGGCACCTCCGTCTCCGCGCCGGTCTGATCCACCAGCGCCACCTGCGAGACGCTTGAAACCGGCGCCACCGGCAGCTCCACCACGCGGGGCCATTCGTTCAGCCGCCACTCATAGTCGCGCGTCAAGAGCGCCTTGTTGGTGCGCGCCTCGATCGCCGCGAGGCTGGCGCGCAAGAAGGCCAGAAGCACCGCGTCCTGCAACGCCTCCTCGCCAAAACCGGTGCCCAGACGCAGATGCGCCTTGAACGCCGCGAGCGGCAAAATGCTGTCGGGCAGCGGGGTCAGTTCGTGCAAAATCATCGGCTCTCTCCGCTGAAAATCTATCTCCCTCACGCGGTCTCTGCCGCGCCGTCCCTTGGACGGGTGCGCACCGGGTCTGCCGCTCGGACGGAGGGAGCAGCTGGACGACAAACCCATGAGGCACGCACCCGCCGACGGAGCCGGGCTGCCGGCCCCGTCATCCGGGCCTAAGCGCTTAGCTCAGCCCGAATTTCATCAGCTTGATCGCGGCAAAGTCGCTCACATCGCCGCCTACGCGCTTGGTGGCGTAAAACAGCACATGCGGCTTGGCGGAGAACGGGTCGCGCAGGACGCGCAAGTCCGGACGTTCGGCGATGGTGTAGCCTGCGCCAAAGTCGCCAAAGGCAATCGAGAGGCTGTCAGAGGCCACATCCGGCATGTCCTCGGCCACCAAAACCGGGTAGCCCATCAGCCGCGCAGGCTCGCCCGCCGCAAGACCATCGGACCACAGGAAGCGGCCATCAGCGTCCTTCAGCTTGCGGATCAGACCGGCCGTTTTGGAGTTCATCACAAAACTCGCACCGGCGCGGTAGCGCGCGTCCAGCGCATAGACCAGGTCGATGATCGCATCCGCCGAGCCGATATCGCCGTCGCTGCCGGTGGCCACATAGCCGATATTGCCCCAGCTCCAGCTGTCATTGTCGACCGTGGGATGGGTCAGGATGCCGGTGGGCTTGTCGATCCCATCGCCCGAAATAAAGCTCTGCGCCTCGGCGCGGGCAAATTTGTCGGCGATCCGGCCCGCGAGCCAGCCCTCGATGTCAAAGGCCGAGTCATCCAGAAGCCGTTGCGACGCCTTGGGCAGGGCCGAAAGCTCGTGCAGCGGGATCACGATGCGATCAATGGAGGGCGTGCCGGTTTCCGTGACCGAGCCGGTCTCGGTGGCCCAGCCCGCGCCCACGTCGGAATGATCGATCAGCACGTCAAACGACGTCGCCTCCACATTGACCACCGAGGCCACCGCACGGATCGACGCGGTGGATTGCAGCACCGATTTCACCACATCCGAGGTCTGCGGGTCGACGAGGAAACCGCCATCGGAATTCACCGCCGTCGACAGGGCCTTGGTGCCCATGTCGAGGCCGCGAAAGCCCTCTTCGTCGCCATGGCGCAGATAGGCCTGCATGGCCTTTTGATGCGGCGCGCCATCGACCTCCGCCGCCGCCAGATGCGGCCGGGCCGCGGTTTGGGTTTTACGATCCAACATGGTCATACGCTCTTCCGTCTGTTTGAGTTTCTCGGTCACGTCGTCTTGGAACCCCTTGAAATGCTGCACGAATTGAGAAACGGCCTGTTTCACTTCCGTGGCCACATTTTGCGGCGGGGTCGCCGCATCCTCGGGCGCGTGGCCCGTGAATGGATGATCTGTCATCTCTGGTCCTCTTTCGGGGGTTAGGGTCTGGTGGCCGCGCGCAGGGCGTCAGCGAGGGCGCGCAGGCCCGCATCGGAGGCGTCGGATTTCGCCGCCTCCGCCTCGCGCCGGGCAAGCCGCGACAGCCGGGCCGAGGGCAGCATCGGGAAGGTCACCAGCGAAACCTCCCAGAGTTGCAGTTCCTCCAACCGCCGGTGGCCTTCCTTGTCGCGGGTCGCCTTCACGGTGCGATAGCCGATCGACAGCCCCTCGATGGCCCCGGCGCGCACCAGGGCGGCGGCCTCTGCGCCTTTCTGGGTCTCCGTGAGGATGCGCCCTTTGACGCGCAGGCCCGTGTCGTCCTCAAGGATCTCATCCCAGACGCCGATGGGGTGGCTCGGGTCATGCTGCCAGAGCATCTTGACCTTGCTGCCGCGCGAGTGATGCGCCGCCAATGATGCCGCATAGGCGCCACGGGTGACGATATCCTTGCCCTGATCGGGGGCACCAAAGAGGCTCGCATAGCCTTCGATCACCTCTCCGGCGCTTAGGGACAGCGCCTCGCCAAAGCGGGCGAATTTGGTCTCGAGCCGGGGCTCATGATCTGTCAGCATCACGCTCTACCTTTCTGAAATATCTTGATTATCGCTCAGGGCAACTGCACCGACAAAAAGCCCTGAAAGGCCTGCGCAAGGATCACGGCAGCGACGCCGTAGACGGTGATCCACAGCCGTTTTTCCAGTCGTTCCATCATCCGTTCCATCCGATCCAGACGACGGTTCAATGCGTCCTGACGGATTTCGCTCACGCGTTCATGGGCATTCAGTCGCTGGCTTGGGGCACAGTCAAAGGGCGGCAACGGGTAGTCAGTCATCCGGCCCCTCCACGCTGCGCGGCGGCAGGCCCAGCATCTGGCGCTTCTCAGACTCCGTCAGGAAATCCGCCTGCGTGACGCGCCGCCACTGCGCCTCGCGTTCGGTGCTGAGGGCCTGTACCTGATCGAGGTCCGGTTTCAGCTCCAGAACTTCTCCGCCAAAGCGCATCAGCCAGTCAGAGAGTTTCGCCGCCACCCGCATCGCCAAGGGCAACACCGTCAGGCGATAGAACGCCCGGTTGGCCTCCTGATAGTTGGCATAGGTGGCATCGCCCGGAATGCCGAGGAGCATCGGCGGCACACCAAAGGCCTGCGCGATCTCGCGCGCGGCGCTGTCCTTGGTGCGGTGGAACTCCATATCGGAGGGGCTGAAACCCATCTGTTTCCAATCCAGACCGCCCTCCAGCACCATCGGCCGTCCGGCATTGCGCGCTCCCTGGAAATTGGCCTCGATCTCCTCGGAGAGGCGGCGGAACTGGTCGTCGCCCATCTGCCCAAGCCCGTCCGATCCGGTCCAGACCAGCGCGCCGGAAGGTTGCGCGGCATTGTCCAGCAGCGATTTTGACCAACGTGCGGCGGCGCCATGCACCTCGACCGCGGTGGCCGCAGCCTGAAGCGGCGCCAGACCGTAGTGATCGTCCAGCGGATGAAAGCTCTTGAGGTGGCAGATCGCGGGGCGCGCGGGGTCGATCGCAAAGCGATGCGCCTTGCCGCCGACAGTATAGTCATAGCCCATCGGCCAGCCATCACCCCCCGGCACCACCCGCATGCGATCCGGGCGCAGGATGTGCAGCTCCACCGGCCAGCCCTCATCAGCGGCAACCGCCTCGATATAGGCATTGCCCGACAGGAGCAGATTGGCATAGAGCGCTTCCAGCATCTCTGCCCGCGCCTGCGCCGCATTGGGGCGCGACAGCAGCGAGAGCAGCGGGTGGCTGTCATAACGCGCATCCGCGCTTTGCAGCACCAATGGCAGCGCGGCGGCGGCCTCGGCGATGAGTTTCACCGCGCGGTGGCCAACCGGGTTGCCCAGAAACCCTGCACGGGTCAGAGAGACCGTGTCGCGCGGCCCCCAGGCGGCCTGCGTGCCATTGCCCATGGGCAGCACCCGCGCCGCAGCGCTGGCCTTTTGCGACGGGGCCGCAGCCGCCGTCTGATCCACTCGCCCCGTCTTGCGTCGCAGCAGGTCAAAGACCATGGTGCACTCCTTTGCCGTTCCGGTTGTCGTTTGGGCCGATGCCCGTCGTGTTGGAAAACAATCTGCCACAGAGGGTTGAACATCCCGCCAGCAGGGCGCGCGCCGGGGGCGCAACACCTTGCGTCAAGCCACTGATAGAAAAGCAAAACGCCCGCGCGAGGCGGGCGTTTCACAGGTTCGATTTGGGATGGCGCGTGCCCTAGAGACGGCGGATCTTGGGGCAGCGATGCTGCTCTGCCGGGCCGACAATCAGCGCATGCAGCGCCCAGACCAGCGCATCCACCCGGTCGGGAGAGCCATCGCCGCGATATCCCTGCGCTGTCATCAGGCACATCTGCTCCTCCAGCTCTTGCAGGCCCGCTGCATGATGCACGCGACCTTGCTCATACAGCGCTGCCACGGGTTCTGCGCGCGCAGCCTTGCCTGTGCTGGCGTGAACGGGGGTGAAGGGCACCAAAGGGTCAACCTGCCGCAAGACAGACCCCACCAGCGCACCGCCCTGATTGACCTCCGCCACCAGCCGGTCGGCCCGGTAGCTATCCCGCGCGGCAATGGCGGCGCGCGCCCAGCCGGCCGGTCCCTGCCCCTGGACCGTGTGATCGGCCAGCACATAGGCGCGCCACTCGGAGATCGGCCCCTGCGTCTGCGCCCCGGCGACGATGATGCCACAGGCATCCGAGCCTTTGTGCGCACTCACCGAAGGATCAACGGCCACCACGATCCGGTCGAGCGGAGGCCTGTCACGGCGTTGGAGCTGCTCCAGCATCGCGGAAGTCCAGAGTGCGCCATCCACATCCGCCAACATCACGCCGTCCAGTTCCTGCCGCACCAGACGCGAACCCGCATAACGCGCCCGCACCTCCGCAAGGAAGCTCGACGCGAGATTGGCGCGGTTCGCCTCGGTCGGTGCATGGGTGGTGACGGTCGAGGGGCTCTGAAGCAGCTGTTTCAGCAGCGGCACATTGCGCGGTGTGGTGGTCACACAGGCGCGCGGGGCCGTGCCCAAACGCAGAGCGAACTGCAGCATATCCCATGCGTCCTGAGCGCGGCGCCATTTCGCCAACTCGTCCACCCATGCGGCATCAAACTGCGGCCCGCGCAACGCCTCGGGGTCGGAAGCAGAAAACGCCTGCGCGGTGGCCCCATTGGGCCAGACCAGCTTGCGTTCGCCTGCGCGCCACTCCGGACAGCGGTCCGGCGGCGAGCAGGCCAGGATGCCACTGTCGCCATGGATCATCACGTCGCGCACCTGATCGTAGGTCTCGCCCACCAGCGCCACCCGGCGCGCACGACCGATGCCAAAGGGCTCTGCCCCCTCAACCTCGGACCGCACCCATTCCGCACCGGCGCGGGTCTTGCCCGCACCGCGTCCGCCGAGGATCACCCAGGCGCGCCACTCGCCCACAGGCGCGCATTGATGCGGCAGCGCCCAGAGATCAAACACATAAGGCATCGCCGCCAAGGTGTGCTCATCCATCTCCTCCAGCCACATCTGCGTCATGAAGTGCGGCACGGAGGCCAGCCAGGCGGCGCTCGATCTCATCGCGGGCGGCACAGAGGTCGAACGCCACCATGCGGGCGGCACCAGGGGCATCTTTGCGATCGACAAGGGTTTTCTCCACTTTCTGGATGTCACGGATCAGGCCATCAAGTTTGGCAATCTGTGGTTTCAACTGCGCGGTGTCGGGGTTGATGTCCTGTTCGGCCTCGAACTGGGCGAGATAATCCTCGCTGATCCGACGCGCACGCCGGAGACTGTCGTGGAGAGAGCGCAGAAGGTCAGAGCTGATCTCGACCAGCTCTTCTGGGGTTTGTGGTGTCATGAGGGGGCTGCCTCGTGTCGAAACAAACCGATGGGAGAAACGGGAGGCGCGGAGTACGGCCCCATCGAGGGGCCCGGTCCGCGTCGTCACATTTTCCAGCTGCCTGACATAGTTTTACAGGCCGCAGATGAACATGCGTTGACCGAACCGTTCGCAGAGGCAACGGCGGTCCTGCACCGCGAAGCCTCGCGTCTCAGAAAACTGGAAGGAGAGGAAAAAGGCCGCAGCCCGTCCCGGTCGTTCGACAGGGGGGCTCGGCGGGGCTGAGAGATGTGCCGCAGACAGCAAGAGGGGGGCCGCGCCCCCCTCATGTCGTATCAGTTGTTGTTGCGCTCAGCTTCGATCTGGCGCCACTTGGCCACGTTGCGATTGTGCTCTTCCAGCGTCTCCGCAAAGGCGTGTCCACCGGTACCATCGGCGACAAAGAACACATAATCGGTCTGCTCCGGGTTCACCGCAGCCACCAGGCTCTCCAGGCCCGGATTGGCGATCGGTGTCGGCGGCAGCCCTTCGATCACATAGGTGTTCCAGGGGGTGACACCGCGCAGCTCGCTCTGGCGCAGGCCCCGGCCCAGCACGCCTTCGCCCTTGGTGACACCATAGATCACCGTCGGGTCGGTCTGCAGGCGCATGCCGCGATTGAGACGGTTTGTGAAGACAGATGCCACCACGCCACGTTCGTCCGCCACCGCGGTTTCCTTTTCGATGATCGAGGCAAGGATCAGCATTTCCTCGGGGCTTTCCACCGCGGCATCAGAGCTGCGCGCCTCCCAGGCATCGGCGATGCGCTTGTCCTGGCGGTCCTTCATCTCGGTCAGAACAGCCTCGCGCGAGGTTCCGGGACGGACCTCGTAGCTGTCCGGCGCCAGGCTGCCCTCGGCGGGACGACGGCCGGGGTCGCCTTCCAGGACATCCATGGCTTTGAGCGATTCAACCACCTGCCAGCTGGTCACACCTTCGGCCAGCGCGATCCGATAACGGGTGTCGGCCTCGGCTTTTTTCTCGGTGTAAACCGCAGGGGTTTCATCAACGCCGGGCACGAACTCCGCACGTTCAACGAATGAATTCGTCGCCGGATCCAGCTCGCGCACTTCGGCCAGCACGCGGGTGACACCGACGCGGTAAACGATCTCTGTGCCGCAGGTGGAAGCACCGCCGCGCGTGATGGTGTCAATGATGCTCTCCATCGACGCGCCGGGTTCGACCAGATAGCTACCAGCCTTCAGATCCTGCGCCTTGTCGGAGTATTTCACACCAATACGGAAGATCGAGCTGCTGCTGACGGCGCCGTCTTCTTCCAGCTTTCGGCTGACACGGGACATATTGGTCCCGCTCGGCACCTGAAAGCAGATTGCCTCCGACAGCGGACCCTCGGAGGAGTATTCATTCTTACCCCACAGGATCACGCCCGCGAAGAGGAACAGGCCGACGATCAGGATCGTCAGCATATTCGAGGCCAGGCTGCGCCACATATCAGTCGCTCACTTTCCCGAAGATCACCGAAGCATTGGTGCCGCCAAAGCCGAAGGAGTTCGACAGCGCCACGTTGATCTCGCGTTCGCGTTTTGCATTCGGGGCCAGATCCACCGGAGTTTCCACCGCAGGCGTATCCAGGTTGATGGTCGGCGGTGCCACCTGATCGCGGATTGCGAGGATGGAGAAGATCGCCTCGATCGCGCCCGCAGCACCCAAGAGGTGGCCGGTGGCGGATTTGGTCGAGGACATGGTCGCCTTGCCCGCGTGATCGCCCAGCAGGCGCTCAACCGCGCCCAGCTCGATCGTGTCCGCCATGGTGGAGGTGCCATGGGCGTTGATATAGTCGATGTCCGCAGCCGTCAGACCGGCATTGGCAAGGGCCGCCCGCATGGAGCGTTCACCGCCTTCGCCGTTCTCGGACGGCGCGGTGATGTGATAGGCATCGCCGGACAGACCATAGCCCAGAACCTCGCCATAGATCTTGGCCCCGCGTGCCTTGGCGTGTTCGTATTCTTCCAGCACCACGATGCCGGCGCCCTCGCCCATCACGAACCCGTCGCGGTCCGCATCATAAGGGCGCGAGGCCTTGGTCGGGTCATCGGCATACTTTGTCGACAGCGCCTTGCAGGCGTTGAATCCCGCGATGCCGATCTCGCAGATCGCCGCCTCGGCGCCGCCTGCGATCATCACGTCCGCATCGCCGGATTTGATCAGGCGGGACGCGTCACCAATGGCATGGGCGCCGGTGGAGCATGCAGTCACCACCGAATGGTTCGGACCCTTGAAGCCGTGACGGATGGAGACCTGGCCGGAGATCAGGTTGATCAGTGCGCCGGGAATGAAGAACGGCGACACGCGGCGCGGACCCTTTTCCTTGATCATCACGGCGGTGTCGGCGATCGACGACAGGCCACCGATGCCGGAGCCAATCATCACGCCGGTGCGCAGGAGGCTTTCCTCGTCCTCGGGTGTCCAGTCCGCATCTTTCACGGCCATCTCAGCCGCCGCAATGCCGTAGAGGATGAAGTCATCGATCTTTTTCTGATCTTTCTTCACCACCCAGTCGTCAGGATTAAAGCTGCCGTCGGTGCCATCGCCGCGCGGAACTTCGCAAGCGTAGGTCGTGGCAACACCGCTTTCCTGCGCATCAAACAGGGTGATCGGACCGGCGCCGGACTGCCCGTCCAGAAGCCGCGCCCAGGTTTCCTCGACCCCGGATGCCAGGGGGGTCACCAGGCCCAGTCCGGTAACAACAACTCGACGCATTCCTTGCTCTCCTTAGCACTTCAGCAATTCGTCCATCCAATTACCTTGGAATGGCCAAAAGGTGCAAGAGCGGGAAGACGCCGGGGCGGTTCGATCAGTTTTATGTTAATTCACCGTGAGCGTTCGACCGCCTGTAAGGCTTTGGTAACGCTGATGCGCAATACTGGAGCTTGGACGCAGCAAAGAACCGGGGATCCCCCATATGAGGCTCTTTAAGCAAAGCAGGCCGTAGGAACAGAAATTCCCTACGGCCTGTGTTCGTTCACAAACAGCCACTCACCCAGAAATGCCGTCGTTTTGACGAAACCATCCCATCAGTCCTCGCCCGGGCTCGCACAGGCGCATGTCTGGGGTGACGTGGCAGGATCTTGCCGTCATGAACGTCACAAGATCAGCATCATTGACGGCCTGAAGCCGCCACAAGACCGCATGGCCCAGAGCTCTACGGTCCCGCGTCACCGCCAGATCGGCACAGTGCGGTCAGAGGAACTCTGCCACCGGCTCCGCAGTCGGCTGTGCGGCGGCCAGAGCCTCGGCGACGGTGATGGTCTTGTTGAACAAGGCCCGCCCCACTAGTGCGCCAGAGATGGTCTGCAGATACTTGAGCCGCGAAATATCATCGACGCTGCGCACCACGCCACTGGCGATCACCGGCGATTTTGCCAGGCCCGCAAGGGCGGAGACCTGACCAAGCTGACCTTCCAGATCGCTCATGTCGCTGTCGATATCGGTGACCACGATGCCCGCGAAAGGCGTATTCTCGAAGGCGGCAATAAAGGCCTCCGGCGTCCATGCGCCGGACTTGCGCCAGCCTTCGGTCATCACCTGCCCCTGCCAGATATCCACGGCCAGCACGATCTGATCCGGATGGTATTTGGCCAGTTCGGACGCGGCGGCAGGGTCATAGGCGGCCATGGTCCCGATCACCACACGGCCTGCCCCCTTGTCGATCCAGTATTCGGCACACTCTCGCGAGCGGATGCCGCCGCCCAGTTGCACCGGGATCCCAGCGGTTCGGATGATCTCCTCCACCAGCGCCGCATTGCTGTCGTCGCCCTGCAAGGCGTTGAAGTCGGTCAGATGCATCCACTGCGCCCCGGCTTCGGCAAATCCCTTCGCCGTCTCCACGGGATCGACATGCCAGACCATCGGCGCATCCAGGTTCCCCTTGTCGAGGGTCACGCAGCGACCGTCCAGCAACTCCATTGTGGGGTAAATCATCATGTGATGTCATCTCCGATCATTTTCATAATGATCATGAGTATAGCACAAGATGGCTGATTTTCGATGCGGAACGCGCGCGCTCAACCGCGAGGCAAAGGCTCAGCAAACAAAAAGCGGCGCTTCCCCGCAGGAAAGCGCCGCCCTTTCAATCACGAATTCGTGAGGTCTCGCGGAAGGGTCCGATCAGGACGCTTCGGAGATGAACTTCACTGCGTCGCCGAAGGTCTGGATGGTCTCGGCCGCGTCGTCCGGAATCTCGATGCCGAACTCTTCTTCGAACGCCATGACCAGCTCAACGGTGTCGAGGCTGTCTGCGCCCAGGTCGTCGATGAAGGAGGCGCTCTCGGTCACCTTGTCTTCTTCAACACCCAGGTGCTCTACAACGATCTTTTTCACGCGATCTGCGACGTCGCTCATGTCTATTCCTCGTTTTTTATCAGGGCATGATGCCCGGTTCTGCCCTTACCCACTCGGGAGGGTTGGTTTTGCCCAAGCGGGCGGTGGGGTCCCCATCCGGAAACGGGGGCGTGATGGCTAAGCAAGGTGCCAGCCAACACGAAGATGGGGGGCCTATAGCACAGACGCAAGCCAACGCAAATCATTTCCAACCCGTAAAGCGCCGTTGCAGGCGCAGCATTTCGCCCTGGAAATGGCCGCGCGGACGACCTCGAATTCCGCGCCGCAGCATAAGCGGGCGCGTGGTCTGGGTTCGCGGAGTTTGATCACTCAAGCCCCTGAAATAATGAAGAAAGCCGCGCGGTTCCCCACACGGCTTTCCCAAAGGGCAACGCGGATCGGATCAGATCATCGCCATGCCACCGTTCACATGCAGCGTTGTGCCGGTCACATAGGCGGCCTCTGCAGAAGCCAGATACAGCACGGCGGCGGCGATTTCTTTCGAATCTCCCATCCGGCCGGCGGGGATTTGCGTCAGGATCGCGTCCTTCTGCGTGTCATTCAACTTGTCAGTCATCGCGGTCGCGATAAAGCCCGGCGCCACGGCGTTCACGGTGATGCCGCGGTTGGCGACCTCATAGGCCAACGATTTCGACATGCCGACCATGCCCGCCTTTGCGGCGGCATAGTTGCCCTGCCCCGGATTACCGGTGGCGCCGACGATGGAAGAGATGTTGACGATGCGGCCCCAGCGCGCCTTCATCATGCCGCGCAACACGCCGCGGCACAGACGCATGGTGGCGGTCAGGTTCACGTCCAGCACGCTCTGCCATTCCTCGTCTTTCATCCGCATGAATAGGTTGTCCTTGGTGATACCGGCATTGTTCACCAGAATATCAACAGAGCCCATCACCTCGGCGGCCTGTTTCGGCAATGCCTCAACCGCCTCGGCATCGGAGAGGTTGCAGGTCACCACATGCGCCCGTTCGCCAAGCTCCTCGGCCAGCGCGTGCAGCGGGTCGGGCCGGGTGCCGGACAGCGCAACAGTCGCACCCGCTGCGTGGAGAGCGCGCGCAATGTCGCCACCGATGCCACCCGATGCGCCTGTGATCAGCGCGTTCTTACCTGTCAGATCAAACATATCTGTCTCTTCCTTATGGATTATGCGCCGGTCACGGCTTTGACGTCGGCGTCGGTGCCAACCTGGTTTGATACGAGGGCGCGGTCGATCTTGCGGATCATGCCAGACAGCGCCTTGCCCGCGCCGATCTCCCAGAACTCTGTGACGCCATTGGCGGCCATCGCCTGCACGCTCTCGCGCCAGCGCACGGACCCAGTGACCTGCTCCACCAGCAACTGGCGGATGGTGTCGGGATCAGTGACCGCATCGGCGCGCACATTGGCGATGAGCGGCACCGCAGGCGCCTTGATTTCAACGCCCGCAAGCGCTTCGGCCATCACATCGGCGGCGGGCTGCATCAGGGCGCAGTGGAACGGCGCTGAGACCGGCAGCATCACTGCGCGTTTGGCGCCTTTCTCCTTGGCGATCTCGGCGGCGCGCTCCACAGCGGCCTTGTGACCGGAGACCACCACCTGCGTGGGATCATTGTCGTTGGCGGCCTGCACCACCTCGCCCTCGGCGGCGGCCTCGGCGGCGACGGCTTTCACCGTCTCAAAATCCAACCCCAAGAGCGCCGCCATAGCGCCAACGCCGACGGGAACGGCGCTTTGCATGGCCTGGCCACGGGTGCGCAGCAGACGGGCCGTGTCGGCAATGCTCAGCGAACCGGCGGCCGCCAGGGCGGAATATTCGCCCAAGCTGTGACCGGCCACAAAACTCGCCTTGTCGATGGAAACACCCTCAGCCTCCAGCGCGCGCATCGCGGCCATGGAGGTGGCCATCAGTGCGGGCTGCGCGTTCTGAGTCAGGGTCAGGGCTTCGATTTCACCCTCCCAGATCAGCGTGCTCAGACGTTCGCCCAGGGCGTCGTCCACCTCGTCAAAAACGGCTTTGGCAGCCGGATAGGCCTCGGCCAGCGCCTGTCCCATTCCGATGGTCTGTGCGCCCTGTCCGGGGAATACGAAAGCGATCGACATGGCTGTCCTCATTCAAAAAACTGTCTTCTGCGTTGGTTTAAACGGGGCGGAACGGGCACACAAGCATTGGGTTCGGTGAAATCCACGCGGCTGTGGACAATTCAACAGCGCCCGCCGCACGCGTGGACGCACTCGTGGACTCAAGGGCGCAGATCACCTGTGCATGAGCGAATACTACTGATGATTGCGCCCGCCCCGTGTGTTGCTAGGTTGGAACCAACGCTAGCCCCAGTAAGGACCGATGTCCCATGTCCCGTCTCAACACCCACCAGAGTTATGGCTCTGTCAGCAAGAGCTTTCACTGGCTGACTGCCTTGCTGATCCTCACCGCCTTTCCCCTTGGGTATTTCGCCAACTCTCTCGCCCATACGATTCAGGGCCCGGAGTTCGACGGCTCCCAAGCCACGATAGATCGCGCCAAACTGCTGTTTTCCCTGCACAAGACCATTGGCGTCACGGTGTTCTTCACGGCGCTGCTGCGCATTCTATGGGCGATCACCCAGGAGAAACCGCGCCTGCTGCACCCGGATCGCAAGCTGGAGGCCTGGGCGGCAGAAACCGCGCATTGGGTGCTCTATTGTGCGATGGTGATCGTGCCGCTGTCAGGCTGGATCCACCACGCCGCGACGGACGGGTTTGCCCCGATCTGGTGGCCGTTCGGGCAGAACCTGCCGATGGTACCGAAATCCGAGCTGCTGTCGGAGATGTTCGCCAGCATACATTATTATGCCATGCTGCTGCTGGGGGCGTCGATCCTCGCCCATGTGGCTGGCGCGCTGAAACACCATGTGATCGACAAGGACAGCACCCTTCTGCGGATGCTGCCCGGTGAGCGCGCCATGCCGGAGCCCCCGGCGCAGACGCACTCGGTTCTCCCGTTTGTCACCGCTGTGCTGGTGTGGACCATGGTGATTGGCGGCAGCACGGTGCTGTTTGTACGCTCACACAGCGCCGCGGAACCTGCCGCGCCAGTTGCAAGTCAGACCGCCGACGGCTCTGGCTGGGCGGTCCAAAACGGCACCCTCGGCATCGAGGTCGTGCAGATGGGCAGCGCCGTGAGCGGCAGCTTTGCAGACTGGAGCGCCAATATTACCTTCGCCGAGCCCGACGCGCCCGGCCCTGCCGGTGATGTGGAGGTGACGATCGCCATTCCGTCGCTGACGCTGGGATCTGTCACGGATCAGGCCATGGGGGCTGACTACTTCGATGCGGAAGCCTACCCATCCGCGGTGTTTGCGGCCGACATCGTGCAGATCGAGGGCACAAGCTACGAGGCGCAAGGCACGCTCACCATCCGCGACCAATCAGTGCCCACCACCCTGCCCTTCACGCTGGAGATCGAAGGCGGCACGGCCACCATGAGCGGTCGCACCGAAGTCAACCGGCTGGACTTCAACGTCGGCACCGGCACGCAGGACGAAGGCACGCTGGGCTTTGGCGTTGATATCACGGTGGAGCTGACCGCAACCCGCGTCGAGTGACCGTCCTGCTGGGATACAACAAAGCCGCCGCGCCCGGGAGCAGGCGCGGCGGCTTTTCTCATGTCTGCAGGTTCACGTCCGCGCTGCGAGATTAGTGACCGAGGTACTGTGTCCCCAGCGTATCGCGATACTGATCCGCCCATTTCTTGTTGATCGCATCAATGGTGCCATCGGCGCTGGCCTCGCTGTAGCAGCGGTTGAAATCCGCCGTCAGCGCCTCGGAGCGGAAATTCATGCCATAATCGGAGGGCGCAAAGATCGCCTGAAATGTCACGCCCTGATTGGGATCGAACATCAGGTCGTCGGCCTGGTCGCGCAGCTGGCGATTGTATTCGGCAAAGATCATGCCGTCACCGATCACCGCGTTCACGCGCTTGCCAAAGATCATCCGGCTCTGGCCGATCTGATCCGCGACTTCCTTGTAGCTCTTGAAGCTGGGCACCGCGTCCTTCAGCCCCGGCAGAATCTCAGACGCGCCCATGAAAGCGATGACCGACTGTCCCGAAAGCGCGCCGAGATCCGCATAGGAGGCGCTGGCCTCGGTCAGGGATGACACGCCGTTCTGATACTGGATGTAGACCTCGCTCTGGTGACCGTCCAGCGGCATGCCGAGCGGAACAGTGGCAACTCCGTCGCCCTTGCCATTTGCATAGGTCTTCCAATGGCGGGTGAACGGCTGGATCTCAAAGGTCACGCTATGCCCGCAACGTTCCATCACGGTTGTGATGACCTCTGCTTCGCGTCCGGTGCCATCGGCGTTGAACATCGGTGGCAGGTCCCCGGCAAGGATGGTCAGATCCTCGGCGCTGGCCATGGCGGGCAGCTGGGTAGTGAGGACAAAGGCAAGGGCGGCGACGACACGAGAGGGGTTAGACATGGGCTGGCTCCTGAACGGCTGGCACGGAAGGGATGCGCGTTCACGTTTCACGACATGGGCTAACGATGGTTTAATGGCGCCTCGGCAAAATGCGCATGAAAAGAGTTAGTTTTTCGCAAAATGCCAAGCATCCGCAGGATCCGACCGCGACCTGTCGCCGGGGCGCGATCAGTGGATGCCGCTGGTCAATCCGCGCATCAGCCAGCGTTGGGACAGCAGGATCACCAGCCCCGGCGGCAGCATCGCCAGAAGCGCCAGCGCCTGCCCCTGCACCGCATCTGGCCCGGCGCGCACAACGCCGCTGACTACCGTCACCATGTCCTGCCGGGTGGTCGACAGCATCAACGGCCAGACATATTGGTTCCAGCCCAGCACAAAGAAGATCGCAAACAGCGCCGCAATCATCGGCGCAGAGATCGGCAGAATAATATCCCGCAGACAGCGTATCGGGTGGGCTCCGTCCAGACGTGCGGCCTCGATCAACTCCTTGGGCACCTGTCGCAGAAACTGGCGGAACACCAGCACGCCAAAGCCACTGGCAACGATGGGCAGCACCATCCCGGCATGACTGTTCAGCAGCCCCAGCTGATGCACCACCGCAAAGCTCGGCAGGATGCGTGTCTCAATGGGAAAGAACATTGCCAGCAACATCAGGCCAAAGATCCAGTCCCGCCCCGGCAGCGGGAAGAACACCAGCGCAAACCCCGCCAGCAGGGACAGGGTGCAGGCCAATGTCGCCACCCCAAGCGCAAGCAGCACAGAATTGCCCAGCATGCGCCAGAGGCTGACATCATATCCAAGCACCCCATCGGCTCCAAACAGGGTCTGGAACTGCGGCCAGAGGTTCGGAGCAGACAGAAGATCCACCACCAGCAGCGCAACCGGCCCGACCATCACGACGCAGCCGAGGATCAGGATCAGGTGGTCAGTGACCTTGGCAAGAGAACGCGGCATGGGCAGACCTGACAGATATTTCCAAGGGGAAGTCCTGCGGGCCAGATGCTCTGCAGCGCTCGTTGATGTCAATCAAAGGATTGCGCGGCATACAAAAATGCCACCGGCGCGCGCTGGCACCGGTGGCACTCTCAATCGTCTTGAAGGCGCAGGCGCGGCTTATTCGGCCTTCATCGCCTCGACGGAGATATGTACTTCGACCTCGTCGCTGACGTAGGGGGCAAACTGGCCCAGCTCATACTCGGACCGCACCAATGTGGTGGTTGCGTCAAAGCCTGCCCATGGTTTCTTCGCCATCGGGTGCTCACCCGTCTGGTTCAGCTTGGCGTCGAGAACGACCGACTTGGTCACGCCATTCAGGGTCAGATCGCCGGTGATCAGGGCGGTGTCGTCGCCGGTCACTTCGATGCCGGTGGAGGTGAAGGTGACCATCTCTTCATCGGTGGCACCAAAGAAATCATCGGACATGAAGTGGTTGAAGCGTGCTTCCCACCCGGTCAGCATGGAGTTTGCCGGCATGGATACGGTGACGGAGGAGTTCGCCGGGTCTTCCTGGTCGAACATGATCTCGCCCTCAAAGCCGGAGAACATGCCGTAGGTGGTCGAAAAGCCGAGGTGGTTGTAGTTGAACAGGATCTGGCTATGGCTCGAGTCCAGAGTGTATTTCTCTGGTGCGGCGAAAGCAGAGGTCGCGGCAGTACCGATCAGCGCAGCAGCAAGAAGGATCTTTTTCATGGGCTTGGACTCCAAAGTCGTGGTTTTCATGGTCATAATGTCGGCCATGCGGTTGGCGTCAGCTAGTCCGCAAAACCCAACATCGGGTGTTGGTATATGAACACCCGACCCTGCGGTTCTTTTCACAGTGCTTGCACACCTACACACGCGAACGCGACAAATCCCCCCGGATTGGCCGCTGTTCACGTGAATGTCAGGCGCCGTGGGTCAGAGTTCAGGAGGTTGCCTGCCTCTGTCGCCCCCAGATGCTGTTGATCAATCGAGAATAGGCAGATGCGGGCGGATCTGCGACATCAACAACCTGCGGGTCGCGCGTCCTTCCAGCGGCAATTCGAGCAAAATAGTGCCATTGGTCTCGATGATTTGCAGAGTTTTGTCGCTGAAACGCGCAGCCCCCAAAGAGCGATAGCTGCGGCGCATCACGACAACGGGCCGACCGTCGGCGCGGATCTCTTCGATCCGCATTTCGCCGCGCTGCGCATCGAACTGAAATTCCGGCTGATCGGCGGTCTCACGCTGCAGCAGCAGGCACAGACCAAGGAACATCAAGAAGACCGTAATGCCCATGCGCACCAACGCCAGCTGCGGGTCGGCACCGGCCTCTGGCGCGAGCCAGATACCGATGGAAGCCAAAACCATGCAACCGCCGAGCAGACGCAACAGCATGGCGGACACCGACCCGCCGGGACGAATGTTGACCTGGGATTGCGCCGCACCCCGCCCCAGCGAGGGTTGCACTGGACGCGCGCCATGGGAGAAATCGGCAAAGTTCTGATTGATCGCGGTCATGTCAGTCACATCCTCAGTTGGTCCAGGCGCCTTCGGTCAGGCCCTCCAGGCATTGTTAACGTTTTGTTAACCACGTTATTCTTGCGGGAATGGGGCTGGAGTGTGGCACGCATTGGGAAACACTTGGCCCGGGCTGTTTACCTCATCCTGCGCCCATCCCTCATAGACGCGCTGCGGTGGGTTGCGCTTTTGAGGAAAGCCGTCTAAAGCGAGGCCTCCTTCCGTATCACTTTGATCCGCGCAGACTCTCGTGGTGGGGCAACGGAAGGCGATTATGCCCTGCCTATGAAATGCGCCCAGACACAAACAGGAGTTCGCATGCCACTCTATGAGCATGTCATGATTGCGCGTCAGGACCTGTCCAACTCGCAAGCTGAAGGCCTCATCGAACACTTCGGTGCTGTGCTGTCCGACAATGGCGGTAAGCTGGTCGACAACGAGTACTGGGGCGTCAAGACGATGGCCTACAAGATCAACAAAAACCGCAAGGGCCACTATGCCTTCCTGCGCTCCGATGCTCCGGCATCTGCAGTTCAGGAAATGGAACGCCTGATGCGCCTGCATGACGACGTGATGCGCGTCCTGACCATCAAGGTCGACGAGCACGCCGAAGGACCTTCGGTCCAGATGCAGAAACGTGACGAACGCGACAACCGTCGCGAGCGCCGCTGATCTTAGCTTGAGAAAAGGACGCTAAACCATGGCAGCCAAACCGTTTTTCCGCCGCCGCAAAGTCTGCCCCTTCTCGGGCGACAATGCGCCGAAGATCGATTACAAAGACACCCGTCTTCTGCAGCGCTACATCTCTGAGCGCGGCAAGATCGTTCCCAGCCGTATCACCGCCGTTTCGGCAAAGAAGCAGCGTGAGCTGGCCCGTGCTATCAAGCGCGCCCGCTTCCTCGCCCTTCTGCCCTACGCTGTGAAGTAAGGAGACCTGATCCATGCAAGTTATCCTTCTTGAACGCGTTGCAAAGCTTGGCCAGATGGGCGACGTCGTCGACGTCAAACCCGGCTTCGCGCGCAACTACCTGCTGCCGCAAGGCAAGGCTCAGACCGCATCCGAGAGCAACATCGCCTCTTTCGAAGCCCGGAAAGCGCAGCTTGAAGCGCGCAACCTGGAGACCAAGAAAGAAGCAGAAGCTCTGGGTGAAAAGCTGGCCGGTCAGCAGTTCGTCGTGATTCGCTCCGCTTCCGATGGCGGCAACCTCTACGGCTCCGTCACCACCCGTGACGCGTCTGACGTTGCAACCGAAGAAGGCTTCTCGGTCGACCGCAAGCAGGTCATCATCCGTGAGCCGATCAAGACCCTGGGCCTGCACATTGCAGAAGTGCACCTGCACCCCGAGGTCATGGTGACCGTCGAGCTGAACGTTGCGCGCTCCCCCGAGGAAGCGGAACTGCAAGCCTCCGGCAAGTCCATCCAGGAACTGGCCGCTGAAGAAGAAGCCGCAGCAGAGTATGAAATCTCTGAACTGTTCGACGACATCGGTGGCGCAGCTTCCGAAGACGACGAAGGCGACGCACCGGCAGCAGCAGCTTCCGAAGAAGACGACACCAACGCCTGATCCACGAGATCGGACAGTGAAAAGACACAGAAGGGCCGCCCAGATAGGGCGGCCCTTTTTCATGTTGATGACGCATCCCAGCAGTCGCGGGATGCCCCAGTCTGTTATCGCTGGAACAACTGCAGCAACAGGCGCGGCGCCTGATTGGCGATGGTGAGCGACTGAATGGCCAGCTCTTGCTGAGTTTTCAGGGCCGCGAGCCGTGCCGAGGCCTCTTCCATGTTGGTATCGGTCATCACCGAAACGCCCTGCTGCATCGAGTCTGCCAGTCGTCCCACAAAATCAGCCTGATCCTCAAGCCGTGCCGACGAAGAGCCAAGCGCAGCGGCGCCGGTGATTGCGGTCTGCAAGAACCCCTCGATTTCAGACAGGGCGGTGGCCGCAGAGGTGGTGTCAGTGATACTGGTGAGGTTCGATGCCAGATCGAGGTTGGATTCAAAATTCACCGAATTGACAACGATTTCCTGGGTCGTCACCGCTCCGCCCGCGCCCACCCGGTTCAACGAGGCCAGAACGCCGACCGACGTCGCACCGGACCCGTCGACATCACTCGCCAGCAGGTTGGCACCATTGAATTGCGCAGCGGAAATGATCGCCTGGACCTGCTCGACCTTGGAGGCGATATCCTGCTGGATCGTATCGTGATCCACGTTCTCGGATTGACCGGAGACGATCAGCTCTTTGATTTCGGTCAGTTTATCGACGATCTGCTCCGCCCCGGCAGAGGCGACGGCGACCGTTGCTTCGCCAAGTGCAAGCCCGTCTTCGATGGAGCGGAACCCCGAAATATCGGATTCCATTGTTTTGGCGATGGCCCAGACAGCGGAATTGTCCTTCGCCTCGCCAATCCGTTTTCCGGTGGAAATGGAGGTTTGAACATCCATCAGATTACCATTGATGGCCTTCAAAGTGCGCAGGGCTGTCATAGCCCCGAAATTCGTCAAAATGCTGGACATAACTGGGTTCCATCTTGTGGGACAACTTTCGTCCCGCAGGTGCAGACCTCGTTTCAAAGATCGCCACGCGTCCGTTTGGACACTGCCGCTCCAAAGGGAGTTCGGCGCCGCCCTGCAATATTTGCAAGATGCGACACTATTTTATCCACAATTGCTTACCAATGGATTAACGCAGCCTGCCCGTGTTTGCCTGATCTTTACGATTTGCCTGCACCAATCTGTCATGCGCCTCGCACATCACACAGCAAAGCCGCCGGCCCCGCTAAAGGGCCGGCGGTCTATTTTAGCCGGAAAGCTCAGCGCCTTAGCGGAAGAGCTGCAGCAGCGAGCTTGGTGCTTCGTTCGCGATGGTCAGCGACTGAGTGGCCAGATCCTGCTGGGTCTGCAACGCGGACAGGCGCGCAGAGGCTTCTTCCATGTTGGTGTCCGTCATGGTGGAGACACCCATCGTCATGGAGTCCACCAGATTGCCCACAAACTCGGACTGATCTTCGATGCGAGCCGCATCCGCACCCAGAGCCGCAGCGCCGGTGATGGCGGTCTGCAGGAAGGTTTCGATCTCACCCAATGCGCTTGCAGCAGTGGCCGTGTCGGTGATCGTCGTCAGGTCACTTGCCAGATCCAGGCTGGATTCAAAGCCTACAGCGTCAATTTCAATCTCGACAGCAGTCACTGTACCACCAGCGCCAACACGGTCGAGGGAGGCCAGAACACCCAGCGAAGACTCCGTGCCGTCAACGGTATCTTTCAACAGGTTTGCACCGTTGAACTGTGCTGCGGAGATGATGGCTTCGACCTGCTCAACCTTGGAGTCGATATCGGTCTGAATCTTGCCGTGGTCAACGTTTTCAGACTGGGCGGAGACGATCAGCTCTTTCATCTCGGTCAGTTTTTCCACGATCTGCTCGGCACCAGCGGAGGCGACGGCAACGGTGGCTTCGCCGACAGCGAGACCTTCCTCGATCGCTTCAAAACCTGCAATGTCGGAATCCATGGTTTTGGAGATTGCCCACACAGCGGAGTTGTCTTTGGCTGTGCCCACCTCTTTACCAGTGGAGATGCTGGTCTGGGTTTTGCCGAGGTCGTCGTTGACGGATTTGAGAGTCTGCAGCGCAACCATTGCGCCGTTGTTGGTCAGAATGCTGGACATAGAGCACCTTGTAATATGGCAGGACAGTGATTTTTATATCTGTCCCTTATTCAGGTTATCCCGTTACACGGGGGCGAGTGGTCCCGTCCTAAACCTGCTTTAAGCCTTGCGGCGCCAGCGCCACCTGTCTCCAGATGCACCGTAACATTGCCATTAAACACCTTACCGACACCTTAACGGCGCAGGATTTCAATCCTAAAATTTAAGATAGTTGAACGAGGTCCTAAGCCCCAATAAACAACCATAATTTCTGCCGATATTTTCTTAAAACTCAACTGCTTGCCACAGGCTATGCATATAGCCGACCTGTAATCACCTCGGCAGGAAAGGTCAGTCAGCCGGTGTCCTCCGACATGATCGGCAAGGCTTCGCCTCGCAGGAAACTCGGGGATTGCGACCATGGACGAGACCGGTAATCTACCGCCAGAGAAATTATTGCGAGACAGCCCCATGCACCGTCGACATCTGCTTTGGACTTTGGCGGCCTTTTCCCTCAGCTCCGTGGCTGGATGCGCCAAGACCGAACCGGTCACGCGCGCTTATAATCCCCCACTTTACCCGAATGAGACACCGGAGCTGCGTAAAAAGATCAACTATTGGGCAGATCACTATGAGGTGCCCCGCAGCCTCGTTCACAGACTGGCCGTGCGTGAGAGCACCCATCGCCCCTGGGCAACAAACTCCCCCTACTACGGCCTGCTGCAAATCCTGCCCGCGACGGCACGATCAATGGGATTCAAGGGCAAGCCCAAGGATCTTCTGGATGCAGACACCAATCTGAAATTCGCCGTGCGCTACCTGCGCGGGGCGTGGATGATTTCGGATGGCAGCCACGACAATGCGGTAAAGCATTACTCCCGCGGGTACTATTACGAAGCCAAGCGGCGCGGCATGCTGGAGGAAACCGGGCTGCGCTGAGACTTGCGGCACGCTCTGCGGGATGCGTCCAAATCATTTGACCGGATAGTCAAATTCTGGCCTGTTGAAATACAAGTGTCACATGCTTTGGCTACGTCATTGCCTGACGCCCCGATCTCGGGGCCAATTTCATTTGAAGGAGTAGACCATGCCGCTTCACCTTGATCGTCGGTCCTTTCTTGCTGGCAGTGCCGGCCTAATCGCATTGCATCCGTTTTCCGCCCTGGCCGCCGCTGGCCAGGTCCATTTGCGATTGATGGAGACAACCGACCTGCATGTGCATGTGTTTCCTTATGATTATTACGGCGACAAGCCGGTGGACACCGTGGGCCTTGCCCGAACCGCGTCGCTGATCGGTGACATCCGCGCCGAAGCCACCAATTCGCTGCTTGTGGACAACGGCGACTTCCTGCAGGGCAACCCGATGGGCGACTACATTGCCTATGAACGGGGTATGAAGGAGGGCGACCAGCATCCGGTCATCACCGCGATGAACACCGTAGGCTTCGATGCCTCAACGCTGGGCAATCATGAATTCAACTACGGCATCTCCTTTCTGATGAAATCGCTGGCTGGCGCCGGGTTCCCGGTGGTCTGCGCCAATATCGCCAAAAAGACCGGCGCCTCCCCGCGCGAGGACGAAACCTTGCTGCCGCCCTATGTGCTGCTTGATCGCGAGTTGACGGATGGTGCGGGCAACACCCATCCGATCAAGATCGGCATCATCGGATTTGTGCCGCCGCAGGTGATGAACTGGGACCGCAAGCATCTCGAGGGCAACGTGCAGGCGCGCGACATCGTCGACTGCGCCCGCGCCTATGTGCCAGAGATGAAGGAGAAAGGCGCAGACATCATTATTGCGCTGTCACATTCCGGCATCGGCTCTGCTGATCTGAGCGAGGGGATGGAGAACGCCTCCGTTCCGCTGGCGGCAGTCGAGGGCATTGACGCGATCATGACCGGACACAGCCACCTAGTGTTCCCCTCCTCCACCTATGCGGATTTTGCAGGCGTTGATGCCGACAAGGGCACCATCCACGGCACACCCGCCGTCATGGGCGGCTATTGGGGCAGCCACATGGGGCTGATCGACCTGATGCTGGAACGCGACGGCAAGGGCTGGCGCGTGGTGGGGCATGCCTCCGAAGCGCGGCCGATTTCAAAGCGCAACGAGGACCGCAGCGTCACCGCGCTTGTGGAAAGCGACCAGAGCGTGCTTGACGCGGTGCAGGCGGATCACGACGCGACGCTGGCCTATGTGCGCCGCGCGGTGGGGAAAACCGATGCACCACTGCACAGCTATTTTGCGCTGGTGGCGGATGATCCGTCGGTGCAGATCGTGTCCATCGCGCAGACCTGGTACATCGAACAGATGCTCAAGGGCACCGAACATGAAGGCCTGCCGCTCCTCTCCGCAGCGGCGCCCTTCAAGGCTGGCGGACGTGGCGGGCCGGAGTATTACACCGATGTCCCTGTTGGTGATGTGGCGATCAAGAATGTCGCCGATCTCTACCTTTATCCCAACACCGTGCGCGCGGTGAAAGTGACCGGCCAGCAGGTCAAGGACTGGCTGGAGCGCTCGGCGGGCATGTTCAACCAGGTTGAGCCCGGCACGGCGGATCAGCTGCTGCTGAACCCGGAATTCCCGAGCTACAACTTTGATGTGATCGATGGGGTGACCTATCAGATCGACCTGAGCCAGCCGCCGATGTTCTCCGCCAAGGGCGACGTGATCAATCCTGACACCAACCGCATCGTGAACCTGCAGTTCAATGGCGCGCCGATTGATCCCGCAGAGACCTTCATCATCGCCACCAACAACTACCGCGCCAGCGGTGGGGGCAGCTTCCCCGGCGCCATGGGCGATACAATCATATTCGAGGGGCCGGACACCAACCGTGACGTGATCGTGCGCTACATCGTGGAACAGGGCACCATCAGCCCCAAGGCAGACGGCAACTGGAGCTTTGCGCCCCTGCCCGACACCACGGTTCTGTTTGATACCGGCCCCAAAGCCGCTGACTATGCCGCCAACGTGCCGGGCGTGACAATCACTCCGGCCGGGGATGGTCCGGACGGGTTTGCCCGGTTCAAGATCGCGCTCTGACCGAAGCCTTTGCACACGAAACCGGCCGTTCCTGTTGACGCAGGGGCGGCCCGACGCATCAGACGACGCGATTGCGCCCTGCCCGCTTGGCTTGCAGCAACCCGGCGTCCGCCTGGCCTAGAACCGGTTCAATCTGAGAACGGCCCGCGAAATCCGCACAGCTGAACGTCGCGGTGATCCGACGGGTCGCCAATATGCGCGAGGCTTCAAGCCGCTGCCGGCACTGCTCTGCAAGGGCACGGGTGGTGCCTTCCTCGGGCTTGAGCCGCAGCACCAGGAACTCCTCACCGCCGATGCGAAACAACAAGTCACCCTTGTCCAGCTGTTGACGCACCAGGGTTGTCACGGCCCGGAGTACAAAATCCCCAGTGGGATGGCCAAAAGTGTCATTCACACTCTTGAAGTAATCGAGATCGAAGAGGATCAGCGAAGCCGCGGACAGATCTTCCGCCTCCGACAGCCGGGCCAGATGACGGCGATTGAAGCATCCGGTCAACGGATCCTGGATGACGCTGGTTTCGAGACGGCTCTGCGCTTCGGCAATGCGTTGCGCGGCAAACCACAAGAACCCCAGACAAAGCAGCAAGGCCAGTCCCAGCCGGATCGCGATCTGCCAGTCGGCAGCACACAGGCCAATCACCGGCACAACCGCCACCAAGAACGCACTGGAAAACAACAGCGGGAAGCACCCCTGCCGCACAAGAAATGCCCCGACTACGACAGGAAAGGCATAGAACGCCGCCTCGGCGCCGAACTGGCAAATCGCGACGAGAATCGCAATCGCGACAAGGACCAGAACCATTTCAACCCGCACCGGCAAACGTCGCGCGCGCATCAAAGCGTAGAGATCGGCAAGCAGGGTCAGCAAAACCACCATCAGGATCGCGGCCAAAGCATAGGCCCCAACACTTACATTCAGCGCCACCATGACGGCGCATATCAGTGCCACTATGACGCCGAGATATAGGTTTACCGGTGAGTGGACCTTTCTGACCGACATGAACTTGTCCCAATACTCCGATAGTGTGCCGGATTGCCCGCGTATATTCAAGATTTCAAAGTTAATGGACTTTTCGCGTGTAAAGAAAAGCCCATAAATCACCGGAATCGAGGGAAAATAGCCACTCCGTTCCCCGCAAACTGGCGCGGGCGGAGTGTTTTATCGGCTTTCGGCGCGACAGAACACCTGCAGGTAGATTTGACAAAGCCAAACTCACCTACAGAAACTCGTGCGTTTCCAGCTGTCTGGCGCGCGTATTTATCGCCGCCCCCGCTCTGACGTCGACTGCAGCAAGCACCTTGGCATGGGCAACGCCCCACCGCTCAGCCTCTTCATGCGTTGACCTTCAAGAGGCCACGCGCGGCAACAAAAAAGGCCGCCCCAGAAGGACGGCCTTTGAATAAGTCACATCGGAAGAAATTACTCTTCTTCGAGCGCCTCAACAGCTTTTTGCAGCTCTTCTTTGGAGATCTCTTTCTCGGAGACCTGCGCCTGTTCGAACACCAGGTCGATGACCTTGTCTTCGAAGATCGGCGCGCGCAGTTGCTGCTGCATCTGTGCGTTCTGCTGGATGAATTCAAAGAACTGGCGTTCCTGACCCGGATACTGGCGTGCTTGCTGCATGATCGCCTGGGTCATTTCCTGCTCGGTCACTTCGACTTCGGCTTTCTGACCCATTTCGGCCAGCAGCAGGCCCAGACGCACGCGGCGCTCGGCGAGGCTGTTGTGCTCGTCGGTGGCTTCGATTTCCGGGTGATCGTGGCCCTGGACGTCCGGGTTTTCCTCGTGCCACAGCTGGTGTGCGATCTGCTTGGCTTCGGCCTCAACCAGGCTCGGCGGCAGGTCGAAGGACACCAGATCAGCCAGCGCGTCGAGCGCGGCGCGCTTCATCACCTGACGTGCGGCACCGGCATATTCTGCTTCCAGACGCTCGGCGATCTGGCCCTTCAGCTGGTCCAGATCTTCGGCACCGAATTTTGTCGCCAGCTCGTCATTGATCTCGGCCGCTTTCGGGGCTTTGACTTCCTTGACGGTGCAGGAGAACACGGCTTCTTTGCCCGCGAGGTGCTCTGCGCCATATTCTTCGGGGAAGGTTACGGTCACGTCTTTTTCGTCACCGGTCTTCACACCAACCAGCTGCTCTTCGAAGCCGGGGATGAAGGAGTTGGAGCCCAGCGTCAGCGGGTAATCCTCGGCGGAACCACCTTCGAACGCTTCGCCGTCGACCTTGCCGACAAAGTCGATGACAACCTGATCGCCATCCTCGGACGCGGCATCCTCTTCGCGGGCCTCGAAGTCCTGTGCGGAGGACGCCAGGTTTTCCAGCGCTTCGGTGACGGCTTCGTCTTCGGCCTTCACGACCAGCTTTTCCAGTGCAACACCGGAGACGTCCACTTCGGGGATCTCGGGCAGCGCTTCATAGGACATCTCGACGTTGACGTCGTCGCCCTCTTTCCAGTCTTCGTTGGTCATCTTGACGTCGGGCTGCATCGCCGGACGGTCACCGGAGTCTTCGAAGTGCTTGTTCATCGCACCATCGACAGCTTCCTGCATGACTTCGCCCATGAGGCGCGGACCGAACTGCTTCTTCAGAAGCGGCATCGGGACCTTGCCCTTGCGGAAGCCCTTCATCTCGATCTCGGGCTGCGCCTCGGCCAGTTTCACGTTGACCTTCTCTTCCAGCTCGGTGGCCGGAATGGTGATCGCGTAGCCGCGCTTCAGACCTTCGTTCAGAGTTTCTGTGACCTGCATCATATTCCCCATAGAGATTCGGGGCGCGCGCGCAGGCTCCGCCCCCAGACAATTTGAGGCCTTCTATTGGCCAGCGCCGCGCGGTGCAAGGGGCATAAGGCCTGATCCGCGCCGGAAGCGGCCCAAACCGGCGGTTTCCCCGGTTTTTATGGGGCCAAGCTGGCCCGGATGTGCAAACGCCCCCCGGAGGAACCGGGGGGCGCAGCATCATGCGAGAGACCGCACCGGGATCGGTGCACGAGGTAGGAAGCCCCTTGCCCGGTCCGGTCGCTCGAATTTAGATCACCGTCAATGGCATGATCCGATCAGAACTTCCAGCGCGCACCCGCCAGAATGGCGGAGCCGTCCTGGTAGTTGGTGGCGGAGCTGTCGTCATAGGAGTACTCGCGGTACGCGATATAGGCCTCAAGGTTCTGACGATCAAACTTCTGCACCGCCGCGACGCCAAAGGATTCGGCGCTGTCGTTGACCGACACCAGGTCCGAGCCGTCATAATAATCGACGGAGAAGGATGTCGCACCGACGGAGATCAGGTTCGCAGTGTACCCCAGCTTGACATAGCCATAGTTGCCACCGGTGTCCCGATCACCCGACGCCGCACTCAGCGACAGGCCTGTCGGCTCGTGCAGAACCGCAGCAGAGGCGATGGTGTCACGGGTGTCCGCGCCGCCCTTGTCGGTCCAGCTCACAGCCAGAGCACCCGCAACGGTGAAGTCACCCAGATCTTCGTTCTCATAGTTCAAGGCGATGTCATACTGCTCGGTGTCGGCATCTTTGGTCAGGATATCCTCACCATAAGACGCGGAGACGGTGAACCCGGCAAAGTCTGGCGAGTCATAGCGCACACGGCCCCGGCGGGAGCCGTCAAAGGTCGCAAAGACATCGCCGATTTCGATCCCGGTCAGGTTGCCGCCCGCATCCCGCAGGAAATACCCGCCCGCTGCATCTGCAACGGATGTGTTGGCCGCGACGCCGGTACCGGACAGATCGATGCCAGTTGCACCGTCAGCGGCCATGGAGCCCTGACCGATGGAGAAGGTACCATAGCGCGGAGTGTGCCATTGCAGATCGACGTGACGCAGGTCGCTCCGCGTCCAGTCGGTGATATCACCCTGATCGTTCTGGTTCACACCGTCAGACGCGCGCAGCGACAAGGATGTCTCGAAACGGAACTTCAGTGTGTTCTCGCCAAAGGGCTGTTCCAGCCAGAACCCGACACGAGAGCCGGAGTTCCCGTTGTCGACCAGGCGATTATAGTCCTCACCGCCATCATCATAGCCTTGATAGGCTAGGTTGAGCTGACCGTACCAGCGGAAGGAACCACCGTTGTCGGATGTGTAGGTGGGGCCGGCAAACGCGGGCGCCGCAAGGAGGGCTGTCAGCGCAAGCGTGCTGGAGCCCACCGCAAGGGATTTGGTGCTCATGATATGAGTCTCCTAAGTAAGTGTCAGCCGGCCATCCTCCATCCCCGGACCCGACTGGGACCCGAGATAACATGTAAGAATTTCGCGAACAGGACTTGAAAAGACTGCCGCATGAACCGTTCGGTTCACTTTTTGGAGAGCACTGTAATTAAGGCAGTTTTTCGCCTGACATGCGGCCTGACACGGAATTCAGAAGGCAGATTTCAACCCCGGAACTTTGCATTTTTCAACATACTGCTAGTCGCTCAGCGCAACCCTGCATCGCCGATACACGCCGCCTAGAATCAAATCCGACGTAAAAAACGCAAAACCATCTGAGGTCGGCAATTGTTGATTAGCACTCTCGTTGGACAATTTCGTGCATCTCATCCACCTCGGAGCAAAACGATCATGAAACACACATTGAGTGCCGTCGCCCTCGCGTTGACGGCAGTGACCACGCCGCTGATGGCAGACCCCGTGCGCATCGCAACGGGCGAATACGCCCCGATGACCGGCGCAGCACTGCCCAACGATGGCGTGGTCAACGGTCTGGTGGCCCGTCTGGCCGCCGACGCTGACGTCGAGATCACGTTTGAATACATGCCCTGGAACAGAGGTCTGGAACTGACCCGCAACGGCCAGATGCATGGCGCGAGCTATTGGAACGATCTCGCGGATCAGAGCGGCTTGATCGAGGTCGGCCCGGTTTCCACCGGTCGCATCGTGTTCTTCTACCGTAAGGACGACCCGTTGCCCGAATGGCAGACACTGAACGATCTGGCGGGAACCACATTCGGCGCCACGCTGGGCTATCCCTATACCGAGGAGTTCTGGGCACTGGGCGAGGCGGGCACCTATGTGGTGCAGACCGCGTCCAATGATCTGTCCAACTTCAAGAAGCTTCAGAAGGGGCGCATCGACGCCTTTATCATCAACGAGTTGGTGGGCTGGGATCTCCTGAACCAGAGCTTTACGCCAGACGAAGTGGCACAATTCGCGGCAACAGAACTGCCCGTTGCCGAGGCATTGGGATATCTGCAGATTTCCTCTGAAATGGACGGCGGCGCAGACCTCGCCGCTAGGCTTCAGGCCGCCTATGACGCGCTTGAGGCCTCCGGCGAACTGGAGGCCGTGAAGACGGAGCTGAACGCAGCTTCCGGCATCCCGTCCAACTGAACCTTCCTCAGCACTTGCTACGGGCGACGTGGTCTTGCACCGCGTCGCCCGCTCCTGTGTCCACCTCCCGGAAACCAAACGCATGTCGTAGCAAATCCGGGGCGCTGCGCACTGTCACGTCTAATTCAAGCCAAGTTAGCGCCGGAAATCGTATGCCCCTTGCAGACCCGTCTCAGCCTTCCTCGCTCGCGGACCTGCCACAGGGAGGACTTGCACATTCGTGTCGGCCATCTGAGGCAATCTGCATGCAGCCGCCTAAGTGGTGATCTGGCAAGCTCACTTTCACAGTCGGCTCGCGCAATCGGAAGCGAAGGCGTGGCATGCCCCGGTTTCGACCCAGTATCAAAATCGCGAAGCAGCACAGGCCTTCCTGCTCCGCCACCAATGCTCTCCCGCCAGTCACTGCCGGCCGGTACCCCGACCGATATACTGCACGGTATCATCCGGCGATGGGCTTAGAAATCAGCCCATCGCTCGTTGGCACGCTTTGCGGGCTGCACGTCCGAAGTGGGGTCGGACGCCACTTGCGCCTGCCCGCCGGTGTCCTCATCGTTGGCTTTCGGCTCCGATTCCGCATGGCTGGCCGGTGCAGCGATGTGGTCTGTCGGCGCAATCTCGGTCGCTGTGGCATCCACGGCCACGGTGCCTTGCGACGCCTCGCCCTCACCGCGCTGATTCTGGGTCTGAAAGCGGCCCACAAATTGCGCAAGGCGATCCGAATCCGACCGCAGCATGTGGGCGGCAGCGGTATTTTCCTCGACCATTGCGGCATTGCTCTGTGTCACCTGATCAAGCTGCGACATGCCAATGTTGATTTCGGTAAGTGCCGTGGATTGCTCCTGAGAGGATTGTGCAATCTCGTTGATCAGGACCGAGATATGCTTCACTTGATCAACGATCTGGGTCAGCGCGTTGCCGGTCTTGTCAACCATCTGCACACCGCGACCAACCTGATGGCCACTGGTTTCGATCAGCGCCTTGATTTCAAGCGCGGCCTCGGATGACCGCTGCGCCAGGCCGCGCACCTCCGATGCCACCACGGCAAAGCCACGTCCAGCCTCTCCCGCACGGGCGGCCTCGACACCGGCATTCAACGCCAAGAGGTTGGTCTGGAAAGAAATGTCATCGATAACGCTGATGATGTTGCTGATCTTCTGAGACGACTCCTCAATCCCGTTCATCGCGTCGATCGTCTCTTTCACAATGGTTCCGCTCTCCTCGGCCATTCCACGCGCTTGCGTGACCGTATGCTCAACATTGAGAACGTTGTCATTGGCCGATTTCACACTCGAGGTGACCTGCTCCAGAGCCGCAGCCGTTTGCTCCAGCGTTGCGGCCTGGCTTTCAGTGCGCGACGACAGATCATCGGCAGAAGAGCTGACTTCTATCGCGCCTTGAGCAATGCTCTCCGCCGTTTCACGCACAGATTCAATCACCGTGCTCAGCTCCGTCATCGCATCGTTGATGCTGTAGCGAAGCTTCTTGTGCTCAACCGGGAAGAACTTCAGCACCTTGTTGCGGAAGTCGCCTTTTGCAAGGTTCATCAAGGCGTTGCTAAGCGTACGCACCACCATTGCATTGCCTTCCTGAATCTCCTTTTCGCGCTCCTTAGCGGCAGCACCTTCCTGCAGCCGAACCTGAAGATTGGACAGGGTCTTGGAGATAAATCCAACCTCATCGCCGATGCTCCGTCCGGTGATTTCCTCGTTGTAGTTTTCATCTGCCAGCTCTTCCACGTGACCGGCGAGCCGCTCCAGACGTTTGACAACGCCGCGCACTGCGAGCCAGGACGCCAGCACCACCAGAAGACTGGTAACCGCCAGTTCGATCAACGCGTTGGTCGTCGCCTTATTGACAACCGCCATCGCCTCTGAACGGTCAATTTCATAGACCAGTCCCCACCGTTCTCCGTTTGGTATGGTCACGCTATCAGCGACAGAAATCACGTCATGCCCGCCAACCCCGATCGCCGGATCAAAATACTGATGCTCCCCCGCGAGAGCCGCGCGGATCTGTTCACGCTCCGGCAGTACATCATAGGCAGAAAACCCGCCTTCATGCGGCGACTCCGTTAACGACATGCCGTTCTGATCGACCAGATAAATGAAACCGGTCTGGCCCATCTGTTCGGACTGAGACAGGATGCGCATGATCCCGTCGAGCGGAAACTGCACAGCCAGAACGCCAGCCTGCTGCCCGTCAACAAAGATCGGCGTCGACATGAACATGGCCTGCGCGCCGGCACTTGGTGCATAAGGCGCAAGAGACGTCATGTAGAATGCCCCCTCGGCCAGTGAGCGCCCCTCCCGGAACACCTCTCCGAGACCGGAGTCCTTGTATTTCCCAGTCTCAAAGTTCAGACCAAAATCGTCTTCCTTGAACACCGAATAGATCAGATTCCCGTCCATATCGAAGAGGAACAGATCGTAATATCCACGAGATTGCAGGAACGCCCGCAGCCCGCCGTGATGGCGCTGGTGGACTGCGGACCATCCGGACCCGTCCCCGGCATTTTCCAGGACGTCCTTCTCTCCCACCGGGTGCGGATTGTCGACGATGTAGGATTGGCGCAGCTGTGCTTGCGGATCGCCATCGACCGCCTTCCAGGCCTGCGAAAATTCGGTCACCGCTGTCTGAATTGCGAAGCTGGACCGCAGCGCCACCACTTCGCCCTGCACCTCGTTCAGCCACCATTCCAGCGCGCGCTTACGTCCCTGCACAAAGCCCTCGTATGTCGCCTTGTGTTCTTCATCGACTGCCTGCGACATCTGCGACAGCTGCAATGCCCCCGACGCAAGAACAATTATCACTACGGGCAGTGCGATCATAATAGGCAGTTTCAAGCCAAGCTTGAGATTACTCAAACGAAACATTCTCGGATCCTCGTTACCAATCCGCCCGAAACAAAATGAGCGGCACGCCAAACTTCTGATGAAAAATTAGTCGACAAGGCCTTTAGACTTCGTGAATCATATGGTTTCCAGCCATTTAACGGCAGAATATCGGTGTCTTTACGGGGCATTGTCGCGTGCAAAAATTCCACGTCCGGTCAGGTGATCCGCAAATAAAGAAAGCGCGCCCTTGATAGAGCGCGCCTTGTGGTTTTGTTAGAGCTCAAACCTGCTCGAAAAAGGGACGAGAGCGTGCCCCGCCCCTTCGGTCAGGTGATCAGAAGTGAGCGGAGCGAGCGCCAGCCGGCTTTTCCAGCGGGGGAGCGAATTTGGTCAGGTCGATCCCTTTGATCGCTGCCTTATACTCCTCGATGCTGGGGGTCCGGCCAAGAATGGCGGACAGGACCACCACTGGTGTCGAGGCCAGCAGGGACTCGCCCTTCTTCTCGGCCGCATCCTCAACCACACGGCCCTGGAACAGGCGTGTGGAGGTCGCCAGAACGGTATCGCCCTTGGCGGCCTTTTCCTGATTGCCCATGCAGAGGTTACAGCCCGGACGCTCCAGATACAGGATGTTCTCGTACTCGGTCCGCGCCTCACCCTTGGGGAACAGATCATCGAACTCAAAACCCGAGTATTTCTGCAGGATCGCCCAGTCGCCCTCTTCCTTGAGCTCGTCGACGATATTGTAGGTTGGAGCCGCGACCACCAATGGCGCCTTGAACTCCACCTTGCCCTGGTCTTTCTCAAGGTTCTTGAGCATCTGGGCGACGATCTTCATATCGCCCTTGTGCACCATGCAGGAGCCGACAAAGCCGAGATCGACCTTTTTCTGCGCGCCGTAGTAAGACACCGGACGGATGGTGTCATGGGTGTAGCGCTTGGAGACATCCTCGTTGTTGACATCCGGGTCGGCGATCATCGGCTCGTCGATCACATCGAGATCAACCACAACCTCGGCAAAATACTTCGCGGTGTCATCGGGCGACAGCGCCGGTTTTTCACCGGATTTGATCTCCGCGATACGCTGATCGGCCTTGTCGATCAGACCCTGAAGCGTGCCGGCGGCGTTTTCCATGCCTTTGTCGATCATGATCTGAATGCGGCTCTTGGCGATCTCGAGCGATTCAATCAACGTATCGTCCTGCGAAATACAGATGGAGGCCTTCGCCTTCATCTCCGCGGTCCAGTCGGTGAAGGTAAAGGCCTGATCCGCCAGCAAGGTGCCGATGTGCACTTCGATGATCCGGCCCTGGAACACGTTGTCGCCGAATTGCTTCAGCATCTGGGCCTGCGTGGCATGCACGACATCACGGAAGTCCATGTGATCCTGCATGGTGCCGGTGAAGGTCACCTTGACCGTTTCAGGGATCGGCATGGTCGCCTCGCCGGTGGCCAGAGCCAGTGCCACGGTGCCGGAGTCGGCGCCAAAGGCCACGCCCTTGGACATGCGGGTATGGGAGTCGCCGCCGATGATGATCGCCCAGTCGTCCACGGTGATGTCGTTCAGCACCTTGTGGATCACGTCGGTCATCGCGTGATACTCACCTTTGGGATCACGCGCGGTGATCAGGCCGAAGGTGTTCATGAAGTTCATCAGGCGCGGAATGTTGGCCTGTGCCTTCTTGTCCCAGACCGAGGCGGTGTGACAGCCGGACTGATAGGCACCATCGACGGTGGGCGAGATCACGGTGGCCGCCATGGCCTCCAGTTCCTGCGAGGTCATCAGGCCGGTGGTGTCTTGCGAGCCGACGATATTGACCTTTACCCGCACGTCAGAGCCCGCATGCAGGGTCTTGCCCGGCGTGCTGCCCACCGCGTTGCGGTTGAAGATCTTCTCAACCGCAGTCAGGCCTTGGCCCTCATGGCTGACTTCCTTGGCCGGAGCAAAGACCAGCGGAACCTCGATGCCGAGGGTTTCGGCCGCAAATGTCTGCAGCTTCTTGCCAAAGACCACAGCATAAGAGCTGCCCGCTTTCATGAACTCGACCTTCTGCGGCGTGAACGCGGAGGAGACATCAACCAGTTCCTTGCCGTCTTCGTCCAAGAGCATCTTGGTCTTGGTGTCGATCTTCAGCACGGTGCCGGTCTCAACCGAGTATTTCTGCTCAAGCACCGGGTTGCCGTCATTGTTGAGGATCGCCTTGCCGTCGCTGTCGACCTTCTTGACCCAGTTCTTGAGGTCCAGACCAATGCCGCCGGTCACACCCACGGTGGTGAGGAAAATCGGCGAGATGCCATTGGTGCCTGCAACCACGGGGGCGTAGTTCACGAAGGGCACATAGGGGCTGGCCTGCTTGCCAGTCCAGAGCGCCACGTTGTTCACGCCCGACATCCGCGAGGAGCCGACGCCCATGGTGCCTTTCTCGGCGATCAGCATCACGCGCTTGTCGGGATGCTGCAACTTCAGCGCCTCGATTTCCTTTTGCGCGGCCTCGGAAATCATGCATTTACCGTGCAGTTCACGGTCCGAACGCGAGTGCGCCTGATTGCCAGGGGACAGAAGGTCCGTCGAAATATCGCCTTCGGCGGCGATGTAGGTCACGACCTTGATCTCGTCGTCGATGTCGGGGAGCTTGGTGAAGAACTCGGCCTTTGCGTAGCTTTGCAGCACGTCCTTGGCGACTGGATTGCCAGCCTTATGGGCTGCCTCCAGACGCTCCATGTCAGCCTCATAGAGGAAGACCTGGGTTTTCAGAACCTCTGCCGCATGCGCTGCCACATCGGCATCCTGCCCCAGTGCGAGATCCAAAAGAACCTCAACGGAGGGACCGCCCTTCATGTGCGACAGCAGCTCAAACGCGAATTCCGGCGTGATTTCCGCCACTTCAGCCTCGCCGAGGATAATCTCCTTCAGGAACGCCGCCTTCACGCCCGCCGCACTCGTGGTGCCTGGCAGCGTGTTGTAGATGAAGAACTTGAGCGAGTCTTCGCGGTGCGGGTTGCCGACCTCTTTGATCTGAGAAATCAGCTCTGCGACCAGCGCGCCATCGTCGATGGGCTTGGGGTGCAGCCCTTCGCTCTTACGCGTTTCGATCTCTTCTAGGTAGTCTGTGTACAAGCTCATGACGGTCCCGACGATTCAATGTAAGAAGAAGCTTGAAACGGGTTCGCAAACACTCTTGGCGAGCCGCGTCAAGCTTGCTGTATGCGGCAGTATACCAGTGGTGTTCACGTTGCAAGATGTTCCCGCCAGTCAAGGTGAAGCCTCTCACCATCAGCGCCAAGCGTAATAGGCTGTCGACATACTATCGGGTTCTGTGCCCGACAGATACAAAAATGCAGTGCGTCCGCTCTATGAGGCACCTGCTTGCTCATTACGTCAACGCAAGCGGCACCTCTCCCTGCAAGCAAGGGTCGGCCGCGATATACTCCGCCATAAAGTCGAGAAAGCAACGGGCCCGTGCGCTCAGCAGCCGTCCAGTTGGCCAGACGGCGTAGATGGCCCGGTTCTGTCCGCGCCACTCCGGCAGCACATGCATCAGCGCGCCAGACCGGATTTCCTCGATAATCTCGGACACGGGTATCAGCGTCATCCCCTGCCCTCGCGTGGCCAGCCGGGCCGCCAGCCCGATGTCGTCCACCGCGGTTGCTGCCGTCAATCGCAAGGTCGTGCGCGCATCGGTCTGCAGACAGGTCAGCTCCCACGAGGGCAGCACCTTCACACCGATAATGCGATGGTCCGCCAGATCCTGAGGCGCCATCGGCGTTCCTGCCTTGGCCAGATATTCAGGTGAGGCAGCAATGATGGTCCGCGCCGTGCCGAGGCGCTTTTGAAACAGCGCCGAATCCGGTTGCGGCCCGGCACGCAACGCGAGGTCCGCACCGATCTCAACAAGATCGACACGGGAATTGGACAGTCTTAGATCCAGTTGAATATCAGGATACCGCGCCACAAAATCCGCCCACATCGGCTCAAGCACATGAAGCGACATATTGGTCGGCGCGGCCACGGTCAGGCTCCCCGCCATTTTGCGCTGATCATCGTCCAGCCCCTGAAGGGTGCGCTCAATCTGGGCGATCTGCGCACCCAGCTCCTGATAGTAAACGCTGCCCTGAGGGGTCAGCGCAAAACTGCGCGCCGACCGATGGATGAGCTGCACACCAAGCGCGTCCTCCAGCCGACGCAGGCGACGGGTCACCGTCGCCGCCGGAATGTTCAGACGCACCCCAGCCGCCGCCAGGCCATTGGCCTGAACGATATGAACAAACAAGGCGACATCATCGAGCATGATTTCAAATCCGGAATTTAGACTTCTTCAATTGACAATATATTTCACTTTTGAACAATGCCAAACCTCACTCTGAAGAGACTTCAAACCCAAAAGGAGTGACGATATGAGCCGTTATTATGTAAGCGCCGGTCTTGAGCTGACCCCGGGAACCGATCCGCAAGCCGCAGCAACCATGCTGGCGGGCTTGGCTGAAACCACGCGCGATGAGCCCGGCTGCATCTTCTTCGAGGTGCGCCAGAATATCGAGGATCCGCAGCGCTTTACCCTGTGGGAATGCTGGACAGGCCCCGACGCGCTGGCGCGGCATTTTGAGTATGACCACACCAAGGCGGTGCTGGCCACCGGCATGACGCGGGTCTGCTACATCGAAAAGCTCACCGATGTCAGCGGCGATCCCGCGCCCACGCCCGCGTCCGGAGACTGAGCATGTTGCAGCGCATCCTGTTCGCAGCACTGATGTCGCTGGTGCTGTGCAGCCTGATGACCCTATGGGTCACGCTGATCAACCTCGGGTGGTCGTCCGATTTCCTTGGCAATTGGGCCCGGGCCTTTGCGTTGGCCTGGCCCGCTGCCGCAGGGATCGCCTTTGTGGCGGGACCTCCGATCCTGCGGCTGAGCCAACGGCTGGCCGGTGGGTGGCACTCCTGACGGGATTGGCTTCGCTCCGGGCGCGCCGGGTTTGGGCAGGATGTCACGCGCCTGCTCAAACCCCACGATCTAGGCCTTCTGTCACTCTCTATGCGCAGGCTCCGAGGACACTCCGTACCGGCGCATTTTGTCGTTGAGCGTGCGGCGTGGAAGCCCAAGTGTTTCAGCCGCGCGAAGGGTGTTGCCGGCATGCGCGTCCAGCACCGCCGCGATCTCACGCGCCTCAAATTCCGCTACACGATCCGCCAGTGTCAGCGGACCGGGTGACGCCCCGGCGCCCTGCGGTATCTCAAACAATCCAAGGGCATAGGCTTCGGCACAGGCCTTCAGCTCACGGATATTGCCGGGCCAGCCCAAACGCTTGAGCTTTTGCTGCGCCTGCCATGGCAATTCGGGGTCAGGACGCCCGTAGCGGCGGGCCGCAAGTTGGGCATAGTGCGAAAAGATCAGGGGAATATCCTCCCCCGCTTCGCGCAAGGTCGGCGCCGCAAGCTCGACCCCCGCCAGTCTGAAATAGAGATCAGAGCGGAACGCATCGAGCTGACGCAATGGCGTTTTCGTCGTCGCGATGACACGGATATTGAGCGGTCGTGGCGTGGTGTCACCGATGCGTTCAACCATACGCTCCTGCAGGACACGCAGCAGTTTTGCCTGAATGGCCGGCGACATGGTTTCGACCTCATCCAGCATCAGCGTGCCGCCGTCAGCGGCTTCCAATTTGCCCGCTCGACCATTCACATCATGGGCGAAGGCCCCTTCGCTATGTCCAAACAGGATGGTTTCGGCCATCGCGTCCGGAACGGCCGCACAGTTCATCGCGATGAACGGCTGCTCTGCACGCGCACTGCCCGCATGGATCGCGCGCGCGGCCAGCTCCTTGCCGGTCCCGGTGTCGCCCGTGATGACCACGTCCAGATCGACCGAGGCCAGCGCTGCGATGCGATCGCGAAAGCTGGCCATCGCGCGTGATTTTCCCAGAATACTGACCCGATCCCGTTCAGCCAGGACCTGCTGAAGACGCACCACCTCGTTGCGGGCGGCCTGAGCATTCAGCGTGCGTTGAATGACGGAGAGCAAATGTGCGGAATCATAGGGTTTTTCCAGAAAATCCTCAGCACCTGCGCGGATCGCCTCGACCGCATGTGCGACATCGCCGTGACCCGTCAACAGAATGACCGGGACGGACAAGGTCTGTTCGCGCAGCGCCTTGAGCAACCCCATCCCGTCCATGCCCGGCATGCGCAGATCGCTGATCACCATATCAGGCGGATCCGTCAAGGCGGCCAGGACCGCCTCTGCAGCCTCGAACCCATGGACCTCATAGCCCGCAGTTGCCACCAAATCGCACAGCGCCGACAGATGATCTGCATCATCGTCCACAATGTGAATGCAGGCTGTCATCGTGTCTCTTCCTTCTTCTCGCCAATCGGCAGGGCGATGGTGACCCGCGTGCCTTGCTCTGGCGCTGACCAGATATCCAGTGTTCCGCGAAAATCAGTCAGGATCGCCTTGCAGATCGCAAGGCCAAGTCCCAGACCCTCGCCTGTCAGCTTGGTCGAGAAGAACGGATCCGTCACCCGCGGCAGGTCCTGTTCCGAAATCCCGACCCCAGTGTCGCAGACCTCTATGAGGGCCTGATCACCTTCGGTCGTCAGCGTTACGGTCACCGACGAGTCCGGTTTGGCCTCGATGGCATCAAGCGCGTTCAACAGCAGGTTTGCGATCACCTGTTCGACCCGGACGGCCCCCGCCATCACAGGCACTTTGCCCTCCGGCACCTGAATATCGGGCGTGACACCAACCACCTTGGCCCGGGGCAGCACCAGATCAAGCGCTGATTTCAACGGCGTGCGCAGATCTATCAGGCTGAGTTCGGCGTTTTCTTTCCGGGCGAAGCTCTTGAGGTGTTTGGTGGTGCGTTGCATCCGACGGATCATGTCGCGCGCCTTGCCGATCCGGGTGACCGTCGCAGCATCCGGGGGCTTCATGCCCATTTCGGCTGCCGACAATGTTGCCTCCATCGCGGCAAGGGGCTGGCTGATCTCGTGGACGATCGCGGCTGACATGCGGCCCATGGCGGCCATTTTCTCCGCATGGATCAGCGCCTCTTGGGTGGCGCGCAGGTCAGCTTCGGCCTGTCTGCGTGCATCGACCTCACGGGCAAGATCCGCAGTGCGCGCAACAACCATGGCTTCCATCTTTTCCGATTGCGACAGGCGCAAGGCGGTGATCTGGCGACGTTGTTCAAGCGCCTTGACGGTTGCCGCAACCGCAAGCGCCGCCAGCGCGGCCAGCACTGCCCACCCGAAGGCCATCAACTGCAGCGCCCCCAAGGGACGGATCGCGACCACCTGCCCGCCGGTTGCCGGAACCGCTCCGATCCGCGCGATCCAGTTCCGGCCCCGCGCATCACCGCCGACCGGCGGCTCCGTCAACAAAGGCGCGGTTTCGCCCAGCCCGACCCCTTCGTAGGCGCGCGTAGTAACAAGCTGCGCCAGAGCATCGGGCGTCAGGTTCACAAGCGGGCGATATTGCCAATCCGGGCGTGCAGACAGGAATACAACGCCATGCTCATCCGCAAGGGCGATGTCCGCCTCTGCCGCGCGCCATGTGTCCTGAAGGATCGAAAGATCCTGTTTCACCGCCACGACGCCCTCGGCACCGCCGACCTCGACCCGCGCGGCGAGGAAATACCCCGGAATGCCGGTCGTGACACCAATGGCGTAGAATTGCCCCTGGCCCTCTGTGATGGCGTCCTGAAAATAGGGGCGGAAGGCATAATTTTGCCCGATGTAGCTGCCGTCCGTGTTCCAGTTCGACGCCGCAATCGTGTCGCCTTCGGCGTTGATAAGAAACAGTTCCTCCGCCCCGACATGCGCCGCGACCGCCTCAAGATAGGTATTGGCGTCCTGCAAAGGCCCATCGCCCGCAAGCGCGTCGCGGATGCGGGCGTCTTCACCAACGACAGCAGGCAGAGCGCGCAAACGCTCCACCTCTGCCTCCACCGCGCGGGTGGTCAGTAACAGCGTTTGATCCAGCTCCCGCCGCGCCGTGTTCACCGCGAGGGTTTGCGCAATGAACCAGACCAGCAGGGCCGACAGCCCCGCCAGCATCAGAGGGCGCGCCATCTTCATGACCTGAAGCCTGTCATGAAGATGGCGTTTGCGCGGGCGACGTCATCACGGGGCTTCATACCATCACGGATGGCTGAGATCAGACTGGCCGACGGACCCATCCTGTCCAGTCTCCCGATCCCGGCGCGACTGCATCCAGTTCAGCGCCAGCAGTGCCACAACAAGAGCCGCACCGGCGATTTCAACCATCAGCTCAGGCCAGAACAAGGCGACAATGCCGGGCATCAGCAGCACCCGCATCCAAAGCTGCATTGGCCGCCACAAGAAGGCCTCGAGCACCGCGGCAAATGCCACCAGCCCGAGTATGGCAATTGCCCCGCTCCACAGCACCAGCGGCAGCGGGCCACCGATGATGATTTCCTCGTTGAACACCATGAACAGCGGGATCAGATACAGCCCTTTGGCGTATTTCCACGCCTGAACGCTGGTTTCCATGGGCTTTGACCCCGCGATGGCGGCCCCAGCGAACCCGGCCAAAGCCACAGGCGGCGTCACGTTGCTGTCCTGCGAATACCAGAAGACCACCAGGTGCGCGATCAGAACCGGCACCCCGAACTCCTCGGTCAGGGCCGGGCCAACAAGGATGATAAGCACGATATAGGCGGCGGTCACCGGAAGCCCCATCCCCAGGATGAGCGATGCAATGATCACCAGGATCAGCGCGAGCAACAGGTTGCCGCCGGAAAACGCGATCATCATGGCCGAGAATTTCAGGCCCAAGCCGGTCAAACCAACGACACCCACAATGATTCCGGCCACGGCGCAGGCCATCGACACCGCAACCGCGTTGCGTGCGCCAAGTTCCAACGCCTCCAGCGTCAGCTCTATGCCTTTGCGACACATGGCAACGAACCGCGCCATGCTGGGCCCCGAGGCTGCGAAATTCCAAAGGGCCCGCGCCGCTGCTGCCGCCATGATCGACAGAATGGCATAAAAGCCCACACGCATGGGCGAATATCCAGCCACCAGCAGCGCCACCAAGGCCACAAGCGGCAGCAGGAAATGCCAGCCTTCGGCCAGAACCTTGCGCGTGCGCGGCAGATCAGTGGCGCTCAGCCCCGTCATGCCCTGCTTGATGGCCGCAATATGCACCAGCAGGTACACCACGCCGAAATAGAGCACTGCCGGGAAAATCGACACCAGCACGATGTCCACGTAAGGCACCCGCGTGAACTCCGACATCAAGAACGCGCCCGCCCCCATCAAGGGTGGCATGATCTGGCCGCCGGTCGATGCCGCGGCCTCGATGCCGCCGGCCTGTGCGGGCCGATAGCCCAGCTTTTTCATCAGCGGAATGGTGAACGCGCCCGTGGTGACCACATTGGCGATGGCCGATCCGCTGATCGACCCCATGCCGGCGCTTGCGATAACTGCAGCCTTGGCCGGACCGCCACGCTGTCGCCCTGTCGCAGCATAGGCGAGATCAATGAAGAACTTGCCAGCACCTGTGACCTCAAGAAAGGCCCCGAACAGCACAAAAACAAAGACAAAAGTCGCCGCAACACCAAGCGGGATGCCAAAGATCCCCTCGGCACCCAATGTCATCTGACTGGCAACCCGTTCCAGCGGGTAGCCGCGGTGGTTCAGAATGCCGGGCATCCAGTCTGACAGGAACGGCAACTCCCCGCGGGAGCCCGCAAAGGCATAGGCCAGAAAGAAGGCCCCGATGATCGTCATGCCAAGTCCGACGGAACGGCGTGCCCCCTCCAGCACGACAAAGAGGGTCAGGACCCCCATCCAGACATCAATCTGGCGCGGAAAGATCTGGTTGGCGATGATATCGATATTCATGGGCACCCAGGCCCCGACGGCGATACCACACAGGATCAGCGGCCCGTCGATCGCCCAGCCCAACAGACCGCGCGGTTGATCCCGGCCGAAGACCGGGTAGATCAGGAAACAGAGCACCAGAATAAAGCCCAGGTGGATGGGCCGCTGGAAAAACAGGCCCAGTGGCTGCACCCCCGCCGCATACAGTTGGAACAGTGAAAGCGCGATCCCGATCACGGCAATCGCCCGCAACAGAAGGCGCGGTTGCGGTGGTGGAACAGGGGTGATGTCGGTGTCTGTTGTCATCAGTCAGTCTTCCCTCTCAGGGTAATCCGCACCCGCTCGCGCGGTGCCACAGCAGACAGGGAAACGACCTTGTCGCCCACCTGCAGCCGGTGATCGACCGGCCCCGCCCCCGGGCGCAACACATAGGTGTTGCCGGGCACCGGCTCGTCGATATCGAGTATGAAATAGCCACCCTGCCCGTCCGACACCTGTCGTCCGCGCCCGGGAATATGATCCAGCCCCGCCGCGAAGTCCGGCAGATGTGACCATACGAGGACCATCTGGCCCGCGCGGTTCTCGTAGCAATCCGAGACTTCGAACCCTTTGACCGAGTGATGCCACTTTACGCACCACTCACTGCCCTCGGGCACCGAGAACCGGGCGATCTGCTCGTCATTGGGCCGCGTGGCAACAAGCACGTCGGCGGACGCAGGCGCCGCGACGCACAGGAGGAGGGCCAGAAGCCCTCCTCCACCTAGTCTGCCGGTCACGGACGCAGGCGGTCCGGAACTTCGGCGCCGATTTCCTCGAAGTAGCGGATCGCGCCGGGGTGCAGCGGAACCGGTGTCGCATCGAGCGTGAACTCAACGGTGGTCTGCTTCGCTGCCGGGTGCACAGCCTGCAACTCTTTGATGTTGCCGAACATCGCGCTCGTCACCGCATAGACCAGATCATCCGGAGTTTCGGACGATACGGTCAGCACGTTGGGAATGCCCAGCACGGTGAGGTCTTCGTCCACACCGGTATAGGTGCCGCCAACCAGCGTGGTCTTGGCAAATGTCGCATTTGCGTCAAGTGAAGCGGCCAGCTCGTCCTCGGTCAGGGCGATCAATACGATGTCCTGCGTGGTGGAGAGGTTCAGGATCGACGAGGTCGGCGCACCGACGGACAGGAAGCCCGCATCGATATCGCCATTGGCCAGCGCGTCGGCTGTTTCGTTGAAGTTCAGACGCTGCTCTTCGATGTCGTCATAGGTGATGCCGTTGGCTTCGAGGATAGCGGAAGTGTTAACCTCGGTGCCGGAGCCCGGCGCACCAATGGACACGCGTTTGCCACGCAGATCTTCCAGCGCGGTGATGCCGCTGCCTTCGAGTGCTACGATATGCACCATATTCGCATAGAGCGAGGCCACGCCACGGACCATCGACAGCTGCTGGCCATCAAAACGACCTGTGCCGCTGTGCGCCTGCGCCACGGTGTCCGCCAGACCGATTGCGAAATCCGCATCACCGGTTGCGATCAGGCCCATATTCTCGACCGACGCGCCTGTGACCTCGGCGGTGGCGGAGTAGCCGTCGACATGGCCGTTGATGATCTCGGCCAGACCACCGCCCATGGGGTAGTAGACGCCGCCGGTGCCGCCGGTGGCGATCGAGAGCTGCTCTTGCGCAAGGGCCGGTGTGCCCAGGCTCAATGCGACCAGCGCAGCCGATCCGATCAGGCCCTTGGGCCCGCGAAGAAGTGTAGTAAACATGCTGTCCTCCCAAGACAGGAAAATTTTAAGTTCGTCCCGCGTTCCTCCCGCGATGTGCTCAAACTTTCAGAATAGCGAATGAATGTGCACTGCTTTTTGCCGCGGCAGACGACTTCCTTGGCAATCACTCGCCATGGCGCGCGCAGAATTCTGCCATACCGCGTACCGTGCGTCTACTCAAGCGCACCACTCGGACTTGCACGGCAGAGCCACGTAAAACCAAAAATAAATTGACGTGAAAAACGTAAAAAGAAGTCATTTTTCGACAGCACGCCAGGTCAACACCAATTGCCAGAAGAGGTAGTTTTAAAATATTGAAATACATTAATTTGGAATGTTTTTCGCTTAATACCTCCAAGCGCCAAATGAAACCCCTCGAAACAAAAAGAAAATATTCATCTTTTCGAGGGAGTTTCCCTAAGCGCTCCGTTTTTTTGTTTGACGATCTGGTTGCCGTGTTTTTGTTCAAGGGAGATGTTTAATGAAACTCCGACTTCGTCTGCTGATGATCCTTGTGATCGCACCGCTTTCTGCCTTCGCGGCATATATGCTGTACGATGACGTCAAAGGCCTTGACGCCATAGCGACCGAAGCCAGGTCCACGACGGCCCAAATCGGTCACGGCGTCGCGTTGAGCCAGTTGATCCACAACCTTCAAAAGGAGCGCGGCTACTCCGCTGGCTTCCTCAGTTCAAAGGGCAGCCGGTTCCAAGCTGAGCTGACGGCGCAACGGGACGAGACCAACGCGAGTATCGCGGCAGTCGGAGATCGTGCGCAACACCTTGTAGAAACCCAGCCACGTACTTACGAGGCATTCTCGGAGCGACTCGCCGCTCTTGAGGGCACACGAAACACTGTCGACACGCTGGGCCTCCCCCCTGTTGAAATGGCGAAAGTCTACACGGCGTTGATTGAAGTTACGCTCGACCTGTCTCGCCCGGCGATCGGTGAACATACCGAAACCACGATTGTCAAACTTCTCGAGGTGAAGAACCTGATAGCTGGTGCCAAGGAAAGCGCTGGCCTGGAGCGTGCAATGGGCGCATCCGGTCTGTCCGCTGGCTTCGATTTCGACATTTACGAAAAGTATGTGTCGCGGCACGCGGTGCAAATTGCGTACCTTCGAGAAGCCAACCTCCTTCTCGATGCGGAGGATTGGTACACAGGTCTTTCAGAGATGGCTCCGTACCAGCGCATTCAATCCGCCCGAGAGACTGTTGCCAGTGGGATGGAAACCGGTGATTTCTCCCTGAAGCCGAGCGAGTGGTTCAACATATCGACATCTTGGATCGATCTTCTGCGAGATGAAGAAATCGAAATGGGGCAACGCGCCTACGATCTGTCCGCACAGGTCGCCGCAAAAGCTGAGCGGAAATATCTTCTCCACTTAGTCGCAGGGATTGCGGTCGGATTGGGAGTTCTGGTTTTTTCCCTGATCGCTTTTGAAGGAATGATCCGACGCATCAAGTATCTTGCGAGCGTGGTCAATGGATTTGCAAGCGGTGAGTATGACGTCTTCATTAAGGATATCGAAGGTAAAGACGAACTGAGTCGCCTCGCCCATGCAATTTACAAGTTCAAGCAAGAAACCATGTCCATGCGACGCCACGCACTCGACTTGGAAGCAGAGCAACTTGCACGAAAAGAAGAGCAGGATTTCGTGGTTGCAGAGCTGAAGGACGGTCTCTCGCGTCTTTCAAAGGGCGAGCTGACCGTTTCTTTCGACCAGAGCTTTCCAAGCGAATACGAAAGCTTGCGGATTGATTTCAATGCTGCCAGTGCGCGCCTGAATGACGCGTTGTCTGAAATCATGCAGACATCAAAGCGCATTCATCAGAGCTCCGACGACATTCGGTCTGGATCTGATGACTTGTCGCGACGCACCGAAGGCCAGGCAGCCACTCTCGAAGAAACTGCAGCGGCGCTGGAACAGTTGACCGCAAGTGTTCGCTCTGCAGCTGACGGAGCGAGAACAGCCGAGGAAACCACATCTGATGCTCAGATCGAAGCAACGGAAAATGGGACCGTCGTGAAGCAGGCCGTCGCCGCCATGGCGTCAATCGAACAGTCTTCCCACCAGATTTCACAGATCATCGGCGTGATTGACGATATTGCTTTCCAAACCAACCTCCTGGCTCTCAACGCAGGTGTCGAGGCCGCACGCGCCGGAGAAGCAGGCCGCGGGTTTGCGGTCGTGGCATCGGAGGTTCGGTCGTTGGCGCTGCGCTCGGCTGAAGCGGCCAAGGAAATCAAGACGCACATCCAAGAGAGTTCCTCTCATGTTGAGGCGGGTGTCGGCCTGGTAAATCAATCCGGTACGGCTCTGGAATCCATCCTCTCGCGCGTCGAGAACATTTCACAGTTGGTCAAGGACATTGCGGAAAGTGCGCAAGAGCAAGCGATCGGTCTTGCCGAAATCAATACCGGCGTTTCCCACTTGGACGCCGCGACACAGGAAAACGCTGCCATGGTCCAACAGTCCAATTCCACCAGCCACACCCTCAGTACGGATGCCTCTCACCTTGAGGAAATGATCGCACGGTTTGAATTGCGCTCCAGTCACACTCAGTCCCCCATGAGTGAGGTTGCATAGACGTCAACGCTGTCGTGTCGAAACATCGATCGCACAGCAGGCGGCCCCTCTGCGCTTCGCGACCCGCAAAGCGAGGCGTAGTTTTGGCCTGACCGGTCGAGCAGAGCTGAGACGTGAAGCTTCCCCCTATTCAGCAATGGCTGCGGGTGGCCCTTACTGCGTCCGAAGCCCCTGCTCCTCCCCCACTGAAGTGGTCCTCCGCTATGGTTAGGAAAACGGAGGAAGACCATGGCGAACAAGCGACCCAAGCCCGAGGAGATTGTCACGAAGTTACGGCAGGTCGAGGTTCTGACGGGGCAAGGCATGCCGCGTCTGGATGCGATCCAGCAGATTGGTGTGACTGAACAGACGTTCTACCGCTGGAAGAAGAAGTACGGTGGGATGGGCACAGACCAATTGAAGGAACTGAAGCGGCTGCAGA
>NZ_PVUF01000004.1 GCF_003003215.1 Tritonibacter scottomollicae | reverse complement strand
CCGGTAGTAAGTCTGAACCGTCACACCGATTTGCCGAACGGCTTCCTGAACCGAGCTCCCTTGCCCTTGCAGCACCTCAACCTGTCGCAGCTTCAGCACGATGTCCTCGGGCTTCTCTCGTTTGCCTGACATCTCGTCGTCCTCCTGAAAACGGGATATTCCTATCCCAAAAGGTGGACCACTTCAGTGGGGGCACTCCACTGAAAATCAACGCGATCCCAAGTCAGATCCCATATCACACCTGCTCGATCTGCAGTGGCGCATATGTAATGGATGACCGGCTCACAATATGAGGCGCAGAGGCACGCTTCATTAGCTTGGAGATTTCACTCCTTTCATTAACCGGATCAGGCGCGGGAAAGGCCCCCGTGCCCCCCTCGCCTGCCCTCCCGGCGGCGCCGCCATCTGCTGCATTGGGTCGCCAAGTGACCCTCATCGCACAACCAGGCACAGACCACACGTAGACAGGCCGGAGGCAAAAAGGCCAAACGCAAAAAAGGCGCCCCAGGATGGGACGCCCCGATGTTCAAAGCCGCAGACGCGACGGTCAGTGGGCGGTGGCGCCGCTCTTGTCGTCGCCTTTCAACGCAGCCGCAGCAGCGGCGGCCTCTTCGGCCTCCTCGTCCCACTCGATCGGGTCCGGTGCGCGCACCAGAGCGATCTTCAGCACTTCGGACACGTTCTCGACTGGGATGATCTCCAGCCCTTCTTTCACGTTGTCCGGGATTTCCGGCAGGTCTTTTTCGTTCTCCTTGGGGATGAGAACGGTCTTGATCCCACCGCGCAGCGCCGCCAGCAGTTTTTCCTTCAGACCACCGATCGCCAGCGCATGGCCCCGCAGGGTGACCTCGCCTGTCATCGCGATATCCTTGCGCACAGGAATACCCGTCAGCACAGACACGATGGAGGTCACCATCGCCAGACCAGCCGAAGGGCCATCCTTGGGCGTGGCCCCTTCAGGCACGTGGACGTGGATGTCCCATTTGTCAAAGCGCGGCGGCTTGATGCCCAGACGCGGCGAGACGGAGCGCACGTAGGAGCTGGCCGCCTCGATCGATTCCTTCATCACATCACCCAGCTTGCCGGTGGTCTTCATCCGGCCCTTGCCCGGCAGGCGCAGCGCCTCGATGGACAGCAGCTCACCACCGACGGAGGTATAGGCCAACCCGGTCACAACACCGACCTGATCCTCCAGCTCCGCCAGACCGTAGCGATATTTCGCAACGCCAAGGAAGTCATCCAGGTTATCCTTGGACACCGACACCGTTTCCGCCTGCTTCTTGACGATGGAGGTCAACGCCTTGCGGGCCACCTTGGCAATCTCGCGTTCGAGGTTCCGCACACCGGCCTCGCGGGTGTAGGTGCGAATGATCTCGGTCAACGCATCGTCCGACAGTTCGAATTCCTTGGCCTTGAGGCCGTGGTTCTTCACCTGTTTGGAGATCAGGTGCTGCTTGGCGATCTCGCGCTTTTCGTCCTCGGTGTAGCCCGACAGCGGGATGATCTCCATCCGGTCCAAGAGCGGCCCCGGCATGTTGTAGCTGTTCGAGGTGGTCAGGAACATCACGTTCGAGAGGTCATATTCGACCTCCAGATAGTGGTCCACGAAAGTGCCGTTCTGTTCAGGATCAAGCACTTCGAGCATCGCCGAGGCCGGATCACCACGGAAGTCCTGACCCATCTTGTCGATCTCATCCAAGAGGATCAGCGGGTTGGTGGTCTTGGCCTTCTTCAGCGCCTGGATGATCTTGCCCGGCATGGAGCCAATGTAGGTCCGGCGGTGACCGCGGATCTCGGACTCGTCGCGCACGCCACCCAGAGAAATCCGGATGAACTCACGGCCCGTCGCCTTGGCCACGGACTTGCCCAGCGAGGTCTTACCCACGCCCGGAGGACCAACGAGGCAGAGGATCGGGCCCTTGAGCTTGGCCGAGCGCTGCTGCACCGCGAGATATTCGACGATACGCTCTTTAACCTTTTCAAGGCCGTAGTGATCCTTGTCGAGGATGTCCTGCGCGCGGTTCAGATCCTTTTTGACGCGGGATTTTGTGCCCCACGGGATCGACAGCATCCAGTCGAGGTAGTTGCGCACGACGGTCGCTTCGGCCGACATCGGCGACATGTTCTTGAGCTTCTTCATCTCGGCATCGGCCTTTTCGCGGGCCTCTTTCGACAGTTTTGTCGCCTCGATCTTTTCTTCCAGCTCAACGATTTCGCCGGCGCCGTCCTCACCGTCGCCCAGTTCCTTCTGAATGGCCTTCATCTGCTCATTCAGGTAATATTCGCGCTGGGTCTTCTCCATCTGCGTCTTGACGCGGGTCTTGATCTTTTTCTCGACCTGCAGCACCGACAGTTCGGACTGCATCAGCGCATAGACCTTCTCCAGCCGCTCGCTGACCGGCAGGGTTTCCAGCAGCTCCTGCTTGCGGTCCACCTCGATACCGAGGTGACCGGCAACCAGATCCGCCAGTTTCGCCGGTTCGGTGGTCTCGCCCACGGCGGTCAGCGCCTCTTCGGGGATGTTCTTGCGCACTTTGGCATAGCGCTCGAACTCATCACCCACGGTCCGCAGCAGTGCCTCGGTGGTGGTCACATCGCCGGGCATCTCCGCCAGCGCCTCGGCACGTGCCTCGAAGAAGGTGTCATTGTCCAGAAACTCGGTGATCTTCACACGCTGCTGCCCTTCGACCAGCACCTTCACGGTGCCATCGGGCAGTTTCAGCAGCTGCAGCACATTGGCCAGCACGCCGGTGCGATAGATACCATCCTGATCCGGATCGTCCTCGGAGGGGTCGATCTGGCTGGACAAGAGAATCTGCTTGTCATCGGACATCACCTCTTCGAGGGCGTGCACCGACTTCTCCCGACCCACGAACAGCGGCACGATCATGTGGGGGAAGACCACGATATCGCGCAGCGGCAGAACGGGGTAGGAGGAATTGAGAGGCTCTTGCATACTCGGTCCTTTTTTTTGGCAAGACGTCCAGGCCCCGTTTCATCGGCAACCGCGGTCGTCTCCTCACTCGGATTGTTTATTTGGTCAGGCTGATCGAGTTATTCAACCGCCGCGTCTCAAGCTTTGCCCTTTAGAATGCCCTGAGCATGACCTGACCACAAGGGCGCAAATGGTGAAACGGTGAGCAAAGCCCTAACGCCGCTCATCAATGCCGCTTGGCACATTCGGGACAGGCCTGGCTTGGATATTCCAGGCTTTTGGCGGGCGTTGCGCAGCAGGCGGATCCCCCCGCCTGCTGCGTCTTGATACCCTGACGGAGGGGCAGAGTCTGGGCCTATTCCGCCGCCTGCAGCTCCAGCGTGGGATAGTCGGTGAACCCTTCGTCTCCACCGCCATAAAAACTCGCTTGATCGCCTTCCGCCAAGGGAGCGTCCGCCTTGAGGCGCGCCACCAGATCCGGGTTGGAGATGAAGGGGCGACCGAAGGCCACCAGATCCACCGCGCCGCTTTCGGTCCGAGCCAAAGCCGTTTCACGGTCATAGCCGTTATTGGCCATGTAGGTCCCGGTGTAGAGCTGGCGCAGAGTCTCAAAATCCCCCTCGCGCGCGCCTCCGGTGTCCCCTTCGATCAGGTGCAGATAGGCCAGCCCATAAGTGTTCAGCCGTTCGATCAGCGGGGTGTAGTGGGCCACCGGGTCGCTGTCAGAGACATCGTTAAAGCTGGCAAAGGGCGACAGACGCACGCCAATGCGGCCCGGCTCCCAGACGGTGGCCAATGCGTCCAAGACCTCAAACAGGAAACGCGCTCGATTTTCTGCCGATCCGCCATAAGCGTCGGTGCGGGTGTTGACGCCATCCTTGAGGAATTGTTCCAGCAAATAGCCATTGGCGGCATGCAGCTCAACGCCGTCAAATCCAGCATCCTTGGCGTATTTCGCGGCCTGAACGTAGTCTTCGATCACGCGCTGGATGCCTGCAACGGTCAGCGCCTCGGGCGTCGCGGTCGGCTCAAACCCCGCATGGGTGAAGGTCTGAGCATCGGCCGCCTGATCGGTGGGCCCAACAGCCTTTACGCCCTCGGGCAGAAGCGAGTCATGGGTGATCCGCCCCACATGCCACAGCTGGATCACGATCTTGCCGCCCTTGGCATGCACCGCATCGGTGACCTTGCGCCATGCGGCAGCCTGCGCGGCGGTGTGAATGCCGGGGGTCTGGATATAGCCCTTGGCCTCGGCGCTGATCTGACTGCCTTCGGTGATGATCAGACCGGCGCTGGCACGTTGGGCATAGTATTCGACGTGACGGTCGAGCACCTCTCCGGTGCTGTCGTCGGCACGGTTGCGCGTCAGCGGCGCCATCACCACGCGGTTGGTCAACTCAAGGGCACCGGCGGTGTTTGCGGCAAACAGTTTCTGGCTCACGGGGAGTATCCTTCGCTCAAAGTATCCAGCAACAGGAATGTTACCTCACAAGAGCTGAGCATCCCACCTCTGCCTTTCAACCCTCCAGCAATGAGAATGTTTTGGGACCCCGAAAAACTCGCGTGATCGCCCCCTTCGACCAGCAAACATGCAATAAAATATCTCATGATATCAAAATTTTAAAAGGCCACCCCAAAGGGCGGCCTTTTGAAGTTCACAAAGAGGTGCGCGACTGCCCGCCCCTGCGGCGGGCCGGGTTCAAACCCGCGCGGGTCACAAGGGTTCGATATCGCCTTGTGCACGATTGTCGTGAAAATTCTTCTGCCAGGCCTCAAATGTGCCCGCTGCGATTGACTCGCGCATGCCTGCCATGATGTCCTGAAAGTAATGCAGATTGTGCCATGTCAGAAGCATACCGGAGATCATCTCGTTCGACCGGAACACGTGGTGCAGATAGGCGCGCGAATAATTGCTGCATGCCGGGCAGCTGCAGTTTTCATCCAGCGGACGCGGGTCGTCCTGATGGCGGGCGTTCTTGATGTTAACCACACCGTGCCGGGTGAAGGCCTGTCCGGTGCGCCCCGACCGCGAGGGCAGCACGCAGTCCATCATGTCGATGCCACGCGCCACCGCGCCCACGATGTCGTCGGGCTTGCCCACCCCCATCAGATAGCGCGGCTTGTCCTGGGGCAGCATGTCGGGCGCGTAGTCCAGACAGCCAAACATGGCCTCCTGGCCCTCGCCCACCGCAAGGCCACCGACCGCGTAGCCGTCAAAGCCGACCTTGGTGAGCGCCTCGGCACTTTCCTCGCGGAAATCCCTCTCCAGCCCGCCCTGCTGAATGCCAAACAGCGCATAGCCCGGACGATCCCCGAAGGCCTCGCGCGAGCGTTCCGCCCATCGCATCGACAGGCGCATGCTCTCGGCGATGCGATCCCGGTCGGCGGGCAGTGCGGGGCATTCGTCGAAACACATCACGATGTCAGAACCCAACAGCCGCTGGATCTCCATCGAGCGTTCCGGCGTCAGCTCATGCCGCGAGCCGTCGATGTGGCTCTTGAAGGTGACGCCCTTCTCGGTCAGCTTGCGCAGCCCGGCCAGCGACATCACCTGAAAGCCACCGGAGTCCGTCAGGATCGGCCGGTCCCAGTTCATGAACTTGTGCAAACCACCCAAGCGGTCGATCCGCTCCGCAGTGGGGCGCAGCATCAGATGGTAGGTATTGCCCAAGAGGATGTCGGCCCCGGTGGCACGTACGCTTTCGGGCATCATCGCCTTGACCGTGGCAGCGGTGCCGACCGGCATGAAGGCAGGCGTGCGGATGTCGCCGCGCGGTGTGTGGATTACACCTGTGCGGGCCTTGCCGTCCGTTGCTGTCATTTCAAAGTTGAAAAGCTCTGCCATCTCATGTTCCTGCGTCAGTCTGCACACCGCTCAGGCGGTGATTCCCCCCTAATGCCAAGGAGACGTCTCCATGTCCACAGATGACCCGAACCAGAATCTGCGTCTTGGGTGGGAGGAATGGGTCAGATTGCCGACGCTCGGCCTGCCCGCCCTACGCGCCAAGATCGACACCGGTGCCCGGACCTCTGCCCTTCATGCCACCGATATCGAGACCTTCGGTCCACAGAATGCACCCAAGGTGCGCTTTACCGTGCATCCCATTCCGGGGCGCGATGACTTGCTCATTCCCTGCTCGGCCAGGATCAAGGACCGGCGCGAGGTGACTTCCTCCAACGGGGATCGCGAGCTGCGCTATGTGATCGAGACCGACCTGGAGATCGGCGGCGTGACCTGGCCGGTGGAGGTGACGCTGACAGACCGGCGCGGCATGGCACTACACATGCTGCTGGGTCGTCAGGCGCTGACCGAGAACATCTCCATCGTACCGTCGGAACGCTATTGCCAGCCGGAGCTGGACTACTCCGTCTATGCCACCCCGGCGATCCGCAAGAAGGCGCCCAACCGCGCCCTGCGCATCGCGGTGCTGAGCCGCGAGGACAATTACTCCACCCGCCGTCTGGTCGAAGAGGGCGAAAATCGGGGCCACTCAGTCGAGGTCATCGACACCACCCGCTGCTACATGTCGATCAACGCGCTGGCGCCCGAGATCCACTATGACGGCAAGCGCCTGCCACGCTATGACGCGGTGATCCCGCGCATCGGCGCGTCGGTCACCCAATATGGCACCGCGCTCTTGCGGCAGTTCGAGACCATTGGCACCTATTGCGTCAACGGCAGCGCCGGCATCACCGCCAGCCGCGACAAGCTGCACGCGCATCAGCTCCTGGCACGCCACAAGATCGGCATGCCGCCCACCGCCTTCGCCGCCTCGCCCAAGGACACCAACGCGCTTATCGACATCGTCGGCGGCGCGCCCCTGATCGTGAAGCTCTTGGAAAGCACCCAAGGCAAGGGCGTGGTGCTGGCGGAGACCAAGAAGGCCGCTGAATCCGTCATCACCGCCTTTCGCGGTCTCAAGGCCAACTTTCTGGTGCAGCAATTTGTGAAGGAGGCCGCCGGCGTCGACATCCGCTGTTTCGTGGTCGGCTCCAAGGTGGTGGCGGCGATGAAACGCTCCGGTGCCGAGGGCGATTTCCGCTCCAACCTGCATCTGGGCGGCAGCGCCGTGTCGGTCCGCATTACCAAGGAGGAACGCTCCACCGCGATCCGCGCTGCCAAGTGTTTCGGCCTCGGTGTGGCGGGCGTCGACCTGCTGCGCTCGGAAACCGGGCCCAAGGTGCTGGAGGTCAATTCCTCGCCCGGGCTGGAGGGGATCGAGAAGACCTCCAAGAAAGACATGGCCGCATTGATCCATGACGAGATCGAGGCCAACGTCCGCCCCACCCCGCTGCGCAGCCGCAAGGCGCTCGAGAACGCGGCCGAGTAATCGGGGGCACAGAGGGTCGCGCTTTCCCCTTGACCCGGCACCGGGCAAGGGGGACGTTGCCGCCCAACGCTGTTTTACATCCGGATTTTTCCCATGAACGAACAAGAGATCATCGACGCCCTCTCTGGCGGTCTGCTGTATATCCTCGGGGCCGTTTTCCTGATTATCGTGATCTTCAAAGGGGTGCGCATTGTGCCCCAGTCGGAGAAATTCGTGGTCGAGCGCTTTGGTCGGCTCAAGGCGGTGCTGGGGCCGGGCATCAACTTCATCGTGCCCTTCCTCGACGTGGTGCGCCACAAGGTCTCCATCCTCGAACGTCAGCTGCCCAACGCCAGCCAGGACGCAATCACCCGCGACAACGTGCTGGTGGAGATCGACACCTCGGTGTTCTACCGCATCCTGGAGCCGGAAAAGACCGTCTACCGCATCCGCGATGTGGATGGGGCGATTTCCACCACCGTGGCGGGCATCGTGCGCGCCGAGATCGGCAAGATGGATCTGGACGAGGTGCAATCCAACCGCTCGCAGCTGATCGGCGAGATCAAGCGCAGCGTCGAAAGCGCCGTGGATGACTGGGGCATCGAAGTAACCCGCGCCGAAATCCTCGATGTGAACCTCGATCAGGCCACCCGCGATGCGATGCTGCAGCAGCTCAACGCCGAACGCGCCCGCCGCGCCCATGTGACCGAGGCCGAGGGCAAGAAACGGGCGGTGGAACTCTCTGCTGATGCAGAGCTTTATGCCGCCGAACAGACCGCCAAGGCGCGTCGCATTCAGGCCGAAGCCGAGGCCTTTGCCACCGAAGTCGTGGCCAAGGCGATCGCCGAAAACGGTCTGGCCGCCGCGCAGTATCAGGTGGCGCTGAAACAGGTCGAGGCGTTGAACGCGCTTGGCAATGGTGACGGCAAGCAGACCATCATCGTGCCCGCCCAGGCGATCGAGGCCTTTGGCAACGCCTTCAACATGCTCAAGGGCAAGTAATGGGCGCGCTCTGGTCACTGTGGTGGATCTGGGGCGCGCTGGCGCTGGTGCTGGGCATTGCCGAGATCCTGCTGCCGGGGTTCATCTTCCTCGGCTTCGCCATCGGCGCGGTCTGCGTGGCCGTGCTTTTGCTGATGTCACTGAACGTGTCGCTGCCGCTGCTGCTACTGGTCTTCGCTGCCCTGTCTCTGGTGGCGTGGCTGATGCTGAGGCGCCTGTTCGCCCTGCCCAAAGGCCAGGTGAAGACCTTTGACACGGATATCAACGACTGAGCGCGGCCCCTCAGTCTGTTTCGGGCCAGAACACGGAGGTCGAGTGCGTTCGGGCACTGGACCTCCGTGCCTTCATTTCCTATATAAACAGTCAGAAACCTGATCGAGAGTCCTGAATGACCGACGCATCCGAACCGCTTGAGGGCACGCCACTTATTGCGCCCTCCTCCGTGTCCCATCCGCTCTACGAGCCGGTGGTCGAAGCCTGCCGCACCGTGTATGACCCGGAAATCCCGGTCAATATCTACGAGCTTGGCCTGATCTACACCGTTGAAATTTCGGAAGAAAACGACGTGAAGATCATCATGACCCTGACCGCGCCTGGCTGCCCCGTGGCCGGTGAGATGCCCGGCTGGATCGTCGATGCGATCTCGCCCGTGGCCGGCGTCAAGAGCGTTGATGTGGAAATGACCTGGGAGCCGCCCTGGGGCATGGACATGATGTCCGATGAGGCCCGGCTGGAGCTGGGCTTCATGTGATCGAAACCCTGTGGTCGCAATATCGTGACCACAGGCCCCCGTTCTCCTTCATGGATGAGACGCCCCTTGATGAGAGGCGCTGCGCCACCTAGGTTACAGGGTAACACAAACGGAGCCTTTTCATGTTCGGTATCCCCGGCAAACAAGCTGTCACCATCACCCCCCGCGCCTCCGCGCAGATCTCCAAGCTGATGGCGAGCGCAGGCCACGCGGGTCTGCGTATCGGCGTCAAGAAGGGCGGCTGCGCGGGCATGGAATACACCATGGAATATGTCGACCAGCCCGACCCCAACGACGAGGTGGTAGAGCAGGATGGCGCCAAGGTACTGATCGCGCCGATGGCGCAGATGTTCCTCTTCGGCACAGAGATCGACTATGAAACCTCGCTGCTGGAATCGAGCTTCAAGTTCAACAACCCCAATGTCGCCGATGCCTGTGGCTGCGGCGAGTCGATCAGCTTCAAGGTGGGCGGGGAGTAACCTCCACCCGGTGTTCGGATAAGACAGGGCCGCCGCGTGCTGCCGCATAAACAGGGTGGCCGCGCGCCGCCCTTTTTTGTGGCCCCGCGCGCGTCGCGATTGCCCACTCCGGCCCCCGGTGCTACCACCAACAGCAATTCAGACACAGAACACCAATGAAGGGGGGGCGACATGGCGCGCAAACTTGCAGCAGGCAATTGGAAGATGAACGGCACCGGCGACAGCCTGACGGAGCTGGAGGCCTTGGCCACGGGCGATCTGCCACAGGGCGTCGAAGTGCTGATCTGCCCACCCGCGCCGCTGATTTCGCGCGCGGTCGAGATTGCTGGCGGCATCCGTATCGGCGGGCAGGACTGCCACGCCGAGGCCTCCGGCGCGCATACCGGCGACACCAGCGCGGTGATGCTGAAGGATGCGGGCGCCAGCTACGTGATCCTCGGCCACTCCGAACGCCGCAGTGATCATGGCGAGAGCGACGAGGTGGTACGCGCCAAGACCGAGGCCGCCTATGCTGCCGATCTGACCGCCGTGGTCTGCGTCGGCGAAACGCTGGAGGACCGCGAGGCGGGCTCCACCCTGCAGGTGGTCTGCATGCAGCTTGCGGGCTCCCTGCCCGACAGCGTCACCGCCGACAACACCGTGGTGGCCTATGAGCCGGTCTGGGCGATCGGCACCGGCAAGGTGCCGACGCTGGAGCAGATCGCCGAGGTGCACGCCGCCCTGCGCGATGCGCTGACCCAGCGCTACGGCGACGCGGGCGACAATATTCCGCTGCTCTATGGTGGGTCGGTCAAGCCCGGCAATGCAGCCGATATCTTTGCCACCGCCAATGTGGACGGCGCATTGGTGGGCGGCGCGAGCCTGAAGTCGGCTGATTTTGGCCCCATCATCGCCGCACTGGCCGCCAGCTGAGGAACGCGCCTCGCGGCGCGGCCTCCGGCGGGGATATTTGAGAAGAAGATGAAGGGGGCGCGCGCCCCCTTTTTTTGACCTTGGATATCTTGCCGGGGTGAATGCTTGCCGCAGCGCACTCAAGACCACGCTATCAGAACAAGAAGGCGCCCGAGGAGAGATCTCCCCGGGCGCCTTTTTTGCTAGCCAGATCATAGTGACGCGATGTCGGGCTATTTTGTTATGATCTCTGGTCCCATGATCATATTCGGCAGGAAGGTGGATATCGCCGGAATATAGGTCACCATGATCAGGAACACGAAGAGCACGGCAAGGAACGGCAGGGCTGCGCGCACTACGGCCATCATCGGCATGCCCGCCACGCCGGAGGTTACAAAGAGGTTGAGACCCACAGGCGGCGTGATCATCCCGATTTCCATGTTCACCACCATGATGATGCCCAGATGGATCGGGTCGATGCCCAGTTCGATGGCGATCGGGAACACCAGCGGCGCGACGATCACCAGAAGACCCGAGGGCTCCATGAACTGACCACCGATCAGCAGGATCACGTTCACCACGATCAGGAACATCACCGGACCAAAGCCCGCGGACAGCATCGCATTGGCGATATGCTGCGGCACCTGCTCGTCGGTCAGCACATGTTTCAGGATCAGCGCGTTGGCGATCACGAACAGCAGTGTCACGGTCAGCTTGCCCGCCTCAAACAGCGTGTGCTTGGTGTCCGGGTGGACAAAGGCCGTGATCAGCGCCTGCGGCATCTTCAGGAGCGATGTTTTGGGCTGGCCTTCGCCATTGGAGAGCGGCCCCATGTCCTTGTAGACAAAGCAGGCAATCAGGAACGCGTAGACCGCTGCAACCGCTGCCGCTTCGGTCGGGGTGAAGATACCGCCGTAGATACCGCCCAGGATGATGACGATCAGGAACAGGCCCCAGCCCGCATCCCGCGCGGATTGGAACACCTCGCCCCAGCCATTCCAGTCGCCCTTGGGCAGGTTCTTGACCTTGGCCATCACGTAGATGGTCACCATCAGCATGATGCCCGCCATCAGGCCCGGGATCACACCGGCCAGGAACATCCGCCCCACCGAGACCTCGACCGCTGCCGCATAGACCACCATCACGATGGAGGGCGGGATCAGAATGCCGAGCGTCCCGGCGTTACAGATCACACCGGCGGCGAATTCCTTGGAATAGCCCACCTGGCGCATGCCTGCGATCACGATCGAGCCGATCGCCACAACCGTGGCCGGAGAGGAGCCAGACAGCGCCGCGAACAGCATGCAGGCAAACACGCCCGCAATGGCCAGACCACCCGGCAAGTGGCCGACGCAGGCGATGGAGAAGCGGATGATCCGCCGCGCCACGCCGCCCGTGGTCATGAAGCTGGAGGCCAGAATGAAGAAGGGGATCGCCAACAGGGTGAAATGACCCTCAAAGGCCTGGAACAAAGTTCCCGCCACCGAGGCCAGCGAGCTGTCGGAATAGATCAGCAGGAACAGCGTGGAGGACAGGCCGAGCGATACCGCGATCGGCACGCCGATCAGCAACAGGCTGATAACCAGCGTAAAAAGAAGGACAACTTCCATCAGTCATGCTCTCCCTGTTGAGCGCGAACTGCTTCGAGTTCGTCTTCGACTTCGTGACTTGCGACCAGACGATCCGCCTGCCCGCGCAGGATCTGCAGCGCCGCCTGTACAAAGCGCAGCACCAGCAGGAGCATCGACAGCGGCAACACCAGATAGGGAACCACCTTGGGCAGTTTCTCGTAGGAGTCGCCGTAGTTGATCATATCCTCCAGAAAGCGCAGGAACCCGAGCATCGGCACATCCTGCACCTCGTAAAAGCTCTGACTGCGCGCGGAGGTATCAAACCCGGTGGGGAACCAACGGCCCGAGGTGGGCGGCAGATCCGCAAAAACGGCCCAGTAGTCATAGGCGCCCTTCAGCATCAGCAGCGAGAAGGCGATACAGACAGCCGCAGCGATCAGGCCCACGATGCGACGTGCGCCCGCGGGCAGCATGTTGACGATGGCATCGACCCCCAGATGCGCATGCACCTTGACCGCGTAGGAGGCGCCCAAAAGCACCAGCCAGGCAAAGAGGAACACCGTGACTTCCAGCGCCCAGAGGATGTTTGAATTGAAGACGTAGCGCGCGACCACATTGGAAAATGTGATGATCGTCATGCCGCCGAGCAGGGCGGCGATCAGCGTTTCTTCAAGTGAATGAATGAACCCGGACGGGCCGGAACGTGCCCCCGACATTGTTGTCTCCCCAATTTTCCGGAAAAGAAGCTGCGGCTGGATGATCTCCGCCGCGGAGGTGACGGAGCGCATGTATCACGCGCTCCGAACAGATTTTGTGCGAGGTCCCAGTCGGGATCAGAGGCCGGCGTTGATGGCCTGTGCGGCGTCGATCATGTCCTGACCAACGTCACCGGAGAACTGTTCCCAGACCGGCTTCATCACATCAACCCAGGCCTGACGCTGCTCGCCTGACAGCTGGCGCACCTCGCCCCCTGCGGCAACGATGGCCTCTTTGGCTTCGTTGTTGACGCGGGTGGACTCTGCGTTCCGGGTTGCGGTGACTTCATTCATGATGGTCATGAACTGATCACGCACTTCCGGATCGAGGCTGTCGAGCCAGTCAACCGAAGCCACGACCAGATAGTCGAGCACACCGTGGTTGGTTTCGGTGATGCCGTCCTGCACCTCGAAGAACTTCTTGCCGTAGATGTTGGACCAGGTGTTTTCCTGACCGTCCACAACACCCTGCTGCAGCGCGCCGTAAACCTCGGAGAAGGCCATTTTCTGCGGGCTGCCGCCGATCGCTTCCATCTGGGCGACCAGCACGTCGGAGGACTGCACGCGGAACTTCAGACCATCGGCATCGGAGGGCTCCAGCAGCGGCTTGTTGGCCGACATCTGCTTCATGCCATTGTGCCAGTAGCCAAGACCCTGCAGGCCACGGCGCTGCATGCTGTCGAGCATCGCCTGACCGTTGTCAGAGGCCTGGAACGCATCCACCGCGTCGATGTTCTTGAACATGAAAGGCAGGTCGAAGAGGCGGAACTGTTTGGTGAACTTCTCGAATTTCGACAGGGAGGGCGCGGCCAGTTGCACGTCGCCCTGCAGCATCGCCTCAAGCACCTTATTGTCGTCATAAAGCGTGGAGTTCGGATAGACGACGATGCACATGGTGCCGTCCATCTCTTCGTTCACCCGCTTCTCCAGCAATGACGCCGCGATGCCCTTGGGGTGTTTGTCGGTGTTGGTCACATGGCTGAACTTGACGACGATTTCGCCATCGTCGCAGGCATCCGCCTGAGCAACGCCAGCGGTTACGGTCAGCGCCATTGCGGTGGCGGCAGCAGTCAGAAACTTCATGGTGATCCTCCCTAAGAATCAATTTTCTTCCTCTGACTCCGAACAAGCGTCCAGAGCTTGATCGCTAGAATTGGCAAAGGCGGGGATCCGCTCAAGCAAGCATTGAAAAAACCTCCGCAATTCAGTCTTTTTCCTTTATTTTCTGATGCTTGAGAATCTTTTCAGAAGGCAACTCACGACTACGGCACCGTCGTTGTGCGAGATTTCGCACAACGAGAGTCGCGCCTTGTGCGAAAAACCGCACACCCGTTAGCGCCGGTAGTCTTCGGGCCGAATCCCGTAGCGGGCCAGTTTGTCGTAGAAGGTCTTGCGCGGCAGCTTCAGCGCCTCGGCGGCGGCAGAGGCCTTGCCGTTCTGCCGCCCCAGTGCGGCAATCAGCAGCGAGCGTTCGACCTGTGCCATCTGTTCCGCCAGCCCGAGGTCAGCGGCCTTGGAGACCTCCTCCGGCATGCCAAGGACAAAGCGCATGGCCGCAGACATCAGCGAGCGCGCGTTGCCCGGCCAGTCCATTGCCATGAGGCTGGCCAGCGTGTCCGGGTTGATCTCAGGCGTATCAATGCCGGCCTGTTCTGCGGCCTGCGCGACGTAATGGCGAAACAGCACCGGAATATCGTCGCGCCGCTCCACCAGAGCCGGGATCCGCACCCGCATCACATCGAGCCGGTAGTACAGATCCGCGTTGAATGCGCCCGCAGCCACACGTTCGGCCAGATCCGAGGAGGACCCGCCGATAATGCGCGTCTCGGCGCCCTGTTCCAGCCGCTCCAGCACCGCGAACTGCGTCGCATCCGGCATGGCGGAGAGCTCGTCAAGAAACAGTGACCCGCCCTCGGCGCTGCGGCAAAGCTCCTCGAACAGCTCTGGCGTCAGCCCGGCGGCGGGGCGTTTGACAAAGGCCCCCTGCCCCCGGCGTGACATCAGATGCACCACTTCGGCGACCTTGGGAATGCCGCTGCCCGGTGGGCCCGACACCAGCACCTCCGCCTCTGTCGGGGCCACCGACCGGATGCGCGCGCGCAACTCCTGTGCCTGTGGCGAGGAGCCGATCAACATGCGCGCGGCCGGATCGCCGCTTTCAAGCTGGGTTTGAAGGCGCCGGTTCTCGAGCACCAGCGCGCGGGTCTTCAATGCGCGTTCCAGCACCGCCAGCAGCGTTGCCGCGTCGCAGGGTTTTTCAAGGAAATCAAAGGCCCCTTCGGACATCGCCTTGACCGCCATGGGAATATCGCCCTCGCCGGTCAGCAGCACCACCGGCAGCTCTGCGTCCATCGTCTGGGCATAGTCCAGCAGGTGAAACCCGTCGCGCCCCGGCATCCGCATGTCCGACAGGATGACCCCCTCGAACCCGGGCGTGATGTGGTCCTTTGCCGCCACAAAAGACCCCGCCGTCACCGCATCCAGATCGCTCAGTTCCAGTGTCTGCGCCAGTGCCTCGCGCACCGCAGCGTCATCATCGACCAGCAAGACCTTGCGTGTCACGGGTCGGGCATGGGGGCGCATCATGCGGCGTCTTCCTCTTTCCAATGTTCAAGTTCAACAGTGAACAGCGCACCGCGGGCGGTATTGGTGCCGCGGATATTGCCACCGAAGCTTTGCACCAACCCATAGGAGATCGACAAGCCCAACCCCATGCCTTCGGAGCTGCCAACCGCCTTGGTGGTGTAGAACGGCTCAAACACCTTTTCGGGCTGATGGAGGCCGGGGCCGATGTCCTGCACCGTGACTGCAAGACGGGGCCCGGGGTCGATGGCAATCGTGATGTGGCGATCTGGCTGCTCCAACATCGCATCGGTGGCGTTGTTGATGAGGTTCACAAAGACCTGCGTCAGCCGCACCTCGCCACCACGGGCAAAGATCGGCCCCGTCGCCTCCGGGTGCCAGTCAAGGGTGACGGCATGGTCGCGCAGACGGGTTTCGGTCAGTTCCACCGCCGCGTTGATCACCTGTAGCAGATCGACCTTTCCCACCGGCTCGCTCTCATTGCGGGCAAAGGCGCGCAGGTTCTTGATGATCCGCGCCATGCGGGCAGACATCTGCGCGATGCGGTTCAGGTTCTCGCCCGCGCGCTCTGCCTTGCCGCGCGCCACAAAGGCCTGACCGTTTTCGGCAAATTGCTGGATCGCCATCAGCGGCTGGTTCAACTCGTGACTGATGCCCGCCGACATCTGCCCGAGAGCCGAGAGTTTGTCCGCCTGCACCAGCTCCGCCTGCGCCTGTTTCAGCGCCGCTTCGGCCTCTCTGCGTTCGCGCACCTCGCGACGCAGCAACTGGTTCGCCTCGGAGAGGGCGCGAGTGCGGGTATCGACCCGCAGCTCCAGCGCCGCATTGGTCTCGGCGAGGGTGCGGCGACGCTCCGCCACCCAGAACAGGATCGTACCAAAGGCCAGACAGACCGCCGCCATCGCCAGTGTCTGCAGCAGGGCAATGCGCTGCGCCGGCGTCACATCGACAAGGATCTCACCCCGCATCCCGATCGCCGGGAGGTCAATCCCCAAGTGCAGCGCCTCGCTTGGCAAATACGGGCTCCAGTCCTGCTGCCAGATCTCATACGTGCCCACATACCGCTGGGTCAGCGGCAAATCCCCGCCATCGGCCATTCGCAGACCGGGATTATCATCATCCCGCTGCCAGAACAGCAGCTCAAACCGGTTCGACATAAAGACCCGGCCATCCTCGATGGTGAAGTAAACCGCCGGCAATGAGCCGCGCCACGTCTGCTCGACCACTTCGATATCGGCCACAACCACCAAGGTCCCCCGGACCTGCCCTCTGGGTCCGAAATCAGGTGCCGCAAAGAAATAGGCCCTGCGATTGCCAGCGGGCAGCACCATCGGCTCCGCCCCCATGGCGCCTTGCATGGCGCGGCGGAAGTAGCGCTTGTCCGAAACGTTGCGCCCCGCCACCCCTTCGGCCGCCGCCAGCACCTGGCCCTGGGCATCGGCGTAGAACACATCCAGCGCCCCGGTCTTGTCGGCGACGCCGCGCAACAACACTTCTGCCGCACGGCGACCAACCGGTTCATCCAGGCGCCGCAGCGCCGGGTGGGTCACCACCAGCACCGCCTGTTCGCGAAAGATCTGCAACTGGGTGCTGACCCGATCAGAGGCCAGCGCCAGATCCGAGGCGCTGCGCTCCGCCAGGGCGGTCAGCGCCTGACGATATCCCGAGGACCAGACCGCCGCAGACAGCACCGCGATGGCACAGGCGACGCCGAAAATGAGAGCAAGGCGGGGGTGGCGGGTGTCCAACATTGCGCCACAATAGCAAAGCCCCCCTTGCCAAGACCAGAGACCTCGGCAAAAAGCTATATCCATGAAGACACTGACCCAATCCCCGACCGAGCCGGACTTTGTCCAGAACCCCTACCCGTTCTATGACGCCGCGCGCGCCAGCGGCAAAATCGGCTATTGGCAGGACTACAAGATGGCCGCGGCCTTCAGCCATGACGCGGTGCATATGCTGCTACGCGACCGCCGCTTCGGCCGCGAGATCCCGGCAGAGATGGCAAGCGAGGGGCCGGCGCATCTCGCACCCTTCCTGGCCGTGGAGGCGCATTCAATGCTGGATGCCGAGCCCCCACGTCACACCCGCCTGCGCAAACTGGTGATGCGCGCCTTCACCAGCCGCGAAATCAAGGCGCTGGCGCCGGGGCTGGAAACGCTGTGTCATGATCTGATCGACGCCTTTCCGCAGGACGCGCCCTTCGATCTGCTGACAGACTATTGCACCCAGGTGCCGGTGATCGCGATCTGCCGCCTGCTGGGGGTGCCGGAAGAGATGGCGCCGCAGCTTCTGGACTGGTCGCACAAGATGGTGGCGATGTATCAGGCCTCCAAAACGCCCGAGACCGAACATGCCGCCGCCCGCGCCAGCCAGGAGTTCATGGACTTCCTGCGCGTATACGTCGAGCAGCGCCGCAGCACCCCGGGCGAGGATCTGATCACCCGCCTGATCCAGGCGGAAGAGGACGGCGAGAGCCTGACGACGGATGAGCTGATCGGCACCTGCATCCTGCTGCTGAACGCCGGGCATGAGGCCACGGTGCATTCGCTGGGCAACGGGGTGAAGACTATGCTGCAACAGGGCTGGCAGCCCGACTGGCTGGCGCCCGATGGCATCAGCGGGCTGGTGGAGGAGATCCTGCGCTACGACCCGCCGCTGCATATGTTCACCCGCTACGCCTATGAGGAGGTCGAGATCTTCGGCCATGCCTTCCAGCGCGGCGATCAGGTGGCCTTGATGCTGGCCGCCGCCAACCGTGACCCGGAGGCGCTGGAGCGAGCCGATCAGTTCGACCCGACCCGCCCGGCCAAGGTAAACAAGAGCTTTGGTGGTGGTCTGCATTTCTGCGTCGGCGCGCCGCTGGCACGGATGGAGATGGAGATTGCCCTGCCGATCCTCTTTGCCCGCTGCCCGGATCTGAAACTGGCGGCAGAGCCGGTGTTTTCCAACAGCTACCATTTTCACGGGCTGACCCAACTTCTAGTGACCCGCAGCTGACAGTGAGTGGGGGGCTCCCGCCCACGCGGCAGGGATCACAGATCCCCTTGCGCAGTTGGGCCCGGCGCCGCTGACGCGGCGCGACGCTTCTGTTTCACCATTTGTCAAATACCTCGGGGGTGAGGCGCGATCGCGCCGAGGGGGCAGCGCCCCCGCTCTCCGCAACCCGTGTTCCGTCAGTCCGGCAGAGCCGAAAGCGCCGCCCGGCACGGCCCCTCCATGAGCCAGTCGCGAAAGGCGGCCACCTTGGGGTCATGCCATTTCTGCCGCTCGCCGATCAGCGCATAAGCCCCCTCCGGCGTGCCGCAGGTCATCTCGGGGAAGGGCAGGACCAGATCGCCGCGCGCCAGTTCATCCTGGCACAGCACCAGATCCGCCATCACCACACCAGCCCCCATCACCGCCGCACGCGTGGCCATGTCGAGGTTGGGAAACACCTCGCCACTGACCGCATCCACCTGCTCCACACCGAAATGCTGCACCCATGTGGGCCAGTCGCGGCGGCGCGGGCTTTCATGCAGCAGGCGGTGCTGCGCCAGCGCCTCGGGCCCCCCGGCCAGCCCCGGCAGCAGCGACGGCGCGCAGGCTGGCGCAAGGATCATCTCGAACAAGGGCAGCACCTCGATGTCCTCGGGCCGTCCGGGGCGGTTCTGAAGGGAGATGCCAAGATCATACTCCGAAGCCTCGAACCCCTTGTTGCTGTAGAAATCGGTGGTCAGCCGCAACTTGATCTCCGGATGGGCCGCGCGGAACTGCTCCAACCGCGGCAGCAGCCAGCGGATCGACAGGGTCGGCGGGCAGATCACCCGCAGCTCTGCCGCATCCGCCGCGATCTGCTCCACCTCCTGCATCATCATCGCAAAGGCCTGTGTCAGCACCGGATAAAGCCGCCGCCCCGCTGTGGTCAGCGCCACCCCACGCGTGTGACGATGAAAAAGCTGAACGCCCAGATGATCCTCCAGGATCTTCACCTGACGGCTGATCGCGCCGCGGGTCACAAACAGCTCCTCCGCCGCGGCGATGAAGCCCTCGTGGCGGGCGGCGGCCTCGAAGGCGCGCAGGGCATTGAGGGGCGGCAGACGCATCACATCACCATGGGTCAGTTTTCCTGATCCAATTGTGGAATTTAAGTGGTTTGCGCGCAAGCCCCCTCGCCCCCTATCGCTGAGGCAGGAAACGGAGGTCATGGCATGATGGATTTACTGAAAAAAGACGCAGCGCAGCCGCTGTCCGTACGCGCGCAGCCGGTTCTGGATTGGATTTTACGCACTATCCGCATCAGGAAAACTATGCCTGTCCCCGCAGCTGGCCACGCAGGGGTGCAGGTGCCGCATGACGTGCTGCAGCGACTGGCCGAGACCTCACCACATCTGCTGGCCGACATTGGCATTCGGTCCACGGACCAAGTGGACGCCACATCACCCTGGCAGCTGGACGACGGCCGGCACCTGATGCTGCGCCCGCCGCTGTGATCGGCAAACGGGGGTCACAGCCGCCAGATCCATGGCCGCCGTCGCCCTACCGCAAGGTCAGACCAGGCCAAGGTCAGTCCGCCGCACGGCCAATACACTCCGGGGTCAGTCCACCCGGATCTGCTCCAGCGGCAGGTGAGTGGTGGATTTGATCTCCTCCATCGACAACAGCGCGGTGACATTATGCACACGCACCTCGGAGATCAGCGCCTGATAGAACTTGTCATAGGCGCGTGCGTTCTTCACCCGCACCTTCAGGATATAGTCGATATCGCCTGCCAGCCGGTGGGCCTCCTGCACTTCGGGGCGTTCCTGCAGGGCCTTGAGAAAACTCGCCTGCCACGCGGCCTCATGCTCCGAGGTGCGGATCAACACGAAGAAACAGGCCTCGAACCCCAGCGCCTCGGCATCTAGGATCATGGTCTGGTTTCCCACCACGCCAGCCTCGCGCAATTTACGGATGCGATTCCACACCGGGGTCTTGGAACTGCCCACTTGCTTGGCAATTTCGTCCAGAGATTGGCCTGCATCGCGCTGCAGTTCCGCCAGAATTTTCCGGTCCGTGGCGTCGATCCGCACAGTCATTCCAAATTTCTCCCAAGTTGAGGACGTCCGGACCTTGGCCCTCCGGGCAGCGGGACATGTGTCCTTATTCTCCCGCGCATGTAGCGGTCAGGTGGGAATATTTCCTATATCTAGTCACAAGTCAAACACAGGAACGGAGGCTTCAATGCCGCGCGACACCCATCATATCCCCGCCCCCCTGCCGCCCCTCGCGGGAGCCATGGGCGTGATGTGTCCGGGCGTGGTGGCCTTTGCGGGCTCCGGGCCGGGCGATCCGGATCTACTGACCCTCAAGGTGCTGAAGGCGCTGCGCGAGGCGGATGTGATCCTGTTTGATCGTCTGGTCAGCGCCGAGATCATGGCGCTCGCCCATGACGGCGCCATTCTCGAGGACGTCGGCAAGGAGGGCTTTGGCCCGTCGATGGCGCAGGAAGACATCTGCGCGCGGCTGGTGCATCACGCCCAACGCGGCCGCAAGGTGCTGCGGCTGAAATCCGGCGACCCGACCATCTTTGGCCGCCTCGACGAGGAACTCACCGCCTGTGAGGCCGCCGGTATCGACGCGCAGATCCTGCCGGGCATCACTGCCGCCTCTGCCGCCGTGGCCGCCATCGGTCAGAGCCTGACCCAGCGGGGGCGCAATTCCTCCGTGCGGTTTCTGACCGGGCACGACATGAAGGGCTTTGCCGATCACGACTGGGCGCAGCTGGCGCGCTCCGGCGAGGTGGCTGCCGTCTACATGGGCAAGAAGTCCGCGCGTTTCGTGCAGGGCCGCCTGCTGATGCATGGGGCCGACCGCAACATGGCCGTAACCGTGGTCGAAAACGCCTCCCGCGCCGATCAGCGCGTGCTGGCCACCACCCTTGACACATTGCCCGCCGATCTGGCCGCCGCCGCCTTTGCTGGCCCGGCACTCACCTTTCTCGGGCTGGCGCCGCGCGTTGCCGTCGCTGCCGCCCACGACAAAATTCAGATGGAGCTTGCCTGATGGCCCGTGCATTCACCCCCAAAGTCGTCACCGCCAATGATCTTCTCGAAGGCGACGTGATCTACCTGACCGCTGCCAACACCTGGACCCGCGAGCTGCATGCAGCCGAATTGATCACCGACGAGGCCGAAGCGCAGCTGCGTCTGCTGGAAGCCCAGAGCCAGCCGCAGATCGCCGTTGGCGCCTATCTCGCCGATGCCAAACCCGGCGAGCAGGGCCCCGAGCCCACCCATTTCCGCGAGGAGTTCCGGCGCACCGGCCCCTCGAACTACGCCCACGGTAAGCAAGAAGCCAAACTGGAGGCCACTGCAGATGTATAAGTACAACGACTTCGACTCCGCCTTCCTCGCCGAACGCAACCGCCAGTTCCGCACTCAGGTGGAGCGCCGCATCGACGGCGCCCTCACCGAGGATGAGTTCAAGCCGCTGCGCCTGATGAACGGTCTCTATCTGCAGCTGCACGCCTATATGCTGCGGGTTGCGATCCCCTATGGTACGCTGAACCCGAACCAGATGCGTGCGCTGGCGCTGCTGGCGGCGAAGTGGGACAAGGGCTATGGCCATTTCACCACCCGCCAGAACATCCAGTACAACTGGCCGAAGCTGAAGGACGTGCCGGACATGCTTGATGCGCTGGCCGAGGTGAGCCTGCACGCCATTCAGACCTCCGGCAACACCATCCGCAACGTGACTGCCGACCATTTCGCCGGCGCCGCCGCCGATGAGATCGAGGATCCCCGCCCGATCGCCGAGCTGATCCGGCAATGGTCCACCGACCACCCGGAATTCCAGTTCATGGGCCGCAAGTTCAAGATTGCAGTCTCCGGCGCCTCCAACGACCGCGCGGTGCTGAAAGCGCATGATCTTGCTGTGCAGATCGTCAAGAACGACGAGGGCGAAGTTGGCTATCAGGTGCTGGTCGGCGGTGGCCTTGGCCGCACGCCGATGATCGGCAAAGTGCTGAACGAATTTGTCGCCGCCGATGACCTGCTTCCTTACATCGAGAGCGTGATCTCGGTCTGGAACCAACTGGGCCGTCGCGACAACAAGTACAAGGCGCGCATCAAGATCACCGTGCACGAGCTGGGTCTGGAGAAGATCCGCGAACTGACCGAGGAACGCTTTGCCCAGGTGCGCCCGACCTTTGGCGGTGCGGATCAGGCGCTGTTTCAGGACATCCAGCGCCACTTTGCCGCGCCTGAATTCCGTGACGGCGGCACCGAGGGCTTTGACGCCGCGTACGACTCCGACCCGGTGTTCCGCGCCTGGGCCGATACCAACCTCGCCGCCCACAAGGCGCCGGGCCATGCGATCGTGACCATCTCGACCAAGAAGCACGGCGCGACGCCGGGCGACGCGACCGCGGAGCAGATGCGCGAGATGGCGGATATCGCCGAAGAGTTCGCCTACGGCGAGCTGCGCATCAGCCATGAGCAGAACGTGATCCTGCCGCATGTTCACAAGAACGACCTGCCGGCGATCCACGCGCGTCTGAAGGCCGCCGATCTGGCCACCGCCAATATCGGTCTGATCTCGGACATCATCGCCTGCCCCGGCATGGATTACTGCGCCCTGGCCACCGCCCGCTCGATCCCGGTCGCGCAGGAGATCGCCACCCGGTTCGAGGACCTGAAGATGGAGCACGACGTGGGCCATCTGCAGATCAAGATCTCCGGCTGCATCAACGCCTGCGGCCACCACCATGTGGGCCATATCGGCATCCTTGGTCTGGATCGCGCCGGTGTCGAGAACTACCAGATCACCCTTGGCGGTGACGCGACCGAAACGGCAGCGATCGGCACCCGCACCGGGCCCGGCTTTGCCTATGACGAGATCGTCCCCGCGGTGGAACGCATCGTGGCGACCTACCTGGAGCAGCGCGAGAGTGCGGAGGAGGAATTCCTCCAGACCTATCGCCGGGTCGGTATGGAGCCCTTCAAGGCGGCGCTCTACCCGGCCTCCGAGAAAAAGGTGGCCTGAGCCATGACCCGCATTGACCAGGAAATACAGGGCCAGCCCGCGCCGTCGCGCAGCGCGTTGGCCCTGGCCGAACAGGTGGCGGCGCTGAACGCGCGGTTCAAGCACCATTCGGCCACCTCCGTGATGGAGGGTGCCCTTCGCGATGCCGGAAACATCGCCCTGGTCTCCTCCTTCGGCGCGGAATCGGTGGTGCTGTTGCATATGGCCGCGGTGATCGACCCGATGGTGCCGGTGCTGTTTGTCGACACCGAACTGCTGTTCACCGAAACGCTGGTCTACCAGCAGGAGGTGAGCGAACGTCTGGGCCTGAAGAACGTGCGTGTCATCAAGGCCGATGACATCGCCGAAAAGGACCCTTACGGCGCGCTGCGGTTCTCCGACACGGATGCTTGCTGCGCCCTGCGCAAGACACTGCCGCTGCAACATGCGCTGGCGGGCTATGACGGCTGGATCACCGGTCGCAAGCGGTTCCAATCCGGCACCCGCGCCGCGCTCGACTTCTTTGAGGTCGAGGACGGAACGGGACGGATGAAGATCAACCCGCTGGCCCATTGGGCGCCCGAGGACGTGCGCGCCTATATGGATGAGAACCGCCTGCCCCGTCACCCGCTGGTGGCCAAGGGCTATCCCTCCATCGGCTGTGCCCCCTGCACCAGCCCGGTGAAGGAAGGCGAAGATCCCCGCGCCGGTCGCTGGCGCAACCAGAACAAGGAAGAATGCGGCATCCACGTGGTGGATGGCCAGTTCGTCCGTACAGGAGCTTGAGTGAGATGAGCGTTATCGTAACCGACGCGGGCTTTGCCCATGACGACTGGACCGGCGGCTTTGAGGGCGCACATGTGCTCGACCTGACGTCTGACACCGACCCGGCCTCGCTGAAGGACCAGCTGGACGGCGTGGATATGATCCGCGTTGACTTCCCGGCCTTCTCCGATGGGCGTGGATTTACCATTGCGCGCATGCTGCGTCTGATGGGATATGACGGGCGCCTGCGTGCCAAGGGCCATGTGATCTCGGATCAATATGCCATGGTGCGCCGGGTGGGTTTTGACGAGGTGGAAATTTCCGACGACCTCGCCACCCGCCAGCCGGAAGGCGAATGGCTGTTCCGTGCCAATTGGCAAAGCCATAACTACCAGGCCCGCCTGCGCGCGCAGTCCAACGCCGCGCGCTAAGCCAGCCCCAACGACACCGCCGTCAGGCCTCTCTTTTTCCGGCCCCGCATGCCCCATGCCGGGCCGGATCTGCGCAAGATCGCCGCAGGAGGGGTTCCCCTGACCTGGATCAATGCTTAATCAGAGGTGCCGGCCTATCCCCGCTGGCAGAGACATGATGAACGAGATTGCCGCCGTGACCGAGACTGTGAGTGAGCCTGTGACCGAAGCCGTTGCGCCTGAAAAGGCAAAACCCGCCCTGCCCGACGCCCAGATCGTGACGCAAGTCAAACACTGGACGGACCGGCTGTTTTCCTTCCGCTGCACGCGGCCTGCGTCCTTGCGCTTTCGCTCGGGCGAATTCGTGATGATCGGTCTGATGAACGATCCCGACCCCAAGACCGGCAAGGTGAAGCCCTTGCTGCGCGCCTATTCCATCGCCTCGCCGAGCTGGGACGAGGAAATGGAGTTCTACTCGATCAAAGTGCAGGACGGCCCGCTGACTTCCAAGCTGCAGCACATCCAGGTCGGTGACGAGATCATCCTGCGCCCGAAACCCGTCGGCACCTTGGTGCATGACGCGCTGATCCCCGGCAAGCGGATCTGGTTCTTTGCCACCGGCACCGGCTTTGCGCCCTTTGCCTCGCTGCTGCGCGAGCCGCAGACCTATGAGGACTACGACGAGATCATCATCACCCACACCTGCCGCGAGGCCGGTGAGCTGACCTATGGCCGTGAGCTGATCGAAAGCCTGAAGACGGATGAGCTGCTGAATGAGGTGATCGGCGAAGGCTTCTGGAAGAAGATCAAATACTACCCCACCACCACCCGTGAAGAGAGCGCCAAGATGGGCCGCATCACCGACCTGATGCGCTCTGGCGAGGCGTTTGAGGATCTGGGCGTGCCGCCGCTGAACCCGGAAAGCGACCGCGCGATGATCTGCGGCAACCTTGCGTTCAACCTGGAACTGAAGGACCTGTTTGAAAATACCTATGGTCTGGAAGAAGGCGCGAACTCCAAACCTGCGCATTTCGTGGTGGAAAAAGCCTTCCTCGACTGATCTGCCAGCCCCGCCTGGGGCACGCGCAGTCAGGACAAACAAAAACGCCCTCGCGAGAGTATCGCGAGGGCGTTTTCATTTTGCGGTCGTCCGACGTGCGGATCAGTAGCCCAGAGCAGAGCGCGCCTGTTGCAGCGCCGCTTTCAGCAGATCCGGGTTGTCGCGCGCTTGGGTGATCGCCGATTTTACGGCAGTCTTTTTCAGCGGGTCCAGCTCGGAGCTGTCGATCATCTCGACAACCTTGTCGTAGTTGAACCCTTCCGGGGTCAGCAGAGCGGCCGGAGTTTCGGAGTCCACAGTCGCATCGGCAGCGACATCACCCTCCACGGTGCCCTCATCCACAAGCGCATCGCCCGCGTCCGGGGAAAGGGTCTCCTGCACTGCGGCGGCGGAGTCCTCTGCGGTATCCTGCGCGCCAGACGCCAGATCAGCAGCCCCTTCGCTCACGGCCTCGATCGCGTCGGATGCGGTGTCCTGTGCGGTTTCAACGGCACTCGCGGCACCATCCTGCACGGCCTCTACCGCGTCAGACGCGGTGTCCTGTGCAGCCTCAACGGCGCTTGCGGTGCCGTCCTGCACGGCCTCTACCGCGTCGGCAGCCTGCTCCTGTGCGCTCTCAGCTGTGGCGGCGACACCCTCGCTGATGTTGGCTGCTGCCTCAGATGCTGCCTCGGCGGCATTCTCAACCGCGTCAGAGGCTTGTTCGGCCACCGCATTGGCAGCTTCTTCCGCTTCGGCTGCCGCCTCTTCGACCTCGGCGGTGGCATCGGTCTCATCAGCGCTGTCGGTCTCCACCGGGGTGGCAGGCTCAGCTTCGTTTGCAATCTCTGTCGGTGTTTCTGTTACAACCGGTTCCTCGGGCTGGTTCAGATACCAAACGGCCCCGGCAACAACCACGAGGCCAACAGCGGCGCCCACTCCTGCGATTTTCATGGCAAAGTCCTTCGATGCTATCGTCCCGATGTGGGACGGATTGCACATGTACTTCTGATGGAATGCCGCCTACAACAAGGGGGAAGTCGCAACAGACGCTCCCCTCGGCCATGCTTTGCCAATGTGACCGGGACTGGCGTGAAAACTCTCGCCAATCGTGAAAAGCCCTGTGTTTCCGGCTTGCAAGACCGCCAGACACCCTTTAGTTTCCCGGCTCAAATTTCTGCAATTATCAAAGGATAGAACCCATAGCTCGCAGACCTCATAACGCGCCGCCGACCCGTGATACCGGCCCGCGCGTCAACGACAAAATCCGCGCCTCCGAAATCCGCCTGATCGGTGCAGATGGCGATAACGTCGGTGTTGTGCATCCTGCCAAGGCGATGCAGATGGCTGAAGAGGCTGGTCTGGATCTGGTAGAGATTTCACCCAACGCCGCCCCGCCCGTCTGCAAGATCATGGACTACGGCAAGTTCAAGTATGAACAGCAGAAACGCGAAAGCGAAGCGCGCAAGAAGCAGAAGATCATCGAGGTCAAAGAGGTCAAGTTCCGTCCCAACACGGACACCCACGACTATGAGGTGAAGATGCGCAACGTCTTCAAATTCCTCGAAAATGGCGATAAGGTCAAAATCACCCTGCGGTTCCGTGGTCGTGAAATGGCCCACCAGAACCTTGGTCGTGAGCTGCTGCACCGCGTCGCCGGCGACATCAAGGAAATCGGCAAGGTCGAGAACATGCCGAAGATGGAAGGTCGTCAGATGATCATGATGATCGGCCCGCTGCCCGCGAAATAAATCTCCGGCCTTTTCACACCGGTGACTGTATAAAGCCTCCCCCAGATTGCTGCGGGGAGGCTTTTTTGCGTCTTCTCGCTTGGCCTGCCGTTGGCGCCTGTCGCGATGCCCCATGACGGCGAAAATCGTCGAGCCATCGCAAACTTACCGATCATCGTTAGCAGTGCCTTAAGAGGAATGGCATAGGTTCTCTCCGTGCATCATAGGAACGGACCCGCATGAGCCTCACTGACATTCAGAGCAACGCGTTGATGGCCATCGGCCCCTGCCGCATCGCATCCCTCTCGCTGGTGGCGCTATCGCATCAGCCCGCCGATGCCGACGAACCTTCGGGCAGCAGCCGGGCGCAGAAACTCTCGACCGCACGCATCGAAACCGCCTTTTGCATGCTTTCGGAAGGGCTCGATGCCCAGCTGGAGGCGGCGAATCATCAGCTCCCTCCCGAATTGGACGACCAGCGTCAGGCCTGCATCCGCGTTCTGGAACCGCTTCACGCTGCGGTGACCTCCGGCTCCGGAACGGTATTGTCCCGGATCGGCGCAATCCCAAAGGTTGCAGAGCTCTGCCTAGAGCAGCTGGAGCCAACGGTGTCCCGGTTCCTCGAGGATTTGGTCCAGCATCTCGGCGACGCCGAACGCAGCCGCGAGGCCAAACGCTCCGGCGACATGCTCGAAGCAGTCCGCAACGCCGAAGCGGTGGGTCGCAATATCCGCCTGATCGCCTTCAACGCTTCGATCGAGGCGGCGCGGATCGGGGATCAAGGTAAGGGCTTTGCGGTCATCGCCACGGAAATCCGTGGCCTGGCCGACCGCACCCAGTCCCTGCTGACCGAAATCGCCGGTTTCATGCGCGCCTGACAGTCCGATTTCAAAGACCGCATGACAAAGGCGCCACAGGTGGTCCTGGGCGCCTTTTGCTGTTGATGGTCTACATTCTGTTGCTGGATCAGCTGGCCGCCGCGACGGCCCGTTTGGTCATGACACCCACCAGATGGGCACGATAGGCCTTGGTGCCGTGAATGTCGCCTATCATGCCATCGGCCTCCACCGTCAGCCCGCTGATCGCATCGGCGGAAAAATCCGTCGCCAGCGCCGCCTCGGCCGCTCCCCAGCGGAACACCCCCTCTTCCGACGCGCCGGTCACGGCCACCCGCACGCCGTCCGCAAACCGAGCCACAAACACGCCCACCAGGGCAAAGCGCGAGGCCGGTTGCAGGAACTTCTGGTAATTTGCCACCTCAGGCTGCGGGAACTTCACAGCGGTAACGATCTCGCCCTCCTCCAGCGCGGTGGTGAACATGCCCTGGAAATAGTCATCTGCCGCAATCTCGCGGGCACTTGTGACGATGGTGGCACCAGAGCCCAGCACGGCCGCCGGATAGCAGGCCGCCGGGTCATTATTGGCGATCGAGCCGCCCAGTGTGCCGCGGTTCCGAACCGCCGGATCGCCGATCTGACCCGCCAGCGCTGCCAACGCCGGATAGGCCTCCGCGCCCTCTGCCACGTCGGCATGGGTCATGGCGCCGCCAATGACCAGCTGCCCGCCTTCGCTGTGGATGCCTTTCATTTCGTCAATGCCGCTCAGGCTCACCAAGGTGGAGGGCATCGCAAGCCGTTGTTTCAGCGTCGGAATCAGGGTCTGCCCGCCGCCCAGCGCCTGCGCATCCTCTTCGCTCAGCGCCTTGACGGCTTCGGCGACGCTCGCTGGTCGCGCGAACTCAAACTCATACATCGCTCATCCTTTCCGAAAGTTCCCCTGCGCGGGGCTTTCATCTTTTTCCAAATACCTCGGGGAGCGCGAGGGGCAGCGCCCCTCGCCCCATCTTTCAGCTCTGCATGGCCGCCCAGACCCGCGCGGGGGTCAGCGGCATGTCGATATGGGTCACATCCTTGCCGGCAGAGCGCAGCGCATCCACCACCGCATTGACCACTGCCGGCGGCGAACCGATCGCCCCGGCCTCGCCGCAGCCCTTCACCCCCAGCGGGTTGTGGGTGCAGGGCGTCTGGCAGGAATGATCGACCTGATAGAACGGCACATCATCGGCCCGCGGCATGGCGTAATCCATGAACGACGCCGACAGCAGCTGTCCGTCCTCATCATACACACAGCCCTCCAAGAGCGCCTGACCGATGCCCTGTCCAAGACCGCCATGCACCTGACCGTCGACGATCATCGGGTTGACCACATTGCCAAAGTCATCGGCGGCGGCAAAGCGTTCGATGGTCACCTTCCCCGTATCGGGATCGACCTCCACCTCGCAGGCATAGGCCCCCGCCGGATAGGTAAAGTTCGCCGGATCGTAGAACGCCGTCTCCTCCAGCCCCGGTTCGATCTCCTCCAGCGGATAGTTATGCGGCACATAGGCCGCCAGGGTCACATCGCCCCAGGCCACGGATTTGTCGGTGCCGGCGATCGAGAACTGTCCGTCCTTCAGCTCGACATCCGCATCCGAGGCCTCCATCAGATGGGCGGCGATCTTCTTGGCCTTGTTGATGATCTTCTCGGTTGCCTTCACCATCGCCGAGCCGCCCACCGCGAGGGAGCGCGAGCCATAGGTGCCCATGCCCATCGGCGTATTGGCGGTGTCGCCGTGTTCGATCTCCACCATATCCTCGGGGATGCCGATCATCTCAGAGATCACCTGCGGAAAGGACGTCTCGTGTCCCTGGCCGTGGCTGTGACTGCCGGTCATCACCACGATGCCACCGGTGGCGTTGACCCGCACCGTGGCGCTCTCATAGAGGCCTGCACGGGCGCCCAGCTGCCCCACAAGGTTCGACGGCGCGATGCCGCAGGCCTCGATATAGCAGTTCACTCCCAGACCGCGCAGCTTGCCGGCCTTCTCGCTCTCGGTTCGGCGCCCATCAAAGCCCTTGATGTCGGCGATCTCTTCGAGCTTGTCCATCGTCGCCACGTAATCGCCGGTGTCATATTCCACCGCGACCGGGGTGGCATAGGGAAACTCGGTGATGAAGTTCTGTCGCCTGAGCGCGATGGGATCGACGTTCAGCTCTCGGGCCGCCTTGTCGATGACGCGTTCCAGCTGATAGGTCGCTTCGGGCCGCCCCGCACCGCGATAGGCATCGACCGGCACCGTATTGGTGAACACCGCCTTGACGTTCACGTAGATCAGCGGCGTCTTGTAGTTGCCCGCCATCAGCGTGCCGTGCAGCCAGGTGGGCACCGAGGGCGCAAAGGTCGACAGATAAGCGCCCATATTGGCGTGAGTGTCGGTGCGCAGCGCGGTGAAATTGTTGTCCGCGTCCAGCGCCAGTTCGATCTTGGTGACATGATCGCGGCCATGGGCGTCGGACATGAAGGCCTCGCTGCGCGAGGAGGTCCATTTTACCGCCCGGTTCAGGGCCTTGGCGGCAAAGGTGCAGAACGCTTCTTCGGCGTAGTGAAAGATCTTGGAGCCAAATCCGCCGCCCACATCGGGTGCCACCACGCGCAGCTTGTGTTCCGGGATGCCAAGCACAAAGGCCCCCATCAAAAGTCGGATCACATGCGGGTTCTGGCTGGTGGTATAAAGCGTGCTCTCACCGGTGGCGCGGTTGAAATCGCCCACCGCCACGCGTGGCTCCATCGGGTTGGCGACCAGCCGGTTGTTGACCAGCTCCAGCGTGGTGACATGGGCGGCCTCGTCAAAGGCCTTGGCGACCGCCTCCTTGTTTTCCTCCACAAAACCCCAGTCGTAACAAAGGTTGGAGGTCAGATCGTCATGCACCTTGGGCGCATCCTCGGCCAGCGCCGCCTTCATGTCGACCACGGCGGGCAGGTCTTCGATGTCCAACTCGATCGCCTCGGCAGCGTCTCGCGCCTGTTCGGCCGTGGCGGCCACCACGGCAGCGATAGGGTCGCCCACGTGGCGGACCTTGCCCTGTGCCAGAACGGGGTGTGCCGGTTCCTGCATCACCTCGCCAAAGCGGTCGGTCACCTGCCAGCCGCAGGGCAGCCCGCCGACGGCTTCGAAATCCGCACCGGTAAAGACGCGCAGCACGCCGGGCATCCCCGCCGCCGCCGCAGTGTCGAGGGACGTGATCCGCCCATGCGCCACATCCGAGCGCAGGAAATGCACGTAGGCCTGGCCGTTTACGTTTATGTCGTCGGTGTAATTGCCGGTCCCGGACAGGAACCTGATGTCCTCTCGCCGTTTGCTGGCGGCGCCGATGCCGCTTTCCTTGGCGTCGATATCCTTGGGCATAATCCAATCTCCTCCCAGAAATACGGGCCGGGTCATGTGGCGGCGCAGCCGGGCTCCTCTTCCCATCAACGCCTGACCGAACGGTCCGTCGGAATGTCACAGGGTACTTGCAGCCCATCCCGGGACGGGCTGTTACGCGTTTTCGCCGGTGCTACTCAGCCGCGATGGCAGAGACATCCTGACCGGAGGCCGCCATGATCGCCTTGACGATATTGTGGTAGCCAGTGCAGCGGCAGAGGTTGCCCTCCAGGTAGTGGCGGATCTCACCCTCGGAGGGCTTTGGGTTGTCTTTCAGCAGCGCAGCGGCCGACATCACCATGCCCGGCGTGCAGAAGCCGCATTGAAGCCCGTGATGTTCCTGAAACGCCGCCTGGATTGCATTCAGCGTGCCGTCGGCGGCGGCCTGGCCTTCGATGGTGGCGACCTCTGCCCCCTCGGCCTCGAGCGCCAGCATGGTGCAGGCTTTCACCGCCTTGCCGTCCACATGCACGACGCAGGCGCCGCATTGGCTGGTATCGCAACCGACATGGGTGCCGGTGAGCCCCTGCTGGTCGCGCAGGAACGACACCAGCAATGTGCGACCTTCGACATCCCCGGACATGGGCGTGCCGTTCACGGTCATGGAGACCTTCGTCATAAAATCCTCCCTAGCTTGAAATCATTTGTCTGGCTGAGGTCAGTTAACCACGGGTCAGGACGTGGCGCGAGGATTTTATGCGGCAAGGCATGGCGGAAGAAATCGGGGAGTTTGCAGACTTCGTCAGGCCGGAAGGCCGGACAGCGCCTGGCTCCCCCGGGAAGGCGCTTCACGCCTCCCCAAGGACAGGCACGGCCCTCGGTGTTTACTCCCCATCCCGCCGCGGCCGCGGCCGGGTCGGGATTTCCTTTAACAGCCCGCCGACCCCCATGGCGGCAATATCCGCCGACGTCACGTCAATGCCGCAGACCACTCGTTCCAGCACCCAATCCGCGCCATTGAGCGCTGGTGATCGGGCACAGCCCGGCAGGCCGATCACCGGCTTTTTGCCCAACTGGCCAAGGAACAGCAGATTGCCCGGATCCACCGGCATGCCGAACCGCGTGACCGTGCCCCCCGCCAGCCGCACCGCCTCCGGCGCCACATCCGCCGGATCCGAGGTGGCAGAGCCGGTGAGCACAAACAGCACCTCCCCCGGGGCCGCACGCAGGGCGGTGGCGATCTCGGGCGCACAATGCGGCACCACCACGCGAGGACTGAGGGAGAGCCCCATCCGGTCCAGCCGCCCGGCCATGGCGGCGCGGCCCTTGTCGGACGGCATGTCTTCGGTGACGCGGGTCTCGACCAAAGTGGCCGAGCCATAGTGCGGCAGAACCACCCGTATCGCCCCGGCCGCCTGCGCCAGCGCCACCAACAGCTTTGCCTTCGGCACGGCGTAGGAAATAATCTTGATCGTCGCGATCATGCCCCCCGCATCAACCCGGTGATAATCCGGCACTGTTGCGACAGAGATCATCGGATCGACACTGTTGATCGCCCCCACCTGCGCCGCCGCCACCCGGGTAACGCCGGGCGCAAGCGCATAGAGGTTGACCCGTCCCGCCCCGGCGCCCGAAATGCGCAGGCCCAGCGCCGCGGCATCCGGCGCCATTGCCTGGGCCAATCGCAACGCGGCGTCATCCTCATGCAGGTCGCCGGGGTCGAGCCGGGCCACGATGACCTCGGTCAGCCCGGCCTGCTGCAGTTCCTGCAGGTCCTCCGGCGTCAGGGTGGTGCCCTTGGCGATGCGCCGCCCTGCCCCCTGCAGCGAATGGGCAAGCAGGCAGCCCTCGGCCTGCCCAACCGGCACCGGGCCGAACTTCATTCCGCCTTGCCCCGCAGCACAGCCGTCATCTCAGCGAGGATCGACACCGCAATTTCCGCCGGGCTAGCCGCACCGATGTCGAGACCGACGGGGCCGTGAATGCGGGCGATGTCGTCCTGCATGAACCCTGCGGCGATCATCCGCTGATGGCGCTGGCCATGAGTGCGTTTGGAGCCCAGCGCACCGATATAGAAGCACTCCCCCCGCAGCGCCGCCATCAGCGCCGGGTCATCCAGTTTCGGGTCATGGGTCAAGAGCACCAGCGCAGTGCGAGCATCCAGCCCGAGTTTCTCCACCGCCTCGTCCGGCCAATCGTCGAGAATGCGCTCACCCGGGAAGCGTTCGGCAGAGCCAAAGGCAGCGCGCGGCTCGATCAGCACCGGGTCATAGCCCGCGATCTGGGCCATCGGCAGCAGCGCCTTGGCGATATGGACGGCGCCCACCACAATCAGCCGCAGCGGCGGGTTGTGCACCGCCACAAAGGTAGTGCCGTCCTCCTCGACACCGGAGCGGTCCAAGCGCATGCGGTCGGGGTAGGAGGCGAGATTGACCAGATGGCCCTGACCGCTCGTCAAATCCACCTCATAAGCCAGCGGGCGGCGTTCGGCGCGGGCGAGCACCAGCGCCTCCAGCACCTCTGTCTTCAGCATATGGCCGACCGGTTCCAGCAGCACCTTGATGGTCCCACCGCAGGCCAGCCCGACGGCGAAGGCATCATCGTCGCTGACGCCAAATTCCAGCAGCTTGTGAGTGCCAGACTCTAGCGCCGCCTGCGCCTCCAGGATCACCGCGCCCTCGACACAGCCGCCGGAGACTGAGCCCTCCATCCGGCCATCGCCGGCAACCACCAGCTGAGAGCCGGTCCGCCGCGGCGCCGAGCCCCAGGTCTGCACCACCGTGCACAGGACCGCACCGACGCCCTCGCGATGCCACTGCAGCGCCAGCTCCGGCGCATTGTCAAAGATGGTGAGGTCGGCCTGTGCGGTGCCAGTTGTCATGGTGAAAATCCCGGTGCCTGTTGCCCCTCAAGCTTGGGCCTGACGGGGTGAAGTTCAAGAACAATTCGTGCCAAATTGCTGGTGTTTTGTCACCCCGCATCGGGCGGGCTGCCCCCGGCAAAGCGGCCTCGCGCAAGACCTCAGCCCTGCAGCATCGCCATCAGCCGCGCCTTCTCGCCGCTGTCTTCGGGGCGGGAGAGCGCCTCGGCCAGCGCCTCCAGCGAGGCGATGTTGTGACCGGCGCGAAAGCTGTCCACATGCGGCAGCATAGCACGGATGCCCTGCGCACGGGGCGCAAACCCCTCCCAGCGCATCAGCGGGTTGAGCCAGATCAGGTGGCGGGCAGAGCGCTGCAGGCGCTGCATCTCGCGGCTCAGATCCTCCGGCGCGGCACGGTCGAGCCCGTCGGTGACCAGCAGAACCACCGCGCCCTGCCCCATCACCCGGCGCGACCAGTCGCGGTTGAATCCATGCAGGCAATCACCGATGCGGGTGCCGCCCTCCCAGTCCTGCGCTTCCGCCCCGGCGGCGGCGAGGGCCGCATCCACGTCGCGTTGCCGCAGATGGCGGGTGATATTGGTGAGGCGGGTGCCGAAGGTAAAGCCATGCACATTGGCCCAGCCCTGTGTCTTGCGGCCGCCGCGCGCATTGGCGACAGCATGCAGGAACTGCAGCACCATACGGCTGTATTGGCTCATCGACCCGGATATGTCGCAGAGCACGACCAGGTTCGGATATCGTGTCGCGGGGCGCGTCAGAGCGATCCGGTGCAGCTCGCCGCCGGTGCGGCAGGCGGCACGCATCGTGCGCCGCCAATCCGCCCGCGCGCCCAGCGGTGCCGGCAGATGGCGGCGCGTTTTCATCGGCTTGACCGGCAGGGTAAGGCGGGCCAGCATGCGCTTGGCCTGTTCCAGTTCAGCGGTGCTCATCTGCTCGAAATCCAGCGTCTTCAGCCGTTCCTCAGCCGACAGCGTCAGGGAGGCGTCGATTTCGATCTCGGTGCCCTGCTCCTGCGACTCCTCCGGCAGATCCTCGGGCAGCTGCCCCTGCAGCAGCGCCTGGGCGGCGCGTTTTTCGGCCGGTTTCGCAGCGCGCTCCTGCTGCACACCGCGGATCGCTGGCAGCATCGCCGCCATCATATGTTCCAGATAGCGCGGGTCGCGCCAATAGAGCCGGAAGACCTGCGCAAATACCACGCGCTCTTCGGGGCGCGACACGAAACAGGCATGCAGGCACCAGTAGAAATCCCGTCGCGAGGTAAAGCCCGCCGCCGCCACCGCTTCTACCGCGCCCATCACCCGACCGGTGCCGACCTTCAGCCCCGCCTTGCGCAGGGCGCGGGCGAAATGTGTGAGATTGGCCACCAGCTTCGGGTGCTCCGGCAGGACAAGCGGGGCATAGTCTGCCATCAGCCCCGACGGGGGCCTTGCCCCCGCACCCCCAAGGTATTTTCAAAAAGATGAAGGCTCATGTCAGCCCTCCGGCAGCGCGGCACGGGCCTGGTCGAGCAGGCGCTTGGCCTCGGAGCCCTGAAGTTTTGCAATGTCGTCCTGATACTTCAGGATCGCGCCCAGCGTGTCGGAGATGACCTCGGGGCTGAGCGTCACCACGTCGAGCGCCAGCAGGCAGTTGGCCCAGTCGATGGTCTCTGCCACCCCCGGTTTCTTGAACAGATCCTCGGTGCGCAGGGCCTGCACAAAGGCCACCACTTCGCGGCTGAGGGTCTCGGCGGCCTGCGGGACGCGGGCGTGCAGGATTTCCAATTCGCGGTCGAAGTCCGGATAGTCCACCCAATGATAGAGGCAGCGCCGTTTCAGCGCGTCATGCACCTCGCGGGTGCGGTTGGAGGTCAGGATCACCGTTGGCGGCTCTGGTGCCTTGATGGTGCCCAGCTCCGGGATGGTGACCTGAAAATCCGAGAGCGCCTCCAGCAGGAAGGCCTCGAAGGGTTCATCCGTGCGGTCCAACTCGTCGATCAGCAAAATCGGCGCGCCGCGCGTATCGAGCTGCATCGCCTGCAGCAGCGGGCGGGCGATCAGATACTCCTCGGAGAACAGCTCCGCCTGCAGCGCCTGACGATCGGCGCTGCCGGTGGCCTCCGCAGTGCGGATCGCCACCATTTGTGCCGCGAAGTTCCATTCATAGACGGCGCTGGCGGCATCCAGCCCTTCGTAGCATTGCAGCCGGATCAGGGGGCGGCCGGTAACGGTGGCCAGAGCCTTGGCGATCTCGGTCTTGCCAACCCCGGCTTCGCCTTCCAGAAACAGTGGCCGGCCCAACCGCGCAGACAGGAACACCACCGTCGCCAGCGCCCGACCACAGACATAGCCCGCCTCGGCGAGCTGTGCCTGCACCGCGTCGATGGAGTGAAATCCGCCCTGCTCCGTCATGTCGCCCCTCCCGTTGCTTGCGACCAAGAGGCCACGCCCGCAGCGGCGCGTCAAGCGGAGGGGCTGCAACAGATCGTCAGTTCCCCGTCGCCGGAGATTGACGACACGCGCCGGCGGGTGCAACAAGTCAGACGCGTCGGAAGATCCGGGCACGCGGGCGGCGTGGACGAGGGGAAGGAACAGCGACATGCGCATCACTGCGGTGACCTGCGTCAAGAATGAAGGCCCGTTCCTGTTGGAATGGATCGCCTACAACCGCCTGATCGGCGTGACAGATTTCCTGTTCTACTCCAACGATTGCACCGACGGCACTGATGCGCTGCTGGACGCGCTGGCCGCGCGCGGCGGTGTCAGCCATCTGCCCAACCCGGCACAGGGGCGCGCCTATCAGATGGAGGCGCTGAAGGACTGCGCCCATCGCCCCGTCGTTCAGAACGCCGACTGGCTTTGGATCGCGGATGTGGACGAGTTCCTGAACATTCACGTGGGCGATCACAGCATCCCGGCGCTGATCGACGCCTGTGACGATCCGCAGGCCATATCGCTCAGCTTCCAGTTCTTTGCCAGCGGCGGCATCGAGGCCTTTGAGGACCGTCCGGTGATCGAACAGTTCACCCGCTGCCACAATCCAGACATCTGGTGTGGCGAGACGGCGATCGAGGTCAAAACCCTGACCCGCAAGGACTTTCCGCTCGGGTACTACGGCGCGCATCGCCCATTTCTGAAGAAGAACACCGCTGCGGATGCCCGCCCGCGCTGGTGTGATGGCGGTGGGCGGCAGGTGCAGCACCGATTTCTGGTCGCCGCCAACCCGCGGCGCATCCGCAAGTTCCCGGCCAAGGGCGCGCGCGCACTGGCAACACTCAACCATTACGCGCTGCGCTCGCTCGACAGCTACCTGGTCAAGAACGACAGAGGCGATGTGAACCGCGAGAACCGCGCCTTTGACGACACCTATTGGCGTGAGCGCAATGATCCCGTCTGGGAGGACCGCTCGATCCTGCGCATGCTGCCCGCGCTACACACCGCGCTGGATGAGATGAAAGCCGACCCGGAGATCGCACGGCTGCATGCGGACTGCGTCGCACGGCACGTGGCGCGACGCGATGAGTTGCTGACCCAGCCCTCCTATCAGGCCATGCGGAAGCAGCTGCAACGCGCCTCTGTCCTGCCGCCGCAGGAAGAGGACATGCTGACACGGTTGGGGCTGCTGTAGTGGCCGTGAGCATCATCAACCTCGGCCTGCCCAAATCCGGCACCACCACGTTGAAACACGCGCTGGACCGGGCCGGATATACCGTGGCCGATCACCGCATCAAGGCGCGCGAGACCCCGGATGACCCCGCGGACCGGGTCTTTGTCGGGGCGCTGATGTATGAGGGGCTGTATAAATACGGCGACCCGCTGGCCCTGCTGAAAGACTATGATGCGCTGACCGAAGTGAGTTTTATCTACGGTGGCACCTCGGTCTGGCCGCAATGTGACCATGCCATGTTGCTGGCGCTGCGCAAACTGCACCCCAAGCTGTGTTTCATCGCCACCCGACGCGCCACCGAGGAGTTGGCGCGGTCCATCATGCGCTGGAACAACCTTGGCAAACTGCGCATTCCGTTGTCGACGGTTCCGGGCCTGCCCGTGGGCTATGGCCATGAGGTCGATGAGCAAATGATCTGGATCGATGGCCATTACGAGGCGCTGACCCATTGGTTCCGCACGGACCCGCTGTATCTGGAGCTTGATGTGGCGGCGCCTGATGCGCGATCTAAGCTGGAGCGATTTCTGGGCTGCGACCTGCCGTGGTGGGGGCAGTCCAACATCAATCCCGAAGACCGTGACACGCCGGAAACGGGTGCGGAACCGGCAGAACAGAAAGACACGGACTGATGCGGATCTACTTGCATATTGGTGTTCACAGAGCGGCCAGTGAACGGTTGCAGGCCGTTCTGGCCGACAAGCGCGACCTCTTGATGAGCCGGGGCGTGATGGTGCCACGTGCTGCAGGCCCAAAGAACCACACCCGCCTTTTCATGGCCGTCACCGATCCGGATCACGTGGATCCCCTGCGCTACAACCGGGGCTTTATCGGGGCGGCCAAACAGGCCGAGCTGCGCGAGGGGCTGATGGAGGCCCTGCGCACGGATGTGGCAAAGCACGCCCCGCATACGCTGATCCTGAGCGCCTATCAGCTTGGCACGCAGCTGTCGCGCCCGAGCGAACTGGCGCGGTTGAAGGCGTTGCTCGTGCCGCTGTCGGACGACATTCGCATTGTTGCGCATCTGGAGGCACAGGCGCGCCTGTTGCCCGAGGTCTTTGCCGAGCAGGTTCAGGAGGGCCGCGCAAACGGTCTGGCGCGCGAAGTGGAACTGACGCGGGAAGACAGCTGGTGGGCGGCGGCACTGGACACGCTGCCGCCAGTGGACCCGCAGGCCGGCCAGTTCGAGGAAACCCAGGGCGCCCCCTACTGGCTCGATTATCAGGCGTTGCAGACGGTCTGGGAAGAGGTCTTTGGCCCCGGCTCCGTGGCCTTTCGCAGCTATGACGCGGCGCTGTTCGACAGTGCCGAGGTGACGGACGAGATCTGCGCCGCCTTTGACATCGAAGGGCAGATTGGCCGCGCCGCCCCGGCGAAACCATCGCCGCCGGCCTCTGCCGCCTGGCTGACGCGCGGACGACAGTTCAACGCGCTGCTGCTGAAACTGCTGGCGCAGGGCAATCACATCCTGCCGCGCAAGCTGTGGCGGCAGATGATCCAGGACCTGCATGTGGACGGCCCGCCCATCGATCCTGCGCGACTGGGCGCAGTGACGCGGTTTTTTGCGGCGGACAATGCGCGGCTCTGCGCCGTCCATCCGGACCTGTCGCCAGACGTGTTCGAGGTCGCCGCCTCGACCGAGGATTGGGTGGAGGCCGACCCGCAAATGGGGTTTCGCGCCTCGCAATACCTGCTGGCCTTCCTGCACCGGATCGAGAAGGCAACAGCGGAGGAACGCGCCGCACGCGAGGGTGATCTTCTGGCGCACCAGAGCGCTCGCGCGGCGCAGGACAGCGCAGCGGGTGCCGCCCCCTCGGCCAAGGGGCGCCGGTTGTTGCCCCCACTGGCACTGAAGAACTTCGCGATGTTGCAGGGCTCTTCGTTCAAACCGCATGATCGCCTTGGTCAGGTGGACGAGACGGCGCAAATGCCCCCCTATACGGAGGTGGCCCCGCGCAAACTCCCAAAAGGGCAGAGCGGCAATGTCATCGTTGGCTGCATGAAGGATGAGGCGCCCTATATCCTCGAATGGGTGGCCTATCACCGCATGATTGGGGTGGATCATTTCCTGATCTACACCAACGGCTGCAGCGACGGCACCTCGGAGCTGCTGGACCGCCTGCAGGCGCTCGGCATCCTGCAGCACCGCAACAACGACAACTGGAAGGGCAACTCCCCCCAGCAATATGCGCTCAATCAGTCGCTGAAAGAGCCGGTCATCAAACAGGCGGACTGGGTGATCCATATCGATGTGGATGAGTTCATGAACGTGCGCTGCGGCAATGGCACATTGGCGGATTTCTTTGACCATGTGCCGGACGCCACCAATGTCGCGATGACATGGCGGTTGTTCGGCCACAATGGCGTCACCACCCTCAATGACCGTCCGGTGATCGCGCAGTTCGATCATTGCGCGCCGAAGTTCTGCCCCAAGCCGCATACGGTCTGGGGCTTCAAGACCATGTTCAAACCCATTGGCGCCTATAAGAAAATCTCCTGTCACCGGCCCAACAAGCTGGAAGAGGACAAGCGCGCGCAGGTGAAATGGGTCAATGGCTCCGGTCAGGACATGACGCAGGAGGTGGCGGACAACGGCTGGCGCAGCTCGAAAAAATCCATCGGCTATGACCTGCTGCAACTGAACCACTATGCGCTGCGCTCGGCCGAGAGTTTCCTGGTCAAACGCCAGCGCGGCCGGGCGCTGCATGTGGATCGCTCGATCGGGCTCAACTACTGGATCCGCATGGACTGGAACGACCATCGTGATGTCACCATTCAGCGCAACCTGCCGAGGATGCAGGCGGAACTGGCGCGGCTGCTGGAGGACAAGACCCTGCGTGATCTGCATGAGGCCGGATTGGCTTGGCACCGCGCAAAAGCCGCAGACCTGCATCAGGTGCCGGAGTTCGAAGAGCTTTATCGTCAGGCGCTGGAGATCGACATCACCGCAACCGAACGCGTGGCCTGGGCGCTCTCGCTGGACCTGGAGAGCTGATGATGCGCACGTTGGCTGTTTTGACCGTCCGCAACGAGGCCGCCTATCTGCTGGAATGGCTGGCGCATCACAAGGCGGTGGGGTTTACGGATTTCCTCGTCTTATCCAACGATTGCGACGATCAGACCGTGGCGATGCTGGATCGGCTGGACGAGCTGGGCCACCTCGCGCATGTGGAAAACACCGGCCCCTTTGACAAGGGCGGTATCCAATTCACCGCCATGAAACGTGCCGACAAGCACCGGCTGACCAAACGTGCCGACTGGATCATGGCGCTGGATATCGACGAGTTCGTCAACATCCACGCGGGCAAGGGCCAGATCAGCGATCTGCTGGAGGCGCTGCCGCAGGCCGACGCGATCACGCTCACCTGGCGGCTGTTCGGCAATGCGGATCAGGTCCGCTATCAGGGTGAGCGCGTCACCGACCGCTTTACCCGCGCCGCCCCTGCGGTGATGCACTGGCCGTGGCGCGCGTCGATGTTCAAGACCCTGTTTCGCAACTCCGGCGTCTACCGCAAGATCGGCATCCATCGCCCCCGCAGCGTAAAGGACGACGACGCGCTGGACCACTATCGCTGGTTCGACTGCGTCGGACGGGAGCTGATGGGGGATTTCAAAACCAAACGGGTGTTTTCCAACTACGGGCAGGACAATTACCGGCTGGCGCAGCTCAACCACTATCCGCTTGGCGCGATGGAGAGCTATGTGCTCAAGGCGGATCGCGGTCGCGCGGTCCACTCGGATGATCTGCTGGATATCGACTACTGGGTGGAACGCAACTTCAACACCGAAGAAGACACCTCGATCAGCCGATACCGCCCGGCCCGCGACGCCATCCTGGAGATGTTCCTGGAGGACGCGACTCTGACAAAGCTGCATGACCGCGCGGTGCAATGGCGCAAGGACCGCTTTATGGAGCTGATGCGCGCGGAACCCTATCGCGCCCTGTTTGGCCGCTTGATGATGACGCCGCAGTCGCGCCCCATCAACCAGGTCACGGGACGCACGCTGGCAGGGTTTGCCATGTTGGGACGACGCGCAGCACAGGCGGGCGGCAGCAATGACAGCGGAAAATCTCCCCCCAAGGACGACAGCTGAGCATCATTTACCCCCGGCTTGGCAACAATCGTCGACAATTGGGCCAAGCTTTTTCTAAATTTAGCCTCAATCTGCGCCTACTTCTGTCGGTGAACAAAGCCGACAAACGGGTGGCAGGTGGCGCGTATGCAAGACGACACAGATATCCTCGAGCAAGACCTCTCCGGGTTGAAGCCCGCCGAATGGCAGGCGCGTCTGGCGGAGATGGCCGAGGAAAACGGCATGTATCAGCCGCTCGGGGATCGGCATTTTGCCACGTTCATTGATCAGGGCAACACCCTGCTGGTGACGTTCGAGAGCCGTCAGGGCATCGAGAGTTTCTCCGAGACTGCGCAGCCGCTTGGTTTTGATCTGGTCAAGAATCTGGGCTGGTCCCATCTGTGCCTAATATCCGATGGTGACACCTGGTTCCGCGAAGCCCGCATCTATGGCTTCTTCGATCAATTGATCGACGATGGCTTCTTTGAAGAATTCGACAATGTGGTCTTCTACGGCGCGGGCCCCTGTGGCTACGCGGCGGCGGCGTTTTCCGTTGCCGCCCCCGGTGCCACGGTGGTGGCCATTCAGCCGCAGGCCACGCTGGACCCGCGTATGACCGAATGGGACGACCGCTTTGTCGAGATGCGCCGCACCTCCTTCACGGACCGCTACGGCTATGCCCCGGATATGCTGGATGCCGCCGATCAGGCCTTTGTGATCTTTGACCCCTATCAGTCACTGGACGCGATGCATGCCGCATTGTTTGCGCGTCCCAACGTGACCCGCCTGCGCATGCCCTGCATGGGCGATGCGATCCAGACCCGGCTGATTGAGATGGAGATCCTCTATCGGATCATGTCCCTGGCGGGCAGCGGACGTCTGACGGCCCAGTCCTTCCACCGGCTGGCACGCGCGCGGCGCGACAATAATGTCTATCTGCGCAATGTGCTGAACCGGCTCGACTACCTCGAACGTCCCTATCTGAACGTGCTTCTGTGTCGGAACGTCAATGATCGCCGCCGAATGCCGCGCTTTCGCCGCCGCCTGCGCGATCTGGAACGCCGCGGCGCGGAGGGCGAGTTCCGCCTGCCCCCCGGCACGGTACTGCCTCAGGAAAAGTCCCAGACCGACAGCGGGCATTAACCCGCCTTCCCAAGCTCATGGCGCTGTGCTAACGCCTGCGCCATGACCCAGAGCCTGACGATCACCCGCCCCGACGACTGGCACCTGCACCTGCGCGATGGCGACATGCTGCGCGCGGTGCTGCCGGAAACAGCCCGCCATTTTGGCCGCGCCATCATCATGCCCAACCTCGTGCCGCCGGTTGTCACCGGCGCGCAGGCCGCCGCCTACCGCGACCGTATCCTCGCGGCATTGCCCGAAGGCATGATGTTTGAACCCCTGATGACGCTCTACCTTACCGAGGATACCGACCCGCAGGATGTGGCCGCCGCCCATGCTTCCGGTCTGGTCAAGGCCGTGAAGCTCTACCCGGCCGGGGCCACCACCAACTCCGCCTCCGGAGTCACCAATTTCGATAAGGTGCGCCCGGTGCTGGAGAAGATGGCAGAGATCGGTCTGCCGCTTTGCACCCATGGTGAGGTCACCGACCACGACATCGACATCTTTGACCGTGAAGCGGTGTTCATCGACCGGGTTCTGGACCCGGTCCGCCGCGCCACCCCGGGCCTGCGCGTGGTGATGGAGCATATCACCACCAAGAATGCCGTTGATTACGTCCACTCGCAGGAGACGGACCTCGGCGCGACGATCACCACGCATCACCTGATCATCAACCGCAATCATATCCTGGTGGGCGGGATCAAGCCGCATTACTACTGCCTGCCCGTCGCCAAGCGCGAAGAGCACCGCGTCGCCCTGCGCCAGGCCGCCACCTCCGGCGATGCACGGTTCTTCCTGGGCACCGACTCGGCGCCGCACACGGATGCCAATAAGCTGCAGACCTGCGGCTGCGCGGGCTGTTTCACCGCCACCAACACCATGGCGCTGCTGGCCCATGTGTTCGAAGAAGACGGCGCGCTGGAGCAGCTCGAAGGGTTTGCCTCAAAGAACGGCCCCGCCTTCTATCGCCTGCCGGAAAACGACAGCCAGATCACCCTGACGAAACAGGGCGCCCCCGTCGCTTTCCCGGAACAGGTCGACACGCCGGACGGCCCGGTCACCGTCTTTGATCCCGGCTTTGCGGTGCATTGGACCGTCGCCTGATTTCATCTTCTTGATAAATATCCCCGCCGGAGGCTCCCGCCCGCGCCTCTGGCACTCTGCTCTCGAAGGATACGCCATGATCCCCTCCTCCTACCCGTCACCCGAAGAAATCGCCCGCCTCTCCGCCCGGATGCTGCTGGAAATCGGCGCGGTGAACTTCAACACCGATGAGCCCTACACGCTGGCCTCCGGCCTGCCCTCGCCGAGCTACATCGACTGTCGCAAGCTGATCTCCTTCCCGCGCATCCGCTCCACATTGATGGATTTCATGGCCGTCACAGTGATGCGCAACGCCGGTTTCGAGGCGTTTGACAATATCGCTGGCGGCGAAACCGCAGGCATTCCCTTTGCCGCCTTGGTAGCAGAACGTCTCGCCCTGCCGATGACCTATGTGCGCAAGAAGCCAAAGGGCTACGGCAAGAATGCCCGCATCGAAGGCGCAATGAGCGAGGGCGAACGGGTGCTGCTGGTAGAGGACCTGACCACGGACGGCGGCTCCAAACTGTCCTTCGTGGATGCAATCCGCGAGACCGGCGCCACCTGCGGCCACACGGCGGTGATCTTCTACTATGACATCTTCCCCGAAACCACCAAGACGCTGGGCGATCACGGCGTCGAACTGCACCACCTGTGCACCTGGTGGGATGTGTTGGCAGAGGCCCGCGCGCAAGCGAGCTTCAGCACACAAACCCTTGATGAAGTAGAGAAATTCCTGCGCGATCCGCGCGGCTGGCAGGACGCAAACAAGAAAGCCTGAGGAAAACTTCACCCCCAAGGCTACGGATTTCTGTGGAAAAGGCCGCCCCGAATCGGAGCGGCCTTTTCCATATCATGTGGCTGCCACCCCAACCGCACACCATATGAAGAAGCTGTTGAGGCATAATCCGACGTTTCGAAAAATTGCCCACATCCGTCTCTGCGGTTATCCTCAATTCATCCACAGGGATTTCCAGATGGAAATCAGGTCCGGTTCCAGCGTAGAACACGAGCCTATCACAAGAGAGCAGACATGAACGAGATCACCTCCTTTAACGGCGATCCACAGCCGCCCGCGTCACCAGACTCCAGCGGCACGGCAGGTGAAGCACAGGCATCGGAATTGCCCCACTCCGTCGAGGCGGAACAGCAGTTGCTGGGGGCAATTCTCACCAACAATGACGTCTACGACAAGGTCGCCTCGATCATCAATTCCTCGCATTTCTACGATCCCGTGCACGCCCGGATCTACGAGGTGGCGGCGGCGCGGATTTCCAAGAACGCGCTGGCCTCGCCGGTGACGCTCAAGGCCTTCATGGAGGACGACCAAGGGCTGCGCGAACTGGGTGGGCCGGCCTATCTGGCCAAACTGGCCTCGGCCTCGATCTCGGCCTTTGCGGTGCGCGACTATGCGCAGATGATCTATGATCTGGCGATCCGGCGCGAGCTGATTGCCCTCGGCCAGACCATCGCCGACAAGGCACGCCGGGTCGATGTCGCCTCGGAACCCAAGGAACAGATCGTTGAGGCGGAACAGCAGCTCTATTCGCTGGCCGAACAGGGCCAGACCGAACAGGGCTTCAAATCCTTCTTGCGCGCGGTGACCGAGGCGGTGAATGTCACCAACGAGGCCTATCAGCGCGGCGGCGGCATGGCCGGGATCTCCACCGGGCTGGATGATCTCGACAAGCAGCTTGGTGGCCTGCACCCCTCGGACCTGCTGATCCTTGCCGGACGTCCCTCGATGGGGAAAACCTCGCTCGCCACCAACATCGCCTTCAATGTCGCCAAGGCTTATAAACGCGGGCTGAAACCGGATGGCAGCGAAGGCGCACTCGATGGCGGCGTCGTCGGCTTCTTCAGCCTGGAGATGTCAGCCGAACAGCTGGCAGGCCGGATCCTCGCCGAAGCCTCGGAAATCTCCAGCCACAAGATCCGTCAGGGTGACATGACCGAAGAGGAGTTCCGCCGCTTCGTGCAGGCCGCCAAGGACCTCGAAAGCTGCCCGCTCTTCATCGACGACACGCCAGCGATCCCGATCTCGCAGTTGGCCGCCCGCGCCCGGCGCCTGAAGCGGACCCATGGGCTTGACCTTCTGGTGATCGACTATCTGCAGCTCTGCCGCGGCATGGCCGAAAACCGGGTAAACGAGATTGCCGAGATCTCCATGGGCATGAAAGCCATCGCCAAGGAGCTGAACATCCCCGTGGTCGCCCTCTCGCAGCTGTCGCGTCAGGTGGAAAGCCGCGACGATAAACGCCCGCAGCTTTCGGACCTGCGGGAATCGGGCTCGATCGAACAGGATGCGGACGTGGTGATGTTCGTGTTCCGCGAGGAATACTACAAGGAACGCGAAAAGCCCGGCGATCACGAACTCGACAAGATGGAAGAGTGGAAACAAGCGATGGAGCGCCTGCACGCCAAGGCCGAAGTCATCGTCGGCAAACAGCGTCACGGCCCCATCGGCACGGTGGAGTTGTCGTTCGAGGCGCAGTTCACCCGCTTCGGCAACCTTGCCAAATCCTGGCAACAGCAGCCCGACGGCTACTGAGCGCAAGGCCGCTCCGGGGCCTCTGCCCTCCCCTTCATCTTTTCAAAAATATCTCGGGGGAGGCCCATCGGGCCGGGGGCAGCGCCCCCTCCGCGCCCGCAAACACAGCGCAACAGCCCGCCCAAAGCCACACCGCTGCGGTTTCCCCCTTGACCCCGGTGGCCTCCATGTCATGAACGACGCATGAGTACGGCACGTTTGAAAATCAACCTGGATGCGCTTGCGATCAACTGGCGCAATCTGGATGCCAAGACCGGCTGCGAGACCGCAGCGGTGGTCAAGGCGAATGGCTATGGTCTCGAAGCAGGCCGCGTCGGCAAGGCGCTGGCACAGGCTGGGGCCCGCAACTTCTTTGTCGCCATCGCGGAGGAAGGCATCGCCCTGCGCCGCGCGATAGGCCCCGGTCCGGGGATCTCGGTGTTTTCCGGCCATATGGAGGGCGACGCCAAGCTGCTGCGGGACTTTCAGCTGACGCCGATGCTCAACTCGCTGGACCAGATGCTGCGCCATTTCGAGGCGCTTCCGGGCCATCCCTTTGGCGTGCAGCTCGACAGCGGCATGAACCGGCTGGGTATGGAGGCCGCTGAATGGATGGCGGTGCGCGATATCGCGCTGGATCAAAACCCGGTCCTCTTGATGTCGCATCTGGCCTGTTCGGACGAGCCCGGCCACGGCATGAACCCCTATCAGCTCAAGAACTTCATCGAGATGACCGAGGGGCTGAACCTGCCCCGTTCTCTCGCCGCCACCGGCGGGCTGCTCTTGGGCCGCGATTATCACTTTGACCTCTGCCGCCCAGGCATCGGCCTTTATGGCGGTGCGCCCTATAGTGACGCGCTGCCGGTGGTCGAGCTGGAAGTGCCGGTGATCCAGACCCGCGACCTCGCCCCCGGCGAAAGCGTCGGCTACGGCAACACCTGGATCGCACAGCGCGACACCCGCATCGCCACGCTGGCCGCCGGATACGCCGACGGTCTGCACCGCGCCTTTCAGCGACAGGGCATCATGGCCTATGCGGGTTCCACCCCCTGTCCCGTGGTGGGCCGTATCTCGATGGATCTGATCACCGTCGACGTCACCGAGCTCAACGAGGTGCCGCCTTACCTGAGCCTGATGAATGAGGCGCAAACGGTAGATGTGCTGGCCAATGCCGCCGATACCATCGGCTACGAGGTGCTGACCTCGCTTGGCAACCGCTATGCGAGGACCTACAGCGCATGACCCCCGCCTCTGCCCTTGGGATGATCGGCCGCACGTCGCTGGGCCGCCTCGCCGCCCTCGGGCGGATCACCCGCTTTGCCGCCTCGACTTTCAGCCACATGATGCGCCCGCCGTTTTATCCGCGCGAGTTCCTGCTGGCTTTGCTGCAGGTCGGGTGGCTGTCCCTGCCCGTGGTGGCGCTGACCGCGATCTTCACCGGCGGCGCGCTGGCGCTGCAGATCTACGCAGGTGGCGCACGTTTCAACGCCGAAGCCGTGGTGCCGCAGATCGTCGCCATCGGCATGGTGCGCGAACTCGGCCCGGTGCTGGTGGGCCTGATGATCGCGGCGCGGGTGACCTCGTCGATTGCCGCCGAAATCGCCACCATGAAGGTGACCGAGCAGATCGACGCGCTGGTAACGCTCTCTACCAACCCGATGAAATACCTCGTCGCCCCGCGTGTGCTGGCAGCCCTGATCACCGTGCCGGTGCTGGTGGGTGTCGGCGATATCATCGGCATCATGGGCGGCTATGTGGTGGCCACCGAGACGCTTGACTTCAACGCCGCCGCCTACCTCAAGAACACCGTCGATTTCCTCGAACTGCGCGATATCGTCTCGAGCTTGGTCAAGGGCGCGGCCTTCGGCACCATCGCCGCCCTCATGGGCTGCTACTACGGCATGCAGTCGGGCCGCGGCGCGCAGGGCGTGGGACAGGCCACCAAAAGCTCGGTCGAGGCCGCCGCCGTGCTGATCCTCGCCGCCAACTTTGTGCTGACCGGGGTGTTTTTCTCGCTATGACCCAACCGATGATTGAAATGCGCCAGGTCGCCAAGGCCTTTGGCTCGAACGCGGTGCTGCGTGGTGTTGACCTCGATGTGGCAAAGGGGTCCTCAACGGTGATCATCGGTGGCTCCGGCACCGGCAAATCAGTGGCGCTGAAATGCATCCTTGGCCTGATCGAGCCGGACACGGGCGAGATCCGGGTGGATGGTAAGCCCGTTGGCCAGGGTGATCGTGATGCCTTCCTGTCTCGCTTCGGCATGTTGTTTCAAGGCGGCGCGCTGTTTGACTCACTCCCGGTTTGGCAAAATGTCGCCTTTCGGCTGCTGCGTGGTAGCCTCGCGCGCCCCAAGGACGAGGCCCGCGAGATCGCCATCGAGAAACTGCGCCGTGTCGGTCTCAAGGCCGATGTCGCCGACCGCCTGCCCGCCGAACTGTCCGGCGGCATGCAAAAACGTGTCGGCCTTGCCCGCGCCATTGCCGCCGAGCCAGAGATTATCTTTTTCGACGAGCCCACCACCGGGCTGGACCCGATCATGTCAGGCGTCATCAACGACCTGATCCGTGAGATCGTCGTGGAGATGGGCGCCACCGCCATGACCATCACCCACGACATGACCTCTGTGCGCGCCATTGCCGACAATGTCGCCATGCTGCACGGCGGCAAGATCCGCTGGACCGGCCCGGTTGCGGAGATGGATCAGTCGGGCGACCCTTACGTGGAGCAATTCATCTCCGGCAGTGCGGAGGGGCCGATCGAAGCGGTGCGCTAGAGGGGTATTTTCCCTGTTTTTTAAAGAGTGATTTTTATGAATTTAAACGTATTGCTCAGCGATATGCTCGCTGCCGTATTGGCCCCGATTGTCGAAGGCATTCTGAGCCTATTTGCCGCCTTCGCCAGTCTGGTCGCAGAAATTCTGACACCGGTGCTTGCACCGATTTTCTCCCCCATTGTTGAAGTGATCGTCTGGGTCTACTTGGCCCTGTTTGCCGCATTCAGCCAATTGGTCTGGGGACTTATCGGGCTCGCGGGTCTCGCGCGTCACGCACGCGGAGTTTCATTTGCATTCTTCGCTCTTGCCATTGCAGGCACGGTTTATCTTCTGACGGGCATTGCGCTTGTTTTCGTAGAGGGCGCTCAGGACGTGCTGAGCAACGCCTATAGCACCAAATCGGTTTTGTTCACTTTCGCAAGCATTCTAGTCGCGGCAGCGATCGGCTCATGTTTGCGCAACGACCCATCGGCCCCCAAGCCAAAAGAGCGAACTGATCCCCCAGACGACGCGCCTCCGATAAGCACGTCTCACACAGGGGCTGGCACCCGCCCCCGCGCATATTTGGTCGGCGTGGGTCTAACAATTGGAGTAGGTATCATGGGTCTTTGGATCTACAACAACATGGTGGCAGAACCCGAAAAACGCCCCTGCACAAAGACAGAAACCGCCATCATCGTCGCCGAGCGTATTCTCGCATCGCGATCTGACGAAAAAAGCAACTTTGATACGGAGGGATTGAAGTGTCGGCTTCCATGACGGCGAGCAGCGCGCGAGAAAAAGCACCTCTTCTGCTCCGCCTCGCCACCCTTTCTTTGCTGATCCTCTATCCGATCGCCTGGTTTGCCCCTCTGATGCGGGCAGGAATCTTGCCGATCTTCGGCCTCAGCGAAATCTCCGTCATCACCGGCCTGCAGAGCCTCTGGGGCAGCGATGTCGCTCTGGCGCTCACTGTCACCGCATTTGCACTCTTCGCGCCCTACCTCAAAACCATCGGCCTGGCGCTGGTCCAGTTCCGCCTGCTGGATGCGCGCAGTCTGCCGGCGCTCTCCGTCCTCGGAAAACTCGCCATGGCGGATGTCTTCCTGATTGCGCTCTATATCACTCTGGCAAAGGGCATCGGCTACGCCACGATCGAAACCGCCTGGGGGCTCTATCTTTTCACCGCCTGTATTCTCGCCTCGATTACCCTGTCGATCTTGACCGAACGCCAGATCCGCCGCGCGTCGCCAGCGGGTCAATGACGGCCCATGGGCCGCCGCGCGCACGCGCGGTCGCAGATCATTGAGGCGCTTGCGACGTACCCTTACACTGGCGATGGCGCGTTCAGGGCAGACCTGCCCCTGAACCGCTTCTCAGCAGATCCTTTCCTTGCCCATCGCCAACCGACACGCTGCTGGTGTCACCGCGCAGCGCAGCTGCGCCGGGCCCAACAGGAGCAGATCATCTCTGGATGATCGCCCGACTGGCGGGAGCGCCCCCTTGCGGATGCGACGGAGGGGCCTCGCCCCCGGCCCTCCCCAGACCGCGCTCGGGATATGTCCGGTCAGAAAACGCATCCAACACCCACTTGAACAAATCGGAAACATCTGCCACATCTCCCCCCATGGCAAAGACATCTTTCTCCTGCTCCGCGTGTGGGGCCTCTTATTCGAAATGGTCCGGTCGCTGCGAGGGCTGTGGCGAATGGAACTCGATCTCCGAGGATAAGGGGCTGACCTCCGCAGGGCCTGCCAAGAAATCTCTCGGAGCGATGCGGGGCAAGCGGGTGCCGCTTACTAATCTGGCCACCCAGGAAACCCCGCCGCCGCGCACCCATTGTGGCGTCGCAGAACTGGACCGGGTGCTGGGTGGCGGGCTGGTGGAGGCCTCGGCGATCCTCGTCGGCGGTGATCCCGGCATCGGCAAGTCAACGCTGCTGCTGCAGGCGGCGGCGCAGTTTGCCCATGCGGGGCTGAAAACCATCTATGTCTCGGGCGAGGAAGCCTCCGCCCAGGTGCGCATGCGGGCGCAACGGTTGGGGCTGGCCGACGCGCCGGTGAAACTGGCGGCGGAAACCAATCTGCGCGATATCCTGACCACGCTGGAGGCGGAAAAGCCGCAGCTGGCAATCATCGACTCCATCCAGACCATGTGGGCCGACAATGTCGACAGCGCGCCGGGCTCCGTCAGCCAGGTGCGTGCCGCCGCGCATGAGCTGACCACATTCGCCAAGGCAAATGGGGTGTCCATCGTCATGGTTGGTCACGTCACCAAGGAGGGCCAGATCGCCGGCCCCCGCGTGGTGGAGCATATGGTCGACACGGTGCTCTACTTCGAGGGCGAGCGCGGCCATCAGTTCCGCATCCTGCGGGCAGTGAAAAACCGCTTTGGTCCCGCCGATGAAATCGGCGTGTTCGAGATGACCGGCGCCGGGCTGGCGCAGGTGCTCAACCCCTCGGCGCTGTTTCTGTCGGAACGCGGTCAACCCTCGCCCGGGTCGGTGGTCTTTGCCGGCATCGAGGGCACCCGCCCGGTACTGGTGGAGATGCAGGCGCTGGTGGCGCCCTCACCCCATTCACAACCGCGTCGCGCCGTGGTGGGCTGGGACAGCTCACGTCTTGCGATGATCCTGGCGGTGCTGGAGGCGCGCTGCGGCATTCCCTTTGCCGGGCTCGACGTCTATCTCAACGTCGCCGGTGGCATGAAAATCACCGAACCCGCAGCCGACCTTGCAGTGGCCGCCGCACTGTTGAGCGCGCGTGAGGACACGGCACTTCCCTCCGATACGGTGATTTTTGGCGAAATATCTCTGTCCGGTGCCCTCAGACCGGCCCCTCAGACGGAAAACCGGTTGAAAGAAGCGCAAAAACTTGGTTTCACGGCGTCGATCGCTCCGAGTGGCGGCAAATCCGTATCCGTCCCCGGCCTGACCCTGCGCCCGGCCTCTGACCTCACAGGATTTGTTGGCGAATATTTCGGAGCAGGCTAAAAGGCCACTCAAGGTATTTTTCGCGGGCAAACAGGCGAGGGACATGGAAGGTTTCACCATTATCGACGGCGCGGTAGCGCTGGTCATCGTAGTTTCGGCACTACTCGCCTATGCGCGCGGCTTTGTACGCGAAGTCATGGCCATCATCGGATGGGTTGCGGCAGGTGTGCTGGCTTATATGTTCGCCCCCCAGGCAGAACCGCTCATGGCGGAGATCCCGGTGGTGGGTGAGTTCATCGCCGACAGTTGCGAATTGTCGCTGATCGCGGCGTTCTTTGCGGTCTTCGCGATCGCATTGATCATCGTCTCTTTCTTCACGCCACTGCTGGCGGGTCTGATCCAGCGCTCGGCACTGGGGGGGCTTGATCAGGGGGCCGGGTTCTTCTTTGGCGTCCTGCGCGGCATCCTCCTCGTGGTGATCGCCTTCTTCGTCTATAATGTGGTGATGACCGGTCAGAGCTTTACCATGGTCGACGAGAGCCGCTCTGCCGCAGTGTTCAACCAGGTGATCGGCAAGGTCGAGGAACAGAACCCCGAGCAAGCGCTTGGCTGGGTTACTCAGAAATACGAAGACCTGATCTCGTCCTGCGAAGGCTGACGGTCCCACACATACGAGATTAAAACGGGGCGCCCTCATCGGGCGCCCTTTTTCGTGCGGCGCGATGCCAGCGCGTATCCGCAGAGCGATCCCGGGCCCGAGCCCGGATATTCACAGAATTTTGCAGAAACTGCCCGATTGCTCCCCCTTGAAGAATCGATTCTGCGTCCCGCCGTGGCTGTGTGAAAAACTTGCGAATATCCTTAACAACTCCTTAATTTGCACCAGTAAGGCCGTTAACCTTTGGGAATGACTGTGTTTTTCGCACCTCAAACCCGCTTCGGTACCGAAACTGTCCCAAGCCTGCCCCATTCTTGTCCCAATTCGGGGGCCAATTGAGATCAACGAAGGCAAAAAGCCTCGCCGCTCTCAGAAGGGACATTTGGACATGCTGCTGGATCACACCACCGCGTTTACAGACTATCAGCCGGTTGACCTGCTTCTGGACCTGCGTTTGCACGACGCAGAGGATCAGGCCGCCGCCCGCTCCCGTCCACAACAGGGCGGTGTGCTGCCCGGCACCCTGATCGAGACCGAATGCGGCTTTAAACAAGCCCGTGCCCTGCGACCAGGTGACATGGTGCAAACCTTTGACGGCGGCCAGCGCGAGGTGGTGACCATTCGTCATTCCGTGCCGCGCCTCACTGCGATGGTGCATGTACCAGTCGGCGCGCTTGGCAATGACGCAGCCCTTGAGCTGCCCTCCGATGCGGTTGTGGCGGTCTCGGGCGATATTGCTCTCGATCTCTTTGACCTTCCGGTTGTGACCGTGAAGCTGGTGGCCCTGATCGGCCACAATGGCATCAGCACCGCCCTGCCCCAGCGCCTCGCCCGGATCCACATCGGATGCGCCGAAGAAGAACTGCTGTGGACCGAAGGTGGCCTGGTGCTGAACGCCGGAGAGCCAGAAGACGACGGGTTCTACAGCCTGCTGTCGTTCACCGAGGCGCGCCAGATCGTGGCTGCGGGTCGCGAAGATCACAGCGCATGCGAGATCGCGGTCGAAGTGACCTCGGACGAGGACGGCGATGATGCCGCATTCCTCGGTCTTGATGCGGCGCCGCTGCCCGCCTTTGACCCCATCGACCTGCTGTTTGGCCGCTACGCCGCGTGATCGAACAGCCGCCACGGACACCTCCCTTCACGTTCTGATTGCGCGCCAGCGCGCCACGGGCCGCCTCAGGTCGGAAATCCTGCCCGGATCTGCGCGACTTTGTGATCCTTTGATGACATTGCCCGCGAGACAGCCTATGTGAGGGCCGTCACTGTTCGACAGGATTCGGAGCCAAACCCGCTGTGTTGACCCGGTACTCAGCTGACCTGCGCCGCCCCTCGCGTGTTGCAGGATCTGCCCTTCTGGCACCCAACAGCCGCAGTGCAGCCCGCGTTACCGCCGCGCTGCGCCCCACTGGCTCCGCCTTCCCGTTCACGAGAAACCTTCTACATCATGACCCGGCGCATCGCACCGCGGTCCTGGCCTGTGACGTTCCCGTCGCGGCCTCTGTCGCCACAGCCTCCGGGCTGTAAGCAAAACGAACGATTATATTGGAGCCTCGCCATGTGCGGTATCTTGGGCATCGCAAGCAGAACCGAACAAGTGTTTGCGGAACTCTATGACGGGTTGCTGATGCTTCAGCACCGTGGCCAGGATGCGTCAGGCATCGTCACCTACGGCGACGGGTTCTTCCGCGAACGCAAAGCCAACGGTCTGGTCAAGGATGTGTTCGGCGCAAAGGATGCCGAAACCCTGCAGGGTCGTGTTGGCATGGGCCATGTGCGCTACCCCACTGCCGGGTCGCTCTCTGCAGCCGAAGCGCAGCCGTTCTTTGTGAACGCGCCTTATGGCATCTATCTGGTGCACAACGGCAATATCACCAATACCGAGCAACAGCGCGCCAAGGTCACCGGCAAATACAGCCGCCACCTGCGCACCACCTCGGATTCCGAGATCCTGCTGAACGTGCTCGCCGACAAGGTGGCAGACGCGATCAAGGTCAACGGCAACGCCGATCCGATCCGCAACATCTTTGCCGGGGTGAAGATGACGATGGAGCGCGTGCAGGGCGCCTATTCCGTGATCTGCCTGATTGCCGGTGTTGGCATGCTCGCCTTCCGCGACCCGCACGGCATCCGCCCTCTGTCGGTGGCCCAACGCGACGCAGAAGGCGACGGGGATGATTATGCCTTTGCCTCCGAAGACGTGGCTTTTGGCATCAACGGGTTCAAGAAACTCCGTGACCTGAAACCCGGCGAAGCGATTCTGGTGGATCTGGAGGGCAACAAGCATGAGTTCCAGGCGGTCGAAGGCAAGCTGACGCCCTGTATTTTCGAATATGTCTATCTGGCCCGCCCCGATTCCATGCTGGACGGGATTTCGGTCTACAAGACACAGATCCGCATGGGCGAAGCGCTGGCAAAGCAGATCGCCGACTCCGGTCTCGATATCGACGCCGTCATTCCGGTGCCCGACAGTGCCCGCCCCGTTGCGCTGGAGGTCTCCAACTCGCTCGGCATCCGTTACCGCGAGGCGCTGGTGAAAAACCGCTACGTCGGCCGGACCTTCATCATGCCCGGTCAGGAAGAGCGGCAAAAATCGGTCCGGCGCAAGCTGAACGCCATTCCGCTGGAGATGAAGGATCGCAATATCCTGCTGATCGATGACTCGATCGTACGCGGCAACACGATCAAGAAGATCGTACAGATGTGCCGCGAGGCTGGCGCCAAGAAGGTCTACATCGCTTCCGCCTCGCCGCCGGTGAAACACCCCAATGTCTATGGCATCGACATGCCGACGAAACACGAGCTGATTGCCAATGGGCTGAACCTCGAGGAGATTCGCGAGGAACTGGGCGCCGACGCCCTGTTCTACCAGAAACTTGAGGATCTGGTCTGGGCCGCCAAGGAAGGCAATTCAGAGATCGAGCAGTTCGATTGCTCCTGCTTTGACGGTCAGTATGTCACCGGATCGGTCAGCGAGGACTACCTGAACACGCTTGAGGGCAGCAGCCGCGTCAGCAAGAAAATCAAGGACATGCCCGATGCGGGCAAATCCTGGAACGGCGCCACGCTGGCCAGCTGATCGGGCAGATCGCGGGTCATAGCCCAAACAGGGGCTGCGACCTGAGTGGCGCACCATGCTCAGCGATTGCACTTTGCGCTCAACAGGCGTAATGGAGCGGCGCAAACACCGCCAATGGCGCTGACCCGCACAGGTCAGCGCCTTTCTCTATTTGATTTTCGAAAGGGGCGCCTTCTTGGACGCGCATCTTGCCCGTATGCTGAGTTCTTCGCGTCAGTGCCGCTGCTGCGGCGGGACCTTTGCTCAGCTCCTCAGCCTCTCCTGCGACCGGCCCGACATCGTGCCGGCGGATCTGCAGGTGCAGGACAACACCGCCATCTTTGTCTCAGAAGGCGATGTGCTGACCGAGGATTTCTGCCGCTTCGGAAGCCTGCGGTTCCTGCGTGCGGTGCTGGCCATTCCGCTTGCGGATTCGCGCGGTGAGGAGTTCATCCTCGGCACCTGGGCCGGTGTCAGCGAAGACGTCTTTGACGAATATCTTGACCTGTTTGAGCTGCGCGAGGGTGAGAGCATGGGCAGCCAACCCGCGTGGCTGTCGAACCAGATCCCGCCCGAGAGCGGCGGCCCGCTGGCCTGCATGCTGCACATGCGCCCCGAGGGGCAATATCCGGAGCTGCAGGTGTCCGAGGTCAATCATGATCTCGCCCGGATGCAGGAGCTGGGTCTCGATCTCGAAGAACTGCTGGTCTTCCTGCACGCCTATGGGCACGATCTTGCCTCTCTGGTGTATGACGCCTGAGAACAGGCGTTGTTCTGCGCATTGAGCCGCCTGGCGTCGGCTGCGCACCGCCGGGGCGCCCCTGCCCCCGCTTCCGCCGGTCCACGCGTGCTGATACCAGCGCCGCACACTCACGCGACACACCACTCACATATGACATTCCCGCCTGTTCGGTCACCGGTTCGCCGGTCCGGGCACGGGTGCTGGAGCCGACATGGCCAACTCTCAAACTGCAACCGCAGAAGCCCTCGCCACCGAGAAGAACGCGCTGCCCGACCGTAACCTCTCTCTGATCGGCCTGTTCGGGACACCAAACGACATGCAGGGCATGGTGCGCCTGGCCTCAGGTCGCATCAAAACGGTCAAGACCGGTGAACGGCTGCCGATCGGGCGTATCGTCGGCATTGATGTCGAGGGGCTGTTGATCGAACGCGGCGGCGAAGTCGGACGGTTGCCGATCTTCACCAACTGAGTGCGCATCTCGTCGCAGCGATCCCCCCGCAGATGTCGCGGGGCTTGACCCCGGCGCAACCGCGCAGCATGTAGGCGCCCATGACCGAAAAACTCGCCCTTATCACCGGGGCCTCGCGGGGCCTTGGCGCCGCTCTGGCCGAGGCGCTTGCGCCCACTCATCACATCATTGCCGTCGCCCGGACCACGGGCGCGCTCGAAGAGCTGGACGACCGCATCAAGGCGTCTGGCGGCTCTGCCACCCTTGCGCCGATGGACATCACCGTACCCGAGGCGATGGCGACCCTCTGTCGTGGCATCTTTGATCGCTGGGGCAAGCTGGATCTCTGGCTCCACAGCGCCATTCATGCCGCCCCTCTCAGCCCTGCGCATCACGTCGCGGCCAAGGACTGGAAGAAATCGGTCGACATCAATGCCAGCGCCCCGTCGGTGCTGATCCCCTATATTGCCCCGCTTCTGGGTCAATCCGGTCGCGCCGTGTTCTTTGACGATGCACGCGCGGGCGAAAAGTTCTTTGGCGCATATGGCGCGACCAAGGCGGCTCAGATCGCGCTTGCCCGCAGCTGGCAGGCGGAGACGGCGCGCACCGGCCCCTCCGTGCGCCTGCTGACACCGCCGCCGATGCCAACCGCCCTGCGCGCCCGGTTCTTCCCCGGTGAAGATCGTGATGCGCTGACCTCGCCAACGGAGGCTGCAGCGGAGCTGCTGCCGCAGATCCTCGCGGACTGAGATCACCGGGGGTCGGATTTTCCGGCTCAGAGCACTCAGGGCATGAGGCCGCGCCCCGGCCCCATGCCCTGATCGCGACAAAACGGGCGATTTGGTCACACAGTCCCCTCTCCCCAGCTGAGAATCCGGGCAAAAACCTTGCCCTGCCGCCCCCTGCCGCCTATTCAGGGGCCAGCCCGAAGGGCTGTGCAAGCAGCCCAAAACGGACAAAAACGCCGCAGAAAATACAAAATATACGCAAGGGGTCACAATGCGCATTCTGGTCACCAACGACGACGGCATCAGCGCACCCGGACTGGCCGTGCTGGAAGCGATCGCCGCCGATCTTGCCGGATCTGACGGCGAGGTCTGGACCGTCGCGCCCGCCTTCGAGCAATCCGGCGTTGGCCATTGCATCAGCTACACGCATCCCTCCATCCTGTCGGAACTGGGCCCGCGCCGTTTCGCCGCCGAAGGATCGCCGGCGGACTGCGTATTGGCGGCCCTGCATGTGGTCATGAAGGACCATCGCCCCGATCTGGTGCTGTCGGGCGTGAACCGCGGTAACAACTCCGCCGAAAACGCGCTTTATTCCGGCACCCTCGGCGGAGCCATGGAAGGCGCGTTGCAAGGCGTGCCCGCGATGGCGCTGTCGCAGTATTTCGGCAGTGAGAACCGCGATCTGGACAATCCGTTTGAAGCCGCGCGTCAGCATGGTGCCGAGGTGGTCCGCAAGCTGCTGGCCGCGCAGCCTGCAAACGATCAGCCCTACGGCCTGTTCTACAACATCAACTTCCCCCCGGTTGCCGCCTCCGATGTCAAAGGCACGCGCGTCACCACGCAGGGCTGCCGCGAGGGCAAGCGGTTCTCGGCGCAAGAGCAGTTCTCGCCCAACGGCAAGCGCTTCATCTGGGTCAAGGGCGGTGACCAGCAGGTCACAACCGCACCCGGCACCGATGCGGCGGCAAACCTTGCGGGCTTCATCTCTGTCACACCGATGCGGGCGGATCTTACGGCGCATGACACGCTGGAGGCCCTGAAGGCGATCGAATGAGTGGCCTGGACGCTGAAACCAAGATGCAGTTTCTATTCGCCCTGCGCTCACGCGGGGTGACGGAGTCGACGGTGCTCGAAGCGATGGAAGCGATAGATCGCGGATTGTTCCTGCGCGGCTTCTTTTCCGAACGGGCCTATGAGGACGTGCCACTGCCGATCGCCTGTGGTCAGACTATTTCTCAGCCCTCCGTGGTGGGGCTGATGACCCAGGCCCTGCAGGTCAACGCCCGCGACACCGTGCTCGAAGTCGGTACCGGGTCAGGCTATCAGGCCGCCGTGCTCGCCAAGCTTGCGCGCCGGGTCTATACCGTGGATCGCCATGGCCGGCTGGTGCAGGAGGCGCGGCAGGTGTTCCAGCGGCTCGGGCTTGCCAATATCACCTCGATGGTCGGCGATGGCAGCCATGGCATGCCGGATCAGGCACCCTTTGATCGAATCATCGTGACGGCCGCTGCCGAAGACCCGCCCGGTCCACTTCTGGCGCAATTGAAGGTCGGCGGCATCATGGTCGTGCCGGTTGGGCAATCTGATGCCGTGCAAACGCTCATTCGTGTGCGTAAGATGGAAAATGGGCTGGAATATGATGAATTGCGCCCGGTCCGCTTTGTTCCTCTGCTGGAAGGGCTTGGAAAAGACACCTGAGCTGTCCTATTCCCTCAGCAGCCCCGTTGCGCTGTAGCGGTCTTCCGGACAGGCCCGGGCATGAAAACAGAACGCTGCCGTCCAAGTCTCCGCCAGAACGGGGACACCATTCGAGGAGAGCAAGAGACATGACCCGCCCCAGCAAGGTCTTCCGCCCCAGATCCCTGCGTCCGGCAGCGCTGCTGCCGCTGACATTGGTGGCCGCCGCCTGTACGGCGCCGCTGGATTATGACCTGCGTGGTCAGATCGGCGCGTTCAACACCACCAAGGCCGCACAGACCGCGACCGAGACCCGCCCGGCGCCGGACACCCGCGGCCTGATCACCTACCCCTCCTATCAGGTTGCCGTGGCGCGCAATGGCGACACGGTTGCCGATCTGGCGAGACGTGTTGGCCTTCCCGCAGTGGAAGTGGCACGGTTCAATGGCGTTGAGACAGCCGATCAGCTGCGCCGCGGTGAGGTTCTGGTGATGCCGCGCCGTGCGCCCGAAACTTCGGCACGCGGTGGCAACCGCTCCCCTGGCGGAGTCGATATTGCCTCGCTGGCTGGCAGTGCCATCGACAATGCGCCGGAAAGTTCGCCCAATCCGGGCTCCGTCACCACCACCACGCTGCAGACCACACCGGCCAAACCGGCGCCGACGCGCGTCCAGGGTGGCCCCGAGCCCGTACGCCACAAGGTCACGCGTGGGGAGACCGCCTATACCATCGCCCGCCTCTACCAGATCCCGGTGAAGTCTCTGGCGGAATGGAATGGCCTTGGTAGCGATTTCGCGATCCGCGAAGGGCAGTACCTGCTGATCCCTCTGAAAGATCCAAACGCGCCGGTGCCCGCGGCCGTAGAGACCGAAACCTCCGTCACCGCCCCCGGACAGGGCAGCAGCACGCCGACGCCGCCCAGCGCCACCCAACCGCTGCCCGATGAAAAGGTGAAACCTGCCGCCGAGGCCCGCACGGATCCCAAGCCGACGGTCAAGGTCGAACAGCCGACGCGCGCCTCTCAGGCTGCCATGGCGTACCCGGTGACGGGCAAGATCGTCCGCGCCTATTCGAAGGGCAAAAACGACGGCATCGACATTTCAGCCGCGCCGGGCAGCGCTGTAAAAGCGGCGGAGGCGGGCACCGTTGCCGCCATCACGGAGGATTCAAACAAGGTCCCGATCATCGTGATCCGCCACGACCGCAACCTCCTGTCGGTTTACGCCAATGTTGACAGCATCAAGGTCAAGAAGGGCGACCGCGTCAATCGCGGTCAATCCATCGCCCAGCTCCGTGGCAGCGCAGAAGAGGCCTATGTCCACTTCGAGGTGCGTGACGGTTTCGAAAGCGTCGATCCTCTGCCCTACCTGCAGTAAATCCGCCGCTGACGACAGCAGCCGCGCCGGACCGCAAGGTCCGGCGCCCGGCCCAACGGGAGCCGCGCGCGCAAGCGCGTGGGCGACGGGCGGGAGCGCCCCCGCCTCTCCAACCTATACGACGAACGCGGGCGTCTCGCGTTGGGCATGTCTCACCGATGGGCCAAGCGCTCTGAGACTGGCCGCAACGCGGGGCCTGTGTATGTCGCGACCCGCTCCTTGCCATCAGTAGCCCAGCAGCCGATCGCTGATGGCCAGACCACACTCCCGTAGCGCTCCCGCCCGGTTCCGCCGCCGCTGCCGCGACGACCAAACCCGTTGGGCCAAGCGCCGCAGCCCTGCCGGGCTGCGGCGTGCGCCTGACCGCACGGTCAGCTCACAATCAACGCAGGGTGACGCCGTGCCGTCCGGCCAGATCGGTGAAGAACTGCCATGCCACCCGGCCCGAGCGGGCACCGCGAGTGGCCTGCCATTCGATCGCCTCGGCGCGCAGGGTCTCGGGGTCCACGTCCACGCCATAGGCGGCGCAATAGCCGTCGATCATCGCCAGATAGGAGTCCTGGTTGCAGGGGTGGAAGCCCAGCCACAGACCAAAGCGATCCGACAGCGAGACCTTCTCCTCCACCGCCTCGGACGGGTTGATCGCCGATGACCGCTCGTTCTCGATCATGTCGCGCGGCATCAGGTGGCGGCGGTTGGAGGTGGCGTAGAACACTACATTCTCCGGCCGGCCCTCGATGCCGCCATCCAGCACCGCCTTCAGGCTCTTGTAATGCTGGTCATCATGGCTGAACGACAGGTCGTCACAGTAAAGGATGAACCGATGCGGCGCATCGCGCAGATGGTTCAGCAGCCGCGCCACCGAGGGCAGATCCTCGCGTTGCAGCTCCACCAGCTTGAGATCGCCAAACTCGGACGCCAGCGTGCCGTGGATCGCCTTCACCAGCGAGGATTTCCCCATGCCGCGCGCGCCCCACAGCAGCGCATTGTTGGCCGCGTGCCCGGCGGCGAAGCGGCGGGTGTTCTCAAGCAACGTGTCGCGCGAACGCTCGATCCCCACCAAGAGGTCCAGCTCCACCCGGTTGATCTGCGGTACCGGCTCCAGCCGGTCCGGGCCCACATGCCAGACAAAGCCGGACGCGGCGGCGAAATCCGGGGTGGCCAGTGGCGCCGGCGCCATGCGCTCCAACGCGTCTGCAATGCGGCTCAATGCGTCCTGATCCAAATCCTGTGCCATCTCTGTGGTCCTTCCTTCGCGAGTTGAGCGATGACAAACCATGTTCCGAGCCAAGCGGCAAGGGGCGCGACCTGCAGCCTCAGCAACGCAAAAGCGCGCCCCGTGGGGCGCGCCTTTTTTATCTCAGGGTCGGAGGAGAGCGGCGAGGATCACTCGCCGTCGACCTCATCATCGTAGAAGCCCTCGGCGCGCAATTGCGCCTCGCGTTTGCGTTCCACCCGACGCACCAGGAAGATCGACACCTCATAGAGCCCATACACAACGGTAAACAGGATGATCTGGGTGATCACATCCGGCGGGGTCACCAAGGCGGCCAGCACCAGAATCGCCACCACCGCGTATTTGCGCATCGCGCCGAGACCTTCGGCGCTGACCAGCCCGGCCTTGCCCATCAGGGTCAACAGCACCGGCAGCTGGAAGCACAGGCCAAAGGCCATGATGAATTTCAACGTGATATCAAGGCTCTCGTTGACCTTGCCGAAGAAGGTGATCTTCACCCCTTCGGAGGTCTCAGGCACCACGGCCACATCACCGGGCACATCGCCGCCGGTGGCCTGCGACAGCAGCCCGGCAAAGATAGAGCTGACATCGGCAAACCCGAGGAAGAACTGCATCGCCAGCGGTGTCACCACAAATTGCGCAAAGCTCGCGCCCAGCAGGAACATGAAGGGCGAGGCGATCAGGAACGGCAGAAAGGCGCCCTTTTCGTTCTTGTAGAGCCCCGGCGCCACAAACCGCCACAGCTGATAGCCGATCACCGGGAAGGACAGCGCAAAGCCGAACACCATGGAGATGCGGAACAGCGTGAACAGATACTCCTGCGGCGAGGTATATTGTAGCGTCGGCGAGGGGTCGCCCAGCTCGCGCAGGGTGGCCTCGATGGGCTGCACCAGGAACTGCAGGATCGGCTCTGCCACGATGAACGCGAGTATGATGCCCACTGCAAAGGCCATCACCGCCCGGATCAACCGGGTGCGCAGCTCCGCCAGATGCTCGATCAGCGGCGCTGCGGAATCGTCAAGATCGTCTGTCTGGCTCATGCCTTGGTCTCACTGTCAGACGCCGAGGGCGCGGCGGCGGTATCGGCGGCAGGTGTCAGCGCGGCTTCAGCCTCTTCCGCCTTGGCCATGGCCTCTGCGGCCTCTTTGGCCTTGCGTTCTGCTGCGGCCCGCGCGGTTGCGGCCTGGATCTTCTTGGCGCTCTCGGCCCGCTCGGCGGCCAGTTTGCCGGTCTCGCTGTCGGCGTCGAATTTCGTCGGGTCGATGCTGTCGGTCAGGTCACGGGTGGCCTGTTTGACACTGTCCATCGCCGAGCCCATCGGGTTGGTCGCGGTCTTGAAGCTCTTCTTGATGTCACTGACGCCGCTTTCCTCGGCCGCGTCTTCCATCGCGCGGCTGAATTCACGGGCCATGCCGCGCGCCTTGCCCACAAACCGGCCCACGTTGCGGAACAACATGGGCAGATCCTTGGGCCCGACCACGATCAGGGCCACAACGCCGATGATCAGAAGCTCGGTCCAGCCAAGATCGAACATAGAGGATTATACCTTGTCTTTTTCGGCGTCTGCCGGGGTGACATCCTTGGCATCTTCGGCGGCGTCGTCTTCCAGCTCCTTGGAGCCTTCGCTGATGCCTTTCTTGAAGGAGGTGATGCCCTTGCCGACTTCACCCATCAAGGAGGAAATCTTGCCGCGACCAAAGAGAACCAGAACCACGACGGCGATGAGGAGGATGCCGGGAAGGCCGATATTGTTGAGCATGGGGAGTGCCTTTCGTTTAGCGGGGCGCCGCGCGGAGGTTCGCGGGCGACGCCAGAATACGTTGTCCTGTCCCGAGTGATAGGCCCTGCGCGCTGCGGTGCAAAGCGCGGCATAGGCAATCCGCACCGCCAAACCCGACCTGATCGTATTATTTCGCGTGGCCGATCACCCAACTGACAGGTTTATGTCAGTTGCCCTGCTTTAGGACAGGCGCATTGCAACCGTCAAGACAAGGAAGACGACAGATGAGCAATGCCGTGATCGAAGTGGTAACTTTCAAGCTGAACCCCGGTGTCAGCGATGCCGACTATGTGGCCGCAAGCCAAATGACCGAGAATTTTGTGCGCGGACTGCCGGGGTTTGTGGCGCGCAGCCTCTCAAAAGGCGAGGACGGCAGCTGGATGGACTATGTGATCTGGTCCGACATGACCGCCGCCAGAGAGGCCGCAGCCAAGTTCCCACAAGCAGACTGCACCGCCGACATGATGCGGATGATCGACCCGGCGACAGTGGCGCTGCGGCACGAAACCCGCTTGTGGATGATGGCGGCGGCCTGACACCCTGCCTGAGGCTTTGCCACCTCCCATGGCGTGATCTCATAGCCCGTTCCATTGGCCTGCGACACATTCACTCCATAGGAACGAGCGCGGGCTCTGCTAGCGACAGAGGGGCACGCCGCAGCACAGGCGGCGTGCCCCATCACAGGAGAACCACGGATGACAGGCCATAGAGATCAAAAGGATCAGAGCCGGACCAACCAGATACGCCTGCGCATGTTGCCCGGGCGCTATGCGGTGGCGCAGCTGGCACCGGATGCGCCCCTGCCGGACTGGTTTGACGGGCCGGGCTTTACGGCCATGGCACGGGCTGAGGACGAGCTGACGCTGATCTGTCTGGAGGACCGCGTGCCCGATAATATCACCGCCGAACGGGGCTGGAGTTGCTTGCGCAGCGTCGGCCCCTTTGCCTTTGACGCGGTCGGGATTGTTCGCGATCTGGTCACACCGCTGTCGGACAATGGCATCGGCGTCTTTGTCTGCTGCACCTTCGACGGGGAACATCTGTTGCTGCCATCGGCACAGGAACATCAGGCACGCGCACAGCTTTCGGCCGCCGGTCATGTGTTTGAACCCTAGAAGCCGACATCCGTCACCTCTTGACCGCAGGCGGGGCTGCGGGCGATGCAGGGGAACTCATCGGAGAGCCTGACCACCCATGCGCCGCACAGACCGCCTGTTCGAACTGATCCAGATCCTGCGCGATGGCAAGCTGCACCGCGCGCAGGACATGGCCGCGCGGCTCGAGGTCTCCACCCGCACCATCTATCGCGACATGGATACGCTGGTGGCCTCGGGCGTGCCGGTGGAGGGCGAGCGCGGCGTCGGCTACATGGTGCGCGAGGCGATCACCCTGCCCCCGCTGACCCTGACCCCGGCAGAGCTGGAGGCGCTGAACCTCGGCATGGCGATCGTTGCCGAAGCCGCCGATGCGGAGCTAAAGGCCGCCGCCGAGAGCCTCGCCGCCAAGGTCGATGCAGTGCTGCCCGTCGAGACCGTGGCCGAGGCCGATGCGTGGAAATTTGCGGTCTATCCTTTTGCCGATGTGGCGCGGGGCTTTGCCCAGATGCCGACCCTGCGCGCCGCGATCAAGGCGCGCCAGAAACTGGCGCTGCGCTATCGCCGCATCGACGGCACCCTGACCGAGCGGGTGATCCGCCCCCTGCATATGGAATACTGGGGCCGGGTCTGGACCCTCACCGCCTGGTGCGAGACGCGTGGCGATTTCCGGGTGTTCCGGGTTGATCTGATCGAGGCCGCCGAGGCATTGCCCGAATTGTTCGTGGATGAGCCAGGCAAGCGGCTGCAGGACTACTCCCCCTACGAGACGGGACCGGAGGGCGCATAACCCGCGCCGTTGGCCTCTCCCCGGATCGTTTATGCTGGCGAGACCCTACCCAAGTTCGAAACTGGTCACGCCGTAGATCATGTCTTGCGCCACTTCCGGGGCCTTGCCCCGATACATCCGCGCGGTCTCGAACACCGGCTCCAGCCCCAGATCGCGGGCCAGCGCCATTGCCGAGCTATTGGGCTCCGGCACGTCCAGAAAGACCTCTTCGTCTTCGGGCCAGTCCTTCAACAGGCCCGCCAGCACAGACAGGGCTGCCGCGCGGGAGGTGGCCACCAGCGGGCCGATCTTGGCACCACTCCGGCAGCGCCGCAGAGTGCCGAACCCCTGCATTTCTCCGTCGGAATGCACCGCAATGCTGACATGACCCGGCGCGGTGAACCACGCCTTCCAGAACTCAGGCCGTCGCGCCGGGAAGACACGCGCATCCAGCGCAGTGACCTCTGCCGAGGGCGTATCAAGCCAGGTCAGCGTATAGGCGTCCGACACTTTCAGCCGTCCGCGCGGCACGCCGCCAAAGCGGATGTTGCGCCACGCAAAGGCAAAGCCGGAGCGGCGGTAGTTCTCCTGCTGGTCCACCACCCCATCAAGCCCCACCGTGCGATTGCCCGCATGTTCCAGCGCCTTTGTCCACAGCGCACGGCCATAGCCCTGACCGCGATACTCCGGCGCAACGATGTAGAAGCCAAGAAACGCAAAGGCATCGCCATAGGTCACGACAGAAATGCAGGCGATCATCTCGCCGGCAAGGAAGCCGCCCCAAAAGCCCTGCGGGTCCTGCGCCGCGAAACAGCCTGCGTCCTGCAGTCCGGGGTTCCAGCCTTCGCCCGCGGCCCAGGCCACAGCGGTGTCGATTTCATCCCGTGTCAGGGGGCGGATCTCATAGTTCTCTAGCATCGCGACCTCCGTCATTTTCGAGGTCACCATGACGGAGGAAGATCACCGTGGAAAGACGAAACACCGATCACGCGGCACGGTCAGCCACATCGCGCGTCCCTCCGCCGGCAAGAAGACATTGGGCACCGTCGCCTTCAGCACCGAGCCGTCAAAGTCCATGCGGAACTCCACCAGGCTCTCGTTGCCGAGAAAGCGCGCGCGCTGGACTACGCCACGGGCGGGTACGCCCTCCTTGTTGGTGGCTTCCGGACCGCGGCCATTGCGGTCGAAATCAATGCGGATGTGCTGTGGGCGAAAGACGATTTCAACATCCGTCCCATCCGGCACGCCGGGGGCGAGAAACTGGCCAAAGGCGGTTTCCGCCAGCGCACCGTTGACCTGCGCTGGTAGAATGTTGACGTCGGAGAAGAACGCCACCGCCGCCTTGTCCACCGGGCGGGTGTAGACGTTGTAGGGGGCGCCCTGCTGCACGATGCGCCCGTCGCGCATCAACGCGATCTCATCCGCCATGCGCATGGCTTCTTCGGGTTCATGGGTGACCAGCAGGACAGCGGTGTCCTCTTCTTTCAACAGGCTCAGCGTCTCGTCACGGATGCCATCGCGCAGGCGGTTGTCGAGGCCGGAGAACGGCTCATCCATCAGCATGATCTTGGGGCTGGGTGCCAAGGCGCGTGCCAAGGCCACCCGCTGTTGCTCACCGCCCGAGAGCTGATGCGGATAATCGTCGATGTATTGCGCCAGCGCCACCCGGTCCAGAAGCTCGCGCGCCCGTGCACGTTTCTGCTCCTTGGGTCCTTTCAGGCCAAAGGCCACGTTGTCACCGACGCTGAGGTGCGGAAACAGGGCAAAGTCCTGAAACATCAGGCCGATCTCGCGCCGCTCCGGCGGCACCCGGAACACTGTGTCGCAGATCAGCTTACCATCGACATAGATCTCGCCCTCGTCCTGCATCTCCACCCCGGCGACCATGCGCAGGGTGGTGGATTTGCCGCAGCCGGAAGGGCCGAGCAGACAGGTCACCTGCCCCGGAAGCACCCGCAGCGAGACGTCATCCACCACCGCGCGCCCCTCGAAGAAGCGGCGGATGTTGCGGATCTCCAGCCGGGGCGTCACCTCATGGCCGTCGGCCTGAGCGGGCGGCAGCGCGGATTGGGTCATCTGCTGGGGCATTGCGGGGCCTTTATTCCTGTGTCCCGTGACAACATCGGGCGTCGGGCGCTGATATCAAGGCGGCTTGCCTCAGGCAAGGAGCTCCACCTCGCCCTCGGCGCGCGGCACCCCATTGACCATCAGCGTCACCTGATGCGCGCCGGGAAGCAGGGTGAAGGTGGAGGCCTGCGCCTTCAGCGGATGTGATTTCTGCAGGCTGAGGCCGCCCGCGCCAAGTCTGCCGGTCTTCCACTTGAAGACCTTGGTTGAGGTCTTGCCACCGGCGCGCTGAAAGGTCAGCGCATAGTCCACAAGCACCCGTGCCCCTTGCGCGCCCTGCAGGTCAGCCCCCAGCGTGAGCTTGTCACCGATGCGCACGCTGGCGGGCAGTTGCAACCGCGCGGTTAGCTCCAGATCCGGGTCATAGCCCAACAGTCGCAAGGCCCGTGGATCGCCCGCCTTCACCAACCCGCGCAGCGCGTGCGAGGTGATCCAGTCCAGCTCTTTCTGCGCCTGCATCCCCTGCCCTTGCCAATCGGTCAGCCGGTCGATGACGATCTGCGGGTCCTTTTTGGCGATGTCGTTGAGGTGATTGGCCACGGAACGTGTGACAAAACGTGTCGGGTCGCCGTGCAGCCGATCAAGGATCGGCAGCGGCGCCGCCAGCGGCAGGTTCACCGCCAGCCCCCAGGGCAGACGCGGCCGGGTGCCCTCACTGGCGAGACGGCGGACGTGATAGCTGTCGTGCGCGGCCCATTTGGTGACGCGGGCCAGCACTGGTTCCGGCCAGCGTTTCAACAGCGGGCGAATGGCATATTCCATCGAGAATCGCTGCGTGATCGCCTCCAGCAGGTCGAGCGCCAGGGGCAAATCCGCCTCCTCCTCGGTCAGGGCCGCCACCCATTCGCCGATCGGGGCAAAGATGAAGTCACCAAAATCATCATCTCGCAGGTTCGGGTCCAGCGGCGGTGGCAACGCCGCCACAATCACCGGCGCCACCTGCGTCAGCCCGCCCGGCACATGGGCCGAGAGCTGCGCGGCGAGCCAGTTGATCCGCTCCTTGAGTTCCAGATCCAGCAACCGGGCCATCACGGCACTCTCGAAACCGGCCGCATCGAACGCCGGGTCGGCGGCGGAAAAAAGCCCCGCCAGATAGCGGGTCTTTTCCAGATTAAACAGCTGATCCTTCAGCGAAAACGCCTCGGCCATGCGATCAGATCGTCATGTTGGTGGCGCCGCCATCCAACAGGATGTTCTGGCCAACAATGAAACCTGCATGCTGCGAGCAGAGGAAGGCGCAGGCGGCACCGAACTCCTGCCGGGTGCCATAGCGGCCCGTGGGAATGCTGGCCGCGCGCTGCGCCTGCGCCTCCTCCATGGAGATGCCCTTGGCCTCGGCCACGCCGGTGTCGAGAGATACCGCGCGGTCGGTGGCGTGGATACCGGGCAGCAGGTTGTTGATGGTCACGCCTTTCGCGGCAACCTGGCGCGACGTGCCCGCCACATAGCCGGTGAGGCCGGTGCGCGCCGCATTCGACAGGCCCAGAGCCGGGATCGGCGCCTTGACCGATTGCGAGGTGATATTGACCACACGGCCCCAGCCCGCTTCGATCATCGTCGGCATCAGCGCCTTCATCAGCGCGATGGGGCTGAGCATATTGGCATCAAGAGCGCGGATGAAGTCGTCACGCTCCCAATCGCTCCAGACACCCGGCGGCGGGCCGCCCGCATTGGTCACCAGGATATCGACACCAGCGGCACGGTCGATCAACTCGGCGCGATCATCAGCATTGCTCACGTCGCCTGCCTGGGTCTCCACCTTGACGCCGTAGCGGTCACGGATGTGCTGGGCCGATGCCTCCAGCGCCTCCGTGCCGCGCGCGTTCATCACCAGATCGACACCTGCCTCGGCCAATGCTTCTGCACAGCCCAGACCTAACCCTTTGCTCGATGCGCATACCAATGCGCGCTTTCCGTGAATGCCGAGATCCATGACAGTCTTCTCCAGTATTGCAGCGAATTGCCGGGACACTGCCAGTCGGAGCGCCCCATTGCCAGACGACAACGGCGTCAGGAACGCGTTTTTTTCTCATAGCTGCCCGCCTCTCGCCCAAGTGTGAACCTAGTGTTCACTCAAACAAGCGCAGAGTGAGGCCGCACCAAAGTGCAATCCGCGTAACGGAGCAAACCTAAAGAGGGGGTTCGACGTGAACCGCGACGCCATCTCGATACAGTCCCTACCGGCCTATCAAGCCGAGCAGTTCTGCGTGGACATCGGAGCAAACGCCGGTGATCCGATCAGCGTGCTTGATGAACTGGTCATGGATGACATCTATGAGCTGGGGGCCGGCGCCACGACAGATCGACTTGAGCTCGCAGCGCATGTGGATGGCGGCTTTTCAGTACATGAGCACTCTGCGCTTGGCACGCCCGATGCGGCATTGTTCCTCGATTGTGTCGTGACACTGATGCCGGATCGTGGTGCTGCAACAGATGCGCTCATTCTGGTCGAGGTCGACAACGAAGGGCTGATTTCGCAGATTTATCTGGTACCGCAGGCCCCGCTCATGCCCTGCACGGGTTATCGTCTCGTCAATGCAAGCCGACACAATGTGCGGCAACGTCTGGCGCAAATGACCTGCGTCGCCTTCACTCGTGGCACCCGGATCAGCATGAGCACCGGAGAACAGCGCCTGATCGAAGAGCTGACCCCCGGAGACCAAATCCTGACACGAGACAGCGGCGCGCAGACCATCACCTGGATTGGACGCACAACGGTTCGGGCTGTGGGCGAAATGGCTCCGATCCTGATCCGCAAGGGCGCGCTGAACAATGCGCGCGACCTGATCGTCAGCCCGGATCACCGTCTGATGGTCTATCAACGGTCAGATCAACTTGGGACAGGCCGCGCGGAACTCTTGCTGCGCGCGCGGGATCTGGTCAATGGCGAGACGGTCGTAGTGCAGGATGGCGGATATGTCGACTATTTCCAGATCCTCTTTGATCGCCACTATATCATCTATGCCGAGGGAATCGCAGCGGAATCCCTGTTTGTGGACGCCGTGACAAAGCCGGTGCTGCCGGAGGATGTGCGGCAGCGACACGTTCGGCTGTCCAGGCCTCACGCATCGCGCGCGAACTACGGTCTGGACGTCAAACGCGAAATGCTAACCCGGCCGGATGCCGTGGCCTTGCTGAGACGCGCCTCGCAGCGTTGAGTCAGGTACAGGGCTGAGGCAGAAGCGGGCGCGCGCAGCCCGACAATTTCAGCCGGTGCCGCGCGTCTGAGAACGGGCAAACCCTGCCCCTTCACTCATGCCAGCCATAAACGCATCCGCCACGGTTGGTGCGGTGGCAGTATGTCCGTTCGGGTGCGCCACGTGCGGAGACCCGGATTGCGCTGTTTCAGGCGGATAGTGCGCCTCGTCACCGACAGCGGCTTTGAGCAGAAGAAAGACGCCCGAAAAGCCGAACCACAGGCAGGCGAGGATCAGCCCGGCGATGGCATGCGTCTGGCCGGAGTCTAGGAGCGCAGAGTAGAGAGCGGCGGAGGCAAAGCCCGCGCCCACGGCCGCGCTGATCGCACACAAGGTTGCAAACAGAACCCGGCGCGCACCGCGCCGGGCCTTGGTTCTAAGAAGCCTCAACATCAGATCAGCGACGGTTGCTCAGGTAACCCAGCGCAAACCCAAGCCCCGCGGCGACGGCGGTGGCCGCAAGCGGCTGGGCACGCACGGCGTCTTCGGCCTGACGCGTCATCTGGGCAGCACCGTCAGACATCGCTTGCGTCTGCTCACGGACTGTATCCTGCGCCGCATCGCGGGCCTTGCCTGCGCGATCCTTGGCAAGATCGGACACTGAACGCGTAAGTGCGGAGACGTCCGAACGCAGGACTTCCATCTGAGCTGCAATATCATCGGTCGAGGGGGCGGTCTGGTCCTTGGGCATGAGGATGCTCCTTTCTCGTTTTATTCCGTGTTCGAGCAGACAACGTGCGCACACTGGATTTGTTCCGACAAATTACGCAGGCTGCGCATAATCCTCCGGGTCAGTGGCTTAATCACCGCGCGCTTTCAGGACGGCCGAACACCGCTTTTCCTTGCCTCGCTCCAGCTTTGTGGCTAAGGCCAGCCCCATGTTGGACACCGCTCAAAACCGCCCAGACCTGCCGCCGGAAATCGCGCGGCGCCGCACCTTTGCGATCATTTCGCACCCGGATGCGGGCAAGACCACGCTGACCGAGAAGTTTCTCCTTTATGGTGGCGCCATCCAGATGGCCGGTCAGGTGCGCGCCAAGGGCGAGGCCCGGCGCACGCGGTCCGACTTCATGCAGATGGAAAAGGACCGCGGCATCTCCGTCTCGGCCTCGGCGATGTCGTTTGATTACGGCAACTTCCGCTACAATCTTGTCGACACCCCCGGCCACTCGGATTTCTCCGAGGACACCTATCGCACGCTCACAGCGGTGGATGCGGCGGTGATGGTGATCGACGGCGCCAAGGGTGTGGAAAGCCAGACACAGAAGCTGTTCGAGGTCTGCCGCCTGCGCGACCTGCCGATCCTGACCTTCTGTAACAAGATGGACCGCGAGAGCCGCGACACCTTTGAAATCATCGACGAGATTCAGGAAAACCTCGCCATTGACGTCACCCCGGCCAGCTGGCCGATCGGCGTCGGGCGCGATTTCGTCGGCTGCTATGATCTTCTGCGCGACCGTCTGGAGCTGATGGACCGCGCTGACCGCAACAAGGTCGGCGAGAGCATCTCCATCAACGGTCTGGACGACCCGAAACTGGCCGAGCATGTGCCCGCACATCTTCTGGAAAAACTGCTGGAAGAGGTCGAAATGGCGCGTGAGCTGATGCCGGCGCTGGACCCGCAGGCGGTGCTCGAAGGGCATATGACCCCGATCTGGTTCGGCTCCGCGATCAACTCCTTTGGAGTGCGCGAACTGATGGACGGCATCGGCGCCTATGGGCCCGAGCCGCAGATCCAGTCCGCCGAGCCGCGCAAGATCGCGCCGGAGGAAAAGAAGGTCGCGGGCTTTGTCTTCAAGGTGCAGGCCAACATGGACCCCAAGCACCGCGACCGGGTGGCCTTCGTGCGCCTCGCCTCGGGGCATTTCAAACGCGGCATGAAGCTGACCCATGTGCGCAGCAAGAAGCCGATGGCGATCTCCAACCCGGTGCTGTTCCTCGCCTCCGACCGCGAACTGGCAGAAGAGGCCTGGGGCGGCGACATCATCGGCATCCCGAACCACGGCCAGCTGCGCATCGGCGACACGCTGACCGAGGGAGAGGCCCTGCGGGTGACCGGCATCCCCTCCTTCGCGCCGGAGCTTTTGCAGGGCGTCCGCGCGGGCGATCCGATGAAGGCCAAGCACCTGGAAAAGGCGCTGATGCAGTTTGCGGAGGAAGGCGCTGCCAAAGTGTTCAAACCCTCGATCGGGTCCGGCTTCATCGTCGGCGTTGTTGGCCAGCTGCAATTCGAAGTGCTCGCCAGCCGAATTGAGATGGAATACGGCCTGCCGGTGCGTTTCGAGGCCAGCCAGTTCACCTCGGCCCGCTGGGTGCATGGCGACAAGGCGGCGGTGGAGAAATTCGCCACTGCCAACAAGCAGCACATCGCCCACGACAATGACGGCGACGTCGTCTACATGACGCGGCTGCAATGGGACATCGACCGGGTGGAGCGGGACTATCCCGACTTGAAACTCTCCTCAACCAAGGAAATGATGGTTTGAGACCTCGGGCGCCCCTCACCGGGCGCCCGTTTTGGTTGGAAAAGGCAATAACACAGGCGCAGGCACATGCAGGATCCATCCGTGACCGCAAAATGGGGCCTCGTCGCCACGCTCAAGGCTGAGGCCCCCGCGATACTGGACTTTTGCGCCTGGCATCTGGAACAGGGCGCACATCGGCTGTTTCTCTACCTGGATGCCCCCTGCCCCGAAGTGCTGCCGCATCTGAAGGCCCACCCCAAGATCCGGGTAATCGAGACGGATGCCGCCCATTGGCAAAAACGCCGAGGCCGGGTGCCGCAGAAACATCAGGTCCGCCAGAGCCTCAACGCCACCCGCGCCTATCGCCGGCAAGCGGGCGACTTGGACTGGCTGATCCATATTGATGTGGACGAGTTTCTCTGGTCGCAAACCCCAATCCAATCACAACTTGGGGCGCTGCCGCCGGACGTGCTCTGCGCCCGTGTGCGGCCACTGGAATCATTGGCGGGGGGCCGGGACGTCTTCAAGGCGCGCATCCCCCAATCCCCCGAGCAGGACACGGTGGCAGCGCGGCTCTATCCGCAATTCGGGCTCTACCTGAGGGGGGGATTCATCAGCCATGTGCAGGGAAAGCTGTTTGTCCGGACCGGCCTCGACGACGTCGACCTACGCATCCACAATGTCTATGTGGACGCGCAGGAAAACCCCGCCCCGACAGAGCTGGCGGACGTCGATCTCTGCCATCTGCATGCCACGGATTGGACCCACTGGCTCCAACACTATCGCTATCGGCTGCAAAAGGGCTCCTACAGGTCGGAGCTGCGCCCCTCCGGCGCCCGCGCCGCGGCTGGCGTCACCCTGCATCAGCTTCTGTCGCAGATCGAATCAGATCGGGGAGCGGCCGGCCTGCGCGCTTTCTTCGACGAGATCTGCGCCGACAGTCCGGATTTGCGCGCCAAATTGGACGCAGAAGGGCTGTTGCGGCGGCGTGACCTGCCGTTGACACAGCTCCGCCGGAAACATTTCACACGATTTAGCTGAAATGTTCCCGAAATACTGCAAATCCCTCGGGCCATTCACAGATCTGCGCCGCGGTATCGCGATCATTTGACCGTATCTCGCAATTTTGCTATGTGCCCTGCATCCGGGGACTCCTGCATGGGCAAGGGTCCGACTGATACCGGCATAGAGACACACGCGCGGGCCAGGTCAGTGTCCGCAAAAACGGACGCATATGACAAAATTCACCGATCTGAACCTGAATCCAAAGGTCCTCAAAGCGATTGAGGAAGCAGGATACGAAAATCCGACCCCGATTCAGTCGGGTGCCATTCCAGCCGCACTGGAAGGGCGCGATGTCCTCGGGATCGCTCAGACCGGCACCGGCAAGACGGCCTCCTTCACCCTGCCGATGATCACCCGTCTGGCGCGTGGGCGCGCGCGGGCGCGGATGCCACGGTCGCTGGTGCTGTGCCCCACACGGGAGCTGGCCGCCCAGGTTGCCGAGAACTTCGACACCTACGCCAAACACGTGAAACTGACGAAGGCGCTGCTGATTGGCGGCGTGTCCTTCAAGGAGCAGGACGCGGCGATCGACCGTGGCGTCGACGTGCTGATCGCCACTCCGGGCCGCCTGCTGGACCATTTCGAACGCGGCAAGCTGTTGCTGACCGGAATCGAAATCATGGTGGTGGACGAGGCCGACCGGATGCTCGACATGGGTTTCATCCCGGACATCGAACGCATCTTCTCGCTGACCCCCTTCACCCGCCAGACACTGTTCTTCTCCGCCACCATGGCGCCGGAGATCGAGCGCATCACCAACACCTTCCTGTCTGGCCCCGAGCGGGTGGAAATCGCACGGCAAGCGACCACCTCGGAGACCATCGAACAGGCCGTGGTGATGTTCAAAGCGTCCCGCAAGGACCGCGAAGCGACCGAGAAACGCCGGGTCCTGCGCGAGCTGATCGATCAGGAAGGCGAAGGCATCAAGAACGCCATCATCTTCTGTAACCGCAAGACCGACGTCGATATGGTGGCCAAGTCGCTGAAAAAATACGGCTATGACGCAGCGCCGATCCACGGCGATCTGGACCAGAGCCAGCGCACACGCACCCTCGACGGGTTCCGCGAAGGCGCGCTGAAGTTCCTCATCGCCTCTGATGTGGCCGCGCGTGGTCTGGATGTGCCCTCTGTGAGCCATGTGATCAACTTTGACGTGCCCGGCCACGCCGAGGACTACGTTCACCGCATCGGTCGCACCGGCCGCGCCGGACGTGACGGCAAGGCGATCACCATCTGCACTCCGCGCGACGAGAAGGCACTGGATGCGGTCGAAGGCCTGGTGCAAAAGCAGATCACCCGCCTGGAGAACCCAGTGAAGCCAGCAGCGCGTAAAGCCGCTGCCCCGGCAGAGGACTCCACGGACACGGCGAAGCCAAAACCGACCCGCCGCAGCCGCAGCAAGCCTGCTGCCCAAAAGCCCGACACCAGCACCAGCCCCGCCGAAGCCAACCCTGTTGCAGAGGTCGAACAACCACAGCAGGCGCCTGTGCAAGCGGTCCAGGAAAAACCTGCAAGGTCGCACGATCGGCCACAGCAGGATGCGGGCACCGGGAGCAAGACCAATAAATCCCGATCCTCCCGTGGGCGTCGGGATGATCGCCGCGACGAGAAAGTCGTGGGCATGGGCGACCATATGCCCAGCTTCATTGCGCTGAGCTTTGACGAGCGTCGCGCCGGCTGATCCGACCAAACACCTTGATCTGAAAACCGCCCTGCCCTTGGCACGGGCGGTTTTTCTATGCCGATCACCCCGATGCCGCGTTGCAGCAGCGGCATAGCGGGATTGCCAAGCTATGCGATGTGCACAGGCCGATGATGGACTAAATACCGGGCATCAAATGAATACCCAAGGTGATGTTATGGACCTGCGATCAACTGCCCCGCTCCTGAGCGACGACTTGAAAGAAATTGAACTCCGCGCCCGCCGTATGCGTGCAGAAGCTTTTGCGGCGATGTTTTCCGCAATCGGCTCCGCATTGGTCCGCTCGATCAAGGCCCCTGCCCTGATCTTCAGCCGCCCCCGCGCAGCGTGAGTTCAACTCGACCAGACGTGGCGTGCACGACCGCGCCCGACTGACGAAAAACGCCCGGACCTGATCGGTCCGGGCGTTTTCTGTTCCAGAGGCCTATACCTCCTTCATCTTTTCAAAAATATCTCGGGGGTGAAGTGCCCCGCAGGGGCACGAGGGGGCAGCGCCCCCTCCTCCCAGATCAGCGCATGCGGCTGACGACCACCGTGACCTCAGGCTTCTTGCCGATTTCCGACTGGGCGGTCTGACGCGCCACGCGCTTCAGCTCCTGTTCCAGCTTGTCGTCATCCTTCAGGGTCTTCTTGCCGGCACGCATCAGGAACTGGTTCAGGTCCTCTTCCATGACCTCCGCCAGCGCGGCATTGGACTGACCGGTCTCGGCCAGACCCTTCAGATCCACCCAAGGTTCCCCGAGCGGCTCGTCATCCTCGTCGAGGATCGCGGTCACCACCACAAGGCCATTCAGCGCCATACGGATACGATCCCGCACGATGCCATCCATGGCGCCGATCTTGACCGAGCCATCCAGATAGGTGCGACCGGTGTCAATATATTCCGCCACCTTGGGCGCATCGCCGGTCAGATCCACCATCATGCCGTTGACGGCGATGGTCGAGGCGATGCCCTTCTCCTCGCCCAGACGGGCGTGCTGACGCAGGTGGCGGTGCTCGCCGTGCATCGGGATCAGGATCTTGGGCTTCACGATGTCATGCATGCGCTCCAGATCCGGCCGGTTGGCGTGACCCGACACGTGATAAAGACCGGAGGAATCATCCACCACATCCACACCGCGCTCGGAGAACTGGTTCATAACCCAGATCACACCCTTCTCGTTACCGGGAATGGTCTTGGAGGAGAACAGGAACAGATCGCCCTCTTTCAGCTCCAGGCCGCGATACTTGCCGCGCGCCAGCTGCGCGGACGCCGCACGGCGCTCCCCCTGAGACCCGGTGATGATCAGCATCAGGTTTTCGCGCGGGATGTCCCCGGCTTCTTCCGGCTGCACCACGGCGGGGAAATCGGTCAGAACGCCGGTCTGGATCGAGGCCTCGATCATCCGGTTCATGGCCCGGCCCAACAGCACGATGGAGCGGCCCGCGCGGACGCCAGCCTCCGCCAGAGTCTTCACCCGCGCCACGTTAGAGGCAAAGGTGGTCGCCGCCACCATGCCGGAGGCCCCGGCAACCAGCTGGGTGATGTTGTCGCCCAGATCGCTCTCTGACCGACCCGCATGCTGGGTGAACACATTGGTGGAATCGCAGATCAGCGCCTGCACCCCATCCTTGGAAATCTCGGCCCAGAGGTCGGGATCAAAAGCCTCGCCGACGATCGGCTTCTCGTCCAGCTTGAAGTCGCCGGTATGCACCACACGGCCCGCCGGGCTGTCGATGACCAGACCACCGGATTCCGGGATCGAGTGGGAGATCGGCACCGCGCTGATGGAGAAGGGACCAAGCTTGACCACATCCGGCCAGGGCGAGATCGTCACCACCTTCTCAGGGTCGTGGCCCTGCTCTTCCATCTTGCGACGCGCGATATTGGCCGTAAAGGCGCGGGCGTAAACCGGCACGTTGTTCAGACGGCTATAAAGATGTGCCACCGCCCCGATGTGGTCCTCGTGAGCGTGGGTGATGAAGACGCCCTCCAACTGGTCGGCGCGTTCGGCCAGCCAGGTGATGTCGGGCATGATCAGATCCACGCCCGGCGTGGTGTCCATGTCGGGAAAGGCCACGCCCAGATCGACGAGAATCAGGCGTTCCTTGCCCGGTGCGCCATAGCCGTAGACATAGGCGTTCATGCCAATTTCACCCGCCCCGCCAAGGGGCAGATAGATCAAACGTTCACTGCTCATACGTGAGTACCGATATCCTTGTTGTGTTCGTGGATGAGCCTCAGACCTTGCATGGTCAGGTCATCCTCATATGCGTCAAATAGATCTGCTGTCTGCTGGAAGAGCGGCGCCAGCCCGCCGGTAGATATGACTTTCATCGGAACGGCGGCCTCGGCGCGGATCTGGGTGCAGATCTCGCGCACCAGTCCGACATAGCCCCAGAACACGCCCGACTGCATGCAGGTCACGGTATTGGTGCCGATCACCTTCTGCGGCTTGGAAATGTCCACATGCGGCAGCGCCGCCGCCGCGTGGTGCAGCGCCTCAAGGCTGAGGTTGACACCCGGGGCGATCACACCGCCCACATAAGCACCGTCGCGAGCCACGACATCAAAGGTCGTGGCGGTGCCGAAGTCGACGACAATCAGGTCGCCACCGTATTTCTTGTACCCCGCCACCGTGTTCACCAATCGATCCGGTCCCACGGTCGTGCCCGCATCCACGCGCGTGCCGACCGGCAGTGCGCATTCGGGCTTGCCCACCACCAGCGGGCGGGTGTTGAAATACCGATCCGCTAGGACACGCAGGTTGAACACCACGCGCGGCACGGTGGAGGAAATGATCACATCGGTGATCTTGGCCTTCACCCCCTGCAGGGACATCAGCGTGGAAAGCCAGACGTAATACTGATCCGCCGTGCGCTGCCATTCGGTCGAGGTGCGCCAATGGCCGATCATCTGATCGCCATCCCAAAGTGCAAAGACCGTGTTGGTGTTGCCGCAGTCAACCGCGAGAAGCATGTGCCCCGCCTCCGTCAGAAAAAGATATCCGCAGCGGGGATGGTGACCTTCCCCTTGGCGGTGGTGAGAACGAGGTTGCCCGCGTCGTCTATGGTCTCGAACGTGCCCGATGTCTCCTCGCGCGCAGTGCGTGCGGTGATAACCTCGCCCAGCTTGGCAGCGCGTGACAGCCACAGCTCGCGGATCGGAGCAAAGCCGTAGGTAGTGAACTGCTCCTCATGGCGGGCAAAGGCAAGGGCCAAAGCCGACAGGAAGGTCTCCGGGTCAACCCGAACGCCGGTTTCGGATTGCAGCGACACCGGCCAGACCGCGCCGGGTTCCAGCCATTCCTTCATCGGGGTCTGCGCCAGGTTCACGCCAATCCCGACAGAGAGATAGTCCACCCCTGCCCCGGCGCCGGAGCTTTCCAACAGGATGCCGGCCAGCTTGCCACCATTCAGCAGCACGTCATTGGGCCATTTGAGCGCCAGACCAGCGGTGCGGCCAGTGACCGTCTCCACCGCATCATAAAGCGCCAGCGCGGCGACAAAGCTGCGCAGGGCGATCTGATCCGGGCTGCCCGCGGGACGATAGACCAATGTGCCGGCGAAATTTCCCTCGGGGTCGGTCCAGGCACGCCCCCGCCGTCCGCGCCCCTTCGTCTGGCGCAGCGCGAGGATCCATTCCGGGCCGGTGAGCTCCGGCGCAAGGCGAGCGGCCTCATCCAGGGTGCTGTCAACATCCGCCAGCACGCGGCGCCCGTATCCGATTGGCCAATCTGTCATGCGCGCCCCTTTAGCACTGGCATCAGCAAAAGGCAAAAGGCCCGGTCGCACCGGACCGGGCCTTTTGACGAATTATTGCCTGTCGTCTTCAGCGGACCAGCATCGCGGCCGCCGCAGCCGCCGCCCCTTCGACACCGAAGGTGGTGATCACACCGATCAGCATCAGTGCCGCACCGGCGGTGAAAAAGGCCAGCAACACCGGCGAGCGCGAGGTCTCCACATCATCGGCGTCGGCGCCGAAATACATCAGGAACACGATGCGCAAATAGTAGTAGGCCCCGATCACCGACGCGATCACACCCGCGATTGCAAGCCAGGTCATGTTGGCCTCAACCGCGGCGCGCAGCACGAAGAACTTGCCAAAGAAGCCCAACATCGGCGGCACACCGGCCAACGAGAACAGCAGCACCAGCATCCCCAGCGCACGGCCGGGTTCACGCTTGGCGTATTGGTTCAACGCGCTGATATCAGTGACCGCTTTTCCATCGCGATGCAGCATCATGATGAAGGCAAACGTGCCAATGTTCATCGCCACATAGATCGACATGTAGATCAGCAGCGCCTGAATGCCGAGCGCGGTGCCCGCTGCCAAGCCGATCAGCGCATATCCCATATGCGCAATCGAGGAATAGGCCATCAGGCGTTTCAGGTCAGTCTGGCCGATCGCCGCAACCGCGCCGAGGAACATCGACAGCACCGACAGCAGCGCGATGATTTGGCTCCAGTCTTCGACCGCATATCCAAAGGCATCGTGCAGCACACGGGCAAACAGCGCCATCGCTGCAACCTTCGGAGCCGAAGCAAAGAAGGCTGTCACCGGCGTCGGCGCGCCTTCATAAACGTCCGGCGTCCACATGTGGAAGGGCACCGCAGAGACCTTGAACGCCATGCCGGAGATCAGGAAGACAATGCCGAACAACAGGCCAACCGTGACCTCGCCATGCTGGGCGACCTCGATAATGCCGGAGAACAACGTGGTGCCAGCAAACCCATAGACCAGCGACGCGCCGTAGAGCAGCAGACCGGAGGACAGCGCGCCAAGCACGAAATACTTCAGACCCGCCTCGGTGGACTTCACGCTGTCCCGGCGCAAGGCGGCAACCACATACAGCGCCAGAGATTGCAACTCCAACCCCATATAAAGCGCCATCAGGTCACCTGCGGAGACCATGACCATCATGCCGATGGCCGAGAGCGCGATCAGGATCGGATATTCAAACCGCAGCATGCCGCGTTTAGACATGTAATCCTGCCCCATCACCATCACGGCGGCGGCAGAGAACAGGATCGCCACCTTGGCAAAGCGCGAGAAGGCATCATCGACGAACATGCCGCCGAAGGCCTCGGTCGCGCCAGAGCCGGAGGTTCCGATCCAGATCCCCAGCACCACCATCAGCGCGGCGGTTACCCACACGAGCATCGGCGCCAGCTTGTCCTTGACGGTGTAGACAGCCACGAGCAACGCCGCCATCGAGAAGACGGCGAGGATGATCTCGGGCAGGATCACGGAGAGATCAGCTTGCATCTCATCAGCTCCTTAGTGGGAATTTGTGGCGGCGACATCGACTTCGGCGGTGTCCGACAGGACCCCCGCGTCGGCGACGGCCGTATTGACGGATTGAACGAGCGCTTCGGTCGAAGGACCGATCACGTCGGTAACAACGGCAGGATAGACGCCGAGCAGCAGGGTCATGGCGATGAGCGGCGCAAAGATCCATTTCTCACGGGCGGACATATCCTTAATGGCTTTCAGGCTCTCCTTGATCAGATCGCCAAAGACCACCCGGCGATAAAGCCAGAGCGCATAGCAGGCCGAGAAGATCACGCCGGTGGTGGCGACAAAGGCCACCCAGGTGTTCTCCTGGAAGGCGCCCACGAGGGTCAGGAACTCGCCGATGAAACCGGATGTGCCCGGCAGGCCAACGTTGCCCATGGTGAAGAACATGAACACCAGCGCGAAGGCCGGCATGCGGATCACCAGACCGCCATAGGCGTCGATGTCGCGGGTGTGCATGCGGTCATAGATCACACCTACACAGAGGAAGAGCGCAGCCGAGATGAACCCGTGGCTGAGCATCTGGAAGATCGCACCATCGACCCCCTGCTGGTTGGCAGTAAAGATGCCCATGGTCACAAAGCCCATATGCGCCACAGAGGAATAGGCGATCAGCTTCTTCATATCCTCCTGCACCATCGCAACCAGCGAGGTGTAGACGATGGCGATGGCGGACATCCACAGGACGACATCGGTCATCACCTCGGAGCCCACCGGGAACATCGGCAGCGAGAAGCGCAGGAAGCCGTAGCCGCCCATCTTCAACAGGATTGCCGCCAGCACCACGGAGCCTGCGGTTGGCGCCTGCACGTGCGCATCCGGCAACCATGTGTGCACCGGCCACATCGGCATCTTCACCGCGAAGGAGGCGAAGAAGGCCAGGAACAGCAATGTCTGCATGCCGCCCAGAACCTGAACGCCCATCACATCAAAGCTGCTGTAGGAGAACTCATGCGCCAGAAGTTTCACGATATCAGTGGTGCCTGCGTCGAAATACATCGCCACCATTGCCACCAGCATCAGCACCGAGCCGAAGAAAGTATAGAGGAAGAACTTGAACGACGCGTAGATGCGGTCCTTGCCCCCCCAGATGCCGATGATCAGGAACATCGGGATGAGCCCGGCCTCAAAGAACATGTAGAACAGCACCAGGTCCAGCGCCATAAACACGCCGAGCATCAGCGTTTCCAGCACCAGGAAGGCGATCATGTATTCCTTGACCCGGGTGGAGACATTCCAGCTCGCCAGAATGGTCAGCGGCATCACAAAGGTCGTCAGCAGAACGAAAAGCACCGAAATGCCATCGACGCCCATCTTGTACTGCAAGCCAAAGATCCACTCCCGCTCTTCCACAAACTGGAAGCCGGTGTTGGAGGCATCAAAGCCGAGGTAGATGAACAAGCTCACGAAGAAGGTCATCGAGGTGGCGATCAGCGCGACATATTTCGCGTTCCGCCGCGCGGCTTCGTCGTCCCCGCGCATCAGCAGCCCCATGACGGCAGCCGCCAGCGCGGGAATGAAGGTTACGATGGAGAGAATATTATCCATCAGTGCGATCCTCCGCCGATCGACATCCAGGTGACAAGGGCGGCAATACCCAGCACCATATAGAAGGCATAAGTAAAGATGTAACCGGACTGCGCCCGGCCAGCGAGACGGGTAAAGAAGGGCACGATCCCCATGGCGATCCCGTTGAGGAAGCCATCAATGGTCTTGCCGTCGCCCTTCTTCCAGAAGAACTTGCCGATCGCCAGTGCGGGTTTGACGAAGACGACATTGTAGAGCTCGTCAAAGTACCACTTGTTCTTGAGGAACAGGTAGAGCGGACGCTGCTGCTGCGCGAGGCGCTTGGGCAGTTCCGGGTTCACGATATAGAACAGGATCGCCAGCAGCAGACCGCCCAGCATGGCGATGAAGGGCGAGACCTTCACCCATTTGGGTGCAGCATGGGCGTCATCGAGCACATGGTTGTCCGGCGCCATATAAAGCGCGCCTTCGCCCGGCTCGCCTGCAAACACATAATGATGCTCGCCAGCGGCTGCGGCCTCTTCGCCGTGACCTTCGGTTGCATCAGCGCCATGCGTGGCAGCCTCGCCTTCGGCGGCGTGACCCTCGGCAGAGGCTTCTGCCACCGGAATGCCGTAGAATTTGCCAACCTTGTCGGCGTGACCGAAGAAGGAGTTGTACCACAGCATGCCCGAAAACACTGCGCCCAGAGCCAGCACGCCCAGCGGGATCAGCATGACCATCGGGCTTTCGTGCGCGTGGTCATGGGTGTGCTTGTCGCCGCGCGGCTTGCCGTAGAAGGTCAGGAAGATCAGGCGCCAGCTGTAGAAGGAGGTCATCGCAGCGGCGATCACCAGCAGCCAGAAGCCATACATGGAGCCGCCCGCATAGGCGCTCTCGATGATGGCATCCTTGGACAGGAAACCTGCAAACCCGATGTGGGTCAGCGGAATGCCAACGCCGGTGATGGCCAGCGTGCCGATCATCATCGCGGCAAATGTATAAGGGATCTTTTTACGCAAACCGCCGTAGTTCATCATGTCCTGCTCGTGGTGCATGGCATGAATGACCGAGCCCGCGCCAAGAAACAGCATCGCCTTGAAGAAGGCGTGGGTGAACAGGTGGAACATCGCCGCCGAGTACATACCGACGCCTGCGGCCACGAACATGTAGCCGAGCTGCGAACAGGTCGAATAGGCGATCACGCGCTTGATGTCGGTCTGAACCAGACCCACGGTCGCGGCGAAGAATGCGGTGGTGGCACCCAGCACGGTGATAAAGGCGGTCGCTTCGGGGGCAACTTCCATCAGCGGCGACATGCGGCACACGAGGAAGACACCTGCGGTCACCATGGTCGCGGCGTGAATGAGTGCCGACACCGGGGTCGGGCCTTCCATCGCGTCCGGCAGCCAGGTGTGCAGGATCAGTTGCGCCGATTTGCCCATGGCGCCGACAAACAGCAGGAAGGCAATCAGGTTGGCCGCGTTCCAGTCGCTCCAGAGGAAGGACACGGTGGTTTCCGCCAGATCCGGCGTCGCCGCGAAGATGGTGCCGAGGTTGATGCTGTCGGTCAGGAAGAACAGTGCGAAGATCCCCAGCGAAAAGCCGAAGTCCCCCACACGGTTGACTATGAAGGCCTTCATCGCTGCCGCACCGGCAGAGGGCTTGCGGTAGTAGAAACCGATCAGAAGGTAGGACGCAACGCCCACGCCTTCCCAGCCGAAGAACATCTGCACAAGGTTGTTGGAGGTCACCAGCATCAGCATGGCGAAGGTGAAGAACGACAGATAGGCAAAGAAGCGCGGTTTGTAGCTCTCGCCCTCTTTGAACTGCGGATCGTGATCCATGTAGCCGAAGGAATAGAGATGCACGAGCGCCGACACGGTGGAGATCACGATCAGCATGATCGCGGTCAGCCGGTCCAGACGGATCGCCCAAGAGGTCGACAGGCTGCCGCTTTCGATCCAGCGGAAGATCTCGATAATGCGGGTTTCACCGTCAAACGACAGGAAGACGACCCACGACAACAGCGCCGTCAGGAACAACAGGCCGGTGGCGGTCCACATGGCGGCTTTTTCGCCGATGATCTTGTGGCCGAAGCCGCAGATCACCGCCCCCACCAGCGGGGCAAAGAGGAGAATGGTTTCCATCTGGATTAGCCCTTCATCACGTTGATGTCTTCGACAGCGATGGTGCCGCGGTTGCGGAAGAAGCAGACGAGGATCGCAAGGCCGATCGCGGCCTCAGCGGCGGCGACGGTCAGCACGAACAGCGTGAACACCTGCCCCACCAGATCGCCAAGGAACGACGAGAAGGCGACAAGGTTGATGTTCACGGCCAGCAGCATGAGTTCGATGCTCATCAAGAGGATGATCACGTTCTTGCGGTTCAGGAAGAGCCCGAAGATACCGATGACGAACAGCGTCGCCGCCACGGTGAGATAATGTTCAAGTCCGATCATTGATCAAAGCCCCTGCCCCGGTTTGATGTCCTTGAGTTCCATGGCCTTGGCCGGATCGCGATACATCTGGGCGAGAACGTCCTGACGCTTCACATCCTTGCGATGGCGCAGGGTCAGAACGATGGCGCCGATCATGGCGACCAGCAGGATCAGACCCGACAGCTGGAACAGAAGGAAATATTGGTCGTAGATGATGAGGCCAAGCGCCTCGGTATTGTGGCGCCCGTCCGGCATCGGCTGGCTGATGTTCGCGGCCACGTCCTGCGCGCTCTCCCAGGAGCCGAAGGCGATCACGAATTGCATCAGGATCACCAGCCCGATCAGAAGCGCCAGCGGCATGTAGCGGGCCATCTCGGCCTTCAGCTCGGCGAAATCCACGTCGAGCATCATGACAACAAACAGGAACAATACGGCGACCGCGCCCACGTAGACGATGACCAGAAGCATGGCGACAAATTCCGCCCCCAGCAGCACGAACAGCCCGGCCGAGGAAATAAACGCCAGGATCAGCCACAGCACCGAATGCACGGGCTGGCGGCTCACCACGGTGAACAGCCCGCCGGTGATGGCGCTGATGGCGAAGAGGTAAAAGGCAAACACGCTCATGTCTCATCGTCCCCTTTGTCGTCCATGACCTCCTGCGCCAAATCCATTGCGCGGGTCATGGCCGGAATGCCAGCAAACACCGACATCTGTCCGATCGTTTCAACGATCTCTTGTTTCTTCGCGCCCGCAGCAAGAGCGTGGCGCACGGTCTGACGCACGGCCGTATCGGCCTGCGCGCCCTGCATGGTCAACCCCGCCAGCGTGAGCAAAAGCCGGGTCTTGGCATCAAGCCCGTCCTTGTTGACGGTGTTGCCGAACATCATGTCCATGACCTCTTTGGGCATGGTCGGCCAGAGCGCCTCAAACCCTTTGGGAGAGAAACTCTCAAGTGCGGGATTGAGGGCCTTCGCCATCTCCTGCGCCTGGGCCATCATGGCCTCGAAAGGGTTTTTCGGCGTCTCGGTCATCTGTACGGCGCGTCCAGTTCAAGGTTGCGGGCGATCTCTGCTTCCCAGCGCTCGCCATTGGCCAGAAGCTTGTCCTTGTTGTAGAACAGCTCCTCGCGGGTCTCGGTTGCGAACTCGAAGTTCGGCCCCTCAACGATGGCGTCCACCGGGCAGGCTTCCTGACAGAAACCGCAGTAGATGCATTTGGTCATGTCGATGTCGTAGCGCGTGGTGCGGCGGCTGCCGTCCTCGCGGGGTTCGGCATCAATGGTGATGGCCTGCGCCGGGCAGATCGCCTCGCAGAGCTTGCAGGCAATGCAGCGTTCCTCGCCATTCGGGTAGCGACGCAGCGCGTGCTCGCCGCGGAAACGCGGGCTGAGCGGGCCTTTCTCATGCGGGTAGTTCAGGGTCGCTTTGGGGGCGAAGAAATACTTCAACCCCAGCTTGAACCCCTGCCACACGTCTTGCAGCAAGAAGTATTTGGCGGCGCGGGTGTAATCCATCTGGGTCATATCAGCCTCCTGTGCTCCAGCGGGCGAATGCCCCCCAGAACCAATCGAAACGTGCGGCAAAGGCCACGAACACCACCCAGACCAGCGAGAACGGCAGGAAGACTTTCCAGCCCAGACGCATCAGCTGGTCGTAGCGGTAACGCGGGGTGATGGCTTTGACCATTGCGAAGAGGAAGAAGAAGAACGCCATCTTCGCGACCATCCACAACGGGCTGTCGGGGATGAACGGAATGGGTGAGAGCCAGCCACCGAAGAACAGCAGCGAGGTGAGCGCGCACATCAGGAAGATGGCGATATATTCCCCGGCCATGAACAAGAGGAACGGCGTCGAGGAGTATTCCACCTGATAGCCCGCAACCAGTTCGGATTCTGCTTCGGGCAGGTCGAACGGTGGGCGGTTGGTCTCTGCAAGGCAGGAGATGAAGAACAGGAACACCATCGGGAAATGCGGCAGCCAGTACCAGTTGAACAGACCGGCCGAGCCGTCCTGCGCGCGGACGATATCGCCAAAGTTCATGCTGCCGGTCGACAGGATCACGCCAATGATGATGAGGCCGATGGAGACCTCGTAGGAAATCATCTGTGCCGCCGACCGCAAACTGCCAAGGAACGGGTATTTGGAGTTCGATGCCCAGCCGCCCATGATGACGCCGTAAACCTCGAGCGAGGAGACCGCGAAGACATAGAGGATGGCGACATTGATGTCCGACAGCACCCAAGTGTCACTGAAGGGGATCACCGCCCAGGCGATCATCGCCAGAACAAAGGAGGTGATTGGCGCCATGATAAAGACGGCCCGGTCGGAGCCGGCCGGGATGACCACCTCCTTCACCACGTATTTCAACGCATCCGCCACGGTCTGCAGCAGGCCAAAGACCCCCACCACATTGGGGCCGCGCCGCATCTGGACCGCAGCCCAGATCTTGCGATCCCCGTAAACGAGGAACAGGAGCGAAATCATAACAAAGGCGACGACCGCAAGGGTCTGCGCCAGTATGATGACGGCAATGCCGACAGGGGTGTTAAAGAATTCAGCCATGGGTCCTCACACCGTAGGTATTCCGTTTGCCTTGCAGTCCTGCACCACGACCTGAGCGTCGAGGGTGCGCAAACCGCGCGGTAAGGCTGGCGAGATGGTGTAGACAGCATCCGCCTTCCAAATACCAGACTCTTGTTTCGTTTTTGTGCGCACATGACGCGCAAAGCCATATCCGCGGATCAGCGCATATTGTGCGGCCGCGCAATCGGCATAGTCGTTCAAATCCTCAGGCGCGCCGAGTTGATCCATGGTCACATGGAACTGCACCAGATCCCCATCGAGGAGGCTGGTGTCCACGCCGAGATAATCGGGCGCGGCGCGGCTCACCTCATCGCCCGACACATCCGTGCAGGCCATGAGGGCAAGCCCCGTAAGCGATATGATCGCCGCGCGGATCACTCTGCCGCAATCTGCGTCTCGCGACGCGCCTTGGCCTGGGCGGAAAGCTCCGCCATCAGCTGCGACGCGCGCGCAATCGGGTTGGTCAGGTAGAAGTCCTGAATCGCGGGCAGGAAATCCGCCTTGCCGAGTTTTTCAACCGGCAGCGCCTCGCCTTCGTTGTCGACAACGCGATCAACCTTGGCCAGATGCGGGACGTCCTTGATCAGCGCCTTGCGCAGTTGCGCGAGGCTGTCATACGGCAGTTTTGCATCCAGCTCCGCCGACAGAGCCCGCAGGATGGCCCAGTTTTCCTTGGCCTCGCCCGGTGCAAAGCTTGCGCGCATGGCAAGCTGCGGACGGCCTTCGGTGTTCACAAAGAGGCCGTTTTCCTCGGTATAGGCTGCACCCGGCAGGATCACGTCGGCGCGGTGCGCGCCACGGTCGCCATGGCTGCCCTGATAGATCACAAACGCGCCTGCATCGATTTCGACCTCATCTGCCCCGAGGTCGTAGATCACCTCTGCACCGTCAATCGCGGCAGCTACGCCGCCTTCGGTGACAGCCCCGATGTCCATAGCACCCACGCGTGCTGCTGCGCTGTGCAGGATCATCAGCTTGGAGCCGGTATCTGCCGCGAGTTTCTGCGCGGCGGCCAGAACGGCCAGACCATCAGCCTCACGCAGGGCACCCTGCCCCACGATCACCACAGAAGGCGCATCCAGCACCGCACCGTAGTCTTTGTTCAAGAGCCCCTCGAGCGCGGCACGATCGGTGCCCACATGCGCATAATCATAGGTCAGATCCACCGCAGGGCCGACAAGCCCCACTTGCGCGCCCTTCAGCCATGCCTTGCGGATGCGGGCATTCAGCACCGGAGCCTCATTGCGTGGATCGGTGCCGACAAGCTGGATAAACTTGGCGTTATCAATGTCTTCGATGGTGGCGGTGCCGACATATGCGGCGCGATTGCCGATGGGCAGACGCGCATTATCAGTGCGGCATTCCACCTTGCCCTCAAGGCTCTCGATCAGGTTTTTCAGCGCATAGGCCGCCTCGACCGGGACCAGATCACCGATCAAACCTGCGACCTTCTTGCCCTTCATCGCGGTGGCGACAGCCTCCAGTGCTTCGGGCCATGTGGCCGGCTTCAGCTTGCCGTCGACACGCACGTAAGGGCGGTCCAGACGTTGGCGACGCAGGCCGTCCCAGACAAAACGGGTCTTGTCGGAGATCCATTCCTCATTCACGCCATCGTGGTTGCGCGGCAGGATGCGCATCACTTCGCGGCCTTTGGTGTCCACGCGGATGTTTGATCCCAGCGCGTCCATCACATCGATGGTCTCGGTCTTGGTGAGTTCCCACGGACGCGCGGTAAAGGCATAAGGTTTCGAGGTCAGCGCCCCCACCGGGCAGAGGTCAATGATGTTGCCCTGCAGGTTCGAATCCAGCGTCTCGTTCAAATAGGAGGTGATCTCCGCATCCTCACCGCGCCCGGTCTGGCCCATCTGGTTGATGCCGGCCACCTCGGAGGTGAAGCGCACGCAGCGGGTGCAGGAGATACAGCGGGTCATCGCGGTGCCGACCAGCGGGCCGAGGTCGAGATCATCTACCGCGCGCTTGGGCTCGCGGAAGCGGGAGAAGTCGACGCCATAGGCCATCGCCTGATCCTGCAGATCGCATTCACCGCCCTGATCGCAGATCGGGCAATCGAGCGGGTGGTTGATCAGCAGGAACTCCATCACCCCTTCGCGCGCCTTTTTCACCATCGGCGAATTGGTCTTCACCTGCGGCGCCTGGCCCTCGGGTCCGGGGCGCAGATCGCGCACCTGCATCGCACAAGAGGCGGCGGGCTTGGGCGGGCCGCCGACGACCTCCACAAGGCACATACGACAGTTGCCCGCAATCGAGAGACGCTCGTGGTAGCAGAAGCGCGGGATCTCGATCCCGGCCTGCTCACAGGCCTGAATCAGGGTCATCGCCCCTTCGACTTCGATCTCGGTTCCGTCAATGTTGATCTTGCGGAGGTCAGACATGGTCTATTTCGCCCTCAGTAACACGCCGATCGCGCTGTTTTTCTCAATTTCCGCCAGCCCGTAGCTGCAGAATGTTTCTGGCTGGTCCAGTTTGACCCCTTCCTGCCTCAGCAGGCGCTCGCCCTTGGCGCGCATTCGGGATTTTTCCTGGTCCGACTTGATGTAGGACTTGATCTCATCATCGCTGTAGCCAAGCGCATTGGCGCGGCTGCGGATCTGATAAAGCTGGTTGAGCCCCTTGAGCGTGCGTGGCGCAAGGCGATCACATTGATCGGACACTTCGCTGGCCACGGCCACGGCAAAAAGCGGATCCTCGATTTCCTGCACATCGCGCAAGGAGGGTTTCGCCTCGCCCGCGCTGGCACCAAAGGCCAACAGCAGGGCCGCCAACGCCGCAAGAGAGGTGGCTATCACAGTCCTGCGCGCAGGCAAAATCGCAATTGTTTCAGACATGTCAAACTCCGTTGTGGTTCTGTCAGAACCACAGGAGTGAGACGCGCTGTTATTCAATAACGCCCCGCCGAACCGGCCATGATATGCCGATCTGCGCATCAAGACTCGCAGCTTCCAGTGTAAATCGCATCGCTTTTGTCGAGCTGGATCTTGTAGTTGCCCTCAGCGTCCAGCGCGATGTTGGTCCAATCGAACCGCGAAGTGCCGTAATTCTCGATGCAGTAGCGTTTCGCCTCGTGATCAGCCGCAGCAAGCGCGCCACGCTGGGATTGCAGCGCGTTACGCACCTCAATGCGGAAATTGGCGAGGGTCTCTCTTTTGTTGATCGCCTTCGCGCTGGTGCGGAACGCGATGCCGTCATAGCGCATGCGCTTATCCTCGCCGGTTTTGCCGCCACAGGCCGCAAGCCCGACCGACGCGGCCAGTATCAACGTCAGAGTGAAACGTGAGGTCATAGTCATCTCTTCAGGTTATTCCGCTGCCAACGCACCGCGGCGGCCGGTCTTCTGCGCCTTGATGCGATCTTCGATTTCTTCGCGGAAGTTGCGAATGAGGCCCTGAATGGGCCAGGCAGCTGCATCACCCAAAGCACAGATGGTGTGGCCTTCAACTTGTTTTGTGACATCCCAGAGCATGTCGATTTCTTCGAGCTCCGCCTCGCCACGCACCAGACGGTCCATGACGCGCATCATCCAGCCGGTGCCCTCACGGCAAGGGGTACACTGGCCGCAGCTCTCGTGTTTGTAGAATTTCGACAGCCGCCAGATGGCCTTCACGATGTCGGTCTGCTTGTCCATCACGATCACCGCCGCGGTGCCAAGGCCGGAGCCCAGTTCGCCGCGCAGGTAGTCGAAATCCATGATGGCGTCTTTCATCTTCTCGCCGCGCACGCAAGGCACCGAGGAACCGCCGGGGATCACAGCCAGAAGGTTGTCCCAACCGCCCCGGATGCCGCCGCAATGTTTTTCGATCAGCTCCTCGAAGGAGATGCTCATCGCTTCCTCAACAACACAGGGGTTGTTGACGTGACCGGAGATCGCAAAAAGCTTGGTGCCCGCGTTGTTCTGCCGGCCAAAGCCCGCAAACCACTCCGCACCACGGCGCAGGATGGTTGGCACCACGGCGATGGATTCGACGTTGTTCACAGTGGTCGGGCAGCCATACAGACCCGCGCCCGCCGGGAACGGCGGCTTCATGCGCGGCATGCCCTTCTTGCCCTCAAGGCTCTCGATCAGGGCGGTTTCCTCGCCGCAGATATAGGCCCCTGCCCCGTGGTGCAGGAAGACGTCGAAATCCCAGCCGGAGCCTGCGGCGTCTTTGCCCAGAAGCCCCTTGTCATAGCATTCGTCAATCGCCGCCTGCAGCGCCTCGCGCTCGCGGATATATTCACCGCGCAGGTAGATGTAGCAGGTGTGCGCGTTCATCGCGAAGGATGCGATCAGCGCGCCCTCGATCAGCGTATGCGGATCGTGACGCATAATTTCGCGGTCTTTGCAGGTGCCGGGTTCGGATTCATCGGCGTTGATCACCAGATAAGCCGGACGACCGTCGCTTTCCTTCGGCATGAAGGACCATTTGAGGCCGGTGGGGAAGCCCGCACCGCCGCGCCCGCGCAGGCCGGAATCCTTCATGGTCTGGATGATCCAGTCGCGCCCTTTTTCAATGAGGCCCGCCGTACCGTCCCAGTGGCCACGCTTTTGTGCGCCCGCCAACGTGCGTTCGTGCATCCCGTAAAGGTTGGTAAAGATCCGGTCCTGATCCTTCAGCATGTGTGCCTACCTTTGACTGTTCTGACGCATGCGCCAGAGTTGAATGATGTTGACGCCCGCATAGATCATCGCGGCCAGAGCGGCGAAATCGAACAGCAGCGCAAACCGGCCCGGCAGGCCAATCGCGGGACCAATGAGAAGCGACAGGATCAGCCAGGCCACCATCGTGCCGGCGATCACCAGCGAGATGTGCCGCCCCTTGGCTGCAATGGCCTTGTCCTGTTCGTCCTGCGTCATCCGGTCCAGTCATCCTTGACCACAGCGCACGGCCCCATGGCCGCGATCTGCGATTATGATTTGTCTTTGTAACGGCCGTCGGTCTTGGCCGATTTGGCAAACTCGGTCTCTTCACCGGCTGCCAGTTGCTTGGCTTGTTCAATCCAGCCATCACGCTCGATGCGGCCCTTGAATTTAAGCCGCGCATCGACCCAGACCACCTCGGCCTCAGTCCATTTGGCTATCTGGTCGAAGTGGAAAAAGCCCAGCTCATTCAGCGTCTGTTCAAGCTTCGGCCCCACTCCTTTGAGGAGTTTGAGGTCGTCCGCCCCGCCCTCGCGGGCAGTTGTCAGCGTCTCGGGCGCTTTTTCCTCGACCGCCTCAGCCGCATCCGCCTCGGGCTCTGTCACCTTTGCGGCGGCGGCCTCGGGCTGTGCCGGGGTCGCGGCATCGGATTTCTTGACCGGAGCCTTTTTCTTCGGAGCAGCCTCTTTCTTGGCTGCCTCGGCCTGCTTTGCCGCGGGCTTTGGACGCTCGGGCGCTGCCGGAGTGGGCTCTGCCGCAGCGCGACCAGCGACCACGCCATCCTTGCCCACCCAAGGGGTCAGCAACGGCACCTCGTCGCCCTGAATGCGCTTTACACCGTCGCCAAGCTCGGTCGCCAGTTCGGCGGACGCGTTATACTGCGGCTTGCCAGCCTCATATTCGGTCAGCGAGGTCAGACCGGATTTCGGCTCTGCAGCGTAGCGACCGTTCTGCGGGCCGGGCACCACGTCTTTGCCTGCGGCAAGATCATCCAGCAGCTTGGTGAAACTCGCGGCGGTCAAATCCTCGTAGTAGTCCTTGCCGATCTGCGCCATCGGCGCATTGGTGCAGGACCCAAGGCACTCCACCTCTTCCCAGGAGAACTTGCCATCCTCGGAGATGGTATGCGCCTTGGGCGAGATCTTGTCCTTGCAGACCGCGATCAGATCCTCGGCGCCGCAAATCATGCAGGACGTGGTGCCGCAGACCTGGATATGCGCAACGGATCCCGTCGGTTGCAGCTGGAACATGAAGTAAAAGGAAGCCACCTCCAGCACGCGGATATAAGCCATGCCGAGCATGTCGGCGACATATTCGATCGCCGGCTTCGAGATCCAGCCGTCCTGTTCCTGAGCACGCCACAGCAGCGGGATCACCGCCGAGGCCTGACGACCTTCGGGGTATTTGGTCATTTGCGCTTCGGCCCAGGCCAGGTTGGCGGGCGTGAAGGCAAAGCTGTCGGGTTGTTCTGAGTGGAGACGACGCAGCATCAGATCACCTTTTGGGCACAGTTGCCCCGGCGGATGCCTCCGGCGGGGATATTTTGGAGAAGATGAAAGAAGCTGGCGCAGTTCACCGGTCAATCTCCCCGAAGACGACATCCATGGTGCCGATGATGGCGGCGACATCCGCCAGCTGGTGGCCCTTGGCGACGTGGTCCATCGCCTGCAGATGCAGGAAGCCAGGCGCACGCAGCTTGGCGCGGTAGGGTTTGTTGGTGCCGTCCGCCACCAAATAAACGCCAAATTCGCCCTTGGGTGCCTCGACGGCGGCATAGACCTCGCCCGCGGGCACGTGGAAGCCTTCGGTATAGAGCTTGAAGTGGTGGATCAGGCTCTCCATCGAGGTCTTCATGTCGGTCCGCTTGGGCGGGCTCAGCTTGCCGCGCGCCATCACGTCGCCGGTGGCTTCGCGCAGTTTCTGGATGGCCTGGCGGATGATCGACAACGACTGGCGCATCTCTTCCATGCGGACCAGGTAGCGGTCGTAGCAATCGCCGTTCTTGCCGACCGGGATCTGGAAGTCGAACTCGTCGTAGCATTCATAGGGCTGCGCCCGGCGGAGGTCCCAGGCGAGGCCGGAGCCGCGCACCATCACGCCGGAGAAGCCATATTGCTGGATTTCTTCTTCAGTCACCACGCCGATGTCGCAGTTGCGCTGCTTGAAAATCCGGTTCTCGGTCAGCAGCCCGTCGATGTCGTCCATCACCTTGGGGAATTCCATCGCCCAAAGGTCGATATCATCCAGCAGATCGTCCGGCAGGTCCTGATGCACACCGCCGGGGCGGAAATAGGCCGCGTGCAGACGCGCGCCACAGGCCCGCTCGTAAAAGATCATCAGCTTTTCGCGCTCTTCAAAGCCCCAGAGCGGCGGTGTCAATGCGCCCACGTCCATGGCCTGCGTGGTCACGTTCAGCAGGTGGTTCAGGATACGGCCGATCTCGGAATAGAGCACCCGGATCAGCGAAGCACGACGCGGCACCTCGACGCCGCAGAGCTTTTCGATCGCCAGACACCATGCGTGTTCCTGGTTCATCGGCGCCACATAGTCGAGGCGGTCGAAATACGGCAGGTTCTGCAGATAGGTGCGGCTCTCCATCAGCTTTTCGGTGCCGCGGTGCAAGAGGCCGATGTGGGGATCGCAGCGTTCCACGATCTCGCCGTCCAACTCCAGCACCAGACGCAACACGCCGTGCGCGGCCGGGTGTTGCGGGCCGAAGTTGATGTTGAAATTGCGGATCTTCTGTTCGCCGGTCTGGGCGTCGTCGAAACCTTTGGAGCCGTCCATCACTTCGCCCCCTCCTTCTCATCGCCGGGCAGGATGTAGTCGGCACCCTCCCATGGGCTCATGAAGTCAAACTGGCGGTATTCCTGCACCAGGTTCACAGGCTCGTAGACCACCCGTTTCTGGGCCTCGTCATAGCGGACCTCGGTGTAGCCGGTTGTCGGGAAATCCTTGCGCAGCGGATGGCCGCGAAAACCGTAGTCCGTCAGCAGGCGGCGCAGGTCCGGGTGACCGGTGAACAGGATGCCGAACATGTCAAAGACTTCGCGCTCGAACCAATTGGCCGACGGGTGCACATTGACGATCGAGGGCAACATGTCCTCTTCAAGCATTGCGACCCGCAGGCGGATGCGTTGGTTCTGGTACATCGACAGCAGGTGGTAGACCACGTCGAACCGTTTGGTCCGCTCGGGGTAGTCCACGGCGGTGATATCTACCAAAGTGGAGAACTTGCAAGCGCTGTCGACACGCAGGAACTCGACAAGACCGGTGATATTGCTGGGCTTCACGTCGATGTTCAGCTCGCCATGGGAGATGTCCCACGACAGGACACAGTCCGGGCGCTTGGCGTCGATCTGGTGCCCAAGTTCTTGCAGTGCTTCGATCATCTGTCTCTCCTGCCCTTAGCGTACCAGCGTGCCGGTGCGGCGGATCTTGCGCTGCAGCTGCATCAGACCATAAAGCAGCGCCTCGGCGGTCGGCGGGCACCCGGGCACGTAGATATCGACCGGCACGATGCGGTCACAGCCGCGCACGACGGAATAGCTGTAGTGGTAATAGCCGCCGCCATTGGCGCAGGAGCCCATGGAGATCACGTAGCGTGGCTCCGGCATCTGGTCGTAAACCTTGCGCAGCGCAGGGGCCATTTTGTTGGTGAGTGTGCCTGCAACGATCATCACATCCGACTGGCGCGGCGAGGCGCGCGGCGCAATGCCAAAGCGTTCAGCGTCATAGCGCGGCATCGAGGTATGCATCATTTCGACCGCGCAGCAGGCCAGACCAAAGGTCATCCAGTGCAGGCTCCCGGTGCGGGCCCAGTTGATGATATCTTCGGCGGAGGTCAGCAGGAAGCCCTTGTCCTGCAGTTCCGTATTGAGGGCCTGGGTGACCATTTCCTTGTCGACACCAGCGGTGTTCGCTCCAGTCATCACTCCCATTCCAGGGCCCCCTTCTTCCACTCATAGGCAAAGCCGATGGTCAAAACGCCCAGGAACACGATCATCGACCAGAACCCGGCGTCACTGATGTCCTTGAACCCAACGGCCCAGGGAAACAGGAATGCGATCTCCAGATCGAAGATGATGAACAAGATCGACACGAGGTAGAAGCGCACGTCGAATTTCATCCGCGCGTCATCAAATGCGTTGAAGCCGCATTCGTAGGCGCTGACTTTTTCCGGATCAGGATTGCGCACCGCAACAACAACGGCGGCAAGAACAAGCACGAGACCAAGACCAATGGCCACGGCCAAAAACACCAGTATGGGGAGGTATTCCCGCAACATCTCTTCCACGAGTGGCTCCTTTCCGCGCACACGGCAGTTTCTGCACGTGAACCGTCAATTGGCGTGTTGACTTGGGCCGTTACTACTCCCGTCCCCGAACACCGTCAACCAAGGGGAAGTTAATGTGAATAGCTTTATTGACCAGTCTCGCAGACGGGCAACAACCTCGCAAAAGCTTATGGTTTTAGTTTCCTATTCGGGGCGCAGAAAACAGGCGTAAATTTTCTGCGCCCCAGAGGCTGAAACCCCTTATTTCTCATGCCAGGCGGGGCGGCGTTTTTCAAAGAACGCTCCGATCCCCTCCTGAGCTTCCGGACTTTCCCAGCGGGTCACTAGGGCGGAAATGGTAAAATCAATAACGCTTTCATCGATCTTTGGACCCAAGGCGCGGGCCAGTGCCTTGGCTTCGGCGACCGCACCGGGGGCACAATTGAGGTATGGAACCACCTCCGCCTCAACCGCGGCATCGAGTGAGTCGGCAGGCACAGACTTTGCCAAGAGGCCAAGCTCAACCGCTTCCGACGCCTCAAACAACCGTGCCGACATGAACACCCGCCGCGCGCGGGCCTCGCCCATACGGGCAATCACATAGGGGCCGATGGTGGCGGGGATCAGGCCAAGTTTGGTTTCCGTCAGCCCCATTTTCAAATGGTCCGCTCCGATGGCAACGTCACAGACCGAGGCCATGCCCACCCCGCCGCCAAACGCGTTGCCCTGCAGCCGCCCGATCAGCGGCTGCGGCAAGGTGTTCAGAAGGTTGAGCATTTCCGCCAGCACCCGGGCCTCGCGGGCGCGGGTCTCGGCATCTGCATCCATCTGCGCCTGCATCCATCCAAGGTCGCCGCCGGCGCAAAAGCTCTTGCCCGCGCCGGTCAGCACCACGACACGCACATCCCTGTCCGCCGCAAGTGCGCGCGCCGCCGCCTGCAATTCCTGCAGCATCTGGCCGGACATGGCATTGTGTTTGTCGGGACGGTTCAGGGTCAAAGTCGCCACGCCGCGGTCGTCGCAGCTTAGCTCCAGCGTGTCATACATGCCTATGGGTCCTTATGTGTTGCGGAGTGAGTGTCAGGCGTCGGCGGCAACGGGTCGCAGGGCGCGCGCCATGGCGGCGGCCTCCTGCAGCACATCACTGTCGAGCCCGGTGTCATAGCCCAGCCGGGTCAGGTGGTCGTGCACCAGTTCGGTGGCGACATTTCCGGCCGCACCGGGCGCATAGGGGCAGCCGCCCAGACCACCGACGGCGGCGTCGAACACGCGCACGCCGAGCGCCAGCGAGGCGTCGATATTGTCCACTGCCCGCCCCCCGGTATCATGGTAGTGCCCGGCCAGTCGGGTCACCGGCACCACGTCCTTCACCGCGATCAGCATCCGAGCGATGCTGTCCGGGGTGGCCTTGCCAATGGTGTCGCCCAGCGAGATCTCATAGCAGCCCATGGAAAACAGCCTGTCGGCCACCTCGGCCACCTTTTCCGGCGCGGTGGCGCCATCATAGGGGCAGTCGGTCACGCAGGAGACATAGCCCCGCACCGGTAGGTCGATATGACGCGCGGCCTCCAGAATGGGTGCAAACCGGTCGATGCTCTCGGCGATGGAGGCATTGATATTGGCCTTGGAGAAGCCTTCCGAGGCAGAGGCAAAGATCGCGATCTCATCAACCCGGGCGGCCAGCGCATCCTCGTAGCCGCGCATATTCGGGGTCAACGCAGCGTAGCGCACGCCCTTTGCCTTGGTAATCCCGGCCAGCACCTCGGCGCTGCCGGCCATCTGCGGCACCCATTTCGGAGAGACGAAGCTCGCCACCTCGATGCGGGAAAACCCGGCACGGCTGAGGCAGTCGACCAGCGCCACCTTGTCCGCGACAGAGATGTCGCGGGTTTCGTTCTGCAGCCCGTCGCGCGGGCCCACCTCGAAGATTTCGACGCGGTCTTTCATGGCATTTAGTCCTCCGGTTTGGGGCCTGGTCCGGCTCAGGCGTCGTCTGCCTCCTCCAGTCGGACCAGCGCTGCTCCAGCCTCCACCTGATCGCCTGATTTCGCAAGAACTTCCGCAACAATACCGTCGCGAGCGGCGAGCAGAGAGTGCTCCATCTTCATCGCTTCGAGGACGGCGAGACGGTCGCCTTCTTTCACCGTCTGACCTGTTTCGACAAGAACCGCCTTCACAAGGCCCGGCATGGGGGCTTCGATCACGTTCATGTCGCCTCCGGCAACCGAAGCGCGGTCCAGGGGATCAATGACCTCGAACTGATGCCCGTAGCCATCGAACACAGTGATGGTGTTTCCCGACTGCGCCATGGACGGCAGGCGGTCGCTACTGAGGACCCAGTGGCCCGCGATTTTGCAGGCGCAGATCTGAACCTCGGGGCGGCCCGGGAACTCCCAAATCTGATCGTCCGGCCCGTCCACTATGACCAGCGCCTCAAAGACCTCGCCCTGATAGCTGAGGGAAACCGAGCGGCGCAGGTCGGAGTAATCGTACCAGAGAGCAAATCCCGCGTCCCAATTGGGATCAATCAGACCAAGCGCCTGCATCCCTGCGGCGGCCTTGTGTTCGAACTTGACCTCTGGCGCCCTTACCAATTGATCCAGATCCCGTGCGATCAGGCCCGTGTCCACCTCGCCAGCGGCGAAGCCTTCATGCGCGGCCAGCGCGCCCAGAAAGGCCAGGTTGGTCACCGTGCCCGCCACCTGCGTTTGCTCCAGCGCCTGCGACAGGCGCGAGAGCGCTACCGCGCGGGTCGGCCCAGATACGATCACCTTGGCAATCATCGGATCATACCAGGGGCTGATGGTGTCGCCCGCACGCACGCCGCTGTCGGCGCGGCAGTTGTCGGGGAATTTCAGATGCGTGAGCGCGCCGGTCGCGGGCAGAAATCCCTTTGGCACGTCCTCGGCATAAAGGCGTGCCTCAAAGGCGTGGCCGGTGATGCTCAGCTCGTGCTGTTGCTTTGGCAAAGCCTCCCCTGCTGCCACGCGCAGCTGCCATTCCACCAGATCAACGCCGGTGATGGCCTCGGTCACAGGGTGCTCCACCTGCAAGCGGGTGTTCATCTCCATGAACCAGAACCTATCGGTGCGCAGCCCGTCTGAACCATCGACGATGAATTCCACCGTGCCCGCACCCTTGTAGCCGATCGCCTCTGCCGCGCGCACCGCCGCCTGCCCCATGGCTTCGCGCATGTCTTCGGTCATGCCGGGGGCTGGGGCTTCCTCGATCACCTTCTGGTGGCGACGCTGAAGCGAACAGTCGCGCTCAAACAGATGCACCGCCTTGGTGCCGTCGCCAAAGACCTGCACCTCGATATGGCGCGGTTGCTGGATGTATTTCTCAATCAAGACATCCGGGTTGCCGAACGCGGTGGTTGCCTCGCTCTGCGCGCTCTTCAGCGCCTCGGCAAAATCAGCGGGGGTCTCGACCAACCGCATGCCCTTGCCGCCACCGCCTGCGACCGCCTTGATCAGCACCGGATAACCGATGGTCTCTGCCGCGCCCGCAAGATGCTCGGGGTCCTGGTTCTTGCCGTGATAGCCCGGCACGACGGGCACACCTGCCTCCTCCATCAGCGCCTTGGCGGCATCTTTCAGACCCATCTTGCGGATCGCATCCGCCGAAGGGCCGATGAACACAAGGCCCGCCGCCTCGACCGCGTCGACGAAGTCGGGATTTTCCGACAAGAACCCATAGCCGGGATGGATCGCCTGCGCGCCGTCAGATACGGCAGTGGCGATGATCTCATCGCCCAGCAGATAGCTGTCGGCGGGGGCCGGTCCATAGCCAATGTGGGAGGCCTCGTCGGCCATGGCCACATGCTTCGCTTCGCGGTCCGCGTCCGAATAAACTGCCACGGTTTTCACACCCAAGGCGCGGGCAGTTTCCATAACACGGCAGGCAATTTCGCCCCGGTTTGCGATCAGAATCTTATCAAACATTGCTCGTCCTCACATCCGGAACACGCCAAAGCGCGTGTCTTCAATTGGGGCATTCAGGGCGGCGCTGAGCGAGAGCGACAGCACATCGCGAGATTTGCGCGGATCGATTATGCCATCGTCCCAGAGCCGGGCAGAGGCATAGAGCGGGTGGCTCTGTTCCGCGAACATGTCGATGGTGGGCTGCTTGAACTGCGCCTCTTCCTCGGCGGACCATGTGCCGCCCTGGCGTTCGATGGCATCGCGTTTCACAGTCGCCAGAACGCCCGCCGCCTGCTCGCCGCCCATCACGGAGATGCGCGAGTTGGGCCATGTCCAAAGGAACCGGGGCGAATAGGCCCGCCCTGCCATGCCGTAGTTGCCCGCGCCAAAGGAGCCGCCCACCAGCATGGTGATCTTGGGCACATTGGTACTGGCCACCGCGGTCACCATCTTGGCGCCGTGACGGGCGATGCCTTCGTTCTCATACCTGCGGCCCACCATGAAACCAGTGATGTTTTGCAGGAAGACCAGCGGGATCTTGCGCTGGCTGCAGAGTTCGACGAAATGCGCGCCCTTTTGCGCCGCCTCGGAAAACAGCACGCCATTGTTGGCGATGATGCCGATGGGGCAGCCCTTGAGGTGGGCAAAGCCGGTCACCAGCGTTTCGCCAAAACGAGGTTTGAACTCGTCAAAGCGGGAGCCATCGACCAGCCGCGCGATCACCTCGCGGATGTCATAGGGGGTGCGCAGATCGCCGGGCACCACGCCAAGGATTTCCTCGGGGTCGTAGGCGGGCTCTTCCGGGCTCTGCCAGTTCACGCCTTGGGGTTTGGTTCGGTTCAGATGGCTGACCGCACGCCGTGCCAAAGCCAGCGCATGGGCGTCATCCTCAGCCAGGTAATCCGCCACGCCCGAAAGACGTGTGTGCACATCCCCGCCGCCCAGATCCTCGGCAGAGACGACCTCGCCCGTAGCGGCCTTCACCAGCGGCGGGCCCGCAAGGAAGATGGTGCCCTGTTCCTTGACGATGATGGTGACGTCGGACATCGCCGGAACGTAAGCACCACCCGCGGTACAGGACCCCATGACCACAGCGATCTGCGGGATGCCCTTGGCCGACATCCGCGCCTGATTGTAGAAGATGCGCCCAAAGTGGTCGCGGTCGGGAAAGACCTCATCCTGCTGCGGCAGGTTGGCGCCGCCACTGTCCACAAGATAGACGCAAGGCAGGTTGTTTTCCTCGGCAATCTCTTGGGCGCGCAGGTGTTTTTTCACCGTCATCGGGAAATAGGTGCCGCCCTTCACGGTGGCGTCATTGCAGACCACCATGACCTCCTGGCCGTGGACGCGTCCGATCCCCGCTATGACGCCTGCCGCCGGGGCTGCGCCATCATACATGCCATGGGCGGCCGTCGCGCCGACCTCAAGGAAGGGCGAGCCGGGATCAAGCAGGTTCGCCACCCGGCGGCGCGGCAGCATCTTGCCCCGCGACTCATGCCGGGCACGGGATTTCTCGCCGCCGCCAAAGCGCGCGGCATCAGCCGCCTTGTCGATCTCGTCAAGAGCATCAAGATGCGTCCTGGTATTTTGCTTGAAGCCCTCGGAGGAAGGCATTGCCTTGGATTGGAGTTTCATTGGATCAGTCCTCCACTTCCGCCGCAGCGCGGCGTTTCAGTTCTTTGCGGATCACCTTGCCCGTGACCGTCATCGGCAGGGCCTCAAGAAAGGCGATCTCGCGGGGATAGGAATAGCTGGCAAGGCGCTCTTTGACGTAGTCCTGCAGCTCTTTTTCGCTCGGGGCGTGGTCCGGTTTCAGCACCACGTAGGCCTTGACGATCTCGGTGCGCAGGGCGTCGGGCTTGCCGACCACACCGACGGTGGCAACGGCCGGGTGGGTCATCAGGCAATCCTCGATCTCGGAGGGGCCGATGCGGTAACCGGCAGAGGTAATCACATCATCCTCACGCCCCACAAAGCGCAGATAGCCCTCCTCCCAGATGCCGCGATCCCCGGTCACCAGCCAGTCGCCGTGAAACTTCTCGGCCGTGGCGTCGGGGCGGTTCCAGTATTCCAGCATCATGGACCCAGAACCACGGCGCACCGCCACATCGCCTTCCTCACGGGTGGGTTGGCCGTCTGCGTCGATCACCTCAACCACATGCCCCGGCACCGGTTTGCCAATGCAGCCGGGGCGCACGGGGAAGTCCGCGCCACAGGAGGAGACCGTCATATTGCATTCGGTCTGGCCGTAGAATTCATTGATGGTGACGCCCAAGTGACGCTGGCCCCAAGCGAGCATCTCCGCGCCCAGGGGCTCTCCACCGGAGGCAACAGAGCGCAAGGCCCGAAGCCCCTGCCCCGCCGCTTTCAGCATGCGCAGGGCGGTGGGGGGAAAGAAGACGTTGCGGACCTCGCCCAAGCGGATCACCTCGGCGCAGGTGTCTGGCGTGAACTTATCCAGCCGCGCGGCCACCACCGGCACGCCCAGCGCAAGGCCCGGCATGGCGACGTCGAACAGCCCGCCGATCCACGCCCAATCCGCGGGCGTCCAGAGACAATCACCGGGCTGGCCCAGATGGTCGTGACTGATCGACACGCCCGGCAGATGCCCTGTCAGCATCCGGTGCCCGTGCAGTGCCCCTTTGGGTTTGCCGGTGGTGCCGGAGGTGTAGATGATGACCGCCGGATCTTCGGACGTGGTGTCGGCGAAAGGCACGGGATCGCCATCAATGCCGATCTCGGCGGCGATCAGAGGCCTAGCCAGATCGCCAAGCTGCGCCGCGCCCTCAGAGTCGGTCAGCACGTAATTTGCACCAGCATCCTCAATGCGGTTTGCCAATGCGTCATGCTGGAACAGTTTGAACAGCGGCACCGAGATGGCGCCGATCTTCCAGATCGCCAGATGCGCCGCCGCACACCACGGAGACTGAGATAGCAGCACACCAACCCGATCACCGGGGGCGACACGTTGCACCAATGCGCGCGCCAGACCGCCAACCATCACAGCCAGATCGCCATGGCTCACATCACGGCGGGTCCCGGAGGTAAGGTCGATGATCGCCAGCTTATCGGCGGCATGATCCATCACCTGAGCTGCCATATTGAGCCGCTCCGGAATGTCCCATGCGCCCGCCGCTGTCAGCCCCGGAATGATGCGTTTGATAGTCATGTTTCACCCTGCACGTAGCGCATAGCGGTTATGCGATTTTTTTCTGTCTTTCCAAGGGGAAAGCCGGGCGCGATTTGATCTGGATCAGAGACGCCCTGCACCAGCGATGGCATTGTCGCGGCATACTGATTGAAGAAGGGATTACCCCCATGAAAACTCTGGTTTCCGCCCTCGCACTGGGCGTTGCCGCGTCGAGCTTCGCCGCCCCCGCCATGGCGCAATCGCAGGGCGACTGGACCGTTGGCGTCGGGATCATCAACGTGAACCCGAAATCCGACAATGGCACTCTCGCCGGTGCTGCGGCCACGGTGGATAATGACACCCAGCTGTCGCTCACGGCGGAGTATTTCATCCGTGACAACCTCGGGATCGAGCTGCTGGCCGCTTCGCCGTTTGAGCATGACATCGCGCTCGGGGGCACCAACATCGGCTCCACCAAACACCTGCCGCCGACCCTGTCGCTGGTCTACCACATTCCCACCAATGGCAAGATCACGCCCTTCGTGGGTCTTGGTGTGAACTACACCACGTTCTTCTCCGAAGAGACCGCATTGGGAACCCTCGACCTGGACAACAGCTTTGGTGTCGCCGCAACCGTGGGCGCGGACTGGAAAATCTCCGAGCGCGGATCGCTGCGCCTGAACGTGCGCTACATGGACATCGACACCGATGCGAGCCTCAACGGCGCGTCCATCGGCACCGCAGAGATTGATCCGATCACTGTGGGTGTCTCCTACGTGCACCGCTTCTGATCCCTTCCACATGCCGGGTCGGCCTTGCCTGCCCGGCTTTTCAGTCCAAGTGGCGCTGCCTCTGTGCGGCGCCTTTTTTATTCGGCATCCCATCCGGCCTGACGCCTTTGAGACCCGGCATCTGTCAGGTCTCGGGCGGCAGAGGAGCCGCCTGCCTCGGCGTGTTGGCGTCAACAAGACCACCTAACCAGTTGATCCTGTAGCTATACCCCCCGCCACCGACAGTGTTTGCGGGACGGCAGGTGACCACCAACCACGTCCAGATCCCAGACCCGGGTCGCGCCGCGCAATCGCTGGTTTGCGCAACGCCGGCCACGCCCGAAGCCGCATGATCAGCGAGGTATTTCTGCGCATAAAGGGTGATCACATCGGTCTCGGAAATCCCCTGCCGGATCAGCCCATAGCGGAACCCGATCCCCGCCAGCATCAACGCCAGCAGCGCGACCGGGATCCAGTAGGCGATCCGCATCAGCTCATATGCGACATCGATTCGCGCCCGATCAGCACCGAATCGCAACAAGTCAGCACCGTCGGCGGCACGAAGAACTTGCAAAGTGACATCAATCGCCTCCTTGAGCCACGACCTGTTCGATCACTGGTATGGCCCACATGATAAGCACCGCTCTCCAATAGACCTCCGCCTCACAACCGCGAAGTGCAAAGCCCTCCTCAGATGTCCCCGCGCAACGTTCAATGCCAGATCGGAACAGCGACGGTTCGGCAGGCTCTTCTACTCCTTCGGTCGTCAATATCGCCTCGAACTCACCCTTCCAGTAGGCGTGATCCGCATCAAGACAGTCTACCGGGCTGGCCAGCCGCTTCAGTAGCGAACAACTTTGCTCGATTGGGATATGTCGCTCGCCACAGATTACCGGAACACCAAGTTTCGCAAATGGATTGTTCTGCTCGCTCACAAACGTCTCTGCCACGCAGGTTTCGAACTCGGTCAGCGCCACCGTGTCCGGCGCGGCCAGCGCTGGCCCCGACAGCAGCAGCATCATCCAGACCGACCAGCCTTTCACGCCATCGACTCCATCAGTTCGCGGCCGATCAGCATGCGGCGGATTTCAGAAGTCCCTGCGCCGATTTCCATCAGCTTGGCATCGCGGAAGATCCGACCGACCGGGTTGTCACTCAGATAGCCGGCCCCGCCAAAGGCCTGCACCGCCTGATGCGCCTGCGTCATCGCCACCTCGGAGGCATAGAGACAGCAGGCCGCCGCATCCTGACGGGTCACCGTGCCCTTGTCGCAGGCCTTGGCGACCTCATAGACATAGGCGCGCGCGGAGTTCATCGCGGTGTACATATCGGCGATTTTGCCCTGCATCAGCTGGAAGTTCCCGATCGGCTGGCCGAACTGCTTGCGCTCGGCCATATAGGGCATCATCTCATCCATGCAGGAGGCCATGATGCCGGTGCCGATGCCCGCCAGCACCACGCGCTCGTAATCCAGTCCGGACATCAGGACGCGCACGCCCTTGCCTTCCTCGCCCAGCACGTTTTCAAACGGCACTTCGACGTCCTCAAACACCAGCTCGGCGGTATTGGAGCCTCGCATCCCGAGCTTGTCGAAATGTTTGGAGGTCGAAAACCCCTTGAATTCCTTCTCGATCAGGAAGGCTGTCATGCCTTTGGAGCCTGCGTCCGGGTCGGTCTTGGCATAGACCACCAGCGTGTCCGCGTCGGGACCGTTGGTGATCCAGTACTTGTTGCCGTTGAGCACATAGCGGTCGTTGCGTTTTTCAGCACGCAGGGACATCGACACCACGTCAGAACCAGCACCCGCCTCGGACATAGCCAGCGCACCGACATGTTCGCCGGAAACCAGGCGCGGCAGGTATTTTGCCTTCTGCTCGGCATTGCCGTTCAGCTTGATCTGATTGACGCAGAGGTTTGAGTGCGCGCCGTAAGACAGCGACACCGAGGCCGAGGCCCGCGCGATTTCCTCTACCGCGACAGTATGCGCGAGATAGGACATGCCAGCGCCGCCGAACTCCTCGTCGACGGTAATCCCCAGCAGACCCAGCTCTCCCATCTCCTTCCAGAGATCGGCGGGGAACTCATTGGTCTGGTCGATCTCCTGCGCCATCGGCTTGACGCGTTCCTGCGCCCAGCGATGCACCATGTCGCGCAGCGCGTTTACGTCCTCACCAAGGTCGAATGTCATGCTTGCGTTGAACATCTGCGCGTCTCCTCCCGAGTCACGATATTTAATGAACACTTGTTCAATAAATGACACAGCGCCGCGGATCGGTCAACGCTGATGTTTCAGCGCAGCTCAAGGCACCCAAACAGCCAACACCCGCCTTGAAGCCGAAACTGCGCCTCATTTGGGACATATTGACTGCCGATAATTAACCATGAATTGACCACGAGAGCGGGCAGAGCCGATGCCACTTCACAATCTGATCCTGAATGGGACGTTTGACGCCGGTGCGGCGCATTGGACGGGCAACGATATCGAAGCCTCGTACAATCAGTCGTCCTATATCGCAGGCGGATCAAACAATCGCGTGGCGGAGATTGATGGCCACCGCGGCCAGACGACTGTGATGCAGCAGAGCTTTAGCGTCGACAGTCCAATCACCACTCAGCTGACCTTTGATGTGGCGCTGCGCACGGCCTCCAATGCCAATGCAGGCATAGAGGGATTTGAAGTCGAGATCCTTGATGATGCGGGCAATGTCGTCTCTTCGATGTCGGTCCTGCCCACCACCAACAGCTTCAACCAGGTCTCGCTGGATATCACGTTTCCTGCGGCAGGCGACTATACGCTGCGCTTTACCGAACTGGGGCCAGATGACAGCCTTGGCGCCATTGTCGACAACATCGAGATGATGGTGTGTTTCTGCGCAGGGACCCTGATTGCAACCGAACACGGCCAACGCCCCGTTGAGGATCTGCGTCCCGGCGACCGGATCGTCACTGCGCGCGGCCTGCGGTCCTTGCGCTGGGCGGGGCGGCGTCCACTGTCGCGGCAGCACGTTGCGCAGAACCCGAAATTGCGCCCGGTGCGCATCGGGCGCGGCGCGCTGGGAGACGGGGTGCCGCATCAGCCGCTCTATGTCTCACGTCAGCATCGCATGCTGGTGCGCTCGCGGATTGCGCAGCGGATGTTTGGCGAGGCAGAGGTGTTTGTGGCCGCGGCCCGTTTGCTGGACCATCCGGATGTCAGCCTGTGTGAGGCCGCCGGGCCAGTGACCTATTTTCACATGCTGTTTGACGCGCATGAGGTGGTCTATGCCAATGGCGCACCAAGCGAGAGCTTTCTGGTCACGGAGCGGTCGCTTTCTGCAGTCACCCCGGAAGCACGGGCAGAGATTACCTATCTGTTCCCGGACCTGGCAGCGATGGGCCGCGTTCTGACGCCCCCTGCCCGGCCCATTCCGCGCACCGCGCGTCAGAAACGGCTGATTGAGCGGGCGCTGAAAAACCAACATGCGCTGCTGGAGCCGCCGTCGGTCACGCAGATCGCAGTCTAGCGTGACCTCAGATCAGCTGTCTGCCCCTTGCGCCTGCCAGATAGCGCTGACCTCGGCGCGAATGATGCGGGCGATCAATGCGCAGTCCTCAAGGCTGAAGGTCAGCGGCACCCGCATATCAATAATGCCCGCAAGGATGCGGTCACTGTCCGGCAAGCTTTGCGCGGGGGCATAGCGCCAGCTGTCATACCGCGAGGTAAAGGCGACGGGTTCCGGCACGCCGAACCACTTCAACTCAACCCCACGCGCGCCGCAGCGCGTCAACACCTCTTGCACCGCCTCAGGGGCCCAATCAAGCAGCAGAAACTGGATCGAGGAGCCCACATAGGTCTCCTGCTCGGGCCGCTCGACCACCGTGAGGCCCGGGGTGTCGCGCAGCCCTGCCTCAAGCATGCGGTACCGTTCGTTCCAACGTGTGACCTGCGCATCGAGGTCCCGCAGCTGCGGGCGCAAAATCGCCGCGCGCAGATTGTCCATCCGGCCGGAGATGTTGGGGGTGTCGTATTTCACACGCTCGAACGCCTCTGGCCCCGGTGCAGCCAGATGCCGGGAATAGAGCATATAAGACCCCGACAGCATGATGGCGCGGGCTGCGACCTCCTCGTCGTCAGTGATCAGCAGGCCGCCTTCGCCAGAATTCACGTGCTTGTAGGTCTGGCAGGAATAGCAACCGATCGCGCCGTGGCGACCCGAGGGCACCCCGTTCCAGGCCGCACCCATGGTATGGGCGCAATCCTCGATCACGATGATGCCGGCGGCGTCGCAGATCTCCAGCAGCCTGTCCATGTCGCACAGATGCCCGCGCATATGGCTGAGCATCAGCACCCGCGCCTGCCCCGCCTTGGCCGCCAGATCCGCAAGGTCGATGGTCAGATCCTCGGTCACGCCTACGTAAACCGGCTCCGCCCCGACAGAGGCGATCGCCCCCGGCACCGGCGCCAGAGTGAAGGCATTGGTCAGCACCTTGTCACCATGTGCGACACCGACAGCCCGCAACGCGGTGGCCAGCGCGTAGCCCCCCGAGGCCACGGCAAGGCAGTATTTCGCCCCCACCTGCGCGGCAAACTCTTGCTCCAGCAGTGCGACCTCGCCAGCTTCTGCACCTGCGAGGTTGTAGCGGTGGATACGCCCGTGACGCATGACCTCCACGGCGGCCGTGATGGCCTCCTCCGGGAGGGGCTCTTGCTGGGTGAAATTGCCGGTAAAATGCTCTGTCATGGCAAAGTCATGAGCCGCCGCCCCACCAAGGTCAAGAGCTGCAAACGGATCGTTTTGCCGCAGCGCGGAGCGTTGAGGGCCGGAACTGGGAGGGTGTTGCCGTCCATTGACCAGTGACGCGCGGCAAGTCACTCCCATGACACAGCGCGGCATCGCACCACCGACATGGGTGCCGGGTTGGATAATCAACGAATTTTCACCATGGCGTGGTGCGCAAACCCTTTTGTCGCGTGGCATTATAGGCGGGGTGCGCGCCGTTTTGGAACACGGCTCACTTGCCCCCGCATGGGCAACACTGACGGGCGTATCATTAACCGTCACGTCGACTGCCCTGATGATTTGAAGGTTTCCACGCCATCGTACAGCCCTTAGGAGATGTGGTAACCTATGGTCATTCCATTGAAAGAGGACATTACGACATGCATTTCATTCTCAGATCAGCCGCGCTTGTCCTGGCGCTTGGCGCTGGTGCGCGCGCCCTTGCACAGGACACCTCCGGCATGGTGGCAGAGCCGCAAACCATCACCGGGAAGTTCCTGACCGCAACCGAGGTGAAACCGGTCCTGTCCGCCACTCAGGGAAACTGGGTCTCCGTGCGTGAATTCAACGGCCAGGATCTGGTCTATGTGACGCATCTCTGGGCGTGGCGCTGTGGGCTGGCGCAGATGGAAGTGGCGCTCAATGACGCCGCTTACGAAATCTGGCAGATGCCGGATTGCTATACCGAGGGCGGCTCTCCGGGCGCGATCAAGAGCGGCGATGGCGAGCCCTATCGCGCATTTGAGCTCGGTTCCGTAGAGCGGATCAAAGTGAGGCTGGTCTATGACGACCTCAGCACCGACGAGGCAGAATTTCAGCGCGCGGACATCATAATGCAATAACCCGCAGATGTCGGCGCCGTCAGCGCGCCGGGTTGATGCCGATCAATCCGGCGACAATCTCTGGCAGGTCAGCATAGTCGTGCAGCAATGCCTCAGGGTTCAGCGCCGCCATATCGGGGCCTGCAGGTCCAAAGGTGACGAGCACCGAGGGCACGCCTGCATTGGCCGAGGTATTGCGATCCGTATCGCTGTCGCCAATCAGCACGCAATGCTCCGGCGCACCACCCGACCGTCGGGCGGCCTCGAACAGGGGGGCCGGGTCGGGTTTGCGCACGGACAAGGTGTCAGCACCGACCAAGGCGGCAAACGCATCCCGCACGCCCAGCCGCTGCATCAACAGCTCGGCCAGACCTTCGGGTTTGTTGGTGCAAATGCCGACGCCGTAGCCTGCGGTTTTCAAGGCCTCGACGGCGTCCATCGCGCCGGGATACATCACCGTATGCGTGTCGATCCCCTCACGATAGGCCTCCAGAAGAACCGGGTAGTATTCCTCAACCGTTGCCTCCTTGAACTGCCCCGCGCGGGTCAGCCCCTCGGTCAGCATCCGCTTGCCACCCCGCAGGGCGATCTTGGCGTCATCCGGGTGAGAAAGCATATCCCCCAGACCCATCACGCGAAAGCAGTGATTGGCCGCGGCCAACAGGTCGATCGAAGTGTCGGCCAGCGTGCCGTCGAGGTCAAAGATCACTGTGCGCATGGAATTCCCCCGTTCGGCGCGATTTCGCCGTCGCATATTGCAAGTCGCAACTGAAGTTTATGGTCACGCACCTTGCGCATCCTCTCTTAGCGGATAGAACGGGGGCACCTAAAATTCAAAGGGAAATCGCTTTATGAGCACCGCCCTCATCATTCTTGCCGCGGGCAAAGGCACTAGGATGAACTCCGACCTGCCGAAGGTCCTGCACCCGATCGCCCACGCCTCCATGTTGGAACATGCGATGGCCGCCGGGCGCGCGCTTGACCCGGAGCGCAATGTGGTGGTGGCAGGTCACGAGGCCGAGCTGGTCCGTGCCGCCGTGGCAGAGATTGACGAGACGGCGCAGGTGGTCTTGCAGGAAGAACAGCTTGGCACCGGGCATGCGGTCCAGCAGGCGCGCGAGGCGCTGCAGGGCTTCGTGGGCGACGTGGTCGTGCTTTATGGCGATACACCGTTTGTGTCACAGGACACGCTCGAACGCATGGTCTCGGCCCGTAGCCGCGCCGACCTGGTGATCCTTGGCTTTGAGGCGGCAGACCCCGCCCGCTATGGTCGCCTGGTGATGGACGGTGACAGCCTTGAAAAGATTGTCGAATACAAGGACGCGACTGACGCTGAACGCGCGATCACCTTTTGTAATTCTGGCCTGATGGCCTGTGACGCCGACGTGATGTTCCGACTTCTGGACAAGGTCGGCAACGACAATGCCTCCGGCGAATATTATCTGACCGATCTGGTGGAGCTTGCCCGCGACGAGGGGCTGGCTGTCACTGCAGTCTCCTGCCCCGAGGACGAAACGCTGGGGGTCAATTCACGCAACGATCTGGCAACGGCAGATGCCGTATTTCAGTCGCGCGCACGGGCGGAGCTGTTGGACCTCGGCGTCACACTGATGGCGCCAGAGACGGTGTACCTCGCCTTCGACACCATCGTCGGCCGCGACACGGTGATCGAGCCCAACGTGGTCTTCGGCCCCGGTGTCACCGTCGAGAGCGGCGCCCTGATCCGGGCATTTTCGCACCTCGAGGGCTGTCATGTGTCGCGCGGCGCCAAGGTCGGTCCCTATGCCCGCCTGCGTCCAGGCGCTGAGCTTGCCGAGGACACGCATGTCGGTAATTTCGTCGAAATCAAGAATGCAGAAATCGCCGCAGGCGCGAAGGTCAACCACCTGAGCTACATCGGTGATGCCTCGGTTGGCGAGGCAACCAACATCGGCGCGGGCACCATCACCTGCAACTACGACGGCGTCATGAAGCACCGCACCGAGATCGGCGCGCGCGCCTTTATCGGCTCCAACACCTGCCTCGTGGCCCCGGTCAAGGTGGGTGACGACGCGATGACAGCAACCGGCACGGTGATCACCAAGAATGTCGAGGACGGCGATCTTGCGATCGCGCGTGCCGTACAAACAAACAAACCGGGCCGCGCCCGCAAGCTGATGGACATGCTGCGCGCAAAGAAGGCCGCGAAGGTTAAAGGATAACGCGTATGTGTGGTATTATCGGAGTTCTGGGCACCCACGAGGTATCGCCCATTTTGGTCGAAGCGTTGAAGCGGCTGGAGTATCGCGGATATGACAGCGCCGGCATCGCCACGTTGCATAACGGTCACCTGGACCGACGCCGCGCAGTGGGCAAGCTCGTCAACTTGTCGGACACGCTTGTGCACGAGCCCCTGCCCGGTAAATCCGGCATCGGTCACACGCGGTGGGCCACGCATGGCGCCCCCACGGTCACCAACGCCCACCCGCATCGCGCAGGTCAGGTCGCCGTGGTTCACAACGGCATCATCGAGAACTTCAAGGAGCTGCGCGCCGAACTGGCAAGCCACGGCATTACCTTTGTCACCGAGACCGATACCGAAACCGTGGCCTTGCTGTGTGAATTCAACATGCGCGACGGATCTTCTCCTGTCGAGGCCGCGCGCAAGACGGTCGCCCGGCTCGATGGCGCCTTCGCGCTCGCGTTCCTGTTTGACGGCGAGGAGGACCTGCTTGTCGCGGCGCGCAAAGGGTCGCCCCTGGCAATCGGGCACGGCGACGGCGAAATGTACGTCGGCTCAGATGCCATTGCCCTGGCCCCGATGACCGATCAGATCACCTATCTGGAAGAAGGCGACTTTGCCGTTCTGACACGCCAAAGCCTTGAAATCACCGATGCGAAAGGCAACCTCGCCAACCGCGAGATGCGCCAGATCAAGCTGGAAAACACCCGCGTCGACAAGGATGGCCACAAGCATTTCATGGCCAAGGAAATCGCCGAGCAGCCCGTCGCGGTGGACACCGCCCTGAAGGCCTATCTGGATGAGAACGACGCGATCACCCTGCCCGACGGGCTGGACTTCACGCAGATCGAACGCCTCTCGCTGGTCGCCTGTGGTACGGCATACTATGCCTGCATGGTTGCAAAATACTGGTTCGAAACCATCGCGCGCCTGCCGGTCGAGGTGGATGTCGCATCAGAGTTCCGCTACCGCGAGCCGCCCGTCAGCCCGGGCACACTGGCGCTGTTTGTCAGCCAGTCTGGCGAGACAGCCGACACGCTGGCAGCCCTGCGCTACATGCGCGACAAGGCCGATGTGATCGCCGGACTGGTGAATGTTCCCGAAAGCTCCATCGCCCGCGAGAGTGATGTGGTTCTGCCGATCCACGCAGGCCCGGAAATCTCCGTGGCGTCCACCAAGGCGTTTACCTGCCAGCTTACCGTCTTGCTGCTGCTGGCGATCAAGGCCGCCAAGGCGAAGGGGCTTCCGCTGCCCGAAGGCATGCCCGACGACCTGCACGCCCTGCCCGGCCTGATCCACCAGTCGCTCGCCTCCGAAGCGCAGATTGCTGCAGCATGCCGCGATTTGGCCAATGCACGCGACATAATCTTCCTGGGCCGCGGCGCACTCTATCCGCTGGCGCTGGAAGGCGCACTAAAACTCAAGGAACTCAGCTACATTCATGCCGAGGGCTATGCCTCGGGCGAGCTGAAGCACGGCCCGATCGCGCTGATCGACGAAAGCGTGCCGGTCATCGTCATGGCTCCGAAGGATGCCCTGTTTGAAAAGACAATCTCCAACATGCAGGAGGTCATGGCCCGTGGTGGACGTGTCGTGCTGATCACCGATGCAGACGGCGCGCGCGAAGCGGCTGATGGCACCGCGGACGTGATCACGCTTCCCAAGGTTCCTGATACGCTGGCCCCGATCCTTTATGCGATTCCGGCACAGCAAATCGCCTATTTCACCGCCATCGCGAAGGGCACCGACGTGGACCAGCCGCGCAACCTCGCCAAATCCGTGACAGTCGAATGACGCCGGAGGCCGCGCTTGCCGCGCTGCGGGCCGAAATCGAACCGGGGCGCGCTGCGCAGATGGTTGCCTACCATAAACAGAGCCGCGAGGTGCTGGGCGTCGGCAATGAGATCCTGAACACCCTGTCGCGGGAATGGCGACAGGGGATGACCCTCGACGAGCGGGTCGACCTTGCCTCTGCCCTTTGGGCGAGCGATATTTTCGAGGCACGCATCACCGCGGCCAAGCTGCTGACACAGGCCCGCATCGCCGCCGATGGGCCCGTCTGGGCGCTGCTGCAAAGCTGGGTGCCGGAGTTCGACAGTTGGGCGATCGCGGATCAGGCCGCGTCAGCGATCTCGAAACGCCTGCAAGCCGACCCGGAGCGTCTGGACGTTGTCGAAGGCTGGACATCATCTGATCATATGTGGACGCGCCGTGCGGCGCTGGTCTGCACCTTGCCATGGGCCAAGCTTGCAAACCCGAAGCCCGCAGATCTGGTGGCGCGCGAACGTGTTCTGGCATGGGCGGCAGGATATGTGCCGGACCGCAACTGGTTCATCCAGAAATCTATCGGCTGGTGGCTGAGGGACCTGTCAAAGCACGATGCGGCCCGCACGCGCGCCTTTCTCGACACCCATGGTGACGACATGAAAGCCTTTGCCCGCAAGGAAGCGGCAAAATACCTGACATGAGGGTCTGATCTGAGGTATCGGACCCGCCTCAGGCCGGTCCGACGCGCACTTCCACCAGTTCGGTGAGTGGCAAGCCCAATGCACGCATGCCGTCGATAGACAATCTGCTGCCCTGCCCCGCGCTACCCGAGATCGGCTCCAGCGTTACCACGACCGACTTGCCGTTTGGAGCCGTCACCCGTGCATTGCGACGCGCAGAGACCAGCGGTGTTTCCATCCACAAACCGTCACGGCCGGGATCTCCCAAACCTGCGATGGTGGTCTTCTGGCCGACAAAAGACTGCGCCGAAGCAACCACAGGCGCCGGTACGTTGCTTCGGGCCGGCGCGGCAGGCTGGCTGACCGCTGCCACCTGCGTTTGCGGCGCGACCTGCTGAGCAGGCGCAACACTCTGAGCGTCTTGACGCGCGGCGGGCGACGACCAGGATTTCCCGCTCGACGAGGACAGCGCTTCGGTCTCAACCGCAGGCGGAGCATCTGGCGAAACCGGGGTCATCGGCTCCATCTGCACACCGGAGCCAAGCCCTTGCATCACTTGAGAATTCAGGTGCACGCCCCCTAGGGCGTTACACGCGGACACACCGCCGGCGGCCAGAGCGGCCAGGGTAAGATATTTGAGCGCACGTCGAGTCATGGCGCGACCCTAACCGCCCCGTGACAAGGATGCCAGACAGAATGGCACCATTCGAGAGCAGGGCGCTATTGTCCTGAGCGTTTTCCCGCCTTACCTATGTTCGTATGACAGCACCACTTATTGATCCCTTCGCACGCGCGATCACCTACCTTCGGGTCTCGGTCACCGACCGCTGCGATTTCCGCTGCGTCTACTGCATGTCCGAGAACATGACCTTTCTGCCCAAGAAAGAGCTTCTGACGCTGGAAGAGCTGGACCGCATGTGTTCCACCTTCGTCTCACTTGGCGTTGAAAAGCTGCGCATCACCGGCGGCGAGCCGCTGGTGCGCCGGGATATCATGACCTTCTTCCGGTCAATGACACGGCACCTGGACAGCGGCGCGCTGAAGGAGCTCACGCTGACCACCAATGGCTCGCAGCTGGAGAAACACGCGCAGGCGCTTTTTGACGCCGGGGTGCGGCGGGTCAATGTCTCGCTGGACACGCTGGATGAGACCAAATTTGCCGAAGTGACCCGCTGGGGCCGCCTGTCGCAGGTGCTGCGCGGCATCGACGCGGCGCAGGCTGCGGGCCTCCGGGTCAAGATCAACGCGGTCGCCCTCAAGGGGTTCAACGAGGACGAGCTGTTCAGCATGACCGAGTGGTGCGCCGAGCGCGGCATCGACCTCACCTGGATCGAAGTGATGCCGATGGGCGATATCGGAAATGAGAACCGCATCGGCCAATATTGGTCGCTGAAGGATGTGCGCAAGGCCTATGAGGGTGGCTATCAGGTCACCGATCTGGCCGAACGCACCGGTGGCCCGGCCCGCTATGTGCGGCTGGAGGAAACCGGCCAGCAGATCGGCTTCATCACCCCGCTCAGCCATAATTTCTGCGAAAGCTGCAACCGGGTAAGGCTGACCTGTACCGGCGAATTGTACATGTGCCTCGGTCAGGAGGACATGGCCGACCTGCGCGGCCCACTACGCGACCACCCCGACACAGAAGCCCCGCTGGAAGAGGCCATCCGCGCCGCCATCAACCTCAAGCCCAAGGGCCATGACTTCGACTATTCCCGCCAAACCGTGGATGGTCAGATGACCCGCCACATGAGCCATACCGGCGGGTAAGGCACAATCTGATGTCCGACACATCGCAGGTGCGGCCCACTCTGCTTTATCACCTCTACCGTGGCGCCAGCACCCTTCTGGCCCCGTTTGTCTGGTCGAAGGTGGCTGGAAAGCTGCGTCAGCATGGTGTGGCAGAGCCGCGCGTGCGCGAACGGCTTGGCCATGCGACGCTGCCACGCCCTACTGGCCGACTGGTGTGGTTTCACGCCGCCTCGGTCGGAGAGAGCCTGTCGGTGCTGACCCTGATCCACCGCCTGGGCGAGGCCGCGCCGGATCTGGAGTTTCTGATCACCTCCGGCACGCCGACCTCCGCCGATCTGATCGCCAAACGACTGCCACCGCGCACCCGCCACCAGTTTCCGCCGCTGGATACCGGCGCGGCTGTTTCGCGGTTTCTGGATCATTGGCGACCTGACCTCGGCATCTTTGTCGAAAGCGAGCTCTGGCCGCAGATGCTGGTGCGCGCCCGCGCCGCTGATGTGCCACTGGTGTTGCTCAACGCACGTCTGTCGCCGAAGTCTGTCGCCAATTGGACCAAACGTCACGCCACAGCGCAGTTCTTGCTCGATCAGTTCACGCTGATGCTAACGCAGAATGCGAAGACCGCTGTCAACCTGCGGGCCATGGGCGCTGATCCCGCCCGCCTGAAGGAAGGCAGCAATCTCAAGGCGCTCTCCGACCCGTTGCCAGTGGATCAGAACACCTTGGCGCAGGTGCAAGAGGCCATAGGCGCACGGCCCGTCTGGGTGGCCTCCTCCACCCACGAAGGCGAAGAAGAAACCGTGCTGGCGGCGCATAAGGCATTGCTCGCGCAGCATCCCGACCTGCTGCTGTTGCTGGCCCCGCGCCACCCGAACCGCGGCGATCAGCTGGAGGCAATGATTGCCGAGGCTGGCCTGACCTCGATCCGACGCAGCCGCGATGCCCTGCCCCGCACCTCCACGCAGGTCTATCTGGCCGACACATTGGGCGAGGTGGGCATCTGGTACACGCTATGCCCGCTGGTTTTTCTGGGCGGCTCGCTGCGCGAGATCGGCGGTCACAACCCGTTTGAGGTGATGCAGGCGGGCGGCGCGGTCCTCACCGGGCCGGGTGCGTATAACTTTGCCGAATCCTTTGCCGAGCTGATCGGGATCGGCGCCGCAAAAGAAGTCACCAGCGCCGAAACGCTGGCGACGGCGGTGCGGACTTGGCTCGACGAACCGCATGCCCTAGACACGGCGCGCGACCGGGCGCGCGGGTTCCTTGCGCGCCAATCGGACCAAATGGATCAAACCGTGACGGCGCTTGTTGAGCTGCTGCCGCCTCGAACAGGAGAACCTGATGACGCAGGTTGATGCAAAGTCGGTCGAGGTCATTGCACCCAATTTCAAGCGCCGCCTGTCGGGTGTGACATCCACCATCGTGAGGCTTGTTCCCCTTCAGGCGCAAGAGATCGCAATCGCCACTGCAGGCAGCGGCCTGCCCGCGGAGCTGCCGCATCTGTCGGCAACCCAGCTTCTGACCATGCCGCGCAAGGGCCCGCACGGCGCGCGCGTCTGGCATGCCCGGCGCAACGTCGAGATGCTGGGCGGGCTGCTCCTCAAGAAGCTGCTGGGCAAAAAGCTAAAGCTGCTCTTTACCTCAGCGTCGCAGCGCAAGCACAGTGGCTATACCAAATGGCTGATTTCCAAAATGGATCAGGTCATTGCCACCTCAGCCAAGGGCGCCGCCTATCTGGAGGTCCCGGCACAGGTCGTCCATCACGGCATCAACATGCGCGACTTTGCCCCCGCCGCTGACAAGGCCGCACTACGGCGCAGCCTCGGCCTGCCGGAAGACGCCATTTTGATCGGCTGTTACGGCCGTATTCGGGCGCAGAAGGGCACGGATGTCTTTGTCGATGCGATGCTCGAAATCCTGAAGAGCCATCCCAAATCTGTCGGTGTGGTCATGGGACGCGCCACTGAGAAACACGCCGATTTTGAGCGCGAGTTGCGCGCGCGCGTGGCTGCTGCCAGGATGCAAGACCGGCTTCTATTCCCGCCGGAAGTGCCCGTCTGGGAGGTTGCGCAATGGTATCAGGCACTTGACCTCTATGTCGCTCCGCAACGCTGGGAAGGGTTCGGCCTCACGCCACTGGAGGCGATGTCCTGCGCTGTGCCCGTGGTCGCAACCCGGGTCGGCGCCTTTGAAGAGCTGATAGCACAGGACGAGACCGGCAAGCTGATTGAAGCCGGGGATACCGCGCAGATGGTAGAGGCCATCGACGCGGTTCTGACAACGGATGGACGTCTGGAACAATGGGCGGCCGCATCGCGTCAGCGTGTCGCCGCGCATTTCACGCTGGAACGCGAAGCCGAGACGCTCATTTCCATCTATCGCGCGTTGCTACAGCAATAGCTTTACACAGCTATGACCAGAGCGGAGTGCCTGCCCCGCGCAGGACCCGCCGTGATTTTACATGGTGCGCGAGAGTTCTGCTGATCTCCGCACCGGCGCGGAAGGGGATCATTCCATGCCCTCGAGCAGGTCATCACCTTTCGCCCAAGGGCGCGTCCTGTGCGGCGCAACGCAGCACGCGGCCCGCCCTTTTGCGATGCGCGCATGCGCCGCCTGACGTCCAATCTCATCTTATAAGCTCTGTTCGGTCACACAGCGGTGTGACGCGACGCCATCGACAGGCCCGGGCCGCAGGCTTTTCATTCCGAGGCTGCGGTCAGAATAGCCAAACCAACTCAGAAATCTCTGTCCTCTAACTTACTGTTTCGGATTGGTTTTCGCCACGAGCCCGCATTCAAAGGGTGCCGGGTCTATAAAATTATCGGAACTTTCTCTCCTGTTGGAGGTTACCATCTCAGACGGCGCGTCAGGCGCCAACACAGACGTAACAGCTGTCATGCGCGTCATGATGCAGGAGGTTTAAATGTTCAATAAGGTTTCTCTCACCGTAATCACCCTTGGCTCCGCAATCGCACTTTCCGCCCCGGCCTTTGCTCAATCCGCAAACCCAATGGTCGACAAGGACCTGCGAATGCTGCGCGTTGACGCGAGCGTCTGCACCAGCGCGAAGGAAGCCATGGTGGACTGGGCCGCGAAAATCGACGGCCACGGATCCTATGCGGTGCCGGTCTACCCTGCAAGCGCGACAATCGACTGTGCCGAACCCGCAGCCGTGCTGCCAACTGGTCAATCCTGGGGATTCAGTGACCAGAAAGCTGCCGATGTTGCAGCCTTGAGCCAGTGCGAGGAAAGCCTGCCCGACGGCTTTGAACGCTGTGCCATTATTGGCCAGAGCTTTACCAAGTAACCTGCCCCGTCATGGAGCAGACGTGTTTTGTCTGCGCAAGGCAGGAGTGTTTCCCATGTGAAAGGGGGCCAGATTGGCCCCCTTTCTTGTGTTTGATCCAATGTGCGTGATCAAGCAGCGGGCATGCGCTGCTCGACGATTTCAGCCCACCAGCTGCAGCCAGCCGGGATCGCCTCGTCGGTGAAGTTGTATTTCGGGTGGTGCACAGCCGCGGTGTCGCCATTGCCCACGAGGATATAGGCACCGGGGCGCTCTTCCAGCATGAAGGCAAAATCTTCACCGCCCATGACCAGCGGGGCCTCGTCGCACTGACCGGAGATGTCGCGCGCCACTTTGGCAGCAAACTCAGTCTGCTCCTCGTGGTTCACCATCACCGGATAGCCACGATAATAGGTTACATCCGTCTCACCGCCAAAGGTGGCCGCGATGCCAGAGCAGATCTCCTTGATCCGCTTTTCGGCAAGATCGCGCATCTCGGTCGCCATGGTCCGCACGGTGCCTTTGATCTGCACGCGCTCGGGGATCACGTTGAAGGCCTTGGAGGAGGTCTCAAACGCGGTCACGGAGACCACGATCTGATGCACGGGGTCGGCATTCCGCGCCGCGATGGTTTGCAGCGCCAGCACGGCCTGCGCCGCCATCACGGTGGAATCGATGGTTTCATGCGGTTTCGCGGCATGGCCGCCCTTACCGGTGAAGGTGATGTCGAACTGGTCGGTCGCGGCAAAGAAGGCCCCCGGACGAATGGCAAAGCTGCCCACCGGACGGCCCGGCCAGTTGTGCATGCCGTAGACCTCCTGGATGCCCCAGCGGTCCATCATGCCATCGTCGCACATTTCCTTGCCGCCGCCGCCGCCTTCTTCTGCGGGCTGGAAGATCACCACCACGGTGCCGTCAAAGTTGCGGGTCTCGGAGAGGTATTTCGCCGCACCCAAGAGCATCGCTGTGTGGCCATCATGACCGCAGGCATGCATGGCATTGGCGGTCTTGGAAGCATAGTCCAGACCGGTTTCCTCGTGGATGGGCAGCGCGTCCATGTCGGCACGCAGACCGATGACCTTGCCCGCCGTGTCGGATTTGCCCTTGATAACGCCCACGACGCCCGTGCGGCCAATGCCCGTGACCACCTCGTCGCAGCCGAATTCCTTGAGCTTTTCCTCCACCAGCGCGCTGGTGCGATGTGTTTCAAACAGGATCTCGGGGTTTTCGTGCAGATCACGGCGCCACGTGGTGATCTCTGCCTGCAGTTCGGCAAAACGGTTCTTAACGGGCATGGGTCTTTCTCCTTGTCTATCGAAATATGGCAACCCGCGCACGGGAGGCAGGTCGCCGGGGGCCTGAACGTCAGACCCCGAAATAATCAGCTTGCAGGCATCCGGCGTTCGCAAAGCTCTACAAACCAGCTGCAGCCAAGTGGGATGGCGCTGTCGTCGAACTGATAGGCCGGGTGGTGGCACATCGCAGTGTCGCCATTCCCGAGGAAGATATAGGCGCCGGGGCGGGCTTCTAGCATGTAGGCGAAATCCTCGGACGGCATGATGGGCGCGGTTTCGGAGTCAACGCTGTCGGTGACAGCATGTGCAGCCTCGACCGCGTGAGCGACTTCCTCGGCGGTGTTTTCTGTCACCGGGTAGCCGGGCGTCCATGTGACCTTCGCGGTGGCCCCAAAGGCCGACGCGGTATCCTCCGCGACGCGGCGCACGCGGTCTTCGGCCAATGTGCGGTTTTCCGTATCCAACGTGCGCACGGTGCCCTTCAGCTTGGCACGATGGGCGATCACATTGGAGGCGGTGCTGTCGGTCTCAAACGTGCCAACCGTCAGCACCACACGGTGGATCGGGTTCACGGTGCGCGACACGATGGAGTGCAGCGAGACCACGATCTGCGAGGCCACCAGTGTGGTGTCGATGGCATCATGCGGCGCGGCAGCATGGCCGCCCTTGCCGGTGACTTCGATCTCGAACTCATCTGAGGAGGCCAAGAGCCCACCAACACGGGTGGCGATATGGCCCACAGGAAGGCCCGGCATATTGTGCAGGCCGTAGACCTCCTGCACGCCCCAGCGGTCCATCACGCCATCATCGACCATGGCCTTGCCCCCGGCCCCGCCTTCCTCGGCAGGTTGGAACAACAGCACCACGGTGCCGTCGAAATTGCGCGTCTCAGAGAGGTATTTTGCAGCACCAAGCAGGATCGCGGTGTGGCCGTCATGACCACAGGCGTGCATCTTGCCAGGTGTCTTGGAGGCATAGTCCAGCCCGGTTTCCTCATGGATCGGCAACGCGTCCATGTCGGCGCGGAGCGCGATGACCTTGCCGGAGGCGGTGCTCTTGCCCTTGATCACCCCCACCACGCCGGTCTTGCCAATGCCCGGCACCACCTCATCACAGCCAAAACCAGTCAGCCGTTCCTGCACCAATCCTGCGGTGCGATGAACGTCATACATCAACTCGGGATTTTCATGAAAATCATGACGCCACGCGGTGATTTCGGGCAGCAACTCGGCAAAGCGATTCCGGACGGGCATGGTCTCTCTCCTTAACGTGTTAGCGAAATGAGTGCCGCAAGGCGGATCAGAAGGCAAGGCTTGTTGCACAATTGAACCAAAGGGTGCCACGCCTCAAAGCAGGAGGCTGAACCGCGCCCTTCACGGCAGGTCATCCCGGCGCGAAGGACGGTTTACAACATTCGATTTATTCAGCGTATCAGGCCACAGTGTCAGGCAGCGGTGTCAGGCCGCGAGGCGCTTGACCAGATCGCGCATGAACTGGGTGCCCGCCTCAAACTGCTGCACCGTGATGAACTCATCCGCCTGGTGCGCCTGGGCAATATCACCGGGGCCACAGACAACAGCAGAATAGCCCGCAACCTGATAGTGACCGGCCTCCGTGCCGTAACTCACCACATGGCGCGCGTTGTCGCCGGTGAGTGTGCGGACCAGCGTTTCCGCCGCACCGTCCGTTTCCGGCACAAGCCCCGGCACACTGAAGACCTTCTCGATGCTGATACCCGACTGGGGGCTGACGGTCTGCATCTCCGCCTCGATACGGGTGATTTCCGCCTCATACTGGGATTGCCAATCTTCAAGATTTTCGCCCGGAACAGCCCGGAAATCCATCCAGAAATTGCAATCTCCTGCGGTTATGTTGTGGGCCGTGCCGCCAGACACCTTACCGACATGGACCGTCGTCCAGGGCGGCGTGAACATCGCCGCCACCTCGGTCTGCGGCTTGGCACGGTTCTCGGTGTTGCGGTGATTGGCCCAGTCGATGACGCGCGCGGCTTCCATCACCGCGCTTACGCCCTGATGCATCAGGGAGCTGTGGACCTCAAACCCGCGCACATGGGTTGCCATGGCAAATGCGCCCTTGTGACCGGTCACGGCTTTCAGCATCGACGGCTCGCCTACAACAACGGCCTCCGCCTTGGGCAGATGTTTCTGCATCTGAGCAATCAGCGGCGGCGCGCCGGTGCAACCGATTTCCTCGTCAAAGGTATAGGCAAGCTGGAGCGGACGCTGCAGGTCCGCATAGTGCCCTTCGACCAGTGCCCAGAGCGCCAGCGCGTCAAAGCCCTTCATGTCGACGCAGCCACGGCCAAAATACTTGCCGTCCCGTTCCACCACAACAAAAGGATCAGACGTCCAGTTCTGCCCCTCAACCGGCACCACATCCGTATGCCCCGACAGCAGCACGCCGCCGTCGATTTTTGGACCGACATGCGCATATAGCCCAGCCTTTTCAGGCTGTTCCGGGTCGTTCCAGATGTAGTGTTCAATCCCGTGAGAGCTGAGGTAGCCTGCGGTCCACTCGACGAGCGGCAGATTGGTGTCACTGCTTACAGTTGGAAAGGAGACCAGCCGCGTCATGATCTCCAGCGGGGACAGACGGTCGACCATGCCTCAATACCCGGAATCGGTCATCAGCACGAAATGGCCCGGCTCGATCTCGACATAATCGGAGGGCTCCGGCTGGTAGCTCATGTCATGGATCGGCGACGGGATCGGTTTGAAATTCAGATCCTGCTCGGTCTTGCGCTTGTTGGGATCGGCGATCGGCACCGCCTTCATCAGCGCCTGGGTATAGGCATGGGCCGGGTTCTCGAACACGCGGGCGCGCGGTCCGATCTCCACCAGACGACCAAGGTACATCACACCGACCTGATGACTGACGCGCTCTACCACCGCCATGTCGTGGCTGATGAAGAGGAAGGACAGCTCCAGATCCGCCTGCAGCTCCATCATCAAGTTCAGCACCTGCGCCTGCACCGAGACATCCAGCGCCGAGACCGCCTCGTCCGCGACGATCAGCTTGGGATTGAGCGCCAGCGCGCGGGCAATGGCGATCCGCTGGCGCTGACCGCCGGACATCTCGTGCGGGAAGCGGCGCATGAAGCTGCGCGGCAGATGCACCCGGTCAAACAGCGCGGCCACCCGGTCCTGGATCTCCGACCCCGACGCGATCTTGTAGTTCCTCATCGGCTCGGCGACCTGGTCCATCAGCTGCATCTGCGGATTGAGCGAGGCAAAGGGGTCCTGAAAAATCATCTGCATATCAAGGCGCGCCTTGTGCAGATCATGCTGGTTGAGCCCGATGACATCACGGCCCTCGAACTCGACCTTGCCGGAGTTCGGCTCCACCAACCGCAGGATCGAGCGACCGCAGGTGGATTTGCCGCAGCCGGATTCGCCCACCAGGCTCAGGGTCTGTCCCTTGAACACCTTGAAGGACACATCCTCGACCGCATGCACCTGCGCCACCGTGCGCCGCAGCAGCCCGCCCTTGACCGGGAAGCGCGTGACCAGGTTTTCGACGTTCAGCAACACCTCATCGGTGCCCTTGATCGGCGCGATCTCGCGCTGTTCAACGCCCATCAGCTTCATCGGCTCGGGATAGTCCTTGCCACGCATCTCGCCCAGCTTCGGCACCGCAGCCAGCAGCGCCTTGGTGTAGTCTTCCTTGGGCGATTCAAAGATCTCGTGGACGGTGCCCTCCTCGACCTTGTTGCCGCGGAACATGACGACCACGCGGTCGGCCATCTGCGCCACCACCGCCATATCGTGGGTGATGAACATCACCGCAGTGCCGGTTTCACGCTTCAAACGGTCCATCAGGGCGAGGATTTCGGCCTGAATGGTCACGTCGAGCGCCGTTGTCGGCTCATCCGCGATCAGCAAGCGTGGCTCGCACGCCATTGCCATGGCGATCACCACGCGCTGGCGCATCCCGCCAGAGAGTTCATGCGGGTATTGTTTCATGCGCCGTTCGGCTTCGGGGATGCGCACCTCGCGCAGAATCTCGATGGCGCGGGCCTCTGCCTCTTTTTTGCTCATCCCCTTGTGGATTCGCAGGCCTTCGGTCAACTGGCGGCCCACCGTGAACACCGGATTGAGCGCCGTCATCGGTTCCTGAAAAATCATTCCGATCTGATTGCCGCGAATCTGGCGCATCAGATTACCCTCGGCCTTGGCCAGATCCACAGGCGTGTCATCGCCCGGATCAAACAGCAATTCGCCCGCCGCGATGGTGCCGCCACCATACTCCACCAGACGCATCAAAGAGAGCGACGAGACAGATTTACCCGATCCGGACTCACCCACGATGCACAAAGTTTCACCAGAGGCGATGTCAAACGAAACATTCTCAACACCGACAACCGGCCCGTCCTTTGTTTCGAATTCAACCCGCAGGCCTTTGATCTGTGCAATGGGGTGGTCGAGCATCCGTTCATCCTGTCTATTTTGACGGCACCTTGGCGGTGCCTGTTTGGCGGCGATCTAAGCCTATGCGGCGCGGACCGTCAAACCCCGGATCGTTTTCCTGACGGCCAGGTCTTGCATTTTATCAAAACTCTGTGTTCGATATCGACAGTGAACGCCAAAGGCGACAGGGGGTTAAGAAAACAGGTCCGACACAACGGACCCGCTCATCCGCAGCACCAGCTTGCGGATCTTCGTGACATCCTAACGTCCTAGGTGGACGCAATTTTCTGGCCGCGCTTGCGGTCACGGGTTGTGCCATTCAAACAGGCGCTGCCTTTACAACAAAAACACTATGTCGGTTCCGACAAGGAGAGTGTAATGACATTGAAAACCCTATTGCTGGGTGCTGTGGCCTCTGCCGCATTTGCGCCCGCTGCCTTTGCCGAGCGTGGCTCGGACGGTCAGGTCAACATCATCTATTGGCAAGCCCCGTCCATCATGACCCCGTTCCTGTCCGGCGGCACCAAGGACGTGGAAGCCGCATCGCTCGTGATCGAGCCGCTGGCGCGGTTCAACGCCTCCGGCGAGATGGTTCCGTGGCTGGTCGAGGAAATCCCGACAGTCGACAACGGTGGCGTCAGCGAAGACCTGACCCAGATCACCTGGAAGCTGAAGCCCGGCATCAAGTGGTCCGACGGCACCGATCTGACGGCTGCCGACGTTAAATTCACCTACGAGTATTGCACCCACCCCGAAGGCGGCTGCGCGCAGGTTACCAAATTCGAAGGCGTGACCGGTGTTGAAACCCCGGACGATCACACCGTTGTGGTGTCCTTTGAAAAAGCGACCCCCTACCCCTACGGTCCCTTCGTAGGCGGTGAGAGCCCGATCATTCAGGCCGCACAGTTCGGCGAATGCCTCGGTGCCAAAGCGCCCGAGTGTACCGAAGCGAACTTCAACCCGATCGGCACCGGCCCGTTTGTTGTGGATGAGTTCAAGCCCAACGACGTGATCACCCTGTCGGCAAACCCGAACTACCGCGACCCGGCGAAACCCGCCTTCGCAAAAGTTCTGCTGAAAGGTGGCGGCGACGCGACTGCGGCAGGCCGTGCGGTGATGGAAACCGGCGAGTTTGACTACGCATGGAACCTGCAGCTGGCACCCGATGTCATCGCGCAGATGGAAGCTGGCGGCAAAGGCAAGGCCGTTGCAGGCTTTGGTCCGCTGCTTGAGCGTATCATGCTCAACAACACCAACCCATCGCCCGAGCTCGGCCCGGAAGAGCGTTCTGTGATCCGTCCGCACCCGTTCCTGTCTGACCCGGCCGTCTACAAGGCGCTGTCCATGGCGATCGACCGCGAGCTGCTGGTCGAGATCGGCTACGGCAAAGCCGGCCGCGTGTCCTGTTCCTGGGTTCCGGCACCGGAAGCCTATGGCATCAACCCCGAAGGCTGTGACGTCCAGGACATCGAGGGTGCAAATGCCCTGCTCGATCAGGCTGGTATCGTCGACACCGACGGTGACGGCATCCGTGAAAAGGACGGTGTCCCGCTGGAGATCCTCTACCAGACCTCCACCAACGCCGTACGTCAGGACTTCCAGGCGCTGATCAAGCAGTGGTGGAACCAGATCGGTGTTGAAACCGAGCTGCGCAACGTCAACGGCTCTGTCTTCTTCGGTGGCGACCCGGGCTCCCCGGACACCTTCCAGAAGTTCTATGCTGACGTTGAAATGTATGCCAACACCTTCAACGGCACCGACCCGCAGTCCTACTTCGGCAACGGTCTGTGCGACAAGGCACCGACACCGGCATCCCAGTGGCAGGGTGAGAACATCTCCCGCTTCTGCGATGAAGAGTTCGATGCGCTGCATGCAGAGCTGAGCCAGACCGCAGATGCCGCAAAACGCATCGAAATCGGTCAGAAGCTCAACACCATCGTGTTTGAAAAAGGCGGTATGATCCCGCTTGTTCACCGTGGCCGTCTGTCCGGTGTGTCCAACACACTGGGTGGTGTCGACCTGAACGTGTGGGACAGCGAGCTGTGGAACGCAGCTGACTGGTACCGCACCGAATAAACGTTCGTCCGCGATCAACAGGGGCCCCGGTTTTCATGCCGGGGCCCGCTGGTATTCGCGTTACCGTTCTCCTGAGACGCCCGGCATTGTCGTCACGCCGGACATGACTTAAGAGGCCCGGCATCACGCGATCCCCACCCCGCAAGGGCAAGGCAAACGCGGACCTGTCGACAACCCATTTGCAAAGGCGCCTGGCTGATGCTGACTTTTACCATCCGACGGCTGATCATAGCAGTACCAACTCTGCTGTTTATCAGTCTCGTGATCTTCCTGCTGCTGGAGCTCGCCCCCGGCGACCCCATGGCGCAGGTTCCCCTGACCGTCCCCCCCGAAGTGAAAGAGAAGATGCGCCTGGCCCTCGGCCTTGGCGAGCCCGTCCATATCCGGTTCTGGAAATGGATCGTGCAGTTCTTCTGGATCGAACCCCAGGTTCTGATCGACCATATCTTCGGCACGTCCTTTTCCGCCGGCGATCTGCGCGTGATCTCCTGGCAGACCCGTTCCCCGGTGATGGACATCGTGGTGCAGCGCCTGCCGCAGACCCTGATGGTCGTTGGCACCGCCTATATCGTCGCGATCCTGATCGCGCTGCCGATCGGCATCTATTCGGCCTATCGCCAGTACAGCTGGTTCGACCAGCTCGGCACCTTCGTGTCGATGGTCGGCTTCTCCGTGCCGCCGTTCTTTTCAGGCGTGCTGGTGATCGTGATCTTCTCGGTCCAGCTGGGCTGGTTCCCGTCGATCTATGACACCACGCTGGAGGTCACCAGCTGGGAGACCTTCGTGAAGCAGCTGCAGCAGATGGTAATGCCGGTGATGGTGCTGGCGCTGCAGATCACCGCACAGCTCAGCCGCTTCATGCGCGCCTCGATGCTCGACAACCTCAACCAGGACTATGTGCGCACCGCGCGGGCCAAGGGTCTGGGCGAATATGTCGTGGTCATGGTGCATGTTCTGCGCAATTCGATGATCCCTGTGGTCACCGTGATCGCGCTGGGGGTTCCGTCGATCTTTGGCGGCGCCATTATCACAGAACAGGTGTTCAAGGTGAACGGCATCGGCCAGCTCCTGATCGGCGCCATTCAGGCCAACGACCTGCCCATGGTGCAAACCCTGACCTTCATCTTTGCCGTGCTCATCGTGCTGTTCAACCTGATCGCCGATGTGCTCTATGGCATTCTCGACCCGAGGATCCGCTATGACTGACGCTGCAAAAGACCAGAGCCTGCAGCATTCCAGCGTGCAGGACGAGCTGTCCAAACCACCACGCAGCCAATGGCGCGACATCTGGGACCAGTTCAAATCCCACCGTGGCGCACTGTTCGGCGGCTGCCTGTTCCTCGGCATCGTGCTTGGCGTCGTTGTCGGCCCGTTCGTTTACTGGAACGATGCGAAATTCGTGCCCACGGGCCGGGATTTCATCACCCTGCGCGACATGCGCCCGATCTATCACGTGCTGTGGGATCCCTCGGCCAAGATGGACTGGGCCTATCCTTTGGGCACGGACAACCTTGGTCGTGACACGCTGGCGCGGCTGATGTTCGGGGGGCGGGTATCCCTCGCGGTCGGTATGGCCGCGATGATCCTGGCACTGATCCTCGGCAGCTTCATCGGTGTGATTGCGGGCTACTTCAAAAAGCTCGACGGTCTCCTGATGCGGTTGACCGACCTGTTCCTGGCCCTGCCCCTCCTGCCGATGATCCTGGTGGCGGCGGTCTTGTTTCGCGAGTCGCTGTCGCAGTCCATCGGGCCAGAAGGCGGCATATTCGTGCTTATCGTCTGCCTGATCGGGATCACCTCCTGGATGCCGACCGCGCGGATCGTGCGCGGTGATGTGCTGGCGATCAAGGAACGCGAGTTCGTGCTCGCGGCACGCTCCATCGGCACCAAGCCAAGCAACATCATCTCGCGCCACATCCTGCCCAACGTGCTGTCGCCCATCATGGTGTCGGCCACCCTCGGGATTGCGACCGCGATCATCACCGAGTCGGCGCTGTCGTTCCTCGGCTTTGGCTTCCCGCCGGACTTCCCGACCTGGGGCCGCCTGCTGAATGACGCCGTGGACCGGATGACCCTGTTCCCGGAGCGCGTGCTCTGGCCCGGTATCCTGATCTCGCTGACGGTGCTGTCGGTGAACTACCTCGGGGACGGCCTGCGCGACGCGCTGGATCCGCGCATCCGGGGCCGCTGAGGCAGCAACTCAAGTAGAAAAGGCCGCCCGATGAGGCGGCCTTTTTTGATTTGAGAGCGCAGCGCCCGAGCCTGGCTGGGTGCAAAGCGCCCTCCCGGGGGGAGGGTCGGGCGCTGTCCGGCCTCTCGCCCGAACAAGGCTGTTCTATTGGTTCTCCACGCCCCCGCCTATCAATGCAGGCTCTTGCGGATGCGCCGCACCGCCAGGAACACCGCCCCGATCACCACAGGCGTGATGATCGCCGTCAGCATCCCCTTGCTGAGGTCCAGCGCCTTGCCCAGCGGATAGAGCGCATAGGCCGCCAGCGACACCGCGTAATAGCTGATCGCCACCACCGAGAGCCCCTCGACCGTGTGTTGCAGCCGCAACTGCAGATCCGCACGCCGGTCCATACTCTCCAACAATTCCTGGTTCTGTGCCGAGCGTTCCACATCCACCCGTGTCCGCAGCAGCTCCCCTGCGCGCCGCGCCCTGTCCGCCAGCACCGCCAGCCGTTTCTCGGTGGATTGCACCGTGCGCATCGCAGGTTCGAACCGGCGCAGCATGAACTCCGCCATGGTCTGGAAGCCCTCGAACCGCTCTTCCCGCAACAGGGCGATGCGCTGGTTCACCAGCGCTTCATAGGCGCCAGTGGCTCCAAACCGGAACGCCGATTGCGCCGCCATTGCCTCCAGCTCTGCCGAGATCGTCAGAAGCTGTGTCAGCGTCTGCTCCGCCGGCACGTGGCCGCGGGTCATCTCACCCATCATCTCGGACAGGGAGGCATCCATGGCGCTGATGGTCGGCGTCAGGCCCCGCGCCCGCGAGAACCCGAGCATCGACATCGCGCGATAGGTCTCGATCTCACAAAGCCGCTGCACCACCCGTCCCACCCGCTGCGGGCCGGTGTCCTCGTTGACAAAAAGCGCAAAGCGCACATGCCCGGCCGGGTCGATGCGGAAATCGCCCGCCACCATCGCATTGTCATCCAGAACCGAGGCCATGGCGAGACTTTCGGGCACAAACCAGCTGCGCACCTTGTCCTTGATCTGCTCCTGCGCCGGTCGCGGCACGATGCGGATCAGCGCCGAGGTCACGCGCTGTCCCGGCGCCTGCGCCAGCCAGTCCGGAGGGAACAGCTCAAAATCCTGCGGATCAAAGACACGGTCGCTGACCCCATCGCCATGCAGCGTGTAGGAGACAAATTCGGTGTGCTGCTCCCACTTCAAGGTGTGGCGGCCCAGCTGCGCGGTGTGGTGTGTGGCGCCCGGCTGCGGATGCGGCGCGCCATGGCGATCCAGCAGATCCTTCAGGTGTTGAAGGTCTGCCATCCGGTCCCGATGCACTGCCTCCTTGGGCTGTTTCACCGCCAGATAGGCCACGGTGGCGGGCACCCCAATGGTGGGAAACGGTCGCGCGTGCAGCTCGTTGACAAGCTGATAGCGCAGGGGATGATCTTCTATCGCGGCCATGGCACCCTTCCGGCATGAGTTGCCAGATCCTAGCCAAAGCGGGCGTGTGTTGTAAAGTTTTACTTCCCAATCAATATGTTAGCGGGATGCAACGGTATACAGAACAGCACATTTTTGCCCCGAACACATCGTTTGCGGCATTGAGATCGTTGGTTGCGGCGACCAGACGGCCATCAAGCGGCCCCGCCTTTCGAAGATCCGCATAAATGCTCTGGCGCGTGTTGTGATGGGGGCGGTCTCTTCTGCGAAGGGAGCTGGGGGCGCTGCCCCCGGCCCTGAGCGGGCCTCCCCGAGATATTTATGGAAAAGGTGAAAGCAAAAAGGGCGCTCCAAACGGGGCGCCCTCTGTTCTCTTGTAGCTGGTCGCGATCAGCTGATCAGGTTGAGCAGCGTGCTGAGTGACTGTTTTGCGTCACCGTAGAACATGCGGGTGTTGTCCTTGAAGAACAGCGGGTTCTCGATGCCGGAATATCCGGTGCCCTGACCGCGTTTGGAGACAAACACCTGTTTCGCCTTCCAGCACTCCAGCACCGGCATGCCGGCGATCGGAGAGTTGGGGTCTTCTTGTGCGGCCGGGTTCACGATGTCGTTGGAACCGATCACGATGGCCACATCCGTCTCCGGGAAGTCGTCGTTGATCTCGTCCATCTCCAGCACGATGTCGTAAGGAACTTTCGCCTCGGCCAAGAGCACGTTCATATGCCCCGGCAGACGGCCCGCCACCGGGTGGATCGCAAAGCGCACGTTTTTGCCCTTGGCGCGCAGGCGACGGGTGAGTTCCGCCACATTCTGCTGCGCCTGCGCCACCGCCATGCCGTAGCCGGGGATGATCACGATGCTGTCGGCCTCGTCCAGCGCCGTGGCAACACCGTCGGCGTCGATCGCCACCTGCTCGCCCTCGACCTCCATTGCAGGGCCCGTGGTGCCGCCAAAGCCGCCCAGGATCACCGACACGAACGACCGGTTCATCGCCTTGCACATGATGTAGCTGAGGATCGCGCCAGACGAGCCCACCAGTGCGCCGACCACGATCAGGAGGTCATTGCCCAAGGAGAAGCCGATCGCCGCCGCCGCCCAGCCAGAGTAGCTGTTCAGCATGGAAACCACCACCGGCATGTCGGCGCCGCCGATGCCCATGATCAGGTGATAGCCGATGAACAATGCGGCCAGCGTCATCAGGGCCAGCGGCACAAAACCACCGGAGCCGAGATACCAGAACAGGCACAGGAGCGACAGCACCGCAGCGCCGAGGTTCAGCATATGCCCGCCCGGCAGCTTCTCCGCCTTCGACGACACCTTGCCCGACAGCTTGCCATAGGCGATCACCGAGCCGGTGAATGTCACCGCGCCGATGAACACGCCGAGGAAGACCTCGACCCGCAGGATGTTGATCTCGACGCTGTCTTTCTTGGCCAACAGCGCGGCAAAGCCTTCCAACGTCTTGCGCGTGCCTTCGTCCATCGCCAGCACCCGGCCCAGCTCGATATGGGCGTTGAAGCCCACCAGAACGGCGGCCAGACCGACCAGCGCATGCATGCCTGCCACCAGCTCCGGCATCTGGGTCATTTCGACCTTCGAGGCCAGCATATAGCCGATCACACCGCCGGCACCGATCAGCACCAACGACAGGAACCAAAGGCCGGAGCCCGGCCCAATCAGGGTTGCAAAGACCGCCAGCCCCATGCCGGCAATGCCGTACCAGACCGCGCGCTTGGCGCTTTCCTGTCCCGACAGACCGCCGAGGCTGAGGATAAAGAGAACCGCCGCGACCACATAGGCCGCCGTCGTGAATCCATAGTCCATGATCTCTCCTCCTTCAGGATTTCTGGAACATGGCGAGCATGCGCCGTGTCACGAGGAAGCCGCCGAAGATGTTAATTCCGGCCATAAAGACGCTAAGCGCCGCAAGGAAAATCACCAGCCAGGAGCCAGAGCCGATCTGCATCAGCGCGCCCAGGATGATGATCGAGGAGATCGCATTTGTGACAGCCATCAAAGGCGTGTGCAGGGAGTGCGAGACGTTCCAGATCACCTGGAAGCCGACAAAGACCGCCAGCACAAAGACGATGAAGTGCTGCATGAAGCTCGCAGGGGCCACCAGACCAACGCCGAGCAGCAGGGCTGCGCCCACCGCCAGAAGGGTGACCTGGTTCTTGGTCTGCTGCTTGAAGGCAGCGACTTCCTGAGCGCGTTTTTCCTCTGCCGTCAGCTCTTTGGGCGGCTCGGGTTTCTTCTGCGCCGCGATCGCCTGCACCTTTGGCGGCGGCGGCGGGAAGGTGATCTCGCCCGCGTGGGTCACGGTGGAGCCACGGATCACGTCATCCTCCATGTCATGCACCACCTGGCCGTCCTTTTCAGGCGTCAGGTCGGTCATCATGTGGCGGATGTTGGTGGCATAGAGGCTGGAGGACTGGCTCGCCATCCGGCTGGGGAAATCGGTGTAGCCGACGATGGTCACACCATTGTCGGTGATGATCTTCTCATCCCGAACGGTGCCCTCGACATTGCCGCCGCGCTCTGCCGCAAGGTCCACAATGACCGAGCCACGCTTCATCGCGGCGACCATATCGGCCAGCCACAGCTTGGGCGCCTCGCGGTTAGGGATCAGCGCGGTGGTGATGACGATATCGACCTCAGGTGCCAGCTCACGGAACTTGGCCAGCTGGGCCTCGCGGAACTCCGGGCTCGACACAGCGGCGTAGCCGCCGGTGGCCGCGCCATCCTGCTGTTCTTCCTCGAAATCGAGGTAGACAAATTCCGCGCCCATGGACTCGACCTGCTCCGCCACTTCGGGGCGCACGTCAAAGGCATAGGTCACAGCGCCGAGGCTGGTGGACGTGCCGATGGCAGCCAGCCCCGCCACGCCCGCGCCCACCACCAGCACCTTGGCCGGGGGCACCTTGCCCGCCGCGGTAATCTGGCCAGTGAAGAAGCGATCAAAGTTGTTGCCTGCCTCGATCACCGCGCGATAGCCGGCGATATTCGCCATCGAACTCAACGCGTCCATCTTCTGCGCGCGGGAGATCCGCGGCACCATTTCCATGGCGATCACCGTGGCGCCCTTGGATTTGGCCAGCTCAAGCCCATCCTTATTGCCGCCCGGGTTGAAGAAGGAGATCAGCGTTTTTGCCTTGGTCAATCGCTTCAGCTCGGTCTCGTTTGGCTGCCGCACCTTGGCGATGATGTCGGCTGTTTTCCACAGCGCGGCGGCGGTCTTGACCACCTCAACGCCAGCCTCGGAATAGGCTGCATCGGTAAAGCCCGCCGCCTGTCCGGCCCCGGCCTCGATACAGCATTCAAACCCCAGTTTCTGAAGATCCAGAGCCGACGCAGGCGTCATTGCAACGCGTGCCTCGCCCTCAGCTATCTCTTTTGGTGTGCCTATTTTCACCAGTCTTCCCCCTGTCTGCACCGATCACCTCGACCGGCTGCGCACGTTTCGCAAATACCCTACATACACGGCGCAATATTATTGCGCAAGCTTTTCGCTGCGTCGCGGCAAGTCCATGGGATATCAGGCAGTTCCGCGTCTTGCATGGAACCTACCAGTCACTGGACACCGGACGCTCGCGCTCAAAGCAACAGATGTGCGCGAGAATGAAAAGCATCCTCCTCAGAATTCTCGCCCATTGCGACAATTCAACCTCTGTTCGCGCCAATTTCACCCCGCAAACTGCCAGATTGTCCAATCCGGCACAACATTATGACGGGACGGCGTGCTTGCCCTGGCGCAGGCTCGGGATAGGCTCAGTCATCAAGGGAGGACTTCGTCATGAGCATTTCTGGAAAACACGCGCTTGTCACCGGCGGCGGCACCGGGATCGGTCTTGCCATTGCGCGGGCGCTCGCCGCCGAAGGCGCGCAGGTCACCATCACCGGACGGCGCCAACAGGTGCTCGAGGAGGTCGCCACCGCAGGGCTGCACGCAATGACGATGGATGTACGCGACGAAGAGGATGTGCGCACCCGGGTGGCCGCTGCGGTCGCGGCGCGCGGGCCGATCCAGATCTGCGTCGCCAATGCCGGCGTGGCCGAAGGCAAGGCGTTGCACAAAATGAGCCTGCAGTTCTGGCGCGACATGATGGCCACCAATCTGGACGGCGCCTTTCTGACCATTCGCGAATGCATGAAATCGATGCACCAGACGGATTGGGGACGTGTGCTCACCATTTCCTCCATCGCCGGGGTCCGGGGGCTGAAGGGCGCGCCCTGCTACAGCGCCAGCAAACACGGGCTGATCGGTCTGACCCGGTCGCTGAGCGAGGATTACCTTGGCACACCGTTCACCTTCAACGCCCTCTGCCCGGGATATGTCGACACCCCGATCGTGGCGCGCAATACCGCCTCCATCGCCGACCGTGCCGGGATAGACCCCGACGCGGCGCTGCAGATGATGGTGAAGTCGAACCGCCACAAACGACTGATCGCCCCGGAAGAGGTCGCCGCCGCCGCCCTATGGCTCTGTGGGCCAGGGTCGGAGTCGGTCAGCGGCCAGGCCATCGAGATCGCCGGCGGACAGATCTAAGTTGCGCCAGCGCATCGGAGATTGGGCCTCACCCCCTGATCCTGAAGTTCTTCCCGGGCCAGACGCAGAGCGCACGGCCCTGTTTTCATCTTTTCAAAAATATCTCGGAGCGCGAGGCAGAGCCTCGCTGCCAACCCCGGCGGCTTCAGGCCGAGAGCTGCAGGGGGGCCGGTCTCACCCCCGCCAGCCAGGATCGCGCTGCGGTGCCAAAGGCCTCGAACAGCGGCCTCGACACCGGGTCTTCGCCAGCGCGATACTCCGGGTGCCATTGCACCGCGAGCGTGAACCCCGGCGCGTCCTTGACGTAAATCGCCTCCGGCGTGCCGTCCTGCGCCTGACCGTCGATGACGATACGCGCGCCAGCCGTCTTGATGCCCTGCCCATGCAACGTATTGGTCATCACTTCGGTCGCACCGAACAGCTGGTGGAACAGGCCGCCCTCGGTCAGCGTCACCGGATGGCGCAGTGCGAATTTCTCTTCGATGGTGCCATCGGGGGGCATCCGGTGGTTGGACCGCCCCGGCAAATCACGAATTTCCGGATAGAGCGTCCCGCCAAGCGCAACATTCACCTCCTGAAAACCGCGACAGATCCCTAGAAACGGCTGACCGCGCTCCACGCAGGCCCGCACCAGCGGCAGCGTAATCGCATCCCGCGCCCGATCGAAATCCCCATGCGCCTCCGTCGGATCCTCGCCGTATTCCTCCGGGTGCACGTTGGGGCGCCCACCGGTGAGCAGGAAACCGTCAAAACTCTCCAGAAGCTCCTCAACGCTCACGTAGCGCGGATCGGTCGGGATCAGCAGCGGCAGACAGCCAGAAACATTGGCCACCGCATCCGAGTTCATCGTCCCTCCCGCATGGGTCGGATATTGATCATTCATCAGGTAGGAATTGCCGATAATGCCGACTGTGGGGCGCACGATAGAGGTCTCCAGTTCAGGTTTGTTCATGAGATCAGACGCTGCACATCACCCTAAAGCGCCTTTCGATTTTAGCGCAAGTCCGCCAATGGCGCAAAGCTCTGTTCACTGACGCACATGACCGCATCTGCGTCTTCGCTGACGTATTCTGCGCGCGCTACGCGCATGGTGTACGCAAATCGTTGATAAATCGGACACACTCAGTCGGCACACCTTTGCATGAAAGATACGCGACGACAGATAGCACCGAGAGAGCGGCGCGCGCGTCCCCAAAAGAAAAGCCGGGGTGCGCCCCCGGCTTTCTGTTCAGGTCAGCCATACGGCTCAACCGGACATTCAAAATCAATCAAGCAGGCGACTTAGCCTTTTGCTTTCAACTCCAGACGCCGCGCATGCAGCACTGGTTCGGTATAGCCTGAGGGCTGCACACGACCTTTGAACACCAGATCACAGGCGGCCTGAAACGCGACACCGTCGAACCCCGGCGACATCGCGTGGTAGGTCGGATCAGACGCGTTCTGCCCGTCAACCACGGCGGCCATCTTCTGCATCGCAGCCATCACCTGTTCCTCGGACACAACGCCATGGTGCAGCCAGTTTGCCAGCGCCTGGCTGGAGATCCGGCAGGTGGCGCGGTCTTCCATCAGGCCCACGTCGTTGATGTCCGGCACCTTGGAGCAGCCAACGCCCTGATCGACCCAGCGCACGACATAGCCGAGGATGCCTTGCGCATTGTTCTCGATTTCGCGCGCGATCTCGATATCTGACAGGTTCTGGCCGTCCATGACTGGAATGGTCAGCAGATCAGCCAGCGTCCCACGGGCGCCCGCCGCCTTCAGCGCGTCCTGACGGGCATGCACATCGACACGGTGGTAGTGGGTTGCGTGCAGGGTCGCGGCGGTGGGCGATGGCACCCAGGCGCAGGTCGCACCGGACTGCGGATGGCCGACTTTCGCCTCCAGCATCTCGCCCATACGATCCGGCATGGCCCACATGCCCTTGCCGATCTGCGCGCGCCCCTTGAGACCACAGGCCAGCCCGATATCGACATTGCGATCCTCGTAGGAGGCGATCCAGGCGGTGCCCTTCATCTCACCCTTCATGAGCATCGGGCCGGCCTCCATCGAAGTGTGAATCTCATCCCCCGTGCGGTCAAGGAACCCGGTGTTGATAAAGGCCACACGCGATTTTGCGGCGCGGATACATTCCTTGAGGTTCACCGAGGTGCGGCGCTCCTCGTCCATGATGCCGATCTTGACGGTGTTGCGCGGCAGGTCCAGCGCGTCCTCGACATGATCAAAGATCTTCACCGCAAAGGCGACTTCCTCCGGCCCGTGCATCTTCGGCTTGACCACATAGACAGAGCCATGCAGCGAGTTGCCGCCCTCTGCTTTCAGGTCGTGCATCGCGATCAGCACGGTGATCATGGCGTCAAGGAACCCCTCGCCCGCCTCGCGGCCCTCGCTGTCCAGCACCGCCGGGTTGGTCATGAGGTGGCCCACGTTGCGCACCAGCAGGAGCGAGCGCCCCTTCAGGGATGCCGCCTCGCCTGCGGGGGTTGTGTAGTCCACATCGCCGTTCAGCACGCGGGTAAAGCTCTTGCCGCCCTTGGAGACCTCTTCGGCCAGGTCACGTCTCATCAGGCCAAGCCAGTTGGCATAGGCCGTCACCTTGTCTTCGGCATCAACACAGGCCACGGAATCTTCGCAGTCCATGATCGTGGACAGCGCCGACTCAAGCGTGATGTCATTGATCCCAGCAGTGTCCACAGCGCCGATATTGCCGGAGCGGTCCACTTCAAGGATCAGGTGCAAGCCATTGTTTTTCAAGAAAACACGTGAGGGTGTAGCCGCGTCGCCAGCAAAGCCGGCGAATTTTGCAGCGTCTTGCAGTCCAGGCACCAACTGTCCGTCTTTGACCGCCAGCGCGGCCACGTCACTCCACGATCCCTCGGCCAGCGGGAAAATCTCATCCAAGAAGCTGCGCCCCCAGGCAATCACCCGTGCACCGCGCGCGGCGTCATAGCCTTTGCCGGTCGGCAGATCGCCCATGGCATCAGTGCCATAGAGCGCATCGTAGAGGCTGCCCCAACGGGCATTCGCCGCGTTCAGCGCAAAGCGCGCATTGGTGATCGGCACCACCAGTTGAGGGCCGGGAATATGCGCGATCTCGGGATCGACATCGGTGGTCTCCACCTCAAAATCCGCGCCCTCAGGTACCAGATAGCCGATCTCTTCGAGAAAACTCTTGTAGGCAGCAGCGTCATGGGGCTGACCGCGCCGCTCAAGATGCCAGGCGTCAATCTGACCCTGAATGGACTCACGTTTGGCCAGAAGTGCGCGGTTCTCGTCGCCCATTCCGTTCACCAGACCGGACAGCCCGTCCCAGAACGCGTCGGCGCTGATCCCTGTGCCCGGAAGGGCGCTTTCTTCGACAAAGGCCGCCAGTGTGGAGGCCACCTGAAGTCCATTCCGTTCGATCCGGCTCATAGTTCACCCCTCTTGGCGGTACACGATTGCATGCCGTGTGATACGGGAAAAGTTTCGCATCGGCAACAAAACCGGCAAACTGGAAATGCAAACGCATCTTCTTGTTTTCCAAGAAAGTGCTCAAAATTTCCAGCAACCACCGAGGGACGAGAGCGCGATACACCGACGAGGGTCGCTGCATCTTTCAACGACCGCACACGACCACCCTGCCCTTTACGATGACGGGCTGCACCTGAACCGCGAGTTCTACATATTCGCGCTCAACAAATCTTAGTCGCTCACACCGACCTGCTCATCCGTCAGCGAGGGAACCTCATCGGTGGCCACCTCCTCATCAGACGCGTTGTTGGCGACGGACAGCAGGAAAACCCCAAGCATCACCAATACAACGACGATGGAGACGCGAATGGCAATCAGGCTGGGTTTGTGGCGCTTCTCTTCTTTTTCGATGTTGGTGTCAGGTGCGGACATGTGACCTCCGGGTCTGTGCGTTTAGGGTATTTCTTGGCGGGAGCGCCTCTCGGCCGGGAACTATTCCCCGTCGACACCGACGGCTTCGGCCTCTCCGGAAACGACAGCGCTGCTATCATCGCCCAGCGTCGCGGCACCTTCCTCAGCGAAGTCATATGCCAGGCCAAAGACGGCAAAGCAGAGCACGAGCAGAACAAGTGCCGCGATCAGCCAATATAGCCCGCGCTTGCGTTCACGGACCTCACGCTGGGTGGTCATTGGTGTATCAGCTTCAGCCATGAGCTTCTCCTTTCATAGCGAGAGCACGAAGGGCGCTTGCCCGCCTGCCCTCTCTTGCATAGGTCTTGGTAGACAAACGCGCGTCCGCCGCGCAGGTTCCAAAATTTCTCGAAGGATGCTTTTATGAACGATGCCGCTCCAGCCACGCAGCCCGAGACCTTTTACCTGAAAGATTACACGCCATTCGGTTTTGAGGTGGATCGTGTCGAGCTGATCTTTCGCCTCGCTCCGGACACCACGCGGGTGCTGTCAAAGATCCATTTCACCCCGAAATCAGATGCCGCGGATCGAACATTTTTTCTGCATGGCGAGCAGCTGTCGCTGATCTCCGCCCGCATCGACGGCGCCGAGGTCACGCCCGAGCTCACTGCCAGCGGCCTCACCTGCGATGTGCCGGACCAGCCCTTCGTCTGGGAAGCCGAGGTGGAGATCAACCCACAGGCCAATACCGCGCTCGAAGGGCTATATATGTCCAACGGCATGTATTGCACCCAATGCGAGGCCGAGGGCTTTCGCAAGATCACCTACTACCCCGACCGCCCCGACGTGATGTCCACCTTCAGCGTGCGCATCGAGGGCGACGAAAAGGTGATGCTGTCGAACGGCAACCCGGTGGATGCTGGTGGCGGTTTTGCCGAATGGCACGATCCCTGGCCCAAACCGGCCTACCTCTTTGCACTGGTGGCGGGCGATCTGGTCAACCACCCCGACCGCTTCACCACCCGATCGGGCAAGGAGGTTATGCTCAACATCTGGGTGCGTCCGGGCGATGAGCACAAATGCGCCTTTGGCATGGACGCGCTAAAGAAGTCGATGACCTGGGACGAGGAAGTCTATGGCCGCGAATACGACCTCGACGTGTTCAATATCGTCGCCGTGGATGACTTCAACATGGGAGCGATGGAGAACAAGGGCTTGAACATTTTCAACTCTTCCTGCGTCCTCGCCAGCCCTGAGACCTCAACTGATTCCAATTTTGAGAGAATTGAGGCGATTATCGCCCATGAGTATTTTCACAACTGGACCGGCAACCGGATCACCTGCCGCGACTGGTTCCAGCTCTGCCTCAAAGAGGGTCTGACGGTCTATCGCGACGCGCAGTTCACCGCCGACATGCGCTCCGCCCCGGTGAAGCGGATCGAGGATGCCATCGACCTGCGCGCCCGTCAGTTCCCCGAGGACAACGGCCCCCTCGCCCACCCGGTGCGGCCCGAGTCCTTTCAGGAGATCAACAACTTCTACACCGCCACCGTCTACGAGAAGGGCGCCGAGGTGATCGGCATGCTGAAACGACTGGTTGGCGATGCGGCCTACTACACCGCGGTGGATCTCTATTTCGACCGTCACGACGGTCAGGCCTGCACCATCGAGGACTGGATCAAGGTCTTCGAGGACAGCACCGGCCGCGATCTGCAGCAGTTCAAAAACTGGTACAGTCAGGCCGGCACCCCGCGCCTCAAGGTCTCGGAGACATTCGCCGATGGCACCTATACGCTGACCTTCCGCCAGAGCACCCCGCCGACGCCGGGTCAGGACCACAAGGATCCCAAGGTGATCCCCATCGCCGTTGGCCTGCTGAGCGCCGAGGGCGCGGAGCTGGTCCCGACCACGGTGCTGGAGATGACGCAGGCGGAGCAGAGTTTCTCCTTTGAGGGTCTCGACGCCCAGCCGGTGCCGTCGATCCTGCGCGATTTCTCCGCGCCGGTGATCCTTGACCGCGAAACCTCGGCGCAGGAACGTGCCTTCCTGCTGGCCCATGACACCGACCCCTTCACCCGCTGGGAAGCGGGGCGCGAACTGGCCAAGGCCTCGCGCATCGCCATGGTAAAGGACGGCGCCAGCCCGGATGCGGCCTATCTGGAGGCGCTGAAAACGCTGGTCCGCGACGACACGCTTGATCCGGCCTTCCGCGCCCTCGTGCTATCCCCGCCCAGCGAGAGCGAGATTGCCCAGGCGCTGGCGGATCAGGGCGTCACCCCGGACCCGGATGCGATCCACGACGCGGCAGAGACCTTCTCCCAAACCCTGGCGCAGAGCCTCTCCGACAGCTTGCCGCGCCTGTTTGCCGCCACGCTGGTCGACGGCCCCTATCAGCCCGATGCCATCGGCGCCGGTTCGCGCGCCCTCAACGGTCGCCTGCTCGGCCTCATGACCCGCATCGACGGCGGCGAAGCGGCGGCGCGGCAATACGAAGAGGCCGACAACATGACGGTGCAGAACACCGCGCTGGCCTGCCTGTTGAAGGCCGAAAAGGGCGAGAGCCAAAGCCGCGCCTTCTTCGAACAATGGCAAGACGACCGGCTGGTGATGGACAAGTGGTTTGCCCTGCAGGTCGCCACGGCCCGTCCTGAACGCGCGCCCACCGTGGCGGCGGAACTGACCAAGCACCGGCTGTTTACCATCAAGAACCCCAACCGGTTCCGCGCGGTGATGGGGGCGCTGTCGATGAACCACGCAGGCTTCCATCAGGCGGATGGCAGCGGCTATCGCCTGCTGGCCGATCAGTTGATCGCGCTGGACGCGCTGAACCCGCAGACCACCGCGCGCATGTGTACCGCCTTCCAGACCTGGAAGCGCTATGACGACGCCCGGCAGGCCTTGATGCTGGCCGAGCTGGAGCGCATCAAATCGACTTCGGGCCTCAGCCGCGACACCAATGAGATGGTGAGCCGCATCCTCGATGCCTGATCCCGGCGCCCCCGGCGCGTTCCGTTTCACACGGAACGCGCGCTCTGTCGCCGCCCTGCTCGTGCTGGCCGCCTGGCTCTGTGCGCTCATCGCACTCTGGGCGGTATTTCAGGCGCGCGGCTGGATCGTGGTACTGCTGGCCCTGCCGGTGCTGCCCGCCCTGTGGGAGCTGTGGCGCAACCCCGCCGCCTGGCTGGAACTGACGGATGACCACCTGCGCTGGCAAGCTGCGCGCAGCACCGCCGACATTGCGCTGCACGAGATCGACCATGTGATGCTGGTCACTCGCTGGGATTTCTCCATCCGGGCCACCGTGCATACCAAGATCGGCACCCATCACCGCATTCCGGCCGAAGTCACGCCAAAGCCGCAGGCGCTGGAAGAAGCGTTGGCCAAACGGTCTATCGTCGTTAAAAGACAGCATTTTACTGTTCTCTGAGCTGCATCAATCAGCCGAATTTCGCGCAGTTCTCGCTCGCATTCGGCAGAATGCCGCGCTTTTGCCGCCATTCCTCGGCGACCTGTCGAAATTCATCCGCCGAACACCCCTTCATTGCCATGTTTGCGCCCCAAACCTTGCCGACACTCGGAGACAGACCAAAGACTGCTGAACAACTCCGGGACCACCTGATGCCACTCTCTGCTCTTCCGGCAAAAGACGGCTTGAAGAAGGCGCTGCGCCTGATCTCCAGCCACGTACCACCGCTGCGGTCGTCCGGCGGGCTATCCCTGCCGCGCTCCATGCCGCTGTCCCGCAAGGGCGATGCTGCGCCGGATCGTGCCGCCCCCCTCAGCCTGGAGGACGTGCTGTCGATCCCGGTGCTTGCCACCAATGCCGAGGACGAGGCCGCCGATGCCGCCATTGCCGAAGGCCGGTTCTTCGCCCGACAGGAGCGCTGGGAGGCGCTGGAACAGCGCATCGCCGCCGCCGATGCCGCGCGCGAGGCGACCCCGGGCGGGGCGCCCATGGCCGACCTCATCGCCTATGGCGCCCGCGCCGATGTGGTGAATGCTGTTGAGCACGCACTGAACGAAGGTCTGGCCCTGACAGAGCGGGTCACGCTGGATGGTATCATGTCACTGGAACGGGTGCGCCTGGAGCAGGCCCGCGCGCCGCTGTTGTCGACGATGGTGGCGCTGACGCATCTGGATATTGCCTGGGCCTGCCGCCGCACCCTCGCCCGCAAGCCGCACCACAGGGCACGGGCCTCGCTGACCAGCCGCGCCGAGGCTCATCAGAGCCGCGCCAGCGCGCTCCTGTCGCAAGTACCTGATGCCGCGCGCCCCTTCGTGGCCGCCGCGCGCTGCGCGCTCTATTGTGGCGACACCGGCTCCGACCTGCGCCAGATCGCTGATGATTATATCGGTCTGATCCGGCTTGATCCGCTCAATCCGCGCCACCTGCGCGCCTTGGGCACCCATCTGGCCGAACAGGGCCCAAGCGGCCTTTCGGCGCTGGAGCTGGAGGCCCGCCGTGTCGCGGCGCAGGTGCAGGACCACTGGGGTGCCGCCGGTTACACGTGGGTCTATTTCGACGCGCTGGCCCGCTCCGATGCGGCCTGTCTCGGGGTGGATGTGGCGTTCTTTCTGGACGGGGTGGCCGATATCGTGGCCCGCGCTCCCAGTCAGGAGCGCATCAACCTGCTGTCGGCCTATTGCAGCATTGCGCTGAAACCCGGACAGGACACCCCGCCAGCAGCCGCACAGGTGCGCGCCGAGATCGCCGAGGCCGCCCATTGGCTGATCCGCAATCACCTGCGCGAACTGCATCCGATGATCTGGGCTCATGCGGCGGCGGGGTTCGACAATGATGCCCAGGTGCGTTCTGTCCGGCAATTTGCCGAGCGGGGCCGCAAGGATGCCCTGCGCGCCATTGCCGATCTGTTCCGGGACGAGATCGAGGCTGGCCACCGGGTGGTGTTCACCCCCGATGGACCAGAGGTGATGGCGGGCTAAGAGGCCCAGGCCTTGCCCCCTCAGCTCCGGGATCTTCGACTGAATGTAAAAGAGGGGGCGCCGGGCCCCCTCTGTCGCTTCATTTCTTCTTGAACGCGTCCATCAGGGCCGCGCCCAGCGCCCCGGTGTCATTGCCCGGCTTGCTGCCCTTTGGTGCCGCGGACATCTTGCCCCGTGGCGCCTGCGCACCGCGCCCCCTGGGGCCGCCCTTGCTGTCGCCTTTGGCCGGGCCACGGGCGTTGCGCTCATCCCGTGCCGAGGCACCGCCGTCCTTCTTCATGGTCAGGCCAATGCGCTTTCTGGGCACATCCACCTCGACCACGGTGACCTTCACCACCTGACCGGTCTTGACCACCTCATGCGGATCCTTGACGAATTTATCCGCCAGCTGGCTGACATGCACCAACCCGTCCTGATGCACGCCGACGTCGACAAAGGCCCCGAAGGCCGCGACATTGGTCACCGTGCCTTCCAGCACCATGCCGGGTTTGAGGTCGGTGATCTGCTCCACCCCATCGGTGAAGCTTGCTGTCACGAAACTCGGACGCGGGTCGCGGCCCGGTTTTTCCAGCTCGGCAAAGATGTCGCGCACCGTCGGCAGGCCGACATCCCCGGCGACGAACTCTTCTGCCCGCACGCCCTTGAGGGCGCTGTCGTCGCCCATGATCTGGCGGATGTCACGCCCGCAGGCGGCGACGATCTTGCGCGCCACGTCATAGCTTTCGGGGTGCACGGCGGAGGCGTCCAGCGGCTCCTTTCCGCTCTGGATACGCAGGAACCCGGCGCATTGCTCAAACACCTTGGGACCGAGGCGGGCGACTTTCAGCAGCTCCTTGCGGGTGGCAAAGGCCCCGTTGATGTCGCGATGGGCCACAATGGCTTCGGCCAAACCGGGACCAAGGCCCGAGACATGCGCCAAGAGCGGCGCCGAGGCCATGTTGAGGTCGACGCCCACCGCGTTCACCACATCCTCGATGACTGCCTCCAGCGATTTGGAGAGTTTGTGCTGGTCCACATCGTGCTGGTATTGCCCCACGCCGATGCTCTTGGGTTCGATCTTGACCAGTTCCGCCAGCGGGTCCTGCAGGCGGCGGGCGATCGACACTGCACCGCGCAAGCTGACGTCCAGATCCGGGAACTCCCGCGCCGCCAGCTCGGAGGCCGAGTAGACCGAGGCCCCCGCTTCGGAGACCACCACCTTGGTCGGGGTCTTCACCTTTGCGGGTAGGTTCTTGATGACCTCGGCCACCATGCGCTCGGTCTCGCGGCTGGCGGTGCCATTGCCGATGGCGATCAACTCGACGCCATGTTCTGCGATCAGCTTCAGGATGGAGACCTGCGCCCCGCGCAGATCGTTCTTCGGCTGGAATGGGTACAGGGTCTCGGTGGCCACCACTTTCCCGGTGGCGTCAACCACCGCCGCCTTGACGCCGGTGCGAATGCCCGGGTCCAGCCCGAGAGTCGGTCGCGCACCGGCCGGGGCGGCAAACAGCAAATCCTTGAGATTGCGGGCAAAGACCTGGATTGCCTCGTCCTGCGCACGACCCCGCAGATCGCCCATCAGCTCCAGCATCATCGACAGCGACAGCTTCACCCGCCAGCACCAGCCCGCCACCTTGCGCAGCCATTTGTCACCCGGTGCACTGCCGCGCACATCGAGGACGGCCGCAACCATTTCCTCGGCGCGGGTCACGCCCTCCTCGCCCGGCGGGGCGATGTCCAGCGTCAACACGCCTTCGTTCGATCCCCGCAGCATCGCCAGCGCCCGGTGCGAAGGCACGTTTTTCCAGGCCTCGGAATGATCGAAATAGTCGGAGAATTTCGCCCCCGCCTGCTCTTGTCCCTCGACCAGCTTGGCGGTCAGCACCGCCTCGCTTTGCATATATCCACGCAGGCGGCCCAGCAGATCGGCGTTTTCCGTCAAGCGCTCGGTCAGGATGTCGCGCGCACCGTTCAGCGCGTCCTTGCTGCCCGGCACCGCCTCTGACAGGTAGCCCGCCGCGAGCGCTTCGGGATCGGCGCTGCGATCCGCAAGAATGGCCTCCAGCAGCGGCTCCAGCCCGTTTTCCCGCGCGATCATCGCCTTGGTGCGGCGCTTGGGCTTGTAGGGAAGATAGATGTCTTCCAACTGCGCCTTGGTCTCCGCCTTGGCGATGGCGCGCGCCAGGTCATCACTCAGCTTGTCCTGCGACCGGATCGACTCGAGGATCGCCGCGCGGCGCTTTTCCATCTCACGCAGGTAGTCCAGCCGTTCATTCAGCGTCCGCAGCTGGGTGTCATCCAGCCCGCCCGTGGCTTCCTTGCGGTAGCGCGCAACGAAGGGCACGGTCGCCCCTTCGTCCAGCAGCGCCACCGCGGCGCTGACTTGTTTGGCGCTGGCGTTGATTTCGCCTGCAATCGTCTGGGCAATGCGCACATGGGTCTCGGGCGTGGTGTCCAAGGAACGGCCTCCTGTCAGAATTCTCGCGGCACGACGACGCGCCGGGACATCCGTCATACCGACGCGCGCGACGCCCGCCAAGAGGGCATTGCACCACCGGCGGCCCCTCGCAGGCCACAGTGGACGACGGTTTGGACCATTGCCCCCTTGCCCCTCTGCCCGCGCCCGCCTAGAACGCGAGGGAACAGATGGATCAATCAAAAAAGGGCTGCACATGCTCGACCTGACATATGAACTCCCCAAGCCCAAGGTGATCGCGGGCGCCAAGCATGACTGGGAACTGGTCATCGGCATGGAGGTGCATGCCCAGGTCAGCTCCAATGCGAAGCTGTTTTCCGGTGCCTCCACCCAGTTTGGCGCCGAGCCGAACTCCAACGTCGCCTTTGTGGATGCGGCCATGCCCGGCATGCTGCCCGTCATCAACGACTACTGCGTCGAACAGGCCGTGCGCACCGGGTTGGGCCTCAAGGCTGACATCAACCTCTGGTCCGCCTTTGATCGCAAGAACTATTTCTACCCCGATCTGCCGCAGGGCTATCAGATCTCGCAGCTCTACCATCCTATCGTGGGTGAAGGCGAAGTGCTGGTGGAACTGGGCGACGGCACCGCGCGCACAGTGCGGATTGAGCGCATCCACATGGAGCAGGACGCCGGCAAGTCGATCCACGACATGGACCCGTCGATGTCCTTTGTGGACCTGAACCGCACGGGCGTCTGCCTGATGGAGATCGTCTCGCGCCCTGACATCCGTGGCCCCGAAGAGGCCGCCGCCTATATCGTCAAGCTGCGCCAGATCCTGCGCTACTTGGGCACCTGCGACGGCAACATGCAAAACGGCAACCTGCGCGCCGATGTGAACGTCTCCATCTGCCGCGCCGGTCAGTATGAGAAATATCAAGAAACACAGGATTTCTCCCATCTCGGCACCCGCTGCGAGATCAAGAACATGAACTCCATGCGCTTTATCCAGCAGGCGATCGAGGTCGAGGCCCGCCGGCAAATCGCCATCGTCGAAGGTGGCGGCACTGTGGATCAGGAAACCCGGCTTTATGATCCCGACAAGGGCGAGACGCGCTCGATGCGCTCCAAGGAAGAGGCGCATGACTACCGCTACTTCCCCGACCCGGACCTGCTGCCGCTGGAGATCGAACAGGATTGGGTGGACGGTATCAAAGCCAACCTGCCCGAGCTGCCGGACGAAAAGAAAGCGCGTTTCATCAAGGACTTCGGCCTTACCGACTACGATGCCTCGGTGCTGACCGCAGACTTGGAGAGCGCCAATTACTTCGACGCCGTGGCCGAGGGACGCAGCGGCAAGCTGTCTGCAAACTGGGTTATCAACGAACTCTTCGGTCGCCTGAAGAAGGATGACAAGGACATCACCGACAGCCCGGTCTCCCCGGCGCAACTCGGTGGCGTGATCGACCTCATCGCCTCGGACGCCATCTCCGGCAAGATCGCCAAGGATCTGTTCGAGATCGTCTATACCGAAGGCGGCGACCCGGCGCAGATCGTCGAAGAGCGCGGCATGAAGCAGGTGACGGATACCGGCGCCATCGAGTCCGCCCTGGACGAGATCATCGCCGCCAACCCCGCACAGGTGGAAAAGGCGAAACAGAACCCGAAACTCGCGGGCTGGTTCGTCGGTCAGGTGATGAAAGCCACCGGTGGCAAGGCCAACCCCAAGGCGGTGAACGAGCTGGTTGCCAAGAAACTGGGCTGAGGCTCGGGATCAATCGAATGACAAAGGGCGGCCCATCGGGTCGCCCTCTTTCGTTTTGCAACAACTGGACAGCGCCCGACCTCGGGTGGGTATGAAACAGCCATTCAAGCCCTCGGCCCGGACGACAGGCCGGGCAGCCCCCGCCCGCCGCGTCAAACCGCAGGTTTGCCTCCGGCAAAACGGCGGGGGCTTTGCCCCTCCTCGGTCGGGCGCTGCCCTTCGTGTTCAAGCGTCACCGTCACCGGCACCAACCTTTATTCCCTGAAGAGACTTCACAGCTTTTGCCCCCTGCTCCAAGTGCTTTGAACCGAAGAACATCGCCCCTACCCCGGCACCGACCAAAGCTGGGGCACCAAACATGCAAAAGACACCTGCCGACAAGCCAACAAGCCCCATTCTCCAGGAGGCGTCTGCAAGTTCAGGCTCTTTTCCGGCGGGCCAAGACGTCAGTTCGCGATGGAGCTTACTGAGCGAGAATTTTACCCTTTCTGCATCCTCCATCGTCGGGACCTGCGGCAGCGCCTCACTTTCCTCTTTCAGCTGCCGCACAGCCTCCAGCATTGCACAAAGCCGCGCAATCAGCGCGCGCGCTTCATCCAGAGTTGCCTGATCCGGCCAGTGATTGATGCCCTTAAGACGTTGAATTTCAAGATCAAGGTGCCCATAGATGGCATCCAGTGTCGGTGGAAGCGTCAAACGATTACTGCGAAGGGCGGCTTGCACAGTTCGCGTAGAAATCTGGGACAGTGTTGCAGTCTGGGTCGAAACCGGCGGGTTCTTTTGTCTATTCCGATCTTCGATCTCCTCAACCACCCCCGCCAAATGCTCTGCCCCCTTGTCCCAATCCTCTGGCGCGATCAGGGCGATGTCATGCATCAACCGCCAATGGCTCTGCCAGTCACCCGTCAGCGGGCGCCCTTCTAGAATGGCCTCATACCAGCGTATCCAGAAGCTGTAGCCGGGAGTGTCCTGCATCCAGGTCCGACCGCTGGTCCAAGCGGTTGCAATATTGTCCGGGGTCGCCTCGGGCCAAAGTGGCAGCGTCAGCAGGTCGTCCCCACGAACAATCACCTGAATATCTTGACGGAGAAGACCCCATATTTCGGCGGAGGCGTAGGCGGCGTCGGCGGCGTCGGCGGCGTAGGCGGCGGAGGCGTTGACGTAGGCGGCGGCGTCGGCGGCGGCGGCGGAGGCGGCGGAGGCGCGGACGGCGGCGGCGGCGGCGGCGGCGGCGGCGACGCGGACGGCGGCGTAGGCGTAGGCGTCGGCGGCGGCGGCGCGGACGGCGTTTCTGATATCCGGGGTTGGCGTTTTGACCGCCCCCCCGGATATCAACATGCTGCGCAATGACGGTAAGGGTATCAAATCACCTGTGCGCGCCCAGCGCTGCTGCATCGCCGCGGCCCAGATCGGAAACACCCGCAGCGCGCAGCGTGTCGCCAAAGTGACCGCGACCTCATAGCGCCGATCCTCCGGCAGCGCCTCCAGCCACACCTCAAAACTCTCGCGATCCGTAATCTCTTCAACCTGAACCATTGCCTGCCCAAACCGTCCCCATCCAATCCCTGCACCCTGCCCCGGCGCGTGCTGCACCGCAAGGGCGCTTGACCTCCCCGCGCCCCTCCGCGATCTTGCCGCCAACAGCAGGAGCCACCCCGATGTCCAACGCCTTCAACGCCGTCCTCGAATCCCGCCTGACCCGCTACGCCGCCATCGACAGCCAGAGCGACGAAAACTCCCCCACCGCGCCCAGCACCGAAATCCAGTTCGACATGCTGAACCTCCTGCGGGACGAGCTGACCGCGATAGGCGCGCAGGACGTCACTCTCACCGGCTACGGCGCTGTGCTCGCCACCATACCCGGCACAACGGACGCCCCCACCGTGGGTTTCCTCGCCCATGTGGACACCGCACCGCAGTTCAACGCGACCGGCGTCAAACCCCGCGTCATCAAAGGCTACAACGGCGGCGACATCAGCTTTCCGGACGATCCCGACCTGGTACTCTCCCCCGCCGACCACCCCTATCTGGCCGAAAAGATCGGCCACGACCTGATCACCGCCTCCGGCACCACGCTGCTGGGCGCGGATGACAAGGCCGGCGTCGCGATCATCATGACTATGGCCGAACATCTGCTGCAAACCCCCGATGCCCCCCGCCCGCCGATCCGCATAGCCTTCACCCCGGATGAGGAAATCGGCCGTGGCGTGCAGCCACAGCTGGAACAGGACCTGGGGGCAAATTTTGCCTATACGCTCGACGGTGGCAGAGTGGGCGAGATCGAATATGAGAGCTTTTCTGCCGACCGCGCCGTGGTGAAAATCACCGGCGTGTCGATCCACCCGGGCTTTGCCAAGGAAAAGATGGTCAACGCCATCCACCTCGCCTCAAAGATCGTTCAGACCCTGCCGCAGGCCACCATGACGCCGGAAACCACCGATGCGCGCGACGGCTTCATCCATGCCACCGACATGCTGGGCGGCTCCTCCGAGATGGAGATCCGCTTCATCCTGCGCGACTTCGAACGTGACGGGCTGGAGGCCAAGGGCGCGCTGCTGCGTCAGGTCTGTGCCGCGGTCGCCGCCACGGAACCGAGGGCCGAGATCACCTGCGAGATCACGCCGCAATACCGCAACATGCGCTACTGGCTGGAACAGGACATGACTCCGGTGGAGCTGGCCCGCGACGCCTGCCGCGATCTCGGGCTGGAGCCGGTCTCGGTGCCGATCCGCGGTGGCACCGACGGCTCCCGCCTGACCGAATTCGGCACACCTACGCCGAATGTCTTTACCGGCATGCAATGCATTCATGGCCCCTTGGAGTGGATCTCGGTTCAGGATATGTCGCTGGCGACGCAGATGTGCCTGAAGCTGGCAGCCCGTGCCGCCGCCACGCAAAAGTGACATCTGCCTTTGATCTTCTTTCTCTCTGCCCCGCAATGCTGCTAGATTGCAGGCGTGGGCCGCACAGGAACAATTGATGCAGAACTACGAGTACAAGGTCGTCCCCGCCCCCAACCGTGGCAAGAAGGCGCGCGGCGTGAAAACGCCAGAGGCCCGCTTTGCCAATGGAATTGAGGGCGTGCTGAACGAAATGGCGGCAGAGGGCTGGGAGTACCAGCGCGCCGAAATGCTGCCCAGCGAGGAACGCTCCGGGCTGACCGGCACCAAGACCACCTGGCGTAACCTGTTGGTGTTCCGCCGGGCGCTGTCCGCCGCGAGCCGTACTACTCCAACGCTTGCGACCACAGAGCCGACGCCCGCGACCGCGGCACAGCCCGTTGTCGCCGCAACCACACCCTCCGAAGCCGCGGCCCCCGAGCCGAATGCAGAACTGATCGCGGAAACCGAGCGCGTCGCTGCGCCATCCGCCCAGCCGGCAGCCGCGCCAGCACCGCTGACTGCCATTGCCGGCGACCCAGAGGCCCCGCCAGAAGCGATTCCCGTGCCGGGACCCGGTGCCCGACGCATGGTCTCCGATGATGGGGTGGAAGAATTGAGCCCGGTCTCCGGCCTCACCGCCGCGCTGAAGGCACGGGCCAGTCGGGGCAAACCGGACGAGTGAGGCTCATCGCTTCAGTGGTCTGATCTCTGTGCCCCGGTCACCATGCGGTGACCGGGGACGCGTTGATCGTGCCGGATGTAAGGACCGTCAGGACCCGATATCCAGGGCCAGCGCATGGATGCGTGGTACAATGTCGCCCATAGCCTTGTGCACCGCGCGATGCTGCGCGACGCGGCTCATGCCCTCGAAGGCCGCGGCCCTGATTTTGACATTGAAATGGCTTTCCCCCTTGCCGTCATGCCCTGCGTGACCCACATGACTGTCACTGTCATCTTCGACCTCCATCTCTCTGGGGTCAAAGGCGGCTCGCAGGCTCGTTTCGATCTCGTCTCTTACGCTCATGTCTGCGTCACTCCGTCTGTAGTTCATAAAACTGTGCCCGCCCCCCTTTTATCTCTCGACCGTTAGACTAAACTGCTGCCTCCGAGTCGAACAGATGCGTCTAGAAGGTGCTCCCGCATGACCAAATCCGATCCCTTTGGATTCGATATGTCGATCCGCTCCGCGAAGAAGAAAAATCCGCGGGGGCGGCGCAGCATGTCTGGCGCCTCCGAAACCTCCGTGCGTCTCTGCGATCATGAAGGTTGCGAGGAGGCCGGCAAGTTCCGCGCCCCCAAGGCCCCCGATGTTCTCGACGATTTCTTCTGGTTCTGCCAGCAGCATGTGCGCGAGTACAACCAGAAGTGGAACTTCTTCGAAGGCACCACCGAGGCCGAGCTGAACGCACAGGCCTCCAAGGACAAGGTGTGGGAACGCACCACCAAGCCGCTGGGCGATCCCGAGGCGCGTGCCTGGGCCCGCCTCGGGATAGAGGACCCGCATCAGGTGCTCGGCGCAAACGCGACACAGAACCCCGGCAAGAACGGCCAGGCCGCAGGCCGCCGCCTGCCGCCGCCAGAACGCCGCGCGCTGGAGATCCTCGAGGCCAAGGATGACTGGACAAAGGCCGAGATTCGCAAAGCTTACAAGAAGCTCATCAAGGTGCTGCACCCGGACATGAACGGCGGCGACCGCAGCCAGGAAGAACAGCTGCAGGAGGTCATGTGGGCCTGGGACCAGGTCAAGGACAGCCGCAGCTTCAAGTAGGCTACGCGCTGCGCCCTCCCCGCGCTGCGCCCTGCCGGTGCCACATCCGATTGCCCAGACCGCCCGACGCCCCCCAGCGTCCGGGCGGTTTCCTTTTGGGAAAATCGCGCAGGCGTGACACGGTTTGAACCGCCTGACACGCAGGTCGGCACCACTTTTCTGTTACATTGAATTGCTACGCGAGGCGTCAACCGGGTGTGCGCCCGGCACACCGGATCCACGTTCCGGACCGACCGTTCAGAGCAGACGTCCAGACCTCCAGAAAGGGATCAATTGCCGCCATGTACGACCTTGTCCTGACCTTGCATGACATCGCCCTCCTCATCGCCGCCGGGGCCGCCCTCGCCCTGGCCGCCCATCTCGGTTACAGCCTGAAGCGGCCCGACCTCGGCCTCTGGCCCGCTTCTGAGGGCTGGCGCCACCACCTGGCCTTTGGCCTGTTCCGGATCTTCTGCGGCGCCACCGTGGTGTTTGCGCTTGCCGAAATCGGCGTCAACGGCTGGGGCCACTGGCTGCGCTATGTGGTGGGCCTGCCGATCATGGTGGTGGCCTTTGGCATCACCCTCTGGGGCTACCGCTTTCTGGGGCTGGACAACACCTATTGCGACAGCGGCGGGCTGGTCACAGGCGGCATGTATGAGTATTCCCGCAATCCGCAGTATGTGACCTCGGTGCTGGCGACCATCGGCCTCGGCATCACCACCGGCTCCTGGCTGACCGTCGCGCTGGCACTGGTGCTGTTTGCGCTCTATTTCCTGTTTGTGCTGAACGAGGAACGCTGGCTGATGAAAGGCTACGGCCAGGCCTTTGCCGACTACATGCGCTCAACACCGCGCTTTGTTGACGAACGCAGCCTGGAGCGCCTGCGCGCCGCGCTCTGACGCCCCCCTCCGAGGCCCTTTCAGAGGCGACGCGCTCAGGCGCCATATTCCGGGACAGATTGGCCCTGCCGCGTCCACCGCGTGCAGGGCCTTTTTATGCCAGCTTTGCGCCCGCACGCAGCCACGCCCGCGATAAAACCGCTCACCGTTGCGGCTCTGGCGTATCGACACACGAGTTTCCCTTGCCCTCCCCGGCATCTTCAGGCACCAATCCTGCGATTGTGCGCAAGACGCATCCCGAGATTGGCCGACGGGCCGCCTGACAGACGCCACCACGCCCGCGCCGAGACTGACAAGACAAGGACTGACACCTATGACCAACGGCCTGCAGGACATGAACGCAAAACCCACCGAGACGATCTCGGTCCGCGAGGTCTTTGGCATCGACACCGACATGACGGTGAAGGGCTTCGCTGAGGGCTCCGACCGGGTGCCAGCCATGGATTCGACCTACAAGTTCGACCCCGACACCACGCTGGCGATCCTTGCAGGCTTCAGCCACAACCGCCGTGTGATGATCCAAGGCTACCACGGCACCGGCAAATCCACCCATATCGAACAGGTCGCGGCGCGCCTGAACTGGCCCTCCGTGCGGGTCAACCTCGACAGCCACATCTCCCGGATCGACCTCATCGGCAAGGACGCGATCAAGCTGCGCGACGGCAAGCAGGTCACCGAGTTCCACGAGGGCATCCTGCCCTGGGCCCTGCGCAACCCGGTGGCGATCGTGTTCGACGAATATGACGCCGGCCGCGCCGACGTGATGTTCGTGATCCAGCGGGTGCTGGAACATGACGGCAAGCTGACGCTCCTCGATCAGAACGAGATCATCACGCCGAACCCGTTCTTCCGCCTGTTTGCCACCGCCAATACCGTGGGCCTCGGCGACACCACCGGGCTCTATCACGGCACTCAGCAGATCAACCAGGCCCAGATGGACCGCTGGTCGCTGGTGGCAACGCTGAACTACCTCAGCCATGATGCGGAAACCGCGATCGTGCTGTCAAAGGCCCCGCATTACAACACCGCCGAGGGCCGTCAGCAGATCGCCCGCATGGTGACGGTTGCCGACCTGACCCGCACCGCCTTCATGAACGGCGACCTCTCCACCGTGATGTCGCCCCGGACGGTGATCAACTGGGCCCAGAACGCCGAGATCTTCCGCGACGTAGGCTATGCCTTCCGCCTGTCCTTCCTCAACAAATGCGACGAGTTAGAACGCCAGACCGTGGCAGAGTTCTATCAGCGCTGCTTTGATGAAGAACTGCCCGAAAGTGCTGCAAACGTCAGCCTCGGCTAAGGAGCGGGGATCGGACGGCTTCGCCGTCCGACCGGTGCCGAGGCCCCCTCGACGGGGGTCTCGGCACCCCGCCCCCGGCGGGGCGGGGACGGTCATTTTTCAAATGACTGGACAGCGCCGCGCAAAGGACGAATGCTTGCCCCGTAGGAGCACCGGTTCATGAGCAAACCAAACGACAACCCGGCAGATCCGTTCAAGAAGGCCCTCGCCGAGGCCACCAAGGTGATGGCCGATGACACCGAACTGACGGTGAACTACTCGGTCGACCCCTCCGGCATGAGCGGCGACACCATGCGTCTGCCGCAGGTCTCGCGCCGGATGACCCGCGAGGAAGTGCTGCTGGCCCGTGGCACCGCCGACGCACTTGCCCTGCGCCGCAAGTACCATGACGAGGGCGTCGCCAGCCGCTATGCCCCCTCCGGCGACATGGCGCGCGAACTCTATGACGCGATGGAAAGCGCCCGTTGCGAGGCCGTCGGCGCCCGCGACATGCCCGGCACCGCCTCCAACATCGACGTTAAGATCAAGACCGAAGCGCTGCGGCGCGGCTACGATCAGGTGACCTCCGCCTCCGAGGCGCCACTGGCAGTCTCCGCAGGCTACCTGATCCGCCACCTCGCCACCGGCAGACCTCTGCCCGAGGCCGCGGCCAACGTGATGGACCTGTGGCGTGGCTTTATCGAGGCACAGGCCGGCGAAACGCTGGAAAACCTAGATGAAACGATTGCCGATCAGGCCGCTTTTGCCAAATTCGCCCGGCGGGTGATTTCCGATCTCGGCTATGGTGACCAGCTGGGCGACGACCCGGATGATCTCGATGACGAGATGAACGACGAGTCGGAAGAGACCGCCGAGGAAGAGGAACAGCCCGACAGCTCCGGTCAGGACGACAGCGACGAGGAAGAGGCCGACGCCTCCCCCGAACAGGCGCAGGAACAGCAGCAGGACGAGAGCCAGGCGCAGGTCTCCGCCGACGACATGGCCGAGGAAGAGGTCACTGACGAGACCGAGATGCCCGACGGCGAAGCGCCGTTGGAGCCGCCCGCACCGCAACCGGTCTCGGATGCTGACCCGGATTACCGGGTCTTCCTCGACACCCATGACGAGGAGATCGCCGCCGAGGATCTGGCCGAACCGCAGGAGCTGGAACGGCTGCGCGCCTATCTCGACCAGCAGCTGGAGCCGCTGAAAGGCGCGGTCTCGCGTCTGGCCAACAAGCTGCAGCGGCGCCTGCAGGCACAGCAGAACCGCTCCTGGGAGTTCGACAAGGAAGAAGGCGTTCTGGACGCCGGCCGACTGGCGCGCGTGGTGGCCAACCCCACGACGCCGCTGTCGTTCAAGGTCGAGAAGGACACCGAATTCCGCGATACCGTGGTGACGCTGCTGCTGGACAACTCCGGCTCGATGCGCGGTCGCCCGATCTCCATCGCCGCGATCTGCGCCGACGTTCTGGCCCGCACGCTGGAGCGCTGTAACGTCAAAGTGGAGATCCTCGGCTTCACCACCAAGGCCTGGAAAGGCGGCTTGTCGCGCGAGGCCTGGCTCAACGACGGTCGCCCGCAGCTGCCCGGGCGCCTGAACGACCTGCGCCACATCATCTACAAGAGCGCCGATGCGCCCTGGCGCCGGGTGCGCCCGAACCTTGGTCTGATGATGAAGGAAGGCCTCCTGAAGGAGAACATCGACGGCGAGGCACTGGAATGGGCCCATCGCCGCATGGCGGGCCGTCCCGAGGCGCGCAAGATCCTCATGGTGATCTCCGATGGCGCGCCGGTGGATGATTCCACGCTCTCGGTGAACCCGGCCAACTATCTTGAGAAACACCTGCGCGACGTGATCGCCATGGTGGAGAAGAAAAAGCAGGTGGAACTGCTGGCGATCGGCATCGGCCATGACGTGACCCGCTATTATGACCGCGCGGTGACGATCACCGATGTGGAGCAGCTGGCCGGTGCCATGACCGAACAGCTGGCCGCGCTGTTTGACAGCGACCCGCGCGCCCGTGCCCGCGTCATGGGCATGCGCAAGGTTAGCTGACATCGCCTGCGGCGGGCGCAGGGCTCCCGCCCCTTTGCCCCGCATCACAGATGCGAGCCAAAGCCTTGGGCCCGGCCGCGCGCCTTGCGGCGCGCGGCGCCCGCACTCCCATGCGACCGTCGTGCTTCGGCCCAATCAAGGCGCAACCGCGCCGCGCCTCCCCTCGGGAGGCGCGGCGCCCGGCCCAACGGGCGCACGGGGTCCTGCAAGGGACCCTGGGCAACGGGCGGGAGCCCCCCCCCCGACGCTCCACAGTCATCACGTCACATGGGCTTGTCTGCGCAGGCGTGATCTGTAACAAAACAACTCCCGGTCACCGCGCGCCGTAACCCGGCCCCCACAGCGGCAGCACCGATGCCCCACATTCTTGCCTGCTGCCCGCCTTTCGGGTCCGGGCTCCGCATTCAGGAGAGAGAGATGTTCCAGACCTTCGACGTCACCGCACGCCCCGAGCAAGGCCCGGACCGGCTTGCCGCCCTGCGCGCGGAGCTGGAGAAAGACGGCTATGACGGCTTCCTGATCCCCCGCGCCGATGCCCATCAGGGCGAATATGTCGCCCCGCGCGACGAACGCCTGTCGTGGCTCACCGGCTTTACCGGCTCTGCGGGCTTCTGCGCCGCGCTGCGTGACAGTGCCGGCGTCTTCATCGACGGGCGCTACCGCACCCAGGTGAAGCGGCAGGTGGCCGATGTCTATACCCCCGTGCCCTGGCCCGAGGTCACGCTGGGCGACTGGCTGGTGGAGCAGCTGCCCGAGGGCGGCACCCTCGCCTATGACCCCTGGCTGCACGCCGCTCGCGAAATCCGCGAACTGACGACACGGCTCAAGGGCAGTGGCATCACGCTGGTGGAGACGGATAATCTGGTGGATCGCATCTGGGCCGATCAGCCCGCGCCGCCGATGCAGCCCGCCACCGCGCATCCCGAAGATATCGCCGGCGAAAGTGCCGCCGCCAAAGCCGCGCGGCTGGCCGAAGGGCTGCGCAAGACCGGCCAATCCGCCGCCGTCATCACCCTGCCCGACAGCATCATGTGGCTCTTGAACATCCGCGGCGCCGACATCCCGCGCAACCCGGTGGCGCATGGCTTTGCCATCCTGCACAGCGACGGGCGTGTGGACCTCTTCATGGAGGCGCAAAAACTCGGCGGCCTCGACCTCGGTTCCCATGTCACCTGCCACGCGCCTGAGGGCTTTGCCGATGCGGTCGCGGGCCTCAACGGACAGGTCGCGGTGGACGAGCGCAGCCTGCCGCAAGCGCTTGCCAACCTCCTCGAGGGGCGCATGGCCATGACCGGCGATCCCTGCGCCCTGCCCAAGGCGCGCAAGAATGCCGCCGAGATCGCTGGCAGCGCCGCCGCCCATCTGCGTGATGGCGCCGCCGTGGTGGAAACCCTCGCCTGGCTCGACGCGCAGCCCCCCGGCAGCATCACCGAGATCGACGTGGTCAAAACCCTCGAAGGCTTCCGCGCTGCCGATCCGAGCTTGCGCGACATCAGCTTCGAGACCATCTCCGGCACCGGGCCCAATGGCGCGGTGATGCACTACCGGGTCACCGAGGAGACCAACACAACGTTGCAGGACGGCCACCTGCTGGTGCTGGACAGCGGTGGCCAGTATCTCGACGGCACCACCGACATCACCCGCACCATCGCCATCGGCACCCCGGGGCGCGACGAGGCCGAAGCCTTCACCCGCGTGCTGCAGGGCATGATCGCCATCTCCCGCCTACGCTGGCCCGAGGGGCGCTCAGGGCGCGAGCTGGAGGCGATCGGCCGCCTGCCCCTGTGGATGGCCGGTCAGGACTTCAACCATGGGCTAGGCCATGGCGTCGGCGCCTATCTCAGCGTGCATGAGGGCCCGCAGGGACTGTCGCGGCTCAATACCGTGCCGCTGGAGCCCGGCATGATCCTGTCGAACGAGCCCGGCTACTACCGCGAGGGCGCCTTTGGCATCCGGATCGAAAATCTCCTGGTGGTCGAGGACGCTGCCCCCCTTGACACCAGCGACGCAGACCGCAAGATGCACACGTGGCGCACATTGACCTTTGCGCCCATCGACCACCGATTGGTGGTGCCCGAGATGCTGTCAACGGGTGAGCGCGACTGGCTCAACAGCTATCACGCAGACGTATACCGCAACATCGCACCGCGCCTCAGCGCAACTGCGGCCAAGTGGTTGGAGACGGCCTGTGCGCCGCTCTGATATTCGACTGTTACATTGACCGGGCAGAAGCCTTACCAAAGCTAGAAGGAGGGGGAACCCGATGAGCAAGATCACGATCCGCAAAGCGACAGGCAGATGGGTTGTCCGTTCGGGCGGCGCCGTTCTGGGCGAGACCTCGAACGCACTGGAACTGAGCGAGGGCGATCTGGCCCCGGTGATCTACTTCCCGCGGGAAGATGTCGCCATGGCCTTCCTCGACAAATCCGACAAGACAACCCATTGCCCGCACAAGGGCGACGCGAGCTTCTATTCCATCGTCAACAAATCCTCCGTGACCGAAAACGCGGTCTGGAGCTATGAGGCCCCACTGGAGGCCGTGACCGAGATCAAAGGTCACCTGGCGTTCCTGCATCTCGACTCTGTCAAAGTTGAACAGGTCTGAAATCGCAGAGATCCCCCTCAATAGACTGATACTGTGATTGAAATTGGAATGGTACAAACCATACCAATTCACAAGAAACAGGATATAGAAAGCCGGGCAATTGCGTCCGGCTTTTTTGCAACACTCCTGGGTTTTCTCAGTCCCCGGACGCTCCGCATTCCATTTTCGTGAATAAAACAGCAGGTCGCAGACCGCAGTTCTGCACTCCCCGTTTCCGGAGACACATTCGCGGAACGCATGATCTGACCACAGTTGAGATGGTCTGAGACTTACGCTGAAAGCACCGCTGCGCTCAGACTTCGACGCAGGTCATCGGCCCCGTCCCTCCCAATGCTAGACTGGGAATCGCAAGTTGTTTCAACAACATAGTCTATGAGGGCGGTTAGTGCCGCCCGCTCATTTTCCTGCTCTTTGGTTGTCCCGAAGGACGCGACCTCTGCGAGGTCATCTGCCCAAGCACGCATTATTTTCGTCCACCCGATGCCTGCCATTGTTAATCTTTTAGTAATATTAAGTGCCCGGATTAACCTTTGTTATCAAGTATAAAATGCGGACGGGTTCAAACCTAGAATTGGCTTATTGCATATCAGCGAAATTTGACGCTGCGTTTGCGAAAATTTATTATGAGAAATTGATGCGCAGGGTCGCGTGGTCATGTCCGCTGCGCACGAACCGCAACAGAACCACACTCACCTCAGCGGCCTGCTCCATCCCTGAACCCTGCTTGCGTATTGACGCCGCTTTGGCATCGCCAACATTCAAATGCGCGGCACCGAACCGATTGGAATGTGCCGATGAGCATGTGCGCGAATGTCAAAGCAAAGGGCCATTGCGCGATCGCCGCGTCAGACCCGAATTGCCGCGTCAGCGATGCTCTTCTGCAGAACTCGCCACCAGAGCCCGGTTATAGGCCTTCAACGCGTCCAGATGATGGATCACCCCGATCAGCGTCAGCTGCGGCTCTCCGGTCTCTTCTGACCGCTCCTCTTCCTCCACCACCGGGATGAACTCCACCCCTGCTCGGTCAAAGATCGGCAGCGCCGCCTCCAGCGTCGCCAGGGGGCTGATTGCAATGCCTTCATCCATCAGCGCCTGCGCGCTCTCCGGGTCGGATGCCGACAGCGGCCGCATCACCTTGCCCACCAGCAGGGTGCCAAGCAGATAGGCCTGAGGGCCCGCCGAACAGCGCAGATTGCGTTTTTCCAGCTGGGTTAGGAAGAAAGACCGATCCACCAGACGCGAGGCCAGCGCCGTGGACATGGAAACGGAGACCATCACGGCCAAACCAATCTGCCAGTCGCCGGTCAGCTCAAACACGATCAGCGTGGTGGAAATCGGCGCGCCCAGAACCGCTGCGGCCACTGCCCCCATTCCGGCAAACGCATAGAGCGTATGTGTCCCGGAGACATCGGGCAGCGTGGCGGTGGCGATGATCCCGAAGGCCAGCCCGGTCAACGCGCCCACCATCAGCGACGGAGAGAACACGCCGCCGCCCATGCGTCCGCCCATGGTGATGGACACTGCCGCAGCCTTCACGATGGTAAAGAGGATCGCCTGGCTCAACAGCAGCTGGCCCGACAGCGCCAGAACGGTGGTCTCGTAACCAACCCCGATGATATGGGGAAACCAGATCGCAATGAGCCCAAGCAGGAAACCCGCCGCCGCAGGGCGCAGCCAACGCGGCACGCCAAGCGCACTCTGCACCGCCGTTCCCAGCCGGTCTGCCAGAAAGATCGAATGCATCAGCAGCACGGCCACCACGCCGCAAATCACCCCGAGGATCAGAAATGCGGGCAGCTCAACATAGAACTGCAGCGCGCCGGGCGTGGTCAGCACGAATTCTGTCACATCGCCGTATTCCAGCCGGTTGATCACCGTACCCGCCACCGAGGCCACCACGATGGGCGCAAAGGTGTTGACCGAGAAGTGCCGCAGCACCACCTCCATGGCAAACAGGGCCCCGGCGATCGGCGCGTTGAAGCTGGCTGAAACCGCTGCAGCCACCGCACAGCCCAGCAGATCCCGCCCCGTGACCCCATCAGCGCGAATACGGTCGCTCACCCAGGTGGAGATCATGCCGGCAATATGGACCACCGGCCCCTCCCGTCCGGAGGACCCCCCGGTGGAGAGCGTCAGAAAGGAGGCGCAGGCCGATGCAAGACCTTCGCGGATTTCCACCCGCCCGTCGCGCAGCGCGGCGCCCTCGATGACATCGGCAACAGACCGCACGCGACCATCCGGCGTGAACCGATGCAGGATCACCCCCACCGCAAGCCCGCCCATTACCGGCACGAGCAACAGCAGGTACCAGGGCAAGGTCGCCGCGAAACTATGAAGGTAGTCAAGGTCTTCGGCGCCGTAGACAGCGCCCTGCAGTGCTGTGATCCCCTTGCGGAAGAACAGGGCGGCAAAACCGGCAAGCACACCAATCACCAACGCGATCAGCCAGAACTGCAGCTGGCTCGGTCCGCGATGCAGCAGCACACGCTGTGCGTCCTTCAGCGTCGCCCGTGTCTGGGCGAGATATGAGGACAGGGCCGTGCTTTGCAATCGCGGCATTGGGGTTCTCCGATCAATTCACCGATAAATCAGTCGCGCGGGACCCAATAACTTTAGCAAACAGTTCTATCCGTGCGGTAAATCTTTAATCGCCTTGCAACAGCGCCTTGGCGGCGGCCCGTGCCTCCGGTGTGATCCTGTCGCCCGACACCATGCGGGCGATCTCATCCACGCGGTCATCAGCGCTCAGGGGCACCACCTGTGACAGGGTTACGCCATCCTCGACGGACTTCTGCACCCGCCAGTGATGGGCGCCCTGCGCGGCAACCTGTGGCGAATGGGTCACCACCAGCACCTGACTGCCATCGGCCAACGCCTTGAGGCGGCGGCCAACCGCATCCGCCGTGGCGCCACCGACGCCGCGGTCGATCTCGTCGAAAATCAGCGTCTTGGCCGAATCCTCACCGCGCAGGCAGACCTTCAGCGCCAGCAGGAAGCGGCTCAGCTCACCGCCCGACGCGATCTTGTTCAACGGTCCCGCAGGCGCGCCGGGGTTGGTCGCCACGGTAAAGGCCACCGCATCCACGCCCTCTGGTCCTGCCTCGGCCGGGGTGATGAGGGTCTCAAACACCGCGCGTTCCATTTTCAGTGGCGCCAACTCCGCCATCACGGCTGCATCCAGCGTCGCGGCGCTGTCCCGGCGTTTGGCCGACAGCCGATCTGCTGCCGTGGCATAGGTTGCCTCTGCCGATTTCAGCGCCAGTTCCTGATCGGCCAGGTTCTGATCGCCTGCGTCCAGCGCCTGCAACTTTTCACGCAGCACATCGGCGTAGTCGGCCAGATCATCGGGCTGCACATTATGCTTGCGCGCCAGAGCGCGGATCGCAAACAGACGCTCCTCGCAATCCTCCAGATCGCCGGGATTGAACTCCAGCCCCTCAAGGACGCGTTCCACACCGTCCTGCGCCTCGCCCAGCTCTATCATCGCGCGGCTCAGGGCTGCCAGCGGCGCGTCCAGCGCCTCGCCCGCATCTCCGGCCACCGCCTCCAGCCAGCGCTGCGCTTCGCCCATGGTGCCCTCGGCCCCCTCGGACAGCAGGCTGTGCGCACGGGCGATATCGCCGCGAATACGTTCAGCCGCTTGCATCTGACGACGACGCGCATCGAGGCTCTCATCCTCGCCCGGCTCCGGGTTTAACTGGTCAAGCTCGCCCACAGAATGGCGCAGGAATTCCTCTTCCGCCCGCACCGCCTCAAGTGCTGCGCGGGTTTCCTCGACCCGTTTGCGCGCCTTTGCCGTCGCGGTCCAGGCTGTACGGACCTCGCCGACCAAGGCGTCGACACCGGCGAACTCATCCAGCATGGCCCTGTGGCCACGCGGGTTCAGCAGCCCTCGGTCATCATGTTGTCCGTGTAATTCCAGCAGAGTGTCCGACAGCGCCCGCAGCACCTCGCCCGAGCAGCGCCGGTCATTGACCCAGGCCGTCTTGCGCCCGTCAGCGGTGTTCACCCGGCGCAGCAGCAGACTGTCCGAGACAGGCAGCCCCGCCTCTTCCAGCACGGCACGGGCGGCGTGGCCCTCGGGCAGATCAAATTCCGCCACCACCTCGCCTTGATCCGCACCCTGACGCACCAGCGCAGCACGCCCCCGCCAGCCGAGAACAAAGCCCAGTGAATCGAGCAGAATCGATTTGCCTGCCCCGGTTTCGCCGGTCAGAACATTGAGACCTGACTGGAACGTAAGCTCCAGATGGTCGATGATCAGTAAGTCGCGAATATCAAGCGCGCGCAGCATCAAGATGCCCCGTAAATGCCGTCAGAGCCAATCGCCCTTGACCGTTTGACGATAGATCTTGGCAAGCCAGTTGTTGCCGCGATCCTTCAGCTTCAGCCCCTGCGATGTCAGCAGCTTGAAACTGTCCTCATACCATTCGGTCGAACGGAAGTTGTGGCCGAGGATGGCCCCCGCAGACTGTGCCTCATCCGTAAGGCCCAGCGATAGATAAGATTCGACCAGACGATGCAGCGCCTCGGCCGTGTGTGATGTGGTCTGGAAGTCCTCGACCACGACGCGGAACCGGTTGATCGCCGCAGTATAGTGCTGACGCTTCAGGTAATACCGCCCGATTTCCATCTCCTTGCCCGCCAGATGGTCAAAGGCGAGGTCGAATTTCAAGATCGCAGAGGTGGCATATTCGCTGTCAGGATAGACCTCGATCACGGTCCGCAGCGATTGCAGCGCCTGGAAGGTCAGCCCCTGATCGCGGCCCACTTCGTCAATCTGGTCATAGTAGCTCAGGGCCAGCAGATACTGCGCATAGGCTGCATCTTCTTCCGTTGGGTAGAAATCAATGTAGCGTTGCGCCGCCGAGCGGCTGTTCTCGTAGTCCTCGGCCTGATGGTAGGTGAAGGCCTGCATGATCAGCGACTGCTTCGCCCATTCGGAATAGGGGTAAAGACGCTCAACCTCGGAGAAATAATAGGCTGCATCCCCTTCGCGATCACGCGCCAGCTCAAACTCACCGCGCTCATAGATCTGTTCCGGAGTATAAACTTCCAGGTTCTGAGAAGATTGCCGGGCGTCGCCATCTGCACCGCCACATGCGGCGAGAGTCGCCATCAGTGCGACCGCTCCGATCCCTTTGGCTGCTGCCCTGATGCCGATCATTCCTGCCTCACTTCACCGTCTTGTTCTACAACCCGCAGGTCGCATCCTCTGCCTGCGCACTGGCGCGGCCCGGACTGTCCATGTCAAACATGACGCCCGGCGTCGCCACGGTCTAGCACATTCATATGATGTGCAAAACGCCTTTCACGCTGCTCCCGTTCAATTGGCAGAGAAAGCTTGCGAGGGTCAAGTCTGCATGCCGCACTGCACCCCCGCAATCCGCCTGAAATCCGGTGATCCCTACAGAAGCCCCCGCACATAGAAAAACGGCCGGCGACAGGCCGACCATTAATGCGATTGTAAAGACATGCCCGCAGGCTTAGGCGACGCGGCGCACCTGAGCGGGGATTTCGGACCAAACCAGCCCCTGCCCCGGCAGACGTGCAGTCATAACCGGATCACAGGTGACCTCGGCAACCGCGCCGGGCTCGTTGAACAAGGCGCGCAACAGGGTGTTGGTCATCGAATGGCCCGCACGTTCGCCCACGTAGTGGCCAAAGATCGGCAGACCGGCCAGCGCCAGATCGCCAAGCGCATCGAGCATCTTGTGGCGCACAGGTTCATCAGAATGGCGCAGACCGGATCCCGCATGCACGACAGGACCGTCGAACACCACCGCGTTTTCACCCGGCACGCCGCCCAGAGCCAGACCATTGGCCTGCATCTCCTCGACATCGACGCGGCGGCAGAACGTGCGGCTGTCGCACAGCTCGCGCGCGAAGGTGCCGTTGCGCAGGTCCAGTTCACGGCTCTGATGGCCGATGCCCTCTTCGGCGAATTCGATATCAAAGGAAATCTTCAGGCGGTCACACGGCAGCAGGGTTGCCCGTGCGTCCTTCGTTTCGACCATCACCGGCTTGAGCACTTTCCAGGCGCGCACTGGCGCGTGCAGGCGCTGAATGCCGGTGGCCATGATTTCACGCACGAACTGAGCGGACGACCCGTCCATGATCGGCACTTCCGGTCCGTCGATCTCCACCCGCGCGTTGTGCACACCACAGCCGGCCAGCGCCGCCATGATGTGTTCGACAGTGGAGACGGAAACACCGGCAGCATTCACCAGACGCGTGCAAAGCGCCGTGCGCTCCACCATATCCCAGCGCGCCGGGATGACGGTGTTGCCCAGGGCAATGTCGGTCCGTTTGAAGGTCACACCATGCTGCGCTGCGGCGGGAAGCACGACCATCTTGGCCGGCTTGCCGGAGTGCAGGCCGATGCCTTCAAACGTAACTGCTGCTTTGAGCGTGTTCTGCACAGGGTGCCTCATGGGTTGTTCGGGTCGCACTGACCATCTCGCCGGTACACCTAAGCGCTCCATGCCTGCGCCTCAACTCAATCTTTGCAACCAAATGAAACATGAATATTACAGTTCGGCAGAACACCGCCACGGCCATGTTAAGCCACTGTATTCAAAATAAAAAAGGCCGCCAACTGGCGGCCTTTTCATCGTTTTCCGTGAGTAATTAGTTGGCCTGACGACGCAGGAATGCGGGAATTTCGATGCGTTCCTGATCTTCATCATGCGGCTGTTCGGCCTGTTGCGGCTGCGCGGACTGCATGCTCGGTTGCGTCCGTTGTGCGGCCTGCGGACGGTTCTGCGTGGTTTCCTGCGGGTGGCCGGTCATCCGATTGATCAGGGAGTTCAGGCCAAACCGGCGCTGCTCCTGCGGATCCGTAGCCGGGCGCTGCTGCTGCGCTGCGGCAGGTTGCTGCTGATGCTGCGGAGCCTTCTGCTGGCCGCTCTGATGACGCTGCGCCGCCTCGCGCAGACGCACAATGGCATCTTGCGAAGGAGCACCCGGAGCCGGAGCGCGCGGCGCGACAAAGCCCTCGGCCTGGGTCGTGGCAGGCTGTTGCTGTGCAGGTTGCGGCTGAGCCATCTGCTGGTGTTGCTGCGGCGCAGGCTGCTGAGCGACACGTTGTTGCTGCACCTGTTGCGGCTGCACTTGCGGCTGCGGGCGGTATGCCGGGGGCGGCAGGCCGTCATTGGCGTCGGCGCTCTCGTTCACGTCTTCGATCAGCTCGTCGTTCTGCGCCTGGGCTGCCGCCCGGTCATTGTCAAACTCGGAAAACAGCGAAGGCTCCTGCCCGGTGACCGCATCTGCTGCGACAGCCGGAGCGGCTTCCATAGGCTCTTTCAGTTCCAGCGGCGCGCGACGGTTGTCCTCGACGCTGACGGTCTTGGTCAGCGGCGCGGACATCGGACGGCGCGGCACCGGAACGTCGTGGACGTCTTCGGTGGCATCGATACCGGTTGCAACCACGGAGACTCGCATCTTGCCTTCCATCGCCGTGTCCAGCGTGGAGCCGACGATGATGTTGGCGTCCGGATCGACCTCTTCGCGGATGCGGTTTGCTGCTTCGTCCAGTTCGAACAGGGTCAGGTCATGCGCGCCGGTGATGTTGATCAGAACACCCTTGGCGCCGCGCAGGGAGATTTCGTCCAGCAGCGGGTTCGCTATGGCTTTCTCGGCGGCCTGGATGGCGCGATCTTCGCCTTCGGCCTCGCCGGTGCCCATCATCGCCTTGCCCATCTCGTCCATCACGGCGCGCACGTCCGCAAAGTCGAGGTTGATAAGACCCGGACGGACCATCAGATCGGTCACACCCTTCACACCCTGATACAGGACGTCATCCGCAAGCGAGAACGCTTCGGTGAAGGTGGTCTTTTCATTGGCCAGACGGAACAGGTTCTGGTTCGGAATGATGATCAGCGTGTCCACGACCTTCTGGAGGTTTTCGACACCCTCCTCGGCCTGGCGCATCCGCTTGGCACCTTCGAACTGGAAGGGTTTGGTCACAACGCCAACGGTCAACACGCCAAGCTCACGCGCGGCCTGCGCGATGATCGGTGCCGCACCGGTGCCGGTGCCGCCGCCCATGCCAGCGGTGATAAAGCACATGTGCGCACCCGCAAGGTGATCCACGATCTGTTCGATGCTCTCTTCCGCAGCGGCGGACCCGACCGAGGCACGCGCGCCGGCACCCAGACCTTCGGTCACTTTCACACCCAGCTGCACCCGGCTCTTGGCCGCGTTCTGCTGCAACGCTTGCGCGTCGGTGTTGGCCACAACAAAATCCACACCCTCGAGCTCTTTGGCGATCATATTGTTGACGGCATTGCCGCCCGCGCCGCCGACACCGAATACGGTGATCTTGGGGCTCAGCTCTTCTTGTCCGGGCATCGAAAGGTTCAGGGTCATGCTTTTTCCGCCTGTGTTTTAGCCCTCCCGCAAGGGCGTCGATTGTCACTCTTCTGCCTTAATCCTATCGCGATGCAGGAGTCTCGTCATCCCCAAAAGCGCATTCACCCACAAAATATGGGCCAAATGGTGGGGGACTTTGCCGAATATCGCCATTCAGGCGAAATATGGTGGTATGCAGAGGGTCGATACATAAACACAATCTCTCCGCGCCTGCCAGAACAGGCACGCCAGACCGATCTTGATATGATTGCGAACCCCTGCTCGGCCTCGCACATCGCTGATTTCAGCGTATTGGGACGATTTTTAACGCAAGTGAAGACCCCTGTCACGGGGTATGTGGAAAAACTGTGGGTAACCGGTGGATAAGATCCCGCGAAACGGCGCAGATCGGCAAAGCTTTGCCGAGCGCCGCGCGCATTACCAGTTGTCTTTGAACCAACGCACGACGCGGCGCATCGATCCGCCCGCCATCCGGTCCACCGGCGCGTCGAAATCCCACCATTCGTCCTGCGGATGAGCCGCGAACAGGCACATGCCGACGGCAGAGGCGAATCCCGGTCCAGTCACCGCCTGCGGCAGGCCATGCACCCGCATCGGGCGACCCAGACGCACCTGCTGGCCCAGAATGCGGCTCGCCAGACCGTCCAGTCCGAGGATCTGACTGGAGCCCCCGGTCAGCACGATCTGCTGGCTCGGCAGATGATCGAACCCGGCTGCATCCAGCCGCACCCGCACCTCCTCCAGGATCTCCTCGACCCGGGGGCGCATGATGCCGATCAACTCCGCCCGGCTGACGGTGCGGCGGTCGCGCTCCCAGTCGCCGGTCTCGCCACCGATGTCGATCATGTCGCGATCATCCGCGCCCGTGGCATGCACGCCGCCGGACATGGTCTTGATCCGCTCAGCGGTGGCCACCGGCACCCCCAGCCCCATCGAGATGTCGCTGGTGATATGGTCGCCGCCCATGCGCACCGCATCGGCATAGATCATGTGCTTCTTCATGAAGACAGAGATCGAGGTGGTTCCGCCGCCCATGTCGACGCAGGCCGCGCCCAGCTCCTGCTCGTCCTCTACCAGCGCCGAGACGCCAGAGACATAGGCCGAGGAGGCAATCCCCGCCAGTTCCAGATCGCAGCGCTGCACGCAGCGCACCAGGTTCTGGATCGTGGCGGCCTCCACCGTCAGCATATGCATGTCGACCGACAGTGCCTGCCCCATCTGGCCGCGCGGGTCCTCAAGACCGGAACGGTTATCAAGCGCGAAATTCACCGGCTGCGCATGCAGCACCTCACGTCCGGCGCCATATTCCGGCACTTCGCAGGCGGCCAGAACGCGGGCGATCTCGTTTTCCGTGACCTCCTGGCCTTCCAGCTCCACCGTGGCGTCCAGCCCGTAGGAGCGCGGCGTCGCACCGGCGAAACAGGCAATCACGTGATCCACCCGCACCTCGGCCATCTTCTGCGCCGCCTGCACAGCGGTGCGGATGGCCCGTTCGGTTTCCTGCATGGCGGAAATCTCGCCAAACTGCACGCCGCGCGACCGCGTCGTTGCCGCGCCGATGACGCGAAATCCCGACTGACCGGCCAATGAGCCGATGGAATTGTCCTCGCTCAGCCGTCCGATACCATCGAACCGCAGCACCAGACAGGAGATCTTGGAACTGCCCACATCCAGAATGGCCACCACACCGCGCTGCATGGCCTGGCGGCGCATCTGCCGCATCGCACGTTGGGATTGATACAGGTCTGTCATATCAATAAGAGCTCTCGTTCAATTGGCGAATGCGCCACCAGTCCTCAACGGCTGGCGCGTTCATCCGCACGGTCAGACGGGTCGGCAGGCGCAAGTCCACGATCGCCACATCCCGTTCCAATAGGTCCTTCACTTCGCTGACAGCGATCACACGCTCCAACGCCGCAACCGGGCGTTCAACCGGCAACTGAATGCGCTGGCCACGGTCCAGCACCACATCCCAGCGCCGCTCCCCCACACGAACAATGCCGCGCAGGCGTTCCCCCAGGGGACGCGCGGCTGCAAACAGCTTCAGCGCCTCCACGGCAGCCCGGTCCGCGCCCCTGCCCGCAATCAATGGCAGGTTGGGATGCAACCCGCGCTGGCCCAGCTCGGCGACAAAAGCGCCCGTTTCATCCAGCAGAGCCAGCCCGTCTCGGCTGCGCCAGACGATGGCGGGCTGACGCTCCACCACATCCACCTGCAGAATGCCGCCGGGACGAATGCGCACGGCTGCGGTTTTCACCGGGTCCAGCCCGACGATCAGATCGCGAATGGCCGCGAGGTCCAGATCAAACGAGCTGAGCGGCAGATCCAGCGAGGTCACCTCGCGGATGTCCGTCGCCACGCTCTCCCCTGCGCCGTCGATGGCCATCACGTTGACCATGAACTCAGGCCGCGTCTCAAAGGCCGCACGGGCCTCGGTATAAAGTCCGACCAGATGGTCGCGCCGCGCCTCGCTCGCCAGGTAGCCCCCGGCAGCAGCCAGCACCGCGCAGACCGGAAGCCCCACGCGCAGCCCCATGCGGATACCCGGCGTCAGCATCCAGCGCTGAACACGATACTTCAGACGCGACGGTGCCGGATCGGCCTTGTTCTCGGCCGCATGTGCTTTGGACCTGCGTGATGTCAGCGCTCGCATGAGGCATCCTCCACCAGCCAGGCACACAGCTGGCCAAAGCTCAGACCGCAATGCTGCGCCTGCTCAGGTGTCAGCGAGGTTGGCGTCATGCCCGGCTGCGTGTTGGTTTCAAGCAGGATCAGCCCGTCGGTGCCACGCGCCTCATCCCAGCGGAAATCGGTGCGTGACAGGCCCCGGCAGCCCAGCACGTCATGCGCGCGGATCGCATAGTCGAGACACAGCTGGGTGATCTCTTCGGGGACCTCGGCGGGCAACACGTGGCGCGAACCACCGTCGGCATATTTCGCCTCGTAGTCATACCAGCCATCGGTGATGATATCCGTCACGCAAAGCGCCCGCTCTCCCATCACCGTGACCGTCAACTCGCGCCCCGGCGCATAGGTCTCCACCATTACCTGCGCGGGCATTTCCTGGGACAGCTGCGGCGGGCTGTTGGCCGCCTCATGCACGATATAGATCCCGACAGAGGAGCCTTCGTTGTTGGGCTTCACCACATAGGGCGGCGCGATCACATGGCGCGCCATCACCTCGTCCTTGGCGGCGATCACGCTGTCCACCACCGGCAGACCGGCGGTGCGATAGGTCGCCTTGGAGCGTTCCTTGTCCATCGCCAGCGCCGAGGCCAGCACACCGGAATGCGTATAGGGAATGCGCATCCATTCCAGAATGCCCTGCACACAGCCGTCCTCGCCCCAACGGCCGTGCAGCGCGTTGAAAACCACATCCGGCTTGATGTCCTGCAGTTGCGCCACAAGGTCCGGGCCTGCATCGACCTCGACCACCTCGTAGCCTTCTCCCCTCAGTGCGCCGGCGCATTCACGCCCCGTGGACAGAGACACCTCCCGCTCGGCGGAGGGGCCACCCATCAACATCGCAACCTTCGGGAGTGTTCTGCTCGCTCCACCCACGATCACTGCCTCAATTTCTACCGGGCATTGTTGCCCTTTATAATTATTCCGGTGCCGGTTTTCCGGCTCCCGCAAAGACCTCGGCCTTCAACACCATGGGACCTGCATCCCGATGGCAACATCACACCTGCGCGCCCCGTGACAGGGCCAAAACACAAAGGCTGTTCACCAAGTTTCCCGCATGTTCGGGACTTCAGCATCTGCGCTTGCGCAAACCTGACGGGACGCAAATTGGCCGCACCGGGTCAGGTTATTGAAATCGCTGAATTTTCCTGGATCACACTCGCTTGGGATCGCCTATACGCATGATTTCCCACTTTAGCCAAATGCCGGAGTCCGCGTAAACCTTTTTTCGCACATTTTCGCCCAACTGTTCCAAATCTGCGGCGGTTGCGCCACCGGTGTTAATCATGAAGTTGGAATGCTTCTCACTCATCTGCGCCCCGCCAAGGGTCGCGCCACGCAGGCCGGCGTTGTCGATCACCTTCCAGGCCTTGAGGTCCATCACGTCATCGGCCTTGCCGGTCGAGGAAAATCCCGCCGGATTGCGGAATGTCGATCCTGCCGAACGCTCCTTGGTGGGCTGGCTTTCGTCGCGCTTGCGCAGCTGCTCCTCCATGCGCGCCGCCAGCGCTTCGGGCGCGCCCGCAGGTCCGCGCAGGGTGGCCGACACCAGAACGGCGCCCTCCGGCAGGTCGGTCTGGCGATACTCGAACTGCAGATCTTCCGCCGTCAGGGTCTTTACGCTGCCATCCCGCAGCACCACCTGAGCCGAGACAAAGACATCCGCTACATAAGCGCCATAGCAGCCCGCGTTCATCCGCACCGCCCCGCCGATACTGCCGGGAATGGTGCGCAGAAAGGTCAGATCGACACCCGCCTCTGCGGCCTTGCGCGCCACATGGCCGTCCAGCGCCGCCGCGCCTGCGGTCACGGTGTCGCCTTCGACCTCGATCGCGTTGAAACCGCGCCCCAGCCGGATCACCACGGCCCGCAAGCCACCATCCCGCACGATCAGGTTCGACCCCACCCCCATGGGGAAAACCTCCACATCCGCTGGCAGATCCCGCAGGAAATCCTGCAAGTCCTGTAGATCGGCGGGCTGGAACAGATAATCCGCAGGCCCGCCCACACGCAGCCATGTGAGGTCACAGAGGTCTCGGTTCGGCGTCAGGCGCCCGCGCACGGCTGGAAGATCGGTCATCACGGCTCACTTCTGGTTTCGACGTGGGTTTAGGCCATGCCCGCGCGAAGGAAAACCCCAGAGCCCACTCCGCCTGCCGTTTGCGCGTGTTTCGCCGCCTTTGGATCTGCGCCGCATAGCGCGTGTCGAGGACCGTAGACCAGACGGCCTCCGCCTACCCGCGCCGCACACCGCGCAGCCAGCGTACCAGATAGATCACCGGCCAGCGCAGGATCGACATGCCTGCGACCAGCATCGCCAGCCCCCACCAGGGGCCGTTCTCATAGGTCACATAGCCAAGGAGCGGAATGCCAATGGCAATCAGCACATACGCGCGGGACCAGTGGTTGTCCTTTGACGGGATCATCGCCAGCAGGTTGGCCAGCACCACCCAGAGACAGGCCAGGATCAGGGAGGTATTCATGGGCGTGGCCCTCCGGTCTCGCACCCAACAGCAGCGCGACGCAGCAAGGCGGAGAGCGGCTTGCGAAACATCGACAGCAGCGCAAACAGGCCAAAGCCCGCCGCCAGCAGGCCGAAATCACGATACAGCAGCCAGATCAACAGCGGCGCCACCAAGAGCAACAGCAGTCCCGGCGGACGCTGATAGCGCAGTGGCAGGAACGCCACCACGCTGGCGCAGAGCACCCAGACCACGGCGGCAAGGAGCGAGAACGACATCATGCGTCCCTCCCCTCTGCCACCACGGGCCGGAGTGCGCGCCGCCTCATCCCTGCAGCCTTTCGGGCAGCCCGTTCGCCCAGGCGGAAATCGTACCAGCGCCGAGGCAGACAACCATGTCGCCGGGGCGGGCTTGTTCGCGCACCAGCCGCAGCAGGTCGTCCTCGTTGAGGATCGCGCGCGCATGGCGGTGACCATGGCGGATCAGCCCCGCCACCAGATCGTCGCGGCCCGCGCCTTCGATGGGGTCTTCACCGGCGGCAAAGACCTCGGCGATGGCGACCACATCGGCGTCATTGAAACAGGCGCAGAAATCATCGAACAGGCTCGACAGGCGCGAATACCGGTGGGGCTGATGCACCGCGATAACACGGCCCTCACCCTCACTGCCGATGGCCTGACGCGCCGCCTTCAACACGGCGGCAATCTCCACCGGGTGGTGGCCGTAATCGTCGATGATGGTGACGCCGTCGACTTCGCCCACCTTGGTGAAGCGCCGGTTCACGCCGCCAAAGGCCGCCAGCGCGGTGCGGATCTCATCGAGCTTCATGCCCAGATGACGGCACACCGCCACCGCCGACAGCGCGTTGGAGACGTTGTGATCGCCCGGCATCGGCAGGGTGCAGCCTTCGATCTTCTGCCCTTCGGCCTGCAGCAGCACGTCGAAATGCGCCACCCCGCCTTTGTAGGTCAGGTTCACCGCACGTACGTCCGCCTGCGCGTTAAAGCCATAGGTCACCACGCGGCGATCCGAAATCCGCCCCACCAGCGCCTGCACCTCGGCGTGGTCGGTGCAGCAAACCGCAAGACCGTAAAAGGGAATATTGGAGACAAACTCATAAAACCCGTCGCGCAGGCGATCAAAGTCGCCCCAATGCTCCATATGCTCGGGGTCGATATTGGTCACCACGGCGATGGTGGCGGGCAGCCGGTTGAAGGTGCCGTCACTCTCGTCGGCCTCGACCACCATCCACTCGCCCTGCCCCATCCGCGCGTTGGAGCCATAGGCATGAATAATGCCGCCGTTGACCACGGTGGGATCAAAGCCGCCCGCGACCATCAGCTCGGCCATCATGGTGGTGGTGGTGGTCTTGCCGTGGGTGCCGCCGATGGCGATGTTGGACTTGAGCCGCATCAGCTCCGCCAGCATCTCGGCCCGGCGCACCACCGGCAGGCCTCGCGCGCGCGCCTCGTCCAGCTCGGCATTGCCGGGTTTGATGGCGGAGGAAATCACAACCACCTCGGCGTTTTCCAGGTTCTCGGCCCGCTGGCCCTCGAACACGGTGGCCCCGAGGGTTTCCAGCCGCTGGGTGATCTTGGAGGACTTCAGGTCGGACCCCTGCACCACATAGCCAAGGTTCAACAGCACTTCGGCGATGCCGGACATGCCGATGCCACCGATACCGACAAAATGGATCGGGCCGACGTCGCCGGGCAGTTTGGTGGCAGGTGTCATGGGGCAGCTTCCTCGGACAAGTGTTCAACAAGCGCCACGAGACGGTCCGTGGCATCGGGTATTCCGGCGTTCATCGCCGCATTGGCCATCTGGGTGGCCCCTTGCGGATGGGTCAGAACAGCGGCGATCTGCTCTGCAAGGCTGTTGCTGTCAAGGGCGCTTTCGGGGATGCGGATGGCACCTCCGGCCTCAACCAGCCCGCGCGCATTGGCGGTCTGGTGATCGCCAGCGGCCGAGGCCAGCGGGATCAGGATCGAGGGCCGCCCGATGACGGAAATATCGGCAATCGACGACGCACCCGAGCGCGATATCACCAGCTGCGCCTCGGAAATGCGCGACGGCACATCGGTAAAGAACGGCTGCACGTCGGCATCAATACCATTGTCGGCATAGACCTTGGCCACCCGCGCCTCATCCTCGCCGCGCGCCTGGTGGCTGATCCGCATATGCTGGCGCAGCTCGGGTGGCAGGGCCAGAATTGCTTCTGGCACCACGTCGGACAGGATGCGTGCGCCCTGGCTGCCGCCGATCACCAGGATCGACATCGGGTAATCCCCGGGCGGAATATAGGGCGCGCCCTGACGTTCCAGCACCGCGCCGCGCACCGGATTGCCCACATGCACGCCCTGCGCGCCCTCCGGCAGGTCCGTGGGCCAGACACCGCAGGCCACCTGCGCCACGCGCGTGGCGAACTTGCGGTTCACCTTGCCCAGCACGCCGTTCTGTTCGTGGATCATCCGTGGCAGGCCCAACAGCGTCGCCGCACCCAGCGCCGGGATCGACGGGTAGCCGCCAAAGCCCACCACCGCATCGGGACGGTCGCGCCTCATGTCCAGTGCCATCTGCGCCACGCCCGACAGGATCTTCGGCCCCACCAGCGCCTTGGCCAGCAGCCCGCCACGGGCAAATGTGGCCGAAGGCACCTCGGAGATTTCGGTCGAATGGGGAAAGCCGCCAGTGTAGCGCGCGCCGCGCGCATCGGTGGAGAGCTTCACCCGCCAGCCCTTGCGCAACATCGCCTCTGCCAGCGCCTGCGCGGGGAACATATGCCCCCCGGTGCCGCCCGCCGCCATCAGGAGCAGTTTCTGTGTCATTTCGTGCCTGCCTTCGCGTTCTTATCCGTTGACCGGCCCACCTCTCTTATCCGCGCCCACGTCCGCGCAATGCGTCCGCGATTTCGCCCTGAGGTCGGGACCGGGTGAAGGCCAGGAGCATACCCATTGCGATGCCGCCTGCAATCAGGGAGGAGCCACCATAGCTCACGAACGGCAAAGTCATGCCTTTCGCGGGCAGAAGCCGCACCGCAACCCCCATGTTGATCATCGCCTGAACACCAAAGGAGCAGGCCAGACCGGCCCCCGCCAGACGGATGAATGTATCCCGCTCGCGCATCAGGCGGAACAACGACCGCACGACGATCATGGCGTAGAGGAAGATAATGATCGACACGAGCACCAGCCCGTATTCCTCGGCCGCCACGGCGATAATGAAATCGGTATGCGCATCCGGCAGGGACCATTTCACCTGCCCCTCACCGACGCCAACACCAAACAGGCCGCCCTCGCGAATGGCGTTGGTGGCATAGCCCAGCTGCGTGGTCGGGTCGAGATCCGGGCTCAGGAAGCCATCAATACGACGGGCAAAGTGTTCGGAGTTGGAATAGGCGATAACGCCGCCAAAAATCACCACAGCCGCCATGCCCACCAGCAGCAGCATCGGCGCCCCGGCGACGAAATACATCACGCCCCAGCCAAAGAGGATCAGACAGGCCTGACCAAAGTCCGGCTGCATCACCAGCAGCATCACCACCGACAGACACAGGCCAAAGGACAGCAAGGTGCCCGGCGGGCCATAGATCTGATGGCTCGCCGCGATCATCCAGGCGGCCAGCACGATGAAGCCCGGCTTCAGGAATTCCGACGGTTGCAGCGAGGCAAACCCAAGGCTGTACCAGCGCACAGCCCCCTTGCCGAAATCGGTGCCGAAGATCGGCAGCAAGGCCATCGCGACAAAGGCACAGACAAATCCGATCACAGCCAGCCGTCGCACCAGTGTCGGGGACATCATCGAGGTCAGCACCATCGCCACCAGCGCGGTACAGCCAAAGAAGGCCTGACGTTGCACATAGTGGAAATTGTCAAACCCGTTGCGGGCCGCCAGCGGCACCGAGGCCGCCAGGCCCAGCAGAAGCCCGACAATGAACAATGTGACCACAAAGGTCATCGTCCACTTGTCCAGTGTTCGCCACCATTTGGGAAGAATCGGCTCCCCTTCTTGCGCGGGGAGCGCGCCATAGACCATCTCAGTCATGGGTTCACTGCCTTGATTGGGCGCTGAAATCAGCGCCGGTTTTGCCTCGAAAATGTCCCATTTGCGGGACTTATTACATAAAGTGTAACCTGATAACGCTGCGCAGGCCAGTCACTTCCTCCCCGATCACACGGGAAATTACCGCAGTTCGGCCCCGTAGCGACCACAATTGCCCGCAGCGGCGATGCTTGCGCGGACACAGCTTTCGTGGTCGATGCGGCTCATGCAGATCAAGACCCTGATTCTCGGCGCCGGCGCAGCTGGCATGATGTGTGCGGCTCATGCGGGCGGCGATTGTCTGGTGGTGGATCACGCCAAGAACCCGGGCGAGAAAATCCGCATCTCCGGCGGCGGGCGCTGCAACTTCACCAATATGTATGCCACGCCCGAGAACTACATCTCGCAGAACCCGCATTTCTGCAAATCGGCCATGGCCCGCTACACCCAGTGGGATTTCATCGACCTGGTCACCCGCTACGGCATCGCCTGGCACGAAAAAACCCTCGGGCAGCTGTTTTGCGATGACTCGGCCCGCCAAATCGTTGCCATGCTGGTGAAAGAACTGCGCGATGCGGGCGCGGATCTGTGGCTGCAAACCTCGGTGGTGGATGTGCGCCACGGCGCCGGTGGATACACAGTCCGGCTGGAGCGCGAAGGCAAACCGATCACCGTCACCGCGCAGAACCTGGTGCTGGCCACCGGCGGCAAATCAATCCCCAAGATGGGCGCCACCGGGCTGGCCTATGACATCGCACAGCAATTCGACCTCTCGGTGCTGGACACCCGCCCCGGCCTCGTGCCCTTCACGTTTGGCGCGGACCGGTTCAAGCCGCTGGCCGGCGTCGCGCTGCCCGCGCGCCTGTCGAACGCGCGCACCAGCTTTGACGAGGCGCTGCTGTTCACCCATCGTGGCCTGTCGGGCCCGGCGGTGCTGCAGATCTCCAGCTACTGGCATGAAGGCGAGGAAATCACCGCGCATCTGTTGCCCGACTTCGACCTGTTCAGCGCCCTGCGCGACCAGCGTCAGCAAAGCGGGCGCAAGGATCTGACCACCGAGCTTGCGCGCCACCTGCCCGCCCGGCTGGTCGAAGACCTCGCCGCCGATGGCAGCCTAAAGGGACGCCTTGCAGATCAGTCCGACGCCGCCTTGCAGGCGCTGTGCGACCGGCTGCACAACTGGCGCCTGAAACCGACAGGAACCGAAGGCTACCGCACCGCCGAAGTGACCCTTGGCGGGATCGACACCGACGCGCTCTCCTCGCGCACGATGGAGGCCAAGGCCCAGCCCGGCCTCTATGCGATCGGCGAGGCGGTGGATGTCACAGGCTGGCTCGGCGGCTACAACTTCCAATGGGCCTGGGCCTCCGGTTTTGCCGCTGGACAGGCCATCGCCACCAGCGCCTGATACGCGCCCTGACACAGGCACTGCGATCCAACCCGCCTCAGTTGCTGTCGAAATCCGCAACCTCTGCCAGCAGCCAGTTGCGAAAGGCGGCAACCGCAGGGTCCGCGCGACGCGCTTCCGGATAGGCCAGCCACACCGAGATATCATCCTCCGTCACCTGATCAAACGGCTGCACCAACGCGCCGCTGGCGATCATGCCGCTGGCATAGGCCGGGGTCAGCAGACAAGCCCCATGCCCCGCCAAGGCCGCCTGCACCTCCAGCACCTGAGTGCCCAGACTGTGCCGTTCTGCCTGCGGAACATAATCGACACCGGCCGCCCGGAACCACATCTCCCAGGCCGGATCAGCCGCATCCACCAAGGGCACCCGCAGCAGATCTTCTGGCTGCGTGATCGGGCCATAGGTCTCCATCAGGGCCGGGGTCAGTAACGGCGTATAGCTGGAGCGAAACAACAGGTCCGCAGCCAACCCGGGCCAGCTGCCATGTCCGACACGAATGGCCACGCTGGCCTCGCCTGCCTCCAGATCGACGTAACGGTGATTGACCTCGACCCGCGTGGTGATGCCGGGATGGGCGACCTGAAACAGACCCAGTCGCGGGCCCAGAATGAAGGCCGCGAAACTGGCAATGGCGCTGATCACCAGCTCCTGCCCACCGCCACCGCGCACCTCTGCCCAGCCGCGACGCACCATGTCCAGCGCCTCACCAACCTGCAGCTGCAGCGCCTTGCCCGCCGCTGTTGGCACCACGCCACGCGGCAGGCGCCGAAACAGGGGCTGACCGGCGCGATCCTCAAGCAGCTTGATCTGATAGCTGACCGCCGCCTGCGTCATCGCAAGCTCTTCCGCGGCGCGGCTGAAACTGCCCAACCGGGCCGCCGCCTCAAAGGCGCGCACCGCAGGCAGGGGTGGTAGGGGGGATTTCGCTTTATCCATTAGGGCAGCTTATACCAAGCCCCTTGAGTTTCAATTGGTCATTTGCCGCTGCAACGCACACATCTATGGGACATCACGCAAGGAAGACTGCCATGACCACCATGATCGCACAGCTGAGCCTTTGGGCCGCCATCAGCAGGTTTTTTACCCGCCCCACGCACAAACGCGGCCCGAGTCAGCACGCGCTGCACCGCCACGCCCGCCGTGAGCTGTCGCATATGTCCGACCACATGCTGCGCGACCTCGGCCTGTGACCAAGGCCGCGCCAGCAGGTCCGGGCAGCCTCAGACCTCAGAGTTGCAATCGGGCCGTGACTTCGGCGATGAAATCCTCGCCGCGCTTCTCAAAGCTGTCGTATTGGTCGAAACTTGCCGCCGCCGGAGCCAGCAGCACGGTTTCGCCCGGCTCTGCATCCGCCACCGCGCGCGCGACCGCCTGCGCCATGGAGGTGCAGACCTCGGCTTCCACGTCCAGCTGCATGGCGAACTGCGCCGCCTCGCGGCCGATCACATAGGCTTTGACCACCTCGTCGGTCGCGCCTTTGAGGCCCTCAAGCCCGCCTTCCTTCTCCAGCCCGCCGCAGATCCAGCGGATCTTCTTGAAGGCACTTAGCGCCTTGGCCGCGCTGTCGACATTGGTGGCCTTGCTGTCATTCACATAAGACACCCCATCCACCTCGGCCACGCGCTGACTGCGGTGTGGCAGACCGGGATATGTGCGCATCGCCGCCTCGATCACCCGGGGCGCCAGGCCCAGGGTGCGCGCCGCCGCATAGGCCGCACAGGCGTTCTGATGGTTGTGCGCTCCGGGCAGACCGGGAATGTCGCGCAGGTCGATCGATCCTGCCTGCCGCCCCTTGCGATATTCCGACAGGAACCCTTTGCGGGCAAAAACCGTCCAGCCCGCGCCGCCCGACAGCTTCTGCCCTGACGACACCCGGATCACCCGGTCATCGCCATTGCCCTCGCTCAGCTGCCCGGCCAGGAACAGCCCCTCGTCCTCGTCAACGCCGATGACCGCGCGGTCGGGACCACCTTCGGCGAACAGCCGTCGCTTGGCCGCAAAATAGCCGCCCATACCGGCGTGACGGTCCAGGTGATCCGGCGTCAGATTGGTAAAGACCGCCACATCCGGCGTCAGCGCCCGGGCCAGATCCGTCTGGTAGGACGAGAGCTCCAGCACCACCACGCCGCCATCGCCAGGCGGGTCGATGTCCAGCACCCCGCGGCCGATGTTGCCCGCCATCTGGCTGTCGCGGCCCACGTGCTCAAGGATATGATTCAAGAGCGCCACCGTGGTGGATTTGCCGTTGGATCCGGTGATCGCGATCACCTTGGGCATGGTGACAAACTCGTCCCATTCGCCCGAGGCGACAGAGCGGAAAAACAGCCCGATGTCATTGTCCACCGGCACGCCCGCAATCAGGGCGGCGCGCACCACCGGGTTTGGCTTGGGGTAGAGATGCGGAATACCCGGCGACACGATCAGCGCCGCGATATCGTCGAACGCGTCCTGTCTGGTCAGCTCGCGGCAGGCAAAGCCCTCACCTTCGGCGGCCTCCCGCGCGGCGGGGTTGTCGTCCCAGCAGATCGCCTCCGCGCCGCCCTCGCGCAGCGCCCGCGCCGTGGCGAGGCCGGACCGGCCCAGCCCCAAGACCGCAATCTTCTGCCCTGTGACACCTTTAACCGGGATCATGCCGCACCTCTTCTGACATCTCTGTTCGGCGCGACACTGCACCGGAGCGCGGCGGGAATGCAAGCGGGCTTGAGCACCCGGAAAGCGCCTGACCGAGAGGTCGGACCGAACCGTTGCCATCCTCGCGCGCTCCCTGCTGACACCACCTTCATGCCAGCGTGCTAGTCTTGATGCGTCGCGACATCAAAGACCCACAGGAGTTCGGCCCGTCCCGAGACCACCCCCTCATTGGGTGCAGGGCGGATCCACCCGAGGCCTCACTGGATTTGGCCCTTAAAACAGGCCAGCCCATGCTCCGCCCCTCCGGCGGCGCCGCCTTTCTTAACGACGAAACCGCGCAAGGCTTCCCCAACGCGGTGTCACATATCTCAGAGTAACGCTTGAGCGCCCCGCCAGCAGGTCGGGTGCCCAAGGTGGATTGGATGCCTCCCCCCCGTTCGACCGAGAGGTCGGACAGCGCCCGACCCTGGGAGGGCGCTTTGCACCCACCCAGGGTCGGGCGCTGCCCTTTCGCTTGGGCCTCAGCGGACCTTCAGTGTTGCCAGTCCGATCAACGCCAGGATCAGCGAGATGATCCAGAAGCGGATCACGATGGTCGGCTCTGCCCAGCCCTTTTTCTCGTAGTGGTGATGGATCGGCGCCATCAGGAACACCCGCTTGCCGGTGCGCTTGAAGTAGAGCACCTGCACGATCACCGACAGCGCCTCGACCACAAACAGCCCACCCACGATGGCCAGCACCAGTTCGTGTTTGGTCGCCACGGCGATCGCACCAAGGGCCCCACCCAGCGCGAGAGAGCCGGTGTCGCCCATGAACACAGCAGCCGGTGGCGCGTTGTACCACAAGAACCCCAGCCCGCCGCCAAACAGCGCCGCGGTAAAGATCAGAATTTCACCGGTGCCCGGCACATAGTGCACATCCAGGTATTCGGTAAAATCGACACGCCCCACCGCGTAGGCGATGATGCCCAGCGTGCCCGCCGCGACCATCACCGGCATGATCGCCAGACCATCCAAGCCATCCGTCAGGTTCACCGCGTTGGCCGCGCCGACGATGACGCAGATGCAGAACGGCACATAGAGCAGCCCGAGGTTTACCAGCGTGTCCTTGAACACCGGCAGAGCAAGCTGGTTCTGCAGCTCGACCGGATGGCTCCAGCTGGCCCAAAGCGCCGCGATGATCGCGATCGCAAACCCCAACGCCAACCGCACCTTGCCCGGCACGCCCTTGGTGTTCTGCTTGGAGACCTTGGCATAGTCATCCGCAAACCCGATCAGGCCGAACGACATGGTCACAAACAGCACCAGCCAGACAAACGGGTTGTCCCAGCGCGCCCAGACGAGGGTCGAGAACAACAGCGCCCCCACGATCAGCAAGCCGCCCATGGTGGGGGTGCCGGCCTTGGCCAGATGCCCCTCCGGCCCGTCGTCGCGGATCGGCTGCCCCTTGCCTTGCCGGCGGCGCAGCACGTTGATCAGCGGTTTGCCAAACACGAAGCCAAAGATCAGCGCGGTCAGGAAAGCTCCGCCAGCGCGGAAGGTGATGTAGCGGAAGAGGTTGAAAAAGTCCCCCCCGTCCGACAGGGCGGTCAGCCAGTAAAGCATACCAGAGCGGTTCCTGTTCTGAGTGGTGCAAGTTGATGTGTCATGAAGGTGCGTTGCCTTGACCGATTTCCCGGATCGCGTCAACCACGCGCGCCATCTGCATGTAGAGAGAGCCCTTGGCCAAGACCACATCGCCGGCGCGGATTTCCCCCTTGAGGGCTGCCACCGCCTCGGCGCTGGTTGCGACCCGCAGGCCTCGTTTGGCCTCGGGCAGAGCCGCATGCAGCGCTGCCATCAACGGTCCGATACAGTGAACGGTATCAATATTGTCCATCGCCGGAAACGCGGCCAGCTGCGCATGGAGCGTCGCGGCCTCGTCGCCCAGTTCGCCCATATCGCCCAGAAAGGCAATCCTGCGCCCCTCGCCCTTGGTCGCGGCCAGCACCGTCAGCGCCGCCGTGACCGAGGTGGGGTTGGCGTTATAGGCGTCGTCCAGCACGGTGACGGTGCCGTCGGGTAGATCTACAGTGAAGCGCGCGCCGCGCCCCTTGACCGGCGACCAGCCCGCCAGCCCGGCCAGCGCCAGATCGAGGTCCGCGCCAAGTGCTGTGACCGCCGCAAGCGCGCCAATGGCATTCATGGCAAAATGCGCACCAAGCGACTGGATCTCTGCACTGATCTCGCGCCCCTCAAAGCGATAGGAGGCGCGGGTGACATCACCGTCCAGCTCCACGGCGCAGAGCGCATAGTCTGATGCGCTGCGTCCAAACCAGCGGGTCTCGCAGCCCTTGGCCACGGCCACCTCACCCAGCACCGGGCTTTCGTCGAGGTCGGCGTTCAGCACCGCAACCCCGCCGGGCTCCAGCCCCTCAAGGATGGCCGCCTTCTCGCGGGCGATGCCGGCCACATCCTCAAACGCTTCCAGATGCACGGCGGCGACGGTGGTCACCATGGCCACATGCGGGCGCGCCTGCAGGGCCAGTGGCGCGATCTCGCCGGGGTGGTTCATACCGACCTCGATCACCGCAAATTCCGTATCGGCAGGCATCCGCGCCAGTGTCAGCGGCACGCCCCAGTGGTTGTTGAAACTCGCCACAGCGGCATGGGTGCGGCCCTGCGGCGCCAGCATCGCGGCCAGCATTTCCTTGGTCGAGGTCTTGCCGACAGACCCCGTAACCGCAACCACGCGGGCCTGCGTCCGGGCCCGCCCGGCCCGTCCCAATGCCTCAAGCCCGGCCTGTACGTCCTCCACGACCAAGAGCGGCGCATCGGCGGCGACCCCTTCAGGGATGCTCGACACCAATGCGGCCCCCGCCCCCTTTTCCAGCGCCTGCGCCACGAAGTCATGCCCGTCCCGCGCCGCAGTGAGCGCCACGAACAGATCGCCCGGTTGCAGGCTACGGGTGTCGATGGAAATCCCGTCGACGCGCCAGTCGGTTATGGCCTGCCCGCCCGTTGCGGCGGCGGCCTCCTGTGCGGTCCAAAGGCTCATGCCAGCCTCCCATCCAGCGCGGCGACGGCCATGCTGGCCTGTTCCACATCGTCAAAGGGCAACACGTCGTTGCCAATGGTCTGGCCGCTCTCATGGCCCTTGCCACAAATCAGCAGCGCGTCACCCGGCTCCAGCATGTCGACCCCGCGCAGGATCGCCTCGGCCCGGTCGCCCACGTTCAGGGCATTTGGCGCACCACCCATGACGGCAGCGCGGATCGCTTCGGGATCTTCCGAGCGGGGGTTGTCGTCGGTGACGATCACCGCATCCGCGTGGTCATGCGCCGCCTGCCCCATCAGGGGGCGCTTGGTTGCGTCCCGGTCGCCGCCCGCACCAACGATGGCCACAAGACGTCCCAGCACATGCGGGCGCAAGGCCTTGATCGCGGTGGCCACCGCATCGGGCGTATGGGCGTAATCGACAAAAACCGTCGCGCCATTATCACGCGTCGCGGCCAGCTCCATCCGGCCCCGCACTGTGCTGAGATGCGGCAGTGTTTCAAACACCTGCTCCGGCACCTCGCCGCTGGCAATGGCAAGCCCCGCCGCAACCAGAATGTTCTCCGCCTGGAAACCGCCGATCAGGTTGAGCCGCTTGGCAAAGGGGCGGTCATGCCAGGTGAAGCGGATATCCTGCCCGGTGGCATCCACCCGCATGCCCATCAACGCAAGATCCCCGAGGCCGCGACCAACGGAGATCACCTCCTGGCCGCGTGCAGCTGCAATGGCCCGCATCTCCGCACCGCGCGGGTCAGACATGTTGATAACGGCCACGTCATCTTCCGACATGACACGGCGAAACAAACCGGCCTTGGCGGCGAAATAGGCCTCGAAGGTTTCGTGATAGTCGAGATGATCCTGCGTGAAGTTGGTAAAGCCCCCGGCCAGAAGCTGCACGCCGTCCAGGCGGCGCTGATCCAGCCCGTGCGAAGATGCCTCCATCGCCACATGGGTGACACCCGCCTCTGCCGCCGCCGCGAGGGCACGGTGAAGCGTGATCGGCTCCGGCGTGGTATGGGCGAGCGGATGGGTCCATGCCCCCTCGATCCCGGTGGTGCCAAGGTTCACCGCCTGATGGCCGAGTTCCGTCCAGATCATGCGCAGGAAGGTGGCAACCGAGGTCTTGCCGTTGGTGCCGGTCACCGCCACCGCGACCGGCGGTTGTCCGCCGAACCACAGCGCCGCCGCGCCCGACAGGGCCTGCCGCGGGTCCTCTGTGACAACCAGCGCGGCCCCGGCGGCCGCAATTGCCGCCCCTGCGGTCTCTGCACCATGGGCATCGGTCAGAATCGCAACTGCGCCCTGCTCCAGAACCTGCGGGACAAATTCGGCCCCATGCACACGGGTGCCCGGCAGGGCCGCAAAAACAAAGCCTTGCCGCACATCACGGCTGTCCACCGCCAGCCCGGAAATCACCGGATCGATACCGCCACGTGCGGTCAGCCCCAACTGGCTGAGCTTAAGCGCTGGTTTGTCGTTCATGGTGTCCCCACATGTTAGTTTGAGGTGAGGGTTACACCAGAGATATGGGCGGGTTCAATCTGCGGTCTGAGGCCAAGCAGCGGCGCCAGCCGTGCAATCATCTCTCCGGCAACCGGTGCCGCAGTCCAACCCGCGGTGCGACGATCCTCGCCATGGGCGATGATTTCAGGTTCATCGAGCGTCACCACCAACACATACTTCGGCTCATCGGTGGGAAAGACAGCCGCAAAGGTCGCGATCACCTTGTCCTTGTAATAGCCGCCCATCGGCTTTGGCTTGTCAGCGGAGCCGGTTTTCCCACCCACGCTGTAGCCTTTCACCTCAGCCATGGAGGCTGTGCCGTTGCTGACGACCAGTCGCAGCATGTCCAGTGACGCCTTTGCCACCTCTTCACTCACGATGCGCTCACCCATCTGAGGGCCAGTCTGCTTCAGGATCGTTGGCGCCACATAGCGCCCGCCATTGGCAATCGCCGCGTAGCCCGCCGCAAGATGCATTGGGGTGGTGGAAATACCGTGACCGTAGGAAATGGTCATTGTTGACAGTTCCGACCAGTTCTTGGGCAACAGCGGCTGACCACCGGAGGCCTCGACGATCTCGAACGGGGTGGGCTTCAGCATGCCGAGCCGGTCGAGGAACGCCCGCTGACGCTCGGCCCCGATCTGCTGGGCCATGCGCGCCGTGCCGATGTTGGACGATTTCTCGATGATACGGGAAACCGTCAACTCCTTGCCGTAGTTGCTGAAATCTTTGATCGAGAACTTGCCCCAGCGCAGGGGGCCACGAATGTCGATGACCGTGTCCGGCGTCACCAGATCCAGCTCCATCGCCTGCGCCGCGGTGAAGATCTTGAAGGTGGAGCCCAGCTCATAGACCCCCTGAACCGAGCGGTTGAACAGCGGGCTTTGCGACGGGTCGAAACCGGAGGTTGGCGGCCGGGGCCGCTCGTTGGGGTCGAAATCCGGCAGGCTTGCGACCGAGATCACCTCCCCGGTGTGCACGTCCATCAGGATCGAAGTCGCCCCCTTGGCGTTCATCAGCTTCATGCCGCCATAGAGCACCTCTTCGGAGGCGTCCTGCACCGACAGATCGAGGCTCAACTCCAGCGGCTTACCCGCATTGGCCGGGTCGCGCAGGTAGTCGTCGAATTGTTTTTCAACCCCGGCTACACCGATCACTTCGGCCGCGCTCACGCCCTCCTTGCCGAAGGACGCACCGCCCAGCACATGGGACGCCAGTTGACCATTGGGATACAGGCGCATTTCACGCGGCCCGAACATCAACCCCGGATCACCGATATCATGCACTGCCTGAAGCTGTTCCGGGCTGATTTTCTTCTTGATCCACAGGAACTTGCGCTTACCCGTGAAATCCTTCAGCAGGCGCTCGCGCTCCAGATCGGGGAAGATCGCCACCAGCTTGTCGGCGGCGGCGACGGGATCAATCATCTGCGGCGGCTGCGCATAGAGCGAATGGGTCTCGAAGTTGGTCGCCAAGATGCGGCCATCACGGTCCACGATATCGGCCCGCTGGTTGGCAATCGCGCTGCCCCCGACGGAGGCCACCGGCTCTGACGGCTCGGAGGTTGCCATAAACGCCATACGCCCGCCGATCGCCACATAGGCACAGACAAAGAACGCCGCCAAGACCAGCAGCCGGCCCTCGGCACGGGTGCGCGCGCGCACCTCCATCTCGCTGTGGCGCTGCGCGAGGTTCTCGCGCTCGATCAGGTCCGGGTTCTCGCCGCGCGCACGGGCTGGCAGCACACGGGCCAAGGGACGCAGAGGCGTGCGGATCATTGGTCGTCCTCCTGCCCATAGGCGGACACTTCAACGCCCTCTTCGATCACCAGACCTGAGGGCGGAAAGGACACTTCGTCGACGCGGCCAAACTGATCCGGACGCAGCGGCACCAGACCGAGGCTGTCAAAGTTCAGCTCGGCAAGATTGCGCAGCCGATCCGGGCGGTTGAGATAGGCCCATTCCGCCCGCAACACGCTGAGACGCACCTGGGCCGCGGCAATATTGCTGCGCAGGCCGCGGGTTTCTTTCAGCACCTGTTGCGTGGCGTAATTCTCGCGGTAGGCCCAGAATGCCAGACCAAAGACCGCGAGGATCGTCAGAATATAGGCAAGGGTTCTCATCAGCGCGTCTCTTTCAACTGCGGCATGCTCAGTTCGCGGGCGGTGATTTCGGTCGGGGCCGCATCCGTACGGCGCCCCACGCGCAACAGGGCCGAGCGCGATCTAGGGTTCTGCGCCAGCTCCTCGTCATCGGGACCAACGGCCTTGCGGGTGACCAGCTCGAACTGGCTTGGCAGCTCTTCAAGTGCGGGGGCGTAGCGGTTGGCATTTCCGGTCTTGTTGGCGCGGTGCTGGAAGAAGCGTTTGACCATGCGATCCTCGACCGAATGGAAGGTCACCACCGCCAAGAGGCCGCCGGGTTTCAGCGCCCGTTCGGCAGCCAGCAAACCGCCCATCAGCTCCTCGTATTCGCCGTTCACCGCGATGCGCAGCGCCTGAAAGCTGCGTGTGGCGGGATGCGACTGGCCGGGCTTGGGACGCGGCAGGCAGCTCTCAATGATCTCGGTCAGGCGCAGGGTGGTGGTGATCGGCTCAATGGCGCGCTCGCGCACGATGGCCTTGGCGATCCGGCGCGAGGCACGCTCCTCGCCGAAATTGTAAATGATATCCGCCAGTTGCACCTCGGTGAGCTCTGCCACCAGATCCGCGGCAGAGGGGCCGTCCTGCGACATGCGCATATCGAGCGGGCCGTCCTTCATGAAGGAAAACCCCCGCTCGGCCAGGTCAAGCTGCATAGAGGAGACACCAAGGTCCAGCACCACGCCGTCCAGATCCTGCGCGTAGTCATCCATGCGGGAGAAGACCCCCTGCTGCAGCACCAGCTTGTCGCCGTAGTCCGCCGCCCAGGGCTGCGCCATCTCGAAAGCCAGCGGATCGCGGTCGACGCCGATGACCTGATCGGCCCCGGCGGCCAGCAGACCCTTGGTATAGCCCCCTGCCCCGAATGTGCCATCGAGCCAGCGCCCCCGGACCGGCGCCACAGCCGCCAGCAGCGGCTTCAGCAGGACGGGGATATGGGGACCGGAAGAAGCAGCGGGGCGGTCCGACATGAGTTACGCGCCTCCGGCGCCGTCTAGGAATTCAAGGGGATCGAAGTCTTCGGGCAGATCGTCCAGCAGCTTCTCAGCTTCGGCCATCTCGACCTCATCGTAGGTCTCGGGCTTCCAGATCTGAAAGGTGTCGCCGGATGCGATAAAGAAGGCCTCGTTATCGAGGTCGATCTTCTGCCGCAGTTTGGCCGGCAGCACAAGGCGACCGGTCTCATCGACGGTGGTGGGCAGGGACTGACCATTGAAGATACGCTCAAGGACCTTGCGCCCGCGAGAGCCACGGGGCAACGCCGCGATCTTGGCGTCGACCTCTTCAATGGCCTCCATGGTGTAGCATTCGAGGTACTGGCGGCGGTGGTCGCCGTAAACGATCACCAGTTCGGGACTGTCACCGGGCTGCCAGTTCGGGTCGGAGGATTCCAGCACACGGCGAAAGGAGGCTGGGATAGACACCCGCCCCTTGCTGTCCACCTTGTGGTGGCTCTCGCCTCTGAACCTGCGACCCACTGCGCCGCCCTTTCCCGCGTCCCGCGCGTTTCCCCGGCTTCGTCCTGAACCCGGGGCCTTAAAACCAAAAGGGGCGAGTTGATCCGCTGCCACTGATCAACCCGCCGCCTTGACCCGCTATGCGGGGTGTCCGACTGCGCGCGCCACCTGGGGGGATGTCTGCTCGCTCGCGCGCCGGATCTCTTCATTGATGAAAGCGAAGGCCTGTATGAAACCTGCCGTTTTGTAAGGTTGGGGTCGTTTGTTGCCCCGTGCTCTTCGTTCTCATCCGATGAATTAGGGATACAATGGGAATGCATGGCCCCGCAAGGGATTTCTACAGGTAGCAGGGTGAGAATCGCCCCTCCGAGTCGCACTTCAAAGTCGTCCGCAAGGCCGAAATACTCGAATACAGCTGCATGTGGGGCAGAAACTTCAGATCAACACCATATATATGGCACGCTTGCGTCTGTGAAAAATCTCCCCTAATTTCCCACGATTCCTTTAGGCAGATGACAGGCGGGAGCATTTGTTCACCCCTTGTTCACACACAGCATGCAAAATACCGCCTCCAACCGCTGCTTTTCTCAATTTATGTGATTCGTTTTACGCCAAACTTGGCGGCGGGCCATGATTTCCCATACCGCCCATGATTTCCCGTGAACCGGGCCATGGTTTCCCATTCCTGTAGCGTCTTTGTTGTAGCGTGACGGACTTTTTTACAGTGATTTACAGACTTTTTTACAGCAACGCGGTTTTGGTCTGACATGGGATTGAAGGGGCGTTTAAGCCCCTTCGAACTCTTCAACCGCAGCGGTGAGCAGCTCCACCCCCAAGGGCAGTAGGGCGCGCCGCCAGATCTGCGCGGCACTCTCCCCCCAAATGACCTGGACCGCGCGCTGCAACGCACGCCCCCGCGCCCGCACCGCCGCGCCGCCGTCCAGCTCCCCCGTCAGGTGGTAGACCGTCCCACCGGTGAACGGCACGCCAGCGGCCAGCGCGTCGGCAATCGCATTGCGGCCCTTGAACCGGGGCAAGAGCGACGGGTGATAGCCGACAGAGCCGCGCCCTGCCCGCGCGGTCACCCACCCCGGCAGGACGCGGTGCGAATGCGCCGAGACAATCAGGTCAAGCCCGGCCGGGATGTCCTCCCCCACCAGCGGCATGCTGTTTGCCTTCACGATGGTGTTCACGCCAAGCCGCGACGCCCAGACCGCACAGGCATTCTGAGCGTCTGCCGTGACCACCGTGACCTCGTGGCCCCGCGCCAGAAGCATGTCCAGGACAAGCGCGCCGAGGTGTTTGTTGCCGAAGAGAAGAACCTTCATGCCATGCCCTCGATGTAGCGGAAGCCCTGCACCGGCCGGAAATGGCCACCGTATTTGAGCGGTTTCTTTGTGGCCCCGTGCAGCGCAGCCGAGGTCTGCGCCCAGAGCGGATCGCGCCGGAGCGCCGCCGCGAGGCCGGGGTGGGATGTGTGGAACAGCGTCGGCAGCGGCTTCTCCCAACGGTTCAGCCCGCGCCGCCACAGCGCCGCCAGCTCGTTCAGGAACCGCAGCCCGATGCCCGCGCCCTGCCATTCTGGCATGACCACAAGGCGGCTTGCCCGGATTTCCGTCATGCCAGGGCGCGGCGAGAATGCGACATGCGCGACATCCTCGCCGTTGACCCGGCCGACAAAATAGGCAGCGTTCGGCATCGCGTTCAATTTCAGGTAGTAATGCGGCTCAAAGGCGGGCCAGAGGCTGCCGTCGACCTGGTGGATGTCGACTTCGAGGCTGGGGCATCGTCGAAGACGCCTCCATGCAAACTCACCGCCCCGGCCGGTGTCGATCACCCAATCGGGCTGCAGCCAGTCCTCCACGTCATCGTGGCAGGCCACGGCGACAAACTGCCCTGCCCCGCGCCGCCAGGCCTTGCCGAATGCCCCGGCCGCAATGGTCGCCACCCGCCGGTCGATGGCGGAGGTGAACTCATCCATCACATAAAGGCCGGGCCGCTCACACAGTACGCGCGCCAGATCGGCCCGGAACTTCTCACCCGTGGACAGGGCAGCATAGGGGCGAAGCCAGGACGGCACCGACCCAAGCCCCACCGCCGACAGCGCCGCCGTCACCGCATCAAACGACCCGTCAGGGGTGATCTCATCCACGATGGCCCCTTTGCCCGGCCAGCGGTTGGCGCATTTGACCCGGCGCGCGCCAAACAGGCGGCGCGCGATGGAGCTTTTGCCGGATCCTGACGGCCCCTTGATCAGACCGACCTGCCATGGCCGGTCCTTCAAAGGGGCTTCAAAGCTGATCTTGAAGTCCGCGTCGCCTTCGACATTGAACAGGCTGGACACCCGCGCTGCACGATAGGTTGCGGGAATGGGCGACGGGTGGTGAACGGTAATCTTCATGTGTTCACCACCTTGCACTTGAGGCCTTCGGAGGTCAGCCGCTCGAACAGCGCTTTCTGCGCCTGCTCGTCCTGGACAAGGGCAATCACGCCAAACTGCTGTTTGTAGCGCTTGCCCTTGGGTTTGCCGTGGGTATCAGCCGGTAGAGGCGGCAATGGGATGGTTTGGGATTTGGGCACTAGGCCGGTCCTTTCCGTCACGCTCGGGGCGTTCTGGTGAAGGGCTCAAGGGCCTCAATTCGATATGAGCGCGGCACCTGGGGCATTTGATAGACAACGCCCCGACAAGTGCGCCGGGCTCCAGTTTGAATAGCAACTTGCGGCATCCGCCACAACGTTGGTCTTGCAGCTTCAAGTGGAATCACTCCAAAGAAGGCCGTCCTCGAGGACAGGGAGCGGCCATGAAGCGATAGCTGGTCGGCGGGGTTGCGTGTGAGAATGTAAGCCCCGTGTTGAGAGGCGTTTGCGCGCCTCTCAGCCTCCCGATTGCGTTATGCGGCGAGCGCCGCGCCAAAGGCCGCCTGGATGTCAAAGCCCGCCGGATCGCTCGCCGCCTCGATCTGCGCGGCCACACTGGCCTCGGCGGCAAAGCAGGCCTGAATGTGCTGCACCACAGCCTGCGCCGCCGCCTCGACCTGCGCCTGCGTCAGCTCCACAAAGCCGGTGGGTGTTTTCCACGCCAGCGGCTCGCTGATCATGCCCTGCTGCAAGGCACTGACCGCGCCGGAGAGCGACACCCGCGTCACCTCATCGCCCGGCACCTGCAGACCGCCCGGCAGAACCACGCCCGCCATGGCACACTGCCAGCGGATATCGGCGAGGTCGGACAGCGCCTTGGCCCGGTCCTGTTCGATGCGCGCGGCAGCGGTGACCACTTTGGAAAAGTCGATGTTGCTCATGCCTCGCCCTCCGTTTCATCAGTTGGAGTCTGCTCCACCTCATAGGGCGGCAGGGGCACCGGCCCGTCTCCGGTCAGGGTCACAGGCTGCGGAAAGCGGGTTTCCTCTGGCGCGTGCGGCCCATGGGGAAGGATCAGGGTCAGGTGGAGCGCGCCGCCTTCGCGGGTGACCTCCGAGGCCAGCCAATCGCAGGTCACCGCCTCGCGGGGCAGCACGTCGCCCTCGGACAATGCGGTGAAGTCGAAGGTCTCGCCGTTGAGGGTCAGCACATCGCCCTGGCGGGTTGCGGTCAGCGCCGTGTCGCAGCGCATGGGTGTGAGTGAGATTTGCATGCTGTGATGCTCCTTTAGAACCAGCGGCCAATCGCCACGACCTTGCAATTAAAAGCTGATCGCGCCTCAGCGGCAGACCACCCATGGATCAGCAAGGACGTTGCCGTTGGCGATGAACATGCGATGAATAGTGGAGCCGCTGCGGCGATGGCCGCCCCTCCGTAGTGGACCAGAGCCGCGAATGCGGCCGGAAATGTCCATGAAACGCCGCCAGAGGCAGACGTTGAAACTTCACTCATACAAATCTGCGTGCCATCGGCAAAGCGCACATATTCCCCGTTGGCGTTGCTGCCGCGCTCAATCACGGCGCCGGTGGGGGTGCCGCCGGAATGCGAGACGGTACCGATCAGGTTTTCTGAGCAGAATATTTCGGACCACTGACGCCAGGCGCCATCGTGTTTTGTACGCGCATAGACCCGGTTGCTGGCCGCGCGAAAGACCAACTGGCTTGAACGCCCATCTTGGTTCGCAAGTGTAAGAACCGCCCCACTGGTAACGCCAGTGGGTCTCACACCTGTGGTGTTTCCAGAGATCCTGCCAAACCCCGAAGGGGCAGTATCCATGTCATCAACATCGACGGACGTCATGCCATCCATCACTCCTAGACCAAAAGCTGGCACCGTCATCAACCGCCCGGCAGTTGTATCAGTAGGGCTACTCTGCACCGCCGCGCCGGATGCGCGACCGTTGCTGTCGAACTCGATAGCCTCCTGATTGCCCGCCATCAGCGCCAGCCGGGAACTGCCCGCCGCATTGCCGATGGTGGTTTTGTTGCCATCGGTCTGCACAAGGAGGTTGGAGGCAACGCCATCGCGGAACTTAGCCAGCACGCCGGGCGCGCCCAGCACCTCCAGCGGGGCCGAGGGATCCTGGACGTTCACGCCCAACTTGCCCGCCTTCATTGCCGCGACAACAGCGCCGCCGACCAAGATCCCCAGATGATTGCTTGCCAACCAGCTCAAGCCGGTATCGCGGTCGTTGTCGGCCACCAGATCACTGGTAAACCGCCCCTGCCCCACGGTGTCATAGACGCCCTGGTAATTCGCGATCAGCTCCTGCAGCGAGGCCGTCAGATCCGCCGTCAGGGATCCGGTCGGGAACGCCGCATAGACCTGCCCGCCCGCCGTTGCGCCCTGATACGGGGTTTTCAATGTAAGCGTGGCCGCGTCATCGACGGTCAGGATCTCATAGACCCGACCGTCCGGGCCGACAAAGCCCCAGCCATTCTGCAGACCGCCGTACCAGCTGGTGCCGGTGCCGGTTACGGTGGTGCTGCCGTTGGTCACGCTCACCGTGCCAGATGATACCCAAGCCATGATGTCTCCTTATGTGACTTGCTTGACGATCCACTCGATGGTGGGGTTTTCGATCCAGGGGATGCCCTCCAGGACAACCTCGATTTCCAACCAGACGCGCTGATCAATGCCGGTCGCCCAATAGGGATCGACAAGATCCGCCGGGTCCTGGCGGTAGCTGACGGCGGGTTGCGGGCGGCTGGCGTTGAACCCGTACCAGCGCGGCCCGTTCAGGAGGGTGCATTTGGCGCACCACCATGAATTGTTGGGATCAAAGCCACTGGCCGCCTGACTGAATGTCTTGATGCCCGCCTCGACAATCAAAGAGGCCTCGGTGACAGAGCGCACATCGGTCGATGACACGCGGATCCCGGTGTTCACAAACCGGAACACCGCGCCGTTGCCGATCTGCCCACCGTAGGTAAATGATCCAGACGCCAGCACCTGATCGCGGGACATGACCGCACCGAATGCCTTCAGCTCACCAGCCGCGAAGTCTAGCTTTAGACCGGCAGTCGGACGGCCATCGCCATCTTCTGCGTAGTTGTCAGACTGCAGCGTGTCGGTGATCTGCCCCCGCCCGATGGCGGCCTGCCCGATATAGGCGCGTTCCAGATAGACGCCCGCCGGATAGTAGATCCCGCCGATGGTGCGGCCCGAGGTATAGACCGCAAAGGGCGAGACCGCCCCGGCCCCGCTTGGCGCGGAAATCGTGAAGGCATCCGCCGCAAAGGCGATAGTGCTGCTGACCGCCCCGTCATCGCCCGCCTCAGACGCGATCACCATGCCGGTGGCCACACCGTTCACATTGACGCGCAGCATATGCCGCCCCAGCACGCCGTCGACGCTTTCCGAAACGGTCTGCACCGTGCTGGTATTGGTGCCAACCGTGGTCGACAGGGACGCCAGTGACTGCGCCTGCGCCGTAATCGTGCCCTCGGCATCCGACATGCGCGTGGTCAGGGAGTGCACCGCCGTCGCCTGATCGCCCTGCTCGTCCTCCGCCACGGTCAGACGCGCGGTCAGGGACGTGATGGATTGCGCCTGACTGCTGGTCGTGCCTTCCAGCGACGTGACCCGGCTTGCCAGTTGTGATTGCGCCTGCGCCTGCCCGGAAATCTCGCCCTCGGCATCCTCCAGACGCGCATCCAGCGTGACCACATCCGAGGCCAGAGCGCTATCCGCCGCCGCGCGGGCGAGCGTCTCCGCCTGCACCAGCGCCACGGCATTGTCGATGGACGCGCCCAAGGTGACGCCAAGCGCCGCCACGGCCTCGCGATCCTCATTGACCCGTGCCCGCAGATCCTGTGTCGCATAGGCGATGTCCTGCTGCACACGCTCGCCCGCCTCATGGGCGTGCAGCAGGTTGGCAAGCGTCTGGACCGCCGCCGCATCATCACTGTTCAGAAGGTGCCGGGTGTCCGCGACGGTCTGCGTGATCTGCGCCCCGTCGAGCGCGTCGATCTGCACCTCTGCGGTTTGCACGCGGCCCTGCAGATCCTCATATTGCGACTGCTCGGCCTTCAAAGCAATCGCCGCCTCTGCCGCGTCCAGATCCGCCTCTGCCGTGGACAGCCGCGCGGACATGCCGTCCACTTCGGTTTGCGACGCCGACAGCGCCAGCTCCGCCTCGGCGGCGTCCAGATCCACCCGCACCTGGTTGACCTGCATCTGTAGGTCATCGACCAGCGGGATCTGCGACGGGTCGAGAACCGCGAGCGAGATCTGCTCATTGACCCAAGCCTCAGTGGCGGAGAGCGACAGGGACGCCTCCGCCGCGTTGAGGCGGATTTCCGTCTCGCTGATCCGCTCGGCCTCATGCTCCAGCGCATAGATCCGAACGGTGCCGGTTTCCGGGTCCTGCACGATGCCCGCATCAGACAGCCGCCCGTCCACGTCCGACAGGCGACTGATCGCCCAGACCACCTGCTCGCCGATGATCCCCACCGCCTCCGCAACGGTGCGCTGCTCGACGGTGCGCAGCTCCAGATCGCGAGCAATCGGCGCGATCACCTCGGCCGTCAGCTCCGCATCAAGGGCAGAGGCCACGCTGGCCGCGTCTGTGCTGATGGCCTCCCAGACGGCATCGTCCAAAAGCGCGGGCGAGATCCTCACATCCGGGGTGCTGACCGGCAGCCAGACGCTCCACGCGGTGGCCCGTCTGGACGCAATGGCCTTGGCCCGGACCTCATACTCCGACGCCGGTTGCACCGGCTGGTGGCGATAGGTGCCGCTGGCCACATTCGTCGTGCTGATCGTGTCCTCGTCGGTCTGCCCCTGCAGACGCACCTGGAACGTCAGCCCCTCGCAGGTGTCCGACAGACGCCCGTCCCAGACGATGCGGATCGCCGGGGCAAACGCCGCGCCGCTGTCGTTCTTCACCGTCTCGCCCGCCACCGCAAAGCCGACGACACCGGCGTCGGTGGGCGCGATCGGTCCAACCGGATGCGGGGTCTCCGGCAGCTCAAGCCCCGGATCCGGGTCAAAGTCACTGGGATCGGTTTCGCGAAGCGACAGCGAGACGTTCAGCGTTTGAAGGTCATAGGCCGCCTCGATGATGCGGAACACCTTCTGCTCATAGCCATAGTCTGCCAGCGACAGGGCAATGTTCTGCAGCGGGCGCAGACGCGCGAACTCACCGGGCAGCGGCAGGCGGTGTGACCGAAACCGGCGGTTTTCCAGCAGCAGCGCATTGGCAAGCTGGCGGGCCTGCTCCGGGGCATAGACCATCGGCAAGCGCAGCTCGAAGAGCTTCTGTCGCCCGTCCTCGGCGACCCAATCCTCCTTCACGATGCTCTCCAGCGTCGAGGCCTCCCACAGCGAGGCGGGGCTGGTGTAGGTCGTGGTCACCGCATTGAAGGTGTTTTCAAGGCCGGGAAAAGGGTCATGCTGCCATTGCTCAGTCACCAGCAGGTCATCATCGCCCACCTGCGCAGACACCGCCGACGCACTGCCGACCATGGGGAACCAATAGCCGCCCATCTCGACAATTTGCGCATTCGCCGAGGCGAACAGCTCCTGCAGGAAGTCAGCCGGTGGCTCTTCAAACTTGACTTCAAACCCGGCTGTGAACTGCGGACGGGTCTCCGCCCCGATGCCCAGATCGCAAGCGTCCATCGCATCCGACCAATCGGCAAAGGGCAGATCCTCGGCGTCAAACCCGCCGCCCCAGATCCGACCGTCTGGCAGGGTGATCCCGCGCAGGACGTTATAGGCGATAACCATGGGGTTGGCGGTCTGTGCCCAGGTGCCGGGATCGCCAAAGCGCTGCGGGCCAGAACCGTCCGCCGTGCTGTCCTGGCGCGGGTCATAGAGCGGCGGCCCGTCCAGCTCGAAGGCATAGTTCGGCACGCCGTTGGGAAACACTTCATTGGAGCGATGAAAGGCCAGGATCGCGTAGCAGGTGCCGGTCAGAATGTGATCAGGCGTCCAAGGCCGCCCCGCACCGCCATAAATGCCGGTGAGATACGGCGATGCCGCCGTCTGCCTGCCGTCATAGAACCACAGGTAGCCGTAGATACTGCCGTCTTTCTGCTTGTTGGTGATCGGGTAGGACTGGCCATTCACCAACGTGTCGGGCAGATCCTGAAAGGCCCCGTCGATGATCAGGCGGCGCAGGGACGCGCCCGGCACATCGCCCAGTTCGACCACATGAGTCAGCCACTTGTTGTTCTCATCATAGCTGTTTTGATAGACGAGATGGCCGCGCGTGGTGAACCGCCCCAAGACCGTCGCCTGCGGCTCGGTGCCGCCGCTTGTGGTGTGGCTGGACTGAATGCCCGGCGTCTTTTGCTTGCGCTGCTGGATCTTCGCCACCAAGAGGGAAATCCCGGCTTTGACCAGCGACCGCAGGACGGCAGCAGTTGCCGCTGCAAAGGCGGCACCACCGCCAAAGAACGTCGTTATTGCCGCCGCAATCGTGCTGATCGGGTCAGCAGCAGCCGGTCCCGCCCAGAGCGCCAGCGCGAGGATCAGAAGAAAGCGGGTCATGGGCGGAACACCCGCTCGGCTTTGCAGCGGCTAACAACGCTCAGGCCCTGCAGTGTCAGAACATGGATCTGCGGCCCGCCGATGATGCCAAGCGCCAGCTCGTCATTTTCGCGTAAGGCGACAATGTCGCCCAGGGCCGCGTCTGCGGGCTGCAGCTCCGGCATCACGCTGGCGGCAAGGGCTGCGAGGTCCGCATAGCCGTTGTCCCTCAACACCCGCTTGCCCTCTTCCAGCGAGCTGTATTGCACGCCGAGCTGGGCGCGCACGTCCTGGCCGGTCAGCAGCTTGTGCCACCCGCCCGCGAAGTTCGCGCAGTCCACCCGCCCAGGACGAAACCCGGACCACCGAAGGCGCACGCCACGTAGATAGGTCAACAACAGCTCGCCGCGATCCTGCATCAGCCCCCCCATGGCACGGTCCATTGGCCGGTGGTGTCGATGTATTCCCGGCCCCGATCATCCGGGTTGCGGCGCTGCAGCTCGGCGCTGGACCGCTTCAACGGCAGGCCAAAGGTCAGCATGCGGGCATTCGACACCATCACCAGCTCGGTGAAGCTGACCCCTTTGCGTTTGCGCTCTTCCGGGGCCTGATTGAGGAAGCCTTTGAACCGGCGCTGCGGCGTGCCAAGTGGCGCGCCGGTGTCGATGTCGAGCGGGCAGGAATGGATTTGCACGCGCGCCAGGCGCGGCTCATAGGCCTGCAGAAGCGTCTTCACCTCCTCGGTGAAGGGCGGCAGTTTGACCCGGTAATTGCGCACCTGGAACCCCGGCTCGACAATGATCGGCGGCACGTCGATCACCTGACCCGCGCCGAAATAGGTGCGCAGCTCACCGTCGATCAGGAACTCCTGGTGGTCGTCACCCGACCAAAAGCCAATGACCTCCGGCAAGCCGGTGGCGCGGTTCTTGGCCTCGATCCACAGCAGAACCCGCGCATCGGTGCCGCGCCGTTCCTCAAGCTGGGATTGCGTTGTTGCGTCATACTGCATGGTCACCTCAGCGTCTGAACCCACTCGAAGGAGCCGCCCTCGCTCAGGCTGGCCCGGCTCTCTCCGTATTCTGCGGTTGCGATCCGGGCCTTCAGCACCGGCACCCCAAGGGTGACGGCCGCGCCGGTCTGCGCGCCGGGGCGGATGTAGGGGATCACCTCGATGTTGCTGGCGACGCCGCTGCCATCGGCGGAGCTTCCGACCACCACGCGGTGGTAGGCATAGCGGGTTGGGTTGGCCCCGTAGGTGAAGCCCAGCAGGTCCCCGGCCGAGATCTCATAGCCCGCAGGCAGGCCCGAAAGTCCCAGCTCGCGGTTATTGGCCGCGAGGTCGCCGATCACCGGGGCCGATGCGCCCAGGAGCGCAAGATCCGGGTCGAGGATCGTGCCACGCATCCGCGTGTCCCAAAGCAGCAGGCTTGCCCCCGGTTGCTCCAAAAGCGCCAACTTGGCCTCCACCGCCGCCCAATAGGCGTGGGTGTCCTTGTCCAGGACAACGCGCCCCCGCCAAAGCCGGGTGCCCATGCCATGGCTGATGATTTCACCGCCGCCGGTCTCGGACGTGGTTTCCGAGCGGCCAAGGCGGCAACTGATCTTCTGAATCGGAAGGCCCGCGAAAAACTGATCGACGGTAAGAGGCCAGGACAACGGCATCAGCCAACACTCCAAGGGTCATTTACATTGCGGTCAAAGGTGGATCGTGAGTGTTCCCGGTCGTAAGTCTCGGTCACCTCGATGGCGGTATCGCGTGATTGCTGCTCGACCACCGCCTTGAACAGCGGACTCGGCTGGATCAGCACTCGCGACACGCCGCCGCCGGTTTCAGCGCCCAGCGAACCACCCGGCGCGCTTGGCAAGGGCGGCGCGGCAAAGGCCCCGCCGTTGGCAAAGGCCGGTGCCATACCGGGCAGCAACGCACCCGCGTTGATGGCTTCCAAAAGGTGGCGGTGCTTGCGCGTCGCTTTGGCGTTCACGAAGAATTCGCCGGGGCTGACCAGGGCAATTTCCTTGTCACTGCGGTCACCGCCCTGCCCCGTGATGATCCCGCCGTCAGCCTTCTTCTGCACCCCGAACAGGCTGCCCAGAAGCCCGCCGCCATCAGCGGTGCCAAACACCCCGGCGAGCGGCCCGTCGCCCAGCAGCGCGGCCTCAAGGATCGCAGCGGCAATGGAGGCTTTGACCCGGTCCCAGGCGGCGGCCGCATCATCGCCCTGCGCCTGCAGCGCCGTCAGCACATCGCCCATCGTGTCGCCGAGAAACGCGCCCGCCTGTTGCGTCGCCTCGATAACCTGCTGTTCCTCGACACGCTCGCGGACGATCTTCTCCAGGGCTTCGCGCTCGGCGTCCGTGGCGGATTTCATGGCCTCGCGGTGGCGGATCATCTCCTGCTGAACAGGATCGGTCTCGCGCAGGACTTCGAGGCGCTCGGCCTCGCGGCGCAGCAACTCTTCAATCGCCTTGCGCTCGCGGTTGGTGGCCGCCGCACCGCCACCAGAACGTGACTTGCGTGGGTTTGGCGGCATCCGCACAGGCGGTAGCCCCTGATCGTGATAGACATAGTCGGAGTTGCCCGCTCCGGGGCTTTCGCCACGCGGGTCGCTAAAATCCGGGTTTTCCCTCACGCGCGCCATGATGCGCGCACCGCGTGCCGCGTGGAGCTGTTCCTTCAGTCGTTGCGCCTGATCCGCCGCCAGCGAGATATTCCCGGCCATATCGACCGAGGCGACGCCGTTTGCAGCGTCCCAGGACGCCATCATTTCGGCCTTCAGGGTTTCGGTGATTTCCAGCTCGTTCACGCGTTCCTGGTGCAACTCGCGTTCGGCCTGCAGACGCAGTTCCGCGACTTCAACGCTGCCTTCGCCGCTGACCCGGATTGCCTCATTGATTTCGGCTTCCAGCTGAAGTTGCTGGATCGTGGATCTGGCAGCCGCGTCGATCTCCAGCCGGTTGCCGAGGTAGTCTTGCGCGTTTGCCGCCAGCGACGACCACAAGTCGCTGCCGGTCTCACGCAGATCTTCCCATGGCTGGCGGATCCGAGCGCCGAAAAGCTCCAGTTGCTGGATCAACTGGGCTAGCCCTTGGTAAAACTCCCGCTGCTGAGCGTTGAGGTTTTCAATACCGCCGCCCGCCTCAAGAAGCATATCGCGGACATCGAGCGCCGCCCGCAGCTTCGTGACCGGGTCTTCCGACTTGCTCAAGATTTCCAGATTGTAAGCGAAGATCGCGCCCAGTTCACGGGCTTTACTGCTGATAGAACTCAGGCCCAGAAAATCCTGCGCGGCCGACCGCGACGTGCGGTCATCCAAGAAGGAAAGATCCAGCACCAGATCACGAACACTCTCAGAGATTTCGTCCAGCTCTTCCTTTGCTTCAAGCTTCGACATCAAGGCGAGGTCGCCAAGGATTGCACGCAATTCAGGCGACGCCGAACCAAATTTCTTGATCATATCGGCGGCGCTTTGAAAGGCGTCTTCCTGACGGTCACCGAAGGTGCTGACGGCATCACTCATGGCCTTCAAACGATCTTCAAAACTCTCGGCCTCTTCGCCCGCGCTGGAGAGCCAGTTCACCAACGCCGCCCCCGCCGCGATTGAGCCAATGGTGATCAGGTTCAGCGGCGAGATCATGTTAAGAACGGCTTGGCGGGTGGCCCCCAAGGCCGCAGCCGCGCCCCGGTTGCCAAACACCTGGGTGATCTGGGTGCCCTGCTGGATCGCAAGCTGCATCGGGTCCTGGCCCGCTGCCATCATCACGCCGATGTCGTTGAACTGCGCTGTGAGGTTTGCGGCGCTCCCGGCGGCAAGCGCCTGCGATTGGTCAACATTGCGCAACCCGGCGACCCAACTGGCCGTATTGGAGCGCAATGCAGACACGCGGGATCGCACGCCCGACATTGCACGCCCCCAGCGGGTTGTGGATTGGTTGACCTTGTCCGTGGAGGCCACCAGCTTCGCGTTTTCGGACCGCAGGCGTTGAAGCTCCGACTTTGCGTCGGAGCCGTCCATCAGGATCTCACCTTGCACGACAAACGTCATTGGCTACCTCTCGTTCAGCGCCGTACGCGCCGCGTCCTCGATGATGCGAAACCCGATCCATTCGGCGGGTGTTAGGTCCAGACCTTCCAGGCGGAGCGCCGGTTCAACAGCGGCGTAGTCAAGACCGATCCAGAAGCGCGAGCCGTCTGCCTGAGCCAAGGCCCGCCATTGCGTCTGTGCCGCTAGAAAAGCGTTCAGTGATGGAAGGTTGCAGCGCCAAATCGCCGAATGTGCCCGCTTTTGGTCCAACGCATCGGTGTCGAACTGAAGACCGAACAGGGCCGCGTCGTCGATCACCTCGCCCCCGGTCGCCTCGGCGGCCAAAGTGCCGGTCGCCCAGGCGCGACCGGCCCACCTCAGTTTCCCGAGCGGTTATCCGTCACGCCGCTGTAGTAGGCCGCGATCAGCGCAAGCCGCACATAGGGCCGCTTCAGCATGTGTTCGCGGATCTCTTCGCTGTAAGGGATCGCCTCACCGGCTGTGTTCACCAGGTCTTCCATCCCGGCCAGCACTTCGCGCAGGGCGGCCTTGACGTTGGCTGAATCGTTCAGCGCCACGCCGTCCACCACCTCGTCATCCACCACATTGAAGGTGGCTTTGAAGGTCTGTTGCTCGTGTCCCTCGCCCTTGGGGACATTGACTTTGACGGTACGGGTAAAGGAGGGGTTTTCGTCGATTTTGAACATGGTCTGTCCCTCGGATCAGGTGAGTGTCAGGGTGAATTCGTCGTTGCCGGATTGTGGCAGCGGCACCAGGCGCAGCGGCCATTCCTTCACGTTCTGTGCAGTAGACAGCCCCTGCGGCCGCTGCATCTGCGCGGCGGGGATATCCAGCGTCGCGATCTTGCCCGCCCCGGTCCCGTGGACGAGCTGCAGCGCGGTTGCGCTTTGGTCGAGCGCCCGCTGGAACGGGTCAAAGGTGGTCAGCGGCACCGCCTCGACTGTGGTCTCGATGCTCTCCTGGCGGTCGCCCAACTTGACCTCTTCGCGCCCGACCAGGAACCGCCCTTCGATCTGATTGCCCAGATCCATGGCAAAGGACCGCATCACCAGATCCGTACCGTCGATCTCAAAGACCGGCGTGTTGCCCATGGTCACGACCTGCGGCATCTGCCAGGGCGACAGGTCTGCCGTGGGATAGGCAGCCTCGGTCGGTTTCACGAACAGGCCTTTGAAGGTGAACCGCAGCTTGGGCACCGCCTGCGCCTGAAGGTCAAACCGCACGTTGCCGCGCGCGCCCAGGATCACATAGCGGGTGCTGTCGATATGCAGGTGGATGGTGGTGCTCTCCGGGTTTTGAGTGATCGGGTTATAGATCACCGAGGTGCCCGCGTTGACTGTTTCAGCCAGCCCGCATCCGCGCAAAAGCGCGCCCCAGGCGGGCACCGTGCCAGCCGTTCCAGACGGGGCAAGTTCCACATCAAACGAAATCTCGCTCATCAGCTCGGTCGGGATCGTGGCATCTGCGCCGAAGTAGGGCCGTTCCAAATCACGCGAAACGTCGGTGCCTTCCATGGGCTTGAGCTGCACGTCCTGGGCGAGAATGGCATTGGCCGCGCCGCTTGGGGCCGCGTCAGTGCCATAGGTCACCTCGGTTTTGACCAGGAGGATCTTCTGCTTCCAATTCAGGGACATTTAGGCCTCCTTTTTCGCGGCTTGACCGGCAGAGGTGCGAGGTGGTTTGGGCTGGGTCGCCGCCTCTTGTTTCAGGGCGCCATCACGCTGGACGGCATAGCTGCCGCCCGAGGCGGGCAATTTGGGCTTTTGTGGTTTGGTCGGCTTGGTCATTGCACCGTGATCCTCAGTTGGTCGTTGATGGAAAACTCGATCATGTAGAACAGCGCCCCGCCGCCCACTCCGGCGAGATCGCCCCGACGCAGCTCGAAGACGCCGAAATCGGACCCCGGCGACCAGCCCGCCAAAGCCTCCAGCACCTGACCGATGATCGGTCGCAACTGCCCCAATGCTTTGGAGCCGGTCTGGTCGTGGGAGCGCGCAACCAGAAGAACGCCGACGGTCTCGGAATAGGCCTGCGAGAAAATCCCGGTGGCGTCGTTTGCACGCTGCCCCTGAAGGCCAAGCGGGATCACAAAGGCGGTCGACGACTGCGGCAGGCCCCGGTCTTTCAGCAGGCGGGTGAAATCCACGGCAGTCTCGATGCGCCCCGCGAATTCGGGCAAACGCGCCTCAAGACGATCCTTGACCGCGTCCAGCATCAGATGAACCCCTTCAGGCTCTGTCCGGTGAATGGCCGTTCGCGGTCGGTGGTCAGCACGCCCTGGCTGCCGCTGGTCTTCGGCTCCACGCCTGCGACATCCAGCGTAATCACGCCCTGAGAGATTTCCTTGAGCTGCCGCACCGCGTCCTTGTAGTCGGCGGCGATCTTTTCCGGCGCGTCATAGATATGAAGGTTCCAGATCGTGATGGCCCGGCTCAGGGCGGAGACCTGGGCGGGTGCCTCGGCCAGCGGGAGCTGATAGCGCCCCTTCAGGTAGCCGTCGATCATGGCGTCCGCGTCGGCAATCGCCTGGTTCACTGTGTCCAGATCGACCGCGCCGGTTACGACCTCGCCGCGATCTGTGAGAGAAACCAGCATGCCTTCGCCGTAGCGGTCGGTAAGCTGGTCAAGGGTGGTATAGGTCATCTGCCTGCGCTCCGATGGGCGGAAGGTGATGCTCCGGCGACGCGAGGATCGCCGCCGGAGCAAGGCCCTGTCTGCCAGGGCAAAGCGGCTATTGGGGCAGAGACGGCCGCTTAGTCGGACACGCCTTCGACGTGGTAACTGGTGATCAGGCGGCGCTCTCCTTTGAGCGCCAGCTCCTGCTCCTCGCTCAATTCATCAAGCGGGATGTCCACGGGCTTGGACCCGAACTTACGCCCGGCACGGCGGAACCCCTTTTCCGGCCCCACGACGCGCAGGAACTTGCGACCATGAAAGGTCGGTTGCGCCGCATCTGTGCCGCCCGGTTGCTTGGCGTTCTCGCTGGAAGCGGCGGCAACGGCCAAGGCTTCCTCGAAGGAGTTGCTCCCGTCATCGGCGGGGGCCTTGTCCTCATCAGCAGAGGCGCCTTGCGCCTCGGCCTCTGCAACCAGCTCGGCGAGCTTGGCGGTTGAGAGGTTGGGCGCGAAGTCGAGCTTCAGCTCTTCCGCGCGCGCTTTGAGGTCATCACGTTCACTCATCGCTCAGCTCCTTATGCCAACCAGGGAGTGTTGAGCATCTTGGCGGTGCCCTTCCACTCGTTGGTCTCGCCGCCAGCAGCGAATTCGGAGTTGAGGATCTTCAGCGCCGCGCTTTCATTGCTCGGCCCCACCACCAGCAAGCTCGGGCGGATCCCCAGCGGGCGGCCGTGGTCGCCTTTCATGCTGGACAGAGCGGCACGCGCCTTGGCGTAGTTCGCGGCAGTCAGCGGTTGCTTGGACCCCCATGCCATCTGCCAGAAGCCAAAGCCGGTGTTGAACCGGGCGTCCGCTCCGTAGATGAATTCCTTGTTCATGAACACATTCTGGTCCGTCAGCTTGTCCATGTTCACGAACTCGAAGTCCTTGCGGCGCTGCAGGATGATCGGTTTCAACGCGCGGGTGTCGTCGATCAGGAACCACGGCGCATCGGAGCCGCCATCGGTGTTGGCGACGGAGGTCTCGTTGCCGTTCTCGTCCAGCACAAGGTGGTCGGTGTCAAAGAAGGGCTGACCGTCATAGCAGGCCATGTCGAAGCCCTTCTTCAGCGTGTCGCCGTAGACAAGAAGATCCTTCTTCGCGCCAGTGGATGCGCCCATCTCGGTGAACAGCGGCGCATAGATCCCGAGGTTGTCGGTCTCGATGTCGTCACGGTCGACGCCGATGGTCAGTTCCCAGGGCTTCTCCGCGATGGAGTAGTCATGCTGGGCGAGGTTCTGGATCGCACGCGCGCCGATCCATTCACGGACGTTGGGCATCTTGCCCAGCCATCCGTATTTCTGTTCCTTGGTCATCGACGGCACTTCGGTCGCGACGCTGGTCCAGTCGGAGGAGGCCTGCGCCAACCCATTCTGGAAGTTCTTCTTGAACCCGACCCGAAGCGCGTCGAGGTTTGCTGCGTTAACGAGCATGTGTCAGTCCTTTCAGGATGCTTTGGTCAGGGCTTCATCGAAGCGAACCCAGACGCCATTCGCGTCCACGCCGTCGATGATCCCGGCAGGCGAGCGGGTGGTGGTGCCGTCCGTCTTGGCGACGGTCTGGTCATCCACCACAAAGGCCAGTTCGCCGACATCGGCGAACGTGATTCCGTCCGCGCCTGCGGAGTTGGCGAACCGGAAAATGCCGGGGCGATAGGTCAGATCCTCGTCGCCGTCTGCGCCCAGGCGGTTGTCGACCCGCGCCTCGGCCCGGCCCACGCCAACCAGCCCGGTCGCGGTGTGGCCTTCGTGCAGGTAGCCGTCTGCGGCACGCAGCACGATGGACCCGGCGTAGATCAGGGAGGCTGCTGCCACCAGTCCGTGGCGCAGCTCGCCGTCATGGCGGGGGGTGTTCCGATCAGTTGTCAACGCCGTCATTTAAAGGCCCTCCTGCGCTTCGCGTTCTTCTTCGAGAACGGTTTGGTAATCCTCGGACGAAAGCCCCAGAAGGCGGGCAGCGCTTTGCTGTTCGGCGTTCAGAGAAATCTTGCCGTCCTCGCTCGCGGGCGTGAGGTGGGCGACGCCGGTGCTGTTCAATACCGGCAGACCGGCGATCTCCTTTTCGACGCGCGCGGGGTCTTCCTGGTGCATCGAGACGTAGTGATCGCGCAGGGATTTCGGGATCATGCGGCCCTTCTTGATTTCGCCGTCGATGAAGGCCTCCGCCTTATCCTTGGAGGCTGTGCCCTGCAGCGTGGTGAGCTGCTCGGCCTGCATAGCGATGGTGCCCTGCAGCTCGGTCAGCGCGGATTGAAGCGCCACCACATCCGGTGCCCCCGCAGTCGTCGCCTTTGCCGCCGCAACCACATCACCCCCAACATCTACGCCGAGAATGGTCGCAACCTCGTCAAGCTGGGACTGCGCGGCGATTGCGCCGTCACTGCCCTCGCCCTGCTTCTTGATCGCGGCAATGACCTGGTCTTCGGTGGCGTCGTCACCAAGGCCGGACAAAGCCGCGAGCTGTTTCAGAAACGACATGCTGTCGTCCTCCTGTTCAAAGTTGAGCGCAGCCATGCCGCGCAGGTTGGGACGGTTCACGAGCGACGCGTTCAGGAGCTTTTGAACCCTGTTGTGGCTGTCATGTCGGAGAACCGGGGAAATCCGTCGATATGCCTGATCGGCCACAAGCCGCGCACCTTCAGAGGTCCAGCGCACTTTCCCCCAGATGCCGTCCTCCCGCGCTTGCATCTCAATGATCCAACCGCGCGCGGGCGCGTCCCCTCCCGCCTTGGCAGCGGTGAAGGAGGCGTGATTGACGTCGATCTCGATTTCGTCCCGGCCTTCAAAGCTGGCCTCAATCACGGCTTGCGGGTCCGTGATCTCGTAAGGGCCACGCGCATCAAAGGTCTCGATGCGCCCGGCCGGGGTCAGTTGGATCCATTCGGGAACGCCCGCGTCTTCAGTGACAGAAGGGAGTTCCTGGGAGGCCATCAAGGCGATATGTGATGCTCTGCTCATGCAGCCATCTTCGCGAATGGCCCAAACGCAAAACACCCGCAGCGATGTGCGGGTGTTCGTTTGGGGGTTAATGGATCTGTGTCCTAATCCTGTTGTGAAGCTTAGTCTTGGTCAATCTCTTTGTAAGATAGTGGCATCGCAGCCTCGCTTCGAATCCCCAAAACGAGAACTGGCTTAGGTTTGGTAGTCTACTCTCAGTACCGCAAAGCTATCGACCCGCTCCGCTCGATCCTGCTATGAGAGAGATAACTTCTGCCACTGCCCTTGGCCTGAAATGAAGCAAGGCGTTGCAGTACGAATTTTTTGCGGGTGAATTTAATGGCGACTACAGGTGTACAGAACTTCAAGCTGCACAAGATTGATGACAGAGCAGCCTACTCGATGTTGCAGGAAATACGCGAGCGGCTGCAGGGGGAACGTGAGGAGATATTACTTTTCCCCGTTCACGGGTTTCCATTTACTTTAGAAGAATACGGTGAAACAAACCTAACCGCGGACTCTTATTCGATCAATGAAATGTCGTTTGACTTCAGTCTAGCTCCCAACCTAGGGATTTCAGTTCGTTTCTCGAGATTAAATCAAACAAATACTCGAGATCACTCACCTCTGTTTGATCAAGTGACTGTAATATTCAGCAGTGAGCGAAATGCTTGGAAGAAGAAGCCAGAAATTGTTGCGGATGTATTGCGCATAATTTCGAGTAGAGGCACTCCTGCTGCACATGTCGACACGGGAGAAGGTCCTAGCGTTCTCAGAGAACTAATCTTGAGCAATAGCGCCACCCATCGAGAGATCATGGCTTCTCTGAATAAGTCAGTTGAAGACATGATGGCCAAGCGTGCGGAACTAGAAGAAGAAGCGTCGACCGCCGAGAAAATCAGAGAAACAGCTCACACTGAGGCGTTGGAAGCTCTCGAGGCTGAACGGAAGAAATTGCTTCTACAGTCTCATATGAGTGAACGAAGGAATATTACCACATCGATCAAAGACCTGATGCAATCAAATGCTTTGAAGCGCGAAGGTCGTAGATCATTGTTTTTCGCAACCGCTGTTTTTCTTGCCTACATGTCAATTGGTGCATTTGGCGCGATGAGCAGTTACTTATCTTTCTCTTCAATGAATGACACGGGTCCATCGCCAGCAGAAAGTGCGTTGATGTCTAAGGTGATCGAACGTCTATCGTCAAACGCCAACCAAGGCGAAGTGAGATTTGACGAAAATACCGGAGGCGCAGCAACTCCCGATATCACACAGACAACTTCTGGAGACCTCGAGTCTTCTGCGCAAGCGGTAGAAACTAGCATTTCACCTGCGAAAGACGGGTCTATCGCGCTTGAATGGTTCATGATTATTAAGCTAGTTTTGTCCACTGTAGTAGCGCTTGTCGGGTTCTCAGCAGCAGTTGCCTGGATGAAGCGCTATTACGATGAAGAAATGCGCATGTCTCGTGAAATGATTGCCTTTGCAGCTGACATCGAGCGCGCCTCATGGGTAATTGAAGCCATCCATGAGGTCAAACATGAGGCCAAGGGGGAACTCCCGTCTGAATGGATTGAGGCTGTGACCCGGAATCTCTTTTCAGGTGGAGCACAAAAAGCTCAAGAAGATGAAAGCACTCGTGCACTTCGCGCCCTTATGGGCTTGGCAGGCGCAGCAAAAGTAGGCCCAAACGGGCTTGAACTTGATATTGGCAAGAAGGGCGCACGCAGCATGGCTGAAGGTGGGTAAGGCGCAAGCTATTTCACCTATTATTATAAAGCCAGTCTTCCAGTTCCTCCACAATCGCGCTGCGGTCCCCCTCGGAGACCCCGAGGAACGGGCGCGCCGGGATGTTGCCCCAAGGGATCGAGATCTTCGGGGTCGTATCGCCGAACCCCTTGCCCTCATATGTGCCGAAAGCCCCTTTCTGCGCACCGAACTGCATCACAGCAGCCTGAATTGCATTACTGCCCCAGGACACACCGGCGGCGCTGGCCTGGTAGTGAAGCTGCTGGCGCATTTCACCGCTCTTGTTCAATGGTTGCGGGCCGAACCGGAACCCGCGCGCGGCGTAGCGTTCCAGCGTGTTCTGAGAGCGTGGCGCGAAGGGCTTGCCGTCTGGTTGCTGCCCCTTCAGCATTCGGTCTTGGGTTGATTGCACCAGGAGCTCGCCCAGATCCTGCATCACGGGCGACAGGTCGGATAGCTGAGTTTCAAGCTGCTTCAGGCGCAGTTCGAACCCATCTTCATTGAATTTCAGGGTGTACATAGCTATTCTTCTAACTGCAGGCGTGACGCGGTGAAACTCTCCCGGCCGTAGCACGGTCCTTGGATCGGAGCGCAATGTGGGGTTGCCAGCTTGCTGGATTGGGAGGCCCCACCGCCTGCAGTTTTCACCACAGTGTCGCGCCCCACTGCCACGCGTTCAAAACTCAATCGCCTTTTCTCATCAGGCGGATCAGTTCCTGATCTCGTTTCAGGTCATCGCTGCTCAGGCGGCGGAAGCTGGTCACGAACAGACCCTGCCCCGTTTTGGTGGTCTTCACCACCAGCACATGCCCCGCCTCGCCCGGATCAGCTCGGACGAAGATCATGCTGCTATCGCCGTCCTGCACCTTATTGGTAGCGAGGTTCACGGTGGCTTGTGCCTGTGCATAGTCTTCCAGCGTCAATTCCGGGTGACGGCGGCGCTGTTTGGCGAGCGTCTCAGCCGACAGTTCCGCCACCCGGGGCTGTGAGCCGATCAGTTGGGCATCGTCATCGCCCAATCGCGCCAAAGGCCACGCCCCGCGCGGATTCTCAAACCAGTCTTTGAACGGCCATTGAAGCCAGTCGCCGATCAAATCCTGCGACGGCTGCGCCTGCAGCTTTTCGAGTTTATCGCGGAAGGCCAGGATCGTGTCAGCCGCACTTGCGCCTGGGGCATAGTCCCAACCCTTGTCGATCCCCTTGGGCGTGCCCGAACGCGGATCTCGCGTGTTCCAGCCTGTCGGCAGCCTCACAGCCGGATTGCCGCCGCGCCGTATCGCAGCCTCCATAGACCGCGCGCCAAAGACCCGGCAGGAACACCCCCAGCCGTTCGGCGGAAACCAGATCATCCAGAACGGATGGTCGGCAGGCAGGATCAGGCCATCGAGCGCCAGATGCTCCGGGCGCGGATCATCCGAGCCGCCATGACGGTAGACCCAATATTTAAAACCGCCCTCGCGAAGCTGCGCAAAGCGCCCGGCTTGATAGGAGACGCGCATATTGGTGCGGTAGATCACGCGCATGCGCCAGGCCTCGCCGCCCGGCGTGCCCTCGCCCGTCCAGCCATGCCAGCCGTGGCGTTCCACGATATCTCGGAAATCACGCTGGAACGCCTCAAACCCGGTGCCGTCGGCGATGGCTTTCTCCACGGCTGCGCCAATATCTGAAAGCAGGTCAGCCTTGGTCGCGCCCGCCACCATAAACGCTCGGTCGTGCGCGTTCCTGGTGATGTCATCCCACCGCGCGGTGGGCACCAGATCGCCCAAGCGAAGCCGGAATGCGGCGACCTGCTCAGGGAACGGTTTGCGGAAGATCGCCGCCAGTTCAGCCATCCGCTTCACCCTCGGTCATGGCCCGGCCGCCGGAATGTGCTGCCAAGTTCGCCAGCGCGAGCGCCTGTTGCAGCTCGCTTGCATCGAGATCACCGTAGCTTGCCAACAGGGTTTCGCGGAACTCTTCCAAGCTACCAGACGCCTGCAGCATCGCCTCGATCCGTGCCAGCATCGACGCCATGGCCTTGCGCCCGTCCGTTCCGAGGCGCGCCGCGAGACCAGCCTCTGGCGAAACCGGCGCAGAGAGCGCCTCTGAGGCCTCTTCTGCCTGCGCGGCCCCAACGCCCCCTAAAACGCCGAGATGTACATTCAATCGCCCTTCAATTTCGCTCTGTGGCGCTGCTGGGCCTGTTTCGGTGGGTGCCGGGGCAGCTTTCGGCGGGGTTTGGGGCGTTTTCTCCGATTTTCCGCCAATCACGTCATCTGTTTCGCCCGGATCAGACAGGCCGAACTTAGCTCGGACTTCCGATTGCTTCACCCGCAGCCCCCGCGCCACCAACGGCGACAGGGCTTTTGAGAAGGATGCGAGGTCTTCCTCTTCCGGGCGGCCGATCTTCAATCGCGGCGATGGCGCGTCCGCCCCATATTCGAGCTGCACCCAGGGGCGGATCAAATCGCGGTTGATGATCGCACCCAATTGCTTGGCGTCGGCGCGCTCGATGTCCTCTTGCACCTGACGGTGCTCCTTGCCGGATCCCAAGCCGCCAGTTTCCGCATCGGTGGTCGAGGTCTGCCCCAGCACCAGCTTTGACGTCTGTCTGTCGAGCCAGTCGCTTCGCCGTTCATAGTGATCGGTCGACGCGCCAATGCTCTTGGCCTCCTGAAACTCGATCATCATGCTTTCGGGAATGATGGCCGCGCAATCGCCCGCAATATTCGCCACCGCGCGAAACAGCGTCTTGCGATCCTCTTCAGAGGTGCCCGGCCCGTATTTGCCGATCCGAAGCGGCTGACCGTAGGTCTGGGTGAAAATCGCCCAATCGCGCTGGGTGAATGCCTTGAATAGCCACGCCCACAACGCAACACGCGCCAGCCCGGAGCGCAACGGCAAGCCCGACTTCGCCTTCATTGGTGCGTAGATGTATTGGAACGGCGGCAGGATCTCTTCTTCGCCGGTCTGCGGGTTCAGCATCCGGGGCGTTTTGAGATCCCTGCGATCAAAGCGGAACCAGCGCGGGTCGCAGTATTCCAGCGCGGCAGGTTCATACTCCCCCTCGGAGGTATCCCACCGGATATGGGTGAAGCTGTATCCTTTACCGAGCGCATCGAGGATGTCGAACAGCTCGTCCGTCAGCTCATCGCGCTTTAACCAGGTGCGCACACGCTCGGCGATCTGTTCTGCCAATTCGCTGTCGTCGCGTGGCTCCACCGTGATGTCGAGCTGCGAGACGGAACGGCGGCGCGTTCCCAGAACCCCGAGATAATGCAGATCCCGCTCTTCAATGGTTTCTGCCAATTCCAGATAGCGGATCGGATCGCCCGCGTCGGCCTCACGCAGGATGGACGCCAACCGCTCCGGGTTCAGCCCATCGCCCGGATATCCGGTCAGAGGGCTGCGCACGCCGCCGATCATCGAGGGTTCTTCGTATTTTGCCAATTCGGCGCGGCGCACCGGGTTGCCCCAGCGGTCCAGCACTTGTTTGCTACGTGCCATGTTTCAGCCCTTTGCCGTTAAGGTGTCTAAAGACCGCCGCGCATTGCGGTGCCCAGCGGAGGGTTCCACCAGGGGCGGTTCAGCGCGTCTTGTTCATCTGCGGTCATGCCCAATTGACCGCTGTGCGGCTCTCGGTTCTGGTTGTTGGGCACCGGGGTATAGTCGATCTCGACCCAGCGCATACGCGAGGCGAAGTGGGCGAGTGCCAGGGCGATGGCATAGTCGCCGTGGCGTTTCTTACCCTTGGCGTCGGCCTCGCGGATCTCAGGCACGCGGGGAATGCCGCGCACTTTCTTGACGGCGCGCAGGTCGCTCATGTGTGGATCCCAGCGGCCAATAGAAATTGTCGCCTCTTCAAAGGCGGTTTTCAGCGGCGGCATGTTGATGCGGTACCAGTCCTGCGAGAACTTGATCGCCCAGACCATACCAGGGCTGTCGTCGCCCTCCTTCAGCCCAAACTTGCGCCCGACATCCTCGGCCACGGTCCAGCCCATGCCGGTGGCATCAAAGGCCGCGCCAACGCAGCGCGTGCGGATACGCTCCATGACCATGCCGACAATGAGCTTCTGCTCGTTGCCCGGAACGTTGCGCATCTCGATTGAGAGCGCCTCGCGGCGATGCATGTTCTTCTCGATGGCGAGCAGCGTTAGCACCGAGAGGTCAGAGACGCGGGCGAAGTCAAAGCCGAGCGCATAGAGCACGTCCAGCGGCACGGCACTCAGCACCTTTTCCAGACGTTCCAGGAAGAGGCGCATCAGCTCCTTCTGTTGAGCATTGGTGCGCTGCAAGTAGTCGTCGGGCAACTCCAGCTCCAGGCAAGGTGCCTCGGCATTCATGCGCGCCTCAATCAGTGGCGCGGACAACCAAGCGCCGGTCCCGGCCTTGGCTATGCAGTGCAGCTCTTCGTCCGCGTCGTCGCCATAGACCGCATGTGTGCTGTCGATCCATTTCTGCTTGCCCATTGGCTCACGGCCCTGGGCGCGTTGGATCAACGCAATGCGCTCATAAAGCCCCGCGTCGACCGCATCATTGAAGGTGACACGCACGACCTTGGCGGTGTCGCCCTTCTCCCCCTCGTTGACCTGACGCACCAGCACGTTGAAGGCATTGGCGTCGCCGTCATGGGTGGAGATCACCAGAACCTTACCGCCCCACATCAGCAGGGCGTTTGCGGCCTTCAGCATCTCTTCCAGTTCGTCATGGAACGCGGCCTCGTCGAAGATCACGTAGCCCTGGCGACCGCGCAGCGAACGTGGCTTGGAGGACAGGGCCACGATCTCGAACCCGGAGGCAAAGCGGATGCGGAACGCCTGAATATCGCGGTCTTCCTTGCCGTCATCCTGGTCCTTGAACAGGAACTCCTGCACCGAACTGGCGGCGGGCATGAAGGCCTTCGCCCACATGGCGCAGGTGTCGATAAACTCGCGCGCCATATCGAGGTTGAAGCCAATGTAAAGCGTATCCATTCCGCCCTCGGCTCGCGCCAGACCAGAGGTCAAAACGCCATCGGCCCCGACCGCCCAGGTCATCCCGATCCGGCGCGATTTCTCGCAGACCACAAATTGATAGTGAGCGGTCGTTTGCAGGAGCTGCTGCTGGTAGGACAGAAGCACATGCGGCAGCTCCATACTTTGGTCCAGCACGTTCGGCAGCATTTGCCGGTCGGCTGCGCGCTGCGCCTCCCAATCCGCGTCTGTGATGACCTCGGTTGCCGTCATGTGTTCACCCCGAGAATATCGGCTTTGATCGATGCCACGGTGTCCTTGGTCATGCCGAGCTGATGCGCCTTCTGCTCGATCTCTCCGGCAAGGCGCTCGCGTTCCTTTCGGGCGATGCGCCGCTCTTCGTCTTCGCGCAGGCGTTCGCGCAGCCCGGCGGATTGCATCAGGTCTTTCAGCATGCGCGACAGATGCGCGAGCCCCTTCGGGTCCCAATCGCCGCCCGCCTCCGATACTGAGTTCATCATCTGGAATGCCGCGGTGGCGATCATCTGCATCAGCACCTTGTGCATGGTGCTTTCCTGCTCGATGTTCAGATCCCCGAGCAGCGTTTCCGCCATCGCGAAAGCGTCCCGCTGATCCTTGAGCAGTTTGGAATATTCGCCCACGGCTGACTTGCCGATGCGGATCTCCAGGCCTGCCTCATCCAGCCAGAAATTCAGATCTTCGGTGATCTCTACAATACCGCCAAAGCCGCGCTCCTGCAGGGCCGTGGAAAGCCGCTGCCGAAACTCCAGCGGGATCAGGTCGAGCTTCTTTGGAGGCGGCATGACTTACGCTCCCGGCCGGGGGCGCTGGATCTCCGGGTGGCGGGCAATTCCCTGGGCGATTTCCGCACCGCGCGTGGTCGCCACGACCACCACAAAGCCCGCGTGGTCTTCCAGCTCGACAAGCCCTTGCTCACGCAGCCAATGCGCCTCGGTCGTGACCTGGTCGCGGGTGTAGGCAATACCGACGCGCGGCAATTGCGTCGCCAGCATGGAGACGTTGGAGGTGTATTTTGGTGCATCCTCAAGAAACCGAAGAATGGCGATGCGGGCGTGTTTGCGCAGATCGTCGGCGTAGCTCATGGCAAGGCGGTCCTACTTGTTCAGAAGGTGGTCTTCGTGGCGAAACACCACTGTTTCGAGGCGGGTCATGATCTTCTGATTGCCCTCCATCACCGCCGCCATCTGCTTCATGGTGCCGTTGATTTCAGACATGGAGAGCTGAATGTGGTGCAGGTCATCCTTGCTCGGCACATCTGCCAGATCATGTTCCATGCGGGTCAGACGTTGTTCATGGCGGTCCATGCGTTCCTTGCCGGTTTTGAAGCGCTCATCGACATTAGACCGGCGGGTGCCAATCCAGGCATAAACGGCGCTGGTGCACGCAATCAGAAGCGACAGCAGGGTCAGCGCGTTGCTGACTGTAAAGGTCGGGTCGAAGTGCATCAGGCCCTGCCCCCAGACGCGGCCTTGATGCGCTCGATCATCACGTCCTTGTTCTTCGATCCGGCAGAGCTGCCGAAGTAGTAGTTAAGGATTTGCGTGAACCCGACAGACAGCCCACCGATCAGCAAGGCCAGGATCTCGGCACTGGCGGGCGGCAGACCGTATTTCAGCATATACGCGATGACGGAAAAGAACCCGATCAGAACCAAGGCTGCCAAGATGCCGGGCACCCTGTCCTTGAGTTCCATCTGGCGCTGGCGCGCACTGTCGCGGTCGCGGGCGGCAACCTGTTCAAGTTCGATCCCGGCGTCGATCAGATGTCGTTCAAGGTCGGCCTCGGCTTCTTTCAGCTTCAGGAGGTCCGAGGGGCTCGCGCCCAGGATCGCCGCTTCGACCTCTTCCTCGGTCGCGTCGGGGCGGTCGAGCAGTTTCGCCGCCAGTGCTTTGGTGGCGACACCGGCGAGCGGGCCGCCAAGCGCCGTCGCAATGGTCGGCGCGATGCTACCGACGATTTGCAGGATCTTGTCTTTGTTCTTCACGGGGGCACTCCTTCAGTGGGCGGCGGGAAAGGTCACTGCATCGGCATAGTTCGCCACGACCCATCCCTCCTGTCCCGCGTAGAACACCTGCAGCCACACGCGGCCGTCGAAGGTGCCGCGCCGCAGGACTGGCACAACAGTCTCGTCGGGGATCTTGGCAATGATGTTTGGATTGAAGCTCGGCCAGCGCCGCATGTTCAGCGTATCGCCATTGGTGGCGATAATGACCAGATCATCGGGCGAGGCGTCCATGCTTTGCGCAAGCGCCTCATCATCGGCGGGGTCTTCACGGCCGAGGATGTGCCCGCGCACCTGCTCCAGCGGAAACAGCGGGTTGGTGTCCACCTTGCGCCCTGGCGACACATACCAGTGCGGGCGAATGTCCATCAGGGTCGGAACGTTGGCGAAGAGCTTGCGCAGCAGCCACAGCAGCGCCTCTAGCTGTTCAGCCGGGTAATGCATCCACATCCCCCGGCCATGCTCGGGCGTTTCGGCGAGATCGAGGTTGCGCAAGTGATCGTCGTGGATCGTCTTGCCAAACCACGTCACCCCGTTGGCCCCTGCCGCGCGCATCTTGCCGGGGTTCACCAGCTCAATGCCAATGGTGAAATTGTTGCAGCCCTTGCGGCCATGGTAGCTCGACGCGCCCGCGTGGTTTGCGCGCCGATTGATCGGGACTTGCTGCTCAATGTGGCCGCTCAGCTCGATAACGAACTGCACCGAAACCTTGGCGTCGTTGTCGCGCAGATAGTTGGCGGCGCTGCCCTCTTTAAGGCTGCTGGCGGTGTCGTGGAGGATCACAACGGTTGGGGTGATTTCGCCACCGATATGGCGGGCCGCGCGGTATGCGACCCCGTCCAGAATACCGTTTATGAATGTCATTGCGACCACCTCAAAACCTGCTTTGCAGGTTTCAGGATGACGGAGGCCTAGAACGAAAAACGCCCGCAACGATGTGCGGGAGCTTGTTGTTTCGGCTCAGAACAGGCCGGGCTGATTGGGATCAGAGGGCGGTGTCACCCACCTCAAGTAGCGCCTCACGCTAAAGTCTGTCACCCCCAAGATGCGGGCAATCTCAACCACTGGCAAGCCCTTCGACCTATGTGCCCGCGCGCGCCACGCCTTGGCCGTGGGGATGCGCGCGGGAATCCGGTGCATCTGGCCCGCCAGCATCTTGGCCTTCTCGCGCCCCAGAAGCTTCTCGACCTCTCCGCGCCCCTTCGGATTCTCGGGGATGTAGACCTCGGTTCCGCCGAAGGCATCGAGAAAGCGCAGCGCGTCCTCAAACCCGAGTGCCTCCACAAAGGGCTCCACCTGGGCGGTCGGCTTCGGAAACGCGCCCGGAAGTTTCGCGTGTGCCTGTGACCTCGTCATTTCTGGTGCATGCTCCAGTCAAATTCGATCTCCGCCCGCTCGCCCCAGCTTTTCAGCGCCTGGATCACCGCGTCGATCTGCGCCCACTCGCGCAGCATATCGACGTCAGCGGGCACGCTTCCCCAGACGTTGCCAAATCGCGCCTGGATGAAGCGGTTCAGTCCCGCGCGGCTCGGATCGCGCAGCGCACCCGCGCGGCCCAGCTCGCCCCAAAGCTTGTGCACCAAGCGAAGGTCGCCGCGTGGCGCGGTCTTGTAGCGCTTTTTGCTGGTTGAGGTCGGCTTGAACCCCTCCTTTTCCAGCCGCTTCAAAACCGACTTCAACTCGGTGTCCGACATGTCCGACATCGAGGCCTTGCCAGTGACCACCAATTGGAGATCGCGCCGCGCGTCGGCGTCGAGACCCAACTGGCGGCACCCAACATGGATTTTCTGCTGCAGGGCGCGGCTCATGTCAGGTTGCCTCCTGTTTCACCGCGACCACAGGGTGGTCGGATTGGACATTGACCCGCATGCGCGTGTCGGCGACTTCCATTTGACGGCGCGCCATCGCCTCGAACTCGGCCCCATGAATACGGGCAAGACCGGCCTCGTTCTTCAGCACCGCAAGCCGGTTGCCCAAAACCAAACCAGCGCGGCGCTGCCGTGCCGCATAGTGGCTGAAGGCGCGCGCCAAACTGGCTTCGATTTCCTGCGGTGTCATCGCCATGGTTCAGCCCTTCCGATTTGCGACCAGATGCGCCGCATGGTTGGCGAGCGCGCGACTGCGGCGCTCGATGATTGAAACCGGGATCCCCCAGCGTTCGGCCATCCGTTGCAATTCCTCGGCGCTCGCGGCCATCAACAGGTGATCCACCTTCATATTCGCCAGTTGGGCCGGATACCCGCGCCCTAGAACGCTGGAAATACCGCCCGAAATCGGCTTGTCGTCGGTATCTGGACGGACAGCGACACGGCGCGGGTCCATGAACTTTGCAATCTGCATTCTTTGCCTCCTTACGCCTTGGCGATGTCGATCTGGATTGGCTCCCACGCCGCGTCGACGGCTGGGCGCTGGTAGCAGCGCACATAGGATTTGGAGCCGACGACGCGGATCGCGTCCTTGATGGCCTGCATGGCGCGCTTCCAGCGTTCATCGCTGATCTCAAGCCGCAGCAGCATGAAGATTTCCGAGCGATTGATCTGACCGGCCTTGTCGGTGTTGAACGCGCGGGTGACGATGTCGCGGATCTCCGGGCGTGCGTCTGCGGCCCACTCGATCAGGCATTCGTCGACAAGGCTCTTGGCGATCTGCAGCTCCGGGCCGAAGTCGATAAGATCGGAGACCTGGACCTGAACCTTGTAGCGCCCGTCATAGCTGATCAGCGTCTTGTTGCCCTTGGCCCCGCCCACCTTGGCGTCGTACTTCTCCGCCATGATCGCCTCGAAGGCGCTGATGTCGTCAAAGGCGTGGTGTTTGAACCGTCCGACTTCCTCGCTGAGCGCGACCGCAAAGCCGATGATCGAGCGGACCGTCTGGTCCTGCAGCTTGTCCTGCGGCTTCACCAGTTCAGTTGGGCGCATGTCGCCCTTGCCGTTCCGCATGTAGGAGACACCGTCGATCTCGACCTCCCCGCTCGGCACTTTGGCCGGCTGCCGGGACGGGTCGCTTTGTTGAGCGTGCTGCTCTGTCATTTACCTGTACTCCTGTTCAGGATTTCCGTTTGGATCGTCAGGGAGGTCATTCCCCGTCCCCCACCATCGGGCAGGTCGGGCATGTCTTGAACATGCGGACATGGGTGCTGTTGGCGGCGCTGAACTCCTTGGAGCGTTCGCGCCACATGCGGCACTTGTCCGTTCCGATCTTGCCCAGCACCGGGCAGGTCACGGTTTCGGCCATGAGGACACCGCGCACGGTCTGCTCGATGGACTTCATGCTGGCCTTGTATTTGTTGCTCAGCACCGAGTTGATTGCGCCGGGCGAATATCCCAGCCGATATGCGGCCCGCGCTTGCGACGTGAGATCGCACTCCACGGCCAGGGCGCGGACCCAATCGGGCAAGGCCTCGCCCCAGCCACTGCGGGCTTTTGTCATGGCAACTGCATTTGCGGTCACAGCAGGATCTCCTTGTCGAGTGAGGTGAAATCGGCGGTGTTCGCGTCGAACACGCCTTTGATCTGGCGTGGCTTGGGCGCGACCGGCCCGGTGTAGTTGACCAGCCGATAGCGCGGCTCGCGCTTGCCCGGCACCGCCGAAGACTGGACGCGGAGGTGCCCGGACTGCAGCAGCAACCGGCAATAGGCCCGCGCCTTCTGAACCGGGATCTGAATGCCGCCCGCGTTGGAGTGCGCGGCAATGTCCGTCGCCGAAAACTGCCGCAGACCGCGCATGCTGCGCCACATGTTGCCCTCGGCGCTTTCGTCATATTCCGGCACAAATTCCGGCTGCGGCCCTTGGTCGGCAAAGGCGTAGACCTTGCGGTGGTCGCCCGTGTCGATGCGCGTCAGCAGTCCCGCCTGCGCCCAGCGCCGGACAAAGATCTTGGCAGTGGTACGCGCCACGCCCAACTCCACGAGGTTCGTCCAATGGACGCGCTGCAAGCTCTGGGCACGCTTCCAGATCGCCGCCTCCATATCCGAGCGAAACGCAGTCATTTCTGGCCCCCAATCGCTTTGAGAGCCGGGCGGGACGCTTGGGCAGGCGTTGCCGCGACACGGCGCACCGCCGGGGGTTGGCCGGTCTCAAAATCGCGGGTGCCCCACAATGCGAGATCCGCGTGGTTGGTGCCCCTGGACAGTGCCGTTTCCTTGGCCCGGTCGATATTGGTCACCACCCGGCGGATCGACCCGCCCGAGGCTTCTACAATCGCGCCCAGCAGGTCTTCTGTGATCTCAACCGTGGGGCTGTAGATCTGCGCCAGCTTGGTCGCGTCGGACAGGTTGCACGCAAGCGCCGGTTCATGGGCAAGCTGGCGGTTGTGGATATTCTCCCATTTGGTGAGGTGCTGCGGCAGCTCTTCTTCGCCCACCAGGATCAAGGTCGTCTGGCTGGCCTCGTAGAGATCCCGCGCCAGTTCGATCAGCTTCTTGTTCTTGGTCAGATACTGCGCGTCGTCGATGATCAGTGGCCGGTCCACCCGCGCAAGATTGGCGGCAATGGCGTCCACCATGGCGGGCACACCGCGCACCGGCTTCAGCCCGATTTCCTTCATGATTGACTGCAGGAAGTAGCTCGGCGTCCAGCAGCTCAGAACCTGCACGCAATACGCGCCGTATTCATTGGTCACAAAGGTGGTCGCCGTGGTTTTTCCCCACCCTGAGGGGCCGTAGAAAACCGCCATGCCGGGAAGCCCCATTGATCGGTCATGGACCCGGTCAACCAGTGCGGTGAGTGCTGCGACGTTGCGCAAAGGGGCAATATTAGGTGTCATGCTCTGCTCTCCTTATTCCTCGCCGCCGAAGGCCCTGCGCATGCGCAGGAAGCTCCGATAGGCGGCAGATCGTTGATAATCCCGCAGGAAATTGCGTTGCTCTTCGGTCAGCGGGTGACCGTCTGCGTCGAGGCGTTCCAACTCCTGGCACCGCTCGAAATTGACTTCGGGATCGTCTTCCACCGCGACCGGCGTGCGGCGGTCTTCCAGCCGGGCGATCTCAGCTTCCAGACGCGCCTCGGTGGCCGCTTCATTGTCGCGGCGCATCAGCACGGGTGTTTTGGGTGTCTTCGGGGCTTTGGCGTGGGGCGTGACCAATTGCACGATTTCCGCCTCGGGCAGATCGTTCGCTTTGGCATCTTCGCCAGCGGCCCGAAGGCGCGCGGCGATCTCGGCTGCGGAAAACTCTCGGCTTGCGCGGGCTTCTTCCTTGGCGGCTCGGATGAACTGGCCGCGCTTGCGGGCCATTTCGCGGGCGTCTTCCACACCGAGGAAATCGCCTTTCTCAACACAGGCCGCATGGCCGATATACTGCCCGTCCAGGTCATAGACGTGCAGACCCGCATGGACGTTGTCAGGGTCAAAACGCCCCACGACCTTTTGCCCGGCAATCCGATACATCCATTCGGCCCAATAGCGGGAACCGAGCAGTTTCAGCTCTCCATTCTTCGCGCTGGCCTTGAGACCTTCGGCCCCCATGAGCCAGAGGCGGCGCTGTTCCTTGGTCGCCTTGCGAATGGGCGTGGCCTTATAGGAGGCTTCAAACACCTGATTGAAGGACCGGCCGTAGGCGATTTCGCTGCGGCGTCCCTCGCGGGCATTGTGGTCTTCAACCTCTTCGGTGAGGACAGCGATGAACTCCTCAAGCGGCACCGCGCGATTGCCATAGTTTTCTGGCTTCGCGTCGGGCTTGTTGCCGGTGTACGCGCCCTCGAATGCAGGGTGTTTGGCAACACGGTCGCAGAGGTCACGGAATGCCCGTTCGATAGGCTTGGACTGCCCAGAGTACGGCGTTGCCCAATGGATCTTGACGCCCAGCATAGGCAGCAGGCCCGGAATATCATCCTCCCGCATCTTGAAGCGGAAGCGGGTTTCCGTGCCCCCTGTGATGACCTTGGCCGCAAACTCCCGACCGTTGTCCAGGAGCGCCGATTTGGGGATGCCGAAACGCTCGATCAGATCACCAAGCGCAAGCTGCACCGTGTGGCTGTTCGCAGTCAGCGACAAACGCCAGGACAGGATCTTGCCGGAATAAACGTCTGAGAAAAACACGCCCTGGACGCGCACCGGAAGGCTCTCACCGGGCCAGCGCACAAAGACGTCGAACTTGTGATAGTCGCCGCAGACGCATTCCATGGCGCTCAGTGCGCTCTTGTCGCGGTCCTGGTGCGGATAGTAGCGCCGCAGGGCCTCGGCCCCTTTGCGCAGGAAGACCTCCGTCGGTTTGGACACGGCCTCCTTCATCTTGCGGCGCACCTGATGGATCGGCGCGACCGGCAGGCCCTCTTTTTTGGCAACCCGCTTGGCCCGGTCGTAACAAGAGGTCAGCGACGGCCCTTCAAGCCGCAGCCAGTCATCGCGGATCAGGCCAAAGAAGGCCGGATCAATCGGCTCGACCTTCCCACGCCCGCCGGTCGGCTTGGGAGCGAGGAACGCAAGCCAGTCGGCCTCGGCGACGCCCTCGATCATCTGCAGCCAGTTCCAGATGGATTTCTCCGAGACCTCAGAGCGTGTCGCAACTGCGGAGACTGCCGCCGAGCGGATCATGCCCGCGCCTTCGCACTCGGCAACTAGGCAAGCCGCTTTCAGCCGCGCCTCTGCCTTTTGTTTCGCATTATCATTCAGACGGTCAAAGTCGGCCCAGGCGTCCTCGCGGCTGCGTTTGGCCTCGATCTCCTGCGGCGGCTCGATCAAGGCGAGACGCGCGCGCACCGGAAACAGGGAATAATGATATTCCAACCCGCCGCCCCTCCCCTTGCGGCGGCGCACCTTGCCCGGCTGGCGGTCCCAGCCTTCGCTCTTGGCGCGCTGGTTTATCTTGCGTTTGGTGGTCGGCAGGTCAGGAAGACGCGCCTCGGCGATCTCCGCCGCGCTCCACCAATCTTGGCTCGGCGCGTCCATCAACCACGCCCTCCCCGGATTTCGTCAAGGAGCGCCTGCACCTCGTCGCCGTGTTCTTCGAGAAAGGTCACGCGGCCAGCCTTTGGCGCGCGTTTCCACGCGTCCTGCAGCCGCTGCCACGTCTTTTCCGTGTTGTTCATCGGGGGCGTGACGCCCTTGTTTTGCTCGCTGGCCCACGTCTTGCGCGCGTCTTTGGCGGATTTGGCAGCCCCTTCGGCAAGCAGATCAATCACACGATACCGCTCGCTGACGTCGCCGATCTTGGCTATTTCGGTCAGGTCATTGAGCGTGATGGGCCTCTCCGAGGAGCGCAGCCGATGAGCATCGCCGCCGGTCAATACCGACCCTGCGCTGACCATCCGGCGCACATGGCGGTCGGAGATCCCGAATTTTTCCGCTGTAGCTTGGCAAAAGGACATCGTGTCCGTTTGCCAACCGCCGGTATGTTGATTTCCACGTGCGCCGCCGCGCGTCGCTTCTGGGTGCAGTCTTTCGTAGACCTTCTTGCGCTCCGCGAGAAAAACGGCGGTGTCGAGCGCGGTCAGCTCAGCCCCGGCGAGATTGTCGTCGATCTCCATCAGCCGGGCGAAGTCGTCATTGCAGTCCCAGCATACCACCTTGATGGTTTCCCAGCCGAGATCGCCCGCGGCCGTCAGGCGGTGCGCCCCGGCCAGCAGCTCAATCTTGCCGCTGCGCTTGATCTTGCGGACGTGGATCGCGTCCTTCATCACCCCTAGCTCGGTTATCGACGCTTTGATGGCTTCGACACCCGCGCTGGATACGGGGCGCAGCCTGTTGTTCATATCAATGTCGCCGACCGGCAATTCGGTGATCGACTGGATGATGGTCGCTTTCATGACCTGAATTCCCTCGTTCAATGCGGCCAAAGCAGCGGCGCGTAGAGCAAACCGCCAAAGATGATGGCGAGGCTGATGGCTCCCAAGACATCGCCCCAAATGCTGCTAGAAAATTGCCGCTCGGCGCGGCGAAAGCGCGTCCAGGCCGCGCGCAAAGTGAGCGCCGGTGTGGCGCAGCCTGGACCCTGCGAGACCTCGGCCTCGCTTGTCGCGAAAACCCCGGCCTTCCCGTGAGTGATGGATTTTGGTTTTGGGGTTTCGCGAAACTGGTTCATTTGGACGCGGTCTCCGCGTTCGTTTCGCCTGGTTCAGAAAGACGCGTGGCCTCTGCGATCATCCTCTTGGCATAACCTGCAGAGACGAGATCCTCTCCCGCTGCATCGATGATCCGCCGAAGAAGCGCCCTCCCCTGAGCGCCGCCAGACTGCCCGTAAGTTGCAGTGCGTGCGGTGCTCGGGTGAACGCCGTTTTCCTTGCACCAAGCCTCAAAACTGGTGCCAGCCGAACGAAAAGCGCCAACAATGACTTCATGTAGGATCGCTCCGGGCTGGAACGGTTTAATAAACTTTGGCATTGTTACCTCGCGATGCCGCCTTGCGGCGTGTCCTTACAACACCAATATCGTAAATATTACTGCTTAGAGCAAGTATTATTTACGATATTTTGGAGATCACGAATGCCAAGCCACGACTTAACAAGTAAAATCAAAGAAATAAGGTCAAAGTCCGGCATGTCACAGGATGCGTTTGCAGGCATTCTAGGCGTATCAAAGTCTAAAATTCAGAACATAGAGAGCGGAAAACAGAGGGTGGACCATGACTTCCTACGAGGTCTTGCAGTACACTTTACGGTAGACATTAACGCACTTCTTACTGATTCACCGGCTCCACCACAGACTGATGACGTAAATTGTACATCTAACCAGTTCATCAAAGTACCGCGCCTTGAGGTCGAAGCCTCCGCAGGCAATGGGTCTGAAGTCTCCTCCGAGGCCGGGACCCAAGCCTACGCATTCAACCGCAAATGGCTCGACAAACGGGGCTTGAAGCCGAACACATTGTCAGTGATTTCCGTTCGTGGAGACAGCATGGAGCCCGATTTGAACGACGGTGACCTCGTGCTGATCGACCTCGCGAACACAGACCTGGCGGACGGCAAGATCTACGCGGTTCAATACTCCGGCAACCTGTTCGTGAAGCGCGTTCAGTATATCCCAGGCGATACGGTCCGCCTGGTGAGCCGCAACGCTCAATATGCGCCGATTGAAATCAAGACGCCGGAGGCTGATGGCGTCCGTGTCGTCGGGCGTGTCGTGGCATCCATGCACGAGTGGTAATGTGTGCCGCTTGAACATGAACAGCGAAAACCGAATGTGTCGCTGATTGACAACCTCTGACTGTAAACAGCACAGTTAAAACAAGCTCCAGCCATCGAGGTCGGCGCGAACTATTGGAGGTTAAATGATTACTCAACAATACCAGACAGCGCGGAGTATTTTGACTGCTTGTGTTTTTGTCGGATGGGCTTTCGTTGTCATTGGCGGCGTCCTAGCCCTAATCAGCTTAGACGAAGGTAGCGCTTTCTTAGTATCTGGCATCGCCTCAGCGCTTAGCGGCCTGTTCTTGGTCGTGGTGTGCCAGGTTGCCTTCGCCATATTCGACCAAGCGGAATCCTCTCACATGACGCTTCAAGTCATGAAGCTGATAGCAGAAAAGCAAGGCGTGGATCTATCGAGCATGGCAGAAGTGCCCGCCCCTTCCGCTGACGTGACCCTCAAGCCCTCTTCAGAGGAGCCGAGTATAGCCTCAAATGTTGTTATGAGGGAGGACGGTGCAATGGTGCGAGAATACAAGGGCCATGAGATCGTCAAGATTGATAAGATCTACTACGTCGGCGAAACACAGTTCCCCACACTGGGCAAAGCACAACGTGCGATTTCAGAAGGTAAGGTTTGATCTCTGGTAGGGCAGTCGCATGCTCTGTGCTTGCGATGATCATCACGACTATCTTCGCTATGAAATAAGGTAGTGAGGGAATTGGGGGAAGCAATAGCCCGCACGGGCAAAGCTATCCCAGTGAGGGGTATTACATGGCTAAAGAACTCGACTCTGACCGCGCGGTAGAGGTCAGCGACAATGATGAGTTTGGTTTCGTAGGTATCGCTGAGAAGCTTGCCCCGCGCGTTGTGGAGGCTTCCAAGGGCGATGGAATGGTTATCGGCTTAGAGGGCCGTTGGGGGTCTGGCAAAACTTCCTTGGTGAACTTCCTCCGCTCAGAACTCAAAGGAGCTGAAGCGGAGCATATTCACACAATCACAGTCGCGCCTTGGCTGAACGGTGATACTGCGTCACTAGTCAATTCAGTTTTGGAACCGATAGCGGATGTGCTTCATCTCATCGAAAACGAGGCCGCGACGCCTGAACAGCAAGCCGGTGCTGAAATCGCGGAAAATGTCGGTCAGATTCGCGAGTTAATCTCAACCTATGGAAGCCAAACTGCGCGAAAACTTGCGCCGGTAGCTACACTAGCGGGATATGCCTTGCCTGGAATGCAAGCAGCCGGTGAAGTTCTGGGAGCCGCTGCCGCACTCATGGATAACATGGCCGAGCGTCCTCTGACGCCCACTGCCTTGAAGGCGGAGATCATTGAAAAAATTCGCGCGTTGGATGTTGGCTTCGTTGTCATACTGGACGACCTTGATCGGCTAGAACCGGCGCAAGCTGTGGAAGTCGTTCGGTTAGTTCGGTCGGTCGCGGACTTCCCAAAGGTGGCTTACCTTATGTGCTATGACAGAGATGTCTTGGCTGATGCATTGAGTGAAGGCCTCAAAGTCAAAGACGGTGATCTTTTCTTGCAAAAGATCGTACAATTAACTTTCGCTATACCGCTTCCCGAACCATTTGATCTGCGAACACAGTTTCGGCAGGAGGTACTCAAACTCTATAAGGAACTGCAAGGGATTGACTTAGCAGGCGATGCTTTGGAGGATCTCGAGAGTGCTGTTGATCAAGAAGGCCAAGGTCTGGCTACCCCACGCGAAGTCAAGCTGGCACTGAACGGAATAAGATTTACCTATCCATCCGTCAAAGACGACGTTTACTTTCCAGATTTCTGCAGGCTGCATCTGATAAAGACCACGCATTTCAAGTTTTACAAGTGGTTAGAAAGCTACCTTTCTGTTCGTTCCATTATTGTTAGCGGCGACGGCAGGGTCGGCGCTGATGAAAAGAAGCGATGCGGCAAAGAACTGAAAGCACTTCTTCCTTCACAAAAACCAGACTCAGCCCGATCTATTTGGCATGCGTCCAACTTTGTTCCCGGTATAGAGGCCAGGCAACCTGCTAAGGACACGGTGTTTGCTGCGACCCCCCAATACAAAGATGAGGAGTTTGTATCCCTCAAGCGTTTAGGGAGTCCGTTTCACTACCGGTTCTACTTTGCCCTTACAGGTCCCAAGACTATAATGTCAGACGCCGACATTGACGAAGCACTCCACCTGTCGCGAGAAGATGTCCCCGGTTTGATTGAAAGCCTTGCAGGGTACGCCAAAACAACAAGGCAGTCCGGGAGAACTTGGTTTGAGCACATTCTGGACAGGCTAGAGGATCGTGTAATTGGCGAGCTGGATGAGGAACAACTATCCGGAATGGTGACTGGTATCTGTGAGGTCATGGATACGGTTCTTGAGATCGATAATGTACCAAGGTTTTTTGCACCTTCGCTTGGGCGTCTCGCTGGCAGAGTTGTAGGAGAGTGCTTGCGCCGACTGAATGGCATGAACCCAGAACGACACCACAAACTCGCGCTATGGATTGCGGCTGAGTGCTCGTCAATTAACTGGATTGTCGGCGGTTTGCTTCGAACTGAACTATTCCATCATGGTCATGTCGGTAACGGGGATCAAAGGACGTCGCCGGAAGAATGGGTGTTTTCAGAAGACCTGCTGCAAGAGCTACTTGATATTGCCCGTAAGCGGATATCGGATCAGGAGTTGCAGGGTCAGATCCTCGCGATGCCAGATGTAAGCGGGTTCATGTACGGTTGGCGCGATATATCTGGCGAAGACGAGCCGAAGGCATGGGTCACCCAGGTGACAATCGACGACGAAGTTTTCCTGCAGTTCCTGCAAGAGATGCGCGGCTATGCTGTCAGTGATCGTGTCTACTACCCACTCCACCAGCAGACGCTCGAAATCTTCTTCGAGGATGCTGATGCGGTTGTAGATCGCGTAGAGTCGCTTGTTGAGAGTGAGCATGCTGCGGAAGCGCGCAACATACGAGATGCAATCAAGCAGGGGGAAGGCTTCTAGCACAAATTTCCTTGTCAGCGCGGCCTACAGAAAGCCGGGATCAAGATCTGAATAGCCCCCCTTGTTTGCGATCATCGAGATCTCTCACTGCACCGTTAGTGGAGTTGCGACTACTGTCGCCGGCACAACTGCTGTTGCTCGTCAAAATCCATCACCTTAACGTTGACGCGCAACTTAAATTCGAGGGCACTAATGGACGTTTCTCAAGTCATTAACCTAGCAGCGTGGGTAGGCGAGAATTTACCCAAGATTTCGGCAGGTTATAGTCAACTTCACAAAAAAGTACACCATAACGCACAGCAAGCTCAGAAAGAACCACTGCGTGACGAACTCAACAACCTGTGCAACCTTTTGGATGAGATGTCCTTTAAACGCCTCACCAATGAGGAAATTGATTTACTCCGTAACCTAGAGACTCTTCAGTACCTCGGCGACCTCGGCTGTAGGTTCGTCAACCAAACAATTTCCACAAGTGATTTTGATCCAGTTTCCGCTGCAACTGACCTACAAGCGGCGATACAAAAAATTAATGAGACGACGCAAAAGTTCAAGAAAACCCACACAGCGATGTACGATCTTGGGCTTGAATTGCTCGACGATGAGCACGCGGTGATGCAGCTTCCGCTTGTACGCGTGAGGTTCAAAGAAGAAGCTTCTGTTGATGACATTGCCAAACTCAAGAAATGGACTGCGGACTGGTACGACATAGCGAGAGGCGCGGCACTCAGCGTTGGCGAGACTCCTCAAGACGTGAAAGTGCTCAGCGCCAACAATGGCTCAATAATTGTAACACTGGGCACCGTGGCTACGGTCACAACGGTTTTAGCCGTCATAGCCAAGAATGCAGGAAGGATTGCGAGCGAGGTTCTCAGTATCGCCAACGACATAGAAGACTTCCGTCATAAACGGCGTCTGAACAAGGTTATCGAGGAGGAGCTAATCCGCCAACAAACCGAGGTTCAGGAAAACGGCATCGAAGACACTCTTACTGAAATCAAAGAGACGGTTCCGAACCTGATTGAAAAGGAGGTCGACAATGCTCTCAAGAAGGCAATTACAAAGTATTTTGACTTCTACAAGAAGGGTGGTGACGTAGACTTCATTCCCCCGCGATCCGAACCAGATGCGGCTGAAGGGAATGAAGATGATCAAGGGTTCTTGGAACAAATTGATCATCAAGCCCAAGAGAATGAACAACTTGTTGCTTTGATTGAGCAGGTCAGGTCACAACAAGCTGAAATCAAACAACTCGTTCACCATAGAGTTAATCAAGACGAACATGGGGACCAAGAATAGAAAGATAGAGAGGCTTCGCGATCTGGAACCGCGTAAATTTTGCTTTATACGGTTCCAGATGTTCGACACTTTAGGCAAAATACTAATCTGGTCCGCATTGACGCCTATGACCAAGGTCCGTGCATGCAAAACCAGAGAAACCACCTCGACGCGCTGCACTGCAGCAATAAATCACCAGGCCTCGCTGCGGTCTCTGAATGTGCCGAAATTCGCGACTAGCGAAGCAAGAACGCTGCCCGATACGTAAGACGCCTGTTCGCCCCCTGTAGCAAGGTCAACTCGATGAGAGGACGGACAGCAGACTTCTTTAAGGGCGCGAACCCAATTCGGCATACCCTATAAATTGAGCGACATCCAATCTCCGCCACCCCTGATCGTAACTCGGAGCCGTCACGCTGTTATCTGCGTACCCTTCAATTAATGTGTCCAGCGGTTCTCGACTTTCCAGACCAAGCATAGGCAGAAGTCGAGCAAGTTCCTTCTTTGATTGCGCCCGTACGAACACCTCGAATGGACTTTGGCTACGCCGTAAGAGAAACAGGGTTATCGGGCGCCAGCGGCAAAATGAACTCGGGGCGACGAGCGCAAGCCTCAGGTAAAGGATTAAGTCCGTTTGCTGCAGTTGCTCAAATCGGAAACCGCTTCCACTCGCACGCTCCTGCAGCATATCGGCCTGAAGTGAAGACCGGTTCAGGCCCAACGCTTTGTTGCGACGCTCAAGTAGCCTGTCAAAATGTGCGAATATCTCGTAAGATTCCAATGCTAGACCTCCGCGCTCGCTGCGTTCTCGATCATAGTACGGTCGCTCCAGTAGCGCCTCTAAGAGGTCCGGGCGTTTGTCTACCACCGCGATGGTGCAGAGATATAGCAACAATTCGTGAGCGAAGAACTTATAGTTGTCGAAGTCTTTCTCGCGATACTGGCCCATGTCTGGCGAAGGATGAAAGAGCGGGAGAAATCGCTCCAAGAACTCGTGCAAGGCGTCGCCGTACCGCGGATCTGGCTCTGCCCGCGCGATCGCACGAACTAGACCGATTACCTCATTGCGATAAGGTAAGAAGGATCGGTAGTTCTCAATGATTTCCTCAGAATCCAGATCAGTGTCGACGTTAATCCGAAACGCAGGCAACTTATCGGTAAAAGACGTCAGGTATTCCTGCGTGGCGGCGAAGGCATGCGGCCTACTGTTTTGTACAGCATCTAGTGCTCGACGGTACGCCGCACCAGTACCGATTGTGACTCCACCTTTCTCAGCGTCGAGATACGCGGGCGCACGACCGATTTTTGGCTTTTTGTGGAGCGGCTTATTGAAAACCCAACGAACGAGCTGTTCGAAGCTGTCCGTGGCGCGCGCCGCATCAGTAAAGTCAATAAAGATACGTGATGTATAATAAGCAGGTAAACAGGCCCTCCCTTGCTCATCCCGCTCGAAAACCAGAGCTACAAATTTCCCCTCATCCTCGCCGGCATAGAGCTTGGGAGATATGATCTGCGCCTCTGTTCCGGCACCGCCCGAACGATTGTCAGATTTCTCTTGGTAGCTACGGTCCGAAACGATAATCACCTTCGTGATACTATCGTCAGTGACCATTTGCTCCATAAACGCAGATGCTTCCTGGCCCTCGCGCAGGTCCCATTTATCGAGGATTACATCTACACCTGACTCGCGTAAGTCTCTGGCCAGGTCAAGTACACGGTGCTCGTGCTCGGGGCTACTCCAGCTGTAGGATACGAATGCTTTTGGCGGTGTCAGGTTGTCTTCAGACATACGCTTCTCTCTAAAGAATCGTTTAATTTATACTATTTCGCGTCATAGCACCCCAACGTTGAACGAGTTATCTCTAGCTTGTAAAGCTGAGACGACACGCTACGCCTGCAGTGCCGTAGCACAATCCACGGTAGCATTGTATGAAGGCAATCCGAAAGCTGTACTGCCGCCTGCAACTGAGCGAAGAGCGAAACTTCTGTGTGCTTTGCAGGGGGCTGAGAACCTTTCTTTTCACGAACTGAATCAAGGTATGAACGAAGTCGCTGGTGCTGAAATCAGGTCCCAGTTCGACACGCCCACTCAACGCCACCGCCAGCAGCTAACTCGCTACTATTGAATACAAAAACACCGAGCTGGGACCGCAAAATCGAACTGAGCAGCGATGGTCCCAGTTCCGAGCTTAGCTTTCCGACAAATTCCACTCTGCGACGGCTGCTTCAGCGAGCCTTTGAAGCCTTGTTTAAACGGCGTTTTGCCCGTTGCCCCCCGCACAACCATCCACATCGACACTCCAGCGCCTGCGGCCCAGTTTGGGGGCAAATCGCGATTTACTGCAAAACAGCACATAATGGCGCTTATACGTCCGATTGTTGCCTCATAGCCCTATTTTGTTGGCCTTCCGAGATCTTCCGTCTTCTTCGGTCCTCTTCCGGGATCACTGTAAATAAGTCTGTCACCCTACATTTGTAGCGTGACGGATGTAGCGTGACGGACTTTTTTACAGTGATTTACAGACTTTTTTACAGCAACGCAGTTTTGGGCTGAGGTGGGATTGAAGGGGCGTTGAACGCCCCTTCAAGTGGGTTTCACACTACAAGCTCCTGCTGCAGATCGAGGAACGCGCGCGCCGCAGCCATTGGGACCACCCCGTTGCCGGCTGCAGCGGATCGCTCCAGCCCGAAGGCCACCCCATCATCCAGTCCGTGAACGCAGGGTTTAAGCTCAGGGGATCGCCGGAGTGTTTCTCCCCACTCAGCAAAATCACCCGGAAGCGGTGGGAAGAGCGGAACCGCTGCGGCGTCCACCCCGCCGCTCCCATCAGATCCCACATCAGCGTCCAGGCACTGGCTGCGTTCTTGATCCCGAACTGTTTGCCAGTCTGGTTCAGATCCGCCTTGAACTGCAGACCCTGAGGCGTGCCGACGATGCACGCCCGGTTGCCCCCGCTCTTGAACGTCGGCGTGGGCCAGAATGAACAGCCTTTCACGGGTATGCGTCCCGCTGACTTCCGCCGCTGATACGATGCGCGCTGCAACCCGGTAGCCCATGCCCTGAAGATCTCCGACGACGTCTTGCAGGCCAAGGGTGAGATGCCCTGGGACGTTCTCGAAGAAACACCACTCGGGCCGGACCTCCCGCACAACCCGTGCGACGTCCGGCCAGAGATGGCGTGGGTCCTGCTCTCCCCGCCGCACTCCGGAGAGCGTGAAGGGCTGGCAGGGATAACCGGCAGTGACAATATGAACGCGGCCACGCCACGGTCTGCCATCGAAGGATTTGAGATCGTCCCAAACAGGAGCCGGATCCAGGGACGTGTCCGCCATCCGCGCCACGAGAGTGGCCGCGGCGAAACTGTTTCGTTCGACATAACACACAGTTCGATATCCGGATTCTGCGAGGTGAAGGCCGAGATCAAGTCCTGCGACACCGGCGCAAAGGCTGATGCCGAGAAACTCGTCAAGTCGTCGGGGGGAACAAAGAGCCACACTTTGGGTCCTTTCCGTCACGCTCGGGGCGTTCTGGTGAAGGGCTCAAGGGCCTCAATTCGATATGAGCGCGGCACCTGGGGCATTTGATAGACAACGCCCCGACAAGTGCGCCGGGCTCCAGTTTGAATAGCAACTTGCGGCATCCACCACAACGTTGGTCTTGCAGCTTCAAGTGGAATCACTCCAAAGAAGGCCGTCCTCGAGGACAGGAGGCGGCCATGAAGTGTAAGCTGGTCGGCGGGGTTACTTGTGAGAATGTTGGCCCCGTGTTGAGAGGCGTTTGCGCGCCTCTCAGCCTCCCGATTGCATTATGCGGCCAGCGCCGCGCCAAAGGCCGTCTGGATGTCAAAGCCTGCGGGATCGCCCGTCGCCTCGATCTGCGCGGCCACTGTGGCCTCGGCGACAAAGCAGGCCTGAATGTGCTGCACCACCGCTTGCGCCGCCGCCTCGACCTGCACCTGCGTCAGCTCGACAAAGCCGGTGGGCGTCTTCCACGCCAGCGGCTCGGAGATCATGCCCTGCTGCAAAGCACTGACCGCGCCGGAGAGCGACAGCCGCGTCACCTCATCGCCCGGAATATGCAGACCGCCCGGCAGCACCACGCCCGCCATGGCACACTGCCAGCGGAAATCGGCGAGGCTGGACAGGGCCTTGGCCCGGTCCTGTTCGATGACTTGCTCCGCGGTGGTGATCTTCAATTCAAACGTCATGCTGCGCCCTCCCGGCGGATGATGGGATCTGGAACCGGGCCAGCGGTCAGCGCTGCAGAGGGCATCGCTTCGGGCTGGGCTGGCTCTGCCGTGGCAGGGTCAAACCGCCAGCGCAGGCAATAGCGCAAGACGCCACCGCTGCGCGCGATGCGCCCCCGGAACGGGTGCTGGTCGCCGTCAGCCTCGGCAAACCCGCCCTCAGGGACGGCGGACAGGTCATAGGCGATGCCGTCCACTGTCACCGTGTCACCGCTGACAGTGGCCTGTGTTTCGCGCTGACCGGGCAGACCGGCACGCGGGGAAAATTCAATCTCATGCATCTGGGTGTCTCCTGTCTTAGTACCAGCGGCCAATGGCATAGCCGTGCAGAAAGCCAGAGTTGCCCTCGTACTCCGTGGACAGCAGCAGCTTACAGCCATTGATGCCAAAGGTGCCCGAGCCATTCATGGCGCTAAGCGCATGCGCACCGGACCAACGGCGAGCGGTGACATGGACATTCGGCGTCGAGAGGAACCCGGCCGGAAAATCCCATTCCCACCCCTCGGCGGAGATGTCGCGCGAGTCGACCAGCGTATCGGTCACGACCTCCGGGCTGGTGACCCAGCATTCCTGCGTGCCGTCAGCGAAGCGGCGGAACTTGCCGCCCGGCCCGCTGCCGTATTGCACCGCGGCCCCCGTGACCTTGCCTGCGGACTGCGAGACGGTTCCAACCACGTTTTCAGTATGAAACAAACGGCCCCATGGACCCTGAAGAGAGCCGTGCCTGACGCCAATTATGCGTCAGGCTCCGCACGCCCTGCGCGATAAGGAGCGCGGTTCGAAAGTCCTCATCCCGTTGGGATTTCCACACATGGAAATTGCCCTGATAAGGCGTATCACCTGCACCGAGTGAACTCGCTGGCCGCGCGTAGTAGACACCCGTTGCGTTGAACTGGAACACATCGCCCGGGAGGCTGGGCTCAGTGATCTCGCCGAGGCCAAAGGCTGACACTTTCATCAGCTTGCCGGGTGGTGCGTCATCGCTGGACGCCTACCCCGCGGCCATCCCCGGCGTCCGCACCAATCACCGCGCCGCCAACCACGCCACTGGCTGAAGCGCGCATGACATACTCCGCCTTCAGACCATCCACGCCGGTGCTGATCTGATCAATCGCCGCCGAGTGGTTGCCCACGGAGGTTTGCATCGACTTGGCCCGAGGCGTGGCAGGTCGTTGATCAGGCCATGCCGCCCTCGACAAGCCCGCTCGCGATACGGGCGTAGGCCTCGGCCATCGGCCCATCGCCGGCCGCAATCGGCGTGCCACCGTCCCCGGCCAACCGTGTTTCAAGGTCGATCGGCAGTGCGCCAAGCAGCGGCAGACGCAGGGCCTCGGCCTCGGCCGCGACACCGCCATTGCCAAAGATGTTGTGAGTGCCGCCGCAATCGGGACAGGTAAAGAAGGACATGTTCTCAATCAGCCCCAACACCGGAGTCTTGAGCGTGTCGAACATGTCCAGCGCCTTGCGGGCATCCAGCAGCGCGACATCCTGCGGTGTTGAAACCACGATGGCCCCCGTCAGCTCCGCCTTGGTGCAGAGGGTGAGCTGCACATCGCCGGTGCCCGGTGGCAGATCGACGATCAGCACGTCCAGCTCACCCCAGTTCACCTGCCCCAGCATCTGCTGCAGCGCCCCCATCAGCATCGGGCCACGCCAGACCACCGCCTTGCGCTCCTCCACCATGAAGCCGATCGACATTACCGTGACCCCATGGGCGTGCAGCGGCTCGATCGTGGTGCCATCCGGGCTGGCGGGGCGTCCGGAGACCCCCATCATGCGCGGCTGCGAGGGACCGTATATATCCGCGTCCAGCAGGCCGACCTTGCGCCCCTGCCGCGCCAGGGCCACGGCGAGATTGGCGCTGACGGTGGATTTGCCGACGCCACCCTTGCCGGAGGCGATGGCAAGGATACGCTTGACGCCCGAGGGCTTCATTGGTGCGGCCTGCGGTTTGGGATGACCGCCCAGCTTGAGGCTGGGTGCGGCTTTCTGGGGGCCGGCCTGTGCCGGACCATGGGCGGTCAGCACCACCGAGACCTCCTCGACCCCCGGCAGTTCCGCGACGCAGGCCTGTGCCGCGCGGCGCAGCGGTTCCATCTGCCCGGCGATCTGCGGCGAAGGCGCTTCGATCACGAACCGCACGGTGTCACCTTCTATGGTGAGGGCGCGCAGCATGTCGCGCGACACCAACGTGCCACCGTCGGGAAGCTCCAAACGCTCCAGTGCGGCGCGAATCTCTTCCTTGGTCACTGACATGGGGACTACTCCTTTTTGGGCCATCGCTTCGGGCTTTCACCGGATATATGCGCTGCATGCACGGGGCCCAAGCGACAAATTGACAGCGCTAACAGGCATGGCGACAAATTCTTGCCCAGATATGTGGCGAAAGGAAATATTGTCGCGCAGACTTTGGGCAAAACGTGGAAGAATATCCCTTATACCCATGCACTTGCTGCATAGCAGAAATGACCAATCCCCGGATTGTGCATTTGCAGCATTTGGGTATCTTAAGGATCAACAGAGACACACAGACAGACGGGCACACGGCCCCGACGATGACGAGCGAGACAAAGCAATGGCGATCCTGAACCAGATCAATACACATACCCCCTTCACCACCGGTGGCGTGACGCAAATGATCCAGGGCGCGCGTGAAAAGTTCGCTCAATACCGCGTGTATCGCGAGACCCTGAATGAGCTGAACGCTCTGACCGGTCGCGAACTGGCGGATCTGGGGCTGAACCGCTCCATGCTGAAGCGCGTCGCCATCGAGGCCGCCTACGGCGATAAGTAAGAACACAAGAGATCAGGTCCTTTCTCCTCCTCCCTTAAGGACCTGTCCTACGCGGTGGCATCTCCCTCCTCCCTGATGCCACCGCACCTAATACCGGCCTCGCGCCGGGATCAGATGCACCGGGTTTCCTCCTCCCTTTAACCTGGTGTTTGACAGAACGGCGGTGCCCCTCCTCCTCCCTGGGCGCCGCCGTTTCCTTATTCTCTCCCCCATTTGTGAATCCAGACGCCTCCGCCCCGGTCACGCCGCGGCGGATTTTTTGCGTCATCATTTGCAATTAGGGGATGGCGGCGGGGCCGCAGGGGCGCATGCCCCTGCGGCCCCGCCGCCCGGGTCGGATCGCCTTAGCGATCCGATCCCGACAGACAGTCGGATCGCAATAGCGATCCGCCCGCCTGGGTGGTCAATAGAGTGTCAGAACGGCACGTCGTCGCTGGCGGAAACAAAGCGGGCTACCACTTTCTTGGTCCCGGCCTTCTCGAAATCCACTTCCAGCTTGTCACCCTCGATGCCGATGACCGCGCCATAGCCGAACTTCTGGTGGAACACCCGCTCGCCCATGGTGAAGGCAGAGGTGGCCGTCAGGTCGATCACCTGGGTCTTGCTCTCGCGGGGTTTGCTCAGCCCATGTTCGCCAGCCCGCGCCTGCATGCGTTTCCAACCCGGAGAATTGTAGCCATCTGCATTGGCCATCCGCTCCTCGATGGTGGAGCGGCCGTATTCATTGGTCGCCTCACCAAAACCACGCGCCGCGCCCGGCGCCGCCGCGCCGTAGCCCCCGCCGTAGAGCCCCGGTGGCGTCAGTACTTCCACATGCTCTTCGGGCAGCTCGTCGACGAATCGTGACGGCAGTTGCGACTGCCATTGGCCAAACACCCGCCGGTTTCCGGCAAAGGAAATGGTGCAGACCTCCTCGGCCCGGGTGATGCCCACATAGGCCAGGCGACGTTCTTCCTCGAGCCCCTTGAGGCCGCTTTCATCCATCGAGCGCTGCGAGGGAAACAGGCCGTCCTCCCAGCCCGGCAGGAACACCGCCGGGAACTCCAGTCCCTTGGCCGCGTGCAGGGTCATGATAGAGACCTTCTGCTCCGCATCCTGCTTGTCGTTGTCCATCACCAGGCTGACATGTTCGAGGAAGCCCTGCAGGTTCTCGAAGTTTTCCAGCGCCTTGACCAGTTCCTTGAGGTTTTCTAGGCGGCCCGGGGCCTCCGGCGTCTTGTCGTTCTGCCACATGGTGGTGTAGCCGCTCTCATCCAGGATGATCTCGGCCAGTTCCACATGCGGAACCTCCGGCTCGCCAGAGGTGAAGGCGTCAAAGCTGGTGGCCTCCAGCACCGCGTCTTCCGGACCTTGGGGCGGGGCCACCACGCGGGTCATGCGGCCCCAGCGGGCGATATCCTCGACCAGACGGCGCAGGGCCGCGCCGCCCTTGCCCTTGATGTGGCCCTCTTCCACCGCGATCCGGGCGCCCTCCAGCAGGGACACGCCGTTTTCGCGGGCGATCATCTGCATTTTCTGCTGCGCCTTGTCGCCAAGACCGCGTTTGGGCGTGTTGACGATGCGTTCAAAGGCCAGATCATCGTCGGGTGAGATCACCACACGGAAATAGGCCATGGCATCACGGATTTCCAAACGTTCATAGAAACGCGGACCGCCGATGACGCGATAAGGCAGACCGATGGTCAGGAAACGGTCTTCGAAGGCGCGCATCTGGTGCGAGGCACGCACCAGGATGGCCATCTCGTTGAGGTCGATGGGCCGGATGCCACGACTGCCGCGCTGCATCGCCTCGATTTCCTCGCCGATCCAGCGGGCCTCTTCCTCGCCGTCCCAATGACCGATCAGGCGGACCTTTTCGCCGCCGTCGGCCTCGGTCCACAGCTCCTTGCCCAGACGCCCCTCGTTGCCGCGAATGACGCCAGATGCCGCCGCCAGAATATGGGCGGTGGAGCGGTAGTTCTGCTCCAGCCGGATCACTTTGGCGCCGGAAAAATCCTTTTCAAACCGCAGGATATTGCCCACTTCGGCACCGCGCCAACCGTAGATAGACTGGTCGTCATCCCCGACGCAGCAGATGTTCTTGTGCCCCGATGCCAGCAGTCGCAGCCAGAGATACTGGGCGACGTTGGTATCCTGATACTCGTCCACCAGGATGTAGCGGAACCAGCGGTGATACTGCGCCAGCAAATCCGGGTTGTTCTGGAAGATCTCCACCACATGCAGCAGCAGATCGCCAAAATCGACCGCGTTCAGCTCCTTCAGGCGCGCCTGATACTGGGCGTAGAATTCGGTGCCCCGATAGTTGTAGGCGCTGGCGTCGCTGGCGGGCACCTTCTCCGGGGTCAGTGCGCGGTTCTTCCAGTCGTCGATGATATTGGCCAGCATCCGGGCCGGCCAGCGCTTGTCGTCGATGCCGGCGGCCTGGATGAGCTGCTTCATCAGGCGGATCTGGTCGTCGGTGTCCAGAATGGAGAAATTCGATTTCAGCCCCACCAGTTCCGCATGGCGGCGCAGCAGCTTGACGCAGATGGAGTGGAAGGTGCCGAGCCAGGGCATGCCCTCGGCCGGTTGGCCCAGCATCCGGCCCACCCGCTCCTTCATCTCGCGGGCGGCCTTGTTGGTGAAGGTCACCGCGAGGATTTCATTGGTGCGCGCCTTGTTTGTGCTGAGCAGATGCACGATGCGCGTGGTCAGCGCCTTGGTTTTGCCGGTCCCGGCGCCAGCCAGCATCAGCACCGGGCCGTCCAATGTCTCTACCGCCTCGCGTTGAGCGGGGTTCAGCCCGTCCATATAGGGCGTGGGCCGCGCGGCCATGGCGCGGGCGGATAGCGATGCGCCCTCGAAGGCGTCCATTTCGTCGAAACTGCTCATGGGGCTCATCCTAGCGTGATTCAGCGATAACGGGAAGAGGTGTGTTCATGCTATGTTCCGAACGCACGTCTTCCGCTCTTTCCGCCACCGCGCTTATCAGTCCGAATGCGCTGGATAAAGCCCTCAGGTTGGCATCGCTGTACATCTGGATAGGTCGCGTGACCGCTTGACCAAAACGTTAACCGCCTGACAGCTGGGGCGGTTCCCGCACGCATGATAGGGTGAATTCAAGCGAAGAGTTTGGCCACATACGGAGGACGGGTTGATGTTCAGACTGATCTACATAAGCGAGGCCGTTCACCAGATGCCCGACGAGGCCGTCATTGCGATCGTGCAAAAATCCCGCCGTCGCAACGAGGCAAACGGATTGCGTGGTGCCCTTCTCTACCACGAAGGCCGGTTCATCCATATGCTGGAGGGCCCGGAGGCAGAGGTCATGGCGCGGTTTGAACGTCTTCGGCTTGATCCCCGACATCATAGCCTGCAGCTGCTGGGCACGAACGGGATCGACGTGCCGCTCTGCGCCAGCGGCATGGAGCATCACGACATTGATGCGCTGCCGCAGGATATCGCCGAGACCTTGCACGAGGCGCTGGCGCTGCTGAATGACCTGCCGCCACGGGATTTTTCCCAGCCGCGCCCCGGGCGTCACCAGCCCCGTCCGATGCGGCAAGTGCTGCCTGTGTTTTCCGGCGGTCTTGCGGCCTAACCGCCCCCCCTCGGATACTCAAGACCGGTCGCGCATTTCCACTGGACACCCGCTGCGGGACGCCAAAGAATGCGCGGCATGAATTTGGATCAACGTTTCCCCGGTCTCGACGACCTGCGCGCCCACGCCCGCCGCCGCCTTCCCCGATTTGTCTGGGAGTATCTCGACAGCGCCACCGGGCGGGAGGCATCGCAAGCGCGCAACCGCCGTTGCCTCGACCGGATCGGGTTGATGCCCGCGATACTGAACGGTCCGCAGGACGTGGATCTGAGCACGGAGCTGTTCGGCTCCACCCTGCCCCTGCCTTTTGGCATCGCGCCGGTGGGCATGTCGGGGCTGGTCTGGCCGGACGCAGAGGGACATCTGGCGCGCCATGCAAAGTCCGCGAACCTGCCCTATGGCCTGTCCACGGTCGCCAGCCAAAGCCCGGAAGACCTGGCACCACATCTGGGCGCGCACGGCTGGTTCCAGCTTTATCCGCCAAAAGACGAGACCATCCGTAAGGACATGCTGGCCCGTGCGCGCGATGCCGGGTTCAAGGTGCTGGTGCTGACGGTGGATGTGCCGGTGGCCTCGCGCAGGGAACGCCAGGTCAGATCTGGCCTGACACAACCGCCAAGGCTGACCCCGCGCCTGCTGGCGCAGGTGGCGCAGCGCCCGACCTGGGCCCTGGGCATGGCGATGCAACACAAGGGCGATGGCGGCATGCCCCACATGCGCACGCTGGACAAATACATTGAGGGTGCCGCCGCCTCCGCCCTGTCCTCCACGGCGCATATTGGCTATCTGCTGCGCACTGCGCCGGACTGGGACTATCTTGACTGGCTGCGCGATCATTGGGACGGGCCGCTGGTGGTAAAAGGCGTGCTGAATGCGCAAGATGTCCCCCGGCTGGAGGCTGCGGGCGCTGATGCGATCTGGATCTCCAACCATGCGGGGCGCCAGTTCGATGCGGCCCCCGCCCCGATCGAGGTTCTGGAGGAAATCCGAGCAGCCACCCCGCTGCCGCTGATCCTCGACAGCGGGATCGAGGGCGGGCTGGACATCCTGCGCGCCATGGCGCTTGGCGCAGATTTCGTGATGATGGGGCGCGCATGGCACTATGCGCTTGCCGCATTGGGCGCACGCGGACCTGCGCATCTGACCGACATGCTGACCAAGGATCTGGCTGCGAACATGGGGCAATTGGGCATTTCCGATTTGAAATCCGCACGCGATCTGAAGCGCCTGAACCTGGACTGACTGCGCCCAAACTACAGAAAAGGCGCGATCCTCGCCCAAGGACCGCGCCATCCCCCGCCGTTCCCCCCCGGGTCAGACTGGTGGTAAAATTTCTTTTGGCCTAAGCCGCCAGAAGCTGTTTGAAGCTGGCCAGAAAATCACGAACCTTGTGACGGACCGCAAGATCATTGCCGCGAAACGGGCTGTTGATCGGCATCAGATCACGCAGCGGTTTCACCCTTTCGTTGCCAAGGAGCGGCAGTGCTGCGGGTGTCTCATGCACGAAAGTCCAGTCGTCAAAGGCGCGCATCTGGATCTCGCAGGCTTCGATCACCTCGAAATCCCGGTGTCGCGGATCGTCCTGAATCATCTGCGCACGGCGGCGAATTGCGGCTTCGTCGCCTTCGAGGATATGCAGGAACCGGCCCTGATGCACCACCAGCAGCCCCGTCAGACCCGCGCGCCGGTTGTTCCGGTGACAGGCCCCCGCAATGTCCGCGATCTGCTGCGCGGTAAGGTCACGGGAAGCGGTGCTGGCATAAATGAAGCGATGCATCTGTTGAGTCCTTCGTTTCGTTGAGCGTGTGACCTTGCTTTGCGGTGGTCTGGAGGATCGCTTCTGACTGATCCGTCGATGTTGATTAAAATTTATCCGAAATACGCTCGAATAGAAGTCCTATCCGAAAGAGTGGTTAACGCTCGAAAGGCGACCCTCAAAATGCTGCAGTGCAAAAAAATGCGTGCACCAAGCGCGATCGCTCGGTACAACATCGCCAGCCCGCCTTCCCAAACGGCCTGCCGTGGCGGCAAAAGCCGGGAGTTCTCGGCTTCAATTTCGCATTTCGGCACGCCCACCTGCCGGAATTCAAGAAAAGGGGCGCAAGTGAGCGCAATCATGCCGCAGACACCCAGAGGACCAAATGGTCCGCGTGTCATACAGCCTTCACCACTTGCCCAACCCATAAAGACCTCGGGGGAAAGATGACTGAGTTCAACAAAATCCTGATTGCCAACCGTGGTGAGATCGCCATCCGTGTGATGCGCGCCGCCAACGAAATGGGCAAACGCACCGTCGCCGTCTATGCGGAGGAGGACAAACTGGGCCTGCACCGCTTCAAGGCGGATGAAGCCTATCGCATCGGCGAGGGCCTCGGCCCTGTCGCGGCCTATCTCTCCATCGACGAGATCATTCGCGTCGCCAAGGAATGCGGTGCTGATGCGATCCACCCGGGCTATGGCCTCTTGTCGGAAAACCCCGATTTCGTGGACGCCTGCGCGCGCAACGGCATCACCTTTATCGGCCCGAAGGCCGAGACCATGCGCGCCTTGGGCGACAAGGCCAGCGCCCGTCGCGTGGCCGTAGAGGCCGGTGTGCCGGTCATTCCCGCCACCGAGGTGCTGGGCACCGACATGGACGCGATCCGCAAGGAAGCGGGTGAGGTCGGCTATCCCCTGATGCTGAAGGCCTCCTGGGGGGGCGGCGGACGCGGCATGCGTCCGATCCACTCTGAGGACGAGCTGGAAGAGAAGGTTCTGGAAGGTCGCCGCGAGGCCGAAGCCGCATTCGGCAATGGCGAGGGCTATCTGGAGAAAATGATCACCCGCGCCCGTCACGTCGAGGTGCAGATCCTCGGCGACAAGCACGGCGAGATCTACCATCTGTTTGAGCGCGACTGCTCCGTGCAGCGCCGCAACCAGAAGGTCGTGGAACGCGCGCCTGCGCCCTATCTGACGGATGCGCAACGGACCGAGATCTGCGATCTGGGCCGCAAGATCTGCCAACATGTGAACTATGAATGCGCCGGTACCGTCGAATTCCTGATGGATATGGAGACGGAGAAGTTCTACTTCATCGAGGTGAACCCGCGGGTGCAGGTGGAACACACCGTCACCGAAGAAGTCACCGGCATCGACATCGTGCAGGCACAGATCCTGATTGCCGAGGGCAAGACGCTGGCAGAGGCCACCGGCAAGGCCAGCCAAGACGAGATCACCCTCAACGGCCACGCGCTGCAGACCCGCGTCACCACCGAGGATCCGCTCAACAACTTCATCCCCGACTATGGCCGCATCACGGCCTATCGCTCTGCCACCGGCATGGGCATCCGTCTGGATGGCGGCACCGCCTATGCGGGCGGCGTGATCACGCGGTACTATGACAGCCTGCTGACCAAGGTGACGGCCAAGGCGCCAACGCCGGAGAAGGCGATCGCCCGTATGGACCGCGCGCTGCGCGAATTCCGGGTGCGCGGTGTCAGCACCAACATCGCCTTTGTCGAGAACCTGCTGAAGCATCCGACCTTCCTGTCGAATGAATACACCACCAAGTTCATCGACGAGACGCCGGAGCTGTTCCACTTTGCCAAGCGCCGCGACCGCGGCACCAAGGTGCTGACCTATATCGCGGATATCTCCGTCAACGGTCACCCGGAAACCGAGGGCCGCGCCGCGCCGCATCCCGACCTGAAGGAGCCGCGCGCGCCCAAGGTCGACAAGGGCAACACCCCCTATGGTGCCCGCAACCTGCTGGAGCAGAAGGGCGCCAAGGCCGTCGCGGACTGGATGACGGCGCAGCGGCAGTTGCTGCTTACCGACACCACCATGCGCGATGGCCACCAGTCCCTGCTGGCCACCCGCATGCGCAGCCATGACATGATCAAGGTGGCGCCTGCCTATGCGCAAAACCTCAGCCAGCTGTTCTCGGTCGAGTGCTGGGGCGGGGCGACGTTCGATGTGGCCTATCGTTTCTTGCAGGAATGCCCCTGGCAGCGTCTGCGCGACCTGCGCGAGGCAATGCCGAACCTGATGACCCAGATGCTGCTGCGCGCCTCCAACGGGGTGGGTTACACCAACTATCCCGACAATGTGGTGCAGTTCTTCGTCAAGGAAGCCGCCAAAGGCATCGACGTCTTCCGCGTCTTTGACAGCCTCAATTGGGTCGAGAACATGCGCGTCGCCATGGACGCCGTGGTGGAGAGCGGCAAGATCTGCGAAGGCACCATCTGTTATACCGGCGACATCCTTGATCCCGAGCGCGCCAAATACGACGTGAAATACTACGTCGGCATGGCCAAGGAACTGGAAGCGGCGGGCGCCCATGTGCTGGGCCTGAAGGACATGGCGGGGCTGTTGAAACCGGCCTCTGCCAAACTGCTGATCAAGGCGCTGAAGGAAGAGGTCGGCCTGCCGATCCACTTCCACACCCATGACACCTCCGGCATTGCGGGCGCGACCATTCTGGCGGCTGCGGATGCGGGCGTCGATGCGGTGGATGCGGCAATGGATGCCTTCTCTGGCGGCACCTCGCAGCCCTGTCTGGGGTCCATCGTGGAGGCGCTGAAGAACACCGACCGCGACACCGGTCTGGACATCGGCAACATCCGCGAAATCTCGGAATACTGGGAAAACGTGCGCGCGCAATATGCAGCGTTCGAGAGCGGCCTGATGGCGCCGGCCTCCGAGGTCTATCTGCACGAGATGCCCGGCGGCCAGTTCACCAACCTCAAGGCACAGGCGCGCAGCCTTGGCCTGGAGGAGCGCTGGCACGAGGTCGCCCAGACCTATGCCGATGTGAACCAGATGTTCGGTGACATCGTGAAAGTGACACCTTCGTCCAAGGTGGTCGGTGACATGGCGCTGATGATGGTCTCTCAGGGCCTGACCCGCGCGCAGGTCGAAGACCCGAAATCCGACGTCTCCTTCCCCGACTCGGTGGTGGACATGATGCGCGGCAACCTCGGCCAGCCTCCGGGTGGGTTCCCCGACGGCATCGTCAAGAAGGTGCTGAAGGGCGAGGCCCCGAACACCGAACGCCCCGGTGCGCATCTGGAGCCGGTGGATATCGAAAGCACCCGCGCGGATCTGTCGAAGGAGCTGGAAGGCCTCACCGTCGATGACGAGGATCTCAATGGCTATCTGATGTATCCCAAGGTCTTCCTGGATTACATGGGCCGCCACCGCCAATACGGTCCGGTCCGTGCTCTGCCGACGCAGACCTTCTTTTACGGCATGGAGCCCGGCGACGAGATCACCGCCGAGATCGATCCGGGCAAGAAGCTGGAAATTCGCCTGCAGGCCATCGGCGAGACCGATGAACAGGGTGAAGTGAAGGTGTTCTTTGAACTGAACGGCCAGCCCCGCGTCATTCGCGTGCCGAATCGTCTGGTGAAATCCTCCACCGCCGCCCGCCCCAAGGCCGAGGTTGGTAACGCGGATCACATCGGCGCGCCGATGCCGGGGGTTGTGGCCTCCATCGGGGTGCAACCAGGCCAGAAGGTGAAAGACGGCGACCTGTTGCTGACCATCGAGGCGATGAAGATGGAAACCGGCCTGCATGCCGAGCGCGACGCGGTGGTGAAGGCCGTACACGTCCAGCCCGGTGGCCAGATCGACGCCAAGGACCTGTTGGTCGAGCTGGAGTAAGGCCGCGCGTCAGCGTTCAGACGCCAAACACAGATCCAGAATGCAAAGAGGGGCGGTTAGAGACCGCCCCTCTTCTTTTATGCCACGACGCATACCGATCCACACCGGATCGGTGCTGCGGTCGATCAGAACCGGTAGGAGGCGCGCAACTGCACCTTGTCGGTGTCGAGTTCGCCCGCCGGAATATCGCTGAAGTCGCTCTTGGTGTACTCAAGACCGACGCTGAACCGCTCGCTGACGAGGTATTCCGCACCCACACCATAGGTGAACGCGTTCTCGGAAATATCGGCACCGCCGGAGGCGAGCGACAGATGCGACACGCCTGCGGTCACATATGGCATGAACCGTCCGAGATCCATGCCGGCGCGGGCGCGCAGCGAGGTCATATCGCCGTCGCCGCCATTGTCGCCGCTGATGTCGTCATACATCAGCTCACCGCCGACCACATAGCGGCCGAAGTCGTGGTTATAACCGCCGTGAATACCAAAGGCGTCAAAATCTTCGGATGCAGAGGCGCCGCCCTGCGACAGGTCCGCTTCGCCCTGTCCGTATTGCAGACCGCCGTAGAAGCCGGTCCAATCGGTGTCCGGCGCAGCCGTGACCACAGGGGCCGGGGCGGCTGGTGCAGGCTCGACAACCGGCTCGTCCAGATTGCCAGCCACCGCTGCGGAGGCCGAGATCGACAGGGTAGATGCGAGGATGATGCGCTTCATGATGTTGTCTCCATTTATTGCAGCCTTTCGCTGTGTGGAGAACATGGGCTCCATGAATGTCACCACAACCTCTGTGCCCCAACTGCGTGCGAGCGACCATAAAGCCGGTAAAAAACTGCCGTTTTCCCAGCCTCCCGTCTGCATAATCCCGCCACTCGCGCGCTGCCCTGCAAATCTGCATGGAACCTTTTTACTGCAGCCAAAATCCCGGCCCTTAAAGACGGGAGGCGGCGAAATAGTCCCTCCTCGCATTTTCTGCTTGCAGCCCCTGTCGAGATTTCTTAAATCCCGCTCACCGAATAGGTAAGCGGGCGTAGCTCAGGGGTAGAGCATAACCTTGCCAAGGTTAGGGTCGGGCGTTCGAATCGCCTCGCCCGCTCCATTCGGAACCGAAAAGGCCGCATCTTCGGATGCGGCCTTTCGCTTTTGTCGTCTGGCAGCAGCCTGCGCTCAGCGCCAAGATGCAGAGCCTTGCCAACAAATTCACCCAATTCGCATTTTTCCCTTGCAGCCTACGGCAGGATTGCCTAAATCACGGCTCACCGAATGGTAGCGCGGGCGTAGCTCAGGGGTAGAGCATAACCTTGCCAAGGTTAGGGTCGGGCGTTCGAATCGCCTCGCCCGCTCCATTCGAAATCGAAAAGGCCACATCTTCGGATGTGGCCTTTCGCTTTTCTGGCGCCTCATTCCGCATCCTCCGCCCCTGACGACACACAGAAGTTTTTGCTGTGATGCGCAAATTTTCCGCTTGCAGCCTTTGGCGGGATTGCCTAAACCCCGGCTCACCAAATGGCAGCGCGGGCGTAGCTCAGGGGTAGAGCATAACCTTGCCAAGGTTAGGGTCGGGCGTTCGAATCGCCTCGCCCGCTCCATTTGGAACCGAAAAGGCCGCATCATCAGATGCGGCTTTTCGCTTTTCAGAACAGGCGCTTGTGATTTTTGATCAAAATCCTTTGACTGACTCTCAAATGCGCGCCAATCCTTGTCCCAACCTGTGACAGCAAAGGATTGGCCAGATGGCGAGCGTGATCTACCCGACGACGAATTTCACCGCGACGGAGCAGCTCTGCATCACCCATGGTGAGGGGATCTACGTCTATGACGACACCGGCAAGGAATACATCGAAGGTCTCGCGGGCCTGTGGTGTACCTCGCTGGGCTATTCCAACACCGAGGTGGTGGAGGCGATCACCGACCAGCTGAACCGCCTGCCCTTCCAGCACACATTCGGCGGCAAGACCCACGCGCCGGTGATGCAACTGGCCGAGACGCTCAAGGCAATGGTGCCGGTGGAGGATGCCTATTTCTTCTTTGGCAACTCCGGCTCGGATGCCAATGACAGCCACTACAAGATGCTGCGCTATTACTTCAACGCGATCGGCAAGCCGGAAAAGCGCAAGATCATCACCCGCGAGCGCGGCTACCATGGCGTGACGGTGGCGGCGGGCTCGCTGACCTCCCTGCCCGCCAACCTCGCCCATTTCGACGCCCCGCTGGAGGCGCTGTCGATCCTGCGCGCCGATGCGCCGCATTACTACACTGGCCGTCAGGGCAACGAGACCGAGGCGCAGTTTGTCGAACGCATCCTGCAAAACCTTGAAGACCAGATCCTCACCGAAGACCCCGACACCATCGCCGCGATGATCGTAGAGCCGATCACCGGAGCCTCCGGCGTGATCGTCCCCCCCGAAGGCTACTACGAGGGGCTGCAGGCGCTCCTGCGCAAACATGACATCCTGATCTGGGCGGATGAGGTCATCTGTGGCTTTGGTCGCACAGGCGCGGATTTCGGCTGCACCACCATGGGCATCAAGCCGGACCTGATGACCTTTGCCAAACAGCTGTCCTCGGCCTATTTCCCGATCTCCGCCTCGGTCATTCCCGGCTGGATGTATAAGGCGATGGTGGATCAGACCAATGAGGTCGGCGTTTTTGGCCACGGCTATACCTACTCCGGCCACCCCGCCGCCTGTGCCGCCGCCCTAAAAACGCTGGAAATCTACGAACGCGACAAGATCTTTGACCACGCCGCCGAAGTGGGCGCCTATATGCAAGAGCAGCTGCGCGAGATCTTCACCGATCACCCGCTGGTGGGTGAGGTGCGCGGCAAAGGCCTGATCGCGGCGCTCGAACTGGTCTCCAACAAGACCACCGGCGCAACAATTGCCGGCGGCAAAGGCGGTGCTTTGGCAGTCAAAGCCTGCCAGGACGCAGGCCTGATCCTGCGCGCCGTGGCCGGAAACGCGCTCGCCTTCTGCCCGCCGCTGATCATCACAAAACCTGAGGTGGACGAGATGCTCAAACGCACCAAGACAGGCGTCGACACCGCCTATGAGGCCTTAAAATCCGAAGGCCTCTTGAGTAGCTGACCTAAAACAAAAGGCGCCCCGACCAAAACGGGCGCCTTTCCTCTTCTAACTCCAAATATCCCGGAGCCCGAGGCAGCGCCTCGAAACAGGCTTTTCCTACAAGGAAAAGCGCAACCTGCGCGCCGCAAGGCGCTCCTTTTGGCAACCCTCAGAAAACCTTGAACGTCATCGTCGTCAGCGACCGCTCGATATTGGGGATCTGCAACAGGTGGTCGTTGATATATTTGCCCACATCCTCGCCCGAGGGGATGTAGAGCTTCATCAGCAGATCATACTCCCCGCTGGTGGAATAAAGCTCCGAATGGATCTCATGCAGCGCAATATCCTCGGCCACCTTATAGGTGGTGCCGGGTTTGCAGCGGATCTGGATAAAGACGCAGGTGGACATTTCTCGCCTCAGCTTCTGTCAGGTCTGGTTGCCCGGCAACCTCGCATGCAGCGCGAAAAAGGGCAATCCCACCCCTGAGCGCCCCTGATGCGCCACAAAGGCACTGCAGAGGCACAGCAATCCTGCGATCCCCCTTGAGCCTGCGCCACCCCGCACCCTATAAGCCTAGCCGACAGAATGAGGATTTCACCATGCGCACAGCCCAGGTTTCCCGCTCCACCGCCGAGACGGAGATCTCCGTCTCCGTCAACCTCGACGGCAGCGGCACATATGACAATCAGACCGGCGTTGGCTTTTTTGACCACATGCTGGACCAGCTGTCGCGCCACTCGCTGATCGATATGACCATCCGCGCGAAGGGCGACTACCACATCGACGACCACCATACCGTCGAAGACACCGGAATCGCGCTGGGTCAGGCGCTGGTGCAGGCGCTTGGCGACAAGAAGGGCATCAACCGCTACGGCGAGTGCCACTTGCCGATGGATGACGCACAGGTGCGTGCCGCGCTGGACCTTTCGGCCCGACCTTTCCTTGTGTGGAATGTGAATCTGCCGACGCAAAAAATCGGCACTTTCGACACCGAACTGGTGCGCGAGTTCTTTCAGGCGCTTGCGACCCATGGCGGCATCACCCTGCACATCGACCAGATCCATGGGGTGAACAGCCACCACATCGCCGAGGCCGCATTCAAGGCCGTGGCCCGCGCGCTGCGCACCGCCGTTGAGGTCGACCCGCGCAAGGCCGACGCCGTGCCCTCAACCAAAGGCGCGCTCTGAGCCCTCTCAGGGTGTTTTCTGATGCGAAGGCCCGGCACAGCCCGGGCCTTTTCGCTTTAAATACATGCGTTGGTGCAGCGCTCACCCCGCAGACACGGCCCCGTGCACCTCACGGCGCAGCAGCCACTCTGCCGCCAATAGATTTGGCACCCAGCAGATCCATGCGATCACAGGGTAACTGGCCTCAAACCCCACAGTCGTCATGCCGATGGGCAGATAAAGCCGCAATGTCACCGCTGCCAACGTCAGGGCCGCAGAGCGGATCATCCAGGCCCTGTGCTGGGCAAACCTCCGTTGCAGGGCGGCGATCACCGCCATCGCCGTAGTTGCCAGCCAGACCACCGCCAGCAGCGCAAAACCAAGCCCCGCCACCACGCCTTCGGCCGTGGTATACGCCAGCCACAGGCTGGCAAGCCCGGACATCAGAACGCACAGCGCATAGAGCCGACCACCCCATCGGTGCAGGCCCGGACGTCTGCCACGCAATCGGTGCGAAAACTGCACCGGCAACAGCCCCAGAGCCACCGGCGCCAGCCCGATATGCAGGTACAGCACCACCGGACGCGCCAGCAGGTGATGCACCATCGCCGGCATCACCAGTGAAATCTCCGCCACGAGGAACCGCAGCGATCCCAGCGCAATCAGAACAGACAGCACCCAGAGTGTGCCGAGCCCCCATGCGAGGCGGCGCCCGGTCCAGAAGTGACGTGTCATGCTTTGACTCCTCTACGGCCAACTTGACACTGTAAAGTAGTGATCAAACTTGACACCGTCAAGCTCCTCATCGATCCTGCCTTCATGACGGCCTCATCCCCCTCTTCCCACGCCCAGCCGAAAAACCTGCGCAACACCTTGGTGCGCGCCGGGATCGACCTCTTGGAAGAGGGCGGGATAGAGGCGCTGACCTTGCGCAAATGCGCTGCGCGGGCCGGTGTCTCCCATGCCGCTCCGGCGCATCATTTCGACGGGCTTGCGGGGCTGAAGGCGGCGATTGCGGCTGAAGGATTTCGGATCTTTTCCAACTACATGCGCGAGGCGCGCGCGCAGGGTGACCAAAGCGCGCGCGGGCAACTCAAGTCGATTTGCCGGGGATACCTGCAGTTTGGCGTCGATCATGGTGGCATCCTGCGGGTGATCTTTGGCGACCGGGGGCTGGCGGGGCTGGTGCCCGGTGGTGCGCGCGAAGACGCAGACGCCTATCAGATCCTGCGCGAGGTCTGCGCGCCCTTTGTCCCCGAGGGCACCACTGCGCGGGTGATCGAGCTGCAGGTCTGGTCGCTGATCCATGGCTTCACCATGCTGAGCCTGGCGGGCGAATTCGGCGCGCCGGGTGGGCCGCTGGAGGACGGGCTGTTTGACCAGATCCTCGGCTTGCTGAATGCGCTGGGAACATCGGGCACCACGTGATCCCCTGCGCCTCTTGACCCTCGCGCGGTTTCCCGCCACTTCAGGGGCGCATGACAATGAGGACGTCTTCCTATGCTGACCGCCATCATCGACTACGAATCCGGTAACCTGCACTCCGCCGAAAAAGCGTTTCAGCGCATGGCAGCCGAGGTGGGCGCAGGCGAGGTGGTGGTGACGTCCGATGCCGACGTGGTGGCGCGCGCTGACCGGCTGGTGCTGCCGGGAGACGGTGCCTTTCCCGCCTGCGCGACGGAACTGCGCGGCCACAAAGGCATTTATGACGCGATGGTCGAAGCCGTAGAGGTGAAGGGCCGCCCCTTCCTCGGGATCTGCGTCGGCATGCAGTTGATGGCCACGACGGGTCACGAATATTCCGAGACGCCGGGCCTTGGCTGGGTCGGCGGCGACGTGGTTAAGATCACGCCTGAGGACGCGCGCCTGAAAGTGCCCCATATGGGCTGGAACGATCTGGTGATCGACCACCCCCACCCGGTGTTTGATGGCATCTCCACGGGCGATCACTGTTATTTCGTGCACAGCTATCATTTCCGCGTCGCCAATCCCGCTGAACGTCTGGCGCATGTCGATTATGCGGGCGATGTCACGGCGGTGATCGGGCGCGACACCATGCTCGGCATGCAGTTTCACCCGGAGAAGAGCCAGCATGTGGGCCTCAGGATGATCGGCAACTTCCTCACCTGGACCCCCTGACAACCTGCTCTGATCTGGACGCCTGCCGCCCGTAAGGGCGGCGCGCGCATGGGGCCCTTGGCCGCATGCGCGCCACCGGCAGGCCCGCGCGCCCGCCCCATCGAGGGGCGGGCGCGCGGCGTTTGGCCATCACGTCACACAAAGACGTGGACCGCCACACGCCAGCCCCTGTTTTGCACAACACGCCGCAGGAGAGCCAAACGCACCCCTCCCCTCAGGCGGCGCTATGCCTGAGGGAGACTGGTGCGACACCGTAGGCCTTGCGAAAAGCGCGTGTGAACCCTTCGGGCGATTCATAGGCGTAGCGACGCGCCACCGCCTCCACCCGATCACCGCGGATCAAATCCTGCCGGGCGAGGGTCAACCGCCAACGGCGCAGATACCCCATCGGGGTTTCTCCGACCTGGGCCGCGAACAATTCGGAAAATCGGGACACAGACAGCCCGGCTTCGGTTGCCAGATCCTGTGTCGTCCACAAACGCCCCGGATGGTCGTGCATCGACACGATGGCCCGCGCAAGGCGCAGGTCCGACAGCCCGGCCAAAAGCCCAGGCTCCGCCGTGCCAGCCTCGATCAGATGGCGCAGCAGACGCACCATGAACGCCTGACCAAGACTGCTCAACACGGATTCTGCGCCGCATCTGTGGCACTCAACTTCCTGACGCATCAACGTCAGAAGCGCGGCGAGCTGCGGAGTCTGCGCCAATCTGACCTCCACCCAGGCAGGAAGCGCGGAAATCAGCGGATTATGTGACCCGGCCCACTCCACGCGCAGCGCGAGGCACGCACCGTCCCGCGGCGGGAGCAACGGTGCCTGTGCGCAGAACAGCACCGTCTCCGCCGCCCCTTCGGGTGATGTCAGCACCAGGAGATTCGCCTCAGACGGAGAGGCGATATTCACCCGCATACGAAATCGAGAGATGAGGCTGGAAAGCCGGTCCATGGCATCTCCTGTAAGACTATTTGGCAAGACTTCGGCAAACGTGTCAGGTTTTTCGGAATTATCAAGCCTCAACTTCGGCGATATAGGTTTCAGCCTTTCGACGGCCTCCATCACCTCACTTACACATAGGACTGCCTCATGTTGATCCCCCGCCAGAAAACCCCTGCCCTGTCCCTGCCCCTGTTGGGCGGTGGTCACTTCGACCTCTCGACCGAAACCTCAGAGCGCGGCACCGTCATCTGTTTTTATCGCGGCCTGCACTGCCCGATCTGCGCCAATTACCTGAAAGAGTTCGAAAAGCGCGCGGCCGATTTTGCCGAGCGTGGTGTCAACTGCATCGCCATCAGCTCTGACGGCGAAGAACGCACCCGCCTGATGGCGGAAAAGATCGAGGCCAAAAACCTGCGCTTTGCCTATGATCTACCGCTGAATGTGGCCAAGGACTGGGGGCTCTATATCTCCACTTCGCGTGGCATGACCTCCATCGGCCTGGAAGAGCCCGCCCTGTTCTCCGAGCCGGGCCTGTTCATGGTGTCACCGGAACAAACGCTCTACTATGGCTCGGTTCAGACGATGCCGTTTGTCCGGCCTCATTTCTCCGAACTGGTGTCGGCACTGGATTTTGCCATCGCCAACAACTACCCGGCGCGCGGCGAGTATACCGGCGCCGTTTGATCGCCCCCGCATCCGTCCTGCATCCTCGGTCCCCGACAGCCACGTGAGCAATGGACATAGGCATAGCAACAAGGCATACGGGCCTGACCACCTTCAACGGTCAGGCCCGTTTTACGTTGTACTTGCGCTTTGAAAAATTCAGCCACCGGGACGGGCAGCACCGCTATCTGGTGCTAAGCCTGACACAGACGCTATTCGGCGACTGGTGTGTGGTGCAGGCCTCAGGTCCGATCGGTCAGCCCGGCGGACAGGAGCGGCGCAACTATTGCAGCTCCCTGAATGAGGCGCAGGATCTCTTCGAGACTACGCGGGACCGGCAGGTGAAGCGGGGCTTCGTGCCGATCCCGGTGCAGATGGGGCTGTTCTGAACGCGCCACCCGAGGGGTCTTACTTCACCCGTGTCCAGGTCTGCTTGGAGCAGATCAACCCGCCCGCGACGCAGCCCCGCAGGCGCAGGCTGTCGCCGTTCAGATCCATCTTGCCGATGTAGATCTTGTTGTTGGACGGCCGCCAGACCTGCCCTTCGTAAGCGCCGCCGCCCTGGGGCACCATGTCGATCACCAGCGTCTTGCCGAGATTGGGCGATTTATACTCGCCGCTGTCATTGAACGTCCGCGCAATCGTGCCGCAGACGGCGCTGCCGCAGGGGGCTATTGCCACATGCGCGTAGGATCCATCATCCGGCTGGGTCTTCCACGTCCCCTCCGCCGGATCAGCGGCAAGCGCGGCACCGGCCAGGCCAAGTGAAACCGCAAGGGTTGCAATCATCTGTTTCATGGTTGTGTCCTCCCTATTCTGGCAGAAGTCTGACCGACAGCGCCGCATTCAGGCAAGACTGACCTTGGGTCGCCCTATCCGGGTGCGGTCGCACCTCCGGCCCACGCAGGCGCGTTGCAATTCACCGTGAGCTTGGGCAAAAGGGCAGCCGACGCATTCAAGCATGACCAAAAGGGCGCAGCCGATGATCCTCTACCCTGCAATCGACCTCAAGGACGGCCAGGCCGTGCGGCTTCTGCACGGTGACATGGACAAGACCACCGTGTTCAACGACAACCCCGCCGCGCAGGCGCTGGAGTTCGTGGCGGCGGGCTGTGAATGGCTGCATCTGGTCGATCTGAACGGCGCCTTCGCGGGCGAACCTGTCAACGCCGCACCGGTCGAAGAGATCCTGAAACAGACACAGGTGCCCGCACAGCTGGGCGGCGGCATCCGCGACATGGCCACCATCGAGCGTTGGCTGGACAAGGGGCTGGCGCGGGTGATCCTGGGCACCGTTGCGGTGGAAGACCCGGATCTGGTCCGCGAGGCGGCGCGCGCCTTCCCCGGCAAGGTTGCGGTCGGCATAGATGCCCGCAATGGCAAGGTCGCGACGAAAGGCTGGGCGGAGGAAACCGACGTTGAGGTCACCGATCTGGCACGGTCCTTTGAGGATGCAGGCGTTGCGGCCATCATCTACACCGACATCATGCGGGACGGGGCGATGAAAGGCCCCAACATCGATGCAACGGCAGCGCTGGCCAATGCGGTCTCGATCCCGGTGATCGCCTCGGGCGGGGTCTCATCGCTCGACGATCTGCGCGCGCTCAAGTCCTGTGGTGCGCCGCTGAACGGTGCCATCTCCGGTCGCGCGCTTTACGACGGCGCCATTGATCTTGCCGAGGCGCTGGCGGTTATGAAGGGCTGAGCCCCCTGCCACCACAATCGGCCCCGCGATTTCGTCTGAACGAGTTTTGCCCTTGGCCTCTGCGCCGGGGCGCCTCTGCTCTTCAACACGTGATCTGCGGCATCACGCCCTCTGGCTTGCGGCGTATTTAGCTGAGACGCTGCAACCAGAGGAGACCAACCTTATGTCAAAAATCGAAAAGTGCCCCCTGCCCCGTGCTTCCGCCCTGTGGCAGAGCGTGCAGCCTGAAGACTTTATCGATGGCTACGCTGTGCAGAGCAGCCTGTCAGCGCGAGACGCCGCCGATATTGGCCTGAGCATGCCCAAATGGGCTGGCACCCTGCTTGCCCTGCGCAATCGTATCGTGCGGCCCCTCGGGTTGAAGACCGAGGTCAGCAACACGGGTGAAGGGGCGATCTTTCCTATCACCCATGAGGACGCGCAGGAGCTGATCCTTGGCACCGACGACAGCCACCTGAATTTCCGCATTTGCGTGCGGCGCGAGGATGGGCGCATCCACATGGCCACATGGGTGCATCGCAACAATTGGATCGGGCGGGTCTACCTGATGGTGGTCATGCCGTTTCATATCCTGATCGTGCGCGATGCCATGCGCCGGATTTCACGCGCGGGGACGCGGACCATGGCCTCTGCAAGCAACGGATAGAGACGCCGTCCGGGCCGCAAATCGCGGCACCCATCGAACCCTGTGTCATCGGGCACGATGGGCACTGTCATCACTGCTCTATTGCGTCGCAGCGGTGGAGAGTTTCTGCAGCGCGCCGGTCATCACCGCGATGAACTCAGCGCTCGGTTTGATATCCAGACCCTTGAACATCATCACCGGATCCTCATAGGTGAGCCAGACCTTGCCCTCCGCATCCTCATAGGCCAGCGCCTTGAGCGGCAGGAACAGGCCCGCACGCATGTCAGCCTGCATCGCCGGGGTGCCGATCTTCGGATTGCCGAAAATCAGGATCTGCGAGTCGGGCAGCTCCGCACCAATGTCAGACGCGCCCTTGGCGTGATCCACACGGGCAAACACTGTCGCACCAGCCTCACCCAAAGCGGTCTCCAAGGCGTTGATCGTCGCATCGACCGAATGGCGGCTCTCAACCTTAACAAGGCCTGCCAGAGCCGGCAGCGCCGTCATCACGCAGAGCGCGGCGGCGGTCAAAATGGTTTTCATCGAAATCTCCTGCTTCACGAGTATGGTTCAGATCGGCACAGATCTTGCCTCGCCCTGCCGGCACACACCAGCCACAAGGCCGTCAATCGCCAAAATCGGCAAGGACCAGCCCTGCACGCCGCATTGCCCTCTTTTCCCGCTGCCCGTTCCGGTCCATAAGACCCGCATGCTGAAGACCCGTCTCATTCCCTGTCTCGATGTCGCCGATGGCCGTGTGGTCAAGGGCGTGAACTTTGTCGGCCTGCGCGATGCCGGTGATCCGGTGGAGGCTGCGCGCGCCTATGATGCCGCCGGCGCTGACGAGATCTGCTTTCTCGACATCCACGCCACCCATGAAAACCGCGGCACCATGTTCGACATGGTGCGCCGCACCGCCGAACAATGCTTCGTGCCGCTGACGGTGGGGGGCGGGGTGCGCACCAAGGACGACGTGCGCGCGCTGCTGCTGGCCGGCGCCGACAAGGTGTCGTTCAACTCTGCCGCCGTCGCCAACCCGGATGTGATCCGCGAGGCCGCCGACCAGTTCGGCAGCCAGTGCATCGTCTGCGCCATCGACGCCAAATCTGTCGCCCCCGGAAAATGGGAGATCTTCACCCATGGCGGGCGCCGCGAGACCGGCATCGACGCGGTGGAGTTTGCCCGCCTTGTGACCGCCAAGGGCGCAGGCGAGATCCTGCTGACCTCAATGGATCGCGACGGCACCAAATCGGGTTTCAACCTCGAGATGACCCGCGCGATTTCCGATGCGGTGGATGTGCCGGTGATCGCCTCCGGCGGTGTCGGCAATCTGGATCACCTCGTTGACGGTGTGACCAAAGGGGGCGCCAGCGCGGTGCTGGCCGCGTCGATCTTCCACTTTGGCGAATATACTGTGCAGGAAGCCAAGCAACACATGATCGCCAATGGCATCCCGATGAGGCTGCAGTGATGGATTGGCAGTCTCTCGAGGTGAAGGTGACGCAGGCTACCGATACCCCGTGCGACTGCTGCCGAGCGGTCACCACAGATGCAACTGGTGACCTCTATCAGGGCAACGACTTCTTGGCGTGGTACTCAGCGCGTTGGTCCAGCGGACACCCCGATGTCCCCATGATCATCACAATTTACTGTGGCGATTGGCGAGAGGGTGCCTCTTCCGATCAACGCTGGGGCGCGCAAGCCGAAGTTCGCTTTGGCCCAGATGGTGGCTGCACGCTCGTGGATTGGTCGGATGAGGCGAAAGCCAAAATAAGCCTCTTTACCCCCCTTGGGCGCGACGACGTGCTTCAAACCAGCTATGCGCCTGAGTTTTGGAGCTGCATCGATGCGGTTCTAATAAAAGATCCAAGACTGGAGCATTTTCTCGGATGACCCTGCTGCATGACCTCGAACAGACCATTCTCTCCCGCAAGGGCAGCGATCCAGACACCAGCTGGACCGCAAAACTCCTGTCCAAAGGGCCGGAGAAATGTGCGGAGAAATTCGGCGAAGAAGCCATCGAGGCCATCATAGAGGCGGTGAAGGACGACAAGGCAGGGCTCGCGTCTGAGGGCGCAGATGTGCTCTATCATTTCCTGGTGATGCTGGCGGCACGCGATGTGGCACTGGACGACGTGCTGCAGGTGCTGGCCGACCGGCAGGGCCTGAGCGGCGTCGCCGAGAAGGCAGCCCGCCCCAAAACCTGAGCCGCGACCCCGCACCTCGAAACATACCGCCCCGGGCACAATCCCGGGTCAAGGGCCGCTGAAGCGGCCGCGCGGCACGCGCGGTTCACCCTTGAGGCGGGCTTTTGCCCAGTAGAATTGCACAGGCGCTTCAGGGCAGACCTGCCACTGAAGCGCCTCCCCAGCACCTTCCTCCCCGTCTGTAACATACCCGGTGCACCTGCCAGCGCGCGCTCACACCTGCGGCACCGACCCCGCGCCTTGCCGTCAGGCAAGGCGCGGGGCCCAACCGGCGCAGCGCATGTCTCATGCGCGCCCGACGGGCGGGAGCCCCACCTTGATGCCGATGCGTCGGCACTGCGGCGGTACTGCCCACTGCTCTGCGCGAGACTTCAGAGTTTGGAGGAAATGATACCAGTGGCAAAGCCGCCCTGGCGTAGCTCGCCGAACAGGCGCTGGTATTCGATCTTAGGACAGCGGTTCTGGATCACCGTCACCCCCCGCGCCTCTGCCTGCGCTGCCGCCTCGGCATGCTCCACGCCGATCTGCATCCAGATGGTCTGCAGGTCCGTAAACACCGTCAAGGCCTCCTCCACGATGGCCGGCACCGCCTCGGGGCGGCGGAAGATATCGACCATGTCGACCTCCCCTTCGATGTCCGACAGCGAGGCCTGAACGGTCTCGCCAAACAGCATCTTGCCCGCGTGACCTGGGTTTACCGGGATCACACGATAGCCCTTGAGCGACAGGTAGCGCGCCACATAGTAGCTGGGGCGGACCGGATTGAGAGACACGCCGACCACGGCAATCACCTTGGTGCGGGTCAGAATGTCCTTGAGAAGTGCATCGGTATACATGGGCTGACTGTGCGCAAGCCGCGCGCCCTATGCAAGCCCGAAGCCCGCCCCTGCTGAAGCTGCATGAAAAAAGCGCCCGAAGAATCTTCGGGCGCGAGGTGTGGAACGAGGGACAGTGAAAAAGATCTGCGACGGTTCCAAGGCCGCACTCTGCTACTCAAACTGGTGCTGTTGCGCCGAAATAAAAGAGGCAATCTCAATTTTGTGAATATGACACAGGCTTGATGACTGCAGATTATACGAATCCAGGACGCCTGCAGGCCTCTAATCCTTATCCAACACGTCCGGCCAGGCCTGATGTGCGGTCTGGATCATGTGGGTCCGCTCCGCCATCCACAACGCTTCGACCCGCGGCGTGTGAAAGAGATACAGATGCCCATCGACAATTTCCCATGTCATCGGATTGCCGTCGAAGACCCGCCCACGCGCGATACCATAGGCGCAGTGCCCGCCGAACTTCGGCGCATAGGCGCGTGGGTTGGCCTCGAACCGGGATTGGTTATGCGCGGTGTGAAACAGCCAGACCGCACCTTTCCACATAAGCGCGTGATCCTGCGCTCCCTTTTTCGGCTGATCCGCTGTGTGAAACGAGACAGGATCATACCCGCCGATGGCGATGCCGTCCTGCATCGAGATATAGATCGTATCCGCCTGCGCCCGCGACGCCGGAGAAAGGGCCAAGGCCGTCCCAACAAAGATCGCAAAACCGAACCCGGTGAGGGCGTGTTTCAGGCGCAGGTGCAGCAAGTCAGATCTCCGTCCAGATACCGTTCAGCGGCAGAATGCCTGCACCGGCGCGAGCAGAAAAGGTGCGAAACGGGAAATTGAACATCTCGTGACGAGAGTTGAGCACAAGTGCAGCCCGGAGGTCACAGACCATTTTGAATGCGTCAGTCAAAGATGTCCTCGATCACATCAAAGACCTTTTTCCACGAGGATTTCTTTTTCTTCTTCTTTCGCTTCTTCATCAGCTTGGCGGTCGCCAGCTCTGCCGCCATCACCGTCCAATCGCCGGATTTCGACTTTTTGGACGACTTGGCCTTATGCGGTTTGGCGACCTTTGGCAGCTTGGCGCGTTTATGGTCGGCCAGTGGACGTTGCTTCTGGGCGGAGAGCGGCGCGCCACAGGTGCCGCAGACCAGCGCGTGCAAGGTTTTGTCCGGCACAAAGGCCGACTGCACGCCGCAATAGCAACAGCTGATGATCTTTCCGCCGGGGATGCTTTTATGTGCGATGCCGGTTCTCCTTTGGGTTTATCCCTTCAGGGAGGCATATAGGGAGAGCGCCGCCGCATTTGAAACATTGAGCGAGCCAAAACCGCCAGCTGCGTCGATCTTGACCAGCTTGTCGACCGTTTCCTTGGTCTTTTGACGCAGGCCCGGCCCCTCGGCACCCAGCACCAGGGCGATCGGGTCGGAGGTGCGGCCGGCAACCGCGTCTTCGATGGTTTCCTCGGCCTCACCATCGAGGCCCAGCACCAGATAGCCCATTTGCTGCAGCGCGACGATACTGTCGGAGAGGTTGCGCATGCGCAGGTAGGGCTGGCGTTCCAACGCGCCAGAAGCGGTTTTGGCCAGCGCGCCGGTCTCCGGTGCGGAATGATGGCGGGTGCCGATCACCGCCGAGGCGCCCAGCACTTCGGCCGAGCGCAAGATGGCGCCGACATTATGGGGATCGGTCACCCGGTCCAGGAGCAGCACCCGGGGGATTTCAGCACCGATGCAATTGTCCTCAAGCCCGCCCCAGTTCAGTGGCTTCACTTCCAGTGCTGCGCCCTGATGCACCGAGCCGGGATCGATCGGCACCGAGAATTTGCGCGGCTCGACCACTTCGGGTGTGATGCCGGATGCGGCGATGGCCTCTTCCAGCTTGTTCTGGGCGTTCAGGGTCACCACAAGCTGCAGCTTTTCGCGTTTTGGGTTCAGCAGTGCGTCGCGCACGGCGTGCAGACCAAACAGCCAGACAGTTTCTGCCGAGGCGGCTTTCTTGGCCTTTTCCTTGTCCACCACCCATGCGGGTTTCTTGCTGGGTTTCTTGTTCATGGCTTGCTCCGGAAAACAAATTTCGAGGCGGCGGAAAAAAGTTGCGCTTTTCCGGTTGACGCCCGTTTGGTGCGCTAGTAATCACGCCTCCACGTTAGGTGCAACATGCTTCTAACAGTGGGCGACAGGCCGCAAGGTGTGGCAGGGGACTGTAACTCCCTCGCGGAGACGCACGCCTGGTTCGATTCCAGGGTCGCCCACCATTTTTCCTCTTTCAAACATAATATCAATGTGTTGCGAGGATGAATGGTGGCTCGCCGTTTGTACATTCGGCCCCAATTCTCGATCAGCACAGATGATATTCGCGCGCCCTACAGGCGGTGCGTTGCCCGCCCGCGGCCCCTGTTTTTTTTCGCGGCGGGGCGGTCGCCGGGGCGCTGCCCCGGACCCCGAGATATTTATAAAAAGATGAAGGCAATCCCCCTGACAGGCGGGTTCATAAGCTGGGCCCTTCAGGCGGGTTCCGACACTGCCGCCTCGACCCAGGCGACCAGCGCGTCGAGGTCCGGTTCCGCTTCTGTTGCCGTGCCTTCGGCAAAGCCTTCAAAGGCTGCGACATTCATCCGGTTGACGCCGGAGACGACGGGCAGCCCCATGGCCAGCGCTTCGCCGATGATGGGACGCATGCCACGCCCGTCCGCCTCATGCTTGCCGAATTTATTGACGATCAGAACCTGGGGTGCAGGCGTGCTGTCAAGCGCCGCCGTCACAAGGCCGACAGCCCGCTCCAGCGCGTCCGGATTGAGACGGCAGCCGCGGGCGCCCTCGCCCAGAGATTGCGAAATGCGGATAGTCTCGCCCTCCGGCAGGACACGCACATCCATGTCGCAGAGTTTATTGTCGTAGCATTCGGTGTTGGTTTGCACGATGCCGGCGGTGCGGATGCCCTTTTCCGCCAGCCGTTCCGCAAGTGCGGTCAGCAGGCGGTCGGTGGCGCCGCGTTCGGCGGTCATTACATAGGCAAGCTGCATGGGATCGTCCTTTGCATATCGTCTGCGCGACACGCAGGATAGCGCGGAAACGCCCGCCCCGCCAGTGGCCGTGGGGCGGGGCTGATGTCGCAGCCGCCCATCACAGCCCCCCTTAACGCGTGCCGTGACTGCCCGCCGCCATCGCGCGCAAACCCAGCCGGTCAAACAGCGCCTCGTCCGCGTCTTCCTCGGGGTTGTCGGCAGTCAGGAGCGTATCGCCCATGAAGATCGAGTTGGCCCCGGCAAAGATGCACATCGCCTGCAGCTCATCGCTCATCTCGGTACGCCCGGCCGAGAGCCGCACATGCGCGCGGGGCATCAGGATGCGGGCCAGAGCAATGGTGCGGACAAATTCGATCGGATCGAGCGGGGGTGTGTCTGCCAGTGGCGTATCCGCCATCGGAATCAGCATGTTGATCGGCACCGACTGGGGATGTTCCGGCAACGTGGCCAAGCTTAGCAGCATGTCGATCCGGTCGCCGCGTTCTTCGCCCATGCCGAGAATGCCACCGGAGCAGACGTTGATCCCCGCCTCGCGCACCCGGGCCAACGTGTCGATCCGGTCGGCAAAGCTGCGGGTGGTGATGACCTCCGGGTAGTAGCGCTCCGAAGTGTCGATGTTGTGATTGTAGTAATCGAGACCCGCATCCCGCAGGCGCAGCACCTGATCCTGCTCCAGCATGCCCAGGGTCATGCAGGTCTCCATCCCCAGCGCCTTGACGCCTTCGATCATCGCCTCCAGCTGCTCCATGTCGCGGGTCTTGGGCCCACGCCAGGCGGCCCCCATGCAGTAGCGGGTGGCGCCGGCATCGCGGGCCTTCTTGGCCTCGGCAATCACCCGCTGCACCTCGATCAGTTTTGAAGCCGGCAGCTGCGCGCCATTGCGGGCGGATTGCGAGCAATAGGCGCAATCCTCGGCGCAGCCGCCGGTCTTGATCGACAGCAGGCGCGATTTCTGCACCGCGTTGGGATCAAACATCTGGCGGTGCAGGCTCTGGGCCTGAAACAGCAGATCCATGAAGGGCTGGGCGTAGATCTCCTCCGCCTCTTCCCGGGTCCAGTTGGTGCGGATAGGGGGCGTATCGAGCATGGAAAAACCTCGCTGGAATAGGTGGAACGGCACACGCCGTGGGTGAATCTGTATTTTATAGATAATATATGAAATGAGTCGCAAGCGCGCAGGCATCTGACGCTCCGCGCAATTTCTCGCCGCTCAGCTTTGATAGAAGCACGTTTTGCGCGATAGGTGCGCCTGTGATGGATGCCACTCCCGGCGGCGAGAAACCCCTTGACGACACGCTGTGCCCTCCCCTACCCCTAGGGCTACGCAGGGGAGTCCCGCCGAGGGGACTGAGAGGCAGACGGGGAGAAATCCCGGTGACGCGACCCTTAGAACCTGACCCAGTTGATACTGGCGTAGGAAGCTAGGACAGTCGCGCCCGCCCGGTACAGGTGGGTGCCTCTGCTCTGACACGGCGGGATCTGTACCCCCTGCCCCGTTTTCCTCCGGCCCGGCTCAATTGGTGTCTTTTTGAGAATGGACTCGAGGAGCACCAAGATGAACGTCCCCAACCCCAAGATCACCCCAAAGGTCACGACGGGCGCATTGCCTGCGTCGCGCAAGATCTATGTGGCAGGCGAAATGCATGCAGACATCCGCGTGCCGATGCGCGAGATTGCGACCCATCCGACCGCTGGCGAGGCGCCGCTGCCGGTCTATGACAGTTCCGGGGCCTATACGGATCCCGAAATCCTGACCGATATTCGCGAGGGTCTGGCGCCCGTGCGCGCCGCGTGGATCAAGGCCCGGGGCGACGTGGAAGACTATCAGGGCCGCGATGTTACCCCTGCGGACAACGGCTTTGTCGCGGGCGACCGGCTGGTGCCGGAGTTCCCGGTGCGGCCCGCGCCCCTGCGGGGCAAGGGCGATGCCGCCCCGACGCAGCTGGCCTATGCGCGGGCGGGAATCATCACGCCGGAGATGGAGTATATCGCCATCCGCGAGAACCAGCTGCGTGAGCTGTCGCCCTGCCATGGCAGCCGCGATGGGGAGGATTTCGGGGCCAATATCCCAGACTATGTGACGCCGGAATTCGTGCGTGCAGAGATCGCCGCAGGACGCGCCATCATCCCCGCCAACATCAACCATCCGGAGCTGGAGCCGATGATCATCGGCCGCAATTTCAAGGTGAAGATCAACGCCAATATGGGCACCTCCGCCGTGACCTCCTCGATGGAGGAAGAGGTGGACAAACTGGTCTGGGCGATCCGCTGGGGCGCCGATACGGTGATGGACCTGTCCACGGGCCGCAATATTCACAACACACGCGAATGGATCATCCGCAACAGCCCCGTGCCCATCGGCACCGTGCCGATCTATCAGGCGCTGGAGAAGGTCAATGGCATTGCCGAAGATCTGACCTGGGAGGTGTTCCGCGACACGCTGATCGAACAGGCGGAACAGGGAGTCGACTATTTCACCATCCACGCGGGCGTGCGGCTGCATATGGTGCCAATGACCGTGGAACGCGTCACCGGGATCGTGTCGCGCGGTGGGTCGATCATGGCCAAATGGTGCCTGCATCATCACAAGGAGAGCTTCCTCTACGAGCATTTCGAGGAGATCTGCGATATCTGCCGCCGCTATGATGTGTCGTTTTCCTTGGGCGACGGGTTGCGTCCGGGTTCGATCGCGGACGCCAATGACGCCGCGCAATTTGCCGAGCTGGAAACGCTGGGCGAGCTGACCAAGGTCGCCTGGGCCAAGGATTGCCAGGTGATGATCGAAGGGCCGGGCCATGTGGCCATGCACAAGATCAAGGAGAACATGGACAAGCAGCTGGAGTGCTGCCACGAGGCGCCGTTTTACACGCTGGGGCCGCTCACGACGGATATTGCGCCGGGGTACGATCACATCACGTCTGGGATTGGCGCGGCGATGATCGGCTGGTTTGGCTGCGCGATGCTCTGCTATGTGACGCCCAAGGAACATCTGGGCCTGCCGGACCGCGATGATGTGAAAACCGGCGTCATCACCTACAAGATTGCCGCCCATGCCGCCGATCTGGCCAAGGGTCTGCCCGGCGCGCAGCGGCGTGATGATGCGCTGTCCCGCGCGCGGTTCGAGTTTCGCTGGGAGGATCAGTTCAACCTGTCGCTGGACCCGGAGACCGCACAGAGTTTCCACGATGAGACCCTGCCGAAAGAGGCGCATAAGGTGGCGCATTTCTGTTCGATGTGCGGGCCGAAGTTCTGCTCCATGCGGATCAGCCATGACATCCGCGCCGAGGCCCAAAAAGAGGGGTTCGAGGCAATGGCGGCGAAGTTCCGCGAGGGCGGCGCGCTTTATGTGCCGGTGGCGGACGCGACATCAGAACCGAGTGAGGCCGAGACATGACCCGCGCGGTTCAGGCACGGCACTTCCGCGGCCTTAATGCCCACAGCGGGCTTTGCGGAGAGCGCAGGATAGAAGGGCTCTATCTGATTGTCGGGCATGTGGGCCGGGTGGAGTTGCTGGTGCCGCAGGGTGCGGATCTGGTGCAGCTGAGGATCGAGGGGCAACCAGAGGCCGAAGTTCGCCGCCAGATCGCCCGCGCACGGGATTTCTGCGCTGTTCACGACGCGCAGCTGGTGATCCACCGGCATTGGCAGGCGGCACTCGATCTGAACTGTGACTTTGTACATCTGACGCAACAGGATCTGGCGGAGGCTGATACGGACGCCCTTCATCGCGCAGGAGTGCGTTATGGGGTGGACGTCGGCGATGACACGGAACTGAAGCACGCCCTGACGCTGTCCCCGGCTTATGTGGCGCTGGATCTACGCGCGCTCTCGCGGGAATCCGAAGGAAATCAGCCGCTTGAACAACTGAAACGCTGGAAACAGACCTTTGGCGATGTGCCGCTTGTCGTCTCCGGCGGGCTGGTGATCGAGCGCTTGCACGCGGTGTTTGCAGCAGGTGCTGACTGCGTCGCCGTGTCAACCGACATTCAGAGCGCCGAAGACCCCGAGGCCAGAACCCGCGCCTGGGTCACGGCCTGCGGGGCCTGAACACACAGACCACACGGTTCATTCGCGTGGTCTGAACCGGTATCGTGTTAGCTGGCTATCGGATGGAAAGCGGCAGGCCGCGGCACCTTTGCCGGCTGCAAAATTGTACAATGGATCGCGAGACCCAAAGGGTCAGAGCGGTGCCCCGGCAAAACTGCGCAAGGTGATCCCTGCCTCTTCCAGTCTGCTGCGCACGCTGCGGGCAATGTCCAGCGCCTCGGGCGTGTCGCCATGCAGGCAAATCGTGTCGATCCGCGCTGGTATGCGGCTGCCGTCCTCAGCGTGAATCGCACCATCCTTGACCATCCGCGTGATCCGCTGCCCTGCCAGATCCGCGTCGTGGATCACCGCACCGGGCTGCGAGCGGTCAACCAGGGTGGCATCTGCATTATAGGCGCGATCCGCAAATATCTCGCAGGCCACATTGCAGCCCAGCGCCTCGGCTGCGGCCTGCTGCTGGGTGCCCGCCATCACCATGATGATGATGTCCGGCGCGACCGCCAGCGCCGCCTCGTAGCACGCCAGTGCCATGTCACGATCGGCCGATGCCATATTTGCCATCGCACCATGCAGTTTCAGGTGTCGCACTTCAGTGCCCGCGGCCCGCGCCATCGCTTGCGCAGCGCCCACCTGATATTGCACCAGATGCGCCAGGCTGGCGTGTGGCAAATGCATCTTGCGGCGGCCAAATCCCTGAAGGTCGGGAAAGCCCGGATGCGCGCCAATGCCAACGCCGCGCGCCGCTGCCGCCGCCATGGTCTGAGCCATGACATCCCAATCCCCGGCGTGCACACCGCAGGCCACATTGGCGGAGGTGACCACATCGAGCACCTCTGCATCGCGCCCCATCACCCAGGGGCCGAAGCTCTCTCCCATGTCGGCGTTCAGATCGACGGTCAGTGTCATCGGGCATGGCCCTCCTTGGCAGTTTCAGTGTCTGTGCGCATCTTCGCTGTCAGAGCGCATCGTCGAGGTCGCGGCCCGCTGTCACGCCACTGACCAGTTGGTAAGACAACAGGTCGCGCATGCTGGCCGGGTCGCGCAGCAAGGGGTGCAGCCGTGCAGGCAGGCGTTTCAGATCCTCGGCGGCGCGGCGTTCCAGCTCAACCGCCTCCTCCAGCGACACAAGCGTGAAGCTGAAGCGCGCACCGGCCTGTGCCTGCGCCACGCGCGGCAGATCCGACGGCAACACGGAGCCGATGCGTGGATAGCCGCCGGTGGTCTGACACTCGCTCATCAGGACATAAGGCGTGCCGTCACCGGTGACTTGAATATCACCGGGAGCGATCACCTCCGACAGCACGCTGAGACCGCCGTCGAGGGCAAAACCGTCTCCGTCAGGCAGGAGCCGCACCCCCATGCGATTGGCTCGGGTGTCGCGGGTGAATGTCACATCCTGAAACCGCGCCAGCTCTGTCGCGCCAAAAAGATCCGTCTGCAGGCTGGGCACCATACGCAGGGTGCCGCCGTCCAGACGCGGCTCCGGCTCAAGTGCGAGGTTGACCGCACCGTCCGTGTCATGACCGATCGGGAGGGTGTCGCCATCCTGCAATCGCGCACCAAGACCGGAGGCCAGATGGGTGCTGCGCGCGCCAAGGCGGCACTCTGTCGCGATACCGCCGCCGAGGTGCAGATAGCCATAGGATCCGGCCTGCACCGCGCCGATGGTCAGCTGCGCCCCGGCGGGAAGCAAGTGGCTGGCGTTCCAGCGCAGGGATGTCCCGTCATCAAGCGCGGCGCGCATCGGGGCGCCGGTCAGGGCAATGCGGGTGTCTTGTGACACCTCAAAGACGCCGCCCATGCCCGCCATCTCGATCGCGGCCAGATCCGGGGCCTGTCCCAGCAATGCCGCCCCTTCGAACACGGCCAACCTGTCCGCCGCCCCGCCCCGAGACAGCCCGAAGGCCAGGTAGCCACTGCGTCCAAGGTCCTGCAGGCTCAACCCCGGCCCGGCGCGATGAAGTGTCAGCGTACGCGTCATGACAGCACCTCGCAGGTCGCGCCGCCATCAGGGCCGTCACGTTCAAGCGCTGCGTATGTCTCTGGCGAGATCGGCTCAAACCGCACCTCGTCCCCGGGTCGGAGCACGAAGGGTTCGGGTGCATCCGGGCGGAACAGCCGGAACCGGGTCTGACCGGTGTGGCGCCACCCCGTCGGCGTGGTGACGGAAAACAGCACGATCTGCCGGATCGCCACCACAACAGCCCCCTCTGGCACCTGCGGTGTCAGGTCGGTCTGGCGCGGGATATCAAAGGCCGGGGGCAATTCGCCCAGATAGGGCTGCCCGGGCGCAAAGCCGATGGTTTGCACCCGCAGCTGTGTTTCGGCGATCTGGCGCACGGCTTCCTCGACCGTGAGCCCCGCACGCTCTGCGGCCTCAGCCAGCTGCGGAGCCAGATCGGTTCCGAACACGGTCGGCACGCGCCACAGCTTGCGCCCCTCGGGCAGCGCGGCATCATACCAGTCGCGCGACGCCAACAGGGTCTTGACCTGCTGCATCATCTCGGCGTGGGCGGTGCCGAGCGGGTCAAACCGCAGATAGGTGGACACCAGCGAGGTCGAGGTTTCCTGCACCGCTGACCAACCTGCGCGTTCGACCGCGACGCGAAAGGCCAGCGCCGCGCGGTTGGCGGGTTCGCTGAGGGTGTCGGCAAACCGCACGACAAGACCGTCGAAACCGGCAGTGGCCACCTGTGGCCAATCCGATGTCTGCCCCTGTGGCGGCGATGTGGGCTGCGCGTTTGTCATGCCGTATGACTGCCAGCGGTCAAGCCGAAACACCAGACCCAAATGTCGGATGTGACTGGCCATTTGTCGGGAAGCCCACTCGTCAAGCCTCGCATGAACGCCCATACTCGCGTGACTTTCATTCAAGCTACGAGCGCCGCCCATGTCTCGCCGCCACTATGATTTGCCGCCGCTGACAACGCTCACCGCCTTTGAGGCGGCGGCGCGAAATCTGAGTTTCAAGAAGGCCGCCGAAGAGCTTTCGGTCACACCGGGCGCGGTCAGCCATCAGGTCAAGGCGCTGGAAGGCGAACTGGGCGTGACCCTGTTCAAGCGCAAGCATCGCGGGGTGGAACTGACGCCACCGGGACAGACGCTTTATGATACGCTGGCGGCCTCCTTCACCCGCATGTCCCAATGCCTGCAGGCCATCCGCGATCACGGATCTTCCGGCGTGGTAACTGTCGGTTCGACCACCGCGATGGCCTCGCTGTGGTTGTCGCCCGCTGTCATCCGCTTCTGGCGTGACCACCCCGAAATCAACATCAACCAGGTGGTGCGGGATCGGGCTTTTACCACCTCGGCGGATATGGATCTCTACATCTGGTATGGGCGTGAACGGGATCCGAGGCTTGACCAATACCCCCTCTACCGCGACCGGTTGCTGCCAGTGACCTCTCCGGAGCGGGCCGAGGAGCTGGCCGACGCGGATCTGGAGGTTCTGGCACGCCAACGGTTGATCCATCTCGAAGGCGATGACATCAGCTGGACCAAATGGCACGACTGGTTCCGCCAGCTGGGCTACAAGGGTCCGGTGGCCTCCGGCATTCGGGTCAACAATTACTCCATCGCGCTGCAGGCCGCTCAGGACGGCGCCGGTCTGACACTGGGGTGGGAACAGCTGATCTCCCCCCTGCTGAACCGGGGAGACCTGCGTATTGTGACGCCGCATGTGCTGTCCGCCCCGCAAAAATTCTATCTGATCTGCAAGCCGGAAGAGGAGCTGACGCCCAATGCGCTGATGCTGCGCGACTGGATCATTGCGACAGCCCGAGAGATCACGGATGAACCCAGCTAACCTGTGAGTGAGGTTTTCCGATATTGAGCGAATTTGACCTCGGCCACATGCTCTCTCAACTTCAGTCTGCAGGAGAGTGTGATGAACAAGCCAAGTTCGCTCGAGTCCGTGATGACCTCGGTCAACCGGGCCAACGGTCTGCCCAACGCCCATTATATCGACCCGGTGGTCTTTGCCGAGGAACGCCAGTCGGTGCTGTTTGCCAATTGGTCCGGTATCGGCTTTGGCAAGGACATCCCCGAGGCCGGCGACGCCAAGCCGGTGGATTTCCTCGGCGTGCCGCTCTTGCTGGTGCGCGATCAGGACGGGGCGGTGCATGTCTATCAGAACACCTGCCGCCACCGGGGCATGGTCCTGGTGGACGAACCCAAGAACATCCGCGGCACCATCCGCTGCCCCTATCACAGCTGGTGCTACAGCCTGAAGGGCAAGCTGCGGGCGGCCCCGCATGTGGGCGGCGTCGGTCAGAACACCCATGAAGACGTCAAGATGGACGAGCTGGGCCTGATCACCTTCCGCAGCCATGTTTGGCAGGACGTGATCTTCGTCAATATCGACGGCAACGCCGCACCCTTCGATGAGGTCCACGCCGATCTGATCGAACGCTGGCAGGAATTCGACAAGCCGCTCTATCACGGCGGCATCGACAGCTCATTCCAGCTTGAGGTGAAGACCAACTGGAAACTGGCGGTGGAGAACTACTGCGAAAGCTACCACCTGCCCTGGGTGCATCCGGGTCTCAACAGCTATTCCCGACTGGAGGATCACTACAACATCGAGTCCCGCGGTAAGTATTCCGGTCAGGGCACGCTGGTCTATCGCCAGATGCAGGGCGCCGAGGGCGAGGTGTTTCCGGACTTCGACGACCTGAGCGACAAATGGGACACCGGCGGCGAATATGTGGCGGTCTATCCCAACGTGCTGCTGGGCGTGCAGCGGGACCATACCTTCGCCATCGTGCTGGAGCCGAAGGATTGCGAAAACACGGTGGAGCATATCGAGATCTACTACGCCAAGTCCGGCGAGCAGACCGCCGGTCTCGACCATATGCGCCACCAGAACGCGCAGCTGTGGAAGACGGTGTTCGAGGAAGACATCTTTGTCGTCGAGGGCATGCAGAAGGGCCGTCACGGGCCGATGTTCGACGGCGGGCGCTTCTCGCCTGCAATGGACGGGCCGACGCATAACTTCCACCATTGGGTTGCCACGCAGATCGAGACGGGCCGCGCCACATGACGCAGGAGTGGACATCCGAAATCTGGGCCACGATCCGCCCCGAGGAGGCCGCAGCCCTGCATGCGGCCATCCTCGCCGCCCATGCACAGCATGATCTTGAACGGCTCGTCGACCTCTACGCCATCGCCGCCGACAGCAAGGAGGTGGAGGGTGATGTGGATGCGACCTGTTTTTTCCTGACGCAGGCCTTCGTCTTTGCACTCGAAGCCGGAGTGGCGCGCGCCCATGAATTGAACCGCAGGCTGGTGGCCTATGGCCGCGCCTGGCCGCTGGAGTGATACGGTCCCTCCACCCGAGTTTGGGAGCCTCCCCGATGACCATCACCTTTCTCTGCCTGCCAGGATTTCCACTGGCGCCGCTGTCGCTGGCGATCGACGCGCTGCGGGTGGCCGAAGACATCAACGGCACCCCGGCCCTCGACTGGCAAACCGTCAGCGAGGATGGCGGCGCGGTGGTGTCCAGCAGCGGGTTGAGCCTGACCCCGGCGGGCGCATTGGCAACCGTGACGCGCAGCGATGTGCTGCTGACCTTTGCGGCGGCCGACGGCGGTTTTGCCCAGCCCGCCGCCAGCAACGCCACCTTGCGCCGCCTGCTGCGGCAGGGCGGCAAGGTCGGCGCGGTGAATGGCGCCATCTTTGCACTGGCGCGCTCCGGCCTGTTCGACGGTGTGAGATGCAGCGTCCATTTCACCTATGCCGACGCGGTGCGCGAAGGCTTTCCCCGGCTGGAGGTCTGCCCCACCCTGTTCTGCGAGGACCGAGGCCGCATCAGCATCAGCGGCGCGGCGGCGGTGTTTGAGTACATGCTGGCGCTGATCGCCCAGCACACCAGCGCCGAGATCGCCGTGGAGGTCGCCTGCCGGTTCCAGCATGCCACCCAGCGCAGCGAGGGGGCGCCGCAATTGCTGCCCGGCCATTCGCGCAACCAGACAAGGGACATGCTGCCGCGCCCGATCCGCGAGGCGGTGCAGTTCTTTGCCGACCATCTGGAGGACCGGGTGCTGATCCAGGATGCTGCCGATCTGGTGGGCCTGTCCCTGCGGCAGTTCGAACGGATCTTCAAGCAGGAGATGGCCACCACGCCGGGCGCCTATTACCGCCAGCTGCGGCTGGATGCGGCGCGCCAGAAGGTACTGCACACCGAGACCCCGCTGTCGGAGGTCGCCTTTTCGGTCGGCTACGAGACCGCCAGCGCCTTCAACGCGATCTACCGGCGCACCTATGGGCGCAGCCCCTCGGCCGACCGCGCCGACCCGCAACGCAGCCGCGCCAATGCGGCCCTGCGCGACCATGCCTTGCCGCAGAGGCCGGCCCTCACTCTGGCGGCGGAATGACCGCGCGCCTTCGGGTTACTTCACCTCATGCGGGGATGAGAATTTTCGACGTTGTCCCACAGCCAACCGCAGTGGAACACTGATCCGCAAGCCAACCTCCACCACCAGCACAGTGAAAGCACCAATATCATGCGTACAGAAGCCAAAGCCGTCGTGATCGGCGGCGGGGTCATCGGATGCTCCATCCTCTACCACCTGACCAAGCTCGGCTGGTCCGACGTGGTCCTTCTGGAGCGGGACGAGCTGACCTCCGGCTCCACCTGGCACGCGGCGGCCAATATCCATGGGCTGCACGACAGCACCAATATTTCCCGCATTCAGCACTACACGATGACGCTGTATAAAGAGCTGGAAGCAGAGACAGGACAGGGCTGTGGTGTGTTCCAGCCCGGCTCGCTCTACCTGGCGCAGACCGAAGCGCGCGAACACCAGCTGCGCCTGCAGGCCGCCAAGGCCAAGCTCTACGGCATGAATTTCTACGAGATCTCCATCGAAGAGGCACAGGAGCTGAACCCGCTGGTGAATTACGACGGCATCCGCTGCGTGATGTATGAACCCGATGGCGGCAACGTGGATCCGTCGGGCGTGACCCAGGCCTATGCCACCGGCGCCCGCCAACGCGGCGCAGAAATCCATCGCTTCACCCCCGTCACCGCCACCGAACAGCAGGAAGACGGCAGCTGGATCGTCAAGACCCCCAAGGGCGACATCCGCACCGACTGGGTGGTGAATGCCGCCGGCCTCTGGGGGCGCGAAGTTGCCAAACTGGCCGGTCTGGACCTGCCCTTGCAGCCCACCGAGCACCAGTATTTTGTCACCGAGACCATCAAGGAAGTGGCGGACATGGACCGCCGCCTGCCCTCGGTGTCGGATCGCGACGGCGAATACTACCTGCGTCAGGAAGGCAACGGGCTGCTGGTCGGTGCCTATGAGAAGAACATGAAGTTCTGGGCCGAAGAGGGCACGCCGCTCGATTTTGCCCATGACCTGTTCCCGGATGATCTGGAGCGCATCGAAGAGAACATGATGAACGCCATCGAGCGCCTGCCGCTGGTGGGCGAAGCAGGCATCAAGCGCGTCATCAACGGACCGATGATCTGGTCGCCGGATTCAAACGTTCTGTTCGGCCCGGTGCCGGAAATGCAGGGCTATTTCTGCTGCAACGGCATCATCCCCGGCTTCTCGCAATCCGGCGGTATGGGGCTGATGGCGGCGCAATGGATGATCGAGGGCGAGACCCAATACGACATGTTCGCCTGGGACGTGGCGCGGTTTGACGACTGGGCCACCAAGGACTTCACCAAGGCCCGCGTGCAGGATCAATATGCGCACCGTTTCGCGATCCACTTCCCGAACGAGGAACGCAGCGCTGGCCGCCCGGCCCGCACCCGCCCGATCTACGAGATGCAGCGCGAGATGGGCGCGGTCTTTGGTCTCAACGCCGGGTGGGAGCACCCCTTGTGGTTTGCCGATCAGCCCGGCACCGAGGACACCAATGGCTTCACCCGGCAGAACTGGTGGGCGCCGGTGGGCGCGGAATGCAAGATGCTGCGCGAGCGCGCGGGCATCATCGACATCTCGAACTTTGCCAAATACCTCTGCAAGGGCCCCGGCGCCGAAGCCTGGCTCAACGCGGTCTTTGCCAACACCATGCCAAAATCGGTGGGCCGGTCCTGCCTGACGCCGCTGATTTCAAAACGCGGCGGCATTGCCGGGGATTTCACCGTCACCCGCACCGCCGAGGACGAGTTCTGGGTCATCGGCTCCGGCATGGCTGAACGCTATCACAAACGGTTCTTCGGCGCAGTCCCCCTGCCCGAGGGCACATCGTTTGAGAGCCGGACCCAGGAGGTCTGCGGCTTCAACGTGGCCGGGCCACGCTCTCGCGAGATGCTCCAGCGCATGACGAACGAGTCGCTGGCCACCGAGGATTTCCCCTTCATGCGCAGCAAGCGGCTGATGCTGGACGGGATCAATGTGTTGGCGCTGCGGGTGTCTTTCACCGGGGACCTCGGCTGGGAGTTGCACTGCGCCACAGAAGACCAGCAAAAGCTTTACATGACGTTGATCGAGGCCGGGCGCGACGTCGGCGCAGGCCCGGTCGGTGGCCGGGCCCTGATGTCGATGCGCATCGAGAAGGGCTATGGCTCCTGGAGCCGGGAATACAGCCCCGAATACTTCCCGCAGGAGGTCGGCCTGGACCGGCTGTGCAAGATGCAGAAGGACTTCCTCAACAAAGCCGCCGCCGAGGCCGCTCTGGCCACGCCCGCGCGCGAGGAACTGGTACTGCTGCATCTGAATGAGGCGGATGTCAGCGCCTCCAACGCCGATGCCACAGGTGGTGAGCCGATCTTCAAGGACGGTGTCGGCATCGGCCGGGTGACCTCCGGCACCTATGGCTACACCGTCGGCATGTCGCTGGCGCTTGGCTATGTGAAGGGTGCAAAAGCGGGCGACGAGGTCGAGGTGATGGTGCTGGGTCGCCCGCACAAGGCGGTGATCCTTTCGGAGCCGCCGTTTGACCCGAAGGGCGAACGCCTGCGCGCCTGATCAGGGGTTACATCCTTGCGCCATGAGATCGTGGCGCCATCACGACAAAACAGCCGGGCGGTTTTCTGGCAGGAGTGCCGCAACTGCCGCCCGGTCACCGCCTTCGATCAGATTGGCAAGATGACGTGCTGTGGTGGGGCCAAGCGTAAAACCTTGATGTCCGTGGCCAAAATGAAACCAGAGACGGTCATGCCGGGGGGCGGCACCAATCATTGGCAGCATGTCCGGCAAAAAGGGGCGTGTGCCACGCCAGATCGGCCCCGGCTCTGCCGCGCCGAGGTCCATGTAGGCGGGCAGTCCCTCCGCCGCGCGATCAAGCTGGCGCACATCCGGCACCCGGCCCGAGGCCTCCAGCGCCACGCCGCACGTCATCCGCAAGCCGCCCTTCATACTGCAGAGCACAACCCCGTGGCGGGCATCAAAGACCGGGCGGCGCAGCGTTGGAGTCCCGGCATACATGCGGTGCGCGCCATGTTTCATGATCATCCGCACCCGGTAGCCCAGCTCAGCCAACAGCGGCGGTGTCCACGGCCCGAGCGCAATGACCGCGTGTTCGCCGGTGATCCGCTCTGCATCTGCCTGCACCTGCCATGCGTGGCCGACGCGGCGTAACGTGCTGGCATCGCCGACCCGGATCTGTCCGCCCTGCCTCTGGAACAGCTCTGCGTAGCGGGTGACCAACTCGCCCGGGGCGGCGCAGCTCCAGACCTCTTTCCAGTGGATGGCCCCAGCGGGCGGCGTGCGAAACACCGGCTCGGCCTCGCACACCTGCGAGCCGCTGAGGGTCGCGGTGTCGATGTCATAGGCGTGCCGCAGCCGGTCGAGATCGCGGGCCATGGTTTCGAACTCTGCTGCCTCCTGAAACACCGACAGGTAGCCATCCTGCGCCATCAGATCCTGCGCGGCTGCCAGTTTGATCCAGCGGTCGTGATCGGCGCAGGCGCTGCGGATGAGTTGTGCATTGGGCTGCGACAGCACCTGATGCCGTCGGGGATGCGAAGAGCGATAGTACTGCCAAAGCGCGGGCAGCTGGCTCAGCACGCCGCGCGGCGACCACACCACATCGTTGCTGCGCCCCAAAAGGATATCGAGGATCTCTGGCAGCGCGCGGGGCATGGCATAAGGTTCTGCCGCCTCGGCCTGAATAAGACCCGCATTGCCATAGCTTGTCTCCTGCCCCGGCGGTTTGCGGTCGACAACCGTGACCGCGTGGCCGCGTGCCTGCAACTCCAGCGCGCTTGCAATGCCCACCATTCCGCCACCAAGAACCAGAATTTCGGACATGAGAGAGGGCTCCTGCAGGCAAAGAATTCCACGCAGGCCCGCCATGTTCAGCGGGCCTACGCATTGGTGTCATGGGTCGGGCAACCTGCCCGCCGCGATCAGCCTTTGGCGGCGATGATCAGGATCTCGACCGTGAACTCGGGCGTGGCGAGTTTGGATTCACCGCAGGCACGCGCAGGCGCACGGCCCTCGGGCACCCATGCGTCCCACACGGCGTTCATCTCGGCAAAATCGCCCATGTCGGCGAGCCAGATGGTGGCTTGCAGGACGCGTTCCTTGGAAGACCCGGCCTCCGCCAGCAGCGCGTCGACCTTGTCGAGGCAGTCCTGCGTCTGCTGGGTGACGCTGGCCCCGGCGGTGCCGACCTGACCGGCGAGGTAGATGGTGTCGCCATGGGTGACGATCTGGCTCATACGTTGGGTGGTGTGGGCGTAGGTGATATCGCTCATGAAAGCTCTCTATGGTTTGAGGATTAAAAGGAAATTTGTCAGCGCGCGGCAGATGTAAATCCGCCAAGCACACGGGTGAGGTTATGGCCGAGACTGTCGGAAATGTAACCGCCCTCCTGCACAAAAAGCGTCGGAAGCCCGGCGCGGGCGATCGCCTCGCCGATGCGGGCAAACCCGTCGCCGGTGACCTGAAAGCCCTGAAACGGATCGTCCTTGGAGGCATCAAGGCCCAGCGCAATGACCAGCACATCCGCACCAAAGGCCTGCACCCGGTCAAGGCAGGTCTGAAGCGCGGCCAGGAACGGCGCATCATCGGTGCCACGCGGCAGCGGCAGGTTGAGATTATAGCCCCGCCCCCGGCCCTCGCCGCGTTCAGAGCTGTGGCCCCAGAAGAACGGGTAGAAGTCTGCCGGATCAGCATGGATCGAAAGCGTCAGAACATCGTCGCGATCATAAAACAGTCCCTGCGTGCCATTGCCGTGATGCACGTCCACATCCAAAATCGCTGGTCTGAGGCCCCGATCCCGCAACAGCTGCGCCGCGATGCCGGAGTTGTTGAGGAAACAAAAGCCCCCCGCCATATCGCCAAAGGCATGATGCCCCGGCGGGCGGCACAGCGCGTAGGCCGCGTGTTCGCCATTCGCGACCAGACCCGCGGCGCTGATCGCGGTCTGCGCCGACCAATAGGCAGAGCCCCATGTCGCGGCATTGATCGGACAGGAGGTATCGGCCTGATGATAGCCCGCCTGCCCCAGCGCAGAACGCGGATAGCTGTCGCGGCGATCACCGGGCTTGATGTGGGAAATCACCTCCGGACCTGCGCCCTCAACCTCGCTCCAGCGGGCATGGATCGTTTGCAGAAACGTCAGGTATTCCGGCGAGTGCAGTGCAGCGATGGGGCCAAGGCCTGCGTCATTTGGGGCGGCAAATGCACAGCCTGCCGCTTCCGCGCCCGAGCGCAGGATCTCGGTGCGTTCGGGCTGTTCCGGGTTTGGCTTCATCACCCCATAGGCCATGAACTGGCTGGGATTATGGGCGCGCTGGCGGGGATCATAGATCGCTTTCATGTCGGTCTCCTCAGGCCTCAGCCAAAGACAAAATTGGGCAGCCACAGCGCCACTTGCGGCACAAAGGTGGTGATCAGCAGTGTCGGCAACCATGCAAATGCGATCATGATGAAGGTGGGCTTCAACATCTCGCTGACTGGCGTGTCGGTGACCTTGGCGCCCAAATACAACAGCGGTGCCGTGGGCGGTGTGATATTGGCCATGCCGAGATTGACGCCAAGGACAGCGGCAAAATGCACGGGGTCCATGCCGGCACTCTGCACGATGGGCAACAAGAGCGGCGCCGACAGCAAAAGCCCCGAGATGTCATCCATCAGCATGCCGATGAGGATCATCACCAGATTGACCATCAGCAGGATCACGATCGGGTTGTCCGAGATCGAGAAGATCAGATCCTTCGCCATGCCGGGGATGTCTTCGAACACCAAAAATCGGCTGACGATCACCACAACAAAGACCATCAGCATCACCACGCCAATCGTAGTGCCTGCATAGCGCAGGGTCGGCCAGATGTTCTGCGGCGTGAGGCCGCGATAGATGAACAGGCCGACGGGAATGGCATAGATCACCGCCACCCCTGCGGCCTCGGTCGGGGTCATGATGCCGCCGTAGATGCCACCCAGAATGATGATCGGCATCAACAGTGCCGGGAAGGCGCGCCCCCCGCGCCGCACAAATTCCTGCGGGTAGCTTGCGGGGCGTTCCAGCAGTTTCAGGTCTGCCTTGCGCATCAGCACATAGTTCACGATGCACAGAAGGGTAATCAGGATCAGCCCCGGCACCACGGTCGAGAGGAAACACTTGAGCACCGATTGCTGCGCCACCCACGCATAAAGGATCTGCGACGAGGACGGCGGTATCAGCAGCCCCAGCGGACAGGCCGCCACAATGAGCGCCGCCGCCGGGCCGCGCGGGTAATTCGCCGCCTTCAGATGCGGCATCATGATCGACCCGATGCAAGTGAGCGTTGCCGCCGCCGAGCCGGAGATCGACCCGAAGATGCCGCTGGCAAAGACCGCCGCCGCACTCAGCCCACCGTGGAGACGCCCCACCAGAAGCTCCGCCACGGAGACCAGCGGTGCGGCGATACGCCCCCGCTCCATAATGGCGCCGGCCAGGATGAACAGCGGGATCGCGAGCAGGACGATGGAGTTCATCTTCCAATGCCCGGTTGGCATGAACCCGGTCACGTCATGACCGCCAAAGACGCCGATAAAGACCAGCACGCCGCCGAACGACAAAGGCACGCTGACCCCGATCAGAAGCAACACGCAGAGAATGAACAGACTGCCGAGGATAATCATGGGCTCAGGCTCCGCGTGCGCTATCAGTGTCGGCGGGCACGGCGAAGCGCGCAGCCGGAAGTTTCAGGAAAACAAAAAGCCGCAGCGCGCTGTAGACCCCCATCAGACCAAAGCCGACAAAGATCGCCGCACGCGGCACAAAGAACGGAATTTGCAAGGCGATCGTGGTCTGATAGCGCGGATAATCCCCGATCTCTTCGATCATCATGACCGTGGCCCAGTAAAACAGCACCAAGGTCACCAAAAGTTCGATCCCGGTGATCAGGATCGCGCGGGCGCGGCGTTTTGCGGGGTCAACGATCACGAAATCCAGGAGGTCGGCGTTCACATGCGCGCCCTCCCAAGTGCCCATGGCGGCGGCGATAAAATAGAGCCAAAAGCAGATGATGAGCAGCCATTCCTCATAGGCGAACAGATCGGCGTTAAAGCCATATCTGAACACCACCACGAGGAAAAAGGTCAGTGCCATGGCGAGACAGCCAAAGCAGATGTAGATGGTTTGAAGCCGCAGCAGAGTGCGGACCAGCTTGGCCAGCCCCGGCGGCAAATCCTGGCTCAGGTCTTTCATGGCGCGCTCACCGTCAAGAGATCATAGGGACACACAGGCCCCGCATTCCGGGGCCTGCTGACATCAGTTTGACGTCTAGGAGATCAGTTCGTGGGAGCCATCAACCGGTCGATCACATCCTGACCGACGATCTCTGCGATACCCGGCCAGACATCCTCGCGCACGGTTTCGGCAATGGCGCTGCGCTCGGCGTCAGAGACCTCGACCACCTCGTAGCCGGTTTCCTTGAGCTTATCGAGATAGCCCGCTTCATTGGCCTTGGCCTCGGCAAAATAGCTCTGTGCGGCCTTGTCGAACGCCGTCTGCACCGCTGCGCGCTGTTCGTCGTTCATCTCTTCCCATGTCTCCATGGAGGCGTAGTAGGTGGTGTTCTCGACCACTGCGCCATAGGGGATGAAATACTTGCCCACATCAGAGGTCGCAAAGGCGCTATAGGCCAGCTGCGCGGTGCAGCAGATCGCGCCATCCACAACGCCGGACTGGATCGCCGGGAAGACCTCTCCCCAGTTCATCGTGGTGGCGTTAAAGCCCATGGCCTCCACGGTGTTCTTGATCACCTGACTGGACCAAACGCGGATGTTGACGCCCTTGTCGCCCACGGTGGTTGCGTTTTCGGGCAGGCTTTCCGCAACCACGCCGATAAACCCTTCGGGTGCGTTGGCCAGCAGCTTCAGCCCCAGCCCTTCAAGCCGTTCGCCGAAGATCTCGTTAAAGGCACTGTCCTTGTTCAGATAGATGTTCTCCATCTCGTCAAAGCTCGACACCAGATAGGGCAAGGAATTGATCTCCAACACCGGATCGCGGTGGGCATAGATGACGGAATGCACCAGATCGACATTGCCGCGCGCGGCATCCTCGAACAGCTCCTCGCCGGAGCCAAGCTGCCCCGCCTCAAACAACGTGACTGAAAGGCCCACATCGGCGCCTTCGATATCGGCTTCGATCTGTTTCAGGATGTCATTGCCGAAGTGTTCAACCGGGACAACACCCGCGAGTTTGAGCCGCATGTCGGCAGCCTCCGCCGCGCCCAGCGACAGGGTGAAAGCAGCCGCCGTGGCTGCGGTGGTCATAAGTGACTTACGCATGAGAAAAACTCCATTCCCTGTTGTTGTGGCGAAAAGGATCCCGCGAATGGCCCATCTGTCGGCTGAAGCCGCTTCTGACGATGCGCCGGGGATCCCCGCCGATTGACAGGAAAGGTGCGGAGACTGGCCGAATAGATCAAATAGATAATTGATAAACTAGACATAGTTTCAATCTATGCCATGGTGAGAGGAAAGATGCCCTGTTGCACACAGCACGGACAAGATCCATTTATACTGTTGATTTTAAATCAACTTCCCTCCCGCCACGAGGTCATCCATGATAGCGCGCGCTCCACATATTGATCCTGAACGCCTCGCACGGGAAATGAACTGGAACCTTCTGCGCACATTTGTTGTGCTGGCCGAAAGCGGATCCATCACCGAAGCGGCAGAGCGCCTGCGCCTGAAACAGCCCAGCGTCTCGGTTGCGCTTAAAAAACTGGAAGACCGTCTTGGGCAACGGTTGATTGACCGCTCCCCCGGTCGCTTTGCTCTGACCGAGGCCGGTCAACTGCTCTATGGCGAGGCGGTGAACATCAACGGTTCCATCCTGCGGTTGGCCACCTTGATGCGCGACGTCACACCGGACATCAGCGGCCATGTGCGGATTGCGGTCGCCAGCCACGTGATCTGCCCGCTGTTTGACGAGGTGATCGGCGATTTCTATGCCGCCCACCCACAGGCCAGCCTGTCGATCGATGTGATCACCAGCATGGATGCCATTGCCGCCGTGGCCGCAAAACGGGTGAGTTTTGCCCTTGCGTTGGTCCGCAACCAGGACCCGAACCTGCGCTATATTCCGATGTATCGCGAGGTCTTCGGCCTGTTCTGCGGCCCACGCCATCCGCTGTTCGGGCGTGAGGATCTGACGCTGGATGACCTCAAGGGCCACGGGGCGGTGGTGTTCGACAACGACCGCCTGCAGGATGCACTGCAGGACGTCACCCTGCTGCGCGCGCGGGCCGCTCTTGCGCCGCAAGTGACCGGCGTGTCGGAAAACCTGGAAGAAGTGCGCCGGATGATCATGTCCGGCCTGGGCATCGGTCCCCTGCCCAAACATGTGGTGGCACGAGATCTGCGCGACGGGCTGCTGTGGCAGGTGCCGCCCCTCGAAGATCTGCCGGAGGTCGACGTCTACCTGATCTGGAACCCTGCCACGGTACGCAACCGCGCCGAGGACAAGCTGCTGCAGAGCCTGATTGAACGCCTGGAAACAACGCCCTTCTCAGACCGAACCTACGCCTGAAACTGCGGGCGGGCGATCAGCCGGGCCGGATCGGCAGCCTGTTCGACGACTTCATCTCTCGCAGCGACAGGTTTGAGCGAATGCTCGTCACACCCGGTAGACGGCGCAGCGTCGTGTCGACAAACACGCTGTAATCGTCGAGGTCGCGCGCCACCACGATCAGCAGGAAATCATCCGCTCCGGTGGTATTGTGACAGGCCAAAATGCTGGGGGTGTTTTCGATGATGCGCTGGAATTCCGCCGTGGCGTCCGGGTCGTGCTCCGAGCAGCTCAACTGCACAAAGGCCATCACCCCGAGCCCCAGCTTCCGCCGATTGAGATTGGCCTGATAGCCCTCGATGATACCGCTTTCCTCAAGACGCTTGAGACGTCGCCAGCAAGGGGTTTCGCTCATCGACAGATGCTCGGCCAGTTTGGCGTTGCTCATGCGGCCATCGGTTTGAAGCAGATCCAGTAGATCTGCATTCACATTGTCAATTCGATCCATTGAGCAGAATCCCCTCTCAACCGCTGAAATCAGGGCAGATTACCTCATGAATTCCGCCACATCGATCAAGAAAAGCAAGGCCATTTCTTAACTTTGAGGTAGATTGGCCTCAGCGCATCGACTCAAGAAGGATCCCTGCGATGAAAGCCGTCCTGTTCGAGAAATTCAGGCAAGCCCCCAAAGTCGCAACGGTGGCGGACCCGACGCCCGCGCGCCATGGCGTCGTCATCAAGGTTGAGGCCACCGGGGTATGCCGCAGCGATTGGCATGGCTGGATGGGGCATGACAGCGACATCGACCTGCCGCATGTGCCCGGACACGAGCTGGCCGGGGTGATCGAGGCCGTGGGCAAGGACGTCACCAACTGGCACGTCGGAGACCGCGTCACGGTTCCCTTCATCTCCGGTTGCGGATCCTGTTCGGAGTGTCATGCCGGCCATCAACAGGTGTGCCACAATCAGGAACAACCGGGGTTCACCCATTGGGGGTCCTTTGCCCAATATGTCGGCATCCACCAGGCGGACCTGAACCTTGTCGCGTTGCCCGAAAGCATGGAGTTCGCCACCGCAGCCAGCCTTGGCTGCCGGTTTGCAACCGCGTTTCGGGCCGTGGTCGATCAGGGCAAGGCCGGGGCCGGGCAATGGGTTGCGGTACACGGATGCGGCGGGGTCGGGCTGTCGGCGGTGATGATCGCCAATGCGGTAGGCGCCAATGTGATCGCCATCGACATAGACGACCAGAAGCTGGCGCTGGCCCGGTCACTTGGGGCCGTGGCAACCGTCAACGGGACCACCTCTGCCAATGTGGCTGACGCAGTGATCGACATGACGCGCGGCGGGGCACATGTGTCGATGGATGCGCTGGGGCACCCGGTGACCTGCTTCAACTCGATCCAGAACCTGCGCCCAAGAGGCAAGCATATCCAGGTGGGCCTGATGTTGGGTGATCATACCGCGCCGCAGGTGCCCATGGCCAAGGTCATTGGCAAGGAGCTGGAAATCCTCGGCTCGCACGGCATGCAGGCGCATCGCTATGGCGCGATGCTGGACATGATCCAGTCCGGCAAGCTCGCGCCTGAGCGGCTGATCGGCGATCAGATCAGCCTCGATGAAGCGCCCGCCGCCCTGGTGAACATGGATAAATTTCAATCGATCGGCGCGACGGTCATCACCCGTTTCTGACGCCAGCCGCCCCGGTGGGACCGCAGCATCGCAGTTCGATACTGAGAGCCGGCTGACGGTGCTGCCCCTGCCGGCTCTCGCTGCCCCTTGCGTCAGAACATGGTGTTGTCGTTGGCCGCTTCGCTCGGAACGGTCTGAATCACGTCCCAATGCTCCACAATCATGCCGTCTTCGACCCGAAAGATGTCGACAACCGCCTCGCCGGGATCCGCGTCGCCATTGGTCGACTGCACATGCAGCCAGACAAGATCGCCATCGGTTGCGCTGCGCACGATGCGGGCCTGCGATTCCGGGTTTTCAGCGAAGTACCCGGTAAAGAATGACACAAAGGGCTCTTTGCCATCCGGCACGCCGGGATTGTGCTGGATGTAATCCTCGGCGACGACCGTGGCTGCCTCTTCTGTCTCATGCGCATTGAAGAACTGGTCATAGAACGCGACCACCAGCTTGCGGTTGGCCTCTTCCGCTGCCAGATCCCGCGCTGCATCCTGTGCCATTGCGGAGGCAGGGACAGTGGCAATGGCGAGGGCCATCAGAGTGGATTTGAAGGTATGGATCTGCATGTGGTGCTCCATCATTGTTATCATTCAATAGCGTTACGGCCCGATGCGGATCTGTGTCCGGGCATCGGCGTAGAGGTCGCGTTTTTCAGGGGAAGGCACGGTCGAAAGCTGGGGTATCAGCCTTTGGGGTGTTCACTATTGGGTTCTCCCACGCGCCGACGACCGGTATGTAGGATAGACCAATTCTCGCCTACACACCGGTAGCTAGGAGCGCCGGGCGGGCCGCACAAGAAGTCACCATATGGTGACCAGGTCACTGCTCAGTGACCTCCCCCAGCTTTCACAGGACCGATCACATGAGCACTGAGCCCTTTACCTTTGACCAACCCTGCCCCATCCGGGATGTCCTTGACCGGATCGGCGATCAATGGAGCCTGCTGGTGCTGGAAGCACTGGCGGAGAAGACGCTGCGGTTCAACGAGCTGATGCGCGAGATCGGGGATGTGTCAAAGCAGATGCTGTCAAAGACACTCAAACGGCTGGAGCAGGATGGGCTCGTGCTGCGCACGCTCTATCCGGAGGTGCCGCCACGGGTAGAATATGCGCTGACTGATCTGGGACGTTCGATAATGGAGCCCTTGGCTGTCCTGATCGAATGGGCGGATGCAAATCACCGCGCAATTGTAGAATCGAGACGCCGGGTGAGCCCTCCACATCCCTGATACCAAAAGTAAAAGACCCCGCACCTTTTTCTCAAGATGCGGGGTCACGTCTGTCATTTTTCGCGCGCCGTTTGCCCGGCGGGCGTCATCGCAAAAGGGTCAGTGAACCGCTACGGGCGCATAGTCGTGCTGGCGCGCCAGCACAAAGGCCATCTTGCGGTCGGCCACCAGGGCCAGCTGTTCGCCGGCCTCATCATGGACCGCGTAAAGCTGTTTGCGTCCGGGCACAGAGGCCTGAACATCCTTGGGCAGATCAGTAACGGCGACCGTCTTCACGTAAACGGTGCGTCCGCCCGTCTCAGCCATCTCTACAGGTGTCTGCATGATTTACCCCTTTTTGATATTGATCGTTTGTACAACTGTCTCGGGTCGTGATCGGGTCAAGTCCACATGAAGCAGGCCGTTTTCCATCACGGCCTCGCCCACCTCTACACCATCGGCCAGCACGAACATGCGCTGGAACTGGCGGGCGGCGATGCCCCGGTGCAAGAAGATCCGCCCATCGGAATCATCACTCTGACGCCCTCGAATCACCAACTGCCGATCCTCGACGGTGATCGCCAGATCAGCTTCGGCGAAACCGGCCACCGCCAAGGTGATACGGTAAGAGTCGTCCGAAGTTTGTTCGATATTATAAGGGGGATAGCCTTCATTGCCGGATTTGGCAGAACGCTCCAGCAGGCGTTCCAGCTGCTCGAAGCCCAGCATATGCGGGTATGAACCCAAGGTAAGTTTCGACACTGTATTTTCGTCCTTAATTCGAAAGCGACGTTTTCTTCCGGTCCCAATATGGCAACCGATATGTTATAGGATATGGGATGTATCTGCCGTTTCACAAGTCCCAGGTTCGTCTTTCCATGCGCAGTCGCCCCTAGCACTGCGATCACAGAGAGCCTAATGTGGTTATTGTTTCACTGTCCTTAACAAGAGTCGCAAATGAACGAGCGGTCCAATCTGTCGATGGCAACCGAAGACGTCCTCCGGGTGGAGCTTGAAGTCTTTCGCAGGGAGCACAGAGACCTCGATGAGGCCATTCAGGCGCTCGAGGAGAAACCGACGGCTGATCCGCTGACCATCCGCCGCCTCAAGAAGCAGAAGCTGGTGCTGAAGGACAAGATCTCGCTGATCGAAGACCGTCTTCTGCCGGATATCATCGCCTGAGGCCAGGTCCCGACGCCAAGTCCCGGCGCACCACAGGCCGTGTCACTGACAGAACTGCCCGGCGGCTTATCCCGAATGACCCGCCGATAGCGCGCGCCTATTCCACGCTCGCACCAAACACCATGATCGCCATGCCCAGCGCCGACAACGCCGCGAACAGGGCCACCCGCCGCCCATCGTTCGCCGCATAGGCGCGGCGGGCTGCCAGCATCGACTGCAGCGCGTAGTAGAAGGCAAAGGCCCGCGAGGCGTATGTGATGATTTCAAACACGCTCATGCCCCATGTCATCGTCAGCCCTGCCCCGGCCAGCAGCGCATAGACCGCGCGGGCTGGAACCCGACCGCCGCTGACTTCTGCAACCAATCCGCCCGCCCCCCCGGTATCAGCCACGGCAGCAGAGAACTGCGCGCTCAGGGCCGCCGCGATCAACAGAATCGGCAAGATCGGGGCCACCAGCGCGGTAAAGGCGATGATTGATGTCTCGCTCAGCTCGCCCTGCCCCGGCAGATAGAGAAAGGTCAGAAACAGGATATAGAGCATGTAGATCGCCGATGAGAGCCATTGGGCGTAGCGCATCGACCGGATACGCGTGCCCGCGTCATACTCCGCGCCCATGTAGCGCGAGATCTCGAACCCCTGCACCGTGACCAGCAGGCCAAAGACCAGCGTGACCGCCTGCCATCCCAGGATGTCGGGCATGTGCAGGACCAACGCACCTGTCGTCGCCTGCGTGACAAAACGCCAACCCAGCGCGAACAGAAGCCCGGCGATAATGGCCAGCTTCACGCCAACCGAGACCTCCTCCAGACGCTCCAGCGCGCCGAAGCCCCGCGTCCAGCCCACGAGCAGGATCAGCAGAAATACGCCAGAGGTGACCACCCGGCCCTGCTCCGGCCCCAGATCCGTGAGGCTGACGGCAAAAGCGCCGAGAAGGTTCAGGTAATAGGCGACCGAGACGAAGTAGGCAAAAGCCAGCGCCAGCGAGCCGAGCTGTTCCAGCCGCAGATCCAGCTGGTCGCGTATTCCCGTCCCGTCGAGCCATGCGATATTGTAGCGCACGGCAGCGCCATAGGTATAGGCCACCCCGCAGAGTGCGGCCATGACGGCCGGAGCCCAGATGCCGAAGTGTGTGTCGAGGATCGGTCCCAGTACCAGGAATCCGCTGCCGATGATCGACGCCAGCGGCGTCACCGTCCCCCGCCAGATCCGCGCCCCTGCGACCCTGGGCAGCATCAGGACAGCCCCGACAAGCGCGCTGACCAACACAATGGCGGCATTGAGGATCATGGCTGGGTCCCTTCGTCTTCGGCGCGGCATGCCCCGCAAGCGACGGCTTACGCCCATACTTGCTGCAAGATCAACATACCGCGATCTCTGCTTCACATCAGGTTGGCGCCCGCAGATTTCATGCATCAGGTCAGCGCGCACCCCTCAAGGCTGCCGGCTGCGGTTCGATGCAAGGATGCCTCCTCTCAGTGCCCGCCCCGGCGCCCCTGCGACGCCCATCTTGCAGATGCAGCAAATCAGCTGCCGCAGCGCATTGCCATTTCAGGTGATTTCGCTAAGGTGCGCGCTCCTTCCACTGTAGAGGCGAGACATGGCCGACATCAAAGTAGGGATCATCATGGGGAGCCAGTCCGACTGGCCCACGATGAAGGAAGCAGCCAACATCCTGGACGAGCTGGGCGTGGCCTATGAGACACGCATCGTCTCCGCTCACCGCACGCCGGACCGGCTGTGGGACTACGGCAAGACCGCCGCTGACCGCGGGCTGCATGTGATCATCGCCGGCGCCGGCGGTGCTGCGCATTTGCCGGGCATGATGGCCTCCAAGACCCGTGTGCCGGTGGTTGGCGTGCCAGTGCAGACGCGCGCGCTCTCTGGCGTCGACAGCCTCTATTCCATTGTGCAGATGCCCAAGGGCTTTCCAGTGGCAACCATGGCGATCGGCGCTGCCGGGGCCGCCAATGCGGGCCTGATGGCCGCCGGAATACTCGCCACCGGCGATGCCGCCCTTGCCGCCCGGCTTGATGCCTGGCGCGACGCCCTTGCCGCTTCCATTCCCGAGGAGCCTACCGATGACTGATCTCGACCAAATCCTCGAACCCGGCGCCGTAATCGGCATTCTCGGCGGCGGCCAGCTGGGCCGCATGCTGTCGGTTGCGGCCTCCCGCCTTGGCTTCACCACCCATATCTTTGAGCCCTCTGCCAATCCGCCCGCAGGCCATGTGGCGGACAAGGTGACCACCGCCGGCTACGAGGACGAGGCCGCCCTGCGCGCCTTTGCCGAGACCGTCGATGTGATCACCTACGAGTTTGAGAACATCCCCACCTCTGCCCTCGACATCCTTGAGGCGCTGAAACCCATCCGACCGAACCGCGAGGCGCTGCGAGTCTCGCAGGACCGGCTGACGGAAAAGATCTTCCTGCAGGATCTCGGGCTGGCCACCGCGCCCTTTGCCGAAGTGAATGATGCCGCCGATCTGGAGGTGGCACTGGAACAGGTCGGCACGCCGTCGATCCTCAAGACCCGCCGCTTCGGCTATGACGGCAAGGGCCAGATGCGCATCATCGACCTGAGCGAAGCCCCTGCGGCGCTGGCCGCCATGCAGGGTGCCCCGGCGGTGCTGGAAGGGTTCGTGCCGTTCAGCCATGAGGTCTCAGTGATCGCCGCGCGCAGCCTCAATGGCAAGGTGGCCTGTTATGACCCGGGCGAGAATGTGCATCTGGAGGGCGTTCTGAGCACCACCACGGTGCCTGCAAACCTCAACACCAACCAGAGCATGGATGCGGTGTTGATGGCGGGCAAGATCCTGAACGCACTGGATTATGTCGGCGTGCTGGGGGTGGAGATTTTTGTGACAGGTCACGGGCTGGTGGTGAATGAAATCGCACCGCGGGTGCATAACTCCGGCCACTGGACCCAGGAAGGCTGCACGATAGACCAGTTCGAGCAGCACATCCGCGCCATCACCGGCTGGACCATCGGCAATGGCGCGCGCTATGCGGATGTCGTGATGGAGAACCTGATCGGTGAGGATGTGGAACGCATCGCCGACCTCGCCCGCGATCCAGATTGCGCGCTCCACCTCTATGGCAAGGCCGAGGTCAAGCCGGGTCGAAAGATGGGTCATTTCAATCGCGTCAACCATACCGAAGGTCGCGAAGGTTACTGACACCCGCGCCACATGTGTCATTCGGGCCCAAGGCCCGGATGACCGCGCCGCAAGGAGGGCCCATCGGGCCTGACGCGCGGCGCTCCCCCGCCCGCCGCAGGCGAAAGCGGTGTGGCAGGAATGGGGGCTCTGCCCCCAAACCCCCGAGGTATTTCAGAAAAGATGAAGCAAACCCCGGCTTACCTCAGCCGAGGAAACGGGCCGCGATGGCACCGCTCATATAGCTGACACGACCGCCAGACAGGGTGGCCGCGACCTGATCGGCCTCATCCAGGATCACCAGGTCCGCACGCTTTCCAGCCGAGAGCACGCCGCGATCCGAAAGTCCCAGCACATGGGCAGGTCCGCTTGCCAGCAACGCCCATGCCTGTTCCAGGGCCAACACACCGGTTTTTGCGAGCATCAACGCCGCACGCCGCGGGCTGGGATAGTGGTAGTCGGAGGCCAGCGCGTCACAGAGCCCCATGGCGATCAACTCGATCGCCGACGCATTGCCCTTGTGGCTGCCACCGCGCACCACATTTGGCGCGCCGAGAATGATGTGATCGCCTGCGGCACGCGCGGCCTCGGCCGCTTCTGCCGTTTCGGGAAACTCCGAGATCCTTGCGCCGCGCGCCCGCCAGCAAGCGCGATCTGCCTCTGTCTGATCGTCATGACTGCCGAGGCGCACCCCCTGCGCACGCAGAGTGTCACAGAGCGCATCCAGCGCAGCGGGCACCTCGGCGCGGCGGGCGTGCAGCTCAAGCAGCATTTCAAAGTGTTTTTCCGGGTTTCGCCCGGCTTTCAGCGCCTGCCCGGTCAGCCTTGGCGGTTTCTTGCCCTCGGCCAGTCGATCATGCGGCAGGTGATCGTTGAACACCACGTAAGGCACACCCCAGTCGGCGATGCGCGCCGGAAGGTCGGAGTAGGCATCGAGTTGGTGTATTTCAAATCGCAGCTGCGGGATCAGGTCGGTGACCAGCTGATCGGCCACCTCGGCGAGGCCGGCAAAAACCTGCGCGGCAAAGTCCGGGCCACGCAGCCCGCCCTCCCAGGACAAAAACTGCGCCAGCACGCCGGTGGTGATGCCATTGGCTGCCAGTTCCGCTTCGGTGGCGCGGATCCCCTCGCCCATCTGCTTCATCGCGCCCCGGCGCGGGGCGACATGGCGCTCGAACCCGTCGCCGTGCAGATCGATGATGCCGGGCAGAATGCGATATCCTGTGAGATCGACCTCGCGCGCGTCCGATGTGTCCTGCACCAGCCCCTCGGCGAGGCTCAAGACACCGCGACGCTCCAGCCCGGTGTCATGCAACACATCTGCGCCCACCAGCCGCAGCGCCACCGTTCCATCCGTCCCCATGTCCTAGTCCACTCCGTTCAGACCACCATCCCAGTCCCGGCCCAATACCCCATCAAGCCACCCAAGCGAAGGCTCAAAGCGACCGGTCTCCAGGAACTGCACCACCTGCGCGATCACACGCGGATTGTTCATCATGTAGGTATGCGTCACCGGCAGGATCAACTGGGATGCCATCCCCTCCACCCGCGTACTGGCGACAGACACCTTGCCATCGTCATCGCCTGGAAGAATGCTCGAGAACACCGGGTTCAGGGACTGATTGCCGGCAATCACACCCACCGGGTAGTCGACTGGCGGCAGACGTCTGGGCAGGCTGTCAGGCCCGGTGCCGAGTTCCTGCCCCGCCGGTCCGTGCAGCAGATCAAAAACCGCCCAATCTCCCATTTCGTCTACCAGTTCGCTGCCCTGGTTTGGCGGCGCGAGCATGACCACGCGACCCAATGTGACGGGGCGCGTGTGCGACAGCCAGTGGCGCACAAGAATGCCGCCCATGGAGTGGGTCACAAGATGTACGGGGGTCTGGGTGCAGGCGTCAAAGGCGCGCGGCAATAGCGCATCCGCCAGCCGCTCCACCGTGTGCTCGGTCGAGGGGTAGCCCGGGCGCACCACCTCATAGCCACGCTGGCTCAGCGCTTCCTCCATAAGCAAAAAGGAGGTTTCCGTGCGCGCCAGACCATGCAGGAGAATGACGCAGCCCTTTTGCGTCTCCGCCTCCTGCGCGCGGGCAGAGAGTGCAGAGAGGATCAAGATCAGGATGAGATATAGACGAAGCATAGATCAGCACATAAGCCCTGCACCGGCTTCGTGGAAGCCCTCAGTCTGTTCAGCGCGCGCGGCTCTTGCGCGGAGCACAGAGGATCACCACCGCGATGCCCCCCAGCACGACAAGCGCGCCAAGGGTCAACCGCGCGCCTATGGGCTCTCCCAGAATTACCGCGCCTGCCAGAATGGCGATGACCGGCACGCTCAGCTGGACCGTGGCGGCCACCGGACCCGGAATCTGGGGCAGCACCCGGTACCATAGCGCATAGCCCATCCCGGAGGTCACCGCACCTGAGATCACCGCCAGAAGGCATCCGAATGCCGTGACCACAGTGCCGCCGCCGAGAAACCACAGGGCCGGCAGGATCATTCCCGTCGCCAGCAAAAAATTCACCGCACTGGCGGCCAATGGCGACGACGCGCCCCGGCCCAGCAGGCTGTAGATCCCCCAGCCAAGCCCCCCGGCCCCCATGCAGACAACCGCCCAGAGCGGCGCCCGCACGTCACCGCCGGGCCAGACCACATAGGCCAGCCCCGCAAGTGCGATCACGGCGCCGATGATCTGCAGGCCCGCCACAGGCTGGCGTCGCGCAATCCCCCAACCGAACATCGACACCTGCACCACGCCGAACAGGATCAGCGCCCCAAGCCCTGCATCCAAGGCGGCATATGCCACGGAAAAGCCAACCATGTAGAGTGTAAGGGCTGCGCCGCCCGCAATCGAGCGCCAGCGATCCTCGGCCGGGCGCTGGCCTTGCACCGCGCACATCAGCCACAGCGCGGCCGCCCCGGATGCCAGACGCAGCAATCCGAACCCGGTTGCATCCATATACTCCGACCCGATCACCCAGCGACCCAGGATGGAATTTGCGGCAAAGGCAATCATGACAAGGCATGTGAGGGCAAACAGCCGCATCTGCGGGATCCTTTCGATGTCCCAAACGGACAGGGCCAGACAACAGCCTCGCCCCATTACGTCAAGGTAAAGACGCATGCGGCGGAGTCACTATCTCTGCACCACATTGTGTCCCCTGCCAGACACCGTGATGCCCGGCAGGGGTGCGCTCAGTAGAGAGGGGGTGGATACCATTGCGGCGGCTCGACGCGCTCATATCCACTGGGTAAGCCGATATCGTTGCGGATATGGTCGCTCAGGCCCGCCCCCAGCGTACCGGCAGGCGGCGCGCGACGCAGCGCGACCAGCCGCAAAGCCAACCCCATCCGGCGCATCAGGCTGAGCGACCGGAAATGCTCCTCTACAACGAGGCGGGCAAGCGCCGGGCTGGCACTTGGGTTCGGGGACATCAAGTCAGGTCCAATCGGTGTCATGTTGCATTCCACCCAATACGGGCGGTCCTTTGATCAATAAGTTGATGGTTGGACAGACCCCGTCCCCGAATGCGCCGAAACACAGCGGATACGGCCAGGCCATCGCAATCAAAGGCGCGAAATCGCGACCATGGTTGCAGAAGAATGGGCATCAAACACGGCCAAGTTGGCGTGAGACATGCGGTCTGTCATGAAGTGGAAATTGCGTTCAGCTCAAGCAAGCCGAATATCGAACAGCACCTGCGTTAGCAGCGTGTCTGTGGGCCCCGCGCGAGGGCGCCAGCACATGAGCCAGCGATCCGTCCGGCGATGAGGCGCAACTGTATGCGTACAATGGTCATGTCGTGCCTCCTTCTACCTTGGCTTGAACACATTGTCTTGCTAGCATGCGGGTTCAGCCCGCGCGTAGTCCTAAATTGTCCCAACACAATCAAATGTGGCGAATGAGACACATTGAGCCCTGTGCAGAGCCGCGCGAGTGGAACCTCGCACACGGCCGCAATTCCCAGCACAAAACGACCCCCCGCATCACGTGTCGGCCTGCAACGTGATGCATTGGCGAAAATCGTCGATGGAGAGCGCACCATCTCGATTTGACCAGTGCGTACTGGGTCCGCGGGCACAGCATCTCCGGTAGTGGCACCCAGAGTGCGTTTGCGCAGGCGAAAACGCGCAACCTGACCTGACATTTAGAAGGTCAAACGTTTGGCCTTCCCGGCCACAAAGTGACAGGATCCACCGTCTGTAGCGGCTTTCTTGATACCAGAGAGAAATCTTGAAATCAGAGCGCGAAAAACGCCGTGCGTCCGCTAAATGCGTGGCAGAGACGCAGGTCTGAAACGGCCTATTCGCAGCTCTCTCCTCCACGCTCCAGGCACCGGATTTAGCCACAAAAGACCATTATCTTAACGGCCACTCTGCGGAGTTCGACTTCGTACGACATCGTCGAGGACCAGGGCCGAGACGCGCGTAACCGCCCGCTGTCCTGCAGTGGGCGTCGCCCTTTTGGCCAGAACGCCTGTGCCCGCAACATGAGGCAGTCCAATGCCATAGCCTGCCGGCTCCAATAGAGCATCACGTTTGTTGCCAGATAGGGCAGCGTTGACATTGCTCCAGAAGGCACCGCAAGCCTGATCGCTTTCCCTGACGCTGCAGAATGGTCATCCCACCGAACAGCCAAGGGCGCTGGCAGACGTCACTGATGCCACAGTGTCCGAAGTGCAGGTCGGCCAGATACCAGTTGGACTTACCCGCGCTCTCCGGGGGCGGGGGGGGGGCGGACATCAACTTACGGACGATGCCAGCGGGCACACATGTCTGTCAGTTCGGAAGGATTCAGCGCGGCGAGGCGTTCGCAATAGCACCGAGTGTCGACCTTGCTCGGCCAGGATTCCAAGTTGAACCTGATAGGTTTGCAACCTGTACGGAGATCATAGCAGAGAAAAGGTGGCTGGGATGGTAGGAAGCCTTGCGTCCCGATGATCTGACTCACATTTTCCGACCGGTCAGCGAAGCTGGGGCGGACTGGTGCTGGAGGTGGCGGCTAGAGCCCCGCTAGAATACCGACGGCGGCCTGGACGGACAAGGTGGCGCTGGCGGACCTGAGGCCCGCTAGCAGGTGGTGTGGGGGTGATTAGAAGCCTTTGCCTTTGAACTCGTCAGTCGGGATAACCAGCAATGCTACGAGCACTGCAAGGTTCACTGGAGGGACAAGAACTAGCAAGAACCACCACTGGTTAACGCCTATGTCGCGCGTCCGCCGAAAGCCAAAAGCCAGTTGAGCCATTGAGGCCGCGATTAGAAGGATAAAACTAAAAATCACGGTCAATTCAGAACCAGTGGTCCAAATAACGGTGAGAAGAATGATGATAGCGATGCCGGACACTGCCTGGGCAGTGAGGTACTCCAACCGAGATGCTTGCCCTGAGAACGCGAGTAAATAGGACACGACTGGTAAGATGTCGCCCCAAAGGCCTTTTGCTGCTGGCAACACCACGTGGTTCGCAACTTTCGTTGCGCTCTGTTGAGCGTTCGACGCACCTTCTAGGCTTTCCTCCGCAGCGGATACCAAAGCGTCACTCGCACTGGTGACCAACTCTTGAGCTTGTTTCTTTCGCTCAGGCGTCGCCACCTTTCTCCAGATGCGTTCTGAAGCCAATTCTATCGCACGGATGAAGACCAAACAGCCGGATAGGATGAGCCACCCGTAGACCCAGTATGTCATGCTAGGCCGCTCAGGAAGCAGGTAGAAATATGCTAGTCCACCAAGCACTCCGAGGCTGATGAAGGTAAAAAGCAGTCGATCCATAGTTCTCTCCGAAATGATCTCGAACTCGAGGAAGAAATCATGACCCGCGTATGCGTGGTCTGCCCCGCGTAATTTTGAAGCGCCCAAATGAGACTCAGAGTCTGTAGATTATAAGCCTACAAGCTGGCCTTGCTGCCGACATGGAAATCCGAAGGCTCGTGGGTCAAAACCTCAAGCGTTTCCGCGAACAAGCTGGCCTTTCACAGGAGGGGCTAGCGTTTGAGTGCGGCCTTCATCGCACATACGTAAGCGGGGTGGAGAGAGATGTCCGCAATCCTACGATCAAGGTACTTGAGAAGCTGGCTGAACCTCTCGGAGTGCCGCCATGGCGCTTTATGGTGCCACCTGAAGGTCAGCCGAACTAGATGAAACTCCCGATAGAAAAATCAAAGTAAGCCCCCCCGGCGAACCCGCTAAGGCCCGCCGAGGTTAAGGTTACGACATATTCCGGGTCAACACATATTCTGCCAACCACTGCCAGTAGTGGTCAGCGTCCCGGAAGCCCTGAGACCGAGCCGCGACATCCTCAGCCGTCCTACGAGAAAGACCGCCATCGTATTCAGCGATAGCGGCCCTCTCCTCGAACTCTTCAATGTCAGGAACTCTCATCCCGGCACCAGAACTGGCAGTCGGATCTGGTCTATGATCGACCGTTTCTGCTCGTCCGAGATACCTGCGGAATAGATGCCGTAGGTGATCCCGTTCTCCGATCGAGCCGACTTGTGCCCGACCAACGACGCCGTGAACTGTTCCGGTACACCGGTCCTTTCGCACTGGGTTATGAACCACTTGCGAGACGAGTGAAACACCAGCCCCGGACGCTCCAGCTTCAGCCGCCGTCGTAGAGCGGGTAAAGCCCTTGGTGATCCGGCCCACGGTCAGGTCAGGGAACAGAGGCCCCGAGGACGGCAATGACCGAAACAGGTCCTCCAGAACCGGGTGGCACGGAACCTGACGCTCCGCAGTATCCGCCTTAAGTAGCCGAAGGTTATTGGGGCGAACATGGATGAACGTCGCGAGGTTTGCCGATAGACTGGGGCACTAAACGGCGGCATTCCGGTCACCGGGTCTCGGCAACGGTCTTTCTGCGATGTTCAGGAGTTGGTGGCTGGGATGGTAGGATTCGAACCTACGGTACACTGTACCAAAAACAGTTGCCTTACCACTTGGCTACATCCCAACACTGTCTGTGTGGGGCCTTCTAATGAGAGTTTCGGAGGGCTGCAAGTGGTTTTTCACAAAAAAGTCCCGACGCGCGAAATTTCATCAAATTTCTGAAATAAAACAGAGTACTATCGGAGGACCAACGACCCGAACCTCACTGCGCCCGAGAGCGCTCCGCACATTAGAAAGAGAGCCCGTAGGCTCCCCCCAAATTGCAGTGGCTGGTTCTGGCATCCACCCGAGACTGAACTACTCCGGTACACCCGCCTCGCGCAACGCGCTGGCCCAATCCGGCCCAGACGGCGTAAAGGCGGCGGCGTGTTCCTGCATGTAACGGGACAGACTGAAATCCGGGGTCACCCGCATCAGGGACTCTACAACATCGCGCGCTTCGTCGCCCCGCCCCGACATTTGCAGCGCGATGGCCTTCGTGCGCAACGTCGAGGGATAACTGTCATTTTCCTGCAGAGACTGATCCGCCAACTCGATCGCCCGATCATAGTCCCGCGCAGCCAGGCTCACAGAGGCGGCCAGCGAGTCAAAGTAGTAGCGCTGCGGCCCCAGTGGCGTCAGTTTGCGCGCCGCCTCGGTGAGGCGCATGCCCTCGTCGGGATGGTTTTGCATCGCCCGCGTCGCCCCTTTCAGCAAGAGCGCCAGCGCCTCATTTGGATTGTCCTGCAACGCCTTGTCGTAAGAATACTGCGCGCTGTCGAACTCGAACGTCAGGTAGCTGGAGATCATCCCCTTCAACGTATGTGCAAGGGAAAATGCCGGATCTTGCGCCAGGGCGGCGTTGGCAAGGTTTTCCGCCATCAACGTGCTTTTCCTACGATCCGCGGACAGCCCCTTCTGCACGCGCATGACCTGCCAGATCCCGGCCCAGGTCAGCACCACAGGATGGTGCATTTCACGCTCTATCAGCGTATCGAGGATCTCGTTGGACTTCTCAAACTGATCGACATGCTTGCTCTGCATCATCACGATCGACGCCATCAGCAGCGTGTGATTTGCCAGATTGGAGAGCGGGCGGAAGCTGACCAGACGCACGGCCTCGCCCACAACGGTTTGTCCGATCTGGCTGGTGGCGTCGCGCAGCGGGCCGCTCTGACCCATCAAAAGATCGGAGAGCGTGCCGCGAAACTCACGCGACCAGATCACCTTTTCCCGATGCGAGTCATGCAGGTCAATCTGGGCAATAAAGTCATGTCCGTTGATGAATACGGAACCGGACACCAGATAACTCACCCCCGCAACGGAGGACACTTCGGCCGGTCGTACATCATCGAGGCTGAATTGCCGCGATGCCATGTAAGACGTTACGGAGAAGGCTTGGCTCCGCGACAGCTGTCTCGACAACTCCTCAGACAGGATTGCACCAAGCGGCGCGGTTGACCCACCGGGCGAGCGTTGAACAAAGGGCAGCACAGCGATCGAGGGCAACAACTCATCCAGAACCACGCGGCTACGGTCCCTCGGCGCCCAGGGCGGATCAAGCGGCGCCGGCGCGGCACTGGCGGTTTGCGAACGCATTTCCGAGAGCCATTCGGCAAACACATGTTCATGCGGCAGTTCGAAGCCTTCCATGAATGCGCCGCGCGTGGTGTCCGCCTCGACTTCGATCATACGGAGATCCAAGGTGACGCGCTCTCTGTTTGCCATCAAGGCAGCGGAGGCCGAGGGGCCGATATGCTTTCGCAAGGTCGATAAGGCGGTGCGCAAACTTGCCTTGGCCTGCTCCGGCTGAGCAAAACTCCACAGGGTGTGTTCAAGGAAGGCTCGGGTCCGCACCCCTTCCTCGGCGGTAATCAAAAGCGACAGCAGCGCCTGATGCTTCGCGCCCAGCTGAATAGGCTCGCCATCAGGTTTATAAACACCAAATGCTCCGTACTGACGCACCTTCAACACTAAATCCATCGAATACCCTCACCATACAAGTTAACCATGCCACCACCTCAAAAACGCAAAAAAACTTGTGGCAACAACTTCACTTCCACCATTAAAGCAGCAAAACGCGGAATCAACAAACAAAAAAATCCAACAAACAAACCCAAGCAACTTCAATGCATTAAGGAATGATTAATGATGCATTTTGAATGTTAACAAAACAATCAAAAGCAACCATAGGTAGTTTTTAAAATTCAAACTTTGCAATACTCAAAAAATTAACATTGGGCGTTAAGTGCTTGCAAAACATGTCATTCGACATGCTAATCAAAGTTTAAGCTTCCCACGCGAACAAACGCGCCAAATTAACCAAGACTAACATGAGTAGCCTCAGGCCCGCCAATGCGCCGAAGCGCCAAACCAGGATAGGGCAGCAGATCACTGCATTGATGCTCAAGACGTACGCGTTGACGCAGGATTTTGGTGTCGTTCCCCATCGCCAAGACCAAAGCCATGACAGAATCGCCCCTCGATGACCGCCGCACGGCAAATCACATCGCGGCTTTTGTGCACAAGCACTGGGGCGACCGCATGACGCACAACCAAGGCGGTATATTGCAGCACAGCCCCAAGACCCCGCGAACAATGAGGAATTGGCTCTTGCGAGCGCCACAGCATTGACGCACTCTACGCCTCTGTCGATGTTGATTGATCCAAAGATGGTCGGGGCGACCCTCTGAAAACCTATATTATCGCCACTCCAATTCAGAGATATTGCAATCGCAACTACATCGCCCCCAGTTCCACGGTCCACTCCGACAGAGAAATTAATCGCGGGCCGGATATTGCGGCTGTGCAGATGGAATTGAGCGTCCCTGTCCCTCAACCGCCTTGCCGCCGCCAACAGCACCTGAATACGAGCCTGCCACCTCAAGACTGCACCACCCTCTGCTCTCGGCGTCCAAGCGCCAGAGGCCCCTCAACGACCAGCCCCCTTCCCTGCGACATAGAACGCGCCGCTGTCCTGCGGACGCACGGTCACACGGCTGTTGCAGAACCACGCTAGGGCAGCCGAACATTGTTCCTATCAAATGAGCCCAATCATGCTCCTAGCACCCTTTGATGCCCCCGGTTCCTTCTTCCGTGGCAACCTGCACACGCATTCAGACGTCTCGGACGGCGCTCTGCCCCCCGCCGAGGTCTGCCGGCGATACAAGGCGCAAGGCTATGACTTCATCTCGCTCACCGACCACTTCGTCGGGCGATGGGGCTATCCGATCACTGACACAAGCGCCTTTCGCGACGATGAGTTCACAACCCTCCTGGGGATCGAGATGCATTCCGGAGCGCAGCAAAACGGCGAATTGTGGCATCTGCTCGCCGTTGGCGTGCCCGCAGATTTCGCCCCCTCCAACTCCCCCGACTTCCGCTCTGTTGCAGAACAGGAAAGTGGACCGGAAATTGCTGAACGGGCTCGCCAGGCGGGAGCCTTTGTCGCCATTGCCCACCCGCAGTGGTCAGGCCTGACCGAAGAGGACGCACGCAGCATCACGGCCGCGCATGCGGTGGAGATCTACAACCATGGCTCCCATACCCTTGCGGATCGCGGCACCGGCATGCCGATCTTGGACCTCCTGCTGTCCGAAGGGCGCGCACTCACGCTGATCGCAACCGATGACTCCCACTTCAAGGGGCCGGACGCTTTTGGCGGTTGGGTGATGGTCAAGGCAAAGGCCAACACACCGGGTGATCTTCTGACTGCGCTTAAATCCGGACAGTTCTACTCCTCGCAAGGACCGGAGATCCGCGGCATTTGGTATGAAGGGGATCGCGTGCGCGTGTCCTGCTCCGCCGCGTCGCAGGTGATCGTGCAAGCGCATAATAACGCGTCTGACGTGGTCACCGGAGACAGCCTGACCGATGCCACCATCGCGCTTGGCCGAATGACGCACAGCCCCTGGCTGCGCGTGACAGTCATTGACGCGGCGGGCAAACGGGCCTGGTCAAACCCGATCTGGCCCGCGCAACTCTGATCCTGCCCGCAGCGAAGCCGCCAAAGCCATCGACATTGCGCGACCGCGCCGCGCCCCTATGGGCGCGGCGCCCGGCCCAACGGGCGAAGATGCGCGCGACGCGCGTCTTCAACGGGCGGGAGCCTCCCCTTCGCAATCTCAAACGGTCGGGATGTGCAGAACAGCTGAAAAGACGTGTCAGCCCACGTCTTCGCAGCTGCCGGAAAGATCCTTCAGAATCGGGCAGTCGGGACGGTTGTCCCCCGCACAGCAGGTGATCAGCTCGCTCAGCGTGGCGCGCATCGCTTCCAGATCGGCGATCTTCGCTTCGATCTTGGTCAGATGCGCCTGCGCAAGCTGCTTCACATCCGCGCTGGCGCGGCTGTCGTCCTCATAGAGCCCCAGAAGCATCCGACAATCTTCGATCGAGAACCCCAATGCCCGCGCACGGCCGAGAAAGGCCAGCTTGTGCAGGTCGCGCTCTTCAAAACAGCGGTAGCCATTGGCGCTGCGGTTGGGGCGGATCAGGCCGATGTCCTCGTAGTAGCGGATCGTTTTGGCCGGAAGTCCCGACCTGGCCGCAACATCGCCGATATTCATGTCTTTCCGCCTCCCAAAGTCCCGTCCTGCCCCTCCGAAAGAGGGCTGCTGGTTTGTCACAAGATGGACCTGACGGGCGGCAATCTCAAGCCAATCCACGGAAACTTGAGCAAAGCACTGCCCAGTGACGCAGGAAAGAACGCTTCTGTCGGTTTTGAGCGCCTTCTCGCCCTCATGTCACCGCTATAGACGGAGGAGACGCCTTGCGATCTGCGGCACGGGCTTTCGGCAGTTGCGCACGCCCCGTGGCGTGATGTACCCCTGAGATGGCATGTGCTGGTCCCGATGGCCCCGAAGAACACGGCCGCTCCTGCGGTCCCCGCGCCGATACCCTTTGCGAACCGCCTGCCCTTGCGGGCCTCGTCATACAGGCGTAACGGTCTGAAAAGTCTGAAAAGAAGGACAAAGTGATGATCAAAACCCGCGCCGCAGTTGCCCTCGCCCCCGGCAAACCGCTCGAAATCATGGATGTGAACCTCGAAGGCCCCAAGGCGGGTGAGGTTCTGGTGGAGATCAAGGCCACAGGCCTGTGCCACACGGATGAATTCACCCGCTCCGGCGATGACCCCGAAGGTATCTTCCCGGCGATCCTCGGCCATGAGGGCGCCGGTGTGGTGATCGAAGTGGGCGAAGGCGTCAAAAGCCTGAAGCCCGGCGACCACGTGATCCCGCTCTATACCCCCGAATGCCGCGAGTGTGACTACTGTCTCAACCCCAAGACCAACCTGTGTCAGGCGATCCGCTCGACCCAGGGTCAAGGCCTTCTGCCCGACGGCACCACCCGCTTTTCGCTGGAGGACGGCACGCCGATCCACCACTACATGGGCTGCTCGACCTTCGCCAACCACACCGTGGTGCCGGAAATCGCGCTGGCGAAAATCCGGAATGACGCGCCCTTTGACAAGGTCTGCTACATCGGTTGCGGCGTCACCACAGGCATTGGTGCAGTCATCAACACCGCCAAGGTGGAAATCGGCTCCACCGCCATCGTGTTTGGCCTTGGTGGCATCGGCCTCAACGTGATCCAGGGCCTGCGCCTGGCCGGTGCGGATCAAATTGTCGGCGTCGACCTCAACCCCGGCAAAGTCGAGATGGCAGAGAAATTCGGCATGACCGATTTTGTGAACCCCTCCGAGGTGAGCGGCGATTTGGTGGCGCATCTGGTCGAGCTGACCGGCGGCGGTGCCGACTACACATTCGACGCCACAGGCAACGTCAACGTCATGCGCACCGCGCTGGAGGCCGCGCACAAGGGCTGGGGTGAGAGCATCATCATCGGCGTCGCCCCTGCCGGGGCCGAGATCTCCACCCGTCCGTTCCAGCTGGTCACCGGCCGGTCCTGGCGCGGCACCGCCTTTGGCGGCGCAGCCGGTCGCACAGACGTGCCGAAGATCGTGGATTGGTACATGGACGGCAAGATCGAGATCGACCCGATGATCACCCACAAGCTGACGCTGGACCAGATCAACGAAGGCTTCGAGCTGATGCACGAAGGCAAGTCCATCCGGGCGGTGGTGGAATTCTGATCGCCCGACCTTCTGGTGTAAAATGACAAAACGCGGACCTCTGGCGGGGCCCGCGTTTTTTAGGTCTTCGGGGCATGGAGCGTCTTGAAGTCAGCCCCCGTCCAGATCCGTGATCTGCCTGTGCGCGCCCAAGGCGCCCGTCCAATCGTCAGCCACTCGTCGTCGTGACGGTTGAGAGTGTCACATCGTACCCCCAAAGCCGCCGCAGGTGTTTCAGAACCTCGTCCCGACCGTCCTCGGCCAGTTGGATATTCTCGCGCACTGTATGGGTCAGCTTCAGCGTTCTGTCGCCCTTCAGATCCGCATCGCTCACCTGGATATCCGGCTCAATGTAGGCAAGGTCATATTGCTTGGCGAGGTCGCGGCGGATCGTCTTGTACCCTGCACGATTGTGGATCTGGCTGATCACCAGCTGCGGATGGGTTTCATCATCGGTCAGGGTGAACAGCTTGAACTTGCGCATGAGATGCGGCGACAGGAACTGCTGGATGAAGCTTTCGTCCCGGTAGTTCGACCAGGCATTGCGCAGCACACTGCGCCAGTCCGGATCACCGGCAATGTCCGGAAACCACTCTCGATCCTCATCCGTGGGGTCCTCGCAGATGCGGCGAATGTCCTGCATCATCGCAAAGCCCAGCGCATAAGGGTTGATGCCGGAGTAGCGCGGGTCGTCATATTCCGGCTGCATCACCACATTGGTGTGGCTGTGCATGATCTCCATCAGCGCGCCTTGGGTGATCAGCCCCTGATCATAGAGCTTGTTGACGATGTAGTAATGCACGAACGTCGCACAACCTTCATTCATCACCTTGGTCTGCTTCTGCGGGTAGAAATACTGCGCCAGCATCCGCACGATGCGCAGAATCTCACGTTGCCAGGGCTCCAGAACGGGGCTGTGTTTTTCAAGGAAGTAGAGGATGTTCTCCTGCGGCAGGTTCATCCGCTTGCGCCGCTCGCTGTGATCCAGATCCTCGTCCGGCGCATCCATGTCACGTTTCAGCCCCAGTGTCACATCCGTCCAGATATCAAGCGCGCTTTGCCCCTTCTCATAGGCCTCGCGCAATTGCTGCATCGCGCGACGTTCCTCGATTGTGGGCTTGGGCGGGCGACCGTATCGGAACACGCCCTGAGACTGCAGCGCGTGGGCCGCGTCCAGTATTTCCTCGACCGCATCGTAGCCATACCGCTCCTCGCAGGCGGCGATGTAGTTCTTGGCAAAGGCCAGATAATCCTGGATGCCATCCGCATCGGTCCATTGCTGGAACAGATAATTGTTCTTGAAGAAGTGGTTATGCCCAAAGGCCGCATGCGCCATCACCAGCGTCTGCATCGCCATGGTGTTTTCTTCCATGTTGTAGCTGATGCAGGGGTTGGAGTTGATGACGATCTCATAGGCCAGCCCCTGCCGCCCGGTGCGATAGAGCGCCTCGTCACGGGCGAAATGCTTGCCGAAGGACCAGTGGTGATACATCAACGGCAGGCCGACGCAGGAATAGGCATCCAGCATCTGCTCGGCCGAGATGATCTCGATCTGGTTCGGGTAGACGTCCAGCCCCAGATCCTCGAGCGCGATCTTCTCGATGGCGTCGCGGGCTTTTTCCAACAGCTCGAACGTCCACTCCGGCCCGGTGAAAAGCGGTGTGGCGGTGGATTTTGCAGTCTGCATGTGGATCAGCCTTTCACCTTGGGCAGGAAGAACTCCCGGAAGATCGGATAGATGTGACCGGGTTCGGAGACGCGCTGCATCTCGAAATGGGCGACCTCCCCCTTGACCTGCCGGTAGTTCTGCCAGAGGTCCTCGCCCGCCTCGTTGTTGTCCAACAGCATCTGCGCTGCCTCCTCGACGATCTCCACATAGGCGTAGAACTGGCAGACCGGCAGCAGTTGCTCGGTCAGGATCTTGCGGCAACGCACGGAGTCATTGCCGAAATTCTCCCCGTCCGAGGCCTGGGCGCCGTAGATGTTCCACTCGTCCGGCGGATAGCGTTCATCGATGATTTCCTTCATCTTCTCCAGCGCGGTGGAGACGATGGTGCCGCCGGTTTCGCGGGCATAAAAGAACGTCTCCTCATCGACCTCCTGCGCGTAATGGGTGTGGCGCACAAAGACGATCTCTGTGTGCTCATACCCGCGCGTCAGGAACAGATGCAGCAACAGGAAGAACCGTTTGGCCAGGTCCTTTTCGCGTTCCTGCATGGAACCCGAAACATCCATCAGGCAGAAGACCACGGCGCGGGAGTTGCGGATCTTTTCCGGCACGAAGGTGTCATAGCGCAGATCCAGCGGATCGATATAGCCCACCACCCGGCGTTTGCGCCGGATGCCGTCGAGCTTGAGCTTCAGCTCCGCCAGCAGATCCTCCTGGCTGGGCGAGCGTGCGTCCAGCTCCTCCAACTCGGCCACCTGCGCCTCAAGCTCGCGCTGGGACTTGGTGGATGGGCGCTGCAGCGCTATGCGGCGCCCCAAGGAGTTGCGCATGGTGCGCACCAGATTGAGGTTGTTGGGGGTGCCCGCGGTGGTCAGCCCGGCGCGGCGGGTGCCGATGGTTTCGGTCTCCACCGTGGCCTTTTCCACAAGATCCGGCAGTTCCAGCCCGTCGAACAGGATTTCAAGGTATTCGTCCCGCGTCAGGGTGAAGGAAAACTCGTCATCGCCCTCGCCGTCCTCGGAGGCCTTGCGCCCGCCTTGACCGGTGCCGCCCTGTGGTCGGTCGATGGTGTCGCCGACCACAAACTCCTTGTTGCCGGGCAATACATGGCGGCGATTGCCACCAGGACCGTGATAGAGCCGCGGCTCCTTCAACCCCTTGGCAGGAATGGTGATTTTCTCACCGTTTTCCGGAACGCTCTCGCCCTTGCCGATGGATTTTTCCCGCACCGAACGGTCGACGCGTTCCTTGATATTCTCTCGCGCGCGTCTGAGGAACCGTTGCCGGTTCCCCAAGCTTTTGCCCTTTGGATTTGCGCGCCTGTCGATGAAGTGGTGCATATAGACACCTCCCGCCTGTTAGCCCGCCTTGTTCACTCGCATGTACCATTCGACGAGGCGTCGGACCTGCCTGTCGGTGTAGCCATGCTCGCGCATGCGTTCGACGAACTCCTGGTGTTTGCCTTCGGTTTGACTGTCCTTCTTGGACCCGAAGGAGATCACTGGCAGCAGCTCTTCCACCTGGGAGAACATGTGCTTTTCGATCACGTCGCGAAGCTTCTCGTAGGAGTTCCACGCCGGGTTCGAACCGGTGTTGGCCCGATGCCGCAGGGCAAACTTGACCACCTCGTTGCGGAAATCCTTCGGGTTGGCGATGCCGACCGGTTTCTCGATCTTCGACAGCTCCGCGTCCAGCACCTCGCGGTCATAGAGCTGACCGGTATCGGGGTCCTTGTAGTCCTGCTCCTCGATCCAGGCATCGGCGTAGGAAATATAGCGGTCAAAGACGTTCTGACCGTATTCGGTATAGCTCTCCAGATAGGCCTTCTGGATCTCGTTGCCGATGAACTCCTCGTAGCGCGGTGCCAGTTCGGTCTTGATGAACTCCAGATACTTCTGTTCGACCTCTTGCGGGAATTGCTCGCGCTTTATCATACCTTCGAGCACGTACATCAGGTGGACGGGATCGGCGGCGACCTCCTTGGTGTCGTAGTTGAACACCGAGGACAGCACCTTGAAGGCAAAGCGGGTGGAAACCCCGTTCATGCCCTCGTCAACGCCGGCGCGGTCCTGATATTCCTGCACCGTCTTGGCCTTGGGATCGGTGTCCTTCAGGCTCTCGCCATCATAGACCCGCATTTTGGAGTAGAGGTTGGAGTTTTCATGCGGCTTCAGCCGGGTCAGCACCGAAAAGCGGCTGAGGATTTTCAGCGTCTCCGGCGCGCAGGGCGCCTCGCGCAGTTCCGAAAATTCTATCAGCTTTTCATAGATTTGCGCCTCGTCCGAGACCCGCAGGCAATAGGGCACTTTTACGATCGACACCCGGTCGATGAAGGCCTCGTTGTTCTTGTTGTTCTTGAACGTCTGCCATTCGCTTTCGTTCGAATGTGCCAGGATCAAGCCGTTGAAGGGGATCGCGCCGAAGCTCTCGGTCCCCATGTAGTTGCCCTCCTGCGTTGCAGTCAGCAAGGGATGAAGCATCTTGATCGGCGCCTTGAACATCTCGACAAATTCCAGCACCCCTTGGGTGGCCCGGTTGAGACCGCCGGAGAAACTGTAGGCGTCGGGGTTGTCCTGGCTGAAGTGTTCCAGCTGGCGGATATCGACCTTACCGACGAGGGTGGAGATGTCCTGATTGTTCTCGTCGCCCGGCTCCACCTTGGCCACACAGATGCGGCGCAGGCGGGAGGGGTGCAGTTTCACCACCGAGAACTTGTTGATATCGCCTTCGAATTCATCCAGCCGCTGGACCGCCCACGGCGACATCAGCCCCGGCAGGCGGTGGGTGGCGATGCCGTATTCCTCTTGCAGGATCGGCCCCATGCGCAGCGGATCAAACAGACCCAGCGGGCTTTCGAAGATCGGCGAGATGTCATCGCCCGCCTTCAGCACATAGATCGGCTCATCCTCGACCAGCCGCTTCAGCCGCTCCGCCAGCGATGACTTGCCGCCGCCGACCGGTCCCAGCAGATAGAGGATCTGCTTGCGCTCCTCCAGCCCCTGGGCCGCATGGCGGAAATAGCCCACGATCCGTTCGACCGTGTCCTCCATGCCGTAGAAATCCTTGAAGGCGGCGTAGCGTTTGATCGTCCGGTTCTGGAAGATCGGCCCCAGTCGGGAGTCCTTTGAAGTGTCAACCAGTTCCTCTTCGCCGATCGCCTTCAGCATGCGTTCCGCCACATTGGCGTACATGCTGGGGTCGTCGCGACAGGCCGTGAGATAGTCCTGCAAAGACATTTCCTGCTCGCGCGTCTGGCCATAGGCCTCTGCAAAAAGCTCTGCAACTTTATTCATCGGGGTCTCGCCTCCTGGTTAACGTCGTTACCCGTCCTCCTGGGCTTCGGGATCGCACGCGAACAGAGTGGCCTGACGAGGGCCGTTGAGGTGTCCGCGTTTATCGTTGTTATTTTGAGTCTGCTCGGCGCTCTTGACCGTGATCTTGGCCAGGCGTCCCTCCATACATATGACTGTAGAGGGGTTTCCGTCTGGGCCAAGGGCAACAGCGTCGGATTTATTTACCTATATCATACACTAGATATGCCATTCATCATAACGAAGTTTGGTATATTTTCTATTAACACTCGTGAAATGGTCCGTAACTTTGCATCACAACTCGGCGACAGATCCTGTCAAAACCGGGAGCAAAGCGGCCAGTGATCGCCAGCACCGCTCCGGCTCGCACCCTCACAGACTGCGCAAAACAGCAGCCTCCGGCGCGACCTCAATGTTGGTTAATGGGATATTAACCATTTTTCGTACCATTGCTGCAGACATGAGTATGAACCGGCCCGCCCGGCCAAAAAAGTGAGGTATTTGAGGCACGCTAGGCAGGCAAACAGGGCGAAGTCACCTAATCTTGGTCTGGACAGGTCAGCAAATTGGAATGCATATTGGCCCCAACAAAGCCGCAAAGACGGCACGTGGCAGACACATACAGGCAACTGAAACAGGCAGCGCGAGACCTTTACGTCGACGCGCAAAGTATAAAGTGAGCAGTTTAGCATGAGCACCGTTGCATTTATTGCCCGCAATCCGTCGGGCACCAATCAGCATGGAACCTCTGCAGAAGGGTCTCCATCTGTAATTTCCACAACTGGCGCGAAAGATATCTCGCTCAACCTCGACCCGACTGATGTTGAGAGCTACGCCCGCCGTGGGAACGATCTGCACATCACCTTGTCAGACGGCACCATCGTGGAACTGGACGGTTTCTACAACACAGCCGCAACTGGTCCGAAGAACCTGTTCCTGAGCGACGAAGGTGATTTCATCGAAGTTGTCCTCGAGGACAAGGCCGATGGAATGTTGTTCGCAAGCTACGAACCCCTTGATCTGTCAGGGAAATGGAGCGCCTACGACGATATGGTCTTTCTTGACGTTGACCGTATTGAACCCGTTGTGGCACCGCTTGCCGCACCGCTGCTTGGCGGTCTCGGCGGCCTGGGCGCCGCAGCAGCTGGCGCCGCAGTCATCGCAGGCGCAGGTGGTGGCGGCGATGGGGACGGCGGCGGCGGTGGCGGCGACGATGGCACCGGCGCGATCATTCCGACCGTGAATGATGCAGACGGCACCTATGACGTGCCAGAAGGCGACCCGGACGGCGTAACCATTTCCGGCACCGGCGAAACCGGATCAGACGTGGAAGTCACCATCGGCGATGTGGTCGTGACCACCACCGTCAATGACGATGGCACCTGGTCTGTGAATGTCCCGACCGACGATCTTCCCGATGATGGCGTTTATGAGACGGTCGTGGATGTTGTGGCCCCCGATGGCACCACCTACGACGATCTCGACGGTCCCACCATCGACATCGACAGCGAGCCTCCCACCGTCGTCATCACCGAAGGCACCCAGTCTGTCGGCGACGTGGTTGACGGCGACGAACAGGCCAGCGGCACGGTGATCACCGGCACCGGTGAGGCCGGGGCGACCGTGAGCCTGGAAATTGCAGGCGCCACTCAGACCACAACAGTGGCGGAGGATGGCACCTGGACCGTGACATTCACACCGGGTGAAATCGCAACTGGTGAATACGAGACCGGCATCACCATCGTCACCACCGACCCGCACGGCAACAGCACCACCTCCTCCGATGTGCTGGAAGTGGATACCGAAACCTCTGTCACCATCGACACTGGCCTCTCAGGGGGCGACGATATCATCACCGCCGCAGAAGCCGCCGCCGGCGTCGCGATCACCGGCACCGCCGAAGCCGGCGCGTCGGTTGAGGTCACTGTCGAGGGCGTGACCCGCACCACGACCGCGAATGGGGATGGCACCTGGTCCGTGACCTACGAGGCAGGTTCCCTGCCCGACGGTGAATATGATGCCGATATCTCGGTCACATCCACCGATGCGGTCGGCAACACTGCAACGGCGACATCCACCATCGAAGTGGATACCGATGCCGGGTTTGTGCAGCTCGACGAAGCACCGATCGAGGGTGATGACATCATCAACCACGACGAGCGTGCCGATGGTGTCACCATCACGGGCACCGCAACCGCCGGTGAAACCGTCACGGTAACGCTTGGGACGGCCTCCGGCACCACTGTGGCCGACGTGAACGGCAACTGGTCCTATGACTTTGCCGCCAGCGACATTCCCGAGGGCACCGGAAACCTGGATGTCACCGCTTCGATCAGCGATGAGCTTGGCAACACCGAAAGCGACAGCGACACAGTTGCGCTGGATACCGAGGTGGTGAACTACGGCTCCGAGACGCTGCAAACAGCGGATGACGTGGTCAACACCGATGAGCTGGCCGCTGGCTTCACGCTGGCAGGTACGGTCGAAGAAGGCTCGACCGTCACGGTGGAAATCGACGGCACCGACTACCCGGCCTCCGTGGACGACGACGGCAACTGGAGCCTCACGCTTGATGGTGACGACCTCGGCACCGCATCCCGTGATGTGACGGCGACCATCACAGCGACAGACCCCGCGGGCAACGATGAAGTCATCACTCAAGACTTCAGCATCGATACAGATGTCGACACCCCGGATTTCGACGGTGTCACGATCCGTAGCGGCGAAATATCCGACATCTATCTGAACCCTACCGATGATGACCTTTCGCTGTTCTCACTAGATGGCAGCGGCAACGCGACAGAGGCTGGCTTTACCGAGATCAACTCCGCCGTCGAGGTGCAGCTGGATCTGGACCAACCTCTCGCTGATGGCACCAATCTGGTCATTCAGGGCACCGATGACGCAGGCAACAGATCTTCGGTACTGGTGATCGACCAGCAATCCGTCAGTTCCGACCTGCTGAATTCGGTTGGCGAGCACAATATCGACACGCTCGACCTTGTGTTTGAGGACAACGGCAACGGCGCCAACGTCACGCTGACCGAAGAGATGATCAACAACATGTCCTCAAACTCGGATACTCTGGTGGTCCGCGGGGATGACAACGTCGGTCCTGGTGAGGGTGGAACTTCTCATACCGTCACCCTCACCGGAGGAGTCGCCGCCGGCACCGAGACCGTGGATGGCGAGACCTTCGATGTCTACACGATCGGGGATGGCGACACCCGCCTTCTGGTCGAAGACGATGTGAACGTCGTTATCTAAAAACGCCTGTTGCCGCCCCCTCCCCTTTGCGAAGGTTCACGGGGTGGCGGCAACACAGCGATAACCCGTGGATCAACCACGGGACCATCTGAGGCACGAGGGAATTTTATGGCTCTGGCAAGACGCATTTCTGCCGTTGCACTGTTGTGCAGCCTGACGGCGTGTGGGTTGCCAATTCCAGGCCTCACCCCCGCAGATCAGGACACTACGGCGCTGCAAAGCAACTTTGCGCAAGCCGAAGACGCACCACAGTCCGAAGTCATCACAGCGTTGATGCAGCGCCAGTCACTACTGGAGCCCGGCAGCAGCTATGACACGGTCGCAAGCGCGTCCCTGTCCGCCTCGGCACGCGCGTCGGAATCTGCTCTGATCAGCGCCAAGCTGCGGGCAGAGGCCAAATCCAAGAACTGGCTCCCCTCCCTGCGCCCCAGCGTCAGCCTCAATGATCTGGGCGAGATGGTGGCCAGCATGCTGTTGGAACAAGTGCTCTTCGACAATGGACGTCGCAAGGCCGAACGCGCCTTTGCCGCCGCCGATGTGGAGGTTGCCGCCGTCACCCTCTCTGCGGATATGAACGACCGGGTCAAGACCGCGCTGTCGCTCTATGTGTCGGGGCTGCGCGGCGACGAGAAGGCCGCCTATGCCCATCGCGCCATCCGCACCATGCGCGATTTCGAACGGGTGGTTGTTGGGCGCGTGAACGGCGGTGTGTCTGATCGCTCCGACCTCAGTGTGGTTCAATCCAAGATCAGCGGCGTGCAGTCCAGCATGGCCACCGCAAATGATGCGGCCCGCACCGCGCGCGCCGAGCTTGAGGCCATGACAGGCCGCACGTTTGAGGCCTCGCCACAGCGTTTGAACCTCAGCCTGCCCCCCGATGGCAGCAGCTATCTCAGCGTCCTCAAAGCGAAATCCGAAGCCACTCGCACCATCGAACAGGCCAAGATGGAGCGCGCCGGGCTGCTGCCGCAGGTGTCGGCCTCCGGTCAGGTCGGCAGTGAGGGCAGCGGCGGCGGGTTGCTGCTGAACCTTGCGGAACCGCTTGGTCTGGGGACACCGGCCGCGCTGAAGGCGGTAGAGGCGTCCAAACAGGCGGCCCTGCGCCGCATCGGTGAGGCGGAAGAGGACGCACGGCGTGACTACAGCCGTGAGATCCAGCGCCTTGCCTCCTATCGTCGGCAGGAACGTGAGGCGCTGTCGCTGTCACGCGCCAGCCGCGAAACCTACAACCTGTTCAAGGCACAGTTCGAGGCCGGACAACGTCCGGTGATGGACGTCATCCCGATCTACGAAGAACTGGTGAAGCGGGAACAGGCCTATATCGACGCAAAATATGAAGTTGTGATGATCCAGCTCGCGCTCGCCGCGTCACTGGGTCTGTTGGCGGATGGGGACAAGATTTGACGGATCGAGACAGCCATAGCCAGAATGAGCCTGCGCAAAAGCCCGCCAAACGTGGGCTGAAGCTGTCTTCGATCTCCGGTGGTCTGACCTCCAAACAACGCAAAGGCAGCGACAAAGGCAAAAAGGCACCGGTGAAGATCTCGATGATCTCGCCGGTCACAGCGCCCGCGCCAGTCGCGGGCCAAGACGACAAAACCGCCAGCCCCCCGCCCCCGGCTGCGCAACCAGACGCCGCTGCCGCACCGGCACGTTCTGCATTTGATGCGAACCAGCCGCTGCCCAATCTCCCCTCCGCCCCTGAATCGGACGCAACCGAAGCAAAAGACCAGGATGAGGTCGTCGCCGCAGTTGAACCGACGCCGGTGGCTCCCAGCAGCAGCCAAGACGACGAAGCCGCCCATCACGCCCGCCTGAAGGCGCGGGCGCACCTGATGTGCCGCCTTGCCGCACTGCGCGGGTGCACGCTTGCCCCGCAGGACATGATCGAGCATCTGCAGACCAGCGGGCCGGCCTCTCTGCGCCCCGAGGCGATGATGAGCGCGCTGATCACCGCAGGCCTCAAGGCGCGCGTGCAGCAGGTGAAACGCCCGACGCCGCGCCACTGGCCCGGCATCGCCATCATGCAGGGCGGGCAACCGGTTCTGGTCCTGTCGCAGGGCAAGGCAGGCGTCACGATTTACGATACCTCCTGCCCCGACAATCGCGCCGAAGTGCCGATGCAGGATTTCATGCCCTACTTTACCGGCCAGATCCTGACCACACGTGCCACGCTCTCGCAGCTGGCCCAGCGGCACACGCCGCAGCTGGATACCTCGCATTGGTTCTGGGGTGAGTTTCCGAAATATCGCCGTCAGATGGGGGAGATCATGCTCGGCTCTCTGGTGGCCAATGTGCTGGCCGTCGCGGTCGCGCTGTTCTCGCTGCAGGTCTATGACCGCGTGGTGCCGCATCAGTCGCAGGCGACACTCTGGGTGCTGGCGATCGGCGCCCTGATGGCGATCACCATGGAAGGTGTGCTGAAGCTCGCCCGCGCCCGCATCACCGATGCTGCTGGGCGTCAGGTCGACATGGCGGTGCAGCACAAGCTGATGCGCCGCGTCATCGGCCTGCGCATGGACCAGAGCCCCCTGCCCCCCTCCGGTCTGTTTGCCGCGATGCGCGATTTTTCCTCGGTGCGCGAGTTCTTTACCTCCTCCACCCTGTCGACGCTGGCGGATGTGCCCTTCATCGCCGTCTTCCTGCTGCTGGTGGCCTCGATCGGCGGCCCTGTGGTCTATGTGATCATCATCGGCGGCGTGCTGATGCTGCTGCCCGGCTACTTCATCCAGAAGAAGATGCTGGCGATGACCCGTCAGGCACAGGGTGCCTCTGCCAAGAGCGGACGGCTGCTTCAGGAAGTGGTCAGCGAGATGGAAACCATCAAGACCCAGCGCGGCGAGGAACGCATCCTGCGGCTCTGGGACGAGCTGAACCTTCTGTCCTCGCAAGCCTCCAACGGGCAGCGCAAGCTGTCCAGCGCCCTCACCTACTGGAGCCAGGGCGTGCAGCAGGCCACCTATATCTGCGCCGTGATCCTCGGCACCTATATGGTGTTTGCGGGCGAATTCACCGTCGGCACCATCATTGCCACTGGCATTCTGACCAGCCGCACGCTGGCGCCGCTGACGCAATTCGCTGGCACACTGGCGCGCTGGAGCAATGTGCGCGCCGCGCTTGATGCGCTCGACGTGATCGCCACCGCTCCGCAGGAGCGCGAAAAGGGCCGTGCCTATCTGCGCCGTGAAACGATCAAAGGCCGGTTTGAGCTGCGCGAGGTGGTGTTTCGCTACGATCCCGATGGCGCGCCAACCGTCGATGTGCCCGCGGTCGCCACCACGCCGGGCCAACGCATTGCAATTCTGGGCGTCAATGGTTCGGGTAAATCGACACTGCTGAAGCTTCTCGCCGGTCTATACACTCCGGAGCGAGGCCGCGTGATGATCGATGGCACCGACATGAGCCAGATCGAACCACGCGATCTGCGCCGCCACATCGGGTATCTCGGCCAGGAGGTAAAGCTCTTTGCCGGTACGTTGCGGGACAACCTGAACCTGTCCCTGCTGACACATAGCGATGAACGTGTGATGGAAGCGCTGGAATTCGCGGGCCTCGCCCCCTTCGTGCAGACCCACCCGCGCGGTCTGGACCTGCAAATCGGCGACGGTGGCGCGGGGCTGTCCATCGGCCAACGTCAGGCCGTGGGCTGGGCGCGCTTGCACCTGCAGAACCCTTCGGTTGTCTTGCTAGACGAACCCACAGCGGCGCTTGACCAGACGCTGGAGCGGACGCTGGTGAGCCGGCTGGACGGCTGGCTCGGCAATCGCACCGCGATTATCGCAACCCATCGCATGCCGATCCTGTCCCTGACCAACCGCACACTGATCCTGCAGGCCGGGCGCATGGTCGTCGACGGGCCGCGAGACGAGGTTCTGGCGCATCTGAACGGCGGGAGCAAAGCGTCATGAGTATCGCAGCAGACATGGATATTCTGGAAGGCACGCATGGGGCCAGCCGCATCATCAAGCTGGTGGCGCTGGTGCTGGTGCTGTTCGTGACCTGGGCCGGGTTTGCATCCGTCGACGAGATCGTGCGCGCAGACGGGCAGATCGTCTCCTCCTCCCGCTCTCAGATCGTGCAGAACCTCGAAGGCGGTATCCTTGCAGAACTCCACGTCCGTCAGGGTGACACCGTTGAGGCCGGCCAGGTGCTGGCAAAGCTTCAGGACACCAAATTCCGCGCGGCCTCGGATGATCTGCAGGACCAGATCGACGCGCTGGAGATCAAGCAATACCGGCTCGAGGCGGAGATCGAGCGCGCCTATTCGTTCGATGTCCCCGAAACATTGGCCGAGCGCTCCCCCTCCATCCTCGCCTCGGAACGTGCATTGCTCAAGGCGCGACAGGGCGATTTCGACAGCCGCCGCAACAGCGCCGAAGAGATACTTCTGCAGCTGAAGAACGAACTCTCGAACCTACGGTCCCTGCATGAGCAGAAGATCGTCGCCCTGCTTGAAGTCAATGAAGCCAAGAAGAAAGTCAGCGACGCGCAGGCGAAATTCGATGAGATTGGAACGCAGTCAGAGCTGGAGCTTGCGGAAGAATACTCCGACACCCTGCGTCAGCTGACCTCCCTGCGACAAGAACAGCGTCTGGCGCGGGATCAGCTGCAACGGACCGTCATCACATCGCCCATGGCGGGGATCGTCAACAGTCTGGCCGTGACCACGATCGGTGGCGTGGTGCGCCCCGGGGACGAGATTCTGGAGATCATTCCGCTCGGCGAAGAGCTGTTCGTGGAAGCGCGGGTCAAACCCGAAGACATCGCCAATGTGCAGCGCGGGCAGGATGTGACCATCAAGCTCACGGCCTATGACTACACCATCTATGGTTCACTGCGAGGCAAGGTCGATATCGTCTCGGCGGATACGTTCGAGGATGAACGCGATCCCCGTGCTCCCCCCTACTATCGCGTCACCGTAAAGGTGGATCGCTCCAGTCTCACGGCGCGTCAGCAGCAAATCGAAATTCGTCCGGGGATGCGGGCAACTGCAGAGCTGCAGACCGGCTCCAAGACCATCCTCAGCTACTTGCTCAAACCGCTCTACAAATCACGTGAAGCGTTTCGAGAGCCCTGATCTTCTTAGCTTTGTAACCGACGTGACCTGATACACGTCAAGCTGCTGGTCCTGTGCGCTCTAGATCCGGACGGAGCAGACAGCCATTCTGGCGTATCGCATCCGGTGGTGGCGTTGGACCCGAGAGCAGGATCAGATCGCGTTTTGCATCATTGTCCGCAGCGTGCGGTCAAGAGCGGTGCCGATCGACACCCGACGGTGCCCCATGGCTGCTTTGGACGAAATGACCGACACGATCTTGGGCGCCTGCCCCGGTCGGATTTCCAGCACCGGCGCGCCGGATGCGCCGAAATCGACCTTGCAGGACATCACCAGGGTCCGGGTGCGACGAGACAGCACTTGGCAGTTCTGCTCTCTGTTGGCCCGTGTGGCGTTCGAGTAGCTGTAGGATAGGACATCGACGTTTGCCCCGCGGTCCGCACGGGCGGACATGGAGAACGGGCGAATGTCGTTGCGACTGATCGGATTGGACAGCCGCAAGACCGCGATATCACTGCCCAGTTGCGCATTTCCACCAGCCCGGAACCGATAACCGGGGTGCACGACCGCCTTGCTGACCGAACGCGCGGCCTTGACCCGAGTGCCATCAAGCCCGGCTTCAAAGCGGATGCCGCGCGGGTTCACCCGCCGTCCGGTCTGTGCATCATAGACGCAATGCGCCGCTGTCAGCACCAAGTTTGACGCAATAAGTGTACCGGTGCACATGTATTTACCGGCTATATTCAGCCGCCCCACGGCTTCCCATCCCGGCAGGCTGCTGGCCCGACGTTCGATTGCCATAGCAGATTCGGACACACCGATAGACAGGCATGCAGCGAGCATCGCAAGCATCAGTCTCATTGTTCCACTCCATTTTCCCACCTCTTCACACTCGTTCAGGCGTGCGGCTGGAATATGGCTGGCCCCTGTTGGCCTTGGACCAAAACGTGGATTGATTGTGTCAGTCTTAACATACCTTAACACCTCAGGTCAGATGGCGTTAAGGATCGCAGAAATGCCAGCGATTACAGGCGAAAAGGTTAACAATTTGGACAAATTGAACCTAACGTACTGCAATTCAAAACAAATTGTAGTGAATTCAGCGCCGATCCCCTCGGATTGTCTCCTGATGTGAGGGTAATATCTTCATAAAATCAGGGCTTGATGGGTGAGAATCTGTCACTTTTGCCACAATCAAAGCAGTTCGCGCCGTTTCGAGAGCTGGCCTATTCGTTAAAATTTGACAGACCGTCGCCTGACATGTCGAGCCCGATCAGCCTTCAGGCGCGCCCCTCGTCACGGGGCATTCTTCCACCTCAGCCACCCGCAGATCTTCTCCGCCCCTGCCCCAGAGGCAGAGCTTGGAGCGCCGAACAGCGCGTTGGCATTTGGTTTTCGATCAGCCTAGCGCCCCGCAGGACAGCGCATTGAGGCCCGTATAGACACCTCAGTCTATATCCTCGCGCGGTCCCGTCCCTGCGGCAATCGCGCGACATCACGGGCAAGAGGTACCCCGAACGTTTGGAGACGACGATCGATGCGGATGCGGCGTCGCTTGCGTCTGTCGCAAGCTTCTTGGTGCGAATGACAAAAGAGCGAGGCGCGGCGGACGTGGGGATCCTCTGCTGGGCTGGCTCCAACCCTCTTTGACACTCACGACATCAGAGTAGCATCTTCCGCCAAGGCATGAAGGCAGGCGAGCAACTCATGCTTTCTAAACGGCTTCGACAAGAAGCCATTCATTCCAATTTCGCTACAGGCTTTGACATCGCTTTTCTGAGCGTTCGCCGTCAGAGCGATAATCTTGCTCTTCGTTTGCCCGGTTGCGTCTTCATGCTGTCTGATTTTTTGAACGGTTTCCAAGCCGCCCATGACAGGCATTGAAAGGTCCATCAGTATCAAATCGTATTGGCCAGCGAGATAGGCCTCGAAAGCCAAGGCGCCATTTTCCGAAAAATGGAGGTCCGCACCGGAGTTCCTCAGCATTTTTTCCACGACCAGCTGATTTGTCTTATTATCCTCAGCCACGAGTATTCTCATTCCGCGCAGCTCTTCCCGCGCCTCTTCTGCCAGGGCAACCGGATCAGTGTTTGTCTTTGCTGCAAGCAGAGCGGATGAGGCCGCTGCCTCTTCAGCGAGAGCCCCGTCGTCGCTCAAAGACCCAGGCGTCAAATCAAGCCGAACTGTGAAGGTAGACCCTTCGCCAAACTTCGATTTGACCGTGATATCGCCGCCCATGCGCTCGACAAGTGCTTTGGAAATCGCGAGCCCAAGCCCGGTGCCTTCCGCGCGCGTTTTTGGCGAGCCATCCGCCTGCTCAAAGGCAGAGAATATGCTATGAAGTTTGCGCTCTTCAATTCCGCATCCCGTGTCCGAAACCTCAACGCAAAGCGGGCATGTCAGCGCCTGCGGGGTCTCGGAAACCGTGATCGAAACATGTCCCTCATCGGTGAACTTGATCGCGTTTCCTATCAGGTTCAGCAACACTTGCCGAACTTTGGTGACATCCCCGAAGAATATGGATGACACATCCTCGGGATAGGTCACCCGAAAGTCCAACCCCTTATATGCCGCCTTGGCGGACAAGATCACTGCGACGTCTTCAACTAGTTTACGAAGTGAGAACAATTCGGGTTGCAGTTCGATTTTTTCAGATCTTATCTGTGAAAAATCCAAAACATCATTGACGATCTTAAGTAACGCATTTGCAGAATTGAAAATTGTGTTCGCAAAGAGCGACTGCTCCTGATCCAACTCCGTTTCTTGCAGCAACTCACAAATTCCCAGAATCCCATTCATTGGGGTTCTGATTTCGTGACTCATATTGGCAAGAAATCTCTCCTTGGCCTTGTTCGCTTGCTCCGCCTTCTCTTTGGCGATCCGCGTGAGTTCCAAAGCAACATCGCGTTCACGTTCAGAGGTGATGTCTTCGACGGACCCCACCAGATGAGTAAGCTTCCCCACTTCGTCAAAAACCGGGGTCATCGTGTTACGAATATACTGCGTCCCCAGAACGGCGGGCAAATTTATCTCATATGTCGTGGCCTTGGCCGTCCGCACCACATTCTGCTGCACTGCAAGGGCACGTGCACCAGTGGAGCCGCCAAATATCTCCAAAGCGGATTTCCCGAACCAGCCGCTTTCGGGAAGTTGTGCGATTTCCCGCGACCGTTTGTTGATCGCGATATATCGGGGGATCTGGTCGTCACCGACTTCCAAAACGATTACCGCCATGCCTATAGCATCCAATATGGCATAGAGTTCGTTCACTTGCAGTCGTTTCACGCGTTTGTCCCTTTGTGCAGGAGAGCACCTACCGCAGTATGCCGGGGGCAACATCTAACCGAGCATATCCTAGTACCGAGTTTCTCTAAACCAAAATTGAACATCGAGGTCTTCCGGAGGTTCAAATGCGCTGAATTGCGCGGCCTTGGGCATGACGACATCCGCCTGCATCCCTGCCAGCGCCCAGACCCTCGCGATGAGGGATGTCGTCGGCAAAGAGACAAGAACGCCGGACGGGATTGCCTACGGGCTCTGCCGGGGTGCGACGGTGCATACAGCGTCGGTCTGATGTACTGGCGGCACAATAAATGGCGTTCTCCGAACTTTCCCGAACGGAACACCGCCCGCCCCGTCGGCCCGCCGCCAGCGAACCTGTCACCATGAGAACCTTTCATCACACCGAAGCGACATGCTAAACTATTGTGGACGCGAGATGTGGAGGCGCAAGATGACGACGGTGACAGGGGGCTGCCTGTGTGGAAGTGTCCGGATCACAGCTGTCGGACCGCCGTTGCGCGTTGGCATGTGCCACTGTCTCGACTGCCGCAAGCATCACGGTGCGGTCTTTTACTGCGCCGCAGTATTTTTGCAGCAAAACGTGACCGTCAGCGGTGATCTGCGCCACTATCAGGAGCGGTACTTCTGCCCTACATGTGGATCCTCCGTTTTTGCCAAAAGCGGCGATGAGATAGAAGTGCATCTTGGCGCCTTGGATAAGCCGGACATGTTTGCGCCAGAGTATGAACTATGGGTGCAGCGGCGTGAAAGCTGGCTTCCTGCGCTCGACGGCCGCCCGCAACACGATCAAAACCGGCACCAAGAAGACTAGCGCGCAGCTATCCACATGCCTCTGTGGAAAACTTCCCTGAAGAAACCATACACCATATATTGACCATTTGCTGGATCTGCATCAATATCATGTTACTTTGGTTCTTGTGAGGCGACTCGCAAGCAATGAGGGAAATCGGTGAAAAACCGACGCTGCCCCCGCAACTGTAAGCGGCAAGTCCACCCTGGGCCACTGATGCGCAAGACGCATTGGGAAGGCGGGATTGGGCATTTGAGCCGTGAAGCCAGGAGACCTGCCAAAGCAGACAACGACGACCGCGGCGGAGGGCCCGGACGCGTGACACGGTGCTGTTTCGGCGCCGGGTTCCGTGTCCCCTTTCGTCCAAGCAGACAAAACCTGAGGGACCCTTTGCAGATGAGCATCACCGTCTATTCCAAACCCGCCTGTGTGCAATGCACCGCCACCACCCGCGCACTCGAGGCGAAGGGGATTTCTTTCGACGTGATTGATCTGACCGAAGATGCTGCCGCAATGGAAATGGTACAGGGCCTTGGTTATCGTCAGGCCCCTGTGGTTGTCGCTGGCCAAGAGCACTGGGCCGGGTTTCGCCCCGACCTGATCGGCCGTCTGGCCTGATCCGGCGCTGATCGGATGGCCGGGCTCGTCTTTTTCTCTTCACGATCGGGCAACACGGCCCGATTGGTGGAGCGCCTCGGGCTGGAAGCCCTGCGGCTGCCGCAGGCAGGGCCGCCGCCTGAGCTGGACGCGCCTTTTGTACTGGTGTCTCCGACCTTCGCCGACGGCGAAGGGCGCGGCGCAGTGCCCAAGCCGGTCATTCGGCTTTTGAACAACACACGCAATCGCGCCCTCCTGCGGGGCGTGATCGCGGGAGGCAACCGCAACTTTGGTGCGACCTTTGCCCTTGCAGGTGAGGTCATCGCACGCAAGTGCAGCGTCCCCGTTCTCTACCGCTTTGAACTGGCGGGAACCGAAACAGACATTACCCGCATACGCGCGGGCCTTGCCCGGTTCTGGGCAGCACAGGAGAGCCAGACATGCTTGACGCAAGCGTAACCGCCGATCTCGACTATCATGCCCTGAACGCGATGCTGAACCTCTATGATGATGAGGGGAAGATCCAGTTTGACGCCGACCGCATGGCGGCACGGCAGTATTTCCTGCAGCATGTGAACCAGAACACCGTTTTCTTTCATTCGCTGGAGGAAAAGCTGTCCTATCTGGTCAAGGAAGGCTTCTATGAAGCGGCTGTGCTTGATCAATACGAGCGCAGTTTCCTCCACCAGATCTGGGATGCGGCCTTTGCCAAGAAATTCCGGTTCCCGAGCTTTCTGGGGGCGTTCAAATACTACACCTCCTACACGTTGAAGACCCGCGATGGGCAGCGCTATCTGGAGCGTTACGAGGACCGGGTGGTGATGAACGCGCTGACGCTGGCGCGCGGTGATGCTGCGCTGGCGATGCAGCTGATGGGCGAGATCATCGACGGCCGGTTCCAGCCTGCCACGCCGACCTTTCTCAATGCCGGCAAGACGGCGCGGGGCGAGTTCGTCTCCTGCTTCCTGTTGCGGCTGGAAGACAACATGGAAAGCATCGGGCGCGGCATCAACTCCGCCCTGCAACTCAGCAAACGCGGCGGTGGCGTGGCCCTGATGCTGACCAACATTCGCGAGCATGGCGCCCCGATCAAGGGGATCGAGAACCAGTCTTCCGGGGTGATACCGGTGATGAAACTGCTGGAAGACAGTTTCTCCTACGCCAACCAGCTGGGCGCACGTCAGGGCGCAGGCGCGGTCTATCTGAACGCCCACCACCCGGACATCCTGCGCTTCCTCGACACCAAGCGCGAGAACGCCGATGAGAAGATCCGCATCAAGACACTGAGCCTTGGCGTGGTCATTCCCGACATCACCTTCCAGCTCGCCAAGAAGAACGAGGATATGTATCTGTTCTCGCCCCACGACGTGGAAAAGGTGTATGGCAAGGCCTTTTCGGAAATCTCGGTCACCGAGAAATATCACGAGATGGTGGACAACCCGCAGATCCGCAAGAAGAAGATCAACGCCCGCGCCTTCTTCCAGACCATTGCCGAGATCCAGTTCGAATCCGGCTACCCCTACATCATGTTTGAGGACACGGTGAATTCGGCCAACCCGATCGCCGGTCGGATTTCGATGTCCAACCTCTGCTCAGAGATCCTGCAAGTGAACACCCCGTCCGAGTTCACGGATGACCTCTCTTACGCGCAGATGGGCACCGACATTTCCTGCAATCTCGGCTCCATGAACATCGCCCGCGCCATGGATGGCGGCGATCTGGCGGGCACCGTCGGCACCGCGATCCGGGCATTGAATGCGGTGTCGGAAATGTCCGCCATCGATAGTGTTCCCTCGATCCGCAAGGGCAATGACGAAGGCCATGCCATCGGTCTTGGCCAGATGAACCTGCATGGCTACCTCGCCCGCGAGCGCATCCATTACGGCTCGGCTGAGGGTATCGACTTCACCAATATCTACTTCTGCACCGTGTTGTTTCACGCGCTCAGTGCCTCCAACGCGCTGGCGCAAGAAAAAGGCACACGGTTCAAGGGCTTCGAGAACTCGACCTATGCCGATGGCAGCTTCTTTGACAAATACGTCGACCGGGACTGGCTGCCGGAGACCGACCGCGTGCGCGAACTGTTCGAGGGCGCCGGCATCAATGTTCCGAGCCGCGAGGACTGGTCCGTCCTGTGCGACAAGGTGAAGGAGCACGGACTTTATAACCGCAACCTGCAGGCGGTGCCGCCCACCGGGTCGATCAGCTATATCAACTATGCGACCTCCTCGATCCACCCGATCACCGCCAAGATCGAGATCCGCAAGGAAGGCAAGATCGGCCGCGTCTACTATCCCGCACCCTATATGACCAACGAGAACCTTGAGTATTACCGCGATGCCTATGACATCGGCCCCGAGGCGATCATCGACACCTATGCGGCGGCAACGCAGCACGTCGATCAAGGGCTGTCGCTGACCCTGTTCTTCCCCGCGGAAGCCTCGACCAGAGACATCAACCGCGCGCAGATCTACGCGTGGAAGAAAGGGATCAAGACAATCTACTATATCCGTCTGCGCCAGCAGGCGCTGGAAGGCACCGAGGTCGAGGGCTGCGTGTCCTGTTCGCTGTAACCTGAGGTTGGGATTGGGGGCTCTGCCCCCCGGCCACATGCGTGGCCTCCCCCGAGGTATTTTGAAAAAGATGAAGGGGCGCGGCCCCTAGCTGCTGAGATCGAGTATATGAAAGACATGACCCAACCCCGTGCCGTGCCCAAGGCGATCAATTGGAACCGTCTGCAGGACGACAAGGATCTGGAGATCTGGAACCGTCTGACAGTGAACTTCTGGCTGCCGGAGAAGGTGCCGCTGTCCAATGACATTCAGTCGTGGTCGCAGCTGACCCCGGATGAGCAGACCCTGACCATCCGGGTTTTCACCGGCCTTACCCTGTTGGACACCATCCAGAACGCGGTTGGCGCGCCGACCCTGATGCAGGATGCAATCACTCCGCATGAGGAGTCAGTCCTGAGCAACATCGCTTTCATGGAAGCGGTGCATGCGCGCTCTTACTCCTCTGTGTTTTCCACCCTGTGCCAGACCACCGAAGTCGATGAGGCCTTCCGCTGGTCGGCTGATAACGAGCACCTGCAGGCGAAATCGCGGCTGATCCTTGATGAATATGACGCCACCGCCTCGCCGCTGCGCAAGAAGGTCGCCAGCGTGTTCCTGGAGAGCTTCCTGTTCTATTCGGGCTTCTATCTGCCGATGCACTGGTCCAGCCGCGCGCGTCTGACCAATACCGCGGACCTGATCCGCCTGATCATTCGCGATGAAGCGATCCACGGCTATTACATCGGCTACAAGTTCCAGCGCGGGCTGGAGCGGGTGAGCGAGGCAGAGCGCAAGGAAATCAAGGACTTCGCCTTTGCGCTGCTGTTCGATCTTTATGACATTGAAGCGCGCTACACCGAGCAGCTCTATGACGGGTTGGGGCTGACCGAGGACGTGAAGAACTTCCTCCATTACAATGCCAACAAGGCGCTGCAGAACCTCGGCTTCGAGGCGTTGTTTCCCGATGAGAGCTGCCGCGTGAACCCCGCGATCATGGCGGCCCTGTCTCCGGGATCGGACGAGAACCACGACTTCTTCTCCGGCTCGGGCTCCAGCTACGTGATTGGCAAGGCCGAGGCGACCGAGGACGAAGACTGGGATTTCTGAACCAAGAAAGCCGCCACCGGACACCGGATGGCGGCTTTTTACTCTCTGCTCTTTACCCCTCTGATGGGCCTCATTTTGCACGCCCTCAGAGCCTCCCACCGCGTGCCGGTGTGCGCTGGCTTTGGGACCCTCGGGCGCGGGCCGCAGATGACAGCATCCCCCAAAAGCCGTGTGCGCGTTTTGAAAACGAAAAGCTCCGCCCGATCAGGTCGGACGGAGCTATCTGGCTCAGAGCAATTGCTGTGCGCTGCCTCTTACAGGAACATCTGTGCCACGATGGCAGACCCGACATAGGTGCCGGTCATGACCAGCACCGCAACCACGGCGATCTTCCAGCCCGATGTCTTGGCGATCTCAATCTCGCGCTTGGCGATGGCGATACCGGCGTAGGCGAGACAGGGCGTTGCAAGGGTCAGGAAGTTCACGTGACCGACTTTGTCCAGCACCCAGGCGCTGCCCGGCGTCCAGGGCAAGGTCGCCACGATACCGACGAGCGATATCCACGCCACGGAGGGCAGTTTGAACGGGACAAACTCGGTCAGCAGCAACCCGACCATGCAGATCACCCAGAGGACGATCAGCCCGAGCAGCCCCTGCGGAACGGTGTTCTCGGTCGCCACCGTGTTGCCGACCAGCGCGACAATGCTGACGACGATCAAAGCTGCCGCATGCGTGCCCAGGCCCAGCTTTGCCTCGGTGGTTGGGTCTTCGAAGGATTGCGTATCGCTCATGATTATTCTCCTGCCGCCGAGGCCGGTGCGTCCTTGCGGCCCAGCCAGTCATAGAGTTTCTCCGTCACCGGAAGCGCCACGAAGACGCACAGATACATGCCTGTTGCATAGGTCAGCACGTTGCTGGCGCCGGCCAGTGCAAGGATCTGATCCTTCATTTCGGGCACCGCGCTCACCAGGGCGCCAGAACATGCGGCCATCATGGACCCGGACCCGATACCACATGCCATCGCCAGTGCGTCGATCGAGAACATTCCGGTCGTCGCAAGGATCGACGCCAGAATTGCAAAGATGAACGTGCCAAAGAGCGTGCCGATGACATAGACGCCCATGACGCCCGCACCTTCCTGGCTCTTCAGGCCATATTTATCCGCGATGATTGCAATGTTGGGCTCCCGCGCAACGGAGAAACACGCGCCGATGGACTCGCGCCCCATGCCCAGCACAAGCACCGCAACAGGAAAGGCCAGCACCACGGTCGCCAGATTGCCCAGCTCCTGCAGGATCAGCGCCGGGCCTGCGTCGATGATGGTCGACATCGATGGGCCGATGATTGTGCCAAACTTTGCAATAAAGGGCATGATCGCGATGACGATCATCGGCGAAGCGGCACTCACGTCCCGGTCCTTGATCCACACTTTGGCGCTGCGCACAACATTGGGATTGATCAACAGGCCCAGAACAAACGCATAGAGCAACGGCAACAACAAGATCGCACCGATCCCGATCGGCACCTTGATAACCCCGATCGCCTCGGCGATCACGGTGATGACCACGGCGCTCAGATGCAGCCGCCAGTCAAACAGGATGTCCTTGATATGCATGGATTTTACCTTCCGTTGGTTCCATTTGCGCCCTTCTGACGAGGGCGATTGGGATTTGCAATGGGACCAATGTGCTCACCGCCCCTATTCCGTAGATCTCAGCCCGGTGCGTAGCCGAACCCCTGCACGGGATTTTCCGCCGTTTCGACCCAAACCGATTTGGTCTGCGTGTAGGCTGCCAAGGCCTCGCGCCCCGACGACCGGCCGTAGCCGGAGCGGCCAAAACCACCAAACGGCGACATGACGTTGATCGTCTTGTAGCTGTTGATCCAGAATGTTCCGGCCCGGACCTCTGCCGCCACCCGATGTGCGCGTCCGACATCACGGGTCCAGACGGCCCCGGCAAGCCCGTAGGGCGTGGCATTGGCAAGGGTGATCGCCTCTTCCTCGTCGTCGAAGGGCAGCACGGAAACCACGGGCCCGAACACCTCTTCGCTGGCGATGGTCATCGACGGGGTGACGGCATCCAGCACGGTTGGGGCGTAAAAATATCCACCGCTCTGCGCCAGCGCTTCGGGTTTGGCACCACCGCTGGCGATCTGCGCGCCCTGCGCCACGGCCTCCTGCACCATGCTGTCGACCTTTGACCATTGGCGCAGATTGTTGACGGGGCCAACCTGGGTGAGCGGGTCCATCGGAACGCCCACCGGAATGCGCGCAGCAGCCGTGGCCAGCTTGTCGACCACTTCGGCCTGTACCGAGCGATGCACCAGAAGGCGCGATCCCGCAACGCAGCTTTGTCCGCATGACGCAAAGATCGCGGCCTGCGCGCCGACCACCGCACGGTCGATGTCAGCATCGCCAAAGACGATGTTTGCGGATTTCCCGCCCAGTTCCAACACCGACGGAATGAGGCGCCTGGCTGCCGCTCCGGCGATCTGGCTGCCAGCCTCTGCCGAACCCACAAACACCACCAATGCGGTTTCCGGATTGTCGATCATCGCCTGCCCGGACCCTGGCCCATTGCCCGCGATCACATTCACCAGCCCCCTTGGCACACCGGCCTTTTCACACAGGATCCCAACGACGATCGAGGTCAGCGGTGTCAGCTCCGAGGGTTTGATCACCACGCCATTGCCGGCACAGATCGCAGGCGCAACCTGCCAGCAGCATGTGAACAGCGGCGCGTTCCAGGGGGTGATCTGGGCAACCACCCCAAGCGGTTCCTGACGCGTGTAGTTCAAATGGGTCGACGGCACCGGGATCACGTCGCCCGTGATCTTGTCACACCAGCCCGCATAATATTCGAACATCTCCGCCATACGTGCCGGTTCGCCGCCGGTGTCACGGATCGGGCGCCCGGATGAGAGCGCCTCCAGCTCCGACAACAGAACCGCATGGGCGCGGATCTGGCGTCCAATCTCGAACAGGATCCGGCCACGTTCCGAAGCGGTCTTTGCGTACCACTCCTTCTGCGCCGCCTTCGCCGCGGTGGCGGCCCGACCCACGACCTCGGCCCCGGCATCACGATAGCGGGCAAAAACCTGCCCGGTTGCGGGATCTGTCAGCTCCAGGTCAGCGCCGGTGCCGGGCAAAAGTTCGCCGCCCACATAGGATTGCACATCCGCAGAGCCCGTCAGTTCGCTCAGCAGTTGCGCGACACGGCGCGCGGTATCAACAACAACGTCGGTCATCAGTCTTTCTCCTTCCGGCTCAGACGATCCACTTTTGGATCGCCCATCAGCATGAAATCATCCGCATCACTCAGATCGGAATTCTCTTGTGCCCATAGGGTTGCGGCGAGATCCGCGATTGGGGTAGCAACGCCGGCCTCGGCGGCCAGTTCGCGTGCCAAGCGCAGATCCTTGCGCATCAACCCCGTCGAAAACCCGCTGTCGAAACTCCTGGGCAGCACCCATGTCGGGACATGAATTTCCGAGATAGCACTGCGTCCAGTGGCTGAATTGATCACCTTCAGCATCTCTTCGGCGTCCACTCCGGCGGCTTCGCCCAGACGCAGTGCTTCCAAGGTGGTCACCATGTGATTGGCGACCAGCATGTTGTTCACCAGCTTGGCGACATTGCCCGCCCCGCTCGGCCCCACATGATTGATCTTGGCGGCCATCGCCTCCAAGGCGGGCATCGCCACGGCGACCCATTGCGGGTCACCCCCCAGCATCACCGAGAGCTGGCCGGAGGCCGCGCCAGCAGGACCGCCGCTGACCGGTGCATCAAGGAAACCATGCCCTTTGGCCGCAAGCCGTGCAGATAGCTCCCGGCTGACCGCAGCCTCGGATGTGGACGTATCAATAAGAACCTTTGGCGCAGCGCCTTCGCTCAGCAGGGCCGTCTCTTCAGCCGCGGCAACAACCGTCTCGACGTGCTGAGCCGTCGGCAGGGATAGCACGATCAAATCGGCTGCAAAGAACACTGCATCGGTGCAGGGAACCGCTGTGATACCGGCGTCCTCGGCCCGCTTGCACGCCGCCTCGGCGGGATCATAGCCAACCACATCATAGCCTGCCTCCACCAGGCTAGAGGCCATACCAAAGCCCATCGCCCCCAGTCCGATCACGCCTGCCGTCTTGCTGCTCTTCGCTGCCATCTTGTGCTCTATCCCGTCGAATGACGCCCAATTCGGGGCTGTTCGACCGAACAAAGCCCAAGCAGGGCGATCACAGGAAGTAGTCCATTCGGGCACGATGCGTTGCTGTCAAGGCAACACTAGTCGCGGAACGCCAGCATATGCTCGGACAGGAAACTGGCGACCAGAGCGACAGACTTCGGCAGGCGGCGCCGGGCGCGCACCATGAGATGTGTGCTGACCTGCTGCAAAGATGTCTCTTCGATGTCGAGGATCGCCAGATCTCCGCGTTCCGCCTGATTGGTTGCAGAAAAGCGCGGCAGGAAACTCACCCCGACCCCGGCACAGACATAGCGCAACAGGAGCGAGATTGACGCAGTCTCAACCTGCACGCGCAACGCAAGGCCACGGTCGGCGGCAGCCTGCCCCACCAGATGCCGGATCGCATAGCCTGCATTCAGCATCGCCACCGGCTGCTCCAGCATCTCGGCGAGGGTAACACTGCTGCGCCCGGCAAGCGGCGAGTGGCTGGGCACAAGTCCACAGAGCGATTGCCGGGAATGGGCAAGTGACCGCGTCGCCTCGGTCATCAGCGGGTTATAGGCGATGCCGATATCGCACTGCCCCTCGATCACCCGGCGCTGCAACTCATCCGTCCCGGCGTGGTCGATGATAAAGCGCAAATGCGGATGGTCTCGCGTCAGTGCGAGCAATCCGTTCTCCATCAGATCCGACGCAAACCCCTCACCGGTGGCAATCCGCACGATCTGGCTACGCCCGTCCTGGTAGTGGCCGATCTGATCCAGAAGGTAGGTTTGTTCATCCCGCACATGCTGCGCATGCTCTCGCATCAACTCCCCGGCTTCGGTGAGTTTCACCCCCTTGGAGCTGCGCTCGAACAGGGGCACACCCAACCGCGCTTCGGCTTCTGCGATCTTGCGCGAGATGGCGGAGGGGACGACGTTGAGCCGCTCCGCCGCGCGCCGGATCGAGCCTTCATGCGCGACCACGAGAAACTCGCGCAGGAACTTCGTCTCAAACGCATCCATCACGCGGCCAGGCAGTGACGGGCCAATCGCACCCAGTATTCGGCTCCGACCGGTAGCACGGCATCGTTGAAATCAAACTTTGCCGAATGCAGGCCCGGGTTCTCGCCGTCGCGCGCGGCCCCCAGCCAGAGATATGCGCCGGGCACCTCGTTCAGCATGAAGGCGAAATCCTCAGACGCCATGCTGGGGGCGGCCAATGTGGTATCAAGCCCCATCCCGGTCGCCACCTCGCGCGCGATTGCGGCCTCGGGCGCGGCGTTTATCGTCGCGGGATAGCGCCGTTGGTAATCCACCTGCGCCGTACACCCCTGTGCTTCGGCGCTCGCCCTGGCTATACACTGCAGACGCTCTTCGATCATGTCGCCAGCTGCTGCGTCAAACCAACGCGCGGTGCCGCGCAGGACAGCCCGATCCGGACATACGTTCCAGGCCGAACCGGAGTGGATCTGCGTCACCGACACCACCCCCGGTTCCAGCGGAGACAGCGCACGGGCCGGGATTTCCTGCAATGCACCCGCCATGGCCGCCGCAGCAGCGATCACCCCGTCAGACTGCTCAGGCATGGCGCCATGCCCGCCGCGCCCCGAAATTTCGATCTCAAAGACCGCAAAGGCCGCCATCATCTTGTCATCGCGCGCGACCATCCGCCCCGGCGCAAGGCCTGGCCAGTTATGGATGCCGAACACCCGATCCACCGGAAACTCGCGAAACAAGCCCTGTTCGACCATCACCCGCGCGCCGCCGTCATTCTCTTCGGCGGGCTGGAAAATCAGCGTGACCGTCCCCGTGGTGACGCCCTCCTGCGCGATCTGGCGCGCCGCAAGCAGCAGCATCGCAGTATGCCCATCATGTCCGCAGGCGTGCATCTTGCCCGGCGTGGCTGAGGCGTAAGGCAGCCCTGTTGCCTCGTCCATCGGCAGCGCGTCGATGTCGGCCCGCAGGCCAATGACAGGGGAGCCCTGCCCCAATTGCGCCACGACGCCAGTGCCCGCGAGGCCACGATGCACCCGCCAACCCCACTCCGTCAGCAGCCCGGCAATCATGTCGGAGGTGCGATGTTCCTCAAATCCAAGTTCGGGATGGCGATGCAGGTCGTGACGCCAGGCGATGGCATCGTCGATATGGCTGTTGTCGAACATAAGTGTCTCTCAGGTCTTGGGTGTTTCACAAAAGCTCAGCAAGATGCCGCCCAACCGCGCAGGTTCGGTCAGCACCACTGTCTCAGCGATGTCTCGGTAGGCAAAACCGCCCGCCGCAAGGAACGGGCGCAGATTTGCAAGCGCAGTGCATTTGATATCGAGCGAGATCACCGAAGGCGTCCCATCCGGGGCCAGATCATCAGGCAAGGGCCCGAATACAGCGGTCGCCGACGCACGACTGACCACGCGCCAGTTGCCATTGCCGGTGGTCACTTCAAATCCCCAATCGGTGTCGCGCATCGCAGTGGCGCCATGCAGGGTCGACAGCCAATCGCGCACAGCGGGCTGATCCGTAGGTTCGGCGAGGATGGTGGCAGACGCAAAGCCATACGCGCTGTTGGGGTGGTTCATCCACTCGGGAAACTCGATCAGATCCCGGCGATGCTGCTGGCAGGCAAACATGCTCAACCGGGGCAGCCCCTCGCGGGTAAAGATCTTGAGCGTGGTCTTCGTTCGATCCGCCGTCCCGTCCTCGCGCCGCACATCCCGGCCGAACTCGACCGTGCCCTCGCAAGTTCCGCCGCGCCCGACCACAGCGGCCTCATCGGCAGCAGCATCTGTTGAATTCAACGCAGAGAGGGGCACGCCTTCGCGATCTGAGAGCCACTGCTGAATATGGCGGCCAAAACGGAACGTGCCCGCCGGATAGCTGTCCAACAGAGTTTTATCCTGCACCCCGACCAGCTCCAATAGCTGATTGCGAAAGATCACCAATGCGGTGGACGTGCCCCAGGGGTGCTGGCCCGGCGGCTTCATCAGGAACCCAAGCGACCGATAGGTCTCGCGCGCCTGAACAATGTCGTTCACGCACACCAGCGGGTGATCTATTCCAAGTCCAGTCATCGCATCCCCCGCTTTATATCCTTGAGCGCCGCAAACCCGCCAAACCGCCCCGCGCCACGGTCTGTGCCGCGCGGCCCCGTCACCAGATGGCCGGCGGGGACATTACGCGTCACGATAGCGCCCGCTGCAACCGTTGCACCCGCTCCGACCTCCACCGGGCCAAGCACAAGCGCCCCTGCCCCCACAACCGCGCCACGACGCAGAATAGGGTGTCGGGCCTCGCCCATATCGACAAAATTCGATCCCAGTGTCACCCCATGCCACAGGCAAACATCGTCTTCGATGACCGCCGTCTGACCGATGACGATACCCAGCCCGTGATCGAGCCAGACGCCCCGCCCGATCTGTGCCTGGGGCCAGATCTCGACACTCAGCGCGCGCGAAAACTGGCCTTTCACTGCCAGGGCAAGCGTCTCTCGCCCCGCCAGCCAAAGCGCGCGCGTCAGGCGGTAGGACATCAGCGCGTGAAACCCATGGGCAAAATGCAGAACCTGAGCCGCCCCGCCGGGTGCCTCGTCCCGCGCGGTGGTTGCAAGCAGATCATCAAGAATAAGGTCGAGCACCTGCGGCTGATCGTGCAGGACCTCAATCGCAGTGGCCCGCAGTTGATCCCGTGGCGCGCCCTCGGGCAAGCATGCAGCAAGCACCGCCGCAATCAGCTCCGGCAGGGTCTCGATGCGCTCCGGGTCGTACCCGAAGAGCTGCACCAAAGCGGGCTCATGCGCGAACAAGGTCCGCGTGGCCGGCAACAGGGGATCCTGAAAGGGATGTGAGGGCATGACGATCTCGGCTGTTGGTCAGAGCAACTGTGCACTGAGATCGGTGATGCGGACAAGACGACTTTCGCGACACTTGCGTTGCCAGATCGAGAACACCAATGCGCCGCGTTGGAACACCAGCCGTGCGGCCAGCCGTTGATCGCATCGTTGCCAGCGCCGACCTGGGCGCGGCCCGTGATGGCCAGACGGGTGCGAGGGCATCCGTCCAGCCTTGCCTGATGAGATCCCGTAGCTCTCAACTCGCCTGCGGGCGCGGCTCCGCAGCGTGCGAAATCCCCGAGATCGCCTGGATCAGGCTGTCTTCGGTGACCTCATCTGCCCCAAAGGTGCGTGTGATCCGCCCGCCATACATGGCGATGATCCGGTCGGAAACATGCAACACCTCGGGCATTTCCGAGCTGATCACGATCACCGCATAGCCCTGTGCCGCCAGCTCTCGGATCAGATTGTGAATTTCGGATTTGGACCCAACATCGATCCCGCGCGTCGGCTCATCCACGATCAGCACCTTCGGACGCATCGACAACCACTTTCCAATCACGATCTTCTGCTGGTTGCCGCCCGACAGGTTACCGACAATCTGGCGCCATCCGGGTGTACGAATATCAAGCTTGTCGCGGTATTGATCAAAGATCGCGATCTCTGCCCCTTCGGCAACAAAAGGGCCGGCCTTGAGGTCGTCCACCTGCGGCAACGTCATGTTGTCGCGGCAGTTCATGCCCAACACCAGCCCCTGTTCCTTGCGATCCTCAGGCACCAGAGAAATCCCTTTGGAAATTGCATCGGCGGGCGACTGGATCCGTGTTTCCTGACCGTCGAGCAATATGTGACCGCCAGATGGATCCCGCAGACCGAATAGCGTTTCGGCGATCTCCGTGCGGCCAGCCCCGATCAAACCATAAAACCCCACCACCTCGCCATAGCGCACAGTGAAACTGGCGTCATTGAACAGCTTGCCGCAGCTGAGGTCCCGCACCTCCAATGCCACGTCGCCCAATTCGTGATCGCTGGCGGCTCTCGACAGGTCCAGCTTGCGCCCGATCATCAGCTGGGTGACGTCTTCTTCGGTGGTTTCAGCCGTCTTGAGGGTTCCGCGAAACTGGCCGTCGCGCAGCACGCTGATGCGATCCGTAATCTTGAAGATCTCCTCCATCCGGTGAGAGATATAGATGATCCCAACCCCCTGCGCCTGCAGGCTGGCGATCACGTCGAAGAGCACCACTTTCTCCGCATCGGTGAGCGAGGCGGTGGGCTCGTCGAAAATCACCGCCTTGGCATCTACAGTCAGCGCGCGGGCGATCTCCACCATCTGCTGGTTGGCAATCGACAGGTCGCCGACACGCGTGCGCGCATCAAAGCCGACCTTCAGGCGCTCAAGGATGGCGTCCGTCTGCGCGTAGAGCGTGGCCCAGTCCACCAACCCCAGACGCTTGCGTGGCAGCTCTCCCAGATAGATATTCTCGGCAACTGACAGCTCGCCAGCGAGGCTCAGCTCCTGGTGGATAAACACAATCCCCTTTGCCTTGGCTTCGAGGGGCAGCGCCATGACCACCGGCTGTTCGCCGACGATAATCTGTCCGGCATCTGGTTGGTGAATACCGCCGAGCACCTTCATCAGGGTGGATTTTCCAGCGCCATTTTCCCCCATCAGGGCGTGCACCTCTCCGGGCATCACGCTGAAGGACACGTTGTCGAGGGCACGCACGCCCGGAAATGTCTTTACGATCCCTTCCAGGCGCAGCGCGGGAGTTTGCTCGCTCATAGTCTCAATTCCTCTTTGCCCTTGATGTTCAACTGACGGTCCAGAAACAGGACGGCCACAAGGATCAAACCGATCACCAGGTTCACGGTCGACGTGTCAGCACCGATATGGGCCAGCCCCTTGCGCAGCAGCTGGATCGCCAACACCCCACCAAAAGTGGACAGGATCGACCCCGCACCGCCGGTCAGCTTGGTGCCGCCAAGCACCACCGCAGTGATCACCCAGAGCTCATACAACTCACCATCGTTGGGGTTTACAGAGCCGCTTTCGGAATAGAAGACGACTGCCGACAGGGCGGCAAGAAACCCGATGATGACGAAGTTTATCATCATATGCGGCCCAACCCTGATCCCGGCATTGACGGCCGCCTCACGGTTGTTGCCGATCGCATAGGCGTTGCGGCCATGCACGGTTCGGTTCATCAGGAACCAGATCGCTGCGGTCGCCGCCAACAGGAACCAGGTCGGTGTGTGCAGTCCCAGGAACTGCGCTTCGGCAAAATCCACAAGCGTCCAGTTCAGATGCGAGGTTGGCTGCTCGCCATTGTACATGAACACCAGACCGCGATAGCCCAGCATCGACCCAAGCGTCACGATGAAGGCATCCACGCCGGTTTTCCACACGATAAGACCATTGAGCGCGCCCAGCATGGCCCCGGTCAGAAGCGCCAGCGCCCAGGACAGCGGGATCACCCAGTCGCCCAGCCCAGCAAACATCGGCCATGTCATACTGTCCAACAGGACAATCGCGCTGATGGCATAGATCGCCCCAACCGAAAGGTCGATATTGCCGTTGATCATGATGATCGTCATGCCCATGGCGATAATGCCGATGGGGGCGGATTGCTTGAACAACAACAACATGTTGTCCAGATCCATGAAGGCCTTGTCGCTGAGCGACAGGAACTCTCCGGCGATGGTGAAGAAGACCAGCTCGAACAGGATGAACCCCCAGATCGCGCCACGCTTCAGGAAAGTGCTGAGTGTGCCAGGTGCCATGTGCAAACCTCCGTTACGCGATGGGGGACCAAAGCTTGCCCCGCTTGGCCGCAATGTCGAGCCAGACGGCAAGGATGATGATGATCCATGTGACGACGTATTGAACGTAGAACTGCAACCCAACCAGCAGCAGACCGTTCTGGATGAAGCCGAGGATCAGCACGCCGATCACGGTTTTGAAGATCGTACCCGCGCCCCCCATCAGGGAGGCTCCACCAAGGATGACCGCCGCCAGAACCTCCAGCTCCAGCCCCTGCCCGACGGTGTTCTGACTGCCCAGCGACCGGCTTGCCTGAATGAGCCCGGCCGTTGCCACGCAAAAGGACGAGATCAGATAGCAGCAAAACACCAGTCGCGCCCGCCGAATGCCGGCAAAGGTCGCCGCCACGCCATTGCCGCCCACGGCATAGACCTTGCGACCAAAGGGCGTCTTTGACAGCACCGCGCCGAGGAGTGCGGCGAGCAGAACGAACAACAGGATCGGGATCGGTATGCCCATGGCATCCCCCTGCCCGAACACGCCGAACCACGTGCCTTCCTTATCGGCGATGTCCATGTTCTTGCCGCCCGAGTAGGTCAGCGTCAGGCCATGAATGGCCGACAGCATGCCAAGGGTCACAATCAGGGAGTTCAGCCTGAGATAGCCGACAAGAAACCCGATCAACGCCCCCAAGCAAAGCGTCATGGCGAACATCGCCGGGATCGCCAACGCCGGGCCGATTTTGTCGTGCAGGTCCAGCACCACGATGGTGGAGAAGGACATCATCGACCCGACAGACAGGTCGAGATTGCCGCTGATCACCACAAACGTCACGCCCAGCGCCATGACACCAAGGATCGCCGAAGAGCGGATCACGCCCATCACGTTGTCCGGGTCGAGAAAGCGCTCGTTTGCGACGGTAAATCCGATCATGAAAATGACGAACGCCACCAGGATGCCCTGCCGCGCAAGAAGACCGGTGATGTTCAATCTGGCAAACCAGCTCTCGGTCCGGCCGGACGGGCTTGCCTTGTGTTCCGCAGTTGGCGGCATTTGTTCCTCCCTCACCCGCTGGTTCTGTCTCATACCAGCGTCATGCCGCCATCGATCATCACGATCTGGCCAGTCATGTAGTCGCTGTCCTTTGATGCCAGGAATGTCGTTGTCCCGGTGATGTCTTCGGGGCGTGCCACGCGTCCACGCAGGATGGTGGCCGAAAACTCTTCCATTGCCTGACCGGGGCGATCCGCGGCTCCGATCTGCATCAGGTCCTGATCCACCTGCTCCCACATTTCCGTCGCCACCACGCCGGGAGCAAAGCCGGTAACGGTGATGTCATGCTTCGCCAGGTCCCGCGCTCCGGACTGAACCAGCGCCACCACACCCCATTTGGAGGCGCAGTAGGGCGCCACATTGTCAAAACCCTGACGGCTGGCGATGGAGGCGGTGTTCACGATCTTGCCGCCTGTCCCCTGGGCGATCATCTGCTTGGCAGCCTCCTGCATTCCGATCAGGCAGCCCAAGCCGTTGACGTTCATGATGAAATGCCAATTGTCCTCGGTCACATCCAAAAAGTTCATTGGCCGGTTCACACCGGCGTTGTTGAACTTCACGTCCAGCTTGCCAAAGGCCTCCACGGTCTTTGCGATCATCGCGCGCACTTGCTGGCGGTTGGTCACGTCGACTTCGGCCCAAGTCACCCGCCCGCCGTGGTCTGACGCGCGGGGCTGGTTTGCCTCTGCCACCGTGGCGGCCAGGGTGCCGTTGATGTCGGCAAAACAGACGTCTGCGCCCTCATCCAGAAGCGCCTCGCCAATGGCGCGTCCGATCCCCTGCGCCGCGCCTGTCACAATACAGGAACGCCCGGTCATGCGGCCCATGGTTCATGTCCAATCTGTTGTGGTCGTGAAGTCTCGCATGGCGCATCGGGCGCGGGCCGCACAGGCGCACGCCCGATGGCAGCCGGGATCAGAACACCGGCTTGTCGAACTCGCCCATGTTGTCCTGGGTGATCTTCGGCGTATCGAAGTAATTCAGGAACGGCACATCCTTGCCGCTGAGCACATCAACCGCAGTCTGCAGGGCCGCTTCGGCGTCATCGACCGGAGACTGGTAGATCGACCCCCAGTATTCGCCCCGCTCCATCGCCTCATACCCAACCGAGAAGTTGGTGGCGCCCACAAAGATGATACCGTCGCGCCCCGCGGCCTTGGCAGCATTCAGAGCGCCCACGCCCATGTTGTCATCGCCGGAATAGACACCGTCGATATCGTCATATTTGACGAGGAAGGCCTCCATCACCTTTTGTGATTTCTCACGGTTCCAGTCACCGGGCTGTGTCTCGACCAGGGTCACGTTGGGGCAAACCTCCGGCAGACGGTCCTCAAACCCCTTGGCGCGTTCGATCGCCGTGGTGTAGCCCGGTTGACCGGAAATCTGCACGATGCGAGCCTCATCCTCGATGCCGCTTGCCTTGAACTTGTCGCACATGATCTCTGCCGAGCGGGACCCTTGGGTGATATTGTCCGGACCAGAGAAGGACGCGACGAAATCAAATCCCTGTTCCGCGATGTTGGAATTGGTCACGATCACCGGGATATCGGCGTTATGCGCCTTGCGTACTGCCGGGATCACCGCCTCACCGTTGGTGGGCCAAATGATGATGGAATCGACCTCTTGCTGGATCAGATCTTCCATCTGGGCGATCTGACGCGCCACATCACCGCCGGCATCCAGCACCACTGTTTCGATATCCGGATTGGCCTCCGCCGCCGCGATAAAGGCCTTTTCATAGGTGGTCTGATAGCTGTCCACACCCACGTTGTTCTGCGTGATACCGATCTTCATCGTATCCGCGGCGACACCACCGGCGGCCGTCAGTGCCAGAACGGCGGTGGCCGAAGCGAGAGTACTGTTAAGTTTCATTTCGGGTCTCCTCCCAGATATTCCCCTGTTTCGTCCCATACCGGCGAACTCCTCCCGTTCGGTCAGCATGGCCCGCCAGTTCCGGCGGCTGCCTCAAAGAATGCCGCGTGCCGCAAAGCTGCGTGCCCGGAATTTTATCCATAATGGATTATTTTATATCCATAATGGATTTATTCGCGATCCCACCCAGTGACCAAACTGAACATCCTGCAAAGGAGCGGCGCAATGCCAGACAATGATTCATCCAATCCGGATATGTTTCCCCCGCCGGGAGTGACCTCCGAGAGAAAGGTTCAAACGCATCTCATGAACATGATGCGCGGACATAGCGAGGGCAACATGGTAACGCCCCAGGCCAAAACCGAAATGCTCCAGATGATGTCGTTTCTGGATGACTTCGCTGATGAGCTTGAGGACACCATAGAGCTGTTTGCGCCAAATCCGTTCTATCGGATGGCGCTGCATCTCGTGCGTGGGCACCTCGAAGGCAAGGTCATCACCCCGACCTCACTGATCGGCGCCGCGCGGGTTCCCTATGCCACCGCAACCCGTCGCCTGAAGGAGATGACAGACGCAGGCTTGATAGAGAAGCGTCCACGGACCAAGACCGGCAAAAGCTTTTCCATGCATCCAAGCGAAGCGCTGCTTGACCAGTGGATGCGCCTGTCAGGACGCCTGCGCCGCATCGGAGACGCCCGCTTCGGTCGCGGCGGCGCGGCGCAGGACACCACCGACTACTACTTCGGCGGCTCCTATCTGGCGGCGCAGTCGATCCCACCGCTACAGGTTCTGGCCGAACCGCTGAAGGCCTCTGGTGGTCTGCGGGTTCTGGTGCACGGCGACCCCACCTTCATGGTGATGGACAATCTGAAGCGCCAGTTCGAACAGGTGATCGGCACTCAGATCCACCAGCGCGCCTTTTCCATCGACCGCCTGCGCGAGGAAGCGCTGCGCAATGCGGAGCGCAAGGCCAGCCGGTACGATATCATCGCCGTGGATCTGCCCTGGGTTGGCAGCTTTGCCGCGCGGAATGTGCTGATGCCGCTGGACGACGTGATGGATATCGCGCGTCTCGACCCGGCGGATTTCCACACGGCAGGCTGGAACGCGGCCCATTGCGGCGGTCGTCCCTACGGCGTGCCCGCCCAGACAACACCAGAATTGCTGTTCTATCGCCGCGATCTCTTTGCCGAGGCCGGGCTGGAACCGCCCGCCTCGACGGACGCGCTGCTGAATGCGGCCAAGGTTCTGCATGAGCCGCAACAGGGCCGATATGGCATAGCCTGGAACGCGGCGCGCGGGACGGCGCTTGGCCACACCGTGCTGATGACGCTGGCAGATTTTGGTCAGCCTGTTCTCGACCTGCCGGTGATCGCTGGCGGCTTTGACACCTCCGGGCTGCTGGATGGCGACCTGCGTCCCACCATAGACACACCTGCCGGTTTGCTGGCAGCAGAGTATCTGCTGGAGATGCTGCAGTATTCGCCACCCGATATCCTGTCGATGTCCTGGTACGAGCGGGTGCGCCCCTATGCGGCGGGCAAGGTGGCCATGGCCTATGGCTACACCCTGCTTGCCCCCTATTTCGAACTCGACAGCTCCTCGCCTGCCCATGGACAGACCGGATACCTGCCACACCCCTGCGGTGCGGATGCTACGCCGGTCGCCCCGGTTGGAGGCTATGTGATGGGCATTCCGGCCAATCTGCCCCCCGAACGGGTGCCGGCCGCGGTGGAGGCCCTGCTGGTTTTCACCTCACCGGAAGCACAGAAGCTTTACGTGCAGAATGGCAGCCGCACCAACCCGCGCTATTCCGTGGGCGCAGACCCCGAAGTGCGGCGGATCTCGCCCATCTTCGAGGCGGTGGATGCGATGTCCTGGCGTGACGAGCTGCAATTCTGGCCGCGTCCGCCGATGCCGGGGATCAACCGAATGATCCAGATCTGCGGCGAGGAATTCCACGACATGCTGCGCGGCATCCAGACCCCGCGCGAAACCCTGCGCCGCGCCCAGTCCCGGGCCGAAGACATGCTGCGCTCGGACAAATTTACGTGACATGAGGAGGAGAGACCCATGGACCCCAATCGCCTGAACGGCAAGAATATCCTGATCACCGGTGCCGCCCGCGGCATGGGGGCTGCCAACGCCGAAGCCTTTGCCGCGCAGGGGGCTAATGTCTGCATCGGCGACCTTGATGGCGATGAAGCGCAGGCGATGGCGAACCAGATCAACAGCGCTGGCAACGGCAAGGCGATTGCGGTCAAAATGGATGTGACCAAGCGCGAGGACAACGCCGCCGCTGTGGCTGCCACCGTTGACGCCTTTGGGTCCATTAACATCGGTCTGTTCAATGCTGGCCTCAACAAGCCCCGGTTCTTCATGGATATTGATGAAGACAACTGGGACATGATCATGAACGTCAACACCAAGGCGATGTGGCTGGGGATGCAGGAAACTGCGCGCCAGATGATCGCGCAGGGGCCGATGGAGGATCATCCCTACAAGCTCATCAACGTGGGCAGCATTGCCTCGCGCAAACCGCTGGTGGATGTGACGGTTTACTGCACCTCGAAATACGGCTGTCTGGCGCTGACTCATTGTGGGGCGATTGGTCTTGCAGAGCACAAAATCACCGTCAACGGCTACGCCCCCGGCGTGGTGGTGACGCCGCTCTGGGAGCAGCTCGACAAGGATCTGGTCGATATTGGCTTCAAGGAACGCGAAGGTCAGGCCTATGACGACATTGTGCGTGATGCGCTTCAGATCAAGCGGGTGTCCTATCCCAAGGATATCGTCGGCACCGCGTCTTTCCTCGCCTCTGACGACAGCGACTACATGACCGGCCAGATGATCCACATAGATGGCGGCTGGTGCATCCAGTAACACATTAAGTCACTGAAATTAATACATAACGGGTGGGCTTCGCCGCATCCGAAAGGAGTTCCTCATGTCAGAACGTCCGGGCAATGCCCTTATGCCGAACCTGCTCACACCGCAGGATCTTGAGCCCAATTGGGAATGGCGCGAGAAGCTGCCGGCCCATGGCCACATGTCCGTGGATTTTGAACGTCGCGTTGATCACGACCGCCTGCGTCGATATCGCCTCGCTCGGACTCGTCAATCCCTGAAAAACTCAAACGCAGGCACGCTGCTTTTGTTCGACGTGAACAATATTCGGTATGTTTCAGCCACGAAGATCGGTGAATGGGAGCGCGACAAGATGTGTCGCTTCTGCCTGCTGACAGGCGACGACAGCCCCTATGTGTGGGATTTCGGTTCTGCTGCGGAGCATCACAAGCGGCACTCCGACTGGCTGGAGCCAAGTCACTGCCTTGCTGGCGTTGTCGGCATGCGGGGCACCATTCCACCGGAATTCGGGTTGATGCAGAAATACGCCAAACAAATCGCCGGATTGATCCGCGATGCCGGAATGGCCGATATGCCCGTTGGTGTGGATTATGCCGAAACGGCTATGTTCCACGCCCTGAAAGAAGAAGGCCTCAACGTGGTTGATGGACAGCAGATCATGCTGGCAGCGCGTGAGATCAAAAACACCGATGAGATCCAGCTTCTGACCCAGGCCGCTGCAATGGTCGATGGCGTCTATCACATGATCTATGAAGAGCTGAAACCCGGCGTGCGCGAAAACGATATCGTCGCTCTGTCCAACAAGATGCTCTACGAGATGGGCTCCGACGATGTGGAGGCGATCAACGCCATTTCGGGCGAACGCTGTAACCCGCATCCGCACAACTTCACCGACCGTTTGATCCGTCCCGGCGACCAGGCCTTCTTTGACATTCTTCAGTCCTATCAGGGCTATCGCACCTGTTATTACCGGACATTCAACGTCGGCCGCGCAACTCCGGCGCAAAACGATGCCTATGTGAAAGCGCGCGAATGGATCGACGCTTCCATCGCGATGATCAAGCCGGGTGTGAGTACCGACAAGGTTGCCGAAGTCTGGCCGACGGCACAATCGCTTGGCTTTGCGAACGAGGATCAGGCCTTTGGCCTGCAGTTTGGTCATGGCCTCGGCCTGGCACTGCACGAACGCCCAATCATCAGCCGTGCGGTCAGCATGGACCATCCGATGGAGATCAAGACCGGCATGGTGTTTGCGCTGGAAACCTACTGCCCGGCCACTGACGGATATTCCGCTGCACGGATAGAGGAAGAAGTCGTCGTGACCGAAACCGGTTGCGAAGTCATCAGCCTCTTCCCCGCCGAAGAACTGCCGATCGCCAACAGGTACTGAGACACCTCCCCGCCTGCCCGGCCCCGATCACTGCGGGGCCGGGATTTTTTGACCGGAGACACACCATGAGTTCTGCCAAACAGACCCAGACAAATTCAGAGGATTATCTGCGCATGTACCGCCAGATGGTCCGTATCCGCACCTTCGAGGACAACGCCAACCAGCTGTACCTCTCGGCCAAGATGCCGGGGCTGACGCATATGTATTCGGGCGAAGAAGCCGTCGCCGTGGGCATCTGCGAGGCCCTGAAGGTCAGCGACAAGATCACCTCCACCCACCGCGGCCATGGCCATTGCGTCGCCAAGGGCGCCGCCTTCAAAGAGATGTTCTGCGAGCTGCTGGGCAAGGAAGAAGGCTACTGCCGCGGCAAGGGCGGCTCGATGCATATCGCCGATCAGTCCAACGGCAACCTCGGCGCCAATGCGATCGTCGGAGGATCCATGGGCATTGCGACCGGAGCCGCCTTCAGCGCCAAACTGGCCGGGCGCGACGACGTGGCCGTGTGCTTTTTCGGTGATGGCGCGACCGCGCAGGGATTGATGTACGAGGTCATGAATATGGCCGCCCTGTGGAACCTGCCGGTGATTTATGCCTGCGAAAACAACGGCTACTCGGAATACACCAAGACCGATGAAATCGCCGCCGGCTCCATCACGGCCCGCGCCGAGGCCTTTGGCATCGAGGCGCATCAGGTGGACGGTCAGGACGTGCTGGCGGTCAATACACTGACCCAGCAGCTGGTGGAGCGTGCGCGCAAGGGCGAGGGTCCATTTTTCATGGAGCTGATGACCTACCGCTACCACGGCCACCATGTCGGCGACATCAATCGCGAATACTACCGCTCGAAGGATGAGGAACGCGACTGGAAAGACAACCGCGACCCCATCGTGCGGTTCCGGGCCTGGCTTGTGGACGAAGGGATCGCAACCGAGGACGAGATCGAGGCGCTGAACGCAGCCGTGCGCAAAGATGCCGAAGAGGCCGTCACCTACGCGCTTGATGCGCCTTACCCCGATGGCGCGGAGGTCGACATGCATGTCTACACCGACGTCCCCCACGCGCTGGCCTGAGGAGGAAATGATGCGAGAGATTACCCTGTCACAGGCGGTAAACGAGGCTTTGGCCGAAGAAATGCGCCGTGACGAAAGCGTGTTCATCATCGGCGAGGATGTCGCCGAAGCCGGAACACCGTTCAAGGTCCTGTCTGGTCTGGTCGAGGAATTCGGCACCGCGCGCGTCGTCGACACGCCGATCGCCGAACCCGGGTTCATGGGCATCGCCGTCGGGGCCGCCATGACCGGAAGCCGCCCGGTGGTGGACCTGATGTTCGGCGACTTCCTGTTTCTGGTCATGGACCAGCTTTGCAATCAGGCGGCCAAGACCCACTACATGTCTGGTGGCAAGCTGAATGTGCCTTTGGTCTTGCGCACGAACCTTGGCGCCACCCGCCGCTCTGCCGCGCAACACAGCCAGTCCCTGCACGCGCTGGTCGCCCATATTCCGGGGCTGAAGGTCGCAATGCCCTCCTCGGCGCTGGAGGCAAAGGGGCTGATGAAAACCGCCATCCGCGACGACAACCCGGTGGTGATTTTCGAAGACAAGCTGATGTACAACGACAAGGCCGAGGTGCCCGAAGGCGGCGATCTGCTGATCCCCTTTGGCGTGGCCAACGTCAAACGCGAAGGGCGCGATATCACCCTGATCGGCACCTCCTCCATGGTGCAGGTCTGCGAGAAGGCGGCCGAACTCCTCGCCGCAGAGGGCATTTCCGCAGAGGTGATCGACCCGCGCACCATCGTGCCGCTGGATGAGGCGACCCTGGTGGCCTCCGCCAAGAAAACAAGCCGCGTGATCGTGGTGGATGAGGGGCACCAGAGCTACGGCGTCACCGGAGAGATCGCCAGCCGCATCAACGAAAAGGCGTTTTATCACCTCGACGCGCCCGCGCTGCGGATGGGGGCGATGGATGTGCCCGTCCCCTTCTCGCCCGCATTGGAGGATCTGACCGTCCCGACACCCGAGGCCGTGGCAGAGCAAGCCCGCAAACTCTGCGCCGGGGAGATGATCCATGCCGCTTGACGTCATCATGCCCGCGCTCGGCATGGCGCAGGACACCGGACGCATCGTCGCCTGGCACAAGGCATCGGGCGATGCGGTTGCGGCGGGCGACGTGCTGTTCGAGGTGGAGACCGACAAGGCCACGATGGAGGTCGAAGCACAGGAACCGGGCTTCCTGACCGATGTGGCCGCCGCCGCTGGCGATGATGTCCCGGTCGGAGATGTCATCGCCCGGATCGCGGACGCCCCCGGCGACAGCGCCTCCCCCTCCCCTGCGCCGTCAGACAACGCGTCATCCCCAGCGGATGCCCTGCCCGAGGGCAACAGCGTCATCATGCCGACATTGGGCATGGCGCAAGACACCGGGCAACTGGTGGCATGGCACAAGACCCCGGGAGAAGCCGTGGCAGAGGATGATATTCTGTTCGAGGTGGAAACCGACAAGAGCACGGTTGAGGTGCCTGCCGGCTTTGACGGCTATGTCGCTGCACAATTGGCCGAGGCGGGCGAGGATGTGCCCGTCGGGGATATTATCGCCATCATTTCCGCCACGCCCCCGGACACACCTGTGGTCCGGCGCCATGCCACACAGACGGTCGCGAACAACACGCCGCCTGCGGCGGAAGACACGAACCGCAAACCAAGCCCGCCGCCCAAGCCCGATCCCGAGCGCCGCACCAATGCGGCACCAGCGGGGACGCCCCGTTCCGACGGGCGCATTCTGGCCTCCCCCAAAGCGCGCAGACTGGCGCGCGAACAGGGGCTGGATCTGGAGCATTTGGTGCAGGCGGGACACCCGCAGCCCTATCATGTGCGCGATCTGGAGGTGCTGAAAGCATTGCCGACACAGGCACAGGCGATGCAGGCACAGGCGTCACAGCCCGCCCGCCGCCTGACCGCGGAATTGACGTCTGTGGACCTTGCGGCCTTCACCAACTGGGCGGCAGAGCATGCAGATATCGGCGACCCCAGAGCGCTGCTTGCCGGGCTGGCGGGCGCCGGGCTGGAACGTGATGACGCGGTGGTCGCGGTCGAGCAACCAGGGGGACTGCGTCATTTTCACGTACCGCGCGGCGCATTGGGTGGCGTCACGCCGCATGACGGTGAAGACCCCTCCCCCGACCTGATTTTGCGCGACTTGCGGCAAGCGCGGATAACGACCGTCGCCATCGGGCCCGAACATGCCCCGGTCCTGACCCTGACAACCTGCGGAGAGGGGCTTTCCCTCACCTTGGAGTGCAGCGCCGAACAACTCTCCGGGCCCGCAGCGGTCACCCTTCTGTCCGAGACGGCAGGCCGACTGGAGCAGCCGCTCCGCCACCTGCTTTGACCCCATTTTGATGACCCATGGAGTATGACATGGACCACACGGATCTCTATATAAACGGCCGCTGGCACCCTGGCGCCGAGGGCGCCCGCTTTGACGTGGTGAACCCGGCGACCGAAACTGTTCTGGCCTCCGTCGCCTCGGCAGAAATCGCCGATGCAAACGCCGCGCTGGATGCCGCAGAAACCGCGATGAAGGACTGGGCCGCCCGCACGCCGCGGCAACGATCCGAAGTGCTGCGCAAGGCCTGGGAGCTGATGACAGCGCGGCTGGACACATTTGCCCATCTGATCACGCTGGAGAATGGCAAGGCCGGGGCCGATGCCATGGGCGAGGCGACCTATGCGGCCGAGTTCTTCCGCTGGTTCGCCGAAGAGGCCGTGCGGGCAGACGGGATTTTGACCCATGCGCCTGCCTCCGGCGCGCGGATCATGGTGCAGCACAAACCTGCAGGCCTCGCGGTGCTGGTCACCCCGTGGAATTACCCCGCCGCCATGGGCACCCGCAAGATTGCCCCTGCGCTGGCGGCTGGCTGTGGTGTCATTATCAAACCTGCCTCGGAAACCCCGCTGACCATGCTGGCGCTGATGCCGCTGCTGGAAGAGGCCGGGGTGCCGCCGGGCCTCGTGAACGTGCTGCCCTCGCGGCGCACCGGCGCGTTGGTCGACCACATGCTGCATGATCCCCGCGTCCGCGTCGTGTCCTTTACCGGCTCCACCGGAGTGGGGCGCAAGCTGCTGCATTCCGCCGCCGATCAGGTCCTGAAACCCGCGATGGAACTGGGCGGCAACGCGCCCCTGATTGTCTGTCACGATGCAGATATCGAGGAGGCGGTGGCCGGCACCATGCTGGCCAAGATGCGCAACCTGGGCGAGGCCTGCACCGCCGCCAACCGCATCTACGTGCATGACAGCGTGGCGGCGGAATACACCCGTCGCCTCAGCGCGGCCATGTCGGAACTGAAAGTCGGCGATGGCAGCGATCCGTCGGTCGACGTGGGCCCGTTGGTCAATGCCGACACAAGAGACAAGGTGGCGGGCTTCGTGCAGGACGCGCTCGCCAAGGGTGCAAGACTGGAATGTGGCGGCGACATCCCTGCGGGCAAGGGATATTTCTACCCGCCCACGGTGCTGTCGAACGTGCCGGAAACCGCTGATTGCGTGCATGACGAGATCTTTGGCCCGGTTGCCGCGATACAGACCTTCCAAGATGAAGACGACGCGATCACCCGGGCCAATGCTACGGAATACGGGCTGGTCGCTTATGTTTTCAGCCGCGACATGAAGCGCGCGCTGCAACTGTGCGAACGTCTGGAATACGGCATGGTCGGGCTCAACCGTGGGCTCGTCAGTGATCCCGCCGCCCCTTTCGGTGGTGTGAAACAGTCGGGACTGGGCCGCGAGGGCGGCCATGAAGGCATGCTTGAGTTCATGGAAACCCAATATATTTCGGCCAGTTGGTAAGGAGGCACATATGTCGGATATCATCGCCTCCCCATCGGTCCGCGCATCTGCGTTGAACAAGGGCATAGACCTGGCGCAGTTGGCACAGGATCTGGGCCGCACCACCATCGGCCACGAGGATCTTACCACGACGACACGCGCGCCAAACGCGGGAGACGCGGGCGCCGCTCAGAACGCCCAGTATTGGCAGGTCGACCACAGTGCCTATGGGCCCGTGACAGAAGAGCCGCTCAGCCGGTTCGCGCAGGTGGCTGCAGGTAATCTTGGTGCCGCCAATGCGCTGATCCCGCAGGTGACGCATCACGATCAGGCGGATATGACCGCGATCGAAGCGCTGCGCCAGAGCTGGAAACCGGACGCGCAGGCCCGTGGCATCAAGCTGACAGCGCTGGCCTTTCACGTCATGGCGCTGGCGCGCAGCCTGCGGGAATTCCCCACGTTCAACGCCTCGCTCAGCGCAGACGGCAAGACGCTGATCCTCAAAGACTATGTTCACATCGGCATTGCCGTGGACACGGCGCATGGGTTGATGGTTCCGGTCATTCGGGATGCGGACAGAAAAGGCCTGTTTCAAATTTCAGGTGAAATCACGGATCTGGCCGCTCGGTCGCAGTCGCGCAAGATTGCCCCCGATGAGATGGGCGGCGCCTCGATGAGTATCTCGAACCTCGGCGGGATCGGTGGCTCGGCGTTTATCCCGATCGTCAATCCGCCGGAGCTGGCGATCCTCGGCATTACCCGGTCGCAGATGGTCCCCGAATGGGATGGCGAAGCCTTCAAGCCGGTGCTCAAGGCCCCGCTGGATCTGAGCTACGACCACAGGGTGATCAACGGGGCCGATGCCGCGCGCTTCATGTCCTGCCTGTGTGGGTTTCTCACAGAACCACGGCGGCTTGTGATTTGAGAGGCGCGCTAGGGACTTCACCCTATTGGCGTGTTATCCTGACGCGTGCCTGCGCAATGAAGCCAGAACCTCCTCGGTATGTTCGCCTAATTCCGGGGCTGGCAGGCGCACCTCGCAGGGGGTGCGCGACAATTTCACCGGAAAGCCCAGCATCCGGACGTCGCCTCGGTCACCGTGTGGCACATCGATAGCCATCTTCTGCGCCTGAATCTGCGGGTCCTCAAACACATCCTTGAGGGTCTGGACCTTCCCAGTCGGCACGCCAGCGCGATTCAATCGGGCAATCCAGTTTTCGCGCGTATCCGTGGCCAGCGCCGCATCGAGAATGTCGTGCAACTCCGCGCGCCGCGAAAAACGCGCATCATTGCTGGCAAAGCGCGGATCGTCCAGCAGGTTCGGCAAGCCGATTTCACCCAGCAATCGACGCAATATCTGATCATTCGATGCCGCAATAGCGATTTGCCCGTCAGCCGTATTATAGAGCCCGTAGGGCGCAACAAGCGGATGGTCGTTGCCGGTGCGCTGCGGGTTTTCTCCGGTGACGAAATGCTCTGACGCCAGATAGGCCATCATGCTCAAGACGCCGTTCACCATCGAGGTCTCAACAGCTTGCCCCACCCCGTCGCGGTTGCGCCCGTGCAGCGCCGATGCGATCCCAAACGCGGTGTACAACCCCGCCACGAGGTCCGTTACGGGCTGCGCGGCGCGAAGCGGCGGCTCTCCTGCGGGACCATTGACGCTCATGAAGCCGCTCATGGCCTGCGCAATAAAATCAAAGGCGGGACGATCCGTATAGGGGCCAGTCGAGCCAAATCCATTGACGCTGGCAACGATAAGGCGCGGATTTATGCTGTCGAGGCGATCTTGCGGGAACCCCATGCGCGCAAGAACACCGGGGCGAAAATTCTCCAGCAACACATCCGCAGTCTCAAGCAGTTGGGCCAGAGTGTCGCGTCCTTCATCGGAATAGAGATCGAGCACCACGGACTTCTTGTTGCGGTTAAAGCTCGCAAAATACCACGAGAACCCGTTCTTGTGATGCCCCTGCCCGCGCACCGGATCCCCCGCCGGGCTTTCGATTTTGATGACCTCGGCCCCCATGTCGCCCAGCAACATGGAGCAGAATGGTCCGGACAGCACGCGGGTCAGGTCGACGACGCGAATGCCATCCAGCGGCGGCTTCATCTCATTCCCGGAGATCATTCGCGACTCCCACTTGAGGACCGGACATCCTCGCGCTCGTATCTGCGCAGCCGCGGACCGGCCTTCATGACCTGCCCCGGCAAAGTCTGTCCAAGCGCCTTCTCGGTGCGTCGCGCGACCTCAATCAGCGCATCGAGATCTATGCGGGTCGCCACGCCGCTCTCCTGCAGCATGTAGACCAGATCTTCTGTACAGATGTTGCCGGTTGCGCCGGGTGCAAATGGACAACCGCCGATCCCGGCGATACTTGCCTCAAACCGGGTGATCCCTTCCTGCAGTCCGGCGTAGGCGCAGGCCAGCCCCACACCGCGCGTATTGTGGAAATGCAATGCGATATCCGCCGCAGGCACCTCGGTCGCCAAAGTCCGACACCGCTCCTGCACCAGTCGGGGCGTTGCCATGCCGGTTGTGTCGCCGAGGGTAAGCTGCGCGATACCGCAGTCGCCATAGGACTTCGCCACCTGCACAATATCCTCGATCGCGACATTGCCCTCAAAGGGGCAGCCAAACGCGGTGGCAATGGCACCATAAACCGGCACATCCGCATCCTGCCCCATACGAGCGATCTCCGCCGCTGCGGCCAGCGACTTGTCGCGGCTGCAATTCACATTGGCCCGATTGTGACTTTCCGAAGCAGACAGAAACACCACCATCGCATCGACGCCCGCCTCAATCGCGCGTTCGGCACCGCGCGCGTTCGGCACCAACGCCGTCAGCTCTGCACCCCGGCTGCGGTCAATTCCTGCCATGACCTCACGTGCATCCGCCATATTGGGCACGGCGCGCGGCGCGACAAAGGACGTCACCTCCAACTGCGGCACACCGGCAGCAATCAGCGTGTTGATCAGTTCGATCTTCACATCAGTGGACACCGGGTCTGGCCAAGCCTGCAGCCCATCACGTGCGCCCACGTCCACAATGCGCACGCGCTCGGGAAACCCGTCTAGCGGAACCTCGGTCATGAGCTCTCCTCCAAAAGCTGTTGATGTGGTCGACCGCGTTGGTATACCATTAGCGCAAGGAGGGTCAATGCGGACCATGACGAGCGACAAAGTGACAGGCAAAGAGGAGCTGCCGCGCACGGAACGCGCACTTCAGGAAATCCGTCGGGATGTCCTGTCGATGGCCTTTTCCCCCGGAGAACCTGTATCGGAACGCGCCCTGGAAGAGCGCTACGGCATGTCCCGCACCCCAATCCGCGCTGCTCTGGCAGCCCTGATCGGCGAAGGACTGATCGTCCGTGACCCACGGCGCGGATACATGATCGCGCCGATCGACCTGCAGGAAATCCACGATCTCTTCGAATTCCGTGAAGAGCTGGAAGACACCGCCGTGCGCCTCGCATGTCGGCGCGCCCGTCCCGAAGACCTCGACGCGCTGCGCCGCACCGTCGAGCGCGGGCGCACCGACTTCGAGGTCGAGGACTGGATGGCCTCCGGGCTCGACGTGCATGTGGAGCTGGCGGCGTTGTCCGGTAACCCGTTCCTGCGCGATGCGGTCCATGCAGCGGTCGGTCGCGCGTTGCGACTGCGCTGGCTACTGGCCAGCGACAAGACGCAACGCGACGCGGCATTCAAGGAACACAGCGAAATCCTCGATCTGGTTGCCGCGGGCTACGAGGACGAGGCGGCCCGCAAGATCCGGTTGCACACCCAGGCGGTGCGGGACCAGATTCTGGCGGCCGTGGAGGGCGCGCGCCGCTTTCTCGGCACGCGCGGCGTCGTGGGTCACACCAGCGCACAGGCGCGGAACGATACGGACGCGTAGCAAGACGATCCCGGAGTGGGAGTTCCGGGAAAATGGCCTTTGGGCCGAGGACTTAAGGGAGGAACCATGTCCTATACACGCAAACTACTCGCCGGCGCGATACTCGCCACCGGCCTAACCGCCACGAGCGCAATTACTGCGAGCGCGGCAGAATGTATTGCCCCTGCCGATCCCGGGGGAGGTTGGGATTTCACCTGCCGCACCGTCGGTCGCCTGCTTACCGAACTGGGTCTTGAAGAGGGCTCCGTTCAGGTCACCAACATGCCCGGCGGTGTGGGCGCCGTCGCCTTTGCCAACGTCGCAGGCAAGCGTGCGGATGACGGCGACGTTCTGGTTGCAACTTCGACCGTTGGCGTCACTCAGATCGCCCAAGGCAAGTATCCGGGTGGTATCGACGTGATGCGCTGGGTCGGCATGCTCGGCACGGATGTTGGCGTGATCGTGGTCCCCGCAGATTCGGAATATGAAACCGTCGATGACCTGCTCAATACCCTCAAGGCCGATCCAACGTCAGTGCCTGTGGCAGGATCTTCCGGCGCCGGTGGCTGGGATCACATCCGCCTTCTGATGCTCGCCGATGAAGCGGGCATGGACGATGACGCCTATAAGGCAATTCGCTGGGTACAGTTTGACGGCGGCAGCCCTGCGGTGACACAGATGCTCGGCGGTCAGGTCGGCGCGGTGTCCACGGACCTTGGTGAGATTGCGGGCTTTGTGGAATCCGGCGACATCAGGATCATTGCGGCCCTGTCCGACGACCCCATCCCGGCCTTTCCGGATGCACCGACGGCCAAGGCGCAGGGCTATGACGTAACCGGATACAACTGGCGTGGGTTTTATACCGGCGGCGATGTCTCGGACGCGGAATATCAGGCCTGGGTCGAGGAACTGAAGTCACTCTTTGACACCGCCGAGTGGAAAGAGGCCGCCGAGGCGAATGGTCTCATTACTGTGTGGCGTGGCGGTGAGGCCTTCGAAGCCTATGTCGCAGAGCAAGCCAAGCAGATGGAAGACATCTCGCGCAGCATCGGGGTCATCCAATGATCGACCGCATTGCCGGGGCCGTGATCTTTATGGTCTCGGTCTCGGCCGTCTGGGTCGCGCGCGACTACAAGGCCGGTTTCGGGGATCCCCTGGGCCCGGCGTTGTTTCCGCAGATGGTGGCCGCTGCGGCGGCCCTTCTCAGCCTCGGGCTGATCCTGCGCCCTGACCCCAATCCCGACGCACAACCGCTGCCGGCCTTTATCCGGCAGGCCTTCACGCTTGCCGTTCTTGTCGGCTATGTTCTTCTGCTGGAGCCATTGGGTTTCCCGCTGTCGACCATGCTTGGAACCGCGTGCCTCGCGCTGCTGTTTGGGGCAGAGCCCAAAAAGGCCGGAGTGACCGGCGTTGCGGTCGGCGTATCGCTCTATTTGATTTTCGACAACCTGCTGGGGCTGCCCTTGCCCCTTGCCCCTGCCACCTTCGGCTAGCGAGACTGCATGGACATCCTGAATTCCCTCATCGGCGGCATCGCCGTCGCGGTGACGCCGCTCAACCTCGCGCTGGCGGTGTTCGGCTGTTTCGCCGGTACACTGATTGGCGCGCTGCCCGGGCTTGGCCCGGTTAATGGCGTGGCGATCCTGATCCCCGTCGCCTTTGCCATGAAACTCGAACCCAGCTCCGCGCTGATCATGCTGTCCTGCATCTATTACGGCTGCATGTACGGCGGGCGGATCAGTTCCATCATGCTGAATATCCCCGGTGACGAACCTGCAATCATGACCACGCTGGATGGCTATCCCATGGCCCGGCGTGGTCAGGCGGCAAAGGCGCTTGGCATTTCCGCCGTGGCCTCATTCGTCGGCGCAACGGTTGCCACACTGGGACTGACCTTCTTCGCACCACTGCTGGCCAAGGCCGCAATCCATTTCGGCCCGGCCGACTATTTTGCGCTCTACGTCATGGCCTTTGCCACCATTGGTGGAGTCACTGGCGTGAACCCGTTCAAGACGCTGCTGGCGGCCATGATCGGCCTTCTGCTGGCCAGTGTTGGTCTGGACCCCGGAACCGGCACCGCCCGCTTCACCTTTGGGTCGTTCCATCTTTACGACGGCTTTGATCCGATCGTCGCCATCGTTGGCCTGTTCGCGGTCAGTGAAATTATCATGTATTTCGAAAGCCATGCCCTCTCCGGAGCAGGGCCGGTCAAACTTGGTCGGACGTTGCCGCGATTGCGTGAGGTATTCGAGGGCTTTGGCGCATCGATTCGAGGCGCCTTGATCGGCTTTGTCTGCGGCGTCCTTCCTGGCGCAGGCGCATCACTCGGCGCATTTGTGTCCTATAGCACGGAGAAGCAGCTGAACGACAAGAACGGCACATTCGGAACCGGTGACCCCCGCGGCATCGCCGCACCCGAAGCCGGCAACAACGCAGCCTCCGGTGGCGCTCTTATTCCGATGCTGACACTGGGTGTCCCCGGCAGCGGCACGACCGCCGTGATGCTGGCGCTTTTGGTCTCACTCAACATCCAGCCGGGTCCGCTGCTGTTTGAACGCCAGCCCGACCTTGTCTGGGGGCTGATTGCAGCGCTCTATCTCGCCAATGTCGTACTGCTGCTTCTGAACATTCCAATGGTGGGCATATTCACCCGCCTGCTGTCGCTGCCCCAATGGTTCCTGATGCCGGTTGTGGTGATGGTCAGCTTTATTGGCATCTATTCGATCAGCCATTCGACCTTTGACCTGTTTGTGATGATCGGTTTTGGCCTGCTTGGATATGCGCTGCGCAAGTTCGATATCTCCCTGGTTCCGGTGGTGCTGGGCCTTTTGCTGGGGGCAGATATGGAAAACAATCTGCGACGTGCCCTGTCGATCTCCGGCGGCGATTTCAATATCCTCCTGCAAAGTCCGATTGCTCTGGCGATCTATGCCTTCACCGCACTGATGTTGGCGTTTTCCTTTGGGATCGCGATGCGTCGCCGCGGGCCACGTTCTGCAAAATGACATGCAAGCGCCCGCATTGCGGGCGCTTGCCCGTTTTCACCTGTCAGCGGAGCCACGCCGCGCTATGGTTCCCCGATGACACGCTCCTTTTTTCTCGACAATCAAACCGCCCGTCGCCTGTTTCTGGATCGACATCTGTTGCTGCAACAGAGATCCGGCGCCGGGAAAGGCGCGGATCTCGACCAAGTCCTTGATGATCTGGGCTTTGTCCAGATCGACAGCGTCAACACGCTCGCCCGCGCGCATGACCTCATCCTCTGGTCTCGACGCGGCCAGTATCGCCCGCGCGCATTGGAGCGTTTGGTTGCAAATGATCGCTCGGCCTTCGAGCACTGGACCCATGACGCGGCGGCTATTCCGATGCAATTCTACCCGCAGTGGCGCCTGAAATTTGCCCGCGATGAAGCGCGCATGCAGCGGCGTTGGCAGGACGGGCGCCGCCCCGGCTGGACCTCCGAGATCGACACCGTTCTGCGCCATATCTCCGACCATGGTCCGACCTGCTCCAAGGATGTCGGAGACGGTGAAAAGAAGGGCTCATCCGGGTGGTGGGACTGGCACCCCTCCAAAACCGCGCTGGAGTTCCTCTGGCGGTCCGGCAGGTTGGCCATTTGTCACCGTGTGGGCTTTCGCAAATTTTACGACCTCAGCGAACGGGTCATCCCTGCTGAAACCTTGAACGCACGACATTCAGAGGCCGAGATCGTCGATTGGGCCATGTCCGCCGCTCTCAATCGGCTTGGCTTTGGCACCAGTGGGGAATTGGCGGCCTTCTTCGACATCGTGACCCGCGCCGAGGCCAAACACTGGTGCGCCGCGGCATTGGCTTCGGGACAGATCGTCGAGGCCGACATCGAACAGGCCGACGGCACCTGCCGCCGGAGTTATACAACGCAGGCTCTGCTTGCGCAGGCCGCAGAGCTGCCCAGCCCATCGACACGCGTGCGTCTCCTGTCACCCTTTGACCCGGCGCTGCGTGATCGCGCCCGCACCGAGCGCCTTTTCGGATTTCACTACCGGATCGAGATTTTCGTCCCCGAAGCCAAGCGGCGCTATGGGTATTACGTTTTTCCGGTTCTGCAGGGGGATCGCCTGATCGGCCGGATCGACTGCAAGCGCAGTGGCGAGGTGTTGCAGGTGCGTGCCTTCTGGCCGGAGGCTGGCGTCGCGATGGGCAAACAGCGGCGCTCCGGGCTGATCGCAGAGCTGGACCGCGTGCAAAAGCTGGCCGGAACCGAGGTCGTGCGCTTCGCCGAGGACTGGCTGCGCTGCTGAAGACGGGCTTGGGAATTCCAGTTTGCCGACAACGGTCGCCGTGTCGGGGCCATGTCGGGATGTCGCGTGACCTTGGTGCATGATAACCCCGGCCGCCGCCCGCCCTTAATGAAAGTCACGACTTGGGAACAACCGTTTGGCCTGCTCTCTCGGGTGCCGTGCACTGGCGCCGGTGTTCTGTTTGCGCGGCGCATCATCCGCCTGAGGTTGCGTTATGCCGACCGCATCCTCCAGCGGGTGGCCAAGCTCTGCGAGCTTGTAGGACATGTCGGCAATCTCCTGGGCGATCAGATGCACGATGATCCCCTCGCGCTGCAGGTAGCCCCGCACTTTCAGCAGCCGCCCCCCCATCACAATCCGCCGAAACCGCTCATAGACCTTTGGCCAGACGACCACATTGCTGACGCCGGTTTCATCTTCCAGTGTCAGGAAAATAACCCCCGAGGCCGTCCCCGGACGTTGGCGCGTGATCACCAGGCCACACACCGTGTGGCGCCCCGCTGGCACGGTCTGCAGCGCCGCATGGGGCACCAGTTCCGGAATGGAGGGGCGCAGCAGCTCCATCGGGTGGGCGCGCAATGTCATCCGGGTGGCGACGTAATCTTCGACCACCTCCTCTCCCAGATGCATCACCGGCAACTCCACCTCCGGCTCGCGAATGCTTTCGCCGTCGATCGGATCGTTGAACAGCGGCAAAGGGCTGGGGCTGCGAATGGCTTTGACCTGCCACAGGGCATCCCTGCGGGTCAGTCCCATATCGGCGAATGCATCCGCTTCGGCCAGCCGTGTCAGCACCTCGGGCCGCAGCCCCGCGCGCAGCCAGAGCGCTTCGGGATCGGGATAACCGTTGCCGCGCGCAGCCACGATCAGGCCCGCCTCCTCCTTCTTGAACCCCTTGATCTGGCGAAACCCCAATCGCAGGGCCAGACTGCCGTCCGCACGGCGTTCCAGCGCATTGTCCCATTTCGACGCATTCACGCAGATCGGACGGATCTCCACCCCGTGCTCACGCGCGTCCCGCACGATCTGTGCCGGAGCATAAAATCCCATGGGCTGTGAGTTCAGCAAGGCGCAGGCAAAGATCGCCGGATAATGGCATTTCAGCCAGGCTGAGACATAGGCCAGCATGGCAAAGGCAGCGGCATGGCTTTCGGGAAAACCATAATCCGCAAAGCCTTCGATCTGGGAAAAACACCGCTCCGCGACGTCCTGGGCATAGCCATTCTCCAACATGCCGGTGATGAACTTATCCCGAAACGTGCCGATGGTTCCCATCCGCCGGAACGAGGCAAGAGACCGGCGCAGGTGATCCGCCTCTTCGGCCGTGAAGCCGGCACCGACAACCGCGATCTGCATGGCCTGTTCCTGAAACAGCGGCACCCCCAATGTGCGTTTCGTCACGTTCTCAAGGTCCGGCCCAAAGGGTTCCGGCTGCTCCAGACCATGCCGACGGCGGATATAGGGTTTGACCATATTCCCCTGAATGGGCCCCGGGCGCACGATGGCCACCTCGATCACCAGATCATAAAATTCGCGCGGCCTCATCCGCGGCAGAAAATTCATCTGAGCCCGGCTTTCCACCTGAAAGACGCCCACCGCATCCGCCCGGCACAACATGTCATATGTGGGCGTATCATCCTGCGGCACCTCCCCGATAGACATCTCCCGCCCCTCGTGGACTCGCAGCAGTTCAAAGGCCTTGCGCACGCAGGTCAGCATGCCGAGCGAGAGCACATCGACCTTCAGAATGCCAAGCGCGTCGATGTCGTCCTTGTCCCATTCGATGACAGTTCGGTCCTCCATCGCGGCGTTTTCGATCGGCGACAGTTCGTCCAGCCGCCCCCGGGTGATCACAAAGCCACCGACATGCTGCGACAGATGTCTTGGGAAGCCGATGATTTCACCGATCAGGCGAATGGTCTGCATCAGACGGCGATCTTCAAGGTTGAGACCAAGTTCCTGCATACGTTTGGGATCGACACCGCCGTTGCTCATGCCCCAGATCTGCCCGGACAATCCCGCCGTCACATCCTGCGACAATCCCATGACTTTGCCGACCTCGCGGATCGCGGCGCGGGATCGAAAATGGATCACCGTGGCGCATAGACCGGCATGATCACGGCCATATTTGTCATAGATCCACTGGATCACCTCTTCGCGACGCTCATGTTCGAAATCCACGTCGATATCCGGCGGCTCGCCCCGGTGTTTCGAGACAAAGCGCTCAAACACCATGGTGATCATATCCGGGCTGACGTCGGTGATGCCAAGGAGATAGCACAGGATCGAATTGGCCGCAGAGCCGCGCCCCTGACACAGAATATCCTGTGACTTCGCAAATTGAACGATGTCATGCACAGTCAGGAAATAAGCCGCAAACCCCAGATCCCCGACCAGGGCCAGTTCCTTTTGCAACAGGTTTATCGCCCGCTCGGACGGCCCTTCAGGATAGCGCCAGGCCAGCCCGTCTTGGGCGAGGCGCGCCAACCGGTCCTGCGGGGTTTCCTGCCCGACCACCTCATGGGGGTAATCATAGGAGAGTTCGCCCAGATCAAAGCTGCATTTGTCCATGATCTCCAACGTGCGGCGCAGGGCGGCCGGATAGTCGCGAAACAGCCGCGCCATATCCGCGCCCGCCTTCAACCGGCGTTCCGCATTCGGCAGCGCCCGGCTGCCAATCTCGTCGATGGTGAGATGCTCGCGCATGCAGGTCAGCACATCGGCCAGCTGCCTGCGACTGGCCCGGTGCAAGAGCACATCCCCCACCGCCACCATCGGCGCGCAGGTCTTCTGCGCCACCTCTGCGCAGCGGGCCAGATAGGCCTGATCGCTGCCATCATAGCGCGGAACCGCCCCCAGAAAGACGTGATGCGAAAACGTCTGCCGCATCTTCTGAATATCGGCAATGGCCTCTCTCAACCCCGCCTGTGGCAAGGCAATCAGGATCATCCCCCGGCAGGACGCCAACAGATCCTTGCTGTCCAGATGGCACGCCCCCTTGGACGCCCGCCGCTTGCCCAGTGTCAAAAGGCGGGTCAGCCGCGTATAGGCCGCGTGATCGCGGGGCAAGGCGACCCAATCCACGGAGCTGTCGCGCAACACCAGCCGGCAGCCGACAATCAGCTTGGGCAGAGTGAACACATCCGGCTTTTCAATTGGCGTCGCAACACCGACCTCTTGCCGGGAGGACGGGTCGATACGGTGCTGCGATCTGATTTGAACAGCCTCTGCTGCCTCGCGCCGCAGCGCCTTCAGGGCGCTCCAGGCCCGCACCACACCCGCCAGGGAATTTCGATCCGTGATGGCCAGGGCCGCCAGCCCCAATTCCGCCGCGCGCGCCACCAGCTCTTCGGGGTGTGAGGCACCTGTCAGAAAGGTGAAATTGCTGGTCACACACAGCTCTGCATAACCGGGGCTCTCCGAATGCCCCCCCCGCATGCTCCGGTCAAACGTCTCAACCGGGCGGGGCGTGCGATTGACTTCGCTCATGTGAACTCCCCCTGCACAAACCATCCCGGTGCCTGCGGCGTGTGAAAGAGCCACAGCCGCCGCCCCTGCTGCGTTTCGACACGCCAGTAATCCCGCAGCCCGCTGCGCCAGTTTTCATCTTCCAACCACCATTCGGGACAAATGCGTTCAGGACCAATGGCCCGCCCCGTGGTCAGCGCCATCCGCCGCCAGCGAAACCGTTGCGGCGGATGCGGGCCACTGCCAGAGATCGGCTCCGGAGCGAACAACAGCAACGGGCGCGGTCGGGCGGGGGCCCAGCCACTTTGAGGTTCGCAATAGGCTGCAGATGAAAGTGTGAAACTGCGCTCCGGGATATGGCTGTCGGCCGGGAGAAACCTTTGAATGTTATCCAGGCCGATGCGCGTGCCGATCCGCGTGATCAAATCCTCCAACTGGTCCTTACGCCCGGCTGAGACATGGTTCATTTGGGTTGCATGCACATCCTCGACCCGCGTCGCCTCAAGGCGCAGGCGCTCGATGCCAAACCCCGCATCGATGTCGCTGACACCGCGTTCGAACAGCGGCAGAATACGCCCCGGATCATGCAGGGGGCGGGCAAGCCGCAATTCGACCTGCTGGCTGTCATGATCCACACGATCCAGCGTCAGACAGAGGATGCGCGCACCGACCTCCTGCGCCTTGAGCTTGTGACAGAGTTGCTCCAGCAGGCGCCGTGTTCCGGCCATCACGTCATCGACCAGTCCGATAGGCTCCGGCAGGGTGATGCGGACGCCATAGTGTGGCGCCTCCGCCAGTGGCGAGATGTCTTCCGGCTGTGCCCCCAGAGCCTGATCAAGGCGCCGCAGCACCCCCGGACCAAACCGGCGCGTCAGTGGCGCACGCGCGGCCGCAGCCAGATCGGAAACCCGGCGCAGCCCCAACCGTTGCAGGGCAACCGTTTCGCGCGCCTCCAACCGCAGTGCCGCAACGGGCAACGCCCCTATTGCACACAGCATATCGCCGGTCGGCGCCACCCCTGCCCCATAATGCGCCAGCGCCCAGGCCGCGCCGCGCGTATCGCCGAGACCGGCCCGCACCTCAAACCCTGCGCGTTGAAGCTTCCCGCTCATCTCCGCCAGCAGGGCCTCTTCGCCCCCAAAGAGATGCACCGACCCGGTCACATCCAGCACCAGGCCTTCTGCATCCTCCAGCCCCACCCAGGGACAATACTGCGTGGCCCAACGGCGCAGCACATGCAAAAATCGCAAATCCTCCTGCGGGTCCGCCACCCGGCTGCGCAGATCAGGGCAGAAGGCACGCGCATCGGAGTAAGGCATGCCCGCGTGCAAACCTTGGCGTTCAGCCTCTGCATTCAGGCAATAGACCCGGTTTGCATTCTTCTGTTTGAGCGTGAGGACGAACGGCCCCTCAATCGGCCTCGACCGCAATGCCCGGTCACTTGCCAGCCGGGGAAACCATAGCGAAACGACGCGACGCTGCATCCCATCGAACATACCAGACACCTAACGTTCCCGATTTGTTCTTGATAAGCTCCCACTTCAAAAGAGTCGAGTCCCGGGAGACAAAAACCGGATCGCACCGCCATCTGGTTTCCGCAGCATTGCTGCCCATCCCTTCGGGAATAAGGGCAAGCCCGACAGCGTTTCCGTCACGCGCCGCCAACTGCAAACGCCGCCCTTCGGTCAGGCCCAAGGGCTTGCTCAGCGTCATCACGACAAGCGTCACCGCCCCAGAGCGCAAGGCCTCTTCGGCGACGGCCAGAACCTCTCTCTGGCTGTCCGCATGGCACAGCAGGAGGTCGGCAGGATCGATAAAGTCCGCAATCCCATCCGGGTTGATCTTGCCCGTCTCCCAGGATTCGCGGATCCAAAGGCTCTGCCCGCCAAGACGGGCGGCCAGCCCAAATGCAAAGGAGAACGCAGCAGCGCCGCACACCTCATGGGCGCGACCTCTGGAAAGCGGAAAAGGCATCGAAGGAGGGGTCATGCACACACAGTTAAGAGAGCCGGAAGGTAAATCAACACCCGTGTTGATGGCACCATACTACACGGATGCAGCAGGATGCGCACCTGCCGAAACCAGCATCGTGCGCCCCCCTCCCGTCAGGATGTGTCACCTGTCGCGAACCGTGCCCGTGTGCGATTGGCAAAGGCCACCAGGGTCAGCATCACCGGAACCTCGACCAGCACCCCGACCACCGTGGCCAGCGCGGCGCCGGAGTTGAGGCCAAACAGGCTGATCGCCACCGCCACGGCCAGCTCGAAGAAGTTCGACGTGCCGATCAGCGCGCAAGGAGCCGCGATGCGATGCGGGACGCGCAGCGCATAGGCCGCACCATAGGCGAGAAAGAAGATGCCATAGCTCTGGATCAGGATCGGCACCGCGATCATCGCGATCACCACGGGGCGATCAAGGATCACCTGCCCCTGCAGGCCAAAGAGGATCACCACGGTCGCAATCAGGCCGATGACGGAGAGCGGCTTGATCCGGGCCAGGAAGGCGTCGATGCGCGCCTCGTCTCCAAGCCGGCTGCGGGTCCAGAGACCGGCCAGCAGCGGCAACAGCACAAACAGCACCGCCGACAGGACCAGCGTGCTCCAGGGTACAACGATATCGGTGACCCCCAGCAGGAACGCCACGATCGGGGCAAAGGCCACCACCATTATCAGGTCATTCACCGAGACCTGCAGCAGGGTATAGCTCTCGTCGCCTTTGGTCAGCTGCGACCAGACAAAGACCATCGCGGTGCAGGGCGCGGCCCCCAGCAGGATCAGCCCGGCGATATATTGCTGCGCGTCTGCGGGCTGCAGGAAGGGGGCAAAGACCACCTCGAAGAACAACACCCCAAGCGCGGCCATGGTGAAGGGTTTGATCAGCCAGTTGACCACCAGCGTGATGGCGAGCCCCTTGGGCTGGCGGGCCACATCCCTGAGGCTGTTGGGGTTCACGCCGATCATCATCGGGTAGACCATCGCCCAGATCAGCACCGCGACCACCAGATTGACACTGGCCACCTCGGCGCGCGCAACCAGATCGACCAGCCCCGGCGCGGTGCTGCCCAGCAGGATGCCTGCGATCATGGCCAGGGCGACCCAGAGGCTCAGGTAACGCTCAAAAATATTCATGCGGCGACTTTCTCGGGGTCTGAGGGGGCAGAGGAGAGGCGACCGGCGGCCAGCGCGCTCAGCGCGATCATCACCGCAGCGGTGCCAAGGCAGGCCGCAACGCCGCCCAGTTGATAGGTCAGGCCCGACAGAACCGTGCCCAGAAGCCGCCCGCCCGCATTGGCCATGTAATAAAATCCGACATCCATCGTCACCCGCTCGTCCTTCGAGAAGGCAAGGATCAGATAGGAATGCAGCGCGGAGTTCACCGCAAACAAAGCGCCAAAGACCAGCAGTCCGATCACCAGTGTGACCGTCAGCCACAGGGCCGGTCCGGCTGCAACAAGCACCGCGCCGGTCAGAACCGCAGGCACCACCGCCAGCATGCCGGCCCAGCGACGGGCGGCGGCGATCAACTCGGCCTCGCTGCGCGACGGCGCCCGCAGGATGCGGGGAGCCGCGGCCTGGATCGCGCCGTAGCAGATGATCCAGATCGCCATGAAGCTGCCGATCAGGAAGAAAGCGGCGCGGTTGCCGTCCTCGGTGCCATCCGACAGGACGGCGTAGAAATAGACCGGAATGCCGACCACGAACCAGACGTCACGCGCGCCAAACAGGACCACCCGCGCCGCCGACAGCCAGTTGATATTGCGAGATTTGGAGAAAACCTCGGAGAATTTTGCGCCCTTGCGCCCGGTGGGCAGGCCTGCGGGCATGGCGATCAGCACCGCGATCAGGATCAGCCCGAGGATGATGGCCATGCCAAGGGTCGCCCAGGTGAAACCCGCCAGCGCCAGCAGTGCAGCCCCCAGCAGGAAGCCAAGGCCCTTGACCGCATTTTTCGACCCAGTCAGCACCGCAACCCAGCGGAACAGCCCGTCGCCGTCCTTTGGGGCCAGCAGCTTCACGGCGGATTTCGACGCCATCTTGGCCAGATCCTTGGCCACGCCCGACAGACCCTGCACCAGCATCACAAAGGCAACCGAGGTGGCGATCTGCCAGTTGGGATCAAGCTGCGTCAACGCCACCAACGCCACCACCTGCAAGCCAAGCCCGGCATAAAGCGTCGAGGTAAGGCCAAACCGCGCCGCGATCCAGCCCGCTGACAGGTTGGTGACCATGCCCGCGATTTCATAAAGCACAAAGAGATAGGCCAGCTGCACCGGGCTGAAACCCAGGGTGTGAAAATGCAGCAGCACCAGCATCCTGAGGGCGCCATCGGTCAGCATGAAGGCCCAATAGGCCGCCGTCACCGCCATATAGGCGGCCAGGCCGTTTTGCGCGGGCGCGGAGGTCACAGGCTGTCACCCACCATCTTGGCCACATCCACCAGCCGGTGGGCATAGCCCATCTCGTTGTCGTACCAGGCGTAGATCTTCACCTGGGTGCCGTTGACCACCATGGTCGAGGGCGCATCCACGATCGACGAGCGTGTGTCGTTGGTGTAATCAGACGAGACCAGCGGCCGTTCCTCATACCCGAGAATGCCAGAGAGCGCGCCCTCGGCGGCCTGTTTGAACAGGGCGTTGACCTCTTCGGCAGTGGTCTCGCGCGCCACTTCAAAGACGCAATCGGTGATCGAGGCATTGAGCAGCGGCACCCGCACCGCGTGACCGTTCAGCTTTCCGGTGAGTTCCGGGTAGATCAGCGTGATCGCAGTGGCAGAGCCGGTGGTGGTCGGGATCAGATTGGTCAGCGCCGAACGTGCGCGCCGCAGATCCTTGGCGGGTCGGTCAACAATGGTCTGGGTGTTGGTCACATCATGGATCGTGGTGATCGAGCCGTGTTTGATGCCGATATTCTCGTGCAGGACCTTCACCACCGGCGCAAGGCAGTTGGTGGTGCAGCTGGCGGCGGTCACGATGTGGTGGCGCGCGGCGTCGTAGACATCATCATTGACGCCATAGACGATATTGGCGGTCTCGCCGTCCTTGACCGGGGCGGACACTACGACTTTTTTCACACCGGCCTCGAAATAGGGCGCCAGCTTGGCCTCGCTCTTGAAGACGCCGGTGCAGTCGATCACCACATCCACGCCCGCCAGCGGCAGATCTTCGATGCGCCGGCTGGCGTGAACGGGAAGCCGGGCACCATCAATGGTGATGCTGTCAGCGTCAGACGAAATCTCCGCCTGCCAACGGCCATGCACGGAGTCGAATTCCAACAGATGCGCATGCATCTGCGCATCCCCCACCGCGTCGTTGATCCAGGCAATTTCGGCACCGCTCTCCAGCAGCGGCTTCAGGGCCAGCTTGCCCATCCGGCCAAGGCCGTTCAATGCGTAAACGGTCATGATGTATCCTCGATCTATATGGTCAGGTGTTCAGGCTCAGCACAGTGCGACTGGCCAATGTCATCCACCGCACGTTGCAGCGAAACCCGGTCCAGCTCAGCAAAGGGCAGCGCGGCAAAGGCGCGAATGCGGTTCTTCAGGGTGCCGTATGCCTGCTGAAATGCGAGGCTCTGTTCGGCCTGGCTGCCTTCGGCCTTCACCGGGTCCGGCATGCCCCAATGGCCCGAAATGGGCTGGCCGTCCCACGCGGGACATTCCTCGTTCGCGGCCTGGTCGCACACCGTAAAGACAAAATCGAACTTGGGAGCGGTGTCGCCGATGAATTCGCTGACATTCTTGGCGCGCAGGTTGGCTGTTTCATGCCCCTTGGCACGCAGCACGTCGAGCGCAACGGGGTTCAACTCTGAATATGGTCTTATTCCAGCCGAATAGACGTTGAAACGGTCCCCCCCCTCACTGCGCAAAAGCGTTTCCGCAAAGATGGAGCGGGCAGAATTTCCGGTGCAGATAAAAAGGACATTATAAGTCTGTTCAGTCATGCGTTCGATCTCCGATCGCGGGTCTGTTTGGAACGGAAGGCACAATTCAGGGCGTCCCCGACAGCAGTCGACAACCAGCGCATTCAGCGTCTCCGTCATGGCGGGGACGTTGGCGCGATAGTACAGCCAGGTCCCCTCACGGGCTTTGGTCACCAGCCCGACCTGCATTAAAGCAGAAAGATATGACGACAATGTACTGGGTTTCACATCCAGTGCCGCGCTGATCTCACCTGCGGGAACACGGTCCGGATACCGGCGCATCAGCAGCCGCAACACCGAAAGGCGATGCGGGTGGCCAAGGACGGCGAGGCGAAGGGGAATCTCTTTTTCCATATTTCGCGTTTTATCGAAATATAAAGTTTCAGCAAGCAAAAACATCGGTGGCGCCCTGCACATGTAAGGTGTGTGTCTGCCTTGAAGAGAGGAAGATAGCAGTCATCCGAAGGCCCGCCCCCGGTCCTTGCATGTCCCTTACGGACATTCAGACCGATTGAAATGACGCTTCGAACGCCGGCATGGGTTTTACACCTTTGCAGACACCTGGACGGCCCGCTTAAAAGATGTTCATCCATTCTATGGATTTTTTTGAAACTCCTACGTCTCAAAGCACGTTCTGCCATAGCATCGCTTGCGCAAAATTGTTACAAATCAAAAGGTAGTCGCGCAATGCTTGCCATACGCCAAACGCGCCAGCGAGGTTCCATTGCCGGTTTGGGCCCGGCATTAGGTCTTGCTTTGGCGTTCCGGCCCTCACAAGCTGAACGTGACAATAGGACACAACCCCGCGCCCCCTTCTACGTCGCATCGAAGGCCGCGCAGCATGGGGCAACAGGGTAACGCGACTGGCTTTCAAGATGACGATCACCTTTCATCTCAATGGTGAAGAGGTCTCGCTTCCAGACACCGAGCCGACCACCACGCTTCTCGACTGGTTGCGCGACGACCGCGGCCTCACCGGCACCAAGGAAGGTTGCAACGAAGGTGATTGCGGCGCCTGCACGGTCATGGTCACCGATCAGGACGGCGTCAGGGCGCTGAACGCCTGCATCCTGTTCTTGCCGCAGCTGCAGGGCAAATCCATCCGCACGGTCGAGGGCGCGGCAAGCCCCGACGGTGTTCTGCACCCGGTGCAGCAGGCGATGGTGGAGCAGCACGGCAGCCAATGCGGCTTCTGCACCCCGGGTTTCATCATGTCGATGGTCACCGCTCATACAAATGGCGCCACCGACCACGACGACCAGCTGGCCGGCAACCTCTGCCGCTGCACCGGATACGCGCCGATCATCCGCGCCGCCGAGGCCGCACAGGCCGCCCCCGTTCCGGACTGGATCGCGGCGGACAGGTCCTTCATCTTTTCAGAAATATCTCGGGGGGAGGTCGCAGACCGGGGGGCAGAGCCCCCCGCAACAGCAGCTGCGCCGTCAAACACCCTGCGCCCCACTTCCTCGGACGCGCTGGCCACAGCCTATGCCGCCCGCCCCAAGGCAACGCTGATCGCCGGGGCGACCGATGTGGGCCTCTGGGTCACCAAACAATTGCGCGATCTTGATGACGTGATCTTCCTCGACGGCTGCACCGACCTGAAACAGATCACCGTGACCGACAGCGAGGTCCGCATCGGCGCCATGGCCGACATGAACCGGGTGCGGGAGGCCCTCGCGCCGCTGCATCCCTCTTATGCCGAGATGATCCGCCGTTACGCCAGCCAGCAGGTGCGCGCGGCGGCGACCATTGGCGGCAATATCGCCAATGGCTCGCCCATCGGGGACAACCCACCCGCGCTGATCGCCTTGCGCGCAACCCTGCACCTGCGAAAAGGCGAGGCGCGCCGCACCCTGCCGCTGCAGGATTTCTTTGTCGACTATGGCAAGCAGGACCGCGCCCCGGGAGAATTTGTCGAAGTAGTCAGCTTTGACCGCCAGCCCGATGCCTTGCGGGTCTACAAACTCTCCAAACGTTTCGATCAGGACATCTCTGCCGTGCTTGGCGCCTTCAACGTGACCGTGGTGAACGGCAGCGTCACAGCCGCAGTGATCGCCTTTGGCGGCATGGCCGGCATCCCGAAACGCGCTGCTCATGTGGAGGCCGCGCTGATCGGCCAGCCCTGGACTGCGGCGACGATCCAGGCGGCACAGGCGGCCCTTGATGCCGATTTCACCCCAATGAGCGACATGCGCGCCTCTGCCAGCTACCGGCAGCAGACTGCCCGCAACATGTTGATGCGCTACTTCACCGATCTGAACGGCGCGCCATCCCATGTGCTGGAGGTGAGCCAATGAGCGTTGCACACCCCCTGCCCCATGACGCCGCCGCCCTGCATGTGACCGGTCAGGCGCGCTATGTGGATGACATCCCGACGCCAAAAGGCACGCTGCATCTGGCCTTTGGCCTGTCGCAGATTGCCAAGGGCCGGATCACCGCCATGGACCTCGATGCGGTGCGGGCCAGCAAGGGCGTGGTCGCGGTGCTGACCGCCGACGATCTGCCGTTTGACAATGACGTCTCGCCATCGCTGCATGACGAACCGCTGTTGGCGGCCGGGGAGGTGCATTACCTCGGTCAGCCGGTGTTTCTGGTGGTGGCCACCTCGCATCGCGCCGCTCGCGTCGCCGCGCGCAAGGGCGATGTTGAGTATGCCGAGGAAGAGGCGCTGCTGACACTGGAGGCGGCGCTGGCCGCAAACAGCCGGTTCGAGGACGGCCCGCGCATCTATCAGAAAGGCGATGCTGCGGCCGCCATCGACGCCGCGCGACATGTCATCGAGGACACGTTCGAGCTCGGCGGGCAGGAACATTTCTACCTCGAAGGGCAAGCCGCGCTGGCGATGCCGCAGGAGGATGGCGGCATGATCGTCAACTCCTCCACCCAGCACCCGACCGAGATCCAGCACAAGGTGGCCGAGGCCATTGGCCTGCCGATGCACAGCGTCAGGGTGGAGACCCGCCGCATGGGTGGTGGCTTTGGCGGCAAGGAAAGCCAGGGCAACGCGCTGGCCGTGTCTTGCGCCGTGGCGGCGCGGCACACCGGAAAAACCTGCAAGATGCGTTATGACCGCGATGACGACATGACCATCACCGGCAAACGCCACGCGTTTCGCATCTCCTACCGGGCCGGGTTTGATGCCGAGGGACGGATTGCGGGCATTGAGTTCACCCATCTGGTGAATTGTGGCTGGGCGCAGGATCTGTCGCTGCCGGTCGCCGACCGGGCTATGCTGCACGCCGACAATGCCTATGCCATCCCTGCGATCCGTATCGAGAGCCATCGACTGAAGACCAATCTGCAAAGCGCCACCGCCTATCGCGGCTTTGGCGGCCCGCAGGGCATGGTTGGCATCGAGCGGGTGATGGATCACGCCGCGCATGTGTTGGGGCTGGACCCGGTCGCGGTGCGGCTGCGGAATTATTATGATGCGCCTGCAGCCGGGGGATCTGCCACTGCTACGGATAACGGGGGCTCTGCCCCCCGGCCTGCGGCCTCCCCCCGAGATATTTCTGAAAAGATGAAGGACAATAGCACCCCCTACGGCATGGAGGTGACTGACTTTGAGCTGCATGAGATGACGGCACAATTGTTGGAGAGCTCGGGCTATACGGCGCGGCGGGCAGAGATTGCGGACTGGAACGCAGGAAATGACCGGCTGAAGCGCGGGATTGCGTTTTCGCCAGTGAAATTCGGGATTTCCTTCACCCTGACCCATCTCAACCAGGCCGGTGCGCTGGTGCATGTCTACCAGGATGGCTCGATCCATCTCAATCACGGTGGCACCGAGATGGGACAGGGGCTGTTCCAGAAGGTGGCGCAGGTGGCGGCCGCGCGGTTTGGGGTTGATCTGGAGCGGGTGAAGATCACCGCAACCGATACCGCCAAGGTGCCCAATACCTCCGCCACGGCGGCCTCTTCGGGTTCGGACCTCAACGGGATGGCAGTGAAGGCCGCCTGTGACACCATCCGCGACCGCATGGTGGCGCATCTGGCTGAGACCTATCAACAGCCCGCCTCGGCGGTGGTCTTTGGGGGCGACATTGTGCGCATCGGCGCGGAGGAGATCTCCTTCGAGGCGGCTGCGATGCTCTGCTACACCGGGCGTGTCAGCCTGTCGGCTACGGGGTATTACAAGACGCCCTCGCTGGAGTGGGACCGGATCAAGGGCCAGGGGCGACCGTTTTTCTACTTTGCCTATGGCGCTGCGGTGACCGAGGTTGTGGTGGATCGTCTGACGGGCGAGAACCGCATCCTGCGTTGCGATATCCTGCATGATGCCGGCGCCTCGTTGAACCCGGCGCTGGATATCGGTCAGGTCGAAGGGGCCTATGTGCAGGGGGTCGGCTGGCTCACCACCGAAGAACTGGTCTGGGACGGCAAGGGGCAATTGCGGACCCATGCGCCCTCCACCTACAAGATCCCCGCCTGCTCGGACCGTCCCGATGTGTTCAATGTGGCGCTTTATGATGCGCCGAACCGGGAAGAGACCATTTATCGCTCCAAGGCGGTGGGCGAGCCGCCTTTCATGCTGGGGATTTCCGCCTGGCTGGCATTGTCGGATGCGGTCGGGGCCTATGGCGCGGCCTATCCGCATCTCAATGCGCCGGCCACGGCGGAGGAGATCTGGCGCGCGATCGGACAGGTGCAGAATGGCGTTTGATCTGGAGGCCCTGAGGGACGCGGTCGCAGCCCATGCCCGCGTCACCCGCGTGGTGGTGGCTCAGGTCAAAGGCTCCTCCCCCCGCGAGGTGGGCGCGGCGATGCTGGTCTGGGATGGCGGGCAATCGGGCACCATCGGCGGCGGCGCACTGGAATACGAGGCGGCGGAACTGGCGCGCGGCCAGAACATGCCCCGCCGCCTGAGCACCCATGCGCTGGGGCCGGATCTGGGGCAATGCTGTGGCGGTTCCGTCACCCTGCTGAGCGAAGTCTACACTGCCGCAGACCTGCCCGATCCGGATCAGGACGTTGTGGTCCGCGCGACCGCTCCGGGATCGCAACCGCTGGCTGTGAGCCGTCTGCTCAATGCCGCCCGCAACCAGGGCCAACGCCCCGAGGCTCAGCTGCTGCAGGGCTGGATGGTGGAACCGGTGCATCGCCCCAGCCAATCGCTGTGGATCTGGGGTGCCGGTCATGTGGGCCGGGCCCTGGCAGAGGTGCTGGCCCCATTGCCGGATCTGGATATCACATGGGTGGATGTGAGCGCGGAGAAGTTTCCCGACAGTATTCCCGCCGGCGTCACCGCCCTGCCCGAGCGAGCGCCAGAGCGGCTCGTACCGCATGCGGCTCCGGACGCCCAGCATCTGATCCTGACCTATTCCCATCAGCTGGATCTGGCGCTATGCCACGCCCTGCTGGGACATGGCTTCGGCTTTGCCGGGCTGATCGGATCAAAAACCAAATGGGCGCGGTTTCGGGCGCGTCTGTCTGACCTGGGGCATTCGCAGGAGCAGATTGCCCGCCTTACCTGCCCGATCGGCCTGCCCGAACTGGGCAAACACCCTCAGGCCATCGCCATCGGCGTGGCCGCAGAACTCATGGCGCTGTCACGGCGCGCGGACCGGAATACCGAGCTGAACAAGGAGCACAGCGCGTGAGCACGCCCCCCCTATTGACCCTCGAAGGTCTCACCAAGGCCTACCCCGGCGTTGTGGCCAATGACTCCGTCTCCTTTGCCATCGGCGAGGGCGAGGTGCATGCGCTCCTCGGCGAAAACGGCGCCGGGAAATCGACGCTGGTGAAGATGATCTATGGTCTGGTGAAGCCCGACAGCGGTCGGATGATCCTGCGTGGCGCGCCCTATGAGCCCGCCGAGCCGCGCCAGGCGCGGGCTGACGGCATCGCCATGGTATTCCAGCATTTCTCGCTGTTTGACGCGCTCAACGTGGCCGAGAATATCGCGCTGGGGATGGAGAAGCCGCCCGCCCTGCGCGATCTGGCCGCCCGTATCCGCGAAGTATCAGAGGCCTATGGCCTGCCGCTTGATCCCTTCCGCACCGTCGGCGATCTGTCCGCGGGCGAGCGTCAGCGGGTGGAGATCATCCGCTGCCTGTTGCAGGACCCCAAGCTGCTGATCATGGACGAGCCGACCTCGGTGCTGACGCCGCAGGAGGTGGAGATCCTGTTCGAGACCCTGAAGAAGCTGAAAAGCGAGGGCACCTCGATCCTCTATATCAGCCACAAGCTGGAGGAAATCCGCACGCTGTGCGACCACGCGACCATTCTGCGGCTGGGCAAGAACGTGGGCGAATGCACGCCGGCCGACACCTCGGCGCGCGACATGGCGGAGCTGATGGTGGGCACAGCGCTGAAGACACCGGAGCGCAGCGCCAAGGCGTTTGGCGAGGTGGCGCTGGACATCACCGGCCTGTCGGTGCCTGCGCCCTCTGCCTTTGGCACCGCGCTGAAGAACGTGCATCTGGCGGTGCGCCGGGGCGAGATCCTCGGCATCGGCGGGGTGGCGGGCAACGGACAGGACGAGCTGCTGTCGGTGATGTCCGGCGAGGTGACCTGCGCCCGCGATGCGGTGAAGTTCGACGGCAAGCCCATTGGCCATATGGGGCCTACCGCGCGGCGTGGCCTCGGGGTTCTGACGGCGCCCGAAGAGCGGCTTGGCCATGCGGCAGCACCCGACATGAGCCTGACCGAGAATGCGCTGCTGACCGGGTCGGTGCGCGAGGGGCTGGATAACAAAGGGTTTCTGAAGTGGGGCGCCACCCGGAGCTTTGCCGAAAGGATCATCAAGGGCTTTGACGTGCGCACGCCGGGGCCGGAGAATGCGGCCCGGTCGCTGTCGGGCGGCAACCTGCAGAAATTCGTCATTGGCCGCGAGGTGTTGCAACGGCCCGAGGTTTTGGTCGTAAACCAGCCGACCTGGGGTGTCGATGCGGCGGCGGCGGCAGCGATCCGCCAGGCGCTGCTGGATCTGGCCGCCAATGGCGCGGCGGTGATCTGCATCAGCCAGGATCTCGATGAGCTGATGGAGATTTCGGACAATTTTGCCGCCCTCAACGAAGGCCGCCTGTCCGCCCCCCGCCCCACGGCGGAGCTGACGGTAGACGAGATCGGCCTGATGATGGGTGGCGCCCATGGCATGGAAGTGGCGCATGTGTAGCGCCTCTGTCGGCCATCATGGGGGCATGGCTCCAGGGGTAGAAGCCTCCGGCGGAGGTATTTGGGAAAAGATGAAAAGGACCGGAGCACGAATTTCCGGCCAAGAGGGACAATAGGGATGATCCGGTTAGAGAAAAGACCGCAGCCGTCGCGCGCCTGGTCGCTGGCGACACCGCTGATGGCGGTGCTGGCGACCATGCTGATGGGGGGGCTGTTGTTTGCCGCCCTCGGCAAGCCTCCGGTGGAGGCGATCCGCACGATTTTCTGGGAACCGCTGTTTGGCGAGTTCGCCTTTTACTACCGCCCGCAGCTTCTGGTGAAAGGGGCGCCGCTGGTGCTGATCGCCATTGGCCTGTCACTGGGGTTCCGCGCCGGGATCTGGAACATCGGCGCCGAAGGACAATACATCATCGGCGCGCTGACCGGCGCGGGGGTGGGGTTGGCCTTCTACCCGATGGAGTCCTGGATCATCTTTCCGCTGATGATCCTGGCCGGCGCCTTTGGCGGCTGGGCCTGGGCGATGATCCCGGCGGTTTTGAAGACACGGTTCGGCACCAACGAGATCCTTGTGTCGCTGATGCTGGTCTATGTGGCGGAGCAATTTCTGGCCTCCATGTCATTGGGATTGATGAAAAACCCCGAAGGGTTTGGCTTTCCCGGCTCGCGCAACCTGCAGCAATACGACAGTGCCCATAACGCCGAGCTGATCGCCGGGACCGGCATGCATTGGGGCGTGGTGGCGGCGCTGATCGCGGTGATCTTCTCCTACGTGCTTCTGAACCGGCACATGCTGGGCTACCACATCCGCCTGACCGGCGAGGCGCCGCGGGCGGCGCGGTTTGCCGGGGTGAAGCCGGCACGGCTGGTGCTGTTCTGTCTGGGCGCCTCGGGCGCGCTGGCCGGGCTTGCCGGCATGTTCGAAGTCTCCGGCCCCTCGGGTCAGGTCTCGATCGATTTCAACGTCGGCTACGGCTTTACCGCGATCATCGTGGCCTTTCTGGGCCGTCTGCATCCGGTAGGCATCCTGCTGGCCGGGGGGCTGATGGCGCTGACCTATATTGGCGGCGACATCGCGCAGGGCAATCTGGGCCTGCCCTCGGCGGCTATCCAGGTGTTTCAGGGGATGTTGCTGTTCTTTCTTCTGGCGCTGGACATGCTGACCAACTTTCGCATCTCAATTGGCAAGCCGGAGGTCGTGTGATGGATCTGTCTGCAATTAACCCGGTCCTTCTCATCGCCTCGCTGATGGTCGCAGCCACGCCGCTGTTACTGGCCGCGATCGGCGAGCTGGTGGTGGAGAAATCCGGTGTCCTGAACCTCGGGGTCGAGGGCATGATGATCGTGGGCGCCATCGCGGGCTTTGCCGCGGCGGTGGAGACTGGCTCGCCGCTCATGGGGTTTGTCGCCGCCGCCGTGGCGGGCGCGGCGCTGTCGCTGCTGTTTGCGGGGCTGACGCAGTTGGCGCTGGCCAATCAGGTCGCCTCTGGTTTGGCGCTGACGCTGTTCGGACTGGGGCTTTCGGCGCTGATGGGGCAGCGCTATGTGGGGGTAAAACCACCGCAGATGGCACGAGTGGATCTGCCGCTGCTGTCGGATCTGCCGATCTTGGGCCGTATCCTGTTCTCCCATGACGTGGTGCTTTATTTCGGCATCGCGCTCACCGCCGCCGTCTGGGCGGTGCTGAAATTCACGCGGGCCGGGCTGATCCTGCGCGCGGTGGGCGAAAATCACGAGGCCGCTCATGCGCTGGGCTACAAAGTGGTCAAGATCCGCACCCTGGCGATCCTGTTCGGCGGCGCCTGCGCCGGGCTTGGCGGCGCCTATATCAGCCTGATCCGGGTGCCGCAGTGGACCGAAGGCATGACGGCCGGTATCGGCTGGATCGCCCTGGCACTGGTGGTCTTTGCCAGCTGGAAACCCTGGCGTGCGTTGCTCGGCGCCTATCTTTTTGGCGGCGTCACCGTGGTTCAGCTCAATCTGCAGGCGGCGGGCGTTGCCATTCCGGTGGAGTATCTGGCAATGTCACCTTATCTGATCACCATTCTGGTGCTCGTCATCCTGTCCGCCGACAAAAGCAGCGCGCCCGCGTCGCTCGGCCGGAGTTTCCACGCCTCTCGTTGATTTCGGGGGGCGTCTCCTCGTCCGGGGCGCATTGCGGCGCGGGCGAGCACACCAAAATCCAGCTTCGGGGCGAACCGGGGCGGGTCACAACATTAGAACCAACCAGGGGGAACCCATCTCATGAAACTCACCAAACTTCTTACCGGCGCTGCTGTTGCGCTGGGTCTGGCCGCCGGTGGCGCGCTGGCCCAGGACAAGACCAAGGTCGGCTTTGTCTACGTCGGCCCCGTCGGCGATGGCGGCTGGACCTATGAACACGATCAGGCCCGCAAGGCCGTGGTCGAAGAATTCGGCGACAAGGTCGAAACCGTCTATGTGGAAAACGTCGCAGAAGGCCCCGACGCCGAGCGCGTGATCACCCAGATGGCCCTGCAGGGCGCGGACCTGATCTTCACCACCTCCTTTGGCTACATGGATCCCACCATCAACGTCGCAAAGAAATTCCCGGATGTGAAGTTCGAGCACGCCACCGGCTACAAGCGCGCCGAGAACGTCTCGACCTATTCCGCGCGGTTTTACGAGGGGCGCGCCGTACAGGGCACCATCGCGGGCCATATGACCGAGAGCAACATCGTCGGCTACATCGGCTCCTACCCGATCCCGGAAGTGATCCGCGGCATCAACTCCGCCTATATCCACGCCAAGAAGGTCAACCCGGACGTCGAGTTCAAGATCGTCTGGGCCTTCACCTGGTTTGACCCGGCCAAGGAAGCCGACGCCGCAAAAGTGCTGATCGAACAAGGCGCCGACGTGATCCTGCAGCACACCGATTCCACCGCACCGCAGGCCGCAGCGCAGGCGGCGGGCAATGTGGTCACCTTTGGTCAGGCGTCTGACATGGCGGAATATGCGCCCTTCCCGCGCGTATCCTCGATCATTGACGACTGGGCGCCCTATTACATCGCGCGCACCAAGGCCGTGATGGACGGCACTTGGAGTTCTGTTGACACATGGGACGGTATTGGCCCGGGCATGGTCGGCATCGGTGAGATCTCGGATGCAGTTCCTGCCGAGGTGAAAGCCGAAGCACTGGCCCTGAAGGATGCAATGGCATCTGGTGAGTACCACCCTTTCACTGGCCCGCTGAAAAAGCAGGACGGCTCCGACTTCCTTGCTGAAGGTGAGACTGCGGACGACGGAACCCTTGCCGGCATGAATTTCTATGTCGAAGGTATCGAAGGTTCGATCCCGGAGTAAGCATTTCGTGATCGCGATCTGGAGAGACCCGCCCTTTGGGGCGGGTCTTTTCTTGTCTCGGGAGAGAACAAACGGCACCTGCGGACCGGATCAACGATCTGCATACAAGCGATACCAACGGTGGCTGCCCCCCAGCACGTCCTCGGCCAAGCAAGTCAGTACTGCTGACCTTATGTTTCGCGCACGAAACAATGGGGCACTGATGCTGATACTTTTTATGCCCGTTGCGCCATCTGCGCGCGCATAGATCTGGGACCGGCGCAACAGGCATTAAGCTGTTGAAAACAATTGGCTTGCCCGTGCGCGGCTCCTCCCTGATCGGAGCAGCCGCGCCTCTTCACGCCCAACGGGCGTGGCCGCGCGCGCCCCTCCGGGGCACGCGCGGCGGCAGCCAGCCCGGGTTCCCCGGGCTGGCTGCCCGGCCCAACGCCGAGGGAGGCTCTGATCCCGAAGGGACAGAGGACCCGAGGCGGCGGGAGCCACGCCCCGCCCTCGTACCTCATGCGATCAATACGCCTCAGTCGCCGAACACCTTGGCCGCAAGCAGCACACGCGACAGCGCGGTGAGGAAACAGAGCGTGCCAAACGCATAGGCCAGCGGCACGAAGGATCCCGGCAGGCAACACAGCAGCACGAAGAAACCGATGGTCTCCGCCCCCTCCAGCAGCCCGCCGGTGAAATAAAGCGTCTTCACCCCGCGCGCCCGGGTTTTCATCTCGTGCTTTTCCGCCAGCACCGCATAGCCAAGGAAGCTCGCCCCATTGGCGTAGAAACTGCACAGCAGGAAGGCACCCGCCAACCCGTTGACCTCTGGCGCCAGCGCCACAAAGGCCAACGGCACTGCGCCGTAGAAGACAAAATCGCAGACGATATCGAGATAACCGCCAAAATCGCTCGGCGTGCCTGCCCGTGCCACCGCCCCGTCGAGCCCATCCGCAAGCCGCGAGGCCAGCAGCGGCAGCAGCGCCCAGCCCACAGCCCCGCAGGCGATCAGCGCCGCCGACAGCAGCCCCAGCGCCAGCCCCAGCAGGGTGATCTGATTGGCCGTCACCCCAAGCGCGGCAAGGCGGGCCCCCTGCGCATTCAGGACCGGATCAATGAGCGGGCGTATCTTGGCGTCAAACATGATCTCGATGTAGCGGCAATGGGCTGAAACATCCATTCACGTTGCTGCGCTGGAATGTGAAAGCCCTGGGCATCGCACCGTTGCCCTCGGCCCATCTGCGTGCCACTCTCCGCCGCATGACACAGACATCTCGCCCCCCGCTCACCACTCTCAACGGTCACGATATTGGCCGTTTTGCCTTTGGTTGCATGCAGTTCGGCGGTCGCGCCGACGCGCAGGCCTCGGCCGAGATGTTCGCCGCCTGCCGCGCGTCCGGCCTGCGCCACTTCGACACCGCCTGGGTCTACACCGAGGGCGCCAGCGAAGAGATCCTCGGCAAGCTGATCGCCCCGGAGCGCGAGGCGCTTTATGTGGCAACCAAGGTCGGCATCACCGGCGGTGCCAGCGCCGCCAACATGCGGGCGCAATTCGACCAAAGCCGACAGCGGCTGAACCTCGACGGGGTGGACCTGCTCTACCTGCACCGGTTTGATCCCGACACGCCGCTGGAGGACACGCTGACCTGTTTCGCCGAACTGAAGCAGCAGGGGCTGATCCGTCACGTGGGCCTGTCGAACTTCGCCGCCTGGCAGGTGATGAAGGCGGTGGCGCTGGCCGCACGGCTGGGCCTGCAGATCGACGTGCTGCAGCCGATGTATTCGCTGGTGAAGCGCCAGGCGGAGGTAGAACTCCTGCCGATGTGCGCCGACCAGAACATCCTGCCGGTGCCCTATTCGCCACTGGGCGGCGGGCTGTTGACCGGCAAATACGCCCGCGGCGGCTCTGGGCGGCTGAGTGAGGACAAACGCTACGCCGCGCGCTACGGCCAGGACTGGATGCATCAGTCGGCGCGTGATCTGCTGGAAATTGCCGAGGAACTGGACATTGACGCCGCCACGCTGGCCGTGGCCTGGGCCGCCGGTCACCCGGCACGCCCTGCGCCAATCCTGTCGGCGCGCTCCGCCGCGCAGTTGGCGCCCTCGCTGGCCGCAACGCAGTTCGAGATGTCGCCGGAGCTTTATGCCCGCATCGCAGCGCTCAGCCCCCGCCCGGCGCCCGCAACCGACCGGCTGGAGGAAGCATGATCGATTTCCTCGTCATTGGCGGCGGCGTGGCCGGGATTGGCGCAGCGGCGCATCTGGCCGAACTGGGCTCGGTGGTGCTGCTGGAGCGCGAAGACGCGCTGGGATTTCATGCCTCGGGGCGGTCGGCGGCAATGTTCGAGGAGGACTACGGCCCTGCCCCGATCAAGGCGCTGTCGCAGGCCAGTCGCGCGTTTTTTGACGCTCCCGGCGCGGCGTGCGACAGCTATCTCAGCCCACGCGGGCTGATGCTGGTGGCGCGTGCCGACCAGCGGGCCGGTTTCGAGGCAGATCTGACCGAGCTGGACCTGCATGAAATCCCGGTGAGCGAAGCGCTGGCGCGGGTGCCGATCCTGAACCCCTACAGCGTGGCCTTTGCCGCCGCCCATGAGACCGCCACCGATATCGACACGGACCGGCTGATGGGCGACTGGACCAAGCTGCTGCGCCAGCGTGGCGGCGAGACCCGCACCCGGCAGGAGGTCACAGCGATCACCCGGCTGGACGCGGGCTGGCGGGTGGAGACCCGCAGCGACAGCTTCGAGGCGCGCCAGATCGTCAATGCCGCCGGAGCCTGGGCCGATATCATCGCCGAGATGGCCGGGGTGGCGCCGCTGGGCATCCAGCCCAGACGCCGCTCGATGGCGCAGCTGCCCGCCCCGGGCGGGCATGACGTCAGCAACTGGCCGATGCTGATGGGCGTGCACGAGGCGTGGTATGCCAAACCGCAGGCCGGCAAACTGCTGGTCTCGCCCGCCGATGCCGAGCCGGTGCCGCCGCAGGATGCCTGGGCCGACGACATGGTGCTGGCCGAAGGGCTTGCCCGCTACGAGGAGATGGTCACCACGCCCGTGACCCGGCTGGAAACCAGCTGGGCCGGGCTGCGCAGCTTTGCCCCCGACGGGGTGCCGGTGTTTGGCGCGGATCCACGGCAGAGCGGTTTCTGGTGGTATGCCGGACAAGGCGGCTACGGGTTCCAGAGTGCCCCGGCCTCGGCCCGGCTGCTGCGCGATCTGGTGGCAAGGCGCACGCCGGAAATTGACGCCGACATGGTTGCCGCCCTCAGCCCCGAGAGGTTCACCTGATGCCGTTTCGATCCGTACCCGGACAGGCCTCAGTGGCCGAGGAAACCGCCGGCGGCAAACTCTTTGCCCCTGCTGCCGCACGCAATCTCGCGCCGCTTCTGGCGGTGGTGGAACAGCATGCCCCCGCCACGGGTCGCGCATTGGAGATCGCAAGCGGCACCGGACAGCATGTGGTCGGCTATGCCCGCGCCCTGCCCGGCCTCAACTGGCAGCCCAGCGACATCGATCCGAGCCGCCGCGCCAGTATCGACGCCTATGTGACAGACGCAGAGGTGCAAAACGTGGAGCTGGCGGCGGCGCTGGATGCCACATCATCCGGATGGGGCGGGCTGATCGGCCCGTTTGATCTGATCCTGCTGGCCAACCTGTTACATCTGGTCAGCGCCGATGAGGTCCGCACCCTGCTGGGCGAAGCCTCTACGGCGCTGGCGCCGGGCGGGCGGATGGTGATCTACGGCCCTTTTACGCGCGACGGTCAGCTGGTCAGCGAGGGTGATCGCAATTTCCACGCCGCCCTCAGCACCCACGACCCGGAGATCGGCTACAAGGACGTGGATGACATCACCACATGGGCCGCGGCGGCAGGGCTTCAGCTGACAAAGCAGGTGGAGATGCCCGCGAACAACCTGTGCTTGATCTTGTCGCGCACATGAGATGTGCACAAATATAAAGTTTTTGTAACACCGCCCTCTCCAAAACCGTCAACTGAGCGCCTATTTCTACGATAGTAGAAGAACAAGGTCTCTCCGATGTTGCAACGTCCCCGCCCTATCGCCGCCCCTGCCGCGGCCTGTATTGTCGGGCGTGTGCTCGCAACCTCACTGATTGCAGCAACGGTTGCCGCGTCTTCGGCGCTGGCTGATCCGAGTTTCCTGCGCAGTCTCGATTTTGATGGCGACGGGGTCGTGTTGGTGGATGAGGCCATTGCATTGCGCAACCTCCAGTTTAACGAGATTGACCTGAACGGCGACGACGAGATCAGCCCCGATGAGTTCGACGCATCGCTGCGAGCTGCGCAGGCGCGCTACGCTCAAATGGGTCAGAGCTATCAGGCGCAAAGCGCCAGCCCCGGCCGGATTGATGCCTTCACCTTTGCGGATACGGATGCCGATGGCTTCATTTCACGTAGGGAATATAATCATCATTCCGCACGGCTTGCACATAGCCTTGATCGGGATAACGACGGGATCATCTCCGACGCCGATCTCTCCCATTGAACGCAATCCCTGTCGGGTCGCGATAGATGAAAGCCTGCCAGAGGACGAATGTCAGAGCACCTCGGGTGAAAACGGAGCAACGCCGGTTGGCGCTGTATCCAATCCGGCCATGGCACGGGCCAGGGCGCTTTCGAACTCCTCCGGGTCATGCACCTCAGCGGCACCGCTCTGTGCGTTCACGCCCTCGGGCAGCGTCGGCTGTACTGACCTGCAGATGTGCTGCCCCAGCTCGTAACTCTCAAAAGCGCGCCAGCCAGCCAGCCCGATCATGAATTCACTGCTGCCAAGGCGATAGAGCCGCTCTCGGGTGCTGAGGATCGGTATGATCTCTCTGGCCACAGAGGCTATCAACTTGTCTGCCTGACGGTCTTGCCCTTGGTTGCGCAGCGCCATCACCCCATCCAGCCGGATCACCACCAGCCCGACCGGCGCGAGGCGCGATATCATCTCCCGGTCCTGTTCAAGACTGGCGCGGGAGAAGGCTCGTGTCAGGGGATCGCGCCCCTCATCACGGTCCAGTTTTGCGCGCAGGGACACCATCTCCCCCTCAGCGAGCCAAAGATAGGCGGAGGAAATCAAAGCCGCCGCCAGCAAGCGCCCAGCATTCCCGGCATCCCCGTGATACAGCACCACCAGCGGCACCATCACGATAAGCACAAGTCGTGCGGGCTGATACTGCGCCGGGGACGCAGCAAAGCGCAGCCCCACCAACACCGGAAACATCCAGATCGCACCAGATATACCGACATAATAGGTTGTCAGAATAACGGTCGCAGTGAGAACCGCCACCAACACAGAGAGCGGCACACGCGCCGTGCTGTGCCGCCACAAGGCCAGCAGGTTGACAAAGATGATACCGGCAAGTGCGATCAGAAAACCAACAAGCACCCAATGTGCCAGCACCGCACTTTTTACGGCAAGCCCGAGCAAAAGCAGGACACAGAACATGCGGGTGGCACAGTCGAGGCGATGTGCCGGAATGTCCCCAAAGACGGCTAGAAGTCTACTCGTTATCACTGTCTCTTTAACCTCAGGCGGCCTCACTCCCGAACGCCGCCGTAACTGACACAATATCCCGCGATTTCAGGCGCTGACCAAGCGAAAAGCGCTCCGACCAAGTCGGAGCGCTTCTCTATGGTGGTGTCGCCGCATCACTTTCGAGAGGCGGCGCGCAGTGTCGGAGGGGATCAGCCGTCCTTGCGGATGGTTTCGTTCTTCGGATCATAGGGGCTGTCGCAGGTGACAACCGCATCCCAGAGCTTGTCCTGCATCTTGACCTTCAGCTTGGTGCCTTCGACCGCCTGCTCGGGCTTGACGTAGCCCATGCCGATGGATTTCTCGAACGCAACCGAGTAGCCGCCGGAGGTCAGACGCCCCACCCGGGTGCCATCCTCGGCATAAAGCGCCTCGTGCCCCCAGGGATCGGCATCCGCCGGACCGTCGATCAGCAGGGTGCAGCATTTGACGCGCACGCCGGTCTCTTCCAGCTTGTCCTTGCCGAAGAACTCCTTGTTCAGGTCGACAAAGCGCGGCAGGTCGGCCTCCAGCGGGGTCGCGTCACGGCCCAGCTCGTTGCCGAAGGCGCGGTAGGATTTCTCCTGACGCAGCCAGTTCTGAGCGCGGGCCCCGACCAGCTTCATGCCATGTTTCTCGCCGGCCTTTTCAAGCAGATCGAACAGGTAGTTCTGCATCTCCATCGGGTGGTGAAGTTCCCAGCCCAGCTCTCCGGTATAGGCCACGCGGATCGCGTTGACCGGACACATGCCCAGTTCGATCTGACGAGCAGACAGCCACGGGAAGCGCTTGTTCGACAGGGCGGTTTCCGGATCGGCGTCGCGGATGACCTCCTTGAGGACGTCGCGGGACTTCGGACCGGCGATGGCAAAGACGCCCCATTGGGTGGTCACGTCCTGCAGCTCGATACGGCCGAAGTCGGCTTCCTTGTCGGCAATCGCCTTCTTCAGATAGTCGGCATCATACTCGGTCCATGCCCCGGCGGAGACCAGATAGTACTCGTCATCCTTGAGGCGGACGATGGTGTACTCGGTGCGGGTGGTGCCCGCCACGGTCAGCGCGTAGGTCAGGTTGATGCGGCCCACTTTCGGCAGCTTGTTGCAGGTGAACCAGTCGAGGAAAGCCGTCGCGCCGGGACCCTTTACGATATGCTTGGTGAAGGCGGTCGCGTCGATCAGGCCCGCGCCTTCGCGGATCGCCTTGGCCTCATCCACGGCATGCTGCCACCAGCCGCCACGGCGGAAGCTGCGGGCGTCATGGTCGAAGCTGTCCGGCGCATCCACGGGGCCGAAGTAGTTCGGGCGTTCCCAGCCGTTGACCCAGCCGAATTGTGCGCCGCGGGCCTTTTGACGGTCGAAGGCGGGCGCGGTGCGCAGCGGGCGGGCCGCCGGGCGTTCCTCGTCCGGGTGGTGCAGGATGTAGACGTGGTCGTAGGCTTCCTCGTTCTTGCGCGCCGCGAACTCGGTGGTCATCCAGTTGGAGGAGTAGCGTTTCGGGTCGAGCGACGCCATGTCGATCTCGGCCTCGCCGTCCACCATCATCTGCGCCAGGTAATAACCGGTGCCGCCCGCTGCGGTGATGCCGAAGGAGAAGCCCTCTGCCAGCCACATGTTGCGCAGGCCCGGTGCGGGGCCAACCAGCGGGTTGCCGTCCGGCGTGTAGCAGATCGGGCCGTTGAAGTCGTCCTTCAGGCCGCATTCCTCGCTGGAGGGCATGCGGTGGATCATCGCCATATACTGGTCTTCGATGCGCTCCAGCGCCAGCGGGAACAGGTCGGCGCGGAAGCTGTCCGGCACGCCATATTCAAAGCAGGCCGGCGCGTGTTTTTCGTAAACGCCGAGGATCCAGCCGCCACGCTCTTCGCGCACATAGGATTGTGCGTCGGCGTCACGGATCACCGGATGCTCCGGGTTGCCCTCGTCGCGGAACGCCTGCAGCGCCGGATCCACATCGGTGACGATGAACTGGTGCTCGACCGGGACCGCGGGCATCTTGATGCCCAGCATCTTGGCAGTGCGTTGCGCGTGGTTGCCGGAGGCGGTGACGACATGCTCGGCGGTGATCACCACCTGCTCGTCGCTTTCGACAAGGTTGCCGCCCTTTTCCACCATCTTGGTGCAGGTGACTTCCCAATGGGTGCCGGTCCAGTGGAAAGCATCAGCCTGCAGCTTGCGCACGATCTCGGCACCATGCTGGCGCGCACCCTTGGCCATCGCCTGGGTCACGTCGGCGGGGTTAATATAGCCGTCCTCGGTGTGGTAGATCGCGCCCTTCAGGTCGGAGGTCTCGATCAGCGGCCAGCGTGCCTTGATCTCATCCGGGGTCAGCCATTCGTAGTTCACGCCACAGGTCTCGGCGGTGGAGGCATAGAGCATGTATTCGTCCATGCGCTCCTGCGTCTGCGCCATGCGCAGGTTGCCGACGACCGCAAAGCCCGCGTTGAGGCCGGTTTCAGCCTCCAGGGTCTTGTAGAAATCGACCGAGTATTTGTGGATATGGGTTGTCGCGTAGGACATGTTGAACAGCGGCAACAGGCCGGCTGCGTGCCAGGTAGAGCCGGAGGTCAGCTCGTCACGCTCGATGAGCATGACGTCGTCCCAACCGGCCTTGGCCAGGTGATATGCGATCGAGGTCCCGATGGCACCACCACCGACAACAAGTGCTTTGACTTGGGTTTTCATGAGCCCGCTCTCCGAGTTCTCTGATTCACGATTGTATTGTTTATGACGCAGAGTTCAGCACGGACGCGAAATCAGTCCGACGCAAAAAATGATAAAACCGACTTCGGCTTATGTTTCGGATGATATCAGCGCAGGTTGCCCGCGACAGGATGTTGCGCGCGCGGGCTCTGTGTCGCGTGCCGTACCCTGCCGACGCCACCGGACGGATCTTGCGAATCTTGTCAACGGTCCGCGCCGAGCAATAGCGAAACAGTTTTGCCCCAGACCGGTCCCAAGGTGCGGTTTAGGTCGGCGTCTGCAGTGCGGATGGGGTGGATGGCTCCTGCATCAACCGGCGTGGCAATGCACCATAGTGCAGTTGCTATGAACTGCTTTTGAGAGGAGCCACCCGATGCAG
>NZ_PVUF01000003.1 GCF_003003215.1 Tritonibacter scottomollicae | reverse complement strand
GTGCCGTGGGCGCGAAGACCGCATTCATTGCCCCGGGATCACCTTGGGAGAACGGCTACTGCGAGAGCTTCAACGCCCGCTTCCGGGATGAGTTACTAAACGGCGAGGTCTTCACCACGCTGCGTGAAGCACAGATCCTCATCGAACGCTGGCGTCGCCACTACAACACGGTTAGGCCCCACAGCGCCTTAGGATACCGGCCCCCAGCGCCCAAAAGCATCGTCCTGATAGACCAAAGGCCGACGATGCATTAACATTCAAATTGGACCACTCGATGGGGGCACATCACTGCGCGGTCTTTTGGTCGCTTGAGCCGAAATAGTTGATCATGCCAGCATTGGCGACGAACGACTGCCAACCCTCACCATAGATACGCTCAAGTTGGCTGAGGTCCTGCACAATACCCCAAAGCTGCATGCCGAACCCTGCCATGAGGCCATAAGCCTGTTCGACCATATTCAGGCGTCCAAGCGCAGCAAATTCATCCAAGACAAACAGCACAGGCTTTTCTGGTTTCTCTTCGATATTACGGGCGTTTACCGTCAAGGCTTGCTGAACCAGCAGACGCAGCCAGCGACCAAAGGTGTTCATGCGATCCGCAGGCAGCACCAGATAAATCGTCATGGGCTTGGTTTTCAAATCCTCAAACTTGAAGCTCGATGTCATCATGTTGTCGCGCAGCCGCTTGCTGTCCAGAAAATGTGTGTGCGCCTGTGCCGAGGCCAAAACGTTGGCCAGCAGTTTGGCTTCTTTTTGACCGCTACGCGCACCCGTACTTTTGACAATGGGGAAAGAGGACTTTTCCATTTTCTTGAACAGCTTGGTCAGATCGTCCGCATTCTCATTGAGAAGTTCGCGAACGCGCCCCAGATGACGGTTGCCATCTTCATCTGGACTATACGCCACGTAGGCAATCAAGCCTTGCAGCAAAGCTTTGGATTCTTCGTCCCAAAAGCTGTCAGAGTGATTATTCCTCATGACCAAAGCATCCGCCATGATCATGGTATTTTCTGACATGTCGATATCGCGCAGGTCCAGCCAATCCATTGGATTGAAAGTTGCCTGCTCCACACCTTCAATATCGACGATGCCCCATGGATTGACCACATAAACCTCTTGCCCCATTTCCATGCGGCGCTTGGCGGTGATCATGGCGTTTTCGCCTTTGGGATCGATGACCAGCATTGACCCTTCATAGGTCAGCAAATTGGTGATGATCTGGGTTGTCCCTTTCCCTGAACGGGTGGGTGCAACGGTCAGCAAGTGGCGGTCGCTTTTGTAAGACACCCAATCAAGATCACCATCCTCATTCATGGCTTTGCCGATGCGAATGCCATCTGTGCCATAGAGGTTATTCTCCTGAAGATCATCTTTGGTGGCCCAGCGGCTTGACCCAAAGGTGTCGGGCATCTTGAAGGCATTTGCAGTGACACCGCCCAGCCAAAAGGCCAGCCCGATGCCAAAGGCAATGATGGCCAGCAGAAGCGCTGCGTTCCAGCCGATGAAGTTGTTTGCGAAGATGGCTGCCAACACCAGCACAGCGGCGATGACATAGGCGACAACTTTCCGAAATCCGGCTGAATATGGAGAGAGAAGCCAGCCGATCAGGAAGCCTGCACCAAAGGATGCGGCTACCATGACGATACGGACCACGGTCATGCCGTAGTAGTAGACGAACTCATTCATGTGGTGGGGTCTCCTTGTAGTAACCATCTTTGAAAGACGACCTTTCAGAGATGCAGTTGGGGCTAAATGAACCTTCTGAAGCGATTATTGCGTGGCTCCCAGGCGGATGCCGAGCCAAAGGCCCAAACAAGAAATTGCGATCATGATGAGAATGTCAGTGGCGGAGAAACTGCGCCCTTGGATGACCAAGGCCATCAAGATTGGCGACCACAGACCGAGAACCAGAAACGACACACCAGCCACAATCGGAGCTTGAAAAGCATAGGCTGCGAACAAATTCCCTAGGCCAGACAGCGGCACGATCACGACCAACATGCGTTGCCACCAGTTCGGAAAGGCAGCGTAGAAAGAGGCCAACAGGTCTTTGGCGACGTGGCCGCCGATGACCAAAGTTGCCGTTTGAAACAGGACGAGCGCCATCGCGACCGCCCCGATGGTTGTCAGGTGCAGCATGAGTTTCACCACGAGTTTTGAGGGGAGGACGGTAGCCCCACTACAGAAGTGCGGGACTACCAAGGACGGCTTGGTTTAGCCGTGAATTTTCCCGTCGGGAGTTTGAACTTTGCCGCCCCCGATGTTGGTGCCTTGAACGACTGTACCACCAACGTTGACGTGGCCAGTGCCGCCAGTGATGCGCGGCTCGTTTGGGATCGGGATGGGTGTTCCAGTGCCTTTATTGTCGCTCATGATGCTGAGCCTCCGTGTGCAACACGGTCAGCCGAAATGACTGCCGATGCCACAGGGATATAGCGGGAGATTCGCCGTCAGTCAATAGGTAGAAGTTACGTAACTAACCGTTTGCTTTTCGCTGCCGATAGCGACGCATCCGCTCCCTTGCTTGACTGCGCGCCCGTTCCGCAAGCTCCTCGTCAGAGAACACAGGCTTGCTGCCACCTTTGCTGTGATTGCCTCCGCCACCTTTCCCTTGCGCAGCTGGGATTAACTCCCTCAAACTCTCAGGAAATCCACCTTTCATCAGCATCCCGTACAGAGATTTATCAAGCTGCTTCAGCGTGGCTCTGGTTAAACCCTTGCCAAAAAACGCGGCATAATGTTCACGGGTGAATTGTTCAGCCGTTTGGCTTTTGTCTTCTCGATCTTTGTAGAGCATCGGGGCTTTCGGTGGTAAATCTACCTGCGGCAATTCCCGAGTTAAGTTCTTGAAAAGCTCTGAGAGAAGGTTCTGGCGATCCTCTCCGCTAATGCCCACGGCATCTATTCGGTCATTAATTTGATCTTCTAAGTCGGCAATAAGTCTATTCTTCAAATCCCACTTAGGGTAACAATGCTTACCTTTTTTGTCAACGTATAGTGTGGGATGCCAACTCAATGCGGGGTTCGATAAAGAGATTTCTGTAACCGTGTTTTTTTGCGATTTCATAACGGATAAAGCCCCTTCTTGTAGGCATCAAAGGAAGCGATGTTTGATTCATCATGCGCCTTCACCAGAGTCCTTGCGAGAACATGCAATCCCCCCTTAACGCCAGAGTCTCGATCATCTTGCTCAACTATAAAATTGTTGAGGTCATTGATTTGTGGATAACCTGGATAAATCTCAGGATTTTCATGATCTCTTAGAAGGTAATCAATTTGCTGCCTAATCATCGAAATGATAAGTGGATTATCTTTGATACGACCACCGATTATAATTTTCGCAGGGGAGACACTCAAAACGACGTTGGCGAGCATCTGGGCAATATAGAAAGCGATACGAGACACCTTCGACGTGTCCGTGCATGCGCTGAACTTTTCCGAGTGCATTCCTGGCCAACGTTTCTTTATTGCGTCTAGTGACGCCAAACTATTCAAGCAAGGACGTTCAGGGTGCGTCGAGTTTTTTAGACGCTCGAGTGTTTCATCGTCTTCATCTACTGGAATGACGGCATGATGTCCGACATTCATTGTAGATAGGCCATGGAATGGCTCTCCCTCAACTATCAGTGCCGCGTCAATTGTATAATCCGCTACAACATACAGATGATTGCCTAGCTGTTTGTAAAGCACCCCACGTGAATTTGAACGCTTGATGAGGTCACCATAAGCGTGAAGGTATTCACCTACTGCTGTCGCGCCTGCTTGGTTGTGTATGTAAATTTCGACATCTTTTGCTTCATCTCCAAGTTCCCTTAAGAGGTGCTTTCGGAACATCGTGATTGCATTTTTTTCCCGCCAACAACGAACTTCCGCGTTCCATCCAATTTCACCGTACAAGTGGCTCTTCTTGTCAATGGTTCGAAAAGGGCCGGGACAAATCAGAACAATAGCTCTGATCTTTTCGCGCTCCCCTAGAAGACTACTTATTCCTAACGCTGCTGACTTTAGGTCTGCGTCCATCTTTTCTTCATCTGGGACGCTATCCGCAACAGGAACGCGATCAATACGTTCGCCGCTCGTGGCGTTGTCGTGTCGTACAGCATAAATAACATCGTCAGATGCGAAGTATGCTGACGCGATAACTAACTGTTTTTCTTTTGACATGTTTCTCTCATCCGCGGTCAACACCTAGCTATCACTTGTTGACTTTTAGCGCCAGTAGATTGGCAACGGTTATCCCAACAGTCGCGCTGCTTGGGTGCTTAGAGAGACAGATCAAGGCCGCGCTCCCTCCGCCGTGTGGGCTGCATTGAAGCCTTCTTTGGCTTGATTGCTTGCCGAATGTCAGAAGCGAGAAAACGTCGCTCCTCTTGATGTTTGCGCCGCATCTTTTGAACTTGCTTTTGCAGAGACTTGCGCTCTTTCATCTGTTCCTTGGTCAACAGGTCACGCTGCCTTTGATCCCGACGTGCAGCATCCATAGCTTCCATTTCATTGCGTTTCTGGACAGCTTTGTGAGCACCCGTCAGACGATCAAATAGGCCTCGTAGACCCTTGTTGAGACGACCAGATCGTGCCTTCGTCTCCTCGACCCACCGCTGTTCTTGAGCTTGCTTAAGCCGTTTCCGCTCTTCACGATGTGCCAGAGCCATTTCACGTTGTTTATCGCGCAACGGAGCGAGGTCATGGCGCTGACGATCTTTGATGTCGCTGATAAAACCACGCATTTGGTCCGTAATCTTGGAGTGAATGTTGGGTTGCGCCTCATCGACAGAGGGCAAGTTTTCGGGCGAGCCGAGCTTGGCGTTCACATCTTTCGCTTTCAGGCCTGTCCACTTTGCAATGGAATGCACATTGCCATCGACATCCAAGGCGACGAACCCGCGACGATCACCACGAGCGAGGAAATACCCGCGATCCTCAAGGGCATTCTTGAAGCCGATCTGACTATCGCATCGTTCCCATGCTTGCTGAAACGCCTGTTTAACCTCACGCGGGTCAAGGCCCTGACGTTTTGTAGCCTGCCACTCTTCAAGTGTGAAGTTCAAAGGGGATTTGTTGCCGTAGGTCGCCAGCCCGTCAGGTAACGTCCAGCCATGATCCAAAAACAAATCGCGCGACAAGTCACGCAATGCCAGCTTAAACCGCCCCAAGTGGATAGCCTTCAACTCATCCACATCAATACATGACCACACCACATGGGCATGACGGCGACCTTCTTTTTCGTGCACAACGACAGCACGGGGCTGGCCATCCAGCCCCAACGCTTGTTCCGCACGGTCTGCGGCATCAAGGAACTCCTCTTCTGTCCCGACATGATCCTGTGGAGGATTGAGGCTCAATGAGAACATGAACTTCTTGCACTGGGTTGCTTTGGAAATCGCATGCATCTCAGCGAGCGCACCATGAAGGTCGTTGGTTGAAAACCCACGCAAATCCAAGCAGGTAACGTGATCATTGTCGCGATCATTCATCAAATGATCGGCTAGCGCCTTTGCACCCGACCTTTGAGAGCCTTTGAGGATCATGATTTCACCCCCAAGGCTTCCATCAATGTTGCCCGCATCCAAGCCACTTCGGCAACGGCCCGTTTGAGATCTTCCTCTAGTTCAGGATCGACGATCAATGTGCCTTGGTTCAGGTGTTTGGCGATTTGATTGAGATTGTTGGCCTGTCGTGTTTGTCCCAGCCGTGCCAACACCTCAGCAAGAAGCTGTTGCTCCGCAACAGGTGGTTTCCGCCGCTTCCGATATTTAGGAGCTTCAGCGGCAAAAACCACGGACTTGATATAGGACGCCAGCGGCATTGCCCCAGCCTGAGACTCAAGCTGGGTTCGTTCCTCTGGTGTCAGTCTTAACGAGAACGGTGCGAGGCGGCTCATGGGCGTGGTCCTCGCAGGATATCCTTGTCATCCTTGAGGATATCATTCCAGCGTTCAAGCTCCTGAAAAACCTCTTCCAGATTGGGGTTCTCTTGTTCGTCAGTTGAGTTTGAGCAAACTCCATCTGACCGCACCATTTTACATTTCGATGTAAATCTCGACAAATCTGAAATGTTATAGTGGCTTTTGGAGCTTGCTAGCCGTTTTCGCAATCGCATGCCGATGGGAACGGCCATCTTGCGTGTCGCACACACCCGTGCTCCGCCATCGTTGGAGTTCATCAGGCACCCTCCTGCTTGCGCAGCTGGATCCTGTTTACGGCCAACCTCGTCTTTGGTGAATGCCCAGGCGTCTTCGTCGACGCCAAAAGGGCGACCGCGCGGTTCGACCGCCTTATCCACCATTGCGGTTTTGTTGAAACTGGCAGACGGAACTGGTGCTTCAGAGCCCGCGATGAGACGGTATAGCGCTGGCCCGATAGGGTGAAGGCGACATGGGTTCGGGCCATCTGCGGGTGTGTACGAGAGTGAGGGATGCCCAAAGCGGCCAAGAGCCGTGGTCAGAGCGGATGTTCCTCATGTCGTCCTGCGTGATGGCGAAAGAGCACCGGGTGGGCGTTGGGGGGACGCTCTCCCACACTGCCGAGACATGCGAGCAGGCGTGTCGCTCTGATCACACCGGAATGGCACACCAGAACCGGCAAGGTGGGACCGGCGGCGGCGCAACAATCACGGATCGCTGCATGGACGCGCAGGATCATGTCGCGCCAGCCATCGCCGCCGTCGGGCGTCTCCTCTCGGGGGGGCAATTGGGTAAGCGGGCGTCCTTCGAAGACGCCCCAGTCGCGTTCTCGTAGCCCCGCATGCGGTGTTGCGACAAGATCGGGAAAGCCAAGCCGGGCGGTTTCCTTAGCGCGCGCCATCGGGCTGCAGAACACTGTAATCGGTTCTTCCCAGGTCAACGTGGCCAGGCTGCGGGCCTGGCTGCGGCCATGGTCTGTCAGCGCGACGTCCAGGCGACCGGCGATGATGCTGTCGCGGTTGGCCGTCGTCTCGCCATGGCGGATCAGGCAGATCGTGCGCGGGGGGAGGGGGGGCAGATCTTCCATCACAATGTCACCGTCTCATGCAGGAAAACCTGCGCCTCAAAGCCATTTTCCACCAGGTATTCCTCTGGCAAGGTGCAGAAAGCCGGGGCAAACCGCGTCGCACCGAGACGCCGGATCATGGCGATTTGATCCGACAACGGCGGGTGGACGTTCCAGCGGCGGAAAGAGCCGCCCTCAACGGTTTCGACACCACGGGCATGGGCGGTCATATGTCCGGTGAAAACCACATGCGCGTCGCGACCCAACCGCCCGCTTTCACGCCACGCACGGACATAGGCCCAGGCGGCCCCGCCGTCGGCATTGGGCGTGTCGCAGATCAGAAACCGCGCCTCGTCCAGCGGGCCGCGCTCCAGCAACGGGGCGATTTCCTGTGCGCGATCCGCGACACCGCCAGAGGCAAGTGCGGCGCGCAATGTCATGCAGCATTCCGGGTCCAGCAAAACCGCCTCTGGTCCGAAGCGGCGCATCAGATGCAGCGCGAGTTCGCCGGCGCGCCCCGAGGGCGGCACGGGAAACAGGACCTGACCGGGCAATGTGTCGATCAGCGCGTCAAGGTCGGCGAGGCGTTGGGATTGAGGCACATTGCTCAGGTGATAGGAGCAGTCGATGATCGCGGTGGCCGCCTTGGGTGGCAGATCAAAGGCGAACCATGCGCTTTCCTCCGACCAATCGCCCGAATAAAACAGCCCCTCACCCAGATCAAAATGGAACCACACGCCGCCAAGCGCGTGCCCATTGAGGCCGGTGGTCAGGCGAATGCCGTCGATCAGCGTCTCGCCGCGCTCTGGCAGCTCGATCACCTGCGCTGATGGGGGCAGGGCCTGTGCGGTACGGCGGGTGGCGTAGATCGGCAGACCTGCCTCTACCGCGTAGGCCGCGCCGCCGATGTGGTCGATATGGTCGTGTGTTACAAAGACCGCATCGACGCCGTCGAGCCAGCTGGGGTCGAATTTCGCATTGGCCTCGGGACCAAACCCGCAATCCAGCAACCAGCGCTGACGCCCGGTGTCCAGGCGCATGGCGGCGGGGCCCTTGTCTCCGATGCCGGAGAGAACGGTAATGGTGCTCATGTGTGTCTCCGGATCAGGCGGCGGCAAAGGCCCAGGGGGCCGTCAGCGCGAGGCCGATGTGTTCGCCCGGCGCGTAGCGGGTGTTTGACTGGGTGACGAGAGGCTCGCCGCTTGCGGCCACCAGATCGAGCCGGTAGCGCCCGCCCAGATAGGTCACACGTTCCACGCGGGCGCGGATGTCGCCGGTCTCGGCAATCGTCAGGTTTTCCGGGCGCAGACAGGCCATCTCTGGGGTTGGGGTGTCCGTTTCAACCCTCAGTCGCGTGCCGAGCAGGGTGGCCTCACAGGCGCTGTCGGAATGGCTGGTACCAGTCAGGGGCACAACGGCGCCATCGCCGATGAATTCGGCGACAAAGCGACTTCGGGGGCGGGCATAAAGCGCCTCGGGCGTGTCCAGCTGCATGATGCGCCCCTCATTCATCACCGCGATCCGGTCCGCCATCGCCATGGCTTCGGCCTGATCGTGAGTGACATATACCATGGTCGCGCCCGTGCGCTGGTGAAAGTCGCAGAACACGCCCTGCATGGAGGCCCGGAGTGCGACGTCGAGGTTGGCGAGCGGCTCATCCAGCAGCACGGCAGTGGGATCAGACACAAGGCAGCGCGCCAGGGCAACGCGCTGTCGTTGCCCGCCAGAGAGGTCGGAGGGCATGCGGTCGCCATAGGGGCCGAGGGCCGTGGCCTCCAGAGCGGCATCGATGCGGGTCTCGCGATCAGACTTTGACAGTTTTCTGATCTCCAGCGGGTAGCCCACGTTACGGCGCACCGTCATATGCGGCCAGAGCGCGTAGGACTGGAACACATACCCGATGTTGCGCTCTTCCGGCGGCACAATCAGGCGCGTGTCTGCGTTGGCGACCTCGCGATTGCCGATGCGGATCGACCCTGCGCTGGGCTGTTCAAACCCGGCCAGCAGACGCAACAGTGTGGACTTGCCGCAGCCAGAGGGGCCGAGAAGGGCCAGAAATTCGCGATCATTCACACGCGTGGTAACCGATTGCAGGGCGGGGGCGCCGCCGAAATGCTTGCCGATATTCGTGAGGGTCAGCTCTGCCATGGGACAACTCCTTTGGGCAGGCGGCGGGATGTAAGCTGGATCACCGCCATCAGTATCATGACGACAAAGACGATGGTCATGGCGACGGCAGAGGCCATCACCGTCTCGCCGCTGTCGTCGAGGTTGAAAATCACCACGCCAAGGGTTTCCGTGCCCGAGGACCACAGCAGGGCGGACACGGTCAGTTCGTTGAACGCGGTCAGAAAGACGAGGATCGCCCCCGCAGCGGCTGCCGGAGCAGAGAGCGGCAGCACGATATCGCGCAGGCGGCGCCAAAGCGGTGCACCAACAGATTGTGCGGCCTCGTTCATTGCGGGATCAAGCTGTCGCAGGCTGGATTGCACGGGCCGAAACATCACCGCAAAAAACCGGGCGAGATAGGCGAGGAAGATAATCCAGATCGTGCCGTACAGAGACAGGTCGGTGAAGGGCAGGTTGATCAGCAGCAGGATCATGGCGATCGCCAGAACCACACCGGGCAGCGCGTAGGGAAGGTCCAGAAGACTGTCAAAGGCGCGGCTCAGGCGGGTTTGATGGCGGTCCATCAGCCAGGCCAGTGGCAGGCACAGGGCCATCAACACAACGGCGGCACCGATCGACAGACCAAAGGAATTCACAAAGGCTCGCCGGGTCGATGGTTGACGAAACAAGGCCTCATACCACCCATCAAGCGACACCGTGTCGAGCCGAAGTGGCACGCCGTAGGCGGGCACCAGCGATGTTGCGAGCAATCCCATCATCGGCAGCACCAGAATCCCGGCAATCACCAGCCAGAGCGTGATTTCGACCGGCAGACGTGCCCGTCCCAGCGGTATTGCAAGCGGGCGGCCGGTACTGCCGACCAGATGCACACGTTGGCGGCGTTGGAAAAAGCGCTGTATCAGAATGCCGGTGATGGCCACGATGCCGATCAGGATCGCCAGCACTGCGACCTCTGCCAGAACGGTTGTGCCCATGCCCGCAAGCCGTTGATAAATCAGGGTCGGAAGGGTAGCGTAACCTGCGGGAATACCAAGCATTGCGGGGATGCCGAAATTGCCAAGCGCGGTCACAAAGGTGATTGCTACCCCGGCCAGCAGGCTCGGCAGTGTCAGGGGCAGCACCACTTGCCACCAGATGCGAAACCCGCGCGCGCCCGAAATCCGTGCGGCTTCGACCACTTCTTGTGGGATCGCGCGCAGACCAGCGCGCAGGGTCAGGAAAATGATCGATGTATGCTGGATTCCGAGAAGCAGAATGATCCCCCCAGGCGAATAAAGCGGCTGCGGCGCGCCAAGGGGCGGGGCAAGGCCAAGCGTCTTCAGCAAGACCGAGGACGGTCCCATCATCTGCGTCCAGGACAGGGCGGTGATCTGCGGCGGGATCATCATCGGGATCATCAGGCAGAACACCAGCGCAGCCTTGCGCCTCAGATCCGTCAGGGCCACCAGAAAGGCAAAGACACTGCCGATGAGAACGGAGATCACTGTTCCCAATCCGGCCGTCACCAGCGAATGACGCAGGGCGGAGTGGGTTGCAGGTTTGGACAACACCTCGGAGAAGAACGTCAGGTTGAGGCTTCCGCCCGCAGTGACACCTTCAAAGAACAGTCGCGCGACAGGGGCGAGGGTCACCAGGATGGCCAGCCCCAGAATAAGCGACAGCAGCCGGCCCTCGGACCGGCTGCTGCTGGGATTTGCGGATGCGAGGGTCATTCGGCGCCGAAAAGCTCTGCGAATTTCGCCTTGTTGGCGTCGGCTGTGGACAACGCCTGCGCTGGATCAAAGGACATCAGCTTGATGTCGTCACGCGCCGGGAAGCCTGCGGGCACGCCCATGTCGTTGCGGGCCGGGATGTAGCCCATGTCGAGGACCAGGTCCTGACCTTTTTGGGACAGCACGAAGTCGACGAACTTCTGCGCGGCATCGACATTCTTCGCGGTGTCGAGGATCGCAACAGGTTCGGTCACATAGGAGACACCTTCCTGCGGGAAGACGAATTCCACCGGGGATCCGTCGGCCTTGTTGCGGATCGCGAGGAAGTCGACAACGACGCCATAGGGTTTCTCACCCGAGGCCACGGCCTTGAAGGTGCCGCCATTGCCGCCCTGTGCGCGCGCCTCATTGGAGGCGAGATCGGTGTAGTAATCCCAGCCCAGAGCCTTGTCGCCGGTCAGGGTCGCCAAGTGAATGAGCGCGGCACCGGAATAAAGCGGCGAGGGCATCGCGACCTGACCCTTGAGGGAGGGATCGGCCAGATCGGACCAGGAGGTCGGCTGGACCTCGGCGCCGGTGTTGTAGACGATGCCGGTGGTGATCAGCTTGGTCGAGTGATAGAACCCCTCGGCGCTGTAGAGCGCGGGGTCATAGGCTGCGGCTTCCGGCGATTGGTAGGCCTTCAGGTGGCCGCCCTGTGCCATGCCCTCAAGCGTGACGGTGTCTGCGATCAGCAGGACATCGGGCTGCGGGTTGCCGGCTTCGATTTCCGCCATCAGACGGGCCATCAGCTTGGTGGTGCCGTCGCGAACCCACTCAACCTCGATCTCCGGGTTGGCTTCGGTGAAGGCATCGACGGTCATTTGCGCGTCAGCATTGGGTTGCGATGTGTAGAGGGTCAATGTCTCGGCAAACGACGCAGATGCGGTCAGGGCGAGGGCGGCGGCGGACAGAAGGGGTTTCATCCGAAATCTCCAATTTGGCTTTCGTTCGAAAGTTATGACGCTGCCCGTATCCACTGAGTCTGAAACGGTTTTGTGACGGTTTGGCAAAGAAAATATTATCTTGCTCGCTGCTGAATGCGCTTGCTAGGACCGTGGGGTGACTTGTTCACTTTCAAAGGAAAGCGAATGCGACGAAGCGAGTTAAATCGGCGGCGAGACGCCATCATCGGCCTGTTGTGTGACATTGATGAGATGTCTGCTGCAGCGCTCGCCGGCCAGCTGGAGGTTTCGGTTCAGACCATTCGCGCCGATCTGCGCGATCTGGATGAGGCGGGGCTGGTGCAGCGGCGGAACGGTGTCGTGCGCCTGCGGCGGCAGTCCGAGAACATTGGCTATGCGCCGCGGGTCAGCGTCGCACGGGGAGAGAAGCAGCAGATCGCTCTCGAGGTACAACACCTCGTGGCGGACGGCGCACGGGTGGCGCTGGGCACGGGAACCACGGTCGAGGCCTGCGCCCGGATGCTGGCGGCGACGCGCAAGGAACTGTTTGTGGCCACCAACAACATGCATGCGGTGATGGCGCTGCAGGGGGCGTCCGGTGCGACCGTTTCGCTGGCTGGAGGCGCCGTTCGGTTGCGCGATCTTGACCTGATCGGCACAGCCAGTCGTGAATTTTTTGCAAATTATCTCGCGGATATTGCGATCTTCAGCTGTGGGGGCGTGTCTAGTGCGGGCGAGGTGCTGGACTATAACACCGATGAGATCACGGCACGGGTTGCGGTCTCTGGCTGCGCTCAGCGGAAGGTTCTGGTGATGGACTGTGCGAAATTTGGTCGCGAACTACCCTGTCGCAAACACATGCTCTGGGACTACGATGTCATTGTTACCGGGGCGGAATTCCCATCGACGCTTTTGGCGCGCTGCGCGGCGGAGGGATGTCGGGTGATCCAAGTGGAACGATCCGCAGAGCCGATGCGCGCGCCCCTCTGATCGATATATAAGCTGGGCTTAGCGCAGATTTTTGGGGCGTCAATTTTTTGACAATCTAAATGATAATAATTTTAGTAAATTTTGAAAATCATTTCACTCGAATGGGGTGTGGATGATTAATATTTCGGAAATACCTCTGCAACATCCTGCTGATGTAGGCTGATAATCCAAAACGGATTCTTGGCAATGTCTCTATTCAGTAGGATGGTGAAATGACGAGTGTTTCTATTAAAGCCGCATTTGCGGTCTCAGCCATGGTCTCGATGTCGGCCTGTGGTGGCGATGTGCGATCTGATTATGATGCGTTCAATAGTGTCAGTACCCGATTGAATGTGGATAACGATCTGTCCAGCCTGACCCGCGTTGCGATTGCACCAACGCAAGAACAAAACATGAACGCTTATCTGACAGGCTATAGCTGGTGGGATAACACGCCGCGCGGATCGGCCCAGATTGCGCGCCCGGTCATCCATCGCACCGCTGGTGGTGTCGGGACATACAAGGATCCCATCACGCTCGCCGTCGGTCACCGAAAAACCGGTGGCCGCAGTATCATGGACTACAAACCGGGAACGCGCTTCTATATCGAAAATCTGAAAAAATACGCCATTGTCGAAGATATGTGTGGCGATGGCCCTCGCCCGCAAGAGGGGCCGTGTCACACCGGACATCGCGGGCATGACTGGATCGATATCTATGTGGGGGGACGCCGCATGGACGAGGCCTCGGTGGATGCCTGCATGCGCCGGATTACCGGGATCCAGTCGGTTATCCTCAATCCGCGACCGGGCTATCCGGTTGTACCGGGCGAGATTGCCTCCACCGGGTGCCGCACGTTCTGATGGCATGGGCAGGTCGCGTCAAAACCGCTCAGCCAGTGGTGTTTAATTTATGCGCGATCGCTTGCAGGATGATGCTGTTGGTATTGAGGTCGGTGTAATTCTTGGTGGCGCGGCCCGTCTTGACGAAAATGCTGGACGCAAACCCATTTTGTGTTTTTGCGGTGTCGCGGACGTAATGCGTCAATCTATCAGAATAATCATGGGGCTGCATCGCCGACCATAAATAGGCCGCCTTACTGCTGACCGCGAGGAATTCGTCACGGAATTCAGGCGTTCGATATTCCTGTTCTCGACCAACGGTGTCCATTGCCCAGGTTCGGCTTTGCGCGTCGAGCTGCAACCCTTGGTACAAGAACCACGGCGCGCTGTCGATCGGACCTTCGGAGACGCAGATCATGCGACCTGTCTCGCGATATTCCTCAAGCTGGGTGGTGAACAGCACGTCGGCCAGATATGCGCTTTCGTCACTCATGCCCAGTTCCAGGCCCTCCAGCAGGAGCGGCTCGGCGCCGATCGGGCCGATGCCCACCACCGCTTCGAGCAACGCCATCTGGCCATCGTTGACGGAGCGCCCCGAAAACACCTCATAGGGTGAGCGCACCTGATGCCCCCAACGCCGAAACGCCAGAGCCGAATAGTGGGCACTGTGTGAGATATAGGAGCTGTGCAGCGCCCCGTCGGTGACGGAGAAGATCTCGCCATCACGGATCACCTGATCCAGGTCATAGGACGCAACCAGCTCCTCCAGCTGATCTCCGAATGTGCTGTGGCGACGCAGGTTGTCGAGGGACGCAAGCAAGCGTCCGGCGTCGCTGCCATCAAAGTTCTTGTTCCCCCAGCGGGTGCGATCCGTGCGAATCCATCCCTGCGGCAGGCGCCGATCCTGTGAGACGCGGCCTGCGATATTGGGGAGAATCTTGGCGATTGCGGCCGCAAAATCCTTTGAGCTGATCAAGCCAATCTGCGAGGCCGCGACCAAGCCGTTGATCTGGCTGCCCACGTCCCACATCGTGACCGCCTCGTGCAGACGCCCGCCGGGCGAGAAATCCACAGTGGATGGGCACAGCCCCGTCTCAGGATGCGTGAACTGGTCGAGGTAGCGCCACGCCGCCTTGGCATCGTCAAGCAGAGTGTCTCGGGCGCGTTCCGACAGTCCGCCAGCAGGGGGCACAAGTTCTGGTCGGGCCGCTGCCACGCGCCTGTGGCGCATGGGCACGGGCCCTTTGGGGACCACGCGTCGCGCCAGGTCATTGATCGAAACGCAGGTGGTGATGGCGTCAGCGCGCAGGGTTTCCAAGTGACGCTTCAGCGCATCCGTTGCGTCCTGCGTGGCAAAATCTTCGGGGCGCAGCAGGACAACCATGTCATCGACGCCAGCAAATGCCGCAGCGAGCGTGTCGGCTGTCACGGGCGTCTGGATGGTGCGCTGGGGCAGCGTCAAGACGCCCTCGGCGTCCAGCCCTCTTCGTGTCTGAGTGCTGGGGGCAAAACGAACCGCGATGCCAGCTGCAAGCGGGCGGGTGGTGCGAATGGATGTGGTGCCGTCCGATTGCGATGCGATCAGGCGGATCGGGTGGGGCGCAGGCGGCGAAGAGGCCTCGCCCTCAGTGGGCGTAGGCGGTTCGGTGGGCACCCACATTCCAAGGTCCGCGTTCGGAGTGCTGGGTTCGATATCGGGGCCACGAGAGAATGGCAGCTCCATCTCGGCCAGCAGATCGACAAGCGCATCGTGACCGGCCTGATCTGCGCCGGCGCTGCGCAACGGGTCAGTGACATGCAGGCAGACGAAGCGGTTGAACTGATAGGCGTCGCGCAGCTGTAGGTCGGACACGGGCAGCAACGACGCCGTTCCGTCCAGCTCTTGTTGGGTCAGGCGTTCAGCATAGGCCGCGGCTGCGGCCTCCAGGTCGTCCAGCGGCAGTTCTGCAAAGGCCCGTGCGGAGAGGTAGGCCACCGTTTGGGTCGGTGTCGTCCCGTCCTCTGCTGGTGGGGCATCTGCAGCAAGATCAACGCGGCTGCCACCAAACAGCCGGGCCACACCGTTCTGCCAGGTTTCGGAGCGCACCGGGGCGCTTTCCTCTGGAAGGCAGAGAATATTGAAGACCCCGGCCGTGCGCACCGCGATGGGGGACATCGGGCTTGCCACATCGTGACAGGCCAGGGTCTGAACTCGGATGGGGAGTCCGAGTGTTCGTTCCACGGGTTGCAGCATGCCCTGCAGGGCTGCGACCGCGTCATGTGCGGCGCGTGCCTGAAAATGCTGCGACAGCGTGGCGAGTTCTGGCTGAAAGGGCGCGATCTCGATGCCGCTGCCCCCTAGTAGAAAGCCGGAGAGTAATCGTGCCAGCGGGCTTTGTGGGCCCAGTGGTTGTCCCTGATCGTCGAAGGGTGAAACCAGGCAGGTCACTGGAATATTGCGGGCCCAGAACGCATCGAGCACGGCGATCAGATGCGGTGCGGACGTGCTGGCATCAATGCCGGCAATCACCGGGTAGGTCTGCGGCGCAACCGCTCCGATGAAACCGGAGGCAAAGGATTTCACCGGAATGAGCGCCGCCCCTGCGGCGACCGCTGATGTCAGGAATGTTCTGCGTTTCATGAGCCGCTCGTTGCCAGGGCGTAGTCCCGTCCCAATCGCTTCTGCGTGCCCCAGCTGAACAGACGTCCAGTGATGGCGCGCAGGATGGCCCGGATGACCGAATAGTAGAGCAACGGACGGTAAAAAATACGTTGAAGCGGGAACAACAGGAGGGTCCACAGGCTCTCGTCCTTGTCGCGCGCCAGCGCAAAGGCTGCGATCAGCAACTCCAGCACGGGCAAGGTCAGGTAGGCCAGTAGGTACTGCGCGGGTTGCGAGCCGAGCATGCCTGTGCTTTCGCCGCTCCAATCGCCGGACAGCAGCTTGTACAGCATGATCGCCACAAACAGATCCGCAAGCGGGGCCAGCAGTGGAAACAGATAGCCGAAGATGAACATGTCGGGGATCGAAACCAGGCCGACCGCGCGTCCTTCGAACAGGGCTTTCTTGTGCTTCCATGCGCTCTGGAACATGCCGAACGACCAGCGCAGGCGTTGCTTCAGAAGCTGACCTACGCGTTCGGGGACTTCGGTATAACCCCGCGCGTCGGGTTCATAGACGATGCGATAGCCAGCCCGGTTGACCTTGATCGTCAGGTCGGTGTCCTCGGTCATGGTTTCATCGCTGAACAGCCCGGCCTTGCGCAGGGCGGAGACGCGCCAGGCCCCAAGCGCACCGGGCACCACGAGAATGCCGTTGATGAGGTCAAAGGCCTTGCGCTCGACGTTTTGCGAGGTGGCGTATTCAAAGGCCTGCAAGCGGGTCAGAAGGTTGACCTTGTTGCCCGCCATGATCTTGCCTGCAACCGCACCGATCTTGGCGTCGTTGAAGTGCTTGACCAGATGGCGGATTGCACTTTTTTCGATCTGCGTGTCGGCATCGATGCAAACGACGATATCCGAGGACACATTCAGCATGGCGCGGTTCAATGCGCTCCATTTGCCCTGGTTGGGCTGAGAGATCACGCGCACGTCCTGCTTGTGGCTGAAGGAAAACACCTCGTTAAGCGTGTTGTCAGAGGATCCGTCATCCACAACGATAATCTCGATGTTCTTGTAGTCACTGGCGCGCACACTCTCGATGCACTTGCGGATGACTTTTTCCTCATTGTAGGCAGGGATGACCACTGCGACGCTCGGGTCGATCAGCGAAACGGGGCTGCGGCCGCGCCAGTTCAGGATCGACAGCAACAGGATCGCAAGGGAGCGAATGACGCCGATCCCCAGCGCCACCCAGAACAGGGTGACAATTGCCGACTGCACCCAGACCACCATCGAAAAGGACACCCGGTCGAATGTCTGGTAGCCCCCTTCCGCAACGGGCATCAGGTCTGCGCGTGTCGCACCCATCAGCTCCGCCAGCGTGGTAAACTCATAGCCCTTTGCGGTCAGCTCGCGGATGAGGAGCGCCGTTGCCTCGACCGAGGCGGCGCGATCCAGTCCGCCATCGTGTAAGAGGATCACGTTGCCGGCGTCCTCTTCGACCTGCTTCACGACATAGTCGGCGATTTCACGGCCGCTCCACCCGGACCAGTCGTGGGGGACGATATCCATTCCGATCACCTGCAAGCCGCGCTCCCAAGCGATTTCGAGCGCGGCAACACGGTCGGCGCTGATCGGGCCTTTGCTGCGCTGAAACGGTTCGCGATAGAGCATCGGTTTGCGGCCTGCTGCACCGGCGACCACCTTGTCCAGCATCGCATATTCCAGCGTTGCGCGGGTCTGTGACACCTCGTCCATGCGCGGGTGCGAAAAGGTATGCGCACCAATTTCATGGCCCTCGTTGATCATGCGGTTGAGCACGTCAGGCGCGTCCATCACGCTCTTGCCGGTCACGAAAAAGGCTGCGGGTGTATCTGTGTCCTTCAGGATGTCGAGGATCTGTTGTGAGAACACCGGGTGAGGTCCGTCATCGAACGTCAGCACCAGCTTGCGCCCCTCGGGTTTGCCGTAGCGCTCCAGCGCGTAGGGGCGGGGCAGGATGTCATACTCCTGCGCGCTCACCCGTCCGGTGACCTCATCCATGCGCACTTGCCGGATGCCGGGCGATTGGCGATGCGCGAGCCGCAGCAGGGCACCTTCGCCCGTGTAGCTCACATGGTTTTCCAGCTTCACCAGAGCCAGCCCCGCACTCAGCGAATCTGGCGTCTTGTCTCGGGACCGCAGAACCGTCCAGACACCGGGATCTTCCATCCCCAGTGACCAGATGCCGGTCGCGGAAATGCCCAGATCCGCCAGCGTCTTCAGTTGGTTGTGCAAGGTGGCGGCGTCCTGCATCCAGATTTTATGCGTGCGGCCGATCTCGTCGCGGTAGGAGGCAAAGCTGCCGGAGGTCTTGCTGCTGAAGCGGACGTCCGCGTCGGCCTCTGCAATCTGTTCCATCGCGGCGGCGTAGGAGAGCGTCTTGGGCATCGGGGTTCCCGACACCCATTCGACCGCAAAACTGCCAAGGGCGACCACCAGCTTGTCTTTGCCAAGCGTCTCAAGCGCCAGGCCTGCGGTTTCTGAAAACCAGGGATCTGCCGCAAGCGGCGAGGGGGCGGCCCCGACCCAAGGGTCAAGGAACAGCTTCAGGACCACCTTGTCGAACAGGGCCATGGTCTCCGCGTCCTGCCACACCGCATTGCTGCCGCTCAGTATGATGCAGGACGCCATGCCGTTGGCCTGAAAGCTGCTGCTCAGGGTTTGCAGGAACGGCTGAAGCGCTGGCAGATCGCTCTGCTGCACATCCTGGAAATCCAGACAGGCGCCATGTGCGTAGAGCGGCTTCAACTCGTCCAGAATTTGCCGCGTGGTGCTCTGTGCGACATCCGCTGTGCTGAGGGATGCGTAGAAGGCAGCTTTGTCCTCGCCTGCGTCGATAGAAATGCTCGGCATGAGAACCGGCGTGTGCGCGGCGCTGGAGCGATAGTCCTCGACCGGCGCGCGGTTGGATGCGTCCTCCACTGTGAGGGTCGGCGCGTTTCCATCCGCTTCGATCTGCAGCCAATCCGGCACCAGCACGCCGAGCTGGTTGCAGCTGTCGTCAAGGGACAGGTGTGCGCCGTCTATGTCGCTTGGGAGGTGTCCGAACATGACGGGCGATGCCGGATCTGCCATGGCCGCGAAGTAAGGTTGGCTTGGTGCGTCGCAGGCTGTTTCCGGCGGCAGATAGGGCCGGGTTGAGGCAAGACGCAATGCGTCGGGCGTGTCGGTGCGCGGGCTGCTGAGGACTGTTTGCAGCGCCTCGTTTCCACGCCAGTAGCCATTCAGCTCCTGAACCGCAGATTGCCAGGAAAAGGCCCCGTTGAAGAGCAGGCACACCCAGCTGACAAAGGAGATCAGCCCAAAGGCAAGGACCATTCGGAAGCGGCGAATGCGGATGCGGCGCGGATCGTCAAAGACTTTCCGCCCTTCTTGCTCCACCGCCAGCTTTTCATAATGAAAGGCAAAGCGGCTCAAAGGGAGACCTCCCCGGTGCCGTCAGGCACTATGGTAACGCGCGACAAGCCACGGCTTGCCACAAATGCACTTTGCGCAATGTCTGACACGGTTCCCCACAACCTGAATTAAGCCTCCAGCCACCACTGGTCGCGATGCGACAGGAGTCCCCACCCCCGTTCCGCAGCAGCTGCGAAGCTGTTTGTTTGATGTCAGCAGTGTCCCGCCGACGATCATTAGAGTCAAAATTCTCTTAATCTTAAAGTGAATTTACATCAAATTCTTATGATATGTTGGTGATAATCCTCGTTCAGCGATGCGATTGTTCACGATCTTGACGCCAATCTAACCTTTGGGTCGGGGAGAGCTAAGCCAACGAATCGCATTTTGACCACTTGCGCGCCCATTGTCAGCGACACCGGGCTCTGGCACTCTTTGCCGCGCGGCGGCCTGTGCAGGCCTTGGGGGCGAGTGGGGCAGGGCATGCATTACATCAATATTTCCGATCTGGTGGATCGGGACTGGCGGTTTCTGGAACCCGTCTCTACTGCGCCCGAGCTGAGTTGGGATATGCGGTATGGGCGGCCGCAAAACCGTCTGGAGCGGCTGGTTACCCGTCCTGCAGTGGCGCGCTACCGGGCATGCACGTCTGCGGTGTGGTCCGCACGTCGGCGCTCCGATGCGGTTCTGGTGTCGCATCTGCCGAATGTCACGTTGGCCACCGCGGGTCTGGCCCGGCTGATTGCGCCCGGGCGGCCACATGTCGCGTTTGCCTTTAACTACACGCATTTGCCAGAGGGGCGTCGCCTGGCTCTGTCGCAACGCTACTTTCAGGATGTGGCAGAGTTCGTGGTCTTCTCGCGACATGAGGTTGGTCTTTATGCGGATCTCTTCGATCTGCCCCCCTCGCGGTTTACTTTCCTGCCTTGGGCCATGCAGGCCCCCGAGGTCGCGTCCCATCACCCGCCACCCTTTGAGGGCGCATATCTCAGTGCGATCGGTGGGGAGGGGCGTGACTATCACGTTTTGGCAGAGGCGATGCGGGCGGCGCAGGATCTGCAGCTGGCGATCGTGGCCCGTCCGGACAGCATCGAAGGGATCTGCTTTCCAGAGAATGTGAAGGTCTTCACCAATCTGCCGGGGCCTGTGACCTGGGCGATCGCGCAGAAGTCCTGTGGCATGGCGATCCCATTGCGCACGGATCGCACGCCCAATGGACATGTGACACTGGTTGGGGCGCAGTTGCTGGGGGTGCCACTGGCGGTCACGCGATCAGCGGGGGTCGCGGACTATGTGGACAGCGAAACCGCGTTGCTGGTCTCACCGCAGGATGCGGGCGAAATGGCCCATGCGCTCAGGGCTCTGACCGAGGACACCGAGGCTGCTCAGACCCGCGCCGCCCTCGCGCAGAAACGCGCAGGTTTGCGCAGTGATGTTGCGGTCTGGCTGCGCTACTTTACAGAGCTTGATCTGCGATTGTCCGACGGTCGGCTGTGATGGATTTGGTCCGCATCGTTCAGCTGCGCAACACATAGCCCTAACGCCGCCAGTCTCGACTAGACGCACCTGCGACGGGATGCGCAGTGGCGACTGCGATTCCAGTTCAGCGCGTAGACTGGCGGGGTCTGGCAGGCTCAGGTGAGGCGATCACCAATCTTGAGGTCGCCGGTGGTCAGCACGGGGGCGGCATCCATGTCGTCTGCGTTCAGCATTGCGGCAACCCGCTCGAGCGAGGCCAGAAGCTGCGCCTGTTCCCAATCCTTGAGCTGCTCGAAGGCGCGCACATATCTTTGCTGCAGGGCGTCGGGCGCCGCTTTGACCGCCTCGCGTCCAGACGGTTGCAGCACCACATTGGTCTGCCGGCGATCCGCGTCAGACCGCATCCGGGTCGCCATGCCGCGAGAGACGATCTTGTCGACCAATGTTGTCACAGTGGCCTGCGCGACCCCCATCGTCTGGGCCAGCTCCTTCGGCGTGGCGCTGCCACCGCTGGTCGCCAACAGCTGCAGCACGCGCAACTGAGCCGGCGTTAGGCCGGAGGCCTGCGCCAGATTGCGGGAATACAGCTCGGTCGCGCGCAGAATACGTCTGAGCGCGATCAGGCTTTCATCTGTTCGGTCGCGGGGCCTGTCATTCATAACGCTCTAAAATGTCATGGATGGCGATTTCCTTCAATACGCTAAGTATCGTCGCAACATTTTCTCAGGTTAAAGCAGTATTTTTCGGCCTTCATTTGTCTTGCTAAGGAGTTTTTCCCTGTGAAAACAGTGATAAACACGCCGGGGGAATAAAATTGCTGAGGTTCTTGAAGTTTTTACCGCTTCACTATATTTAGAAAGGCGAACGATAATGGAGATGGTAAGCGATGCCCAAAGACATCCTGCAGACTGAGACCGAAAGCCCCCGAACTTGCCAGCCCCGCCTGCGCAAGCCAAATGCGACGGACGGGGCCGAGATTTGGGAGCTGGTCAAGGCCTGTGAGCCTCTCGACCGCAACTCCATGTATGCCAACCTGATCCAAGCGGATCATTTCCGCGACACCTGCGTGGTGGCGGAGCTGGACGGCGAAATTGTCGGCTGGATTTCCGGCCATTTGATCCCGGGCGATGATGCGTTCTTCGTCTGGCAGGTCGCGGTGGGTGAAGCCGCGCGCGGCATGGGACTGGGTAAGAAGATGCTGAAGGCGCTGATCGCGCGTGACGGCATTTCTGACGCTTCCGTGCTGAAAACAACCATCACCAAGGACAATGCGGCCTCCTGGGGCCTCTTCCGCAGCTTTGCCCGAGACATCGGCGGCGAACTGACAGACGAGCCGCATTTTGAGAAAGAGGCCCATTTCGATGGCGCGCATGACACCGAACACATGGTGTCCATCACGCTTGAAAGTGATGCCAAGGTCCTGAAGCGCGCGGCCTAACTCCTCTCTCCTCATCCAGAATTTATCTTATCCGAAAAGGATTCCCCCATGCCCAAAGACATGGCAACCAATTCGTCTATCTATGTGAGCCGCGAAAGCAATGCGCGCTCCTACTGCCGTTCCTTCACCGCGTCCTTCGACACTGCACGCGGATCCGAGCTGTTCACCGAGGATGGCACCCGCTACATCGACTTCCTCGCGGGCTGTTCTTCGCTGAACTACGGCCACAATGACCCGGACATGAAGGACGCTCTGGTCGAGCATATCCTCAAGGACGGCATTACCCACGGCCTCGACTTCCACACCGAAGCCAAGGAAGCCTTCCTGCACAGCTTCAGCGATCTGATCCTGAAGCCGCGTGGCATGGATCACAAGCTGATGTTCACCGGCCCGACCGGCGCCAACGCCGTTGAAGCGGCGATGAAGATCGCCCGCAAGGTCACTGGCCGCACCAATGTGATTTCCTTCACCAACGGCTTCCATGGTGTGACCATGGGTGCGCTGGCGGCGACAGGTAACGGCTACCACCGTGGTGGTGCCGGCATGGACAAATCCGGCGTGACCCGCGTGCCCTTCGACGCCTATGTTGATGGTCTCGACAGTGCCGCGCTGCTGGACAAAATGCTCTCCGATCCGTCCGGCGGTATCGACGCCCCGGCGGCGATCATGCTGGAAGTCGTGCAGGGCGAGGGTGGCCTCAACGCCGCCTCCGCTGAGTTCGTAAAAAAGCTTGAAACCATCGCCCATGCCCATGGCGCGCTGCTGATCATTGACGACATTCAGGCTGGCTGTGGCCGTACCGGCACATTCTTCTCCTTCGAGGAGATGGGCGTGAAGCCCGACATCATCACCATGGCAAAGTCGATCTCCGGCTTTGGTCTGCCGATGGCGCTGGTTCTGGTGCGCCCGGAGCATGACGTGTTTGGCCCCGCCGAGCACAACGGCACCTTCCGCGGCAACACCCATGCTTTCGTGACCGCCCGTGTGGCGATCGAGAAGTTCTGGGCTGATGATGCCTTCACCACCGAACTGGCCCGCAAGACCGAACTGGTCACCAGCGCGCTGCAGGAAGTGGCCAGCCACATCCCCGGCGCCTACCTCAAGGGCCGTGGCCTGATGCAGGGTGTTGATGTGGGCTCTGGCGAGCTGGCCGGTGACATCTGTGCCCGCGCCTACGAGCTGGGCCTGGTGGTGGAAACCTCCGGTCCCAACGACGAGGTCGTGAAGATCCTCGCGCCGCTCACCACCTCCGAGCAGCTGTTCTGTGAAGGCTTCGCCATTCTCAGCACTGCCGCCCGCGAAGTGTTCGCAAAATCCAAAATTGCCGCGCAATAACTCGAAGACCGGAGACTAAGACCCATGATCGTACGCGATTTCAACGAACTGAAGACCTCCGACCGTACTGTTGCGGATGCGCGCTGGACCTCCACCCGCATGTTGCTGGCCGATGACGGGATGGGGTTCTCCTTCCACATCACCGTGCTGGAAGCGGGATCGGAGCATCAGTTCCACTACAAGCACCACTTCGAGAGTGTCTACTGCATGAAGGGCAAAGGCTCGATCACGGATATCGCCACCGGCGAGACCCATGAGATCAAGCCCGGCGTCATGTATGCGCTGAACCTGCATGACAAACACATCCTGCGGGCCGAAGAAGAACTGCACATGGCGTGCTGCTTCAACCCGCCGGTGACCGGCACTGAAGTCCATCGCGAAGACGGCTCTTATGCTCCTGCGGAGGAGCTGGCCTGAGACACAGGTGACGCATGACACATACCGTTGAAAAAATCGGCGGGACTTCGATGTCCCGCGTGAACGAGCTGGTGGATACACTGTTTACCGGTGGCCGCGGCGCGGCTGGCCTTTATGGCCGCGTCTTTGTGGTCTCCGCGTTTGGGGGCATTACCAACCTCCTGCTCGAACACAAGAAAACTGGTGAGCCGGGCGTCTATGCCCGGTTTGCCGACGCAGAGTCCGACCATGGCTGGCATGAAGCGCTCAGCCGTGTGGGCGACGAGATGCGCAAGGCCCATGAGGCGGTGCTCGAAAACGCCGGTGACGTGACGCAGGCAGATGCCTTTGTCGCCGAACGCATCGAGGGCGCGCGCAACTGCCTGATCGACCTGCAGCGCCTGTGCAGCTATGGCCACTTCCGCCTGGCTGAACACATGCTGCAGATCCGCGAACTGCTGTCGGGGCTGGGCGAGGCGCATTCCGCATTCGTTACCGCGCTCCTGCTGCAGCGTGGCGGCGTCAATGCGCGCTTCGTGGATCTGTCTGGCTGGCGTGACGAGGGCGATGTGACGCTGGAGGAACGTATTTCCAAGGCGCTCGAAGATGTTGACCCCGCCACCGAGATGCCCATCGTCACCGGCTACGCGCAATGCGTCGAAGGGCTGATGCGGGAGTTTGATCGCGGCTATTCCGAAGTGACCTTCTCCTGTCTGGCAGCCCTCACCGGCGCCAGTGAGGCGATCATCCACAAGGAATTCCACCTCTCCTCCGCCGACCCGAAACTGGTGGGCGCAGGCGTGGCGAAAAAGCTGGGTCACACCAACTATGACGTGGCGGACCAGATGTCGAACATGGGGATGGAGGCGATCCACCCCAAGGCGGCCAAGACCCTGCGTCAGGCGGACGTGCCGCTGCGCGTCACCAATGCGTTCGAGCCGGAAGATCCCGGCACGCTGATCGACGACAAGCCGGCAGAAAGCCCGGCGGTGGAGATGATAACCGGCCTTGATATCATCGCGCTGGAAGTGTTCGAACAGGATATGGTCGGGGTGAAGGGATATGATGCCTCGATCCTTGAGGTTCTGACGCGTCACGATGTGCGCATCGTCTCCAAGACCTCGAACGCCAATACGATCACCCACTACCTCGACACCTCGCTGACCGTACTGAAGCGGGTGGAAAAGGATCTGGCACGGATTTATCCCAACGCCGAGATTTCGGCGCGGCTTTTGTCCATGGCCTCGGCCATCGGACGCGACCTCAAGGGGCTGTCTGTGCTGACACGTGGTCTGCAGGCGATTGCCGATGTGGGGCTGGCCAGCCTTGGGGCCTCGCAGGGGCCGCGCAACGTGGACGTACAGTTCATCGTTGAGCGTGAGGATCTGAAGCCGGTGATCAGCGCCCTGCACAAGGTGCTGATCGAGGACAAGTCTGCCAAGCAGGACAAAACGTCCAAGGCTGACAAGCCGATCAAAGCGGCAGCCTGAGGCAACGTATAGCATTCGCTTCTGACAGGGGGGATGCAGTAGATGCATGAAAAGGGGCGCCATATACGGCGCCCCTTTTCATGTTGAATATGTGGTTTGACTGTCAGAGCGGCTCTTTCGCAAACCCCTTGCCGTGGATTGGCCCGGTGGGCAATCCGGTAGGAGAGCCCCCCGATTGTTCAAACGTGATCTCATAGAGCTGCTCCGGTCCCGGCGGTGGCAGCCCGTCAGCCGCAAGCGCGGTGCCGCGGTTATCGGCAAGCAGGCCAAGCGAGACAGGCGGGCCGTCGTCTTCCGGTTTGGTCCAGACTTGCATCACCTGTCCCTCCGGTACGGCGGTCTGCCCCAGCAGGGTAACGCGAGTCAGGTTTGCCTCCGTGCCTTCAACCAACGCCACGGCCTCGCCAGTGGTGTCATTGATCAGCACCGCAATCACGGTCGGATCGGGACGCGTCATCACGACCCAGCCAAGTGCCAGCGCCAACATGACCGAGGCCGCCAGTCCGGTGCAGGCCGCCATGAACCATGACCGCGGCGCATGGGGCTCATTTGCAGGCAGGATGGTATCGGTTTCGGCGTCGAATTCCGGCACTGTTCCGGGGAGCACACCAACCGCAGAACCTCGCTCGTCCAAGCGCAGGGTCACCCGGTCCCACATATCTGCGGGCAGCGTTTCCGGCGTTGCGGTGTCGTCCAGTTCGGCAAGCCGCATGCGCGCATGGTTCAGGGCGGCGGCGGCCTCCGGATCCTGCAGGGCGCGGGCTTCCAGCTCTGCGGCTTCGGCCTCATCTGCAAGGCCAAGGGCAACCTCCATCGCCAAATCCATCAGGGATTGATGATCGCTCATGCCAAACACTCCCGCAGTGCGATCAGTCCACGCCGTACCCAGGCCTTGACCGATCCGAGCGGTGCCTGAAGGCGGCCCGAAATCTCGCCATGGGTGTAGCCCAGCACATAGGCCTGCAGGATGGCGACCCGTTTGGGCGGCTCCAGCCGGTCGAGGCAGCGGCGCAGGTCGCTGTTCATGTCCAGCCTGCCATAGGCGTCCATCACGACCTCCTCATCCTGCCGTCGCTCCAGTATGTCGGCACTTTCAGCGATTTCCCAGCTCTCCTTGCGCAGCATCGTCAGGCATTGGTTGCGCAGAATGGTGGTGATCCAGCCGCGCGCGCCGCCCCGGCTGGCATCGAATTGATGGGCTTTGCGCCAGACGGAGACAAAACACTCCTGCAGGGCGTCTTCCGCCAGATCCCGACGCCGTAGCATGCGCAGGGCAATACCCAGCAGGCGTGATCCTTCCTGATCCATGATTGCGCGTAGCGCGGTCCTGTCGCCCAATGCGCAGGCCTCTATCCGGTCTGCCAAGTCGCTCAATCGCCTGTCCTCGTCCATCTGCGCATTCAATGCGTCCATTGCCTCATGCGTTGGCCCCGCAGAGGGGGAGAACGGCATGCTTTGGTGAACCGTATGAGGGCAGGGGGATGCGGTCAACGTCATGATGTCTTGAGAAATCAGTGAGCCGGGGGGCATCAGGTATCAACCCGACGGCCCCCGGGGAAACGGTTCCCCGTGATGAACTGCATCACGGGGAGATACTCGTACTAACACAACCTTAGCACGAATTACGTTCCGGGGTGCAACCCGAAAATCACATGGCGGTCATGAAGGTGATGTCGCGCAATGGCGCGTCGGCCTCCTTGATCTCCCAGCTTTCAAGGATTTCGCCAGTCTCCAGCGACACTGTGTTCAGCATGCCGTCGGTCGCCAGCCACGCCGTGTTCTTGCCCTCTGCGTCGGTCGCGATATCAAAGGCATAGCTGTCGCTGCCGTCGATCCCGAGTTTGCCGATTGCCGCCAATGTGCCGTCGTTGGGCGAGGTCTGCTGAATCAGCGCCACGATGGTTGCGTCGATGTCGTACATCGCAGTGGTGTCCGGCTGACCGTAGGAGTTGATATAGGCCGCCGCGACGATGGCCGGGGCCTCGCCCGCGTGCATGTCGGCGTCCTCAAACGCCAGCGAGCCGTCCACGGTCACAGCACCGCTTTCGATGTCCACGCGGTGGTTGGTGGTGCCGCTCATGAAGCGCAGCTTGTTGGCCTTGGGGTTGAAATCCACGATTACCGGCGCGCCCTCGGCGATCGGCAGTTCCTTGTCCATGGTGGAAATCACCGTGGCTTCGCCGGTCATCGGGTCAATCTCGACAATGTCAAAGGTGGAGGTGACGCCGATCAGCTGGCCCGTGGCCGGACGCAGATCGATGCCAAGCAGCTTGTCGACGCCCTTGACCGGCATGGAGCCGGTGACACCTGCGGTCTCGGCGTTGATCATATGCAGCATGTTGTCGCCGCTCAGCCCGATCGCCATCGGTGCGGCGTGGTCGTCAGCCTGCGCCAGCTGCGCGGTTGCGAAAATGGATGCGGTCACAAAAGCGGTCTTAAGGGAATGCATAAAAAGCTCCTCTCTGTTTGACGAAAACGCGGACCATCCGCGTGCTGTCAGGGAGGAGACTCCGCCAGGGCCGCATTTGGATGCAGCGGAGTTCGAATTTTTTCGAAAAAAATTTCGAACGTGCGCTCAGGCGGGCGACGGGGCCTCGCCGATGCGGGTGATCGCGTGGACCTGTTCGGTGGCCAGACGCAGGGCCGCGCCGGTGCTGGACATCATGGCGGGCAGCACCATCCATTCCAGCGTCCACATGGCGCCGGAGCGTTCCTGCTCATGCACCATGGCCTGATGCATCAACGGCAGTTGGCCGGCGGTGTAGCGCGCCAGCGTCACCAACAGTTCCGCCGTCACGGGGTTCTGTTTATGCGCCATAGCAGAGCTGCTGCCACCGCCCTGCTGCGCCAGCGCATCGACGCCCTGCTGCGCCATCAGACAGATATCCTGCCCGATCTTGCCGAGGCTGCCGGTCAGGGCTGAAAGCCAGCTGGCGTATGTCGCCAGCCCGTCGCGCTCCGTGTGCCAGGCGCGCTCAGGCGCGCTCAGCCCCAGTTCGGTCGCCATGAGACGGGCGATGGCGTCGCCATGCGGCTGGCTGCGCTGGCGATCCCCCACCGGACCGCCGAACTGCAACAGCTCCACCTCGGGGCGCAGCGCCTCCAGCCGTGCTCGGTGGCGCTCCACAGGCGCGGCCCATGTGGTGATCCGATGCCCGGCGGTGATCGGCAATGCCGCCTGCATCCGGGTGCGCGCCATCAGAGGGTTCTCACCTTGTGTCCGCCCCAGCTCCTCCAGTGCGGCGCTCAACGCGTCCAGCCGGGACAGGTAGATCGCGTTTGCCGCACGGATCGCGAGCACCAGCGCGGTGTCGATCAAGTCCTGACTGGTGGCACCGGGATGGATCGCAGCGGCAAGCTCGGCTCCCGCATGGGCCTTCAGCTGCCGCACATAGCCCGGCACCGCCATGCCATCGACCATCAGATCCGCCTGCAATGCTGCCGTGTCGGGGGTGAAATCCGTCATCGCCGCCAACGCCCGCCGTGCGAGGTCATCCTCGATCTGACCCACGGCGGCGGCGGCGCGGGTCAGCGCCATCTCGAAGCCCAGAAAGGCCTCCGCCGTGGCAGCACCGGAAAACAGCCCGGTGATCGCCTCATCAGCAAAGAGGCCGGCAAAATAGGGGTTTGTCGAGGTCAGCGGGTTCACGGGGCAAACACTCCTTGAATGCGGCGATGAGGCAAGGAGATCAGCCGCGCAGGGGCACGTCAAGGATCTCGCGCGCCTGCTGCCAGGTGGCGACGGGGCGTTCGTATTTGTCGCACAGCTCCGCCGCGCGCCGGATCAGCGCCGCATTGGAGGGCGCAAGCGTCTGGCGATCCAGCCGGACGTTGTCCTCCAGCCCCGTGCGCGTGTGTCCACCGGCGGCAATGGCCCATTCGTTGACCACCAACTGGTTCGCTCCAATGCCTGCGGCGCACCAATTGGCCTCCGGGGCGCGGCGTTTGACCAGATCGACATAGAGGTCGAACACCTCCTTGTCGGCGGGCATCGCGTTTTTCACGCCCATCACGAATTGCACATAGAGCTTGCCATAAAGCGCGCCCTCCCGGTGCAGCCGGATCGCCTGCAGGATATGGCTGAGGTCAAAGGCCTCGACCTCCGGCGTGATGTGATGCGTTCGCATTTCAGAGGCGAGCCAGTCGACTAGATCCGGCGGGTTTTCGTAGACGCGGGTGGGAAAGTTGTTCGACCCCACCGACAGGGAGGCCATGTCGGGCTGCAACGGCAGCATGCCGCCCCGCGTCTTGCCCGCGCCAGATCGCCCGCCGGTGGAGAACTGCAGGATCATGCCGGGGCAGTGTTTCTCCAGCCCTTCTTTCAGCGCCGCGAATTTCTCCGGATCGGAGGAGGGGGTCTGGTCGTCATTGCGCACATGGGCGTGGCAGATGCTGGCGCCAGCCTCGAACGCCTCATGGGTGCTCTCGATTTGTTCGGACACGGTGATCGGCACCGCCGGATTGTTGGCCTTGGTGGGCAGCGAGCCGGTGATCGCCACGCAGAGGATACAAGGATTGCTCATGATCTGGCCTCAGATGTCGAAAAACACGGTTTCATTATGCCCCTGAAGGCGAATGTCGAAATGGATGTGCCCGTCGCCCTTATCTTCGCCCATCAGGGTTTTGACGCGGGTCTGATGTTCGATACGGCTCAGGATCGGGTCGTCGGCATTGGCGTCTGCCTCGTCGGGGAAATACATCCGCGTGTGCAGGCCGAGGTTGATGCCCCGCGCCACGATCCAGAGCGTCACATGCGGGGCCTGCATGCGGCCATCGACAAAGGGCACCGCACCGGGTTTGACCGTCTCAAAGGCAAATTCACCCGTGGTCATATCCGAGGCACAGCGCCCCCAGCCGGTGAAGTTCGGATCTGCCGTGCCGCGCGTCTCGGCCGGGGAGTTGAACAGCCCGGCCGCGTCCGGCTGCCAGATCTCGATCATCGCATCGCGCAAGGGCGTGCCGGTGCCGTCGATGACGCGGCCAGTGATGCGGATGCGCTGACCCTGCACGTCGCCGGTGATCATCTCATGGCCGAGGTCTTGCGGGTAGACGCCTTCGATCTCGGCAAAATTCGGCGTGCATCCGATGTGGACGTAAGGCCCGGCGGTTTGCGAGGGGGATTCCTTCAGATAGCTCAACGGTTGCACCATGATCACAGCCCCTCCATGCGGTTTTCAAACATCGTCTGGCGGCGACCGCGCAGGGTGATGTCGAACTTGTAGGCCCGCGCATCCATCGGCACCGTGCGCGCCATGTCGAGCGCCGCGACCAGGCTCTCGATCCCCTCGCGGGTCGGGATGGTGTCGACGATGGGACAGTGCCAGATCAGCGGGTCGCCCTCGAAATACATCTGGGTGATCAGGCGCTGGGCAAACCCCGCACCAAAGATGGAAAAATGGATATGCGCCGGGCGCCAGTCGTTCATCGTGTTGGGCCAGGGATAGGGGCCGGGCAGGATGGTGCGGAACTCATAAAACCCCTGTGCGTCGCTGATGCAGCGCCCGCAGCCGCCGAAATTCGGGTCCAGCGGCGCCAGATAGCTTTCCTTCTTGTGGCGATAGCGCCCGCCCGCATTGGCCTGCCAGACCTCGATCAGCGCACCGGGCACACCACGGCCAAATTCGTCGCGCACTTGCCCATGCACGATGATGCGCGGGCCGATCGCCATGCCACCGTCCTTGGCAAAGTTCAGGATCAGGTCGTTGTCCAGCCTGCCCAGCATGTCATGGCCGAACACCGGCCCGGTTTCTTCCGCCAAAGTGGTGGGAAAGGACAGCGGCGCGTGACGCGGGCCGCGCGCCACCGATGTCTTGTAATCGGGCGTGATGCTGGGCGGATGCCAGCGCCGGTCGCGGTTTACATAGCCGTTGGTCATTCTTCGCCCGCCTCCTGTTCCATTTCAGCGTAAGTCTCCTTGGCCAGTTTCAGCGCGTGATTGGCGCGCGGCACCCCCGCGTAGATCGCCACATGCTGGAACACCTCCAGTATGTCGCTCTTGCTGGCGCCGGTGCGGGCGGTGGCGCGGATATGCATCGGGATCTCGTCGAAATTCCCCAGCGCGGCCAGCAGTGCCAGCGTCAGCATCGACCGCTCCCGGTCGCTGATCGCCTCGCTGGCCCAAACATTGCCCCACGCGGTCTCGGTGATCAATGTCTGGAACGGCGCATCAAGGGCGGTCTTGGCGGCCTCGGCCCGGTCCACATGGGCGTCACCCAGCACCTTGCGGCGGATCTGCATGCCGCTGATGTAGCGGTCGTTGGGGGGCTGTTTAGACATGGCCCAGCTCCTTCAGGAAATCGGTCAGCGCGCCAGCATAGGCGTCGGGGGCTTCGACACAGGGCAGGTGGCCCGTGTCCTCGACCAGGGTGAAGCGGGCGTCGGCGATCAACTCCAGCGTTGCCTCTACCAGCGCCGGCGGGCTGGCGCCGTCCTCACTGCCGGCAATGCCCAGCACCGGCTGGGTCAGCGATTGGCTGGTCGCACTCAGATCAGCGCCCGCGATGGCCTGGCAGCAGGCGACGTACCCCGCCTGCGGCGTGCGCTCCAGCATATGCCGCCAAGGAAGATGCGCCTCCGTCTGCAGGAAGCCGGGCGCGAACCAACGCTCGAGTATCATATCCGTCAGGGCCGCAATCCCGTCCGCCTCGATGGTGGCAATCCGGTCCTGCCACATCTGCGGCTCGCCCATTTTGGCGGCGGTGTTCGACAGCACCAGTGCCGAGATGCGTTCCGGCGCGCGCACGGCCAGCGCCTGACCGATCATGCCGCCGATGGAGAGGCCAACAAAGACGCAAGTCTCGACGCCTGCGTGATCCAAAAGCTCCAGCGCATCGCCCGCAAGGGTGTCGATGGAATAGGGGCCGGGCGGGCAGCTCGACAGCCCATGGCCGCGCATGTCGTAGCGGATCAGCCGCAGGTGTCGCGGCATACGCTCCACCACCGCGTCCCAAAGCCTCAGATCGGTGCCAAGGGAATTGGCAAAGACCACCGCAGGCCCCTCCGGGGGGCCATCCTCGCGCCAGTGCAGCGCCGCATCTGTCAGCTGCGCCACCCGCATCAGTAGGGCAGCCCGACGTAATTGGTGGCCAGCACCCGCTGGGCATCCTCATTGTCACGCAGGAAGGCCAGTTCCGCCGCCTGCATCTTCACATCAAACGGGCTCTGGTCCGGGAACCGATGCAAGAGTGAGGTCATCCACCAGCTGAACCGCTCCGCCTTCCAGACCCGAGCGAGGGCTTTTTCTGAATAACGATCAAGGCCTTCGCTGTCCTTGTCGTGGTAGAATTGCAGCAGGCCGGTATAGAGATAATGCACGTCCGAGGCGGCGGTGTTCAGCCCCTTCGCCCCGGTGGGGGGCACGATATGGGCGGCATCGCCACAGAGGAACAGCCGCCCCCAGCGCATCGGCTCGCTGACGAAGGAGCGCAGCGGCGCGATGGATTTCTCGATCGACGGGCCGGTCACCAGCGCCTCGCCCACCTCGGCAGGCAGGCGGCGGCGAAGGGTGTCCCAGAACCGCGTGTCAGTCCAATCGCCCACGTCATCGCCCAGCGAACACTGCACGTAATAGCGGCTGAGGCTGGCATTGCGCATCGAACACAGCGCAAACCCGTCCTCGGAATTGGCGTAGATCAGCTCGTCGTTGACCGGCGGGGTTTCCGACAGGATGCCGAGCCAGCCGAAGGGGTAGACCTTTTCATATTCGGTACGCACGGAGGTCGGAATGGTGCGGCGGCTGACGCCATGGAACCCGTCACAACCGGCGATGAAATCGCAATCAATGCGCTGTTCCCGCCCGTCTTTGTGGAAGGTCACGTAGGGCGCATCGGTGTCCGCGTCGTGAATGGCTGCATCCGACACGTCAAAAATCGTCTGCGCGCCAACCTTTTCGCGTGCCTCATAGAGATCGCGGGTGACTTCGGTCTGACCATAGAGCACCACCGATTTGCCGATCAGCGCCTGAAAATTGATCCCGAACAGGTCTTGGTTGTGCGAAATCAGCGTGCCCTCATGGCGAAAGCTCTCCCGCTCCAGCCGCGCACCGACACCGGCCTTGTGCATCAGCTCCACCAGCCCCTGTTCCAGGATCCCCGCGCGGATGCGGCTGAGGACATGCGTCTTACTGCGCCGTTCCAGCACCACGGTGTCAATACCCGCAAGATGCAGTAGCTGTCCCAGCAACATGCCCGACGGTCCGCCGCCGACGATCACCACCTGAGTCCGCATTGATGTCCTCCCCGTTTCCAGATGAGCGTATCATGCCGTTTCGGTATTCAAAAATGAGTTATCCGCGAATATACATATCGATATGGTAAACTATAAGCGTTCTCGGCAGGTGAAGGTCCGGCATATGCAATGCCTGTCGGAGGTGGTGGCGCGTGGCAGTCTCAAGGGCGCGGCGGAGCATCTGGGCCTGACCCAGCCAGCGATGTCGCGCACCCTGAAGGAGCTGGAGGAGATCCTCGGCACCACGCTGTTGCTGCGCAGTCGCGCCGGGGTGGAGCTGACCGAGGCGGGCGAGGTCTTTGCGCATTTTGCGGCGATGAGCCTGGCGGCGCTGGATCACGGGCTGGAAAGTGTCGACCGCACCCGTGGCGGCGTGCTGCGGCAGGAGGTGACAGTGGGGGCCTTGCCGAGCGTGGCGGCGGGGCTGCTGCCGAAGGTTGCCGAGGGGTTCCGGCGGCTGGCACCGGAAGCGGTGCTGCGGCTCTCGGACGGGCCGCATGGCATGTTGGTGGACCTGTTGCGCAGCGGCGCGGTCAGCATGGTGATCGGGCGGCTTGGCGATCCAGCGTCGATGCAGGGGGTGTCCTTCACCCAGCTCTATACGGAGGAGGTGGTCTGCGTGGTGCGCCCGGGTCATCCCTGTCTAGCGGCGCCCGACCTGAGCGACCTGGGCCGCTGGCCGGTGATCTTTCCGCCCACCACCGCCGCCATCCGCCCGCAGGTGGAACGCTGGCTGATCAGTCACGGGTTGTCCGAACCGCCGCAGCGGATCGAGACGGTTTCCGGCGCTTTTGCCCGGGTGCATGCGCGTGACACGGATGCGATCTGGATGATCTCGCATGGGGTGGTCCGCAACGAGCTGGCGGACGGGCGGCTGATCCGGCTGCCGTTTGACACCTCGCTCACCAAGGGGCCGGTTGGGCTGATGCAGCGACAGGAGGCGGAGCCGACACCGCTGGAGCGGCTGTTCGTGAAGGCGCTGCAGGAGGCGATCGGCGCGCTGGGCTATGATGTGAGCTGAGCTATCGTGTGCCGACCGGGGAGAGCTTCCGCGCCCGCAGGTGCCTGGCCCGCGGCAGGACCCGTTGGCGACCTTGGGCCCAGCGCCCGGACAGGGTCCGGGCGCAAGGGGGCGCTGCCCCCTCGGGCCTTGCGGCCCTCACCCCCGAGATATTTGGAAAAAGATGAAAGGCAGGGTAAGCGCACGCCGCGCGTCAGCGCGGCGCCGGGCCCAACCGGGCAAGGGGATCTGTGATCCCTGCTGGACGGGCGGGAGTGCCCCCGGCGTGGCGGTTAGGACCGGCGAATTGTGCCCTGCGTTTGGTCAGCTGGGAGGTTTGCCGCGATACTTCTGGGTTAAGTCAGCTGGCACGTCATCCGCCTCATAGACTCCCAACAGGATGCCCTTGCCGCGCGAGGCCCCACGCCCGGAGATGATCTGCGCGTCGGAACGGGTGAGGCGCTGCGACATGCGTCGTCCCCATTGGCCCAGACGCGCATACATCAGATCGATCACCGCGCCATGATCGGCGCTGCGGCCAAGGTCGTGAAGCTCTTGCGGGTCGTTTTTCAGATCGAACAGCATTGGCGGCAGGCCACCTTCGGCGTGCATGAATTTCCAGCGCGTGTCCGTCACCATAAACAGCCGCGCATCGCGGGGGGCAATCCCCAGCTTCACGCTCATCGGCGTGCCGGAATAATCGTATTCGCTGACCGCATACTCCCGCCATTCTTCGGGTGATCGGCCATGCAGCCAGGGCGTCAGCGCCCGGCCTTCGAGGATGTGATCGGCCACCTCGCCGCCTGCGGCCTCCACGAAGGTGGGCAGCAGGTCGATGTTTTCCACCAGCGCGGCGCAGGTGGTGCCACGGGTGGCATCGGCCGCGCGCCGGGGGTCATAGACGATCATCGGCACTTTCACGGAGGGTTCGTGAAAGAGATCCTTCTCACCCAGCCAGTGATCGCCCAGATAGTCTCCGTGGTCAGACGTGATCACGATCATCGTGTCCTGCATCCGGCCGGTGTCCTCAAGGTATTGAAACAGTCGCCCCATCTGGTCGTCGCATTGCTTGATGAGGCCCATATAGGCCGGGATCGCCGCCTGTCGGACTTCCTCGCGCGAGAAGGCCTGACCGATGGCATTGCCCATGAAGGCGCCGTAGACCGGGTGCGGATCGTCGCGCTCAGCGGGGTCTTTGACGGCGGGCAGCACATGGTCCGGCCCGTACATGTCGTGATAGGGCGCGGGCACGATATAGGGCCAATGCGGCTTGATGTAGCTCACATGCGCGCACCATGGCCCTTGGGCCTGTTCAATGAACTCAATAGTCTTGGTGGTGAGCCACGGGGTCTCGCTGTCTTCCTCGGCAATATTCGCAGCCTTCTGCGCATTGGCCATGAACCAGCCAGACGCCATCTCTTCGCCCTCAAGCCCCGCATTGGCGAAGTCGTGCCAGGGGTTGTGGCCCGCGTAGCCCTTTGATTTCAGGTACTCATTATAGGGGCTGCGCTTTTGGTCATAGAACCCGTCCGGCCCTTCGGCCCAGAGACCATCGTCGCGAATCCAGACGTCAAAGCCACATTCCGCCTGGCGTGCGCCAATCACACTGTCGGGGCTGAGGCCGAGGCGGGCCATGCCCTCGCTGTCGGCGTTCATATGGGTTTTGCCAATGAGCCAGCAGCCCATGCCCGCCTTGCGCAGGTGATCCCCCATGGTCCATTCGCCCACCCGCAGCGGCGAGTTGTTCCACTGCGCCCCGTGGCTGGACACATAGCGCCCGGTGTAGCAGCTCATCCGGGCCGCGCCGCAGATGGGCGACTGCACATAGGCGTTGGTAAACCGCACGCCGCGCTGTGCCAGCCGGTCGATATGCGGCGTCTCCAGATGCGGATGGCCGGCGCAGCTCAGATAGTCGAACCGCAGCTGGTCGAACATGATGAAGAGGATATTCATGGCGCGCGCTGCTCCCGTGGTGTCGGCACCAAGCCTAGAAGAGGGCAGAGGGCGCAGAAAACCTTTGTCAAATCGTGCCGCAGGGTGGCATGAGGGGCCATGCTGAAGGAAAACCGCTCACTTGATCGCGGGATCGAGATCCTGGAAACGCTCGCGCGCGAGGGCGCCATGTCGCTGGCGGATCTGCATCGCGCCACCGGATTGCCCAAGAGCACCATCCGGCGGTTGCTGCAGACGCTGATACAGCGCAAGATCGTGCGCCGCTCGCTGGCGGATCAGCTCTATCGCACGCTGCTGGTGTTTCCCGATATATCCGGCGAGGTGATGCCGAAGGGGATGTTGCAGATGGCCGATGCGGCGATCCCGCGGGCGCTGGCGCTGACGCAGCAGATCGGCTGGCCGTCGGACATCCATATCCGCGAGGCGCGCAGCATGCGCATCATCGACAGCACCCGGCAGGCCAGCAATTTCCACGTCGAACAGGGTCAGATCAACCGGCAGGTCAGCCACTTCGGCTCAGCCACAGGGCTGGCCTGTCTGGCGGCAATGGGCGACGGCGAGATCGCTGCCATCTATGAGGCGCTGAAAACCGACCGGCACTGGGGGCCGGTGCGCTTTGGCCTGGACCTTGCCACGCTGATGCAGCGGATCGCGCAAATTCGCGCCCAGGGCTATGCCGAGCGGCTGCCGGCGCATCTGAGCGACCGGGAATGGGACACTGACCTGCGCGCCATCGCGGTGCCGATCAAGGCGCGCGGGCAGGTACTTGGCGGGATCTCGGTGCTGTGGCTCAGGACCTACAAGCCGGTGCAGGGTTTTGCGGCGCTGCATCTGGAGGCGCTGCAGCAGGCCGCCCGCGACATCAACGCGGCCCTGGATCTGGTCTGGGACGACACCACCGGCTGATCGAGCTGACCCGGGCTGATCCAGGGCCGCCGGATCAGAGCAGGCTTTCGGCGGTCTGTTTGGCAAGGAAGGCCGTGCGATAGAGCGGTGCCTTCAGCGCGCGGCCCCGGTCCGGCACCAGATCGGTGATCGGCAGTGGCAGGCTCTCTTCCGGTGCGCCGGAGAACAGCTCCGCCAGCGCCCGGCCAAACAGCGTGCCAGTGGTGATGCCGCGGCCATTGTAGCCCACCGGAGTGTAAAGCCCGTCATCCAGCCGGTGAATGCGGAACAGATGGTCGGGGGTAAAGGCGATCTGCCCGTGCCAGGCGTCCTCGAAACTCAGCGGCCCGAGGGCCGGGTACAGACGGCGCAGCTTGCGCTCCGCCCAGCGGCGCGACAGACCCGTGGTGCCGCCCACCACTGACCCCATGGAGCCGATGATCAACCGCCCGGCCTGATCGCGGCGCAGCGAGAACATGATCTTGCCGGTGTCCCACAGGCCTTGCCCCTCGGGCAGGATCGCCTGCGCCTCCTCGCCAAGAGGAGCGGTGGCCAGCTGGAAGAACTGGATCGGGGTGAAGCTCTGTTCCAGTCCCGGCCACAGTCCGGTGCTATAGGCATTGGTGGCCAGCACCACCTGGCCTGCGGTAATGACGCCGCGCTTCGTCTCGACCTTCCAGCTGTCGCCGTCCTTCTTTAGCGACAGCACCTTGGTGCCGGTGGAGATCTCCGCCCCTGCCGCCCGCGCGGCGCGGGCCAATCCGCGTGCGTATCCCATCGGGTTGATGGTGCCGGCGCGGGCATCCAGCAGGCCACCGTGGAATTTGCCTGTGCCGGTCTTTTCCGCCGTCTCTGCAGCGCTCAGCAGGCGCACCGGCGCACCGCGTGCCTGCCAGGCGGCGGCGCGGGCCTCCAGGTCGCGCAGGCCCGAGGGCGCATGGGCGGCGTGGATGGTGCCCGCGCGGGTCGCCTCGCAGCGGATCTGATATTGCTCGATCAGCGAGAACACGTAGTCGGGCATATCCCCCAACTCCCGCACCAATGCGGCGCCATGGCGCTGGCCCAGCAGATGCTCCACCTCCTGCGGCGGCAGCCACAGCCCGGCGTTCACCAGCCCGACATTGCGCCCGGAACCGCCATGGCCGATCTCCTCGGCCTCCAGCACATGGCACGACAGCCCCTTGAGCGCCCCGTGCAGCGCGGTCGAAAGGCCGGTGTAGCCGCCACCGACGATGGCCACGTCGACTCGCGCATCCTGTTGCAGCGGCTCGGAATGGGTGGGTTCTGCGGACGAGCGGTCCCACAGGGAAATGGACGTGTCTGCGCTCACGTTGGACGCCTCACATGCTAGGGGTGCGCCCGGAGCGGGGATGCCCGCCGGGCCTGCAGGGAACACTGGGGCAGCGCAGAACGCCTGTCAATCGGCTGCGTGACACGGGCTGGCGCAGCGCCCCGACTGGGCCTAGAGTACTGGAAACGCAGCAGGGCTCGACCCACAGCAGGAGGCGACATGATGGCCAAGCTCAAGACCTCATCGGCGGACATGGTGGCATCAGCCCGCGCCCGCATCGCGGAGATCGACAGCGCGGATGCGATTGCGCTGCATGGGCGCGACGACGTGATCTTTGTCGATCTCCGCGACGTGCGCGAGCGTCAGCGCACGGGCTTTATTCCCGGCAGCTTTCACTGCCCCCGTGGCATGCTGGAGTTCTGGGTGGATCCCGACAGCCCCTATTTCAAGGAGATCTTCGCCGAGGAGGACAAGCGGTTCGTCTTTCACTGCGCGTCTGGCTGGCGCTCGGCGCTTTCGGTGGCGATGTTGCAGGACATGGGATTTGAGGCCGCGCATATCAGCGACGGCTTCTCCGGCTGGGTGAAGGCAGAGGGGCCGGTGGTGCCAGCGGTAGATAGCGCCGACTGAACCCGAATCCCTCAGTAAGCTCAGGAACTTTCCCCGCCGTGCTGCGGCGCGCCCTTTTTGTTTCGCCTTGTCGTGGCGCAGATCACCGCTGTCCTGCGCCCCGCAGGAGAGGGTGACGTGGCCATTTCATCACGGTTCATTTGGGAATAGTGCCCCTGGCCCCTGTGTGAGGACTTTCCCGCCGCGCCTCAATTTGTTAACGCTTCGTTAAAATAAGAAGCAGTGACTGAGGCAGGCTAGAGCATGAAGACGGGCTTTCGTGGCACGTTTGTCATTTCCTGGACGCAGACAGAAATCGACGGTCTCGAGGCAGCGCCGATATCTGCGCTCGATGTCGGTGCCGCGTGGTCATGGCATGGGGATGCCCTGCGCGTGGATGGACCGTCGGACCTATTGCGTCTCGACATGGCAGATGGCGAAAAGGATCTCCGCCGGCGCGCGGCGCATTCGGTGCGTCGTCTTGTTGGCGCAGCCGTGCAGAATCGCACTGATATTCATGCGATCAACGTCAAGGATCCGGTGATGGACAGCAGCTTTGTCGTCACCAATGGGGTGCGCAGCTATACGGTGACCGTGATTGATGCCGGCAAGGGGCGACCACCTCTGCTGATGTTTGTCGATGACATGCCGCCGCGCCACACCGATCTCTGGGTCGTACATCATGCGCTTGGGTCCTTGGGCGTGGCTCAGGCGCCGCGCGATCCGGGGGTGATCTGCTTTACCCCCGGCACCCGCATCGCCACACCAGATGGGCCCAGAACCGTCGAAACCCTGCGTGAGGGCGACCGGGTGCAGACCCGCGACAACGGTGTCCAGATGATACATTGGATCGGCGCGCGGCGTATGACGGGCGCGCGGCTCTTCGTGATGCCGCAGCTGCGTCCGGTGCGCATCGGCGCGGGCGCGCTTGGCATTGACCGCCCCGAACAGGAGCTGCTGGTCTCTCCCGAACACCGCATGTTGTTGCGCGGCCCTGCGGCGCAGGCGCTGTTCAATGAGCCGGAAGTTCTGGTGGCCGCGCGTGATCTGGTGAATGATCGCACGATCCAGGTGGACCGCGCCGTGACAGAGGTGACCTATGTCCATCTTCTGCTGGAGAATCATCAGGTGCTCTGGGCCAACGGAGTGGAGACAGAGAGCTTTCATCCGGCCCACGCGGCCCTGTCGGCGCTGGATGATTCTGATCGCAAGCGGCTGCTGCGGCAGTTGCCGGATATCGAAGGCGACCCGAGCAGCTATGGCGGTTTCGCCCGTCGCAATCTCTCTGCCTCGGAGGCGGCCATTCTGCTGCATGACGCAGCCTAGCACCGCCGCGTTGATCGCGCTGTGGTTCGGGATTTGTGAGGGCGGGCAGGGCATCCAGTCCCAGTGTCCCAGCAGATCTGCTGTTGTGACCTGACCGAAGGTCCCGGCGCGGCAATGGCCGCTGGATTGAGCGGGGCCATAATCCGCGGCTTCTCCCTTGACACCACAGCGCGTTCCTATAGAAGCGCGGCTTCATTGGTGTTGGTGGCTCCCGCAAGGGAATGCCTGTCATGGCAGAGGGTCGCAAGATCCAAACCCAAGAGGACAACGCCCTTTATCGCCGTGGCGAGCCTGATCTGGTTCTGACGGTTGTGTGTCGCTCGCGTCCGCAACCGAAAAGTGGGAACCGGTTTTCGGAGCAAGTCGCGGAGCCAAATATAAAGGAGAACAGCCGTGACCAAACGCACGTCTGCCAAGTACAAAATTGACCGTCGCATGGGCGAAAACATCTGGGGCCGCGCAAAATCCCCGGTGAACCGTCGTGAATATGGCCCCGGCCAGCACGGTCAGCGCCGCAAGGGCAAGCTTTCCGATTTCGGTATCCAGCTGCGCGCCAAGCAGAAGCTGAAAGGCTACTACGGCGACCTGACCGAAAAGCAATTCCGTCGCATCTACGGCGAAGCCGAGCGTGTGAAGGGCGACACCGGTGAAAACCTCATCGGTCTGCTGGAGCGTCGTCTGGACGCCGTCGTCTACCGCGCCAAGTTCGTGCCGACCGTCTTTGCGGCCCGTCAGTTCGTCAACCACGGCCACGTGCTGGTGAACGGCAAGCGCGTCAACATCCCCTCCTACCGTGTGAAAGAGGGTGACGTCATCGAAGTGCGCGACAAGTCCAAGCAGAACGTTGCTGTTCTCGAGGCCGTGCAACTGGCCGAGCGTGACGTGCCTGACTACATCGAAGCCGACCACTCCAAGCTGACCGCCACCTTCGTGCGCGCGCCCTCGCTGGCCGACGTGCCGTACCCGGTGATCATGGAACCGAACCTCGTGGTCGAATTCTACGCCAAGAACTGATCCTGTCGCCCGCAGGGCGTATTGGATACGAGATTTGCAAAAGCCGCTCCCGAAAGGGGCGGCTTTTCTTCTTTTGTGTGGAGCGGGTGGGCTTGCGCGCCGCATGACGTCAGGAATCTCTTGGGTCATCGCGGGTTTGCTGCCTATGGTGCCCCTGACACCGGCCCCAACCCCAGAACAAATACGTGGTCCGGACAGATTGGGAGTTCACCATGTCGATCACATCCGCCACCCTTCGCACCCTCACGCTTGCCACCGGGCTGATTGCCGGGTTGGCCGCCGCCGCGGTTGCCGCCCCGGTGCAGCTGACACCCGCAGACCCGCAGCCTTCGGGGCTGAAGCCGGGGCTTTCGGTGCGCTATGCTTATCCCTCGGACGTCAAGAGCCTGGGCGCGGCCCGCAACGCGCTGAAATACAAGGTCGAACAGGGCGCGCCGCTCAAGGGGCTGGACTACCGCGACACCGAGCTGGGCGAGAATGTCCTCACCTCCAAGCGGGCCGAACGGGTGGTGGCCGATATTCGGGGCTATGTGCGATTTGACGCGCCCGGAGTCTATACCATCGATTTTCTGACCAACGACGGGCTGCACGCTGTGGTGGGCGGCCAGCTAGTTGGCGAATTTGATGGCCGTCAGGCCTGCGAGGAGACTTTTGCGGTAGAGGTCGAGGTGCCGCAAGCGGGCTGGTATCCGCTGCAGGCGCTCTGGTTCCAGCGCACCAACACGGCTTGTTTGCACATGCGCGCCGCGCCTGCGGGCAAACGCCCGACCTGGATGCCCAACGCGGCCTTCGGACACTGATCGGCGCCACCGGAGTATGCAGATCAACTATCACCCAGCGGAGCTTTCGGATGCGGCGGGTATCTCCGCCGTGCTCGAGGCGCTGCGCAGGGCTGGCAAGCGGCACAAGGCAGGGGATGCCGCCTTTGTCCGGACGCATTACATCCGCCATCCCGACCAGTTGGCCTGCACCGTTGCAACCGATGAAACGGGCGTGGTTCTTGGCTTTCAATCGCTGAAGCGCGCGGTGCCCGGAAACCCCTATGGCGCCCCGGTGGGCTGGGGCGTGATCGGCACCCATATTCATCCAAGCTCGGCGCGTTGCGGGATTGGGCGGGGGCTGTTTGCCGTCACCACGGCGGCGGCACGGCGGGCTGGACTGCCCGCCATTGACGCCCTCATCGGTGCCGATAATGCCGAAGGGTTGGGCTATTACGCCGCCATGGGGTTTGTCGACCATCGCTCTGAACCCGGTGGCGTCGGCAAGGCATTCCATTTGCCGCGCGGCTAAGCCTCAGACCGGCAGCGGACGCCCCTCGGCGATTGTTTCCATCGCGAAATAGGACGTCACGCTGTCCAGTTCCACGCCACCGATCAGCCGCTGATAGACCTTGTCGTAACTGGCCATGTCGCGGGTCACCACCTTCAGCTGGTAATCGTAATCGCCGCCGATGCGATGGAAATCCACCACTTCGGGAATGGTCAGCACATGACGCCGGAACTGCGCCAGCCAGTCTGCCGAATGATGCCGGGTGCGCAGCATGACAAAGACCACCAGACCGAGATCCAGCTGGCTGCGATCCACCTCCGCCCGGGTGCCGCGCAGAATACCCTTGTCCTGCAAGGCCCGAAGCCGCCGCCAGCAGGCGTTCTGCGACAGGCCGACACGCTCCGCCAGGTCGCGCTGCGACAGGCTGCCGTCCCTTTGCAGGATATGCAGGAGGTCGCGGTCAATCTGATCTATGGTTTTTGCCATTTCTCGATCATATGATAGCGAATTAGCGCTGTCACCTGTGATGTTTTGTGAAAATGACCCTGCTTAGGTGGTCTATGATGAGCAAAATAACCATGAGGGCGCAAAAATGATCCTGCAAGAGTTCAAAACGGCGATCAAACACACCGCGGATGCGGGCAAGCTGGCTGAAACGCTGATCGGCGAGGGGGTGATGATCCCCGGCCTGAACGGCGATGTGCCGCTGGTCTATGCGGATTACGTGGCCTCAGGCCGCGCCATGCGCCCGGTGGAGGCGTTCATCGCCGAGAAACTGCTTCCGTTCTACGCCAATTCCCACACCGAAGCCTCCTATTGCGGGCAATATGTGACCCGCCTGCGCCGCGAGGCCCGGGCCGAGATTGCGCGGCTCACCGGGGCGGGGCAGGCGTGCGAGGTGATCTTTGCCGGCTCCGGCGCGACGGCGGGGCTGAACCGGCTGGTGAAACTGCTCGGGGTTGAGCAGGCGGAGCGGCCGGTGGTCTTCATCGGCCCCTACGAGCATCACTCCAACATCCTGCCTTGGCGCGAGAGCCGGGCCGAGGTGGTGGAAATCCCCGAGGGCGCAGAGGGTGGCGTCGATCTGGCGGCCTTGGAGGCGGCATTGCTGCAGCATGCGGATGCGGATCTGAAGATCGGCAGCTTCTCGGCCGCCTCGAATGTCACGGGTATCGTCACCGATCCGGACCCGGTGACCCGGCTGTTGCGGGCGCATGGGGCGCGGGCGGTCTGGGATTATGCCGGGGGCGGGCCCTATTTGCCCATCGACATGGGGGAGCATGGCGCTGAGCCAAAGGACGCCGTAGTGGTCTCGCCGCATAAATTCCCCGGTGGTCCAGGTGCCTCCGGGGTGCTGATCCTGCGCCGCGAGGCGGTGCGCTCGACCATGCCCTCCTGGCCCGGTGGTGGCACCGTCAGTTTCGTGTCGCCTTGGTCGCATCGCTACGCCGACAGTCTTGCCGCGCGCGAAGAGGCGGGCACGCCCAATGTGGTTGGTGACATCCGCGCCGCGCTGGCCTTTCTGGTCAAGGAAGCGGTGGGGCAGGAGTATATCGAGGCGCGCGAGGCGCAGTATGCGGCCAAGGCCCGCGCGGCATGGGGGGCGCTGCCGGGCTTGACGCTGCTGGGTCATGAGAGCGCACATCGGCTGCCGATCTATTCCTTTACGGTGCGCGGGGCCTCCGGTGCGCCGGTGCATCAGCAGCTTTTCACCCGCATGCTGAGTGATGTCTATGGCATCCAGGCCCGCGGTGGCTGTGCCTGTGCGGGACCTTATGCGCACCGGCTGCTGGAGATCGACCAGCCTCAGTCCGAGGCTCTGCTCGGCGATCTTCTGGCAGGGCGCGAGTTGCAGAAACCCGGCTGGGTGCGGCTCAATTTCTCCTACCTGATGGAGGAGGAAACGGTGGATTATGTGATCGAAAGCGTTGCTAAATTGGTGGCGGAGGCAGAACAAATCGCCGCGTCCTATGATGCTGATCCGAGTACCGCCCGGTTCCAGCCGCGCGCTGCGTAAAGACGTAGCGCATCGGATGCCTGTGTTTGCATGAGCCGTTGAATTGAGAGGTTTCGCCTCGGGCTTTGCCCGAGGCGACCCGCGCCGCGCGCCCCTTTTGGGGCGCGCGGCGCGGCCCGGCCCAACGGGAGGATCTGTCCGCTTGCGGGCAGGAGCGACGGGCGGGAGCACGCCCTCCCATCCCGGATTGCGCGCCACTGGTGTAGGCCTGCGCGCAGTTGCCGCTTTTCCCATCGCCTTCAGACCGCTATGAGAGACGGGTTCGCGAAGGAGCTCGACCGATATGACCCAAATCACGCCGCAACCCGGTATCATGGACATCGCCCTGTATCAGGGGGGCGCGGCCCATGTGGACGGGGTGAGCAATGTGACCAAGCTCTCCTCCAATGAAAACCCGCTGGGCGCCAGCCCCAAGGCGGTGGAGGCCATGGCCCAGGCTGCGGCCAAGATGCATCGCTACCCAAGTTCCGACCATATCGCCCTGCGCACTGCAATTGCCGAGACCCACGGGCTCGACGCGGATCGCATCATCTGCGGCGCGGGCAGTGACGAGATCATCGCCTTTCTCTGCCAGTGCTACGCTGGTCCGGGTGACGAGGTGCTTTATACTGAGCACGGCTTTGCCATGTACCGCATCTCTGCGCTGGCCGCCGGCGCAACCCCGGTCGAGGTCAAGGAGCGCGAGCGTGTCACCGATGTGGACGCGCTCCTGGCAGGCTGCACACCGCAGACCAAGCTGGTCTTCATCGCCAATCCCAACAACCCCACCGGCACCATGATCTCCGAGGCCGAGGTGGCCCGGCTTGCCGATGGCCTGCCCAAGGGCGCGCTGCTGGTGCTGGATGGTGCCTATGCGGAATATGTCGAGGGCTTTGATGCCGGTGCAAAGCTGGTCGAGGCCCGCGACAATGTGGTGATGACGCGGACCTTCTCCAAGATCTACGGGCTTGGTGGTGCGCGCATCGGCTGGGGCTATGGCCCGGCCGAGATCATCGACGTGCTGAACCGTGTGCGCGGGCCCTTCAACGTGTCCTCCACCGCATTGGCGGGGGCGGAGGCGGCGGTGCGCGACCGCGACTACGTGGAGGCCTGCCGGGTTGAGAACGCGAAATGGCGCGGCTGGCTTGCCGATCAGCTGGCGGAGGCGGGTGTGCCGTCGGATACCTCCTGCACCAATTTCATCCTCGCCCGCTTTGCCAGCCAGTCCGAGGCCGAGGCCTGCGATGATTTCCTCAAGGCCCGCGGCCTGATCGTGCGCCGGGTGGCGGGCTATAACCTGCCCACCGCGCTGAGGATCACTATCGGGGATGAGACCGCCTGCCGCGCCGTGGCTGCGGCCGTGAAGGCGTTTAAATCCGGGCAGGGCACAGAATGACCGAAGCGCAGGCTAAACCCGTCTACAACCGCGTGGCGCTGATCGGCTTGGGGCTTATCGCCTCGTCGATGTTCTGGGCGATGAAACGCTCCGGTCTTGCGGGCGAGGTCACCGGCTACGCCCGCAGCGCCGAGACCCGCGACACCGCTCGCCGCATCGGCCTGTGCGATCGCATCTGCGACACGCCACAAGAGGCCGTCGAGGGCGCCGACCTGGTGGTGCTCTGCGTGCCTGTCGGCGTGATGGGCGCTGTCGCCGCCGAGATCGCCCCGGTGCTGATGCCGGGGGCCACGCTCTCCGATGTGGGATCGGTGAAGCGCCATGTGATCGAGGATGTCGCGCCGCATATCCCCGAGGGGGTGCATTTTGTCCCCTCCCACCCGCTGGCCGGCACCGAACACTCCGGGCCCGAATCGGGCTTTGCCGAACTGTTCGACAACCGCTGGAGCCTGCTGGTGCCGGTAGAGGGCAGCGATCCAGAGGCGGTGGCCCGTCTTCGCGCGCTCTGGGAGGGCATGGGCGCGCATGTGGAGGAAATGGACGCCGACCACCACGATCTTGTGTTGGCGGTGACAAGCCACGCGCCACACCTCATCGCCTACACCATGGTTGGCGTGGCCGATGATCTGCGCCGGGTCACGGATAGTGAGGTTATCAAGTATTCCGCTGCGGGTTTTCGCGATTTCACCCGGATTGCGGCCTCCGATCCAACCATGTGGCGCGATGTGTTCCTGACCAACAAGGATGCGACGCTGGAAATCCTCGGTCGCTTCACCGAGGAGCTCTTTGCCCTGCAACGTGCCATCCGCACCGGCGACGGTGAACATCTGCACGCCTATTTCACCCGCACTCGCGCGATCCGTCGCGGCATCATCGAGGCTGGCCAGGATACGGATGCGCCGGACTTCGGGCGTGGGCCGAAGAAATGAGCGTGCGGGCGCATATGAGGCTGGCCGGGGTTGCGCTGGTTGTGCTTCATGCGGCCAGCAATGTCAGCACTGCCGCGCCGGAAACCACCCCGCGGCCACCGCTTGAACGGGGCACAGAGGTGGCACTGGCGGAGGTCTCTGACCTGTCTGCGTCTGCCGCAGTCAGCGCGACGGCCGCCACTGTGGTCATGCCATCGCTGGCGGCTCAGCTGCGCCCACATATCCGCCCCGTGTCGCCACAGATCCTGGCCGCCGCCGCGCGCCCGATGGATCTGAGTCCGGTGGCGCCAGGGGCGACCCTGCGCCCGATGATGCGCACACCGGAGTTCATGCAGCAGGTGCTGTTTGGTCGCGCCAAAAAACGGCGCGGCTCGGTCTGCGGTGTCTTGGACATTCAGGGTGAGGTCGCGGGCGACATCCCTGGCAAGCTCAAGGGCTGTGGTGCCAAGAATGCGGTGCGGGTACGCTCGGTTTCCGGGGTTGCGCTCAGCACACCGGCGCTGATGACGTGCGACACCGCCAAGGCGCTGAACAAATGGGTGTCGCGGGATGTGGAAACGGCCTTTGGCCGATCCAACCGCGTTGTGCGGCTACGGGTGGCCGCGCATTACAGCTGCCGCACCCGCAACAACCGGCCCGGCGCTAAAATTTCTGAGCACGGGCGCGGGCGGGCGATCGACATTTCTGGGTTCACTCTGGAGAATGGCACCACCGTGAGCGTCCTCAAGGGCTGGCTCGACAAGCCCACCCGCAAGGCACTGCGTCGCATGTGGAAATCCGCCTGCGGTCCGTTCCACACGGTGCTGGGACCGGAGGCCGACATCTATCACCGCGATCATTTTCACCTCGACACAGCCCGTCATCGCAGTGGCCGCTACTGTCGCTAAGGGCATCGTCGCGGATCTTGTGGTTCGCGCCGCGCAGTCAGCGCTGGGTCGTCCGGGCAAAATCGCTAGGGCAGGGCTCCCGCCCCCGCAGGTGCACGCCCCCTGACGTGGGCCTCCCCCTTGGCGGGGTTGGGCCGGGCAGCCTGTCCCGGATCGGGACAGGCTGCGGCGCCGGGCCGAAGGGCCCGGCGCCATGCCCAACGCGGAGCGATGTGCCCCGCAGGGGCGCAGCGAACCGGGGCGGGAGCCCCCCCATTAGCCCTTGCACAGCCTCAGCGGATGATCAAGCGCGGGGCAGGGCCAAGCGGGATCGGGCCGATGGTGATATAGCCACCGCGAAAGCCAAGCGTGATGTCCAGATCCTCCGGGTTGCCGCTGGCGCGCGCCAGTATCGCCACCACGCGTGCGGTCTGATCTCGTGCCCCAGGGGTGATAAAGCCGGTATCCACCGCCATATCCAGAAACTCGGCCCAGGCTTCCACCTGCAGCGCCAGCTCGCCGGTGAGGACGCCCGAGGCATCCACATCCAGCGTTCCGGTGCTCTTCAGCCGCATCTCGCCCCAGCGGGCCTCCAGCCGATCAAGGTCAATCCGGCGCGGTTGCGGGCGACGGTCCTCCAGTGCGCTGCGATCCCAGGCGGTGTCGAACGTCACATCTGCCTGCAGGGTCAGAGTGTCGAATGTTTGTGGCAGCTCGGGCGCGGCCCGCAATAGACGGCGCAGGCGGAGGCCGGGGCGAAAGGCGCGGGCTTGCATGTCGATCCGATACGCCTCCGGCTCAGCGCCTTGCACCATGCGCAGATCCAGATCCTCGGCGCTGAGCGTGATGGTCTCGCCATCACCGATGCGCCACGCGCCCGAACTCAGCCCTAGCTCTTCGAGCTCCAGCGCAAGACCGGGCGCGAGGAACAGATCCGCGCGCAGCCCTTCAGTGCCGATCACGGCGGTCTGGTCAAAATAGGACAGACGCTGATCTCCATCGGCAAACCGCAGGCTCTGACGTCCGGGCCAGATCGCGGGGCTGTGCAGTTCCAGCCAGTCTGCGCGCCACGCCGCCCCGGTGCCCGGATCGGCCAGTGTGGGGGCGTCGATGCGGGTCACATGGCGCCAGGGAAAGCCCCCCAGCGCACCTCGGGGCGCAATGCCGCCCACCTCCACCTGCCAGCCGCGTGCCGCCTGTGTCTCAAACCAGTTCGCAACGCTTTGACGCAGGCCCCATGCCGCGACGGCCCAATAGAGCATCCAGATGACACAGAGCCCCAGAAGGACCTTCAACCCGCGTTTCATGCCGCACTGCCCCTTTTGTTTCCACCCGTTTTGCTGTTTACAGGCGCACGGAAAAAAGGACCAGTAACATGACGATGTGGGTATTCGGATACGGCTCTCTCCTGTGGAACCCGGAGTTCCCAGTGGCGCAGAGCGAGGTGGCAACGCTGCATGGCTTCGCCCGATCTTTCTGCATGCGGTCCATCCACCATCGCGGCAGCGAGGAGGTTCCGGGCCTGGTGCTGGCACTTGATGCGCAGGAGGATGCCCATTGCAAGGGGCTGGCGCTCCGCGTGGAGCCGGGCCACGAGGAGACGACCCTCGCCGCGCTGCGCGAACGCGAGCTGATCTCCTCGGCCTATGTCGAACGTTTCTTTGACGTGGAGCTTGCCAGCGGCGAGCTGGTCAACGCGGTGGTCTACGTGATCGACCCGCATCACGTGCAGTACTGCCATCTGGAGCTGGAAGAGCAGGCGCAGATCATCGCCCGTGCCGTGGGGGGGCGTGGTCCCAACAGCGAGTATCTGTTCAACACGGCCGGCCATCTGGATGAAATCGGGCTCAGCGATCCCGACCTCAGCTGGCTGACGCAGCGCGTCCGGCAAATTTTATCATAAATCCTTGGCGACCATGAGGTTTTCGGTCTAGGCTGCAGGCGCAGAACCACGTCGAAGCCTATCGGGAGCCGCAAGGAATGGCGCATCACGAACGCGAACGCCGGCCGCAGTTTTCACAGCCGGTGCGTCAGGTTGTCATGATGCTGATCGCATTGGCGCTGGCCGGGGCAGGGGCCGTGATGGCGCTGCCGCGGGTGATGCCGGTGTTCGAGGCGAACCCCTATCTCAACGGGTTTATCGTCTTTGTCTTTGTCATCGGGGTGCTGGCCACCTTCTGGCAGGTGCTGCAGCTGATCAACTCCGTGCGCTGGATCGAACGCTTTGCCGCCGAGATCACCACAGATGATGATCGTGCGCCCTCGATGCTTGCACCACTGGCCTCGTTGTTGCGATCCCGGGGTGCGCGAATGCAGCTTGGGTCCTCTTCGACCCGGTCAATCCTTGACTCCGTGGCCGAGCGCATTGATGAAGCGCGCGAAATCACCCGCTATATCGTCAACCTGCTGATCTTTCTCGGCCTGCTGGGGACCTTCTACGGTCTTGCCACCACGGTTCCGGCTGTGGTCGACACCATCCGCAGTCTCGCCCCGCAGGAGGGCGAAGAGGGCATCGCCGTCTTCAACCGTCTGATGACCGGGCTCGAGGCACAATTGGGCGGCATGGGTGTGGCCTTTGCCTCCTCGCTGCTGGGTCTTGCAGGCTCGCTGATAGTCGGTCTGCTGGAACTGTTCGCCGGGCACGGTCAGAACCGGTTCTATCGCGAGCTGGAGGAATGGCTGTCGTCCTTCACCCGCGTCAGTTTCTCGTCCGGTGAGGAGGGCGTTGGCGACAGCAACCTCGTGGCCGGTGTGCTTGATACCATGGCGGAACAGATGGACGCGCTGCAGGCGATGTTTGTTCAGACCGCCGAGAGCCGCGCCGAGGTGGATGGAAAACTGTCGCGGCTGGTCGACTCGATTGATGACATGAACCGCCGTCAGGACGATGTCTCCTCGATCTCCGGGGCGCTGGAACGGGTCGCGTTGGGGCAGGAAACCCTGACAGAGCTGATGCGCGCCCATGGTGACGTGGGCATTGACGCCGAAAGCCGCATGCGCCTGCGCTCCATCGACGTGCAGATGCTGCGCATTCTCGAGGAACTCTCTGCCGGTCGTCAGGAAAGCCTCGCCGAGTTGCGCAAGGACATCGACCTTCTGGTCAAGGCCTTCGCCGGCCCGCGTGGCATGGATCGGGCGGCGCGTGTGGCGGCGCGGAAAGAGAGCTGATCCATGGCCCTGAAACGCCGTACCGGCCAACGTTTCCAGGGCGCGATCTGGCCCGGCTTCGTGGACGCGATGACCGGTCTTTTGTTGGTGCTGATGTTTGTGCTGACCATCTTCATGGTGGTGCAGTTCGTGTTACGCGAAACGATTTCCGGACAAGAAACCGAACTTGATGACCTGTCGACCGAGGTCCGGGCGCTGGCGCAGGCGCTTGGGGTGAAGGAGCGCGAGGCCAGTCAGCTGCAGGCCCGTTTGGGCGCTTTGGGCGCCACGCTCAATTCGGCGCGCTCGGATCTGCAGGCCGCGCGGGATCAGATTTCGGCGCAGCAGGCGCGCATCAGCACATTGACGCAGGAGCGGGATGCGGCCACCTCTGACCTCGCCTCGGCGCGGACTCAGATTTCCGATTTCGAGGCCCAGGTGGCGGCGTTGATCGCAGGACGTGACCGGGCCGAGACGCAGATTGCGGAACTCACCGCCGAACGGGACGATCTTGTGGTCGCGCGCAGCGAGCTGATGTCGGAGCAGGACGCGCTGAACCTCGCGTTGGCGCAGGCGCGCGATGAGATGGACGCGCAGGTCGAGGCCGCGCGCTTGGCTGCCGCGCGAACGGATGCGCTGCAGGCCCTGGTGGAGGATCTGCGCAGCGAAGACGACGCGCAGGCCGCCCGTGTCTCCGAGCTGGAAGAGGCGCTGTCCGAGGAGGAAGCTGCCCGCCTGACCGAAGCAGCCGCCGCCGAGGCGCTGCGCAACCGGTTGGAAAATGCTGACGCCGAACTCACCGCGATGACGCTGGCGTTGGAAGAGGAGCGCAAGAACGCCGAGGACACGCTGACGCTGTTGGCTGCCGCGGAGGCCGCCCGCGAGACGCTTGACGAGGAACTGGACCAGGCGCTGTCCACGATCGAGCAGGCCAAGGCACAAGCCCAGGATCGCGATGAATTGGCTGAACGGCTGACACGCGTGCTGGCTCAGATGGAGGTCACCGAAAGCAGCGCCGCCGCCCGAGTTTCGGCATTGGAGGCGGAGTTGGAGCGTGTGCGTGCCGACAGCAGCGCCACGCGCGCCCGGCTGTCGGCAGAGGTCGACGCCGCACGTCAGAAGGCCGCAGACACCCGCAGCCAGTTGGAAACCGAACTGACCCGCCAGCGGGCCGCCACGGTGGAGACGGAAACCCAGTATCAGGCCCAGTTGCGTGCTTTGCAGGACAGCTTTGATGTCGAACGGCGCGCGCTGGAGGATCAGCTTGCCGCGCTGGGGGCCGAGGCGGAAGAAAGCCGCCGCACGCTCGAAACACAGCTGGCAGATCTTCGCGCCGAAACCGCAGAAACCCGCAGCGGTTTGCAGACGCGCCTCGACCGTGCCGAGGCCGATCTACAGGCCGCCCGCAGCGCGGCAAGCTCTACCGCGGAAGAGCGCGCTTCTGTCGAGCAGCGCCTGCTGGTCGCCTTGGAGGCGCTGGAGCGGGCGCAGGCTGCGGCCTCCGATCAGGATGTGTTGCAAAGCCGCCTGCTGGCCGCCTTGTCGGACAAGGACGAATTCGCCTCAGAGGCTGCCGAACAAAAGACCCTTGCCGAACAACGCGCCGATCTCCTCGCACAGGCCCGCGCCGCCCTTGCAGACGAGAAAGCGATTTCCGAGGACGCGCGACGCGAAACTGCGCTGCTCAACCAGCAGGTGGCGGCGCTGCGCGAGCAGCTTGGCGGATTGCAGGCGCTGTTGGATGATTTCAAGGAACGCGATGCCGCTCAGTCCGTGCAGGTGCAGTCGCTTGGGCAGGATCTCAACACCGCATTGGCCCGAGCCGCGTCAGAGGAGCGTCGCCGCCGACTGCTGGAGGAGCAGGAGCGCAAGCGTCTGGAGGCCGAACGGGAGCGTCTGGCCAACCGGGCGGAGGATCTGGAGCGGTACCGGTCCGAGTTCTTCGGTCAGCTGCGTGATGTCCTGGGCGATCAGGAGGGCGTGCGAATCGAAGGTGACCGATTTGTTTTTGCTTCAGAGGTGCTCTTCGCGCTAGGCAGCGCCGAACTGTCAGAGGCGGGCAAGGTCGAGATCGCCAAAGTCGCGCGTATCTTGCAGAACGTGGCAGCGGTGATCCCTGAGGAGATCAACTGGATCATCCGGGTTGATGGCCATACCGACAATCTGAGTTTTTCGAGCACTGGGAAGTACGCCGACAATTGGGAACTCAGCCAGGGCAGGGCACTGTCGGTTGTGCGCTACATGATTGATGCGCTTGGGATCCCTCCAGATCGGCTTGCCGCCAATGGTTTTGGCGAATTTCAGCCGATCAATCCAGCCGACACGCCGGCAGCGCGGGCGCAGAACCGCCGTATCGAACTGAAGCTCACCGAGCGCTGAAGTCAAAGATAAACATATGATATCTCTAAAATAAAAAGGCTCCGGCGACATGACATCGCCAGAGCCCGAACTGCTCAAATAACATCTTTGAAATCTGGACGTCTCCACCACTCACGGCTATTGGGTTCGCCCAGTAGGTGAGTAGCACGGCGACAGCTAAATTTCAATAAATTCTCATGCGTGAGAATTTTTATGTGCTATGCTGATCCTACAGATTATTTGCTTTGGCCCCTGGAGGGCATATGCATCTTCTTGGAGGGGCATTTTGATTGGATAGACTACGCGCCATCTTTGAACTTCGCGACATGTTGCGTCAGATGGAGCGCGACATAGGGCTGGAGGATTTGAGCCGGGCCGAAAAGGACGTTTTTCAGGCGGCACATAAATTGACGGATGAGCCCGGACAATTGGTGCGCTCTGAGCAAATTCGACAGCACCCTCTGACATGCGACATCACCCAGGCGACGTTTCATCGGGCATTGCGCTCGCTGCTGGATCTCGGCTTTCTCGAACGTCCCGAGGGCGCACGGGCCAAGCATTACATCGTTCGACGAGACTTGTTGCACGATTGATTTCGCAAAGGACGTGGCGTTTGTTCTCGGTTTGAGGGTCAAGGTCGCGACAGGAATTGTTTTGTGAATATGTGGGCGATACACCAGATGTATGAGAACTGCTGACGGCTTCATACCCGGTGTCCCCGGCATGGTGATGATCGCCATGGCCTATATAATTTGTCACGGTGCCACCATCTGGGTGATCGCGCCGGTGCAGCATTTCTTCTGGGAAAGCGCGTCCGTGTTTGCCAGCCTGGCGTATTTGCCGCATGGGGTTCGGGTGCTGAGCGTCTGGCTGATGGGGTGGCGGGCGATCCTGCCATTGGTTCTTGGCGCAGTGCTTGCGAACCTGATCTTTACGGGAGCTGACATCCGAGACTTGATGCAGAACCGGATGTGGATCTCGATCCTGACGAGCACGTTTGCCACCTATCTGGCATTTGAGCTGCTGCGCGTGTTCGGCGTTTTTGCCTATGCCGGAAGCGGCAGGCGCATGAATTGGCGGCAGCTGCTGCTGGCAGGACTGCTGGCATCTGTTTTCAACTCGATGGGGCAGACGCTGGTGTTCTCCGGCATCGTTGACCCCAGCAGTCAGATTGGCGAGGTTGCTGCGTATATGGTTGGCGACATCCTCGGGCAGGTGGTGCTTATGATGGTTCTGATGTTGATCTTTCGCGCCTTGCGCAGTCCCATCCGCCGCAGCTGAGCCGTGATTTCGCACGCGGGGCACTGTCTGCTCGATGGGCCGATGCCGCGATCTAGAGCAGTCTTTTTCCAGGGTGTGTCTGCTGAACAATTGGGGGGAGGGGCGGGCACCCGCCGCAGCTTGAACTCTGACATGAAAAACGCCCACCTTCGACTGAAGGTGGGCGTTGTCCGTTGCTGCGCCTGAGGCAGGCAGCGCGCGTTATTCGGCGGTCAGCAGGGGTGGCTTGTTGCCACTGAGCTGCGGCTTGTTTGGCCCCTCGATCCGCAGGTCGAGCTTGCCGTCCTTGATGCCGACCTGAACCACCCCGCCCTTGGCGAGCTTGCCAAACAGCAACTCCTCCGCCAGCGGTTTCTTGATGTGCTCCTGAATCACGCGACCCAGTGGGCGGGCGCCCATCTTGTCGTCATAGCCCTTGTCCGCCAACCATTCGGCGGCCTTGCGGGTCAGCTCGATCGACACGTTGCGGTCCATCAACTGGGCTTCCAGCTGCAGCACGAACTTCTCGACGACCTGCAGGATGACCTCTTTCGGCAGCGCGCCGAAGGAGATGGTGGCATCCAGACGGTTGCGGAATTCCGGCGTGAAGGTGCGTTCGATGGCCGCCGTGTCCTCGCCCTCGCGACGGTCGCGACCAAAGCCGACAGCCGATTTCGCCAGTTCCGTGGCGCCCGCGTTCGAGGTCATGATCAGAACCACGTTGCGGAAGTTCACCGTGCGGCCGTTGTGGTCCGTCAGCTGACCGTTGTCCATCACTTGCAGCAGGATGTTGAACACATCCGGATGCGCCTTCTCGATCTCGTCGAGCAGCAGTACGCAATGTGGATGCTGGTCGACGCCATCGGTCAGAAGACCGCCCTGATCGAACCCGACATAGCCCGGAGGCGCGCCGATCAGCCGTGAGACCGCGTGTTTCTCCATGTATTCCGACATGTCAAAGCGCAAGAGCTCCACACCCAGCGTATCGGCCAGCTGCTTTGCCACCTCGGTCTTGCCGACGCCGGTTGGGCCGGCAAACAGGTAGTTGCCGATCGGTTTTTCCGGCTCGCGCAGCCCGGCACGAGACAGTTTGATCGCCGAGGACAGCGCGTCAATGGCGGCGTCCTGACCAAAGACCACGCGTTTCAGGCTGGCCTCCAGATCCTTCAGCACCTCGGCATCGTCCTTGGAGACACTCTTTGGCGGAATGCGGGCGATCTTGGCCACCACGGCCTCGATCTCCTTGACGCCGATGGTCTTGCGACGCTTGCTTTCCACCACCAGGTGTTGGGCCGCACCTGCCTCGTCGATCACGTCGATGGCCTTGTCCGGCAGCTTGCGGTCGTTGATATAGCGCGCCGCCAGTTCCACCGCGGATTTGATCGCATCCGAGGTGAACTTGATTGAATGATGCTCCTCGAAATAGGGCTTCAGCCCCTTCAGGATGGCGATGGAATCCTCCACCGACGGCTCGTTCACATCGATCTTCTGGAACCGGCGCGACAGGGCGCGGTCCTTCTCGAAGTGCTGGCGGAACTCCTTGTAGGTGGTAGAGCCCATGGTGCGCAGCTTGCCGCCCTGCAGTGCAGGTTTCAGCAGGTTGGAGGCATCCATGGCACCGCCGGAGGTGGCGCCGGCCCCGATTACCGTGTGGATCTCGTCGATGAACAGCACCGCGTCGGGGTGGTCTTCCAGCTCGGTCACCACCGCCTTCAGGCGTTCCTCGAAGTCACCGCGATAGCGCGTTCCGGCCAGCAATGCGCCCATGTCGAGCGAGTAGATGGTGGTTTCCGACAGCACCTCGGGTACTTCGCTTTGCACGACCTTGCGGGCGAGCCCTTCGGCGATGGCGGTCTTGCCGACGCCGGGATCGCCCACCAGCAGCGGGTTGTTCTTGCGACGGCGGCACAGCACCTGGATGCAGCGCTCCACCTCGGAGTCGCGACCGATCAGCGGGTCGATGTCGCCTTCGCGGGATTTGGCATTCAGATCGACACAGTATTTCGCCAGTGCCGACTCTTTCTGTTCGCCTTCTGCCACGCCTGGGCCACCGCCAAGTTCTTCCTCGGCCTCGGGGGCGCCGGACACGGGGCGATTTTCGCCATAGGCGGGATCCTTGGCGACACCATGCGCGATGAAATTCACCGCGTCATAGCGGGTCATGTCCTGGTCCTGCAGGAAGAAGGCCGCATCGCTTTCGCGTTCGGCAAAGATCGCCACCAGCACATTGGCCCCGGTCACTTCGGTTCGGCCCGAGGATTGAACGTGGATCGCGGCACGTTGAATGACGCGCTGGAAGGCCGCGGTCGGAACCGCCTCCGATCCGTCGATGTCGGTGACCAGATTGGCCAGATCTTCTTCTACGAACTCCAGAAGGGTTGATCGCAGTTCGTCAAGATTGACGCTGCAGGCGCGCATGACGCGTGCGGCATCAGGTTCCTCGATCAGTGCCAGCAGCAGATGTTCGAGGGTTGCGAATTCGTGACGCCGTTCATTCGCCAGCGCCAGCGCCGCGTGAATGGCTTGTTCCAAAGTGCTCGAGAATGAAGGCACGGGCGTGCTCCTCTGTCTTGGGTTATGGGGACCCGTCGCCACCGGGCGGCCCGGTCCTGTCCCATAACCATGTCCTCATACTGTTAGAGTTTGGTTGATAGAGCGTAAGCTTCAAGGGCTTTTTACGTGATTGTGGTCACAATTCCCGTCATTGTGCTCACATATCTTGCGTAGATTTGATGAGGCAGAGCCCCGGTGCGTTAGAACCTGTCCTTTGCCGACCGGATATGGGCAAAGACCTCGACGTCTGCAACCCCTTCCATGCCAAGGGTTTTCTTCATTTCCGCATCGCCTGCGCGCAGGAATGGATTGGTGGCTATTTCCACGCCCAATGCGACGGGCACTGTGGGGGCGTTTTTTACGCGCGCCTGCGCAATTTCTTTTGCCCGGCGTTGCAGCGCGGCGTTGTCCGGGTCGATACTGAGTGCGAAGGCGGCGTTGGACTGGGTATATTCATGCCCGGAATAAACCATGATCTCGTCGGGCAGGGCGGCCAGCGACGTCAGCGACTGCCACATCATGGCCGGTGTCCCCTCGAACAGGCGTCCGCATCCCAGCGCCATCAGGCTGTCGGCGGTAAAGAGCGCGCCGCCTTCCGGGTAGTAGAAGGCGATATGACCCAGCGTGTGGCCGGGAACCGCCAGAACCTGGCAGCGTCCCGCGCCGGTGCCGCCCTCAAATCCGGGCTCCAGCTCCATGTCGAGCGCTTCGCCCTGGGCGGCGATCTTGTCGGCCTCGGCCTTGGGGCCCATCACCGTGCAGCCGTATCTGTCGCGCAGCGCCTTGATGCCGCCGACGTGGTCGTGGTGGTGGTGGGTGATCATCACCACGGCGGGCGTCCAGCCGCGCGCCTCAAGGGCGTCGATGATCGGAGCAGCCTCTGGCGCGTCAATCACGGCAACTCCGTCGGGGCCCTTCACCAGATAGGCGTAATTGTCCGACAGGCAGGCGACCGTGACGATTTCGAGGGCAGAAGCGGAGGTAGAGGCTTGATCGGGCATGGTCATTCGCTTTCACATTGCTAGACTGCCCCCAAACTGACCGAAGCAGTGGGCCTCTGCAATGCATCTGGACGTGCAGGATCTAAGGAACTTCTATTATCGCAGTACGCTGGGGCGTGCGGCACAAGCATCGATCCGGGGCCAGCTGTTGCGCATGTGGCCGGATGCGATAGGCGAGACTGTTGCGGGCTTTGGCTTTGCCGCCCCTCTGTTGCGGCCCTACCTGCCGGAGGCGCGTCGCGTGCTCGCGTTAATGCCGGGGCCACAGGGGGTGATGCAATGGCCTGCGGGGATGCCCAATGTCTCTATTCTGTGCGAAGAGACCTCCTGGCCGGTGGAGACGGGGCGGGTCGACCGTCTGGTGGTGTTGCACGGGCTGGAAACCTCGGAACGGCCTTCCGACCTTCTGGATGAATGCTGGCGGGTTCTGGGGCCGGGCGGCCGGGCGATCTTCATCGTGCCCAACCGGGGCGGCTTCTGGGCGCGTTCGGATGCCACGCCCTTTGGCTTTGGCCGTCCTTATACGCTGACCCAGGTGGAAAATCAGCTCCGAGGGCACCAGTTTGTGATCGAACGCCACGCGGCGGCGCTCTATCGCCTGCCGAGCCAACGGCGGTTCTGGCTCAAGTCCGGCGCCATGATCGAGCGGTTCGGACGGCGGTTGCCCGCAATGATGGCGGCGGGGGTGTTTCTGGTCGAAGTGTCCAAGCAGACCCACCCGCAGAAGGGCCATATGATCAAATCGCGACGCACAAACCCGATCCGGGTTCTGGAGGGGCTGTCCAATCCGGTTGCTGAACCGGCCTGATCTCTTGGGACCGGCGCCCATGCCGGGGGTCGTCCCCGCCGCGCTTCGGAGTGTCGCTGGCGTGGGGAGGGACACAGTCGACGCTTCATGTGCGAGATTCGACATTGTATGCGCCGGTGTACTGAAATAGCGCAAATTGTCACATCGGAATCGCATCCGCTTCGCTCGCGGACGTAATTTTTTTGCGGCCCGACCTGCAATAAAGCGTCGCACTTTTGTTAAGTGATTGAAAAACATAGAAATCGGTTTTTTGTGTCGCAGACAGAGGGAGTTGCTAGGTCGCAAAGGCTCTGCTACATCCACGCTGATTTCGATGCCCGGCCAAAATCGGGTTGACCTCACGCCCCCGGATGCAACCTGCCAGGACGCATTAAAAACCGGGGCCAAAATAATATCGGAAGGGTGGACGTGTCCGAACCAGCTTCGATTTCCGCAGGCATTGCCGACCGCTATGCCACAGCGATCTTTGATATCGCTGTCGAGAGCAATGCTCTTGATAAACTCGAGACAAGCATCAACGATCTGGCAGCCGCGCTGGCTGACAGCGAAGACCTGCGTACTCTCATCTCTTCTCCCCTCGTGTCGCGCGAAGAGCAGGCTTCGGCCATCTCCGCCGTAGCGGAGAAGATGGGGATTGACGAAGTGCTCCGCAATGCCCTGTCCGTGATGGCGGCCAAACGCCGCCTGTTTGCGGTTCCGGCGCTGATCGCTGCGTTGAGCGCGCGCCTTGCCGAGGCCCGTGGTGAGGTCACCGCAGATGTCGTCTCTGCCAAGGCGCTGACCAAGACCCAAAGTGAAAAACTGGCCAAAACCCTCGCCGAGCGCGTGGGCAAGACGGTCAAAATCAATGCCACCGTTGATGAGAGCATCATCGGCGGTCTCGTCGTAAAAGTGGGCTCGAAGATGATCGACAGTTCGATCCGCTCCAAGCTCAACTCCCTACAGAATGCAATGAAAGAGGTCGGATAAATGGGTATCCAAGCAGCAGAGATTTCTGCGATCCTGAAAGACCAGATCAAGAATTTTGGTCAAGAAGCCGAAGTGGCCGAGATCGGCCGCGTTCTCTCCGTCGGTGACGGTATCGCCCGTGTCTACGGCCTCGACAACGTCCAGGCGGGCGAAATGGTCGAGTTCCCCGGCGGCATCATGGGCATGGCGCTGAACCTCGAATCCGACAACGTCGGTGTGGTGATCTTCGGCTCCGACCGCGACATTAAAGAAGGCGACACCGTCAAGCGCACCAACTCCATCGTGGACGTGCCTGCTGGTCCCGAGCTTCTGGGTCGCGTTGTGGACGGCCTCGGCAACCCGCTGGATGGCAAAGGTCCGATCGAAGCCAAAGAGCGCAAAGTTGCAGACGTGAAAGCGCCGGGCATCATCCCGCGTAAATCCGTGCACGAGCCGATGGCAACTGGCCTCAAGTCCGTGGACGCGATGATCCCCGTTGGCCGTGGCCAGCGTGAGCTGATCATTGGTGACCGTCAGACCGGTAAGACCGCGATCGCCCTGGACACCATCCTGAACCAGAAATCCTACAACGAAGCGGCAGGCGACGACGAGAGCAAGAAGCTCTACTGCGTCTATGTTGCGGTTGGTCAGAAGCGCTCCACCGTGGCGCAGCTGGTGAAGAAACTGGAAGAGTCCGGCGCGATGGAATACTCCATCGTTGTGGCCGCGACCGCGTCCGACCCGGCGCCGATGCAGTTCCTGGCACCCTACGCCGCGACCGCGATGGCCGAATACTTCCGCGACAGCGGCAAGCACGCGCTCATCATCTATGATGACCTCTCCAAGCAGGCCGTGGCCTACCGTCAGATGTCCCTGCTGCTGCGCCGCCCGCCGGGCCGTGAAGCGTATCCGGGTGACGTGTTCTACCTCCACTCCCGCCTGCTGGAGCGTTCCGCGAAACTCAACGAAGATTTCGGTTCCGGCTCGCTGACCGCGCTGCCGATCATTGAAACCCAGGGCGGCGACGTGTCCGCGTTTATTCCGACCAACGTGATCTCCATCACCGACGGTCAGATCTTCCTGGAAACCGAACTCTTCTACCAGGGTATCCGTCCGGCCGTGAACACCGGTCTGTCGGTCTCCCGTGTGGGCTCCTCGGCTCAGACCGATGCGATGTCCTCCGTCGCCGGTCCGGTGAAACTGTCTCTCGCCCAGTACCGCGAGATGGCTGCCTTTGCTCAGTTCGGCTCCGACCTCGACGCCGCGACCCAGAAACTGCTGGCCCGTGGCGCGCGTCTGACCGAGCTGATGAAACAGCCGCAGTATTCGCCGCTGACCAACTCCGAAATCGTCTGCGTCATCTTCGCGGGCACCAACGGCTATCTCGACAATGTCGACGTGAAGCAAGTGGGCCGCTTTGAAGCGGAACTGCTGACCTTCCTGCGTACCAAGAAGGCCGACTTCCTGGCTTGGATCACCAATGAAGATCCCAAGTTCAAGAAGGGTGAACCGCTCGAGAAGATGAAGGCTGTTCTGGACGAATTCGCCGCAGACTTCGCGTAAGGAGAGAGACAGCACATGCCTTCTCTCAAGGACCTCAAAAACCGGATCTCGAGTGTGAAAAACACTCGTAAGATCACCAAAGCCATGCAGATGGTCGCGGCGGCGAAACTTCGCCGCGCCCAGGAAGCGGCTGAGGATGCACGCCCCTACGCCGAACGGTTCAATGCCGTGATGGCGGGGCTGGCAGCTTCTGTCGGCCAAAGCGATACCGCGCCGAAGCTCCTCGCGGGCACCGGCTCGGATCAGGTTCAGCTCCTGTTGGTCATGACCGCCGAACGCGGCCTGTGCGGTGGCTTCAATGCCAATATCGCCAAGTTGGCACGTCTGAAGGCGCAAGAACTTCAGGCGGCTGGCAAGACCGTGAAGATCCTCACCGTGGGCAAAAAAGGCCGCGACGTTCTCAAGCGCGAGTTCGGCGAGCTGTTCATCGGCCATGTGGATCTGACCGAGGTGAAGCGCCTGGGTTATGTCGACGCGCAGAACATCGCCAAGGACGTGCTGGCACGTTTCGACGCGGGTGAGTTCGACGTTGCGACGATGTTCTACGCGAAGTTCCAGAACGTCGTGACCCAGATCCCGACCGCACAGCAGATCATTCCTGCTCAATTCGATGCTGACGACGCCGATGCCGCATCCGGTCCGGTGGATTACGAACCAAGCGAAGAGGCGATCCTTGCGGATCTCCTGCCGCGCGGTGTCGCCACCCAGATCTTTGCGGGGCTGCTGGAAAACGGGGCCTCCGAACAGGGGGCTCGGATGAGCGCGATGGACAATGCGACCCGCAACGCGGGCGAGATGATCGACAAGCTGACCATCGAGTACAACCGCTCGCGTCAGGCCGTCATCACCAACGAGCTGATTGAAATCATTTCGGGCGCCGAGGCGCTCTAAGAGACAACCGGAGACGAACAAATGGCAAATGCAAAAGGCAAGGTGGTTCAGGTCATCGGCGCCGTTGTGGACGTCCAGTTCGACGGCGACCTGCCGGCGATCCTGAACTCCCTGACCACCGACAACAATGGCAAGAAACTCGTTCTTGAGGTGGCACAGCACCTCGGCGAGAACACTGTCCGCACCATCGCTATGGACGCCACCGAGGGTCTCGTGCGCGGTCAGGCCGTGGCCGATACCGGCGCTCCGATCACCATCCCGGTCGGCAACGCAACCCTGGGCCGCATCCTGAACGTCGTCGGCGAGCCGGTCGACGAAGGTGAGCCGGTCAACGCGACCGAGCACCGCGCGATCCACCAGCCTGCTCCGGAGTTCTCCGAGCAGTCCACCGAATCCGTGGTTCTGGAAACCGGCATCAAGGTCATCGACCTGCTGGCGCCCTATTCCAAAGGCGGCAAGATCGGCCTCTTCGGCGGTGCCGGCGTTGGTAAAACCGTTCTCATCATGGAACTGATCAACAACATCGCAAAAGTGCACTCGGGTTACTCCGTGTTCGCCGGTGTTGGTGAGCGGACCCGTGAAGGCAACGACCTTTACCACGAGATGATCGAATCCAACGTGATCAAGCCCGACAACCTCGAAGAGTCGCAGGTTGCTCTGGTTTACGGTCAGATGAACGAGCCTCCGGGTGCGCGTGCCCGTGTTGCGCTGACCGGCCTGACCCTGGCCGAGCAGTTCCGCGACCAGTCCGGCACCGATGTTCTGTTCTTCGTGGACAACATCTTCCGCTTCACGCAGGCCGGTTCCGAGGTGTCCGCACTTCTGGGTCGTATCCCCTCCGCTGTGGGTTACCAGCCGACGCTGGCCACCGACATGGGTGCGATGCAGGAGCGTATTACCTCCACCAAGAACGGCTCGATCACCTCGATCCAGGCTGTGTATGTTCCCGCGGACGACCTTACCGACCCCGCGCCGGCAACCACCTTTGCGCACCTCGACGCAACCACCGTTCTCAACCGTGCCATCTCCGAGCTGGGCATCTACCCGGCTGTGGACCCGCTCGACTCCTCGTCGCGCCTGATGGACCCGCAGATCGTTGGCGAAGAGCACTACAAGGTGGCCTCCGAGGTTCAGCAGATCCTCCAGCGCTACAAGTCGCTGCAGGACATCATCGCCATCCTCGGCATGGACGAACTGTCGGAAGAAGATAAGCTGACCGTGACCCGTGCGCGGAAAATCCAGCGTTTCCTCTCCCAGCCGTTCGACGTTGCGAAGGTCTTCACCGGTTCTGACGGTGTGCAGGTTTCCCTCGAGGACACCATCTCTTCGTTCAAGGCGGTTGTGGCCGGCGAATACGATCACCTGCCCGAAGGCGCCTTCTACATGGTTGGCGGCATCGACGAAGTGATCGCCAAAGCCGAAAAAATGGCTGCTGACGCGGCCTAAGGAGGGCCCTTATGGCTGATACGATGCAATTCGACCTCGTCAGCCCGGAGCGGAGCCTTGCTTCGCTTCAGGCCAGCGCGGTCCAGATCCCCGGGTCCGAGGGTGACATGACGGCCATGCCTTTGCATGCGCCGACCCTCACCACCCTGCGTCCGGGCATCCTGAAGGTCGATGCGCCTGAAGGATCGTCGGAGTATCTTGTCACCGGCGGCTTTGCCCAGATCACTGCAGAGGGCCTTTCGGTCCTCGCGGAGCGGGCAATTCCGATGGACGAGATGACCCGCGCCCATATGGACGAGCTCATCGAGGAAGCCCGCGCCATGTACAAGACCGCCAAGGACGATGACTCCGAGCACGGTCTGGTGGAAGACGCGGCCAAGCTGCTTTCGGACATGGAAGCGCTCGGGACCCACATGAGCCTCTGACGCCTGTCGTCAGACTGAAATCTTTGAAACCGGCCTGTTTACGCAGGCCGGTTTCTTTTTGGTAAGAAACCCGCGATAGTTTCACTTTGTCGCATATTTTACCTTTGAGGTTCGCCTTGCACTCCACTCGTCTTCACAGCGCACGCACCGGGATTATTCAGGGTGATGCAGAGATCTTCTCTGAATTTGAGTCCGGCGGCACCATGTGGACCGGAGAGGGAGAGCGCGAGCGCCGCCTGCACCTGCGTTTTGACGAGGCGTTTGCTGCCCCGCCTGCGGTGCATCTCACGGCTTCTCTGATGGACATGGACCACGCCGCCGCCTATCGCGCGGAACTGGTGGCCGAGGAGATCTCGGCCGAGGGCTTTGATATCGTGTTCCGCACCTGGTCCGACAGCCGCGTTGCCCGCGTGCGGGTGTCCTGGATGGCGATTGGCGATCTGCCGTTCGAGGATGACTGGGACGTGGAGTAGGGGACGGCAGCGGCTCTCTGCACTGACCCGGAAAGAACACATCTCATATTCGCGGTCGGCAATATTAAACTTGCAAGTGGTGCGAGCACTGCATTTGATACCCCCCTGCGTTGTGTGCGCATTTGGTGTTCAGGAGAGGTATTGAAATGTGGTTTCGCTCTATTGGTTTGATGATGTCCGGATTAGCGCTTGCCGCCTGTAGTCGCCCCATGACTGATGGCGAGATTACTTACGGGTCACAGTATTTTACGCAGAACTTGGCGTTTGAAGATGTGCGGTTTTCCGGGAACGAGGCCCGAGGGCGCAGAGTTGCGAAGCAGCAGTTGGAACGCGAACTCGGAACAGCGGCGGGCAGCGCCGGCGAAAACTCGCAAAAGATTGCGTCCCTACCATCACTGTTCGGCGCCGACGCACTGGTGGTGGGCAATACAGTGTTCTTTGACCGTGAATACTATTCGTCGGATATCTCTCAAAGCCCAATCAACAGTGACCGATGGTTGATGGCGCATGAACTGACCCATGTGTGGCAGTATCAGAACCGCGACATGACTGGGTACAGCTTTGCCAAGGTGGTCTCGGAGCATGTCAGGTTCGGGGATGACGTCTATGATTATACGCTGGTGAACGGAAAGCGCTTTACCGATTATCGCTTTGAACAACAGGGCAAAATCGTCGAGTGCTACGCCATGTTGAAAGAAGTCTCGCCCAATGGTTCAAACACGCGCAAACATGAAAAGCTGATCCGGACCGAGTTTCCTCTGGACGCTTTAATGGCACGGATCGGGATGAGCGCTGGCGATGTGATCCGTGTGCGGGAGTCCGTGCAGATGCAGAAGTGTGACGGCCAATAACGGCACCGTCTGGCTGGTTCCCGGTCGGGGGAAGCTTGGGTATTGCGCGCGGCACGATGAAAATCTCAAATTTCCCCTTGAGCCTCCAGTGACTGGAAGCCCTACATGGAAGACAACAGGCAATAACGGAGTCGTTCCATGACCCAACCGATCACCGCCCGCCTCTCGATTGAGGGCATGACCTGCGCCGGATGCGTGGGCCGTGTCGACCGCACCCTGGCCGCGCTGCCGGGCCTCAGTGATGTCTCGGTGAACCTCGCCAATGAGACCGCGCAGATCACCGCCACCACACCGGAGGCTCTGCAGCAGGCCGACAGCGCCCTGCGCGATCTGGGCAAACCGGCGCGGCACCAGACTGTGCAGCTGTCCATCGCGGGCATGACCTGCGGCAGCTGCGTGGGCCGGGTGGAACGTGCGATCGAGGCGCTGCCCGGTGTGGTCTCGGCAAATGTAAACCTCGCCGCCGAAAGCGCGCAGGTGGAGATCCTGCAAGGGGTGGTGACGCCCTCTCAGGTGGCGGCGGCCAGCACGGAGGCTGGCTATCGCGCCCGCCCGGCAGAGGCACGCGACAGTGAGGACCGCGGCGCCCGCAAGCACCGCGAGGCGCGCGATCTGCGTCGTCAGGTCTGGATCGCCGCCGTGCTGACCCTGCCGGTGTTTCTGTTGGAAATGGGCGGCCACATGGTCCCGGCGGTGCATCACTGGATCGCGCAGACCATCGGCATGCAGACCTCATGGGTGATCCAGGCCGTACTGACCACGGCGGTGCTGTTCATCCCCGGTCGGGCCTTTTTCGCGCTGGGTCTGCCCGCCTTGCGCAAGGGCGCACCGGACATGAACAGCCTTGTGGCGCTGGGGGCAGGGGCCGCGTGGATCTACTCTCTGGTGGCCACTTTTGTCCCAGCCCTGCTGCCCGCCGATGTGCGTGCTGTCTATTTCGAGGCCGCAGCGATGATCGTGACCCTGATCCTGATTGGCCGTTGGCTGGAGGCCCGCGCCAAGGGCCGCACGGGGGCTGCCATTCAGGCGCTGGTGGGCTTGCAGGCCCGCCATGCCCGCCGGCTGACCAAAGATGGCCAGCCCGAGGATGTGGAGGTGGATGATCTTGCGCCCGGTGATCGCATCCTTGTGCGCCCCGGCGAACGCATCCCCACCGATGGCGAGGTGCTTGAGGGCAGCGCCCATGTGGATGAGAGCATGATTTCGGGCGAGCCGATCCCAGTGGAGAAAGCCACAGGCGCTGCGGTCACCGGCGGCACTGTAAATGGCGAGGGCAGCCTCACCGTGCATGTGACCCGGACTGGCGCGGACACGACGCTGGCGCAGATCATCCGCATGGTGGAGGACGCCCAGGGCGCCAAACTGCCGATCCAGAGCCTCGTGGATAAGGTCACCCTGCGCTTTGTGCCAGTGGTGATGGGGTTGGCGCTGCTGACGGTGGCCGTATGGTTGATGGTGGGGCCGGAGCCTACAGTGACCAACGCCCTGGTGGCCGGGGTGTCGGTACTGATCATCGCCTGTCCCTGCGCCATGGGGCTGGCAACGCCGACCTCGATCATGGTGGGGACGGGGCGCGCCGCGGAGCTTGGCGTGCTGTTTCGCAAGGGCGACGCGCTGCAATCCCTCAACGAGGTCGACATCATCGCCTTTGACAAGACCGGCACCCTGACCGAGGGCCGCCCATCACTGGTGGCGCTGCACCCAACCGCAGGGTTTGAGCGCGCCGAGGTGCTGGGTGCGGTGGCCGCGGTGGAGGCGCGTTCTGAGCATCCCATAGCCCGCGCGCTAGTGACAGCTGCGCAGGACGAGGGCCTGACCCTCGCGGAGGTCAGCGATTTCCAGAGCCACACAGCCCGCGGTGTCACCGCCAAGGTTGCCGGGCGCGAGATCCATATCGGCAGCGCGCGGCTGATGTCGGAGGCCGGTATCAGCGTCGATGCGCTGGCGGCAGAGGCGTTGGAGCGCGCCAACCGGGGTGAAAGCGTGCTCTACACCGCCATCGACGGCCAGCTTGCGGCGCTGCTGGCGGTGGCAGACCCGATCAAACCCACCAGTGCCGCGGCCATTAAAGCGCTGCGCGCCATGGGCAAGGATGTGGCGATGATCTCCGGCGATGCCCCGGCCACGGCAGAGGCCATTGCCCGCGATCTGGGCATCTCCCATGTGGTCGCAGGTGTTGCGCCTGAGGGCAAAGTGGCCGCGCTCAGGGATCTTGCCTCGCGCGGGCGCAAGCTGGGCTTTGTCGGGGATGGGATCAATGACGCACCGGCCTTGGCGCAAGCGGACGTAGGCATCGCCATCGGCACCGGCACCGATGTGGCGATCGAGGCCGGCGATGTGGTCCTGATGTCGGGCGACCTGAGTGGTGTGGTGACGGCGATCCGTATCTCGCACAAGACGCTGATGAACATCCGCCAGAACCTCGGCTGGGCCTTTGTCTACAACGCCGCGTTGATCCCACTGGCGGCGGGCGCGCTTTATCCCGCGTTCGGCATATTGCTGTCGCCGGTCTTTGCGGCCGGAGCGATGGCGCTGTCGTCGGTCTCGGTTCTGACCAATGCGCTGCGGCTGCGGCGGGCGGGGTAGGCCAGGGGCTAGGGCCGGGGCCCGCCCTTAGAATACCGCACAGCCGGAACCGATAACCTCGCCGGGGTGAACCTCGTAATGCGGCGCCGGGTTCAGGTACACCATCTGTACCGCGGTGATCCTGTACTGACACTGCTCGGCCTGCGTGGGGGTGACGGTCTGTCCCCCTACATAGAGGTCGAGCCAGATATGGCCGCGGGCGCCGGTGTGACAGGGGCCGTCCTGAGGCCGGGGGCCATCGCCGCAGGTGTCTTCGACCACCGCGTATTTCTTGATCCGGGGCAGGTAGAGCATCGTGCCGGGCGGGAAATCGAGGATCTCATGCGGCCCATGGAGCGCATGCCCCACCGCCAGGGTGACCGGATCGTCATGGGTGCCACTGCCGCCCGCGCGCCGGTGCTTGACCGGGTGCGAGATGATGGCCGTGCCCGGCGGTGTATTGTCCCAGAACCCGTATCCGGTGATATAGGCGGCAAAGCGCTGCTCTTCGGCCGCTGCACTCGAAACTCCGGCGAGGCTAGCCAAGAGAGGCAGGACAAATCGGGCCGTCAGGGCGTCAGAGAGGCCGCCAGACAGGCCCACCAGACAGGCCGGAGAGGCAAAAAACCGGTGTCCGAGCATCATCAGGGGTCTCCTCGATCTGGATCTGTGCGGTCGCGCGTCACTCCGCCACCTCATGCACGCAGAGAACAGCATATACGGGCGGGTCTGACAACTTCTGGCTGAGCCGGAGACATGAGGCTGCGCCGGAGGTAGGTATTTTATCGACAATTTCACGCAAATCCTCTGAATGGCAGCAGCACCAGCGCCGCAATCAGGAAACGCGACCATGCCACCACCACCGGTTCGCCCCCTTGCGGTCAGTAGCTTTCCAGCGGTGTCGCCCAGCACAACGCAGGTCACGGCGGTGAAGACCAGGGCGGCAAGGCGCGGGAGGTCGACTGGTCTCATGGGACAGCTTTCGTCTGGGGGGATGGTAAGGACCTGTCAGGCGTTGTGGGTGCGTCAAACCGCGCTCTGCGGTGTGACAAGGGGCGCCATCATGCGGCCCAATCGGGTTTTCCGGTAGAATGCCAGACCGGCCGGGCATGTGCCGCAGAAGGATCACCTCAATGCAGAAATAGGCGTTGTCAGCGGCGCTGACCGCTAGGTCAGCCGGGCGGGATGAAGCTGCTGTCTGTTGCGGTGTCTTTGAAAACCGGACAGTGTTCTTTCAACAGCTAGATCAGAGGTTTGCGATGGCTTTAGATGACCAAACGTTTATTTGGGCGGTAAAGAGCCTGAGTGGTGAAATCTCTACACAAATGAGGATGGTCGTCCTGAAAATGGACGGTCGAAAGGCCACGTTCAGATACTATTTGGATCAAGAGCCATCAGACTTCACACGAGAAAGAGCCGAAGTCGTCGCGGTGAATTTTGACTCCGGCATGAGTTTTGCGCTTGGTTCTCTGGAAATTGAATTCAAACACTCGACGGAGCCGCTAGGAAAACTTGATGTTCTTGACGGCATTCTGTTCAGGCGATGGGAAAACAGCGCTTGCAGGACTGATGCAGACCAATGAGATCGAGAACCATTGACCCACTCTTGCCCGTGCCAAGCCCAACGAACAGCCGCACGTATGGCGGGTTGCATTTGAGGGCCGTCCACAAAAAAACACCCCACGACATCTCGTGGGGTGTTTTGATGAGATCTGAGGGATCTTAGCTCTGGCTATTGTAGAGCGACTCGTAGATCGGGATCAGGGTCTTGTCCTCGAACAGCGAGGACACCGAGGTGCCGTGCCAGATGTTCAGGATCGCCTGGGTGAACAGCGGTGCGGTGGGCACGATGCGGATGTTCGGGGCGTCCAGAATCTGCTGGGTCGGCTGGATCGAGTCGGTCAGCACAAGCGACTTCATCACCGAATTGGTCACGCGCTCCACCGCCGGGCCGGACATGACGCCGTGGCTGATGTAGGCGTGAACTTCCTTGGCGCCGTTGTCGAGTAGGATTTGCGCTGCCTTGCACAGGGTGCCTGCCGTGTCGCAGATGTCATCGACGATCAGGCAGATCTTGTCCTTGACGTCGCCGATGACGGTCATCTCGGCAATCTCGCCGGCCTTTTCGCGGCGCTTGTCGACGATCGACAGCGGCGCGTTGATGCGCTTGGCCAGCTCGCGGGCGCGGGCCACGCCGCCCACGTCGGGCGAGACCACCATCAGGTCGTCCATCTGGTCCTTGAACTGTGCCTTCACGTCCAGCGCAAAGATCGGGCTGGCGTAAAGGTTGTCCACCGGAATGTCGAAGAAGCCCTGGATCTGTGCGGCGTGCAGATCCATGGTCAGCACGCGCTCGATGCCGGCACCTGTTAGCATGTTGGCGACCATCTTGGCAGAGATGGGCGTGCGTGCCTTGGTGCGGCGGTCCTGACGGGCATAGCCGAAATACGGAATGACCGCGGTAATCCGTTGTGCCGAAGATCGGCGCAGCGCATCCGCGATGATCAGAAGCTCCATCAGATTGTCGTTGGCCGGATTCGAGGTCGGCTGGATAATGAACATATCCTCGCCGCGCACGTTCTCGTAGACTTCGACAAAGATCTCGCCATCATTGAAACGCTCGACCCGAGCATTCACCAGGTTCTGATCGACCCCCCGGTGCATGCTCATACGGCGCGATATGGATTGGGCGAGAGGAAGATTGGCGTTCCCAGCGATCAGCTTGGGTTCGTTCAAGGTCGGCATTGGCTGTTTATCCCCGGGCAGCAATGTGACAGATTCGTGATATTGAACCCCGCTTAACACGCACATAGGGTCAGGCCTAGTTCTAAGCACGAGGAATTCGTCCCATGGCCGCATCGATCCCATCAATCGACTATTATTTCTCTACCCTGTCGCCGTTCAGCTACCTTGCCGGGCAGCGGTTGGAGGAGATCGCGGCCCGCCACGGCGCTGCCATCACCTACAAGCCCTTCGACATCATGACGCTGTTTGCGCGCACCGGCGGCACTCCCCCCAAGGACCGGCACCCCGCGCGGCAGGACTACCGCCTGATCGAGATCGAGCGGCAGTCCAAACGCACCGGCCTGCCGCTGAACCTGAAGCCTGCGCATTGGCCCACCAATGCGGCCCCGTCCTCCTACGCGATCATCGCGGCCCAGAAGGCGGGGGGCGGTGATCTTGGCGCGCTGGTGCATGGCACCCTGCGCGCGATCTGGGCCGAGGATCGCGACATCGCGCAGGATGATGTGGTGAAATCCCTGCTCGAAAGCGCCGGTTTCGACGCGGCGCTGGCCGACAGCGGACTTCTCACCGGCGCGGAGATCTATGCGCGTAACCTCGAGGACGCTGTCAACGCTGGCGTTTTTGGCGCGCCGTTTTATGTGACCTCGGACGGGGCAAAGTTCTGGGGGCAGGATCGACTGGATGACCTCGACCTGCACCTTGCGGAGCAGGGCGCATGAGCCTCGACATGGGCGCATTGCCGCAAGAGGTGTTTCACCGCCGCTTTGGTCAGGGCACGCGGCCCGTCTTTGCGGTGCATTGCTCGCTGGCGCATTCCGGTGCCTGGCGCGGCCTGGTGGCGGCCCTGGGCGAGGATGCGGTGTCCTGCGCGGCCTTCGACATGCTGTCGCACGGCAAAAGCCCGGACTGGGACGGGCAGGGCCTGCTGCAGCAGCGCAATGCAGAGGTCGGGCTGCACCTGCTGTCGGCTGAGGTCGAGGCTGCGGGTGCCCCCGTCGATCTGATCGGCCATTCCTTTGGCGCCACGGTGGCGCTGGCGATGGCGCAGGCCCGCCCGGATCTGGTGCGCACGCTGACCCTGATCGAGCCGGTGCTCTTTGCCGCCGCCAGCGCGCGCGACCCGGCAGCCTTGGCGCAGATGCGCGCCGATCACATGGCGGTGCGGGAGCCTTTCGCCGCAGGCGATGTGGAGCTGGCCACCCGCCTGTTCAACCGCGCCTGGGGCACCGGTCACCCCAAATGGCCCGACCTGCCGGAGACCGCCCGCGCTGCGATGATACGGTCCTTCCCGGCGGTGATGGACTGCGACAGTCAGGTCTATGACGACGCCGCCGGTCTGCTGGCACCCGGCGCACTGGAGGCGCTGCCGATGCCGGTTCTGCTGATGCAGGGGGGCGCGACCCAGCCCATCATGTCCGCGGTCACCCAGGCGCTCTCGGCGCGGATGCCGGAGGCGCAGGTCGCGGTCATAGCGGGCGCGGGCCATATGGTGCCGGTGACACATCCCGAGGCCGTGGCGGAGGTGATCGCCCCGTTCTGGACCACAACCTGACCCGTCACTGATCGGCCCGAGGGCCGGTCAGTTGTCCGCCGCGCTCAGACCGGCTCTTCGATGATGTAGTCTTCCCATTCTTCCAGCGGCGTGTCGAATTCCGACACGGTCATGCCGCGCACCGAGACCCCGGCGCGGTGCACGCTGTCCGGATCGCCGGTCACAAGCGGGTGCCAGTCGGGCAGGGATTTGCCCTCCCACAGCCGGCGATAGGCGCAGGTCTGCGGCATCCAATAGGCGTGGGTGTCGAGGTTTTCGGGCTGCAGCACGATGCATTCGGGAATGAAACTGTGCCGCGTCTCGTAATGCGCACATTGGCAGGACTGATCGTCCAGCAGGCGGCAGGCCACACGCGTCAGCGCCACCTCGCCGGTGTCCTCGTCTTCCAGCTTGTTGAGGCAGCATTTGCCGCAGCCGTCACACAGCGCTTCCCACTCGCGCGGGGAGAGCGTCTTCAGCGGCTTCTTTTCCCAAAATCGGTCAACGAGACCGTTGCGGTCGATCTGATTGGTCATATCCGCCCTCTCAGAGTGCGTTGAGGATGGCGCGCGCCTGATCACAATCGGCGTGCATCTGGGCGATGAAGGGCTCCAGCCCGTCAAATGTCAGCTCCGGGCGCAAGAAATCCACCAATCCGACGGACAGATGCGCACCATAGAGGTTGCCCTTGAAATCAAAGAGATAGGTCTCGATGTTGGGCTGGTCGCCGTCAAACATCGGCCGCACCCCGACTGAGGCGGCACCGTGGTAGCTGCCCATATGGGGGCCGTCGAGCACATCCACCAGCACCGCATAAACGCCAAAAGCAGGCGGGTGCAACCCGTCGATGGACTGGTTCGCGGTGGGAAAGCCAAGCTCGCGGCCGCGCTGCTCGCCGCCGATCACCTCACCCTCGATGCGGTGCCAATGACCCAGCATGGCGGCGGCGTCGCGCGGGCGGCCCTCGCTCAGGGCGGTGCGGATCGCGGTGGAAGAAACGGTGTGCTCGGAATATTCCATCAAGGGCGCGATGGTGACGCCAAAGCCCATCTCTTGGCCGAAGCGCTGCAGATCTTTGGCGGTGCCGGCCCGCCCCTTGCCAAAGCAGAAGTCGGCGCCCACCACCACATGCGCCAGCCCGAGACCTTCAAAGATCACCTTGCGGGCAAACTCTTCGGGGGGAAGCGACGACAGCGCGTGGTTGAAATTCAGCTGATAGAGCTTCTCGACACCGATCTTCTCCAGCCGATGCGCGCGGGCCTCTGCCGACATCAGCCGGAAGGGTGGTGCGTCGGGGGCAAAGAATTCACGCGGATGCGGCTCGAAGGTCATCACGCCCAGCGGAGCGTCTGGTACCGCCTGACGTGCCAGATCCACCACCGAACGATGGCCGCGATGAACGCCGTCGAAATTGCCGATCGCGACGGTGGCCCCGCGATCCTGCTCTTCGACAAATTGATAGTCCCGGATGATGCGCATGGCGCTTCCCTAGCTGCCGTGGCTGGGCGGCGCAAGAGTGCTGTGGTCAGTGGCGACCTCTACCGCGCGACCAGCGCGTGAAATCCCTTGCCCGAAGGACCGGAGCCAGAGAGGGAGCCGGTCTCCCCCGTTTCACCTTCTTGTAAATATCCCCGCCGGAGGCTCCTGCAGCGTGACAACCGACCCCGGTCTGAAGGACCTGTTGCGCTGCCGCCGTGCGCCCGCTTCACCGGGATCTCATTTGATGGCGCTAGGCTGGCCGGGATCGATCACCAAGATGGGGACGCGGGATGGCTGTGGGCAGCGCCGCGTCTAAGGCAACGACCGGCCCCGATAAAAAGGGGGTGGATGATGCAGATGCACACCCAGCAGGCGCCGTTGTGCGACCTGTCCAGATGCCTGAGCAAGCGGTACCGCGACCCGTTCTTTATTGGATCGATCATCGGCTCCGACTATGAAAATGAACCGGCTTCATCGTCGGCACTCCGTCCGGGGGCATCCCCGAGGCGGTCTGATGTGCGGCCGCGCGTCAGTCGAACTTGCGCGAGGGGGCCATCACCATGGCCTCGCCCACCAGTACCTTTTGGCCCTCGACGATGCAGCGGCAATCCAGCTTCACCCGGCGCTTGTCGATCTGGATGTCGGTCACCTCGACCTCGGCCAGCACCATGTCGCCGGGGCGTACAGGGGCGAGGAATTTTAGGTTCTGACTCATGTAGATGGTGCCATGGCCGGGAAGCTGCTCGCCGATCACTGCCGAGATCAGCCCGGCGGTCAGCATGCCATGGGCAATGCGCCCTTCAAAGATGGTGTCCTGCGCATAGCCGTCATCCAGATGCACCGGGTTGCGGTCGGTGGAGACCTCGGCAAACAGCTCGATGTCGCGGTCGGTGATCTGCTTGCGCAGGTAGCGGGTCATGCCCATCTCGATGTCTTCGATGCAGATGGTGCCGCGGGGGAAATTGTCCAACATCCCTGCCTCCCTGAAGGATTTGAGCGGTAATAAATAGACCGCTGAATTGCGTGTTTGGTAATTTTATTACCTCGCAGCTGCAGAAAGTCAAGCCCGCCCGCCCGGCCCTTATGGCGCAGGTATCCCAGCGGACGCCCTGACGGGCGACAGCAAAAGGCCCGCCCGCTCCGGGTGGAGCAAACGGGCCCGATAGGCGCACAGACGCCAGCGTTAACGTAGAAAGCCGATGCTGTAGGTCGGGGCCACCTGCTCTTGTGCCAGATAGGTCTCTAGCGCGGCCGGGGCGGGCTGTTGGTCGGTCTTGGTGTCCTTGGCCGCCAGCCCGCCGGTGATGAACAGCGTGTCCACGCCTTCGCCCATGCCGCCGGAGATATCCGTGTGCGGGCCGTCGCCGATCGCCAGGATCTCGCGGTCACTGACATCATGACCGATCTCGCTCAGACGGCGACGCGCCAGATCGTAGATCGGCGGGTAGGGCTTGCCGAAATAGAGGCTCTCGCCGCCCATCTCGGTATAGAGCTTCGCCAGCGCCCCGGCGCACCATTCCCGCACCTCGCCGCGGTCGACGATGATGTCGGGGTTGGCGCACAGCAGCTTCATCCCCATCTGCTTGGCGTAGAGGAACTCCGCCCGGTTCACTTCCGGATCGGCCATGGTGTCGAAGGGGCCGCAGCAGACGATGCCCTCGGCCTCTTTCAGGGGCACGCGGGTGATCTCGACGGGATCGTGGATCACCTTCATCGGTTCGAAAAAGCCCGCATCGCGCTCCCACTCGCCCATGAAATAGACCTTGCTGCCCACCGCGCCGGTGAACATTGCCGCGCGGGCAGAATCGCCAGAGGTGGAGATGGTGTCATAGGCGTCATCGGGGACCCCGAACTGGCTCAGCTGTTCGGCCACCCCGGCGCGGGGTTTGGGCGAGTTGGTCACCAGCACCACGACGCCGCCCCGCTTGCGATAGGCCTGTAGTGCGGCCACCGCGTCGGGGTAGGCGGTGATGCCGTTGTGCACGCAGCCCCAGAGGTCGACGAACAGGGCCTTGTAGTCGGCGGAGACCTCGGAAAGGGCGGAGATGATCTGGCTCATGGGGCGCCTCATGGGAAAGGAATATGCGTCCTTCCTATGCCAGGGGCAGCCGTTTGGCCAGATGCAGGCAGAGCGCGGCGGGGGCGTCCGGCGAATGGGCGCGCTCGGTGAAACGGATCGCGTGCCCCGAAATGAGTTGCGCCCGCCCCGGTTTCGGGACGGGCGCAAGCCGATGTGTCTATGTTTCACAAGGCCGGGCGGGGCTTAGCCCCTCTTGCTGGGCGGGGTGAAGCGCTTGGAGGTATCCGAAGCACCGCGGGCCTTGTTCTTCTTGCTGGAGGGCTTGCCTGCCGGGGGCGGCGGGCCCTTGGGCTTGTCGCTGCGCGGCTTGTCCGAGCGCGGTTTATCGAATTTCGGCTTGTCGCCACGGGGCTTGTCCGACCGCGGCTTGTCAAACTTCGCCTTGTCCCCGCGCGGCTTGTCGCCCCGGGGTTTGTCATAGGCGGGTTTGTCACCGGACGGGCGTGGTTTGGCCGCGCGCGGTTTTACCGGGTGGTCTGTGCTGTCCTCGCGGGCGCGATAAGGCTTGCGGTCGCTCTTGTAGTCGCCACCGCTCTTGCGGTCGCCGCCGCCCTTGTAGTCACCACGATCACCGCCCTTGTAGCCGGGCTTGCCGCCGCCAAAGCCACCACGGCCCTTGCCGCCACCGGGTGCGCCACCTTTGCGGAATGGCGGTTTGGAGCGTTCGGGCAGGTTTGGCGCTTCGTTCAAACGCTCCAGCGCGGAGCCATCATCCAGCGCCATTTCGCCGCCAAGGGTGGCCATGAAGCCATCGACCTTGTCCTGCGAAATCTCGGCATAGCTCTTGTCGCCGACGATGCGGATCGCACCAATGGCGGATTTGTCGATGCCACCGGCCTTGCACAGCATCGGCAGCAGGCGACGCGGATCGGCACCGGCGTCGCGCCCGCCATCAATGGCAAACCAGACCGAGGGGCCAAAGGGCACGCGGTCTTCTTTCTTCTTGCGGGCATCCACGGAGGCCACATCGGTCAGCTCTTCCGGCGCGGAGCGGGCGGCGGACCACAGGCGCAGATAGCCAGCGGCAAGCTGCTCGGCCGAGAAGCTCTCGACCAGTTTCGCCAGCGTTTCCGCCTGGCTTTCGGGGGCCTCTTCGGTCCAGACAGCGTCGGACAGCATCCGCTCCATGTCGCGGCCACGCACCTCGTCGGCGGAGGGCGCATCGACCCATTCCGCTGACAGTTTGGCATCGCGCAGCAGGCGCTCGGCCTTGCGGACGGAGCGCGGCGTGACCATCAGCGCGCTGGCGCCCTTGCGCCCGGCGCGACCGGTGCGGCCCGAACGGTGCAGCAGGGTCTCATGGCTCGACGGCAGATCGGCATGCACCACCAGATCGAGGTTCGGCAGGTCGATGCCGCGCGCCGCCACATCGGTGGCCACACAGATCCGGGCGCGACCATCGCGCATTGCCTGCAGGGCACCGGCGCGTTCCGCCTGGCTCAGCTCGCCCGACAGTGCCACCACCTGAAAACCGCGGTTCGACAGCCGGGTCAGCAGACGGTTCACTGCGGCGCGGGTATTGGCAAAGACGATGGCATTTGGGGCCTCGTGAAAGCGCAGCACGTTGATGATGGCGTTTTCAACGTCATGCGGCGCAACCACATGGCTGAGATAGGAAATATCGCTGTGCTGTTCGGATTTGTTGATCGTGGAAATCCGCTGCGCATCGGTCTGGTAGGTCTGCGCCAGCGTGGCGATCGGCTTGGACACCGTGGCCGAGAACAGCAGGGTCTGGCGCTCTTCCGGGGTTTCCTGAAGGATGAACTCCAGATCCTCGCGGAAGCCCAGGTCGAGCATCTCGTCGGCTTCGTCCAGCACCACGGCGGCGACGCCGCTTAGGTCGATGGAACCACGGGTGATGTGATCCCGCAGACGGCCCGGGGTGGCGACGACGATATGAGCGCCGCGTTCCAGTGCGCGGCGTTCGTCGCGCATGTCCATGCCGCCCACACAGGAGGCCAGCACCGCGCCCGCATCACCATAAAGCCAGGTCAGCTCGCGCTTCACCTGCAGCGCCAGCTCGCGGGTCGGGGCGATCACCAGCGCCAGCGGGGTGCCGGCACGGGCAAAGCGGCCGTCCTCTTCGAGGATGGTGGATGCAATGGCGATGCCAAAGCCCACCGTCTTGCCGGATCCGGTCTGTGCCGACACCAACAGGTCCGCTCCCGCCAGCTCTGGGTCAGAGACTGCCTCCTGCACAGGCGTGAGAGAAGTGTAACCACGGCGCTCTAGCGCCTGCTGCAAGGTGGGTATCAAGAGGGGATCCGTTCATATCGAAGTGAGGCGCACGGGGCGCAGGGCCACAGAGGCGCCGATGGGTCAAGATCGCGCGTATAGCGCAAGGTTTCGGCTTTGTATAGCATATCTCGCCCGTGTTGGCTGCATGGCTGTATTGCGTTTTTTAAGGGAACGGCGCCGCGCAGGCGCTTCGGAGTTGATTTGCGGCGGGCAGCGCGCCAATTTGGCGGCCTTAGGTTCAGAGCCCAGTCGCAGCCCCGCTGTCGGACCCGCACGCCTTTGCTGCCTGTTCGCGCGGGGGGGCGGGACATGCCGCAAGGCGCGACAGATGTGACAAGGGACACGGGCATGACAACGTCATGGCAACAAGGAGACGGCACATGAGCAAGCTGCCCCCGGAGGTGATCGCGGAGATTGATGCCGCGATTCGCCTGATCGTCGCGGATCTGGCCCCCGATGCGCGCTATCTGCCGAAATACGGCGGCGTGGTGATCGCGCCCGACCCCGCGAGCGACCAGTTTGTCGGCGGGCTGTTTACCTATACCGAACATGTCTCGCTCGAGTTCTCGCAGGGGGCGCGTTTTGCGGATCCGCAGGGATATCTGGAGGGCAAGGGCAAGGCGCGCCGACATCTGAAATTCCGCCATCCGGATGATGTGGCGGCACGGGATGCGCGCGGTTTCCTGCAGCAGGCGCTTGCGCTGCCAAACGCGTCTTGAGGTGAGCGTTCGCCGACGCCTGCAACGCCTCTTGTAGCGGGCGCAGACGCTGCTAATCTGCGTCGCGGTCAGATCCGTTTCCCTGCCAGATAGAGCGATACCTTCATGATGTTTCTGCGGTCCCCCGGTTCCTCCTGTCGCGCGCTGCTTGCGGGCGGGATATGCCTTGTCGTCAGTGCCTGTGGCACCACCTACGAGTTGCCCGACAGCGGCGGTGTTCACTCCGAGGAGGCGGCACGCCTCTTTGCCGAAGCGCGTCGCAGCCCGCCACCGGCCACCCTGTCCAGATCCGCCGCCGAGGCGCGGTTTGCCCGGGTGGAGCCCCGGGTGATGCGAGCGGGGCGCGAGACCTGCCAGCGGTTGAGAACCGGCGTCAATTGCAACGTCGATATCGCCATCGACCGGCAGATGACGGAGCGCAACGCCTATTTCACCTATCAGAACGGCCAGCCGGTGATCCGCATTTCGCTGCCGCTGATCCAGGACACCGGCAGCGATGACGAGGTCGCCTTTGTGCTGGCGCATGAATACGGTCATCTGATCGGACGGCACGTGGAAAAACAGCAGCAGCAAGTGCTGGCGGGGGCGCTGATTGGCGGTGCGCTCGCCGGGCTGGTGGGCGACAGTGGTGATGCGGTGGGGCTGGGGCTTGGTGTTGGCGCGACGGCGGGCGGGATTGTCTATTCGCAATCCTACGAGTTGGAGAGCGACACGCTGGGCACTCGCATCGCCTATGACGCAGGCTATGATCCGGTAGAGGGCGCGAAGTTCTTTGCCCGCTCCGAGGCGGCCACCGGCACCAGTGGCGGCTATTCGATCTGGGGCACCCATCCGCCGGACCGTCGGCGGGTGGCGACAGTGTTGGCCACCAAGGCCCAGATTGATGGTCAGGTCGGGCTGCGCAACGCGCGATAATCAACAGGACCTGTTTCAAAACGGAAAAACGCCCGCTGCAGGCAGCGGGCGTTTTGCATGTTAGGGAGGTCCGGGACCGCCAGCGCGATCAGACCTTGAGGTTCGGGATGATCTGCTTCTTGCGCGACATCACGCCCGGCAGCACCACGAGGTCGCCCTCGACACTGGCGTCAAAGCTCTTTTCGGCCACGGATTTCACCAGATCGTTGGGCACCAGCAGGGTGGCTTCTTCCTTCAGGATGTCGACCACGAACAGCAGCACCTGATCGACGCCGTCCTCGGCCTGAACAGTCTTGAAGGTCTCCATCAGGCTGTCCTTGCGGCCCAGCGGGATGTCCGGCGCGGTGGTTTCCAGCACGGAGACGCGGAACTTGGTGCCGTCGACCTCGTATTCCTTGGAGTCCATGCGGATCAGCTCTGCATCGGAAAAGGCGGAGACGTCGGATTTGGCGGCGAACATCTCGGCGGCGTAGTCGGTGACGTCGAGGCCCAGATCCTTGGCCAGCTTCTCCGCCACGGCGCGGTCATGCGGCGTGGTGGTGGGGGAGCGGAATTCCAGCGTGTCCGACAGGATGCAGGTCAGCGCCGCGCCCTTGATGTCGTCGGGCATGCGGTCGGCATCGGTGCCCATCAGGTCGTGCATGATGGTCGCGGTGCAGGCCAGCGGGCGCACTGTGATGTCGATCGGACCCTTGGTTTCCAGGCCACCGACCAGCTTGTGGTGGTCGATGATGGCGCGGATGTCGGCGCTGTTGATGGAGGCGGGCAGCTCGGCGGGGTTGTTGGTGTCGACGATCACCACCGGCGCGTCGGCCTCGACATCGGCGATGATTGCGGGCTGCTCAAAGCCCCAGCGCTGCAACATAAAGGCGGCTTCGGTGTTCGGCGCGCCCAAGAGGACGGGGGTGGCGGCTTCGCCCTTCACCTCGTTCAGATACCAGGCCCAGATGATCGCGGAGCCGGTGGAATCGGTGTCGGGAGATTTGTGGCCGAAAACTTGAATGGTCATGAGGTCAATCCTGTCTGACGGGGTCTGTTGCCGCGCCTTACACCAGCGGGGCAGGGTTTGTCACCCCGCCACGGGTGGGCGACGGAGTTCTGCGCAGCGCATGGCTCGGTCACGGCCCCCTTTAAGGTGGCACCGCAACGCAAGGGGCAGTTGCCCGGGGTCGGGGGGCATGTAAACCTGCGAAGGCGGCGGGGGCCGTGATTGGTAACCGTGATTGGTAAAGAGGAGGGATTTCAGATGATGAGTGTATTTCGCAGGGTGGTCGGCGGGGCCGGGGGGCTGTTGTTGCAGGTGACGGCTGGCGTCGCGCTGGCCGAAGACGACAGCGCGCCCAAAGACGTGGCCACAACGGAACCGGCAGCATTCTACAGCGGCAGCTGGCAGGGTTTGGACGTGGACAAACAATGGATCATCAACGGCCTCGCCAACCGCCACCTGATCCGCATCACCTGCGAGGGTATCTCCAACGATCAGGAGTTCCCCAGTTTTCTGCTGGTGACAGAGGCCGGAGAGTACCGCTGGCCCGTCAACGAAAGCGGCGCCGCCTTTGTGGACGCGAAAACCCTTGCGCTGCGTGAGGCCGGGGCGGGCAAGGTGCTGGAGTGCACCTGGGCCTCGGTGAGTGATGCCGCCACCCAGCGCGATACCGTGCAGGTCGATGTGCTGCCGGGGCACAATATCCTGCTGGGCGGTTTTGCAACGACGCGGGAGTTCTCGGTCGCCTTTCACAGTACCGCCGGATGCAGTGATCTGTCTGCGCAGCTTTACATCGACGATGCACCATTGGTCACGGCGGACAACCAGCCGCAGCTGCTGACACCCGATGCCAGCTATTTCGGGGCAGCGCAGACCGTGGAGGCCAAAATCAATGGGCTCTGTCCCACGGGGGGCATTCCGATCCTGGAATTCTCACTCGCCCGCTGATCGCGGGTGAGCCCCGCGCCCTGGCGAGTCCGGTGCAGGCCGGATCAGTTGCGGGCCGGGGTCAGTTGATACCCGGCCCGTTGCAGCAGGTTCAGCACACCGGTGTCCCCGGCCAGATGCGCCGCGCCGACGGCGACAATCAGATGGGGGTCCTGGCGGGCGCGCAGGCGTTTAACCCAGGCGCGATTGCGCTGGGTCAGCACGGCCCGGTCAAAGCTGGCGAGCAGCCGGTGCACCTCGCGGCGCGGCACGTCGAGGTCGCGGTAGATCATCCAGCTCATGACAATGCGCCCCTCGGTCAGCCGGTCGTCGAAATAGGATTCGGAGAGGGTGACATAGAGGTCTTCGTGCCGGGTCTCGCTGCGCAGATCGAGGCGCAGCATCTTGACCTGATCCGCCAGCGGCATGGAGGCCAGCGCAGCAAGGCCGCTTTCCGGCGCCTCCAGACCCAGCGTCGGGATGCCGGCGTTTCGGGCGCTGCGCTCGATGCGGTCGTCGAGCCCACGCCGGGCGCCAAAGCCGCGCTTGCGGCAATCGGTTCCGGTGAGGAAATCGGAGATATACCACGGCTGCATCCGTTTGGCGGCCTCTGCGGTGATCCCGTAGAGCGCCAGGCGGGCGGTCAGCAACCGCCAGTCGGCAGCGGGCATCATCCGGTCCAGTTGCTGGCCCGGTGGCAGCAGAAAATAGCGCGCAAAGGCACCCTGATTGCCATCCGCCGCCTGCATCTGCGTCTCGGTGACCTCCAGAAATACCGCGTCGGCCTGCCGGATCAGCGGACGCAACTGCCGCATGGTCTTTGCCATGCGCGCATCGCCGCTGTGCTGGGTGCCGACGATATCGATCCGCTGCGTGCCGCGGGTGGCGACCCAGTGGTTGCCGATGGCAAAGGGCACCTTGCCAAGGTCACTGTCGAGCCGGCTGCGGGCGCTGTCAGTCAGGTGATCCCGCAGGTCGATGCCGGAGCAACGCGCCTCGGCGCGGTCAACCCCGGTGAGCAGGGACAGCGCCAGCGTGGCGGCCATCATGCCCCGGGGCAGGCGGCGGGCCATTGCCCGTAGCACAGATAGCGTGGCGGTGCCGGTCATAGTGGCGCCTCTTCGATCTCGTAGCCCTCTGCGTCCAAGAGGGCCAGCACCCCTTGCGTGCCGGGCAGATGTGCGGCGCCAACGGCCACCACCAGCCGTGACCCCTGCGTGGCCTCGATCACCGGGATCCAGTTGCGGTTGCGTTGGTAGAGCAGCAGCTCCATCAGCTCATCCACCTGTGCCTGCCGCTCTGCCTCGGAGAGGCTGCTTTCTGCGGTCAGATAGTCCTTCAGCTGCAGCAGGGTAAATTCCTGCACCGCGCCGTCAAAGTAGCTTTCCACCATCGTGTAGAAGTCGTCCGGCCCCACGCCCATCATGGCGATATAGCCGCGCAGCTCCGCCACCTGCTGCTCCAGCGGGGCGGCGTCGAGCAGCTGAAACACGCTCAGCGGATCCTCAAGCGACAGAGTCGGGACGGCGGCTTCCTCGGCCACCTCCATCAGCTGCATGTCGAGGCCGCGCGTCACATCCTTGATCGTGCGAGCGCATTGCGGCACCGACAGGGACATGGTCAGGAACCAGGGCCGCATCTTGGCCGCCATGAAGGCAGGCACCCCGGCGGCGCGGGCCTGATCGGCGATCTGCTGCCAGTCCTCTTCGGGCAGGCGATCAATCAGGGTTGGCCCTTCGGTGATGAACATCATCGACGGCGTTTCGGCCAGGGTGCGGTTCAGCGCGGCCTTGTCGGCGCGGTTCACCTCCAGCAGCACGGCATCGGCGCCTTCCACCACCGGGGTCATATGCGCCACAAGCGCGGCGTGACGGGGGTCGTTCAGGTGCATGGTGCCGATGATGTGCAACCGCCGCTCGCCCCGTGTGGCGATCCAGCTGAGCCCCTCCGCATAGGGCGTTTGCGCCAGCTCCGCGTCCACCTCGGCGCGGATCTCCGGGGGGGCGGTGGCGCGCAGGTCGGTGCCGGAACAGGCGGCCTGAAGGGCGGTGCCCGCCAGCATTGGGCCGATCAGTAATGATGCAGCCCAGAGCCGCAGCGAGGCCTGCAAGGACGGGCGCGCGGGTTTGTTGCGCAGCGCGCAGCCATGCCCAAAGGTCTCCACTGTCCATGCCGGGGCAGGGCGGAGGCGAGAGAATAGTCCGGTCATGACTCACCGCTCGGTTTTTTCATTTGTCTCACATTGCCATTGCCGCCGGGGCGGGGCAAGCATGGCCGGGATGGAACGTGAACAAGATCTCTACGCCCCGGTGAAGGCGCTGTTCGAAGGGCAGGGCTATACCGTGAAGGGCGAGGTGGGTGCTGCCGATGTGGTGGCGCTGCGCGGCGCGGAGCCGCCGGTGGTGGTGGAGCTGAAGCTGCGCTTCACCCTGTCGCTGTTCCATCAGGCGGTGACGCGGCTTGCGGTCACCGATCTGGTGTATCTCGCCGTGCCGCGTCCCACCGGCAAGACCGCGCGCCGGGCGTTGAAGGACAACCTGGCGCTCTGCCGGCGGCTTGGCCTCGGGCTGATCACGGTGCGCGCGGATGGCCGCACCGAGGTGCATTGCGATCCCGGCCCCTACGCGCCGCGTAAATCCAAGGTGAAAACCGCACGGCTGCTGCGTGAATTTGCCCGCATCCAGGGGGACCCCAATACCGGCGGCGCAACGCGGGGCGGGCTGATGACCGGCTACCGGCAGGACGCGCTGGCCTGCGCGCGTCACCTTGCGGCCCATGGCCCATCGCGCGGGGCCGAGATCGCCCGTGCCACCGGCGTCAGCCGCGCCACGCAGGTGATGTACTCCAACCATTACGGCTGGTTCGAGCGGGCGGCAAAGGGTATCTATGCGCTGACCGAGACGGGGCGGGCGGAGCATCTGGACTGGCCGGAGCCACAGACGCCCCCCACGGAGACAGAAACCGACTCAGGGTCGGGATCTGGATCGGTGGCGCGCTGAGGCGGCCAGCTTGCAGGGGCAGATGACGATAAATATATCGCCAAATGCGCAATCCAGAGCCCCTTGCATTCCGGTATCCGCGCACAGGTCCGGCCGTTACAAAAATTCCACCAAGTTTCATGCAGGGATTGGTTGACAGGCCAATTCTCACTGCCTAACTATCCGGCAGTTAGCACTCGACTAAGGTGAGTGCCAACGTCCTCGCGGCCCATGATGGGCGTGGGGTAAGGAAAACACTTTGAGCCTTTTGAGGAGCTGCAAAGATGGCATTGAAACCGCTTCATGACCGCGTGCTGGTTCGCCGTACCGAAAGCGAAGAAAAAACCGCTGGTGGTCTGATCATTCCCGACAGCGCCAAGGAAAAACCGTCCGAGGGCGTAGTTGTCTCGTGTGGCGATGGCGCGCGCAAGGACAGCGGCGAACTGATCGCGATGGCCGTGAAAGAGGGCGACAAAGTCCTGTTCGGCAAGTGGTCCGGGACCGAAGTCACCGTCGACGGCGAAGAGCTGCTGATGATGAAAGAGAGCGACATCATGGGTGTGATCGTCTGAGCCACCGGCTCCGACACATCCTCCATCGCATAGATACAGTATTCTCAAGGAGACTGAAAAATGGCTGCTAAGGACGTCAAATTCGACACCGATGCCCGCAACCGTATGCTGAAGGGTGTCAACACCCTCGCAGACGCTGTCAAAGTAACCCTGGGCCCCAAAGGCCGTAACGTGGTTCTGGAGAAATCCTTCGGCTCCCCGCGCATCACCAAAGACGGTGTGTCCGTGGCGAAGGAAATCGAACTGGAAGACAAGTTCGAGAACATGGGCGCCCAGATGGTGAAGGAAGTTGCTTCCCGCACCAACGACGAAGCAGGCGACGGTACCACCACCGCAACCGTGCTGGCGCAGGCCATCGTCAAAGAAGGCCTGAAGCAGGTTGCTGCTGGCCTGAACCCGATGGACCTGAAGCGCGGCATCGACATGGCGACCACCAAAGTCGTCGCAGCGATCAAAGAGATGGCCCGTCCGGTCAACGATTCCGCTGAAGTTGCGCAGGTTGGCACCATCTCCGCCAACGGCGAAGCCGAGATCGGCCGTCAGATCGCAGACGCGATGCAGAAAGTCGGCAACGAGGGTGTCATCACCGTCGAAGAGAACAAAGGCATGGAAACCGAGACCGACGTGGTCGAGGGCATGCAGTTCGACCGCGGCTACCTGTCCCCCTACTTCGTGACCAACGCCGACAAGATGACTGCAGAACTCGACGACTGCATGATCCTGCTGCACGAGAAGAAACTCTCCTCCCTGCAGCCGATGGTTCCGCTGCTGGAGCAGGTGATCCAGTCGCAGAAGCCTCTGCTGATCATCGCAGAAGACGTCGAAGGCGAAGCGCTGGCAACCCTGGTTGTCAACAAGCTGCGCGGCGGCCTGAAGATCTCTGCTGTCAAGGCACCGGGCTTTGGCGACCGTCGCAAGGCCATGCTGCAGGACATCGCGATCCTGACCGGCGGCCAGGTGATCTCCGAAGACCTCGGCATGAAGCTCGAGTCCGTGACCATGGACATGCTTGGCACCGCCAAGAAGGTTCAGATCACCAAGGACGAGACCACCATCGTTGACGGTGCAGGCGAGAAGGCCGAGATCGAAGCACGTGTTGCCCAGATCCGTAACCAGATCGAAGAGACCACCTCCGACTACGACAAAGAGAAGCTGCAAGAGCGCGTTGCCAAACTGGCAGGCGGTGTTGCCGTGATCCGCGTCGGTGGCATGACCGAAACCGAAGTGAAAGAGCGCAAGGACCGTGTGGACGATGCTCTGAACGCGACCCGCGCTGCTGTGCAGGAAGGCGTGATCGTCGGTGGCGGTGTTGCTCTGGTTCAGGGCGGCAAGGCTCTCGAAGGTCTGACCGGTGAGAACTCCGATCAGAACGCCGGTATCGCAATCGTGCGTCGCGCTCTCGAAGCGCCGCTGCGCCAGATCGCCGAAAACGCCGGTGTTGACGGTGCCGTGGTTGCCGGCAAGATCCGCGAATCCGACGACAAGACCTTCGGTTACAACGCTCAGACCGGCGAATATGGCGACATGTTCTCCTACGGCGTGATCGACCCGGCCAAAGTGACCCGGACCGCTCTGGAAGATGCGGCCTCGATCGCTGGCCTGCTGATCACCACCGAAGCCATGGTTGCCGACAAGCCCGCCAAAGAAGGCGCAGCTGCCGGTGGCGGCATGCCCGACATGGGCGGCATGGGCGGCATGGGCGGCATGATGTAAATCACGCCATCCAGCCTGGATGACTGACCCGCAAGGGTCGGGATGGGGTCGCCTTCGGGCGGCCCTTTTCTGTTTCACCATACCCTGTCGCAATGGCTGGTCTTGCGGTTGCCATATGGATAGCTTGCCCCGACACAAGGTAGTTTTGAGGCGCGTGCAGGCATGGCCAAGGCGATCCCGTCCACCGACAATATACTGGGGTCCTTTGCGCCGGTGTTTCCCTGCACGGACTTCTCACACAATCGGTTTCGTGACTGGGACCACTGTCTGCGCTTTGAGCTTGGCGGAGACGATGTTTCTGATTCCTTGTGTCTGCGGCGGTTCATTCAGGCGTTCGAGCGGGCCGATGCGGTGGCCTCCTGGCTGTTTCGTGACACGGAGGAGCTGTGGCTGCTGTCATCGGATTACGGGGATGAAAAGCCCAGGAAGAAGCGCCTGAAGCCCTACAAGAAAACAACCCTCAGGCCCTCGGACTTCCAGTATCTCGGCAAGGTGTTTCAGGAGGACTCGGACGACTTTACCGGCGATATTTATCGTCACTGGGATGCAACGATCCTGAAGGAGCGATGGCAGCTGCGCGAAGTGCTTTGGCTGACCCTCGGCGCCGAGATGGGGGGGGGCGGCCGAGCGTGTCCGCAGATATTTATGTCGTGGATTTTGCGCGGGGGCGGGTTCTTCACCCTTATGATGATCGCGGCATGGATGTTGCCGCCACTCAGAAAGGGACGCTGGTGCCGCTCTACCAAGAGTATCACGACTGGTTGCAGACATTTCGGATCGATGAAATGCGCGCTGCCTTTGAGGGCTGAGGGGGCGCTCCCGCCCGTGGGCCATGCCCCTGCGGGACCTGTCCTCCGGTTGGGCCCGGCGCCGCGCGCGCCCAAAGGGCGCGCGCGGCGCGAGTCGCTTCGAACGCAGGTCGAAGCGAAACCCCGCTGGCCCGCCCCGAGTTTGTGTACCGCCTGAGTGAACGGCACCGAGCCTGTCGAGATGCATCTATTGTATCGGCACAGAACTGCGACCTTGAGCTTTCTGGGGTGGGATGCTTGCCTGCAGCACAAAGACACAGCAGGAGCACGAGATGCCTGAGTTTCAGTTCGATTGGGTCGATGCCTTCACCGACCGACCCTTTGGCGGCAATGGCTGCGCGGTGGTGCATGGCGGGGCCCATCTGCCGGAAGCTGTGGCCTGCGCCTATGTGCGCGAGACCTCATTGGTGGAATGCACCTTTACCGGCCCCTCTGAGGTCGCGGATATCCGGGTGCGCTACTTCCTCGCCAGCCGCGAGATCCCCTTTGCCGGGCATCCCACCATCGCCACCGTGGCGGCAATGCGGGATCGCGGCATGATCGCCGGCAATCGGATCACGCTGGAGACCGGGGCGGGGGTCGTGCCCGTGGCGCTGGAGGGAGATCGGATCGTCATGCAACAGGTGGCGCCGGAGTTCGGCCCCGCGCCGGACCTTGCACTGGTGGCGGCGGCGGTGTCCCTGCCGGAGGACGCCATCATCGGTCAGCCTCAGTTGGTCTCCACCGGCCTGCCGTTTTGCATCACCGTGCTGAAGGATCACGCGGCACTGAAAGCGGCCCGGCTGAACGCCGAAGCAATGGAGCCGCTGGGCGCGGCGCTGGGGGCAGATGGCAGCGATATGAAGGAGCCCTTTCTGGTGACGCTTGACGGGTATACCGGCGCGGGGGACACGTTTTCGAGGTTGCTGATGTTGCCCCCAAGCCCGCCGGAAGATCCGTTCACAGGGTCCGCCACCGGCGCCATGGCGGCCTATCTCTGGCACCATGGGCTGATGGAGAAAGAGAGCTTTGTCGCGGAGCAGGGGCACCTGATGGGGCGGCCCGGGCAGGCCCATGTGTCGCGGATCGGACCACCAGACGCCATCCAGGGCGTGCGCGTCGGGGGCACTGGGTTTGTGTTGATGCGGGGCAGTGTCACCTTGCCCGAAGACCTCTCCCTCTAAGAGCACATATTCGTCACAGGGAGGCTCCCGCCCGTGGGTCATGCCCCTGTGGGACACGTCCCTCGGTTGGGCGCGCGTGGCGCGGGTCGCTTCGAGCAGAGGTCGAAGCGAAACCCGTTGACTTGCCTGTTACAACGCTTGTCGAATTCTGGATGTTCATGTATTGTTCTTATCAAGTTCAATAAATACGGGAAGAGTCAGGATGATCGAGGGAAGTTGTTGTTGCGGCGCGGTGCAGTTCACATTGGATCGGCCGCCGTCGATGATGGGCACCTGCCATTGCTCGCGCTGCCGCAAGGTCGGGGCCAATGTGCTGGTTTTTGTAGCGCGCGACAGCGTGAGCTGGGTACAGGGGCGCGAGAATGTGGCGCGTTACCAGCCCGAGGCGCCTTATACATACGGCCGTTGTTTCTGCAGGACATGTGGCACCTCATTGGGAGAGATCCTGTCGGAGGAGGAGAGCTTTCCAATCTCGGCCCATGCGCTGGACAGCGATCTTGAGATCCGCAACCGGTTTCACGAGTTCGTGGCGGAAAAGCCGTCCTGGTATGAAATTTGCGACGCGGCAGAGCAGTATGACGGGCATCCCGTCACCACGTGATCCGGCTTTAGTCGCGGCGGGGGCGGAGGCTCAGGTCGCATCCTCCGCCCTGCAGTCCCACAGGACCCAGACCATCCGGTCTAGCATCCAGAGTTTGGTCAGCATGGTGATGGCCAGCCCGGTCGCGGTTAGCCCGGGATGCAAGACTGCCAGACCGGCGAAGTACAAAAGCCCACCACAGAGACCACCCAGCGTCAGGGCATGGACCACCCGGCGATGGTGGGCGAGCGCCGGTGTGTCGCTGCGCTGCAGCCAGAGCTGTTCACCCAAGACGCCCTCTGACATCCAGTTGTCGGTGCGAGCTGGAACCGGGAAAACCCTCGGGTTGAGCCAGGTCCACAGCAGCAGCAGCGCCACAGGCAGCAGCGCGCCCCAGCCGACCCAGACGCGGCTCCAGACCGCCAGGGCGAGAAGCGGCAGCACGGTCAGGCGGCTCCAGCCGCTCCAGGGATTGGCGTGGCGGGCCCAGACCTGCGGTGTCATGCCCATCATGGCCGCAGTATGGTGAAAGGCATTTCGCTTGGCCATTGGCGTGCTTTCCCTCTCGACGTTCGGCGCCATTAAGGCACGGCGGGGCACAAATGAAAACGGCCCGCCACCGGGGCAGGCCGTTGTTGTGATCGAACTGCACGCCTGCAGTGGTGGGCCGAGGTCAGCCGATCATGCGATTGATGGCAATGAACAATACGCCCGAGAGGGTGGCCGCAGCCGGAACGGTGATCACCCATGCGGCGATGATGGTCATGAAATGCGACCGACGCACCAGCTTGCGACGACGCCGTTCCGCAGCGCCCACACGCGGGGCATCGGGGGTCACGGCCTTGGCCCGGCGCAGGCGGCGTTCGGTGTCCCACTCGCGGAAGAACCCGACGCCGAACACCCCGCCGATGGCGATATGGGTGGAGCTGACCGGCAGGCCCAGCCCGCTCGCCACGATCACCGTGATCGCCGCTGACAGCGCCACGCAGTAGGCGCGCATCGGGTTCAGCTTGGTGATCTGGCTGCCGACCATGCGGATCAGCTTGGGGCCAAAGAGGAACAGGCCAAAGGAGATGCCGAAGGCGCCGATGATCATCACCCAGAAAGGGATCGAGACCGCTTGGGTGAAATCGCCGGAGGTGGAGGCCTGCACGATCGCCGCGAGCGGGCCGACCGCATTGGCCACGTCATTGGCCCCATGGGCAAAGCTGAGCAGTGCGGCGGAGACGATCAGCGGGATCGCAAACAGCACCTTCAGCGATTTGTTGCGGTTCTCCAGCCCGCGTGACTGGCGGCGCACCACCGGGATCATCACCAGCCACAGCAGCAGGGCCACGCCGACCCCGATCATGATCGCATCGGTCAGGTCGATCTTGATCAGTTTCTTCAGACCCTTGACCGAAAGATAAGCGGCAAAGGCGCCGCCCATGATGCCGACCAGAACCGGTACCCAGACACGGGCAGCGGCGATCTTGTCATCGCGGTAGATGATGCGCGACTTGATGAACCACAAGAAACCCGCCGCGATCAGCCCGCCCAGCATGGGCGAGATCACCCAGCTGGCGGCAATGGCGCTCATCTGCGCCCAGTTCACGGCGGCAAAGCCGGCTGCGGCGATGCCGGCGCCCATCACGCCGCCCACCACCGCATGGGTGGTGGAGACAGGTGCGCCGATCCAGGTCGCGAGATTGACCCAGAGCGCGGAGGCCAGAAGCGCCGACAGCATCGCGGCGATGAACATCGAGGAGGTCGCCATGGTGGTCGGCGAGATGATGCCCTTGGCGATGGTCGAAACCACATCGCCCCCCGCGATCAGCGCCCCGGCGCTTTCGAAGATGGCGGCCACGACGATGGCAAACCCCATCGACATTGCATTGGCGCCCACGGCGGGGCCCATGTTGTTGGCGACGTCATTGGCGCCGATGTTGAGGGCCATATAGGCCCCGAAAGCAGCGGCGATCACCACGATGACGGTGTTGTTGGCATCGCCCAGCATCAACCCGGTCGCGGCAGCGACAATCAGGATGAAGACAAAGGCAATTCCAAGCCCGACATTGGACCGCCCGACATAGGCTGTCGCCTGTTCCAGCGAGGACAGGCGGTCGAGATCCCGGTCCAGGGTTTCAAGGTGACGCGGGTCTAGATCGTTTTGGGACACCTGGCCTCTCCGTTTTTTCACGCGAGCTGCGTGTAACGGTTTTATGACAATCCGGCAATGCGTGACCTGTGCGGTGGTGAAGATTAGATGCGGCTGTGTTCTTGTAGGGCAGGCAGCCGCGACCTGCTTTTGCACCCTGATGGGCACATGACGTGCGCGGCACGCCGTCCAGATGGCCACGGAAAAGGAAAACCGCCCCAACTGTTGTCGGGGCGGTTTCTGATGCCTCGGCCAAAGGCCGGAAGAGTGTTCTGAACGGGTGCTCAGCGGCCGTGTCAGTTGCCGTTGATGAGGCCCATGCTTTCCAGCTTCAGCAGAACCTGATGGGCGCAATTGTCGACTTCGACATTTTCGGTCTCGACGCTCAGCTCCGGGTTCTGCGGCACGTCATAGGGATCGGAGATGCCGGTGAATTCCTTGATCTTGCCCTCGCGCGCCAGCTTGTACAGGCCCTTGCGGTCACGACGTTCGCATTCCTCGATCGTGGTGGCGACATGCACCTCGACAAAGGCGCCGAACTGCTCGATCTCTTCGCGCACGTGGCGGCGGGTGGCCGCATAGGGCGCGATCGGGGCGCAGATGGCGATGCCGCCGTTCTTGGTGATCTCGGATGCGACATAGCCGATGCGCTTGATGTTGAGATCGCGGTGCTCTTTCGAGAAGCCCAGCTCGGAGCTGAGGTTCTTACGCACGATGTCGCCATCCAGCAGCGTCACTGGGCGGCCACCCATCTCCATCAGCTTGACCATCAGCGCGTTGGCGATGGTGGATTTGCCGGAGCCGGAGAAGCCGGTGAAGAACACGGTAAAGCCCTGTTGCGCGCGCGGTGGCTTGGTCTTGCGCAGCTCTTCCACCACTTCGGGGAAGGAGAACCACTCGGGGATTTCCAGACCTTCGGACAGGCGGCGACGCAGTTCGGTGCCGGAGATGTTGAGGATGGTCACGTCATCCTTGTCGGCGATCTCGTCGGCGGGCTCGTATTGGGCGCGCTCCTGCACATAGACCATGTGCTTGAAGTCGACCATCTCGATGCCGATTTCGTCCTGATGTTCTCGGAACAGGTCCTGCGCGTCATAGGGGCCGTAGAAATCCTCGCCTGCGGAGTTCTTGCCGGGGCCGGCGTGGTCGCGGCCAACGATGAAATGGGTGCAGCCGTGGTTCTTGCGGATCAGCCCGTGCCAGACCGCCTCGCGGGGGCCGGCCATGCGCATCGCCAGGTTCAGGAGGCTCATGGAAGTGGTGGCTGCCGGGTATTTGTCCAGCACTGCCTCGTAGCAACGCACGCGGGTGAAGTGGTCCACATCGCCCGGTTTGGTCATGCCCACGACGGGGTGGATCAGCAGGTTGGCCTGCGCTTCGCGCGCGGCGCGGAAGGTCAATTCCTGGTGGGCGCGGTGCAGCGGGTTGCGGGTCTGGAAGGCCACGACCTTGCGCCAGCCCAGCTTGCGGAAATAGGCGCGCAGCTCATTTGGAGTGTCGCGGCGGGCGCGGAAGTCGTAGTGGATCGGCTGCTGGATGCCGGTCACAGGGCCGCCGAGGTAGATCTTGCCGGCCTGGTTGTGCAGGTAGTTCACTGCCGGATGCGCGTCGTCATCGGCGCCAAAGACCTTTTCGGCCTCGCGGGACTTGTTCGGCTCCCAACGGTCGGTGACGGTCATGGTGGCGAGGATCACACCTTCCTGGTCGCGCAGAGCGATGTCCTGACCGATCTCGATGGAGGCGGCGAAATCCTCGGAGACATCAAGGGTGACAGGCATCGGCCACAGCTGGCCGTCGGCCAGGCGCATGTTCTCGACAACGCCGTTGTAGTCCTCTTCGGAGAGGAAACCCTTGAGCGGGTTGAACCCGCCGTTCATCAACAGTTCGAGGTCGCAGATCTGGCGCGGAGTCAGGTCGTGGCTGGTCAACTCGCCTGCTTCGATCTTCAGTTTCTGCGCGGAATCGTAAGATACATAAAGCTCCGGGATCGGAGCCAGATTGCTCAACATGGTCATGGGGCGTCTCTTTTGTCTGGCATCGCACCTGCATCGGTAGCGCTCGGGGCGGGCAATACCCTGTCGGCATGACCAAAGTCTACCAGCGCATCGGAAAAAGGACAGTGTGAGCGTTTACTGCCGCGTTTGGATCATCGGTCACGCAAAGCAGCGGATGTGTGGAACAGAATTCGCCGGGTTTCGCGCGCAGTCGGTCCAGTGGTTCAGGATCGGGCTGGGGGGCGGAGCGTGGCCACCATCGTATCGAGGCTTGATGCGCGGGGCAGGGGCAGCGCGTCGACGGGGGCATCGACACCGCGCAAGGCAAATGTCTCATACCCAATGTCCGGAGGCGGTAGCTCCGCCGCCTCGAACACCGCGCGCGAGACCAGAAGCTCGACCCCAAGGTCCTTGGTCTTGGCCTCAAGCCGACTGGCAGCATTGACTGCCGCGCCGATCAGGGTGCGCGGGGCCTGACCGGCCGCGCCGATCTCGCCCAACACAACCGTGCCGACATGCAGCCCCATGCCGATTCGCACCGGCGCCTCGCCTTCGGAGGACAGCAGCTGGTTGAAGCGGGCAAGCGCCGCGCCGATATTGGCCGCCGCCGTCAGCCCGGCTGCGGCAGAGCTGTCAGGCGTGTGTGTCTCGAACAGGGCAAGCATACCGTCGCCCATGTATTTGTCGACGGTCCCCCCGGCGCGGGTGACCTCGGGCACGATGGCGTCAAAGAACCGGTTCAGCAGAAACACCACATCATAGGGCAGCAAGCCTGCAGAGCGTGCGGTGAAGCCGCGAATATCAAGGAACAGCACCGCGATGGTTTTCTCCTCGCCCTGTGCCGCATGTAGCTGGCGGCGGCCCTGTGGCGCATAGACCCGTTTCACACTCAGCGCCGAGGTGGGGCGGATCTGGCAGGCCAGCCGCATATTGTCGGCGGCGTTGATGGCGGCGAGGCTGCGCGCTTCGGCGGGGCTGGGGGGAGGGAGATCCTCGAACCCATCGGTGATGGCAACCCGGCAGGTGGTACAGCGCCCCTTGCCACCACAGAGCGAGGGATGGGGTATGCCTTTCATCTGTGACATTTCCAGCAATGTCAGGCCACGGTCGGCGGTGATTGCGGGACCGTTTTCGTAGGTGATACGCACCGAGCGGCTGCGCTTTATCAGGCGACGCAGGATGTAGGCACCGCAGGCCAGCCCCAAGAGGGCGAAGAAGACGCAGACACTGGCGCTGTTTATGGTCGCCAGTTGGGCAAACCCGGCGGCGTCGGGCCAGTTGTAATCCGCCATGATCTGCGCGGCAAAGCCGTCTTCGGCAAAGACCCCCCACATCCGGCGCCCCTCGGTCACCAGACCAGCCAGCGCCAAGGCAGGCACCAGCACCGCAAGACCGATCATATAGGGCACATATGCGGCCCACCAGCGGGTCAGGCGCAGCCACATGTGCAGGCCGATGCAGCCGTGTATCCAGACCGCGAGCAACAGCAGATATTGGTGCAGCGCTTCGGGCGAGCTCCAGAGCATCAAGATCACCGAGGACATCTCGTCCTGATAGTCATAGACGCGGGCGGCGTAATTGGTGTGCACGATGTGCTGAAACAGCTGCAGTGGAATGAGGATCCCGAGGCTCAGCTGTAGCCACTGGGTGAAGCTCATCCGCAGGGTGCGCCGGGTGGCCACCTGCCAGAGCGCCAGTCCCGCATGCACAAGGAGCGACCCGTAGAGGACGACCTGGCCAACGGGGTTCTTGGTCACCGCCTCGCGCGCTTCCTGTACCGTTTCCAGCAGCTCGGGCGAAACCAGCCCGGCTGCGACGTTCAGAAAATGGAAAAAGGCGAAGGTGAACAGCACCAGCCCGGAGACCAGTCTGCTGCGTTGTATCCAGTTGCCCCGCCAGAGTGCCTGCGCCACGGGTGTTCCGCCTCTGTTGCTATCTGGTTGGGTGTAGGCGATCCGGAGCGGCCTGTCACCTGTGCGCTACGCGCTGCAGGCCGCGCATCTCTCAACCATGCGAGGGAGGGGGATCGGTCGGGCCCCGGATGTCGGGGCGTCGCTGCCGCGCCACGGCCCGGCCTGTGATAGGCGGCGGGCTGTGGCGCGGCAGGGGCTTAAGCGGGTGTCGGCGTGAAGGCGTCGGCCAGTGTGACCAACCGGCGGCGCTCTTCATCCCAGAGCTTCAGTCGCACGCAGCGCAGGCTTTCGCCGAGGCTGAGCCGCTGGGCACCTTCAAGGCCGGGATGGTCCCGCAGCACGGCGGGAAGGCGATAGAAGGGAATGCGGCTGTTGAGGTGATGCACGTGATGCAGACCGATGTTGGCGGTCAGCCAATGCAGCGGCGCGGGCAGGTCGTAATGCGAGCTGCCGTGCAGGGCGACCTCATGCAGGTTCCAGTCCGGCTCGTGTTCATACAGCGTGTCTTCGAATTGGTGCTGAACATAGAACAGCCACACGCCTATCGTTGCGGCGCAGACGGTGGTGGGAAGGAACAGAAACAGCAACGGATCAAGCCCGCCGAACATCACGACGGCACCAAGCACGAGGAAGACGGCGATATTGGTGCCCATCGCGCTGACCCAATAGCGCGCACCGGCGCGCATCAGACCAAGGGGCAGGCGGTTCTCGAACAGGAACACCCAGGCAGGGCCAATCCCGAACAGCACCACCGGGTGCCGATAAAGCCGATACCGCAGGCGGCCCAGCCGCGATTCTGCGCGATATTCTGCGGTGGTCATCGTGTAGACTTCGCCGGGGCCGCGGCGGTCCAGATTGCCAGCGGTGCCATGATGGGCGGCGTGGATGCGCTGCCAGACATCATAGGGGGTGACTGTCAGCACCCCAAGCGCGCGCCCGACCCAATCGCCCAGCGTCTTGTTGCTGAACAGGGCCCCATGACCGCAGTCATGCTGGATCACGAACAGCCGGACCAGAAAGAAACCATTGAAAATGGCGATGGGCACGGCGAGCCAGGGGCTGATCGACAGAGCCCACCACCCCAAACCCCAAAGCAGCAGGAACGGACCGAGCGTCAGGCCAATCTCCAGCAGGCTGCGGCGATCCGATGGGTCGCGATAGCGCGCGAGAATGGGAACCCAGCGCCGCGCGTCTGCGGCTGCATCACTGGGGTGTGGGGCGGTCATGGCAGGAGTCTCCGGTGGAGGGCCCGAACCGGTCTGGCTCGAAGCGCGATGAGATAGAGTGTCCGGCTGCCGCAGGACGCGGACCGGGTCGTGAGCGCCTCGGCGATCTGGACACCTCACATCAGGATCGACCCAGCGCACTGGGTCGCAACGGGTTGAATGTCAGCGAGACAAAATGACGTTTCGCGCATCGGCCTTGTCGCCGTGGACTAGTCGACGCAGTCCGTCAACCCCGCCCGTTGCCTTTTTGACCGGATCCGAGGCCCTGAATGCCTGCTGAAGTATCCCTGAGTAGGAGGAATAAAGGCTCTATTTCAAGGGCTTATCGTGCTGGTGGCGCGGATACGCTCCCGCAGGCTGAGGCCATCCGCCGCGCGCGCCATGGCTGTCACTGGCGGCTGGAGGTCAGTCGCGAACAGGCTCCCGAGGGGACCGCGGGAGCCTGTTCTGATGCGTTACGGGCCAGAGGCGCGGTTTACTCCTGCTCAGCCAGGAACCGCTCGGCATCGAGTGCGGCCATGCAACCCATGCCAGCAGAGGTGACCGCCTGACGGTATTTGTGGTCGGTCAGGTCACCAGCGGCAAAGATGCCGGGGATCGAGGTCTCGGTGGAGCCGGGTTTCACCGTCACATAGCCGCCATTGTGGGTCTCCAGCACGTCCTTCACCAGTTCGGTCGCGGGGGCGTGACCGATGGCGACAAAGACGCCCTTGGCGGCAATCTCGGTGATCTCGCCGGTCTTGGTGTGTTTCACCCGCACGCCCTCGACGCCAAGCGGCGCATCGGTGCCGACAACCTCTTCCAGCTCGTGGAACCACAGCGGCTCGATCTTGGGGTTCTTCATCAGCCGGTCGATCAGGATCTTTTCGGCGCGCAGCTCGTCGCGACGGTGGATCAAGGTGACCTTGGAGGCGAAGTTGGTGAGGAACAGCGCCTCTTCGACGGCGGTGTTGCCGCCACCGATCACCACGATTTCCTGACCGCGATAGAAAAAGCCGTCGCAGGTGGCGCAGGCGGAAACGCCAAAGCCCTTGAACTTCTCTTCCGACGGCAGGCCCAGCCATTTGGCGCGCGCGCCGGTGGCCAGGATCACCGCATCCGCCGTGTAGGTGGTGCCGCTGTCACCCTTGGCCACGAAGGGGCGGGCAGAGGTGTCGAGCGAGGTGATGATGTCGCCGATGATCTCTGTGCCCATCGCCTTGGCGTGGGCTTCCATGTTGACCATCAGGTCGGGGCCCTGGATCTCGGTATGGCCGGGCCAGTTCTCGACCTCGGTGGTGGTGGTCAGCTGGCCGCCGGGCTCGATGCCCTGCACCAGGACCGGTTCCAGCATCGCGCGGCTGGCGTAGACTGCGGCAGTGTAGCCGGCCGGGCCGGAGCCGATGATCAGGACCTTGGTGTGGCGCGTGTCGCTCATGGTTTTTCCCCACGTCTGAGTGTTTGCGGTCTTGCCGCCGTCGGAGACTGCATATAACTGCGGCGCGCGCATGCTTAAAGACCCTCGTTGATGCACCCTGTGCAAACCGGGCGACCCGTTCTCTGGGCCGGTCACGGTGCACGGGGCGATGGGTGTTAGAAGAATGTTGTGAGTTTGTGAAATAATGTTGCGTGAATTTACGTCCCTGCTATAAGAAACGCAATTCTCAGGAGATAGCACCCCAATGGTCACCACACGTCTGGACCCGATTGACCGGAAGATTCTGTCGGAGCTGCAGGCCGATGGCCGAATGACGAATGTCGAACTGGCCAAACGCGTCGGAATTTCTGCGCCGCCCTGTCTGCGCCGCGTGCGCGCCTTGGAAGAGGCCGGATTGATCCGCGGCTACCACGCGGAAGTGAACGACCGCGAGCTGGGATTCGAGGTTCAGGTCTTTGCCATGGTCGGGCTGGAAAGCCAGGCGGAGTCAGAGCTGACGGCCTTTGAGGAAAAATGCCGTGGCTGGCCGCTGGTGCGTGAGTGTCACATGCTGAACGGCGAGGTGGATTTCATCCTGAAATGCGTCGCGCCGGATCTGTCCACCTTTCAGGCCTTCCTGACCAGCGATCTGCTGACAACGCCGAATGTGGCCAGCGTGAAGACCTCATTGGTCATTCGGGGCGCCAAGGACGAACCCGGCGTGCCCTTTGATGTGCTTGAGGCACGGCTGGCGCGTCAGGCCTAACCTCGCACCTTCGGTTGAGAACATCCTGCTGCCGCTCCTCATGAAAGGGGCGGCATTTTTGTTGGGTCTGTGCCTCAGGCCTGCAGCGCGCGGGCGCGATCAAAGGCGAGCGGGCCAAAATCCGCGATCTTGTCCACATGCGGGAACATGTTCAGAAAGAGCGTCTTGATCGGGTAGCTGACCAGCCGCAGGGCGTCGAGGCCGGGATGGTAGGTTTCAAACTCCAGCCCACCGACGCGGATCACCGCATGGCGCGCAAGGCAGAGGTGATACATGTCCACCGGCGCTGGCGGTGTGGTTTCGACAATGTTCATTCCGTCGAGGAACTCTGTAACCGGGGTCAGCAGCGGGCCATCGCCTTCAGCGTGGCGCAGGTGGGCCGGGGTGCGTAGCAACCGTGCCGAGGGGCCGCTGATCACACAGGACATCGGCTTCTCCATGCCGAGGCTGTCGGCCATGAAACTTGTGAGGGCGTGGCGCGTGCCGGTGGCAGCCTTGCGACCGGGCACCAGGGTTGTCATGCCTTTCCAGATCAACGGCTGATAGCTGCCGTCGCGGGTCAGGACCTGATCGCCGGGATAGAGATCCTCGATCGCCACAGGGCCGAAGTCCGTCTCTACCAAAGAGCCCCGGGTGAAGGCGCAGAAGGCCTGTTCGAACAGCGGCAGCGCCGGCGCAATGTGACGGGTCTCGGCCAGGTTGCCATTGGGCAGCAGGCTGGCGACCTCGTAGCGGCGCAGCTGCGGTTTCGGTCCGGCCTGCGCGGCCGCCTGATCCCGCAACACCGGTTGGGTTTCGGTAATATTTGCGGCAGCGCGCTGCAACGACTGGGGCAAGGTCATCATGCTTGGCCTTCTTTCCCTAAGGGCGCGACCTCCGGCCCCCACCGAAGGTATCGCGCGTGATCTTCAGCCCAGAGCCTGCCCGGCCCAGAGCAGCCCGTCGTCCGCACCCCCTGCCTGCAGAAAGCATGGGGCGGACACAGAAACGAGCGTCTCGGCCGTAGGGCGGGACGGGCAATGCGCCTGCAGGTGGTCTGCAGGTGGGCCGGTTTCTCCGGCGGGTCCGCTCTGTCGAACGATCGATGGATCGTTCAGGCGGATTTCGCGACAGGCGTCGCGTCAACGAGGTCTTTCCGGCGGCGTGCAATCATGGCCTTGCGGGGCGCACCACGGGTCCAGGGCAGGCGGATGTCCTGTGCCTTGGACGTGGCGACGATGGATTTCACAAAACGTGACTGCGCGGGCATTCTAAATCTCCTGTCCGCCAAATTCGGGCAGCTGAATTCTTTCTACCGTCAGTTTTCGTTGAATATTGCGGTCTGAATATGGCCAGCGCGTGGAAACAGCGGTCCAACAGCGGAAAAGTCCGCCATCGCCCGGAGGTGCCCTTAAGTCATTGAATTTATTGAGTGTGGTGGGTGCAGCTTACGCAAGGGAAGGTGATGGTCGGACATCACGCATTCAAATTATGGCAGAACTGCAAAGCCGCCGCCACAATGCGCGGGCTGCGGCCACTCAAAGCCGGATGCAGGAAATCAGGCGCCCGTAGTCGGCTTCCTTGGCATGGGTTGTGCGACGATAGGAATAGAACCGATCCGGGTCCGAATAGGTGCAGTGCCGGGTCCATTCGCACTGCTGGATGCCTGCGGAGCGCAGCCGTGCAAGTCCCAGGGCCGGCAGGTCGAAGAGCATGCGATCTTCTTTGCCCTGCGCGAAGAAGCGCGCGTTTTCGGGGGACTGCGCCATGAAGTCGTCAAAGAACTCCGGCCCGACCTCATAGGCGCGCTGGGAGATCGTTGGGCCGATCACCGCGCGGATGCCCTCGCGGGTGGCCCCGAGCGACAGCATGGCCTCAATGGTGGCCTCAAGCACCCCATCAAGGGCGCCGCGCCAGCCGGCATGGGTCGCGCCGATGACCCCGGCCTGATGGTCGGCAAAGAGCACTGGCTGACAGTCGGCAGTGAGCACAGAGAGCGCCACGCCGGGGGTGGCTGTCACCAGCGCGTCGGCACGGGGGCGCGGGGCGGTGGGATCTTCGGGCAGCCCGTCGATGACCGTTACATCTGCGGAATGAACCTGATGCATGCCCACCAGCGCGTCGGTTGCGACCCCCATCGCCTCTGCCACGCGGGCCCGGTTCAGCATCACCGCCTCGCGCTGATCGGAGGAGCCGACACCGCAGTTCAGCCCCTGAAACACGCCGGAAGAGGCGCCGCCCCTGCGGGTGAAGAAGCCATGGTGAGCCGGGGTCAGAAGATCCGAGGTGACGATTTCGAGGGTCATTTTTCCAGTCCTGCGGGGGGAGGGCATTTGGCGGGATAGAGGCCGAGCACTTTGAACAGGGTTCCCATTTCTTCGGGGTGCGTCAACCGTCGATGTGCGGCGATCAGCTGATCCAGCGGAGCGCCGTCCAGATTGGCGGCGAGGGTTTGCGCGCGTTCGGTGATGCCCAGCCGTTCCAGAAACACTCCCTGCGGTGTGACGCGGGTGTGGGCACAGCCCGAGGCACGGGCGGCGCGGCAGAGCACCTCGAAATCCACATGCGCGGTGAGGTCGGACTGGCCCGGATCGATGAGCGGGTCGGCGGGCGCATGGGCGCGCATTGCTTGCAGCGTATCACCAAGTGAGCGCCAGTCGCCATAATCCACCAGCAATGCAGCCCCGCCACACTCCGCAACCCGCTGGGCAATGGCCTCGCAGAGCACGCCGGCGATCTCGCAGAGCTCTACCAGCTTGCCGGCGGGCGTGTCCTCAAGCCGGTGGTCCAGCGCGGGTTGCGGGGCAGGGGCGCCAAGCCCGAGGCAGAGTGCGGCGCTCTCGGTGTCATAGCCAACCCGGCGTTCGCGCCAAAGGTCGCCATCACGCTGGAACTGACGGATCGGTAGCGCGTCGAAGAACTCGTTGGCGATCAGAAAGAGCGGCTGTTGCGGCAGATCCTCGACCGAGGGCAGCCACTGCGGAGCATAGTCCCGAAGCGCGCTGGCCTGCTGGTCACGCAGGCGCGGCGAGGCCTCGATCAGCACCAGATCCATCGCGTCGTGAAACCCCGGCACCATGCGGGTGGCGCGCAGCATATCGGCCATCAGGGTGCCCCGTCCGGGGCCCAGCTCGGCCAGGGTGAACGGCGCGGGGCTGCCTTGGTCGAGCCAGGATTGCACCAGCGCCAGCCCCAGCAATTCGCCAAACATCTGGCTGATTTCCGGCGCGGTGATGAAATCGCCCTCCGCTCCGATGGCGGTGGCGGTGGTGTAATAGCCAAAACTCGGGTTCAGCAGGCATTCGGACATATAGTCCGCCAGGCTGATCGGACCATCAAGCAGAATGCGGCGACGGAGCGTGTCGGTCAGGCTCATGCTGCGGCCCCGGTCTTGGCGCTGGTGCGGCGGGCGCGCAGGGCGAACCACAGACCCAGTGCGATCATCGGGATCGACAGCGCCTGGCCCTGGGTGAGACCAAAGCCGCCGATCTGCCAGGCCAGCCCCAGCGGATTGCCGTCAGAGATGAATTGCGCGTCCGGCTGGCGGAAGAACTCAACGATGAAACGGGCGATGCCATAGCCGGCGAGAAAGGTGCCAAGGATGCGGCCCGGTGCGTGAAAGGCGTGGCGGCGGTAGACCATCCAGAGGATCAGAGCGCCGAGGATCAGCCCCTCCATCGCGGCCTCATACAGCTGGCTGGGGTGGCGGGCGCAGATTTCGCCCAGTGCCTGACCGCAGTCCTGTGCCGCACGGCCCGGAAAAGCAACGCCCCAGGGCAGATCCGTCGCGCGGCCCCAAAGCTCGGCGTTGACGAAATTCGCCAACCGTCCCAGCAGCAGGCCGGGGGCCACGGTATGGGCCACCAGATCGGCCATGGCCAGTTTGTCGATGCCCTGAGCACGCGCATAGGCCCATGCCGCCACTACCACGCCGAGAAGACCACCATGAAAGGCCATGCCGCCCTCCCAGATGCGCAGGATCTGGGCCGGATTTTCAAGATAGACGGCAGGTTGATAGAACAACACATAGCCCAGACGACCCCCCAGGATGACGCCGAGGATGATCCAGGTCATCAGATCTTCGACCTGACGGGGCGCCATGGGGGCGGTGCCATTGGCCCAGAGGGCCGGGGTTTTCACGGCACGCACCGCCAGATGCCAGGCGATCAGGATGCCGGCGATATAGGCCAGCGCGTACCAGCGCAGGGCGAAGTCCATTCCAAAGAGGGAGATGGAGAAAATCTCCGGCGACAGGTTCGGGAATTGGATCATCTCAGCCAGCATGGGGGTCTCTGTGCCTCTTTGGAGCAAGTGCTGTCAACGACTTGCCGTTTGGTGTTCTAGCGCCCATATAGGCAGCAAGCCTCACAGAGGTAAGACATGAAACGGGAGATGGCCATGCAGACCCGCAACAAGATTATGGATGATATTTCGCAGCTGATGACCAACGCCATGGGTGTGGCGCAAGGGGCGAAGGACGAAGCGGAAACCGCGATGTCGGGCATGATCGACCGATGGCTCGCCGATCGCGATTTCGTGACCCGCGAGGAATTCGATGCCGTGCGCGCCATGGCGCAGAAGGCCCGCGAAGAGAACGAAGCGCTTAAGGCGCGTCTGGATGCGCTGGAAGCCAAATCCAACTGAGTGCGCTGATCCTGTCCGAAGGGCGCGCGCGGTGTAATTCGCGGCGGGTCACCGGGATCTGAACGCTCTTTGTCATATGGGAAAAGGGATGCGGCAGTGCATCCCTTTTTCAGTTTGAGCCTCCGCAGGGGCGCAGAGCGGCCCCGGCAGAGGCCGTGGCGTCTGACGCTGCTCGCGATCCCACTGCCCGTAGGCGGGGCGGGGGCTGGGCCGGAAGAACGCCGCGGCGCGGGCATGCGGCTGCGGCGTTTGACGCCGGAACAGGGCGGGGAATCGCGGATCGGCGGCTTGGGCGCGCGTTTTACGGTGATGTATTGGTCGTGCCGTTCTGCGGTCACAAAACAGGGGCCGCCTGCCTCCATCCCGGAGCGACAGTCTAGGCCGCTCGGGTAACGCCTGTGTGTCAGCCTAGCAGAACCCCGATATTTTGCACAAGAATTCCAGTCATCCACAACTTATTGCAGTTGTCCCCAAATAAAGGGTTGCCACGGATGCGGCACGCGCCCACCATATCTGGTAGGGAGCAGGGGAACCCTCCCTGTCCTTAGATAAGACAGCTAGCAATAGGGGCTCACTGCGGGTCCAAAAGCTAGAGACCAGAGAGGTGGCATCATGGCACTTTCCGAGCACGAGCTGCAGGACGACCTTCACCCGATCGACCTTGTCGAGAACCTCGCGTCCCATCATGACTGGGATTTCGACCGTATCGCCGATGACCAGATCGCCATGGCGGTGGAAGGGCAGTGGCGCACCTATTCCCTGACCCTGGCGTGGTCCGATTATGACGAGACATTGCGCATGGTCTGCAGCTTCGAAATGGAGCCGCCGGAGGCCAAGGTGCCGCAGCTCTATGAGCTGATCAACCACATGAACGATCAGTGCTGGGCCGGGGCGTTCAGTTACTGGCCGGAGCATCGGCTGATGCTTTATCGCTACGGGCTGGTGCTGTCGGGCGGGCAGATGGCGACGCCAGAGCAGGTGGATGCGATCGTGCAGGCCGCAGTCAGCAATTGCGAACGCTACTACCCGGCGATCCAGCTGATGGTCTGGGGCGAGCGCCCGGCCAAGGAGGCAATGCAGGTCGCCATTGCAGAGGCTTATGGGCGCGCGTAAGTCTTAGCCCCATCAGCTGACCTCGGGTCGGCATCAACCGGAACGACAGATGGTGGATATCATGGATATGGAACAGATCGCGGCGCGCGGGCTGGTGCTTTTGGGCTGTGGCAAGATGGGGTCGGCTATGCTTGCGGGCTGGCTGGAACGCGGATTGCCGCGCGAGGCCGTCTATGTGATGGACCCCAAACCCTCAGATTGGCTGAAGGGCACCGGCGTGCGGATCAATTCGGCCGCGCCCGAGCAGCCTGCCATCGTTTTGGTGGCGTTGAAGCCGCAGGTGATGGCCGCGGCGCTGCCCACAGCGAAATCCTACGGCGGCGGCGACACCCTGTTTATTTCGGTGGCTGCGGGCACCTCTATCGCGACTTTCGAGAAGATGCTCGGCAGTGGCACCCCGATCATCCGCGCCATGCCCAATACGCCGGCGGCGGTCGGGCGTGGGATCACCGCGATCATTGGCAACGCTCATGTGACCGAGGCGCATCTGGCGCAGGCCGAGGGGCTGTTGCAGGCGGTGGGTCAGACCGTGCGATTGGAGAGCGAAGGCCAGATGGATGCGGTCACCGGGGTCAGCGGCTCCGGCCCGGCCTATGTGTTCCACCTGATCGAGACGCTGGCCGCCGCGGGCGTGGCGCAGGGCCTGCCGGAGGATTTGTCCATGCAGCTGGCCAAGGCGACGGTGGCGGGCGCAGGCGCGCTGGCCGAGGCCGCAGAGGAAGATCCGGCGCAGCTGCGGGTCAATGTGACCAGTCCCAATGGCACCACGCAGGCAGCGCTTGAGGTGCTGATGGATGAGACCGCCGGCTTCCCGCCGCTGTTGCAGCGCGCCGTGGAGGCTGCGGCCAAGCGCTCTGAGGAGCTGTCGCGTGGCTGAGATTTCCTTTGATGACTTTCTGAAGGTGGATGTGCGCGTCGGCAAAGTGCTGCGGGCGGAAACCTTTCCCGAGGCGCGTCAGCCCGCCATCAAGATGTGGATCGACTTTGGCGACGAGATCGGGGAGCGCAAGTCCTCGGCCCAGGTGACGGCGCATTACGCGCCAGAGGATTTGGTGGGCAAGCAGGTGATGGCGGTGGTCAATTTCCCGCCGCGCCAGATTGGCAAGTTCATGTCCGAGGTGCTGGTGCTGGGTTTGCCGGACGCCGATGGTGAGATCGTCCTGATCGGCCCTGACGGCGAGGTAACTGCCGAGGTGCCGACCGGCGGGCGGATGCACTGATGTCAGGTGCGATCACAGGCACGGGGACGGGCGCAAGGACGGGCCGCGTGTTGATCACCCGGCCCATGACAGCAGCCGTGGAGGCCCGGGCACGGGCAGAGTTTGATGTGGAGATCCGCAGCCAGACCACGCCGATGACCCCAGATGAGATGATCGCCAGCCTGCGCGATTTCGACGTGGTGGTGCCGACCTTGGGCGATGCCTATGGGGCGGAGATCTTTGCCGCCGCATCGGCGCCGCGCTGCCGGTTGCTGGCCAATTTCGGCGTCGGTTTCAATCATATCGATGCTGAGGCGGCGCGCAGGGCAGGGGTCGAGGTCGCCAACACGCCCGGTGCGGTGACCGATGCGACGGCGGATATTGCGCTGACCCTGATGCTGATGACGGCCCGGCGGGCGGGCGAGGGCGAGCGATTGGTGCGGTCCGGCCAATGGGCGGGCTGGCACCCGACCCAGATGCTGGGGCTACACCTGTCGGGCAAGCGGCTCGGCGTCGTTGGACTGGGGCGGATCGGGGATGCGATCGCGCGGCGGGCGCATTACGGGTTCGGCATGCAGATTGCCTATGTCGCGCGCAGCGACAAGGCCACCGACTATCCTGCCGAACGCGCGGAAAGCCTGATGGCGCTTGCGTCCATGGTCGACATGCTGGTGATCGCCGTGCCCGGCGGGGCGGAGACCCGGCATCTGGTCGACGCGCAGGTGCTGAAGGCGATGCGACCCCATGCGCATCTGGTCAATATTGCCCGCGGCGAAGTGGTGGAAGAGGCGGCACTGATCGCGGCGCTGCAGTCCGGGCAAATCGCCGGTGCGGGGCTGGATGTCTACGAGTTCGAACCCGAGGTGCCGCAGGCGTTGCGCGATCTGGACAATGTCGCGCTGCTGCCGCATCTGGGCACTGCGACCGAAGAGGTGCGCAGCGATATGGGCCATATGGCGCTGGACAATGTGGCAGCACTTCTGGCCGGGCAGCGCGTGCCGAACCCCGTCTAGTCTGCATCGACCCCGGATCGAGACGGCATAGCGCCCAGTGCTTCAGACGCACGCCTTCCGTCAAGACCGATCTTTTAGGGCTGTATTGGGGCGGGCAGCCAGCCCGATGGGCTGGCTGCGGCACGCAAGGTGCCAAAGGCACCTTGCGTGCCGGGCCCAACCGAACCGGCGGCGCCTTGGCGCAGCCCGGGTGCGGGCGGGAGGCCCACCGGCCCTGACCGAACCTGAGGTCGACGCTTGCGGTCAGAGCACGCTCAGCTGTTATCTGGTAGATCGCCCATGGCGGCGCGCCAGTGGCGGCGGCAGAGGGAGACGTAGCTTTCATTGCCACCGATCTGCACCTGATCGCCTTCGGTCAGAACATTGCCCTGATCATCCTGGCGCACAACCATGGTGGCTTTCTTGCCGCAATGGCAGATGGTGCGCACCTCGCGCATTTCATCAGCCAGTGCCAGCAGGGTGGCAGAGCCGGGGAAAAGCTTGCCCTGGAAATCCACCCGCAGCCCATAGGCCAGTACCGGAATGCGCAGGTCATCCACCACACGGGCCAGTTGCCAGACCTGATCCGGCGTCAGGAACTGCGCCTCATCCACAAAGATTGCCGCTACCGTCCCCTGCTCTAGCCGGGCGCAGATGCGGGCGTGCAGGTCGTCCTCGGGTCGGAACACATCCGCTTCGGCGCCAATGCCGATGCGCGACGCAATGCGGCCGGCGCCCGCCCGGTCGTCAACGCTCGCGGTCAGCAGATAGGTCTGCATGTTGTTTTCGCGGTAGTTGTGAGACGCCTGCAGCAAGACGGTCGATTTACCGGCGTTCATGGTGGAGTAATTGAAGTAGAGCTTGGCCATGGGCTGGGGTCTATCCGCATCCGCGACTTTAGAAAAGGTGAAAGCTTGCGGCGCCCGAGATGCTGCAAGGAGGCGTATTCTGGCGCCAGCCTGGCGTGTCGCGGGCTATTTCGGCGGCGTCACGAAGGGTCGGTAACACTCAGCCCAAAAGGTCCAGACCGCACGGAAACCAAAGCGACGCCGAGGGTGATGCCCCCAGAGAGCCGGAGTTGCGATCCAAGGCGTCAAAAGCCCTTCTGAGAACCACGTTCCGTCCCTGGGAGACATCTTTCTCGGCAGACCAATTGCCACTTGAAAAGACAGGCTACTCACTCACAATGCCGATCCTTCCGACCTGTCGTGACTCAAACGCCAACTCACACCACTCTTGAAGCTCAAGTCGTCACGGCAGGTCTGGCAAAGGTATTACAATTCGGTTAAGCAAACTGAATGGGAATTTAATCGTGAGGTTCCCCCAAGCCGTTGGTTCGGGGGGCATACATGTAGGTAAAAGAGTATTATGGCGGATATCGGGACGTATCTGAAAAAACATACCGAAGCACTTGTAAAGGACGTGGGGATCGAGTCCGCTTGCCAGATTACCGGCAAATCCAAGGCGACATTAGGACGGTATTATTCCGAGAATACGGAACACGCGGATCGTTTCATTCCGGTGGATGCAGTAGCAAAGCTCGAGGGGGCGTCTTCGTTCCCGCATGTCACCTCTGCGCTGGCTGATCTGAAGAACATCACCCTGTCCTATTCCGGCACGCCGGGGGCTGTCACCCGGCCCGGTGGGGTCAATACCGACGTGATCGCGTTGAGCCGCCGGTTTGCGCAACTGATGAGCGAGTATCAGGATGCCATCGCCGATGGAATCATCACCGTGAATGAGGCAAAGCGGCTGTTGAGGGAGACTGTCTTGCTGCAGCAGGTGTTGATCGACATGAAATTGCACCTGGAAGAAGAAAGCGCCTGAAGCCTTCCCGCTGCATTTGAGCGGGGGCTGAAATCTTGGTCGTTTACTGAGACAGGTTGCACAGCTTTGAGCGGATACAAAAAGCACGCGCCCAGATCGGGCGCGTGCTTTTTATGTGCAAGCGCGCGTCGTCGGCACAGCGACAGAGAAGACGCACCCGTCAGCCGTGGCGGCGCAGAATCACCGAACCGACCGAGTAGCCCGCCCCAAAGGAGCAGATCAGACCGGTGTCGCCGTCGCTGAGGTCGTCGGAGAACTGGGAGAAGGCGATGATGGACCCCGCCGAAGAGGTATTGGCGTAGTCCTGCAGGATGTTTGGCTGCTCACCCGCTTCGGGCGTGCGGCCGAGAACCTTCTTGCCGATGAAGTCATTCATGGATTTGTTGGCCTGATGCAGCCAGAGACGCTTGAGATCGCTGGCGGTCACGTCCTCGGCCTGCATGTGGTCGGCGATGTGCTGGCTGACCATGGGCAGCACTTCCTTGAACACCTTGCGGCCGTTTTGCATGAACTGCATGTCGCGGCGGTCGGCCACGCCGTCGGGGCGGGAGCGGCGCAGATAACCGTTGTTGTTGCGGATGTTGTTGGAAAACTCGGTGGCGCAGCGGGTGGAGAGGATCTCGAAATGGGCGCCGGTGGCGTCCTCTTGACGCTCGATCAGAGTTGCGGTGGCCACGTCCCCAAAAATGAAGTGGCAGTCGCGGTCACGCCATTCCAGATGGCCGGAGCAAATCTCCGGGTTCACCACCAAGGCGGAGCGAATCGACCCGGAGCGCACCATGTCGGCGGCGGCCTGAATGCCGAACGTGGCCGATGAACAGGCCACGTTCATGTCGAAGGCGAACCCCTTGATACCGAGGATCTGCTGGATTTCGATGGCGACAGCGGGGTAGGCGCGTTCCATGTTGGAGGCGGCGCAGATCACCGCATCGACGTCGGCAGCGGTCTTGCCGGCCTGCGCGAGCGCCTTTCGGGCGGCGTCGACGGCCATTTCGGCCATGATGCTGGGTTCGTCGTCACTGCGCTGGCGCAGCTGCGGGTGCATCACCTCCGGGTCGAGCACGCCGGATTTGTCCATTACAAAGCGGCTGCGGATGCCGGAGGCTTTCTCGATGAACTCTTCCGAAGAGTAGTGCAGCGGCTCGCGCTCACCGGCAGCGATGGCCTCGGCGTGCCGGGCGTTCTGCAGGTCGACATAGGCGTTGAACGCCTGGACCAGTTCCGCGTTGGAGATGCGCTCTGCGGGGGTGAAGACCCCGGTTCCGGTAATGGCGGGTGTGTACATGTTTGCGTCCCAGGTGGCGGGGCCTGAACAGGTCCCCTGTCTCGAGGTGGCGCATATAGGGCCTTTTTCAAGTCGAGAGGTCAAGGGCGGCGGGCTGCATGCCCTCGGGTCAAGAGCAATGTGGTGGGGGCGAATCACACCCGGCGATCTGCGAAAACCTCAGACGAATAGCTTTGGCGAAAGGTGAGGCGGGATATGTGGTCTGACCGCAGGTCCCGCAGCTGATCTGCGACATTTGCGTGAAATATACGCTTTGACCTGTGAGATGTGACATAATGCTTCGGGATGCGCGCAGAAAGAGGAGGGGCCCCCTTTAAATACTTCAGTTCGTGAACTATTTGGCTCTCAGGAGCGAGACATGACTTCAGATCATTCCGACAATTGGGATCTCCATACACCAGAAGTGCAGGCCATGATGGGGGTCTTTGCACTGCATTGGCAATTGGAGCAGCGCCTGAATGATGCACGTCTCGGGGAACAGCTGGGCCGGATGGAATGCCATCTGTTGCTGCTTCTCGTGCGACCCTGTCGCATGGGGGAGCTGGCGCGGCTGACGATGAAGGCGCCCTCGGCCGTTACGGCCGGAGCAGGGGCGCTGGAACGTCAGGGCCTGATCCGTCGGGTGCGTGATGCCGATGACGGGCGCGCCTGGCTGCTGGAACTGACGCAGAACGGACATGCAAGGCGGCGGCAGCTTGTCGCTGATGCGTCCGAGGTATTTTATGAAACGTCGGGCCTGACGCGAGAGGAAGCACGAATTCTCGCAGGGCTCGCACAGAAAATTCACAACAAGGCCGTTCAGTCGGGCGCTGTAGGACCCTGTGAAGGAGATCAGACATGACAATGACATCAATCCGGGCCGTGCTGCTGGGGGTGGTGCTTGCGGCACCGCTGGCGGCGCAGGCACAGGATGCGGAGCAGGCGGTGGACACATCGCTGAAGCCGGTGAAGCTGATGACTGCCGATGGGGGCGCCGCACCGATGGAGCGGCGTTTCTTCGGTCAGGTGGCCGCCAAGGAGACCGTCGATCTGGCGTTTCAGGTTGGCGGCCAGGTGCTGAAACTGCCTGTGACCGAAGGCGATGTGGTGCCACAGGGCGAATTGATTGCGCAGCTCGATCTGGAGACCTTTCAGTTGCAGTTGGAACAGGCGGTGCTGAACAAGCAGCAGGCCGACCGCAACAAGGAACGCAATGCGCGCCTTGCGGGTACGGTGAGCCAGGTGGTGATCGAGGATGCGGAAACCGCGGCGGGCCTGTCCGAGGTATCCCTGCGTACGGCGCAGACCAACCTCAATCACGCCACGCTCTATGCGCCCTTTGATGCGCTGGTGGCGCGACGTGAGGTGGCGCTGTTCTCCACGGTGTCTGCCGGAACACCGATCACACGTCTGCACGACATGTCGGAGCTGCATGTGGAAATCGACGTGCCGGAGCTGCTGTTCCAGCGGACCAACGAAAGTGATCGTTTCGAGATCGTTGCGACCTTTCCCCGGTCGGATAAGGAGTATCCCCTGGAGATCCTGGAATACACGGCCGAGGCCTCAGCAGTGGGTCAGACCTATCGGGTGACCCTGTCGATGGAGCCACCGGAGGACCGGCAGGTGCTGCCGGGGGCCTCAACCACCGTCAGCGTGCGGGTGATGATCGGGCGGCATCGGATTTCTCTGCCAGCCACAGCCATCGTGACCACACCTGCAGGGGTGACGGGCGTGATGATCTTTACCCCGACCGGCGCGGATCAGGGGGCTGTGACCTGGACCGAGGTCACGGTCGAGCCGAACCAATTTGGTGAATTCGAGGTCTTGTCCGGTGTCAATGACGGGGACGAGGTCGTGCTGACCGGCGGTGCGGCGTTGAAAGACGGTCAGGCGGTTCGCCGCTTCACCGGCTTCAGCAACTGAGGCCCGCGACATGGACATTGCACGCGGATCCATTCAACGGCCGCTTTATACGTGGCTGATCATGTTGTTTGCCCTGTTCGGGGGCATCTGGGGCTTTCTCAGCCTCGGGCGGCTCGAAGACCCGGCCTTTACCATCAAACAGGCGGTGATCCAGACCACCTATCCCGGCGCCACCGCCGAACAGGTGGCGATGGAGGTCTCCGAACCGTTGGAATCCGCCATTCAGAAGATGGCGGAAGTGAAGGAAATCAGCTCGATGAACCGGCCCGGCGTGTCGATCATCGAGGTCGAGATGCAGGACACCTATGACGGGTCCGAGCTGCCACAGATCTGGACCAAACTGCGCGCCAAGGTGCGCGATGCGGCGCGGGGATTGCCCGATGGCGTCAGTGAGCCGCTGGTCAATGACAGTTTCGGCGACGTCTTTGGCATTTTCTACGCGGTGACGGCGGAAGGATTCTCCGACAAGGAGAAATACGAGCTGTCCACCTATCTGCGGCGGGAGCTGCTGACGGTGGAGGGTGTGGCCGACGTCAATATCGCCGGTTTGCGCAACGAATCCATCTATGTCGAACCCGATATGCCGATCGCGACCAATCTGGGCGTTTCGGTGAATGCGATCGCCAATGCCATCGCCACATCGAACTCCGTCACACCGGCGGGGGAGATCAAGGCTGGCACTGTGAACACGCTTCTGCAGACGCCGGAAGGGACCGACTCGGTATCTGAAATCGCCGGTCTGACGGTGGGCGTGGGTGGTGAAACCATCAACATCATCGACATTGCCAATGTCTGGCGCGGGCGCGAAGTCGACCCGAACGAGCTGATCCGGTTCAACGGCATGGAAGCCTTCACGCTGGGCGTGTCGGGCGTTGCCAACGAAAACATCGTCGATGTGGGGCACCGGGTGGATGACAAGCTGGCCGAGTTGGACAGCGAAATTCCCTTTGGTGTCGAGCTGCACCCGATCTACCAGCAGCATATCGTGGTGGAGAAGGCCTCCAACGACTTTCTGGTGAACCTTGCCATGTCGGTGGCCATCGTGATCGTGGTGCTGGCGCTGTTCATGGGCTGGCGTGCGGCGATCGTGGTGGGCACGACGCTGCTGCTGACGGTGGTGGGCACGCTGTTCTTCATGGCGCTGTTCTCGATCGAGATGGAGCGGATTTCACTGGGTGCGCTGATCATTGCCATGGGCATGCTGGTGGACAACGCCATCGTTGTGGCCGAGGGCATGCAGATCACCATGCAGAAAGGCAGATCCTCGCGCGAAGCGGCGCATGAGGCGGCTGCCAAGACACAGATCCCACTGCTGGGGGCGACGGTCATCGGTATCATGGCCTTTGCCGGTATTGGTCTTAGCCCGGATGCCACGGGTGAGTTCATGTTCTCGCTCTTTGCGGTGATCGGGATTTCGCTCCTGTTGAGCTGGCTTCTGGCGCTGACCGTGACGCCGCTGCTGGGGCATTACTTCTTCAAGCGTGGCACCGGCGAGGATCTCGACAGCTATGGCGGATTGATGTTCCGCGCCTATGGTGGCCTGTTGCGGGCGGCGCTGAAGCTGCGCTGGTTCGTCGTAGCTGGTCTGATTGCAGTGACGGTGGTGTGCTTCATGGGCTTTGGCATGCTGAAGCAGCAGTTCTTCCCGAACTCCAACACGCCGCTGTTCTATGTGCACTACAAGCTGCCGCAGGGCACCGCGATCGAGACCACCTCGGCGCATCTGGCGGTGGTCGAGGAGTGGCTGGACGCGCGCGATGATGTGGTGTCCACCGCGACGTTCGTGGGGCAGGGCGCAACCCGGTTCCTGCTGACCTACGCCGCACAGAAGGCAAACCCGAGCTATGGTCACCTGATCATCCGCACCGAAAACATCGAGCAGATCCCGGCGCTGCAGGCGGAGCTGGAAGCCTTTGGCAAGTCCCGCTTCCCGGAAGGCGAGTTCCGCACCGAACGGCTGGTCTTTGGACCCGGCGGCGGGGCTCCGGTGGAGGTGCGGTTCTCCGGGCCCGATCCGGCCGTGCTGCGACAGCTGGCACAAGAGGCCAAGGTGGTCCTGGAGACGTCAAGCGACCTGACGCGCGACGTCCGACATGATTGGCGGGAACAGGAACTGGTGCTGAAGCCGGTCTATGCAACGGATCGCGCCCAGACCGCAGGCGTGACGCGGGAGGCGATCTCCAACGCGCTGAAGTTCTCGACCAATGGTTTGACCACCGGGGTGTTCCGCGAGCGGGAGCGTCTGATCCCCATCGTCATGCGCCAGCCGCCGGAAGAGCCATACAACCTGATGAATCAGGTGGTGTTTTCCGAAACTGCGGGCACCTGGATTCCGATCGAGCAGATGCTCGACGGGGTGGGCTACGAGGTGCAGAACACCCTCGTCCATCGTCGGGATCGGGTCTACACCATCACCATCGGTGCAGATATCTCATCCGAGGTGACGGCGGCGACGGTGTTCAGCGAGGTTCAGTCTGCAGTGGAGGCCATCGAGGTGCCGCTGGGCTACAAAATGGAGTGGGGCGGGGAGCATGAGAACTCCGCCGAGGCGAACGAAAGCCTCGGAAAGCAGCTGCCGCTGTCGCTCCTGATCATGGTGCTGATCTCGGTGCTGCTGTTCAATGCCATCCGCCAGCCGATCATCATCTGGCTGCTGGTGCCGATGAGCGTGAACGGCGTGGTGATCGGGCTGATGGGCACCGGGCTGCCCTTCACCTTTACCGCGCTTCTGGGTCTGCTGAGCCTGTCGGGGATGCTGATCAAGAACGGCATCGTCCTGGTGGAGGAGATCGACATCGTGCGCCGCGAGGAGGCGCTGCCCTTGCGCGAAAGCATCGTCAAGGCTTCGGTGTCGCGTCTGCGCCCAGTGATGCTGGCGGCGGTGACCACCATCCTTGGCATGGCGCCGCTGATGAGCGATGCCTTCTTCGTCTCCATGGCGGTGACCATCATGGGTGGTCTGGCCTTTGCCACCGTGCTGACCCTGGTGGCCGCGCCGGTGTTCTACCTGATCTTCTTCAAAGGAGTAGAACGCCGCGAGAAGGCCGAGGCGGCTGCGGCGGCCTAATGACCTGACAGACATCCGGTTGCGCCCTTCGTGGCGCGGCCGGAACAAACAAGACTGAGAAAAGCCCCGGGGATCCTGTCCCACGGGGCTTTTCCGTTAAAGGGGAGATCAAAGGTTGGCCATCTGTGAGGGGGTGAGAGAGAAGGTGATGGCCGGAGGGAACATGATCTTCCGCTGCTCTTCTGAGCTGCTCTATGCAGGACTAACTCTGCCTGCGCGATTGAGTCGTCGCAACGCAGACGTCGTGAGCGCTCCGTAAACATCTGATTCAATTGTACGAAAAATCACCGAACGCGGCGAGGGATCAGATCAGCGGCACCAAGGGCACATCACATGCAGCCAGCGATATAAACAGTGAGAGGCAGAGAAAGCGGCGGATCATCATCAGGGCACCTATCAGCAAGAGAACGCGCGTGTCTGATGCGTTCCTAGCATATATGGCGCGTCGCGTATGCAGGTGTGCCTGCCGTGCGGCTATGGCAGTCCCTGGCCCGCCATAGACAGGACAAAGCCGTTGTTGGGCAAAAGAAAACGCCCCCGAACCGGGGGCGTTTGTCTGTCTTTATGTGATGGAGGCTCAGCCTTGCAGGCTTTTGACCTCTACCTCGCCCTCGGCCTGCGCCTGGATGGCGCGGGCCGCGGCATGGGCACCGGCGGCGGTGGTGAAGTAGGGGATCTTGTCATAGAGCGCCACTTCGCGCATCGGCTTTGAATCCTCGACCGCCTGCGCGCCCTCGGTGGTGTTCAGCACCAGCTGGATGCCGCCATCCTTGAGCATGTCGACCACATGCGGGCGGCCCTCGTAGACCTTGTTGACCACCGAACACGCGACCCCGTGACCGGCCAACCAGCCCTGGGTGCCGCGGGTGGCGACCAGTTCAAAGCCCTGACCCAGCAGGATGCGGGCGGTGTCGAGCATCACCTCGGTCTTGTCGGTGTCGCGGATCGAGATGAAGGCGCGCCCCGACGCGGGCAGCACCATGCCGGCGCCCATCTGCGCCTTGAGGAAGGCGCGGGCAAAGCTGCGGTCCCAGCCCATGACCTCGCCGGTGGAGCGCATCTCCGGGCCGAGAATGGTATCGACACCGGGGAAGCGGGCGAAGGGCAGCACCGCCTCCTTCACCGAGAACCACGGCATGTTCGGGTCGGCCAGCGTCATCGGGTCGGCCATCGGCGTGTTGACGTCATAGCCCGCGTCCGGTTCATACGGCGCGCGCTTGGGGAAATTCGACAGCGGCTCGCCCGCCATCACCCGCGCGGCGATCGAGGCAATGGCGCTGTCGGTGGCCTTGGCCACAAACGGCACGGTGCGCGAGGCACGCGGGTTGACCTCGATCAGGTAGATGTCGCCATCCTTGACCGCGAACTGGATGTTCATCAGACCAACCACATTGAGCGCCTTGGCCAGCGCAAAGGTCTGCACCTTGATCTCTTCGATGATGTCCTTGTCGAGCGAGTAGGGCGGCAGGGAGCAGGCGCTGTCACCGGAGTGCACGCCGGCCTCCTCAATGTGCTGCATGATACCGGCCACATGCACGTCGGTGCCGTCGCAGATCGCGTCCACGTCCAGCTCCACCGCGCCGGAGAGATAGCTGTCCAATAGCACCGGGCTGTCGCCGGAGACCACCACGGCCTCGTTGATGTAGCGCTTGAGGTGATCCATGTCGCGCACGATCTCCATCGCGCGGCCGCCCAGAACATAGGAGGGGCGGATCACCAGCGGGAAGCCGATCTCGCCTGCAATTTCAAGAGCTTGTGCATCGGTGGAGGCGATGCCGTTCTTCGGCTGCTTCAGGCCCAGCTCATTGACCAGCGTCTGGAACCGCTCGCGGTCCTCTGCCAGGTCGATGGCGTCGGGGGTGGTGCCGAGGATCGGGATGCCCTCGGCCTCCAGCGCATTGGCCAGCTTCAGCGGGGTCTGGCCGCCGAACTGCACGATCACGCCATGCAGAGTGCCGTTGTCCTGCTCGACGCGCAGGATTTCCATCACGTGCTCCATGGTGAGCGGCTCGAAATACAGACGATCCGAGGTGTCATAGTCGGTCGACACGGTCTCCGGGTTGCAGTTGACCATGATGGTCTCGTAGCCCGCGTCCGTCAGCGCGTAGCAGGCGTGACAGCAGCAATAATCGAATTCGATCCCCTGGCCGATCCGGTTTGGACCACCGCCGAGGATGACCACCTTCTTGCGGTCGGAGGGGCGGGCCTCGCACTCGACTTCGCCCATCATCGGGCTCTCGTAGGTGGAGTACATATAGGGGGTCTGCGCCTCGAACTCGGCGGCACAGGTGTCGATGCGTTTGAACACCGCCTTGACGCCGAGGTTGTGGCGGGCGCGGCGCACGTTGTCCTCGTCGCGACCGGTCAGCAGGCCGAGGCGGGCATCGGTGAAGCCGAGCATCTTGAGGGCGCGCAGGCCATCTTCGCGCATCGGCAGGCCGTTCTTGCGAACGTCGCGCTCGGCGTCGATGATCTCGCGAATGCGGGCCAGGAACCAGGGGTCGAATTTGGTGACGCCGAAGATTTCGTCATTCGACAGCCCGTGACGCATCGCCTGGGCGATGGTGCGCAGCCGGTCCGGGGTCTGCTGGCTGATCGCCTTGATGACCGCGGCCTTGTCGTCCGAACCGACGCTTTCCCAGTGACCGGCGGTGACGCCGGGGATGGTGACCTCGTCAAAGCCGGTGAGGCCCGATTCCATCGAGGCCAGCGCCTTTTGCATCGATTCGTGAATGGTGCGGCCGATCGCCATCGTCTCGCCCACGGATTTCATCGCCGTGGTCAGGAAGGGCTCGGAGCCGGGGAATTTCTCGAAGGCGAATTTCGGGATCTTGGTGACCACATAGTCGATGCTCGGCTCGAACGAGGCGGGCGTCACCTTGGTGATGTCGTTGTCCAGCTCGTCCAGCGTGTAGCCCACCGCCAGTTTTGCGGCGATCTTGGCGATCGGGAAGCCGGTGGCCTTGGACGCCAGCGCCGAGGAGCGCGACACGCGGGGGTTCATCTCGATGACGACCATGCGGCCATCGTCGGGGTTCACCGCCCATTGCACGTTGGAGCCGCCGGTCTCGACACCGATTTCCCGCAGCACCGCGATCGAGGCGGAGCGCATCATCTGGTATTCTTTGTCGGTGAGCGTCAGCGCCGGGGCCACGGTGATGCTGTCGCCGGTGTGCACGCCCATCGGGTCGATGTTTTCGATCGAGCAGACGATGATCGCGTTGTCCGCCTTGTCGCGGACCACTTCCATCTCGTATTCTTTCCAGCCCAGAAGGCTCTCGTCGACGAGGATCTGGTTCACCGGCGAGGCATCCATGCCAGAGCGGCAGTAGTGGATGTAATCCTCGCGGTTGTAGGCCACGCCGCCGCCTGTGCCGCCGAGGGTGAAGGCCGGGCGAATGATCGCTGGGAGACCTACATAGTCAAGCGTTTCCAGTGCCTTGGCGACGCCCGCGTCGAGGTCCGCCTTGCCGTCGTCCTTGGTCGGTGCGGTGACGATGGTGGCTTTGGGGTTTTCCAGGCCCAGCCGGTCCATCGCTTCGCGGAACAGTTTGCGGTCCTCGGCCATCTCGATGGCCTCGCGCTTGGCACCGATCATCTCGACGCCGAACTTCTCCAGCACGCCCATTTCTTCGAGCGCCAGCGAGGTGTTGAGGCCGGTCTGCCCGCCCATGGTCGGCAAGAGCGCGTCGGGACGTTCCTTTTCGATGATCTTGGCGACCACCTCGGGGGTGATCGGCTCGATGTAGGTGGCATCGGCCAGACCGGGATCAGTCATGATCGTCGCCGGGTTGGAGTTCACCAGAATGACCCGGTAGCCTTCTTCGCGCAGCGCCTTGCAAGCCTGAGCGCCGGAATAGTCGAATTCGCAGGCCTGCCCGATGACGATCGGCCCCGCGCCAATGATCATGATCGACTGGATATCGGTTCTTTTGGGCATGGCGTGGCGTCCTCTTGGAAAACTATGCGGGTGGCAGTCTGAATCAGGCGCGGGCAGCGCCCAAATTGTCCTGCGTTATAGGGAGCGAGACAAAAGGTGCAAGGGGGATCGGCCCCGCAACGCAATTTGCCGCTTTCAGGCCTTTCCCGAGGCGATCAAACCGCTATATGCGGGGCTCCAACAGTCTGTGAGGAGACTTTGACGGTGCGACTCCGGTTTGACAATGGCCCTGTGTGTGGTGAGGGCGGCGGTGCGGCGCAATTTGCCGAGCCGCTGCGGATGATCCGTGCCGCCTGCGCACAGGAGGTGCCGGATGCGCTGGCGGCCTTGGATGAGGCGCGCGCCGAGGGCTATTGGGTTGCGGGCTATGCCTCCTATGAGCTGGGCTATGCGCTGGAGCCACGGCTTTCGACGCGGATGCCGGAGCGCCGGCGTCTGCCGTTGATGCAGTTCGGGGTGTACCGCGCGCCGGCGGTGGCAGAGGTTCCGCGCTGGGCGGGCGATGCAGGCTTTGGCGAGGCGGTGCCACGCTGGGACGCGGCGCGCTATGCGCAGGCCTTTGACCAGGTGAAGGCGCTGATTGGCGCGGGCGACATCTATCAGGCCAACCTGACCTTTCCCATTGATGTCGCGGCCTGGGGCAGTCCGGAGGCGCTATACGCGGCTCTGGCACAGCGTCAGCCGGTGGGGCACGGGGTCCTGATCGAGCAGGAGGGCTTGCCCGCGATCCTGTCGCGCAGCCCGGAGCTGTTCTTTCGCACCACGGGTGAGGGCGTGATCGAGACCCGCCCGATGAAGGGCACCCAGCCGCGCAGCGCCGATCCGGCAGAGGACGCGCGGCGGCGCGATTTCCTGCAGGCGGACGAGAAGAACCGCGCGGAAAACCTGATGATCGTGGATCTCTTGCGCAACGACATCAGCCGCGTGGCCGAGACCGGATCGGTGCATGTGCCGGAGCTGTTCGCGATCGAAAGCTACACCACCGTGCATCAGATGGTGTCGCTGGTGCGGGCACGTCTGGCAGCGGGCTGTGGTCTGGCGGAGATCTTTGCCGCGCTGTACCCTTGCGGGTCGATCACCGGCGCGCCGAAGATCCGCGCCATGGAGGTGCTGCGCGATCTGGAACCTTGGGCGCGTGACATCTATTGCGGTTCCATCGGCTGGGCGGCGCCGGATGGCCGGTCGGAATTCAACGTGGCAATCCGCACCGTGCTTCTAGACGGCGACCGCGCCACTTTCAACGTCGGCGGCGGGCTGGTCTGGGACAGCACCGCGGCCTCGGAATATGAGGAAGCGCTGTGGAAAGCCCGTTTTGCGCAGGTGACGACCCCGATTTCCGCCTGATCGAGACCTTCGGCTATGTGCCGGGGCAGGGGGCGCGCGTGGCGCGGCTGGATCTGCATTTGGCGCGCATGGCACGGTCGGCGACGGCGTTTGGCATCCCCTTCGATGCGGAAGGAGCCAGCCGTTTGGTGGCGGGCTTGTGGGGCTCGGCGCCGCTGCGCTGCCGTATGACCCTTGCGGCAGATGGCGCGCTGGATCTGGCGACCTCTCCGATGCCGCCGGCCGCAGCTTCGTGGCGATTTGCCATCGCCGAGGCGCGGCTGGAGGCAGATGACCCGATGTTGCAGCACAAGAGCACTCGGCGGGCGCTCTATGACCAGGTGCGGCGCGACCTTCTGGCTGGGGTGCAGGAGATGGTGTTCCTCAACACGCGCGGGGAGCTTTGCGAAGGAACGATCACCAATATCGCCGTCACCACCGCGCAAGGCGACAGGCTCACACCACCGTTGGCCTCCGGTTGTCTGCCGGGGATCTACCGTCAGAGCCTGCTGGAGGCCGGCGCGCTGCGCGAGGCGGTTATGACGATGGATGATTTGCGGCAGGCGCGGCAAATCCATCTGATGAACGCACTGCGGGGGCAGATCGCGGCGCGGCTTGGCGCGTAGACACGCGCCTCTCTCCCGACGGATGTGTCAGACAGGATGCCCGAGCGGAGGGGGCAGCCGGTCCCCGCGGGGGACCGGCTGCGGCGCCGCGCAACGCGCGGCGCCCGGCCCAACCGCAAGGTGTTGCCCTGCCTGTGCAGGGCGGCCCGCGTGGGCGGGAGCCTCCCGCGCCGCTGCAGTGGTGCAAAACAGGGCGGTGAGGTCGGTCAATTGGCCCGGTTTGCTTGACAAGACCGGTTGAACCCTGTGTACGGGTGCGGATGAATTTTGCCCGGCGCTGATGCCCCGCATCTCGCCAGCCGCAGCCGAGAGAGACCAGATCCATGCACGCATACCGCAGCCATACCTGCGCCGAGTTGAACAAATCCCACGTCGGCGAAACCGTTCGCCTGTCCGGCTGGGTCCATCGGGTCCGCGACCACGGCGGCCTGTTGTTCATCGACCTGCGCGACCATTACGGCGTCACCCAGGTCATGGCGGATCCGGATAGCCCGGTGTTTGCCGAGATCGAAAAGGTGCGCGCCGAATGGTGTATCCGCATCGACGGCGAGGTGAAGGCTCGCGACGAAAGCCTGATCAACGCCAAGATCCCGACCGGCGAGGTCGAAGTCTTCATCCGCGACATCGAAGTGCTCGGCAAATCCGAAGAGCTGCCGCTGATGGTCTTTGGCGAACAGGAATACCCGGAAGAAACCCGCCTGCGCTATCGCTACCTCGACCTGCGGCGCGAGAAGATGCAGAACAACATGGTGCTGCGCTCGCAGATGATCCAGTCGATCCGCAAACGCATGTGGGATCGTGGCTTCAACGAATACCAGACGCCGATCATCACCGCATCGTCCCCCGAGGGCGCACGTGACTTCCTGGTGCCCTCGCGTCTGCACCCGGGCAAATTCTACGCTTTGCCGCAGGCGCCGCAGCAGTTCAAGCAGCTGATGATGGTGTCCGGCTTTGACAAGTATTTCCAGATCGCGCCCTGTTTCCGCGACGAGGACCCGCGCGCCGACCGTTCGCCCACCGATTTCTACCAGCTCGACCTGGAGATGTCCTTTGTCACCCAGCAGGATGTGTTCGACACGATCGCGCCGGTGATGGCGGGGGTGTTCGAGGAATTCGGCAAGGGCCGCAAGGTGGATGCCGCCGAAGACTGGCCGCAGATCTCCTACAAGGACGCGGCCCTGTGGTATGGTTCCGACAAGCCGGACCTGCGCAACCCGATCAAGATGCAGGTGGTGTCCGAGCATTTCGCGGGCTCCGGCTTCGCGATCTTTGCCAAACTGCTGGAGCAGGACGGCACCGAAATTCGCGCCATTCCCGCGCCGACCGGCGGCAGCCGCAAGTTCTGCGACCGCATGAACGCCTTTGCCCAGAAGGAAGGACTGCCCGGCATGGGCTATATCTTCTGGCGCGATCAGGGCAACGGCATGGAAGCCGCAGGTCCGTTGGCCAAGAACATCGGTCCCGAGCGCACCGAGGCAATCCGCCAGCAGCTCGGTCTGGGTGTCGGCGATGCGGCCTTCTTCCTCGGCGGCAAGCCAAAGACCTTCGAGAGCGTTGCAGGCCGGGCCCGCAATGTGATCGGCGAGGAGCTGGGCCTGACCGACAAGGACCGCTTTGCCTTTGCCTGGATCGTGGATTTCCCGATCTACGAGAAGGACGAGGAAACCGGCAAGGTTGATTTCGAGCACAACCCCTTCTCCATGCCGCAGGGCGGGATGGAGGCGCTGCAAGGCGACCCATTGGCCGTGCGCGGTTTCCAGTATGATCTGGCCTGTAACGGTTATGAGCTGGTCTCTGGCGCGATCCGGAACCACAAGCCGGAGATCATGTTCAAGGCCTTTGAAATTGCCGGCTATGGCAAGGATGAGGTCGAGAAACGCTTTGGCGGTATGGTCAACGCGTTCCAATACGGCGCCCCGCCGCATGGTGGTTGCGCGGCCGGCATCGACCGGATGGTGATGCTGCTGGCGGATGAAGCCAACATTCGCGAGGTCATCATGTTCCCGATGAACCAGCGCGCCGAAGACCTGATGATGGCGGCACCGTCCGAGCCGCTGGCAGAGCAGCTGATGGAGCTGGGCCTGCGGGTGATCCCGCAAGACGATTGATGCTTAGACGTCGACAGATTGTGACGGGAGCTGCCAGTTTGGCGGCCCCTTTTCTTTGGCCGGAGACAGTTTCTGCGGATGCCAGTGCTGCGTCTTTCAACACAGAGGGTATTGCGTGGCACAGCTACGGTGAGGGGCTGGATCGGGCGCAGGCCGAACGCAAGCCGATCTACATGCTGGTGCACGCGACCTGGTGCCCGACGTGTCGCGCATTTCGTTCCGTTTTCTTTGAGCGCCGCGTAGAGGCGCTCTCTCGAAACCTCATATTCGTGTTGGTTGATCGGGACCAGGAACCGGAGATCAGTCAAGCCTACGCTCCGGATGGTGACTATATTCCGCGCTCAATGATCCTGTCACCCGAAGGCGTATTGCAGGAGGCGCTCGATTCCGGGCGCAGTGACTACCGTTATTTTTTGCCAGTGGAAGAGCCGGGCCCGCTGATTGGTCTGTTGGAACAGGCAATGCGCAGCACAGGCTAACGCGTTTTTGGGCGTCGAGGCTGCATCGAATGACGAGAGGCCTCTGCATCAGAGGAGCTTAGACGAGCCTGCACGACCAAGACGATGACCAGGGTCAGCGAAGCGATTAGAAGAGACTGCAGCATGGCTCAGATCGCAATCTTGCGTTGGAGCCGCTCTTGCACGAGATCCGCAATATGGGCGGTCTCAATGGCCAACGGACCTCCGGATTCGCGGGTTTCAGCCAGACGGGTCGCGGCTGTGGCCAGCGAGGAGTCCCCGACACTACGGGCGACGCTGCCGAGGAACTGGGCCAGATAGTCCAGCGTCTTTTCGTCCCGGGCTTCGTCGAGAACTTCGGCCGCATGTGCCATATCATCGCGAAACGCGAGAATATCGGGTTCGACCGCCTCGTCGGTGATGGGGCGCGGGCCGATCGGCTGACGCTCCGGTGGCATGTTGTTGAGGATGGCGTTCTGAAACGCGGCGACGGAGACGATGGGCTTGGGCAGAAAACCATCCGCACCGGCGGCCAAAGCGGCGCTTTCAGTGTTTTCGTCCCCCGAGATGCCGAGGATGACGGCAACCTGACGCGAGGCGCCCGACAGAGCTTCGATCAGTTCGGCGCCGGAGCCATCAGGCAGGCCCATGTCGATGATCACCACGGAGGGGCGGTAGACCTGCAAATGTCGGCGGGCGGATTTCAGACTGTCGGCCCGGCGGATGCGGGCCCCGCTGCGCAAACACAGCAGGCGCATCGCCTCGCAGGCGTAGCGGCTGTCTTCTACCACAAGGATCGTCAAACCCAGAAGCGGGCGGCGTCCACTTCCCAGCCGGGTCGCAGAGGCAAAAAGATCCGAATCGTCCATGTTCTGACCTCACTGATTACATACTCCGACGCTATGGAATCTGGGCTAACAAGTTCTTAATGGTGGCAGATGTGACGTCTCGACGCGGTCATATACATCTCTGGCGTGTGCCAGTGGGCTTGCAAGAAACGTAGGGTTTTGATCTTTACGGGGACATATTGTTTCGGATGCTGAGGGAGCCTGCCATGATCGGACGACTGAACCACGTAGCTATTGCCGTGCCGGACCTGGAGGCCGCGATGGCGCAGTATCGCGATGCGCTTGGCGCAAGCGTAGGGGCGCCTCAGGATGAGCCGGACCATGGGGTGACCGTGGTCTTCATCGAGCTGCCGAACACCAAGATCGAGCTGCTCTATCCGCTGGGGGAGGGCTCGCCGATCCAGGGATTTCTGGACAAGAACCCGGCGGGCGGTATCCACCACATCTGCTATGAAGTCGACGACATTCTGGCGGCGCGGGACCATCTGAAATCCGAAGGCGCGCGGGTGCTGGGCACGGGGGAGCCGAAGATCGGGGCGCATGGCAAGCCGGTGCTGTTCCTGCACCCCAAAGATTTCAACGGCTGCCTGGTGGAACTCGAAGAGGTTTGAGACTAGATGGCCCCTGTCGGGCCACGTGTCCGAACTGATTGTCCTGCAGGCTGTCCTGCATTATTGGCCCCGTGAAAGGAACATCCCATGGGTATCACATCCGGTCTCGTGCTTTATGCGGTCATCTGGTTCATGACCTTTCTGGTGGTGATCCCGATCCGATTGGAGACCCAGGGCGATGCCGGAGCGGTGGTGCCCGGCACCCATGCTGGCGCGCCCGAGCGGCATTTTCTGAAGCAGAAGGCCTGGATCACGACCGGGGCGGCGGCTGTACTCTGGGCGATCATCGCCGGGGTGATCTGGTCCGGTGTCATCAGCGTCAACGATTTCGACTGGCTCAACCGTCTGCCGGATCGTCCCTGATCGGATCATTCGAGAAATCAGCGGCGAGAGTGGCGTTCTCCCGCCCGTTGCGACGGCATGAAACATGCATCGCGCCCGTTGGGCCGAGCGCCGGACCTGACGGCCCGGCGCGGATCACCTGGCCGGACCCGGATCGGGCCAGTGACCATGCGGTGGCAAGCGACCATGCGGTGGCCAGTGACGATGCGGTGGGCGGCGCTGGCGTGCAGGCCGCCGCTACCAGATCAAATTTGATCGCCGCGCCCGCAGGTTGGCTGGCATCTCAGGCGGTCACTCCGCACGCCATAGGGCGTGGAAGATATGGGTGAAGGTCGCCGCTCCGAGGATCGGGATCAGCAGGTTCACCAGCGGAACCGACAGCGGCATTGCCATCAGCACACCGGCCGCCCAGATGGTTGCGCCATGGCGTCGGCGCAGGCGCTTGGCCTCCACCAGTCCGACCCTGCGTGCAGCGGCGAGGGTGAAATACTCACGTCCCAGCAAAAAGCCGTTGAGCCCCCAGAAGATGAACAATGCCGCCGGGGCAAAGAGTGCGTAAAGCACCAGCGCCAGCACGTTGGCGGTAATCAACACACCGAGGAAATTCACCGTGTCTTTGACGCCTTCCCAGACCGAAAGGCCCGGCACGGGCGCAAGATGCGGATAGTGGCGCGCCTCGACCGCGGCGGCCACCTCGTCGAGGAACATCGAGGTGATCGCCGAGGCGACCGGCACCATCAGGAACACCGACAGCAGCATCATGAAGAAGAACGATCCCACCGACAGCAGGTCGTTCATCCACGTGACCTCACCGATCAGGGGCAGGGAGGTCTCTGGCCCGACCAGCGATTGGATCAGCATCAAAAGCGCGGCATAGGCGGCCACCAGGAGCGCAAAGGTCAGGCCGATGCCAAGCAGGAGCACCCGACGAAAGCGCGGGTCTCCGACCTGGCCCAGGGCCTTGCCAAAAGCGGTAAAGATCATGCGTCGACCCAGGTGGTGATCGTCTCCAGATCCGGGCGTGGGCGCTCGGGCGGCACGGAGCCTTCGGTGGCGATGTGGATCAGCCCGGCGACCCGCTCGTTCGGCGCAAGGTCAAAGGCGGCCTCGCAGAACCCGCGATCATGGCTCATCCAGCCGGACAGCCAGTTGGCGCCCCAGCCTGCAGCCAGCGCCGCGTTCAGCAACGCCAAACAGACGGCACCTGCGGAATAAGTGATCTCCAGCGGCGGGATCTTGGGGTTGTTCTTCTGGATCTCGATGACCACAACGGCAAGCTGCCCAAGGTCGAACTGGCTGCGGGCCTTGGCGATATCCTCGGCGGATTTGCCGAGCCGCGCGCCTGCCGCTTCGGTCAGATCGCCGAGGCGGCCCATCGCGCCCTGTTCCACCACGATGAAGCGCCAGGGTTCCAGCTTGCCATGATCCGGCGTGCGGGCGGCGGCGGTGAGCAGGGGCATCAGCTCGTCGCGGCTGGGGGCCGGGGCGATCAGGGTCTTGGCCGGGCGAGACCGGCGGGTTTGCAGAAAATCGAGGGCGGCATCATTGCGTTGCGGCATATGTAAAACCTTATTACATCTATCCTGCCCTATGTCGGGCAGCGTGGCGTGGGTTTCAAGAGGCAAGACGCCTTGCATCTGGCCACCTCTGCGATGCAGGGGCCGGGCTGGGAACTGTCCTGTCTGGCGTGTAGTGAAGCAGGTGCGATCTGTCCACGGGCAGGCCCGCACAGGGTGCCCCGCGCCCTTGCACATGGGGTACATGGGGCACATGGACTGGCGATCAGGTAGGAGCAGCAGGCGATGGCAAAGCCGAAGGCGCGGCAAATGGCGGACCTCAGCGACCTCGCCGTGGCAGGGGCTGAAGTCACGGTGCGGGTGACGCCCAAGGCGGCGTTCAATGCCGTGCAGCGGCAGGGTGATATCATCAAAGTTCTGGTGACAACCGTGCCGGAGGGCGGCAAGGCGACGGCAGATGTGCAGGCGCTTCTGGCCCGCGCGCTGGGTCTGGCGCCGTCACGGCTGGAGCTGAGACGGGGTGCGACCAGCCGCGACAAGACATTTGTGGTGCGCGCAGCCTGACGCCGAGGGCGACAACCGGATTCCCACCGCAGGCGGTCCCTTGACCAGAGCCACACGGGGACGGCGTCAGCTGTTCTTTTCCAGCACCAGCCGATAGACGCCTTCTGGCAGGTCGAGCGCGGCCGCAAGATCCTGCAGCTGCTCGGGAGAGAGGGTGATGCGCTGAACCGAGTTGGTGCGCGGGTCGAATTGCTCGACCGTGACACATTCGGAAAAGGCGTTGATGATCACATCCTCGTTCAGATGCGCCTTGCCCTCGTCGACGAGGGTGATCACCGTGGAATCGAATTCATGCTCGATGGTAAACATGTCTTCAGCTTGCCACCGGCCGGGCGGCACTGGCAAGCGATGATCTTGGGCAGCGTCAGGTGGCAGGACCGCAATGTGGACGCACAACCGCGCCAGTTGATTGCACCCTCGCCCGGAACCGGGCTAGCCTGAGTGTGTTCAACCGTGGAATGTCATGCGTCGTTTCTTGATTCTCATTGTCCTGTGGGTTGCCGGCTGTGCCGGTATCACCGCCGATGACCCGACCTATCGCGCCTTTGTCGCGGTGGCGCAGGATGTGGAGCCGGTGGCCGAGGCCGAATGCCGCAAGCGCAATCCCAACCGCAACTGTGACTTCGAGTTGCAACTGGATATGGACCCCAAGGCGCCTGCCAATGCCTTTCAGTCGGTGGACCGCAGCGGGCGTCCGCTGGTGATCTTCACGGCGTCCATGCTGGAGAGCTTCAGGAATCCAGACGAGATGGCCTTTGTGATGAGCCATGAGGTGGCGCATCATATCCTCGGCCATCTGGACCAGCAGCGGCGCAATGCCGTGCAGGGGGCCGTGTTTCTGGGAGAACTGGTCTCGCTTGAAGGGGGCACGCCGGAGGAAATCGCCAATGCGCAGTATGTGGGCGCTGTGGTGGGCGCGCGCAGCTATTCAAAGGCGTTTGAGTTGGAAGCGGATGCGCTGGGCACGGTGATTACCCATCTGGCGGGCTATCGTCCGAGCATCGGGGTCCAGTTCTTCGATGCCATCCCGGATCCGGGGGATGCCTTTCTGGGCACGCATCCGGCCAACCCCGACCGCATCTTGGTGGTCAAGAAAACCATCCGTAAATACGGTCTGAACTGAGGGCTGATGATGACGAAGAACCCGGACGCTGCGCCCGTGGCGTTGACGAAACTTGGCGTGGTGCTGACGGATCGGGGCTCGAAGTATGCGGTCACCGGTGCCCCGGTGGGCAGTCGTGCGGATGTGGATGCGGTGCTGGCGGCGCTAAAGGCAGAGCGCGCTTATGCCAAGGCGACCCACAACACCTGGGCGGCAATGCTGCCCACCGGCGGCCTCAAGGCCGACGATGGCGAGAGCGGCGCCGGCATGGTGATCCTGCGGATGATGGAGCGCGAGGGGCTGTCGGACCACGTCATCATCGTCACCCGCTGGTATGGCGGCAAGAAGCTGGGCGGTGATCGGTTCCGCCGGGTGCAGGACGCGGTGCGCGCCTATCTGGAAGCCCGCTGAGCGGGGGGCGGTGGCCATAGGTCTATTTGACCTGCATCAAGGCGTCCGCCCCTGCGCGCTGGCAGAGTGATCCGCGTGAACAGGATCAGGAGCGCGTATCATGACCGACCCGGAACAGCTGAAGACACACGCGGCCCTCTTTGACCGTATGGGCAGGGCCATGGGGCTGGACCTTGAGGAAGAGGCGGTCAGCGGTACCCTGCAGTTCGAGGAAATCGCCGAGGCGGTGCTGCGCTGCACCCGCTGCGCCTGCCCGCAGGTCTGCGATCGCAAACTGGCAAGCCTTGAGGGCGAGATCGAGCGCACGCCGGATTACTGCCGCAACGCCGATCTGCTTGCCTACCTGAAGGAAGAGCACGCGGTGGCGGCGGAGTAGGGGGCTGAGGAAGAGTCGCAAGCAAAGCCGAAAGCTGCACTCGAAATACAACACAAACATAACAACAAAAAGCCCACTTTTTCTTTTGGTACGGAAGGGGATTTTATCTTTTATCTATATTTTAGCCTTGTGTGACAAGCGTCGCCGCGTAGACTTCATTATTTAAGTGTGAAACGCTTTAGGGACGTCCTATGGGGGATTTTTTTCAGCAATTTGTGCAAAGTATTAACGAGAGAGTTCGCTCCCCCATTCTTGGCAGCGTCGCCTTTAGCCTTCTTTTTTGGAATTGGAGGGCTGTTTTGGTATTTTTCTCTGGCAGGTCAGCTCAGTTCAAGATCTCCGAGATTGAGGCGCTATACAGCTTCGCAAATTCAATCTTTTGGCCAATTTTCACCGGGGTAGGCTTGGCACTTATCCTACCGATCCTGACCTTTGTTGGTGCGTGGGCGGCACGGTGGCCGAAATTTTGGTTGCATCGCTTGGAGCAAGATGAAGCGACGAAGCGAGAAATAAATGGTTATCGAGTCGAGGCTGAGCGATTAGACGCGCAAACTAAGTTTAGGCGTGCGAGAGCTGATCGAGAAGCTCAGGAAGAAAATGAACTTATAGCGCGCGCTAGGAGAGATAAGGATGCGGAAGATCTTGGACAAGAGGCCGTTGATGAATTGGCTGCCGCTAGGTCTAAGAATGATAATGAACGCGAGGGGAAGGAGTTAGAACGAGAGGCGAAATGGTTGAAAGGAAATAGTCATTTGAATGTCGCAGGCCGTTACGCGTTAATCGTACTTGGAAATGCAGAAAAAAACCGGTCTCTTTCTCAAATTGTCCAAGAGGTCAGTATGACACTGTCACCCGATGATCGGAAGTTATTTGGTAATGGCAAAAGGCTTGATGTTGAAGTAGAGGAGGCATTGCAACTCCTATCCAGCGAAGGTTTTGTGAAAGATGTTATTCGTTCTGAGCGGATGTTTGAGCTTACCTCAAAAGGGTATAAACTAAGGGATCTACTGCTTAATATTGAATAATCCGTTGATTATCTCGCGACCTTCGGTTCGGAAGTTCGGGGGCTGTCCGGCCTCTCGGCCGGACCGATCAGTCGAGGTTAGCGCAGTGCGCCCCATAGATCATACTCCCCGGCCTCATCCACCTCGACCGTCACCAGATCGCCGACGTTCAGCGCATCGGTGCCCTCGTCGATGAACAGGTTGCCGTCGATCTCTGGCGCGTCGGCCTTGGTGCGGCAGGTGGCGATGCCGTCCGCGTCGATGTCGTCCACGATAACCTGCATGGTCTGACCCACCTTGGCGGCCAGTTTCGCCTCGGAAATTGCCTGCGCCTTCTGCATGAACCGCTCCCAGCGCTCCTGCTTCAGCTCCTCGGGCACGTGATCCGGCAGCGCGTTTGAACGCGCACCATCGACGTTTTCGTATTTGAAGCAGCCCACCCGATCCAGCTGCGCCTCGTCCATCCAGTCCAGCAGATGCTGGAATTCCGCTTCCGTCTCGCCAGGGTAGCCGACGATGAAGGTGGAGCGCAGGGTGATCTCGGGGCAGATGTCGCGCCAGGCGCGGATCTCGTCCAGCGTCTTGGCGCCAGCGGCAGGGCGGGCCATGCGGCGCAGCACGTCCGGGTGGGCGTGCTGGAAGGGGATGTCGAGATAGGGCAGCACCGCATTGGCGGGATCGGCCATCAGCGGGATCAGCTCGCGCACAGATGGGTAGGGGTAGACGTAATGCAGCCGCACCCACAGCTCCTCCGCCGGGGCCAGTTCCCCCAGCGCGCGGGTGAGGTCGGTGATATGGCTGCGGATCTCGCCTTCTTTCCACGGGTTCACGTCGTACTTGCGATCCAGCCCATAGGCGGAGGTGTCCTGAGAGATCACCAAGAGTTCGCGGACGCCGGCGCCAACCAGCTTTTCCGCCTCGCGCAGCACCGCATGGGCCGGGCGCGAGGCCAGTTTGCCGCGCATGTCCGGGATGATGCAGAACTTGCACTTGTGATTGCAGCCCTCGGAGATCTTCAGATAGCTGAAATGCCGCGGCGTGAGGCTGACGCCGGTGGCGGGCAGCAGGTCCACAAACGGGTCCGGGCTGGGCGGCACGGCGGCATGCACCGCATCCAGCACCTGTTCGTATTGATGCGGGCCGGTCACGGCAAGAATGCGCGGGTGGTGTTCGCGGATGTAATCGGGTTCGGCCCCCAGACAGCCGGTGACGATCACCTTGCCGTTTTCCTTCAGTGCCTCGCCGATGGCCTCCAGGCTTTCGGCCTTGGCACTGTCGAGAAAGCCGCAGGTGTTGACGATCACCGCATCGGCGCCGGCGTAATCGGCGGAGATGCCATAGCCCTCGGCGCGCAGCCGCGTCAGGATGCGTTCGCTGTCCACCAGCGCCTTGGGGCAGCCGAGGGAGACCATGCCGAGGCTCGGCTGGTCCTTGCGGGGGGCGGCGCCAAAGGAGGGTTTCGGCGCGAGGTCGGGGCGGAGATCTGGCGGATTGCTGGTCATGGCCGTCCTATAGACCGCGCGCGCGGTCAAGGGAATAGGGGGTTTGCGCGCAATGTGCCCCTGATTGAGGGGGCGGGGCGGCCATCTGCCTTTCGCGGAACACAAAAGCTGCGCTAGGCTCCGGGCAGTTGATTTGCAATGACGTGAGACTTTGATGCCCGATTCCGCCGACACGCGCCCACCAGAGACCCCAGAGGGCCTGCGCCCGGCCAGTGAAAACCCCTGGTACATCCTGATGACGCTTCATGATGAGCAGAAAGGGGAGTTGATTGATCGGGTATTGCACGAAAAGAACCGCCGGGCGTGGAATGCCTGGTCCGGTCAAACGCTGAGTGCTGAGGAGCGCGCGGCGGCGGCAAAATCATCGAAAATTGATGTGGCAGAGCTGGAGGCGTGGGAGGACCTGTCGGAGGAGATCAAGGCCCGGTTCGCTGCGGAGTATAGGCGCCGCAATCCAGAGGTCGGCACCGTACCCGATTTGCCGAAAGCCACGCGCCTCATAGATATGTCATCAACATACTTCGCCAATACACTTGTGTTGGACGGGTTTGTATTTGCGTCTGAGGCTTCATTTATCCTCGCCAATTTCATGCGGACGGCTCGGTTTGCGTCAGCTACTTTCATGTCGGCTACATTGTTCGACTCTGCAACATTCAAGTTAGATGCTTTGTTTGACACCACTACCTTCAGACGAGATGTGTTGTTCCATTCCGCGACCTTCGCGTCGGATGCTATGTTCGAAGCTGCGACTTTCGTGCAGGCCGTCTGGTTCGCCTTCGTCACCTTCAGACAGTCAGCTGAATTTGATTACACTACGTTCACACAGGACGCAGTGTTTGTCGAAGCGACTTTCTCTTCTAACGCCTCGTTTGATTCCGCTACCTTTCAGCAGTCCGCTTCTTTCAGTTCTGCTACCTTCAAACAGGACGCTTGGTTCGCCTCCGTCACCTTCACGCAGGACGCTGACTTTTGCGCAGCCACCTTTGCACAGAATGCCCAGTTCAAATCCGCCAGTTTCAGCGGCTTTGCCTATTTCACAGGAACCCGTTTCGGGAGTTCTACTGAAGAACCCTGCATCCCGGATTTCAGTGACTGTCTGTTTGAAAAACCAACCTCCTTCCGTCAGGCGCTGTTCTGTGATGGCTATCCGGATTTCTCGGGCGCGGTGCTGCATGACAAGACCAGCTTTACCGCGCGGATGAAACCGACGCCGAATGAAATTAAACGAGACAAAGACCTCAAGGGGCGGACCTTCTGGCCACAGAAAACGCAACAGGATCCGGTCAGTGCGCGCGAAAGCTGTGCCACCATTCGCCATGTGCTGACCCAGCAAGGGCTGCCGGAGGACGCGCATTTCTTCTTTCGCCGGGAAATGCATTTTGCCGGGCTGCCCAGTGAAGACTGTGCCGGGCTGTCCAGTGAAGGGCGGAGCAAAGAGCGCAGCTTCACCGAGCGGCTGCCTTATCTGTTGTTTGGCTGGCTGTCCGACTTTGGGTATTCGATCCAGCGGCCTCTTGTGTGGCTGCTGTGTCTGTGGGCCTTTGGCGGTGCTGCCTTCTGGGGCTATCTTGCAAGCTGTTGCGTGCCCGCACCGCCGGGCGTTGTTGAACGCCCGATGGGCACAGCGATGGCGCTGAGCTTTTCCAACCTGTTTCCGCTGTTTGGCTTTGGTCGAGGCGCCCTGGGGGAGATTTTGGACGAAATGCCGCCCGTGCTCCAGGTGCTGTCCGGAGCGCAGACCGTGCTGTCGCTACCGCTGCTGTTTTTTCTCGGTCTGGCGCTGCGCCAGCGGTTCCGGCTGCGCTGAGCCATGGTTTTGAGGACACGGCCGGATTGATCCCGCGGGTGAGGGTTGTAATCTGGTGCAAAGCCCTGAACTTGGGCCAGACATCTGCTGAATTCCCAAAAAGGGGCCACGAGCCATGCGCCTGATCCTTCGTCTTCTTACCGCCCTTGTTCTGACCGTCGCCGCGGCCTTTGCCATTCTGGCGTTTATTCCGGGGCAGAAGCTGGCAGAACTGGTGGGGCAGCAGATCGAAAAGCAGACCGGTCGGCAGGTGGTGTTTGGCGGTGACGTGCGATTCTCGCTCTGGCCGACGCTGGGCATTCAGGCCGACACCGTGGCGCTTGCCAATGCGGATTGGGCGGGGCCGGAGCCGATGCTGACCGCCGGGCGGCTGGTGATCGGCGTGGATGCGGCGGATCTGATCCGGGGCGATGTGCGCATCACCGAGCTGACGGCGATCGTGCCGCATCTCAACCTGGAAACCCGCGAGGACGGGATGGGCAACTGGGTGTTTGAAAGCCCACAGGCCGAAGCGGGCGCAGCGGGTGAGAGCGCGACGGAAGAGAGCGCCTCCTTTGCGATCGAGGCGGTGACGCTGAACGGGGCTTCGCTGCGCTATGCGCCGCATGGTCAGGACGTGATCGAGATGAGCCAGGTGGACCTGAACCTGCTGTGGCCTGATCCCAACGGCACCGCGACGATAGATCTGACAGTGCGCCCATCGGGAAAACCGGTGCGGGTTCAGGGGGAAGTGGGAAGTTTCAAGCAATTCCTGCTGGGGCAGGTGGCCTCGGTCGGGGCGACGGTGACGACACAGGCCAGCAAGGCGCGGCTGGATGGGCGGGCGGATCTGACCGGCGCATTTGACGGACGTGTGACGGGCGCCAGCGAGGACACGGGCGCGTTGATGGCGGCGCTGGGCCTTGAGCCGGCAGAGATCCCGCAGGGGCTGGGCCGGACGGTCGAATTTGCTGCCGACACCACCTATACGCCGGACGGCCGCATCGCGCTGCGTGACCTGAGCCTGTCGCTGGATCAGAACACGGTGACGGGGGAGGCTGATGTGAACACAAGCGCCTCGCCGCTGCAGCTGACGGCGGCGTTGAAGGGCGATGTGCTCGATCTAAGTGCGCTGGATGCTGCACCTGCGTCCTCCGCCGGGGGCGCAGGGACGGGCGGCGCTGCGGCGCGGGGCTGGTCGACAGAGCCGATTGATGCCTCGGCCCTCGCGCTGTTGGACGGGCAGATCTCGCTGGATGTGCAGGGGCTGAAAACCTCCTCGCTGACGCTTGGACCAAGCCGGCTGACGCTGGCGGTTGAGCGCGCGCGTGCGGTGCTGTCGTTGCTGCCGGTGCAGGCCTTTGGCGGCGCGTTACAGGGGGAGTTGATTGCCAACAACCGCAACGGCCTGTCGGTCGCCGGGCGGCTGAGCTTTGCCGAGGTGCAGATGCAGGAGGCGCTGGGCCAGCTGGCGGGATATGACAAGCTGCACGGCGAGGCATCCGGGGCGCTGGATTTCCTCGGTGTTGGCAATTCCATGGACCAGATCATGAGCTCGCTGGATGGCAAGGGCAACGTGGAGCTTGGCAAAGGGTTTTTCACCGGCTTTGACCTGCAGGCGATCATGGACCCGGACGGGGGCAATGGCGGCTCCACCATCTTTGAGGGGCTGACGGCCAGTTTCGCGATGGAAGATGGCACCCTGCGCAATGATGATCTGCGCGCTGCGCTCAAGATGCTGAAGGCCGAAGGTGAGGGCCGTGTGGGGCTTGGCGCGCAGGATCTGGATTACACCTTCACCCCTACGGCATTCGCCAGCGATACGTCGTCGGGCATTTCCGTGCCGGTGCGGATCCGTGGCTCCTGGTTCGACCCGGAGATCAAGCCGGATCTGAGCAAGCTGGTGCAGCCGAAGCTGGATGAGGCTGAGGAAAAGGCCAAGCAAGCGGTGCGTGACAAGTTGAGCGAAGAGCTGGGTGTGCCGGTCGAAACTGAACAAGACGTCAATGACGCGCTGAAGCGCCGCGTTGAGGAAGAAGCACGCAAGCAGTTGCTGAAGTTCCTTGGCGGCGACTGAGGCGAGGACGGACCGGGGCGCTGCCCCGGACCCCGAGGTATTTGAGAAAAGCTGAAGGGTGCCGTCGCGCTGGTTGGCGACCTGACATGAGAAAGGCCGCGTCTTCGGAACGGAAGGCGCGGCCTCTTTGGTCTTTATCGCTGAGGGCGTGCTCAGATGGTTTGATCGTAATCGCCAACGCCCGGTTCGGTGCGGATGACATCGTCGATATCGGCAAAGATCGCGCGCATCTCGGCTTCGCTCTCAGAGCTTTCGCAGACCACCACCAGATTGGGCGTGTTCGATGAGGCGCGCACCAGCCCCCAGGAGCCATTGTCGAGGATCACCCGCGCGCCGTTCACCGTGACGACGTCCTGAATGGCGCGGCCGGCAACTGTCTCTCCGGCGGCGTGTTTGGCGACCAGCTTGTCGACCAGACGTGCGAGGATGTCGTATTTTTCGGTGTCAGAGGCATAGGGGGACATGGTGGGCGTCGCCCAGGTCTTTGGCAGCGCCTTGCGCAGGTCGGACATCTTCATGTCGGGGTTGCGGTCCAGCATCTTGCAGACCTCGACCGCGACGCGCATGCCGCAGTCATAGCCGCGACCGATCGGTTCCGCGAGGAAGTAATGGCCGGATTTCTCAAAGCCAGCCAGCGCGCCGATTTCCTTCACCCGGCGCTTCATGTGGCTGTGGCCGGTCTTCCAATAATCGGCCTTCACACCGTTTTTCAGCAGCTCGGGATCAGACGCATAGAGGCCGGTGGATTTCACATCTGCAACAAACGTGGCATTTGGATAGATCTTGGATAGATCGCGCGCCATGATCACGCCAACCTTGTCGGCAAAGATCTCTTCACCCTCGTCATCGACCACGCCACAGCGGTCGCCGTCGCCGTCAAACCCAAGCGCCAGATCAGCCCCCGACGCTTTGACGCTGTCGGACATATCATGCAGCATTTCAAGGGCTTCTGGGTTGGGGTTGTAGTGGGGGAAGGTGTAATCCAGCGTGTTGTGGCTGGGCACAACCTCGACGCCGATGCGCTCGAAAATCTCTGGGGCAAAGGCCGATGCCGTGCCGTTCCCAGTGGCGCAGACGACCTTGAGAGGGCGGGACATTTTGAAGTCACCGACCAGATCGTCGATATAGGCCTCTTTCACTCCCTCAACAAATTCGTACGAGCCGCCCTCACGCCGCTCTCCTTCACCGCGCAGCACGATATCGCGCAGCTCGCCCATCTCGTCCGGACCATGAGTGAGCGGACGGTCAAAGCCCATCTTCACCCCGGTCCAGCCGTTGGGGTTGTGCGAGGCGGTGACCATGGCGACCGCGGGCACATCGAGATGGAACTGCGCGAAATACGCCATCGGAGACACGGCGGGACCGATGTCCTTGACCTTAATGCCAGCCTGCATGAGGCCCAGCATCAGCGCGTTCTTGATGGCAAGGGAATAGTCGCGGTAATCATTGCCGACGGCAATCACCGGTGCGATGCCCCGGCGGATCATCTGGGTGCCGAGGCCAAGCCCCAGTGCGGTCATGCCGGGCAGGTTGATCTCTTCCGGGTACTTCCAGCGCGCGTCATATTCGCGAAAGCCCGTGGGCTTGATCATCGCGTCGCGCAGGAACTCCCAGGTGTTGGGCGTCACTTCGGGCTGAGGCTTGGTCATAATTGTACTCTCTTAAATAATGGAGCTCAGAGACGGATCGGATCCGCTTTTGCAAGCGCATCAAACCCCATCAATGTATCAATCAATTGCGGCATATCTTTCAGGTAAATCATATTCGGCCCATCGGAGGGTGCGTTGTCCGGATCTTCATGGGTTTCGATGAAAACCGCGGCAATGCCCAGAGAAACGGCAGCACGCGCCATCACCGGCGCAAATTCGCGCTGTCCACCGGTCGATCCGCCCTGACCGCCGGGCTGCTGTACCGAATGGGTGGCGTCCATGACGACGGGATATCCGGTTTGCGCCATCCGGGGCAGGCCGCGCATATCGGCGACCAGCGCATTGTAGCCAAAGGAGGTGCCGCGCTCTGTCAGCAGGATCTTGTTGTTGCCGGTGCTCTCGACCTTGGACACCACATTGTCCATGTCCCAAGGCGCCAGGAACTGACCCTTTTTGATGTTCACGGCCTTGCCGGTGTTGCCAGCGGCCAGAAGCATGTCGGTCTGACGGCACAGGAACGCCGGGATTTGCAGGATGTCGACGACGTCACCGGCGACGATGCACTGGGCTTCGGTGTGGACATCTGTCAGCACCGGCACGCCAAACATGTCGCGTAGGTCGGCGAGCACCTGTAGCCCGGCGTCGATGCCAAGGCCGCGCTTGCCGGAGAGCGATGTGCGGTTGGCCTTGTCATACGAGGCCTTGAAGACGAATTGTGCGCCGGCGGCGTCGCAGGCTTCCTTCATCTTGCCGGCAATCATCTGCGCGTGATCGGCGCTTTCCAGCTGGCAGGGGCCGGCAATGACGGTCAGAGGACAGTCATTGCCAATGGTGATACCATTGATGTCAATTTTTTTCATGAGTTTACGAAGATACCTGTTCCCGAAGAATGGATGCCGTCAGGGCACACATCAGGTAGATACCGGAAAAGATCAGGAAAGCCAAAATCGTATTTTCGAACTTGCGCGGGCTGGACGGGCTGTCGGAGGGAACCGGCTCAACCGCGGTGGTGAGGTAGCGCACCTGACGATTGGCCTCCATGCGGGTCTGTTCCACCTGCTGTAGTGCCGATTGCAGCATCATGTCGCGGGTCGCGAGATCAGCCTGCGCCATCTGAATCTTGACACTCAGAGAGGCAAGCGAGTTTTCGCCTTGCGACGCATCCGTCATCCGCTTGTTCAGGTTGTCGATCAGGGTTTCCAGCCGTTTGACATCGGCTGCGGTGCCTTCGACTTTTGCCGCGTTCGGGCGCAGGTTGTCCTGCAAGGCGGCCAGTTCCAGCTTCTTTTGCTGCAGCTGCAGTTCGAACGTGTTGATTTGGCTGCGCAAAGACGCAATCACGCCTTCCGGGTCAAGGACGGCGCCCTGCTGTTGCAGACGCACCAGTTCGGCCTGCGCGTCCCGGCGCTGCTGTTCTGCCAGTTCCAGCGCACGCTCGGCATCGCCGACCTGGTCGTCTCGTTTCTGCTCGGACAGGTGGTTCACCTTCTCCTGCGCGTAGGAAATCAGTCGGCTGGAGAATTCCGCCGCAACCTCAGGCTCGGCAGCGGATACTTCCATCCGCACCACGCCTTCGGTCGGATCATAGCCGATCTTCACATTGCGCTCGTATATCGTATAGGCGTCGTCGTTGGTGGCGCCAGGTTCCAACCGCTGGATCGGATCAATCCAGTCCTGGGTGAAATGCGCGCGAAAGCCCGCTTCTTCGTCGAGACGGCGCATCGCCTCCTTGGATTGCAGATAGGCCTGCACGGCGATCGAGTCCTGGCTGGTGGCAAACTGAGTGCCGCTGAGCAGGCCGCCAAACCCGGACGCGCCCGTGCTGTCGGCCTTCAGCACCAGAAATTCCGAGTGGGAGGAGTACATCGGCGTGGCGACGTTGTAATAGTAAAACCCCACGACAAATGTGGGGATCATCACGAAGGCCCCAACCCGTGCGCCGAGCAATGCCATCTTGCGCCGACGGCGGCGGGCAATGTCACGTTGGATGGATTGGATTTCACGGTTGCGACGCTCAGCGGGGCTGAGGTGTCCGGGCGTGGGAGGTGCGGCTTTCTCCCGGCTGACTGTCTGCGGCAAGGTCTGTGCATCGGCCCCTGACGGTGATGTCGGGGCGGGCACTGACGCCTGTTTGGACTGCGGAACCACCAGTTCCAGCATGTTCGAGCGTTTGAACGGATCAATACCGATCTGACGCAGCTGGCGCACGGCGTCATAATCCGAGGTCGCCGGCAAATCGTGTTTCTGCGCCACGCGACGGGCCAGGCGGAGTTGGCGCCCCGTGAGGCCTTCGCGTTTGATCTCTTCGATGTCAGTGGATCCCGCGCCCGCAGCTGCGGACGCTGCCTGATCGCCACTGGTTTGCGCGGCGTTTGCGGCTGGTCGCGACGGTGCCGCGGGCGATGGACCTGACGGCTGTGCCTGCTGGTGCTCTGCCCCGGTGGGCTCGGTTGCGGCCGCAAAGGAGGCAGGGCTTTGCCGTGGCGGGTCTACCGGGCGGGCGGTCGCAGAGGTGCGGGCCTCGGCCTCCCCGAAGGAGGACGGTGAACGCCGGATGCGAAATCTCTTAGCCTTGGGTTTCGTAGTCATAGAGCTGTTTCGCTTCTTCCAAGGTTTCAAACATGTGGAGCTGCCCGTTCGACAGCACGGCGGCGCTGTTTGCGAATTTCTCCAGCGTGCTGGGCTGATGGGAGACGATGACAATCGTCGTGGTTGCCAATCGTTCCTGCAAAATGGTGCCAGCCTTGCGATTGAACTCCACATCGGTGGAGCTGGGCATGCCCTCGTCAATCAAATATATATCGAAATCAAGGGCCAGCATCAGCGCAAAGGTGAACCGGGACTTCATACCGGCGGAAAACGTCCCAAGGGGCTGGTCGAAATACTCATTCAGACCACACAGCCAGCGGCAATAGGATTCGACGTAATCCGGGTCCAGACCATACAGGCGGGCGATGTAGCGGCTGTTTTCCATTGCCGAGAGACGTCCGACAACGCCGCCCATGAACCCCAGTGGAAAGGAAATCTTGCAGCCGCGGTAAATTTCGCCGTCGTCCGGCTTTTCGAGACCCGCCATCATATTGATCAGGGTGGTCTTGCCGGTGCCGTTTGGAGCCAGAATGCCAAGCGAGGTGCCAAGCTCTACCTGAAAGGAGACCTTGTCCAGGATCACCTTGCGCTGGGTCCCGGTCCAGAAGGATTTACTGACGTTCACAAATTCCAACATGACCTGCTCGGCTTGCCGTCTCTTACCTCAATCAACAGAGTGTCCATACACCCTGCTATGTTCCCTCAGCGCATTCGCGCCATTCTTGTTGTTCGCCCGCTCGGGCGGTGTTTTCATTCGCGTGATGCGAACCATATGCCCTGCCGGGCGTTCAAAGCGACCCGACGCGTTCCTGTGCAGCGAGTGCTAACACAGGAACGTTAACGGTTTACGCGTTGATTCAGGCGCAAATATGTCGAATTTGAGCGATGTCATGCCATAGAGCGGGAACGATTGCGTTATCGCGCGTGGCCCGGTCAGGTCAGTATCGCAGCATTTCAGCGAAAGGAATACGGGTGAAGCGGGTCTCGGAACTGCAGCAAATGATTGCCGAATGTCGCATCTGTGCCGAGCGGTTCGCGGCGACGCAAACGGCCCATCGGCCGCGTCCCGTGGTCTGGTTCGCGGGCGGTGCACGGATCTTGATCGCCGGTCAGGCTCCGGGGCTGCGGGTGCATGAAAGTGGTAAACCATTTACCGATCCCTCCGGCGACCGGTTGCGCGCATGGCTGGGGCTGAGCGAGGCGCAATTCTATGACCGTGAACGGGTGGCCATCGTGCCCATGGCGTTCTGTTTTCCCGGCTATGACGCCAAGAAGGCCGACCTGCCGCCACCGCGCATCTGTGGTGAAACCTGGCACAACAGCGTGATGGACGCATTGGACGGGGTGCGCCTGCGTATTCTGGTTGGCGGGCATGCGCATCGCTATCACCTCGGCACCCGCAAAGGCGTGACGGAGGTCGTGCGGGGCTGGAGATCCCTGCCGGAGGATGTCTTCGCCTTGCCTCATCCGTCCTGGCGCAATACGGCTTGGTTGAAACGCAACCCCTGGTTCGAGGCAGAGCTGCTGCCGGTCCTGCGTGCGAGGGTGAAGGAGCTGATGGATGATGACTGAACTGACCCCGCTGGATCTGGCTCACGCAGCCATGGAGGCGGCTCCGGAAGATGACGCGGCCCGTTTGCGGTTTTTCGAACGGCTTGCGGATAGCGAGTTGTTCATGCTGCTGGACAAGGAGCCGGAGGGCGAGCGGATCAGCCCGCAGGTGTTTGATACTGGCGAGGGGCAGTTTGTTCTGGTGTTCGACCGCCAGGAACGTCTGGCGCAGTTTGCCGACCGGATCGTGCCCTATGCCGCGCTTTCAGGTCGGGTGATCGCGCAGATGCTGGCCGGGCAGGGCATTGGTCTGGGGGTCAATCTGGAGGTTGCGCCGTCGTCGATCCTGATCCCGGAGGCGGCGATGGGCTGGCTGGCAGAGACGCTGTCGCATGCGCCGGGCGAGGTGGAGGCATCCATATCCGAGGTGCGCCCGCCCAAGGGGCTGCCCGAAGTTCTGCTGACAGCGCTGGATGCCAAGCTGGCGACTGCCGCCGGCCTGGCGCAGACCGCCTATCTTGCCGCAGTAACCTATGAGAGCGGCGGCAGCGGTCACCTCTTGGCCTTTATCGGTACAACCGAAGGGGCCGAGGCCGCGCTGGCGAAGGCCGCCGGCGAGGCATTGACCTTTTCGGGGATCGAGGCCGGAGCGCTGGATGTGGGGTTCTTTGCGGCCAGCGAGGAGATCTCGGCGCGGCTGTCGCGCGTGGGGTTGCGGTTCGACCTGCCGAAGGTGGAAGCCGCCCAAAGCTATCAGCCGCAGATGCCGGGATCAGATCCGGCCAAGCCCCCGCGTTTGAAATAACGATCCGATTGCGCAGAACAGAGACGGGGGCTCTCCCGCCCGTCGCCGGATCACTTGGGTGATCCGCTCCCGTTGGGCGTGGCGCCGGGCCATTCGGCCCGGCGCTGCCTCCAGCCCCCGATGGGGGCTGGAGGCCCGGCCCAACCCTGCCAGGGTGCTCTGCCAAGGGCAGGGCGCCTGCAGCGGGGGCGGGAGGGCTCCCCTATCTGGGATATGTCACGGACCAAGGCCCAACGGAGCAAAAGAAAACCGCGCCGGGATGCGGCGCGGCTTTGCAGATGTTCTGGGCGGTCGAAGTTATTCCGCCGCTTCGGACTCCAGCTTATCCTGGGTCCGGGTTGCGAAATCCTCCGCCGAATGGCGTTCGCGCAATTGCGAGGACAATTCGCCAAAGGATCGGTTGACCATGCGGCCGCGTTGCACGGCAGGGCGGGCGTCGATCGCCTTGGCCCACCGCATCACATGCTCGTAGCTTTCCACGTCCAGGAACTCTGCCGCATCATAGAGACGCCCCAGAACCAGCTGACCATACCAAGGCCAGATCGCGATATCGGCGATCGAATACTCTTCACCGCCGAGATAGGTCTTGCCCGCCAATTCGCGGTTCAGCACGTCCAGTTGGCGTTTGGCTTCCATGGTGAAGCGGTTGATCGGGTATTCGAATTTCTCTGGTGCGTAGGCGTAGAAATGGCCGAAGCCGCCGCCGAGATAGGGCGCAGAGCCCATCTGCCAGAACACCCAGTTCATCACCTCGGTGCGGGCGGGGCCGTCCTTGGGCAGGAAATGACCGAACTTCTCGGCCAGATGCATCAAGATCGATGCGCTTTCGAACACGCGCACCGGGGCCTCGCCAGAGCGGTCGTGCAGCGCCGGGATCTTGGAATTCGGGTTGATTTCGACAAACCCGGAGCCGAACTGATCGCCATCACCGATGTTGATCAGCCAGGCATCATACTCGGCGTCCTTCACGCCCAGTTCCAGCAGCTCTTCCAGCATCACGGTCGCTTTGACGCCATTGGGGGTGGCCAGCGAATAGAGCTGGAACGGGTGATCCCCAACGGGCAGCTCCTTGTCGTGGGTGGCACCCGCGATGGGACGGTTGATGGAGGCAAACTTGCCACCGCTTGCTTGATCCCAGGTCCAGACCTTCGGAGGGGTGTAGGTCGTATCGCTCATGGAGGGCCTCATCATGTTACGTGTCAGACTATGGTAGCGTAGCCACCCATGCTGGGGTGTCGTGAAGCAGACGTCCCGGGGCAGCGTCCCAACTCAGATGGGGACAATAATGAAAATTCCAATGACTGGAAGGTCTGGTGCGGTAAATTTTCCGACACCAAGGACGTCTCCCGGCCTGAAACGGCGAAGAATTTCACGGATCGCGCCATGCCCGGTTTCCATTTCCTGTCATGCGGGTATGTATGGACAAAGCCCTTTCACAGACAGGATCTCCGATGTCCAATAGCGAAAAACCACCCCTTCTGGCGGTCCTGATCGACGCGGATAATATCTCTGCCAAACATGCCGAGGCCATGTTCGAGGAGATCGCCTCGCTTGGCGAAGCCAGCATCCGGCGCATCTATGGCGACTTTTCCGGCGGTGGCCCACAGGGCTGGAGCAAGGAGAAGCTTGCGGCCTATGCCATTGTGCCGCATCAGCAATTTGCCAATACCACCGGCAAGAACGCCAGCGACATCGCGCTGGTGATCGATGCGATGGACATCCTGCATTCGGGCCGCTTCGACGGGTTTGTGTTGATTTCATCGGATAGCGATTTTACTCGCCTGGCGAGCCGCATCCGCGAACAGGGTCTGGATGTCTATGGCATGGGCATGCGCAAGACGCCGGCGGCGTTCGTGCGGGCCTGCAAACGGTTCATCTATGTGGAGAACCTGCTGAACGAGGTGCCTAAACCCTCTCGACCGCGGCAGAAACCGGCAGCCCATGCCAGCAGCGCCACGCCGGAACAGGCCAGCGAACTTGCCAGCGACCAGATCACGGAACAGACCGCCGCGGCGCAGGACGACGAGGCCCCGGCAGAGCTGGAGGATCCGCAAAAGCTGGTGCTGCGCGCGATGGATGCGATCAGCCAGGAGGACGAGTGGTTCTCTCTGGGCCAGATCGGCCAGTATATCACCGCGGCCAGCCCGGATTTCGACACCCGCAGCTACGGCAAGCGCAAGCTGTCGGATCTGATCGCCACCATGAAGATCCTGGAAACCCGGCGTGGCGAGGGCAACCAGATCGTGGTGCGTAGGCTGGACTGATGGACGTGCCGGAGCAGTCCGTCATCCGCTGGCAAAAGGCCGAAGGCGCGGTGATCTGCGCCGTTGGTATCTGGCTTTATGCCGGTGCGGAGACGGTGCTGCCGGTCTGGGCGGCGGTGCTGGTGTTCTTTGCGCTGGATCTGAGCTTTCTCGGGTATCTGTTTGGTCGGCGCTTTGGCGCGGTTTGTTACAATCTGGTGCATGTCTATGCCTTCGGCGCTGTCACATTGGCGCTGGGGCACCTGTGGCATGCGCCGCTGGGATGGGAGCTGGGCGCGCTGTGGTTGGCGCATTGCGGCTTTGACCGGATGCTGGGCTATGGGCTGAAAACGATGCAAGGGTTTGAATTCACTCATCTTGGCCGCATTGGGCGGGCTCGAAACAGCTGAGGCCGACGCGCCGTTTCCGCAGCATCACGGCGATCTCACGCAGGCTCGTCTGCCAACACAGGCGCGTGAGAGCGGCTTCGCAAGGAGGATGCTTCGCGTATCTTCTCCTCAGATCCTGCGATCACTGCAGGTGTCTCAGTTTATGGTGCGCCGCGGCGCCCGAGGAGAGGAATTCGCATGAAACGTTTCGCTTTGGCTGCAGTGGCAGCCCTGACCCTTGGCCTGCCAGCGTTTGCAGGCGAACAATTCGTCGATGAGACAGGCTATGCGGCCTCCGGCTATGATGTGGTTGCCTATCGCAGCCTGACGCAGGCTCCGGTCGGCGAAGCGCAGCCCGCCGCGGTTCCGGGCAAGGCGGAGATCACTGCCGATTACAACGGTGCGACCTTTGCTTTTGCCAGCGAAGAGAACCGCGACATGTTTCTGGAAAACCCGGCGCATTACGCCCCCCAATACGATGGTCACTGCGCCTATGGCGTCTCCAAGGGGGGCAAGGTGCCCGGCAACCCGAACCTGTGGCGTATCATCGACGACAAGCTTTATCTGAACATCACCAAGAATGTGGTTGGCTTCTGGGAAGAGGACATTCCGGGCAACATTACCCTGGCTGAGGGCAACTGGCCGGAGATCGACCCTGCGCCCGCCTCGACCAGCACGATCCCGAACTTCTCCTCGCCCGCGCCGGCCCAGAACTGATTCGCTGATCCTGGTCGGGATTATGGCCGGATGGCCTGCCAAAGCCCCGCATGTTGTGCGGGGCTTTTTTGATGGGCGGCGCTTAGTCTGGACGACACAGACGCCGCCAGCGGCCCGGTGACATGCCGATGGCGGCAGTGAACTGGCGGGTCATATGGGGCTGATCGCTGAAACCAGCCAAAACGGCGGCCTCGGCCAGGGGGATGTCGGCCAGAATCGCCTGCCGTGCGCGCTCCACCCGGCGCAGGGTCAGGTAGCGGTAGGGGCTGGTGCCAAGCGCGGCGCGAAACTGTCTGGACAGGCTGTAGCGATCCAGCTGAGTGACCTGTTCCAGCTCTTCGGAGGGCACCACCCGCGCCGCATGGGCGTCGAGATAGTCGCGGGCGCGATCCACCGCTTGCATGTCGATACGGGCGCGGCGGGCACGCCCGGCGCTCTTGTCCTGAGACAGCACCCCCTGTGCCAGAAGCGCGATCACCTGATCCTGTTGCAGCGGCTCCAGCGGGCGGTCCATGTCGGCGCAGGCCATGTGCAGCGCCTGCAAAAGGGCGGGGTTGGTCAGCACCGGATCCTTGGCAAACGGCAGGCTGCGGGCGGCAGGGCCAAGTGCTTCGCGGATGCGGGCGGGCTCCAGATAGAGCATCCGGTAAGAAAACCCGCCCTCCTGACCGGCCTCGCCGTCATGCAGCTCGTCCGGGTGGATCACGATCACATTGCCCGCAAGACTGTCGGCGCGGGCGCCGCGGTAGCGAAAGCTCTGCACCCCGTCGAGCGTATAGCCGATGGCGTAGCTGTCGTGGCGGTGCGGCGCATAGGCATGGCCGTCGAAATGCGCCTCGATCCGCTCCAGCCCGGTGGCCTTGGGCGCGACGCGCAGCCAGTCGCCCGCACCGGGGAGGGTGCAGGATCGTTCAAGACCGCATGGGCGCGGCATGGCAGTTTCGGGGCCTGAGCGCGTGTCGGTCATCGGAGAGCAGTCCCGGGACGGCGCGGACCACGTCCGGCTGGCCCTGCGCGGGCCGGTTGGTGAATTCAAGAAGGAGTATTCCCGTGCCACCCGAAAAACTCAATATACTCGACCGCGTGGAGGCGCAGATTTCACAGGTCTTCGATCCGCATATCGTGGCGGATGTGAACGACGCCCAGATCAAGGTCGCCAAATTCGGCCCTCGCTTTGACTGGCACAGCCACCCGGCGGAGGACGAGGCGTTTCTGGTGCTGCGCGGGCGCATCGCCCTCGATTTCCGCGATGGCGTGGTGGAGCTGGGAGAGGGCGATTTTCTCTGCGTGCCGCGCGGCGTGGAACATCGCCCCCGCGCCCTGACCCCGGAGCCGGTGGTGGTGATGGTGGAGCCAGCGGGGACGCTCAACACCGGCGATGCCGACAGCGCCCTGACCGTCTCCGCGCCCAAGCGCCTGCGGGCAGGGGGCTGAGCGATGCAGTTTGACACCAAGATCGCCATTGTCCTGCGTGCGGACCTCGCCCCCTGGCAGAAGCTGAATGTCACCGCGTTTGTGATGTCGGGGATCGTGGGCGCCACTCCGGGCCTGATCGGTGAGCGCTACCGCGACGGCGACGGCAATGGCTACAACGCGCTGGCGGTGCAGCCGGTGATCGTGCTGGGCACCGATGGGCCGGGGATTCGCAAGATCTTCGACCGCGCCGGAGCACGCGGCGCGGCGCTGTCGATCTACACCGAAGAGATGTTTTCGACCGGAGATGATGCGGCCAACCGGGCTGTGGTGGCGGAATACGCCACGGCTGATCTGAACCTGGTCGGTCTGGCGCTGCGCGAGGAGCGCAAGCTGGTCGACAAGATCACCAAGGGCGCGCGGATGCATCCCTGAGCGTGCCACCAGTCTCCCGGTAAAAGAAAAACCCCGGTGCCGAAGGGCGCCGGGGTCTTGCATGTTGATCGTTCCGAAGCCTCAGCGCTTGCGGTCGCGGCGCGAGCTCATCGGCTGGAACGCGACGCCGACATGGGCCTCGCAATAGGGTTTGCCCTGCTGCACCGGCAGGCCGCAGAACCAGAAGTCCTCGGTCGCGGGATCGCCCACGGGCCATTTGCAGGTGCGCTCGGTCAGCTCCATCAGGGTCAGCCGCTTGGCCTTTTTCTCGATCTCGTTGACCTTGGCCAGCGCCTCGGCGGGGATCTCGTTGGCCGAGGGCTGCGGCGGCAGCGGCTGGCCAGCCGGGATGATCTGCTTGCGCGTATGGGTCGAGGGCTTCGGCTCCACCGCGGGGGCCTCCGCCGCAACGGGTTCCGGCGTCACCGGGCGGGCCGGTTCGGTCTTTGGCTGGACCTTCGGCTTAGCGGGAGCCTTCGGCGCGGGCTTTTCCTTTGCTTCAGCTGCAGGCTTGCTGCTGCTGGTCGTGGTGCGGTTGGACAGACCGAGACGGTGAACCTTGCCGATGACCGCGTTGCGGGTCACGCCACCGAGTTCCTTTGCGATCTGACTGGCCGACTGGCCTTCGCCCCACATTTTCTTGAGCAGTTCGACGCGCTCGTCTGTCCAGGACATTAGGTGCCTTTCAAAGCGGATAGCGGCCTCAGGGGTCCTGTGGCCGCCATCGAATTCCAAGTTACCTCGCTATATTAATTACTGACGGGCGAGATACAAGTCATGAACAGGTCCGACTGCGGTCAGATCCGCAGCTTGCATCCCTGAAAACAGCCATTATGCAGGCAGGATACAGAAAATGAGGGTGGCATGTCCGACAACAGCACGCAGATGAGCTTTCGTATCGAAGTGGGCGAGCGCCGGTTCGGCCGGATCAACTGGCTGGGGCTGCAGACCCTTGCCGGTCGCGAGATCAAGCGCTTTCTGGTGGTCTACACCCAGACGTTGGTGGCGCCGATGGTGACGGCGGCGCTGTTCCTCTTGATCTTCAATATTGCCATCGGCCCGCGCCGGGGCGACGTGATGGGGGTGCCCTTCATGTCGTTCATCGCGCCGGGCATCATGATGATGACGGTGATCCAGAACGCCTTTGCCAATACCTCCTCGTCGCTGGTGATCTCCAAGGTGCAGGGCAATATCGTCGACACGCTGATGCCGCCGCTGTCGGGGCTGGAGATCCTGCTGGGCTATCTTTGCGGTGCGATTGCACGCGGCGCGTTGGTGGCGCTGGGAATCGGGCTTGGGATGGTGCTGTTCCTCGGGCTGGTGCCGGCACATCCGCTGGTGGCGCTGGGCTTTGTGGTGCTGGGCGCGGCCTTCCTTGGCGGGCTGGGTATCGTCGCCGGGGTGTTCGCCGAGAAGTTCGACCAGATGGCCGCGATCACCAATTTCGTGGTGACTCCGCTGGCCTTTCTGTCGGGCACTTTCTATTCGGTCGAGGCGCTGCCGCCGGTGCTTTATGCGATTTCCCACGTCAATCCGGTGTTCTACCTGATCGACGGGGTGCGCTACGGGATGATCGGTGTCTCTGACAGTGATCCGCTGTTTGGCGCGCTGGTGTGCCTTGGTGCGACCGCCGCCATCACGGCGCTGGCCTGGCAGATGCTGCGTACCGGCTACCGCCTGAAGGCCTGAGCCTGAATGTGCTGACGGGTCAGGGCGCGGGGCGGCGCAAGGTCACGGAAGGGCGCTTGCCATTGACGCTCTCGCGCCAGGCCAGGAGCGCCGCACCGGACAGGATGATACAGGCCCCAAGCACGGTGATCGAATCCGGCAATACGCCAAAGATCGCCGCGTCATAGATCGCGGCAAAGACCAGCGTGCCATAGGCAAAGGGCGCCACAAAGGACGCATCCGCCCGCGCCATACCGTTGATGAAACAGGCCTGCGCGCAGGCCATCAGCCCGCCAAGCGCGGCCAGCGCGCCCCATTGAGCCAGCGTCGGCATCTGCCAGACGGCGACTGCTGCGGTGCTGGCGATCACCATGCCAATCAGATTGTTGACCCAAAGGACCTGTAGCGGTGGCTCGCGCCCTGCCAGTTTCTTGATGAAGATCAGCTCCGCCCCCATGGCCAGCGCCGCCCCAAGCGCCAGCAGCGCGGCGGGTTGAAAGCTCTCTGGTGTTGGACGCAGCAGCACCATGGCGCCGCCCAGGGCAATCGCCGCGGCCAGCCAGCGCCAGGGGCCGACTTTCTCGCCCAGAAATGGGATCGCCAGCAGCATGCCGATCACTGGGTTCAGAAAGGAAATCGCCGTGGCATCCGCCAGCGGGATGAAGGCGACGGAGGCAAACATCAAGGTGACCCCGCCCCAGCCGAAGGTCGACCGCCCGATGTGCAGCCCCCAATGCGGCGCCCGGATCTTCTGGCGCATCACCACCACGGCGGTGGAAATCCCGATGAAGGCAAAGACAAACCGCCCCTGGCTGATCTGCAGCGGGTGCAGCGGCGGCCCCAGCGTGTCGGTGCCGAGCGACTTTGCCAGCAATGTGGTGCCAGCGATGAAGACGGTCGCAAGCAGGATCAGCGCGGCGGCCAGCGGGGGATTCTGAGGGGTCACATGCGTCATGGTACAAGCGGTGCGCGAGCTGGGCCGCAAAGGCAAGCGCAAAGGCTGCGGTCTGCGACGCACTGTCTGACGGGATGACGGGCGACCGGATGCCATTTTGTGCGCCATCGGGTGCCAAAGGGGGTTTTCAGGTGGCAAAGCTTCCGTTATGGAGCCTTCCTATGATCAAACACGCTTGCCTCCTGTCGACTCGACGTCGACGCCAATGTGCCTGACACGCTGCCACCCGCAGCGCTTTTGATCCCGCGCGCCTCGCTTGTTCATCAAGAGGGCGCGACCTTCTCAAACCCAGACCGGACCAGTTATTGACCGTCGCCCCGTGGTGGGGCACTGATTTGGTCCTGATCCCTGTTAGACCGCACTGCAAAGGATGATCCAGATGATCGCTTCCGTTCTTCCGACCTATAATCGGGCGCCCCTGACCTTCGTCAAAGGCGAAGGCTCCTGGCTGATCGAGGCGGATGGTCGACGCTTCCTGGACCTCGGCTCGGGGATCGCGGTGAACGCGCTGGGCCATGCGCATCCGTCGCTGGTGGACGCGCTGACAAGCCAGGCACAAAGCCTGTGGCATGTCTCCAACCTCTACGAGATCCCGCAGCAGCAGGCGCTGGCGGACAAGCTGGTGGCGGAAACCTTTGCCGATACGGTGTTCTTCACCAATTCCGGCACCGAGGCCTGCGAGCTGGCGGTGAAGATGGCGCGCAAGTATCATTTCGAGCAGGGCCACCCGGAAAAGGTGGAAATCATCACCTTCGAGGGGTCTTTCCACGGTCGCTCGTCCGCCGGCATCGCGGCGGCGGGATCGGAAAAGATGACCAAGGGCTTCGGCCCGCTGCTGCCGGGATTTGTGCATCTGCCCTGGGGCGACGCCGAAGCCGTCGAGGCCGCCATTGATGAGACGACTGCGGCAGTTCTGGTGGAGCCGGTGCAGGGCGAGGGCGGCATCCGCCCGATGCCCGATCAGGAGCTGAAGGACCTGCGCGCGCTCTGTGATGAACACGGCATCCTGCTGATCCTCGACGAGGTGCAATGCGGGGTGGGCCGCACTGGCAAGCTGTTTGCCCATGAATGGGCGGGCATCACCCCGGACATCATGATGGTGGCCAAGGGCATCGGCGGCGGCTTCCCGCTGGGCGCGGTGCTGGCAACCGAAACGGCCGCCTCCGGCATGACGGCGGGCACCCATGGCTCCACCTATGGCGGCAACCCGCTGGGCTGCGCGGTGGGCTGCGCGGTGATGGATCACGTGGCGGCGCCGGAGTTCCTGGCCGAGGTGAACCGCAAGGCGGGCCTCATGCGCCAGAAGCTCGAAGGGCTGGTTGCCTCGCACCCGGAGGTGTTCGAGGAGGTACGCGGCTCCGGCCTGATGCTGGGGCTGAAATGCAGGGCGGTGAACGCCGATGTGGTCAAGGCAGGCTATGCCGCCGAGGTCATCACGGTGCCCGCCGCCGACAATGTGATCCGCCTGCTGCCCGCGCTGACCATCACCGATGCGGATATCGAGGAGGCCGTCTCGCGTCTCGATGCGGCCGCCACGGCGGTCGAGGCTGCCTGACCTTCATCTTTTCCCAAATATCTCAGGGTGCGGGGACTGGTCCCCGCGTTTCCTCCGGCACAACAAAGCGATACATCTCATGAACCATTTCCTCGACATCCATAAGACCTCTCCCGACGACCTGCGCCAGATCATCGATCAGGCCGCGCAGATGAAGTCCGCCCGCGCCGGTCGCCCCAAGGGCACCCCCGACGACGACCAGCCGCTTGCGGGGCGCATGGTGGCGCTGATCTTCGAGAAACCCTCGACCCGGACCCGGGTGTCGTTCGACGTTGGCGTGCGCCAGATGGGCGGTGAGACCATGGTGCTGTCCGGCAAGGATATGCAGTTGGGGCACGGCGAGACCATCGCCGACACCGCGCGGGTGCTGTCGCGCTACGTCGATCTGATCATGATCCGCACCTTTGACGAGACGGTGCTGACCGAGATGGCGGAATATTCCGATGTGCCGGTGATCAACGGGCTGACAGATCGCACCCACCCCTGCCAGATCATGGCCGATATCCAGACCTACGAGGAGCATCGCGGCCCAATCAAGGGCAAGAAGGTGGTCTGGACCGGGGATGGCAACAATGTCTGCGCCTCCTTCCTGCATGCGGCGGGGCAGTTTGGCTTCGACCTGACGTTCACCGGCCCGTCGCAACTGGACCCGGAGGAGGAATTCATCGGTCTGGCGCGCCAGGCGGGCTCCACCATCACCATTGAACGCGACGCGGCCAAGGCCGTGGCGGGTGCCGATCTGGTGGTGGCGGACACCTGGGTGTCGATGCATGACAGCCAGTCCTCCAAGGAGCGGCGCCACAACATGCTTCGGCCGTATCAGGTCAATGATGCGCTGATGGCGCACGCCAAGCCGGACGCATTGTTCATGCATTGCCTGCCGGCGCACCGCGAGGAAGAGGTGACCTCTGCGGTGATGGACGGGCCGCAATCGGTGATCTTCGACGAGGCCGAAAATCGCCTGCACGCACAGAAGGCCGTGATGCGCTGGTGTCTCGACGTCTGATCCGCCGGCATTGATGAGGCCGCGGCGGGGAGGCTCCCGCCCGTTGCACCTGCATTGACATGCAGATCCGCCCGTTGGGCGTAGCGCCGGGCCTTTGGCCCGGCGCGGTGCATTTGCGCAGGCGGTTCACATCTGGTCTGGTCGGGATGGCTCGGTCAGGGTCAACTGATGATTGCAAATGACGCTGAAACATTGATGCGTGATCTTGATGCGCCTTGCCTGAAGGTGAGGGCACGGCGCGACGTCAGCGGGTTACTATGGGGGCGATGCCTGCCGGAACCAGCACAGCTCTGCCCGGTCGCCGCTGAGTTGTCATCGTCGGCGCTGTCGGAGGAGAAGGCGCCAGCAGACCACAGGAAACCGGGCCGACGGGACCACCTAAGGTCGCGGCAAGGGACATGCGATAGATCACCGCGCGGCTCAGCCTGCAAAGAAACGCAGCACCGTAAACACAAGCGCCGATACCATGGCAGAGAGCGGCACCGTGATCAGCCAGGCCGCCAGAATGGTCAACACATGGCTGCGCCGCACCAGGCGTCGGCGGCTGCGATCTTCGCGCGGCAGACCGGGGCGGTTTGATTTCCCGCCCGCCCGCCGGGTCTGGGCGGCCGCATATTCGCGATAAAAACCGACACCAAAGACCGCGCCGACCGCCACATGTGTGGAGGAGACCGGCAGGCCAAGCCAGCTTGCGACGATGACCGTCAGGGCGGCGGAGGTGGAGACGCAATAGGCGCGGATGGGATTGAGCTTGGTGATCTGCGTGCCGACCATGTTGATCAGGCGCGGCCCAAATAGCAGCACTCCCATTGCCATGCCGAGTGCGCCGATGATCAGCACCCAGAACGGAACGCTGATCGGGGCAAAGGCGTCGATTTCGGCAGGGTGGGTGCCAATGCTCTCCTGGCCCATGACCTGAACAATGCTGGCCAGCGGGCTGATTGCATTGGCCACGTCATTGGCACCATGAGCAAAGGACATCAGCACCGCTGCGATGACCAATGGCAGGCGGAACAAGGCCTTGATGGCGCCCTTCTGGTGTTCAAGCTGAGCGGCGCGGTAGCGGATGACTGGACGGGCGATCATGAAAGAAAGCCCGCCTGCAAGTGCCCCAACGCCGAGAGCCTGCTCAGGTGTGACGGTGGCGATGGTGTCCGGTAGTTTCAGCGCGAAGAAGGTGCCAAAGGCCCCGCCCATGCCCGCCAGAAGAACTGGCACCCAGCGCCGTGCAGCGGCCATCTTGTCGTCCCGGCGGCTGATCAGACGCTGGATCAAGGCCAGCAGCGCCATTGCCAGCGCAGCGCCGATCAGCGGGGACAGCATCCAGCTGGTGGCGATGCTGCTGAAGGTCAGCCAGTCGACTGCTGCGACGCCCGCAGCGGCGCAGGTGGCGCCCAGAATGGCACCGATGATGCTCTGGGTGGTGGAAACAGGGGCAGACAGCCAGGTTGCGAGATTGACCCAGAGCGCCGATGCGATCATCGCCGACATCATTGCCAGAACCACCACTTGGGGGCTGTTCATTGCGGTGGGGTCGATCAGGCGGCGTGATACGGTGTTGACCACCTCGCTGCCGCCAAGCAACGCGCCGGAGACCTCTGCCAGTGCGGCGGCGATCAGCGCGGCGGTCATTGGAAGCGCCTTGGCGCCCACCGCCGGGCCCATGTTGTTGGCCACATCGTTGGCGCCGATGTTGAGCGCCAGATAAGCGCCAAACACCGCCGCCACCATGGCCATGATGGTGGTGGGCGACGTACCCATGACCAGCGCAGCTTCAAGCCCGGCAAAGGCCATGAAAGCAAGCGCCAGCCCCAGCCCCAGCAGCGGACGCACCACATAGCCTGTCGCGCGCTCCGTCTGATTGAGACGGGCAAGGTCCTTGTCCAGGGATCTCCAGTCGGGGCCGGTGGTCATGTCGCCTCCTCAGGATGCGCCGCGCAAGCCGGGCCGGTCGGTGGAGTGCCGACGTTCAGGCCCAGTGCGATGGCAGTCGTTTTGGCGGGGAGATGTGACACGCGGATCAAGAGGATCAAAAAACGCTCAATAAATCGCGCAACTGCGGCTCATTCACGAGTTCCGCGGCCTCGGACGGTGTCATCCAGCGGCGGCTGCGTTCATGTGCCTCGGGAAAGTCATCGCACAGCTCTTCAACCTCCAGTGCATAGACCAGGGTTTCCAGCGGTTCGACCGCGCCGCTGTCGAGACGCTTGTCATATTCATAGCGCCCAAGCGGGGTGTCATCAAAGCGCCCCTTGCGCACGCCGGCCTCTTCCCAGGCTTCCTCCGCTGCGCTTTCGGCGCTGGATTTTCCTGCCATTGGCCAGCCCTTGGGCAGCACCCAACGTCCGGTGTCGCGGCTGGTGATCATCAGCACTTCGCGCTCGTCGCCCGTCTGGCGATAACACAGCGCGGCCACTTGCAGTCGGCGCGGGCGCGACAGCATGGGGCGCAGTGTCTGGAACCAGAGGTTGTGCAGGGAAATTTGCATCGGGGTGATAAACAGTCCGGCGTGACCGGGTGTCCTTGAAGGTGAACGGATGTGATTGACCGATGGTGAGTATGCAAATTCGGCTGATAGTGCAACGGTTTTATGACACCGCAGGCCGGGGGTGCCGCGCCTGCATGATACGAATTGGTGCAAATTTTGCGATCTCAGCGCCGGGGGCGGGCGCGCAGGGTGGCCTCGGCCTGGGTCGGGTCTTCGGGCCAGGGGTGTTTGGGGTATTGCGCGCGCATGTCCTTGCGCACATCGGCATAAGAGCCGGACCAGAACCCCGGCAGATCACGGGTGATCTGGATCGGGCGGCGGGCGGGGGACAGCAGCGTGACCTTGAGCGGCACGCCCGCCACGGTGGGGTGTCGTGTGACGCCGAACATTTCCTGCAGCCGCACCTCGATGCCCGGCACCTCACCGGCGTAGTCGATGGGGACCTTGCGCCCCAGCGGGGTGATGAAGCTGCCCGGCACCTCGCGGTCCAGAAGCTGGGTCTGATCCCAGGTCAGTGCCGCGCGCAGGGCGGGCAGCGCGTCAAAGCCCTTCCAGTCGCTGTCGTTGCGGACAGCGCCGAGCATGGGCAGCAGCCAATCGTCGAGGCTCGCCATCAGCCCGGCGTCGGAGAAATCCGGCAGGTCATGTCCTTCGGCGCGCAGCAGTTCCACGCGGGTGGCCAGCCGCGTGGCCGCCGGGGAGAGGCGCAACCCGAGATCGCGCACCCCGTCGAGCATGGCAGTGGCCACGGCCTCGGGCGGCACATCTTTCCAAATGCGGTCCTCCAGCACCAGCGCGCCAAAGCGTTCCTGCCTGCGCGCCACCACGCGACGATCCCGTTTGGACCAGCTGCAGACATCCTGCCATGTGATCTGGTCGGCAAATAATCCGCGGATCTCGGGCAGGGTGATCTGGGCCGCCAGCCGTACCTTTGCCTCGCGCGGGTTGCCGTCGCTGTCGGTCACCACCAGATAGGGGGCGGAGGCCAGCGGGTCGGAATTTTCCAGCACCGCGCCCTTGCCCCCGGCCAGCACGTAGCGCGCGTCATCGCCCTTGCGCCGCTGTGCCACCCGGTCGGGGTAGGCCAGCGCGGCCATGGCGGCGGGGGAGAGGGGCTCGGATGTGAGGGATGCGGCGGGTCCGCCCTTGGCGCTGGCGGCCCTGTCGCTCTGCCCGCCGCGCCGCGTGCGCAGGCGCTTGGCCTCAGCGGTGATGGCCTGGAGGGCGGGGGTCTTGACCTGATAGGGGCGGCGGTCACGAAAGCGGCGCAGATCGCGCAGGGCCTCCAGGCGCAGGGCCAGATCCACTGGTGCGCCGCGCAGCGGGTCGCGGTCGGCCATCAACGCCGCGAGCAGGGCACTGTCGGGGCCGGCCACCGCGAGCATATGCGCCAGACGCGGATGAAGCGGCAGACGCGCCAGCGCGCGGCCATGGTCGGTGATGCGCATTTGCGCGTCCAGCGCGCCCAGCATCTGCAGTAACGCGCGGGCCTCCGCCAGGCTGCCCGCGGGGGGCTGGGTCAGCAAGGGCAGATCATCGGGTTCTGCGCCCCAAAGCGCCAGTTCCAGCGCCAGTCCGGTGAGGTCGGCCGCCTCGATCTCTGCCGGGGGATAGGCCATCAACGCGCCTTCTTCGCCCTTGGCCCAGAGCCGATAGCAGGTGCCCTCGGCGACCCGTCCTGCGCGGCCCTGTCTTTGCGTGGCCTCGGCGCGGGTCACACGTTCGGTCACCAGCCGCGACATGCCTGCACCGGGATCGAACCGCGCGCGCCGGGCCTGTCCCATGTCCACCACCACGCGGATGTCCTCGATGGTGAGTGAGGTCTCGGCAATGGAGGTCGCAAGCACCACCTTGCGGCCTTCGGATGCGGGGGCAATGGCGGCGCGTTGCTCGGCAAAGGGCAGGGCGCCGAACAGCGGGCGGATGTGGCAATCGCCGGGCAGGCGGCGCTCCAGCGCGCTGGCGGCGCGGCGGATTTCGCCCTCGCCGGGCAGGAACACCAGAAGGCCGCCACCACCACCACCGCTGTTGCGGGTCTCGGCCTCGGCGCGGGTCACGAGGTCCACCAGCGCGTCCAGTCTACGCGCCCGGGCGGGCAGCGGACTGTCGAGCCAGCGTGTCTCCACCGGGTAGCTGCGCCCTTGGGACGTCACCACCGGCGCTTCCATCAGCGCGGCCACCGGACCGGCATCGAGGGTGGCGGACATCGCCAGCAGCATCAGATCGTCGCGCAGGGCGCCCGCGACCTCGAGGCAGAAGGCGAGGCCCAGGTCGCCGTTGAGCGAGCGTTCGTGAAACTCGTCGAAGATCACCGCGCCGATGCCCGGCAGGTCCGGGTCCGATTGCAGCATCCGGGTCAGGATGCCTTCGGTCACCACCTCGATGCGGGTCGCCTTGGAGGTCTTGGCCTCGCCGCGCACCCGGTAACCGACGGTCTGGCCGGTGCTTTCGCCCAAGGTTGCGGCCATGCGCTCGGCGGCGGTGCGGGCGGCGAGGCGGCGCGGCTCCAGCATCAGGATGCGACCCTCGGTCAGCTTCGCCTCCAGCATCGCCAGCGGCACCTTGGTGGTCTTGCCCGCACCCGGTGGCGCCTGCAGCACGGCGCGGCCGCTCCGGCGCAGGGCAGAGATCAGGTCGGGCAGCGCGTCATCGATGGGGAGCCGTGTCATGGCGGCGCTTATCGCCAATCGCAGGCGCGAGGTCCAGACAGTGTAACGCCGTCCCTCAACGGGATCGCATCATGAACGGAGCCGATCAGCGCCTTGTCCAGTCCAAAGCCGCGTGTTCGGTGGTCGCGGAGCACCCAGGCAGAGCACCGAGTCGGGTCCACGGGCTGCGAGGGAAGGCGTTGGTGCCGGTACAGCGGCGTCATTTCTGGCAGACTGTCGGCTGGGTTTTCTATGGATTTTGCGGCGGGCGCCACTGGACAAGCGCGTCTTGCCTGCGTCATCAATGCGCGGTGAGGACAAGAGGCGCGCCATGGACATCGCACAGCTGAGTGACAGGATCTTGAACGCGGACCGGCGGGCGCTGGCCCGGGCGATCACGCTGGTCGAAAGCGCGCGGGCGGACCATCGCGCTCAAGCCGACGAACTGCTGTCATCGCTCACCACAAGCGGCCGTCAGGCCTTGCGCATAGGGATGTCGGGAACGCCGGGGGTTGGCAAATCCACCTTCATCGAAACCTTCGGCATGATGTTGGTCGGGAAGGGGCTGCGCGTGGCGGTGCTGGCGGTAGACCCAAGCTCTGCGCGCTCTGGTGGCTCCATCCTTGGCGACAAGACCCGGATGGAGCGGTTGAGCCGCGAACCTGCAGCCTTCATCCGCCCCAGCCCGAGCCAGACTCATCTGGGCGGCGTTGCCCGCCGCACCCGCGACGCGGTCGCCCTGTGCGAGGCAGCGGGCTATGACGTGGTGCTGATCGAGACCGTGGGGGTGGGACAATCTGAAACCGTGGTCTCCGAGCTGTCGGATCTGTTCATGCTGTTGCTTGCCCCTGCCGGCGGGGACGAACTGCAGGGGGTGAAGCGCGGCATCATGGAGATCGCGGACATGATTCTCGTGAACAAGGCCGATGGCGATCTGAAATCCACCGCGACCCGCACCTGTGCCGACTATGCCGGGGCATTGCGGTTGCTGCGCAAGCGTCCTCAGGACCCGGAAGGGTTTCCCAAGGCGCTGACGGTCTCTGCGGTTGAGGCGACAGGGCTTGATACCGCTTGGGCAGAGATCCAGGCCCTGGCTGAGTGGCGGCGGCAAAGCGGTCACTGGGATCGCAACCGGGCGGCGCAGGCGCAATACTGGTTCGCCGAGGAGGTGCGTCAGGCGCTGTCGGCGCGGCTCGACACGCCCTGGGCCAAATCCCGCATGACCGAACTCTCCGCCGAGGTGGCCGAAGGGGCGCAAACACCGCAGGCCGCAGCGCGGGATTTGCTGACCGGGCTTGGTGTGGCCAATCGCTGACGACTCGGGCGTGGGCAGGTCGGGTATAACCGGGGGGCTGCCTGCCGCGATCAGGCGCATCGCCCGACCTCAGGGCTTGTCTGATCCGGTGAAAATTGTACAAGGCCGCCAGCGCTGATGGGAAGGGTGCAGGAATGTCGGTCGGACTGCCACAAAAGCGTCGCATATGGCTTGACCATCCCGGTGATTCCTCCTAAACGCATGCAACCAGTTTTCGGGCGCAGCCAATGGCAGCGCCCTTGTAATTTGGCGACTGACTTCACACGGCCGGGCAGGCCACACAGAGGTCGGGACGCCGCAGATACGAAGGATAACACCATGTCGCGCCGTTGCGAACTGACCGGAAAAGGCCCGATGACTGGCAACAATGTCAGCCACGCCAACAACAAAACCAAGCGTCGCTTTCTGCCGAACCTGAACGACGTCACCCTGCAGTCCGAGATCCTCGGTCGTGGTGTGAAGCTGCGCATCTCCGCAGCGGCTCTGCGTTCTGTCGATCACCGCGGTGGTCTGGACGCCTTCCTTGCAAAGGCGAAGGACGTTGAACTGTCCGACACTGCGCTGAAGGTCAAGAAAGAGATTGCAAAGGCACAAGCTGCTCAGGCCTGATTGGTCTGACGCGTCCTTGTGATCCTGCCCAGAATTTTAAAGACCGTCGTGTGTTTGCACGGCGGTCTTTGCGTGTGTGATTGCCTCAGACCCGCGCTGGGCGCGCAGGCGCGACTCTTTGCCCGTTACATGCGCTTGAGGCTTGAGGCAGGGCGGGCTTCCTGAGATATCTAACGCAATGAAACGGCTCAGACAGTATATTGCCCTGCTGCTTGCTGCAGCCCTGCTGATGACCGGCCATAGTGCCGCCGCCAGCCGGTTTGCGCGTGATGCAACGGGACAGGTGATCCTGTGCACCGGCAGCGGGCCGGTGAGCGTCTATGTCGATGAAAATGGCGAACCGACAGGCGCGCCGCATATTTGCCCAGATTGCATCACCCATCTCCTTGATCTGGTTCAGGATCCTTCTGCGCTGACGGCGCCGCATGCGACCGCGCGGCGGGCCGCTCCGGTTGCGCCGCGCGCGCAATGCGACGTCGGAACTGCTCCCGTTGCCCGGGCGCGCGCACCGCCGCTGGTCTGATCTGAAGCACCTCTCACACTCAGATCGGCCGCGCCGAAGGCATCCGGCCAACACCCAGTTTTCAAAGGAGACACGAGATGTCTTTCAAATCCCTCACCCTATCGGCTGCCCTTTCGACCGTAGCGACCCTTGCCCTCGCGGGCGCCGCCTCTGCACATATGATTATCGAGGACGCCTATGCGCGCGCCTCGAACAAGATGGCGGGCGCCGCATTTATGGAGATCATCAATCACAGTGATGTCGATGACCGGCTGGTTGATGTGCGGTCCGACGTGGCCAAGCGCGTGCAGCTGCACACTCATAGTGAAGACGAAAATGGCGTCATGAAGATGATGCATGTGGAGGAAGGCTTTGCCATTTCGGCTGGCGAGACCCATCAGCTGAAACGTGGTGGCGACCATGTGATGTTCATGGGGCTGACCCGCGAGCTGAAGGACGGTGATTCCGTCAACGTCACGCTTGTGTTCGAGAGCGCCGGTGAAGTCACCGTCGAGATCCCGGTCGATATGGCGCGTCAGTCCAAGGCTGGCCACGGCAGCCATGAGGGCCACGCAGACCACGCCGATCATGACGGCCATTCTGATCATGGCGACGGCGAGTCCAACTAAGAGACAGGCCATCGCCGCGGGTTTGATCTCGTTGCCATCTTGCAAAGCCCCGGCCCCTGCGCCGGGGCTTTCTGCATCCGGCAGGCGGTGTCAGGCAGGCTGAGCTGAGTCAGGCGGGGTCAGGCAGAAGGCGCGCGACCCACTGCGGCACCACCTCCGACGCGGGGCCATAGTGATGCTGTGTGAAGGCGGCGCTGATCTCTGAGGGTTCCAGGTTCAGCTCTATCGTCTCTGCGCCCTGCATCCTGGCCTCCTGCACGAAGGAGGCCGCCGGGTAGACCTGTCCCGACGTGCCGATGGAGACAAATATATCGGCCTCTTCCAGGTGGGTCAGGATCTCGTCCATGTGATAGGGCAGCTCGCCGAACCAGACCACATCGGGCCGTGCGCGCGCCACAGGCGGGGCAGGCGGTGTCAGGCGACATTTCCGGCGGTGCGTCCATCGGTGCTCACAATTGGCGCAGAGCGCGCCTGAGAGTGTCCCGTGCATGTGCAGAACCCGATGAGCGCCGGCAGCCTCATGCAGGCCGTCCACATTCTGGGTCATGATCACTACGTCACCGGGCCAGTCGCGCTCCAGTCGCGCCAATGCGGCGTGGGCGGCATTGGGGACCGCTTGCGCAGCCTGCTGGCGGCGCGCGGAGTAGAAGCGATGGACCAGGTCGGGGTCGCGTGAAAACCCGTCCGGGGAGGCGACATCTTCGATCTTGTGCAGCGACCAAAGCCCGCCTTTATCACGAAAGGTGCCGAGCCCACTTTCGGCGGAAATACCTGCACCGGTCAGGATCACGATTTTTGTCATCGGTACTGTGTCCTTCTGCTGGTCCGTGCTTGGCCTGTCGGAGTATGATTTGACACGGAGATTGCGCCGGGTAAATCCTCGCATTCCATCATTTCTGATCGAAAGGGGCTATCTGATGAAACGCATCCTGTTTGTCTGCCTCGGCAATATTTGCCGTTCTCCCGCAGCAGAGGCTTTGGTTCGGGATAAATGCCCGGAAATCGAAACCGACAGTGCCGGAACATCGGATTTTCACACAGGGGCTCCGCCATATGGCCCAATGCAGGCCGCAGCGAAAAAACGTTCTATTAATATGTCGGACTTGCGGGCGCGGAAATTCACATCCGAGGATTTTTTGAAATTCGATTTCATCATCGTTATGGATGGCGAAAACCAGCGCAATGTCGAAGACCTGCGACCGAGTGGAAACACCACGCCTGTGGAGTTATTCGCCCCGATGGCACCGGGGCACGTGGCGCAGGATGTGCCGGATCCGTATTACACCCGCGATTTTGACGGCTGTCTGGATTTGCTGGAGGCCGCGGCGACGGGCCTCCAGCGCAGGATCTTGGGGGCGGGCTAAAGGCTCAGGCGTCGATCACGCGCATCTGGCCAGCGAGCCAGGGCAGCCGGTTGACCGCCGGGGTGATCATCTGGCTCTGAACCAGGCGGCGCACGGTATCTGCAACCTCGAGCGGCACCGTATCGGGCCAGTCCGACTGCGAGAAGAGCGAGATCCGACGCGAAAATCCGGCGAAGGGCAGGGCGAAGGCGTCGATGTCATCGTGAAAGCGCACCGCTCGCATGTATCCAAGCGGTGTAGTGATCGCCCAGCCAATGCGGCGGGCCACCATCGCCATCAGCGCCAGGTGAGAGCCGATCTCGAAGCGGTCCTCGAACTCCAGCTTGCTGCGGGTCAGATGCGACTCGATCTGCTGAGAGATCAGCTGATCGCGCGCGTAGCGCAGCAGAGGGAGGTGGTTCAATTGGCTGCCAATGTCTTCTGGCGCGGTGACTGCACCGCGCGGTGCCACAAGGATGAAAGGATCCTCGACCAGGGGGTATTCGGTCACGCCACTGCGCAGCTCTCCGGTCGATGCGGCGATGCCGATGTGCAGGTCCTTGGCTTCCATCGCTCGATAAATATCATGGCTGGAGGACGTCACCATCTTGAACCGGCATTGGGTCAGGCTGTCGGCCAGAATGGTGGCCAGACGCGGCGTGAGGTCATTGTCGAAATCATCGATCAACCCCAGCGACAGGGCCGGCAGATGCGAAAGATCCATGACGGTCAATTCACTCTGTGCCAGTCGCAGTTCGCTGAGGACGGCCTGGGTTCGGGACAGGAAACTGCGGCCTGCTGATGTTAAAACCATAGGTCTGCGCCCATGGTCCACCAAATCGGAACTCAGCGCTTTTTCAAGATTGCGAAGCTGCTGGCTCACAGCTGGCTGGCTCAGTCCGGTAATTTCAGCCGCCTGCGCGACTGAACCCGACTTTGCCAGTGCTTCAAAAACCTCTAGCCCCCGAAGTGTGACGCCTTTCATCAGCATGTAAAAGCTCCAAAAAGTTCAATCTCTCTCAAACTCCATCACGCGATACTTCTGCCGGGGGGAGCGTCCGAACACTGCACAGCACAGGATTTTCCCGCACATGAAACAATATGCAATGGTTCTATTTTTATTTTATTAGTTTGGGAAGAGAAAAAGTTATCAAAAGTGATGATTTGCAAAGGGATTCAGTTTTTTCAAAACTATTTCGTTAACACCCGAGAGGGAATTAACCATTTCCATGTTACGGGCCGGATGATTTAGCCGCAAATCCGTTCCGCATCGCTGCCAAAGGTCTTGTATCGCTTCCAGAGCCGCTCATCGCTTCGGCTGGAGGATTGACGAACCTCCTGAGCGCGGTGCGGGTCGGCAAACCATTTTGCGACGGTGCGCTGCTCGGAGCGGGTCAGGCGCAATTCCGCGACCTTCTGGATGCAGCCGCACAGCGACGCTTGTGCGGCGCCTCGGTCGGAGCTGCGGCAGGCGCGTTCGATGGTCCCGGCGTCGGCAGTTGGGACCGTGGCCAGAGTGGAGGATATGCAGAGGCAAGCGGCTAGGGCGAGGCGAAACACGATGTTTGATCTCCGGTTTTGCGCAGTTTGGAAAGGGATGAGAACTGAGTGTTTATTTCACATTTCATCCAGACGGATCAATGGGGCAAGGAGGCCCGGACGTCGGGAAGTCGCAGAAGCGGCAACACGTCGCACAGGGACTGCCGGTTGCGCGCGGTGCGACGCATGATCCATCTTGACCAAAGGCAAAATCCCAATCATATGCGCTTGTCATGACAGAGCTCTCCAAAATCCGCAACTTCTCCATCGTCGCCCATATCGACCACGGGAAGTCCACGCTTGCTGACCGCCTCATCCAATCGACGGGGACGGTGCAGGATCGTGACATGAAAGAGCAGCTGCTCGACGCCATGGACATCGAACGCGAACGGGGCATCACGATCAAAGCCAACACCGTCCGCATTGACTATGTGGCAGATGACGGCGAGCACTACGTGTTGAACCTGATCGACACTCCGGGTCACGTCGACTTTGCCTATGAGGTCTCCCGCTCCATGCGCGCGGTTGAAGGCTCGCTCCTGGTGGTCGACAGCACGCAGGGGGTCGAAGCGCAGACGCTGGCCAATGTTTATCAGGCGATCGACGCAGATCACGAAATCGTCCCGGTGTTGAACAAGATCGACCTGCCGGCCGCCGATTGTGCGCGTGTGGCGGAGCAGATCGAGGATGTGATCGGCATTGACGCCACGGATGCCATTCAGGTCTCCGCCAAGACCGGCATCGGCATTAAAGAAACGCTGGAAGCCATCGTGACGCGTCTGCCTGCGCCCACAGGCACCCGCGACGCGCCGCTGAAGGCCATGCTGGTCGACAGCTGGTATGATGCTTATCTGGGTGTGATCGTGCTGGTGCGGATCATGGATGGTGTCCTGAAGAAGGGCGATCAGATCAAGATGATGCAGACCGGTGCGCGCTATGGCGTCGAGCGGATCGGCGTATTCCGTCCGCCCATGCAGGTTGTGGACGAATTGGGCCCCGGCGAGATCGGCTTTATCACGGCCTCGATCAAACAGGTGCGCGACACCAAGGTCGGCGACACCATCACCCACGAGAAGAAGGGCTCCGAGACGGCATTGCCGGGCTTTAAGCCTTCTGTGCCGGTGGTGTTCTGTGGTCTGTTCCCGGTCGATAGCTCGGAATTTGAGGATCTGCGCAACGCGATCGAGAAGCTGGCGCTGAACGACGCCTCTTTCTCTTATGAAATGGAAACCTCTGCCGCACTTGGGTTCGGTTTCCGCTGCGGCTTCTTGGGGCTGTTGCACCTTGAGGTGATCCGCGACCGGATCGAACGCGAATACAACATCGAACTGATCACCACGGCACCGTCCGTTGTGTATCACGTCTATGCCAAGGACGGGGAGATGCAGGAGCTGCACAATCCCGCCGACATGCCCGACCTGTCCACCATCGACCACCTGGAAGAGCCACGCATCAAGGCGACCATTCTGGTGCCCGACGACTTTCTCGGCGATGTGCTGAAGCTTTGCCAGGACCGTCGCGGTATTCAGCTGGATCTGTCCTATGCGGGCTCTCGGGCCATGGTGGTGTATGACCTGCCGCTGAACGAGGTGGTGTTTGACTTCTATGACCGTCTGAAATCGGTGACCAAGGGCTATGCGTCCTTCGACTACCAGATGATCGGTTATCGCACCGACAACCTGGTCAAGATGTCGGTGCTGGTGAATGACGAACCGGTGGATGCGCTTTCGACGATGGTGCACCGCGACCGGGCCGAGCAGCGGGGCCGGGCCATGTGCGAGAAGCTCAAGGATCTGATCCCGCGTCACATGTTCAAGATCCCGATCCAGGCTGCCATCGGCGGCAAGGTGATCGCGCGCGAAACCCTGTCGGCTCTGCGCAAGGACGTCACCGCGAAATGCTACGGCGGCGATGCCAGCCGGAAGCGCAAGCTGCTGGACAAGCAGAAAGCGGGTAAGAAGAAGATGCGTCAGTTCGGTCGCGTTGAAATCCCGCAAGAGGCCTTCATCTCGGCCCTCAAGATGGACGACTGAGCGCGTCTAACACCATGGATGAGCAGAAAAGCGGGGCGTTTGCTCCGCTTTTTTTATGACAAGGCGTCTGGTGTGCGAGGGGTGTATTGAGCGCGCGTCCAAGGCGCCGCGTCAAATGGGGGCGAGCCGGATTGAAGCGCAGGTCGTGACCTGACTTAGATCAATGCAAAGAGGTTCAAGGCCGCGTTAGACAGGGCCAAAGTTCAATACATGAGGTTCGACATGCTTCGCTTGGCCCTGATCTTGCACATTTTCATTGGCTCGACACTGGCAGGGAGCGCCGTGATTGCCGCGCTGGTGACCGGATACTCGACGCTCTGGTCGATATTGATCGCCGCGCTGGCGGGGTTCATTGCCGCAGTGCCGGTCAGTGCCATCATTGCCCGCAAACTCTACGGCGGTTGAGCTGCGATCAGATCGAGTTCTGGACGTTCCGAGCCGTATTGGAAATCGTCTGCCCGGCTTTCTGCAGATCACGGCCTGCGCCTTTGGTCGTTTCACAGGCAGCAAGGCCGAGGATCATGAGGCCGAATAGGAACATGCGAATCATGGGCAAAATCTCTCCATGCATGCGCGGTTCACGAGAGAGAACCGCTTCTGAAGGTTCAAAAATCTCCGATCCCGGCGCAAATGGCAAGGAGATTGAAGTTGCGGCCCGATCCTGCGCTGGTGTCCGGCGTGTGCGCAGACGATTTGGTGATGTTTTTTCGCCCTATGGTTGTGTGATTGTTGTACAGTATCGTGGTGTGTGGACGTGCGATGCTGCCGACGCGTGGTGGCAAGATTTGGCCTGCTCGGGGCCTGATGTGCACAATGACACTTGTTTGTCGTGATGCGCGTTCCAAATCGAGGCGTAGCTGTTGCAGGAGGTGGCGCAATGGATTTCAAGGTTCAGAAGGAAAGTCTGGAAACTCGGTTGAGCGCTTTGTCGATGGGCATGCATGCAGGGATGGGCTTGTCTGCGCTGGCGAAGGTTGAGCGGCCAAGCGGTCGTTCTGTCAATAAAGGGAGCGGAGAAGTGGGGGCTATTCTCACCGCGCTCGACAGGTTGAACGCGGGTGAATACGGCTACTGCAGGATCTGTGGTGCGGACATTGCACCAGATCACCTGCACGCGCATCCGGAGACCCCGTTTTGCGAATCCTGCTCGGCCTGACCGCTGCGTTGCCGAAATGCGGCCCGAGCGCAGCCTGACGCTGGTCTGAAGTGTTGCCCCTTGGGCGCGTGGCTTTTTCGGTGACGCGCCCCTGGATGCGGCGGCTTCGCCTCAGAGAGTTTGGCGTGGAGCCATTACGGCCTGTAGATACCTCCGCTGCGCGGGGGTATTTTTTGCGCCGACTATAAATTCAGGCCGTGGAGGGCAGCTTGAGGGCAACAGGCGCGACCGTTCCCGTCGCATTGCACAAAAGGGGCCGTTGCCGCGCTCGCCGCGATGTGTCAGTACTCATGCAAATGCCTGAACATACGAGTTTAGCAGATGACTGATTTCGCCGACCGCCGCCGCATGATGGTAGACACTCAGATCCGCCCGGCGGATGTGACCAAATACCCGATCATTGAGGCCTTGCTTGCCATCCCGCGCGAGAATTTTGCCCCCGACGCCCAGGCCGAGGTCGCGTATGCCGACCAGAGCATTCCGCTGGGCGAGGGCCGCGTCATTCCCGAGCCTCGGACATTGGCCAAGATGCTCGATGCGCTTGATGTGCGCGAAGATGAGCTGGTGCTCGATGTGGGTTGCGGGCTCGGGTACTCGACTGCGGTCGTGGCGCGACTGGCGCAAATGGTGATCGGTGTCGAAGAAGATGAGGCACTTGCGTCGGAAGCGCAGGACCTGTTGAGCGACAGCAACGCCGACAATGCCATCGTTCACCAAGGCGCATTGGTCGACGGGGCTGGCGAACATGGCCCTTATGACGTGATGATCATCGAGGGCGGCGTTGAGGATATTCCTGCCGCATTGTTGGCGCAGGTCAAGGATGGCGGGCGCATTGCGGCTCTGTTCATGTCGGGGGCGCTTGGCGAGGTGAAGATCGGCTACAAAAGCGGCGATCAGATCTCGTGGCGGTTCGAATTCAATGCCGGTGCGCCGGTGTTGCCTGGCTTTGGCAAGACGGCAGAATTTGCGCTCTGACAAGTTTTGTCTGTTGTGCTATGATCTTTTTGTGCGGATCGAGGGTGCAGGCCCTTTTCAATTTAATGTGACATTCACATATGTTGAGCGCAATCAGACCGTAAACGGGTTTGAACGAACCCCAACAAAACCGAGGCGACAGCATGCAACGATTTGTAAACACAAAGAGGATCAGGGCTTTTGCTGCTATAGGCGTCCTGGCGACCGCTGCGGTCAGCGCACCGCAGGTCCGGGCCGACAATGTGACCGATGCGATGATCGGCGCCTATACCAGCAGTGGCCTGCTCGAACAGAACCGCGCCTTGCTGCGCGTCGCTGACGAAGGGGTCGCGGCCACCGTCGCTCGGCTGCGGCCAGTGATCAGCACAGCGCTGTCGATTTCCCGTGACTATAACCGCACCGGACTTGGGTCGCTGGGCGCAAGCTCCGACCATCGGACCGGCGCTGCGTTGAGCTTGAGCATGAACTGGCTGTTGTTCGACAACGGCGCCTCACGTCTTGATACCGCCGCCGCGCAAGAGACGGTTCTGGCCACACGCCAGACGCTGTTGGATGTCGAGCAGCAAGTGCTTTTCTCGGCGGTGCAGGCCTATGTGAACGTCTTGACCCAGCAGGACATCGTGTCCCTGCGCAGCAACAACTTGCGTCTCCTGCAGGAAGAACTGCGGGCGGCCAATGACCGGTTCGAAGTGGGTGAGGTGACGCGGACGGACGTGGCCCTGGCGGAGAGCCAGGTGGCCGAGGCCCGCGCCAATCTTACCGATGCCAGGGGTGATCTGCTGACGGCCCGTGCCACCTACGAGGAGGTCGTGGGCCGCGCTCCCGGAACGGTCACATCCTACCCGCCACTGCCGCGCCGCGCGTCCAGCCTTCAGACCGCGCAAGCGCTTGCGCTGCGCAGCCACCCAAGCCTGCGTGCCCAGCAGCATGCGGTCAAGGCGGCGCAGCTGACCGCTGACAGTTCCCTGCGGGACATGGGTCCGACCGTGAACCTGTCCGCATCCGCCTCCCATGGCGAAGTGCGCGGCAACGACACACGGACCGACAACTTTGATATCGGCGTGTCGCTGAACCAGACAATTTATGCGGGCGGGTCCCTTGCGGCCGCGCGTCGTGCAGATCTGGCACGTCTGGATGCGGAGCGGGGGGCGTTGATCTCCACCCAGCGCAGCATTTCCAGCAACACCGCCAGCGCTTACACGGCGTTTGAGACGGCTGCTGCAAGTCTTGTGTCCTCGAACGAACGGGTGCGGGCCGCGCAGGTGGCCTTCAACGGTGTCCGCGAAGAGGCAACGCTGGGGTCGCGCACCACGCTTGATGTGCTGCAGGCCGAGCAAGAGCTGCTGGATGCGCAGACCGCGCGTTTGTCGGCCCGTGCAACGCAGGCGCTTGCCGCGTATGACCTGCTGCAGTCTCAGGGCCTGTTGACGGCGGAGAACCTGAACCTTGCGGTGGAACGCTATGACCCTGAGATCTACTACAATCAGGTACGGTCCGCGCCGGCATTCGTGACCAAGCGCGGTCAGGATCTGGACCGGGTGCTCAAGGCTCTTGGAAAGAACTGATCGTCTGACGTTGCTGTTGTGTGATGGGCGCAAGCTGGCTAGACTTGCCCCTAAGAGGTGATCTTGGCTCATAAAAATGTCTGAACCCGTTACGCACTCCGAAATCGAGGATGTATTGTCCTCCATCCGCCGTCTGGTCAGTGAGACCAATGGTCATGGGGACAGTGCATCGCCGACACGCAACGAAGGCAGGCCTGCAACCCGCCTGGTGCTGACACCTGCGCTGCGGGTTCCGGCCTCTGACCTGTCGGAGGATACACCGCAGGAAAGCCAGAGCGCGCCGACCTCTGAAAATGGGCGCGAGGGGCAACCCCAGCAAGATCACGATGCACGCGAGAAGGCGTCGGTTGTGGCGCCGTTCAAGCCCGATGCGACTGCGGCGGCGGAGGATTCATCCGCCCGCGCAGAGTCGGTGCGCCAGATTGCGAAGGTCAACCTGTCCACGCGGCGCGATCCTGTCACAGAGCAATCCCGTAATGAGGCCACACGCATATTGGCCTCAGTGGCAAAACCATTGCCGCAGGGTGATGCGGAGCTGTCGCCCTGCGAAGGGTCATCCGGGGCGGACAGGGATGAAGAAATTGCCGAAGCGCCTTTCGTCGCGGTGGAGGACACCGAGGAGATCGGAGCGGCGGATCCGATCCAGCTGAGACGGTCGACGAGCTCGCTTGAGGCAGCACTGCCTGCGGGAGGGCCCTCTGTGGAGGCCGGGGATGACGCACCCTGGCGCGATCCGGAGGCGAAACTGTTTGATAGCCTGGCCGATGCAGAAACAGGCACAGAGACCGGCGCAGAAACCAACACCGAGGCGCAGGTGACGGATGCGGTTCAGGATCCAGCACCCAAGGCGCAGGACACGCCGCGCGAGCAGAGCGCCCGTGTCGCGGCCGTCGTGCGTCGTATCGCGGAACTGGAAACCGCCGGTCGGAACACAGATGAGGCGGCTGCCGACCGTAATGGCACTGCTGTGCCCGACCTGAACGAAGACGATATCGAGGCGGTGCCGCACAGTGGCCCCTCGGTCGAGACCATTCAGTGGGAAGATCACCAGCAGGACGACGTCGCAGCCGACAGTTTTGTCTCCGCGCGGGAGCCTGCAGAGGATGAGATCGGTGCAGTGGCACGCGGCGCCACGGAAGAGGTCGCCATGGAGGCCTTGTCTTCTGCCGAGGACTTCCTTGACGAGGACGCGCTGCGCGCATTGGTGTCCGACATCGTACGAGAGGAGCTTCAGGGCCCCCTTGGCGAGCGCATCACCCGCAATGTGCGCAAGCTGGTGCGCCGCGAAATCCAGCGTGCACTCGCATCTCAAGAGCTGCTCTGACCTGTGAATGAACGCACTTGGACGTCGTGCAACGCACGGCGCCGGTCGCGGCAGGCCTGAGTTCTCAGTGCGTCAGCGCGTCAGGCCGGGAATGGGGTCTGCCAATTCCAGCAGGAGATCCACATTCATATATTCTTCGAGGTGCGCGGCCAGCGCATCCAGGGTATCTTCCACCCCGGCATCGTATCCGATGGATGAGCTATGACCGAGAGAACTCAGGAAGTGGGCTCGAAACGCATCCGATGTGAACAGGCCATGCAGATAGGACCCGCGCACGCGGCCATCTGTTGAGGCCGCGCCTTCGTCGCGACCCTGCACTGTCAGCCAGGCGCGCGCGCAGTCGGGGCCCGTTGTTCGGCCCATGTGGATCTCATAGCCGGAAACGGGCAGGGCGCCGTCGCGTGTCTGCGCGTCGCTCAGGGTGACGCGTTTGTCCCCGTCCATCACGGTATGCACATTCAGAAGCCCCAGCCCCTCCACCGTGCCCGGGGAGCCATCGACGCCATCCGGGTCATCGATGGTCTTGCCGAGCATCTGGTAGCCACCGCAAAGGCCCAGCACATGTCCACCGCGCCGGTGGTGGGCGAGGATGTCGATATCCCAGCCCTGCGCGCGCAGATAGGCGAGATCGCCGATGGTCGATTTGGAGCCGGGGATCAGCACCAGATCGGCGTCCCCCGGAAGCGCCCGTCCGGGTGGGACGATTTCAATGGTGACATCCGGCTCGGCGGCCAATGGGTCCAGATCGTCGAAATTGGCCATCCGCTCCAGCTGAGGCACCACGATCTTGCAGCCTCCGCCCGCGTGGGAGGCGATGTCCATCATGTCCTCGGCGGGTAGCTTCCAGGCGTCCCAGAACCACGGCACCACGCCGAGGGAGGGCCAGTCGGTCCAGCGGGAAATATCGTCGCGACCGCCGTCAAACAGGCTAAGGTCACCACGAAAGCGATTGACCGCAAAGCCTTTTATGCGGGCACGGTCGCCCGCATCGAGCACCGTATGAGTGCCGACAATCTGCGCAATCACGCCGCCACGATGGATGTCGCCCACCAGGACCACCGGCACCCCTGCGGCCTCTGCAAAGCCCATATTGGCGATATCGCCCTTGCGCAGATTGGTTTCTGCCGGTGAGCCGGCGCCCTCGATGAGAACAATGTCATGCTGGGCGGCAAGGCGATGAAAGCTCTCCAGCGCGGCCTCCAGCAAGCCTGTCTTGTCGCGCATGAAAGACCCCGCCGCACGGGTGCCGCGCCGCTTGCCCTGCACGATTACCTGCGCGCCGGTGTCGGTTTCCGGCTTCAACAGCACCGGGTTCATATCGGTATGCGGGGGCAGCCCCGCAGCACGGGCTTGCAAGGCTTGCGCCCGGCCAATCTCGCCTCCGTCAGAGGTGACGGCGGCATTGTTGGACATGTTCTGTGACTTGAATGGTGCAACCGACAGGCCCCGGCGACGCAACGCCCGTGCCAGACCTGCGACAAGCATCGACTTGCCCACATTGCTGCCGGTGCCCTGTATCATGATTGCCTTGGTGCCCATCGGGAGTCTCGCTTGCCAGATCTACTGGGGACAGTTGCACCGTCGCGGGCCGCTAGGTCAATCACGCAAGCGACGGATCAGGGATCGCGAGGGGCGTCAAACGGCCGGAGCAGGCTGTTCGCGTGATGCGCCACGTGTGTTTCGGCGAGGTTGCCGCGTGGCGCCCTTGGGCCACGTGATTGCGGTCCAAAATCGCCTGAGAGCCTACGGCCTGCACGGCTCAGCGATGCGCTAAACGTATCGCCCAAAAGAAAAACGCGCCCCCCAGGACGCGCTTTTCTCAAATCAGCTTGGCAGCTTATTTATGTGCGATCAGGCCGCTTCGGCCTGCGCAGCATTCCGGCGTTCACTTTCTTCGCGCGACAGCGCGACAGAGGTCCGAACACCACGACCAACGAAGTCCATCAGGCCTTCGACCACACGCTCGTTGGGGTCGATACCTGCGCAGGTCAACACTTCACGCCCATCGCGCGAACGTGCCCAGCGGGCGATCTGCTCGGGTCCGTTGCCGTATTTCTTGTCGTCGGCAATGGCATCATCCAAGGCAGCCAGCACAACAGCGGCAAAAAGCTTGCGCGCCCGGTTGCCCTGTTCGTTATTGAATGCGGTGCCGTCAACGAAATCTCGCATCTCGTTTCCTTTGTTGTTCTTGCTATTGCATTTTCGGCGTGTCGCTTCTTATGGCGGAATTGTGACGATTCGGGTACCCCAAAGATGCATATCATTTATGCACCTTGTGCATGCCTATTTCGCGGTCTTTCGACCATGACACACGATATATCGTCATCTTGTCAGCCTTTCCTCACCCGGATATAGGAGGGGCAAAGCTGTCATCAACCACCTGAAAGAGTTTTCCATGCCCAAGATCAACGGCAACGAGATCCGCCCCGGCAACGTTCTGGAGCACAACGACGGTCTGTGGGCCGCGGTCAAGGTCGACCATGTGAAGCCCGGCAAGGGGGGGGCCTTTGCCCAGGTCGAGATGCGCAACCTGCGTAACGGCTCCAAGTTGAACGAGCGGTTCCGGTCTGCGGACAAGGTCGAACGCGTACGTCTGGAGCAGAAGGATCAGCAGTTCCTTTACGAGACCGACGGCATGCTGGTGTTCATGGATACCGAAACATACGAGCAGATCGAATTGCCTGCCGAGCTGCTGGGCGAACGTCGCCCGTTCCTGCAGGATGGCATGACCATCGTGGTGGAGTTCTATGACGCCGAGGCGCTGAATGCGACCGTACCGCAAAAAGTGACCTGCCAGATCGTCGAGACAGAGCCGGTCGTCAAAGGTCAGACCGCGGCGAATTCCTTCAAGCCGGCGATCCTGGACAATGGTGTGAAGGTCATGGTGCCGCCCTTCGTCGGCCAGGATGAGATGATCATCGTCAACACCGAGACCATGGAATATTCGGAACGCGCCTGATCCGCGCCACAAGATGACCAAAGCCCCGGGCCAGCGCATGGTTCCGGGGCTTCTTTGTGTCAGGCGTCTGGGTCGATCGCGCCGCGCAGCGGCGCCCGGCCCAACGGGAGATGTCGCATGTCCCATGCGATAGCGACGGGCGGGAGCCCCCCGTCGTCATCTGACACGCTCTATCGTGGGATCTCGATCGAGTGACCGCAGCTGTCCATCATCTTGCCATAGGCTGCGGTAAAGCCGTTCATCGAGGCAACATAGACCTGAGTGCTCGCACGGTAGGCATCCAGGGCGCGCACCTCCATTTGCGAGGCGGCCTTCATCCATAGCAGCATATTTTTCACATCCTGCCAGCGCGGACTGGCAGCGGCCCAGGCGATCCCCTCTTCGTCGATGCCGCCCTCGGCAACGCCAAAGAATGTGCCCTGTTGATCAAAGACAAATGCCACGCCCTGTGCGTTGCCCACCTGCGTGCGATAGCCGCGCGGTGCGCTGGTGGAATATGTCGGGGTTGGATAGCCATGTGGCGGGCCTGTATCGCCATCGCTGAATTCCAACCATAGCGTCGGCATGCCATCGCCACCGGTGCTTGCGCGGCAATATCGACGCACATTCTGGCCTGCGGTTTCGTCAGTAATGTTGACCCGCCAGTCGCCATATTCCCAATAATGGTCTGCCGCTGCTGGCAATGCCAGAACCGTTAGCCCGACCGCACCCATCAGATGTCGAAAATTCATAAATTTGTTCCCTTTGCGCCTCCCAAACGAAAGCGGTCGGCGACACCTTAGAGCGCAAATTTTAAATATTCCACAACTGAGATAGGCAGGGCTGTGCTCCGGGGGGGGCGGTTTAGGAGGTCGCGCCCGCTGGCCAGCGCAGCTCGGCCTCTTCGGCTTGCAGCGCACCCTTTGCGCGGTCATAGCGCAGATAGGCGATCGCCTTGCCCTCGGCCTGCGTAAAGACCTGCCCAACCGGTTTGCCGTCGGCGGTGATCTTTGCGCCAACCGGGGCGCTGCCCTCGATCTCGACCTGTTGCAGACCTTTGCGCAGTTCTGTCTTGTGCTTCATGCGGGCAGTGACTTCCTGCCCGACATAGCAGCCTTTGCGGAAATCGACGCCATTCAGCCGCTCGAACCCGACTTCGAGAATGAAACTGTCCGGGGACAACTCAATCCCGGTTTCGGGGATCACATGCGCCACGCGGATCGCATCCCAATCGCTGTCGTCATCTCCTGCCTCTTCTCCATAGAGCCGCCAGCCGAGATCGGGATGACGGGGATCGGCAAATGCGCCATCGGGCGCCTCTCCGGTGCCCCGGCGCAGCTTCAGCGTGCTGTCCTCAAGGGTGACATCAGCGCGCAGCTTGTACATCTTCAGGCGTTTGCTCAGCCCATCCGCGAGCTCTTCTGCCACGTCTAGCAGCACGGCATCGCCATCGGGGACCATAAAGAAATCCGCCAGGTACTTTCCCTGCGGGGTGAGCATCGCGGCATAGACCATCCCCTGATCCAGCTTGCCGACGTCATTGGTGACCAGCCCCTGCAGGAAATCGCGGGTTTCTGAGCCGGATAGGCGGAGGATGCGGCGATTTGCCATGCTGGGTCTCCCTCTCTTGGGTTTGGGCGTTGGCCAAGATGTGACGCGGCCAGAGCCAAAGTTCAAGCGGTCGTCCAAACTAGGGAAAGGCCAGCGTGTTGTTCAGCCGAACAGACGGCGGGCGAACCGACGCAACAGACCGGCTTGTTCACCATCGTTGCGGTTTTCGTTGCGTGTGAGTTGCGCATTGACCCCATCGGTATCGATCACCGTTTTGCCATCCTGAAACTGCAGCCTGTAAAGGTCGGCGTAGATCCCGCCGCGCTCCAACAGATCCTCGTGACGGCCTTCGTCCATCACCCGGCCGCGTTCCATCACCACGATCTTGTCAGCGGCACGGATGGTCGAGAGCCGGTGTGCGATCACGATTGTCGTGCGTCCGCCAGAGAGTTTCTCCAACGCCTGCTGCACCACCTTTTCCGATTGTGCATCAAGCGCCGAGGTCGCCTCGTCCAGCAGCAGCAACGGTGTGTCGCGCAACAGGGCACGGGCAATCACCACCCGTTGGCGTTGACCGCCGGACAGGGCAGAGCCGCGCGGCCCCACCCGTGTCTCAAGCCCGTCTGGCATCTTGTGCAGAAAGTCCGACACATGGGCCGCGTCCAGAACTTCGGTCAGGCGCTCGTCGCTGACATCGGTCCGCCCCAGCAGAATGTTCTCCTTCAGGGTTTCGTCGAACAGCAATGCATCCTGCGTCACCACGGAGAACAGGTTGCGCAGGTCGCCGAGATCGAGATCCCGGACCTCCGTGCCATTCAGCGTCACGGATCCTTCCTGCGGGTCCACAAGACGTGTCAGGATGTTGAAAATGGTGGATTTACCCGCCCCGGAGGCGCCCACCAATGCGGTGGTCTTGCCCGCTTCGGCGACCAGTGACAGATCGCGCAGAATATGTGCCTCGCCGTAGAACAGGTTCACGCTGTCCAAACGGATTTCCGGCAGGCCGGTCGGGGCTGGCTTCGGATCTGTCGGCGAGACCAGTGTAATCGGCGCATCGATCAGCTCCTTGATGCGCTCCATGGCGGCGGCGGCAGCCTGCCAGACCCCCATGATCGAGGCGAGACGCCGCATCGGGTCAAAGGCGAGGCCGATCGCGGTGAAGAAGCTCATGAATTCGCCAACGGTTTTGTCGCCGTTGATGATCTCGCGACCACCAAACAGAATCACGCACATCACACCCAGTCCGGCCATCAGGTCCACCAGACCAGAGGTCGACGAAGCACCAAGTGCCGCCTTGATCTGAGCGCGCACAAACGCTGTTGTCGCAGTGCGGTAGCGCCCGGTTTGATAGCTCTCAAGCCGGTTCAGCTTGATCGGGACGATGCCGTGAAACACTTCGTCGAGACGCGTGGCCTGCACCGCGCCAAGATCGCGCGCCTGGCTGGCCTTCTTGCGCACGTAGCGCTGTACGATGGAAAGCGGCAGCACTAGTAGGGGCACGCCGATCAGCATGATGGCGGTCCAGCGCCAGTCTACGCTGATCGCCACGCCAAGCACCGCGACGAGCTGCGCCACGTCGCGTCCGGACCCTGTGATGATCGCCTGCCAGACCTGGTTGATGGCAGAGACGTCGGATTGAACGCGCTGGATCAGAAAGCCGGGCGGGTGATGCTGGTGAAAGCTGGCGTCCTGATGGATCAGCCGATCCAGCATGTCGGTCCGCATATGCGCTTCGGAGCGCTGGTTGATGGTGGCCAATATGACCTTCTGCGTCACCGAGCTGATCCCGCGGAGCAGAAAAATGCCAAAAAAGGCAATGCTGACCCAGATCAGCGCATCCGAACTGCCGTCGACGAACACCAGGTCAAACATCGGCTGCATCATATAGCTGAGCCCGCCGACGGAGGCCCCTTCGAGCAGCATGAAGAAGATGGCGATCGACAGCAATCCCACATGATGCCGTAGGTAGCCGCGCCAGAGCCAGCGCAACAACTCGCGCGAGGACATGTATTGCGTGCTCATTGTGCTCTTCCCATGCGTAGAAACGTGTCGATGCGCCGCGTTTCTTGCGACAAGTCCCGACATTTAAGCAGCTTAGCTGCAGCGTGCAAGCCATCTGCAACGGCTGGGTCGGCGCCTGCTTGGCAATTGACCTCAGCCGGGGCTGCGCTAGGCTGCCTGAGATTTTCAAATAAGCTCCGGGTCGATTTTGCGATCAGACCCTGACTTGGAGCACCCAGCAGGACATTCGAACATGCGCGATTCTGTGAAACTCTCGTCCGGGCGATCATATCTGGCGATCCCGGGGCCGTCGATCATGCCCGATGAGGTGCTGCAAGCCATGCACCGGGCCTCGCCGAATATCTACGCGGGCGAGCTGGTGGATATGACCAACACATTGCCCCCCGACCTGCGCAAGGTCGCGCGCACCGAGCACCATGTCGCCATTTATATCGCCAATGGCCATGGGGCTTGGGAGGCGGCCTTGTCGAATACTCTGAAGGAGGGTGACAAGGTGTTGGTGCCGGCGTCAGGGCGATTTGCCTATGGCTGGAGCGAGATGGCCGAGGCGCTGGGGCTCAACATCGAGGTGATGGATTTTGGTCTGCAGGCCCCGTTTGATCTGGCGCGGGTCGCGGATCGTCTGGCCTCGGACCGGGGGCATGAAATCAAGGCTGTGCTGGGCGTCCATACGGATACGTCCACATCAATTCGAAATGATATCAGCGGGTTGCGTGACGCAATAGATCACTCAGATCACCCGGCGTTGTTGATGGCCGACTGCATTGCTTCGCTGGGGTGTGATCGGTTTGAAATGGATGCCTGGGGCGTTGATGTGATGGTCACCGGCAGCCAGAAGGGGCTGATGGTGCCTGCGGGGATGTCGTTTGTGTTCTTCAACGACAAGGCCGCCGAGGCCCGTGCTGCGCTGCCGCGCGTCAGCCGGTACTGGGATTGGACCCCGCGCGCCAACCCGGAGTATTTCTATCAGTTCTTTGGCGGCACCGCACCAACACATCACCTTTATGGGCTGCGCGCGGCGCTGGACATCCTTCACGCCGAGGGGATTGAGCAGGTCTGGACCCGTCACGAAATGCTGGCGCGGGCCATTTGGGCGGCGTGTGAATGCTGGAGCGAGGGCGGTGCGCTGGCGATGAATGTCACGGATCCCGCGCTGCGCTCTCACGCCGTGACGGCGTTGCGGTTGCCATCGCCACGGGCGACGGATCTGCGGATGTGGCTGGAAGAGAACCTTGGCCTGACCCTCGGTATCGGGTTGGGCATGGCGCCGCCTGACAGTTCGGAATGGCACGGGTTTTTCCGCCTTGGCCATATGGGGCATGTGAATGGTCACATGATTATGGGGCTACTGGGAGGGATCGAAACAGGGCTGACGGCGCTGGATATCCCTCACGGCAAGGGCGCGCTCGACGCCGCAACACGGGTCCTGTCCGGCAGCTATTCGGGCTGACGGCGCGATCCCTCTCATTGTCAGAGAACATGCCAGCGAAAGGCGGGGGCGGGCGTTCGACCCGTGACCGCCTTTTCAACCGCGAGTGATATCTCCTCTGTCAGGCTGATCGCCTTCGCGGGTTCCGGTTTCAAAACGGCGTGCACATTTGCGGGGCAAGAAGAAGAGTCTGAGCGCAGTGGCGCAAAGCCGGATTACGGTCCGCAATGGCCATAGAGCGCACTTAGAATGTAGACACATGGATCGCGGCCCGCATCTCGCGGGCAGATCAATTCCGCTCCGCAGGCGCCTACCAGAGACGACGCGTCGACGGCTGGCATCCCCACAGGCGGATCTTGCGAGCTGCCTTAGGCGCGTCGCTCCGACTTCTGGTGGGCCCACAGCATGCGGACCTCCAGTCGGTTGATCATGTGGTTCATCACGACGGCCAGCAGAAGCACCGGCGCAAGCCCGTAGAGCAACCACAGCACGATGAAGATCCACAGCAGGTTCACGGTCAGGAAACTGAGCGTGGCGGACAGCAAGTCCGTCGAGGCAGGCGGTACATCATGGCGTCTCATATTACCCCTCCAGACAGGCAATGTCCGTTCAGACTAAAGCCAAAGAGGTAAATCCCGAGTAAAGCCGCTGGCGCGCGTGCTCCGGTTTATCGGTCTGCTTGTGATCGGGCCTCCGCCAAGGCCTCTGGCAGGGCCGCTGCAAAGGCCGCGCGCTCGGCCTCCGGGCCGCAACTGACACGGATGCATCGGTTCTGAGGTTCGGCAAAGGGCATCCGCACGAACATGCCCCGGCTGACCAAAGCGTCCAGCACCGCCTTGGCGAACGCACCGTCCTGGCCACAGTCGATGGCGACAAAATTGGTGGCCGAAGGCAGCGGCGTCAGGCCATGCTCGATGGCGATCCGGGAAATCTCGTCCCGTGCGGTGGCAATCTCTGCCTGCACATGAGCCAGCCAGTCCTGATCCTTGATTGCCTCCGTCGCGCCGATCTGCGCGCAGCGATTCATGCCAAAGTGGTTGCGGACCTTGTGAAAGGCGGAAATCATCTCAACCGCGCCCAAGGCATAGCCCACGCGGGCGCCAGCCATACCATAGGCCTTGGACAGCGTGCGCATGCGGATGACGCGGGGATCATTTACATCAACTGGCGCTGCCGTGCCGTCGGGGGCGCATTCCACATAGGCCTCGTCCAGCAGCAACAGACTGCCTTCGGGCAGGTCGTCCAGCGCTGCCACGATATCTGCGCCGCGATGCCAGCTGCCCATCGGGTTGTCGGGGTTGGCGAGGTAGACGATCTTTGCGCCCACCTCATGCGCCTTTGCCATCAAGGCTGCGATATCCTCGTGATCATCGCGATAGGGAACCGTGTGCAGCACGCCGCCAAAGCCCGCCACATGGTAGTTGAAGGTCGGATAGGCCCCAAGCGAGGTCACAACCGCATCACCGGCGCCCACATATAGCCGCACCAGATTGCCCAGCAGCCCGTCGATGCCCTCGCCAACCATGATGTGATCGGGCGAAATCCCGTGCAGCGCGGACAGCGCCTGCCGCAGCTCGTAGCTTTCCGCGTCGCCGTATTTCCAGATCTCACCCGCTGCGGCCTGCATCGCTGCAACCGCTTTGGGGGAGGGGCCGAAGAGGTTCTCATTCGCGCCGAGCCGCGCAACAAACGGCGCGCCGCGCTGGCGTTCATGGGTTTCCGGTCCCACAAACGGGACGGAGGCGGGCAGGGACTGGGCGAGCGGGGTTTGGCGCAAATCTGTCATGGGCCAAGACCTAGCCGGGCGGGCGCAGCTGGGCAAGTGTGCATGATGCGCCAACCATGCCCCGGCGTCAGGCTGGAAAGCGCGCCCGATGCGCTGCAAGCTGACGACAAGAGAGATTGCCAGAGGGAGGAGCCATCATGGCAGAGGACAACGCCCGCGTTTCCGTCGAGATCCGCGACCATGTCGCCCATGTCACGCTGACCCGCGCCGACAAGATGAACGCCGTCGACAAGGACATGCTCGCCGCCGTGATCGCCGCCGCCCATGAGGTCGCCGCGTCAGACGCGCGCGCGGTGGTGCTGTCGGGGGCGGGCAAGAGCTTTTGCGCCGGGCTGGACGTGATGAGCTTTGCCGCCATGGGGCAGATGAAAGACAGCGCCTGGATCATGGACCGCACCGAGGGGGAGGCGAATGATTTTCAGGCGGTGGCAATGCTGTGGCGCGCACTGGAGATCCCGGTGATTGCCGCCCTGCACGGGGCCACCTTCGGGGCTGGTCTGCAGATTGCACTGGGGGCGGATATCCGGATCGCGGCGCCGGAGGCCAAACTGGCGGTGATGGAGATGAAATGGGGCCTGATCCCCGACATGGGCGGCATGGCGCTGCTGCCGCAGCTGGTGCGCTCGGATGTGTTGCGGCTGCTGACCTATACCGCCACGCCGGTGGAGGCGACGCAGGCCGAACGTTGGGGCTTGGTGACCGAGATCGCGGAGGATCCGCTGGCCCGTGCGCAGGCGCTGGCCACTGAGATCGCGGGCAAGGGTCCTAATGCCATCCGTGCTGCAAAACGTCTGGTTGCCTATGCCGAGAGCGGTGCCAGCAGTGCCGAGGTGCTCTTGCGCGAAAGCGAAGAGCAGGCGGCGCTGATCGGCAAGCCGGAACAGATGGAAGTGGTCATGGCCAATATGCAGAAACGCGCGCCGGTCTTTAAGTAGACCATAAGTAGACCATTCAAAACGGGAGCCCGAGGGGCGGCCCAACAGACAGGTCCAATCGGGGAGGAGCGGACATGATGCGGTTGAAACTCTTGCTGTCGCACCCATCGGTGCCGGTGATGCTGGGCGCGGTGGGGCTGGGTCTGGCGATCCTTTTGATGCAGGGGGCGACCTGGCAGTGGGGCTTTGTCGTGCTGGGAGTAGGCCTGCAGATGCTCAATGAATACGGGCTGCATCGCTATATCTTTCACCTGAAGCCGCCGCGTCGCCAATGGGCCTTTGATCTGCTCTATCAGGCACATTACGGCCACCATGACTTCCCTACCAATCACCAGCTGTTCTTCGCGCCGATCTGGGTGGCGTTGCCTATGCTGGCGGTGAATTTTGCGGTGATCTACGGGCTGTTGTGGATGGTGGTGCCGCTGCATGCACTGTCTCTGGCGGCGGCGATCGTGCTTGTCGGGGGCGTGGCAACCTTCCTTGGTTACGAGTGGTTCCACATGACCGCACATTTGAACGTGAGCAAAACGCGGGTGGAGCGCCATGTGACCCAGCTGCACAACCAGCATCACTTTCGCGACTTTTCCAAATGGTTTCATGTGTCACCCGGCGGTGAGGTTATCGACCGCGCCATGGGCACTGCCATCGACCGCGAGGCGCTGAAGCGCCAGCAGCGCATCGAGTTCATCCGCACGCTGGGCATGAGCCCCGATGACCCGCGTCTGGTAGCGGCACGCCTGCGGTTTGCGCAGCGCTACGACCTCAGCACAGAGGACATCGCCCGCGCCGCCCGCGGCTGATGTCCTCTGGTCGTCTTTTGACCCGATCCAAAACAGACGGGCCGCAACTGGTGTTGCGGCCCGTTTCAATTCAAATGGAATGTGCCCCCGTAGGAGCCAAGATCAGATCGAGGCCTTATAGATCTTGTCGATATTCGCCCCCAGCGCGGCATTGTAGTCGGCATCCGACATGCCAGCGTTCAGCCCCTCGGTCAGCGCGCGGCTGAAGGAGGCGATCATCTTGCCGTTCTTGGACAGCCGTTCGCAGGCGTCATCGGTGGAGTAGCCGCCAGACAGGGCCACCACGCGCACCACCGCGGCATGATCGGCTAGGCTATCATACAGACCGGCCTCATTGGGGATGGTCAGCTTCAGCGCCACCTTGGTGCCGGAGGGCAGGGCGTCCAGTTGTGCGGCGATCTCCGCCTTCAACAGCGCCTCGGCCTCGGATTTGCTGGCGGAGTGGATGTCGACTTCTGGTTCGATGATCGGCACCAGACCCGCCTTGGCAATCTGCAGGCCAACCTCGAACTGCTGCGCAACCACGGATTTGATGCCAGCCGCATTGGCGTCCTTGACCACCGAGCGCATCTTGGTTCCGAAGATTCCGGCAGCCTTGGCACGCGTGAGCAGCGCATCGAGATCGGGCATCGGCTTCATCAGCTGCACGCCGTCGACCTCATCCGCAAGTCCCTTGTCCACTTTCAGGAAGGGCACCACGCCACATTTTTCCCACAGGTAGGTCGGCACCGGCGTACCATCGATGGCATTGTCCATGGTCTTTTCAAACAGGATCGCGCCGAGGATCTTTTTGCTGTTGAAATCCGGGGCGGTGATGATGCGGGCGCGCATCTTCTGGATTTCGGCGAACATTTCCTCATCGTTCGAATAGGCATCTTCCATCACGCCATAGAGCGCCAGCGCCTTGGGGGTGGAGCCACCGGACTGATCCAGCGCGGCGATGAAGCCCTCGCCGGTTGCGATGCGGTCAAACTGTTGCTCATGGGTTGCGGTGTCTGTCGCCATGACGCGCGGCCTCCTTGGGAAATGCACGGGTGTTGTGTCGCTCCTTCTATACCGCCGCCGATGAGAGAAACAACAAGCGCTTTCTGGTGGTTGCGCTAACCTAGGCCGTGACCCAGCGAAAAAACGCCCCCATGGGGAGCATGTGCGATCATGTCGTGCATCTCAAGAATGATGAGGGCGATTATGACCGGCGCGGCCTGACGGCCGCACCGCTGGCCGGAGGTGTTGGCGATGTCAAAGCCTGTGAGCCTGCACGAACTGCTCAGACACCTCAGTCCGATGCACGAACCCGACCGCATTGCCGAAAGAGCCGGTGAGACCGGCGCCGCATCGTAGCAGTCCTGCAGCGGGGCGCTCCGGCGATTCCAGTTGGGCAGGAAGCTGGCATGGCTGCCTAGGCGGCTGCCGAGCCGATGAAATGACGCAATGCCAGTTGGGGCGCGCGCTTTTCGCGGGTGCGTCCAGCCAGGCGTACGGTGTCGAACAGCACCGTCAGGGTCATGTCGCTGAACGACAGGCTCCAGTAGCGGGCATCCATTGCGGCCCAGCGTGCGGCCTTCTCGCTGCCGCAGATCTCGGTGATATTCCAGGCGGACACCGGATAGGGGGAATCGGACAGCTCATCGACATTCATCGGGTCGACACGGAAATCCAGCACATCATCGAATTCCAGAATGGCCAGCCCACCGCCGGCGATCGGCGCGACCTCGTAACACAAGAGCAGCTTGTCCCCGTCGAAAAAGACGGCCGGGACCTCTTCGGTTCCGATCACCGGGAACTCTTCCCGGGGCTCCTTGCCTGTTTCTGGCATTTGCTTGTCTCCAGCGGCCATTCTCGGCCTCGCTTTGATCGCATCGTCGACTCGGGACGATAGGCGATTCAAGCTTCCAAATTGCTAACAAAGATCAATTGTTTGCAGAGCTTCCAGCGCGACTGGAGACGGCGACCGAGTTGCCACTGGGGTCCTTGCAATTGGAAAACTGGTAGCCATCAGCATCGTGTATAGTCCCAAAGGCAAACCCCGCATCGGCGGCGTCGGCGCAGAATGCGGAGACATCTGCGACGTCAAAGACCAGTTTCACGCAGGCCTGCCCCTGTTTCTGGCTGCGGGCGGCCGGGTGCAGCAGGATTGGTATGCCGGCGGTGGACGGGCGCAGCTCGACGATGCGGTCCCCCGGAGCATCCTGTCGGGTGTAGCCGAACAGCACGGTGTAGAACGCGACCATCTCGTCGATGTGCTTCGTGTAGAGAATGATGCGGCCCAGTCCAGCTTGCATAGCTCGCTCCTTCTAGCTTGGACGAGAGTGTTGCACCCCTCAACTCTCGTGCCAAGAGAACAAAAAAGGGCACCCCGCGTTGGGATGCCCTCCTAAAATCATGCTGCTATGGCAGGCCTCCTGGCCTCAGACCAGACGCGACGTTTCCTTGGCCGCGCGGACGAAGTCCTTGAACAGCGGATGTGGATTGAACGGCTTGGACTTCAGCTCCGGGTGGAACTGCACGCCAATGAACCACGGGTGGTCGGTCCATTCCACGATCTCCGGCAGGCGGCCATCGGGGCTCATGCCGGTGAATTTCAACCCGCAGGCCTCAAGCTTGTCACGGTACTTGATGTCGACCTCATAGCGGTGACGGTGGCGTTCCTCGATGGTGGTGCTTTCGTAGACCTCTGCCACCCGAGAGCCCTCGGCCAGAGATGCATCATAAGAGCCCAGGCGCATGGTGCCGCCCTTGTCGTCATCGGCGCTGCGGCTGACCCTGTGGTTGCCCTGTACCCATTCCTTTAGGTGGTAAACCACGGGTTCAAAACGCTTTTTACCCGCCTCATGGTCAAACTCTTCCGAACCTGCTTCCTCGATGCCGGCCACATTGCGGGCCGCCTCGATGACGGCCATTTGCATGCCGAGACAGATGCCGAGGTAGGGCACCTTATGCTCGCGGGCATATTGCGCCGCTTTGATCTTACCTTCGGTGCCGCGCTCGCCAAAGCCGCCGGGGACGAGGATCGCGTGGAAACCTTGCAGGTAGGGTGTCGCGTCTTCCGTGTCGAACAGCTCTGCGTCGACCCATTCGATACGCACCTTCACCCGGTTCGCCATGCCACCATGGGTCAGCGCCTCGGCGATGGATTTATAGGCGTCCTCAAGCTGGGTGTATTTGCCGACGATGGCGACTTTGACCTCACCCTCGGGGTTGTAGATGCGGTCGGCCACGTCTTCCCAGGTGTCCAGCGTCGGGCGCGGGGCAGGGGCGATGCCAAAGGCGTCCAGAACCGCCTGGTCGAGACCTTCGCGGTGATAGGCCAGCGGCGCCTCGTAGATGGATTTCAGATCCTGCGCCGCGATCACACTGTCTGCACGCACGTTGCAGAACAACGCGAGCTTTTCGCGTTCCTTCACGGGGATCGGACCCTCTGAACGGCAGACCAGAATATCGGGGGCCAGACCGATGGAGCGCAGCTCCTTCACGGAGTGTTGGGTCGGTTTGGTTTTCAGCTCGCCAGAGGCCTTGATGTAGGGCAGGAGCGTCAGGTGCATGAAGATACACTGACCGCGCGGCTTATCCTGGCTGAACTGGCGAATGGCCTCAAAGAAGGGCAGCCCTTCGATGTCGCCCACGGTGCCGCCAATCTCGCAGAGCATGAAATCGACCTCATCCTCACCAATGGAGATGAAGTCCTTGATCTCGTTGGTGACGTGCGGAATCACCTGAATGGTTTTGCCGAGGTAGTCGCCGCGGCGCTCCTTCTCCAGCACGTTGGTGTAGATCCGGCCCGAGGAGATCGAGTCGGTATTGCGCGCAGGCACACCCGTGAAACGCTCGTAGTGGCCTAGGTCGAGGTCGGTTTCCGCACCGTCATCCGTCACGAAGACTTCGCCGTGTTCAAACGGGCTCATGGTGCCCGGATCGACGTTCAGATACGGATCGAGTTTACGCAGGCGTACCGAGTAGCCCCGCGCCTGCAGCAGCGCGCCAAGAGCGGCGGATGCCAGCCCTTTGCCCAGTGATGAAACAACACCGCCAGTAATAAAGATGAAACGCGCCATGTTTTCGGCTGCCCCCGTGAGATCGTGTCAGGTCCAAATCGGTTCAGTCGCGACCCGGGAACCCCCGGATCTCTAGCTGCCCGGCGGTTGTTCAAAACGTGAATTTTCACGCCGGAAAAACCGCAGCATCACGGGACTTAACAACTATCAGATTCGCACAGCATGCGCAAGGGAACCGCAAGATGCTGTTACGGTTCCCGAAAGTTTGTCTAGGTTTTGTAGGTTAGTCGGCGCTGGGTACCAGCGGCGCGTTTTCGTCCTGGCTCGGCGGCAGCAGGTCGCTGCCCAAGGGAGAAGCGGGCGCGGAGGGTGCGCCATTTTCCGCCGGTGTGCCGAGGCCATCGGTGATCGAGGAACGGCTGGATTTCTGTGCTGCCAACACCGTGAGGGTGATGGAGGTCGCGATGAACGCGATGGCCAGAACCCATGTGATCTTGCTCAATGCGGTCGCTGCGGCACGTCCGCTCATGGCGCCGCCGCCACCGCCGCCACCCATGCCAAGTCCTCCGCCTTCGGAGCGTTGCAGAAGAACAACGGCAATGAGGCCGAGCGCCAGAAGAAGATGGATGATGAGAACGACGTTTTCCATAGGTTCCTGCGGCTGTTGGCTGAGTATCGAGCGGTTCATAGGGAAGATTGCCGGTCGGGGCAAGGGCCGAGTTACGGCGTGCCCGCCCCTGTGGCCTGTCATTCCGTGTCGAACATCTGGACAGGGCGCATTTGCAAGGGCAAGGTCCAGATCATGCCGCATGACATAGATGACCCGCACAGCCAGCCGCATTCCCATTTGCCCTCTGACCCGGTGCTCCGGGTGCGGGCGCTGGAGACGATTCTAACCCGAAAGGGGCTGATCGATCCGGCTGCCTTGGATGAAATCATCGACACTTACGAAAACCATATCGGCCCGCAAAATGGCGCCCGCGTGGTCGCCCGGGCCTGGGCAGAGCCAGAGTTTCGAGCGGCGCTGCTGACAGATGCAGATACGGTTCTGGCAGAGCTCGACCTCAATGGGCGGCAGGGCGAACATGTAGTGGTGGTGGAAAATACGCCCGCGCGCCACAACATGGTCGTCTGCACCCTGTGCAGCTGTTATCCGTGGCCGCTGCTGGGCATTCCGCCGGGGTGGTACAAGTCTGACGCTTATCGCGCCCGCGCCGTGCGGGAGCCGCGCAAGGTGCTGGCGGAATTTGGCGTGACCCTGCCTGCCGAGGTGGCCGTGCGTGTCTGGGACTCCACCGCCGAGGTCCGCTATCTGGTGCTGCCGATGCGTCCGGCTGGAACCGAGGGCTGGAGTCTCGAGGCGTTGGAGCGGCTGGTCAGCCGTGATTCGATGATCGGCACCGGCCTTGCCCTCCAGCCAGACGATGCCGCAGCCCGGGGGGCGCAGCGGTGAGCCGTCTTCATGACATGGGGGGGCGTTACGGTGACGGCCAGATTGAACCCGACGCGGAGGACGCGCCGGTCTTCTCCGAGGATTGGCACGCCCGCGCGCTTGCAGTGACGCTGGCATGTGGCTCGCTCGGCCAGTGGAACATCGATATGTCGCGCCATGCGCGCGAGCGGCTCAGCCCGGTGGATTACACCCGTTTCAGCTATTACGAGAAATGGATGGCAGCCTTGGCCAATCTGCTGGTGGAGCAGGGGGTGCTGAGCCGTGAGGATCTGCGTGACGCGCCGGGCATCGTATCGGAGGGCGCGTCGGAGGGCGAACCTCCTGCCAAGGCGCATCCACTCAGCCCGCGCCGACTGGCAGCTCATAAGGTCGCGGGTGTGTTGGCAACGGGTGGTCCCGCGGATCGCGCCAGCGCGGTGGAGGTGCGATTCCAGCCCGGAGATCGTGTGCGGACCCGGCGCAGCGCCAATACGCTGGTGGATGGCGGTCACACCCGGCTGCCGACCTATGCCAGTGCCGCGCAGGGGGTGATCTTGCGCCAACATGGCAGTCACGTGCTGCCGGACTGCAATGCCCACAGTCTGGGCGAGGCGCCGGAGCCACTTTATGCGGTGGTGTTCAAGGCTGGCGCGCTGTGGCCACATGCCGAGCATCCCGGCGACGAGGTGGTGCTGGATCTGTGGCAAAGCTATCTGGAGCCCGTGTGACCATGCCGCAATGTGACACTCTCCCCACGCCGGTCTTTGAGGCGCCTTGGCATGCGCAGGCCTTTGCTCTGGCCGTTCATTTGAATGAAAGTGGCCTGTTCACCTGGCCCGAATGGGTCACGCAGTTCTCTGCTGCGCTTCAGGAGGCCGGGCTGGCGCGGGAGCTGAACGGTGGGGACGATTACTTCGAGATCTGGCTGGCGACCATCGAAGCCATGATGACCGCCGAAGGACATGTGACGGCCACCGAGGTCGAGCATGTGAAGCAGGGCTGGGAACGTGCCTACCTCGCAACCCCGCATGGCCAGCCGGTGCATTTGCAAGAGGGCGTCTGACAGCAGTATCGAGTGCCGTGATTGCGGTGAAGTCGCGTCGGATAGAAGTTTCCGGTTTCATCGCCCGCACCGGCTCGCTATACGGGGCGTCGGTTTCAACCCAGCATGCAAAGGACCTGAGATGGCCAATGTCGTGGTAGTCGGCGCCCAATGGGGCGATGAAGGTAAAGGCAAGATCGTTGACTGGCTCAGCGAACGCGCCGATGTGATCGCGCGCTTTCAGGGCGGCCACAATGCCGGCCACACGCTGGTCATCGACAGCAAGGTGTACAAGCTGCACGCGCTGCCCTCCGGTGTGGTGCGCGGTGGCAAGCTCTCAGTCATCGGCAATGGGGTTGTGCTCGACCCCTGGCACCTGATGAAGGAGATCGCCACGGTGCGCGCGCAAGGCGTGGAGATCACGCCAGAGACGCTGATGATCGCGGAAAACACGCCGCTGATCATGCCGTTCCACGGTGAACTGGATCGCGCACGCGAAGAGGCCGCCTCAAAGGGCACCAAGATCGGCACCACAGGGCGTGGCATCGGCCCCGCCTATGAGGACAAGGTCGGCCGCCGCGCCATCCGCGTCGCTGATCTCGCCGATCACGCAACACTGGAGGCCCGCGTGGATCGCGCGCTGCAGCACCATGACCCACTGCGCAAGGGTCTGGGTGTGGAAGCGATCGACCGCGATGCTCTGGTGGCATTGCTGAAAGAGATCGCGGGCGAGATCCTGCCTTTCGCGGCCCCGGTTTGGAAGGTGATGAACGAGAAGCGCAAGGCCGGCAAACGCATCCTGTTCGAAGGCGCTCAGGGCGCGCTGCTGGACATTGATTTCGGCACCTATCCCTTTGTTACCTCGTCGAATGTGATCGCAGGCCAGGCCGCCACCGGCGTCGGCATCGGCCCCAATTCGATCGATTATGTGCTGGGCATCGTGAAGGCCTATACCACCCGCGTCGGCGAAGGGCCGTTCCCGACCGAGCTGCTGGACGCCGAGGGCAAGCCCGATGCAGATGGCGACCGGCTCGGCACCCGCGGCCATGAGTTCGGCACCACCACCGGCCGTCAGCGCCGCTGCGGCTGGTTCGATGCCTGCCTCGTGCGCCAGACCTGCGCCACCTCCGGCATCAACGGTATTTCCTTGACCAAGCTCGATGTTCTGGACGGGTTTGAGACGCTAAAAATCTGCACCGGCTATGACCTGGACGGCGAACGGCTGGACTACCTGCCCACTGCCGCCGACCAGCAGGCGCGCTGCAAGCCGATCTACGAGGAGCTGGAAGGCTGGAGCGAATCCACCGAGGGCGCGCGCTCCTGGGCGGACCTGCCGGCCAATGCGATCAAATACGTGCGCCGCGTCGAGGAGCTGATCCAATGCCCCGTCGCGCTTTTGTCCACCAGCCCGGAGCGGGACGACACCATTCTGGTGACCGATCCCTTCGCCGACTGATGGCGCGCGAGGGTCTGAGCTATCGCGCCCGCCGGATCTGGGCGCTGGTGATCCTCTTGGTGGGGATGCCGGTTTATATCGTATTGGCGGTGACGGTCCTGAACCTTCTAGATCGTCCGCCGCTCTGGCTCGAACTTCTGGTCTATGTCGCGCTGGGCGTGGCCTGGGTGCTGCCCTTCAAGTTTGTCTTCAAGGGCGTAGGCAAGGAAGACCCGGATGCGCTGCACGACGAACACCCGAAGTAGCTGACATAACGGTCGGGGACCAAGGGGCGGGGGAGGCTCCCGCCTGGTCTCAGTGTCCCTGGCGGAACACATCGTCCAGTTGGGCCCGGCGCCGCGCACCCCTTTGGGGTGCGCGGCGCCGGTCGCTTCGGGAAAAGCCCGAAGCGAAAAACCTCTCTTTCGATGCGCATTTTGACTGGCGGACAGGGCGCGTTTCATCACTTGATATGCAAAACGCCGCTCCGGAATGGGGCGGCGTTTTGCATGTGATCTCTCTGGTGCAGACCGGGGCGTGTTCAGCCCGCAGCGCGATTGTCGGGGCGAAAGCCAATCTGGGAGGATACTGAGAAGCGGCCGTTTGACGCTTTCTTCAGCTTGCCTTCGCGCAGCAGCAGCCCAAACGAGCGCAGGCCATCTTCGCGGTTGAAGCCATCCTTGGCCGTATCCAGCGTCCGAACCTTGTTGATCAGCTGCGGCCGGGAGAAACTTTCGCGTCCTTCGACAAAGCTCATGTAAGAGGCCGCGGCCTCCAGCAGTTCACTCAGCTCGACAGCTCCCTTGTCCGACGCATAGTCAGCAAACGCGCCGTCCTGCTGGGTCGCACTCGTGGCCTCATCTGGCTCTGGTGTCAGAAGCGCGCTGGAGACGCGACGCGGGCGCACGGGCGCGGTGGCCGCCTGGCGTGCGCCTTCGGCCACGGCCGAGGCAACCTCGGAGGGAGTGTGTTTCTCCGACGGGTCGATGCGCTGTTCCGCAACCAATTTCAGTGGTGCGGACGGCGCCTTTGCGCGCATCGGTTCTGCGGCGGTATCGCCCGTTGCGTCGGAGGCGGGGCGACCGGGGCGCACAACGCTGGCCAGATCATCGCGGAAGGCGCGGGTGCGCGCCTCGCGGCGGGCCTCGTCGGACCCGTCGCTGTCGGCCTGAGCGGCGGCCACGGCTGCGCGCAGCTGATTGTAGGTCTCGCGTGACGTCGTGGCGTCTTCGTCGTTCAATCGGTGATCTGCTGCGGCCATCAGGCGCGACACATCCCCATCCGAGGCGCTGTCGCGTGACGTAAGAATGTCGCGTGCCGGGCGGGCGGAGGCCGCTTCGTCTGCTGCGCTGCCACTGTCAGCGAAATGCTGGCTGGCTTGCGGCGTGACATAAGGCGCGTCCTCTTCCTCCGAGGTTTCATCCTTCGCAGCGTCATCGTCAGTCCTGTCTGTCGAAGATGCCAGAAGCTCGGCCTCAACAGCTGCCAATTCCGCCGCCAAATCGGCTTCGTCATCCTCGGACAGGCTGCTGGCAGCGGCGAGGGCGGGCGTCTTGGACGGTTCGGAGGGCTGCGGTTCGGCCACAGGCTCGGCGGTTGCGTCGATCAGATTGGGGTCGACCTGAGCCCGCTTCACGCGGATCACCCGGCCTTGCTTGGGACGGCGCGGCGTTACCTTTTCGCGTGGCGGGTCCCCTGCCGGTACTGCACTGGCGGCTCCTGCATCGGCAGCTTCTGCATCGACAGGTGATGCTGCGGTCCGGGGCGTTGCGGCCACGGGTGCGTGTTCCGGCTGGATTTCAGCCTCGTCCTCGATCTCCTGAGCGACGGCCTGTTCTTCGATCTCATCGGCGGGATCTTCGGCCGCGTCACGGGATGCGGCGCGCGACCCGGTCAGGTCCAGCCGGTCCAGTATGTCGCTGACCGATTCCTCTTCGGAGGCAGATACCGCTTCGCTGTCCGCGTCATCGCCGGTGGTCAGGACATCCTCCAGTTCGGAGGTCTCCTCTGTGACGACGGTCTCTGCGTGCTCATCTTCGGTGAAATCATCGTTGTCTGCGGGCGTTTTTGCCACAACCGCGCGGATGCGCTGCAGCTTGGCGGCAATGCTGTCCTGCGCAGGTACGGTATCTTCACGTGGCTGTGCTGGGGCTGGCGACGCCGGGGTGATGTCTTCGGCGTCCGGGTCTGCTGCGGCCACGGGCTCAGCCGGGGTGAGCGTGGTGTTGACGCTCCAGAGGATGGCGTCGGAGGCGTCGTTGTCCGTGTCGGCCTCGGACGTGTCGTCCTCGCCGCGCGCCGTCGCGGTTTCTGCATCGGTGGGTTCTGCACCCTCAGCAGCTGCGGAGGACTGCGTGGGCGTCGGGTCCTCGGGCTGCGAATCAGTCTGCGGCGCTTCAGACACGGAGGGCGCGACCTCGGCTGCGGTTGAAAGTCCTGAGGTCAGGGCGGGTTGGGCCGGGGCAGGTGGCTGCTCGGCGGCCGCCGCCGCGCGTAGATGGATGCCACCTTCGCCGCTGCGGGCCTCGACCTGACGGGCGATCTCTTTCTGGGCGATACGGGCCAGCATGTCGGCGTCGGGCTGTGGAGGCTCTGCGCCAAAGTAGCGATCATCAGATGCGAGGTCGCGAAAATACTCAGCGATCACCTTCATGGTGCCAAAGGAGTCTTCGAACCCCTCGAGCGTGCATGAAAACGTCCCATAAGAAACCGTTAGAACTTTGTTATTATGTACCATTTGTCGGTTCGTCCTCACCAAAGTCGCACCGTTCACCCTATTCATCCTCAGGTCAAATTCGGCCCGAATCCTAGCAATTGTTCGTATAATTTTGTGTTTAGATTGTGGCTTGTTTCCATTTCTGCGAGGTATCCTCTCATGACAGAGGTGATTGTTCATGAAACCGCCCCGGTAACGCTGATTGGCGGCGGAGAGGTGGCAAAGTCCGACCTTGCGGACGCCCTGAGCCATGCGCCGTTTCTGGTGGCCGCCGATGGCGGTGCCGATCAAGCGCTGCGTCTGGGCTACGAGCCGCGCGCGGTGATCGGCGATTTCGACTCGCTCTCTGCAGCTACGCGATCATCCCTGTCAGACAGTATACTGCATCATGTACCGGAACAGGAAACCACTGATTTCGATAAGGCCGTGAGGGCGGTCACCGCGCCGCTGATACTGGCTGTGGGGTTCCTCGGAGCGAGGGTGGATCACCAACTGGCGGCCCTGCACGTCTTGGCGCAACCGCATGACACGCCTTGTATTCTGATCGGGGCGCATGAGGTCGTGGTGCATGTGACGGCGCCACTTGAGCTGGAGCTGACACCGGGCGATGTGGTCTCGCTGTTTCCACTGGCACCGGTGACGGGGCGGTCCAGCGGGCTGGAATGGCCCATCGAGGGGCTCGACCTGTCGCCCATGTCGCGGATTGGAACCTCGAATCGTGCCACTGGAGCGATCCGGATCGAGGCAGATGGGCCGGGGTTGTTGGCACTGCTGCCGCGAGACTGCCTGCCGGCGCTTATTCCGGCGATGCGGGCAGGCCGCTCTCCGTTGTTGCAGCGGGATTGACCTCGCGCGCGGCGCGGTTGACCTGCCGTTCGCGCAAGACAGCATAGAGCCCGGCCGCCACGGTCAGCGCGATGCCACAGGCCGCGATACTGTTGGGCAGTTCAGAAAACACCAGCCAGCCGACAAAGACCGCCACCGGAATTTCAAGATATTGCATCGAGGCCAGCGTGCTGGTCGGCGCGTAACGCAGCGACCAGGTCATCAGCAGATGCGCTATTGTCCCAAGCACGCCTGCAAGGGCCAGGAGCTTCAGTTCCGGTGTCGCGGGCAGGGTGGTGTTCAGCTCCTCAATGGAAAAGCCGTAACCCAGCGCGAAAAAACCGGCCATCAACAGGCAGGCAATGCCGCCGGAGACCGCTTGGATGGCGATCGGGTCGGTGTCGCGGGCGAGGGTGCGGGTGACCATCATGAAGACTGAGAAAATCACCGCCACAGCAAGCGGCCAGAGCGCGTTGAGGCCGACCTCGGCAAAGCTCGGCTGGATCACCAGCAGGGTACCGGCAAAGCCCACCACGCAGGCCAGCAGTCGGCGCAGGCCGACTTCTTCCTTCAGGACGTATTTGCCTAGGAGCAGCATGATGAAGGGCATCACGAAGGCAATCGCCACCGCATCGGCCAGCGGCAGGTAGCGCAGGGCCATAAACATAGCGGTGATTCCGGCCATCTGCAGCAGCGTGCGCAGGATGACCTTCGGCATCACGCGGGAAGGCAAGCGCAGTGAGATCCCCAGCATCAGGGCAACCGGGGCGAGGATGAGGCCCTGTGCGGCAAACCGGGCCAGGACGATCTGCCCGACGGGGATGCGGGTGGAGAGGATCTTTGCCACCGCATCGCCAAGTGGGATCAAGGCGCAGAAGCCCAGCATCAGCGCAATGCCGAGCAAGGGGCGATCCGTATCGGAGAGGCTTTGGGCTGCGGAGGAGGTACTCATGCGGGGACGCTAGGGGCGGGGTGGGACCTTGGCAAGTGCTGAAGATGTTCAGGAGTTTGCGAGGTGTGTTCTCGGCAGCTGTCGTCCGGGCGTCTGCGGCTGTCCGTCATGCTGAGCGAGGGGTTTCGCTTCGGGCTATGCCCGAAGCGACTCGCGCCGCGCGCCCCTGCGGGGCGCGCGGCGCGCTCGGCCCAACCGGAGGGGCCGCATTTTCAATGCGGGTCGCACGGGCGGGAGCAGCCCCGCCTTTGTGCAGCTGGGTCGCCTGCGTCAGCAGTTCGGTACGTTCACTGCAAGGCCACCAAGCGAGGTTTCCTTGTATTTCTCATGCATATCCTGACCGGTCTGGCGCATGGTCTCGATGACAGCATCCAAGGGCACAAAATGCTCGCCGTCGCCGCGCAGGGCCAGAGAGGCGGCGGAGACCGCCTTGATCGCGCCGAGGCCGTTGCGTTCGATGCAGGGCACCTGCACCAGCCCCTTGACCGGATCACAGGTCATCCCGAGGTGATGCTCCAGCGCGATCTCGGCGGCATTCTCGACCTGCTCCACGCTGCCGCCCATGACGGCACAGAGACCGGCAGCAGCCATGGCGGCGGCGGACCCCACCTCGGCCTGGCAGCCCGCCTCGGCGCCCGAGATCGAGGCATTGTATTTGACCAGCCCCCCGATTGCAGCGGCGGTCAGCAGGAAATCCTCCATGTGTTTCTCCGACGCCCCCGGCACATGGTCGAGGTAGTAGCGCAGCACCGCAGGCAACACGCCTGCCGCGCCATTGGTGGGGGCGGTTACCACCTGTCCCCCGGCGGCGTTTTCCTCGTTCACCGCCATGGCGTAGACACTCATCCAGTCGTTGATCGTATGCGGCGCGGTCAGGTTCATGCCACGCTCGGCCATCAGCGCATCATAAATGCCCTTGGCGCGGCGGCGCACCTTGAGGCCGCCGGGCAGGATGCCATCGCGCTCCAACCCGCGGTTGATGCAGTCGTTCATCACCTGCCAGAGCCGCGCTGTGCCGCGGTTGAGGCTTTCTTCGCAGCCGCGCGACACCTCATTGGCGCGTTTCATCTGGGCGATGGTCAGACCGGAGGATTTTGCCATCTCCAGCATTTCGACGGCGGATTTGAACGGGTAGGGGATCGGGTCGCCCTCATCGGTCGCTTTGCCCTGCGCCAGCTCCTCTTCGGTCAGCACAAAGCCACCACCGACAGAGTAGAACACCTGCCGCAGGGTGACATCGCCCTGCGCATCGGTGGCCATCAGCACCATGCCGTTGGCGTGGCCTGTGAGCGCATGATCGTAGTCGAAGATCATGTCTGCCTTGGGATCAAAGCGCAGAGTGCCAAGACCGTCCAGCTCGATGGTGCCGGTCTCGTTGATGGCGGCCAGCGTCGCTTCGGCCTTGTCGTCGTCATAGGTGTCGGGCCGGAAGCCGGCGAGGCCGAGGATTGTGGCGCGATCAGTGGCATGGCCGACGCCGGTGAAGGCCAGCGAGCCATGCAGCGAGGCCCGCAGCCCGTGAAAGGCAAAGGGCGAGGCGCGCATCATGTCGAGAAAGCGCGCAGCCGCGACCATCGGGCCCATGGTGTGCGAGGAGGACGGGCCGATGCCGACCTTGAACATGTCGAAGACGGAGAGGAACATTTAGGTGGCTGATCCTTCTGGAGGGGTGGCAAGTGTGGGGGCGGTGAAGGGCGTGGCGCCCAGCCCTTCGGCGCGTTGCGCCGCATGGGTGCTGGCGCGGGTTTCGGCCCGTTGGCAGACATGCAGCAGGGCGGGGTAGGCGGCGAGGTCGAACCAGGGTGCCTCGGGCGGGTCGGCGTAGAGTTTGGTCCATCGCAACAGACAGGGCAGGTAGAGGTCAAGCACCGTCGGCTGATCGCCGCCGGCCAATGCGGGCGCCTGCCGCAGGGCGTCGTCGATCATGCGCAGATCATTCTGCAGGCGCCCACGTAGCATGGCGCGCAGCTGCGCCTGATGGGCGCGGTCATCGCCGATGTATTTCTCTGGATAGAAGCTCTGGCGCAGGTCGATATGCAGCGTGTTGGAGCACCAGAACAGCCAGGTGAGGCATCTGCCGCGCGCGGGCGCCTCCGGTGCCGGCAGCAGGCGGCGCTCCCGGTCGGCGAGCCAGAGCAGGATAGCAGCGGTCTCGAACATCGCACCATCGGGTGTTTCCAGCACCGGGATGGTGCCATTTGGGTTCATTCGCAAGTAGTGCGGTGCAGTTTGGCCGCGGGTCTTGCGATCCACCAGCACCGCCTCATAGTCCAGCCCAAGCTCTTCCAGCGCCAATCGCAGGATGAGCGAGGCGTTGTCGGGCGCATAGTGAAGGCGAAGCGGTGCAGTCATGCGGCGATCCTAGTCTCGCTCCGCCGCCGCGAAGCGTTCGTTTCCGACGTTTCCGATAGGAAACGCGCAGCTGCAATCTATGTTATATGTGCCTGAGTGCAACCGTTGCGGCGATCTGTTCATGATCTGCCTGTGGCATTAGGGTTTTCGCTTCGGGCAAGGCCCGAAACGACCCGCGCCGCGCGCCTATGGCGCGCGGCGCTTGGGGAACCTCGCAACGGTGCTTTCTGACGCGTTGGCAGGCGTGGATCGCAGCGCTTGCCCTAGAGGCGATGCGCATTTCGGATGCCACTTCGGTCCTCGCACAGGGCGGACAATCGGCCTATACCTCTTGCAAAATCGGTGAGTGCAGTCATCGTCCAATTCAAACACACGGAGGTCACGAGATCATGAGCGGAGAGCTTTCCCCTATCGACAAGGCCAAGTTCGTGGCCGCCAAACGCGCCGCTGAAATGGTCGAGGACGGCATGCGCGTGGGGCTTGGGACCGGGTCCACGGCCGCCTGGCTGGTGCGCTGTCTTGGCGAGATGGTGCGCGAGGACGGTCTGAAGATCACCGGCGTGCCTACCTCTGCCCGCACAGCCGCGCTGGCGCGTGAAGTTGGCATCGAGGTGATCACTCTGGATGAGGCCAAATGGCTCGATCTTACCATTGATGGGGCGGATGAATTTGACAGCGATCTGAACCTGATCAAGGGAGGTGGTGGCGCGCTGCTGCACGAGAAGATCGTGGCCACCGCCTCGGACCAGATGGTTGTGATCGCCGACAAGGCCAAGGAGGTGGCAACACTGGGGGCCTTTCCGTTGCCGATCGAGGTTATCCCCTTCGGCTGGCAGACCACACAGGCCCTGGTCGAGGAAACGCTGATCTCGATGGATGTGATGGGCCGGACCTCCACCCTGCGGATGAATGGTGCCAGCCCCTATGTGACGGATGAGGGCAATCACATCCTCGATCTGCATCTGACCCGTATCGGCAATCCGCGTCAGTTGGCGCTGGTCATCAACCAGATCCCCGGCGTGGTGGAGAACGGGCTGTTCATCGACATCTGCGATACGGTGGTGATCGGCTATGGTGACGGCAAGGTTGAGGTGCGCGACATCAACGAGGGCACGGTGGAGACTGATCGCATCGACTTCGTTGATGATGAGAACCTGTTCACCGACCTGAGCGAGTAGACGCGCCGGTCCCAGGCCCGCCCAGGCCCGCCGTGCCGGGCGCGCAAGAAGCGGGCGCGCCCCTGCTCCTTAGCTGTTCTGCCGGGCGTTCTGCCACTCCGGAAGGGGAAACAGCCGGTCGTAGGCCCAGTTGAAGCAAAAGGCATAGGCCATGTAGAACAGGGCGAAGGACACATCCATCACGAAGGCCTGCCAGAGACTTACGCCGAGATACCAGGCGATAAATGGCATCAGGACCAGCAGCAGGCCGACCTCAAACAGCACCGCGTGAAAGACCCGTATCGGTGTGGTTTTCAGCGTCGTGCCCGTCCGGCGTTTCAGAACGCTATCAAAAGCGTAGTTGTAGACGAAGTTCCACAGTGTCGCGAGCGTGGCGCTGACCACGCCGACCGCCCCGATGTCATGAATGGGGAGGTGGAACAGATAGGCCCCCAACGGGATAACCATCAACAACGCGATGATTTCAAAACTCAGGGCATGACGGATACGGTCAAGGGGGGAGCGCATGGGCGACCTCATACTGCGTAATCGGGTCGTCCCGAAGTGACAAACCACGTCGCCATCGGGGTGGCTCCGTGCGCAGGGTCGTCCCTGCAAGGGGCAATGTGGGACAAGGGTGGCCGGGGTTCAACCCCACTGATGAGGTGGCTAGGCGATGTGGCTGGCGCATGTGATCTTGTGGCTATGAGCGGGGCATTCTGTTGCGGGGGCCAGACCGGCGTTGGTGCATTCCGAAGTGTCGTGGCAGGGGCACCCCATCCCCCGACTGCGTGCAGTGGACCTCACGCTGCACAGGGTGGGAACAGGTGGACGCCGCATCAGACCTGTGCCAATCCAACGCCATCACATTATGTGGGTCGGACGCTCTGCTGTGGTTTGGCGCGGGTCGTGCCGGACCTGACCAACTGTTGAAAGGCCGCCATGTCTCAGTCTCATCCGATGCTGCACCTGCTGTGTGGCAAGATCGCATCCGGAAAATCCACCCTCGCCGCGCAGCTTGCGGCGCAGGACGCCACGGTGCTGCTGGCGGAGGACGCATGGCTTCATGGGCTATATGCGGATCAGATGTCTTCCCCGGCGGATTATGTCCGCTGTTCGGCCAGCCTGCGCGCAGTCATGGCCCCGCATGTGGCGGCGCTGTTGGAGGCCGGGGTTTCGGTGGTTCTGGATTTTCCCGCCAATACCGTCGCGACCCGGGCCTGGATGCGGGATCTTCTGACACAGACCGGGGCGGCGCATCAGCTCCATCTGCTTGATGTATCTGATGACACTTGCCTGGCCCGGTTGCGTCGCCGAAATGCTGCTGGCAACCATGCCTTTGCCGCGACAGAGGCGCAGTTTCACCAGTTCACCCGGCACTTCGCGCCCCCAACACCGCAGGAAGGCTTTGACGTTGTGGTGCATTCGCATACGGAGTGATCTGAGCACGCGCTGTTCTTCACGCGGACTTCACGCTTTTGCGACAAAAGCCCTGACAGGCATATGAAAAGTCACGCCGCGCCCCCACTTGCGACACTGGCAATTCACATCGCGCTGTGGGATACCTCGCGCAAGACCAAAGAAGGGCGACGACTATGAGCTTTGATTATGATCTTTTTGTCATTGGGGGCGGCTCCGGTGGGGTGCGCGCAGCGCGCGTTGCAGCCGCAGGCGGCGCATCGGTGGCCCTGGCGGAAGAGGACCGCTATGGCGGCACCTGCGTCATTCGCGGCTGCGTGCCGAAAAAGCTGATGGTTTTTGCCTCCGAGTATGCCGGCATGGTCGAAGATGGCCGGGCCTATGGCTGGGACCTTGAGAACAAGGGCTTCGATTGGGATCACTTCAAGACCAAGCTCAACACCGAGCTGGACCGGTTGGAAGGCATCTATCGCAACCTGCTGAAAAACTCCGGCGTGGAGAGCTTTGACGCCCGCGCGAAGCTGGCGGATGCCCACACGGTGGAGCTGTCTGACGGCACCCGAAAGACTGCGAAACACATCCTGATCGCCACCGGCGGTCGCCCTTGGGTGCCGGAGTTCCCGGGCTCCGAGCTGGCGATCACCTCGAACGAGATGTTCCACTTGGAGACGCTGCCAAAGCGTATCCTGATTGTGGGTGGCGGCTATATCGCGTCCGAGTTTGCCGGCATCATGAACGGCCTCGGGGTGGACACCACGCAGTATTATCGCGGCGCTCAGATCCTGCGGGGCTTTGATGAGGAAGCGCGCGGTCTGGTGGCCGAGGAAATGATCCAGTCCGGCATCGACCTGAAACTCGGCACTAACGTGCTGGAGATGCGCAAGGAAGGCGACCAGATCTGGGTCAAGGCCACCAATGGTGACGAAAGCCTGTTCGATCAGGTGATGTTTGCCACCGGCCGCAACCCGAATGCGGATGACCTCGGGCTGGAGGAATTGGGCATCGCGCGCGGCAAGGGCGGCGAAATCAAGGTAGATCAATACAGTCAGACGGCAGTGCCGTCGGTCTATGCGATCGGCGACGTAACCGATCGCGTCAACCTGACCCCGGTGGCGATCCGCGAGGGCATGGCCTTCGTGGAGACCGTGTTCAACGGCAATCCCACCAGCCCTGACCACGAGCTGATCCCCACCGCGATTTTCACGCAGCCGGAAATGGGCACCATCGGGCTAAGCGAAGAAGAGGCGGCAGAACAGGAAACGATCGAGGTCTATTCGACGTCCTTCAAGCCGATGCAGCAGAGCTTTGCCGGGCGGGCGCAGCGCGTGCTGATGAAACTGATTGTAAGTCAGGCCAGCCGCAAGGTGCTGGGCTGTCATATTGTCGCACCCGGTGCGGGCGAGATGATCCAGCTGGCGGGAATTGCCGTCAAGATGGGGGCGACAAAGGAAGATTTCGACCAAACTGTTGCAGTTCATCCGACCATGTCGGAAGAATTGGTAACACTAAAAACCCCTGTCCGGACGCTTTGACGCGTTCGGTCACTTTGGGAGCTGCTCCGTCTTGAATATCGGCGCGGTGACCACAGGTTAGAGGGCAATATCCGCTGATACGGCGGGGAGAGATGGATAGGAGACACATGGCTGGGAACAGTGGTGGCCCCTGGGGGGGCGGCGGTTCCTCCGGCGGCGGAGGCAACCGGGGCAATAATGGTGGTGGTGACGGTAGCGGTGGCGGTGGCCGCCGTCCGGAAGACAACCAGATCCCCGAGATCGACGAGCTGGTGAAGAAAGGGCAGGAGCAGCTGCGCGTCCTCATGGGCGGTCGTGGCGGCGGTGGCAACGGCAAGGGCCCGCAAGGTGGCGGCTCTGGCGGTGGCAGCCCGCTCTTTTCCAAAGGTGGCGTCGCACTGGCGGCCTTGGTGGCGGCGGGCCTCTGGGTTTACGGCAGCTTCTATACTGTGAAAACGGAAGAGAAGTCCGTGGAGCTGTTCCTGGGCGAATTCTCCAGCGTTGGCGAACCCGGCCTGAACTTCGCTCCGTGGCCGCTTGTCACCTATGAGGTGGTCCCGGTCAGCGTTGAGCAGACCGAAAGCATCGGCGCGGGCGCCCGTGGCTCCGACGCTGGTCTGATGCTGACGGGAGATGAGAACATCATCGACGTGGATTTCCAGGTGGTCTGGAACATCTCCGCGCCGGATCAGTATCTCTTCAACCTGCGCGACCCCAAAGCGACCATTCAGGCGGTGTCTGAATCCGCCATGCGCGAGATTATCGCGCAGTCGCAGCTGGCACCGATCCTCAACCGTGACCGGGGTTTGATCTCTCAGCGCCTAGAAGAGCTGATCCAGTTCACGCTCGACAGCTATGATTCCGGCGTCAACATCGTCCGGGTCAACTTTGACGGGGCCGATCCGCCGGAACCGGTCAAGGACGCCTTCCGCGAGGTGCAATCCGCTGGTCAGGAACGTGACCGGCTTGAAAAGCAAGCGGATGCCTACGCCAACCGCAAGCTGGCATCGGCCCGTGGTCAATCCGCCCAGACGCTCGAGGAGGCCGAGGCCTACCGCGCGCAGGTGGTGAACGAAGCCCAGGGTGAGGCGTCGCGCTTCTCCGCCGTTCTGGCGGAATACGAGAAGGCCCCCGAGGTGACCCGCAAGCGTCTCTATCTGGAAACGATGGAAGATGTGTTCAGCCGCGTCGACAAGATCATCCTCGACGAAACCACCAGTGGCGCTGGCGGACAGGGGATCGTTCCGTATCTGCCGCTGAATGAAATCCGTCGATCGGGAGGAGACAACTGATGAACCGCTCTGTCATTTCTTTGGTTGTTCTTGCCGCTCTGGTCTTTGCAGGCCTGTCGGCGGTCTTCATCGTGGACGAACGGGAAAAGGCGCTGGTGATGCGCTTTGGCCGGGTCGTGAACGTGCAGGAGGCCCCGGGCCTCGCCCTCAAGATGCCCTTCGTCGACGAAGTGGTGAAATACGACGACCGTATTCTCAGCCTCGAAGTCGGCCCGCTTGAGGTCACACCTCTGGACGACCGCCGCCTGGTGGTCGACGCCTTCGCGCGCTATCGCATCACCGATGTGCGTCGTTTCCGCGAAGCGGTGGGTGTCGGCAATATCGGCGCTGCCGAAAGCCGTCTCGACAACATCATGCGCGACCAGACCCGTGAAGTTCTGGGTACCGTCAGCTCCAACGACATCCTGTCGTCTGATCGTGCGGCGCTGATGCTGCGCATCCGCAACGGTGCCATTGCACAGGCCGAAGGTCTCGGGCTCGAGGTGATCGACGTGCGGCTGAAGCGCACCGACCTGCCGCAAGCCAACCTCGAGGCGACCTTTGCCCGGATGCGCGCTGAGCGTGAACGCGAAGCCGCCGACGAGATCGCCCGTGGTGAAGAGGCGGCGCAGCGTGTGCGTGCCCAGGCCGACCGGACCGAGGTCGAGCTGGTCTCCGAAGCCGAGCGCGAGGCGGAAGTCATTCGTGGTGAGGCTGATGCACAACGGAACAGCATCTTTGCCGAAGCCTATGGCGCGGATCCGGAGTTCTTTGAATTCTACCGCAGCCTGACCGCCTATTCGCGGTCGCTGCAGGCGGGCAACTCCTCGTTGGTGCTGTCTCCCGACAGCGAGTTCTTCAACTACCTGAAGTCCTCGCAAGGGACCGCTGGCGTGGCGCGCGAGTGATCGCATCTGCGAAAGCATGAGGAACAGGAAAAGGCCGCTCTTCGGAGTGGCCTTTTTCACAGGTGGCTTCGAGAGGCCGCTTTGATGCGTGACAGCGGCTGACAGGGCGGATGCCCCGATATGGCAGCTTTTATTGGGCGAAGATCCGCCTGTTGCCGCCGCGACGCCGTCGCGGAACCTTCACCAGCATTCACGTCGAATTGAGATGAACCCAACCCCCATTGCGACCTCTCGCGGAGTGGCTACATTGTAGCCAGAGATTTCACCCCGGCGTGTGTCGACCCGAGCGTCGGCGCGCTGCAAGTGCCTGAGGCAGGGTGGCGCCCTTTCCCCTTGTCCGCAGGGGCGGGCAAAGACAGAGTTGACAGGCCAATTCAAGGAGTATGTCCGTGCATCCCATCACAAGTACCAAGACACTGAGCCAGGACCGTGCCCTCCCGCGCACGCAGACCGGTTGGCGTCTGTTCTGGATCGCGGTCCTCGGGACCGCAATGCTGGTCCTGCAGACATTGTCGGCAGCGGCACGGCCCGAAAGCCTCGCGCCGCTGGCCGAAAAGGTCAGCCCCGCCGTGGTGAATATCACCACATCGACCGTGGTCGAAGGGCGGACCGGTCCCCAGGGCATCGTGCCCGAAGGCTCCCCTTTCGAGGACTTCTTCCGTGAGTTCCAGGATCGCAATGGCGGTGGCAACCGCCCGCGTCGTTCTTCGGCGCTGGGATCGGGTTTCGTGATTTCCGAGGACGGCTATATCGTCACCAACAACCACGTGATTGATGGCGCTGACGAGATCGAGATCGAATTCTTTCCCGGTGATGGCCAGCCTGCCGATTTTCTGCCCGCAACCGTTGTGGGCACCGATCCCAACACCGATATTGCGCTGTTGAAAGTGGACGCTCCAATGCCGCTGAAATTCGTCAAGTTCGGGGACAGCGACGTCGCCCGCGTTGGCGACTGGGTTGTCGCCATGGGCAATCCGCTTGGGCAGGGGTTCTCTCTGTCTGCCGGGATCGTGTCTGCCCGCAACCGGGCGCTCTCGGGATCCTATGACGACTACATCCAGACCGACGCGGCCATCAACCGCGGCAACTCCGGTGGTCCGCTGTTCAACATGGACGGCGAAGTGGTCGGCGTGAACACCGCCATCCTGTCGCCCAATGGTGGCTCCATCGGCATCGGCTTTTCCATGGCCTCGAATGTGGTGACCAAGGTGGTCAGCCAGTTGAAGGAATTTGGCGAAACCCGTCGTGGCTGGCTTGGTGTGCGTATTCAGGACGTGACCGATGATCTGGCCGAGGCGATCGGCCTGACAAACGACGAAGGCGTGCTGATCACCGATGTGCCGGAAGGCCCGGCCAAGGAAGCCGGTTTGCTGGCCCGTGACGTGATCACCAGCTTTGACGGTTTCGAGGTAAAGGATACCCGTGATCTGGTCCGCCGCGTTGGCGATACCGAAGTGGGCAAGACTGTGCGCGTGGTGGTGTTCCGCGATGGCAAGACCGAGACCGTTCGCGTGACCCTTGGTCGTCGCGAGGATGCGGTTGGCAACGATGCTGGCACCGGCACCGGCGATGATGTTGTGCCGGATGAGAGCGAGAAAGAGATCCTCGGCCTCACTGTCGGCGCGGTTCGCGATGATATGCGCGACGAGCTGAACCTCGATGCAGACACGCCCGGTCTGGTGATCCTGTCGGTGGACGAAACCTCCGCTGCTTGGGAAAAAGGCCTGCGGGCGGGTGACGTGATCACCGAGGCGGGGCAGAACAAAGTGGCCTCCATCGCCGATCTCGAAGCCCAGATCGAGGCCGCCGAGGAAGGCGGGCGCAAGTCCATCTTCCTGATGGTCCGTCGGGCAGGTGAGCCGCGCTTCGTGGCGCTGAACCTCGACGACTAAACTGCCCCGACCCTTGAGAGGGGCAGGGTGTGACATCAAAAAATCGGCCGGGCCATTGGTCCGGCCGATTGTCGTTCGGGGTGCAGCAGCAGGCGGCACGGGGCGGGTTCAAGGAGCGCAGAATCCAAAGAGCCATGTGTCGGGCGGACACATGGCTCACGATGGGACGGACGATCATTGGGATGGATAGGAGAATGACCGCCTTGCAGATCTTATGGCAGGCGCGCGCGCGATGTACTGTGAAACAGATCACATTGGCGCCGGGTATTTTGCTTTCTGGCGGGAATATTGCATGCCGCCCCGTGGGGAGGTTCGCCAGAGGCGCGCCGCTCAGATGCCCTCGGGGTCGGCCAGAACCGCCAGCCCTCCGCGATCCTTCAGTTGCAGCCCGCCGCGGCTGATCTCGATCAGCCCGGCCTTGCGCCAGTTCGACAAGGTCTTGGAGACCGCTTCACGGGTTGCGCCGACAAATTCCGCGAGTTCGGATTGCGACAGGCTGAGATGGCCGTTGCCCTCTGCCGGCGTGAGATACAACAGCTTGCGCGCCAGCCGCACTGGCATCGGCAGGAACACCTGTTCGTTCAGCTGGGTGTTCATCCAGCGCATGCGCTGTCCGGCAAGCTTCAGCATGTCGCCAGCCAGTTCCGGGTGCCTGGTCAATTGTCCCAGCACATCGCGGTGACGCAGACGGCGCAGATGGCTTGGCTCTGCTGCGGTGGCGGTGGCGGTGCGTTCGCCGGGGTCGAACATGGCGATTTCGCCAAAAATTGCACCGGGGCGCATCATATCAAGTGACAGCTTCCGCCCCGCTGCCGAAAGCGTGGAAATTTCCAGCGCACCGGAGATGATCGCATAGAGCGCATCGCCTTCGTCGCCCCGTTCGAACAACACGTCGCCGGTGGCCAGATGCACATCCGTGGCCTGACTGTCGAGCATCGCCCTGAGGCGCTCCGAGGCTCCGAACAGGAAGCTGGAGGCAGGAAGCGGGGCGACGGGCATAGGAGATCTCCGGCAAGGACGAACGATATCTGGGTGATGTTCGGCTTTTAGGCGGCAAGGCGGCGTCGCGCAAGCTCAGGCATCAAGACTGGAATGTTTGCGGTGCCATTGTGCAGCAAATCGCGGCTCAGCGGTCCACCACCACGGCACTGAGCCCCAGGCTGCGTGCGCCGCGCAATGACAGGCTGGCGCTGTCGATGCCTATGTCTTTTTGATAGCTGCGGATGGCGGCGCGGGTCTCGGCGTTCAGGGTCCCGGTGATCTCGCCTTGATAGAGGTCACGGGCTGCCAGCGCACGTTGCAGCGAGGAGACATATTCGCGGGTCATGGCGTCGGGGCAGGGGGTCTGAAAATAGGTTTCCTTGCGCGGGCGGGTGATCTCCTGCCGGGTTTCAGTGGCAAAGACCGCAGGTTTTGTCACCGAACCGTCGGCGGCTTTGTCCGGCGGCGAGACCATGACCTGCTCGGTAATGGTCTCCACCCGCGCAGGTTCAATCAGCGTATCCCAGCAGGTTCCGGGCAAAGCGCCCGGCGGAGCTGGACGGCCGACACCTTCAAAGGGGGGCGGGGCCAGGCATCCGCTCAGGAGGGTGAGATTGACCGTCATCAACGCGGCCAGCCGAAGCCGTGAGAACGCAGAACTGGGCACCACAGCACCGTCCGGGACCGATGCGCGCACATGCAGCTGTCGCATGAAAAACAGGTTCAGGACATCGTGTCGCAGAAAAGCGAGGCCGGAACGCGGAGGCAGCGGGGCGGTCATAGGCTCTGACAGGGTCCTCGGGTAAAGCGGGCTTCGGGATCCTGTAGTGACCCGATTATGGCAGATGCTATCTTAAATCCGAAGCGCGCGCAAAGCCCGCATTCGCGCTACGGTCCTGTTTTGCCGACAGAAGATCCTGCCTTTTGCCGGCACCGTATGCGGTGAGGGTTTCAAGCGGTAGGGCGCGATGGTCGGTTGCGGGCGTCTGACGGGGCTGCATCTGATGGCGCGTCATCGGCGCGCAGGGCTGTCGGCAGGGGCGTGCGCGTGGCGGGGTGAGAACAAACATGGAAAATGTAGCGTGAAATGGCATGCGACACCGGGGATGACGTAAATGGGGCTGGAACGGCTTGGATACGCTCGCTACACACGGGGGCGAGTACCGAAAAAGGGAAGACGGATCATGGCAAAAATCACCTACATCGAGCACAACGGGACCGAACATGTGGTCGACGTCGCCAACGGGCTGACCGTGATGGAAGGTGCGCGTGACAACAATATTCCGGGCATCGAGGCTGATTGCGGTGGCGCCTGTGCCTGCTCCACCTGCCATGTCTACATTGCGCCGGATTGGGTCGAGAAACTGCCCAAGAAGGACGACATGGAAGAAGACATGCTGGATTTCGCCTTTGAGCCGGATCCGGCCCGCTCGCGCCTGACCTGCCAGCTCAAGGTCTCGGACGCGCTGGACGGTCTGGTTGTGCATATGCCCGAAAAGCAGATCTGATGCGGTCGGCGGGCCGGGCGCGGCGTCTTCTGACACGCACCAGGCCCCCGGTCATCCGCCGCGCGGCGCAGGTGTTGTGCCTGTCGCTGGCGGGGGCGGCGAGCGCGCTGAACGCGCAAGAATCCTGGCAGGTCACGGGCGCAGACTTTGATGCGCCCACGACCCGCTATGGCCATGCGGTTCTGGGGGATGACGTCGAATACAGCCAGCTGCGCATTCATGTGCAACAGGATGCGGGTGGCAGCTCATTGCGAACCTCGGCTGTGTTGCGGCGAGATGTCTTTGAGGTCGATTTGCCGCTGGATCATGTGTTTGAGGATCTTGCTCCGCGCCTCTGGGATATCACTGGCGACGGGTTGCCCGAGGTTGTGGTGGTCGAGACGGATGTGGCGCGGGGCGCCCAGTTGGCGGTCTACAACAGCACGGGTGACAAGATCGCCGCCACGCCCCATATCGGCCAGACAAACCGCTGGCTGGCGCCTGTCGGCGCTGCGGATCTGGATGGCGACGGCCATATCGAGGTCGCCTATATCGACCGCCCCCATCTGGCCAAGACCCTGCGCATCTGGCGGTTTCACTATGGCAAGCTGGTGGAGGTTGCCGCCGCGCCCGGCCTGACGAACCATCTGATCGGTGAGGATGTCATCACCTCCGGTCTGCGCGACTGCGGGGAGGGGCCGGAGATCGTGACTGTCGATGCCGATTGGTCCCGCATCATCGTCTCACGTCTCTACCCGGACGGTAGCATCAGCCGCCGCGATCTTGGCCCGTTCGACATGCAGACCCGGCTTGGTCCCGCGCTGGACTGCCAGCTGCGCTAGCTCAGGTAGTAGCCGACCGGTTTCAGCGGCGCCGGAGCCTCCTCGCCCAGCTGCGACAGCAGAGAGATCTCGATGGTGCGGCACATGGCATCCAGCGGCAGGCCGTTCACGGTCTCGCCAAAGGGGTTGGACAGCTCCTCGGTCACCTCGGCCAGGCCGAAGAAGACATAGGCGATGATCGCCACGAACAGTGGCGTCATCCAGCCTGCGCCCTCCAGCAGGGCGAAAGGGAACAGCAGGCAGTAGAGGTAGGTCGTGCGGAACACCAGCAGCGTGTAGACAAACGGCAGGGGCGTCGCCGCGATACGCTCGCAGCCCGCCTGCGCCAGCGCGATGGAGCCTATGCGCTCGCTCAGCGCCTTCTTGGCAAACCCATCCGGGGCATGATGCGCCACGTCCCGCGCCATCAGGTCGAGCGCGGCGCAGGGCGGATGCGGCGCGTCCCGCAGATCCTCGCCGTCTTCCAGCCATGTGTGCCCGTCGTCATAATGGCTCAACCGGCGCAGGTTGGCGCGGTGCAGGTGGATGAAGGCCAGCGCCAGCCGCAGGGGGCGGCGCTGATGGCCTTCGGGCTGGAACATCACCACCTCGCGGCCCAGTGCCCGCATGTCGGCCACCAATTGCCCCCAAAGCCGGCGCCCCTCCCACCAGCGGTCATAGGCGGCGTTGTTGCGAAAGCCGAGGAACAGCGACAGCGCCACGCCAAAGACCGCGAAGGGCGCGGCATTGGTGTGGGGCAGGGCCAGCAGGCTGCCGTCGAGCCAGACCAGCAGCGCGGCCAGGGCCGTCAGTGCGAGAATGCGCGGCAGGATTCGCGGCAGTACGGAGCCATGGGTGGCGATCAGCAGTTCCAGGAAGCCGGGTTTGTGGCGGACGATCATCGGGAGCACTCCGTTGCGGTTGCGCCCTCAAGAGCAAATTTCGCGCCTGTCATCCTGTCGTCAAACGCCGGATCAGGGCCGCGCTGCGACGGGTATGGCGATCAGGGCGATCAGAGCGTGCGGCGCAGCACGACGGAGGTCGGCCGAGTGTATCCCGGATGTGCGCAGGTCGCCGTCTGCACGAAGCCCAGTCGCGCAAAGGTGGCATGGTTTTCCAACAGCTCCACCCGGGTCTGCAGCTCCAGTGCCTCCAGCCCATGGGCGCGGGCCCGCTCGGCGGCCAACTCAACCAGCTGCCGTGCCAGACCGGTGCCGCGCTGGTCCGCCGCAACAGCCAGCTTGCCAAGATAAAGCACATCTGTTCGCGGGGTCAGAACCACGCAGGCCACTACCGGCGTGCCGATGGCCCAGACCTCACCCGCCTCGGCCTGCGCCGCGAGATCCGCAACGGTGAGATGATGCATGGAGGAGGGCGGATCGATCCGCCCGTCCATATCGGCAAAGCTGCGCCGGATCAGCTCCAGAACCTCGATCAGCGCGGGGCTGTCGGAGGTGAGCTGAACCGGCGCGGGCATTACAAGGCGCGCCAGCCGATGTCGCGGCGCACAAAGCCTTCGGGCCAGTCGATCTGATCCACCATCGCATAGGCGCGATCCCGGGCTTCCTCCAGGCTGTCACCGCGCGCGGTCACATTCAGCACCCGACCGCCATTGGCCAGGATCCGGTCGCCATCGGCCTTGGTGCCGGCATGAAAGACCATGTTCATGCTGTCCTCGGGAAGCGCCTTCAACCCCTTGATGTCAGAGCCTTTCTGATAGGTGCCGGGGTATCCCTCAGCGGCCATTACAACGGTGATCGCATGATCCTCGGCCCAGTTCACCCGGGCCTCCGACAGGCGGCCCTCGGCGGCGGCCTGCATCAGGTCCAGCGCCTGCGCGCCCAGGCGCATCATCAGAACCTGGCATTCCGGATCGCCAAAGCGGACGTTGTATTCCACCAGACGCGGCTCTCCATCCTTGATCATCAGACCGGCGTAGAGCACGCCCTGATAGGGCATGCCGCGTTCGGCCATCACGCGCATGGTGGGCTTGACGATCTCTTCCATCGCACGCGCCTCGATCTCCGGACTCAGCACCGGTGCCGGGGAATAGGCGCCCATGCCGCCGGTGTTGGGGCCGGTGTCGCCTTCGCCGACCCGCTTGTGGTCCTGCGCTGTGCCGATCGACAGGATCTCCTCGCCATCACAGAGCACAAACAGCGACGCTTCCTCGCCCTCCATGAACTCTTCGATCACCACCTCGGCGCCCGCACCGCCAAAGGCCCCGCCGAACATGTCATCAATTGCATCCAGTGCGGTCTGCTCGTCCATCGCCACGATCACGCCCTTGCCAGCGGCCAGACCATCGGCCTTGACCACGATCGGCGCGCCATTCTCGCGCACATGCGCCTTGGCGGCCTCGGCTTCAGTGAAATGGCCGTAGCCTGCGGTCGGCGCGTTTGCAGCGTCGCAAATCTCCTTGGTGAAGCTCTTGGAGACCTCAAGCTTGGCCGCCGCCTCGGAGGGGCCAAAGACCAAGATGCCCGCAGCCCGCAGCCGATCCGCCACGCCCGCCGCCAGCGGCGCCTCGGGGCCGATGATGACGAACTCGATGGCGTTTTCCTCGGCAAATGTGACCACCGCACCGCCGTCCTCGGCGTCGAGGCTGGCGCAATCGGCGATCTGCGCGATGCCCGCATTGCCCGGCGCCACGATCAGCTTGTCACATTTCGGGTTCTGCATCACCGCCCAGGCAAGTGCATGTTCCCGCCCACCGCTGCCGAGGATGAGGATATTCATGAGCCGTTCTCCGATCTGCTTGGCCTCCGTTGTCGCGCGTTCTATGCTGTGCGCGACGCATAAACAAGAACGCCCTGTGCCACGCGGGCGTCAAACCCATCCACCCGAGCAGCCAAGAGCAAGAGTTTCCCATGTCCGACCTCCTCGACGACCCGACACCCGGTCAGAACGCGCCCGAGTTCTCCGTCTCCGAGATCTCCGGCGAGGTGAAACGCACGCTGGAAGGCACCTTTGGCCGCATCCGCGTCAAGGGCGAGGTAGGCCGGGTGTTCAAGGCGCGGTCGGGGCATCTCTACTACGACATCAAGGACGACCGCTCGGTGCTGGCCTGCACCACCTGGAAGGGGCAGGTGAGCAAGCTGGCTGTGGTGCCCGAAGAGGGGCTGGAGGTGGTGGTGACCGGCCGCCTGACAGCCTTTGGCGCCCAGTCGAAATACAACATGAACGTCGAGGAGGTGGCGGTCGCCGGGCAGGGCGCACTGATGGCGCTTCTGGAAAAGCGCAAGACCCAGCTGCAGTCCGAGGGTCTGTTTGCCCCCGAACGCAAGAAGCCGCTGCCCTATCTACCACAGATCGTCGGCGTGGTGACATCGCCCTCCGGCGCGGTGATCCGCGACATCCTGCACCGGTTGCGGGATCGTTTTCCACGCAAGGTGCTGGTCTGGCCGGTGGCAGTCCAGGGCAGCAATTGCGCCCCCGAGGTGGCCCGCGCCATCGACGGCTTCAACAGCCTCAGCCCTGGAGGCGCCTTGCCCCGGCCTGATCTGATCATCGTGGCGCGCGGCGGCGGCTCGATCGAGGATCTCTGGGGCTTCAACGAAGAAGCCGTGGCCCGCGCGGTGGCGGCCAGTGACATCCCGCTGATTTCCGCCGTGGGGCATGAGACCGACACCACGCTGATCGACTATGTCTCTGACCTGCGCGCGCCCACTCCCACGGCGGCGGCGGAACATGCGGTGCCGGTGCGGCTGGAGCTTCTGGGATGGGTCGAGAACCAAAGCGCGCGCATGGCCCATGCCACCACCCGCGCAGTGCAGCTGCGCCGGCAGCGGCTGGGCGATCTGGCGCGGGCGTTGCCCAAGCCCGACACGCTGCTCGAATCGCCGCGCCAGCGACTGGACCGGGTCTCCGACCGGCTGCCCAACGCGCTGATTGCGGGCGTGCAGAAGCGCAAGCTGACCCTCAGCGATCGTGCCGCCTCGCTGCGCCCGGCCACCCTGCGCGGACTGGTGGAGCGGCGCCGGGATCGGCTGAACAATCTCGCCTCGCGGCTGAGCCTGCGGCCCATTGAACAGGACGCGCGCCGCAAGCGCGACGCGCTGGATCAGATCGCCAACCGGCTCGATGCCGCGCAGGCCGCGCGAATCCAGCGCCAGCGGGATCGCCTGATGGCCACCGGACGCCAGCTGGAGATCCTCAGCTACAAGGCCACCCTCAGCCGTGGCTACGCGGTGGTGCGCGACGGCAAGACCTTGGTGACCGACACCGCAGGCGCGAAGGCGGCACAGGCGCTCAGCATCGAATTTGCCGATGGTATCACCGAAATCGGCGGCGCGAGCAGTGCCGAGACAAAAGCCCCGGCCCCTTCCAATCCGGCCACCGCCAAGCCGGCAAATCCCAAACCGCCAAAGACACCCGGCGAACAGGGCTCGCTGTTCTAGCAGGCAGCCAGCCCCTTCATCTTTTCATAAATACCTCGGAGCGCGAGGCAGAGCCTCGCTCCCTGGGCTCGCCTCAGACACCCACTTCGGGGCCGAGACAAACCATGTCCTTGGGCGGATCAGGCTGTTCGGTCAATGTGAGCGCCGGCCCGTCGCCCGTGATCGTGACGCTGAGACCCTCGCTGCCGATCTCATAGCTCCAGCACTGCGCCTCCGGTCTGTCTTCGTAGACAAAACAGATCTCATCGCCTTGCGCATACCACTCCCCCTCGACGCAACGCCCGTCGAGAAAGGACCATTGCACCCGCTGGCCGGGCAGATAGCGTTCCGCGCCATAGTGCTGCCCCAGAAAGTCGAAGTGAATGGTCCGTCCGCGGGTGTAGCTGTCGAACTGCTCCGCGTCGGCTGCGCTCAAGGGCGCGGCGACACAAGAGAAGCCAAGGATCACGGCGCAGAAGCGCAGGGGGGCAGAGTTAAACATGCCCTCACCATGGCGCATGTCCGAAGCCGCGCCAAGGGTACAATTGCCGGTGCTGGCTGGCGCAAGGTCAGCTTTGACCTGTCGGCCATCCCCGGCGCAGGCTGAGGTAAATCGGCAGGGAGGCCGCGATGACGGTGCAGATGATCGGACTGGGTGCGACTGCTGTTTTGGCGCTGGGATATCTTGCGCAGGTGCGGGCGGCAGAGAGCTGGCCACGATCGGCGCTGAAAACCGGCGCGGTGGCGCTGCTGGCCGTCCTTGCCTTTGGGCACCTGCCGCTGCTTGGTCTGGCGCTGGGGCTCTGCGCGCTGGGGGATCTGGCCCTGTCGCGCCCGGGCGAGCGCGCCTTTCTGGCGGGGGTGGCCAGCTTTGCCGCCGGGCATCTGGCCTATGTGGCGCTGTTCCTGTCGCGTCCTCCATCTGATCTTGCAGCGCTTCTGACCGCTCCGATGATCTGGGGGATGGCGACGCTTGTGTTGGTGGCGGGCTTGATGGCGCGGGTGCTGACGCGCCATGCGGGCGAGATGCGCGGGGCGGTTCTGGCCTATGTGCCGGTGATCCTCACCATGGCGCTGGCTGCACTGACGCTGCCACTGCCGCTGCTGTGGGTGGCGGCGGTGATGTTCATGATCTCGGACATGGTGTTGGCGCTGGAAACATTTGTGCTGCCGCCAGCCCATGCCTTGCGTCGCATCACCGGGCCAGTGGTCTGGGTGCTCTACTGGGGGGCGCAGGCGCTGTTTTTCGCGGTGTTTGCGATGTGACACAGCCGCATTGCGCTTTGCATCCCGCCTCAAAGGGCATTAGGTGAATATCAAACGACCTGCGGAGACCCAGATGGCGCTTTTCTCGAAGCTCAAGGAACGGTTGCTGAAATCCTCATCCCGCCTCGGCAAGGAGGTGGATGCGATCGTGGAAGAGGGGGCCACGACCCCGGAGCCCACACCAGCAAGCCCACCGCCCGCGCCCGCCACGCGCGCGGCGGCAGAGCCTGCCGGGACGTCGCAAGCAGGGGCTTCGACTGAGGCGCCCGCCGCAGATGTGCCCACCACCCCTGCACCGCAGGCCGAGGTGTCCAGACCGGGCCTTCTGGGGCGGCTTATGGGCCGCAGTGCCGCAACCGAGCCGCGCCGGGTGCTCGATGACGACATGCTGGAAAGCCTCGAAGAGATGCTGATCGCCTCCGACATGGGGGTGGACACGGCGCTGCGGGTGACCGGCAATATCGCCGAGGGCCGCATGGGCCGCCGCGTTTCGGGTCGCGAAATCCGCGAATTGCTGGCACAGGAGATTGCCCGGGTGATGGAGCCGGTGGCGCGTCCGATGCCGCTTTATCCTTCCAAACCGCAGGTGGTGCTGGTGGTGGGGGTCAATGGCTCCGGCAAGACCACCACCATCGGCAAGCTCGCCAGCCAGTTCCGCGCTGCCGGGAAATCCGTGGTGATCGCCGCGGGCGACACATTCCGCGCCGCCGCGGTGGAACAGCTGCAGGTCTGGGGCGACCGCGCCGGTGTGCCTGTGCTGACCGCGCCCGAGGGCTCCGACCCGGCCAGCCTCGCCTTTGATGCGATGACCAAGGCCGAGGCCGATGGCGCCGATCTCTTGATGATCGACACGGCCGGGCGGTTGCAGAACCGCGCCGACCTGATGGAAGAGCTGGCCAAGATCGTCCGCGTCATTCGCAAGAAGGACCCCGAGGCGCCGCACAACACGCTTTTGGTGCTGGACGCCACCACCGGGCAGAACGCGCTGTCGCAGGTGGAGACCTTCCGTCAGCTGGCGGATGTGTCGGGGCTGGTGATGACCAAGCTTGACGGCACCGCCAAGGGCGGCGTGCTGGTGGCGCTGGCCGACAAGTTCGGCCTGCCGATCCATGCCATCGGCGTGGGTGAGCAGATCGACGACCTGTCGCCCTTTGACCCGGAGGAATTCGCCGCCGCGCTCACCGGGCTTGAAGACGGGGCGTGAGGATCGCGGATCAATGCCGGCTCATCCATTTCTCCACATGGCGGAGCAGGAACAGCACCGTGAGGACAATGGCCGTGGCCATCGCCGCGAGCGGCATCTGACCGGCGCCACACCCAAGGCCAATGGCCCCCACCAGCCAGAGCGACGCGCCGGTGGTCACGTTGCGCACCCGGTCGCCGGAGGTGAAGATCAGCCCCGCCGCCAGGAAGGCCACGCCCGCCGTTACCGCCTCGATCATGCGCAGGGGATCGTTGCGCTGCGCCTCGGCGCCAAAATCCAGCGCCGCGATCTCCCGCCCCAGCACCACGAACAGGCAGGCGGCCACGGAGACAAGGATATGGGTGCGCAGGCCTGCGGGCTTGTCCTGCAACTCACGCTCCAGACCGACCAGGGCGGCCAGCACACTGGCAGCCAGAAGCCGCGCGAAGGCAATCGGTGCCGGTATCACGGAAAAGGTGCTGGTGAGCTCTTCGATGATCTGTTGCAGGGCGGTATCGAACATGGGACCTCGGGCGCTGGTGGACGTGTCTTAACGTCTGCCCCGCGCGGATGTTCCAAAAACCACCACGTTCACAACAAGGATGACAGCATATGCTGAGCGACTGGCTGATTTCGCTTGAGGGCACCGAACAGGGCCATCAGGTCGCGCTGATCCTCGCGGTCTCGGCAGCGTTCCTGCATGCGGTTTTTGGCGCGCTGCAAAAAGGGCGGCATGATCCCTGGCTGTCACGGGGGGCGATCGATGCCTCCTACGGGCTGATGGCGGCGCCCTTCGCGCTGTTTGTGGTGCCCTGGCCGGAGCCGCATATGTGGCTGATCTTTGTGGGTGTCTGGGTGATCCATGTGCTCTACAAGGTGCTGCAGGCGATGGCCTATACCAAGGGCGCCTATACGGTGGTCTACCCGGTGGTGCGCGGGACCGGGCCGCTGTTTGCGGTGATCGGGGCCTATTGGCTGTTTGGCGAGACCTTTACGCTGGTGCAATGGCTGGGTGTCGGGGTGCTGCTGGCCGGGATCTTCGGGCTGGCGGTCTATAATTTCATCTTTCTTGTCACCGCGCGCGACACGTTGGTGATCGCGCTGGTGCTGGCGGTGGCGACGGGGCTGTTTGTGGCTCTCTACACCACCTACGACGCCTATGGCATCCGGGCGACGGCGGATCCGTTCACCTTCCTGGCGTGGTTCTTCATGATCGACGGGCTGACCATGCCGCCCTATGCCTATTGGCGCTGGCGTCGGATGGGGGCAGAGCGGCCCACGGTGGGCCCGCTGATGCTGCGCGGGTTCTTCGGCGGCTTGGTGGCCTTTGCCTCCTTTGGGTCGGTGATGCTGGCGACGCGACTCGACAAGGTGGGCGAGGCGGCGGTGCTGCGCGAGACATCAACGGTGTTTGCCGCCCTCATCGGCTGGCTGGTGCTGAAGGAAACCGTCGGCCCGCGCCGCATCGCGCTGATGGCGCTGATCGCGGCGGGCGCGGTGATTGTTGAAATGGGTGGCTGAGAGCGCCATCTGTGAAAGATCAATTGGGACATATGAGGCAGCGCATGAGCGAACAGACAAGTGAGCAACCGATGGACAAGGGGCGTCCGATCAACCCGCTGCTGAAGTCGGTGTTGGAGTACGGCCCCGTTGTGCTGTTCTTCATCGCCTATCTGCGGCTGAAGGATCAGGCGTTCGAAATCGGCGGCACCTCCTATGAGGGTTTCATCGTGGTCACTGCCGGATTTGTGCCGCTGATGGTGCTGTCAACGCTGGCGCTGTGGAAGCTCACCGGCAAGCTGTCGAAGATGCAGGTGATGACGCTGGTGCTGATCGTTGTGTTCGGCGGGCTGTCGGTCTGGTTCAACGATGAGCGGTTCTTCAAGATGAAGCCGACGATGATCTATCTGCTGTTCGGCGGGTTGCTGGGCTTTGGCCTGTTGCGGGGGCAGAGCTACCTGCGGGTGGTGATGGAGGAGATGATGCCGCTGCAGGACGAGGGTTGGATGATCCTGACCCGGCGCCTGTGCGCTATGTTCTTTGCGCTGGCGGTGGCGAACGAGGTGATCTGGCGGATGATGAGCACCGAGTCCTGGGTCTATTTCAAGACTTTCGGGCTGACCGCGGCGATGTTCCTGTTCTTCATGACGCAGGCGAGACTGTTCCAGACCTACGGGCTGGAAGAGGACAAGGACGCAAGCTGAAAGAGCACAAGACCTCGGCAGTCCTCATCTGAGGGTTTGCGCTGCGCTTCGCGCATCGCGGTGGGGCGGGGGCCGCGCCTTTCAGGCGCGGCCCCCGCCCGGCCCAACGCTTTGGGTGCAGCCTCCGGCTGTGCGGCAAAGGGGCGGGAGCGCCCCCGGCTTTTCCTGACCGGCCGAGTTTGTGCGGGGCAAGGTATTTCGGCAGATAGGTCAGGCCTGCTGACCTGATGTTTCGCGCGCGAAACAATGGGTCATCAGCGGTGATACTTTTTGTGCCCGTTGCGTCCTCAGCGCGCGCATAGATCTGGGTTGCGTCCCCGGCGGGCGCTGATGTCACCAAAAACTGAGCGGTTGAAAAGGCGCGAGGCTACGGGCGGCGTGGCTCAGATACGTTGCCAGATCGGCATCGGGCCGGGCAGGGGCCGCAGGGTCAGCAGACGGGACCACCGCCGCGCAGGGGTTTCCGGCAGCACCTGCTGCATCAGCGGCAGTGGCGTGCGTTCCGGCTGCCGGATCAGGCGCTTGTAAAACCGCAGCGCACCGGGGCGCATGTAGGCGGACCAATGGCACACACGCCGCTCCGGCAGGCCGATGGGATGGCCCATTTGCGACAAATGCTTCAACGTATCCAGGCAATCGAGCTGCAGCGTCACCGCGTTCACCGCCTCGAACCCGTGGCCGATGGCACGGTCGCCGCGCGTGGGCGAGCGGGTGAGGCTTTCGAACATGAAGTCAAACGCATCGTTTTCGCGGCTGGTCACGTTGAAGAACTCGGTGTTGCGACCCGCAGGTGTCGACAGGGCCTTGTCCACCCGGCTCTGATAGCTCGCACCTGCAAGCGAGATGACCCGGCGCACCGCGCCCGAAGGGAGCCAGTGCAGCGCTTCCAAGGCAACTTCGGTGCCCAGAGAGTGGGCGATAATATGGATGCCGCGCTCTGGTGCATCGGCGTGCAAACTGCGGATCACACGGGCAAGCGCGCGCCCTGCAGCAACTGCGCGGCCCTGGGCCGAGGCCAATGTCCCGCGGGCATCCCACCCAAACGCGACCGCCAGCCCTTCATCCTTGCGCCCGAGACCAAAGCCCAGCTGACGCGGCCAGGAAGGCGCGCGCCAGGGCAGATGTTGTGGGTCGAGAGACAGGATATGTCGATGCGGGCAGTGGTTCGGGTTGCCGGGCTGATATTTATAGCCATGAACCATGATCACCACTGGTCCTGGCACGCGGGCCACCCTGGCGATGCCCTCGTTGATCGACCTTGGCCGGGCATGAAATACCGGCGTCTCACCTAGTGCGTTGATACGGATCAGTGCCATCACACGGCCCCTCAGCAGCCCTGACTTTTCCTGTACGATAGCCCGCTCGGGTGACGGCAAGGTGACGTCTGCGTAACGGCTGGGTGACGTGGGGCGCGGTGTGGGGCACGCCCCGGTCGCGCGCGCGGCGGGGTCCTCAGTAGGGGCTGGCACATGCTGTTTCGGTGGGGTCTGCAGCAGGCGCGGCGCAGCACGGCCCGCCGCGCCCCTCTTGACTGAGGCGCGCTGCGGGCGTATCCGATGCGCGACATAAGAACCGTGGCGATTTGTTTACCGGATTGCGGGCCACGTTAAAGAAGTCGCTAAAGAGGTCAGGACGACGGGACTCCCTTTCGCTTGGCCGGACGGGAGTTTTTTTATGCCCGGACCGTAGGTCAGTGCGGATCCGGCGGAGGCGATATGATGACTGAGACCTGGAACAAACGCACCAAACTGGTTCACGGCGGCACCCGGCGCAGCCAATACAACGAGGTCAGCGAAGCGATCTTCATGACCCAGGGCTTTGTCTACGACAGCGCCGCCCAGGCCGAGGCGCGGTTCATCGAGAGCGGCCCGGATGAGTTCATCTATGCCCGCTACGGCAACCCCACCGTCGCCATGTTCGAAGAGCGTATTGCGCTGCTCGAAGGCGCCGAGGATGCCTTTGCCGCCGCCTCCGGCATGGCCGCTGTGAATGGTGCGCTGACGTCGCTTCTGAAGGCGGGGGATCATGTGGTGTCGGCCAAGGCGCTGTTCGGCTCCTGTCTCTACATCCTGGAAAACATCCTGGCCCGCTACGGTGTCGAGGTGACATTTGTCGACGGCACCGATCTGGAGCAGTGGCGCGCCGCCGTACGTCCCGAGACCAAGGTGGTGTTCTTCGAGAGCATGTCGAACCCGACGCTGGAGGTGATCGACATCGAAGGTGTGGCGCAGATTGCCCATGCCGTCGGCGCCACCGTGGTGGTGGACAATGTGTTCTCGACGCCGGTGTTCTCCAACGCCATCGCGCAAGGGGCCGATGTGGTGGTCTATTCCGCGACCAAGCATATCGACGGTCAGGGCCGGGCGCTGGGCGGCGTGGTTCTGGGCAGCAAAGACTATATCCGCGGCACGCTGGAACCCTATATGAAGCATACCGGTGGCTCGCTCAGCCCGTTCCATGCCTGGATGTTCCTGAAGGGGCTGGAGACCATCGATCTGCGGGTGAACGCGCAGGCCGACAGCGCGCTGAAGATCGCCGAGGCGCTCGATGGCCATCCGGCGCTGGCGCGCACCATCTATCCGGGCCTGAGCACCCATGCGCAGAATGACCTCGTGCAGCGTCAGCTTGGCGGCAAGGGCGGCACGGTGCTGTCGCTGGACCTCAAGGGCGGCAAAGCGGCGGCCTTCGCCTTCCTCGACGCGCTGACCATCCCGGTGATTTCCAACAATCTGGGCGACGCCAAATCCATCGCCACCCACCCGGCCACGACGACGCATCAACGCCTGTCGGTGGACCAGCGCAAGGAGCTGGGCATCACGGACGGGCTGGTGCGGTTCTCAGTGGGGCTGGAAGACACCGACGATCTGATCCGCGATCTGCAAAACGCGCTTGCCCGTATCGGTTGAGCCGTCAGCCACCTCAGCGCCCCTCCGCCAGCACCACATCGCGTCTCAGTGTCCTGGACGCAGGCGGAGGGGCAAAAGGTCAGAAGTGGGACATGTGCTGGCGTTTTTTGGTGATCTATTTTGTGTTTAGTGCCGTACTACCCTACATAATGAGATGCAGCGCCGTCGCTGTAGGGACAGGAGTACACGACAATGAACGTCCACTCTGGTGACTTGAGAGACACCCCGGATCAGTCAGACGCCGCAGAGGCGCTGGCGGTGTTGCGGCGCTGGGCCAGCAAGGCGAGCGCGACGGAAGTGGCGCAGCTCGATCCGGCGATCGCGCGGCTGTTGCCGGAACGTCAGGTGCAGAACTACCCGGACCTGAAGCGCCAGTACCCAGATGAGTTCGAGGCAGACGCGGGCTATCGTGCAACTCTTCCCGATTTGCAAAACGGCCCGTCCAGCCTGATCCGCGGCGCGCAGGAGCAGATCCAGCATGTCGGCATTTCCAATTTTCGATTGCCGATCCGGTTTCACACCCGGGCGGGCGGCGATCTGACGCTGGAGACCAGTGTGACAGGCACCGTCAGCTTGGATGCGGAGAAGAAGGGCATCAACATGTCCCGCATCATGCGCAGCTTCTACCGGCATGCGGAAAAGACCTTTTCCTTTGAAGTGATGGAAGCGGCGCTGGAAGATTATCTGAGCGATCTGGAAAGCGGTGATGCGCGCTTGCAGATGCGGTTTTCCTTCCCGGTGAAGGTGGAAAGCCTGCGCTCTGGCCTGTCGGGCTATCAATACTATGACGTGGCCCTGGAGCTGGTGCAGACGGGCGGTCAACGTCACAGCATCGTGCATCTCGACTATGTCTATTCCTCCACCTGTCCCTGTTCGCTGGAGCTGTCGGAACACGCCCGCCAGTCCCGTGGCCAGCTGGCAACACCGCATTCGCAGCGCTCGGTGGCGCGGATTTCCGTGCAGATGGAGCCGGGCACCGGGTGCCTGTGGTTCGAGGATCTGATCGACCATTGCCGCCGCGCGGTTCCGACCGAAACGCAGGTGATGGTGAAGCGCGAGGATGAGCAGGCCTTTGCCGAGTTGAATGCGGCCAATCCGATCTTTGTCGAGGATGCGGCGCGCCTGTTCTGTGAAGCGCTGCAGAGCGATGCGCGGGTGGGCGATTTCCGGGTGGTGGCAAGCCATCAGGAGAGCTTGCACAGCCATGATGCGGTGTCGGTGCTGACGCAGGGCAAGACCTTTGCCAGCCAGAGCCTTGATCCAAAGCTGTTTTCGACGTTGATCCACCAGGGTTGATCTTGCCGATGCGAGGGGCGCTGCCCCTCGCGCTCCCCGAGATATTTTTGAAAAGATGAAGAGGGGCGGCGCTGGGCACGGGCGCGCCGCTCAAATTTGCCGCAATGCGGCATTTTTCTGCTGCTGCGAAGAAAAACCATGTTACCGTGATCCTCAAGGGGGCGCTTGCGTCATTCGTCCGGGCGCCCGCCCTGTTCGAGTGTTGTTTAAGGTCGACCCTGAGGAGATCACATGATCCGGTTTGAAGGTTTGAAGGACATCCCCACCACCCCGCAGGCTTGGGCTGGCTATGCGCTGGGGCGGCAGATGAAAATGTTTCGGTCGGTTGCGGCCCTGACGGCAGAGGCGCCACAGCGGCAATTGCACCTGACACAGGCGTTGCTGAAAATGCAGCAGGAGTGGATCAGCGGGCTGCCTGGTTCGCTTTCGACGGTCACCAAGGCTGTCTCGGCGCGGGCTGCAACACAGTCCTCCAGACAGGCTTCAGCAACAGAGGCCGCGCCGTCCCAGACTGCGCCTGCCGATGTCACCGCACCCGCCACCACAAAACCGAGGGCGAAAAAGGCCGCTGCGCCGCGCAAGGCCCCCGCCCGCAAGAGCGCAAGCGCGACGAAATCTGGCGTGCGAAAGGCTGCTCCGGCGGCAAAAACATCCTCCGCCAAAGGCGCTGCATCAGCCACCGCCGCTGCCGCAAAGCCCGCGCCCGTCAAATCCGCGCCTGCGCCATCAGCAAAGCCCGCCGCCCGAAAGCCCGTTGCGGCCAAACCTGCGCCAAAGGCGGAAGCGTCCGTTGCGCCGAACACGAAGTCGGTGTCTTCGTCAAAGCCGAAAGCGCCGGAAGGCGCGCTGGCTGAGCGACCCGCGTCGGGCAATGGTGCTGCGACCAATGCTGTGCAACATGACGCGCGCGCCCCAGAACATGGCGCCAAACCGCCGCGCCGACGTCCGCGCGCGCCCGCCACTCCGCCGGTGATGCCGGAGGCCAGTGCGGGGAAGGGCGGAACAAACGACGAGTCGTGATCGCTTTGGCTTGACAGTCTGACCGGGGCTTGCCAACGCTTCGCGTCATGTTGGATCTGCGCCCGGTTGGATATGTCATTGGCCTTCTTGTCACCATTCTGGGCGGCATGATGGTCTTTCCGTTTCTCCTTGACCTCTATGATGGTCAGGGGGAGTGGCCGGTGTTTCTGGAAAGTGCCATTTTCTGCCTGCTCTCGGGCGGTCTTTTGGCGTTGTCCTGCGCCAATGGGGTGGGGCGCGGGTTGTCGATCCGCCAGACCTTCTTGCTCACTACATTGGTCTGGGTCGCGCTGCCCTTCTTCGGGGCGCTTCCGCTGATGCTGGGGGCCACGGAACTGAGCTTTACGGATGCGTTTTTCGAGGCGATGTCGGGGCTGACCACCACCGGCTCCACCGTGATTTCCGGCCTGGATGAGCTGCCGCGCGGGCTGTTGCTGTGGCGCGGCATCCTGCAATGGCTGGGGGGCATCGGTATCATTGTGGTCGCGATGGTGTTCCTGCCCGAGCTGCGGGTTGGTGGTATGCAGATCTTCAAATCCGAAGCCTTTGACACCATGGGGAAAATCCTGCCGCGCGCGCAGGAAATCGCCAAGCAGATCTCGGTCATCTATCTGGTGCTGACGATGGTCTGCGCGCTGGTTTACACGGTGCTGGGCATGGGCCCCTTCGATGCGGTGGTGCATGCGATGACCACCGTGTCCACCGGCGGGTTTTCCAACTATGATGCCTCTTTTGGTACCTTCTCCGGCCCGGCGGAATATGCTGCGTCTTTCTTCATGGTGGCGGCGGCGCTGCCCTTCGTGCGTTATGTGCAGATGGTGAACGGCCACATGGTGCCGCTGTTCAAGGACAGCCAGATCCAGACCTTTCTCGCCACGATCACGGTGCTGGTTCTGGTCACCGCAGGGGTGCTGGTCACGATCTTTCCGCATCACCCCGAACAGGCGGTGCGCGAGGCGCTGTTCAACATCATCTCCATTATGTCAGGGACCGGCTATGCCAGCGTGGACTACATGCAATGGGGGTCTTTCCTGATCATGCTGTTCTTCTTCATCGGGCTGATCGGGGGCTGTGCGGGGTCGACCGCCTGTTCGGTGAAGATCTTCCGCTATCAGCTGCTGTTTGCCTCGATCCGGGTGCAGGTGCAGCGGATCCGTTCGCCCAATGGCATCTTCGTGCCGCGCTATCAGGGACGGGCGGTGACGCCGGATGTTCTGAGCTCGGTGATCTCGTTCTTCATGTTCTTTGTCATCACCATGGGCATCGTGGCCTGGGCGCTGGCACTGACGGGGCTGGATTTCATCACCGCGATCTCCGGTGCGGCAACGGCGGTGGCCAACATCGGCCCCGGTCTGGGGCAGACAATCGGCCCGGCCGGCAACTTCGCGCCGCTGAATGACACGGCCAAATGGATCCTCGCCATCGCGATGCTGATCGGACGGCTGGAACTGATGGCGGTCTACGCCATCCTGACGGTTCGTTTCTGGCGCAGCTGAGGTCGCATGCAGACAATGCTTGCGCAAATCGCCGGGGTGCGGGCAAGAAACGGCGCCGCCCATCTTGCCCTTGCTGGGACGCTCGCCTAGAAACGCGCGAACCTTAACCCCGCAAGCGGAGGGAGTCTCAGGCCCCATGCCCCTACTTGTGATGAAATTCGGTGGCACATCTGTCGCCAATCTCGACCGCATCCGCCGTGCTGCCAAACGTGTCGGCGTTGAAGTGGCAAAGGGCTATGACGTGATCGTCATCGTCTCCGCCATGTCCGGCAAGACCAACGAGCTGGTGGGCTGGGTTGGCGAGACCTCTCCGCTCTATGATGCGCGCGAATATGACGCCGTGGTCTCCTCGGGTGAGATCGTGACCGCTGGTTTGATGGCGCTGACCCTGCAGGAGATGGACGTGCCGGCGCGCAGCTGGCAGGGCTGGCAGGTGCCGCTCAAGACCAACTCCGCCCACAGTCAGGCCCGGATCGAGGAAATCGGCACCGAGCATATCAACGCCAAGTTTGGCGAGGGCATGAAGGTCGCAGTGGTTGCGGGCTTTCAGGGCATCAGCCCCGAGGGCCGGATCACCACGCTGGGCCGGGGTGGATCGGACACCACCGCGGTGGCCTTTGCGGCGGCCTTTGGCGCCGAGCGCTGCGACATCTACACCGATGTGGACGGGGTCTACACCACCGACCCGCGGATCTGCGACAAGGCGCGCAAGCTCGACAAGATCGCGTTTGAGGAAATGCTGGAGCTGGCGTCCTTGGGCGCGAAGGTGCTGCAGACCCGCTCTGTTGAACTGGCGATGCGCTACAAGGTGAAGCTGCGCGTGCTGTCGAGTTTCGAAGAACAATCCGACGAGGCCGGAACCCTGGTCTGCGACGAGGAGGAAATCATGGAATCCAATGTTGTCAACGGCGTTGCCTACTCTCGTGATGAGGCCAAGCTGACATGCCTGTCGGTGGCCGACCGTCCCGGCATCGCGGCGACCATCTTCGGCTGCCTGTCGGATGCGGGGGTCAATGTGGACATGATCGTGCAGAACATCTCGGAAGATGGCCGCACCGACATGACCTTCTCCTGCCCGACCGATCAGGTGCAGCGCGCCGAACTGGCCCTGAACGCGTTCAAGGACAAGGGTGAGCTGAACTACGCGGAACTGGTGGCCGACACCGGCGTGGCGAAGATCTCCGTGGTCGGGATCGGCATGCGCTCGCAATCCGGCGTTGCCGCCAAGATGTTCAAGGTGCTGTCGGATGAGGGCATCAACATCAAGGTCATCACCACGTCTGAGATCAAGATTTCCGTGTTGGTCGACCGCAAGTACATGGAGCTGGCCGTGCAGGCGCTGCATGACGCGTTCGAACTGGACAAGGCCAGCTGATCCGATCACCAGCACGAGACTTGAAACGCGCCGGAGCTGAGCATCCGGCGCGTTTTTCGTGAAGGGGGGCAATGGCTGCGTTGGCCCGCGTGCAATGCGGTGGTGCAGCCCGGTTTTTTCAGCCTTTCATGGGGGCGCCGCTCCGGTGAGCAGGAGGTGTAACCCTGCGTGTCGCAGACGTAAAACCACTTGCCAGCGCCCGGAGCAGCCGACACATTGCCAAAGACCACCAATGGTCTGCGTGAAGAGTGTTGATGCGTATGAGCGTCATCTGTTATTCCGAGCGCCGGGCCCAGCCAAACATCTGTCAGGCACCGCGGTGGTCTAAGGAAAACCCGAGAAAGGGCGAACATGGTTGAGAACACGGAATCCGAGAGCAGGAAGCTTCTGGTTCGTCTGCGCGAGGCCATGGCGGGAGATGACGCCGGGCAGGCGCGCCTCGACAAGATCACCCAGCTGATTGCCGACAGCATGGGCACCGAAGTGTGCTCCATCTATCTGTTTCGCGACGAAGAAACGCTGGAGCTTTGTGCCACCGAAGGGTTGAACCGCGAATCCGTGCACCAGACCCGCATGCGCGTCGGCGAGGGGCTGGTGGGTCGTGTTGCCCGCACCGGCAAGGTTATCAACACACCCGACGCGCCCAGTGCGCGGGGCTTTCGCTACATGCCGGAGACTGGCGAAGAGCGGTTCTCTTCCTTCCTTGGCATCCCGATCCAGCGGTTGGGCGAGATGATGGGCGTGCTGGTGGTGCAGTCCAAGGAAACCCGAGACTACTCTGCCGATGCGGTCTATGCGCTGGAAGTGGTCGCCATGGTGATCGCAGAGATGACCGAGCTGGGCGCCTTCGTGGGCGAAGGCTCCGCCATGTCGCCGCTGCACCAGCACTCGGTGCTGCTGAAGGGGATTACCGGCCAGGAGGGCGCAGCGGAGGGCCATATCTGGCTGCATGAGCCGCGCGTGGTGGTGACCAATCCCTTTGCTGATGATCCGCACCGCGAGTTTGAGCGCCTGCAAGAGGCGGTGGACGAGCTGCGCGTTGGCGTCGACAAGATGCTGCAGGTCTCGGGGGGGAATAAGGAACAGGCCCAGGTACTTGAAACCTATCGCATGTTCGCCAATTCCAAGGGCTGGATGCGGCGCATGGAAGAGGACATCGCGCGCGGTCTGAGTGCCGAAGCGGCGGTTGAGAAAGAGCAATCGCTGGCGCGCGGTCGCATGGCGCAGGTGCAAGACGCCTATCTGCGCGAACGGCTGAGCGACCTTGATGACTTGTCAAACCGGCTGCTGCGCATCCTGACTGGGCAGGGCAAGGACACCGGGGCCGAGCTGCCGGAGAACCCCATTCTGGTGGCCCGCAACATCGGCCCGGCGGAACTGCTGGAGTATGGCCGCAAGCTGAAAGGGGTCATCCTGGAGGAGGGCTCCGTCGGTTCGCATGCGGCGATCGTGGCGCGGGCGCTGGCGATTCCGTTGGTGGTGCGGGTGGGCCGGATCACCACCGAAGGGCTGAACGGCGATCATGTTCTGGTCGATGGCGATCACGGCGCGGTGCATCTGCGCCCCGATGATCCGGTGGTCAGCGCGTTCCGTGACAAGATCGCGATGCAGGCGCAGGCGCAGGAGCGCTACACATCCATACGTGAGAAACCTGCCGTAACCAAAGATGGGCAAACGGTTAATCTGCTGATGAATGCGGGTCTCATGGCCGACCTGCCATCGTTGGAAAACTCTGGTGCGGAGGGCGTGGGGCTGTTCCGGACCGAGTTGCAGTTTTTGGTGCGCAACCAGATGCCGAAACGGTCAGAGCTGGTGGTGCTCTACCAGCGCGTGATGGAGGCGGCGCGTGGCAAGCGGGTGGTGTTCCGTACGCTGGACATCGGGTCAGACAAGGTCTTGCCCTACATGAAGCCGCAGGACGAACCCAATCCGGCGCTTGGTTGGCGCGCAATCCGCGTTGGGTTGGACAAACCCGGCGTCATGCGCATGCAGTTGCAGGCCCTGATCCGGGCAGCCAACGGCGGTCCGCTCACCGTGATGTTCCCCTTCGTGGCGCAGTTCGAAGAATACCGTCAGGCGCGTCAGGAGGTCGACAAGACCATTGAGCGCGAGAAGCGGCTTGGGCATGTGCTGCCATCAAGTCTGGAAGTCGGGGCGATGTTGGAAACACCGTCTTTGGGATTCGCACCGCTTCGTTTCTTTGAGGAAGTGGATTTTCTGTCGATCGGCGGCAATGACCTGAAGCAGTTCTTCTTTGCTGCCGACCGCGAGAACGAGCGGGTGCGCAAGCGCTATGACTCGCTCAATGTGAGTTTCCTGAGCTTCATTGAACGCATCGTGGAGCGTTGCGATATCTCCGGTACACCGCTGAGTTTCTGCGGCGAGGATGCGGGCCGCCCGATCGAGGCGGTCTGTCTGGCGGCCATGGGTATCCGCACCCTGTCGATGCGCCCGGCCTCGATCGGCCCGGTGAAGTCGCTTTTGCTGCGGGTGGATCTGGCTGAGCTGCGCAATATCATCTCTGACGCGCGCCATCGCGGGGATCAGACCGTGCGACCGGCGGTCATGGAGTATCTACGCGGCCTCTGACGCCGCCTCTGTGTGTTTGTCGGCTTGCCGCTTATCACGGCGGGGTCGCATTTGCGCTCGACACGCATCACGCTGTTGAGCGCCAGTCAAATTGCAGAGGGCGCACGTCAGGTTGGGTGGATTTCAGATGGGGTGCCTGGACGGTGAGGCGCTTTAAGTACATCAGAACAAGACCAACATTGCCTTGCAGCTTCCTTGCACGGCATCCCTGAAAGCCACGCTGGATAGGGCAAATGACAGCTTGCCCACGATGCCGCATCTCTCATGTCATTTCTCACGCGCGCCGAAGGATCTGCGATGGACTGCCACGCGATGGCGTGGGTGACGCGCGGCAAATCATGAAAGCGAGACAGGCCGCAGACAAACGCAGGTGAACGAAGCCGGACCACAACAAGAACCCGATACCGTCAGTGGTACCGAGGAAGCGAAAGAATGCATAAGTTATTGAAAGTGTTGGAGGCGAGTACCGGAATCGAACCGGTGTTCACGGATTTGCAATCCGCTGCGTCACCACTCCGCCAACTCGCCTAAGCCGCTGTGGTTGCGACTAGTTAGGTGATTCCGAGAGGAAGCGCAAGAGGCCTAGCGCACTGTTTGCCATACATTCCCTCGCAGCAAAGAGGGGCCGTTAAGCGCCCAGCGACGTGGGTCCTGTAGCCATCCCGTGACGGGCGGGACATGTGTCCGCTTCAGTTCCTCGACACCGCGACAGACCACACGCTCACAGGGCGCCGCCGTGCTCAAGAACACGGTGAAGCGACCTTACACGCCTCTCTGCAGGCACGGCGATCATTGCGACGCAGTGCAGACCGGCGCGCTGTCGAGTTTGGCGCGCAGCTTGGGTGGTTTGATCTGTCGGTGAGCGCAGCGAACCTAGGCTGCGCCTTTCCATATGACGGGGTTCAGATAGACGAGGCTTTCACCGCAGCTGACCATGACCTCACCATCCTGAATATTGACCTGCAGCTTCATCGACCGGCTGGCCAGCTCTGCCAGGGCAGCGGTGTCGGCCTCCGAAAGATTGATGACGTGCAGGTTATCGAAACGGGTGGTGGCGTTCTTGACCTTGTCCCACCACACTTCGGCTGTCCGGCCGCCGTAGGGGTAGACAATCACACTCGACGCCTTGCTGCAGGATTGCCGCATGACCTTCTCGCTGGGCAGCCCAAGCGCCACCCACAGATCGATTTCACCACTCAGGCTCTTTTGCCAGATGTCGGGCTCGTCATCCGTGGACAACCCTTTGGTCAGTTCCAAATGCTCATGTGCATTCAGAGCAAAGGCGACAAGGCGGACCATCAATCGCTCATCAGTCTCCGAGGGATGCTTGGCCACCGTTAGTTTATGGGTCTCGTAATAGTGGCGATCCATGTCAGAGACCGACAACTCTACTTTGTAGATGGTGGCATTTTGCGCCATGATTTTTCTCAATACGTTCTGAAATCGGGCTGCGGACCCCGGAGTGCGCTGCGTATCCCGTCCGGCCCTCTATGGGAAGTCGATATAGCGGTGGCAGTCGACAAAGCATGCGGAGCTGTGGCGAGAGGGGCCGGTTGCGTTTCGCGGTGCGGATATAGCGGTTGGCGCTGTTTGGGGAGACTCAATTTATCCTGCCGAAGGAAATTCTGGTCCTGCGTTGTGTCGATCTCGTGCTGCGGGTGATTGTGTTGCTGCTCAGCCTAGGGGGCGAATACGGCGCACATGACGCGGCACGCGGTGCCACGTCATGCGAGGGTTCTAAGTCAAGCAGGGCATTCAGCCGGATGCTTACTCCGCTGATTTTGCTTCACCTTCTGCACGCACGGCAGACAGAGACTGGTTCGGCGTCAGGGCCTCGGGGTCGACGACGATCTCGATCAGATAGCCGCCCTTTGAACTCCGCGCCCGCTCCAACGCGGCCGGGAAGCCGTCGGTGGACAAGACCCGCTCTCCGGCAATGCCAAACGCGGCGGCATAGGCGACAAAATCCGGGTTCACCAGCTGCGTTGCCATCACCTTGCCCGGGTGGTGGCGCTCCTGGTGCATGCGAATTGTGCCATACATGCCGTTGTTGACCACCACGTAAATCACGTCGGCGCCGTGCTGGGCGGCGGTCGCCATTTCCTGCGAGGTCATCATGAAACAGCCGTCCCCGGCCATCGCCACCACTGTCCGCTCCGGGTGCTGCAGCTTGGCCGCCACCGCCGCCGGCACCCCGTAGCCCATGGAGCCGCTGGTGGGGGCAAGCTGGGTGCGATAGGCGCGGTGCTGATGGAAGCGATGCAGCCAGACCGTGTAGTTGCCCGCGCCATTGGTGTAGATCGTATCCTGGGGCAAGGCCTCACTCATGTGGCGCACCACTTGGCCCATGTTCACATCGCCCGGCACATCGGTCGGTGTCTGGAAGGCCAGGTAGTCGGCCCGCTGCGCCTGTCGCCAATCGGACCAGACATCTGCTCCATCCGGACCGGTGATGGCGTCCGCGGCATCAAAGAACAGCTCGGGATCGGATTGGATCGACAGGTCCGGCTGGTAGACCTGGCCGAGCTCTTCCGCGCCGGGATGCACATGCACGAACGTCATCTGCGGATGCGGAATATCGATCAGCTCGTAGCCCTGTGTGGTCATCTCGCCCAGCCGCGGACCCACCGCGATCAGCAGATCAACCTCTTCGCGCAACCGCTTGCGAAGGTTGGGAACCGGGGCAATGCCAACCGCTCCGACGAAGTTGTCGTGCCCGTTGTCGACGTAGTCCTGACTGCGAAAGGACGTGGTGACGGGAAGGCCCAGTCGCTCCGCAAAGGCCAGCGCCTTGTCAGCACAGCTTTTGCTCCAGGACGGGCCGCCCACCATCAACATCGGTCGTTTTGCTTTGGCGATCATGGCTTGCAGGGACGCGATGTCCTGTGCGTGCGGCGCGGGCCGGGGCCGGGGTGTCGGGCGCAGATCCTGTGCATGGACCTCATCGGTCAACATGTCCTCGGGCAGGGCCAGCACCACGGGGCCGGGCCGCCCCGATTGCGCGATTTTCCACGCGCGAGCCATGTATTCCGGTATGCGCGCTGCATCATCAATCTGGGCCACCCATTTGGCCATTTCGCCAAACATGCGACGATAGTCGATCTCCTGAAACGCCTCGCGGTCCATCATGTCGCGGCCGACCTGACCGATCAGCAGGATCATTGGCGTCGAATCCTGAAACGCGGTGTGCACCCCGTTGGAGGCATTGGTGGCCCCCGGACCGCGCGTCACCGCACAGATGCCGGGGCGCCCGGTCAGCTTGCCATAGGCATCTGCCATGTTGGAAGCACCGGATTCGTGGCGGCAGGTCACGACATTGATCGCGTCCTGATGGGCATGGAGCCCGTCCAGCAACTCCAGGTAGCTTTCTCCGGGGACGCAATAGATCGTGTCCGCTCCCAGGATCTGCAACTGGTCCGCAAGAAGTCTGCCACCGCTGCGAAGGGGGGTGGCGTTGGGCTGTGCTCTGTCGCTGGACATCTGTTGGTCTTCCTCTCCTGATCGCGGCGATCATATCCAAAGCGTGCCCGAGGCAAAGGCCTAGTCCTTGAGAAAACGACAAATTCACGGCTGGTCAGTCAAATTGACGCAAACCCTTGGTCGCGCCCGTCAAAGCCCTCGGGCGGTCCGGCAGCACAGGCACGATGTCCGAGGATTTTCATCACGGCACAGTTCTGTCACGGCACAGACCGCGCGGCCGCGCGTCGGCCGGTTCAGGGCAGTTCGGTGTCCGTTTTTGCGGGGGACGCCGACAGCTCCGCCGTCTCAGCCCGGCAAATGGCCTGTGCAATCAATGCAGGCACGCCGGGCAATGCGCCGAGAACCGGCAGAAGGTCGCCTTTGAAATCCGCCTGTGCCAGCGCCTCCGGGATGTCATGCCGGACATGCGCGCCGGATTGCGCAAAAAACGGCAGGCAGAGGGATCGCGTCCCAAGCGGGCGTGCTGCGGCGTCGACAAAGGGCGCCTGTTCCACAAATCCTGTCGTCAGTCTCAATCCGGGCAGGGCAGGGCGCAGGGTTGCCGCAAATTTTTCCGCCGCTTCGGCCGCCTTTGGTCCACGGGCAGAGCCATGGGCCGCAAGCAGTACTTCGGTGTCAGTGACGTCCCAGCCGCGGGTTGCAATCGCGTCTTGCAGCGCAGTCACCGTGAGCGCGGGCAGTGCGGGGTCAAGTCCGAAGGGCGTGGCCATACGATAGCGCCAGCCCGCCAGACGTTTGGGCAGCACCTTGCCGGTGAACCAGCCGCGCGCCATGAAGAACGGATAGATCACCGCACCGTCCTCTGGCATTGCGGCCTCCAGAAACCCTTTGGACGACAGCGTAGCAGAGCGCACCTCCCAGCCCGGCAGGTGATCCTGCACCGCGGCGGCAACTGCGGCGAGATGGATCTCCGGCGGGGGCGGGGCGGAGGGCTGACCATGCGAGGTCAGAATGGCGATGCGCGGATGTGCTGTCATGGGCTCCGTGGGAAAGGCGTTGGCGTCAGAGGTCTGAACCTAGGGCGGGCGGCAGCCGCAGGGAAGGGGCAAGTGCGGGTCTCTTGTCCTGGCGAAACGTGTGTCACGCCATCTGTCGCAGAAAAACTCCGCATAAGTGGTTGACGGCAAAAAGTCCTTCACATAGACCACACGATACGAAGCGGGTATGGTGAAATGGTATCATAAGAGCCTTCCAAGCTTAAGGTGCGGGTTCGATTCCCGCTACCCGCTCCAAATTCTCTCCCCACTTGCTAAATCATCGTGGTTTCAAATGGTTGCTGCGCGCTCCTGCGGCGATTGTTCCCACTGTGCGACCCAATGCAGCCTTGACCTGCCTGTGAGGCAAGGCCATGACACGAGGCGGCAATGGCGCAATGCGCGCCAGACTTCAGGCGGCGAGCAAAGGAGCGCTCATGGCACGACGTGCGGTGAAAACCCAAGGCGGCAACGAAGAGCGTGAAGGCTCCCGCAAGATCGGGGTGCTGAAGGCACTCTGGCCGTTCATGCGCCCCTACAAGACCATGATCTTCGCGGCACTGGCGGCCCTGACCCTGACTGCGGGCGTCTCTCTGTCGCTGCCGCTGGCGGTGCGCCGGGTGGTGGACAATTTCCGCATCACCGATGCCGCGCTGCTGAACCAGTATTTCACCGCCGCGATGGTGATGGCGGCATTGCTCGCGGTTGGCACCGGTCTGCGCTACGCGTTGGTCACCAAGCTGGGCGAGCGGGTGGTGGCCGATATCCGCAAGGCGGTGTTTGATCGCATCATTGGCATGAGCCCGGCCTTCTTTGAGCGGATCATGACCGGCGAGGTGCTGAGCCGGATCACCACGGACACCACTCTGATCCAGTCGGTGCTGGGCTCTTCTGCCTCGGTCGCGCTGCGCAACCTTCTGATCTTTCTCGGTGGTCTCGTTCTGATGCTGTTGACCTCGGCAAAACTGACGGCGCTTGTTTTGCTGATCGTGCCTGCGGTGATCGTACCCATTCTGGTGCTTGGACGACGTCTTCGGGTGATCTCGAAGGAGAATCAGGACTGGATTGCGGCCTCCTCCGGCAACGCGGGCGAGGCGCTGAGTGCAGTGCAGACCGTGCAGGCCTTCACCCACGAAGATATGAGCCGCGCGCATTTCTCGGATATGACCGAGACCGCATATGACGTGTCGCGCCGGCGTATCCAGACCCGCGCCTGGCTGACGGTGATCGTGATCTTCCTGGTGTTCTCTGGCGTGGTAGGCGTGCTGTGGATCGGCGCCAACGATGTGCGCTTTGGCGACATGACCGAAGGCGCGCTGGTGCAATTCGTGATCTATGCCGTGATGGTGGCAGGCTCTGTCGCGGCGCTGTCGGAAATCTGGAGCGAGCTGCAACGCGCCGCAGGGGCGACGGAGCGTCTGGTAGAGCTGTTGCAGGCCGAGGACAGCGTGACGGACCCCGCAGCCGCACAGGTGCTGGCCGAGCCGGTGCGCGGCGAGCTGACCTTTGACAACGTGTCCTTCACCTATCCGTCGCGTCCCGACACCTCTGCGCTGGATCAGGTGCAGCTGACCATCCAGCCCGGCGAAACCGTGGCCTTTGTTGGTCCGTCCGGGGCGGGCAAGACCACGATCATCCAGATGATCCAGCGGTTCTATGATCCGCAGTCTGGCGAGGTGCGTCTGGACGGCGTGCCGCTGACGGCGCTTTCGCGCGGTGAGTTCCGGCGTCATATTGCCATGGTGCCTCAGGATCCGATCATCTTTGCCGCCACCGCGCGCGAGAATATCCGCTTCGGCCGCCCGGACGCCAGCGATGCCGAAGTTGAGGCCGCCGCAGAGGCCGCGGCCGCGCATGACTTCATCATGAAACTGCCCGAGGGCTATGACGCCTATGTGGGTGAGCGTGGCGTGATGTTGTCGGGCGGGCAGAAACAGCGGATCGCGATCGCACGTGCCATCCTGCGCGACGCACCGGTCTTGTTGCTTGACGAGGCGACCTCGGCACTCGACGCCGAGAGCGAAGGTCTGGTGCAGGCCGCCTTTGAGGATCTGAGCCGCGATCGCACCACCATCGTGGTGGCGCATCGCTTGGCGACCGTGAAGAAGGCGGATCGCATTGTGGTGATGGATCAGGGACAGATCGTGGCGGTGGGCACCCACGACAGCCTTGTGGCCGAAGGGGGGCTCTATGCCCGTCTCGCGCGGTTGCAGTTCACCGATGGTCAGGCCGTGGCCTGAGCCCGGATTTGCCTGCGCGCCGTCTCCCTGACAGTGCGCGCAGGCATGAAATTGCGCAGCGTCATATCTGAACTTCCTTTACGTGAACCTCGTGTCTTGCTTGCACGGCCAAGGTATTCCAATCATCGTGGCCCTGAGGAACAATCAAGATCCGTGGGACGGGCTAGGGGAGGAAGAACATGGCTTTTGCAACGACCGCGGATGTCGCGGCGATCGAACAGGAATGTGCCTGGGCGGATCGCGACGTCCCCAAGACGCTCTATGGTCTGCTGTCGCGCACTGCGGGCAACTTTCCAAACAACCGTGCCGTCAGCTACCAGATCTTTTCCGGTCCGACGGACAAGGCAGAAACGCTGACGTGGTCCGAGTTGAAAGACAAGACCACGCAGGCGGCCAATCTGTTCCGGTCCCTGGGCGTGGGCGAAAAGGACGTTGTTGCCTACGTGCTGCCCAATGCCAACGAGACGCTGATCACCATGCTGGGCGGCGCGGTGGCGGGGATCGTGAACCCGATCAACCCGCTGCTGGAACCAGAGCAGATCGCGTCCATTCTGCGCGAGACCGGTGCCAAGGTTGTGGTGACGCTCAAGGGCTTTCCGAAGACCGATGTACCGCAGAAGGTGGCCGAGGCGGTGGCGCATGCGCCCAGCGTCAAGACCGTGCTGGAGGTGGATCTCAACCGCTATCTGACGCCGCCGAAATCCTGGATCGTGCCGCTGATCCGGCCCAAGGTGAACAAGGCCCACGCCCATGCGGACTACAAGTGTTTTCGCAAGGAAATGGCCAAGCAACCGACCGAGCTGACCTTCCCTGACAGCGACGGCGACCGGGTGGCCTGCTACTTCCACACCGGCGGCACAACCGGCATGCCGAAAGTCGCACAGCACACCTATCAGGGCATGATCTACAATGGCTGGCTTGGGCACACGCTGCTGTTTACCGAGGAGGACAACATCATGTGTCCTCTGCCGCTGTTCCATGTCTTTGCCTGCCATGTGATCGTCATGGCCGCTGTCGCGTCTGGCGCGCATGTGGTGTTTCCGACGCCGCAGGGATATCGCGGGGATGGGGTTTTCGACAATTTCTGGAAGCTCTGCGAGCGCTGGAAGATCACCTTTATCATCACGGTCCCCACGGCGATCTCTGCCAAGATGCAGCGCCCGGTGGACGCGGATGTCTCTACCATCAAGACCGCGTTCTCCGGCTCGGCCCCGCTGCCGCTGGAATTGTTCCGCCGCTTTGAAAAGGCCACCGGGGTCACGCTGGTTGAGGGCTATGGCCTGACCGAGGCCACCTGCCTCGTCTCCTGCAACCCGGTAGAGGGCGAGAAGAAGGTCGGCTCCATCGGCATTCCATTCCCCTATGCCGACGTGAAAATCATCAAAGGCACGCCCGAGGGGCTGAAGGAATGCGGCACTGACGAAATCGGCGAGATCTGCGTCTATACGCCGGGTGTGTTCCCCGGCCATACCTACACGGAGACCGACAAGAACATCGATCTCTATTATCAGGACAAATACCTGCGGACCGGGGACTTGGGGCGCGTGGATCCGGACGGCTATCTCTGGATCACGGGCCGGGCCAAGGATCTGATTATTCGCGGCGGCCACAACATTGACCCGGCGGAGATCGAAGAAGCCCTGCTTGGCCATGATGCGGTGGCCTTTGCCGGTGCGATCGGCCAGCCGGATGCCCATTCGGGCGAGCTGCCCTGCGCCTTTGTCGAGCTGGTCGATGGGGCCTCCGTCACCGAAGAAGAGCTTCTGGCGCATTGCAAACGCCATATTCACGAACGGGCGGCGATCCCGAAGCATATGACCATTCTGCCAGAGCTGCCCAAAACCGCTGTCGGTAAGGTCTTCAAGCCGGATTTGCGCCGTCACGCGATCATTCGCGTCTATGACGCGGCGCTGGAGAAGGCAGGGTTGGACGCGCGCGTGACCTCTGTCATCGATGACAAGAAGCGCGGGCTGGTGGCTCAGGTCACATTGCACGGCAGTGGCCCCGAGGACGTCGGCAATGTGCTGTCTGCCTTCACTCGGCCCTGGGACGAAGCCAAGCCCGCTGCCTGACATCTGCGATCACGCCGTATCACTGGAAAAGCACGCCACCTTTGGTGTGCTTTTTCCATTTTACCGTTTCCAACCCGGACTTGCGGTCCTAGGCTCGACGTGACTGAGGACGCCGATGGGTGGACACTATGGATTATGAAAAGCAAATTGACGAAGAAACCTGGGCCTTTATCCGGGAGACGGGTCGTCATTACCCCGAAGACACCGTGGATCTGAGCATCGACGAACAACGCGCGGTCTACAACAAGATGGCCGCGGCCTTTCGCAAACCGCGTTCCGAGGTGGTCGAGGTCACCGAGAAGACGGTCCAGACGGTCTCGGTCCGCATCTACGAGGCCGGAGATCCCACCCGCACGGTGATGTACTGTCATGGCGGCGGCTTTGTCGTCGGTGATCTCAACAGCCATGATGATGTGTGTTCCGAAATTTGCGAGCAGACCGGCTACCGTGTGGTGGCCGTGGACTATCGGCTTGCACCTGAAAACGAGCACCCGGCGCAGTTCGACGACGCCTGGACGGTGCTGCAATGGATCGCCACGACATATGACGGGGGCGTGGTTCTTGCAGGTGACAGCGCGGGCGGGACGCTCAGTGCCTCAGTGGCACATCACGCGCGTGGTCGCGTTGATGCGGTCTTGGGCCAGGTGCTGATCTATCCGGGGCTTGGCGGTGAACACACTCTGCCTTCCTACAACGAACATGCTCACGCGCCGATGCTGACGCTGGAGGATGTCAAATTCTATGCAGACGTGCGCAGCGGCGGCACACCGGTCAGCAATGACCCCACCTATGCGCCGTTACAGGACAGCGATTTTGCAGGACTGCCGCCGACGGTGATGTTCTCTGCCGATTGCGATCCGCTGCGCGATGATTGCCGCGCCTATCGCGATGCCATCCACGCGGCGGGCGGGGTGGCGGAATGGATGAATGAGACGGGTCTGGTGCATGGATATCTACGCGCCCGTCACAGCGTGGGCCGTGCGCGCGATAGTTTCGAACGTATCGTGCTGGCGATTGAGGGGCTGGGACAAGAAATCTGGCCCTACGACGAGTGACCTCAGCGAGCGTGGCCAGCTCTTGACCTGATAGCGATGTAGACCGGGACGAGGACGTGTCACGCTGGTGACGCGTGACGTTGAGCAGATCGGGCTTGCCCGCATGAATAGGCCGCCGCGTCTGTGCGGCGGCCTAATGTGTCCTCAGCGCAAGAATGCCCCGGCTTTCATGCTGTCTGCAACCGGCGCGCCAAGGCGGTTCAGGATCGTCGGCGCCAGCTGCCGCTGGTCGATCACGTCGTCCTGCGCCGGCCCCTCGGCCTCGCCAAAGTAATAAAGCGCGGTTTCCTGTTGCAGCGGGTGGTGTCCGCCGTGGTGGCCTCGGTCGTCCTGGCCATGGTCGGCAGTCACGATCACCTCATAGCCCATGGCACGCCAGCGCGGAATGAAGGGGGCCAGCATTTCGTCCATCACGAAACAGGCTTTGTCCATCTCGGCGCTTTCGTGAAAGAACCGGTGCCCCATGCTGTCCAACGTGCAGGTGTGCAGCATGCCGTAGTTGAGATCGAAGCGACCGCAGAGGTTGGTCAGCGTCGCAAAGAGATCCACATCTGAGGGCGTCATCTGATTGTCGTGGCCGTAACCGGTCATGGAGTGAAACCGGCCATGGTTGATGGTGGCGCTTTCGGGTTCGTCATACTCGATGTCGCGCACGTAATCGAAGGGCGAACGGTTGAAGAACTCTGACCAGAAGCTATGCGCCACGGCGCCTGTTGTGCCGCCGCCCTTGCGCACCTGCGAGAACACATCGTCCTCCTTCAGGCGGAACACATTGCCGTTGCCGGTGCAGCCATGCACCTGCGGCGAAACGCCTGTGTGGATCGAGGCGTAGCAGCTGGCCGAGATCGACGGCAGCACGGCGCGGTGTTTCCAGACGCGCGCCTCGCCCGACTGCACCCAGCCTTCGAGGTTGCCGAACAGGCGGCGGAAATTGCGGTAGGGCACGCCATCAAGGATGATGAGCAGGAGTTTGCGGTCCATGTGAGAGGTCCTGGGCTGGGGGTGGTCTGTTGGTGCTCAGGACAGCGCCCGAGCCTAGGGTGGGCGTGAAGCGCCCTCGCTGGGGGGAGGGTCGGGCCCTGTCCGGCCTTGCGGCCGAACAGGGCTTTTGTTGTCTTGCGCCCGCATCGAGCGGACGCTGACGGTTGGCAGGAGGCGGGCATCAGTTGCCCGCGCTCTCCATCTTGCGATTGGCGATGACCTCTTCAAGCCAGCCCAGCTTCATCTCCGGTACGGAGCTGAGCAGGAGGTCGGTGTAGTCATCAAACGGCGGGCTCAGCACCTCGGTCTTGCCGCCGTAGCGCTGCACCTTGCCCTTGTACATCACCGCGATGTTGTCGGAGATCGCCTTCACCGTCGCCAGGTCGTGGGTGATGAACAGATAGGCCACATCCTCGATCTTTTGCAGGTTGAGCAAGAGCTTCAGGATGCCGTCCGCCACCAGCGGATCCAGCGCCGAGGTGACCTCGTCGCAGATGATAACCTTGGGCTTGGCCGCCAACGCGCGGGCAATGCAGACACGCTGCTTCTGACCGCCCGACAGCTCTGCCGGGTAGCGGTCGATGAAACCGTCGCCAAGCTCGATCTCATCCAGCAGCTCCTGGATCCGCTTGCGCTTTTCCGCTCCGCGCAGACCGAAGTAGAACTCCAGCGGCCGACCGATGATGGTGCCCACGGTCTGACGCGGGTTCATCGCCACATCCGCCATCTGGTAGATCATCTGCAATTCGCGCAGATCCTCGCGGGTGCGGTTCTTGAAGTCCGGCGACAGGGTGCGACCGGCAAATTGGATATCGCCCTCACGTGGGGGCAATAGCCCGGTGATCACCCGCGCCAGCGTCGATTTGCCGGAGCCGGATTCGCCGACCACCGCCAGCGTCTGGCCGGGGTAGAGGTCGACGTTGACGTTGTGCAGCACATCGAACTTGGTGCCGGAATAGCGCGCGGTGACATTGCGCGCCGACAGCACCGGCTCCTCGGTGGGTGCCTTTTCCTCGTGATCGATGGAGCGCACGGAGACCAGCGCCTGGGTGTACTCCTCCTGCGGCTCATTGATGATCTGGTTGACGGGGCCGTATTCCACGGTCTCGCCCTGACGCAGCACCATGATGTCATCGGAGACCTGTGCCACCACCGCGAGGTCGTGGGTGATATAGAGCGCCGCCACCCCGGTGTCGCGGATCGCTTCCTTGATCGCCATCAGCACGTCGATCTGGGTGGTTACATCCAGCGCCGTCGTGGGCTCGTCAAAGACCACCAGATCGGGTTCGGGGCAGAGCGCCAGCGCCGTCATGCAGCGCTGCAGCTGACCACCGGAGACCTGGTGCGGATAGCGCTCACCGATGTTGTCCGGATCGGGCAGGCCCAGCTTGTCAAACAGCGCCCGCGCCCGGGCCTCGGCATTCTTGCGAGAGAATTTACCCTGCTCGACCGCAGCTTCGACCACCTGTTCCATGATGGGTTTGGCCGGGTTGAAGGAGGCGGCGGCGGATTGCGACACATAGGTCACCTCGCCACCGCGCAGCTTGCGGATATCGCTGAGTTTGGACTGCAGGATATCGCGGCCGTTGACCCAGACCTCGCCGCCGGTGATCTTCACGCCGCCACGGCCATAGGCCATGGAGGACAGACCGATGGTGGACTTGCCGGCGCCGGATTCCCCGATCAACCCGAGCACCTTGCCCGGCATCAGGTCAAAGCTGACCCCATGCACGATCTCGATATCATGGGGCTTTTCACCCGGCGGGTAGACCGTGGCGCCGATTTTCAGGTCGCGGACCTTCAGAAGTGGTTCGCTCATCCGCGGCCTCCTTTCAGCGATGTGGTTCGGTTCAGGACCCAATCGGCCACCAGGTTCACCGAGATCGCGAGGGTCGCGATGGCGAAGGCGGGGATCAGGGCGGCGGGAATGCCATAGACGATGCCGTCCTTGTTTTCCTTCACGATGCCGCCCCAGTCAGCTTCGGGCGGTTGCACGCCAAGGCCGAGGAACGACAGGGTGGAGACAAACAGCACCATGAAGATGAAGCGCAGGCCCATCTCGGCCACCAGCGGCGAGAGGGCGTTGGGCAGGATCTCGCGAAAGATGATCCAGACCGTGCGCTCACCGCGCAGGCGGGCAGCTTCTACAAAGTCCATCACCTCGATGTCCACGGCGACCGCGCGGGCCAGACGGAACACGCGGGTGGAGTCTAGAAGACCCATGACGAGGATCAGCATCGGCACGGTGACAGGTGTCACCGACAGCACCACCAGTGCAAAGATCAGCGTCGGGATCGACATGATCAGATCGACGAAACGCGACAGCGTCTGATCCACCCAGCCACCTGCCACCGCGGCAAAGATGCCGAGGATGGAGCCGGTGGTGAAGGAGATGATGGTCGCCACGGTGGCGATGAAGATGGTGGTCCGGCCGCCATAGATCATGCGGCTGAGGAGGTCGCGACCGATGTTGTCGGTGCCCAAGAGATAGTCGGCGCTGGAGGGCTCCCAGACATCGCCGACCACTTCGGCCATACCATAGGGCGCGAGCAGGGGCGCAAAGATCGCGCCGAGGAAATAGAGGGCCGTGAAAAACAGGCCGATGAGGGCGGATACGGGTATATTTTTCATGTCCGTGTCCTTACTTCGGGTGCCGCAGGCGCGGGTTCGACAGGATCGAGACGATATCGGCAACCATGTTGAGCCCGATGTAGACGGCGGCAAAGATCAGACCACAGGCCTGCACCACCGGCACGTCGCGTTTCGACACGTGATCGACCAGATATTGCCCCATGCCCGGGTAGACGAAGACCACTTCGATCACCACGACGCCGACAACCAGATAGGCGAGGTTCAGCATCACCACATTCACGATCGGAGCGATCGAGTTGGGGAACGCGTGACGCCAGATCACCTTGAAGGTCGAAAGCCCTTTCAGTTCAGCGGTCTCAATATAGGCGGACTGCATCACGTTCAGGATCGCCGCACGGGTCATGCGCATCATGTGGGCAAGCACCACAAGCGTCAGCACCGCAACGGGCAGGGCGATGGAATTGAGCTTCTGCCACAGGTTCATGCTGTCGTTGATCATGGCGACAGAGGGAAACCAGCGCAGTTTAACGGCGACCAGATACATCAGGACGTAGCCGATCAGGAATTCAGGGATGGAGATCGACGCCAGCGTGACGCCGGAGATCAGCTTATCCGGCCAGCGGTCCTTGTAGCGCACCGACAGAAGGCCGAGAAAAATCGCCAGCGGTACGGCGATCAGCGCGGCCCAGAAGGCGAGGAACAGCGTGTTCGACAGGCGTGATCCGATGGCGGATGTGATGTCCTGCCCAGAGGTCAGAGCAGTGCCAAGGTCTCCCTGCAGGGCGCCAAAAAACCATTGGAAGTATCGGGTGACAGGCGGATCGTTCAGGCCCAATTCAGCGCGCAAATTCTCCAGCGCCTCGGGCGTTGCGGACTGTCCGAGGATGGACTGGGCGACATCGCCTGGAAGGATCATGGTGCCGGCAAAGATCAGCACGGAGATCATCAACAGGAGAATGAGACTCAGCGCAATGCGCTGAGTCAGTAGTTTTAGGACAGGGTGCATATCAGGCTTTGACCCACATTTTCAGCGGGGCATATGCGTTCATCAGGGCGTGGCCTTTCACGCCGTCAACCCAGCCGTCTACCTTGTCGGATGTTGCATCGACGAAGTCGTTGAACATCGGGCAGATCAAGCCGCCTTCGTTGCGCACCATGTCGGACATGTCCGCATACATCTGCGTCCGCTTGGCATTGTCCAGCTCGCCGCGCGCGGCGATCAGCATTTGGTCGAACTGCTCGTTGTTGAAACGGGTGTCGTTCCAGTCTGCCGTGGACAGATAGGCGGTGGTGAACATCTGGTCCTGAGTCGGACGGCCACCCCAGTAGGAGGTGCAGAAGGGCTGCTTGTTCCAGACTTCGGACCAGTAGCCATCATTCGGCTCGCGCTTGATTTCAAGCTCGATACCGGCTGCCGCCAGCGATTGCTGGAACAGAGCCGCCGCATCCGGCGCACCCGGGAAGGAGTTGTCGGAGGTCCGCAGAAGAATGGAGCCGTCATAGCCCGACTTCTTCATGTGGAACTTCGCCTTGTCCGGGTCGTATGTGCGCTGCTCGGCCGCGGTGAACAGCGGGTAGGAGGCGTTGATGGGGCTGTCGTTGCCGACGGAGCCAAAGCCGTTGAGGATCTTGTCTACCAGTTCCTCACGGTTGATGCCGTATTTCAGCGCCATCCGAACGTCGTTGTTGGCAAAGGGATCCGTGTCGCAATGAGCGATGAACACATAGTGGCCGGGACCTGCGGTGGAATGCACGGTGATGTTGGGCGCGCGGTCCACCAGTTTGGCGGTGCGGGGCGGCACACGGTCGATCATATCCACCTGACCGGCCTGCAGCGCGGCGACGCGCGCGGTGTTGTCGTTGATGACCACGTATTCGATGGTTTCCGCGTTGCCCAGATCGCCCCAGTAGTTGGGGTTTTTCTCGGCCACGAAACGCACGCCCATGTCGACGGCCTTCATCACGTAGGCGCCGGTGCCGATCGCTGCGGCTGGGTCGTCCTTGCCGCCATTGGGCTGGATCACAAGGTGGTAGTCGGTCAGCAGGTAGGGCAGGTCGGCGTTCGGGCTGTCGAGTTCGAACACCACGTTGTCGCCGTCAGCCGATACTTTGGTGATCGACCGCATGATGCCAAGCGCGCCGGATTTCGTGTCTTCGCCGGAGTGGCGCTCCATGGTGGCAACCACGTCTTCTGCGGTCACGGCTTTGCCATTGGAGAAGGTGATGCCGGAGCGGATCTTGAAGGTCCAGGTCTTGGCGTCGGCAGATGCTTCGAAGCTCTCTGCAACCATTCCGTCCAGACCGCCGTCTTCGGCCAGTTCGACCAACGGCTCGCCCCAGAGGCGGATCACCGAAAGCGCAACCTGATTGGTGGCCAGCGCCGGATCCATACTGTCGGTGGTGGAGCCACCCTGCAGACCGACACGCAGCGTGCCACCGGCCTGAGGACCGGCCGCCTTTGCAGCGGATGCCAACAGCGTGTTTGCACCCAATGCGGTGACACCCAGCGCCGCAGCGCGGCCGAGGAATTCGCGTCGGCCCATACGGCCCAGAGCGGCTTCCTGTGCGAGGTGTTTGAGATAATCGTTCATGCGTTGTCTCCCTATCGAGGTTACGAGTAGGCCCCGGTTTTTTCTTGAATGGTGGTACAAGATTTGCCGATTTGGCACACTGGGGCAAGGAATAATGCCAGAAAATTGCGTCCGACTTGCTGGGAGTGCCGGGATAACCGGCCCTTGAGAGCTCCCATCATGGCCTGCGAATGCTCTGGCTGCGCGGGGGTGTTACCCCGGTCTTGCGGACTTGTTAGGACGATCATCGGTGTCCAGCCAGACTGTAACAGGACCGTCGTTTACAAGTGAAACTTTCATGTCAGCTCCAAATGCGCCGGTTGCAACGGGCAGGCCCGTAGCCCGCATTTTGTCGCAAAAACAATGATAAAGCTCTTCTCCTTTTGCTGGTGGCGCGGCTTTGGAAAAACCGGGCCTTGTGCCGCTGCGGGTGTCTGCGGCTAGCGTGAACTGGCTGACCACCAGCACTGAGCCACCGACATCCGCAACCGAGCGGTTCATCTTGCCCGCGTCATCGCGAAAGATGCGCAGGCGTGAAATCTTGTGCACCAAATGTTCGGCCTCGGCCTCGCTATCGCCCTGCATCGCGCAGATCAGGACCAGTATTCCGGGGCCGATCTCGCCGATGGTGGCAGAGTCGACGGTGACGCTTGCCGCGCTCACACGTTGCAACAGGGCGCGCATGGCTGTCCTTCCTGCGGCGGTTCAGGCGCCGCGCCAATCGGTGAAGTCTTTGATCGCGGCCCGAGTGGTGCGAAACCCGTTGGCGGGATGATCCGGATCCTCGTAGCCGAAGCTGATCGCACAGAGGATCAGCCGATCCTCGGGTATATCGTAGAGCTGGCGCAGCAGCGGCGCATGAGACGCGACGGCGGCTTGCGGGATCGTTGCGACCCCCAGCGCCTGCGCCGCAAGGGTAAAAGCGGCGACAAAACCGCCGCAATCCATTGCGCCATAGGAGCCGAGTTCAGCCGGGCTCGACAGGATCGCGCAATGGGGGGCACCAAAGAGGGAGAAGTTCTCCATCATCTGTCGCGCGGCCCCCTCCCGGTCGCCCTTTTGAACCCCGACCGCCTCATAAAGCGCCCAGCCGCAAGCGCGTCTGCGGGCCTGATAGGCGCCGGAATACCGCGTGGGAAAGGCAAGGTCAGGGTCATGGTCACCGGCAGTGGCGGCCTCGGTCAGAGCCGTGCGCAGCCGGTCGGTCTCCGCGCCGCTGGTAATCGTGAGCGCCCAGGGTTGAGCGTTGCACCAGGAAGGCACTTTGCAAGCGGCGTCCAAGATCTGGGTGATCACCGCGCGGGGTACTGGATCGGGCCTGAACCCGCGGCAGCTATGCCGCGTGCTTAGCAGCTGGTCTAACTCGCTCAAAGCGCTGTTGGACAATGTATCGTCTCCCCGGAATTTGGCGCGAACATGCAGGGGGAGTCGCGAAAAGGCAAGCAGGTGTCGGAATTTAACTCTGTGACGCGAGGTAGGCCACGCCAGCCGCCACGATCAAACCCAGCACAACGGCGCCTGCGATCTTCCATGCGGAATAGGGGCGTTCGCCCTGCACCCGGCCCGACTGCCCGTTCACCACAAAGCGATAGCTTTGACCGCGGTATTTATAGGCTGCCATCCAGACCGGCAGCAGCACGTGTTTGAACGTCACCGCACTCACATCGGTATCGACCGAGCTGATGCGCTGGCGGTCGCCGCCGATATCGAACTTGATGTCGCGTTCGATCACCCGGTCCATTTTCCGGCTGGCATCGGCAAAGCCGGGCTCAAGGTCGATGGTATAGGCCTCAGCCCGGAACCCGGCCAGATATTTGGGCTGATAGGGGGCAAGCTGCGACAGGTCCCAAGGCTCCAGCCCTTCGGTATATTTGCGCGGCAGGCTTTTGGAGGCGAGCACCAATACGTCGTCAAAGAATCGCTGCACGCGCCCACGGACATTGGACCAGCGCACGCGAACTTCGGTGCGCACCTGCGGTTTGCCGTCGACCATGACGGTGCGGCTGACGGTATATTCCGTGCCGCGCTGGCCGGTGTATTGGCTGTGGGTCTGGGCGTCATAGGTCCAGTAGGGGACGTAGATCCCATCCATCTTGCGCCCTTTACGGGCATATTCCTTGAGGCCATTTGGCGCAAACCACAGCCCGCCCAACCAGTCTTCCATCGCCGTGTGCGCGGCGCGTTCGTCGAACTGAAAGGGCAGGACACCCTTGGGTTTGATGTGACGGTTCTCGCCGGTGTCCGCCACCACGGGAGTGGCGCAGAAGGGGCATTCCAGCGCATGCACCGAGGGGTCAAACTCCACCTGCGCGGCACAATTGGGGCAGGAGGAAACGCGGGTCACTTCCATCTCGGCGGCAGGAAGCTGTTCGCGCAACGCGGAGAGGAAATCGAGCTCCTTCAGGGCGCTGCCGCCCCATGGGCTCTCTGTCAGGTCTTTCTGGTGGCCACAGTGATCACAGATCAACGCGCCTTCTGCTGGCGCAAAGCGATAATCGGCACCGCATTGTTCACAAGGAAAGCGGTGCGTTTCCTCTGCTTCTTGGGGGGCTGTGTCCATTGCGGGCGGGGGCGGCGGTGTCTGGGTCACGCGGAGTATACCATTTGGTCTAGAGCCAATTATTCAAGGTGCTTCAAGTTGTCTGCCAGGTCCGAGACAGAAGCGAATAAAAAGTGCGGTTGAAACGCATGCGCTTACGAATATCGCTCTCGATTGAGACGATGTGAGGAGCTGATGTTCAGCCGAGACTGTCCAGTCTCGCGCTGTGGGGCTGGTCCACCCAAGCCCTGTTGTTCCAATAGTATTTATCAGAAGCGAATAGGTCACTATGGCAACCATCGGAATTATGGCCCCCCAAAGCACTGCAACTCCCCAGCTTACGCGGCGTCGCATAAGAAGCCTAAGTGGCGCAGACAAGAATACCCAACTCGCCATCAAGGCAATTGGTGTACCAACTAGAGCAAACACCAAGATATACAGAATTGCAGCATACCAAGGGTCGCTTGAAAGCAGAATTGGAGCCGTCGAAACAATAAGGATGATGTTGTATGCGATCGGGCCGCTCAGGCTGACCGCATACCTCCATTGTTGCGTTGAGTAGGGTGAAAAGCTCGGCATCGTCAAGGGATACTACCCCGCAGGCGGCGGAGGCGGTGGGGGCAGGATGGTGAAGAGCTGCGCCAGTTCGGTGACGTCGCCTGCGCGCATCCAGCCGTCTTGTCCCGGGGTCCAGACATGGGTGTCACGTGTCAGCTGGCCTTCCTGCGCCATGCGCCCCATGCGCGCCTTGGAAAATGGCCCGGAGGTTTTGCCATTTTCAGCAGTATGCCAGACATGCTCCACCGGCGGTGGCGGCGGGGCCATCGGGGCGGCCTGCGCTGGCGCCTGCGAGGCAGCGGGTGCGGGCCGTGTGCCCCAGGGACCGGTGGTCTGGCCCGCTGCTGCCGGGGACTGCGCCTGGTGCAAGGTCTGACCCATCTGCTGTGCCATCGCCATGCCCATTCCCATGCCAAGGCCCGCGCCCATGCCGCTGTTGGGGGTCTTGGCGGCGGCTTCCATGGCTTCGGCGGCCTTGAACTGCGTATAGCGGCCCAGATCGCCGATGATGCCCATCTGGGTGCGCTTGTCCATCGCCTGCTCCACCGCCGGCGGCAGCGAGATATTTTCCACATAAAGCTCCGGGATGGCGAGGCCGTATTCCGCCACGACGGGGCCAATCTCGGCCGCCACCAGCTTGCCCAGATCGGCGGTGTTGGCCGCCATGTCCAGCACCGGGATGCCCGATCCTGCAATGGCGCGCGAGAACTCCTGCACGATGATATTGCGGATCTGATAGGAGATCTCGTCCATGGTGAACTGACCATCGGTGCCGACGATCTCGGTCAGGAAACGCGCCGGATCAACCACCCGCACCGAGTAGCTGCCAAAGGCGCGCAGGCGGACTGGGCCAAACTCCGGGTCGCGGCACATGATCGGGTTCTTGGTGCCCCATTTGAGGTCATTGAACCGCGTTGTCGCGACAAAGTAGATCTCGGATTTGAACGGCGACTGAAAGCCGTGATCCCAGTGCTGCAGCGTCGTCATCACCGGCATATTGTTGGTCTCAAGCATGTAAAGACCGGGCGTGAACACATCCGCCAGCTGGCCTTCATGGACAAAGACCGCCGCCTGACCCTCGCGCACCGTCAGTTTGGCGCCGTATTTGATCGCATGGCCTTCGCGTTCAAACCGCATGACCATGGTGTCGCGGGTGTCATCGGTCCAATGGATGACGTCGATGAATTCGCCTTTGAGAAAATCGAAAATGCCCACGCTGTGTCCTCCCACGGCTGTTTCCCAAGATGTAGCAACCCCGTTGCCTCGAAACCAGAGGGCAGGGCGTGGAACTTGCGATTCTGCCGGAGACATGGCGCTTTTCCCCGCAACCGTATGGTGCACGTGCCGAGGGGGTGCAGGGACGGCGTCCTAGAGAGACAGATCGCCCATGATCTCTTGGGCGATACGCGCGACGGTCGGTCGGGCTTCCTCCGCGCTCATCGCCACGCGCAGACGGGAATCATACAGGATCTGCAACAGTTTCTCGTCGTGGCTGGTCAGGCGGGCGAATTCGTCATCATCGTTGAAGATGGAGGGCCGCGCCCTGGGGCTGTCGTTGCGCAGGCCAAGGCCTTGCGCGATTTCTTCGTGAATGCAACTGTCGCGCATCAGCTCAGATTGCTCGGCCCGGATCAGCGCAACCCCGCGGGAGTAATTCAGCGGGTCGCGTTGCGGGCCGCCTGCAAAGACCAGGCAGTAGAACTTGCGCGGTGGGGTCGCAAACAGGGCGACGTCACTGGCCGAAAGATTGGGCAGGAGCTGGCGCACCTTGCTTTCAACATAGTCAGCGTCATCAATGCCTGCAAAGATCACGGTGAAATTGCCGCTGGAGCCGACCGTGACGGGATGCCCGGTGATGCGCGCGAGACGGGCGGCATATGCAGCAAGTGTGGCGCGATCCCGCTTGGCCTGCGCCGCGGATACCGAGGGGCCAAAGACCGGCACCAGACGCACCGGCTGTTCCCAACGCCCCAGGCCCCCGGCACCGCCATCAGAGGCCGTGGCGTATTCGTCGTAAAACGCAAGGGTTTCAAAGTTTTCCGCTAGGTCCTCGGCGTCATACGGCGTTTCCGGCCCGCCACCATCTGTGCGCAATAACCCACGGGTCAGCAGATCCTGTTCAAGATCAGCGTAGTATTTCGTCAGGGCCTGTGCCTCGACCGACGGGGTGTAGATCGGTTTTTCGGGCCGTGGCGTTGGGCGCGGCGTGTCCTTGGGGCCGGGCGCAAGCGCCAGACACCCGCTGAGCACGACAGACGCGCCCAGCGACAAAACCGCGCCGAGGCGGCGGTTCCGGGTCTTGTTGTGTCGAGGCGTCACGCGCCCATGCTCACTTTGGCACGGCGGTGCCGGCATTGTCGCCGACACCATCCTTGCGCGCCTTGGCGGAGGCCAGCGTGTCGCGCAGTTCGGTTTCCATCTTCTTCAGCTCGGTCTCTGCCTCGGCGCGCTTGCGCTTGCCCTCGTCGGCGATCTGAAGGCTTTCCTCGATGGTGCCGATCAAATCCGCATTGGCCTGTTTTACGGCCTCGATGTCAAACACGCCGCGTTCCATTTCCTGCCGGATCACCTTGTTGCTTTCGCGCAGGTTGGAGGCATTGGCAGTCAGCAGCTCGTTGGTCAGGTTGTTGGCGTCGCGCACCGCATGCGCCGCCTCGGCCGAGCGCTGGATGGTTACCGCCTGCGCCAGCTGGGTTTCCCACAGCGGCACGGTATTCACGAGGGTGGAGTTGATCTTGGTCACCAGCGACTTGTCGTTTTCCTGCACCAGGCGGATCGAGGGCAGCGACTGCATGGTGACCTGACGGGTCAGCTTGAGGTCATGCACCCGGCGCTCCAGATCGTCGCGGGCCGCACGCAGATCGCGCAGCTCCTGCGCCTTGATGACCTTGTCGTCTTCTGGCGCCGCCTCGACGGCAGCTTCTTTTTCGGGAATGTCTGTGGCGTCTAGCTCTGCCAGCTTTGCCTCACCGGCGGCAATATAAAGCGCCAGCTCGTCGTAGAAGTTCAGCGTCTTCTCATAGAGCACGTCAAGGGATTTGATGTCCTTCAGCAGCGTGTGCTCATGGCCCAGGAGATTGTCGGTGATCCGGTCGATCTGGCCCTGGATGGTCTCGTATTTGGCGGTGAACTTGGCAAAGGGCGCGGCCCGGCCCAGCAGCCGTTCCCAGAAGGTGGGCTTGCGGCGCACATCCAGTTCGGAGACCGAAAAGCCGCGAATGGTGGTGACGATATCGCGCAGGGAATCGCCGGCGGGGCCGACATCCTTGTTGCGTACATCCGTCAGCATCGCTTGGCTGATCTGCTGCAATTCGCCCTGTGCGGCAGAGCCGAAAGAGATGATCGAATTGGTGTCACCCATGTCGATCTCGCCAATGCGGCGACGGATCGCGGTGGTGGTCTCCGGGTCTGCGGCCTCCAGCGTGGCCAGCTCGCCCTTGGGCTCAGCCAGGGCAACCTCGGTCACTTCCTTCACCAATGTTTCGGCTTCGACGGCTTTTTTCTGAATGGTCTCGGACATGGGCCAGGCCTTTCTGTCAGGTTAAGAGGGGCGGTCCATCTGGACGCCTTCGCGCTCCAACCGGGCGCGCAATACATCAATTTCAATCGTCAGGTCGCCACGGTCCTCCAGCAGGAGTTTTTCGGTCCGGGCGGCAAAATTCTGTTCCAGATCGTCGAGCAGCGCCAGATAGTCGGCGCGGGCCTGTGCGTCGCCACTGCGCGCAAAGATATCGGCAAACTTGATGGACGCGTCGCGGGCCCCCATGAGGTAGACGGTCAGATACTTGCGCGCGGCGGTCAGATCGCGCGGGTCTTCCTCCACCGTGCGGCAGAGGTCACGGGCCACGGACTGGAACTGGTCGACGCGCAGCTCGACCTGACGATCCTTGGCACGCAGAACGGCATCCTTCATCGCGGCCAGATGGGTTTCGGCCTCATCCACCACGCGGGCCACGCGGGAGCTTTGGAATTCGTCCACCCCCGCGACGCCCTTGTCGCTGAGCGGGTCAACACCGAAGGCGGCGAAATGCAGCCCGCTACAGGCCAGCCCATAGAGCGCAGCCGTGATCACGCCAGGCTCGCTGGCCCATGCACCGACAGCGCCGCCGAGACCACATAGAAGCGCGGCGAGGATTTTGCGGGGCAGGGCGGGGCGACGCGCCACCTTGCGCGCAGCATAGGCGGCTTCGGCCTTCAGCCCTTCGCGCAGCATCACAGCGGAGCCGACCCAAAGACCTGCGCCGATCAGTCCGATCACCAGGGCCGAGGCGCCAGCGCCAAGGGAGAACAGCATCAGAACAGCAGCAGGTACGAACATCAGGTTGGCGCGCAGGCCCACGGGGTTCACCTGTGCGTTAGCCATCATCCGGGAGGAGCTTGAGGTGCGACCGTCCGGACGGCTGCCGGAGGGGTCGTTGCCCGAGGGGCTGAATTTGCCACCAAAACGCTGTGCCATGTGTCTAGACCCCAACGATCCAGCCGGTCCCGATGCCCAGCATCAGGATCAGCAACGCGACATAGGCGATGGATTTCACCGTTTTGGCCCCCAGACTTTCCTCAACGCATTGAAACCTAGGAGATCTCAGGCCCGCGTACTAGGGGGAAGTCCGCTCAAGGGCGCTCAACCTTGCGGTTTTTTGCCAAAACGCCCTGATTTGCCACTTGGTTTGCCGCTGGGTCTACCGCCTGTGGCAGGGCCGGACTTTCCCGGGCGTGTGGCGCTGCTGGAGGTTTTGCTGCCAAAGGTCTTGCCACGGCCCATGCTCGCGCCGCCATCCTTGCCACCGCCACCCTTGCCCGTGGGCTTGCCTGCCGGGGCCTTGCCCGCTGGGCGACCCTCAGACCTGCCACCGGGCTGGTCAGGGCGACCCTGCGGTTTGCCGGGGGCATTGCGTGGCCCGCGCGAGGGGCGCTGCGGTTTCTTTTTCGCTTCGCCATCACCTTCGGGCGCTGGCAGGCCAAGCTGGTCACGGACAACCCGCGACCGCAGCTCTTCGACTTCGCCTTCTTTCAGCGTGCCAAGTTGGAAAGGACCGTAGGACACACGCAAAAGCCGGTTGACCGGATATCCCACCTCATCCATCGCACGACGGATTTCGCGGTTCTTGCCCTCGCGCAGCCCGATCGTGAGCCAGGCATTGGCGCCCTGCTGGCGGTCTAGGGTCACGGTCATCGGCTGGAACCGTTCGCCGTCGATCACCACGCCCTTGCGCAGGATCTCGAACTCATGGTCCTGAGGGCGGCCATTGATGCGCACCCGGTAGCGGCGCAGCCAGCCGGTGGAGGGCAGCTCCAGCTGGCGTTTGACGCCGCCGTCGTTTGTCAGCAGCAACAGCCCCTCGGAATTGATGTCGAGCCGTCCGACGGTCATCACCCTGGGCAGATCCTCGGGCAGTTCGTCAAAGATCGTGCGACGGCCCTTTTCGTCCGAGTTGCTGGTCACCAGCCCGGTGGGTTTGTAATAGAGCCACAGGCGCGGGGCCTCGGCCTCGGGCAGGGGCTTGCCATCCACGACAATGCGGTCGTTGTCGGTCACATTCAGCGCCGGGCTGTCGATCACTTTGCCGTTCACCGCCACGCGGCCCTCGGCGATCATCCGCTCTGCCTCGCGACGCGAGGCAACGCCAGCACGGGACAGCACTTTGGCGATACGGCCGCCTTCGGACGCGGGTTGTGCGTTGACCGACGCATCACCCTGCGGGCCTTGCGGCGCGCGCGGCTTTGCCGACGGTTTGGCCTTTGGCCGGGAGCCGGGCGCGGCACCGGTGGCTGCGCGATGCTTGGAAGGGGCGGATGGGGTTTTCTTGCTCATGGCGCTGCCATAGCCTATTCGCGAGACCTGCGAAAGCACCCATTGCAGGGTAGGGCTGCCCCGGATCTCGGCGGCATGGGCGACAAAGGAGCACCACAGGGATGGAGTTTCGATCCTTCATGGCAGAAGCGCTGATTGAGGCGCGCGCCGCCGCCGCACGCGGCGAGGTGCCGGTGGGCGCGGTGCTGGTAGGCCCCTCGGGCGAGGTGGTCGCGCGGGCTGGCAATCGCACACGGGAACTCAACGACCCCACTGCCCATGCAGAGGTTCTGGTGATCCGCGCGGGGTGTGCGGCATCGGGGACTGAGCGGCTCCTGGGGCACGATCTCTATGTGACGCTGGAGCCTTGTGCGATGTGCGCGGCTGCCATCGCCGCTGCCCGTGTGGCGCGCGTCTATTACGGCGCGTCCGACCCGAAATCCGGCGGTGTGGCCCATGGCGCCTGCGTGTTCGACCACCCGCAGGCCCATCACGCGCCGGAGGTTTATGACGGCTTTTCCGCGACACAATCTGAGGCGCTGTTGCGGGACTTCTTCGCGAAACGGCGCGGATGAGCCTGCCACCAACAGACCTGTTGCAGCGCTTTGGCCTGAGCGCGCCCGAGCTGGTGGCAGAGACCGCGCGTGCGAAGGTCTGGCGCGTACGCCGGGGGTCGGGCGCATGGGCGGCGCTGAAGTACTATCCCGCCGGTCATATGGGGAATGAGGCAAGCGGCCTTGCCTATCTCGAACGCTGCGAGGGCGCGGGAGCCGTGCGGGTTTTCGAGCGCAGTGCGGATGCGGTTCTGATGGAGTGGCTTGAGGGGCCATCATTGGGGGATCTGGCGCGTGCGAAGGGGGCAGAGGCGGCGGATCATGGGGTGACTGACGTGGCCGCTCGATTGTGTGCCACCCGCATTTCAGGCGCCGGATTGCTGCCAGTATCAACGGTCATGTCGCCCCTGCGCGACGCCACTTTCACCTCGCCCGAAGCGCAAGAATCGCAAGGGGTTGCGCGGGCCTGTCTGGATCAGTTGCAATGCGGTGCGGGGGAGGACGTCGCCCAGCACGGTGATCTGCACCACGACAACATCATCCAAACGGCTCAGGGCTTGCGGGCCTTTGACGCCAAGGGGTTGGTGGGGCCGCGCGCCTATGAGTTGGCCAATGCGTTTCGTCATCCGCGTGGATGTCGCGCCCATGCCGCAGACCCGCAGGTGATCCGGCGTCGCGCGATGATGTGGGGACGTGTGGCGGGCTGCACTGCGCGGGAGCAACTCCATTGGGCAATTGCGAAGCTGCTTCTGTCGATGCTCTGGTCCGGGCAAGAAACCCTGGATGACCGTATGCTCTTGCGGCACATGCTCCGCGTTGCGAAATCGGGCTTGCAGATCTAGGTCAAGTGACCTAAATGTGAGCTAGGGCAATTGACCTAATCGTCAAATCTGCTCGGGTTTCACACGTGGATGGAGAGACCGATGACCCGCACGAGAGATCGAATTGTCAGTCAGGCGGATGTGCTGTTTTACGAGCGCGGGTTTGAGGCCACGTCCTTGGCCGATATTGCCGGGGCGCTGGGCCTGTCGCGCGGGAATTTCTACTATCATTTCAAGGCCAAGGATGAGATTTTGAATGCGGTCATAGACCTGCGCTTGTCTCGCACGGCGGCGATGTTGACGGCGTGGGAAGCAGAGAGCAACACGCCCCTTGCGCGCATCACCTGTTTCATCCGCATCCTGATCCGCAATCGTGCCAAGATCATGTCCTGGGGCTGCCCGGTGGGCACATTGGTCAGCGAGCTGTCAAAGCTCGAACATGCCGCACAAAGTCGCGCGGCGGAGCTGTTCACCCTCTTCATCGACTGGCTCGCAACGCAATTTCGCAGCGCTGGTATTGAGCGAGATGCGAAGGCACTGGCCACCCATCTGATGGGGCGCAGTCAGGGCGTGGCGGCGCTGGCGCAGGCCTTTGGTGACGAGGCGCTGATCGAGGCAGAGGTTGCGCAGATGACAGATTGGGTCGAGCAGCAAATCGCGACGCAGGCCCCATAGCCCATTCAAAACAGGAGAGAGGGTCGCGATGTTTGTGATCTATTTGAAATTCACTGCAGAAAAGGCGCGCGCCGCGCAGGTCATGGAGGCGCATAAGGCGTGGCTGGCGCAGGGGTTTTCCGATGGCGTTTTCCTCGTGGCGGGGTCACTGGAAGAGGGACAGGGCGGGGCGATCCTTGCATCGGGAGAGGACCGTAGAGCGTTGGAGGCCCGGGTCGCCGCAGACCCCTTCGTGGTTGAAGGAGTTGTTGTGGCGGAGATTACCAAGTTCACGCCCGCACGCACCGATGCGCGGCTTCAGTTCCTGAAGGTGGCCGCATGAGCCGGATTGTCACCGGCGCGGACGGACGTGACCGCTGCGCATGGTCTGCCTCCGCGCCGGAGTTCGACGCCTATCACGATGCGGAGTGGGGCTTTCCGGTGGGCGAGGATCGGCGGTTGTTTGAAAAGATCTGTCTGGAAAGTTTCCAGTCCGGCCTGAGCTGGCGCACCATCCTGTCAAAGCGCGAGAACTTTCGCGCGGCCTTTGATGGCTTCGATTATCACGCGATGGCGGGCTACGGGCCGGAGAAGGTTGCGGCCTTGTTGCAGGATGCCGGTATCATCCGTCATCGCGGGAAGATCGAAGCGGTCATCAACAACGCCGCACGGGCAATCGAGATTGAAGCGCGCGAAGGCTCTCTGGCCGCGTTTTTCTGGCGCTATGAGGTCAAGACACCGCCAGAGCCGCAGACGGTCTCTACCTGTCCCGAGTCGGTGGCGTTGTCGAAGGACTTGAAAAAGCGTGGCTGGAAATTCGTCGGACCGACCACCTGCTTTGCCTTCATGCAGGCGATGGGGTTGGTCAATGACCATGCCGAAGGCTGTTTTTGCCGCCCGTTGGCGGCTCAGGCGCGTCGGGCGTTCACAGTCCCGGTCTGACTTTCGGACCTGTCCCGACTGATTTTTGATTTGATGGCAGATGTCTTGTCTGAGCTGTTTCGCTTTGGGCTTCGCCCAAAGCGACCCGCGCCGCGCGCCCGAAGGGCGCGCGGCGCTCGGCCCAACGGAAGGTGTGGTTTTTTATAAACCATGCCGCCGGGCGGGAGCTCCCCCGCCCGGCAGTGTGGTAAGCGATTGAGCTGCGGTGTTATTTCACCACGATTTCGCGCGGCACATCCACCAGCGGCTCGCCGCCGTTGGGAGTCACAACAAAGGTCTCGGTGATCGCCATGCCCCAATCCGGTGTCCACAGGCCCGGCATCAGGTGGAAGGTCATGTTCTCCTCCAGCTTGGTGGTGTCACCGGGGCGCAGCGACATGGTGCGCTCGCCCCAGTCCGGCGGGTAGCTGAGACCCACCGGGTAGCCGGTGCGGTTGCCCTTGATATAGCCCGCGCGGCCAAAGCTCTCGTAGACGCAGGCGGCGACTTCCTCGCAGGTTACGCCCGGCTTGGCGACGGCGAAGGTGTCCTCGATCGCCTGCAGGATTGCCTTTTCACCACGGCGGATGTCCTCGGGCGGGCTGCCGAGGAACAGCGTGCGGCTGATCGGGCAGTGGTAGCGGCGCACACAGCCGGAGATCTCGAAATACGTCGCCTCGCCGGGGGCCAAGGGACGGTCATTCCAGGTGATGTGGGAGGCGGAGGCCTCGATCCCCGAGGGCGCAATGGGTGAAATCGCCGGATAGTCCCCGGCCAGGAGCGGCAGGCCTTCGATGCCGGCGGCCTGCACCCGCGCGACCAGCGCGTTCTTTGCGATGCCCTCGTTGAAGGAGGCACGCAGCACCCCGTGCATATGCGCCGAGAGCTTGCCTGCGGCCTCCATCAGCTGCAGCTCCTGCTCGCTCTTGACCGCGCGTTGCCAGTTCACCAGGCCGGTGGCATCGGCCAGGGCGTCGCGACCAAGGGCGGTTTCAAGGATCTCATGGCTGCGGGCGGAGTAATAATAGTTGTCCATCTCCACCCCGATGGCCTCGGTCCAGCCGAAGTCGCGCAGCAGCTCCACCAGCGAGTCGAACGGATGGTGGTCCGGGTGCTGGACGTGTTCTTCGGGCCAGTCGAACAGGTGATCGGCCTCCAGCCAGGTGGTCAGCGCGGCGCCCGGCTTGTCCTGGGTGCGGCCCCACCACATCGGCATGCCGGTCTCATGCAGAATCACCGCCTGCGGAACATAGAAGCTCCAGCCGTCATAGCCGGTGAGCCAGGCCATATTGGAGGGATCGCAGATCACCAGTGTTTTAAAGCCCTGCGCGGCCATGGCGCGGCGGGTCTTTTCCAGTCTGCGGGCGTATTCGGTGGTGGTAAAATCGTTGGCTGGCATTAGAACTCGATTTCTTTCAGAACCTGTGGCTCGATGACGTTGACGCCGGGAAGCCCGTCAATCAAGTCCTGTGCGCTCTGTTCCAGCAATGGAAAAGTGCGATAGTGGCATGGAATGACCGTTTTGAAGGCAAAATAGCGCTTCGCGGCATAGGCGGCGGCCTTCATGTCCATGGTGAAATGACCGCCAGCGGACAGGATGCCGATGTCGGGCCGGTAGTAATCCCCCATCCAGTCCATGTCTGCCATGATGTCGGTATCGCCCGAGACATAGATCATATGCCCCTCGGCCTGGATCATATACCCAACCTCGCTGCCGGCGGTGCGCAGCCCGTCGCGGGTGGAAAACGTGTTGGAATGCGAGGCCGGCACCATGGAGACGCGGGTGTCGCCAACCTCGACCGTGCCACCCTTGTTAAAGCCGAGGGTCTCCACGCCCTCGGTCTCGCCCCAAAACCCCATCAGGTCGTATTGGCCGATGATCGGCACGGAGAGATGCTTGGCCAGGCCGAGCACATCCGCAACATGGTCAAAATGCGCATGGGTCAGCAAGATGTGGGTGGTGCCGGCTGTCGCAGCCTCGTGCTGGTGGTCCTCCAGCATCGGGTTGCCGGTCAGCCAAGGGTCGATGAGGATCGTGGTGTCGCCGGTTTGCAGGCGGAAGCCGCCATGACCAAGCCAGATCAGTTTCATATGCGCTCTCCCTGTGGGTGGTTCATGCAGGATGCCTTTTTTGCGACCCTATCAGGGGTTGCGGAAAAATCCATTGATCTAACGCGCAAGATTGCGTGTCAGAGTAAACACGTCCTGGGCAGCAAGATCCTGTGGCTCAGGTCGTGGCGCGCGCGGCGCGATCTTTACCAGAGACTTCCCGGCGGCGGCGACCCGGACCAACCCAGCAAGCGCCCTGGCGCAGCACTTCATTTGGCCTTTGGGCGGAGAAATCCCAAGGCAGGCTTGCGGCGCGCAGGCGCGGGCGGTAAATGCGGGGGCAACACGAGATGAGGGTTATTGATGTCGATTGACCAAAGCACAGCCGCGAAGGTGGCCAAACTGGCCCGGATCAAGGTCGAGGAGGACGCTCTGCCCGCGCTGGCAGAGGAGTTCAACACGATCCTCGGATTCATCGAGCAACTGAACGAAGTGGATGTCGAAGGCGTCGAGCCGATGACCTCGGTCACCCCGCAGCGCCTCGCGCGCCGCGTCGACGAGGTCACCGACGGCAACCAGCAGGACAAGGTGCTGGCCAATGCCCCCGATGCCCGCGAAGGCTTTTTCGCCGTGCCCAAGGTTGTGGAGTAAGACATGTCTGACCTGAACAAACTGGGCCTTGCAGAGGCCCGCGATCTGCTGCGCAAGGGCGAGACCACCTCGGTCGAGCTGACTGAGAGCTGCCTCAAGGCCATCGACGCCGCAAATGCCCTCAACGCTTTTGTGCACAAGACGCCTGAGATCGCACTGGAACGCGCCAAGGCGGCGGATGCGCGCATCAAGGAGGGCGACGCGCCCGCCATGTGCGGCCTGCCGATCGGCATCAAGGATCTGTTCTGCACCAAGGGCGTGGACAGCCAGGCGGCTTCGAACATCCTCAAGGGCTTCAAGCCGGAGTATGAATCCACCGTCTCGCAAAAGCTGCAGGACGCCGGATCGGTGATGCTCGGCAAGCTGAACATGGATGAATTTGCCATGGGGTCGTCGAACGAGACCTCCGCCTATGGCAATGCGATCAGCCCCTGGCGGCGCGGCGCGGATGAGACCGCGATCACCCCCGGCGGCTCCTCCGGTGGCTCCGCCTCTGCGGTGGCGGCTGACCTGTGCCTTGCGGCGACCGGCACCGACACGGGCGGGTCGATCCGCCAGCCTGCGGCTTTCACCGGCACCGTGGGCATCAAACCCACCTACGGGCGCTGCTCGCGCTGGGGCATTGTTGCCTTTGCCTCCTCGCTGGATCAGGCTGGTCCGATGACCAAATCGGTGCGCGACGCGGCGATCATGCTGGAGGCCATGTGTGGTCATGACGCGAAGGATTCGACCTCCGCAGACCTCGCGGTGCCGAACTTCGAGGCAATGCTGACCGGCGACATCAAGGGCAAGAAGATCGGCATCCCGCGCGAATATCGCATGGACGGCATGCCTTCCGAAATCGCCAAACTCTGGGATGATGGCACAGAGATGCTGAAGGCGGCCGGTGCGGAGATTGTCGACATCTCCCTGCCGCACACGAAATACGCGCTGCCGGCTTACTACGTGATTGCCCCGGCAGAGGCGTCGTCGAACCTGGCGCGCTACGACGGGGTTCGCTTCGGCCACCGTGCCAGCCTCGACGCCGGCGACGGCATCACCGAGATGTATGAGAAGACCCGCGCCGAGGGCTTTGGCTCCGAAGTGCAGCGCCGCGTCATGGTCGGCACCTATGTGCTGTCGGCAGGCTTCTACGATGCCTATTACAACCGCGCCCGCAAGGTCCGTACCCTGATCAAGAAGGACTTCGAGGATGTCTTTGCCGCCGGTGTCGACGCGATCCTGACCCCGGCGACCCCCTCCGCGGCCTTTGGCCTGGGCGAGATGAACGACGCCGATCCGGTCAAGATGTACCTGAATGATGTCTTCACCGTCACCGTGAACCTCGCCGGCCTGCCCGGCATCTCGGTGCCGACCGGGCTGGATGCACAGGGACTGCCGTTGGGTCTGCAGCTCATCGGCAAGCCGTGGGACGAGGGCGATCTGCTGAACACTGCCTATGCGCTGGAGCAATCGGCGGGCTTTGTGGCCAAACCGGCGCAGTGGTGGTAAGACAAACGGCAAAGCAAAACTGAGCAGACAGGTGAGACCTATGCGAGTTCTGGGAACCATGGTGGCGGTGAGCGTGATTGCGCTCGCAGCCTGCAGCCCGCAAGTGCCCGACAGCGCCGCAGGGATCGGGGATGACACGAGCCCCTTCAATGCGCCGCCCGAGGTCGAGCCGGGGCAGACACTGAACGGCGACCCGCTGGTATCTCCCACGCGCCTGTCTGACGAGAACGCCTCCAACACCGCCAACTGGCAAGATCCACGCCCCTCTGGCGCTGCCTCTGCGGGCAATGACGACATTGCCCGCGAAGCTGCCGCTGCGATCAGCGCATCCGGACAGAATTCGGGCCAGGCACCGCTTGAGGCCAGCCCGTCCAACCCGGCGCCTGCACTTGTTGGTAATCCGACGATTTCGGATGAAAACAACTTTGAAGCGGTGGCTTCCCGGCAGACCATCGAAAGCGATGCGGAGCGGCTTGCCCGGCAGCGCGCGCAATATGAAGTTGTCACGCCTACAGCGGTGCCGGACCGTCCACAGGACCTGTCGCCGAACATCGTGCGCTATGCGCTGTCGACCTCGAACCCCCGGGGGCAGCGCATCTACAGCCGCACTGGTCTTAATCTGCAAGCCCGGTCCCAGCGTCATTGCGCCGAATACGCTTCGCCAGATCTGGCGCAAACAGCCTTCCTTGAGCTGGGAGGGCCGAAACGGGACCGCAAGGCATTGGATCCCGATGGCGACGGCTATGCCTGCGGCTGGGATCCGGCCCCCTATCGTGCCGCCGTACGCGCTCAGAGCCAGTAAGGGCCCTGCTTGACCGGCTGTGCGCCCCTCTGGCACCCGAGCCCCAACTTCGGGCCGCGGCGCAACGGTCTGCGTCCGCAGCTGATCGTGTTGCACTACACCGCGATGGCCAGCGCAGAGGCGGCATTGAGCCGACTGTGTGATCCCGCGCATGAGGTCTCGGCGCATTATCTGATAGGCAGTGATGGGACCCTTTGGCAGATGGTGCGTGAAGATATGCGCGCTTGGCATGCGGGGGCTGGCGAGTGGATGGGGCACACCGACATCAATTCGCGCTCGATCGGGATCGAGCTGGACAATCGCGGCGATCACCCGTTCCCAGACCCGCAGATGCGGCGCCTAGAGGCGCTGCTGCCGCGCATCATGACGCGGTGGAGTATCGCGCCAGAGGGGGTGATTGGTCACTCCGACATGGCGCCTGGTCGCAAATGTGATCCGGGGCCGCGCTTCGACTGGCAGCGGCTTGCGACCCTCGGATTTGCGCGGCCCGCCCGCCGGTCAAATGCCGCCACAGCCGCCACGCCGCAGAGTTTTCGCAAGGCCGCGCGGGCCTGCGGGTTCACCGCCGAGGTTGACGATGCCACGCTTCTTGAAGCCGTTCGTCTGCGCTATCGGCCCTGGGGGGAGGGGCCACTGTGCCCCGACGATCTGCCTCCACTCCTGGATTGATTTCATCTTTTCACAAATACCTTGGGGTGAATGCGCATCCGCGCAGAGGGGCAACGCCCCTCACCTCCGTGCCACCTTGACGCACCGCCCACGCAGGCGTAGGCAGACCGCGCGCAGAGAGCCGGATGGCCGCGTTGGGGTGCAAGCCCCCGCGAGGAAAGTCCGGACTCCCTGAAACGACGGTGCCGGGTAACGCCCGGGCAGGGCAACCTGACGGAAAGCGCCACAGAAATGAAACCGCCTCGCCAAACCGGAGGTTCGCCGAAGGGGACGTTGCGGGGTAAGGATGAAACGGTGGGGTAAGAGCCCACCGCGCCGCTGGCAACAGGGGTGGCACGGCAAGCCCCACCGGGAGCAATGCCAAATAGGGCCTCCGCGCGGGCCGGTCGGGGCAACCCGATACCGCCGCTAGGGATGTTTCACCCGAGAGAGGCCGGGTTGGCAGCTACAGGCGTCCGGCAACGGGCGTCGCAGAAGAATGGTCATCGAACCTTGTCCTTCGGGGCAGGGGGAACAAGATCCGGCTTACAGGCTCTCTGCGCAAATCATAGTGGTCGGCCCGCAAGGACCGCCATTTCAACGGGCAGCACATTTATCCCGGCGAATCCTATTGACACTCGCCACGACAAGGGTAAAACCGCACGCTCATATAGGAATTAGACCCGAGAGGCCCCCTGCCTTTTCGGACGCAGGAGAAGCACAATGGCGAAGCCGACCACCATCAAAATCCGCCTGAACTCGACCGCGGGCACGGGCCACTTCTACGTGACCAAGAAGAACGCACGCACCATGACCGAAAAAATGTCCGTACGTAAGTACGACCCGGTCGCGCGCAAGCACGTCGAGTACAAAGAAGGCAAAATCAAGTAAGGCTTTCGGGATCAGAAAAGATCTTTTGATTTGAAAAGGGTCACGCATATCGCGTGGCCCTTTTTTCTGTGGAACCTGTAAAAAGGGCCACGCCGCGCGTGCTCAGCTCTGTCGTAGTTTTCTAAAATGCGCGACGAGCTGCCATTTGACGCCGCCGCGCTCACACATTCCAACCACATTCTCCCTGCAGAAGAAGACTTCTCAGTGGCGTGTGTGTTGATCGGGGTGTTTGATATGAAAAAAGTATTGGGACTATCGGCGCTCATTCTTTTGCTTCCTGCGGTGGCCGTGGTGAAAGAGAGGGACGACACCGCCGAGGTGATGGGGCCGCCCTCACAGATCGTCGTAGAGCTGCTCTGAGGGCATACCCTAGCTCTCTGGCCTCTTCTCCACACCGGCAAGCCAGGGGACGTGGCGGGACGGCCCGCGCATGTCACGCATCGCTATCAGCCCTCCAGGCGCCATTCCGCAACGGTTGTGACCGGTTTCAGCCCCATGCTCTGAATCAACCCGGCTGACGCGGTGTTGAACGGCGCATAGGTCACGCCGATCACCGTTGCCCCATCGGCGAGCGCGCGGCGTTTCATCTCCGCCATCAGGGCCTTGCCGACACCGATGCGACGGAACGGTTTTGCGACGGCGATGTGGTGCACCATGGCGCGTCGTTCTGCGGCGCGGACGGGCAGCGCGGTGCGATCCTCAACCTCGTAGATCAGATAGCCCATCACCGCGTTCTGCGGGCTGAGCGCCACCAGAGCGACGGTCTGCGGCTGCGACAGCCACTCCTGCAGCCAGAGCGTCAGCGCATCGGGTGCGGGGTCCGCGGGATAGCGGGCGGGCTGATGCGCGACATGCAGCGCGTGCAAGTCTTGCAGGAGCGGGACAAGGCGCGGGGCCTCATGTGGATCAAGTGGTGAAATCCTCATGTGAGAATCCTCATTTCTGATGTCGGTTCAAATGGCTGTCGCAAAATGGGTTTGGCGAACAAAAGGGATAGGCGAACAAAAAAGGGGCGGATCTGAAAGATCCGCCCCGGCTGTCATATGGTATGGGAGAGTGCGTTATTCGCGGTTCCCAAACAGCTGGAGCAAGAACATGAACATGTTGATGAAGTCCAGATAAAGGCTCAGAGCGCCCATGATCGCGGACTTGGCCAGCCACTCCTGGTCACCGGCATGTACCATCTGCAGATAGTCGTTCTTGATGCGCTGAGTGTCATAAGCGGTCAGACCGGCAAAGATCAGAACGCCAAGCACGGAGATCGCAAACGCCATGGCCGAGGAGGCCAGGAAAATGTTCACGACGGATGCAACGATCAGGCCGATCACACCCATGATCAGGAAGGAGCCCATGCCGGAGAGGTCTTTCTTGGTGGTGTAGCCCACCAGAGACAGACCCGCGAAGGCGACGGAGGTGATCAGGAAGACCTGAGCGATGCTCTCGCCGGTGAAGACCACGAAGATCGAGGAGATCGACAGGCCCATCAGCGCGGCAAATGCGTAGAACACCAGCTGCACGCCGGACGCGGGCAGGCGTTTCGCTGCGGCACCGAAGCCGAAGAAAATAAACGCCAGCGGCGCGAACATGATCACCCACTTGAGCGGCGAAGCGTAGATCGCGTAGCCAAAGTTGGTCAGGTAGTTGTCACCGCTCAGCTGAGCGACCGCGTTGGCCGGATCAGACGTGACCGCAAGGCCCGCGATCGCCCAAGCGGCGAGGAACGTGATGAGCGTGCCCACGGACATCGTGCTGTAGACTTTGTTCATGTGGGCGCGAAGCCCTGCGTCGATCTCGGCGGTACGTGCGCCGGCAGCAGACCGAATGCTGTCAAACTGTGCCATATGTCATGGTCTCCGTCTAGAATTCTCCCTCAGAGCACATCCGCGACGCGGACCTGCCTGTTGTGCCAAATATTGGCCTTTGGGCCCTCATGTTCAAGGGGTTCCGGACTGCAAACCAACGAAAAGCGACGCGACAAAGACATGTTTTTTAGCGGAACCGGCGCAGCAGATGATGGCGGGCCGGTTCCGATGGTTTTTCGGCAATATCAGAGAGATCACTGTGGCGACCTCAACCCTGCCAGTGGTGAGGCGCATCCCAAGGCTTTCGACGGGCTTCGGCGTCAACTTCTGCCCGGCTGAGGCCGATGTCCTTCAGCTGGGTGTCGGACAGTGACGCCAGGGCGCGGCGCTGCCGACGAAGCGCAACGACAGCGTGAAGGCGCGCAAGCAGTGAGGGGCGGCTGCGGGGGAGTGGCGTGCTTTGGGATATGCTGCAGGTCATGATGGGCTCCATAGTATCGTTTGTGATGAGTGAGCTTTCTTGCATCACTTCTGTTGATATATAGAGGCGAATAGGTGTATTCTCAAAACGAATGATTTTGAAGTAACCCATCAAGAGGTGTGATGATGCGAAATCTGGACATAACCACGCTGCGCTCGTTTGTGGCCGTCGCCGACACGGGCGGCGTGACGCGCGCCGCCTCCTTTTTGCATCTGACGCAATCGGCGGTGTCCATGCAGCTCAAGCGGCTGGAAGAGATGCTGGGCGAGGAGTTGCTGGATCGCAGCGGGCGCAGTATCGGCCTGACCGCGGCCGGAGAGCAGCTCTTGGGGTTCGCGCGCAAGATGCTCAGCCTCAATGACGAGATCATTTCCCGCCTGACGGACCAGGCGTTCGAGGGCGAGGTGACACTGGGGGTGCCGCATGACGTGGTGCATCCGGTGATCCCGATGGTCTTGCAACGCTTTAACGCACAGTTTCCGCGGGTGAAGGTGAACCTTTGCACCTCTCACACCCGGGGCCTGAGGACGGATTTTGACCTCGGGCGGTTCGACCTGATCGTCACGACCGAAAGCGTGGCCGGGGCCGGTGGTGAGACCATCCACCAGATGCCGCTGCGCTGGATCGGGGCCCTCAATGGGCAGACCTGGCGTCAGCGCCCGTTGCGCATTGGGTTTTGCCGCAACTGCATCTTCCGCGGGCTGGCCACTGCGGCGCTCGACGATGCGGGCATCCGTTGGGAAATGGCCGTCGACAGCGAGTCGGATCGCACGGTGGAGGCCACCATCAGCGCGGATCTGGCGGTGGGCGTGCTGCTGGAAGGCACCCAGCCCGCGCATCAGCAAGCGATCGACCACGGCGGCGCCCTGCCATCGCTGCCGGGGCAGCACATCAACCTCTATGGGGCAGAGCGGGCGCGTGCCCAATACGTTGAGCACCTGGCCGGGTTGATCCGGCAGGGGTTTGCCGGGCTGTCCCAACCCGGCCTACGCATGGTCGGCACCGAGGTGGTCAGCCCGACGTCTCAGGTCGGGGTTGCATGATCACCTTGCCCGTGGCTTTGCGGCTGCGGATCAACTCCAGTCCCTGTGCGGTCTCGCTCAGGGGCAGGCGGTGGCTGATGTGCGGGGTGATCCGCCCCTCGGCCAGCCAGCGCATCAGCTTGTCAAAGGTTTCGCGCCCCAGCTCCGGGCGCAGGCTCACCAACCCGCCGAGGTAGAAGCCGATCACGGTGAGGTTCTTGACGAGCAGGTGATTGGCCGGGATCTGCGGCACCTCGCCACCGGCAAAGCCGATCGGCAGCAGCCGCCCGCCTGGATTGGTGGCCCGGAACGCCGCCTTCCAGGTCTCGCCTCCGACGGCATCATAGACCACATCGGCGCCACCCAGCGCCTTCACGCGCAGGCGCAGATCCTCGGATGCGTCGATAAGGTGATCTGCGCCTGCAGCTTTTGCCACTGCGAGCTTCTCCGCGCCGCGCGCCTGCGCGATGACTGTCGCCCCCAGATGTTTCCCGATCTCGACTGCCGTCAACCCGACGCCTCCAGCGGCGCCAGTCACCAGCAGCGTCTCGCCCTTCTGCAGCCGGGCCTGTTGTTCCAGCGCCAGCAGGCTGGTGCCATAGGCGATCAAGGATGCCGCCGCCGCGTCGTAGCCCACCGACGCGGGCAAGGGGACCGCCCGCGCCGCATCGAAGACGCCGAACTCGGCCAGCCCACCCTGGCCCCCAAAAACTGCGACCCGATCTCCGATTTGGAATTCCGAAATGTCATCGCCCACTGCAGTAACCCGCCCTGCGCATTCCAGGCCCGGCGTGAAGGGCAGGGGCGGTGTATCCTGATAGCGCCCCTCAACCATCAGAAGATCGGCGAAGTTGAGCGCGCATGCATGGATTTTCAAACCGATCTGACCGGGGCCAGGAGCGGGGGTGTCAATTTCCATCAGATTTCCGCAGGACCCCTGTTTTCCTATACGAAAGGATAGCATAGATGTTTTACTCCCTGATTCTTGCGCTAGCGATTCGGCATTGATGCAAGCGCATATACAACGATTTACAGCCTCGCTATTTATGGCGGGTGGCTGGAAACCGTATTTGCGGTATTAACCATTCTAAATTTTGATGCATAAAATCATATATTTGCTTGGCCCGGCCCGTTGTGCGCGTGTTGCTTTACTTGAATTCAACCACGAAGAGCGTACACTTTCCACATAACTGAACCTCTGACTCTAACCAAAAGATACCGATGACGGTTTGTGCGCCATCGGCCTGCGGGTCCGGAAATAGAATTGTGGGCCTTGTGAAGGCTGCACCGCCAGCATTCTGGGCTACCGTAACTGGGAGATACTTTAAATGGCACATCCCGTCGACACTCACGTTGGCAAACGCATTCGACATCGCCGCTGGCTGATTGGAATGACGCAGCAGCAATTGGCTGAAAAAGTTGGAATTAAATTTCAACAGATCCAGAAGTACGAAACCGGCGCGAACCGCGTCAGCGCGTCGCGGCTCTGGGACATTTCTGATGCGCTCGGCGTGAACGTCAGTTTCTTTTTCGAAGGGCTGCAGGATGAGGACAAGGCCGTCGCTGAAAAGGCGCGTGTGCCTGCGGACCTCATGGGCGACAAGGAAGCGCTTGATCTGGTGCGGTCCTACTATGCCATTCCGGAAAACCAGCGCCGCCGTCTTTTTGAACTGGCGCGTGTTCTGAGCGACGTCGCCTGACAAAAACTAGATATGTTGGACGTGTCTGTTCCGAACATATCCGCTTTACACATCCGCATACCCGAGGAGGCCGCAATTGCGGCCTCCTTTTCGTTGGGATGTATCCATCGTTTCATCACAGCGATGTGTTTTCATCGCTTTGCAGCATCGCTCTGTGCCTTCCGTTGGGCGGATTGGCGGAATTGCATTCGTTTTTTCTGCAATGGGTTTGCTTCGGGCTTTTCTCTTGAAAGCATCCGCGCGCCATGGCACCCGCAGGACACCGCTATCTTTTGATTTGACCGGGACCCTTGCCATGACGATGTCTGACCTCGACGTTGCGCGACAGCTTGCCGATGCGGCGCGCGCTGTCATTCTGCCGCATTTCCGCAATGCTAATACGACCGCTGACAACAAGCTGCATGACGGCTTCGACCCTGTCACCATTGCAGACCGCGCCGCAGAGGAGGCGATGCGCTCTGTCTTGGCCGACCTGCGCCCGGAGGATGGCATCCTCGGCGAGGAATTTGCCCCGAAATCGGGAACAAGCGGGCGTACCTGGGTGCTGGACCCGATCGACGGCACCCGCGGTTTCATCAGCGGCACGCCGACATGGGGGGTGTTGATCGCCCTGTCGGATGGGGATGGCCCGATGCTGGGCATTGTCGATCAGCCCTACATTGGTGAGCGTTTCGAAGGCAGTCGTGACCACGCCCAAGTCGTTGGCCCGCATGGCACGCGACCGCTGGTCACGCGCCGCACAGACAGTCTTGCGGATGCGATCTTGTTCACCACCTTTCCCGAGGTTGGCACCGAGGCCGACCGCGACGGGTTTGAGCGGGTGGCACGTGAGGTCAAGCTGACCCGCTATGGCATGGATTGCTATGCCTATGCGCTGCTGGCGGCCGGCACGGTGGATCTGGTGATCGAGGCCGGGCTCAACGCCTATGACATTCAGGCCCCCATCGCGGTGATCGAGGCGGCAGGGGGGATCGTCACCAATTGGGAAGGCGACCCCGTGCACAACGGCGGTCGCGCGCTTGCGGCGGCCAACCCGCAGATTCACGCCGCCGCTCTGGCTTTGCTCAAGGCGGGCTGACTCGAACAGCATCAGACAAAGCGCGCCGCGATCCTGTTCCGGTCCAGTGCCCATGATGCGGCCATGTCAGGGTTGATTTTCAGGATTTCGGCAAAACGCTTATGCGGGTTGCCGAACTTGCCCCATCGCGGCAGCGGTTGTACCAATAGGGGCGCGCCGAGTCCTTTGCCCCTGTTCTGTCGGCGCATCATCACCTCCACACACCGAAACGGGCGATAGATGGAGCGTGAAATCATGTCTGCTTTTTTGATCAAGAACGTTGAAACCCTGCTCACCATGGATGACGCACGGCGGGTGCTGAAATCCGTCGATATCCGGGTTCGCGACGGGGTGATTGCCGAAATCGGCACCGGGCTTCAAGGCGAGGAACCTGTGGTGGAGGCCCGCGGCACGGTGGTCACCCCGGGGCTCGTCAACACCCATCACCACCTCTACCAGAACCTGACCCGCGCGGTGCCGGGTGGGCAGGATGCGCTGCTGTTCGGTTGGCTCCAGACGCTCTACCCGATCTGGGCGCGCATGGGGCCGGCGCATCTGCAGGTCTCCACCCAGCTGGGGCTGGCAGAGCTGGCACTCTCGGGCTGCAGCCTGACCTCGGATCACCTCTACCTCTTTCCCAACGGTGGACGGTTGGACGATACCATCCATGCCGCCGCCGAGGTGGGGCTGCGCTTTCACCCGACCCGCGGCGCCATGAGCATCGGGGAAAGCGATGGCGGCCTGCCGCCCGACAGCCTGGTGGAGCGCGAAGCGGATATTCTCGACGACATGACCCGGGTGGTGGATGCCTTTCACGATGCGGGCGAAGGCTCCATGTGCCGGGTTGGCCTCGCGCCCTGTTCGCCGTTCTCGGTCAGCCGCGAGCTGATGCGCGACACCGCGGTTCTGGCCCGCGACAAGGGGGTGATGCTGCACACCCATCTGGCGGAGAATGACGAGGATGTCGCCTATAGCAAGGCGCAGTTCGGCTGCCGCCCGGGTCAATACGCCGAGGATCTGGGCTGGACCGGCGAGGACGTCTGGCACGCCCATTGCGTGAAACTCGACGGGCAGGAGATTGATCTCTTTGCCAGAACCCGTACCGGCGTGGCCCATTGCCCCTGCTCGAACTGTCGCCTCGGCAGCGGCATCGCGCCGGTGCGTCAGATGCGTGATGCCGGCGTCAAGGTCGGCCTCGGGGTCGACGGTTCCGCCAGCAACGACATCGCAAACATGTGGGAAGAGACCCGTCAGGCCATGCTCCTGCAGCGGGTCGCCAATGGCGCCGATGCGATGTCCGCCTATGAGGCGCTGGAGATGGCCACCCGCGGTGGCGCCGACGTGCTGGGGCGGGTGGATTGTGGCCGCATCGCGGTTGGCAAACGCGCCGATCTGGCGATCTGGGATGTCTCCGGTCTGGCCTCCAGCGGCAGCTGGGATCCAGCGGCGCTGGTGCTGGCCGGGCCACGCCAGGTGCGCGACCTGTTCGTCGAGGGGCGTCAGGTGGTCCGGGGCGGCGCCGTCACCACGCTGGACCTGCCGGGGGTGATCCGCCGCCATGGCGAGATGACCCGCGCGCTGGCCAACGGATAGGCCAACGGCGGCTAGCCGTCTCAGGCGGATGTGCAGCGGCTGCGAAACAACTCCAGATACTCCGCGACCGCCGCGCGCATCTCATCTGCCCGCATCTGCGTTGCGATCTCTTCCGGGCTGCGCTTCAGCAGGTCCAGACGCAGAAACGGCTCTGCCATGAAACCGCTGCTCACCGTTGACAGCACTCGGCGCAATTGCGCCAGCATCTCATCGCCCCGATGCGAGCCATGCATCAGGGCGATGGGTTTGGCGATGATCTCCTCGCGCGACACCAGCCAATCGATGGCGTTCTTCAGCCCGCCGGGCAGGGCGTGCACATATTCCGGACTGGCGAGGATCAGCCCGTCCGCCTCGGCGATCAGATCGGCAAACGCCTGCACCGGGGCGGGCAGCGGCGCGGCCTCCAGATCCGGAGAGAACACCGGCAAGCCCGGGAGCCCTGCAAAGACGGAGGTCTCGAAAGGGGGCGGCGCAACCTCTGCCACCGCCCGCAACAGCGCGGTATTGCTGGAGGCTTGCCGGGCGCTGCCGGAAATCGCCAGGAGTTTCATCATCTTGCTCTTTCTGCGTCGCTTGGGGGCGCTCTCAAAGGGGCAAACCCCGGATGCCTATGTCTTTTGAGCGCAGATATCCCGGGGGTGAGGCCCGTCAGGGCCGAGGGGGCAGCGCCCCCTGCAGGCTCGGGCCCCTTGGGGCCTGAGCCACCGGACATCCACGCCGCACTCACACCACCTTGCGACCGGCAATCCGCACCTCTGATATGGCGCGGTCATCGCCCATCATCACGGTGGCAAACAGCGCCTCCCAGAGGTCATCTGCCCGCGCCACCCGCTGCGCGATGGCCGGGGTCGAGGCCAGGTCGAGCACCACGAGATCCGCCTCCATGTCGACCGCGAGGTTGCCGACCTTGTCCTGCAGCCGCAGCGCGTGGGCCGAGCCTTGGGTGGCCAGCCACAGCAATTGCGCCGCATGCAGGGGCGTGCCGCGCAGCTGCGCCACCTCATAGGCGGCAGCCATGGTGCGCAGCATCGAGAAACTCGACCCGCCGCCGGTATCGGTGGCCAGCCCGATCCGCTGTCCCTCCGCCATCAGGCCGTGCAGATCAAACAGGCCTGAGCCGATGAAGGTGTTGGAGGTCGGGCAATGCACCAGGCTTGCACCGCTTTCGCGCAGCCGGTCGCGCTCGCGCGGCTGCAGGTGGATGGCATGGCCAAACACCGCCCCTTCGCCCAACAGGCCAAAGCCCTCGTAGGTGTCGAGATAATCGCGCGCCTGCGGGAACAGCCCGCGCACCCATTCGATCTCGTCCAGCTGCTCGCTCAGATGGGTCTGCATCAGGCAGCTCGGGTGCGCCGCCCAGAGCGCGCCAAGCGCCTCCAGCTGTTCCGGCGTCGAGGTGGGCGAGAATCGTGGCGTGATCGCATAAGTCAGCCGGTCGACCCCGTGCCAGCGCGCGATCAGCGCGGCACTCTCGTCATGGGCCGTTTGGGGCGTGTCGCGCAGGCCCTCGGGCGCGTTGCGATCCATGCAGGTCTTGCCCGCCACCACGCGCTGGCCGCGTGTCTGAGCGGCGGCAAAAAGCGCCTCGACGCTTTCGGGGTGGATGGTGCAGTAACTGGCGAACGTGGTGGTGCCACAGGCGGTGGTCAGGTCCAGATAGCGCGCCGCGATCTCTGCCGCATAGCCCGCATCGCCAAACCGCATCTCCTCGGGAAAGGTATAGGTGTTCAGCCAGTCGATCAGCCGCTTGCCCCAGCTGGCGATAATCGCGGTCTGCGGATAATGCACATGCGCATCGACAAACCCGGGCAGGATCACCTTGTCCCCATGGTCCAGCAACTGCGCCCCCGGCAGCGCCTTCACCAGCGCCGCCCTGGTGCCAAGCGCCACGATTCGACCGCCGCGCAGGGCAATGGCCTCATGCTCCTGCACCGCGGCCTCCGGTCCGGCCTCGGAAAAGGGAGAGGCCACAAAGGACAGCACCCGGCCCAGAAGAATGAGATCTTGTTCCATCGACGCATCACACCTGTTGTAAAATCATGCAGACACAGGATAGGCCTCCCACAGCCGAGGGTAAATCGCTGACGGACCGTTGCGTTCTCCCGGCACCTTCCTTTAGGCAGATGGTTCAGAAAACCGGAGGGCTGCGGATGACCACAGGCGAGGACACCCCCGACGTCGAAGCCACGGGCGAGGACGCCTACGAGCTGGACCGCAAACGGGTCGCGCAGATCCTCTTTGCGCTCGATCGGGATGAGCGCGAAACGCTCGTCGAGCTGATGGAGCCGCTTCACCCGGCCGACATCGCCGACCTTCTGGAACAGATCAATGCCTTTGATCGGGGGCGGTTGATCCGCCTATACGACAAGGAATTCGACGGCGACATCCTGTCGGAACTGGACGAGTCGATCCGCGAAGAGGTCATCGCCGCGCTGACACCACAGGTGCTGGCGGATGCGGTGCGCGACCTCGACAGCGATGATGTGGTCGACCTGCTCGAGGACCTCGAGGAGCCGCAGCAGGAAGCCATCCTTGACGCGCTGGAAGACAGCGACCGGGTCGCGGTGGAACAATCGCTGGCCTACCCGGAGAACTCCGCCGGCCGTCTGATGCAGCGCGAGGTGGTCACCGCCCCCGAACACTGGAGCGTCGGTCAGGTCATCGACCACATGCGCGAGGCCGAGGAGCTGCCGGAACAGTTCTACCACGTGGTGATCGTCGACCCGCGCATGCACCCCGTAGGGCAGGTGACGCTGGGTCGGTTGATGAGCTCGCGCCGGACCCTGCCGTTGCTGGAGATCATGGAGGAGACCTTTCAGGTCATCCCCGCAGATCAGGACGAGGAAGACGTCGCCTATGCCTTCAATCAGTATCACCTGATCTCCGCCCCGGTGGTGGATGGCGACGGGCGACTGGTCGGCGCCATCACCATCGACGACGCCATGGTGGTGCTGGACGAGGAACACGAAGAAGACATCCTGCGCCTTGCCGGTGTCGGCGACGGCAGCCTGTCGGACAAGGTGTCGGAAACCACCAAGCAGCGCTTTCCCTGGCTGGCGGTGAACCTGGTGACGGCGATCTTCGCCTCGCTGGTGATCGCCCAGTTCGAGGCCACCATCGCGCAGTTTGTGGCGCTGGCGGTGCTGATGCCGATCGTCGCCTCCATGGGCGGCAACGCAGGCACCCAGTCGCTGACGGTGGCGGTGCGCTCACTTGCCACCCGCGACCTGACCGGCGCCAACGTCTGGCGGGTGATCCGGCGCGAGGTGCTGGTGGGGCTGATCAACGGCGTCATCTTTGCCATCGTCATGGGCATCATCGGCGTGATCTGGTTCGGCACGCCCATGTTGGGCGTCGTCATCGGTGCCGCAATGGTGATCAACCTTGTCGTGGCGGGGCTCGCAGGCACGGTGATCCCGGTTATTCTGGATCGTATCGGCGTCGATCCGGCGCTGGCCTCCGGCGCCTTTGTGACCACGGTGACGGATGTGGTTGGCTTCTTTGCCTTCCTCGGTCTTGCCGGAGCGATATTGCTGTAACAGGTCGGCAGGAGCAGGACATGAGCGAGACGGATCAGGACGCCAGCGCATTGGCAGCGATCAAGGCGGCGGCGCGCAAGGCGGCCTTCGTGCGCCGCAAGGGCGCGTTTGAGGCGCAGCATCCAGGCGCGGCAGGCCATCTGGCCGAGGTGCTGGCCGGCTATCGCGGCGTGCCGCTGGCCGGTTACATGGCGATCCGCACCGAGATCGACCCGCTCGCGGTGATGGCCGAAGCCGCCGCCCATGGCCCCGTAGGCGTGCCGGTCATTCAAGGCGCGGGTTTGGCCTTGGAGTTCAGCCTCTGGCACCCCGACGGCGCGCTGCGGGACGGACCCTTTGGTGCCAAGGTGCCGGAGGTGGACGATTATTTCGACCCGGAAATCCTGATCGTGCCGCTGGTGGCCTTTGATGCTGCGGGCAACCGTCTGGGCTATGGCGGCGGCTTTTACGACCGCACGCTGGAACGGCTGCGCAGCCGTCGTGCCACGCTGGCCATCGGTTTTGCCTTTGACGCGCAGGAGGCCGAGCAGCTGCCGTTGGAGCCCACCGATCAGCCGCTCGACATGATCGTGACCGAAAGCCGGATCCTGGATTTCAAACGCTAGGAACGGCCCGCACGGACCCGAACGGGCCGCCAACCAGTGCATTTAGGTTCGGCGCCGTCAGCGGTCCGTGTCGGCAGTCCTGAGAGATCAGAACCCCAGCTTTTCCAGCCGCCACGCCAGTTTGCGGTGGATCACTGGCGGCAGCAGATCTTGCAGCAGCTCGCGCCGTGCCACCTGCCGGTCGCGCTGGTCCTTGCTGCCGGGGCGGGGCTTGAACAGGGTGGTGTGGCTCTTGCGGGTGCTGTCCCAGGTCGCGGTATAGTAATACAGCGCGATCGACATGCGCGGTTCGCCATCGGGGTGGTTCACCGGCTCCGGGTTGCCGTGCCAGCTGTCGGAGGAGGTGGAGAACATGCACATCCGGTTGAACTCAGGCACGTAACTGCCGAGCTTGTTGGACATATTCTCATCCCAGACCTCGAAGGAGCCGCCATACTCCGCGCGCCAGTCCTTGTTGAGATAGATCAGCATATTGACCCGTCGTTCGAGGTTCAGCCCGGCGTGGTGGTTGAAATCCGCATGGATGTCCAGATGGCCGCCATTGGCCACCACATGCACGCCGCCACCGGCGAAATAGGGATCGGGGATCAGCCCCTTGATGCCGGTCAGCTCTTCCACAAACGCCAGCACGGGACGCGAATTCAGCGCGTAGAACAGCTGTCGGGTGTACATCGGCAGGCGCTCCGGTACATAGGAGGTCTTCAGCCGTTCCTGCGGGCGGTCATAGCTGTTCTCCGCCTCCGGCAGCTGCTTGAGCTCCTCGCGCACGCGCTCCAGGATCTCCGGGTCGAGAAAACCGTCGTAGCCACCGTAGTTGAAGGGGCCGCGCGACTGATACTCCGGCGCCAGCGCAGTGGCCGCAGATCGGGCATCCTTGGTGGACATCAAAAGCGTGTCGGGGTCGAGGCTCAGAATCGGTGTGGACATGATAAAACTCTCGCAAACGGCGGATGCAAAGGGGCGGCAGGCGGATCTGCTCTTGCTAAGGCTCGTCGCCTCGGCTCCATCTCGCAACCAATTTATCTAAAAACTGTAATTTTTGCAGGGTGAACCGGATAAAGCTCGCGGCAATCTCCTATGGCATGCAGGATTGTTTGCCCCATCGCAACAGTTTCCATGCAAGGGCGCGCGCCTCGAGGGGCAGGACTGTTCCACCGGTTGAGAGCCGTGGTGCAACATCACAGCGGCAGCTTTGGCTCTTGTGGCGCATCGCGACAGCGCCTATTCGGGGACTATGCGAATTCTGTTTCTTGGCGATGTCATGGGCCGCGCGGGACGTGCGGCGATTTCCGAAAACCTGCCGCGTCTGCGCGACGACTGGCGGCTCGATTTTGTCGTGGTGAATGGCGAGAACGCCTCCAACGGCATGGGGCTGTCGGGCGAACACGCCAAGCTGCTGTTTGATGCGGGGGCCGATTGCGTGACGCTGGGCGACCATGCCTTCGATCAGAAGGACATGCTGCAGTATATCGAACAGGACAGTCGGATCGTGCGGCCCTTGAACTTTGCCAAGGGGGCACCGGGGCGTGGGCACCGGCTGTTCACGGCGCGCGGCGGCCAGAAGGTTCTGGTGCTGCAGGCGCTGGGGCAGGTGTTCATGAAACGCGCTTTTGACGATCCCTTTGGCGCTGTGGAAGGCGTACTGAAATCGCACCCGCGCGGGGGCTTGGCACAGGCGATCATCGTCGACATGCATTGCGAGGCCACCTCGGAGAAGATGGCCATGGGGCATTTTTGCAATGGCAAGGCCTCGCTGGTGGTGGGGACCCACACCCATGTGCCGACCGGCGATGCGCAGATCCTCGAGGGCGGCACCGCCTATCTGAGTGACGCGGGCATGTGTGGCGACTACAATTCGGTGATCGGCATGGACAAGGCGGAACCGATGCGTCGCTTCCTGACCGGCATGCCCAAGGGGCGGTTTACACCGGCCTCGGGCGAGGCGACCTTGTCCGGCGTCTATGTGGAAACCGATGATCGCACCGGGGCTGCCAAACGCATCGAAATGGTGCGCCAGGGCGGTTTGCTGCAACAGGCGGCGCCCTGAGGCAGAGGGATCTGTTTCGCCTCTCCTGAGACGATGACTGCCCGATCTTTTCAACGCAAGAGTTCGCCATTGGAAAGGGTGTGCCCTGCGCATTTCGTTCGCGTTGCTGAATATTGCCTAGTCACTGTCGCGCCTGTTTTCAGTCCGGGTCACGCAGCGCCCTAAGCGGGGCGCGAAATGAGTATTGGCGGGGTCGGGGGCACCCTGCGGGCCGGGGGGGGCTCCCGCCCGTCGTCATGTTTTTTGACAAAAACCCTCCTCCCGTTGGGCCGGGCACCGCACGCTTGCGTGCGGTGCCCGGCCCAACCGAGACCGTTTCTCTGGCGCAGGCCAGAGCAGCGTGTCTTGGGCGGGAGCATCCCCGCCAGTCGGTCTGGGGCAGCAGGTCGCGAAACCTTTGCCGGCGCTCGGCGACCAGCAGCGCGTGTCGCATCCGCGACGTCTGCGTCGATCATACTGCGTTTACTGCATTTTTGCTGCGACAATCGCTTGCTGTGCGACGCGGGATCGGTGAAACTGACCGCCAGCCGACACGCCCGTGCGGAGTGCGGCGGGATAACCCTGGCATAGTGGATCTACATGTTTCTCTTTCAATCGGGTGACACATCGAGCGCCATTCTTGCGCTGTTGATCGTTCTTGCGATGTTCGTGGCGTTCTTGCGCGAGTCCTATCCGACCGAGGTGGTCGCCATCTGTGGCGTGTCTGTCATGCTTGTCACCGGCGTGCTGCCGTATAGCGAAGCACTGCCGGTCCTTGCCAACCCGGCGCCCTGGACCATCGCCGCGATGTTCGTGATCATGGGGGCGATGGTGCGCACGGGTGCGTTGAATGCCTTTACGGCCGTGGCGCGCAAGAAGGCCGAGGTCAGCCCGAGACTTGCCGTCGCCCTGCTGATGGGGTTCGTGGTGATCGCCTCTGCCTTTGTGTCCAACACACCGGTTGTTGTCGTGATGATTCCGGTGTTCATCCAGATCTCGCGCACGCTCAATGTGTCGGCCTCCAAGATGCTGATCCCATTGTCCTATGCTGCTGTGCTTGGCGGGACGCTGACGCTGATCGGGACCTCGACCAACCTGCTGGTGGATGGTGTCGCGCGCGCGCAGGGGCTGGAGCCGTTCTCGATCTTCGAAGTGACCCCGCTGGGGATCGTGGTTGTGATCTGGGGCATGCTCTACCTGCGCTTCATCGCCCCACATCTGCTGCCGGAGCGCGACAATCTGGCGATGATGCTGTCGGATCGCTCCAAGATGAAATTCTTCACCGAGGCGGTGATCCCCCCGGACAGCAACCTGATCGGGCGCGAAGTGACCGGCGTTCAGCTGTTCAAACGCCCCGGTGTACGTTTGATCGACGTGATCCGTGGCGATGACTCGCTGCGCCGCAACCTCGAAGGCGTGCAGTTGCAGGTGGGGGACCGGGTGGTCCTGCGCACCAAGATGACCGAACTGCTCAGCCTGCAAAGCAACAAGGAGCTGAAGCGCGTCGATCAGGTCTCCGCAGTGGAGACCAAGACCGTCGAAGTCTTGATCACGCCCGGCTGTCGTCTGGTTGGCCGCAGCCTTGGCGCGATGCGTTTGCGGCGGCGCTACGGCGTCTATGTGCTGGCGGTGCACCGGCGCAATCAGAACATCGGCGTGCAGCTGGATGATCTTGTCGTGCGCGTCGGCGACACGCTGCTGCTGGAGGGGGCCCCTGGCGACATTCAGCGGCTCGCGGCGGAAACCGACATGGCTGACGTGTCGCAGCCCACGCAACGTGCCTATCGCCGCAGTCATGCGCCGGTCGCTGTGGCCGCGATGGTCGGCATTGTGATTGGCGCGGCCTTCGGGCTTGCGCCGATCTTCATGCTGTCGATCCTTGCTGTGGCGTTGGTGCTGGTCACCCGTTGCATCGATGCGGACGAGGCCTTCTCGTTTATCGACGGGCGCTTGTTGGCCTTGATCTTCTCCATGCTGGCCATCGGTGCGGCACTGGAAAGCTCTGGCGCGGTGCAGCTGATCGTGACTGCGATCGGGCCCTCGCTTGCAGACCTGCCGCCATTCTTCCTTGTCTGGGCGGTCTATCTTCTGACGTCCGTGCTGACCGAGCTGGTCTCCAATAACGCGGTCGCCGTTGTTGTCACGCCGATCGCGGTGGGGTTGGCGCAGTCTATGGGACTCGATCCCCGCCCGCTGGTGATCGCGGTGATGATCGCGGCGTCAGCTGCCTTCGCGACACCGATCGGCTATCAAACCAACATGCTGGTCTATGGGCCCGGCGGCTACAAGTTCTCGGACTTCCTGCGCGTTGGCATCCCGTTGAACCTGTCCATGGGGCTGCTGGCCTCGGCGGTGATCCCGCTATTGTGGCCGCTCTGACGGGGATCAATTGGCAGCAACTGCGCGTCTTTCCGCGCATCTCTGCGTTTCGCCCAACGGCGCCTCTTGTGGTGGCCTTATTGCAGTCCCACATTTGATAAGTGAATTAGAAATTGGGAATGGGACCCATGCAAACAACCCGACGCGCATTTATCGCAGCAATTATGATTTCGGCGTCCGCCATTGTCATCGGGGTACAGACACGTGCCACCGAAGTGGGGCACTCCGCGCTCACCGAGACGGACTGGACATTGAGCCAGATCGAGGGCGCCGAACCGCTGGAGGGACGTGGTCTCGATCTCAGCTTTGCCGAGGATGGACAGTTCGGAACCAGCGCTGGCTGCAACCGGTTCATGGGTGAGGCGGAGATCGACGGCGAGGCGATCACCTTCCCGGACAAGATCGCGGGCACCATGATGGCCTGTCCGGAAGGGCTGGCGGAGCAGGAGGAAACAGTGCTGGCGCTGCTGGCCCGTGTGACCTCCTACCAGATCGAGCCGACGGCGCTGATCCTGCTGGATGAGGAGGGCACCGAGCTGCTGCGCTACAGCCGCGACGCCGAGGAAGAGAGCTTGCTGGAGACCAGCGGCTGAACCATCCGGACTGTGCGCCTATCGAGAGCATGCTTGGCCTGTCAGTGATGCTGCCCGGATACGGTGGCTCAGGCGATCTTGTCCGAGCGTCCCGCCTGTCGGCCTGAAAACAGGCACCCGCCCAGAAAAGTGCCTTCCAGTGCGTTGTAGCCATGATAGCCGCCGCCACCAAAGCCGGCGGCTTCTCCCACCGCAAACAGGCCGGGCAGGGGCTGGCCATCTGCGCCGACCATCTGACTGTCGAGATTGGTTTGCAGCCCGCCCAGCGTTTTGCGCGTCAGGATGTTGAGCCGCACGGCGATCAGCGGCCCGTTGGCGCGGTCCAGAATGCGATGCGGCTTGGCGGTCCGGATAAGCCTGTCGCCGCGATAGTTGCGCGCCGCATGTATCGCCTGGATCTGCCGGTCCTTGGCAAAGGGATTGTCGACCTGCGCATCCCGCGCCTCGATCTGGGCCCGCATATGGGCTTCGTCCACCGCAACATCGCCAATATCGTTCATGCCGCGGATCAGTTCCGACAGCGTGTCGGCGACCACAAAATCGGCGCCGTGTTTCTTGAAGGCCTCCACCGGCCCTGGTGCCTGTCCGCGCGACAGCAGACGGGCGCGCAGCACCTCGCCCCATTTGCCGGAGGTCAGGTCCGGGTTCTGTTCAGAACCGGACAGGGCGAATTCCTTCTCGATGATCTTCTGACTGAGGATGAACCAGCTGTAGTCCTGTCCGGTGGCGAGGATCGCCTTCAGGGTGCCCAGCGTGTCGAACCCCGGCAGCGCCGGGTCGGGCAGGCGGCTGCCATGAGCGTCGAACCACAGCGACGAGGGGCCGGGCAGGATGCGGATGCCGTGGTTGGGCCAGATCGGGTCCCAGTTCCGAAGGCCCTCGCAGTAATGCCACATGCGGTCGTTGTTGATGATATGGCCACCCGCGGTCTGCGCCACCTTCAGCATGCGCCCGTCGACGTGGAAGGGCACGCCAGAGACCATGCGGTTTGGCGCGGGGCCGAGACGCTCCACCGGCCAGTTGGCGCGCACCATCTCCAGATTGCCGCCGATACCACCCGAAGCCACGATCAGCGAAGGGGCATAGACCTCGAACTCACCGACCTCCTGGCGGCTGGTCTGAGCGCCGATCGGGCTGGCGTCCTTGGCGAGGATTTCTCCCGACACTCCCGTGATGAGGCCGCTCTGCTGGATGACGTGGCTGACCTGATGGCGAAAGCGTGCCTCAATGCGCCCAGCCGCGATATGCGCCTCGACCCGTTGGGCGAAGGGCGCAACCACGCCCGGCCCGGTGCCCCAGGTGACGTGAAACCGCGGCACCGAATTGCCATGCCCCTCGGCGCGGCCATCGCCGCGCTCGGCCCAGCCGACGACCGGAAACCAGCGCAGGCCCAGACAATGCAGCCACTGGCGCATGTCGCCTGCGGCAAACTCTAGATAGGCCTTGGCCCATTGGCGCGGAAAGTGATCCTCGTCGCGGTCGAATTGCGCGCTGCCGGCCCAGTCACGCCGTGCCAGATCGAGGCTGTCGCGAATGCCCATGCGGCGCTGTTCCGGCGTGTCGACCATGAATAGCCCGCCAAGGCTCCAATGCGCCTGCCCACCTAGGAAATGCGGCGGTTCCTGCTCCAGCAGGATCACCCGCTTTCCGCGGTCGGCCAGCTCGTTTGCCGCGACCAGCCCGGCCAGCCCGGCGCCAATCACGATGACATCGGCGCTGTTGTCTCTCTGCGCGGCGGCCATGGCGTTCCTCCCCGGTTCGCGGTGCTCTTCTGTCTGAGCCTAGGCGCAAGGGGCCGCGCCGCGCAATCCTTGCGTGTGGCGCTGCCGTGAGGGCAGGTGCCGCGGCGCGGTAGTGCCGTGCCTCTCGTCCGTGCGACATGAAAGGTCAGCGCCACAGAGGTGTTGCGCCGCACCCTGTGCGTCGCGAGGGGGCGGGGGCCGCGCCTTCGGCGCGGCCCCCGCCCGGCCCAACGCTTTTGATGGTGGCTCTGCCGCAGGAAAAAGGGGCGGGAGCCCCCCCGCAGTCTTCAGCTGTGCGGCTGCGTCAACGAGCGATCTAAAGCGGCCAGAACAGCAGGATCGCGGGGATCGAGACGGTGATCACCAGGATCTCCAGCGGCAGCCCCATGCGCCAGTAATCGCCAAACCGATAGCCGCCAGGGCCCAGAACCAGCGTGTTGTTCTTGTGCCCGATCGGAGTGAGGAAGGCCGCCGAGGCCGCCACCGCCACCGCCATCAGGAATGGATCGGGCGAGACATCCAGCGCATTGGCCATCGAAATCCCAACCGGCGCCGCCACGATCGCCGTGGCGGTGTTGTTCAGCACATCCGAGAGGGTCATGGTCACCACCATCAGCACCGTCAGGATCGCCCAGGCAGGCAGCCCCTGGGTCAGATCGACCAGCGCCGTGGCAAGCAGCTCTGTGCCGCCAGATTTCTCCAGCGCCTGCCCCAGCGGGATCATCGAGCCCAGCAACACAATCACCGGCCATTCCACATGATCGTAGATCTCCGCCACCGGCAGGATCTTCAGCAGCACATAGCTGATCGCCACCAACCCCAAGGCGATCGGGAGATACACTAACCCGAAAGAGGCCGCCGTCACCGCCGCCGCGAAGAGACCGATCGCCCACCAGGTCTTGTCATTGGCCGTCACCGACAGGCCTCGTGCGGCCAGCGGCAAGCAGCCCAGCCAGTCGGCCACTTCTGTGCCGCGATCACGCGGGCAGAGGATCAGCAGGATATCACCGGGAGCGACTTCGGTCTGACGCAGGTGCTTTTTCAGCCGCTGTCCCTGACGCGCGATGCCCAGCAGCACCGCGCTCTGCCGCCATGCCAGCCCCACCGCCTGCGCACTGCGCCCGGCAATGCGGGAATGTTCGGGCACCACCACCTCGATCAGCTCCAGCCCGTCGCCCGCGGCCTTCAGCTTCTCCTCGCGCGCAGCATCGGAGAAGTCGAGCTTCAGGGTCGAGCGGAATTCGTCCAGCGCCTCCGGCGTGGCCTCCAGCACGATGGTGTCTCCGGCCTGCAGGATCGCCCCCGCCGAGCGACCATACCGCCGCTGGCCGCTCCGCATGAGCCCGAGAATGGCCACATCGGCCTTCTCTGCCTCCGGGTCCAGACCGCCCAGCCGCTGGCCGATCAGCTCAGACTCTTCCGGCACCGTCAGCTCCGCCACGTAAGGAGAAAGCTGGCTCTCCGTGGCGCCTGCCGCGCCCGAGCGGTCCGGGATCAGCCGCCAGCCCACAAGGGCGACAAAGGCCAGACCGGCCGCGGCAGCTGCAAGGCCCACGGGGGCGAAATCGAACATCTTGAACGGTTCGCCCAGCGTGTCATGGCGGATACTGGCGATGATGATGTTGGGGGGCGTGCCGATCAGCGTCGCCATGCCGCCGAGGATGGTGGCAAAGGACAGGGGCATCAGGCTCTGGCCCGGCGCGCGCCCCGCCTTGCGCGCGGTCTGGATGTCCACCGGCATCAGCAGCGCCAGGGCCGCCACATTGTTCATGAAGGCCGACAGCACCGCGCCGACGCTGCCCATCATGACAATATGTGCCCCCAGCGAACGGCTCTGATCCACCAGGGTGCGGGTGATCAGATGCACCGCCCCGGATTTCACCAACCCCGCAGAGACAATCAGCACCAGCGCCACCACCAATGTGGCCGGATGACCAAAGCCTGCGAAGGCGTCCTTGGTTTCCACCAGCCCCAGCACCACGGCCACCATCAGCGCGCCAAAGGCCACCAGATCATAGCGGAATTTTCCCCAGAGGAGCAGGCCGAATACGGCGGCAAAGAGGCTGAAAAGCAGGGTTTGGTCCAATGTCATCGTTGGCTCCGGGGTTTTTAGTAGGCATCACCTCAGCACCTTCGGCAATGCTCTGGTATTACAGCAGTGAACAATCAGTCGAGGAAAATCAATTGGCTACGTGGGGTTCATGTTCTAGGGGCGTACTCGTGGACCGGATGGGGCGCTATGTTTATGCGCTCATTGATCCACGCAAGAACGAGATATTCTACATCGGTTTCGGCATAGGAAACCGGATCTTCGCCTGCGTCGCGTGAAACAGGTTCTTGAGGAGGTGCGCTCCGCAAGAAATGCAGAATGCCATACACACCCTGAACTGGATGTGACGCGTTCGAACTGTCCTCGTGGCAAAGAAAAACAGCCCCGGCTTGAATGCCTGCACGCTCCGGGGCTATATGAGCGCCAGTTTCTGAAATCAAAACATAGGATGCACCATGGCAGGCCATTCCAAATGGGCGAACATCCAGCACCGTAAAGGTCGCCAGGATGCTGCGCGATCCAAGCTGTTCTCCAAACTCTCCAAGGAAATCACCGTCGCCGCCAAAATGGGCGACCCGGATCCGGAAAAGAACCCGCGCCTGCGTCTGGCCGTCAAGGAGGCAAAGTCGAACTCCGTGCCCAAGGACGTGATCGACCGCGCCATCAAGAAGGCCACCGGCGGCGACGCGGAGACCTATGACGAGATCCGCTATGAGGGCTATGGCCCCAGCGGCGTTGCGGTGATCGTGGAGACGATGACCGACAACAAGAACCGCACCGCCTCCACCGTGCGCTCGACCTTCTCCAAGAACGGCGGCAATCTCGGCGAGACCGGCTCTGTCGGCTTCATGTTCGAACGCAAGGGCGAGGTCGCCTATCCCGCCGAAGTTGGCGATGCGGACACGGTGATGATGGCGGCGATCGAGGCCGGCGCCGAGGATGTGGAAAGCTCCGAGGACGGTCACATCGTCTATTGCGCGGACACCGATCTGAACGACGTGTCCAACGCGCTGGAGGCCGAGCTGGGCGAGAGCGACAGCACCAAGCTGATCTGGAAGCCCACCACCACCACCGAGCTGGACCTGGAAGGCATGCAAAAGCTGATGCGGCTGGTGGATGCGCTGGAAGATGACGACGACGTGCAGCGGGTCACCACCAACTTCGAGGCCTCCGACGAGGTGATGGCGCAGCTCTGAGCGGCCCCTGACAAAGTAACCCGAGAACGGCCTCGCCCATCTGGCGGGGCCGTTTGTCGTTTGGGGCATTTGGGATCGTCTAGTCGCGGAGCCAGCCAGCGGCTCTGAGCACGCTCAGGTCCGGGAACCACATGTCCTGTGCCGGGGTGTCATACATGCGCGCGACAAACATCGGGGCGATCCCATGAGACAGGAAAAAGGCGCGATCCTTGTTCTGTGCCGCCTCGATATCATAACCGGGCAGATGCACCACCGTCGCAAACCCGTAGCCATGAAATCCAAGCCGCGCATCTGGGGCGAGGCTGCGGCGCTGTCCAGCTGCGAACAACAATGTGCAGGCCGAGGTGCAGTCCCCCTCCACGTAAGTGTCGAGCCCTGCCGCAGAGATCACCTGAGCCGTGCCACGGGCCTCGAAGACATGGCCGCCGGGGCTGGTCAATGACATGCGGCGCAGGTTCGGATGTGCCACAAGAAGGCCCGTGAGCCGTGCTTTCAGCCCATAGGTGATTTCGCCCTCAAACCGCAGTTCGGTGCCGTCTGAAGCGACCTCCAGCACATAAAGCTGCTCTCGCTCGCGTCGCATCTGCTGGTCGAATGTTTCTGCCACGGGCGGGCGCGTTGCGATCAGAACCAGATCCCACCACAGCGTTGCCGAGGCGAGCAGAGCCAGAAAACAGGCGAAATACCCGCCCCAGCTTGCCACCATTGCGCCGGTGTCGCGGATATGGGCGTCGGCGCTGTGATGGTAGCGTATGATCTGCCATATCAGCACGAGCGCATCACTGGCGATCAGCGCAGAGGCCAGCGTCAGCGGCATGTCAGCCAGATGGGTCAAACCCCAAAGCATCGCGATCACCAGCGCACGCGGCATCGCCAGCATGAGCCAGAAGGTCCACCCGAACGACCGGGGCGATGAAAGAAGGGCGCGCCGCATCCAACCAGCCTAGCACTGTCCGGCGCGCGCTCGCTAGCGGCAGGTGAGCGGCCGGTGGGGTGCGTGCTCGCCTAGGCGTCTACAGGCGTCAGCGTCTTTGCCGCCGCACGGCGCGCGGCTTGGGTGATGTCGCGCAGGGCCGGGGCCATGATCCGGCTCACCTGCCAGTAGAGCGGCGTACCAAGAGTGCTGCCCGGGACCAGTTCCACCAGATCCCCGCGCTCCAGATAGGGGCGGGCCAGTTGCACCGGGTTCATGCCCCAGCCGAGGCCCGCAGTCGCTGCATCCAGAAAGGCCTGTGTCGACGACAGGTAATGGGCGGGCGGCACGACATCCGGGGTCACATGGGTCGTCAGCCAGCGGTGTTGCAGGCGATCCTTGGTGTTGAAGATCATGCAGGGCGCGCGTCCAGCGGCCTCCGGCGTCAGCCCGTCTGCGAACCAGCGCGCCATGAAGGCGGGGCTGGCGGTGGCCACATAATCCAGCTGCCCAAGCGCAAAGGCATCGCAGCCCGCCACCGGGCGTGCCTCGGCGGTCACGGCGGCAGAGACCTCGCCCCGGCGCAACCATTCGGTGCTATGGTCCTGATCGTCGATCACCAGTTCGAACAGCACATCGCCCGCCGCCACCATGGTCTCGACAAACCAGGTGGCAAGGCTGTCGGCGTTCACCGCAACCTTCAGCCGGGCGGGCGTGCTGGTGGTGTCCAGCGAAAGATCCCGGCTCAGCCTTTGCTCCAGCAGGGCGACATCTTCGGCATGTTTGGCGATGCGCAGGCCGGTTTCGGTGCCAGTGCAGGGGCTGGTGCGGTTCACCAGCGGTGTGCCGATCCGATCCTCCAGCGCCTTGATCCGCTGCGAGACGGCCGAAGGCGTCACCCCAAGCAATGCGGCAGCTGCGTCAAAGCTGCCAAGATGGAGGACCGCCGACAACGCGGCCAGTTGAGGGGGATCAAATCGCATTAGCTGTGCTTAATCCAGGTGAGTATCTTTAATTGGATTACCGAAATGCATCGGGGTAGTCAAAGTGACATTGACCCAGAAAGAAAGAGCCACGCCATGTTTTCGCCCCTCGCTGCTGTCGATGCCTTACCGACCCTGATGGCGGGCTTTGGCCTCGCCTTCAGCCTGATTCTGGCCATCGGGGCGCAGAACGCCTTTGTGCTGCGGCAAGGCATCCGGGGCCAGCATGTGCTGCCGGTCGTGCTGACCTGCGCTGTGTCGGACGCGGTGCTGATCACCGCCGGGGTGGCCGGATTTGGCAGGCTCACCACTGCGCTGCCGTGGTTTGAGACCGTGATGCTGATCGGCGGTATTCTGTTTCTGACGTGGTATGGGCTGCGCGCTCTCAAGGCGGCCTGGACGGGCGGTGCCGCGCTCAGAACCGAAGGGCAGGGCACCCAGATGGCGCTCTGGCCCGCAATTCTGACCTGCCTGGCGTTCACGTGGCTCAACCCGCATGTCTATCTGGATACGGTGGTCCTGCTCGGGGCGATCTCGGCGCAATACACGCCGGCGTGGATTTTTGGCCTTGGGGCGGTCACCGCGTCCTTCGTGTTCTTTTTCACGCTAGGCTATGGCGCGCGGCTCCTGGCGCCGGTCTTTGTCCGACCGCGCGCGTGGCAGGTGCTGGATGCGCTGATTGGCGTGGTGATGCTGGCGCTGGCGCTGAAACTCGCCCTGATGTGAGGCCGCGCGCAGGGCCTGTGCAGAACCAACAGGCTGTCAGACGGTCTCGCATGGTCTATCTTGAAAGGCAGAGTTGCGAGGAAAGGACAGGCCCATGAGCTGGAACCCGACACTGGAACCAAAGTGCCCCGATGCGGGCAGCCTCGACAGTATCGAGACGCTGATCATTCCCCGTGCCCGCGATATCGGTGGGTTTGAGGTCCGCCGCGCTTTGCCCGCGCCGCGCCGCCAGATGGTGGGGCCGTTCATTTTCTTCGACCAGATGGGCCCGGCAGAGTTCCTCACCGGCGGCGGCATCGACGTGCGCCCGCATCCGCACATCGGCCTTGGCACCGTGACCTATCTCTATCAGGGCGAGTTTGAGCACCGCGACAGCCTCGGCACCCATCAGATGATCCATCCGGGCGCGGTCAACTGGATGGTGGCCGGCAAGGGCGTCACCCATTCCGAGCGCACCTCGGAGGCCACCCGCAAGGGCCAAAGCAGCCTCTTTGGTATCCAGACATGGATCGCCCTGCCGGAAAACAAGGAAGACATGGCGCCGGTGTTTGAACACCACGGCAAGGAGGCGCTGCCGTATCTGACGGGTGAGGGCAAGGAGGTGCGCCTGATCCTCGGCACCGCCTGGGGAGAAACCGCGCCCGTTACCATGCAGTCAGAAGCCTTCTATGCGGATGTGATCCTTGAGGCGGGCGCCAAGCTGCCGATGCCCGACAATCATGAGGACCGCGGGCTTTATATCACGCAGGGTGCGGTAGAGGTGGCGGGTCAGACCTTTGAGACCGGCCAGATGATGGTGTTTCGCCCCGGCGATGCCATCACCGTCACCGCCGGGCCCGAGGGCGCGCGGCTGATGGCGCTGGGCGGCGAGACCATGGGCGGCCCCCGCCATATCTGGTGGAACTTCGTCGCTTCCTCGAAAGAAAAGATCGAAGAGGCGAAACAGGCCTGGGCGCGCGGCGATTTTGCCAATAACCCGCGCTTTCATCTGCCGCCGGGGGATGACAGCGAATTCATTCCGTTGCCAGACCGCTGAGGCCCTTGTCCGAAAGCGAAATGCGGCGGGTCAGGTTGATGCGCTCCAGAAACGGCTGGTCGTGGCTCACCACCATCAGCGCCCCGGTGTAAGCTCGCAATCCGGCCTCCAGTGCCTCAGTCGCGTCCAGATCTAAATGGTTCGTGGGCTCGTCCAACACCAACAGCTGCGGCGGGGAGGGCTGTCCCAAAGTGCAGGCCAACCCCGCCCGCAGCCGCTGTCCACTGCTGAGGGCCCCGGCCTTGCGGTCACCGTCGCCCGCCCGGAAGCGAAACCGGGCCAGCGCCGCGCGGGCGTCGGTTGCGGTGGCCTCCGGGTTCAGGCGGTGGTAATTTTCCGCCAATGTCTCATCCTGCGCCAGAAGGCTGACGTGTTGATCCAGCAGCACCGGATCCACGGTCAAGGCGATGTCTCCCGCAGTTGGCACCAACTGGCCAAGGATCACCGACAGCAATGTCGACTTGCCACAGCCGTTGGGACCGGTGAGGGCGATCCGCTCCGGGCCGGTGATCTCCAGCGAAACATCCCGCAGGACCGGTGCAGCCTCGGCATATCCCGCCGTCACATTCGCCATTTGCAGCACCCGTCGCGTGGCCGATAGGCCGGTGTCGGCGATCTCCATCCGGATCGGTTCCAGCACCTCGATCCGCGCCCGGGCCTCCGTCAGCGCGTCCTCGGCAGTCGCAAGACGGTCTTCATGCAGCCGCGCCGCTGCCCCTTTGGAGGCCTCGGCCCGTTCCTTTGCCTTGTCGAGCAACATCTTGGGCTGACTGCCCGAGGCCCGCGCGGCCTTGCCCGCCTTGTCGCGCCGTGCCTTGCGCTCTGTCGCCTCCTGCACCCGACGACCGAGCTGCTTGCGGGTTTTCTCGGCCTCCGCCAGATCATGATGCGCCGCCGCCAGCGCCGCGTCCCGCTCAATCCTGAAACTGCTATAGGGACCGGTGTAGCGCGTCGCGCCAAGCGCGGTCAGTTCGACAATGGCGTCCATCTCCTCGAGGATATCGCGGTCATGGCTGACCACCAGCGCGGTCCCGCGCCAGGTCCGAAGGATCTCACGCACCGCCGCGCGCCCCTCGATGTCGAGCGTATTTGTCGGCTCGTCCAGCAATAGGATGTCGGGGGACTGAAACAGCAATGCGGCCAGCGCCGCGCGCGTGCGCTGGCCACCGGACAGGCCGGCCAGCGTGGCCTCCGGCGCAATCTGCAAGCCGCAGGTCGCAAGGGCGGTCGCCATGCGGGCGGGCAGGCTCCAGTCGGCCTCGGCTAGATCCGTGGTGGTGGCCGTGCCTGCGTCCGCCCGGTTCAGCAGGTCCAGATCCGGGGCGACGCCAAACAGCTCTGCCAGACTCCGCGTCTCATCAGAGGCCACGTCCTGTTGCATCCACCCCAATGACCCGGTGGTGATGACCCGCCCCGACGCGGGGCGCAGCCTCCCTGCGATCAGGCGCAGCAGGGTCGTCTTGCCGGTGCCATTGCGACCGACGATCCCGGTGCGTCCGGGGCCGAATGAGAGGGAGAGATCGTCGAAAAGCGGCCGGGCGTCAGGCGCGGACCAGCAGAGGCTTTCGAGAATGACGGAGGCGGAGGGAGACGGCATGATAAAGAACCACGTGCAGCGACACAAAAAGGGCGAGTGCGGCAAGGGTCTGGATCATGGATGCGGTCTTCCTCTGTTACCTATCCCTCAAACATAGAGAGCCTGGAGCCAATGGCAAGGGGGCGACCGGTCAGGGCGGGCCGCTTGTACCCGTGACGCGGACGTAAAAGGGGTACAATATTTCACAAGTGAAGGGTTGTCTTGCCCCAGCAATGGGTGTCTGTTTTGCGCCATGACCGATGCAACGACCCTGACAAGCGAGCCGACCTCCAACCCTCTGCGTGGTGTCTTCTGGATGCTGGTGACGGGGCTCAACTTCGTGGCGGTGACGGCGCTTGTGAAATACATGGGGCCGCGCATTCCGCCAGCCGAGAGCGCCTTTCTCCGCTACCTCCTGGGGCTGGTGTTCCTGATCCCGATGATCGGCTCGCTCAGGGCGGTGAACTGGACGCGGCAATTGCACGGGCTTTTTGCGATGCGGGGCGCGGTGCATGCGCTTGGGGTCATCATGTGGTTCTTTGCCATGACGCGCATCCCATTGGCCGAGGTTACGGCGATGAATTACCTCTCGCCGGTCTATGTCACGCTGGGGGCCGCGCTCTTCATGGGCGAAAAACTGGCGTTTCGCCGCATCGCGGCCATCGCGGTGGCGCTGCTGGGCGTGGTGGTGATCCTGCGTCCCGGCTTTCGCGAGGTCTCGCCGGGCCATTTGGCGATGCTGGTCACCGGATTTGCCTTCGGCCTGTCCTATCTTCTGGCCAAGACCATGGTCGGGCGGACAAATCCTACCGTGGTGGTGGCGATGCTGTCGCTCTGGGTGACCCTTGGCCTCGCGCCCTTTGCGCTGATGAATTGGGTCACGCCGACACTGGCGGAGCTGGGTCTGCTGTTCTTGGTCGCCTGTTTTGCAACCGCCGGCCACTACACCATGACGCTGGCCTTTGCCGCCGCGCCCCTGACGGTCACGCAGCCGGTGACCTTCCTGCAGCTGATCTGGGCGACGCTTCTCGGGGCGCTGGCCTTTGGCGAAGGGGTCGATGCCTGGGTGGTTCTCGGCGGCACCATGATCCTCGCGGCCGTCACCTTCATCACCTGGCGTGAGGCAATGCTGAAGCGGCGCACGGTCACGCCAGCGCCATATGCGATGAAATCCTGACCGGGCGAGGTCTGGCCAATTCGCAATTTTGAAATATTTCGCGCTCCGCCTGTCGTCAGGGCGTTACACTTGTGTGATACGCCTGACTGCGGAAATACGAAGTCAGTGGTGCCATGCTTCATCATCTCTTGAGACGGCTACTCTGGCTGGTGCCCGCTCTGGCGGTGTCTTCCGGCGCGCAGGCGGCATTGGATGTTTGCAACGACACCGCTGCCAGTCACAACGTCGCCATTGGCTATGAGAGTGAGCAGGGCTGGATCTCGGAAGGGTGGTGGCAAGTGCCCGCAGATGGCTGTGCGCGCGTTGTCTCCGGCGATTTGCCGCGCCGCTTCTATTACCTCCGGGTTGAGACCGAAGGCTGGGGGTTTCTCGACGACAAACTGGGATTTTGCGTTGATGACAAGGCCTTTGCCATTGTGGACGACGACAATTGCGCCCGGCGGGGATATCGGCAGGAAGAGTTCGCCCGCATCGACACGGGACCGGACACACCAGATTTCACATATGCCCTGAGCGCCAACCTGAAACGCGATTTCCTCAACTCCGCCCCAAGTGCTGCATCATCGCAGCTCAGGCATATCGCTGTGTTTCAGGGCTGTTTGCGCGAAGTGGACCCCTACGTGAGTTTCTGCACCTTCATCGGCGAAGGGCGGCGGTTCGTGGTCTATGATGACGGTCGGACACCAGATGCGCTGCTGAAGCAGATGCATTCGCTCCGGCAGGGGCGGAGCGTCGCGCTGACGGGCCAGCGTGAAGATGTGTTTGATACCACGTCGGAATTGATCCTCAGCAACATCGAAGTGCTGCCGATGGACCGCTTTGATCGTCTGTTGGCACGGCTTCAGGGCCGCTGGCAATCGGTCGATGACCCCAATGACAGCTTTCGCGTGACCGGCGCAGAGCGCGTGAACACCTATGCCGGTGCGGAAACATCAGTGGAGTATATCTCGATCCAGACGCAATGCGCCGGCAGTAAAGACGAACAGGGGATGTATCTGTTCACCTGGGACCGCAATGCCGGGACCAGCCTGTGCTATCGCATTGCACAGGCGTCCGACGAACAGCTGTCGCTGGTCTATCTGCCGATCGGGACCCAGCTGACCTATCGGCGCGAGAGTTGAGGGAGGGCAGGGGCCTGCGCCGGGTGGCGGTTCAGGCGACCAGCTCTCGAGAGGTGACCAGATCCACCACCCGATGCGCGGCGCGGCGGGCGCTGGCGCTGTCGAGCGGGTCGTCCGACTGCGCCGCCTGAAGCCAGACACCATCCATATAGCTTTGCAGCGCCAGGCGTGCGGTTTCGATCTGGTCGGCGGGGACAAGCTGGCTCAGCTCGGCCACAAAGTGGCTCCGCACGCGCGAGCGGTTGATGCGGTGCAGGCGGGCCAGTTTTGACGAATAGGGCGCGCTGGCCCAGAACTGCATCCAGATGCTGCATTGCGGCACAGTGAAGAGCGAATCTGAGAAGTTCGCATCCATCAACGCATAGAGCCGTTCGTGTGGCGATTCGGCCTGTCCGTAGCCCGCCACCATGGCATAGCGCAGCTTGCGCAACAGATGCCGCATGGTGGCCTCCATCAGCCCTTCCTTGGAGCCGAAGTAATAGCTGATCGAAGCGGCGGATGTGCCAGCTTCCTGCGCGATTTCCGCCATTGTTACAGTGCCATAACCCCGTTTGTGAACGGTGACGATGGTGGCTTCAATCAGTTCTTCGTTGCGGATGTCGCGGATGCGTTTTCGTGCCATGAAATAAGAGTGCGTCAGCCCGGATGAGTGTTCAAAAATTGGCGTCCAAAAACCAAAACTTGAATGACCATTCAAAATTTGGTTAGGTTATGCAGACCCTGATTATCACGATCACGGTCTCCAACAACAATAACATCGCCCCGCCGGGACGCCAGTGTGTGTTCCTGCGACCAATTCACTGGGAGGTGAAATTCATGACCTATTTGATCTCAGCAGGTATTCTTCTGGCGTTCGCGCTGGTGGCATTCTGCGTCATCAAGTGGTGGAACCTGGAGGTGGTCGGCGTCACTCCCGTGCCGCTGTTCACGTTCATCGCAATCCTGTTTACATCCGGTCTCGACGTGGGGCTGATCATGTTCCCGCTGGCCTGGGACTTCCCGCTTTATGCGGATGTGGAAAACAATCCCGCCTATGGGTTCACCAACCCGCTGGCGCTGGAGTTCGGTTTCTGGGGCTTCTTGATCTGGGGCTTCTACTTCCTGACCACCTTCTATTTCTGCGTCATCGAACCGCGGGTGAAGTTCTTCGAGATCCCGGTGGTCAAGTGGATCAACAACATCGTCATCATCGGCACCTGTGCCTTCACCGGCGCATTGTTCCTGATCTATCTGCCCTATTACGCCACCTTCATGGGCGACGGCGAGACGGTGATCCCGGCCTTCTATGTCATCACCTTCCTGGTGATCCTGTTTGCCGCCTTCTCCTCGACCGACATCAAATACGTGCGCATCCTGTCGCTGGGCTCCACCGGCCTGTTCATGGTGCTGATCCTGGGCATGTGGGCCTATTCCGGAATGGGTCTGGGTGAGTTTGCGGGCACCGCCGGCAACATCGGCGGCTATTTCTCCAATATTCACAAGTTCGTGCTGCCGCTCACCGATTACCACGAATTCTACCTGTTCTGGTGGTTCGCCTGGTCGATCATGATCGGTCAGTTCACCTCGCGCTTTGTCGGCGGTCTGAAGACCTGGCAAGTGCTGGCCGCGCTGCTGATATTCCCGTCGATCCCGCTCGGCGTGTGGTTCTCGGTGCTGTACTACTACCACCTGAACGAGATCCCGACGACGCTGTTCATCAATGTCTCGATGATGGTTGTGGGCGTTGTCTTCGTGATCAACTCGTTTGACTCGCTGATCCGCCTCTATACCGACAACCTGAACCTCACCACCAAACGCTTTGGCAAGCTGCCCTATGTGCTGGGCAACGCCGTTGTGCTCTTTGCGCTGACCGTCGCCTTCCAGAGCCAGTGGCTGCAGATTCAGTGGATCGGTGCCGTGGTGATCGGGCTCTACGTGAGCTGCCTGATCTACATCTTCGCGGTCAAGCGCAACGAGGTCATGGCCATCGAGGCCAGCCCGGATGAGAACGATCTCGATTTCTCCAAGATCGAAGCCGTGCACTAAGACGCACCTCGGTGTCGCCCTGCCTGTGCCCGCAGGCCGGGCGGCACCACCCCGGGTCCGCTACCGACCCATGCACGATCGACGCCGCCTGCGCCCATCCTGCATGTGCCGGTCCCCGAAAAACCGCACAGCTTCGTGCTCCGCATCTGCGGGCACGAAGAATTCCACACCTTCCCGCGCCCTGCGGGACACCACGCTGACCTGAGAAGGAAAGAGGCGAGACCATGACACATCCGGCCCAGCCCAAAGCCAGCCATTTCATCAATGGCGAATATATCGAAGACACCTCCGGCACCCCGATCCCGGTGATCTATGCCGCCACTGGCGAAGAGATCGCCCGCGTGTATGCTGCCACCCCCGCCATCGTCGATCAGGCGCTGGCGTCTGCGCAGGCGGCACAGAAGATCTGGGCGAAGATGTCCGGCACCGAGCGTGGCCGGGTGCTGCGCCGCGCCGCCGACATCATGCGCGAGCGCAACCATGATCTGTCGGTGCTGGAGACTTATGACACCGGCAAGCCGTTGCAGGAAACTCTGGTGGCAGACGCCACCTCGGGCGCTGATGCGCTGGAGTATTTCGGTGGTCTGGCGGCAAGCCTGACGGGCGAACATATCCAGCTGGGCGACGATTGGGTCTATACCATCCGCGAACCGCTGGGGCTCTGCGTCGGCATCGGCGCCTGGAACTACCCCACGCAGATCGCCTGCTGGAAAGGCGCGCCTGCATTGGCCTGTGGCAACTCGATGGTGTTCAAACCCTCCGAGACCACGCCGCTCTGCGCGCTGAAAGTGGCTGAGATCCTGATCGAGGCCGGTGCGCCTGCGGGGCTGTACAACGTCATTCAGGGCATGGGCGAAGTGGGCGCTTCTCTGGTCACTGATCCGCGCGTCGACAAGGTCTCGCTCACCGGCTCTGTGCCGACCGGCAAGAAAGTCTATGCCGCTGCCGCCGAAGGCATGAAGCATGTGACCATGGAGTTGGGCGGTAAATCCCCGATGCTGGTGTTTGAGGACGCCGACATCGAAAGCGCCATCTCCGGCGCGATCAACGGCAACTTCTACTCCTCCGGTCAGGTCTGCTCCAACGGCACGCGGGTATTTGTGCACAAGGACATCAAGGAAACCTTCCTCGCCCGTCTGGCCGAGCGCACAGCGACCGCCAAGCTGGGCGACCCGATGGATGAAGAGGTGAACTTCGGCCCGATGGTGACCGAAAACCAGATGAACATCGTGCTGGGCTATATCGAGAAGGGCAAGGCAGAGGGCGCACGGCTGATCTGCGGCGGTGCGCGCGCCGAGATGGACGGCTACTACGTGCAGCCCACCGTCTTTGCCGATGTCACCGACGATATGACCATCGCCCGCGAGGAGATCTTTGGCCCCGTCATGTGTGTGCTCGACTTCGAAACCGAAGAAGAGGTGATCGCGCGCGCCAATGACACCGAGTTTGGCCTGTCCGCCGGTGTCTTCACCAAGGATTTCACCCGCGCCCACAGGGTGATCGGTCAGCTGGAAGCGGGCAGCTGCTTCATCAATTCCTACAATGACGCGCCGGTCGAGGCGCCGTTTGGCGGTGTGAAGGCCTCTGGCGTGGGGCGTGAAAACTCCAAGGAGGCGATCAAGCACTTCAGCCAAGTGAAGTCGGTCTATGTGCGCATGGGCGATTGCGAAGCAGCCTTCTGAGGTCTGCACCTAAACGATAGGGCGCGTCCTTTTGGGCGACGCCCACCCACCCACCCCGTCGCCCAAAAGGACGCGCGGGACCAGAGAAGCTATGCCTTTTGGTCAGCCCCGACGGGTCGGCCCTGTGACAGGAGAATGGACGCGATGAACGCGGATTACGTGATTGTTGGGGCCGGCAGCGCAGGCTGCGCCATGGCTTACCGTCTGAGCGAGGCGGGGAAATCGGTGCTGGTGATCGAACATGGCGGCACCGATGCAGGCCCGTTCATCCAGATGCCGGGCGCCTTGAGCTACCCGATGAACATGGCGATGTATGACTGGGGTTACAAATCCCAGCCCGAGCCGCATCTGGGTGGGCGCGAGTTGGTCACGCCGCGTGGTAAGGTCGTGGGGGGCTCGTCCTCGATCAACGGCATGGTTTATGTGCGCGGTCACGCCGGCGATTATAACCACTGGGCCGAAAGCGGCGCGACAGGCTGGTCCTATGCCGACGTGCTGCCCTATTTCAAACGCATGGAAACCTGGGACGACCGCGGCCATGGCGGCGATCCCGACTGGCGCGGCAAAGATGGCCCGCTGCATGTCACCCGCGGCCCCCGCGACAACCCGCTGCATGATGCCTTTGTGAAGGCCGGGCAGCAGGCGGGCTATCCGGTCACCAAGGACTACAATGGTGAGCAGCAGGAGGGCTTCGGCCCGATGGAGATGACGGTCCACAAGGGCCGCCGCTGGTCTGCCGCCAACGCCTATCTGAAGCCCGCCCTGAAGCGCGACAATTGCACCATGATCCGGGCGCTGGCCCGGAAGGTGGTGATCGAGGAGGGCCGCGCCGTTGGTGTCGAGGTCGAGCGCCGTGGCCAGATCGAGGTGATCCGTGCGGATGTGGAGGTGATCCTCGCAGCCTCCTCGCTGAATTCGCCGAAACTCCTGATGCTCTCGGGCATTGGCCCCGCCGCGCATCTGGCCGAACACGGCATCGAGGTGATCGCAGATCGCCCCGGCGTTGGGCAAAACCTGCAGGACCACCTGGAGTTCTACTTCCAGTTCGCCTCCAAGCTGCCGATCACGCTCTATAAATACTGGAACCTCTTCGGCAAGGCGCTGGTCGGCGCGCAGTGGCTGTTTACCAAAACCGGGCTGGGGGCCTCCAACCAGTTCGAAAGTGCGGCCTTTATCCGTTCCGACAAAGGGATAGACTACCCGGACATTCAGTATCACTTCTTGCCCATCGCAGTGCGCTACGACGGTCAGGTCGCTGCCGAGGGGCACGGGTTCCAGGCCCATGTCGGCCCGATGCGCTCCGCCTCGCGCGGTGAGGTCACCCTGGCCAGCGCCGATCCCAATGCCGCGCCGAAGATCCTGTTCAACTACATGTCGACCGAGCAGGACTGGATCGATTTCCGCAAATGCGTGCGCCTGACGCGCGAGGTCTTTGCTCAGGACGCGATGAAGCCCTACCTCAAGCATGAGATCCAGCCCGGCACCGACCTGCAAACCGATGAGGAGATCGACGGTTTTCTGCGCGAACATGTCGAAAGCGCCTATCACCCCTGCGGTACGTGCAAGATGGGCGCGGTGGATGACCCGATGGCCGTGGTTGACCCCGAATGCCGGGTGATCGGCGTCGAGGGGCTGCGGGTGGCGGATAGTTCGATCTTCCCGCGCATCACCAATGGCAACCTCAACGGTCCCTCGATCATGACCGGCGAGAAAGCCTCCGATCATATCCTGGGGCGCCGTCTGCCGTCCTCAAATGCAGAGCCTTGGTTCAATCCGGATTGGGAGACCTCGCAGCGCTGAACCCTGCACTGTTGGTCACGCCTAGCCGCCCCCTGCATTTGCGGCGGGGCGGTTTTTTATGGACATGTCTGAAATTCATGTTGGTCGGTGAGCGAGATTTAGTTGCCGTTGGGCGAAATGGCCCGAAGTTCTGTCACGACCCCTCTTGCCACGATTTGGCCCCCTTCATAGCAATTGAATTTCAGACCAACCGATATCCGTTTCCGGTGGTAGTACACCATTTCTCTCACCAGGATGTGCATCCGAGCCTTGTATGTTCCTACAAGCGGGATGCCCTTCTGAATAGGTGCGCCTTCGGTATCCAGAAAATTTGGCCAAATCATGTAGATTTCTGCATCCAGATAGCGCTCTCGCTCTAGAGGATTGTCTTCTGCATAGCCGAAATCCCAGCGAATGTAGTTGTGTGGAGGCGCCCGGCGCCCTCGCTGCTCTTCGGTAAGGATCGTAATCTCAGCTTCGAAGTCAGGCTCGGTCAAATACAGGTCTGTCATGGAAGAAATGGCTCGCATATTCCGAGCCAGCGAACAATGCTTTGTGGCAGTGAAGGGCTCAAAGCAGACCAGCCTGATTTGAAGGCTATCCCTTGATTCCCTTCCCTGTGCCCAATCTGAGAGCTGCTCCGTGTCGGAGTGGGGTGGAGCAGGTGAGCAGTTCCTCACACGGTTCTAAACCTCTGCCACCCTACGGCACACAATGTTGCAGCGCTTCAAATCGGGCGCTGGTGCGGGACCTTGACTAGAGGGCCGGATATCGCGGCGATGCCGGCCGCACGTCATTCGGGGGTTTTGAATTCCTCCAAAACTTGATCCCGGTCAAAGTGTGCCTGCGAGTCATCTTCTAAGCTCTTGTCAAACAACACAGACAAGGAGCGAACAGATGTCGCATACCCCGCATGAACTGGCCGAGGAATTCCCCGAAAAAGCCGCGCTGATCAGCGATCTGAAGCAGTCGGACGCTCATTTTGCAAAGCTGGCGGATGAATACCACGACGTGAACCGCGCCGTGCACCGCGCCGAAACCAATGTGGAGCCGGTCTCGGAGCAGGCCGAGAGCGAGCTGCGCAAGACACGCGCGACGCTCAAGGATGAGATCTGGGGGATCCTGTCCAAGGCGTGAGGGCCGAGGGAGCGGTGAACCACGACGGGCCGCAGAAAGCTGCGGCCCGTTTTGCGTCAATTCACCCGGTAGGGCAGCACGCTGCGTTCATTGGTGTCCACCGTGAGGCGGCGTTCCAGTGGTGGCACCGAGCGCTGATGGCAGTGCTGGCGCTCGCAGATGCGGCAGGAAATCCCGATCGGCTCAAACGCGGAGGCCTGCGTCACATCCAGCCCGTCTGCAAAGACCAGCGCATCCGCGTGGCTCACCTCGCAGCCCAGCGAGATCGCATAGCGCCGCACCGGTGCTCCGAAAGATCCGCCCGGTTTCGACACATCCCGCGCCAGCGAGATATAGCGCACCCCGTCCGGCGTCTCGGCCAGTTGCCGCAGGAAGCGGCCCGGTGTCTCAAAGGCACGGTGCACGTTCCACAGGGGGCAGGCACCACCAAAACGCGCAAATTGTAGCCGTGTGGCAGAATGGCGCTTGGTGATGGTGCCGGCCTGATCGACGCGCACAAAGAAGAACGGGATGCCCTTTGCGCCCGGGCGCTGCAGGGTCGAAAGCCGATGCGCCACCTGCTCGATCGAGGCGCCAAAGCGGATCGCTAACAGCTCCAGATCGTGACGGCAGGCCTGTGCAGCCTCAAGGAAGCGGGTGTAGGGCATCAGCGCCGCACCAGCGAAATAGTTGGCAAGACCGATCTTTGCAATCGACCGGGCTTCTTCGGTCTGGAACTTTGCAAAATCCAGCGTTGCATCCAGCAGGTCGCCGTAGCGCAGGAGCGCCAGCTGCAACAGCATCTGGAACAGTCGGGTCTGCGGCGCGGAGCGATGCGACAGCGCCAGCACCTTGGTTTCCGGATCATAGGCACGCAGGCCTTCCATGTCGCGCAGGGTCAGGGTGACGCCCATCTCCTGCAGGGCGGTCTCGGCGTTGAGGCGGGTGTCGCCGCTGCCCGAAAACCGCTCGGCCGCGCGGTCCACGGCGTCGATGTAATTGTCGCAATAGTGAAAGAAATCGCGCACCTCCTCCCAGGGGCTGGCCTGAATGCGCGCATCCTCGCGCCCCAAGGCTTCGTCCAGCGACGCAAGCCGCTCGTGGGTCTGGCGATAGGCGCGGTGCAGGCTGAGAAAGGCGCGCGCCAGTGCTGGCGCGTTGGAGGCAGTAAGGCGCAGATCCGCCAGCGGCGGCACGTCATCGGCAAAGACCGGATCGGCCATGGCCTCGCGCATGTCGGAGATCAGCCGCTCGCTGTCCCCGGATGACAGCTCCGTCACATCCAGCCCGAACTCCTGCGCCAGCGCCAGCACCACGGTGGTGGAGACGGGGCGGTTGTTGTTCTCCATCTGGTTTAGATAGGGCAGGGACACGCCGAGCTTGGCGGCGAAATCCTTCTGGGTAAGGGCGAGGCGGGTGCGCATCTCGCGCAGCTTCGCCCCGGCATAGAGCTTTTGGGTGGCCATGCGGCATGCCTTTGCAAATAGGATCCGCTAAAACTGTAGAACTGCAAAGTCAGGCTGGCAAGTCGTGGAATGTCGCCAGCGTCTGCGTTGCGGCTGGCGCTAGGCTCCCGCCTGCGACGCCCAGCTTTGAAAAGCTGACGTTGCAGTTGGGCCGAGCGCGTCGCGCGCCCCGGATGGGGCGCGCGACGCGCGGGTCGCTTCGGGCGCAGCCCGAAGCGAAACACCAGCCTTCGGCGTGGCGTTAAGCCGGAAAAGACTTAGACCGTGAGGCCAAGCTGACGTTCTCGTTTTATCACGTAGAGAATGGCGATCAGCCCGAAGATACTGCTGGCGATCATGATTTCCAGCAGTGGCGAGGCATTGGAGCCCGGCGCCAACAGCCAGCTTGCGGCCGCCGACAGCGCAGCCCCGGCGCCAATCATGATCGCCGAAGACAGACCCGCCGCCGTGCCCGCCAAGTGCGGGCGGACGCTGATGGCGCCGGTGGTGCCATTGGGGATCGCCATGCCGTTGCCAAGGCCGACAAAACACATCAGGCCAAAGAAGCTCCACACCGTATCCCAGCCGACCAGGGTGATTGTCAGCGACAACCCGACCCCGAAGATGTTCACGATCGCGCCCCAGAATACCATGGCATTGATCCCGACGCGCTCCGAATACCGGCCTGACAGGAAATTGCCCATGAAATAGCCGAGGGCCGGCGCGGAGAGGTAGAAGCCCAGTTCGGCACTGTTGAGCCCGTAGACTTCGCTGCCCACAAACGGGCTGCCACCGAGGTAGGCAAAGAAGCTGCCCGCTGACAGGCCTGAAGCCAGCGAATAGCCCCAGAACCGCGGCGAGCGCAGCAGCTCGGGGTATTCGCGGAACTGCTGCAGCAGTGTCTTGCCGCTCTTGGTTGCGGTCTCGCCAAAATCGGCGTGAAAAATCGCCAGTGTCGCCACGCCGCTGGCAAACAGCAGCCAGAAGCTGGAATGCCAGCCAAAGGCCTGATCCAGAACCCCGCCAAGCGCCGGACCGATCATCGGAACCACGGTCATTCCCATGGTGACATAGCCGATCATGCTGGCCGCTTTGGGGCCATCGTGCATGTCGCGAATGGCGGCCCGGCTCAGCACCATGCAGGTGGCCACCACCGCCTGCGCCATGCGGAACGCGAGAAAGATGGGCGCTGTGGGCGAGAAGATGCAGCCCAGCGTCGCCAGAAGAAACAGGATCAGCGACGCCATCAACACCGGCCTGCGACCCATCTTGTCCGAAATCGGGCCAATGAAGATCTGCACCACGGTGCTCGACGCGAGGTAGAGCGGCACGGAGAGCGCGATCATGCGATACTCGACCCCGAAATATGCAGCCATGCTGGGAAGTGAGGGCTGAAAGATGTTCATGCCAAGTGCGGACAGGCCGGTGAGCAGGATCAGCGTCCAGATGGTCGGGGGCGTGGTGCGGGTCACTATACGTCTCGGTTTAGTTTGCGTGTTAATCGTCTAGTCCGGCGCTTCGTCAAAGTCCAACAAAGCTGCCGGTGTGGTACAATTTTGCCAAGTGGCGACACCCGTTGGCCAAAGGCCCCGCGGGTCGAGTTCCACAGTTGGTTTGCGAATTTGCTGCTTTGCACTCGGGGTATGCATTGCATTTGCAAATTTGCGATATTTGCCTTGGGCTGATGCTGGCTGCGCGTTAGGGTCGCCGATAACGAACCCGGTTCAAAATACGTTCGAAACATTGGGCCCAAACTGATCAGGGGGCATTTGCCATGAAGGATATCCTTGCCGAACTCGAAGAGCGCCGCGAAGACGCGCGCCTTGGCGGCGGACAGAAACGCATCGATGCACAGCATGCCCGCGGCAAGCTGACCGCGCGCGAACGCATCGAACTGCTGCTGGACGAGGACAGCTTTGAAGAGTTCGACATGTTCATCAGCCATCGCTGTACCGATTTCGGCATGGAGGACAATAAGCCCGCAGGCGACGGGGTAATCACCGGATGGGGCACCATCAACGGCCGCCAGGTCTATGTGTTCAGCCAGGATTTCACCGTTCTTGGCGGGTCCGTTTCAGCGACCCACGCGCAGAAGATCTGCAAGATCCAGGACATGGCGATCCAGAACGGCGCGCCGATCATCGGTCTCAACGATTCTGGTGGCGCGCGCATTCAGGAAGGCGTCGATGCGCTCGCCGGCTATGCCGAGATCTTCCAGCGCAACATTATGGCCTCCGGCGTGATCCCGCAGATCTCCGTCATCATGGGGCCTTGTGCGGGCGGCGCGGTCTACAGCCCCGCGATGACCGACTTCATCTTTATGGTGAAGGACACATCCTATATGTTCGTGACCGGCCCGGATGTGGTGAAGACCGTGACCAACGAACAGGTCACAGCCGAGGAGCTGGGCGGCGCCTCCACCCACACCAAGAAATCCTCCGTCGCTGATGGCGCTTTTGAAAACGATGTCGAGGCCCTGGCCGAAGTGCGCCGTCTGGTGGACTTCCTGCCCGCCAACAATCGTGAGAAATCTCCGGTGCGCCCGTTCTTCGATGATCCGGCCCGGATCGAGGACAGCCTGGACACGCTGATCCCGGAGAACGCCAACACGCCGTATGATATGAAGGAACTGATCACGAAGGTCGCCGATGAGGGTGATTTCTACGAGATCCAGGAAGACTTCGCCAAGAACATCATCACCGGCTTTGTGCGCCTTGAGGGGCGGACCGTGGGCGTGGTGGCAAACCAGCCGATGGTGCTGGCCGGCTGTCTGGACATCGACAGCTCACGCAAGGCCGCGCGGTTCGTGCGCTTTTGCGATGCGTTTGAAATCCCGATCCTGACCTTTGTCGACGTGCCGGGCTTCCTGCCGGGCACCTCCCAGGAGTTCGGCGGCGTCATCAAGCACGGCGCCAAGCTGCTGTTTGCCTACGGCGAGGCGACGGTGCCCAAGGTCACGGTGATCACCCGCAAGGCCTATGGTGGCGCCTATGACGTGATGGCCTCCAAGCATCTGCGCGGCGATTTCAATTACGCCTGGCCGACGGCGGAGATCGCGGTGATGGGCGCTAAGGGCGCGACCGAGATCATCCACCGCGCCGACCTGAAGGATGCGGAGAAGATCGCAGCGCATACTGCGGATTATGAGGACCGTTTCGCCAATCCTTTTGTGGCGGCAGAGCGCGGCTTTATCGACGAGGTGATCCAGCCGAAATCGACCCGCCGCCGGGTGGCGCGCGCCTTTGCCTCTCTGCGCAACAAGAAGCTGCAGAACCCGTGGAAGAAACACGACAACATCCCGCTTTGATCCCGGATCCCCATGGCACCTCGCTGGCACATATCCCGCGCTGAGGGGGAGCTGACGCTCTCCCGACAGCTGCCCGCCCGGTTTGACGTGGTGGCCACCACCACTCTCCCTGTGGGTGATCCCATGCGGCTGGCACATCAGATCCGTCAGGACATGTGGCGGGCGCTGCAGCGGGTGCGGGGGTTCTCTCCGGTAGTGCGGCTGACCCGGCAGGGCGAGGTGATTCGCGTTGAGGCGGGCGGGCGAGTCGCGGCCCCGGTGGCGCCGGGTCTGGCGGCAGAGATCGGGGCGGTTTTGGCGTGCCCGGCGCGGCGCGCCCGTTGGGTGGCTCAGGCGCAGCGCTCCGGGAGGACCCTGTGATGCCGCTAAAACAGCGCAATAATAGGGGAATGTTCGGGCAAATTGCATCCGGGGTGACGCAATTGCGCCGGTATGCCGCCAGCATGTTCCCAAACAGATCGCAGGTTGGGCGGGATCATATGGTTTTGCACAAATTTGTAACAGGGTTTGACTCAGAGGCCGAATCGGTTGCATGCTCTGCCACAGCCGAATTGAGTTTAGCGCGCGCCCTAGGCGCAGCGCCCGCAGCCCCGGCAGGAGGAGCCCGATCTGATTGGGGTCGGGGCTGCGGCAAATTTGGATCTTTCCCACAATTTCCAGCACAAGCAGTGGTTGAAGTTGCGCCCGTCAGTCGGCGTTCTGCGCCTGTGCAACACCTGTGTGCCGTGGCTGTTTCATGCGTCGCGCTGGTGCTCGGCAGCGGCGCGGACGCCGCATCGGGGCAGGGCGAGGCACCGGCTGCCAGCGCAATCACAGTTCCCTCTGGCCAGCCTGTGACCCTCTCCGAGGTGCTGCTGGACACGGCGCCCGGTGCGCTCTGGGCGCGGTTTCGCTTTGTGGCGCCGCAGATTGCGGAGCAGACGACGCAGGAGGCCAGCGCCACTGATATTGATTTCCTCTGTGCCAAGCTGGCCGTGCCATACCTGACACACCACGCGCTTGCGCCGGACCGCGTGGTGATTTCGCTGGCGGATCGCGATCTGCCCTTTGGCAGCACCGCACCCGAAGCGACGCAGTTCTTCGAGACCTACCGCGTCGATGATGGTGTTTGCGTCTGGGAGGGGTTCTGATGCTGCTGCCCGAGACACCACATCGGCACTTTTCTGCGATTTTCGCGCCACAGGCCGCTGGAGACGCGGAATTTTCATATAACCTTGAAACCAATGCCGCTATGCTGCGCGCAGGACGCAAAAATGCGCCTCGGTCGGGTGGGTTTTCCGCCAGGCTGACAGAGGTACGGGCACGCGCCCGTGCAGGTTTCATTAATGATCTTAGGAGACTGACATGTCCAAGAGCATCAAACTTCTCACTCTCGCCGGTCTCGTGGCCGCCGTTTCCGCATGCGCAGGCCAGCGCGAAGAAGAATTCGTCGTGGTCGAGCCCGAGCCGATCTCGCAAGAACCGGTCTACACCGGCAAATACAAGTAATCACTTCAGGGGTCCGGCCCTGTGGCCGGACCTTTCCGACCTGCGGGGTGCCGGACCGGAGGCACACCCATGCTAAAACATCGCGGCTTTCCGGGCCGTCTTCCGGGCACAGATTTCCAATATATTATCCGCCGCCCCAATCCCAAGGGCGTCACACCGATCACCAAGCGCGAGCGGTATCGTGATCGCAGGCCTGCGGACAAGCGGGCCGATGCCGGTTTCATGAAAGCGCTGTGGGAATGCTTCGGCGACCAGCCGTTTGAGCGCGGCAATCTCGACGCAGGGCGGCTGAGTTGGCTGTTCGGGCGCGAGGTGGTGGCCGTGGATGACCCCTTCGACCCTGAAAGCTACGACTCGCTGCTGGTGATTGACGTCGATGTGGCGCGCAGGTCGTTCCCTGAGGCCTTTGAGGGCTGATCGTATGCGGGATATGCGCCATATCGCCCGAATGCCCCTCCTGTTGCAGCAAAAAGCTGCGCATTCAGAGGGATGTCCGGGCCTGATCGGCGCATTCCCGCTCTCACATTTGGAAAGTGCGCGGCCCACTGCCCAAAAAATCCATACGCTTACGATTTGGTTTTCAGGCCTGCAGATGGCTGTAGGGTCAAACCAGCCGTCACAGCCATTTCGTCCCTTCTGGTTGCTGTTCTGGCCCCAAAACCTGACTGGGCAGCTGTGTGCATCCCCGCGCCAGCTGCCCATTTTTGGTCCCCACTCTCTCTCCCTGTTTGCCGCGGTTCGCAGTCTGCCTGCGCCGCGAAAAACCCTGACGGGGCAGGGCGGTAGCGCTTCTGTCCAATTCGACATCGACCCTAATGGCGGCTGTCGGCGCAGATGGGCGAAACCTTGCCATTTGCGCCAGTTTCACGGGCGATCCGTCGCCCATCGCAATACTATGCATGGAACATATCTGGACGCTCCGCGTTGTCCAGGCAAAGTGAGACGCAATCTAGCAGTCCCTCCCAAAGGAGCATTTCGATGCGCAAATCTATCATTGCCGCCCTCATCGCAGGCACCACGGCCCTTGCCGCATGCGGCGACACCACTGGCGAACAGGCGCTCTATGGCGCCGGCGCAGGTGCGGCCGGCGCCGCGCTGCTCAACGGCAGTCTGGTCACCGGTGCCGCCGTTGGCGTCGCAGGCAACCTCATCTACTGTCAGGAAAATCCGGGCCGCTGCTAAGGGCGCCCGGGGCGCGGAGCTGATCCGCGTCCCCCTGACCGTTTCCCACGACGCTGGCACGCCGCCGCCACGGATGATCTCCGTGCGCGGCGGTTTTGCGTGCGCGCGTCCGACATCTCAACACCGACCACAAGGGACAGCCCATGTTTGACAAGATCCTGATCGCCAACCGGGGGGAAATCGCCTGCCGCGTCATCAAGACCGCGCGCAAGATGGGCATCCAGACGGTCGCGATCTTTTCCGATGCCGACCGCCAGGCGCTGCATGTGCAGATGGCGGATGAGGCGGTGCATGTGGGGCCGGCGCCGGCCAACCAATCCTATATCGTCATCGACAAGGTGATGGAGGCGATCCGGGCCTCCGGCGCGCAGGCGGTGCATCCGGGCTATGGCTTCCTGTCAGAAAACTCCAAATTCGCCGAGGCGCTCTCGGCCGAGGGCGTAGCCTTTGTCGGCCCGCCGGTGGGCGCGATCGAGAAGATGGGCGACAAGATCACCTCGAAGAAGATCGCCCAAGAGGCCGGTGTCTCCACCGTGCCCGGTTACATGGGGCTGATCGAGGACGCGGACGAGGCGGTGAAGATCTCCGGCGAGATCGGCTATCCGGTGATGCTCAAGGCCTCCGCCGGGGGCGGTGGTAAGGGCATGCGCATCGCCTGGAATGACGAAGAGGCCCGTGAAGGCTTCCAGTCCTCCAAGAATGAGGCCGCCAGCTCCTTTGGCGACGATCGGATCTTCATCGAGAAATTCGTCACCCAGCCGCGCCATATCGAGATCCAGGTGCTCTGCGATGCGCATGGCAACGGCGTCTATCTGGGCGAGCGTGAATGCTCGATCCAACGCCGCAACCAAAAGGTGGTAGAAGAAGCGCCTAGCCCCTTCCTCGATGAAGAGACCCGCCGCGCCATGGGCGAACAGGCGGTCTCGCTGGCCAAGGCGGTGGGCTATGCCTCTGCCGGGACGGTGGAATTCATCGTCGATGGTGAGCGGAATTTCTACTTCCTCGAAATGAATACGCGCCTGCAGGTGGAACACCCGGTGACCGAGCTGATCACCGGCGTCGATCTGGTCGAGCAGATGATCCGTGTCGCGGCAGGTAAGGAACTGTCGATCACTCAGGATGACGTCAAACTCACCGGCTGGGCGATCGAGAACCGGCTTTATGCCGAGGATCCTTATCGCAACTTCCTGCCCTCGATCGGCCGCCTGACCCGCTACCGCCCGCCAGCGGAAACCGCCGCCTATACCCCCGGCGTGGCGCCGGGCGAGGCGGGCCCCGTGGTCATTCGCAATGACACCGGCGTCTACGAAGGCGGCGAGATTTCAATGTATTACGACCCTATGATTGCTAAGCTCTGCACCTGGGCACCAACCCGGGAGGCGGCGATCGAGGCGATGCGCATCGCGCTCGACAGTTTCGAGGTCGAGGGCATCGGGCACAACCTGCCGTTCCTGGCGGCGGTGATGGATCATCCAAAGTTCATCTCCGGCGACATCACCACCGCCTTCATCGCCGAGGAATATCCCGACGGCTTTAGCGGGGTGGAGCTGCCCGAGGGCGACCTGCGCCGCATCGCCGCCTCCTGTGCCGCCATGCATCGGATTGCCGAAATCCGCCGCACCCAGGTGTCGGGCCGGATGGACAACCACGAACGCCGTGTCGGCAACCATTGGGTGGTGGATCTGCAGGGGCAGACCTTCAAGACTCATGTCGCCGCCGATCCCGAAGGCGCCACGGTGACCTTCGAGGAGGACGGCGCCGCCATTCGCGTGACCTCCGACTGGACGCCGGGCGACCTGCTGGCGCATGTAGAGACCGATGGCGCGCCGCTGGTGCTCAAGGTCGACAAGATCACCCAAGGGTTCCGCGTGCGCAGCCGTGGGGCAGAGCTGAAGGTGCATGTGCGCCGTCCCCGTCAGGCGGAACTGGCCGCCTTGATGCCGGAGAAGCTGCCGCCCGACACCTCCAAGATGCTGCTGTGCCCGATGCCGGGTCTGGTGGTGAAAATCGACGTCGAAGTGGGGCAGGAGGTGCAGGAAGGCCAGCCGCTCTGCACGATCGAGGCGATGAAGATGGAAAACATCCTGCGTGCCGAGAAGCAATCCGTGGTCTCCAAGATCAACGCCGCCGCCGGTGACAGCCTTGCCGTCGACGACGTGATCATCGAATTCGAATGATCTGATGACCCCGCGCGCCCGGATATTCCCTGATCCAACCCGGTGGCCGGACGGCCCCGGCAGGGCGTATGCGCGCGGGTCAAAAATACCGCAAAATCCTGCGCTTACGCGGGGTGTGTTAAGGCTTTCTGAACGCCCGCGCCATAGGGTTGGCACATTCAGCTTGCCGGGTCGCTTTGCGCCCCGGTCCCAAGTGCGCGCCAAAGTTTCTGAAGGTCTTGCCCGTGGTCCTACCTATGTCCTTGCCCCGTTCCAGTCGCCCTATGCGTGCCACTGTTTTGGCTCTGCTGAGTGCCGCGCTGATTGCGGCTTGCAGCCTCGACCAGGAGGAGAAGGTGCGCGCGCAGGTGGAAGACTGGGTCAAGCTGGGCGAGACGCATTATTTCTTTTCCCGCGTGAACTGCACCGCCGCTTTGTTCGAGGTGAAGGCCACCCGCATCAGCTCCATGGTGAAAAAGGTCCGCGATGTCGAAACCGGCATGCGCATGATCACCGAGGGCACCGCGGTTGCATTCGAGATCGACGGCATGTCACCCACCGTGGTCACCGAGCAGATCATGACCCGCGATCTGCCGCAGGGCATCGGGGTTTTGTCTTCGGGCACCAGCGGCAAGGACTGCATGGCAGTAGAGATGGAAGAGGCCTATTTCAACGCGCTTCTGGACCCGACTTCGGTGCTGATCTTCGAGCCGGAAGAAAAGTTCATGGCGGTCTTCGACCGGCGCAACCGGCGCCTGTTCTACTCGCGCGGCCGCACCTCCTAACGGATTACGTCCACGGATGGCAGGTTCGGCAGGGTTGGTCGGGCCGATACGGTTGGCAGGGCAGGGCGCGCAGCGCTCAACCGCCCCGTCGGTCTTCGACTTCGCGCTGCCGCATCGGCATCTTGTCGATGGTGCGGCTCAACTCCCGCACGCTCCATGGCAGCGGTTTGCGCAGCTTCACACCGCCATCCTTGCCGATCAGCACCAGCATGAACCCGCGTGGTCGCAGTTTCTTGCGCAGGGCGGATTTGGCGTCCGGATCGGTGTCGACAAACACCAGAACATCGCGGGTCATCAGGGCCGGAATGTCCTGCAGGAACTCGTCGATCTGCTCTTGGTACCGCGGATCTGCCGGGCTGTCGGCAAAGACCACCACCGGGCGGTGGGTCCACCGGTATTCGCCGATCTCCACCTCATACCCGTCGCGGATCTCGAAGGCGGGCTCCGCCTCTTCTGCGGTCAGATCTACCGGGGAGGCATCATCGCTCAGGCCTGCCACCGAGGGAGCAGGCGGCTGCGGGCTTTCCTGTGCGGCCAGAACGGCAGGCGCGAGGGCCAGCGGCAGGGTGGCAACTGTGGCAAGCAGGGCCAGTGTATTCAATTTGTTCATACGCTCTCCTATGAGCATAAATATATGTGGTCCAAGCTTAAAAGCGACCTCTGAAACCGTGGAAGACACAAAAAAATCATCTTCTGTTAAGCGCGATGGAACACCTGACGCGCCATGCTGTCTCCGATGCCCCCCGCTGGCGCAAGGAGAACCTGCGATGAAAGTCATTCTGCATATCGGTGCGCACCGCTGCGCAACGCGCAATTTTCAGAACTACATGACCCGGAAGGGCGATCAGCTGTCGCAATACGGCATTGCCATGATGGGACCGGACCGCACGCGCAAGGGGCTGCTGCACGGCATCCAACCCGGCGCATTGTCGGTGACGGGCCGCGACCCTGTGACACGTGCCAAGGGGCGTATTGCGCTGCAGCTTTGCGCATTGCGTGACGCCGGGACCGCATCGCTGGTGGTGTCGGATGCCAATATGATGGGCAAGCTGGAACAGAACCTCTCTCTCGGGCAGCTGTATCCCGGTGCGGGAGAGCATCTGTCGCGCCTGGACCATGCCTTTGGCGGCGCGGTCACCGATGTGATGCTGAACATCCGCAGTCCCGAAAGCTATTGGGCCTCTGCCATGGCCGTGCGTCTGGAACAGTCCTTGCGGATGTCCAATGCCCGTACGCTGGAGCGCATCGCCGAGGCGACGCGCAGCTGGCGCGACGTCATTCATGATATATATTGCGCCATGCCAGGGGCCCGCATCAGGGTCTTTGCGCATGAAGTCTTTGCCAGCCAGCCCGAGGCGCAACTTTCTGCGGTGACCGGTGTGAATTGTCCCGCTGTACGGGGTCGATTCCGGCTCAATTCCAGCTCCAGATTGCCGGAGCTGCGCGCCGATCTGCCGGAGCGTTTTGCCCGGCTGCTGCCTGAGGGCGATGGGCGCTGGATGCCGTTTTCTGAGGCTGAAACCGCCAGCCTGCGGGAGAGTTACTACGACGATATGATGTGGCTGGTCGGCGGTGCCGACGGGCTCGCAGAACTGGTTGAAGATCCGAACAAATCGGACGTCAAACCCGACAATAACACTGCGGCGGAACACGTGTCGCAGGACGATCTGACAAGAGGACCATTGCATGACCCAGACACCGGAAGACTGGCGGGCGCTGGCTGAAAAAGAGCTGCGCGGCCGTGCGTTGGAGGATCTCACCTGGCAGACCCTCGAAGGCATCGACGTAAAACCGATCTATACCGCCGAGGATACCGCAGACCTCGGCCATATGGGCACATTGCCGGGCTTTGGCCCCTTCACCCGCGGCGTCAAGGCGACCATGTACGCCGGTCGCCCCTGGACCATCCGCCAATACGCCGGTTTCTCCACCGCCGAGGATTCCAACGCTTTTTATCGCCGCAACCTCGCCGCCGGTCAGCAGGGCGTCTCCGTCGCCTTTGATCTCGCCACCCACCGCGGCTATGACAGCGACCATGAACGGGTGATGGGCGATGTGGGCAAGGCCGGTGTCGCCATCGACAGTGTCGAGGACATGAAGATCCTGTTTGACGGCATCCCGCTGGATCAGGTCTCGGTCTCGATGACCATGAATGGCGCGGTGATCCCGATCCTGGCCAGCTTCATCGTTGCGGGCGAAGAGCAGGGCCATGACAAATCCCAGCTGTCGGGGACCATCCAGAACGACATCCTCAAGGAGTTCATGGTCCGCAATACCTATATCTATCCGCCGGAACCCTCGATGCGGATCATCTCCGACATCATCGAATATACCTCGGATGGGATGCCGAAATTCAACTCGATCTCGATTTCCGGCTACCACATGCAGGAGGCCGGCGCGAACCTGGTGCAGGAGCTGGCCTATACGCTGGCGGACGGGCGCGAATACGTCAAAGCCGCCATCGAGGCCGGCATGGATGTGGACAAATTCGCCGGTCGGCTGTCGTTCTTCTTTGCCATCGGCATGAATTTCTTCATGGAATCCGCCAAACTGCGCGCGGCCCGCACCCTGTGGCACCGGGTGATGACCGAATTTGGCGCTGAGAGCGACCGCTCCAAGATGCTGCGCACCCATTGCCAGACCTCCGGCGTGAGCCTGCAGGAGCAGGACCCCTACAACAACGTCATCCGCACCGCCTATGAGGCGATGAGTGCGGTTCTGGGCGGCACGCAAAGTCTGCACACCAATGCGCTGGACGAGGCGATCGCCTTGCCTACCGATTTCTCTGCACGAATTGCGCGGAATACGCAGTTGATTTTGCAGGAAGAAACCGGTGTCACCAATGTGGTCGACCCGCTGGCGGGCAGCTATTATGTCGAAAGCCTCACCGCTGAGCTGGTCGATAAGGCCTGGGCGATGATGCAGGAAGTGGAAGAGATGGGCGGCATGACCAAGGCCGTCGCCTCCGGCATGCCGAAACTGCGCATCGAGGAAACCGCCGCCCGCCGTCAGGCGATGATCGACCGCGGCGAAGAGGTGATCGTCGGCGTCAACAAGTACCGCAAGGACAAGGAAGACCCGATCGACATCCTCGATGTGGACAACGTCAAGGTGCGCGATAGTCAGATCAAGCGGCTTGAGAGCATCCGCGCCAGCCGCGACACCGAGGCTTGCGAGGCGGCGCTGGGTGAACTGACCCGTCGCGCGCGTGAGGGTGGCAACCTGCTCGAGGCTGCGGTCGAAGCCGCCCGTGCCCGGGCCTCCGTTGGGGAGATCAGCATGGCTATGGAAAAGGAATTCGGCCGCCATCGCGCCGAAGTGAAGACCCTCGCCGGTGTTTATGGCGCTGCTTACGAGGGCGACGAGGGCTTTGCCGCGATCCAGAAGTCGATCGAGGACTTCGCCGAGGAAGAGGGTCGCCGCCCACGTCTTCTGGTGGTCAAGATGGGCCAGGACGGGCATGATCGTGGCGCAAAGGTCATCGCCACCGCCTTTGCCGACATCGGTTTTGACGTCGACGTCGGGCCGCTGTTCCAGACCCCTGCGGAGGCGGCGCAGGATGCGATCGACAACGATGTGCATGTGATCGGCATCTCGTCCCAGGCGGCAGGTCACAAGACGCTGGCGCCGCAGCTGATCGCCGAGCTGAAGGCGCAGGGTGCCGAGGATATCATCGTGATCTGCGGTGGGGTGATCCCGCAGCAGGACTACGACTTCCTGACCAAGGTGGGCGTCAAGGCGATTTTTGGTCCCGGCACCAATATCCCGACGGCTGCTCAGGATATTCTGGAACTGATCCGCGCGGCGCGTGGCTGAGGTCTGAAGCTATCCGGTGGCAGCCGACCCTCATTGAGGGTCGGCTGCGCGCGTTGCCCCATCTGGGGCAACGCGCCACGCCCAACGGGCGTGGTGGCATGTATCATGCCACCGGGACGGGCGGGAGCCCGCCCGTCGTTTTCCACGATGTCGTGTGCCCTATGATGATGGCTTCAGCTGATGATGGCTTCAGCGGTTCTGCCAGTCCGAGTAGCTGCGCACGCCGAATGCCGCATCGGGCGCCTCATCGAGCATATTCAGCATCTCGATAGAGTGGCCATCCGGATCCTTGAAATAGATCGACACCGCTGGCATCCACCCCAGCACCACCGGCTCCTGTACCGGTTCGCCTGTGAACCCCAGCGGCGTAATCCCGCGTGTCGCAAGCGTCTGGCAGCTGTGCAGCACCGCCGACCGGGTGGCCCGAAACGCGAAATGCAGCTGCAATCCCATCGGTGCGCTGCCGACCTCCCAAAGCCCCAGCATGCCGGTCTCCTTCGGTCCGACCCAGAGAAAGGCGACCTTGCGCTCCGGCAGTCGGCGCGCCAGCGTCAGGCCCAGTTTATTGGTGTAAAAGTCCAGCGCCCGATCTAGGTCGCGGACTGTCAGGTGAGTTTCATACAGGCCAAGTAAATCGTCGGGTGACCAGTTTGAGTGCATGTTCTGTCTCCGGGTTGTCTGGTGGGGAATGCCCCGCGACTCGCACCTTAATTGCTCAAGTTAACTTGAGATCAAGCAGATATGCCCCGATGTTTCGACCCTCTGGACACAGCCACCGCAGGCATGGGGTTTTCTTCTGAGGCTGGGGCGTTACGCTATGCAACAGCCCGGAAAGTTTGGGTAAATGACTGAGCGCAACACGCGCGGCTGCCAAAGGATACGCATATGGAACTTGATCACTTCGCCGTTGCCGGGGACACGCTTGAGGAGGCCACCGCGCATGTGGAGCAGGCGCTAGGTGTGCCGCTGCAGCCCGGTGGGCAGCATCAGGTGTTCGGTACCCATAACGCGTTGCTTGGCCTTGAGGGCGGGCTGTATCTGGAGGCGATCGCCATTGACCCCGGTGCCACGCCAGAGCGCAGCCCACGCTGGTTCGACCTTGACCGGTTTAGTGGTCCGCCTCGGATCGGCACCTGGATCTGCCGCTGCGATGATCTGGACGCCACGCTGGTCACGTTGGCCGCGCAGGAGGTGGATGCTGGTCAGCCGGTGTCGCTGACACGCGGCGATCTCAGCTGGCAGATGGCGGTGCCCGAAACCGGGATCCTGCCCTTTGACAATTGCTGTCCTGCGTTGATGCAATGGCAGGGGCCGCATCCGGCCACGCGGCTGACCCAGCAGGGCTGCGGCCTCCGGCGCCTGATAATCTGCCACCCGGAGGCGGAGGTGCTGCGTGCCATGCTGGCGCTCCCAGATGCGCGTGTCGTGTTTGAGGCGGGACCAGCTGACATCCGCGCTGAGATCGACACACCGCATGGGGTGCGAACACTTGCATGACGATTGTGCGCTGACGGGCCGCCGGGCCAGTGGCGCGATCCTGTGCGATCGTGGAAAATTCTCCGTGAGGAGGGACATGCCCCGCCTGACACCGGCGCCTTTCGCAGGTAAACTGCCCTCATGTCACTTTGGACTCGCATAACCGAAGCGCTCTCCGCGCTCGCCAATGGCGAAAGCCTGAGCCAGGTTTTCGACCGCTTGCGCACGCCGCCGGAACGCTCGGTGGCCTTTACCATTGCGGTGATTGCTTTGGGGGCAAAGATGGCCAAGGCGGACGGGCAGGTGACCCGCGACGAGGTTGCCGCGTTTCGGGATGTGTTCCAGATTGCAGCCGAGGACGAGGTGCAGGCCGCGCGGGTGTTCAACCTCGCGCGACAGGACATCGCAGGCTACGATGATTATGCCCGCCGCATTGGGGCGATGTTTGCCGATGACCCTGGAACCCTCTGCGATTTGATGGAGGGCTTGTTTCATATCGCCATTGCCGATGGCTTTTATCACCCGAATGAAAATGCGTTTCTTGAGGATGTGAGCCGGATCTTCGGGCAGTCCGACGCGCAGTTCCGGTCATTGCGGGCGCGGTTTGTCGAGGGCGCACCGCGTGATCCCCATGATGTGCTTGGCGTGCAGCCCGGCACACCGTTGGAGGAGATACGGCGCATCTGGCGACGGCTGGTGCGCGACAATCATCCGGATGCGATGATCGCCCGCGGTGTCCCGCCCGAGGCGATCCGACTGGCCGAGAAACGCATGGCCGATATCAACCGCGCCTGGGACGATATCAGCGGCACGGCGCAGGCCCGAGATCATGCGCCTGAGCACGTATAACATCGAATGGTTCGCCAACCTCTTTGATGACGCGGACGGGCTGCGGCTTGATGAGGGGCCATCGGGACGGCACGGCATCAGCCGCAGGACGCAGGCCGACGCGATTGCATCTGTGCTGCGAGCGATCAATGCGGATGGCATCGTCGTGGTGGAGGCCCCCAATAGCGGAAAGCACCAGAACACACTGCGGGCGTTGGAAAATTTTGCCAATTGGGCCGGGCTGCGCACCCGTGACGTGGTGATGGGCTTTGCCAATGACACCCAGCAGGAGATCGCCTTTCTCTATGATGCAACGGTGCTGGAGGCGGTCCATGCACCAGTCTCCTCGCCCCAGGCGCCGCGCTTTGACGGCAGTTTTGAGATCGACCTCGATGTGGATGCGAGGGCGGATCTGGTGCGCTTTTCCAAACCGCCGATGGAGCTGCAGATCACCCCGCGCGCAGGCCTGCCCTTTCGCCTGATCGGCGCGCATCTGAAATCCAAGGCTCCGCATGGCGCACGGACGCCCGAGGATGCCCGCGCGATTTCAATCACCAATCGGCGCAAGCAGCTGGCACAGGCAGTCTGGCTGCGGGCGCGGATCGAGGATCATCTGCAGGCAGCTGTGCCGCTGGTGCTGATGGGCGATCTCAACGATGGTCCCGGCTTGGATGTCTACGAGGCTCTGTTTGGCCGCTCTTCGGTGGAAATCATCATGGGGGCCGAGCTGGTGGACCCCCATGCCCGCCAGCTGCTGCGACCCAATCGGCAGGGGCTCCCTACATCAGCCCGTTTTTATAACCATCTGGATAAGCGATATTTTCAGGCGCTTCTGGACTACGCAATGGTGTCGCCGGAGCTGATGTCGTTTGATCCGCAATGGCGCATCTGGCACCCGTTCGAGGATGCCGGCTGCTATGGCACGCCGGATCTCTGCCAGGCCCTGCTGGCGGCTTCGGACCACTTTCCCGTCACGCTAGATCTGGATCTGACCCGTCCGTCGGGCGGGTGACTGCGCGGGCCTGCGCCGCCGTGTCTGATGCACAGTCGAGCTGCCAATCCAGTAGCGTATTTTGTATGGATGCGCGCTGGTCGACGTGAACCGAGGTGCGGCAAGAGATTGCCATATGTCTGTGACGGAGGGGACCGCGCCACGCGACCTCTATACCTGTTACACAGGCGCGCTATACTTCGGGTATGACACATGCTCTCTCGTTCTCTTCGCTGCGCCGACTGCCCCGCGTTTTGGGGTTGGCGCTGATGTTGCCCGCACTGCCGGTGCTTGCACAGGACCAAACCACCCCAGATAGCGATGGCGCGCCGTCGCTGATGGAGCGCGGGGCGGAGCTGTTCTTCGAGGGTCTGCGCCGTGAGATGGAGCCAACCCTGGAGGAGGCAGCACGTCTCTTTGCCGAAATCGGCCCCTCCATGCGCAGTTTCCTGACCGAGATGGGTCCGGCGCTGGCGGAGATTGCCGATCAGGTGGAGGACTGGAGCGTCTACGAGATGCCGGAGATCCTGCCCAACGGCGACATCATCATCCGTCGCAAGGAGCCGCTGCCGGAGGGGGAGGCACCAAAGGCGGATGAAGACGGCAGTATCGAATTGTAAGTGGGGCTTTTACAGGACGGCCAGTGGAACGCCTCTTAGGCGGCGCACTCTTCTGTCGGCGACCTTAGCGCCTCGCAGGACAACAAGATCGCCGTTTTCTCCTGCGATCCGACTGAACCGGGATGGCACAACCGGCACACGGGCGGCAGCACCGCCTCGTGATGGCGCGCACAATTGGTATGTCGGGGGGCGCTGAACTGCCGCCACATCCGAAGATGCCCAATGGCAAGGGACCTGGTCCGGGGAGTTTTATTACTCCCGCGAGTCCTTTTGCAGCAGCGCGCCGCGCTTGCCTTCCACAGTGACGCGCACCTCAGCCTCCAGTGCATTGACCAGTGACATAAGCCGCGATTGCGCCACCTCGCCAAAGAGCGGCGCGCTGGCGGCGGGCAATTCCACATGCAGGAAGCGTTTGCGCGGCTGCCAGCGCAGGCTGCCGATGTCCTGATCCTCGCCCACCATCAGCATGGCGCCAAAGCGCATGGCCTTGCCGAGGATCTCTGCCTCTTTCTGCTTTTCTGGGGCCAGCAGATCATAGAGATGCTCGAAATGGGTGCCCTGACGCTTGTTGCGATAGCGATGCAGCAGCGCCATGCCGAGAAAGATCCGTTCGGAGTGTTTCAGCCCGCCCAGATTGGCGCGGGTGGCATTGTCGAAACAGACTTCGGCGCGGTAATCGGGATGCGCGCGCCAGCTGACATCATGCAGCACGCAGGCCGCCTTCACCAATCGTAACTTGGCATAAGGCGCGCCGGAAAACAGGGGTTTCACAAAGGTATAGAGCGTCTTGCCAAAGCCCGGAACCCGCGCGTCCTTCGCCTCGGCAAAGCGCGCCGCCTCGATCAACGGGTCGCGCTGGCGCAGACGCTCGGGCATCTGTTCATAGAGCAGCCCCTCGCGGATACCATAGCTCGAAATCGCGATGTCCTTGGGGCGGAATGTCTTCACCAGCCGGGCTAGCACATCCACCGCATAAGGAACCAAGGCCATCCGCGCCGAGGAAATGCCGCAATCGCTGCGGATCTTGTCGAGGTCGTTCTTTTCGATGAATTTCGCGGTTTCGCGCACGTCCTTGGCGGTCATGCGGTATTCATGCTGAACCGTCAGCGGGTAGTTGCGCCGCAACATGTCGACGCGGGCGATGGCCCGCCAGCTGCCGCCGACCAGGAACAGCCGGTCGCGCTGATCACCCATCTGGTCACGCAGCCCGGTCATCACCTCGTCGATGTGTTTCTTGCGCCCGCGCCGTCCGCCCGTGATGTCCTTCAGTTTCAGCGGGCCGAGGTTGGAGGTCACGCATTTGCCGACCTCGCCGTCGTGGATCTCCGCCAGCTCCATCGAGGAGCCGCCGATGTCGCAGATCAGACCATAGGCGCCGGGCCAGCCCAAGAGCACACCCTGTGCCGACAGCCGCGCCTCTTCGGCGCCGGTGATGACCCGGATGCGCAGGCCGGTGGCGGCCTCCACCTCGGCGCAGAATTCCGGCCCGTCGCTGGCGTCGCGCACCGCTGCGGTGGCCACCACGGTCAGCGGGTAGGGCAGCAACCCATCCGCCAGCATCTGAAAGCGCTGCAGCGCCGCCAGCGCGCGGGCGCGGCCCTTCGGGTTCAGCTTGCCGGTTTCCGACAGGCCCGCGCCGAGGCCGCACATGATCTTTTCATTGTAGAAATAGGCCGGGCTGCGGGCGGCGCCGTCAAACACCACCAGACGCACCGAGTTCGAGCCCACATCGACCACGCCGACTCGCTTTAGTGCGCGCGCGTCCGGGTCGTCAAACAGCGGTCGGCCATAGGGGCCCCAGTCCTCGCCCGGTGCATCGGGCTGCGGGGCCTCGGGACTGTCCAGCCCGGCGGATGTGATGTCCGAGGCGGCGTGTGTCGGGGCGTCAGACTGGATTGTCATGCAGACTCCGGGGCGTTTTGGCTGTGGGAAGGATGGTCTATCAGGGCGATCAGGTCAATTCGGCAGCGGCGGGATCCGGGGCGCAGGCGATATCCTGTCACGGGGCGTCTCATCCGTCTTCGCGCTCTCGGTCGTTGGCCATCATGCGGATGGCCAGGGCGCGGCTCAGGGTGCGCTGTTCCGCCAGCGCCAGCCGGTCGAGCTGATCCACCACCGCCTGTGCGGCGGCAAAGCTGCGGTCCATACGCCCCACCAGATAGGGGATCACGTCAGGTTTCGGGGTGATTTGACGGTCGTTGAACAGTTTGGCCAGAACCACCGCCAGCAGTGCGTCATCCGGTGCATCCATCGCGGCATGGGTGGCGGCCTGCACCCGGCTTTGCAGATCGGCAAGGCCAAGGCCCCAGAGGTTCGGCGCCGGGCGTCCGGTCAGCATCAGACGGTGGCCATGGGTCAGCACCATGTTGTGCAGGTGAAACAGCGCCTTCTGAGCCAGTGCGTCCTCGGCGATCTCCGGCACGTCCTCGATGGCGACGGGGCCGCTTGCCAGCATGGGCACATCGGCTTCGGTCAGGGTCTGCGCGGGCACCACGCGGGCGCCGCTTTCCTTGGCCCAGACATGGGCAAGGTGGGTCTTGCCCGATCCCTTCGGCCCGCTCAGCACCAGTTTGCCCGAGGGCCAGGCAAAGGCGGGGTCGATCAGCGCCACGGCCATCGCGTTCGAAGGCGCCACGAAGAAATCATCCCGCCCCAGCGCCGGTTTCGCCGGGAGATCAAAGCTCAGCTGTTCGGACATCGTCAGTCTGCTTGTTCTGTGCCTGGTGTCTGGATCAAATGTCGGAGCGCGGCTCGTCCACGGATAGGGTCGCAGCATCCCGATGGCTTTGGCCCTGATAGAGTCGACTGTCGAGATACTGCTCCACGGCAAAACGTGCAACCACCCCGATGACCGCCGCCACCGGCACCGCGATCAGCATGCCGACAAAGCCAAACAGCGCACCAAAGACCGACAGCGCCAGCAGGAGCCACACCGGGTGCAGCCCGACGGAATTGCCGACTAGTTTCGGGGTCAGGAAATTGCCCTCGACCATCTGGCCGATCATGAAGATGCCCGCGACCAGCGCGATGCGGATCCAGTCGGTGCCCTGGCGGATCATCTCGCCATCGGCGCCTTCAAGCGCGCCCCAGAACTGGAACAGCGCCAGACCGATCGCCAGCACGCCACCGATGATCGCCCCGAGGTAGGGGATGAAGGTCACCAGACCTGCGACGAACCCCACCGCAAGGCCAAAGTTCAGCCCCACCAGCATCAGTGCCACCGCGTAATAGGTGCCGAGAATCACGCAGACCATGCCCATGCCGCGAACGAAGGAGGACAGGACGTTGTCGATGTCGCGCGCCAGGCGGCGCACCACCGGTGCGTGATCGCGGGGCAGCAAGGCGTCGATGCGCGCGACCATCCGGTCCCAGTCCACCAGCAGGTAGACCGATACCACCGGCACGATCACGATCAGCACCACAACGTTCAACAGGGACAGGGCCGAGCCGACAAAGGTCTGCAGCAGACCCATGCTCTTGTCTTGCAGGATTGTCCACAGCCCTGCGAGCGCCTCGCGCACGCGGCTGTTTTCCTCGAACAGATCCGGGAAGCGGTCCTGGGCAAAGTCGCGCAGATTGGACATGGCCTGAGGCAGGGTTTGCACCAGATCAATCATCTGGTTCGCCAGCATGGGCACGATAAGCAGCAGCATGATCAGGAAAATCAGAACCGCAGCCACAGTGATCACCGCGGTTGCGCCTTCCCGGCTCAGCCCGGCGCGCTCCAGCCGGTCGGCGAGGGGGTCGATCATATATGCGATTGCACCACCAAGGATGAAGGGCAGCAGCACATTGCCGAGCGCCCACATGACCACGGCGAAGAGGACTGCGGCAACGCCCCAGTATTTCAATTGCTTGCGCGCGGGCAGTGCCATGATCCGCCATCCTCGTTCTGGCTGTTTTCCGATGCCTATGTGATCGCCCATGGCACATGCAGTTGCAAGAGAGAGTTACGCCGATCCGAGTGCACAGGACGCTGCTGCGCGGCGGCCTGTGTCATTCCGCAACGTAGCGGTTGGTCAGAGAGCGCCCGGGGACGGGGATGTCCTTCATGAGTGGGGCCAGGACCCGGATCAGATCAGACTGGCGCAGTGGTTTGCCAAGCCAGGCGTCAAACCCCGCATCGAAATAGGCCGTGACCTGTTCGCGTCGGGTGTTTCCGGTCACCGCCACACAGAGCGCCGCATGTGCAAGATGGCGAGGGTGGGCGCGCAATTTGCGCACCACTTCAATGCCGTTGTGACCGGGCATGTGAATATCCAGCAGGATCACGTCATAGCGGTTGGTCACTGCGCGCGCAAAGGCGTCCCCGCCGTCAAAGGCCTTGTCGACGCTGGCGCCGAGGTTCTCCAGCATCCTTTGCAGGACCATCCGGTTGCTGGGGCTGTCATCCGCGATCAGAACACGCTTGCCCTGAAGGGGCTCTGCGGGAGGTGTGCGCATGTCATCGCAGTCATACAGCGCTGGTGTGGCATGCGCGGTGTGCGGCTGGGCCTGGGTCACAGGCAGCGGCAGTCGCATGCGGAATGTTGTGCCCTCGCCGGGGGTGCTTTCAGCTCGGATGCGCCCGTCCATCAGCGCCACCATCTGCTGTACGATCGTCATGCCGAGGCCCGTGCCGCCCCGTTCGCGCGCAACGCTGGCATCCGCCTGGATGAAGGGTTGGAACAACTGATCCAGCTGTTCCGGCGCAATGCCGCAGCCGCTGTCACGCAGGGTGATGAACAATGCCTCCGGCGTTCCACGCAGGCAGAGGTTGACCCCTCCATGATCGGTGAACTTGATCGCGTTGCTCAGTAGATTGCCGAGGATCTGGCTTAGTCGAAATGCATCACCGTAGCGCAGTTCCTGCACTTCGATGCCGGCAAAACTGTGGCTGAGGTCGATGCCCTTGTCGCGGGCCTGCGCCGAAAACAGCTGGATCGCGTCATCCACCACTTCACGCAGGTCAAAGGGCGCGGAGGCGAGTTCCAGCTTTCCCGCGTCGATCTTGGCGATGTCGAGGGCGTCGCTCAGCAGGCGTTGCAAGCTCTGTGCGGAGCGGCTGACGGTGCGCAGCAGCTCTGTCTGATCCTTCTGCATCTGCGTCGGTCCCAGCCCGTTGCGCATCAGCAGGTCGACGGAGCCGATGATCCCGTTCAGCGGTGTGCGGATCTCGTGGCTCATATGCGCCAGAAAGGTCTTGCGGGCGTCGGCTTCCCGCAGGGCGTCAGCCTGCGCTTCCTGAGCCGTGTCGCGCGCGCGCCGGAGGGCGATCATGTCGTCAACACTGCGCGCGAGCTGCCGAATGGTCTCCAGATCCTCTTCGCTCCAGCGTCGCGGCACCGTGTCGATGACGCAGAGCGCCCCGATGGGGGCACCATCCGGCAGATGGATTGGAGCGCCAAGATAGGCGACCAGGCCCAGATCCACCACCGCCGCATTGTCTCTCAGCTCAGCGTCGCTGCGGCTGTCCTCGATCACCAGCGGTTGGTTGGTGGCCTGCACATACTGGCAGAAGGAGTAGGACAGTGAGGTCTGGCGCAGTTCGACCGCCAGCTTGGGAAGGCCGATGCAGCTCTTGAAAAATTGCCGGTCAAGGCTGGGCTGCACCACCGAAAACAATGCGGTGGGGGCCTTCAGAACCCGGGCGGCCAAAGCGGTGAGATTGTCGAAACCAGCGTCGTATTCATCTTCCACCAATCCAAGTTCGCGCAGTTGCACATCATAGGAGTCGGGGGTGAAATTGGCAGCTTGGTTCATCAACAACACATCTTTTAAACTAAACAAGGACTGGCCTGAAATTCGGCGGCAGAAAACCTATAGTGCCGAAATTCCATTCGTTGAATACGCGCATTCGGCGACAATGTGTCAAAAAACTGCGTCGAATTAAAACTATTTCTGTCGGGCACGCGCCACATCTCGCAAAGAGGTCGAAACAGGTGCGATCAAAAACACTGACGGGCCCGTTGCTTACACAGTTTGCGGTTGGACGTCGACGCAAAATCTCCTGTGCGGTGGCTGTGAACCGATCCGGGGCTGCAACCGGCTGGGCTGCGGAGTGCGCGCTGTTTCGTGCCGGATCGAAGGGGCGCGCAGCGGGGACGAGGGGGAATCGCTTTGGCGTTTCGAAGGTCGCGAATACACCCTGCTAAGGGTTTAGTAGTCCGACTGCCTTGCGTGGCATGTCAGGGCCGCTCCCCTGCAGCCGGATCGACCTGCATGCTGCGATGTCCAATCTTGCAGCGAGGCCAAGCGCAGACGGCAGATCATTCGCTGCGTTGTTCAGGTCACGACACCGGGCTGTGCTGATGTCGAATGGTCGGAGGCTTTGCACGGTTTGACCGATTCACACGGGCAGAGGTATTCAATTGTCTTCGGGCCAGTATCGCTGGCCAATTGTGATCGGCCAATTTTCACTGGGCAATTGTGGCAGGTGTGATACGCCGCATATCGGCTTTGCCTGAAGGCGAGTAATAAAATTACCTTTGCGTGCATTGGGTCATTGGGAAGGCGGTGTGTGATCCGGTTTGTGGATGAGCGCGGGCGCCAGATCCTGCAGGCATCTCAACTCTTGTCCACGCGGGTTCCAGCCACTACACCGGGCAAAACACCTCTCACCGCATGGAGCCATTATGCGCCTGTCCCGCTATTTCCTGCCTGTCCTCAAGGAAACCCCCTCCGAGGCCCAGGTCGTCAGCCACCGTTACATGCTGCGCGCCGGCATGATCAAACAGTCCGCGGCGGGGATCTACACCTGGCTGCCGCTGGGCTATCGCGTGCTGAAGAAGATCGAAGGCATCGTGCACGAAGAGCAGATGCGCGCGGGCCATATCCCGATGCTGATGCCCACCATCCAGTCCGCCGATCTGTGGCGCGAGTCCGGGCGCTATGACGCCTACGGCGAGGAGATGCTGCGCATTCGGGACCGTCACGACCGCGACATGCTGTTCACCCCCACCGCCGAGGAGCTGATCACCGATGTCTTCCGCGCCAATGTGTCCAGCTACAAGGACCTGCCGCTGACGATGTATCAGATCCAGTGGAAGTTCCGCGATGAGATCCGGCCGCGCTTTGGCGTGATGCGGGGGCGTGAATTCTACATGAAGGACGGCTATAACTTCGACCTCAGCAAAGAGGACGCGCTGCACGCCTACAACCGCCATCTGGTCACCTACCTGCGCACCTACGAGCGCATGGGCCTGCAGGCGATCCCGATGCGCGCCGATGGTGGCCCGATCGGTGGCGACTACACCCACGAATTCCTCGTGCTGGCCGAGACCGGCGAATCCGAGGTCTTCTATGACAGCGAGATCACCGATCTGAAATTCGGCGACCGCGAGATCAACTATGATGACGTGGCGGAGTGCCAGGCGGTGCTGGAGGAGTTCACCTCGCGTTATGCCCGCACCGACGAGACCCACGAAGAGACCCTGTTCAACGAGGTCCCGGAGGATCGTCGCCGCGTTGCCCGTGGCATCGAGGTTGGCCAGATCTTCTACTTCGGCACCAAATACTCCGAGGCGCTGGGCGCCACGGTGCAGACCGCCGAGGGCGACAGCGTGCCGGTGCACATGGGCTCTCACGGGATTGGCGTCTCGCGTCTTCTCGGCGCCATCATCGAGGCCAGCCACGACGACAAGGGCATCATCTGGCCCGAGGGTGTCACCCCCTTCCACTGCGGGATCGTGAACCTCAAGCAGGGCGACGATGAGGCCGACGCGGCCTGCGAGCAGCTTTATGCCGCGCTGACCGCCATTGGTCTGGAGCCGCTCTATGATGATCGCAAGGAACGTGCGGGCGGCAAGTTTGCCACCATGGATCTGATCGGTCTGCCCTGGCGCATCACCGTCGGCCCGCGCGGGCTGAAGAACGGCGTGGTCGAACTGACCTCGCGCCGCAGCGGCGAAAGCGAAGAGCTGAGCCCGGAAGAGGCAGTGAAAAAGATCGCCGCGATCTACTCCAACCACCCCACGCCGCGCGGCTTCTGAAGCCACCGGCGCAAAAGATTTGAAGCCCCGTCAGACAGACCCGTCGGGCGGGGTTTTTCTATGCCGCATGTTGTGTAACAGTCCGGCCAGATTTCAGTTCGGATAGTGCCACGATGCAACTTTTACTTGATGATCCGCTTTGGGACCATTTGCCCGGCGCTTACGGCGTGGAGGATGTGCGGGGACCTCTTTCCAGCCTCCTGGAGCAATGGGACCCGGAGTTGTGCAATACGTTGCTGTGGGATCGCCTCCATCATCAGGAATCGCTCTACCCGGCCACTTGGGCGGCACTGCCGTGGCTCTGGCAGATCGCAGGTCGCTATGAGGATGCGGTGGCACCGCTCTTTGATTTTTTCGCCCATCTTATCGCCTTGGCCAAACGTGCGCCTGCAAGCTACTGCGCCTACGAAGGATTGCCGCTCTCGGGGGGGGATTTGGGTCATTGGCATGTCTCGATTCCACCCGCGATGATCCCGCCCGCGGATGCGCTGTTTGAAGCTCTGGTGGTTTGGGTCGAACCATGGGCCGTGCAGGTTTGCCGCGCGTTGAACACGTTGAGCGAGGGCGCTGATCGCGCGCAGGCTGCCCACTACTTGCGCGGAATTATCGCTTGGGCGCATCCCGAGCACGAGAGTTTTGAGCGGGCACTCGGGTTTCTATCCGATGGCTGGTCGATCAAAGAGATGCTCGAAACCTTGGAGGCAGATGAGGACGTGCCGTTTCACATGAGCGCGCGCGAATTCAGTTTTGCATCGCAGGAGGCCGCGCGTCTGCAAGGGCTGTGCCCGGACTTGGCCAGAGACCTCCGCGCGTTGGTTGATGCAGTCCGTGCGGACAACCCTGCGACACCTACGCAGCCGCATCCAGATCAGATGTCTTTGTTTGAGTGATACGCGCAACGCCGGTGAAGGGCGCGCAGCCCGATGCGCGAGTGCGCCCACTGGGTACCTACCAATACTCCTGTCTTCCGGGGGGTATCTGAAGGCGCGGCAACCGTGGCCTCTGTCAGATCCGAACGTCAGACCCTCAGATCGACACCAGTGGCGTCTGCCGCCGGGATTTGCAGCGGTACAGGATCACCGCCGCGGGCATTGGCGAGGGAAATCTCTCCCGCCTGATCAATCCCGCTCAGGGTGAGGCTGCCGCCATCGGCATAGCGCAGGAGCAGTTTGTCGCCTTCGCGGGTGAGGCTGGTGGGCGCGGCAGAGGCGATGGTCAGGTTTGCCCCAGGTGCCAGCATGGCAATATCATCGCCGTCCCCATCGTTGCGCGACAGGGTGACGGTGCCGCCGCCATTGCGCACTTCGATCATGTCATTGCCACGTCCACCGCTCACTGTGACGGCCTCGGTTGCGGAGATGCGGATCAGGTCGTCGCCCTCACCACCATCCACAGAGCCCCGCGCGGCCGTGACATCAATCGCATCGGCCCCGTCGCCGCCGCTGATGCGTTCGGCAATTGTCGCGTGTAAGCTGATGATATCATTGCCTGCGCCTGCATTGATGCCCTTCGCATAATCGGCTGAGATCCGCAGCCTGTCGTTCCCGTCCCCGGCGGAGACACTGTAGAGGTTATCCGCATCAATGCGGAGGCTGTCATCGCCGCCACCGGTGCTGATGGACCCCGCAGTCTCGGCCTGAATGGTCAGCCTGTCATTGTTGGCAAAGGTTTGCGTGCTCATCCAGGTTTTGGAGCCTTCCGTGTCGGCAACCGTGACTGCAATGGTGGGCGTGGCATCGGTGCTGACGTCAAAGACCTGCGCGCCGCTGAGGGAGACCACATCGGCACCGTCGCCGGTCTTTACGCCAAAGATCATACCCTCGGTTTCCACCGAGACCTCATCCGCGCCTGCGGTGCCCACCGCATCCGGCATGGCGAATTTCGCGCTCAGGAAGGTGTCATCTGTCGCGTCACCGCCCACGATCGACATCAGGATCGTGTCCGCCATCGTGTCGCCGGTGCTGACTTGCCCGAGGATCTGCATGGCGATGGTGGTGGCGTAGTCTGCGTGGTCGGGATCCTCATCACGCAGTTTGGCGATGGCGACGCGCATGTCCGCGGCCTGCTGGCGGTAGCGTTGGGCGGTGAGATTGATATCGCCGACGCCCATGCCTTCTTTGACGGTGATGCCGTCCTCTGCTCGCATCTGATATTCGGTGTGCATGGCCGCCTGGCCGCGTTTGCCTGCCTGTTCGACCTCATCGGCATCCTTGAGGGTGCGTTTGTTGCTGGCCATATCCTGAAAAATCTGTGCGATCCGGGGGTCTTGGCCCGGCAAAATAGCCGTCATGATATCAATCTCCTCATGGCGCGATCCATGCGGCAAAGGTCTAAATCCACCTATGGGAGAATGGCTGCTGATAGTTTACCAAAGGGTTGCATTTCATACCGATTGTCTGGTGCGCCTGCAGTTTTTTGCGCTGTTTTTTGCAGATTGCTCCGTATCGGTGCATGCTGTCAGGGCTCCCGTCCGTCTTGCGGGCATGAAACATGCCCTGATCCGGTTGGGGCCTGCGGGTTGGGGGTGGCGCCGGGCCAAAGGCCCGGCGCCACCCCCAACGCCTTTTCGGCGTTTTGCGACTGCAAAACACCAAAAGGGGGCGGGAGCGCCCCCTTTCCCCTTCACAGGGGAGGGTTGCGCGGGTTTGATAGCGCGCTCATGCTGAGGGTTGCACCCGGCGGGCGCATGGGGGCACCTGTGCGGCGACGGGCGGAGAGAAGGACAACGAACATGATCACGCGGATGGTGTCTCTGCTGGGCGGTCTGGGCGCGGGCGTTGGTCTGTCGCAGTTCCCGGCCTATGCGCAGGCCTATCTGCAGCGGCTCGGCGGCCATGTGGATGCGTTGCGCCGCACGGTGGCAGAGTTTGACGCGGATGCAGCGGCCCTTGGCCTCGAACGGCAGGCGGCGCTGGTGCAACTGGCGCAGGGGGGCGAGATGGGAGCGCAGCGGGCGGAGACCATGGCCGCCACCATCGACCGATATGCGCGTCTGTCCTCCGATCTGCATGAGCTGGCGGCGATGGCCCCGGTGGAGCGGGCGCTGCATCTGGGGCGTTTTGCCGAAACAGAGATCGCCAGCGCCACGCTCAGCGCCTTTGAACCCGCGGTTCCGGTGTCTCTTGACGCGATGCTGCTGGCGGGTGTTGGGGCGCTTCTGGGAGGCGGCCTGCTTTGGGCGGTGTTGCGTGGGCTCCGGCGTGTCTTTGCCCGTCGCGCGCGCCGCCACGACCGGCTTGCTTGACCGTGCCTGCGTGCGCCCCTAGGGTCTGCGCGACGCGCGCTCCCGACGGTCGGAGCCGGATCTGCACCACATAAGGAAGACAGCCTAAATGGCCGCACCTGCGCCTTTTTCCCGTTTCGAATGGATGATTGCCTGGCGCTATCTGCGCGCCCGCCGCAGCGAGGGCGGTGTCTCGGTGATGACCTGGATCTCACTGATCGGTATCACGCTGGCGGTCTTTGCGCTGATTGCCACGCTTGCGGTGCGGTCGGGGTTCCGGTCGGAATTCGTCGGCACCATTCTTGGCGCCAATGCCCATGCCACCGTCTATGCGCATGGTGAGGTCACGGCAGCCGGCACGCTGGACCGGCGCATAACCGATTTTGCCGCGCTGGCGGATGCAGTGGGCGAGGTGCCCGGAGTGTTGCAGGCGGCGCCCCTGATCAAGGGCCAGGTGATGGCCAGCCGCGGGGATCGCAATGCCGGGGTGCAGGTCTATGGCATCCACGCCGCAGATCTCGCCGAGATCCCGGGTGTTGCGCAGAGCGAAGAATCCTATGGCGATCTTGGTCGCTTTGACGAGGGGATTGCGATCGGTTCCGGTGTGGCGCGCAGCTTGGGGCTGAGCATTGGCGACAAGGTCAAGTTGATCTCTCCCAACGGGGTCAAAACCGCCTTTGGCACCTCGCCACGCGTCAACGCCTATGAGGTGGTCTATGTCTTCACCGCCGGGCGCTATGACATCGACAACACCCGCGCCTATCTGCCCTTTGCCGAGGCGCAGAGCTATTTCAACCGCGAAGGGGCGGCGGATGAGATCGAGGTGATGGTCGCCGACCCGGAGGCCGTCGATCAGTATATCCTGCCACTGCTGCAGGCGGCGGGGCAGAGCTATGGCGTCTGGAGCTGGCGCGACAGTTCAGGGGGCTTTCTGCGGGCGCTGGAGGTCGAGGACAACGTGATGTTCGTGATCCTGTCGATCCTGGTGCTGATCGCGACGATGAACATCGTTTCCGGCCTCATCATGCTGGTGAAGAACAAGGGCCGCGACATCGGCATCCTGCGCACCATCGGCCTCAGCGAAGGGTCGGTCATGCGGGTGTTCTTCATCTGTGGCTCGATCACCGGGGTGATCGGCACGCTGCTGGGGGTGATCCTTGGCTGCCTGTTCGCGATCTATATCGATCCGATTTTCTCCTTCGTGAACTATGCCATGGGCGGCGGAGTCTGGGATCCCTCGATCCGCGGCATCTATGCGCTGCCTGCGGAGTTGCAGATGGGCGATGTGCTGTCGGCGGTGGGCCTGTCGCTGGGCCTGTCCTTTGTCGTGACCATATTTCCGGCCCGTCGCGCGGCGCGGATGAACCCGGTGGAGGCACTGCGCTATGAGTGAGATCACGTTGCAGATCGACGGGCTGACCAAGACTTATCTGCCCGGCACCCCGGGCGAGGTGCAGGTGCTGCGCGGCGCGGATCTGACCCTGCGTGCGGGCGAAGTGGTGGCGCTGGTGGCGCCTTCGGGGGCTGGCAAGTCAACGCTGTTGCAGATCGCAGGCCTGCTGGATGTGGCGGATGCGGGCACCGTCGAGATCGGCGGGCAGGATATGGCGGGCGCCAGTGATCGCAAGCGTACGCGGGTGCGGCGGCAGGACGTGGGGTTTGTCTACCAGTTCCACCATCTGCTGCCGGAGTTCACGGCGCTGGAAAACCTCGTGCTGCCACAGCTGGCCAATGGCGTCTCCCAACGCGCGGCAGAGGCGCGCGGCGCCGAGCTGCTGGCGCTTGTGGGACTGTCGGACCGCGCCGCGCATCGACCCGCAGCGCTTTCCGGGGGCGAGCAACAGCGGGTGGCAGTCTGCCGGGCGCTGGCCAACAGCCCGCGTATCCTGCTGGCGGATGAGCCGACCGGGAACCTTGATCCGGCGACCTCGGATCAGGTGTTTGATGTGCTGATGCGGCTGGTATCTGAGACCGGCCTGTCGGCACTGATCGCCACCCATAATCTGGAGCTGGCTGCGCGTATGGACCGGATGCTGCGGCTGGAAGAAGGCGTGCTGCGCGCGGGGTGATGCACGCTGATTTCAGCAGGCAAAGCGGGGGTCAGGCGGCGATCTGGGTGATCCAGACGCCGGCCGCCATCACCGAAATACCCAGCGCCCGCATCCAGGTCAGCGGGCTGATCTGTGCGCCAAAGAGGCCAAAATGGTCGATGGCGGCGGCGGACAACAGCTGCCCCAACAGCACGAAGAACACCGCGTTGCCAACCCCGAAATGGGGCGCCACATGGGTGATGGAGAGCACGTAGAAGGCCACCAGAATCCCACCCAGCAGCAGGTGTTTCGGGGCGACCACAACCTGTGTCAGGGTTTTTGGCCCCACCAGCAGATAGAATGCGATCGCCGCGACAAAGGCCACCGCAAAAAGCACCACGCAGGCCGCGCCCGGCGCGCCGAGGAACTGCCCCAATCGCGCGTTGAGCGCAGCCAGCACCGGAATGCCGACACCGGCCGCCAGCATGATCAGCGCATACTGGGTCATTTCGCTTGTCCTCCCCATGATCGCTCCACCTGCGATTGCGTGTCGGGGCAGAATGCGGCGCTGGCAAACAGGGGGCAAGCGCTATCCGTGCGCCCGCGTATTTCTACGCAACGCTCCTCTGGGCGGGGGATCAATCGCAGATCTTGTCGAGTTTGGCACCCTTCCAGGGCAACAGCACGTCGCTTTCGCGGCTGTGCGGCAGGTCGGAGACGGGCATCACCTCGGCGAGCATCTCATGCAGGCGTTGGGTGCGCGGGGCATTGGGGGCGAGGGCGCGGCAGCAGACGTATTCCTCCACGATGGTGCCCTGCTGTTCGTAGCCATAAGCGAGGAACTCCGCCGGGCCATCAAGGTCAAACAGATAGGGATCGGGCGAGGCGCTATGTTCGCCAAGCGCCTTCAGCGGCGTGTAGCCGGTGAGGGCGCGGTTCTGCCATTGCCAGACATGGGTGGCCTCATGCGCCAGGAGCATCGCCTCCACCAGATGCAGCGTTTGCGGATAGTCAGGCGTGTAGTCCGGGGCAAACCATTCGCGGGTGAAGAAGATACGGTTGAACAGCGCCACCGCAGCGGGAGAGGCGGTGACCAGCTCGCCGGCGGGGCGCGGTGGCAGGATGCGTTCACGGCAGGTGGTGCGGGGGCGTTGTGGGCGGCGGAAGGTGACCGCGCGCAGTGGCGCGCCCTCGACCAGACGCAGGCGGGCGTAATCCAGACTGTCGCCATGGATGGTGCCGAGGAACAAGCGTTCCCGCTCGGTGGGGCTGCGGCCGCAGGCGGCCAGCAGGATCAGAATGAGGAGGAGCGCCCTAGACACTGAACGCCCGCACCCGGCTGCCCCGATGAAGCGACTGGTCCGATTGCGCCGCCCAGCTGGCGCAGGCGTCCTGCAGTATCTGCATCGGCTCTTTTATGGCGGCGGGCGGATCGGTGACTTGCCGATCGCAACCCGCGTTGACGGCACAGAGGGACACAACCGGCCGCCAGCGGTCCTTGGGCCGGGCGGTGATCTGCGACATGGGCTGTGCCAGTCTGCCCTTGAGCACGGCGGGGTCGCAATGGCGGGCGACCGGGATGGCAAAGATCTCGTCGAAATGGCGCATGGGTGGCGTCCTCAGCCGGGCAGGTCGAATATGGGGTCTCTTGGGGTGATCTTAGCGCGTGCGGGGGCGTAGCTCCACGATGGATTTGACCCGTCGGACCAGCAGCGGCTGGGCGGGGAGGTGAGGAAGGCCAGACGTGCAGATGCCCCTCTCCGCCCTCTGTCTGGCGGGAAGGTGAGGCACGGCGGCCTGCTGGGATCAATCTGTTTTGTCACTGCCTTACAAGGCGTTGTGGCAAAGAGCGTGATAAATGGCGGCGCCGCCACGAGGGTTTGAAGTCCCCGGGGAAGCGGAGAGATGGCGCAGGTTTCCCCGCGTCTGGCCGGATCCCCTGCACCCGATGAAGGGGTGGTCTCTGGGGCCCTGTTCTCCTGGTGGGCGGCGGGATGTCAGCCCGCGCCCGATGTCGCGACGCCGTTGAGTATGGCATCCGGGGGTAAAGGGCGCGCGTGCTGGCCGTGCGCCGGGGGTGCAACGCCGGTGGCCGCGGCGCTTGGGGCGTCCGGGGAGCCTCCGGCGGGGATATTTGAGAGAAGATGAATGTGAGGGCTGGACGGGCGGAGCCCTGCGCAACCGACGGTGCAAATCAAGGAGCGGCGTTGGCGGGATTTTTCCTGGGACGTGGCGCGCAGCGGCACGGCCCGCGCCTGACCTTCCCCCCGGGAAGGCGCTTCACGCCTCCCCAAGGTCAGGCGCGGGCGTTGTGTTGCGGGATTACTTCCAGTGTTCGGAAGTTACATATAAAGCGGCTTTCGCCAACTGATTGTACATCTCAAGCAAAGTGGAAACACTAGCAGTTTTCTTGGCAATAGACGACATGGTTCTTTTTAAACTCGTCTCGGAAGGAGCGACAATACTTCGCTCCGCATTTATGGCGCTTACAGCGTTCAGCCGTTTTACCAATGCGATAGAATTAGAAATCTGACTAGGCCTATCGTTCATTAACTTGTCAAGAGGCGGGCGTTCAGTGTCGCCGAATAGAAGGATGTCTTTCGCCATTGGAAAGAAACACAGAACTCTTGACCCTTCAAATGGCAACCCGGTCTGTACTTTTCCGTTTTGTCTCTTGACCGAAAAATATATCACTGGGTTGTCGGAGGTTACCAATGGCATGGGAGAACAGAGGCGTATAGGTCTGTACCAAAGTCCCTTTAGCGCGTTGCTCACTCCATCCACAATGTGTTTGGTAGAATGTAGTCCAATTTTTGTCTTCGCATCTACATCACCTGCTCGTGCTCGCCGAAGAAGTTCGATTCCTACATTCTCTACCTGCAATACCTTCAGAAGGCGCTCGTCGTCAGGAGTGAGCTGTAGTAGCAAATCGGTCATGAATCTTCGAACTAATGGAGAACGTGCCGCTTGAAATTGCATGAAGGCGATAGCATAGCCTATTCGCTTGCTAGTCTGGAAACCTGATCGAAATTGGGTGATGATTTGGGCGTATTCAGTTTCCAGCGTTGAAAAGAACGTTTCCATCGACGCCTTGTCAAAGCTGCCATCCGGCAAAAGTGCGGTGTTGAAGCCTGTACGTACAGTGGAGTTTTTGGGTTGAGTGGGGAATTGCTTCCCCTCCTCTTTGTCATGAACCCAGACGCACTTGCCTTCTGCAATAAATTGTTTTTGGTAGGTTTCCGCTAAAATGTGATGGCGATCAGGAACGCTCAAACATCCAGCTCCTCCACGAACTTGGCGTTTTCCTGAATATACTGGTAGCGCAGCTCGGGTTTCTTGCCCATCAGTCGCTCGACCAGATCTCCGGTCTCGCCGGGTTCGTCCTCGTCGATGGTGACCCGGATCAATTTCCGGGTCTTGGGGTCCATGGTGGTCTCTTTCAGGTCCTTGGCGTCCATCTCGCCGAGACCCTTGAAGCGGCTCACGTCGATCTTGCCCTTGCCGCCGAGGCCTTTCTCCAGCCACATGTCGCGCTCGGCCTCGTCGAGGCAATAGACGCGCTTGGCCCCTTGGGTCAGGCGGAACAGGGGCGGGCAGGCCAGATAGAGGTGGCCGCCGTCGATCAGCGGGCGCATCTGGGTGAAGAAGAAGGTCATCAGGAGGGACGCGATATGGGCGCCGTCGACATCCGCATCGGTCATGATGATGATCTTGTCATAGCGAAGGTCATCGAGGCTGAACTTGGTGCCCAAGCCAACGCCAAGCGCTTCGCAGAGATCGCGGATCTCGGCGTTTGAGGTCAGCTTGCCGGAGGCGGCGCCCAGCACATTGAGGATCTTGCCCTTCAGGGGCAGGAGCGCCTGATATTCGCGGTAGCGTGCGCCCTTGCCGGAGCCCCCCGCAGAGTCACCCTCGACGATGAACAGCTCGGTGCCGGAGCGGTCCTTGGAGGTGCAATCGGTGAGCTTGCCGGGCAGGCGCAGCTTCTTGGTGGCCGATTTGCGCTGGGTCTCCTTCTCCTGCTTGCGGCGCAGGCGTTCCTCGGCGCGCAGCACCAGGAAATCGAGGATGGCACCGGCGGATTTGGTGTCGGCGGCGAGCCAGTTGTCAAAGTGATCGCGCACCGAGTTTTCCACCATCTTGGCGGCGATCTCGGTGGAGAGGCGATCCTTGGTCTGGCCGACAAAGGCCGGGTCGGCGATGAAGCAGGAGACCAGCGCGCAGCCGCCCGCCATCAGATCCTCGCGGGTGATGCTGGCGGCCTTCTTGTTGCCGACCAGCTCGCCATAAGCCTTGATGCCCTTGAGCATTGCGGCCCAGAAGCCGGCGACATGGGTGCCGCCTTCGGGGGTGGGGACGGTGTTACAGTAGGACTGGGTGAAGCCATCCCGCGAGGGGGTCCAGTTGATCGCCCATTCCACGTAGCCGGGCGCGTTGAACTTCTCGCGGAACTCCACCTTCCCGGCGAAGGGCGCATCGGCGTAGACGGAGGATTTGCCCAGCACCTCGGTCAGATAATCCTTGAGGCCGCCGGGGAAGTGGAAGGTGGCCTCGGTCGGGGTCTCACCGTCGTCGATGGCGGATTTCCAGCGGATCTCGACACCGGAGAACAGATAGGCCTTGGAGCGCACCAGGGTGAACAGGCGCTTGGGTTTGAAACGGTGAGAGCCGAAGATCTGCTCGTCGGCGTGGAAGGTCACGGTGGTGCCGCGCCGGTTGGGGGCGGCGCCGATCTTTTCCACCGGCCCCTGCGGCACACCGCGCGAGAACCGCTGTTCAAAAAGTTCCTTGTTCTTGGCGACCTGCACCACCAGCAGATCCGACAGGGCGTTGACCACCGAGGAGCCGACCCCGTGCAGACCGCCGGAGGTCTGATAGGCCTTGCCGGAGAATTTGCCGCCCGCGTGCAGGGTACAGAGGATCACCTCCAACGCCGATTTGTCCGGGAACTTCGGGTGCGGATCGATCGGGATGCCGCGGCCATTGTCGCGCACGGTGAGCGAGTAGTCGGCGTTCAGCTCCACCTCGATGCGGTTGGCGTGACCGGCGACGGCCTCGTCCATGGAGTTGTCGAGGATTTCCGCCACCATATGGTGCAGCGCCCGTTCGTCGGTGCCGCCGATATACATGCCGGGGCGTTGACGCACGGGTTCCAGGCCTTCGAGGACTTCGATGGAGGAGGCGTCATAGGTGTCGGACGAGGACGGGCTCAGGAGATCGTCGGCCATATGCGGATCACTGCTCTTATCGTTGGGTTTGGTTGGTGGCTATTATGGCGTATGTGATCGGGCGGGGGAAGGGGCGTGACGCGCCTGTGGATAAGGGCGCGTCCCGCGTGTCGACGCCCCGCCCGGTCAGCGTTTGGCGGCGGCCGTACGGGTGGCCTGCCGTAGATCCTGCGCAACAGCTGTGGGGGTGAGGGTAAAGACGTCCTGCCCACCGTAACTGCCGTGCGCAACCAGAAAGAAGCCGGAGATCCGCTGAACCCAGCGCCCCACGCCGCCGCTGGAAGATGGGGGGATTTGGACGTCGGCACCCGGTATGGTCTGGTCCAGGGCCAAGTCTAAGGCGAACAAGACCGCGGAGGGCTGCTGTGCGCCGGTCCCTGTGATGCAGGTGTGGTTCGGCTCGAGAGACCAGAACACGTAGGAACTCGCGTCCGCGGCCGCGCTCATACCAGCGGGCGGATCCGTGTCGCAGGCCGGTGTGCGGCGTGGTGACAGCTCGTTGACGTAGACAGAGAGGTCCAGAAAGACCGGGTTGTTTCCCTGCTGGGCCAGAAAATCACGCAGCGCGGTGTTGTCGCCGTCGCTGAGCTGGCTGGCATCGGTGCTGGCGGTGCCGTCGAAATAGGCCAATGTCGGCGCCGGACTGAGCCGATCCCAAAAGTAGCCGATGCCGGTTGCAATGCCCAAGAGCGCCGCAACCAGAGCGGTGATACGCTCGACGCGTCCAATGGCCACGATCAAACCTCCCTTTGCCGATTTTGGGTGCAGCCTGAGTTGACCCTGCGCGGGGGGCTGCTCAATGTGCTGTTCAAACAGTCGCAGCTTAGCAAACGGGGGACATAGGTCCATGGGCAAGAACGGTATATTGGACCCCGACGACTGGGGCGCGTTTCGCGTGGAGGCGCGGCGGATGCTGGATGCGGCGATCAGCCAGATGCAGGTGGCGCGCGACCGGCCCTGGCAGCCGGTGCCGGAGGATCTGGAGGCGCGCTATGCCATCGGGCAGGCGGATCAGGGCGACCTGGTGGCGCGGCTGGTCGAGGAGGTGCTGCCGCATCATGGCGGCAATATCCATCCGCGGTTCTGGGGCTGGGTGCAGGGCACTGGGCTGGCCTCTGATCTGATCGCGGGCATGGCGGCGGCGGCGGTGAATGCCAATTGCGGCGGTCGCGACCATGGCGCCAACCAGATGGAACGCGCGGTGATCGACTGGACGCGGCAGGCCATGGGCTTTGCCGAAGGTGCAAGCGGCGTTTTTACCTCCGGCACGTCGCAGGCCACGGTGCTGGCGTTTCAGGCGGCGCGGGTGCGGGCGGTGCCGGATCTGCGGCAGTCGGGGCAGGGGGATCGGCGACTGACGGCCTATGCGGGGGCAGGCGTGCACAATGCCACGCTGAAGGCGCTGGAGCTGCTGGGTATTGGATCGCAGAACCTGCGCCGGGTGCCACTGCGCGACGGGCCAATGGATCCGCAGGCGCTGCGGGCCATGCTGGCCGAGGATCGGGCGGCGGGCGCGATGCCGTTCCTGAACGTGGGCACGGCGGGATCGGTGGATCTCGGGCTGTTTGACGACCTCAATGCGCTGGCGGATCTGGCGGTTGCCGAGGGGCTTTGGCTGCATGTCGATGGGGCCTTTGGTGCTTGGACTCGGCTGGCGGAGCCGCCGTGGCGGGGATTGAGTGATGGTATCGAACGGGCCGACAGTTTGGCGTTGGATTTTCACAAATGGATGTATGTGGGCTATGACTGCGGGTTGGTGCTGATGCGGGACGCCGCCGCGCATCGGGCGGCCTTTGCGGCGCGCCCGTCCTATCTGGCGGGGGCCGAGGCGGGGCTTGCCGGGGGTGAGCCATGGTTCTGCGACTACGGTATCGACCTCAGCCGGGGCAATCGCGCGATCAAGGTCTGGTGCGCGCTGGAGATGTTTGGCGCGGCGGCCTTTGCAGCGGCAATCACCGACAATTGCAGGCAGGCGGCGCAGATGGGCGCGCAGGTAGAGGCGCGGGACGGCTTTGCGCTGATGCATCCGGTGGTGTCGAACATCTGCGTCTTCACCGCCGCGGCCGAAGAGACACCGGAGCGCCAGTCGCAGATCAACACGCAGATCGCCATGGCGCTGCAGCTGACCGGGAGCGCGGTCTTTTCCACCACGGATGTGGCGGGAACCACCTGTTTGCGCGCCGCGATCACCAATCACCGGACGCGGGACGAGGATATCACCGCCGCGCTGGATGCGGTGCAGGAGATGCGGTTGCGGGTCTGACCTGCCGCGCGACCGGGAGGCTTTGCTTTGCGCAGGTGGCGGGGTAGCGTGCCTGCATTATATGCTGGAGGTGACGAATGGCCTGGATTGAAACCGTTGCATTTGAAAAGGCGACCGGAAAACTGCGCAAGCTCTATGACCGGGTGGTGGGGCCGGATGGCAATGTCGACAACATCATGATGGCGCATTCCCTGCGTCCGCATTCCATGGAAGGGCATATGGCGCTCTACAAGAATGTGCTGCACCACAGCGGCAATGCGCTGCCCAAGTGGTTTCTCGAAGTGCTGGGGGTCTGGGTGTCGGCTCTCAACGGCTGTGACTATTGCGTGGAGCATCATTTTGCGGGCTTGCAGCGGTTGCTGCAGGATGATGCGCGTGCCGAGGCGATCCGTACTGCCATTGCGGCGCGTGACATCGACAGCCTGCCGCTGCGGGATGCGGACAAGGCCGCGCTGGTCTATGCGCAAAAGCTGACAGAGCGCCCGGCAGAGATGGTCCAGGCTGATATCTGGCCCCTGCGGGACAATGGGCTGTCAGATGGCGAAATCCTCGAGATCAATCAGGTGGTGGCCTATTTCGCCTATGCCAATCGCACGGTGCTGGGGTTGGGCTGCTCGACGCAGGGCGATGTGCTGGGGCTCAGCCCGGGCAACAGCGCCGATCCGCAGGACTGGGGCCATCGGTGAGCCGCGGGCCGGGTGCCGGGCGGAAACTGGCGCAGGATGCGCGCGTGATCTTCAAACCCGCTTGAGCCCTATGGGTGCCTTCAGTAGATGTTATAACATGATCAAGAGATTTGCCCTCTGTATTGCCCTGCTCGCACCTGCGCCGCTTCTGGCGCATCCGCATATCTTTGTGGACACCGGGCTGAAGCTGGAGGTGAACGCCGCCGGAGAGCTGACCGCGGTGGAGGTCACCTGGGCCTATGATGATTTCTATTCGCTGCTGATCTTTGAGGACCTGCTGCTCGACAGTGATTTTGACGGCGCGCTGACGCCGCAGGAGCTGGAGCGGCTGAAAGGCTTTGACATGAACTGGAGCGAGGGGTTCGAGGGCGACCTTTACCTGACCGCCGGGGCGCGCGCTCTGGCGCTGGGCGACCCCGTCCACCTGAGCACCGAGGTGGAGCGTGGCATCATCACCACCCGCCACCGGCGCGAATTGATCGGCGAGACGCCTGTCGCGGCTGGTGGGGTGACGGTGAAACCCTATGATCCGACCTATTACACGGCCTACGACCTGAGCCGCGGGGTGGAGGTGACCGGACCCTGTACCGCCTCGGTCACGCCGCCGGATCTGGACCGGGCCTATACGCTGGTCGAAGAACTTCTCTATGCGATGCCGACGGAGCAGGCCGAGGATGCCTATCCGGAGGTCGGTGCGGCCTTTGCCGCCACCGTCTCGCTGGCGTGTGAGGGCTGAGATGGCGCGGCATTTGCTGACGATCCTTGGCAGCACGCTGCTGCTGGTTGTGCTGCTGGGCGCGGTCTGGCTCTGGGGTTTTGGCGGCGCGGAGCCGTTGCTGCGTGCGGCGGCCGAGGCGCAGCGGGAGGCCCAGAATGCCATGGCGCAGGGGCTGCGGGCGCTGAAGGGCGGCCAGCCCGGTGCCTGGTGGAGCCTGATGGGCGTCTGTTTCGCCTATGGGTTCTTTCACGCAGCCGGTCCGGGGCATGGCAAGCTGGTGATCGGCGGCTACGGGCTGGGGCGGGCTGTCACCCTGTGGCGCCTGTCTGGCCTGGCGGTCGCGTCCTCTCTGGCCCAGGCGGCAAGCGCGGTGATCCTGGTGCTGGCCGGGGTCTGGCTGTTTGACTGGGGGCGAGAGCGGCTGACCGCCACGGCGGAGGATCTGCTGGCGCCGGTCTCCTACGGGTTGATGGCGCTGCTTGGACTGTACCTGCTGCTGCGCGGTCTGCGCAGGGCGCTTCGGCTGCGGTCAACAGGCGGGCGGCATCATCACGCCGACCATGGCCATGTGGCGCCGGGGCATGGCGCCACGGCTGAGGCAGGTCACGCGCATCACCAGACCCATCGTCAATCTAACGACCATCCATCCCATGACCCTCACACGGATGATGGCCATGGTGATGCGGATCATCACCATCATGGACCGGGCGCAGTCTGTGCAAGCTGTGGTCATCGCCACGGACCGACGTTGGAGGAGGCCGCAAATCTCTCCTCCTGGCGGGAAGCCGTGGCGATCATCCTCAGCATCGCGGCACGTCCCTGCACGGGCGCAGTGTTCCTGCTGTTGCTGACCTGGCGGCTGGATGTGCTGTCGGCAGGGGTGGCGGGGACATTCGCGATGGGGGTGGGCACGGCCTGTGTGACCCTTTGTGTTGCGCTTGTTGCGGCGGGTGTGCGCACTGGCGTCCTGGCGCGGGTGCTGGGGCAGGAGGGGACGGGCGGCGCGCGTCTGGCCGCCGCGCTGGAGGTCTGTGCCGGTGGGCTGGTTCTGGTGCTGTGCCTGCAGCTTCTGATGCGCAGTATGTGACGTAGCGTTACACAGCGCATTGGCCGGAGAGGCCGCTATAGGCGGGCTCTCGCCGTTTTCCAACTGCCTATTCCTTGTGCAATTGTATCGGTACGAAAACCTGACTTGTCGATACATCAAACCCGGCCTAAGGGCTTGTGCCACAAGGAGGCCGATCAGATGGCAAATACACCCCCGGTACAGATGAGCTATGGCGGACATGTCCGCGCATTGTCGATCCTTGGCCTGCCGCTGATCGGTGGTCACATCGCGCAGTTTGCCATCGGTCTGACCGATACGGTGATGCTGGGGTGGTATGGTGTTGCCGAACTGGCCGCTGTGACGCTGGCGCAGTCATTCTTTTTCGTGTGGTTCATCCTGGGTGCCGGGTTTGCCTTTGCGGTGATGCCGATGGTGGCCTCGGCGGCCGCTCGGGATGACCATCGCCGCATTCGCCGCTCCACCCGCATGGGGCTGTGGCTGTCGGTGGTCTATGGCGCGCTGTCGATGCCCCTGATGTGGTATTCCGAGGCGATCCTGCTGGCGGCCGGACAGGAACCCCAGGTGGCGGCGGATGCCGGAACCTACCTGCGGATTGCAGGGTGGGGGATCTTCCCGGCGCTTCTGGTGATGGTGTTGAAGTCCTACCTCGCCGGGCTGGAGCGCACGCAGGTGGTGCTGTGGATCACGGTGATGGCTGCGGTGGTCAATGCGGTCGTGAACTATGTGCTGATCTTTGGTCACCTCGGCCTGCCCGAGATGGGCCTGCAAGGCGCGGCGCTGGCCTCCTTGGCGACGCAAAGCGTGTCCCTGCTGGCGGTGGTGTGCTACGCGCTGTGGCGCCTGCCGGAGCATGACCTGCTGCGCAACTTGCAGCGTCCCGACTGGGAAATGATGCGCGAGATCGTGCGTCACGGCCTGCCCATCGGACTGACCACCCTGTGCGAGGTGAGCCTGTTCTCGGCCTCTGCGCTGATGATGGGCTGGCTGGGCACGGTGCCGCTGGCGGCGCATGGGATCGCGGTTTCGGTTGCGGGCCTGACGTTCATGGCGCATCTGGGGCTGTCCAATGCAGCCACCATTCGGGTCGGCAACGCGCTGGGGCGCAGCGACAAGGTGCATATGGTGCGCGGTGCGCTGGTGGTGACGATGGCGTCGCTGCTGATCGCGGTGGCAACGGTGCTGGTGTTCTTTCTTGCTCCGGAGCCGCTGATCCTGCTGTTCCTCGACCCGGACGATCCGCAAAAGCCCGAGATCCTGGCAATCGGTGTCACGCTTCTGGCAATGGCCGGTCTGTTCCAGCTGATGGACGGGATGCAGGCGATCGCGCTGGGGCTGTTGCGCGGCTTGCTGGATACCGGCGTGCCAATGGTGATGGCGGTTCTGAGCTACTGGGCGGTCGGGGTGCCGACCTCCTATATCCTCGGTTTCCGGTTCGAGATGGGAGGCGTCGGTGTCTGGATCGGTCTGATCCTCGGCCTGAGCACCGCGGGCGTTCTGCTGCTGTTGCGGTTCTGGGTGCATGCGCTGAAGCATATGAACATGACACCTCCCGGCGATCTGCCCCCGGACATGACGGCCGGTCCCGCCGCCTGAGGTGGCAGCGGCCCGATTTTCCTATCTCAGGGCAGGGGGGCAGCCGTCGGACCTGACGCAGTGCTGTGACGCGCTCAGCTGTCCTGCCCGTGGTTCTGTGACAGACGGTCGGCTTTTTTGCGTACCAATGTGCTCCGCAGGTCATGCATCGCGAGCAAAAGCCCATCGGTGACCTGCGCTAGCTGATCGTCGCTGGCGCGGGACTGCGCCCATTGTGCCGTCAGGTTCAGGTGATCCACGGTGCGCAGGATGTCGTCGACCTCACGATCCGCGAGCAAGGCTTTGCGCCCTTCCATCCACGCCCGGATGGCGGTGAGATCATCCGCGCTCAGCACCCTGTCGCCATGGGGTTTGATGTCGCCTTTCTTCAGGTTGACCACCGCGATCTGGTTCATCGCAAGCCGCTGGTTGCGGTCTTCGGTGTCGACGCGAAACACCAAGGCGCCATTCTCGCGCACTCGGAAATAGTAGTCGGGTAGGGCGATGCTCATGGAGGAACCTGAAAATACCTGCAATTTTCGAAATCTATCAGGCTGATACGGCGAAGCAAGAGGCGGCGCGATGTTGCGTCAATCTAACCCTGCCAATCACCCGGAGCTGACGTGCTATGGTGGGGCATCCCTCGCGGATGCGGCCCTCTGGCGATCCCGAGATCCGTTGCAATATGCCAAAACGGGGCGCCGCGCTGTTGCACGACGCCCCGGTCATTCCTGTCCGGGTCATTGGGTCCCGCGCGGCTTAGCGCAGCGACGCGCAGAACCGCTGGATGCGAGTGCAGGCTTCTTTGAGCGCCTCATCCGAGGTGGCGTAGCTGACGCGGAAGTTCGGCGACAGGCCAAAGGCCGCGCCAAAGACCACCGCCACATCCGCCTCTTCCAGAAGCGCGGTGGCAAAACTCTCGTCATCGACTATCTTGGTGCCGGCGGGCGTGGTCTTGCCGATCAACCCGGCGATCGACGGATAGACGTAGAAGGCCCCCTCCGGCACCGGGCAGGTCAGCCCGTCGATCTCCGACAGCATCGACACCACGAGATTGCGGCGGCGTACGAAGATCTCGTTATTGGCAGCGAGGAAATCCTGCGGGCCGGTCAGCGCCTCAAGCGCGGCATATTGGCTGACCGAACAGGGGTTCGACGTGGACTGCGACTGCACCTTGCGCATGGCGGCGATCAGCGGCTCGGGGCCGGCGGCATAGCCGATGCGCCAGCCGGTCATCGCATAGGCCTTGGAGACGCCATTGCAGGTCAGCGTGCGGTCATAAAGCGCGGGTTCAACCTGGGCCGGGGTGGCGAATTCAAAACCGTCATAGGCGAGATGTTCGTACATATCATCCGTCATCACCCAGACATGCGGGTGGCGCAGCAGCACATCCGTCAGCGCCTTGAGTTCGCTGCGCGAATAGCCCGCGCCGGTGGGGTTGGACGGCGAGTTGAAGATGAACCATTTGGTCTTGTCGGTGATCGCCGCTTCCAGCTGCTCCGGCGTCAGCTTGAAGTTGGTCTCCAGGCTGGCCTCCACCGCGACCGGCGTGCCGCCCGCAAGCAGCACCATGTCGGGGTAGCTGACCCAATAGGGCGCCGGGATGATCACCTCGTCGCCGGGATTGAGCGTCGCCGTCAGCGCATTATACAGCGTCTGCTTGCCGCCGGAGTTCACCGTGACCTGTGCGGGCGTGTAGTCGAGATCATTGTCGCGCTTGAACTTTTCGCAGATCGCCTGCTTCAGCTCCGGGATGCCGTCGACTGCGGTGTATTTGGTCTTGCCCTCGGCGATGGCGCGCACGGCGGCGTCCTTGATGGACTGCGGCGTGTCGAAATCGGGCTCGCCCGCACCCAGGCCAATCACGTCGCGCCCCGCCGCCTTCAGCTCGCGGGCCTTGTTGGTGACCGCGATGGTCGGCGAAGGCTTCACGCGGGAAAGTGTCGCAGATAGAAAGGACATGTCGGACCTCGGTTTGAATGTCATCTTTAAACCTCATAAGATGAGGCCAAACGGCAATCAAGTCATCCACGAAGGAGAGACCACATGACCGACACCACGACGGACTGGTACGGCCCTGACGCAGCAACGTTTGGTGATCGCGTGGCCGCGGCCCGGGAAAGCTCCGGCATGTCCCAGGGGCAGCTGGCCCGCCGCATGGGGGTGAAGAAATCCACCCTTGCGGGCTGGGAGCAGGATCTGTCCGAGCCGCGGGCCAACAAGCTGTCGATGCTTTCGGGGCTCTTGAATGTCTCCATGAGCTGGTTGCTGACCGGCGAAGGCGATGACCTGTCTGGTCCGACAGAGGACACGATGAGCGAGGACATTTCCGCGATCGCACGCGAATTGCGCAGCCTGCGCGAAGACTTGCGGTCGCAGGCCGAACGGGCGGGGCGCCTGGAAAAATCCCTGCGTCGTCTGGTGGCATCCCAGGAGCCTGCGGAATGATCGAAGCCGAAGCAGGCCAGGAAACGCGGGAGGTCCGCATCAAGCGGCTCTCCATGCGGTCCATGCGCCGTGGGATCAAGGAGATGGACATTCTCCTCTCCGGGTATGCGGCGGCGAATCTGGCTCAGATGAGCGATGAGGGTTTGACGCTCTATGATCGGCTTTTGCGGGAAAATGACCAAGATCTTTACCAATGGGTAACAGGTCAGGTCGCCGCACCGGAGCCGTTTCACGCTTTGATCGATGAAATCTCGAGAACATACGAAAAATAAAAGAGAAATCCAGTTTAACGCATTTTCAGGAAATTGCCGTCATATTCGACGAGAAGCAATTTCGACTCGGAGATGCTGCATGAGTATGGAACGACCAATCAACCAGCTGGATCGGAAAGGATTCATGACTGGTTACCTGGATGCACTTGCACTGGTGGAGCGTCTGCACCGCCTGCTGCTAGATGTAGTCAAGGATGAGTTTGAACGCGTGGGTGTCCTTGACATCAACGCGGTGCAAGCTCTGTTGCTGTTCAACATTGGCGACAATGAGGTGACAGCCGGGGAACTGAAAAGCCGCGGCTATTATCAGGGCAGTAACGTAAGTTACAATCTGAAGAAGCTGGTGGAGATGGGCTATATGCACCATCAGCGCTGCGAAATCGACCGTCGGTCGGTCCGTGTGCGCCTGACCCCCCGCGGCCGGGAAATCCGCGACATTGTTGCGTCGCTGTTCTCTCGTCACGCTGAGGGCCTGGAGACCAAAGGCGTGATCAGCGCCGAAGGGATCGAGGATATCACCGTCTCTCTCAAGCGTATGGAGCGGTACTGGTCAGACCAGATTCGCTACATCTATTAAGAACCGTTTTTCGGGCCCAAGGTCCGTGGAGCATAAAGACAGGAATTGCACGACGTTCGCCTTTTTTGCCTCCTTCGGCTGTGCCGGAGATCACCAGTCAAATCTGACGACCCAGCAACACTGTCAACCCTGTCCAAGCCACCGCAATGCGCGGTCAGGATGATGAGACCGGGGTGGTTGCAGAAGCAACCAAGGCACTGCCGACGCCGGAAAATTCGGCAATCTGTTAGTAGAGTGTACGTAACACGTTGCATCCCATTGGTTCGGGAATGCTGCGACGGTGACCCCATGGGCCACCCGACCAGTTCCGGCCTGCGGATGTAAGATCCATGTTGCGGCGCGTGCCTGTCCTGTCCTAGCAGGAGGCACGTGACGTTTGGGTGATCGACCACGGACCGCTGGTCCTGATTGCTTGCCCGCATGTGCATGATGGCTCTCACCCAGCTCGGCCCAGGTATTTATCTGCGCCGGGCTGGATGTCGTGTGACCGTCCGGTCTGGCGAGAGCGCGGCCCTGTCCGCTGCCGGTTGCTGGAAGCTGCAAGAGCGCATTGGCTGGCGGGGGCGCGTTGCGTTTCGGTCGCGGCGGTTGTGCGGTGCTGCGACGAGCTGTCTTACTGAAACAGTGCTCTGCGTGATCCGATCAGCGCTGTCTGAACACGCTGGTCATGCCGTCTGCCGCAGGTCCATTCTCGGCCGGCCGTGTTTTGTTGGACGGCATCTCTGGCGCGGCCACGGATGCGATCCGGGGTCAGAATGTTCATTTTTGTCAATGATATAAAGCCGAAAACGTGACGCCCGCGACCGGTCCGGGCGCGGGCGTGGCAGGGCATCAAGGGCAGGTCTCACATGACAGGTGTCACATGATGAGGCTTACCAATGGCCGGTGTTTTCCATGCTGGCCCATGGCTCTGCGGCGTCAAGCGCGTCACCGGCCTGCAGCAGCTCGATGGAGATATTGTCGGGCGACCGCACAAAGGCCATGCGCCCATCGCGCGGCGGGCGGTTGATGGTGACGCCATTGTCCATCAGGTGCTGGCAGCTCTCGTAGATATTGTCGACTTCATAGGCGAGATGGCCAAAGTGACGGCTGTCAGAGGGCAACTCGTCGTCGCCGTCCCAGTTCCAGGTCAGCTCGATCGGGGCTTCGTCCTGACCGGGAGGCGCGAGAAAGATCAATGAGAACCGGCCGCCCTCGCTGTCATGGCGGCGGATCTCTTGCAGGCCCAGAAGCGCATAGAACGCCATGGATTTGTCCAGATCCTTCACGCGGACCATCGTGTGCAGATACTTGAGCGGCATTGGAATGTCCTTTTTCAGTTACCGAAACAATTCGGCGTCGCAGGTCAACCTAAGCTCGGTGGCGGGAATGTCGAGAGGGGCAGAGCAAAGCGCTTGGATCTCGGGGTTTGGCGCGCTATCACCGACCGGCAATCAGGAGGTTTTCCCATGCAGCAGTACCACGATGCCTTGCAGCATATCCTCGACCACGGGGTGGAAACCAGTGACCGCACCGGCACCGGCACGCTGTCCTGTTTCGGGATGCAGCAGCGCTACGATCTGGCGGATGGGTTTCCGCTGGTGACCACGAAAAAGCTGCATCTGCGCTCGATCATCCATGAGCTGCTTTGGTTCCTGTCCGGCGATACCAATATCAAGTATCTAAAGGATAATGGTGTCTCAATCTGGAACGAATGGGCGGATGAGAACGGCGACCTAGGTCCCGTCTATGGTCACCAGTGGCGCAGATTTCCGCGGCTGGATCTGGCCGAGGGCACGCTGGGGGATGAGCCGCTTTATCGCGCGGGCACTGTCGATCAGATTGCGGAACTGGTGAAGATGATCGAGACCAGCCCCGACAGTCGCCGCCTGATTGTCAGCGCCTGGAACCCGGGTGACGTGCCGGAGATGGCGCTGCCGCCCTGTCATACTCTGTGGCAAGTGCGGGTGCTGGGCGGCAAGCTGCATCTGCAGCTGTACCAACGCTCGGCGGACATGTTCCTTGGTGTGCCGTTCAATATCGCATCCTACGCGCTGTTGTTGCAGATGCTGGCCCATGTGACCGGATATGAGGCCGGCACCTTCGTGCATACGATGGGGGACGCGCATATTTACTCGAACCACATGGAGCAGGTGCAATTGCAGCTGTCGCGCCAGCCCAAGGTGCTGCCGAAGCTGCGGATCGCGCGGAACGTGACGTCGATCTTTGACTTCAAATACGAGGATTTCGAGGTCGTCGGCTATGACCCGGATCCCACCATCAAGGCGCCCGTTGCGGTTTGACCGCTGGGGGCAAGGACAGGCTTTCCCATGATCACACTCATCGTCGCGCGGGCCCGCAATGGCGCCATCGGCAAGGACAACGACATTCCCTGGCATGCGCCGGAGGACCTGAAGGCGTTTCAGCGTGAGACCTCTGGCGGGGCCATTGTCATGGGCCGCAATACCTGGGACTCTCTGCCGTTCAAGCCGTTGAAAAATCGTCTGAATATTGTCGTATCGTCGAACCCAGACGCGGCAGAGACCGTGGTCTCCTCGATCGCGGAGGCGGTAGCGTTGGCGCGGAGTGAGGGCTATGCTCGGATCTATGGGATCGGTGGTGCCGGGATCTACAAGGGGATGCTGGAGATGGCGGACCGTTTGATGATCACCGAGGTTGATCTGGACATCGCCGAGGCTGATGCCTATTTCCCGACCTTTGACGAGACGGCCTGGCGGGTGGCGGCAAAAATTCCGCTCAGAGATGACGCGCCAGCCTGTGTGCTGACAGAGTACCTGCGGAACCCTGTCTGACGATCAGCACTGATGGTATTTTGATTTTTGAAAGAGTCGCGGCTGCGCCCAAGCCACACACAAGCAGTTCGGGCGCAGCGGTGATTTTGGGGGAAGGGCTCAGAGCAGGCGAATATCGCCGGCCATTTCGCGGCCATCTCGGCCTTCGCTCAGCTCATATCCCACTTTTTGGTTGTCAGCCAGGCCGGTCAGGCCAGAGCGTTCGACGGCGGAAATATGGACAAACACGTCCTTGCCGCCCTCTTCGGGTTCAATAAAACCATAGCCCTTGGTGGTGTTGAACCATTTCACGGTGCCAGTTGGCATGTCCCGTGTCTCCTTCTTACTTGCACTTCACTTTGAGCATGCTCAAAGTACCTTTCGTCCACGCGTGCCGGAGCCGATGGATGGTGTCCGGAACACGATAACCGAAGCCCTTTAATTCAAAAGAGCCAGTTTGAGTGTGGCACGCAGTTTCGAAAAATCAAAGAAAATCGGTGGGGCTCTACCATAAATTGTGTGAAACTTTCATATGCAAGGGGAAGCAGTCGTGAAGCTATATGGGTTGAAGACATGTGATACGTGCCGCAAGGCGCTGAAATCATTGCCGGATGCGGTGTTTGTCGATGTGCGGAAAGACGGTGTTCCAGAGGTGGTTATTGAGCGGGCATATGCTCAATTTCCGGATAAATTCCTCAACACACGTTCAACCACATGGCGAAGTTTGAGTGAAGACGAGCGGACGCGCCCGCCGCTGGAGCTGGTCAAAGAGCATCCAAGCCTGATGAAACGACCGCTGATCGAGACGGGCGATCAGCTTTATCTCGGCTGGACCGCGGATGTAAAATCGGTGCTTGGGGTGGCCTGAAGCTACGCGCTTGATTGAGTGAAAACGGCGCGCGAGGCATGATCCTCGCGCGCCGTGATTTTACGGGGGAACGGTGATGGCTCAGGCGCTGGCATCGTCCTGGCGCCGCCGCAGCAGGGCGTCCACCGAGAGCGCGCCGGCGCCCTTGACCACCAGCACCAGCAGGACAAAGACCCAGAGCAGGCGCTGGTCCATGATGGTGCTGTCGGAGGCGCGGTCGAACCAGGCGCCAAGCGTCTTGGCATCGGTGGCGCCGTGGCCGTAGACGTCCGTGAGCGATTGCATCACCACAAAGCCGATCATGCCCAGCGAAGCGAGACGGGTGGCAAAGCCGATGACGATCAGCAGCGGCAGGATGAATTCGGCGTAGGTGCCCGCCATGACGACGGCCCAGTGGAAGACGCCAAGCTGCGAGACGTCATAGCCCGCGGCCTCCAGCTGTTTCGGGAAAATCTGGCTGTAGGCGCCGATCGAGGGCGAGACAACGCCGAAGAGGCCATCGCCCAGTTTGGTCAGGCCGGAGTTCCAGTAGTAGATCAGCAGCACGGCGGCAAAGGTGAAGCGGGCGAACAGCGGCATCAGCCAATTGCCCGCGCGCTCGATCAGGTCGAATGCGGCGTTATGCAGAGAAATCAGGGCGTTCATATGAAGTCCTATTGCGAGAGGTCGGTGAGGGCCAAGCCCTCGATCAGGAGCGCCAGCGGGGCGCTGAGGTCAAAATCGGGAAAATCACTTGTGACGGCCTCGGTCGCGCTGCCGAGGGTCTCGCCTGCCTGAAGCCTGGCAATCCAGTCCGCACCGCCCGGGGGCAAAGGCTGCGGAATGGGGTCGAATTCGGGTCGGGTAATCAGCACATCCTCGGCGCGGGCAACGGGCTTGGGCGCGTCGGGATGGGTATTATAGGCCCAGATGGCGTGGATCGGCCAGGGCGAGCGCAGCACGGCCATCGCGGGCGCGAAGCTGAGTCGGCTGGCCATGAGTTCGTCGGGCGGCAAAGTGCCGAGGTGCAGCGTGTCGAGGGGCGGTGCATCGGCGGCGTGATAGCTGCGGCGCAGGGCCAGTTCCAGCCGCGCCACATCGCCGAGATAGCCGAGGTGAGAGAGCTGTTCGAGGCCTTCTAGAAAGTCGGGAAAGCCCTCACCATACTGCATCATCAGGGGCGAGGTCGGCGGCTGGGCGCGCAGATAGAGGGCGGCCAGCCCGTCCATATTTTCCGGCCCCAGCAGCTTTGTGATGACGGGGAAGCCCTGATGCAGTGCTTCGGTCAGGGAGACGGCGACATTGTTGCGATAGACGCTGAAGCGCCGCCCAGCGGGCTGATCGGCGCCATCCAGCAGCCCCTCGGGCACCGGCAGGCGTGCGTCCAGAATGGCGCGGGTGAATTGATCCTCGCGCGACATCAGGCGGCCATTTTTACGGCGTTCAGCGCAGCGGCGGCGCGGGCGGCCTCGGCCTCCAGTACCACCCAGTCGGGCACATCGGTGTCCCATTCCACCAGCGTCGGTTTGGGGCCGGAGCGGGCCAGCGTGTAGTCCAGCAGCGCCCAGACCGGGTCCACCACCGCGGCGCCGTGGCTGTCGATCAAGAGCGGGGAGCCGTGGTCATCCTCGTCCTCGTCATGGCCGCCAAGATGGATTTCTCCTACCAGATCAAGCGGGTAGGCGTCGATGTAGTCCTGCGGGCGATAGCCGAGGTTGGTGGCGGAAACAAAGACGTTGTTGACGTCCAGCAGCAATCCGCAGCCAGTGCGTTTGGCAATCTCGTGCAGAAAGGCGGGTTCCTCCCAAGTGCTCTCGGCAAAGGCGAGGTAGCTGGAGGGGTTTTCCAGCAGCATCTGGCGACCCAGCAGGCCCTGCACCTGATCGATGTGATCGCAGACACGGGCCAGCGTAGCGTTGGTATAAGGCAGCGGCAGCAGGTCGTTGTAGAAATGGCTGTCGTGGGTGGACCACGCGAGATGTTCGGAAAAGCTCGCGGGATTCAGCCAATCCGTGAGGTGCTTGAGACGGGCGAGGTGATCTGGATCCAGCGGGCTTGCGCCGCCGATCGACAGGCCGACGCCATGCACTGAAATGGCGAAGCGTTGCGACAGATGGCGCAGCTGCGCCAGCGGGCGGCCGCCATCGCCCATGTAGTTCTCGGCGTGGATTTCCAGCCATTCGACCGATCCGGCATCCTCCAGAATATGCTGGAAATGCTGGGGCTTGTAGCCGACGCCGGGCGCATGTGGCAGCGCGTCTGGGCGCGGGGAGCGGTCGGGGCGGGTGAGCATGGCGCATCTCTTTCTGGATCAGGCTGAATCAGGCGGAGAACAGGAGAGCCGGCGGGCCTTGGCCGGGAGAGACGGGCGCGCCGAGTTGTGCGCGCCCGTTGTATGCGTCGGACGTGATGTCCGGGCGTTGGGCCTTAGGCTGGCAGGTCGCGTTCCAGCGGCTCCAGCGCGCCGGAGCGGTCGGTGCCATCGGCCATTGCCGGCAGGTCCATCTCGGTGCAGGTGCCCTTGTCCACCAGGGTCCAGGCGTTGCCCTGGTAGTCCACGGTGGAGGTGCCGGCGCAGGTGGTGCCGGGACCGGCGGCGCAGTCGTTCTGGCCTGCGAGGGAAACGCCGTAGCATTTTTCCTTGGCCTGCGCCGAGGCGTGGGTGGTGGTGACGGCGGTCAGAGCTGCGGCAACGGCGCCAGCAACGGCGAGGGTTTTCTTGGTGGTCGACATACGCGTGTCCTCCTGAAGTGATGAGCGTCGTCTTTGGTGACAGGGCTACCTTAACCGGGGAGGGTTGCGAAAATAAACTCACGCGGCCGTGCCTCACGTCCGCGTCAGTCAATGTCAGAGAGGCGTTGCCCGCAAGCCGCTGTTTTTGCGATATTTCGGCCTGTTGTAACAAAACGGCCCCCAAGTGGGGGCCGTTCGTTTCAGTTTCAGAGGGGAATTATTACAGAAGATCCGGCGGCGTCGCGGCGCGCGACAGCTCTTCTGTAACATTTGCCAGGCTTTCCACCTTGGTCTGCTTTTCGCCCAGACGCCGCACCGAAACGCTGCGCTCCTCGACCTCGCGGTGGCCGACGGCGAGAATGACCGGCACCTTGCCCACGGAGTGTTCGCGGACCTTGTAGTTGATCTTCTCGTTGCGGATGTCAGCCTCGGCCCGCACACCGGCGGCGCGCAGGGTTTCGACCACCTCGTTGACATAGTCATCCGCCTCGGAGGTGATGGAGGCCACCACCACCTGACGCGGCGCCAGCCAGAAGGGCAGCTTGCCGGCGTGTTCCTCGATCAGGATGCCGATGAAACGCTCAAACGAGCCCAATGTGGCGCGGTGCAGCATGAAGGGGCGGTGCTTGCTGCCGTCTTGACCGATGAAATTCGCATCCAGACGTTCCGGCAGGTTGGGGTCCACCTGCAGGGTGCCGCATTGCCAGTTGCGCCCGATGGCGTCGGTCAGGGTGAATTCCAGCTTCGGGCCATAAAAGGCGCCTTCGCCTTCCAGCAGCTCATACTCGTAGCCGGCGGCCTTGCAGGCATCCCCCAGCGCCTTTTCCACCAGATCCCAGCTCTCGTCGCTGCCGATGCGCTTTTCGGGGCGGGTCGACAGTTTGATGGTCCAGTCGTGAAAGCCGAGATCGGCATAGACCTTTGACAGGAAGGCGATGAATTTTGCGGTCTCGGATTCGATCTGATCCTCGGCGCAGAAGATATGGCCATCGTCCTGGGTAAAGCCGCGCACCCGCATGATGCCATGCAGCGCGCCCGAGGGTTCATAGCGCGCGCAGGAGCCGAACTCCGCCATGCGCAGGGGCAGGTCGCGGTAGGATTTCAGACCCTGGTTGAAGACCTGAACGTGGCAGGGGCAGTTCATTGGCTTCAGCGCGTTCACCGCCTTTTCACGGGCGTGGTCCTCGTCGACCTCAACGATGAACATGTTTTCCTGGTATTTGTCCCAGTGGCCCGAGGCCTCCCAGAGCTTGCGGTCGACCACCTGCGGGGTGTTGACCTCGACATAGCCGTCGCGGTCCTGCATCCGGCGCATGTAGTCCTGCAGGGTGGTGTAGATTTTCCAGCCGTTGGGGTGCCAGAAGATCTGACCCGGGGCCTCTTCCTGCATGTGGAACAGGTTCATCTCGCGGCCCAGCTTGCGGTGGTCGCGCTTGGCGGCCTCTTCCAGCATGGTCAGATGGGCCTTGAGCTTCTCCTTGCCGGTGAAGGCGACGCCGTAGATGCGCTGCAGCATGGCGCGGTCGCTGTCGCCGCGCCAATAGGCGCCCGCGATCGACATCAGCTTGAACGCATCGCCCGGCACCTGGCCGGTGTGCTGCAGGTGCGGACCCCGGCAGAGGTCCTGCCAGTCGCCGTGCCAGTACATGCGCAGCGGCTCGTCGCCGGGAATGGCGTCGATCAGCTCGACCTTATAGGGCTCGTTGTTGTCGGTATAATACTGCACCGCCTTTGCGCGGTCCCAGACCTCGGTGGTCACCGGCTCGCGCTTGTTGATGATCTCTTTCATCTTCTTTTCGATGGTGCCGAGATCTTCGGGAGTGAAGGGCTCCTTCCGGTCGAAATCGTAATACCAGCCGTTCTCGATCACCGGGCCGATGGTGACCTTGGTGTCGGGCCAGATCTCCTGCACGGCGCGCGCCATGATATGGGCGAGGTCGTGGCGGATGAGCTCGTTGGCCTGCGCCTCGTCCTTCATGGTGTGAAGGGCGATCGCGGCGTCGGCAGTGATCGGCCACTGGAGATCCCAGTGCTGACCGTCCACGGTGGCGGAGATGGCCTTTTTGGCAAGCGAGGTGGAGATGTCGGCGGCGACCTCAGCAGGGGTGATGCCTGCGTCATAGGACCGTGCGTTGCCATCGGGGAATGTAAGGGAGACTTGGGCCATTATCTTGGCTCTCCTCGTCGGTTTGGCGCCCACTGAACGCCCGGTTGCGGGTTATATGTGTGAGAGCTGTTTGGCGGAGGGGGGCGGTGAGGTCAAGGTAGCGGGTGCAAAAAGGCGGGTGCTGTGAGCGAGGGGCGCTGCCCCTCGCGCTCCCCGAGGTGTTTTGAAAAAGATGAAGGGGGCGGATTTGGCGAATCTCACCACCCATGGCATGTGAGGACGCATGAAGAATTTTGGGAGACAGCCGATGGCGCCGCAATATCTGGAAACCGCCCAAGGGCGACGCATTGCCTATCACAAGACCGACGGGCAGGGGCCCTGCGTGGTGTTCCTCGGTGGTTTGAAGTCCGACATGGAGGGCACCAAGGCGCTGTTTCTGGAAGACTGGGCCAAGGCGCGCGGGCAGGCGTTTTTGCGCTTTGACTACTCGGGGCATGGCGAGAGTTCCGGCAGGTTTGAGGACGGGTGCATCGGTGACTGGCATGAGGACACGCTGGCGGCTGTGGATCAGCTGACACAGGGTGAGATCGTGCCGGTGGGGTCGTCCATGGGGGGGTGGCAGGCGCTGTTGCTGGCCAAGGCGCGGTCTGGGCGCATCAAAGGCATGGTGACCATCGCCGCCGCGCCGGATTTCACCGAAGATGGCTATTGGGCGAATTTCACCGATGTGCAAAAGGACGAGCTGAACACGCGCGGGCGGGTCGAATTGCCGAGTGACTACATGGAGCCCTATGTGGTCACCAAACGGATGATCGAGGATGGCCGCACGCGGTTGGTGCTGCGCGATGCGCTGGCGTTGCCCTTCCCGGTGCGCTGCCTGCAGGGCACCGACGACTCTGCGGTATCGACCGCGACCGCGCTGCGGCTGTTGGAGCATGCAACCTGTGAGGATATGCGGCTGGAACTGGTGAAAGGCGCCGATCACCGGTTCTCGGACGAGGCCTGTCTGCGGTTGATTGCGGAGGCTGTCGCAGAGGTGTGCGCGCGGGGGTGACGCAAGTCCGTTGATGGGTGTTCACATTTTGTTCCCCATTGTGTAAGCTCTGACAATACCCCTCTTTGGGGGTGTTATCTTTATGGTGAGGATTTTGAGATGGACCAGAGAGTGAGCCTGATCACGTTGGGGGTGCCGGATGTGGAGGCATCGGCACGGTTTTACGAGGCGCTGGGATGGACGCGGGCGGAGAGCCCCGATGGGGTGATCGCATTTGATCTGATCTCGCAAACCATTGGATTATACCCACTGGACAAGCTGGCAGAGGATATGAACCTGCCGGTGGAGGCGCTCGGCACCGGGGCGATGACGTTGAGCTGCAATGTGCGCACCGAAGGCGAGGTGGCCCCGTTGATGGCGCGTGCGCGGGACGCGGGGGCCGAAATCCTGCGCGAGGCAGGGGCGGTGTTCTGGGGCGGCACAATCGGGTATTTTCGCGCGCCGGATGGGCACATCTGGGAGATTGCGCATAATCCGTATTCGCCGCTGGCACCGGATGGGGCGTTTCGCTGGAACGGGTATTGAGGAAGTCACACATTCTTAACCAATTTTACGCAAAGTAAAAAAGTCCTTGCTGCCCCGCACTTTGGGACATGTAGTGAACCCAAGCGCCACTTATAGGCGCGCAGGAAAACGGGCAGATACAGATGAATGAACCAGCGGAGCTGTCGGGGCACCCTGTGGTGGTGGTGCCGGGATTCATGAGTGATGGTCGGATCTGGGAGCCGCAGATCCGATTGCTTTCACGATACGTGCCGGTCACCGTCGCACCGGTGCTGAGCGCGGAGCGGGTCGAGGATGTGGCCGCCTCTCTGCTGGCTCATCTGCCTGCGAAATTTACCGTTATTGGCGCCGGACTGGGCGGGTCTATCGCGATGTCGATGCTTGAGGTTGCGCCGGATCGTATTGCCGGGATCGGGTTGATCGCATCAAGCCCGTTGTCGGAAACCCCGGCCAAGGCGGCCGAACGGGAACCCTGGATCATCCGTGCACGGTCCGGGCGGTTGCGGGCGGTGATGCAGGATGTCTTTCCCGCGGCCAGTCTGGCACCGAGCCCGCTGCGCAGTCAGATCATGGGGCAGATCGCCGATATGGCGGAAGACCTTGGACCCGACATCTTTGTTGCGCAGAGCCGGATGTTGCAACGACGGAACGACCAGCAAGCGACGTTGATGCGGGCAGAGCAGCCCGGGCTGGTGATCTGCGGGGTGCATGACCAGATCATTCCGGTGAAGCGGCAGATGTTCACCGCCGAATTGATGAAGAACACCCGGATGGAAATGATCGAGGATGCCGGGCATCTTCCGTTGATGGAACAGCCAGATCGTATCTCTGCGATCCTGCACAGCTGGATCGTTGGAGACGGAGCTGCGCGTGAGAGCGCTGCCCCGTCGGAACATGAACCGCTTTGGGTCAGCCGACGGTCGCGCCGTAATTTCCAGCCGTCTCCTGTGGCCTCGCAAGTGATAGAGCCCGTGCCAGAAGAGATTTTGCAGCTGACGCCAGCGCTGCGGGCGAGCGCCTGATTTCGCGCATGATGCGGTGACACACGGGCGGCGGCTCACCTGTGGGCAGCCTACCTGCCGAGCGGGTCAGGTCTCGCGGGCCTTTGGTCAAACGGGAAGGCGCCCCCAACGACACCGCCAGCTGATTATGCGCGCGCAGCGACGATTTAATGATGTGGGGGCAGTCTAGGTTGGGGGAGGCGTTGCAGCCCTTGCCACCCCTTGCCGAGCACAGGCAAGGCAGGGTCGCGAAGCTATTCCCCTGCGGTGAGGGCGCGCCGTTCGGATTTGGTCAGGATCAGCGGCTCCGCCTTCGGTGCGCCGCTGTCGATGTCAAACAGCGGCGTCTGCCGCCAGCGACCGGAGGCCCAGGCCGAGATCATGCGACTGGCAAGTTTCATGGTCATACGTGCCGCGCCTTCGTGTTTGGGCGGTTTGCCTGGCTGCGGGATGAAGGCCTGCGCGATCACCTTGCCGAGCTGGTCGGGGTCATCAAAAAGGGCAGATCGCACCGCGATGAACGGCAGCTTTGGTTTGCCGAGGCTGTTGAACAGTGGCGTGCCGCAGCAGCCCGCATACCAACGCAAAAGACCCTTGGGGGACAGTTTCAGCAGCCGCAGATGCTCTGCACCCTTGTCGATGGTCACCATGTCAGGGTTGAGTTGCAGCAGGTCGACGCCGGTGCCCTTGGGGTCCGTACAGCCATGATACAGCTCCACCGCGCGGCAGTCCGCGCAGTGGCAGAGGATACGTGTGCCCTGTTTGACCGACGTCGGCTCGACATGGCCGCAGAGGCTGCCGCAGGCGCAGGCAAAGCGAAGGGGCGCTGACATCACGGATCTCCGGCTTATTGTGCAGCCTGGGCGGGTTTGGCGGCCGCCTTGCGCGCAGGTTTGCGGGCATTTGCGTCCATGAATTCAATCACCAGCGGGCGGATGTTGTTGCGCCAGGAACGGCCCGCAAAAATGCCGTAGTGGCCAGCGTCAGGCTCGACATGGCTGGCCTTTTTGCTGTCAGGCAGGCCGGTGCAGAGATCCAGCGCAGCGATGCATTGGCCAGGCGCGGAGATGTCGTCCTTTGCGCCTTCGACGGTTTTGACCGCCACATCGGTGATCTTGCCGATATCGACCTTATGACCATCCACCACAAATTCGTTCTTGGCGATTTCGCGGTTCTTGAAAACCCGCTCGACGGTGGAGAGGTAGAACTCGGCCGGCATGTCCATGACCGCGAGATATTCGTCGTAAAACCGGTTGTGGGCATCGTGGTCCGTGGCGTCGCCTTGGCTGACCCGCATGATCTGCTCGGAGAAGGCCTTTGAGTGGCGGTCCATATTCATCGACATGAAAGACGACAGCTGCAACAGGCCGGGATAGACCGCGCGGCCCACGCCCTTGTATTTGAAACCGACGCGCTGGATCATGGTCTGTTCAAGCTGGCCCATGGTGACGCGATGACCAAAATCTGTTACATCTGTCGGAGTCGCGTCCGGGTCCACCGGGCCACCGATCAGGGTCAGCGACGTGGGCTGGGCCTTGGGCTCCATCTCGGCGAGATAGGCGGTGGCCGCCAGCGTCAGGGGGGCAGGTTGGCAGACCGCAACCACATGGGTGTCAGGGCCAAGCTCGCGCATGAAATCAACGAGGTAGAGGGTGTAATCTTCCACGTCGAACTTGCCGGCGGAGACCGGAATGTCGCGGGCGTTGTGCCAGTCGGTCACATAAACTTCGCAGTTTTCAATGAGGCTTTTGACCGTGGAGCGCAGGAGGGTGGCATAATGGCCGGACATCGGCGCAACAACCAGAACCTTGCGGGGTTGTTCGGGGCGGTCAGTGACCCGGAAGTGGATCAGGTCGCCAAACGGCTTTTCAACAACCGTGTCGACCTCGACCAGGTGATCCTTGCCATCGTTCAGCGTGGTGACATGGATACCCCAGTCGGGTTTGGCCACCATGCGTTTGAAACTGCGTTCGGTGACCTCGCCCCAACCAGCCAGCCAGCTCAGCATCGGGTTGGGCAGGGCGGCGAAGGCCGGATAGGAGGCCATGGACTGCGCCGTCGCGCCCAGCCACTGGTTCGTGTTCCGAACCGTCTCCATCAGGTCGTAGGACATCATGTAGCGCATACGCGTCTCCTTGGCGGTGCTTTTCGTGCCGCGGTTTGAGCCCGAGTGTGCCGGATCATTCCGGCGGATTCGGACCTTGGGTCGCTTTGCCGTAGAATGGCAGGGCAAGTATTCTGCACAGCAGAAAGATTAAGAGGGTTTCCTTAAGATGACAACAACCGACAAGGCTATTGAAGCAACCTCCGCGGAACAGATTGACCAGCTTAAGGAAAATCTTGAACGCGTGGAGCAGCTGTCCAAGCGCCTGATAGAGGTAATGGCGCATAAGAAGACCCATAACCCCGGATTGGACGCTCCGAATCAAGAGCTCTTCGCACGTGCAGCATCGTCCTATTGGGCCGCGATGGCACAAAACCCCTCTCGACTGCTGGAACAGCAGGTGCAGTTTTGGGGCAAGTCGGTCGAGAATTTTGCCGAAGCACAGAAAGCCATGGCTGGCGCCCTGAAAGGCGCACCCGAAGAGGCTGATGCGCCCCGTCCGGCAGATCGCCGCTTTGCCAATCCGATGTGGGAGAACAATCCCTATTTCAGATTTGTGCGCGATCAGTATCTGACCAATGCCGAGACGATCCGCACCGCCGTCGAGGAGGTCGAGGATCTGGACCGGGTGGACCGGCAGCGGTTGAGCTATTTTTCTGATCAGATCATCAATATGATGGCGCCGACGAATTTCCTCGCGACGAACCCGGATGCGCTGGAAAAGGCACTGGAGACGGACGGCCAGTCGCTGATTGACGGGCTGGAGAACCTGGTTGCGGATCTGGAGGCCAACGATGGCGAGCTGATCGTGCGGCTGGCAGATGACACGGCCTTTGAAATCGGTCGCAATATCGCCACCAGCCCCGGCGACGTGGTGTTCCGCAATCGGATGATGGAGCTCATTCACTATCGGCCGACGACAGAGACCGTGCATGAGACGCCGATCGTGCTGTTTCCGCCTTGGATCAACAAGTTCTACATCCTCGACCTCAAGGAAAAGAACAGCCTGATCAAGTGGATTACCGATCAGGGTTATAGCCTGTTTGTCGTCTCCTGGGTCAATCCGAATGAGGATTATGCGGATATCGGCATGGAGGACTACGTCGAGGACGGGTTCCTGAAGGCGATCCAGGTGGTCAAGGAGATCTGCGGCACGAAACAGGTCAATGCGGTGGGCTATTGCATTGCCGGCACGACGCTGAGCCTGACCCTGTCCCTGATGAAGAAGCGCGGTGACAAATCGGTGAAATCCGCGACTTTCTTTACCGCGCTGACGGATTTTTCCGATCAGGGGGATTTTACCCCCTTCCTTCAGAACGACTTTGTCGATGCGATCGAGGAGGAGATCGGTGACGACGGGATCATGCCACATTACATCATGGCGCGGACCTTCTCTTATCTGCGGGCCAATGATCTGGTCTACGGCCCGGCGATCCGCAGCTACATGATGGGCGAAACCCCTCCTGCCTTCGATCTGCTCTACTGGAACGGGGACGGGGCCAATCTGCCGGGCCGGATGGCGGTGCAGTACCTGCGCGGGCTGTGTCAGGGCAACCAGTTCGCGGAGGGCGGGTTTGAGCTGTTTGGCGAGACGCTGCACCTTCGCGACGTGGATGTGCCGTTGATGTCGATCACCTGCGAGACCGACCACATTGCCGCCTGGAAGCAATGCTATCGCGGCGTGCAGCAGATGGGATCGCGCTCCAAGACCTTTGTTGTCAGCCAGTCGGGTCATATCGCTGGGATCGTGAACCCGGTCAGCCGCAACAAATACGGCCATTATGTCAACGACGACCTGAAAGCGGACGCGGACGAATGGATGGCGGGCGCGCGCTTTACCGAAGGGTCCTGGTGGCCGCGCTGGGGCAGCTGGCTGAAGACGCGATCCGGTAAGCAGGTCCCCGCCCGGGTGCCGGGGGCGCATGCGTCCTATCCGGCGTTGGACGCCGCACCGGGCCAATATGTGCGCGCCAAAGCAAGGTCCTGAGGGGGCGGAATGTACAGCACATCTGCTGGGCCGAGGTGGTCGAAAGGCTGATTGCCTGACGTCGCTCTCTCTCTGGCATGTCTATAGAGGCCTGCGCCGCAGGATACCGAGGGCGCGCGCTACGGATGGGCTGGAGACATGTGCCTCAATGCGCATCTCTAACGTAAAACTAAGATGAAATTTCTGCAACGCAGCAAATTTTGCTTGAAATGCTGCACTGCGGCATGCATATTGATCTCAACAGCGGGGCGGTTCCCGCTAGGACCCTCCTGATCGGACGCGTTCCGAAGGATCGTAACAAAGGAATGAGTACCATGGCTAAGACCCAAGATTTTTCCGCGATGATGAAAGACATGATGGCTTCCTTCCCGGTTGACACCTCCGCGATGGAAGACTTCTTCAAGAACACTGCCGCTCTGAACGAGAAGCTCTCCTCCGTTGCGCTGGACGCGGCCGAGAAAAACGCCGAGATCTCCAGCAAGTGGACCAAAGACACTCTGGCGAAGATGAGCGATATCTCCAAGGCGAAAGCCGATCCGGCCGACTACGCCAAATCGGCAACCGATTTTGCATCTTCCTCCGCTGAAGTTGCAGCCGAGAACATGGCAGCCTTCGCCGAAGTTGCCAAAAAGGTTCAGATGGACACCGTCGAGCTGATGATGTCGGCTGGCAAGGACATGTCTGAAGAGGCATCTGCTGCTGTGAAGAAGGCCACTGAAGAGGTCTCCACCGCTGCCAAGAAAGCCGCTGCCGCGAAATAATCGCCAGCGAGAACGTTCGGGGCCCCGTTCAGCTCTCCTCCCAACCAACGGGACCCCGAAGAAAAGGGCAGGCCGCGCGCCTGCCCTTTTTTGTGTCTGAGAGCCTGGCAATCAGTGTTGGGCGCAAGGGGCACTTCCGGGGCCGACGAGGCACGCGGTGTGGCTGGCCCCCTCGAAAGCTGTGCATCGGGACCGGTCCGACGGATCTTCGCTTTTGATGATGGTGGCCTTCGGTGAGCGAGGGGACGGGGTGCGGACCTTCAAAGTGAGACAACAGCGGCATTCACAGAGACTCTGTGTCCTCTCAAGAGTGCGTTGCACTTGATCCGCCTCCAACGGTGAAAGAGGGGTGTTCTCAGCAGCATCTCCTTTTGCTTTCAGTGCTTTCTTTTTATGACAGCCTCGCCTAGGGTTTTTGCAACGCGCACATTTCCCGGGGAGAAGAGAATGGCGGAACAGGATAAGCCTCTGCTCATTAAACGCTATGCCAGCCGCAGGCTCTACAATACCGAGACCAGCGATTACGTGACGCTGGAAGATGTCGCAGGTTTTATCCGGGACGGGCGCGAGGTGCAGATCCTTGACCTGAAAACGGGGGATGACCTCACCCGCCAGTATCTGTTGCAGATCATTGCCGAGCATGAGAGCCGCGGCGAAAACGTGTTGCCGGTGAATGTGCTCAACGATCTGGTGCGCAGCTATATGGTGCCCGGAGGCGGTGTGATGCCGCAGTTTCTGCAGGCGTCTTTCGATATGCTGCGCGACAGCCAGTCGAAGATGATGGAGAATATGACGGCGATCAATCCGATGGCGCAGATGCCCGGCTTCGAGGCCATGAAAACCCAGCAGGAGGCGTTCTTGAAGGCGATGACCGGCGGAATGAGTGGCGGCTGGACTGGCGGCGGCGAGGATAATGACAGCGGTGAGAGCGAAGACGATTTGAACACCATCAAGCGCCAGCTCGCGGAGCTGCAGGAAAAACTCTCAAAACTGAGCTGAGGGCGCCTGTTTCTTAGCTGAAGCTGTAGAAAGCCCCGGTTTGCCGGGGCTTTTTTGCGCAATGCTTGCGACCGGTCCCCCTTGCAGCGCGCCGCAGGCGCGCTGCAAGGCCCAATGGGCGGCCTGACATCTTTGATGTCAGGCGCGACGCGCGGGAGCGCTCCCGCCCAGCGGCACCGCATCAAAGATGCAGTACCGCCAGTTGGGCCGGGCGCCGCGCTGACGCGCGGCGGCGATGGGCGCGGGAGATGGTGGACATGAAGAAGGGCGCGTCCGGACGCGCCCTTCACAAAGTCAGCGTGTTGCCCCGTCGATCAGGCGGCTTCGCGTGCCATGATCTCCTCGACCGAGGTCAGCAAGATATCCGCGATCACATCCAGTTCTGCCTGTGTCAGACGCACCGGCAGGCGCACATCGCAGGCCTGCATCAGCATGGCGCGGGTTTCCGGCAGCTCCGGCAGATCCTTGAGGAATTGCCAGTTCCAGAACGCCCGGGCGTTGTCGGTGGAACGACCAAAGATCTGCACCTTCATCCCCTTGTCCGCCGTAGCCTGCGCAAAATCTGCGATCTGCGTATCAGTCATGCCGACCAGATTGAACTGGATCGAATCCGGCGCGCGACGTTCGGGCGCCAGCGGTGCGGGTACGTGGAAATTGGCATGGGCGTTCAGCTTCGCGGCCACATAATCGTGGTTCTTCAGCCCATCGGCAACGCGGCGGGCAAGCTCAGGGATCTGCGGGCGGATCACCACTGCAGAGAGGTTGCTCATGCGCAGGTTATACAGCGGCAGCAGGTTCTGCCAGCGCCCGAAGGCCTCGGCCAGCGCGGTGCCATTGTCGCCACGCGCCGGTTTGTGTTTCTGCCAGTTGTGTTCATAGGCGCCGGACATGATTACCGCGCGGGCCACGAGATCGGCGTCATCGGTCACCAGAATGCCACCTTCGCCAGCGTTCAGCATCTTGTAGGACTGGAAGGAGAAACAGCCGACATGGCCGATAGTGCCGATGTTGCGCCCGTGCCAGGTGGTGCCCAGCGAATGGGCCGCATCCTCCACCACGGGGATGTCACGCGCGTCGCACAACGCCATGATCGCATCCATGTCGGAGGTATGCCCGCGCATGTGCGAAATGATCACGGCAGAGATGTCCTGATCCAGCTTCGCGGCAAAGTCGTCCATGTTGATGCGGTAGTTCTCACCCACCTCGCAGAGCACCGGCACGCAGTCCGCATGCACCACCGAGGAGGGCACCGCGGCAAAGGTAAAGCCGGGGATCAACACACGGGCATCACGGGGCAGATCCAGCGCCTTCAGCGACAGGAACAGCGCCGCGGAACAGGACGAGACCGCCAGCGCATATTTGCTGCCCAGAAGCGCGGCAAACTCCGTCTCCAGCAAGGACACCGGTGCATCCTCTGGTGCGGTGTAGCGAAACAGGTCGCCCGATTGCATCAAGGCCTCGATCGCCTCGCGCGCCGCCTCGGGGATGGGTTCACCCTGATGCACATTCGGAACTTGGACGTTCTGGACCTGGGAATTGGGGGCCTGGCTCATATTTCAAAATCCTGAATTTGCCTTTTCAGAAATATAAAACAATGACGTCGAGATGCCAAGGATTCCCCTGTGCTCAGGCACTTGCGGGGTAGAAATTTCACGAAATTGTTGCCTTGGGGCAGGGATGTCGCGCCCGAAACTTGTCCAAAGGAGCGATGTGGCGCGCGGCGGCAGCACCGGAGATTCGCTGTCTTCAGCTCTGCTTCATTTCAGGTGAATGGGGGCGTGACCCGTCTTCATCTTTACAAAAATACCTCGGGGGTCCGGGGGCAGCGCCCCCGGCCGAGATCAGAGGCCGAGCCGATCACGCAGGGAAAACCAGGTCATCGCCAGCGCCAGCAGCGGCGTGCGCATCTTGGGCCCACCCGGGAAAGGGGCGGTGGGAATGCGCGCCATGGTGTTGAACCCGTCGCTTTGGCCGGCGATGGCTTCGGCCATCAGACGGCCCGCATGGGTAGCGGTGCCGACGCCATGGCCAGAATAACCCGAGGCCGACAGGATGCGCGGCGAGACCCGCGCCAGATAGGGCAGGCGTTTCATGGTGATAGCCAGCGTGCCGCCCCAGGCGTAGTCGATCTTCACGTCGCGCAGATGCGGAAAAATCTCCGTCATCGGCTGGCGCACCTTGGCGGCGACATCGCTGGGAAAGCGATAGCCATAGCTCTCGCCACCGCCGAACAGAAGCCGCTTGTCATGGCTGAGCCGGAAGTAGTTGACCACGAACTTGCTGTCGGCCACCGCCACGTCGCGGGCCAGCACCCGGCCGGCGTCATCGCCCAGCGGTTCAGTGGCGGCGACAAAATTGTTGATCGGCATGACCCGCGCAGCAACCTGATCGTTCAGCCCGCCGAGATAGCCGTTGCAGGCCAGTATCAGATGGTCGGCGCGCACCGTGCCCTCGCCGGTGCGGACCTCCACCTGCGGGCCATCCTCGATGGCAAAGACCTCGCTGCGCTCATAGATCTGCACCCCGGCTGCAGCGGCAGCGCGCGCCAGACCAAGCGCGTAGTTCAGCGGATGCAGGTGCCCGGCGCCGTGATCCAGCACGCCGCCAACATAGGCCGGCGAGGGGCACATGGCGTGGCATGCCTCCTGATCGAGGATCTCGATCTGATCGTAACCATAAGCGTCCTGCAGGTGACGGCCATAGTCATGCAGATGCCGCACCTCGCGGGCGCTGTCGGCGGTCCAGGCCACGCCGGGTTTCAGATGACAGTCAATATCATGCTTGGCGATCAACCCCTTGACCAGGTCCTTGGCCTCTTCGCCCAGGGTCCAGAGCTTGGCGGCATCCTCGCGTCCCACCATGCGCTCCAGCACCTCCTGGTCCTGACGCTGGCCGGAGCCCAGCTGGCCACCATTGCGCCCGGAGGCGCCAAAGCCCACCCGCTGCGCATCCAGTAGCACCACCTTGCGGCCCGCTTCGGCCAGATGCAGCGCGGCCGACAGGCCGGTGTAGCCCGCGCCCACAATGCAGACATCCGCCCGTACGCCCCCCGACAGCGACGGATAATGCACCCCCGGCGTCGCGGTGGCGGCATACCAGCTTTCGGGATATTTGCCGGGGCGGTCATTTGCGTGCAACAGGTTCAGCGCCATCGGGTCGGCCTCATGGGTCTGCCACCCCTGAGGTTCAAACGCAGGGGGCTGGTCTTTCAACTTCTCATAAATATCCAATGCGCCACGCCCAGGACGGGGCGTGGCGCTAAAGGATCAGACGTTCAGCAGCAGATGCTCGCGCTCCCACGGCGAGATCACCTGCAGGAACTCCTCGTATTCCGCCCGTTTCACACAGCTGTAAACGCGGGCAAAGTCTGGGCCGAGCACCTCGTGCAGCGCCTTGGCCTCGTCAAAGAGATCCAGCGCCTGGCCCATCACCTGGGGAATGTCGCCATCGCCCTCATAGGCATCGCCCTTGAACTGGCGTGTGGGGCGGCGCTCTTCCATCAATCCGAGATAGCCGCAGGCCAGCGACACCGCGATGCCAAGGTAGGGGTTGCAGTCCATCCCTGCGATGCGGTTTTCCACCCGACGCGCCGCCGGTCCCGACAGCGGGATGCGGATGCCGGTGGTGCGGTTGTCGCGCGCCCATTCCAGGTTGATCGGCGCGGCGTGGTCCTTCACATAACGGCGATAGGAGTTCACATAGGGCGCCATCACCGCGAGACCTGCGGGCAGATAGGTCTGCAGACCGGCGATGAAATGATAGAAGGCATCCGTCTCGCCACCCTGTGGGCCGGAGAAGATATTCTCGCCGCTTTCCATGTCGATGATCGAGTGGTGGATGTGCATCGCCGAACCCGGCTCATCTGCGATCGGCTTGGCCATGAAGGTGGCAAAACAATCGTGGCGCAGCGCCGCCTCGCGGATCAGCCGCTTGAAGTAGAACACCTCATCCGCCAGCTTCACCGGGTCGCCATGGCGCAGGTTGATTTCCAGCTGACCGGCGCCGCCTTCCTGGGTGATGCCGTCGATCTCGAAGCCCTGCGCCTCGGCAAAGTCATAGATGTCGTCGATCACCGGGCCGAATTCATCCACCGCCGTCATGGAATAGGCCTGACGGGCGGCAGCGGGGCGACCAGAGCGGCCCATCATCGGTTCGATGTCGCGGGCAGGGTCGACGTTGCGGGCCACCAGAAAGAACTCCATCTCCGGCGCAACCACAGGTTTCCAACCCTGCGCGTGATAGAGGTCGACGACACGTTTCAGCACGTTGCGCGGGCTGAAGGGCACCGGCTTGTCTTCGCGGTCGTAGGCATCATGGATCACCTGCAGGGTCCAGTCGCCGGTCCAGGGGGCGGCAGTGGCTGTGGACATGTCCGGCTTCAGCGTCATGTCCTTTTCGATCCAGCCATCCTCATCCGCCGCATCAGCCCAGTCGCCGGTGATGGTCTGGTAGAAGATGCTGTCGGGCAGGTGGAAATAATCCTGCTTGGCAAATTTCGACGCTGGCACCGCCTTGCCTCGGGCGATGCCGGGAAGGTCCGAGATAACGCATTCAACCTCGTCGAGACGACGGCCCTCCAGATAGGTCTTTGCGGCTTCGGGCAGATTTTCCTGCCAGCGCGTCGGGCTCGTCATCGGGTCCTCACTTTCTTGAAGAAGTCGGCAATCTCATTGGCTATTTGCGTTGAGTCGGTGGCGCGGTCGAGGGTCTCTGACGCGGCCTGAAGCTGAGCGTCGGGGACCACGCCCTTGCCGCGGGTCCGCAACAGACCATCGACAAAGGCATTCTGAAATTCGGGGTGCGGCTGCGCGGTCCAGATGTGATCGCCATAGGCCAGAAAGGCATTGGCGCAGAAATCACTCTGGCCGATCACGCGGGCCTCTGCGGGTTTGTCCACCACCTGATCCTGATGCCAGGCATTCAGCTGCACCGGCGCGCCGTGCAGGCGGTATTCGGTATGGCCAACGCTCCAGCCGCCATCGTATTTCACCACTTTGCCGCCAAGGGCCTGCGCGATGATCTGATGGCCAAAGCAGATGCCGACCAGCGGCATCTTGCGGGCGTGGATCTGGCGGATCAGATCCTCCAGCGGCGGGATCCAGTCGTGGTCCTCATAGGCGCCGAATTTGGAGCCGGTGATCAGCCAGCCGTCGGCGGCCTCGGCCGTATCCGGGAAGATCCCGTCAAGCACCGGATAGGTCTCGAAGCTGAACCCATGCCCCGCAAGCAGCGCGCGGAACATTTCGTCATAATTGCCGGAGGCGGGTTTCAGCTCTTCGGGGGCGTGGCCGGTTTGCAGGATGCCGATCTTCATAAGTCACCAAATATGATCAAAACTGGAGGTTCGCACATCGAACCCATTCTCCGCGGTCATACGGCTTCGAGCCACGAGAGCCAATGGCCCTCTGCCGGCTTCTCTGCAAAGCCCGCAAGCTCCTGGCGTTTTGTCATCACCAGATTGCGGATGGCCATCGGCGGCAGGATGCGTGCGATGAGGGGGCTGTTCTCGAACAGGTCGATGGCCTCGGCCCAGCTGCCAGCAAGCTGCGGCAGGCCTTCGATCTCGTAGATATTGCCCTCTGAGGGGGGCGGGGGCGTGGACCCGTCCTCCATGCCGATGAGCGCCGCGCCAAGGACGGTGGCGAGCATCAGATAAGGGTTGATGTCGCCGCCCGAGACCCGGTGTTCGATCCGGCGGGCCTTGTGGCTGCCGCCGGGAATGCGGATCGCGGCGGTGCGGTTTTCATAGGCCCAGGCGGCGGAGGTGGGCGCATGGGCGCCGGGCACCAGCCGTTCATAGGAGTTGCCATGCGGGGCGAAGACCAGCGTGCTGTCGCGCATGGCGTTGATGCAGCCTGCCACCGCCGCATGCAAGGCGGGCGTGCCCTCGGGGCCGCCATTGTCAAAGATGTTGGTGCCATCGGTGTCGCAGACGGAGAAATGCACATGCATGCCGTTGCCGGCTTCCTCGGCATACGGTTTCGCCATGAAGGTGGCGGCAAAGCCGTGCTTGCGTGCAACCCCTTTGACCAGCGCCTTAAAGAGCCATGTATCATCGGCGGCGCGCATGGCGTCCTGATGGGTCAGGTTGATCTCGAACTGACCCAGACCGGCCTCGGAAATTGCATCTTGGGCTGGGATGCCCATGGCCTCGGCACCATCATAGAGATCGGTAAAGAAGTCGTCATAGGCGTCCAGCTCGGCAATCGACAGCACCGATTGCTGGTCCAGAGCGCGACCGGTCAGCGGATCAATGGGCGGCAGCGGCTGGCTGCCTGCGTCGTCGATCAGGATGAACTCCAGCTCGGTGGCGGCGGCGACGGTCCAGCCCTTCTCGGTATAGCGGTCGAGCACATGAGCCAGCACCTGACGCGGGTCGCCGAAGAACGGGCGGCCATCTTCATGCACCATCTTCATCGGCACCAGCGCCGAGGGGGTGGCGAGCCAGGGCATCGGCACGGCGCCGCGTTTGGTGGGCAGCAGAATGCCATCGGCGTCGCCGGTTTCAAACACCAGCGGGCTGTCTTCGATGTCACGGCCCCAGATGTCGACATTGAGAACCGAAAACGGCATGCGGGCGGAGCCTTCACCCAGCTTGTCGGCCATGCCGACGGGGAGGCGTTTGCCGCGCATTTGCCCGTTGAGGTCACAGGCGGCGATACGAATTGTTCTGAGCGCAGAGAAGTCCATGCGCGTGCTCCTTGTCTTGTTGCCCCTACATTGGCGTGACCAATCGAAGCTGGCAAGCAAATTTGATCAAAAAAATTCCTCAAGGCAGAAGGTGCCGTATTCTTTTGCGACATTTCCGGGTCGCAAGCCCGGGAGCGAGGCCGCGGCCACAAAACAACAAAGGCTCCCGAAGGAGCCTTTGTCGCACAGGAGCAGTGTCAGCCCGGATGTGGTTCAGCGGATCATCTGTGGCTTGAAGCGGACTTTGGTGCGCCGCTCTTGCGGGAGATGCCGGTTCAGCCGGGTGTTGATCGCCCCGAAGACGGCGATGATCACCAGCGTCAGCAGGATGAAGTAGAAGGCGAGAATCGGGTAGGGGACAAAGGGGTTGAACGTCTTGTCCGCGAAATAGTTCGCGTAATAGAGCGCGTCGCCTTTTTGCCGCCAGGCGGGAAAGCCCGAAAAATACACCAGCGTGGTGGCGTGAAAGAGGAAGATGGCCTCATTCGTGTAGGCGGGCCAGGCGAGCCGCATCATGGTGGGCCAGATCACCCGGCGAAAGCGGTGCCAGCCGGACAGCCCATAGGCATCCGCGGCCTCGATATCGCCCTTGGGGATCGAGCGCAGCGCACCGTAGAAGATCTCTGCCGAATAGGCGGAGGTGTTGAGAAACAGTACGATCAACGCCCCGAGCCACGCCGCAGAGAGCGGGTCAAAGATCGGCGACACGCTCTTGAGTGACAGGAACAGGAAGTAGGCAAAGAAGAACTGGATGAACAGCGGCGAGCCGCGGAACACGAAGATGAACCCGTTGGCGGGGCTGCGCAGCCAGCGCCGCGGCGAGTTCTTTGCCATCGCAAGCGCGTTGGCAAAGAAGAACCCGGTGACGATCGCGATCACGCCGAAGTAGACGTTCCAGATCAGTCCGGAGCCGATCAGCACGAATTGTTCACATAGGGTGAAGTCGCTGCGCGGCAGCAGGCGTTCGCCATAACCGAGCGACCGAAAGGCATAGGCTTGTAGCGTCTCAAAGCAGCTCATGTCGTGGCCTCCGCAGCCGTGCCGGGTTCCTTGCGCTGTGCCTCTCCGGCCAGCGTGGCCTGACCTTTGGACAGGCGGCGCGAGATCCGTGCCAGCACAAGTTCAGAGACCTTGGTGAAGGCGAGGTAGAAGATCAGCAGCGCCAGGAAATACCACATGCGCCAGTCGCCATGGGGGAAGTCGGTGAACCGTTCGGTCTTGGATCCGCCGAGTTCGCGCGCCCAGTAAACGATGTCTTCGACACCCAGCAGGAACAGAAGCGGCGTGGCCTTGATCAGCACCATCCACAGGTTCGACAGGCCGGGCAGGGCATAGACCCACATCTGCGGCACCAGCACCCGCCAGAACGACTGGCGCGGTGACATGCCGTAGGCCTCGGCGGTTTCGATCTGGGCCCGGGGGACCGCACGCATCGCACCAAACAGGACATTCGCGGCGAAGGCGCCAAAGACGATGGCAAAAGTCAGGACCGCGAGGCTGAAGCCATAGGCCTCATGCACCCATTGGGGGGAATCGTTCAGCGGCATCTTTGCGATCTGGCAGACCACAAAATCATTGCCCTGTCGGATCGGTTCATCCCAGTCAGAGCATTTCACCTTGTGACGCAGCCATTCGATGCCCTGATCGAGCGCAATGACGAAAAACAGGAAGAAGGCGATATCGGGCACACCGCGCACGATGGCGATGTAGCCTTTGCCGAATATGGCCAGGGGGGCAATGCGCGAGCGCGCGGCGCTGGCGCCAAAGAACCCGAAGGCCAGCGCCAGTGGCGCAGTGATCGCCAGAAGCAGCAACACGGTCCCGAAAGACAGGTAAAAGCCCATGTGCTTGCCGGTGGTCAGATAACAGCTCAGCCATTGGAAACCCTCCAGGATGGCCGGATCGGAGCAATAGGAAAAAATGGCGGGCCTCGTTTTCTGGCGCGGGATCGCACGCAAGCGCAGCAGGGTGCGCGGGGAAAAGTGGAAAGGGGGCCAATGCCCCCCTTCCGTGTTTCAGTCTGGGGTCAGCGGATCAGAACTGACCTTCGATTTCCCATTTTTCGAGCATGTCGTTCAGGGAACCGTCTTCTTTCATGGAGGCGATCGCGGCGTTGAATTTACCACGCATCTCGTCGTCGGACTGACGGAAGGCCATGCCGATACCGCCGCCGAGGTAGACGTCGCCGAGGAACACCAGATCACTGGATTCGACGATCGGCGCCAGGAAGTCCTTGTCGGCCATGACCACGTCCGTCTCGCCGGAGTTCACCGCCGCGATGGTTTCATCGGGGGTCGGGAATTCCACCAGGGTTGCGCCGGATTCGGCGACATGCGCGGCCTGGATGGTGCCAGCCTGAGCAGCAACGACGCTGGAGGTCACGTCGACACCTTCGGACAGCGCTGCATAGGCGGAGGGCGATGGCTGGGTGTAGCCTTCGGTGAAGGCAACAACTTCCTTGCGCTCGTCGGTGATCGACATGCCCGCGATGATGGCATCATAGTTGCCGGACAGCAGGTTAGGAATGATCGAATCCCAGTCGTTGGTGACCCACTCGCAGGTCAGCTCAGCGCGCTTGCACAGCTCGTCACCCAGCTCGCGCTCGAACCCGTCAACTTCGCCAGCATCATTGATGAAGTTGTAGGGAGGGTAGGCGCCCTCGGTGCCGAGGCGAACGGTATCGGCCAGGGCAAATGTTGCGGAGAGAGCCAGCGCGGCAGAGCCGAGAAGCAGAGATTTCATGGTGTTACTCCCGTTATTGTGTTGGTCTGGTTTTTGGTTATTGGTCCTGTCGCGTCGACGACAGGAACGCCCGCAGCCGTTCACTGCGAGTGTTTCCGAAGATTTCGTCCGGGCAGCCTTCTTCCTCGATCAGCCCCTTGTGCAGGAACACGATGTGATCGGAGACATCGGCGGCCAAGCGCATATCGTGGGTCACGATCAGCATGGTACGGCCTTCGCTGGCGAGATCCTTGATGACCTTGACCACCTCCTGCTCCAGTTCAGGATCGAGGGCGGAGGTGGGTTCGTCGAACAACAGCGCCTCGGGCTCCATGCAGAGCGCGCGGGCGATGGCGGCGCGCTGTTGCTGGCCGCCTGAAAGCTGCGCCGGAAAGGCGTCGCATTTGTCGCCGATGCCGACCTGGTCGAGGTATTTGCGGGCGGAGGTCTCCACCTCGTCGCGGTCGCGTTTCAGCACTGTCAGCGGTGCTTCCATGACGTTCTGGAGAATGGTCATGTGAGACCACAGGTTGAACTGCTGGAAAACCATCGAAAGGTTGGTGCGGATGCGCAGCACCTGCTTGGCATCGGCAGGCTGACGGGACAGGCCCGCGCCACGCCAGCTGATGGGCTCGCTCTTGAACATAATATCGCCCTGCTGGCTGTCTTCCAGAAGGTTGCAGCAGCGCAGCAGTGTGGATTTTCCGGAGCCTGAAGAGCCGATCAGAGACACCACATCGCCTCTTTTGGCGGTGATATCCACCCCTTTGATGACTTCCAAGTCGCCGTAGGATTTATGCAATCCGCGGATTTCGAGTACAGGGGTGTCGTCGGTCAATGTGATCTCGTCCGGCTATTGTGCAAGGTGACCCTATTGGACCAACTTTTTGGGCGAATGCAATGCGCAATGGGGCAAACACGCCCGTCAAAACGCCAATTCCGCTGCGGAAACTGCCAGAAGGGGCAATGCTCCTGAAAATGCTCCGGAAACGGGGACTGTGTGCGCAGGTCCGGGCGGTGTTGCAGGGCAGCTTCAGCGTGCGCGCGCCAGACGGTCCATCAGCAAGGTCGGCCCGGGCGGGGTGGGAATGGCGAGATAGTCGCTGGGCGTCATGGCCATGATTTTCTTCAGTTGCAGCGTCTCGCGATGGCCCGTGTCCAGGGTCTCCAGCGCGGCTTGCATGGCGGCCAGAATCGCGGCGGCGTCCTCGCTCAATGCAGTGATGAAGGGCAGCGCCGGGGTGGGCTCCGTGCGTTCGAGTTCACACAATTGCGCGATGAGGTCAGGCTCGTAGCTCTGCAGCATCTGAAAGGTGAGCGCATCAATGCAGGCGAAATCGGCCTTGCCGGTTGCGACCGCCTCGGCAGAGGCGCGATGGCTGCCGGTTTCCAGCAGCTCGCCGGGCAGGATATCCTCGGAGCGCATCCGCATCATGGCTGCGGCCCAGCCGGATTGCGACAGCGGGTCATTATAGGCAAACCGGCTGCCGCCGAATTTGGACAGGCGGATGCCGCTTTGATCGGCGCGCGCAACAAGGACGCTGTTGTAGTGGCCCTCGGGACAGCCGGGCAGGCCGTAATCCGGGGTGCCGACGAGCTCCACATCACCATAGAGGCGCGCGCGATAGGGCAGGCCGCAGGTCTGGGCCAGCAGCAGCTCCGGCGAACGCCAGGCCTGCCAGAGATCCATATCACGGGTCAGATGGTCTGGACCACGGCCAAGGGCGGCACGGATCGCCTGCCAGAAGGCATCATTGGCCGCCTTTGTCTCGGGGCGGTCATACATCGGCAACAGAGCAATCATGCGCGGGCCTCTGCCCGTTTGCGCGCCATGGCGCTGTCGACGTCGTTCACACCCAGAAGGTTGGCCGCCAGCCGGATCAGCGCGTCTTCGCCATCGTCTCGTTTGCCGTCCGCCAGTGCGACTTGCCAGAGGGCTTCGACCACGCCGGTCCGGTCCTCATAGGGCACGGCCTCCTTGATCGCGCGGGTGAAGCGCACGGTGTCCGGGGCTGCGGCCTCCAGGCCCTCGCCCTGTTCGCGCAGGATTTGCGTGGCACCGGTATCCAGCGCGAAGCGGGTGCGCAGGATGCGGTCGATGCGATCCCGCTCAACATCCGAATAGACATTATCCGAGCGCGCCAGACGCACGAGTAGCGCCGTCAGCGCCAGACGAGCCTCTTCATCCGGCAGGATCGCGGGGGCCGGGGCCAGCAATTTGTCCAGAAATTCCTTGAACATCACACGTCCTCCCGGTCTGTCGGTTCTGTCGCCAGTTTTGCGCGTGCCTTGTCGCGTGCGCGTTTGTTGTCCATCACGGAAAGCCCCATGGCCTTGCAGGCGTCCTGCACGATCTGGACCTCGCCCTCGTGTTCGCGGCGGTCCGCCAGCACCACTTCCCACAGCGCATCGAGTGCGGCGAGGCGCTCTTCCAGCCCGGTAGTTTCACGGATCAGGCGACCAAATGTGTCGGTCTCCGGAGCGGCGGCGTGCAATTTCTCGCAGGTGGCGCGCACTTTGGCCGCCTCGATCGCGTTATGCTCATAAAGCCGGGCAAGAATGCGGTCGATCAGGCTGATTTCTTCCAGCACATAGGCCCGATCTGACTGGGCGATGCGCACCAGAAGCGCCCCGAGGGCGAGTTCTGCATCCGGGTCCGGCAGGCTTTGGCTCTGCGAGGGGCGGAAGGCCTGAAACAGCTTCTTCAGCATGAAAAAATCCTCTCCCGCGGGCTCAACCGTTGTAGCCTTCGATGATTTCCATATCCCCGGTTGATACCGGATCGCGCAGGGATTTCGCATCCTGATACGCGACACTATCATAGCAGGCCTTGGCCGTTGCGAAATCCTTGAACTCGATCACCACAGTGCGGGACCGCATCTGACCTTCGCGCACCTCCTTCGGGCCACCACGGACCAGAAAGCGCGCGCCGTAATCGGCAAAGGGAATTGCGTTGGCTGCAACATACTCCTTGTAGCGCTCCATGTCGTCAATATCGACATGCGCAACCCAATACCCCTTGGTCATGTAGTTCCCTCACCCTTCTGCGGACCGGTGACCGGCCTCTGTCATTTCGTAGTCCAAGCTGTACCAGATCACAGGCTTTGGCAATCACCACCTATAGGCGATTGTTGATAATTTCACGGGGAAAGCCCCTGTATGCGCATCCGTCAAGCTGCTCTGTTGCAACAAAAAACGCCCAAGCATGACCTCGGGCGTTTTTCATTCAGTTTTTGCGATAGGTCAGCCGATCTCTGCAAGACGCGCCAGCGCCTCTTTGACCTTCTGTTCCTCTTCCTCGCGCATGGCGAGGTTTTCGCGCGCTTCGGCCACCACCTCATCGGGGGCGGAGGCGGCGAACTTGGGATTGTTCAGCCGACCGCGCAGGCCACCCAGCTCCTTGGCCAGCTTGCCGAGGTTCTTTTCCTGACGCGCCTTTTCGGCGGCCACATCGATGATGTCGGCCAGCGGCAGCGCGAAGGAAGCGCCCGGAACCGGGATCGAGATGCAGCCCTTGGGCAGCGTTTCGGTCCGGGTCAGGCTTTCGATACGCGCCTTGTTCATGATGAGCGCCCCGTTGCGGTCCCAGAACCCCTGACTGGTGGCGTCCATTTCTGTCACCAGCATCGGCACGATGGAGCCCGAGGGCACGTTGAGCTGGGCGCGGGCGGAGCGGACATTGCCAATCACCGCGATGACCCAGTTCATTTCCGCTTCGGCCTCTGCATCCACCAGATCGGCCGCCGTATAGGTTGGCCAGGTCGCGTGAGCGAGCATCTTCGACGCCTCACCTGTCTTGGTGCCGCGACCCTCGGTGACGTTCCACAGCTCTTCGGTCACGAAGGGCATGATCGGGTGCATCAGGATCAATGCCTGGTCAATGGCCCAGGCAAAGGTGGCGCGGGTCTCTTCCTTGGCCGCTGCGTCCTCGCCCTGGAACACCGGTTTGGTGAATTCCAGATAACGGTCGCAGAAGGTGTTCCAGAAAGTGGAGTAAAGCGCATTGGCCGCGTCATTGAAGCGGAAGCTTTCAAAGCCCGCATCGACCTCTTCGCGCAATTTGGCGATCTCGCCGATGATCCAGCGGTTGAGGGGCAGGGTGGCCTTGGGCGGCGTTGCGTCGCGGGTGACCGAGAAGGCGTCAATCTGGCTCTCGCCATAAGAGCACGCCTGCCAGATCTTGGTAACGAAGTTGCGATAGCCCTCGATCCGTTTCATGTCCAGCTTCAGCACGCCGCCCAGCGAGGCCATCGCCGCATTGGTGAAGCGCATGGCGTCGGCGCCGTATTCTTTGATGATCTCCAGCGGGTCGATGACGTTGCCGGTGGATTTCGACATCTTCTTGCCCTTGGCGTCGCGCACGAGGCCATGCAGGTAGACGGTGTCGAAGGGGATGCGGTCCTGCACGGGCAGGTTTTCGTCCAGAACGGCAAGTTGCATCATCATCATCCGGGCGACCCAGAAAAACAGGATGTCCTGACCGGTGATCAGCGTGGAGGTCGGGAAATACTTCGAGGTCTCCTCGGTCCATTCCGGCCAGCCCAGCGTGCCGATCGGCCAAAGACCGGAAGAGAACCAGGTATCAAGCACATCCGGTTCGCGCCACATCGGCACCTGCATCGGGCCGGCAAAGCTCTGGATGGTGCCCTCGGTGCGCACATCCATCAGCTTGCGCTGCTCGGCAAGAATATCGGCGGCCTCGTGCTGGTCCGCAACAATGCGGAATTCGGTGCCCTCGGCGGATTGCAGGCGGGCCTTTTCCAGCGCTTCGGCTTCGGTAGCAGCACAGATCGGGTACCAGTCATCCTCGCCGGGGATGTACCAGACGGGGATCTGGTGGCCCCACCAGAGCTGACGCGAGATGCACCAGGGTTCGATGTTTTCCAGCCAGTGGAAATAGGTCTTCTCGCCGGATTCCGGCAGGATTTTCACGTCGCCATTGCGCACCGCGTCGAGCGCCGGGCCGACGACCTTTTCCGCATCCACGAACCACTGGTCGGTCAGCATAGGCTCGATCACCACCTTGGAACGGTCGCCAAAGGGCTGCATGATCGGCTTGTTCTCGACCATGGGCAGGGTCTCGGTGACCTCGCTCTCGTTGCCGTCGGCGTCCTTCACCGTGCGACTGACGGTCTGCATGACGGCGAGACCTTCGTCGGTGATTTCCTGCACCACGAGTTTGCGCGCCTCGAACCGGTCAAGGCCGCGCAGGTGATCGGGCACCAGGTTGATGGCGTCGACGTCGTTTTCGGTGAAGGCGGCGCCCTTGGCGTGATCTTGGGCCTTTGCCGCATCTTCGGCATAGGGTGCGCCGTCGGTGCGCATTGCGCCTTTCATGTCCATCAGGCGATACATCGGGATGCCGCCACGCTTGGCGACCTGATAGTCGTTGAAGTCATGCGCGCCGGTGATCTTCACAGCACCCGAGCCAAACTCCTTGTCCGGGTATTCATCAGTGATGATCGGGATCAGGCGGCGGTGTTCCTTGGGACCGACCGGGATCTCCACCAGCTTACCAACGATAGGCGCGTAGCGCTCGTCCGAGGGGTGCACGGCAACCGCGCCGTCGCCGAGCATGGTCTCGGGCCGGGTGGTTGCGATGGAGATGTAGTCGCGCTCTTCCTCGAGGGTGACGTTGCCGTCTTCGTCCTTCTCGACGTAGGTATAGGTCGCGCCGCCCGCGAGCGGGTACTTGAAGTGCCACATGTGGCCGGCGACTTCGATGTTTTCCACCTCAAGGTCGGAGATCGCGGTCTCGAAATGCGGATCCCAGTTCACCAGCCGCTTGCCACGGTAGATGAGGCCCTTGTTGTACATCTCGACAAAGACCTTGATCACCGCGTCATGGAAGTTCGGCGAGTTCTCATGCCCGGTGCGGGTATCACCGGCAGCGCCCGCCATGGTGAAGGCGGTGCGGTCAAAATCGCAGGACGCACCGAGGCGTTTGAGCTGATTGATGATGGTGCCGCCAGAGGTCTCTTTCCATTCCCAGACTTTCTCCAGGAATTTCTCGCGACCCATCTCGGCGCGGGAGGGCTGCTGGGTTGCCGCCAGCTCACGCTCCACCACCATCTGCGTCGCAATGCCAGCGTGGTCGGTGCCAGGCTGCCAGAGCGTGTCGAACCCCTGCATGCGTTTCCAGCGGATCAGGATGTCCTGCAGTGTGTTATTGAACGCATGGCCCATGTGCAGAACGCCGGTGACGTTCGGGGGCGGGATCATGATGCAATAGGTGGAGGCGCCGGGCTTTGCGTTGGCGCCTGCGGTAAAGCAGCCGGCCTTTTCCCAGGCGTCGAAGAGACGGCTTTCCGCCTCTGCTGCGTTGAAGGTCTTTTCCATTGCCATGTCTGATGCCCCGTCCGTCACGTCTTTGATCTCATGTAGCGGGACTGGCCCGCGTTGAAACCTCCAATAGCGAATGCGGGTGCAAAGGGAAAGTGTCGAACCGATCCGGAAAAAATCGACAGGAGAGGGCCAAGAGGGGCGGTCTGATAACCGGCTATTAAGTCTTATTTGAAATAAAGATGAGCAAGGGCCGCAGCCCACCCCACCCACACCCCCCCAAACTGCGGCCTGAACCCATCAAGAACCCGGCCTTAGTGCCCGGTCAGGTCTGACGCGCATCCCGCGAACCTGGCCGGGCACACGAGGTCGGGTTTTCCTTTGATCTGGAAGGGCTCGTAGGTGGGGGAATTGCCACCGACCTCCACGCCTTGACGACCGGGGCGTGTATGATCGGAGCCTATGGCAGCCGGACGGGGCAGCGGTTCTTCGCCCTTTGACGAAATTCCTTCACCTGTTCAGCGCTATCACTGGACAAGCGCGGCAAGCGCATTAGGCTCCGCGACAGCAGATCGCAGGCACAGAGGAAGCAGTCTCATGAACCAACGCGTCGAGAAATTCGGGAAAAGCCAGCCGCTCGCGCGGGTTGAGGATCAGCGCCTGTTGACCGGGCAGGGACGCTATATCGAGGATACCATGCCGCAGGGGGCGCTGCGGGCGTTCGTGTTCCGCAGCCCGGTGGCGCATGGCGAGATCACCACGCTCAACGTAGATGACGCGCGCGAGGCCGATGGTGTCCATCTGGTGATCACGCAGGCGGACCTGGTCGAAGCCGGGATCGAGGCCAGTCTGGACGGGGCGTTGGTCAAGAACATCGATGGCAGCAAAGGGGCGGCCCCGGAACGCCCGGTGCTGGCCGGACGCCGTGTGCGATATGTCGGAGAGCCTGTCGCCGTGGTCATTGCCGAGACCATAGAGCAGGCTCGCGACGCGGCTGAATTGATCGAATTCGACTATGACGATCTCGACGTGAAAATGGACCTCGCGTCAGGCGGCCCTCAGATCCACCCCGAAGCACCGGACAATCGGGCCTTCAACTGGGGGCTGGGCGACAAGGACGCAACGGACGCCGCCTTTGCCGATGCCGCACATCGGGTGAGCCTGCAGGTGGCGGACAACCGGATCATCGTGAATTCGATGGAGCCGCGCGGCTGTCATGCCAGCTGGGCGGACGGGCGGTTGCATTTCCACTTCGGCGGGCAGGGCGTCTGGGGCATGAAGGAGCAATTGGTCAAGAAGCTGCACCTGGCCGAAGACGCCGTGCATGTGGTGACACCTGATGTGGGGGGCGGCTTTGGCATGAAGGCGATGCCCTATCCGGAGTATTTCGCCGTGGCCCATGCGACCCGGCTGCTGGAGCGCCCGGTGGGCTGGATGTCGGACCGCACCGAAGCGATGCTGAGCGACAATGGCGGCCGTGATCTGACCTCGCTGGCGGAGCTGGCCTTTGACGCGGATCTGAAGATCACCGCCTACCGGGTGCATACGCAGTGCAACCTTGGTGCCTACAATTCCCACTTCGGCCAACCGATTCAGACGCAGCTGTTTTCCCGTGTTCTGGCCGGGGTTTACGACATCCAGACCGCCTGGCTGGAGGTGGACGGCATCTATACCAATACCACGCAGGTCGACGCCTATCGCGGCGCGGGCCGGCCCGAGGCGATCTATGTGCTGGAGCGGGTAATGGACCGCGCGGCGCGCGAGCTGGGCGTCGATCCGATGGAGCTGCGGCGCAAGAATTTCATCGCCCCGCAAAAGTTCCCTTACAAATCCGTCACCGATGAAACCTATGACGTGGGCGACTTCAATCTGGTGCTGGACCGGCTGGTGAAAGAGGCGGATCTGGCCGGGTTCGCGGCGCGGCGCGCGCGGGATGCGGCAGAGGGGCGTTACCGGGGCGCGGGCCTTTGTTACTATATCGAAAGTATTTTGGGTGATCCTTCAGAGACCGCAGACGTCGAATTTCTGGAGGACGGACGGGTGAACATCTACGTGGGCACGCAAAGCAACGGACAAGGGCACGAGACTGTCTTTGCCAAGTTCCTTGCGGACCAGACCGGCATCCCCGTCAGTGAGATCGAAGTTATTCAGGGCGACAGTGATCGCATTGCCAAAGGCGGCGGCACCGGGGGATCGCGGTCTGTCACCACACAGGCCAATGCCACACTGGCAACGGTCGACAAGATGGTTGCCGCCTTTACCCCCTTTCTTGCGGAGGAAATGGGGGTCGATGAGGAGGCCGTGGAATTTGATGGTGAGACTTTCCGCGCGCCCGGATCAAACCTGACGCCAACGGTGCTGGAAACGGCTGATCTGGCACGCGAAAAGGGGCGTGTTGACCTGCTGCGCCATCAGGCGGAGGCGTCTCTGCCCGGGCGCTCCTTTCCCAATGGTGCGCATCTCGCGGAGGTCGTGATCGACCGTGATACCGGACAATCGCGCGTGGACCGCTATACGGTGGTCGATGACTTTGGTAATCTGATCAACCCGATGCTCGCCGAAGGTCAGGTTCACGGTGGTGTCGCGCAGGGGCTTGGGCAGGCGATGCTTGAACATGTGGTCTATGACGCCGACGGCCAATTGCTCACGGCAACCTTCATGGACTACGCCATGCCCCGCGCGGAAGATATGCCCTGGGTCGGCTTCACGTCTGAACCGGTGCCCTCGACCCAGAACCCGATGGGCATGAAGGGCTGCGGCGAGGCTGGCACTGTCGGTGCGCTGGCGGCGGTGGCGAACGCGGTGCAGAACGCGCTCTGGGATCAGGGCATCCGGCAGGTGGACATGCCGTTCACGCCGGTCAAACTATGGGAGTTGATCACGGATGTTTCTCAAGCGGCTGAGTAAATCAGTTCTGGGATTGTTCGGGCGGCCAAGGCTGCTGTCCGCGCAATCCTCGGAAACCGTCACACGCGGACCGCAATGTCATGTGATCATCCTGGACGGCACCATGTCGACGTTGGAGCCAGGTCATGAAACCCACGCGGGCATGGCCTATCGCCTGTGCAAGGAGATGGGCCCCCAGGTGTCGGTCTACTATGAGGCTGGCGTGCAGTGGACCGCATGGAACAAGACTGTCGATGTCATGATCGGGCGCGGCATCAATCGCAAGATCCGCCGCGCCTACGGCTATCTCGCGTCGCGCTATCGTCCGGGCGACAGGATCTACCTTCTGGGGTATTCGCGCGGCGCTTATGCGGCGCGATCACTGGCGGGGATGCTGGGGGCGGTTGGGCTTGTGACCAGTGAACATGCCACCGTGCGCCACATCCGCACCGCCTATCGCCATTATCAACTGGCCAGCGGCAGTGATGTGCGGCAGGCATTCCGCAGCGCCTATTGCCACCCCTCGGTCGAGGTGGAGATGGTCGGAGCCTGGGACACGGTCAAGGCGCTGGGCCTCAGGTTGCCGCTGATTTGGCGATGGTCACAGGTGCATCATGCCTTTCACGATCACAAACTCAGCCAACATGTGAAAGCCGGGTTTCAGGCACTGGCGCTTGACGAGACGCGCGAGGTCTACGCGCCGGTCTTGTGGGAGACATCGCCCGACTACGAGGGGCAGTTGGAGCAGGTCTGGTTCCGCGGGGCGCATGGGGATGTGGGCGGTCAACTGGGCGGGTTTGAAGACGCGCGCCCGCTGGCCAACATCTCTCTGGTGTGGATGCTGGAACGGGCTGAAATGTGTGGATTGCCCTTGCCGCGCGACTGGCGGATGCGGTTTCCGGTCGACCCGGACGCGCCCTCCGTTGGAACCTGGTCGGGGTGGGGGAAGATCTTTCTCATGCGCCGCCACCGGAAGGTTGGATTGGACCGGAGCGAGAAAATTCACCCCAGTGTCCATGCCGCCGGAAAAGACCAGAAATCAGCAAATTGGCTGAGTTTGTTCATGCGTCGAACGCCGCATTGACCGCATCTTGCGTGCCGGGATGATCACTTAGCGTTCTGGTCATTTCCGTTGCGCTGGAAAATCCAAAGACCGGAGCGAAGATGCCAAGTGACTGGACATTCTGGGCGACGAACCCTTCGCGCTCGTACAGCGCGCGGGCGCGTGTGTTGGTGTCAATCACGTCCAGCCGGACCCGCTCCAGCCCGGATGTTTCAGCGTGATCCACAATCGCCTGCAATAGCGCGGTTCCGACGCCAAGGCCGCGGGCCTCAGGATCGACGAAAATCCCGTCCATCAGAAGGGTTCCCGGCTCGCATTCGCGCTCCAGGGAGCTGACCAGCATTGCACGCCAAGCCGCGCCGAACGTGCCATAGACCTCCGCGAGATCCGAGAACGTGCCGCCGATGAAGCTGCCGTGCGGGGATTTGAACCCGGCCACGCCGAGAAACCTGCCGTTGGATGAGATCGCACTGATGGCGTGATCGGGCGCGATCACCTGTTCGAAAAAGGCCACGGCCTTTTCCTGTGGACCCAGCGGATAGCGGAGCTTGCGGGAAAAAGCCTGCCAGTAGCCGCGCGCGGCGCTGGCGCGATGTTCCGCCCTCAGGCCCGGTTCGATCACAATCCTGGCGGCGTCCTGGCCCAAGTTTTCCATCATCCCTCCCTGCATTGTGAGGGATATGGTTTTTCCAGGGCCATCATTCAATTCTCAGCCTGCGGTATTCCGGTGCCACCAATCCGCACGAGCCGGAAAAGTGTCGGCCCTCAGCGCGTTATGGCGCGAGCTTCATCACGATGCAGGTGGTCGATCCGGTGGCATAAAGCTTGTCATCCTCCACGCCCCGGATCTCGCCGTGGGCGATCCCGGTGGAGCGGCCGACGTGGTCGATCTCGCCCCAGCAGTCCACGGTCATGCCCAGCGGGATCGGACGCAGGATGTTGATCTTGTATTCCAGCGTTGTGTAGACCGAGCCCTTCGGCACCCGGGTCATCACCGCACAGGCCATGGCGCTGTCCAGCAAGGTGCCGTACCAGCCCCCGTGCACCGTGCCCATCGGGTTGGTGACGTTGAATTCGGGCGTGCCGCGAAACACCACGCGACCCGCGGTCACGCTGGTTAAGTGATAGCCCATGGTCTCGCCGATGGGCGGGCCGGGCAGGCGGCCCTCGAGGATGCCGGTCATGAAGTCGAGGCCAGAGATCGTAGCGATCTCGGCCATCGGCATCAGATCATTTGGGGATGTTGCAACCGCCATGGCGTCCTCCTGTCAGCGTTGCGCGCAGGCTAGGAGGACGCCGGGGCGCCAACAAGTCTTACGCAACGTTCTCGAGGCGCACCTTCGAGGTCACGCCAAGCGCGTGGCAGACATCGCGGGTCAGTTCGGGACGGTTGAGCGTGTAGAAATGCAGCTTCTTGACGCCGCCCTCCAGCAACTCGGTGCAAAGCTCGCTGCACAGTGCGGTCGCCAGGAGGTCACAGCGATCATCGCGTGTGGCCTTCTCAAACGCCTCGTCGAGCCAGGCCGGGATCGTGGTGCCACAAGCTTCGGCAAAGCGGCGCACGCCTTTCCAGTTCTCAATAGGCAGGATGCCCGGCGTGATGCGATCCGTGTCGAGACCCGCCTTGGCGCAGGCATCGCGAAAGCGAAAGAAGCTCTCGGGCTCAAAGAAGAACTGGGTCAGCGCCTCATCCGCGCCTGCATCAAGCTTGCGCTTCAGCCACTCCACGTTGGCCTGCTGGCTGGCGGCCTCCGGGTGGCTTTCCGGGTAGGCGCCGACGCGCAGGTTGAATTTTCCCTTCGCAGCCAATGCCTCGATCAGTTCAACAGAGGAGCCAAACCCATCCTTAGTGGGCGTGAAACGGCCCTGTTCCTTCGGCGGGTCGCCACGCAGGGCGACGATGTCGGTGATCCCTGCCTCGGCATATTGGTCTGCAATATCAAGCGTTTCCTGACGGGTCGCGGACACGCAGGTCAAATGCGCGGCAACCTTTAGGCCGGAGTTTTTGTGCAGCGTGGTCACCGCGTCGCGGGTGAGTTCACGGGTGGTGCCGCCCGCGCCATAGGTGACGGAGACAAACCGCGGTGCCAGCGGTGCCAGCGATTGAACCGTGTCCCAGAGCCGGAAGGAGGCCTCCAGGTTCTTGGGCGGGAAGAATTCAAAGGAAATCTCGGGCGTGGTCACTGTCACTGTCTCCTCGGGGGGCCGGTGGGGCCGAAAATGGGCGTTCTGCGCACGGGGTGTCGCATTGCGGCTGGTAAGCGTCGCAAGTCGTTTGACCCCTTGTCACACGAGAGCTAAGAGTGAAGCAAATTCATATTTCTCAAGAACAACATGAGGTGAACCACAGGATGCATATCGAATTCCGTCACCTTCGCACGATCAAGGCGATCCACGAGGCGGGCGGCATGGCGCGTGCGGCCGATCAGCTGAACATCACCCAGAGCGCGCTGAGCCACCAGATCAAGGGTCTGGAGGAGCAAACCGGGGTGGAGCTGTTCCAGCGACGCTCCAAGCCGATGAAACTGTCAGCGGCCGGCATGCGCCTGTTGCGGCTGGCAGAGCAGATCCTGCCGCAAATCGAGGCGGCACAGGCGGAATTTGCGGCCCTGCGCGAAGGTGAGGCCGGGCGGTTGCATATCGCCATCGAATGCCACGCCTGTTTTGAGTGGCTGTTCCCGGTACTGGAGTCCTTCCGCAAGAGCTGGGGCGATGTGGATGTGGACATCCGGCCCGGTCTGGCGTTCGAGGCGATGCCGGCCTTGAAGCGTGAGGAGGTAGACCTGGTGGTCTCCTCCGATCCCGAGGAAATGCCGGGCGTCACCTTCATCGAACTGTTCGACTATAGCCCGGTCTTTGTCGCCTCGGCGCAGCATCCGCTGGCGAAGAAGCCTTTTGTGGAGGCCGAGGATTTTCTTGGCCAGACACTGATCACCTACCCGGTGGAGCGCACCCGGCTGGACATTTTCAGTCAGCTTTTGATCCCGGCGGGGGTGGAGCCTGCAGGTATCCGCAAGGTCGAGCTGACGGCAGTGATCCTGCTGCTGGTCGCGTCAAACCGCGGGGTGTCGGTGTTGCCGGACTGGGTAGTGCGCGAGGTGAAATATTCCTCCGATTACGTCACACGCCCCCTGACCGAGGCGGGGATCACACGTCGTCTTTATGCCGCTATCCGAACAGAGGATGAGGCAAAGCCCTACATGCAGGAGCTGATCCGTCTGGCGCGTGTCGAGGCGCGCAAGCTTCAGACGCAATGATCGGCGCGCGTTGCGGCGCGATGCGCATGCCGGGCCGACAGGCCCGGCATGCGCGGGTCCGATCCGTCAGGATCGGAAGCCGCTCAGGGCGGGGTGGTCGGCATCGGACGACAGACCCGCAGTCCGGGATCAGGCGAGTTTGACCACCTGCTTGCCGGTGTTGCCGCCCTTCAGCATTGACATGAAGGCAGTAGGGGCATTCTCCAGCCCCTCAGCCACGTCTTCCATAAATTTCACCTGACCGGAGGCCACCATCGGGCCGACCTCCTGCAGGAAGGCGGGGTATTGGTCAAAGTGATTGGCGATAATGAAGCCGTTGATCGACAGATGCTTCACCAGCACCGTGCGCCAGATCCCAGGCCCGCTGAGTTTCGTGTCCGCAGCGCCATCATACCAGGCGATCATGCCGCACAGCGGGATGCGGCCAAAGCGGTTCATCAGGGGCAGGACCGCTTCCAACACTTTACCGCCGACATTTTCAAAGTAGATATCAATTCCGTCCGGGCAGATCTCGGTGAGGGCCGCCTGCAGCTCCTGCGCCGTGTCATAGGCGCGGTGGTCAAGGCAGGCATCAAAGCCGAACGTCTTGGTCGCCAGGGCGCATTTCTCGCCGCCCCCCGCAATGCCGACGACGCGCAACCCGGCGGCCTTGGCCAGCTGTCCCACCATGGAGCCGACAGGGCCGGTGGCCGCTGCCACCACCAATGTCTCGCCCGCCTTGGGGCGGCCATGGACGTTCAAGCCATGCCACCCGGTAAACCCCGGCATGCCCAGGGCACCCAGGGCCAGCGAGGTCGGCGTCAGGGAAGCGTCGAGTTTTTGCAGCTCATCACCGGGCACAGCCGCATGTGACGCCCAGCCGAACATGCCCAGGACCTTGTCTCCTGGCGTCAGATCGGGATGGTTCGAGATCAGCACTTCGCCCACCGCGCCGCCTTCCATTTGCGCGCCGACCGCGACAGGGGCCGCATAGGATTTTGCATCGTCCATCCGCCCGCGCATATAGGGGTCGAGGGACATATACTCCGCTTTTACAAGAACTTCGCCCTTGCCCGGTGTCGGGATGTCCAGGCTCTCAAGGCGAAAGTTCTCAGGGGTGGGCGCGCCATTGGGGCGGCTGGCGAGTACGATACGTTGCATCTGCTCGGTCATGTGGGGTGTCCTCCTATCGAGATGAATGGGGCAGGTGGGCTGCATCCTGTTTGCATGAACTGAACTAGTCAGTTCAGTTGAGGGCGACAACCCCCTCTCAGTTTACCACGAGGTCGACAGATCCCGATGGGGGCAGGTTTCGCCCTTGGCAAGCGGGCGCGAGGCGTGTATGGCCACCCTTTGACCGACATCTCCCCCCGCAAGGACAGCTCGTACAATGATTGGTAGCGCAAATCTCAACGTGATGATCAAGGCCGCTCGCAAGGCAGGCCGCTCCCTGGTGAAAGATTTCCGCGAAGTCGAAAACCTGCAGGTCTCTACCAAAGGGGCCGGGGATTTCGTGAGCCGCGCCGATATCGCCGCCGAGAAGATCCTGAAAGATGAGCTGATGGGCGCGCGCCCGACCTATGGCTGGTTGGCCGAAGAAGGCGGCGAAGAACCCGGCGAGGATCCGACCCGTCGCTGGATCGTCGATCCGCTGGACGGCACCACCAACTTCCTGCACGGTCTGCCTCATTGGGCGGTGTCCATTGCGTTGGAACACAAGGGCAAGATCGTTGCGGGCGTGGTTTATGACGCGGCCAAGGACGAGATGTTCTTTGCCGAAAAGGGCGCAGGCGCCTGGATGAACGAAACCCGCATGCGTGTCTCTGCACGTCACCGCATGATCGAGTCGATCTTTGCCACCGGGTTGCCGTTCGCTGGTCGTGCCGACCTGCCGGAAACCCTGAAAGATCTGGCGCGTTTGATGCCGGCCTGTGCCGGTGTGCGTCGCTGGGGGGCTGCCGCCCTCGACATGGCCTATGTGGCTGCCGGACGGTATGAGGGCTACTGGGAACGTCGCCTGAACGCCTGGGACGTTGCCGCAGGGATCATTATCGTCAAGGAAGCAGGCGGTCTGTGCGAAGGGCTCGACCCCGAGGCCTCCATCATCGAGAGCGGGAATGTGATCTGCTCCAACGAGCCTATCTTTGAGAATTTTGCCAAGGTTATCCGGGGCTGATCGAGCCCGGGACGTGCACATCGGTTTCGGGGGAGACCCCGGTGCCGTGCCGTCCAAATAATCTGATCTGACACCCCGGCGGCGCTCCTGCCTCGGGGTGTTTTTTGTTTCGGACGATCATGGCGACCGGGCCATTTGCCTCAGATCCGGCTCAGGCTTCGATAAACTCGTAATGTTTGATCGATCTGAACTGGACGAGATCTGCCTCGGCCGGGTCGATATGCGGGCTGTCGTAATCCTCGCCGACAAAGTCCTTGAGCGCATCGAGGCTCTCCCAGACCATGACAAGGCTGAAGTCCCGCGGACTGTCGTTGCGTGCGGCTCCGGGGAACACCGAGATGACGCCCTTGGTGGCTTTCATCATAGGGATCGCGGTGCGGTGAAAGAATTCGGCAAACTCGCCTTCCTTCCCCGGATGGGTGATAACTTGAAAAATGCGCATGATCATGGCGAGGCCTCCCTGAAGTGAACGGGCGTCCTGACGTATGTCTGCCTCTGCGTTTCTACGGCTTGTCAGCTAAGGTAGCATAAAAGCGGGCTGTGGTCGCCATCTGACGCAAGTGTTCGGGCGGCATCATTCAGTGGGCATGGATGGATGGGGGCGCTCGGAACCTGAGCCTAGCGGTCGGCCGGGTGGTTGACGCCGTCGGTCCAGGGAATGTCGCCAAAGCTGTCGGCATGGGTACGCGGGTTGCCGCCCTCGATACAGCCGAGGTTGACGCCGCATTGCGCCGGGTCAGAGCGCCGTTGGTGATAGACATAGATGCCGCAGATCTTGCAGAAATAGTGCTTTGCGGTGTGGCTGCCCCATGTGTAGCAGCTGAGCGCCTCGCTCCCGCGCAGCACCTTGAGGCTCTGCATGAGGGCGGTCACCGCAGGGGCGCCGCGGCGCAGGCAGAAGGAACAATCACACCGGCTGGCGGAGCTCAGCCCGTCCGGGAAGTCGGCGCTGATTTCAACGGCCCCGCAATGGCAGGTGGCGTGGCGGGTTTCCATATCCGTCTCCTTCACTTGCCCCAGGGGCCGGGACGGCGGGCTGGGGTGTGGCGCGGGATGCGTGGAATGCGGCTGGTGCTGTAGGTCGTTTCCGGGTGCGGCGGCTGACCGTCTGTGCGGGTCCAGAACCTTGGACCGCCTCGCTTGATCCAGAGCGGCACAGTCAGCGCCAGCCCGATGAAGAAGCCCCCCGCATGGGCCCAATATGCGACGCCGCCAAGATTGGGATCGGCGTTGAGGCCACCGAGGAACTGCATGCCAAGCCAGAGACCCAGCATGATGAAGGCGGGCACGGGAATGATGCGGAAGAAAATGATCAGGATGATCAGGATATCCACCCGCGCCTTCGGAAACATCAAGAGGTAGCCGCCCATGACACCGGCGATGGCACCGGAGGCTCCCACCAGCGGCACCAGTGACTGCGGGGCCGACACCACATGGGCCAGTGTCGCGCCGACACCAGACAGCAGGTAGAACAGAAGGAAGGGCAGGTGGCCCATCTCGTCCTCCATATTGTCGCCGAAGATCCACAGGAACAGCATATTGCCTGCCAGATGCAGGATGCCACCGTGGATGAACATTGACGTCACCAGCGTCAGCGGGGCCTCTCCCATCATGATCTCTCGCGGGACCGTGGCAAAGGCGCTGTAAAAGAGCGCGAGGCTGCGATCTGTCGAAAAACTGGTGGAGTACCACAGATACCCAAGGATGTTGGCCGCCATCAGAAGATAAACGACATAGGGCGTGCGGCCGGATGGGTTGTGATCGCGCAGTGGAAACATGCGCAGACGCTGGGCCGTGGCCGGGCCGAGGTCAAGGCCATTGGCGCGATTTGCCACCGGGCTTGAGTGATTTTTGGCCTGGGGCGCTCCCGCCCCATGGGCAGGCGGCAAAGCCACCCACACATGCGTTGGGCCGGGCGGGGGCCGCGCCAAAGGCGCGGCCCCCGCCCCCCGCGATGCGCGAAGCGCAGCGCAAACCCTCTCTTGAAAGAGCAATTCAAAGAAACGCCGCCCCGTCTCGGAAGGACACGGAGCGGCGCGTTGGTGTTGATCGCGTCAGATGTCGCGTGTCAGGCGTTGCCGCCGAGGAGTGCGGCATTGCCCCCGGCCGCAGTGGTGTCGACGCAGACGTGGCGTTCGGCCAGCACGCGGGCGCGATCCGGGGTGCCCGGGATCAGTGGCAGGATCGGGCCGTCGCGCTTGGACAGGGCCTGCTCGATCTCGCGGCCCGTTGCCTCATCGCCCCACCACAGCACACCGGCGATGCCGCCGAGATGTTGCAGGCGATGCAGATCCACCATGTCGTCCGCCTCCAGCGCGGTGCCGCCAAGTGCGATAACCTGCTTGGCCTGCTCTGCAGCGGCGGCTTTGCCGGGGCCCATGCACAACAGCGGCGCGCGGGCGGAGACTGTCAGACGGTTGGATTCACCGGTGGGGCCGGGCAGGGACGTGGTGACAGGCGCGCGGGCCTCGCCGGTCTCGCCGGGGAGTTCCGCCATGGTGCCGTCCCATGCCTCGGTGCTCAGCTGGCGGTCCGGGGCGCAGAAGCGCGCGAGGTAGTGGGGGCCGCCCGCCTTGGGACCGGTGCCCGACAGACCTTCGCCGCCAAACGGCTGGCTGCCGACGATGGCGCCGATCTGGTTGCGGTTCACATAGATGTTGCCCGCGTGGATGCGGTCGCAAACATGCTGCACCCGGTCGTCGATACGGGTCTGCAGACCGAAGGTCAGCCCGTAGCCGGTGGCATTGATGGCGTCGATCACATCGTCCAGCTGGCGCGACTTGAAGGTCGCCACATGCAGCACCGGGCCAAAGATCTCCTCCTGCAGGTCGCTGATGCCGTCGATCTTGATCAGCGTCGGACCGACGAATGTGCCACCCTGCGGCGCCTGCATCTCCTTCAGCACCCGACCTTCGCTGCGGGCCTGGTCGATATGGGCGAGGATCTTGGCGCGGGAGCCTTCGTCGATCACCGGGCCGCTGTCGATGGACAGATCCCAGGGATCGCCGAGATCCAGCACTTCCATCGCGCCCTTGAGCATGGTCAGCACGCCCTCGGCCACGTCTTCCTGCAGGTAGAGGCAGCGCAGGGCGGAGCAGCGTTGGCCTGCCGACTGAAACGCGCTTTCGATCACCGCCTGCACGGCCTGTTCGGGCAGGGCAGTCGAGTCCACGATCATCGCGTTCAAGCCGCCGGTTTCCGCAATTAGCGGCGTGCCGGGGGCGCAATTGTCGGCCATCGCCGCGCGGATGCGCATGGCGGTGGCGGTGGAACCGGTGAAGGCGACGCCGCCCACACGCGCATCGCCGGTGATCGCCGCGCCGACCTTGGAGCCACGTCCGGGCAGGAATTGCAGCACTTCGCGCGGGACGCCTGCCTCATGCATCAGCTCGACTGCGCGGAAGGCCACCAGCGGGGTCTGATCGGCGGGTTTGGCCAGTACCGCGTTGCCGGTCGCCAGTGCGGCCGACACTTGACCGGTGAAGATCGCCAACGGGAAGTTCCACGGCGAAATGCAGGTGAAGATGCCCGCAGGAGCGGCATCGGGGATGCGGGCGGCGTAGTAGCGCAGGAAGTCCACCGCCTCGCGCAGCTCTGCCACCGCGTCCATCTGCGTCTTGCCAGCCTCGCGCGCGAGCAAGGCGAACAGCTCGCCATAGTTGGCCTCATAGAGGTCAGCGGCTTTGTTGAGTGCGGCGGCGCGCACCTCTGCCGGGGCGTCCCAGGTGGAGGCGGAGGCCAGGGCCAGCTCCACATCCTCGGCGCTGGATTGCGCCACGGAGCCGATCTCGCTCAGATCGCTGGGGTTGGTGACGGCCACACGGGTCTCCGGCATGGCCTCGCCCGCGATCAACGGCACTGCGTCCCATGTGGCGCTGCGGAAGGGCGCGCGGGCCTCGTCGATGGCCGAAAGGGTGGGCGCATGGCGCAGGTCAAACCCCTTGGAGTTGATACGCTCCGGCTGGAACAGGTTCGGGCCGGTGGGGATGTCGGTGCTCAGGTCGTCCACTTGCAGGAAGGGATCGGCGGCGACCTCTTGCGGTGGCACATCCTCATCGACGATCTGGTTCACGAAGGAAGAGTTGGCGCCGTTTTCCAGCAGACGCCGCACCAGATAGGCCAGCAGGTCGCGGTGCGCCCCAACCGGTGCATAGATGCGGCAGCGGGTGTTGTTCTTGTCCATCACCTTCTGGTGCAGGGTTTCACCCATGCCGTGCAAGCGCTGGAATTCATAGGCCTGACCGTCCTCTGCCATGTGCAGGATCGCGGCGACGGTATGGGCGTTGTGGGTGGCGAACTGCGGATAGATCCGGTCCGTGCGGGACAGGAGTTTGCGCGCGTTGGCGATGTAGGACACATCCGTGAGCGCCTTGGAGGTGAAGACCGGAAAACCATCCATGCCCTCGACCTGCGCGCGCTTGATCTCGGTGTCCCAATAGGCGCCCTTCACCAGACGCACCATGAAGCGGCGGTCGTATTTTTCCGCCATCTCGTAGAGGGCGTCGATGGCCAGCCCGGCGCGCGGACCATAGGCCTGCACCACAACGCCAAAGCCGTCCCAGCCATGGAGCGCGGGATCGGAGATCACCTCCTCGATCACCTCGAGCGAGATCGACAGGCGGTCGGCCTCTTCGGCGTCGATGTTGAGACCCATTTTTGCCGCCTTGGCCAGCAGCGCCAGGGCCTTGAGGCGCGGCACCAGTTGTTGCTTGACCGAGGCTTCCTTGGCGATCTCGTAGCGCGGGTGCAGGGCCGAGAGTTTCACCGAAATGCCGGGGTTTTCGCGGATGTCGCTGCTGGTGCAGGCGCTGGCAATGGCCGAGATGGCGCGGGAATAGGCAAGGTGATAGCGCGAGGCATCCGCCTCGGTGCGCGCGGCCTCACCCAGCATGTCGTAGGAATAGGTGTAGCCCTTGGCTTCCATGTTGGAGGCGCGTTTCATGGCGCTTTCGATGGTCTCACCCAGCACGAACTGGCGGCCCATTTCCTTCATGGCGCGGCCCACGGCGGTGCGGATCACCGGCTCACCCAGACGTTTGATGGCACCGCGCAGGGCGCCGACGGGGCTTTTTTTCTCGTCCAGCACGCGACCGGTCAGCATCAGGGCCCAGGTGGAGGCATTGACCAGCGAGGAGGTCGATTTGCCCATGTGCTTGCCCCAGTCGGAGGGCGCGATCTTGTCTTCGATGAGGGCGTCGATGGTATCCGCATCCGGCACCCGCAGCAGCGCCTCAGCCAGGCACATCAGGGCAATGCCTTCGTCGGTCGACAGGCCATATTCGGCCAGGAAGACCTCCATCAGCCCGGGCGAGGAATGGCCGCGGATGTCCGTCACCAGCTGGGTGGCGGAGGCACAGATGGCAGAGCGATCGGCCTCGGACAGCGCGGCCTGGGCCACCAGCGCATCGCGCATGCGGGCCTGATCTGCATAGGTGCCGGCATCGATCCGGTCGCGCAACAAGATGGTAGATGTCATGTCTTTTCCCCAATCTCAGAGATTTTGACCCTTGTATCGCGTTCATACTGGTCATTTCTCCCGTTTGTGTCGATAATGCGGATCAAACGCGTTTATTTGCGGAGGCTTTTTGATGCAATCGCGCTTCCCCGGTCTCGACCGGTTTGATCAATCGATTCTACGTGAGCTGAGCCACAACGGCCGCAGCTCCATTTCCGATCTAGCGCGTGCAATCGGTCTGTCGAAGTCGCCCACCCAGGCCCGCCTGAAGCGGCTGGAGGCGGAGGGTATCATTCAGGGCTATCGCGCGATGATCGACCCGATCCGGCTGGGGCTCGATCACATCGCCTTTGTCGAGGTGAAGCTGACCGACACCCGCGAGGCGGCCTTGGCGGCATTCAACGCCGCCGTCGTACAGGTGGCCGAGATCGAGGAAGTTCATATGCTGGCATCGCATTTCGACTACCTCCTGAAGGTGCGCTGCCGCTCGATGTCGGATTTCCGCGCGGTGTTGGGCGAGCGGATTTCCTCGCTGCCGCATGTGTCCTCGACCTCCACTTACATGTCGATGCAGACGGTGAAGGACGACGGGGGGCTGGGGCCGATCTAGGCGCGAGGACAATCGCGTATGCGCCAGCACACGCGATTGTAACTTGTCCGCAGCGGAATTTGGCGCACCATATCGGGTATGTTGCTTCGTGTCGTGATCCCCGCCGTCGTGTCCCTGTCAGTTCTTGCCGGGGGCAGTTGGGCAGAGTGTCCTAGCGCGCCGGATCACGCGGCGCGGATCGATGAGGTGCTGGAGCAGGTGCAAGCCGCCGACAGCGAGCGCGAGGCAAAGCGCATCGCCAATCAGCTCTGGACCTTCTGGGCGGATGCGCCGGACGCTCAGGCGCAGGAGATCCTGGATCGCGGCATGACCCGGCGCTCGGCCTTTGATTTCCTCGGCGCGATGTCCGATTTCGACCGGCTGATTGACTACTGCCCCGACTATGCGGAGGGCTACAATCAGCGCGCCTTCGTGCACTATCTGCGCCGGGACTTCGCCGCTGCGCTTGAAGATCTGGATCGCGCCTTGGCACTGTCGCCGCGCCATGTGGCGGCGATGAGCGGACGTGCCTTGTCGTTGCTGGGCCTCGCGCGACCGGACGAGGCGCGTAGTACCCTGCAGGAGGCTCTGCGGCTGAATCCTTGGCTGTCCGAACGCCACCTGCTTGGCCCCGGTGCGCCTCTGGAAGCGGATGAGATCGAGTTGTAGCGACGTCTGCGGTGTGAGAAATGAAACCGCAAGCCTCTGAAAATCCTGTTGAACACAGCCGCCCGCGCGGGTAGAGCTTGACGCTGAGGTCCAGCCGCGCGGGCGTGGTGGAATGGTAGACACAGGGGACTTAAAATCCCCAGGCTTTAGCCGTGCGGGTTCGAGTCCCGCCGCCCGTACCAATCTGAAAATAATATATTTTTCCCACTTAACGATCTGCCTTGAAAAGCCGTTGTTACTCGTCTGTTACTCGTGTTGTTACTCGTTCTGTTCTTACCCTCTTTTGGCCCGGACCTGAATCACGTTGTTTGCGGCTCCAGACCGGTCACGGGTGTAGATCGCGGTGGTGGTGCCTTGAGTGTGCTGGGCCGCGTGCTGGAGGGTAGTGGGGTCCACTAGAGACTTCGCTTCGGTGATGCCGCCAGACCGGGTGTCACGGATCTGTAGATCATCAGGGAAGGGGTCTAGTTCAGCTTTGGCACGTGCCTTGTTCACAGCGCGCAGGGCCTCCTTGAAGCCGCGGGACAGGACACCATTCTTGGGTGGCTTGCCGTTTGCCATGGTGATTACTGGGCCGGTGCGCTGATCTGTCGGGATCAAAAGCAGGCGCTGCCGGATCTCGGGGGTGTACTTCAGGCTGAAGGTGTAAGGTTCGGTCAAGCTCTTGCGGGTCTTGCTGATAACCTTGGTGAACGAGGTGACGTGCTGATCGAACATATCCCACGTCACACCGTCGACCCAAATCTGCCCGCCGTCGCGAACGCCGCCCTGCCGGGTATCGTCCTTGACCCATTGCCCGTGCACGTCGACACCGCGCAGGATAAACTCGAACCGCATCAATATGGCAAGGGCGAGGTGGGGGCGGCCCATGCGGTCGGCCTCGGCCACGATGGCCTCGATTTGCTCGCGGGTGGCATAACGTGATCGACGGGCGGGATTCTGGATGCGCACCTCCTCGCGGATCGCTTTCACCTTGGCGCAATGATCTACACCGACCTTGATCCCGTGGGAGACGATTAAGCGCCAGTGGGTGAACCATTTCTTGACGTAGTGGGTGGAGCGGCCCTTGTCGTGCATGGCTTTCTTCCACCTCATAATCCGCTCAAAGTCAGTCTCCTCGATCAGCACATTGCCAATTGCTTGCTCGATGTATCCCAGCATCTGCCGATACTTTTCCTGCGTTTGGGGCAAGACGTCATGGAAGGAGCTGAACTCGTCTGACAGGTAGCGGCCAATCAGCCACCCCCATGTACCTGCCTTCCGGCCTATAGCTTCGCCGTCAAACCATTCAAGCATCTCGCGAGTGAGGGCGCGGCAGTGAGCGGCGCGCTCCAGATCAAGCCCGTCGCCTTTTGATCCGCCGAGCTTATATGTTTTGATGCTGTATCCAGCTTCGAGATACTTCTTGCTTGGGCGCCATAGGTAGCTGTTCCGGTCTTTCAGGTACTTCAGGAACGGCGCATAGGCCGGTTCGCTGTCATCCCAGAGCGAGTCTCTAAAACGCATCGTGGTTCTCCGTATGGTTGGTTTCCGTCAACCGCCGGGAGCGCGCTTTAGCAGATCTAGCGTTGCGTTCTCGCGCCCATTCCTCAACCGCCTCACGGTGGCGCATGCCTATTGCAGGATCGATCTTGGGAAAGCCGTACTGACGTTCGAGTGTTTCACTGTTTGAGCGTAGCCACTTGACGTCATGGCCCAGCATTTTGGCTATGTCCGCTTCCTTTACGAAAAGCTGCTGAAATGGCATGAAATTTCTCTCGATTCAGGACCTTGCTTTGGGCGGCCATTGCTTCCGAACTGCGCGCCGCCTTAGGCGGCAACGAGGCGGCGCATGATGCCGCTGGTTTCGCAGGCGATCAGTGCGTTAGACATTGAAGCCACTTTGCACGAAATTCGGCGCGGGCAATTGGCCGTCGTAGGGGCAATCCGGGCGGCCATCGCTGGCGCGGCGGGGTACGCGCGCCGAGGCGGTCTTGATCCAGTTGCTCAGCGCGTTTTGGCGGGATGTGCCGGCGCATAGAATGCCCATCAGATCGACCAGCCAGAGCGCCTCATCATAGACCCATGCGTCCGAAGCTGGCGCGGTGATGCATCCGCCGAGATCTGCAAACTGCGCCGATCTCTGATGCATCGGTGTCGCCCTGAGGGTCTCTGTCGCGGCGTAGAGCGCCAGGGTGTTGATCTCGGCAGATGATGCGCGGGCGGTGGGCAATTTGGAGGATTGAGCCGCCCGCGCCTGATCCGCACCGCAAGACGGGTGCGAAACCTCGGGAACCCCATCGGCGCGCAATCCTCCAGCGCGGCGCGGGTGTTCGTTATTCGAGCAAGGGCGGCGCCCGCGGGGGCCGTCCGCCATGGGTGCGGAACCTTGAGAGATAGGGTTTGTCATTGCGGGTGCGCCTCGCCTTACGCCGCATGGGGGCCGTGCGGGCTGATCTGGCGGTCCGCCATGACGCGGCGCACCTTGTGGCCGACGCGCTCCAAGACCTGTTCGGTTGGTTCAGGTGTCGGTGCTGGGCGCTCGATCAGGTGTGCAGCGCGCAGGCGGGCAGGATCAAAGCCCTGACCGCGCGCGGCTTTTAGCGTGGCCCATGCCGTAGTGAATAGGTGCGGGGTGTCGAGATGATCCTCGGGAGAGCCAGCGATTTGCTGAGCGTCACGCAGCACGGCTTCAAGTCTGTCTTGCATTCAATCCTCCATCGGTTGATGGGAGATTGATAGTAGGGGATAATAGTCCCTGTCAATGGTGTAGTGGGGAAAAATATCCCCGTCGATGCGCAGGGCGAACGTCCTCCGATTGCCCGAAGAGAGATTCGGTCACTACGAGAATTTGGTTAGGGGGCGTTCACAGCCGCTTTGCGAGGTCCGAAGGCCAATGTAGGCGGACACGAGCGGCCCATTTTAGTCGAGTATTCCAAATGTTGTTCGCGCCTGGGTTCAAACTGATCAGGTGGAAAAGACCGGGCTCATCTCCGGCTTTCACCTGCTTTACCCAACCCATGCCTTCTTCGTCTTCACACACGCATCTGTGTCCGATGACATCGCTAGGCACGCTATCGTGCCCATTTCGCGAGTAGAAAAGTAGGTCACCTGCCGAATATACAGGTTCCATACTATCACCTTCGACCTCAACGGCCACAACTCCGCTAGGTGAAAGCCCTGGCGGGCAAGCTACCTGTGGTCCGTCGCCCTTTGCGTATGCATCAAATACAGGGACGGAGGCACCGGCGCCTACCTTGCCTGCAATGGCGATGGTTGGTGTTCCTTCGAATTCTCCTGCCATAAAGCTCTCAAGCGATATGCCAAGCGCGGCAGCTATGCGGAGCGCATCTTCTGCGTTGGTGCTTTGGGTTTTGCCTTGGTTGATCTTCTTCAGCTGCTCATACGAAACGCCAGCCTTCTCAGCCAGTTTTCGCATCGAAAGCCCAGATGCTGACATGGCTCCATTGAGCGCTTCTCTGAATGATAAAGGCATATGGAGACAATAGTCCCGCAATTCTTTTACCGATAGGAGATGATTGTCCCTTGATGTGTGGGGATTATAGTCCCTATATGGTCGCATGATGAATGCTCAGCTTATTTCTGAAATCGAGCGCTACGCGGCTGAAAGGCGCGTAGCGCCAGCCACTGTCACAAGTCGCGCGGTTGGAAACAGTCGGCTCTATCGCCGCCTGAAGGATGGAAAAAGCTGCACGCTCTCCGTTGCTGAGAGGTTGCGAAAATACATGGCTGACAATCCGCCACCGAATGAAAAGGCAGCCGCATGAGCCGCCCGCGTTTAACTCTGATCGTGAACAATGATGTGCCATGCGACCAGCCTGGCACGTCAGCTGACCAAGCGTCTTGGTCAAATCAGTTGGATCCATATGCACTGAAGATCAGCGCGCCTGACCTTTGGTCGGCTTACTTCCACGCGCGGTTCCACAGCCCGCGCGAGGTGGCGCTGTTCTGCGATGTGTCGTTCCAGACCGCGCTGAACTGGTGGGGTGCTGTAACCGCGCCCGCCAGCCATACCGCCTTGCTGATGATCCTGACGGATCCCGGCGCGGCGGCGTTCTTCCAAGACAAATTGGCGAGGGCAGCATGATGGCACAGATCACTTCACCGCGTATCGAGCGGATCGCCTATCAGATCTGGTGGCTGATCGAGGACAGGGCCGGGGAATGCACCTTGGCGGATATGGCCTCGTTTACTGGCGCATCGCGGCAGACCTGTTCCCAGATCTGCCGCTATCGCGGTTGGTCCGGACGCTATCGCAAGATGGCGCGCAGCCATGCGGTCGACAACGGCCCGCAGCTGATCGATGCAATCGATGATGAGCTGTCGTCTCTGTTTGGTGAGGCAGCCTGATGCTGGGCGCGGTTGGACTGCAGCCGGTCTCCACCGAGGAGCTGCCGGAATATCCTCTGGGGATCGAGGACCGGCTTGATAGTCACTATTTCATGGCGTGGGAGCGGCGGCGCTGGTTGAACTCGGATATGCGGCTGAAGGGCACGCCGGAGTGCCGGGCGCTCTACTTCGATCTGATCAATATCGCCTATGACCAGACGCCGGTCGGCACGGTGCCGCAGGATCTGGAGACGCTGGCCAAGCTGTTGCTGGTGGATCCGGGGCACTTCCGATCTCTGTGCAAGCTGGACTACGGCCCGCTGCACAAGTGGACGCCCTGCATTTGCGAGGGCGGCGAGGTGCGGCTGATGCATCCGATGGTGCTCCGGTCGCTGACCGAGGCGCTGTCACGCAAGGAAGACAACCGCGCCAAGCATGAAGCGGCCAATGCGGCCAAGCGGTTGCAGCGTTTGCGCATGACGGTGGCCGGCTATCACGCCGAGCTGGCGAAGAATGACGCCGCCATTCGCTGGATGGACGAATGGCTGGTCCAGGAGGGCTGCGAATACCGCAACGCCAGCTGGATCGAGCGCGCCATGCGGTCCTGGTCGACGCATATGTTCGACCTCGGCCAGGCGCGCTCCGGCTCCGTCCGATAACTGTCCGACAGTGTCCAAGACTGTCCGGCGGACAGTTCAAGACAGTCTCGGACAGTCTCAGACTGTCCTGCACGACAGGGACAGAGACAGAGAAATAACAAAACAGAAGGACAGTCGCGGGACCGTTCGGGTTCGGTGGCTGTGGATAACTCGGATTTGCTGAGAAAAGAGGTGCAGAGATGGATGCGAAGGAACAGGCGGCAGGCGCGGCGCGGGTCCGGCAGTTGTTGATCGAGCCGCTGGTGCGGCTGGGGCTGGCCAAGCCCAGCAAACTGACGGTGGCGCAGTTTGATGTGATGATCACGGATCTCTGCGGCAAGCTGGCGTATATGAATGATCTGAACCTCTCGGCGCTGGCGGAGCAGGTGGCCAGCATGCCGGGTGGCAAGGGACAGGATCAGTTCCCGATTGCGGCGAAGATCCTGCAATGGGCGGCAGCGATCCAGCCACCGCCGGATGATGCGTCGCCGCTGTTTCGGGCGGTGTTTGCGCATCGGTTGGGGCAGGCGGCGCTTGCCGAGGGCTGGGCGCCCGAGCTTCTGGGCTATCTGCGCCGGTCGAGGGTGTGGCCCAGAGAGTATGATTTGAACCAGATCCGGTCCAAGGCCGAGGATGCCCGCCGCCAGATTGTCCGCCAGGATGAGCAGATCGCGCGGGGTGGGACGTTGTCGGATGCGGATTGGAAATTCCGCAAGGCACGGCGTCAGGCGCAGGACAAATGCCAGCGGATTGCGGCACTGGTCGCAGAGGCAGGTGCGGTTTGACGGTTACGATGCGCAGCGGTGCCCATGGGATCGCGACCAAACGATCTGTTTCAGTGTTGGACATCATCGAGTGGGCGTTTCAACGCGAGAAGGTCGGCATAGACTTTGATGAGATCGAGCGCGAAACCGGGGCAAAGCCCGGTGTCGGGATGGAGTACATCTTGATGGAGCAGGCGCGGCTGGGGTGTCGGGTTCAGGGTGGCGGCACATCCTCGGCGCATCATGATGCGGATATCGTGGCCAGCACCTTGGCTGTCTTGCCGGAGAGTTGCGGTGGCCGGCGTATGGCGATCTGGATTGCGGAGCTGGCGCGCTCTGGTCGGGCTCCTGAATGGAGGAGCGAGTTGCAGGTGCGCCCCAGGGCAACCGCGACCAACCGGCATGGCACGCGGGCACGGACATCAGATGCGTTGGAACTCGGTTCAGTGGGATGGCCCCATCAAGCCCGCCGCAAGCGCAATGGCAGTATCGCGATGGAGCCGGTGCTCTACTCTCCAATTGAAATCCGTCCAACTGCGCGCGAGATCGCATCGATGCGGCGTGGATATCTGCAATGGTGGTCAGCCCTTTTGGAAATAAAATCAGCGCTTCAGATCAGTCACTTAACCTCTCATGTGGTAACGAACGTGATGCCTCCAAGCGCGCCATGGAAGAAAACCGCTTGACGAAATCCTAGCCCAATTGACATATTGCAGTCACCCAACGTGCGCCCGGTGCAGAGATCCTGCTCCGGGCGCACTTCGTTTGCGATGTCTTCCATGATGTCGCTTAGGTCGGTTGCGCCTCGGTGGTGTCGACAACCTCAAGCAAATCACCGGGCTGGCAGTCTAGTGCGGCGCATAGTTTGGCAAGTGTATCAAAGCGAATACCTTTTACGCGACCTGATTTAAGCAGGCTCAGGTTTTGTTCGGTAATGCCGATCTCTTTGGCAAGGTCACGACCTCTCACCTTGCGCTGTGCCATCACGACATCCAACCTGACAACGACTTCCATTACACGAACGCTTTGTTTTCTGTCGCGGCACCTGCCGCCTCATTCATGGCCCAACCAATAACCACCAATAGGCCGGCAACAAAGAAGAAGTTGATGTCCTGCGTCCCAATACCGAGCGAGAGCATACGTTCTCCCGCAGGGGCCGACCAGCTCATCAAAGCCGTGACAACAGGTTGGAGCACGATGCGCAGTATTGCCATGATCAGCAACGCAAGGCCGCTCTTCTTGATCAACGTGGCGCAGTGAGCTGTCAGAACTTCGCGCGCCATATAACAGCGGAACAACCTGCGCAGCAGCAGGATTGCCCAGATGGCAAAGCCAGTCGGAATAAGGCTGATGGCAAAGCCCAACCAAAACATGGGGCCGACCACGATGTTCTCTGCAGGCACCTGGAAGTCGGTAAGCTCGACGGCGTTGGGATCGGTCGCAAACAGAAAGCCAACCACCACGACGCTGGTGACGATGCCGATGACAAAGAGCGTGGCGAGTAGGTGTAGCCACCAAGATAAGCGGGACAAGCGATTTTCGCTCATGTGAAACCTCATAGAGTTGCTGTTGTGTGCTTATCGCATTTGCACTGATTCTTATCGTTTTGCAATAAACAATTGCTGATGGATGTTGATTTCGATCACGCATCTCACGTGCGTACCCCTTGCACTTTGACGAATGGATGCCTCATGGCGCGATTGAAGATTTGTGTAGCGTCGGGCTGTGAGGACTTCGCTGTGCCTGGGCTATCGCATTGCGAACGGCATGAAGCGGCGCGGCAAGACAAGCTGAAGGCGCGGCGGGCCAAGGCGCAGACCTCCGAGGCGGCGGTCATGGCGCGGATACTCTATGCCGATCCCAAATGGAAAGCGGCGCGCTTAGCTTTCCTGCGCCACCATCCGCTCTGCGTGGACTGCGGAGAGCTTGGAGTGATCGAGGCGGCAACGGATGTCGACCACATCACGCCGCACAAGGGTGACCGGAAACTGTTCTGGGATAGCTCGAACTGGCAGGCGCTTTGTCACCGCTGCCACAGCCGCAAGACTGCGCGCGAGGTGTTCCACGGGTGACCGGGGGGTATCTCAAAACTGAGCGGGATATGCCCCAAACCGGCGGGGATACCTTTGTTTTTGTGCGCGCGAAATTGAGGAAAAAAGCCCACTAATCAACCATGGAGGAAGCGGGATGAAAGGGAAGAAACCGAACCTGCAAAACGTCGTTCCCATGAAAGACGACATCCAGAAGCCTGTCCCTGACGCGCCGGAGTTTCTGGAGGGTGAGGCCCGGAAAGTTTGGGATGCGCTTGCACCCGAACTGGTTCGAAAGGATCGGCTCGATGCGCTCTATGCCTATCAGTTTGCAAGCTATTGCACCTGTGTCGCCAATTTCGTGGCGGCGTCGGCCTGCCTCGCTTTGGAGGGCTTGTACTATGAAACCAAGACCCGGAACGGGGTTCAGCAGAAAAAGAGGGCGGCTTGGGGCATCCAGCAGGAAGCGATGGCGGGCATGCGGCGGGACTCGGCACTGTTTGGCTTATCGCCGGTTGATGCGTTGCGGCTGTCGGGAGAGGGCCAAGGCGATCTCTTTGACGATGCTATGAAGATGCTCAATGGAACCGATTGATCACCCGGTCTCGCGCTATGCGACCGGGGTTGTAGAGGGAGACATCATCGCGGGCGATCTGGTGCGGATGGCCTGCGAGCGGCACCTGATGGATCTGGAAACCGGCGCGGATCGCGGGCTGTACTTTGACTGTGAGGCGGCAAGCCGGATCATACGCTGGGCGGGGATGCTGCAGCACACGACGGGCCCGATGGGTGGCCAACCGCTGAAGTTGGAGCCATGGCAGGAATTCCGGCACGGGTCTGTCTTTGGCTGGAAGCAACGCGAGACCGGGCTGCGGCGGTTCCGGTCCACCTATCACCAGGTGGGCAAGAAAAACGGCAAGACCACCGACACCGGCGTGCCGATGCTGTTCACGCAGCTCTTTGACGGCGAGGCCGCGCCGCAGGGATATTGCGCCGCCACCACCAAGGATCAGGCGGGGCTGCTGTTCAAGGAAATGAAGCGTATGATCAAGCGCTCGCCGTTTCTGGGGCAGATGATGAAGGTCTGGCGCACCTCGATTGAGACGCCGCGCACGGATGGCTCCATCGCCTGCCTGAGCCGTGACGGCGATAGCTCGGACGGGATCAACCCGTCATTCCTGGCCCGTGATGAAATGCACCGCTGGACCGACCGCGAACTGGCCGACACCATCGTGGAAAGCATGATCGCGCGGGACCAGCCGATTGACTGGGTGATCACCACGGCGGGGCAGGATCGCAACTCGCTCTGCGGTGAGATCCGCGGCTACGCTGAAAGCGTGTTGGGCGGCAAGGTCGAGGATGATGCGTTCTTTGGCTTTGTCGCGGAGCCGCCGGCGGATTGTGACCCCAGCGATCCCATTGCCTGGGCGATGGGAAACCCCAACCTTGGCATCAGTAAGAAGCAGGAGGCCATGCAGGCCACGCTGCGCTCGGCGCTGGCGATTGCAGGCAAGATGCCGAACTTTCGGCGCTTCCACCTGAACCTCTGGACCGAGGGGGCGCAGTCGTGGATCGCGCCGGATGTCTGGGATCATGGCATGGCCTCGGCGCCGTTTGACCCGGCGATGCTCTTCGGGCGCAAGGCCTGGGTGGGGCTGGATCTGTCGAACAAGATCGACACCACGGCCATCGTGGTCGCGGTGCCGGTGGATGGGCTGATCTATCTGATCACTTACACGTTCCTGCCGGAGGGGCCGAAAGGCTTCATCCAGCGGGCGCAGACGGAAAAGCGGGAATATGTCGGCTGGCGGGATCAGGGCTGGCTGGAGATACACAAGGGCGGCACGATTGATGAGGATCAGATCGCCAACCGTCTGGAGTGGATCAGGAAGAAGTTCGACCTGCAGGAAGTCGCCTATGATCCCTGGGGCATGAAGTACCTGGCGGACAAGCTGGACAAGCGGCGGTTCCCGATGGTCGAGCATCGGCAGGGCTACGCCTCGATGTCGAACCCGATGAAGAGGTTCGAGGAAAAGGTGGCGCAGAACAAGATCCGGCACGGCGGCAATCCCGTGCTGGGTTGGCAGGTGGGCAATGTCCACCGCGATGAGGACGCCGCCGAAAACGTGAAACCGAACAAGAAGAAATCCACCGGGCGCATTGATGCGGCGGTGGCGGCGATCATGGCGCTGGGGCGCGCCGAGGTCGGAGAAGAGAAACGCAAAGCACGCGAGGTCGAAGTGGTATGAAGTTGCTGGGCTTGGAGATCAGCCGCGCCGGGGCGTCGGTGCCGGCGCGGGCGCGGGTCGAGCCGCCGGTGATGGCTTCGGCGGCGGAGGTGGAGACCTCTGGCACCGCCAACCCGCAGCCATGGATGACCGAAATCGGCTGGGGTGGGGGTTCGAAACTCTCCACCAAGCTGCCGCGCGTGACGCCACAGCGCGGCGAGCAGCACGGCACTGTCTTTGCTTGCTGCAACAATATCGCCGGCGATCTGTCGAAAGTGCCACTGAAGCTGTGGCAGCGTAACGCGGACGGGCAGGAGGTCCGGGTGCGCGATCATCCGGCCAACTACCTGTTGAACGTGGAGGCTTCGCCGGGGGTGCCTGCAAAGGTCATGCGCTTTGCGCTGGTCTATGCCTGGGCGCTGCGCGGCAACGGTTTTGCCTTCGGTCCGCGTGATGGCGGTGGCGAGCTGGAGCTGATCGAGCTGGTAGATCAGGATGGATGCACCCCGCTGAAAGCCGGTCGGGATCGCTTCTATGACTTCACCGATGGGGCCGGTGTGGCGCGCCGGGTTGCCAGCCGGTCGATGGTGCATCTGCGCTATATGGCGCTGGATGGATGGACGGGTCGGTCGCCTTTGCAGGTGGCGGCGGAAACGGTGGGGCTGGCCTTCGCCGGTCAGGAGTCTGCGGCGCGGTCACTCTCGGGGGCGCATGCCAAGGCTTATATGAAGATGGGCGATTCTTATGAGAGTGATGAGGATCGCAGACGTAATGCGCGCCGCCTGAAGGAGCATCTGAGCAATCCAAACTCTGACGGTGTTCCCGTGCTGGGGCCGGATGATGACATCAAGAGCCTCGATCTGACAGCGGCGGATCAGGAGCTGCTGTCGAGCCGCAAGTTCGACCGGGAGCAGCTGGCCGCGATTTACCGCATGCCGCCGTCCAAGCTGCAGATGCTGGAATTTGGCGTGAAGGCCAACGGCGAGCAGCAGGCCATCGACTACCTCACTGATTGCCTGTTCCACTGGTCCGGCTTGGCAGAGCAGACCATGGCGATGGCGGTGCTGACCCGCAGCGAACGCGAGGCGGAGTTCTTCCTGCGCCATGACTTCGACGCACTCCTGCAGCCGACCATCAAAGAGCGCAACGAGGCCATGAACAAGGCTATCGGCGGGCCGTTCATGACGCCCAATGAAGGGCGCAAGAAGATTGGCCTTGAGCCGGTAGAGGGCGGCGAAACGCTGAACCCCGCGCCGAACATGACGCGCGATGACACCCAACCAAAGAAGGGGAAAGACGAATGAGCGGAGCCACTATCGGCGCGTTGTTCCACGGCGCGGATCTGTCAATTCATGACTCGGGGTTGGGCCTGTTGAACCAGCAGATCCCAACCGAGGCCCCGGACGCCTCAACGGACCTCCAGGCGTTGGCCGATGTCGGCGTGTCCATCGAACGCGGCCAAAGATACGCGGTGCATCGCGGCGTGGCTTATGTCCCGGTGCGCGGCGCTTTGACGCCGAACTCCGGCATTCTGGAGCGGTTCCTCGGTTGGTCCAATTATCACGGTGTCGCCGAGACCATGACGACACTGGCGGCGAGCGATGAGGTGCGCGCGGCGGTGATGATCTTCGACACCCCCGGCGGGTCTGTCCTCGGCGTGCAGGCGGCGGTCGAGGCGATCCGGTCCTGTGTGGCTGCAAAGCCGGTGCATGCCCTGGTGCATCCGCTGGCTGCGTCGGCGGGCTATTGGCTGGCAAGCCAATGCACCGAAATCAGCGCCACCCCCGGCAGCTGGGTTGGATCTGTCGGGACCATGCTGACGTCCTATCAGCCGGTGCAACCAGGTGAGGCGGGGAATCAGCTCTATATCCTGACCTCGGAGCACGCAGGCGCCAAGCGCCCGGATCTCTCTTCTGACGCGGGGCAGGCCACCGCAATGGTGCGTCTGAATGAAATGGAAGCGGAGTTCCTTGCCGCCGTGGCGCAGGGCCGCGGGATTGCTGCCGAGGATCTGCCGGGGCGAATGAGCCGCAGCGACGACATCAAACAAGGGGGCGATGTCTTCTGGAACAGCGATGCCGTTGCGCGTGGTCTGGTCGACCAGATTGAAACGCTGCCGGACTTCATGGCGCGCCTTTCTGGTCTCTACGCACCGAAGAAATCGGCTTCGTCGCGCGCCTATTTGGCCCGCGCCGCCACGGCACGGGCGCAGGCCTCTCTCTGACACTCTCTGACCGGTTTGGTCTGGGAACACCTCGCGCATTTGCGGCGGGGCCAATTGGGCTGCGCGAGTGCAGCCTTTCCATGTGAAAAAGGAGACACGACATGGACATCAACGATCTGCGCCGCATGCTGAAGGCTGCGGCGGACGCCATGGGTGACAAGGCCAAGGCGATTGAAGACCTGGAGGCGCAGGACGACGCGGAGGCCGGTGCGCTGGAGGCGGCGGTTGCGGCCTTCGAGACCGCTGAGGGCGAGTTCAAGGCGCTGCAGGTCAAGGTGACGCGGGCCGAAGCGGTTGAGCGCGCCAAGGCGGCCACCGCCACATCCGAACTCGACACCACCGGCTCTGCCGCACCACAGGCCGCGCCGGCAATGCCGAAAGACCCGGAGTACGAAGGGATTGAGGTTGGATTCATGGCGCATGCGCTGATCAACTGCAAAGGGGATCGGGACCGCGCGGTGGCGCGGCTGGAGCGGGATGGTCACAGCGCAATTTCAGCGGCGCTCTCCGGTGCTACCGAGAGCGCCGGTGGCGTGACCCTGCCACGCCCACAGGCGCAGCAGATGATTGCGCTTTTGCGTCCGCGTATCACAGTGCGCGCTTCGGGTGCGCGCGTCCACGACATGCCGGCAGGCGAACTACGGAATGCCCGTCAGGCCACCTCTTCCTCTGCAGCCTACGGTGCAGAAAATGCCGGAATCGTTGAAAGTGAGCCGACCTTTGACAAGGTTGAAGAGAAGTTCAAGAAGCTGACCACATTGGTGCCGCTGGGCAATTCTCTGTTGCGCCATTCCAGCGCCTCCATCGCCCAGACCGTTCGCGATGATATTCTCAAAGAAATGGCCCTGAAGAACGATCTGGCTTTCCTGCGTTTCGACGGCAGTGGCAACACCCCGAAGGGGCTGCGGAGCTGGGCGCTGGCGGAGCATTGGCAAGATGCGGTTGCGGGCACTGACCCGGCTGTGGTCGAACAGGCAATCCGCCGCATCGTCAGCAAAGTTGAGGACGCCAATGTGGCGATGACCACGCCGGGCTGGATCATGCGAGGGTCGGCCAAGAACTTCCTGGCCAGCCTGCGGTGGGCCAACGGCTTCAAGGTGTTCCCGTCCATTGACGATAGCGGGGTGCTGCATGGTGCCCCCATCCGGAAAACGTCCCAGATCCCCGATAACTTGGGCGCGGGTGGGAATGAGACCGAGGTCTATTTTGCTGACTTCGCCGAGATCATGATCGGCGACACCATGGACATCACCTTCGAAACCAGCACGCAGGCGTCCTTCACGGATCAGTCTGGCAACGAGGTCCACGCGTTCCAGCGTGATCTGACCCTGATGCGCGCGATCGCGGAGCACGACATGGCGCCTGCGCATGATGAGGCCATCGCCGGCCTGAACGGCGTCGCCTGGTCGCTCTGATCCCTTCATTGAACTCCTGATCCCGGCGGCGCGCGCCGGGGTCTTACCCCACTCTGACAAGGACTGCTGATATGGCAAAACTCATCGTTGAATTTCTGAAAACTCATGGCCGCTACGTCAAAGGCGACGTTGCCGGATTTGATGCCGCAACCATCGCAAAATGGCCGCAGGGCGTGTGCAAACCCTATGACCCGGACGCCTCCAAGACCGTCGAAGCGCTGAGCGTGGACACCACCGCTGCCGAACAGATGATCGCCGATGCGCGTGCAGAACTCGAAACCAAGGGGGGCGAGCTGGATGCGCGCGACGCCGACCTGAAGGCGCGCGAAGAGGCGCTTGCGGCGCGGGAAGCGGCGCTGGCTGCAGAAGCTGAAAACACGCCACCCGCACTGGAGAAAAAGACGGAAAAGCCCGCAAGCGCGTTGCCGAAGGAAGGCGCAGGCACTCCGCCAAAACAGGGCGCAAAAACGTAAGGAGCGCGAACTATGCGGGTGATCGAAGAGGGGCAAATCCCGGCGGGCGTGACCCTGGAGGACTTCAAACGGTCGGTTCATATCGCTGCTGAAGATCTGGATGACGATGCCGCCTTGAGCCTTGTTCTGGAAACGGCGGAATCTGTTGTCGCCACCGCCACCGGTCGCCCGCTGACGCCGCGCTCTGTCGAGTTCATCGTGACCCGTGGTGCTTGGGTCCGGTGGTGGTTTCCGGTGCTGCCGGTCGCGTACCTGACGGGCCTCGCAATCAGCGACGGGATTGGGGGGTGGCTCGATCAACCATTGGCGGGTGCATGGGTGCAGCAGGCCCATGATGAGCCGCAGCTTGTGTTGGGCGGCAGTTGGGCCGGTCGCTCGGTGCGCGGTGATCTTCTGCGGGTGCAGGCGACGGTGGGCGGCGCGGATGTGCCCACGCTGGCCCGTTTGCGGCAGGCGGTCTTTCTCCTGGCAAAGGAGTGGTTTGAGGCGGGTATCGCCGTGGATGGCGAGCAGCCGCCGCAGCTCTCGTTTGGGGTGCGGCTGTTGATGAAGCAGGCACGCTATCGGCGTCCTTGCGAGGTGGAGTGATGGGCAGGCGTCTGGATCGCGTGGTGACCGTGCTTGCGCGGCAGACTGAGACCACGGCCACCGGCAACAAGCGGAACACGGGCGAGGTCGAATTGCTGACGGTTCCGGCCAGCTATGAGCCGCTTTCAGACGGTGAGCGCTGGCGGGCAGGGGCGGTGGAGCAGAAGGCCGATGCCCGCTTTGTGCTGCGCTATTCCGCGCGCGCTGCGGCGATCACGTCCGAGCACTTTCTGCGGATCAATGGGGCGGATTGGGAAATCACCGGGACGAAGGAAATCGGCCGGCGGCGGTGGGTCGAGATCACCGCCCTGAAAAGTCAGTGAGGGCGACATGGCGGTGAAGATGAAGATCGAAGGCGCGGGCGATATTGAGCGCGCGCTGGCGGATATGGCGCGCGGCACGGCAAAGGGCGTGATGCGCCGCGCGATGAAGAAAAGCCTGAAACCCGTGGCGGACCTGGCGAGCGGTGTGTCTCCGTTTACCGTCGCCGTGACCAGCAAGCTGACTGCCCGTCAGCGCAAAGAGGCGCGCGGTGATACCGGGCGCAGCAAGGTGGTGCTTTATGTGGGGCCGGTGCAGCCGAATGGGGAGGATGCGCCGCATGCCCATCTTTATGAGTTCGGCACCGGGCCGCGTGTCCAGTCCTCCACGGGGCGGTCGACCGGTGCGATGCCCGCGCGTCCGTTTCTGCGGCCTGCCTGGGATGTCGGGACAACGGTAATGCTGGCAACGCTGCGGCGTGAGGTCTGGAATGAGATCGAGAAGTCGCTGGAACGCGCGCGGCGCAAGGCGGCGAGGGTGGCAAAATGAGCTTGGAGACGGATCTCTGTGCCGTGCTCTTATCATTCACGCCGGCGGTTGTCTGGGGCGGGTTTGATGACGCCGAGGGGTTCCCGCGTATCACACTGCAACGGATCTCCAACCTGACCGATTATTCCCTGAAGGGACGCTCGAACGTGGAGACGGCGCGGGTGCAGGTCAATCTCTATTCAGATGATGCAGATGAGCTGATCGAGCTTGCGCCTTTGGTCTCCACCACGCTCACCGACTATCGCGGCGGATCAGTGATCCGCATCAAAGAACTCTCCCGGCGGGATTCCACACAGGAGACCGGCGGCGATGTGATCCGGCTGCAAATGCTGGATGTGCAGGTGCGCTACCGCGCCTGATTTGGCCGGGCAACCGGCACTTCCCAAACAATATGAAAGGACGAGCCATGGCAGAGAATGTCATCGCAGGCGATCTGGCGGACATTGAATGGTCTCCGGATGGAGAAGAGGCGACGTTTGTCGTCATCAAGGGCTGCAAGACGGTGGGGATCCCCGAGGAGAACCCGGAATACCGGGATCGCACCTCGCTCGACAGCCCCGGTCGGTCGCGCGAATGGGGCGTGGGCCTCACGGATACCAGCGAGCTGACGCTCAGCTGCTTTTATTCCGCCGCGCTTTACGAGTTGGCCGCCGGCTACAAGGCCTCCGGCAAGCCGGTGTTCTTCCGGGTGAAGCTGCCAATGATGGAGGGTCAGGCCACCTCGGGGGATGTCTTTGCCTACAAGGCCTTCGTGAACCCCTCGGTGCCCTCGGTCGACCATGAGGGAGATCTGATGACGGATCTCAAACTGCGCCCCACCGGGCTCATCAGCTGGACCAAGGGGGTGTAATCGATGATTGCTGCAGCAACACTGAAGCAGGGAAAGACCACCCATAAACTGCGCTTCACCACCGGCGCGCTGATGCGCTTTGAAGAAGACAACAACGGCAAGGCCTTTGACGTGCTGATGGATGATTTGATCCAGGGCAAGGGCGGCGTGCGCCTGCTGGTCTCGGCGCTGTCGGCGGGGCTCGACAATGGCGCCGGGGTTGCGCGCGAGGAGGCGATTGCC
>NZ_PVUF01000002.1 GCF_003003215.1 Tritonibacter scottomollicae | reverse complement strand
AAGAGCAAACACTCAGAGCCCAAAAGCAGACCGTCGCGCAAAACTAAGAGCGCCACCGCCTAATCAATCTCCGAAGTGCCCCAGTCTTCCCTGAGCGCCAAATCGTCTTTCCGACCCGTCAAAACCGTCCGTTCCTGCGTCGCCGCCGCCCCGTCCAGTCTGCCACCGTAGCGCCTCAGCGCCGCCGGTAGAGGGGGTTCTAAGGTTAGACCCAATGAGCCGCAACCCCTTTTTTGCAAATCTGTCATTTTTTCCGCAGAACCGCACAAAACCTCATATTTATATGGACTTAGGCGCATGGCAAATAAGGGAGCGGCGGAGGTTTCGTCCTTTAGTGGCCGCTTTCACACCCCAAATTCCGATGCGCTGAACGGAATCGCGCGCGTCGGAGCGTAGAGATTGCCAGACTCACACGCGTCGCAGCGTCGGGATTCTTACCCGAAGCAGAAGAAGGAGGAGGATTGCGGCCAGATAGAGCAGGGGCTCGATCTGGAACCCCTTGGCCAGCAACACAAAATGCAGCGCCGCCAGCAGAGCGGCCGGATAGCTGAGCTGGTGTAGCCGTCGCCATTTGGGTCCCAACCGGCGGATCGAGCCGTTATTGGACGTAACCGCAAGCGGAACCAGCAATAGAAAGGCCGCCATGCCGACTGTTATATAGGGCCGCTTGGCGATGTCGGTGAGGATCTGGCTGGGGATCTGCACATCCAGCAGCAACCAGACCAGCAGATGACAGACCACATATGCGAAACATATCAGCCCCAGCGCACGCCTGTGCTTCACCAGATTGAGCCCAAGGAACCGCCGCGCCGGCGTGACCGCGAGGGTCGCGATGAAGAACTGCAATGCCAGCTCACCATAGCGATGCTCCAGCGCCTTGATCGGCTCAACACCCAGCCCACCGGTCAGACCCAGCCAGAACAGCCAGACCGCCGGGGCCAGCCCACATATATATATGAGCCACGACGGCACCCGGCGCAGGGCGAAATTCACAGAAGTCAGATCCATCAGAAGTTCTTCGTCAGATCCAGCCCCTCATAGAGGGAGGCGACCTCTGCCTCATAGCCATTGAACATCAATGTTGGCTGACGACGGGAAAACAGCCCGCCACCAATGCGCCGCTCCGAGGCCTGGCTCCAACGGGGGTGATCCACCTCAGGGTTCACATTGCTGAAGAAACCGTATTCGCGCGCATTCGCCATGTTCCAGCTGGTCGGCGGCTCCTGATCGGTCAGGGTCATCTTCACCACCGACTTGATCGACTTGAAACCGTATTTCCACGGCACCACCAGGCGCAGCGGGGCGCCGTTCTGGTTTGGCAGTGGCTTGCCGAATATGCCGGTGGCCATGATCGTCAGCGGGTTCATCGCCTCATCGAGGCGCAGCCCCTCGCGGTAGGGCCAGTCCAGCACCGGGTAACGGGTGCCGGGCATCTCTTCCGGGCGCAGCAGGGTTTCAAAGGCGACGTATTTCGCCCCCTCCTGCACACCGGCCAGGTTCAGCAGGTCCGCCAGTTCAAACCCCTGCCAGGGGATCACCATCGACCAGGCCTCGACACAGCGGAACCGGTATATGCGCTCTTCCAGCGTCATCTCTGACAGGATCTGGTCAAAGCCGTAGGTGCCGGGATTGTCGACCATGCCGTCGATCTCCACCTCCCAGGGCGAGGTGGTCATCTGGCCGGCATAGCTGGCGGGATCGGTCTTGCCGGTGCCGAATTCATAGAAGTTGCAGTAGCTGGTGACTTCTTCCCAAGTGTTGGGGTCCAGCTCCGCCTCTTGGGCCTCCGCCAGACCGCCGCCGATAGCACCCAGCCCGACGCCCCCTATGCCTGCGAGGATCTTGCGCCGGTTCCAGAACAGGGATTCCGGCGTGATGTCCCGGTGGGTCAGATCGTTTTGCCAGCGATGGGCCATGAAAGCGCTCCTTGAGATCGTGTTGATCCTTGAGGTAACGCCTTAGGCGCTCAGGGCAAAAACATATCCTCTCACATCTCCGCGACAGCACTGTAACTTGGCAGGATCTCATTCATCGGCCGCGAGGAGCCATCCTCCTGCACGATCCGCATGTGACGGCGGCGCATCTTGCGCGGCTCATCCACACCGACCGAATGGGCGATGGTCTCCACCTCCTGGATCACCTCGCGAGCAAAGCGGGCGACCTTCTTGTACTTGTCCTCCACCACAAGTCCCTGCTGAAAGCGCGGATCGTGGGTGGTGATGCCGGTCGGGCAGGTGTTGCGATTGCACTTCAGCGCCTGAATGCAGCCCAGCGAAAACATGAAGCCCCGCGCCGAGGTGACAAAATCAGCGCCCGCCGCCAGCGCCCAGGCCACATCGCCGGGGTTGACCAGCTTGCCGCTGGAAATCAGGCGGATGCGCTCCTTGAAGCCATATTCATCGCGTAGGTTGCACACCAACGGCAGGGCCTCGCGTACGGACATGCCAACAAGGTCAATCAGTGGCATCGGTGCGGCTCCGGTGCCGCCCTCGCCACCGTCAATGGTGATAAAGTCCGGAACGTCATCAGGTCGCGCCGCGAAGTTCAGGAACATCTCCCGCAGGGCAACCTCAGACCCTGCGACCGTCTTGATCCCCACCGGCTTGCCAGAAACCTGGCGCACGCGGGCAACCATATCGAGAAGGTCGTCATAAGAGGCGATCTCCGGGTGCCGGTTGGGAGAAATGCTCGCCGTCCCTTCCGGGATGCCGCGGATCTCGGAGATTTCGGCATTGACCTTGGCGGCGGGCAGGATACCGCCCTTGCCGGGTTTTGCCCCCTGCGCCAGCTTCAGCTCGAACATCTTTACCTGCGGGATCTCGGCGAGTTCCTTCAGGCGCGCATCACTCAGATTTCCTTCGGCATCGCGCACCCCGTATTTGGCGGTGCCGATCTGAAAGACCACATCACAGCCCCCATCGAGATGAAACGGGCTTAGCCCACCCTCCCCGGTGTTGAGCCAGATCCCCGCCTCGCGCGCGCCCCGGCTGAGGGCGGTGACTGCAGGGCGCGACAGTGCGCCATAGCTCATACCGGAAATGTTGAAGAACGACGGTGCATTATAGGGTACCCGCGCGGTCGGACCGATCAGCATCGGTTCGGAACTGGCATATTGGTCATTCAGCGGTGGGAAGGCGGCGTTTACGAAGATCGGCGTGCCCGGCACCGCAGTGTTGCGGGTGGAGCCAAAGGCCACCGTGTTGGTCACACCGGCGCAGGCACGGGCAATCCACTCCCGCTGCGCACGATTGAACGGAAGCTCCTCGCGATCCATGGCAAAGAAATACTGGCGGAAGAACTCCCCAAGGGAACTGAAGAGATGCCGAAACCGCCCCAGCACCGGGTAGTTGCGGCGGATCGCGTCCTGGGTCTGCGTGCGATCTATGACAAACATCGCCAGTGCCGCTAGGGCAAACACACCCAGAAGGCAGATGAACACCACCGCAAGGATCGACACCGCATTCATCGCAAACCCCATGGAAAATCCTTTCTCTTCAATATCGCGGGACAGGCAAGGCGGCCTGACCAATCCGTATTATAGCATGCCGACACACGACAGACGCATGACGTTTCACAGGTGGGATTTCACATCCGGTTCAGCAATAGTCATCGGCAAAAGGGCCGCCCCAAAGGGCGACCCTCTATCTCATCATCACGTGCAAGCTCAGTGAACGACAGCCTCATCCGGGCGTGGCCGCTTGGTTGTGCCGAGGCGATCCCCGATAACCAGCCCTTCACTGCCCGCAGACACCGAAACGGTCTCTCCGTCCTTGATGTCCCCAGACAGCAGCGCCTCTGCCAGCGGGTTCTGCAGTGCACGCTGAATGACGCGTTTCAACGGGCGCGCCCCGAACACTGGATCATACCCCTCATCCGCAAGCCACGCCTTGGCGCCATCGTCCAGTTGCAGTGTGATCTTGCGATCTGCCAACCGCTTGACCAGACGCCGGAGCTGGATCTCTACGATCCCGCCCATGTCGTGACGACCAAGCCGGTCGAAGATCACCGTCTCATCCAGGCGATTCAGGAACTCGGGGCGGAAATGCGCCCGCACCGCGTCCATCACGTCCCGCTTGGCATCCGACGCATCCGCCCCGTCTGGCAGCTGGCTGAGGGCCTGCGCGCCAAGGTTGGATGTCAGGATGATCAGCGTTTGCTTGAAGTCCACGGTCCGACCTTGCCCATCCGTCAGCACACCATCGTCCAGTACCTGAAGCAGCACATTGAACACATCCGGATGCGCCTTCTCAACTTCGTCGAACAGGATCACCTGATAGGGACGACGCCGTACGGCTTCCGTCAGAACGCCACCCTCATCATAACCGACATACCCCGGAGGGGCACCAATCAGGCGGGCGACGCTGTGCTTTTCCATGAACTCCGACATATCGACGCGCACCATGGCGCTGTCATCGTCAAACAGAAACTCAGCCACGGCCTTGGTCAGTTCGGTCTTGCCTACACCCGTTGGCCCGAGAAACAGGAAAGAGCCCAGCGGACGGTTTTCGTCACTGAGACCAGCCCGCGCCCGGCGCACCGCATTGGCAACTGCCGTCACCGCAGTGTTCTGTCCGATGACACGCGCATGCAGACCGTCTTCCATCCGCAACAGCTTTTCACGGTCACCTTCAAGCATCTTGGAGGTCGGGATGCCGGTCCAGCGCTCCACAACGCCGGCGATTTGCTCGGGACGGACAGCCTCTTCGACCATAAGCCCCTTTTGTTCGGTCTGTTCGGCCTCTGTCAGCTGCTTCTCCAAACCAGGGATGACGCCATAAGACAGCTCACCCGCCTTGGTGAGGTTGCCCTCACGCTTGGCGATGTCAAGTTCAGCACGCGCCTTGTCCAACCGCTCTTTGATGTCCCGAGCGGAGGCCAATTTGTCCCGTTCCGCCTGCCACTGCGCCGTCATCTCTGCCGAGCGCTCCTGCAAGTCAGCGAGTTCCTTCTGCAGTGTTTCCAGGCGATCCAGAGAGGCGGTATCCTCTTCAAGCTTCAGGGCCTGTTCCTCGATCTGCATCTGCAGGATCTGGCGATCAAGCGCGTCCAGCTCTTCCGGCTTGGAGTCCACTTCCATTCGCAGGCGCGACGCGGCCTCGTCCACAAGGTCAATAGCCTTGTCGGGCAGGAACCGGTCCGTGATGTAGCGGTTTGACAAGGTTGCTGCCGCCACAAGGGCGCCATCAGCAATACGCACCCCGTGATGGAGTTCGTATTTTTCCTTGATGCCGCGCAGAATGGAAATCGTATCCTCAACCGTCGGCTCAGACACCATTACCGGCTGGAAACGGCGCGCGAGTGCTGCGTCCTTCTCCACATACTTGCGATATTCATCCAGCGTGGTGGCGCCGATACAGTGCAGCTCACCCCGTGCCAGCGCCGGCTTGATGAGGTTGGCGGCGTCCATCGCACCATCGGATTTTCCGGCACCGACCAGCGTGTGCATCTCGTCGATGAACAGAATGACCTCACCCGCCGCCGCCGTGACCTCATTCAGGATGCTCTTCAACCGCTCCTCAAACTCGCCACGATATTTCGCACCGGCTATCAGCGCGCCCATGTCCAGCGCCAGAAGTCGTTTGTCGCGCAGCGATTCGGGCACATCCCCGTTGATGATGCGCAAGGCCATGCCTTCGGCGATCGCCGTTTTACCCACGCCCGGCTCACCGATCAGCACCGGGTTGTTCTTGGTCCGGCGGCTCAGCACCTGCATGGTCCGACGGATCTCGTCATCGCGCCCGATGATCGGGTCAATCTTGCCCTCGCTGGCACGTTCGGTCAGGTCCTGCGTGTATTTCTTCAGAGCCTCATATGAGTCTTCAGCCGTCGCGCTATCGGCCGTGCGCCCCTGACGAATGTCGTTGATCGCCTCGTTGAGCTTCTGTGCCGTGACATTGCCCGCCTCAAGCGCCTCTTTCGCTTTCGATTTGACCAATGCCAAGGCGGTCAACATGCGCTCTACCGGAACAAAACTGTCCCCGGCCTTCTCTGCCACCTTAGTCGCTTCATCCAGCACCCGGGCGGTCTGACCGTCAAGATAGATCTGGCCGGCATCACCGGACACTTTGGGCAGCTTGCCCATGGCCGCCTCGACGGATTCGGCCACGCGTTTCGGATCTCCTCCCGCACGGGAAATGAGATTCGTAACCATGCCCTGATCGTCGTCCAGCAATGCTTTGAGGATATGTTCCGGCGTTAGTCGCTGGTGACCCTCGCGAAGTGCGACAGTCTGGGCCGCCTGCACAAAACCGCGCGCCCGCTCAGTGAACTTGTTCAAGTCCATCTTCTTCTCCTTTTTCAAGCGCCCCTAGAATGACCCTGCCCGCTTGGCAGCACAGGATCGGTGTGGGCCTCGGGGTAAGATGTGGGTATTCACCGCACATCTTCAAGTCCCTGATTACCATGACAAGTGTTGATGAACCTTGACCGCGATCAAACCACGTAAGAAACCTCTGAAGGCCCTTTTCCGCAAGGGGCAAAGGCATTAGGAAGACGCAACCCAGCGCCCCAGACCGGAGACATGCCCATGACCACTCCCATCGCCGATGACCGCTTGATCGTTGCCATGGATGTACCCAACGCCATCGCCGGCTTGAAACTGGCCGAACAGTTGGGAGATGCCGTCTCTTTCTACAAGATCGGTCTGGGCATGCTGACCGGCGGAGGCCTGGCCCTCGCGAATGAACTGAAACAGGAACTCGGCAAGAAGATCTTCCTCGACATGAAGCTCTTTGACATCGGCGCGACGGTGGAAAACGCGGTGCGCGGCCTGTCTCAGTTCGAGCTCGACTTCCTCACCGTGCATGGCGACCCGCATGTGGTGCGCGCCGCCAAAGAGGGTGCCGCAGGCAAGGACCTGAAGATCTTGGCCGTCACCATTCTGACCTCGCTCGACCGGAATGATCTGGACGATGCGCTCATCAAGAGCGGAGATATTACCGACCTTGTACAGGAACGCGCAGGCAAGGCGCTGGCTGCAGGGGCCGATGGCGTGATTGCCAGCCCGCAAGAAGCCGCCCTGATCCGTGCGCTGCCAGAGGCCGAAGGCAAATTGATCGTGACCCCTGGCGTACGCCCTGTTGGCGCCGATCTGGGGGACCAGAAACGCGTAACCACCCCGATGCAAGCGCTGGAGGCGGGCGCCGACCACATCGTTGTCGGCCGTCCGATCTGGCAGGCCGAAGTTCCACGTCTGGCGGCGCAGGATATTCTGAAAGAGATGAACAGCGCACAGACGAAAATCCCCAACAAGGGGTAACGCCGCTCGATTGCGGGCTGCACTGCCCAAAAGACGGGCAAACGCAGACCTTAACACCCATTCCAGCCCGCACCGTAAAGCCATCGTATATCATGGCGACAAGGTGCGGGGATCAAAGAACAAATCACTCAAAAATACTGACAGTTTCGAAAAACTGAATTTCACATTCGTGACATTGAAAGCACAGGTCGGAGCGAGAAATCCATCTCGAACCGGCTTGGAGCTTTGCGAAACATGGGTTCATAGGTGAATCTGGAGTGGAGACACTCCCCTGACGTTTACCTCTTCCTGAGAAACGTCACCTTCCCCCGCCACTTGTGCGGGGGCCTTTCTTTCCGAAACATCAATATTACCTGTGTTGCTGTACCGGAGCCTCACGCCCCGTCAGACTGAGAACGCTGCAGATAGTTCTGCAGCCGGTCCTTGAAACGCGGAATGCCCAGTGGGTGGGCAATATAGGCCGCCGGTGTCATGAGCTCCCACCCCTGCCCTTCATCACCAAACCGGATATCCGCCACCGTCGCTTCTGAAAGGTGGGCGGCAAAGAACCAGCTGTCGCCATCCGGCCGGGGATAACAGCGCGCGTAGGTCAGCTCTTCGGGCGCCAGGGCGAGCCCGACCTCCTCATAGGTCTCTCGCAGAGTGCATTCCTGCGGGGTCTCGCCGTTCTCTCGCCCACCCCCGGGGAAATCCCAATGACCGGGAAAGGGAATATCGACTGTCTCGTCGCGCAGGATCACCAGCAGACGCGGACCGAGAAACAGCGCCAGTTTCGTTCCCGTGAAGCTCATGGTATATTTCACCTCTGCGCAGAGGCGCCCCGTTGACGCCGGGTGCACGCTAACCGGAGCGGGCGTCGCGCACACCCCGTTTCTGCGCTTTTTTGTCGAGTCCGCCATGCCAGCCCTCTGCCGCGACTGTCTGCACTGCTTTGATCCCGGCGCGCTGCGTCCGGGGCACCGCCGCTGTCCTGCTTGTCGCAGCCCGCGCATCAAGGCTCATGACGAGCTGTTCACGCTCTCCATCGCGCATATGGATTGCGATGCCTTCTATGCCAGCGTCGAGAAACGCGACAATCCGGAATTGGCGGACAAGCCGGTAATCATCGGCGGCGCACATCGCGGCGTGGTTTCGACCGCCTGCTACGTGGCCCGCATTCGGGGGGTCCGCTCTGCCATGCCGATGTTTCAGGCGCTGAAGCTCTGTCCTGACGCGGTGGTCATCAAACCACGGATGCATGCCTATGTGGAAACCAGCCGCGCAATCCGGGCCATGATGGATGAGCTGACACCAGAGGTGGAACCCCTGTCACTGGATGAGGCCTTCATGGATCTGTCTGGCACCGAGCGGCTACACGGCGCGCCCCCCGCGGTCATGCTGGCGCGGTTGGTCAGGCGGATGAAGGATGAGCTCGGCGTCACCGGCTCGATCGGGCTGAGCCACAACAAATTCTTGGCCAAGGTCGCCTCCGACCTCGACAAACCACGCGGCTTTTCAGTGATTGGTGAAGCCGAAACAGGGGAATTCCTGCGCGATAAACCCGTGCGCCTCATCTGGGGTATTGGCCCCGCCGCACAAGCATCACTGGAAAAAGCAGGGATTCGCGCCTTCTCGGACCTGTTGCGTTGGGATCGTCGTGACCTGCATGAGCGCTTTGGCAGCATGGGGGACCGGCTCTGGCATTTGGCGCGCGGCGAAGACCGCCGCAAGGTGTCCGCGCGTACCCCGGTGAAATCCATATCCAAGGAAACCACCTTCTTTGAGGACACGATGCAAATGGACGTGCTCGATGGGCATCTGTGGCGCCTTGCAGAACAAGTTTCGGACCGGGCCAAAGCCAAGGAGCTCGCCGGTCGAGTGGTCACGCTGAAACTAAAACGCGCGAACCATTCAACGCTCACCCGGCGCCAATCCCTGCACAGCCCGACTCAGATCGCCGATCAGATCTACCGCACCGCGCGCCACCTGCTGGATCAGTCAGTAAACCAAGGCCCCTTCCGGCTGCTTGGATGCGGCATCAGCGAACTTGGACCAGAGGCACAGGCCGACACCACGGGCGATCTGCTCGATCCCAACGCGGAAAAACGGGCAAGTGCCGAACGTGCGACAGACGAGATCCGCAAACGGTTTGGCAAGGAAGCCATCCTGAAGGGACGCGCGCTACGCTGAGTTAGGTTTATTCTGCAGCCATCGGCTTTCTGTCAGAGCCGAGGGTCGCAACACGACTGAGCGCACGTGTGAGCTGTGCTTTTACAGTTGCAAATTGCGCATTTGGCGTGATGTCGGTCTCGTCCATATAGAGAGAGCGATCAATCTCGACCTGAATGGCATGCTGCCGCCGCGCCGGTCGCCCATAGGTCTGGGTGATATAGGCCCCTGCAAACGGCGCGTTTCGCGCCACACGGAACCCTGCCTCCGCAAAGGCCGCTTCGATCAAATCCACGATCCAGCCGTCAGCGGCCGCACCGAACCGATCCCCCAAAACGATTTCCGGTCGCAATGCTCGTTTCGGCGACACGCCTTCGACCGCCTCATGCGGCATTGAATGGCAATCAACCAGAATGGTTTCGCCGAACCGCGCATGAGAGGCATCAAGCAACTGCTGCAGAGCCGCGTGATAGGGCGTCCAGTACTGATCGATTCGCGCCTGCGCCTCGGCCATGCTGATCTTGCCGCGATAGATGGAACGCCCGTTGGAAACGACTCGGGGAATCACACCCAGTCCGGAGGCCACGCGGGGATTTTGTCCGCGCCGCCGCACCCCTTCGATCAGGGCAGGATCCAATTCACCGGACGAACGGTTCAGATCGACAAATGCCCGCGGCATCTGCGCCGTCAGCATGGGCATCCCGAACTCAGGCGCGACAGCGAACAGCTGGTCGACAAATGCATCCTCGCTGCTGCGCAAGCGTTTTGCGTCGAGAACCGACTGAGAAACAAAGGTTTTCAGATAGTTCGAGCCGCTATGCGGCGATGCGATCACCACCGGGGACTGCCACATCTGTGGCATTTCAACCGAATATGCCTGACGTGACATGCCAGCTCCACTTTCCCGCCTGAGAGTCACAGCATAGAGTTTATATTTCTGTGGCAAAAGCTCTTGCGCCCACAATCGACTCCTTTTATACGCCTTTTCACTGACGCGAAGCGATGCGCCAAACGGCGTAGCAAATTGTTTTGTTGTTGGCATCATGGGCGGTTAGCTCAGCGGTAGAGCACTTCGTTGACATCGAAGGGGTCACAAGTTCGATCCTTGTACCGCCCACCATGATTTCATTGTTTCGGGCTCAGGCGCCGGAACGCCCGCTAACCCAGGCGCTGGTTCGCGCCGCAGACAAGGAGAGAGACCATGAAGGTCAAGAACTCGCTCCGTTCGCTGAAGAACCGGCACCGTGATTGCCGGGTTGTGCGTCGCAAAGGTCGCGTCTACGTGATCAACAAGACCCAGCGTCGGTTCAAAGCTCGTCAGGGCTGACATACAGCATATGACGCCTCTCACGGGGCTCCGGAAAACCGCATCTTCGGATGCGGTTTTTTGTTTTTGTGCCCCCAGTATCTCCCACAGAAGTTGTCTGACACGCCGCCTGGCCAGGGGGCGTCATTCAATCGTGAGGCATGACCTTCGCGACCGTAGAATTTTCTGACAGAATTAATCAGTTACCCCTTACATTTCGCGCGCAGTGTAGTAATTGACTAAACAACTTGGGTTTGGCGCGAGGAGGTGCCACCCAGGAACAAGCGACATTCAGAGGGGTGAAAAGCTCATGAAAATCAACGTTTTTGCAACTGTAATCGCCGCGAGTCTTGCGACCACTGCCGTCGCTGACGGAGTAGTAAACCTGTACTCCTCTCGCCACTACGACACCGATGAACGCCTCTACTCCGACTTCGAAGAGGCCACCGGCATCACCATCAACCGCATCGAAGGCAAGGCTGATGAGCTGATCGCCCGGATGCAGGCCGAGGGTGCAAACTCTCCGGCGGACATCCTGCTGACAGTGGATACCTCCCGTCTGGCGCGCGCGAAGGACGCAGGGGTTCTTCAATCGATCGACAGCAGCGTTCTCGAAGACCGGATCCCGTCCAACCTGCAGGACGCCGACAACCAGTGGTTCGGCTTTTCACAGCGCGCCCGCATCGTGTTCTACGACAAGGCCGACGTGGACAACCCGCCGGCGACCTACATGGATCTGATCAAGCCCGAGTACAAAGGCATGGTCTGCCACCGGTCCTCCAGCAACGTCTATGCCCAGACGCTACTCTCTGCGATCATCGAAAACCACGGTGAGGAAAAGGCACGTGAATGGGCCGCTGGCATGGTGGAGAACTTTGCGCGCGCGCCGCAGGGTGGCGACACCGATCAGCTGCGCGGAATCATCTCCGGCGAATGTGATGTCTCGGTTGCCAACTCCTATTACTTTGCCCGCGCGCTGCGGAAGGATGTCAAAGGCCTCTCAGCCGACATCGACAAGATTGCGTGGGTTTTCCCGTCTCAGGACGCGGAAGGTGCGCATATGAACCTGTCCGGTGGCGGCGTTGCGGCCCATGCACCGAACCGTGACAACGCGGTCAAGTTTCTTGAGTATCTCGCATCCGATCAGGCGCAACAGTATTTCTCCGGTGGCAACGACGAGTTCCCTGCCGTTCCTTCGGTCGAAAAGTCTGAAAGCGTGGCAAAGCTGGGTGAATTTGTCGCCGACGATGTCGAACTGTCCAAAGTTGCTCTGAACCTTCCGACCGCGCAGAAGATCTTCAATGAGGTTGGCTGGGAATAAGCAGCTCTAGCGTATTCAAGAGAGAGGGCGCAGTTTCGGCTGCGCCCTTTTTTGCATCCGCTTTGTAAGAATCGGGAGCGGGATTCCCAATCTGCAGCGCGTGAACAAATGCAGAGAACTGAAGCCAAGCACCAGAAATTTGAATTTTCATACAATTTTTCTGATGTGAAATCAGGGAGCAAGCTCGAAACAGGTGATTTGCTCCCAGCTTCTGCCGAATCTTTGTCTGGACCAAGCCGTCTTCAGAACCTATAGAGTCGCGCCAAGCAAGACATAGAGATTGCAAATTCATAAAGCGGGGAGCTCGGTTGACATGCCGATTGCGATGCACTTGATGCGCAGGGGCATGTCCTGATGCGCACGCCAGCTACGATCATCAGTGGATATCTCGGCGCGGGTAAGACAACTCTGATCAACGCGCTGCTTGGCGAGGATCACGGCTTGCGTCTGGCCGTTTTGGTCAATGACTTCGGCAGCATCAATATCGATGCCTCGCTTATTGCAGATGCGGATGTCGACAGGATTGCGTTGACCAACGGCTGCGTGTGTTGCTCGCTTGGTGATGACCTAGCCTTGAGCGTCAATGAGATCCTGACCCGCGGGACACAGCCTGATCATATCCTGATCGAAGCCAGTGGTGTCGCCGAGCCAGTTGCGATCGCCAATGCATTGCTCAACGACAGCCGCCTTAGCTATGCAGGTATTGTCACCGTGGTGGATGGTTCCAGCTTTTCCACCTTGATGGATGATCCACTGCTGAAACCTCAGGTGGCGCAGCAAATCTGCGCGGCAGATCTGGTTCTTCTCAGCAAACTCGACAGCACGCCCGAAACAGAATTGCTCGATCAGCTCCGTCAGGTGGGTGCTCGAACTCCAACGCGGATCGCCGATATGGAGTTGTCTCGCATGCTATTCGATATAGTGCCGCTCCCGCGCGGCACGACCCCTGCGCCGCACCCCGGATACGTCAGCTGGCAACATCGCAGCAAAACGGTCATGGACCGTCGGGCATTGGGTGACAAACTGGCCGACCGGCCAGAGGGGCTCTACCGGATGAAAGGCTTCGTGCTGACCTCAGGTGGTGCCTATGAGTTGCATATTGTCGGTCGTCATGTTGAGGCACGCCGCTGTGATGCAGATGAAACGCTTCTGGTTGCCCTTGGCCCGGAGCAACGCGTGAGCCACGCCGAGATAGAGGCCTGGTGGAGCGGCTCCTAACCTCTGCGCCTTAAGTCCGGCGTCGCACTTGCCGACAGACCAGGATCACCGGAAGCAACCCCACCGCCATGATCACCAGTGATGGTACAGCGGCCCCTTCGAGCCGTTCATCCGCCGCCAGCCGGTGCGCCTGCACCGCCAGCGTATCGAAATTGAACGGCCGCATGATCAATGTTGCAGGCAGCTCCTTCATGACGTCGACAAAGACGATCAGCAGCGCCGTCAGCAGGCTTGGCGTCAGGATCGGCAGATGCACCCGGCGCAGCATGCCAAATGGGCTCTGCCCCAATGAACGCGCAGCCGCGTCCATATTGGCATGAACCGTTGCCTGCCCTCCTTCATACGCCCCCAGCGCTGCCGCCATGAAGCGCACAACATACGCCATCACCAGAAGCCAGATCGAACCGGTGACCAGCAGCCCTGTCCGAATGCCGAAGTTGGCGCGCATCCAGGCGTCAAGCGCGTTGTCGAACGCGGCAAATGGCACCATCAAACCCACCGCGATCACTCCGCCCGGCACCGCATAGCCAAGGCGCGAAAAATTCGCCGCTGCGCTCGATAACTTGCCCGGGCGGAGACGTTGGTAAAATCCAAGGCTGACCGCCGCCAGCAGCGTTATAAGCGCCGCCATGCTCGCCAGCGTCAGCGAGTTCTTGATGAAGGCAATATAGCGGCTGCTCAGCAGGTTCTGTTCCGACTCAAGCCCCATCAACGTCAGGCTCACCAACGGCACCAGGAACCCAAAGATCACCGGCAGTGCGCAAAGCACCCAAGCCGCAATCACATTGCCGCCGCTCAGTGTCGCCGGGGGCAGTGCGGCTTGTTGTTTTCCGGCGTGGTGGTAGCGCGCCTTGCCGCGGCTGACACGCTCAGCCACCGCGAGCATCAATGCAAACCCCAACAGACAGAGGGCAAGTTGCGCAGCTCCCCCACGATCTCCCAGCGAAAACCAGCTGGTGTAGATGCCCGTGGCAAAGGTCTGCACCCCGAAATAGGCCACTGTGCCGTAATCCGCGATGGTCTCCATAACCGCCAGCAACACGCCCGAGGCCACTGCAGGCCGCGCCATCGGCAGGCTGACACGCCAAAACGCGCGCCAGGAGCTATCCCCCAACGCCCGCGCCGCAAGAAACGCGCTGGAGCTTTGCTGCAGGAAGGCGGCTCGCGCCAGCAGGTAGACATATGGGTAAAGCACCAGCACCAGCATCAGCGCCGCACCGCCAAGAGACCGGATTTCCGGGAACCAGTAGTCGCGCGGCCCCCAGCCTGTCACATCCCGCAGGGTCGACTGCACGATCCCCGGATGGTCGAGCAGAAATGTATAGGCATAGGCCAGAACATAGGCCGGAAACGCCAGCGGCAGCACCAACGCCACCTCGAAGAACCGCACGCCGGGAAACCGGGTCATGGTGACCAGCCAGGCCGCCCCCACGCCGATGGAAAATGTGCCCAACGACACCAGCAGCACCAGATAGATCGTGGTACGCGCATAGCGGGGCAGCACAGTATCCGCGAGATGCGAGATCGTCTCCACCCCGCCCGTCAGCGCCGCGATACCAACCGCCACCATCGGCAGCAGGCAGGACAGCGCGACGATCCAGGCCAGCAGTGCAAAGCCGCGTGTGCCCCTGCTCCGGGCGGCGCTTTGGCGGTGGGCTACTGGCGCCTGTGTCTGGCTTGCTTGCGTCATTCATCCTGCCTTTGAACAGAGTCGCACCTGTTTCAAGCATTTCTGTCGGAAATTCCAGCGCGAAACCGCCGCTGCGACGGCATGTCGGCAGCGGCGGCACTGTCGGGTCCAGCAAGAGGCTTCAGATCAGTCGTAGCTGCGCTGATCCTCGATCACGAGGCCATCCTTGGGCAGGCTCCCCGGGGCAACCACATCCACGGCGCCCTTCATCTTCAGCACATCAATAACCGAGCGGGCAAAGCTGATCTCGTCGCCGCCTTCGGCCTCGATCTGGACGGTCATCACATCCATCTCGCCCTCGCGGGAGGCCACGACGCGCGCCTTGACGATCTCGTCATGTTTTTCAACCAGCGCTGCCACCTGCTCGGGGCGTACGAACATGCCCTTGATCTTGGTGGTCTGATCGGCGCGCCCCATCCAGCCCTTGATACGCAGGTTCGTGCGGCCACAGGGGCTCTCACCGGGCATCACCGCGCTCAGGTCGCCGGTGGCAAAGCGGATCAGCGGGTAATCGCGGTTGAGCGTGGTCACCACCACCTCGCCGACTTCACCCGGTGCAACCGGGGTGCCGGTGCCGGGCGTGACGATCTCAACGATGACCTGTTCGTCGACAATCATCCCCTCCATCGCGGCGCTCTCATAGGCGATATTGCCCAAATCTGCGGTGGCATAGCACTGCAGACACGCAATGCCGCGATCCGCGTAATCCTGACGCAAGCTGGGGAACAGGGCGCCGCCACCAACCGCAGCTTTCTTGAACCCCAGTGTCACCCCCATAGCCTCCGCCTTGTCGAGGATCACCTTCAGGTAATCCGGCGTGCCGGCATAGGTGGTCGCGCCCACATCGCGCGCAGCCGTGACCTGCAATTCGGTCTGGCCCGTACCAGCAGGCAGAACTGCAGCCCCCACCGTGCGGGCACCGTTCTCAAAGATCATCCCGGCAGGCGTCAGGTGATATCCAAAGCAGTTCTGCACCACATCCCCGGGACCCACGCCCGCGGCATGCAGAAACCGCCCCATGCGCCACCAGTCGTGGTCCACCCCACCGGGTTCATAGATCGGCCCCGGTGACTGAAAGATATGGGCAAAGCCATGCGCCGGTTTCACGGTGAAACCACCAAAGGGTGGATGCGCCGCCTGCGCCGCGCTCAGCTCCGCCTTGCGCAGAACGGGCAAGCGCGCAAGATCCGCAACTGTCGTGATCTGCGCCGGGTCCACATCGCTCAGCAGGGCGGCAAAGCCGGGCGCCGATTTTGCGCGGGCGATCTGCTCTGGCAAAAGTTTGGCCAGATCTGCGGCCCGCTCATCTGCGCTGCGGGTTTCCAATGCATCAAAATAAGTCATGGTCATCTCTCCCCGCCTCAGCTCAGCCACCTCTTGCGACGGCGGTAGGACCGCACGTCACGGAAACTCTTGCGGCCTTCTTCGGACATCCCGAGGTAGAATTCCTTCACATCCGGGTTCTCGCGCAGCTCCGCCGCCGGGCCGTCCATTACCACCCGGCCGGATTCCAGAATGTAGCCATAGTGGGCATAACGCAGCGCCACGTTGGTGTTCTGCTCAGCCAGCAGGAAGGTCACGCCTTCGTTCTCGTTGATCGACTTCACGATCTGAAAGATCTGCTCCACAAGCTGCGGCGCCAGGCCCATTGATGGCTCATCAAGCAGGATCGTCTCCGGGCGGCTCATCAAGGCGCGCCCCATAGCGACCATCTGTTGCTCCCCGCCGGAGGTGTAGCCTGCCTGACTTTTGCGGCGCTCCTTCAGCCGGGGGAAATAAGTATAGACCATCTCCAGATCGTCTTGAATTTTGGCACTGCCATCGCCGCGCGTATAGGCGCCGGTCAGCAGGTTTTCCTCGACCGTCAGGTGTTCAAAACAATGGCGGCCCTCCATCACCTGGATCACCCCCTTGCGCACCAGATCCGCCGGATCCTGCGCATGCACGTCCTTGCCGCGATAGCGCACCGAACCCTTGGTGACCTCGCCGCGTTCGGAATGCAGCAGGCTGGAAATTGCTTTCAGGGTCGTGGTCTTGCCAGCCCCGTTGCCCCCCAGAAGCGCGGTGATCCCGCCCTTGGGCACGTTCAGACTCACGCCTTTCAGCACGAGGATCACGTGGTTGTAGATCACCTCGATATTATTGACCTCGAGCAGCGTCTCCGCCTGCACATCTGTGGTGTTCGCCGCGTCCAGCATCTCGAAAGCTATCCCTTTCGCCAGTGTCCGTTTGGGACGGAACCGATGCGGCGGCCCTGCGCCACATCATGTGAGTTATTGAAGCCGCGCCGAGAGACCTCTCCCGGCGCGACAGGACCGCTTAGTTGCAGCGTTCTTCGATGTTGTTTTCGGCTGCATAGGACGCGGAGTCCTCGGCCACCAATGCACCGATCACATCAGAGTCGGTTGGGTTGAAGCCCGAGATCAGCGACCAGGTCTGCGTATCCGCATCCCATTGCGTCACCCCGACAAGCCCCGGACCGCCGTGGTTTTCACAGGACACGTTGAAAGCAGGGCCGAAGTTCTGCATGCCCAGTGCCGTCATCTTTTCAGCCGTGAGTTCCAGACCTTCCATGCCGTCGATCATCATCGCGGCGTCGATCTCCGCAGTGCCGTGGATCTCCTGTGCGGTCTTGGCAGCCTCGACCGCCAGCATCGCCGCATACATGCCGCGGTTATAGGCCACTTTGCCGATCTGATCGCCCGCACCTGCGGCGAGACCTTTGTCGACCACATGCGTCTGGATGTCGTCAAAGACCGGGAAGTCATCGCCGACGTTGTGGAAGGTCACGGCCTTGTAGCCATCCGCCTTGGCACCCGCCGGGATCACATCGTGATCGGAGCCGGACCACCACACGCCGATGAAGTTCTCCATCGGGAAGCGAATGTTGGCAGCTTCCTGAATGGCAACCTGGTTCATCACGCCCCAGCCCCACATCACGACATAGTCGGGTTGCTGGCGGCGGATCTGCAGCCACTGGGATTTCTGCTCCTGACCGGGATGGTCAACCGGCAGCAGGCTCAGCTCGAAACCATGCTTCTTGCCCAGCTCTTCCAGCGTGCGGATCGGCTCCTTGCCATAGGCGGAGTTGTGATAGACCAGCGCGACCTTCTTGCCGTTCAGGTCACCGCCGTTTTCTTCCAGCAGGTGATTGATGACGCCGGACGCCCCATCCCAATAGTTCGCGGGATAGTTGAAGACGTTGGAAAACACCTTGCCGTTGGCAGCCGACGTCCGGCCATACCCCATGGTGTGCAGCGCAATGCCGTCTGCCGTGACCTTGGGGATCAGCTGATAGGTGATGCCGGTGGACAGCGGCTGATAGACCAGCGCGCCTTCGCCTTTGGTGGATTCATAGCACTCCACACCCTTTTCGGTGTTGTAGCCGGTCTCGCATTCGATCACGCGTGCCTTGACACCGCCGATGCCGCCGTCCCGCTCGTTTACCAGCGTGAAGTAGTCGTTGTAGCCGTCAGAGAACGGGATGCCGCCCGCTGCATAGGGACCGGTCCGATAGCTCAGGTCCGGGAATACGAGGTCCGCCATTGCAGGACCTGCGGCCATCAGCGCACTCAGCGCCAGAGTCGTCAGTTTCAGTGTCATCGGGTATCATCCTCCCTTGAATTTATTCCGATGGTGTCGTGATCGAGCCCAGCCTCCTCCTTCGCTGGACCCGGCGAGGTCGTCGCCCACCCCGATCAGTGCGGGAAGGGCCAGAGCCGGAGCTTCTCCTTGGTCACACGCCAGAGCTGCGCAAGCCCGTGCGGCTCCAGGATCAGGAATGTCACGATCAGCGCGCCCACGATGACCAGCTGGAAATGCGCCACGATATCAGTGGGCCAGCCCAGCATGTCGACGCCGACAACCTTCAGCACCACCGGCAGCAGCACCAGGAAGGCCGCGCCCGCAAAGGAGCCAAAGATCGAGCCCAAACCACCGATGATGACCATGAACAGCACCAGGAATGACTTGTTGATGCCAAAGGCTTCTCCCACTTCGACCGCACCGAGGTAGACCGAAAAGAACAGCGCCCCCGAGATGCCGACAAAGAAGCCGGAGACTGCAAATGCGGTCATTTTCGCCTTCATCGGATTGACCCCGATGATCTCCGCGGCGATGTCCATGTCGCGGATTGCCATCCAGCTGCGCCCTTGGGTGCCACGGGTCAGATTGCGGGCGACGATCGCGCAGAAGGTCAGAAAGATCAGGCAGAACATATAAGTCGCCCAGGCCGGCGCATGAGGGCCGGTGATGATGATGCCGAACACCTCGCGTTCCGGCGCGTTGATCTGGCCGGAGGCGGAGTAGTTGTAGAACCAAGGCACCCGGTTGAAGAGCCACACCAGAAAGAACTGCGCCGCCAACGTCGCCACCGCGAGGTAGAACCCCTTGATACGCAGGCTCGGCAGACCGAACAACACGCAGACCAGCCCGGTGATTCCCCCCGCCAGCAACACGTGGATAAACATCGAAATCTCAGGAAAGGCCGTCATAAGCTTGTAGCAGGCATAGGCCCCCACCGCCATGAAGCCCCCGGTCCCCAACGAGACCTGCCCGCAGTAACCAACAAGTATGTTGAGCCCGATCGCCGCGATCGCATAGATCAGGAACGGCAGCAGGATCGCATTGACCCAGTAGTCATTCACGAGGAACGGGATCACCCCGAAGGCCAGCGCCAGCACCGCATAGTAGCGATATCGGTCGAACTTGATGGGAAAGGTCTGGCTGTCCTCGACATAGGAGGCTTTGAAATCCCCGGCTTCACGGTAGAACATGATTCAGAGGCTCCCTTGGTTGAATTTATCGTTTTGCATCAAACCTCTCCCCAATTCGACTGGGCTGCATCGCGCTGATCACGCGTCATGCGGTTTGAGGGTTGGGCGTAGCCTTTGCGCTCTGAAATCCGGACCAGCTTCAGATAGGCGAAGAGACCCGCAAACAGACCGGCGGCCGCAAGTATCGTGGCCATTGTCACCTGCCCTTTGGTGTAGCCATCGCCCGTCACGGCGAGGTACCCGAAGGCCCAGAAACCGGACCAGGCAATGACGTTGAGCAGGGCCAGAAATTTCGTCATCAGAGGCTCCTCCCGTTAACCATTTCGTCAGGTTTCTGCATTTCGCCACATTTTGCCCAAATCTCAGCGGCACGTTGCCCGTGGGAAAAGTGAGTGGGTGATATGACCGTAATGTTGGAGAGACTCCGGCAGCTGGATGCTGCGCGGAAGCGAGGGGAGCTGACGGACGCGCAATACGCAGACGCGCGGTCAAAGCTTTTGTCTCTGGTTGAAGACGCCGACCTTGAGCCTGCGGGATCAAAGCCCTCTCGCCCGCGGCCGCGCCGCCCTGCACCAGCTGCGGCATCCAGCCGGGCCGCACCAAGTGCAATGCCTGCCGAGGCCCGTCGATCAGACACGGCCGAGAACAGCGACATGTCGTTTTTCTGGGGGCTATGCCTTGTCGGGCTCTGTGCCGCGGGGCTGATGACCTTCCTGGTGGGGCAGTTGATCGGTGACATCACCATCGCGCTGACATTGGCCGTCACGGTGTTTGCCGCTGTGGTCATCGCCGCCTTCCAACGCATGCAGGGCTGACGCTGCAGGCATTGGCAAGCGGGGCGGATATGCGGGTCAAACGCGTTCAATGATCTTCTCGCCAAACAGGCCCTGCGGGCGGAACACCAGGAAGATCAGCGCCAGCACATAGGCGAACCAATTCTCGGTTGCACCACCGACCATCGGGCCGATGAGGAACTCGAACAGTTTCTCGCCCACGCCGATGATCAGACCGCCGACGATGGCTCCGGGGATCGAGGTGAAGCCCCCGAGCATCAGCACCGGCAGTGCCTTCAGCGCGATCAGTGACAGCGAGAACTGCACGCCGGACTTTGTGCCCCACATGATGCCGGCCACCAGCGCGACAAAGCCCGCAACCGACCAGACCAGCACCCAGATGAAGTTCAGCGAGATCCCCACCGACAGCGCCGCCTGGTGGTCATCCGCCACCGCCCGCATCGCACGCCCTTGTTTGGTATACTGGCTGAACAGCACAAGGCCGGTCACCAGCAGCGCCGCGATCACCGTCGCCACGATATCAAGATTGTCGATGAAGAAGCCATATCCGAAGATCCCGAAGGTCGTCTCGTCGATCCACAGGTTGATGCCCTGCGGCAGGCCGACGTCCAGCGTCTTGATCTCGGAGCCCCACATCAGGTCCGCCACCCCTTCGAGGAAATAGGCCAGACCGATGGTCGCCATGAATAGGATGATCGGTTCCTGCCCGACCAGATGCTTCATCACCAACACCTGCACCAGCCAGGCCAGCAGTACCATCACGGCCACCGTCATCAGGATCGCCACGAAGGACGGAACGCTCCAGCCGAAATGGGTGATATGCCCACCGAACAGGGCATTGATCAGATGCGAGAACGGCACCTGCCCTTCCATGATACCGACCAGGGTCATAGCCGCGAACAGCGCCATAACCCCTTGCGCATAGTTGAAAATTCCCGACGCCTTGTAGATCAGCACGAAGCCCAGCGCGACCAGCGCATAAAGCACCCCGGCCATCAGCCCGTTCAGCGTCACCTCCATGGCAAAGATCAGTTGATCAGGCATGGTGCGCCTCCTTGTTCATTGCTTGCTTGCGGCCAAGATCAGTCATGAGACACCCCCAGATAGGCGTCGATGACGTTCTGATTGTTGCGCACCTCGTCCGGTGTGCCGTCGCCGATCTTCTTGCCGTAATCCATCACCACGACACGATCCGACAGGTCCATAACCACGCCCATGTCGTGTTCGATCAGCGCGATGGTGGTGCCGAATTCGTCGTTCACATCGAGGATGAAGCGGGACATGTCCTCCTTCTCCTCAACGTTCATGCCCGCCATCGGCTCGTCCAGCAGCAACAGCTTCGGCTCGGCGGCCAACGCCCGGGCCAATTCGACGCGTTTCTTCAACCCGTAGGGCAGGCGTGACACCGGCGTCTTGCGGATCGCCTGGATCTCCAGGAAGTCGATGATCTTTTCAACGACTTCGCGGTTCGCGACCTCTTCCTTTTCCGCACGGCCCTTCCAGAAGGCCTGCTGGAACAGGCCTGCTTTCATATTGTTCAGGCGCCCGGTCATAACGTTGTCCAGAACGCTCATGCCCTCGAAAAGGGCGATATTCTGGAACGTGCGGGCAATCCCCTGACGCGCCACCTCATAAGGGCGCATCGGCGGGCGCTGCTTGCCGTGGAACAGCACCTCGCCCTCCTGCGGCACATAGAAGCCGGAAATCACGTTCAGCATCGAAGATTTGCCAGCCCCATTTGGACCGATGATAGCGCGAATTTCGCCCTCGCGGATGTCGAAAGAGATATCCTTGATCGCCACCACACCGCCAAAGCGCAGGGTGATATTCTTCATTTCCATGACCACGCCACCGATGGTGCGGCCATCCTCGGTCACAAAGCTGTCGGAGGCATCAAGCATGGGTCACTCCTTGGGAATTCGCGCCACATGATAGGGTGGCAAGGGACGGTGGGCGGGGCGATGTGCAGCTGGCCTGCACGAGCGTCGTCTCAACCGTCATTCTGCGGCCACCGCCCGGGTGATCGCCGATTGCACCTTGGCGTCGACGCAAGTCAGCGTCGCGCTGATCGCCCCCTTGCGCCCATCCTCATAGGTGACCTCTGTGCGGGTCGAAACCTGATCGGAGCCGTCGTAGAGCGCGGCAATGATATCAGCGAATTTCTCCTCGACGATGCGACGGCGCACCTTGCGGGTCCGTGTCATCTCGCCGTCATCGGCGTCGAGTTCCTTGTGCAGGATCACGAACCGGTGGATCTGGCAACCCGACAGCATCTCGTCCTGCGCCACCGAGACATTGACCGCCTCCACATGGTTGCGAATGGTCTCCAGCACCCGCGGGTGCCCGGCCAGCTCCTGATAGGAGGCATAGGCGATATTGTTGCGCTCAGCCCAGTTGCCCACCGCCGTCAGGTCGATGTTGATGAAAGCCACGCAGCGATCCCGCTCATTGCCGAACACCACCGCCTCCAGGATATCCGGGTAGAACTTCAGCTTGTTCTCGACATATTTGGGGGCAAACAACGCGCCATTGGCCATCTTGCCCACGTCCTTAGCCCGGTCGATGATCCGCAGGTGGCCGGAGCTTTCTTCAATGAAGCCCGCGTCCCCGGTGGCGACCCAGCCCTCGGCATCCTTGGTCGACGCGGTAGATTCCGCGTTCTTGTAATATTCGACAAAGGTGCCGGGTGAGCGATAGAAGATCTCGCCATTGTCGGCGATGCGGAGCTCCACGTCCGGCGCGGGCACCCCTACAGTGTCCGCACGAACCTGTCCGTCGGGCTGTACGGTGATGAAAACCGTCGCCTCGGTCTGACCATAGAGCTGCTTCAGATTGATGCCGAGAGAGCGATAGAAATCAAAGATCTCCGGCCCGATCGCCTCGCCTGCGGTATAGCCGACACGAATGCGGCCATAGCCCAGCGTGTCTTTCAGCGGTCCATAAACCAACATATCGCCCAGCGCATATTTCAGCCGGTCCATCGTGCTGACGGTCTTGCCATCCAGGATCAACCCGCCGACCTTCTTTGCATGCGCCAGAAAGTGATGGAACATGCGCCGCTTCAGCTTTCCGGCGTCTTCCATGCGGATCATCACATTGGTCAGCTGGCCCTCGAACACCCGCGGCGGGGCAAAGAAATAAGTCGGACCGATCTCGCGCAGATCCGTCATCATGGTGTCTTCGCTCTCTGGGCAGTTTACGCAGAACCCGCACCAGAACGCCTGCCCCAGCGAGAAGATGAAATCCCCCACCCAGGCCATCGGCAGATAAGAGAGAATGTCCTCTTGCGCCGTCAGATGATCGAACTCGCTTGCGTTCTTGGCGCTCTCGATCACGTTGCGGTTCGACAATACCACGCCCTTGGGCCGTCCGGTGGTCCCCGAAGTGTAGAGCATCACGCAGGTCGACTCGTAGTCGAGCTTGCCGCGACGGGCCGCCAGCTCGGCGCTCAGCTCATCGCGCGCGGCGCGCCCCTGCTCCTGCACATGGCTATACTGATGCAGATGGCTGTGATCATATTTGCGCAACCCGCGTGGGTCGATATAGATCATGTGTTTCAGGTTGGTCAGCTGGTCCTTGATCTCGACCACCTTGTCGACCTGCTCCTGATCCCCGGCGATCACATAGGCCGCGCCGCAGTGATCCAGCACATAGGCCATCTCCTCGGCGCCGGAATCCTGATAGATCGGCACCGGCACCGCACCGACGCTCTGCGCGGCCACCATCGACCAGTAGAGCGAGGGCCGGTTGCGACCGATGACGGCGATGAAATCCCCTTCAGAGACCCCGAGGTTCAACAGACCCAACGCAAGCGCGTCGATCTCCTCGGCGGTTTCCTTCCAGGTCCAGCTTTGCCAGATGCCAAATTCCTTTTCCCGGTAGGCCGGGCGGTTGGCATGGACAGTTGCGTTCTTCTCCAGCAGGGCCGGAACAGACAGAAGCTGCCCGGCGCCAGACGATGTCTGCGCAGCGGTCTGAGACACGTATTTACTCCTCCCATATCCGGTCCTCCCCGACCGGATTGATCGCATCTCCCACATCTGTGGGGCGCAACCCTTATGTCCTCAGTAGGACAGCACCTTTGTAACAAAGCAAGTTTTTCGCGAAGATTTCTGAAATCTATCAAATTGTAACAAGCGCCGCAGACTACAGGGGCGAACGGCCACAGGACGACATAGCCTCCAAGCGCACAAAGGTCACAAGCCGCTTTGCCTGTCTCGGTCAAACTGCTAGCCAAGACGCGGGGAGCACGTATGAGACAAACACACGCACAGCGCACGACGATGGTGGACGCAGGCCTCAACCTGATCGCACAGGCCCTGTCGATCTATGACAGCGACCTGCGCCTGTCGGCCTGCAACAACAGGTTTCGTGAAATGTTCAACCTGCCGCCCGAACTGGTCGAGGAGGGCGCGAGCTTTGCCGCCACCATTCGCTTTATCGCCGAACAGGGCGACTATGGGCTGATCGACGACATCGACCAGTTTGTGCAGCAGCGGGTCGATCAGGCCCGCGCTTTCGTTCCGCATTATGTCGAACGTCAGCGGGCCAATGGGCAGGTGATTTCCATCGAGGGGGCGCCCCTGCCCCAGGGTGGCTGGGTCACCGTCTACACCGACATCACCCGCACCAAACGGGTGGAGGCGCTGCTGCGCGCCCGCTCCGAGGAACTGTCGGATCAGGTGACCGGCTATACCGAAGAACTCTCCGCCACCAACCGCAAGCTGGCCGCAACCATCAAGACGCTGGAGGAAACCCAGCGCCAACTGAAACAGACCGAGGCCCGCACCCGCCTGACCACCGAGATGATGCCCGCCCATATCGCCCATGTGGACAGTGAAGGGCATTATACCTTCACCAACGGGCGGCTCAGCCGGGTGTTTCCCGGTCGTCCCTCCGATATCCTGGGCCAGCATATCTCGGACGCACTGGGGCCGGCGGCCTATGCGCGCATCGCGCCACATCTCGAGGCCGCCTATCAGGGTGAGAACCCGGTGTTCGAATTCACCGAAGATCACGATAGCCGCCGCCTGCGCGTGGCCTTCACCCCTGACCATGAGGGCGGTGTGTTCATCCTGTCGATGGATGTGACCGAGGAAACCCAGGCCCGCGTTGCCCTGCAACAATCCCGCAAACGCGAGATCGCGGCGCAGATGACCAGCGGGCTGGCGCATGATTTCTCGAACCTCCTGACCATCATCCTCGGCATGCAGACAAAGCTCTCCCGCAGCGCCCTGCCGGAGGGCGCCGGGGAGCTGGTGGAGGCAACGCTGTCGGCGGCCCGCCGGGGCGGGCGTCTGCTGGACCGGATGGCGGAGATGACAAGCCACCGGGGCTTGCGCCCGCAGGCCACCGACCTGCATGCGCTGCTGGACGAGATGAAGATCCTCGCCACGCCCTCCTTGCCGCAGGGCATCGGCCTCAGCGTGCTCGACAACACCGGCGACGGGCGCTTTCTGCTCGACCCTGGACGATTGCAGGACGCGCTGTTGAACCTGATCCTGAATGCCCGCGACGCCTGTGGCACCAGCGGCCAGATCACCGTGGCCGCGCATCTGGTGGGGCAGACCTGGATCGAATTCTCTGTCGGCGACACCGGGTCCGGTTTTTCGCGCGACGCGCTCGACAATGCGCTCAACCCGTTTTTCACCACCAAGGGTCAGGAGGGATCCGGGCTGGGTCTGTCGATGGTCTATGACATGGTCAAATCCGCCGGCGGCGATATCCGCATCGGCAATACGGTCTCCGGCGCCATGGTCACCCTGCGACTGCCCTATCGCGCCGCGCCCTCGGCCACCGGTGGCATCGCGCTGCTGGTCGAGGACAGCGACGGGCTGAGGGCCACCTATCGCCAGCTGTTGATGGACCTCGGCTATTCTGTGCTGGAAGCCACCAGCGTCGACGAGGCGGTGGCGCTGGTCGCCGATGTCGAGGGCATTGCCCTGATCCTGTCCGACATCAAGCTGGAGGGCGAGGCCACAGGTGTGGATTTCTGCACGCGCCTCGGGTCAAATGCTCCGCCTGTGGTCTTGATGACCTCGTTGCCGCACACTGACCCGCTCTACCGCGCCGCATTGGCCGCAGCGCCGCTCTTGCCGAAACCCTTTGACAGCTCCCATCTGATGGCGCTCCTGCAACAAAAGGCCGACCATGCGTGATGCCAATCAATCCCCTCTCGTGACGATCCTCGATGACGAGCCGGAGATCCGCCAGCTGCTGACGGAAACGCTGGAGGACGCCGGCTATCGCACCCAGAGCTTTTCCCGCGCCCGCGATTTCGAGGTTGCCTTGAAACGGGTGACACCAGACGTCTGCCTGGTGGATCTGTCGCTGCCGGATACCGACGGGCTGGCGCTGGTGCACCGGCTGGCGCTGGAACAGGGGGCCAGTGTCATTATCATTTCGGGTCGGGCGCAAGTGCAGGATCGGGTCACTGGGTTGGAGCTCGGCGCCGATGACTATATCACCAAACCCTTTGATCCGGCGGAGGTTGTCGCCCGTATCCGCGTACGCCTGCGCGATGCCCCCCGGGGCGGGCAGGCGCCGTCTGGAGATCGGGCACAGTTTTCAGGCTGGACCGCGCATTTCGACCGCTACGCGCTGGAAGACGAGGCCGGGGAGGAAACCGCCTTTTCCCACGCCGAAGGAGAAGTGTTGCGCCTGTTTCTGGAAAGCCCAAAGCGGCTGATTTCCCGCGCACAGATGATGGAACGACTAGGCGGCGGGGCCGGGGACAGTTTTGACCGGGCAATGGATGTGCGCATTTCCCGCCTGCGCACCAAACTGCGCGAGGATCCCAAGAACCCGCGCCTGATAAAGACGATTTATGGCGCCGGGTATATTTTCCTCGGAGATGTCAGCTGGAGTTAACCCGGCCTGCCACAAATCCGGTGTGAGGGAGGAGGGGCGCTCCCGCCGCCACAGAGGCCTTGCCTGCGGCAAATCCTCTTGGCGGAGTTGGGCCGGGCCGCTTGCCCCTATTCGGGGCAAGCGGCAGCGCCGCGCCACAGGCGCGGCGCCACGCCCAACGGGAGCGGAGGATTTTCTCCTCCGGCGACGGGCGGGAGTACACCCGACCTCTTGCGGCGATGATTCGGCTCGCGTAAAAAGACAATATGGCCACCTGTCTGCTCTATAATCGCGCTGAAACCCGCCCTCCTCGGTTCTACCGGATCGAGCTCGCGATGAACCTCTTCGACGAGGTCTCCCTCCTGCGCGAATGGGGCGTGAAGGGTGGCAAGGGGCGAACGACCATCAATATCTTCGGCAACCTGCGCGAAGCCTCGGTGGCAGCAGACCGTCATCGCCACCGGATGTTGAAACGCGGCTACAACCGCGCCTGATGGCCGCGGGCCGCTCCGGACGGCCCCGCATCCCGCTCCTCTGAATCGCTTGCAGTTTGCCCCTTTCAACCCGGGCGCCCCTCCCCTAGTAATTCTGCGACAGGATCAAAGAGGCGCGCATGTCAGAGATCACGCTGGTCCGCCACGGCCAGGCCAATACCGGGGCACGGGACGAAATCAGCTACGACAAGCTGAGTCCGCTTGGCCACCAGCAGGCCCAATGGCTGGGCGATCACCTGCGCAGCTGCAAGGATCACTATGCCCGCATCTACTGCGGCACCCTCACCCGGCACGAGGAAACCGCCCGCGCCATGGGCTTTGACGCCGGACAGTTGATCCGCGATCCACGCCTCAACGAGATGGAATATTTCACCCTCGCCCAGGCGATGGAGGCCCAGCACGGTCTGGCGATCCCGCAGGAGCGCGAAGGTTTTGTCGCCCATTTGCCGCAGGTCTTTGCCGCTTGGGAAGCGGATCGCATTGCCGCCCCCTATGAAAGCTGGCGCGACTTTGAGAGCCGCACCAAGGCCGCCCTGTCGGAAATCGCCAAAGGCGACGGCCCGGCGCTGGTCGTGACCTCGGGTGGCTTAATCTCCATGGTAATGCGCCACTGCCTCGGGCTGGATACTGCCGCCACCGCCCGCATCGCCCTTGCCATCATGAACACCTCGCTGCACCGCCTGCACAATATCGGCGGGCACTATGCGCCGGTCCTCTTCAACGCGGTGCCGCATCTGGAAGAGCCCGACCGGCAATACGCGCGCACTCACCTCTAGATCGCCCCGCACAGGAGACCGCCATGCAACTCTACTACGCGCCCAATACCATCTCTATCGCCGTGGCCATCGCGCTTGAGGAAGCCGGTCTGGAGTATGAGGCGATCAGGATCGATTTTGCCGAACGTCAGCAAACCACCAGAGCCTATCACCAGATCAACCCCAAGGGCCGGGTGCCCGCACTGGTGGTCGAGGGCGGTATCCTGACCGAAACCGGCGCTCTGCTGGAATTGATCGCCGACATGGCCCCCGAGGCGGGTCTGCGCCCCAATGATCCGGTGCTGGCCGCCCGCATGCGTGAGGTGATGTTCTATCTCGCTTCCACCATGCATGTGAACCACGCCCACAAGCTGCGCGGCGCCCGCTGGGCCTCCAATCCGGCCTCGTTCAAGGACATGGCCCGCAAGGTGCCCGAGACCATGGCCGCCTCCTGCGACTACATCTGCAACCACGGCCTGCGCGGTCCTTTTGTTCTGGGCGACAGCCCCAGCCTCGCCGACTGCTACCTCTATGTGGTCTGCACCTGGCTCGAAGGCGACGGGGTCAAGATCGCACGTTTTCCGAAACTCACCGCCTTCATGGCGGCGATGGAGGCACGCGACAGCGTCAAAGCCGTGCGCGCCAAGGATATGCTTTGAAGGACAAAACTATGACACATCTCTGGGTCCGCGCCGAACAGCGCCAGAACGAGGATCGCGTCGGGCTGACCCCGGCCGGCGCAGCGGCGCTTCTGGAGGCCGGCCTCCGCGTCACCGTTGAAGAAAGCGCCAGTCGCGCCATTCCGCTGCAGGGCTACATCGACGCAGGCTGCGAGATCGCGGCAGAGAATTCCTGGCCCGACGCCCCGCCAGACGCGATCATCTTTGGCCTCAAGGAGCTGCCGGACGACGGCACGCCCCTGACCCATCGCCACATCATGTTCGGCCATGCGTTCAAGGGCCAGCACTCCGGCAAGGAACTGCTGCGCCGGTTCCGCGAAGGCGGTGGCACGCTGTATGATCTGGAGTATCTGGTGGACGAGACCGGCCGCCGGGTTGCCGCCTTCGGCTATTGGGCGGGCTATGCTGGCGCTGCCGTCACGCTCAAGGCCTGGGCCGCGCAGCAACGCGACGAGATCTGCGGCCCCGTTGGTGTCTACAAAGACAAACATGCCCTGCTGGCCGATCTGGCTGGCGAGTTGGACGCGATCAGCATGGACCGCCCCACTGCCATCGTCATCGGCGCGCTTGGCCGTGTCGGCACCGGCGCTGCCGACCTGTGCGAAGCGATGGGGGTCAGTGTCACCAAATGGGACATGGCCGAGACCGCAAGCGGCGGCCCTTTCCCACAAATCCTCGACCATGACCTGTTCCTGAACTGCATCTTTGCCCGCCCCGGCACACCGGTGTTCGTGCCGCAGGAGGCGCTTGGCGCGGTCCGTAAACTCACCGCAATTGGTGATGTGGCCTGCGACCCGGATAGCGACTACAATCCGGTTCCTGTTTATGACCGTGCCACCACGTGGGACGCGCCGGCCCTAAGGGTTGCAGAGGCGCCCGTGCTCGACGTGATGGCGATCGACAATCTGCCCTCGATGCTGCCCGCGGAAAGCTCCGAGGACTATGCGGACCAGCTTCTGGCCAGCCTCCTGACCCTGCCCGATCTGAATTCGGGCGTCTGGGGCCGGGCCAAGGCGGTCTTTGACGAACATGTGGCAGGCTAAGCGGCCTGCCCCGACCAAGGAGAACTGACATGACTATTCACTGGTGCGGCACCGGCCTCTCCGCCATTCCCGGCCTGCGTCGCCTGCTCGAAGCGGGTCACGACGTCGCCGTCTGGAACCGCACGCCCGAAAAGGCCGCCGAGGCGATCGGCGATCTGACCACCAATATCCACAAATTCTCCATCGCGCGCCTGTCCGAGCTGCTGAGCCCCGCCGACGTCGTGGTCTCCATGCTGCCCGGTGACTGGCATGTGGAGCTTGCGGAACTGGCGATCAACAACGGCGCGCATTTTGTGTCCTCCTCCTATATCTCGCCCGAGATGCGGGCGCTGGATCAAAAGGCCAAGGATGCCGGTGTCGCGCTGGTGAACGAGGTTGGTCTTGATCCGGGCATCGACCACCTGATGGCTCATGCGCTGGTGGCGGAATATGCCGAATCTCCGTCCTTCGACGCGGACAACGAGATCAGTTTCCTGTCCTATTGCGGTGGCATTCCCAAGACCCCAAACCCGTTCCGCTACAAGTTCAGCTGGTCGCCCCTTGGCGTGCTGAAGGCACTGCGCTCACCGTCGCGCTCGATCCGCAACTTCGAAACCTACGATGTCGCCCGCCCCTGGGACGCGCTCTCCACCTACGACGCGCCGCTGGCCACGCCGGAAACCTTCCAAGTTTATCCCAACCGCGACTCGCTGCCCTTCATGGAGCAGTATCATTTCGGCGCGGACTGGAAGGTGAAGACTTTCGTGCGCGGGACCCTGCGTCTGGATGGCTGGTCAGAGGCCTGGGCCGATGTCTTCAAGGAGGTCGAAACCCTCGAAGGTGAGGCAGGCGACGCCCGTCTCAAGGAGATGTCCGACCAGTTCTGGCAGGACAACGCCTATGACGAGGGCGAGCCGGACCGCGTGGTCCTCTGCGTGGATCTCAAGGCAGAAAAAGACGGCGAGACCAAGTGGCACAAGACTTATGTGATGGATGCCTGGGGCGATGATCGCGGCAGCGCCATGGCGCGTCTGGTGTCCTACCCGGTCTCCTTCGCCATCGAGGCGGCAATGAATGGCAAGATCGCCCCCGGCGTCAGCGCTGCGCCCAGCGATGCCGCGCTGGTCGACAGCTGGATGGGCCGTATCGGTGCGCTCGCGCAGCACCTTCAGGTGGTGTCACACCGCTCCTGAGGCGTACCATCCACGACTTGACACTATAAAAAGCCCCGCCAATTTGGTGGGGCTTTTTTTCCTGTTCACAGTCTGGCGGCCCGACCCTGTGAAATATCGCGCCCCAAACCCGCTCAGCGCCCCATGACATCCTCGGCAAGTGCCGAGACATCAACGCCCAAGGCCTCCAGCCCCGCCTCGATGTCATAGGCCAGGATCGGCGTTGCCATCAGGTAATCCTCGGTTGGCGTGGTCTTCTCCTGGCGCGCCGTGTCCACAGCCTGAGTGAATTCCTCCGCCTCGAAAACCCCGCGCCCGACCCAGAGGATCGCCACCAGCTCGGCCTGCTCATCCTCATTCATATCGGCAATAAAGGCGCGCAGCTCCGGCTCTGCACGGCTGATTTCGCGCGCCATCAGCGCCACCTGCTCCGCTTTGTTTGTTGCAATATCAACCATCTTGTTTGCCTCCTGCTGTCTCGCTGCTGAGGTCAGATGGTGCTGCAATGTCCGTCGTGTGTCCTTGATCTGCGACAAGTCAGACCTGAGCCGACGCGCCCCGTGGTCGCCCAAAAAGCGCGAGCGGCTGACTGCGCCCGCGTAGCGGCTCGGGATCCAGCGTCACCCAGTCTTCGCGCTCGGACATGAGCAGATTGGCGGCCTCCAGAACGGCTGCAGACACGATGATTTCCATGTCATTGGTCTTGGTCATCTGCTCCAGCCGCGACGCAGTATTCACCGTGTCGCCAAGCGCAGTATACTCAAGCCGGTCTTCGTCTCCGACCACGCCGGAGAACACCTCGCCCCAATGCAGCCCAATGCCGACATGCACATCCGGACGCCCCTCAGCATGCCGCAGCATGGACCACTCCTGCATCTCTGCCGACAATTGCATGGCACATTGCAGCGCCCGTTTCGGCGCCTCTGCGCCATCAAACAACAGCATGGCACCGTCGCCGATGAACTTGTCGACCATACCATGTGTCTGGCGGGCTGCGCGTTGAACGCGGATGCGATATTCGGTGACAAAGGCGCCGACTTCCGCCGGGTCACGTCCCTCTGCCCAGGAGGTGAAACCACGGATGTCGATGAACATCACCGCCATGTCCTGCCGCTTCCCCTGACGCAGATCGTCCAGATCCTCTGTCTGCATACGCTCGGCCAACCGCGCAGGCAGGTACCGGGTCAGCAACAGGCGTTTTTCTGTCTCGATCAGGGCGCGATGCAACAGGCCCCGCAGCGCTGCGGCCGCCACCACCAGCACCACCCCCGCGAGCAGGATCATCGCCAGTCGCACGATATTGGGCGGCACCGCCACCAGATGCTGCACACGGCTGGCGATATCAGGTGTGATGGTAACCTCCGTGACAAAACTGAGATAACCGAGGCCACCAACGACCAGCGCCACGCAATAGGCCTGCAAATAAGGGTTGAACCGCAACACCGCAAAGGCCAGCACAAGCGGCACCAGCCAGGTCGGAGGCAGCAGGAAGGTCAAGGCACCGGGCATCGAAACGTTCTCCAGACCAACCCAGGCGTTCACCAACATGAACAGGCAATCCAGCGTCACGACGGGCCAGACCATCCAGCGCCGGAAGCGTCCACTGCGCGCCAGCCAGAGCGTCAGCGCGCCCAGCAACAGATACGAGAACATCGACAGGACCGCAAAGATCCACTGTTTACGCAGAAAGTCCGCGATCTCCTCCGGCGGTTCGCCGACCGCGAGGAAGAAGACAACCATCAGCCCCAGTGCCACGAACATCCGAAGGATCGAGACAACTTTTTCGGCTCTCAGCTCTGCCTCGCGCAACAGGGCCGCATCAGGTGCAATCCGCCGCCGTTTCGGCAAGACCCTCATTCGCCTGGAGTTTCCAGTGCGACCACCTGGCTGACGCTGTCCTGGCTCAGCTCCTCGAAGTCGAAATTATCCAGCCGCTGCGCCCGGCGCCCGGCCTTGTCGGCGCTGATCTTGATGTCGGAAATATCCTTTTGCGCCTGGCTGAAGTGGCGATCAAGATTGCCGACCCGATCCCCAAGCCGCTCCACATCCTTGTGCAGCAGGCCCAATTCCTTGCGGATGGCGCCAGCCTGCTCGCGCATGCGCGCGTCCTTGAGGATGGCGCGCATGGTGTTCAGCGTCGCCATGCAGGTGGTGGGCGAGACGATCCAGACCTTGAGCGCAAACCCTTCGCGCACCACATCAGAGAAATTGGCATGCAATTCGGCATAGACTGCCTCCGAGGGCAGGAACAACAGCGCGCCATCGGCTGTCTCGCCATCCAGGATGTATTTTTCCGAGATGTCCCGAATGTGCTTCCTGAGCGCACCCTTCAGCAGCCGCGCCGCCTGCGCGCGCGCGTCCTGCGTCTCGGCATTGCGCAACGCCTCATAGGGCTCCAACGGGAACTTACTGTCGATCACGATTGGCCCCGGCGGGTTGGGCAGATGGATCAGGCAGTCCGCGCGCTTGCCGTTCGACAGCGTGTATTGAAACGCATAGGCATCCGTCGGCAACGCCTTGGACACGATATCGTTGAGCTGGATTTCCCCGAATGCCCCGCGTGTCTGCTTGTTGGACAGGATATCCTGCAGCGACAGCACATCGCCCGACAGCTTGGTGATATTGTCCTGCGCCTTGTCGATCACCGCCAGCCGCTCCTGCAGCTGCGTCAGTGAGGTGGCGGTGCGTTTGGCATTGCCATGCAGGCTCTCGCTCATGCGTTCCTGCATATCGGAGATCGCGCGGGCCTGTTTCATCGCATTGTCCGCCAGCCGATCATTCATGCGCTGCTGCACATCGCCCAGACGGGATTCCATCGTTTGCAAAATCTGCAGCTGCGCATTGGCCTGAGTGTCCGACACGGTCTGCAGATTGCCGCGCAGCGCCTCCTGTCCCGAAGAGAGCTGCTGCGCCACCTGGCTGAGGGTGCTCATCTGCTGACCCAGCGGCTCAATCGCGCGAGCGGTGCGCGCGGCGCCGCGCATCGACTGCACAAGGAGAACCACCAACAGCAGCAGCCCGGCCCCTGCGCCCAGCAGGATCAGCCCCAGCGTATCCATATTGGCGATGGCGTCATCCATGCCTTCCATCAGATGTTCCTTCAGCTGCGACCAAACAGGCGTTCGATGTCAGCAAGTTTGAGTTCCACATAGGTCGGACGACCATGGTTGCACTGGCCGGAATGGGGAGTCTCTTCCATCTCGCGCAACAACGCGTTCATCTCTTCGCCGCGCATGCGCCGGCCCGAGCGGATGGAGCCGTGACAGGCCACCCGACTCAGGATCGCTTCCAGACGCGCCTGCACCAGCTGGCTCTCGCCCTGATCGGCCAGCTCGTCAAGGATGTCGCGGATCATCGCCTCTGCATTGACCTCGCCGAGGATTGCAGGAGTTTCTCTTACTGCCACGGCGTTGCCACCGAAGGCCTCGATGCCAAGGCCGAATTTCGCCAAATCCTCCGCCACCTCCAGCAGCCGGGCACAGTCCCCCTCCGACAGCTCGATGATCTCCGGGATCAGCAACGCCTGCGCGGCGACGCCAGTGTTCGCCATCTGGTGTTTCAGCTTTTCATAGACCAATCGTTCGTGCGCGGCGTGCTGGTCGACGATCACCATGCCGTCGCGGGTCTGGGCGATAATGTAATTCTCATGCACCTGACCCCGCGCGGCCCCCAGCGGCAGATCCTCGACGGGCTGCGTCTCCGGCTCGGCGCTGACAGGCTCTTCGACCAGACGGCCACTATAGGCGGCAGAAAACTCTGCAAAGCCCGCGTTTGCCTCTGCCGGTGGCGGCGCAGGATAGGACGGTGCGGGCGGCAGCCCGGGGGACTGCGCCGCATAGGCACTGTTGCGCGCGCCGAGAGAGGGCCGGTCCATCTGGTAGACCCGTGGTGCCCCACTCGCAGTGGGCTGTTCGGGTCGCATCGCCCCCAGCGTAGCCCCCGCCACGGTGCTGGAGGCGCGATGACCAGCCTCCGCCAGCGCATGGCGCAAGGAGGAGACGATCAGCCCGCGCGCCAGACCCGGATCGCGAAAACGCACCTCTGATTTTGCCGGATGTACGTTCACGTCGACCAGCGTCGGCTCGCAATCGATGAACAGCGCCGCCGCCGGGTGCCGGTCGCGGCTGAGGAAATCCATATAGGCGGCCCGCAGCGCCCCCGTGAGCATCTTGTCCTTCACCGGCCGCGTGTTCACGAACAGGAACTGCGTCACCGCCGCACCGCGCGAATAGGTCGGCAGCGCCGCATAGCCGTAGAGGCGAATGCCCTCACGTGTGGCGTCGATCTTCAGCGCGTTTTCGGCGAACTCCCGGCCAATGACATGCGCCAGGCGCCCATGCAGCGCGTCAAACAGATCGCCGCTCAGGGGGTCGGCCCGGAAGGTCACGCGCCCCTCGCCACCGCCGGACACATCGCGCAGGGTGAACCCTACCGCAGGCTCCGCCATCGCCAGCCGCTTCACGGTGTCGGAGATTGCCTGGCTTTCGGCCCGGTCGGTGCGCATGAATTTCAGCCGCGCCGGCGTGGCAAAGAACAGATCGCGCAGCTCCACGATGGTACCCTGACGCAGGGCGGCGGGTTTCACCCCCTCCATCTGGCCGCCGGCAACGCGGATCTGCGCCGCGTCATGACCCTCGGCACGACTGGTAATGGTCAGCCGCCCAACCGCGCCAAGGCTGGGCAGCGCCTCACCGCGAAAGCCGAAGGTGTGGATGTTCAGCAGATCCGAGCCGTCGATCTTGGAGGTCGCATGGCGCGACAGGGCCAGCGGCAGATCCTGAGGCGTCATGCCACAGCCATTGTCGGTCACCCGGATCAGCGTCTTGCCGCCATCGGCGATCTCGACCGTGATGCGGGTCGCCCCGGCGTCGATGGCGTTCTCCACCAGCTCCTTCACCGCCGAGGCCGGACGTTCGACCACCTCCCCCGCGGCAATGCGGTTGATGGCGCTGTCGTCCAGCTGGCGAATGACGGGAAGAGGGGCAGACGCAGCCTGAGTCACGGGATTTTCGCTGATTTGGGGGGCGATAGTATACATAGCCCAAGATTTAGCATGCGCGAGCACGATTCTGCCACCCGGAATACGCGCGCTAGGTGGCCCGTGCAGCGAGCGCGCAGCCCTCGGCGGCTACACGCCCGACGGCGCCCCCGCACGCCCACGGCAGGGGCCGAACATCGCGGCAATCGCCAGAATCACGCCGGAGATGGTGGCGATCATGCCCGCCGCGCTGACCGCATCCCCCATGCCAATCCAGAGCGGACCGTAACCCGCCAAAACATAGCCAATGATGGCCGATAGGGTGGCGAAAGCGACGCTCCAAGCGATCTGCAATTCGAGCCGGTTGGTCATCATCCGCGCTGCGGCCGGCGGGCAGATGAACATGGCGATCACGATGATCGAGCCCACTGCATCAAAGGCCGCCACGGCCGCGATCGCCGCCGTGATCACCAGCGCTAACCCCAGCAGATCAGTCCGCATCCCGATGGTACGGGCGAAACTTTCGTCGAAGGTCGCAATCTTCAGCGGACGCCAGAACAGCGCGATGAAGCCCGCCACCACCACCAGCGTCGCTGCCATGCGCGGCAGTTCGACTGGCAGATAGGCAAGCGCCTGCGGATCCAGCAGCGATCCCCAGCCGGTGCCATCGAGCCAAATCAGGCTCTCCAAGTTGCCATAGAGCGCATGTTCCACGTCCAGATGAACGGAGGACGTATCGCTCTGCTCCAGCAGAAGCACCCCGGCGGCGAACAGCGTGGTGAAGACAACGCCCATGGCCGCACCGGGTTCGATGCGGCCGAGGCGGCGGATCGCCTCGATCATCACCACCGCGACCACCGCCGCGCCCGCCGCACCCAGCATCATCGGCCAGGTGGAGATTGCGCCGGTCAGCAGGAAGGCCACGACAATGCCCGGCAGCGCCACATGGCTGATGGCATCGCCGATCAGCGCCTGCTTGCGCAGCAGCAGGAAATTCCCCGGCAGCGCGCAGGCCACCGCCGCAAAAATCCCGATCAGCAGCGGCGTGAGGGAGAGGGTGACGAATTCGCTGCCCATCAGAAGGCCTCCTTGGGGGTGCCGATCTCGCGATCAATTGCGGCGATCTGGTCCGGGGTCAGCACGGTTTCAATCTCGCGCAGCCCATCATAAAGCGCTGCCGCTGCCTCCTGTGCCTGATCGCGGCGCAGGATGTCCCAGCGGCGTTCGTCGCGCAGCGCCTTGGCGGCGCGGGCTTGGCCGGACCGTGTCGCAACACCATCGGCGCGCACCAACCCAGCTCGGGACAACAGACGCAGGGTGAGCGGTTCATAGATGGTCTGGTCTTGCGCCAGCGCCAGCAGACCCTGTCGCATATGCAAGCGGCGCTGGAACCTTTGATGTCGCAGCACGGCGGCGAGCACACCTCTGTTGGGCGCCACCAGCAGCGACAGGGCAAAGAGCGCAAAGCTCATCAGAACGATGATCGGCCCGGTGGGCAGGTTAGGCGCAGAGGCGGAGATGGCCGCGCCGAGATAGGCCGCCAAAGCACCCAGAACGCCTGCAAGGATCACCACCTGGTCGGCGCGTTCAGTCCAGAATCGCGCAGCAACAGGCGGAATGATCAGCAGCGCCACGATCAGGATCAGCCCCACCACCTTGAGGCCCACCACGGTGACCGCCATCACCAGCCCCATCATCAGCATGTCGATCTTGCTGACCGGCAGGCCACGCGCAGCGGCATATTCGGGATCAAAGGCCACCATGGTCATGGGGCGTCGCGTCAACAGGACGAGGAACAGCACCGCCGCACCTCCCCCTGCGATCACCAGCGCATCGGTGTAGAGCATGCCAGCGGTGGAGCCCAACAGGAACCCCTCAAGCCCCGCCTGCCGTCCGACACCCAGCGTCTGGATCACAGTCAACAGCACCACGCCAAAGCCGAAGAACACCGATAGCACCGCACCGATCGCCGCATCTTCGGCCAGGCGCGTGTTGCGGGTCAGCCAATTCATGCACAGCAGACCGAGGCCAGCTGATACGGCAGAGCCGGTCAGCAAAGCGGCAAGATTGCGGCCATCCCCGCCCAGCGCCACGAGGACCAGGAACGCAACGCAGACGCCGGGCAGGGTGGCATGGCTCACGGCATCGGACACCAGCGCCCGCTTGCGCAGGAACAGGAAGGTCCCCGTGATCCCCGAGGCCGCGCCCAGCAGCGCCGCCCCGATCGCCACCAAAGTGGCGTTATAGCCCATTTGCAGGAACAGCGCGTCAATCAGCATGCTCCGCCTCTCTCTGTATCAATTAGATATGTCAGGTCGCAGTGGCAGTCACGCCGGCCGCGCGATCTGGTCGATCTGCGCGGTGGCCAGACGTCCGCCATAGGCCGATTGCAACGTGTCCGGAGTAAAGGCCTCAGCCACCGAGCCTTCGGCGACCTTGCGGGTGTTGATCAGGAACACATTGTCGAAGTAGTCCCGCACCGTCGCCAGGTCATGATGTACCACGACCACGGTCTTGCCCTCGGCCCGGAGCGCCTTCAGCACGCCGATGATCGCCTTCTCCGTCGCCGCATCCACCCCGGCAAAGGGCTCGTCCAGCAGGTAGAGATCCGCCCCCTGTGCCAGCGCACGCGCCAGAAACACCCGTTGCTGCTGCCCACCGGAGAGCTGACCGATCTGCCGGTCGGCAAACTCGCTCATGCCGACGCGATCCAGACAATCCGATGCGATTTGGCGATGGGTGCCGCGGATACGACCCAGCAGTCCCAGCTCGCGATAAAGCCCCATCATCACCACGTCGATCACCCGGGTCGGGAAATCCCAATCCACCGAGGCGCGCTGCGGCACATAGGCAATGCGCCCGCGCTGATGGTCCAGCGGGCGGCCAAAGACCTGCACCCGGCCCGAGACCGGCGGCACGATGCCCAGGGCGGCCTTCAACAGGGTGGATTTGCCGGCGCCGTTGGGACCGATAATTGCGGTCATCTGCCCCGGAACCACGGTCATGTCGACGGAGAACACCGCCGGTTTCTCGCCATAGCTGACGGTGAGGCCACGGATGGCGAGCGGACTGGTCTCCAGCCCCGGCTCGCGCGCAGCCTGTCCGTTCTGGCTGGCCAGTGAAAGTTGCATGTTCAGTGTCCCGCCCCGAGTTTGCCATCCATGCCGCCGGTGGGAACATCCGCGCCCAACGCGCCGGCGATGGTGGTAAAGTTGTGGTCCAGCATACCAAGATAGGTTGCCTCATAGGTGCCCTCCGCGCCCATGGCGTCGGAAAACAGCTCGCCGCCGATGACCACCTCATGATCCTTGGCCGCCGCGCCCTCGATCAAGGCACGCATGGAGCGATCCGCCACCGAGGTTTCGACAAACACCGCCTTGACCTGGCGGTCCACCAGCACGTCGACCAATTCGCCGATACGGTTCAGACCGGCCTCGGACTGTGTGGAAATGCCCTGAATGCCCAGCACGTCAAACCCGTAGTCGCGCCCGAAATAGCCAAAGGCGTCATGCGCGGTGACCAGCACCCGGTTGTCATCCGGCACGCCGGCGACAACCCTGCGGCCGTAGTCCGACAGGCGGTCCAGCTCGCCCAAGTGACGCTCCAGATTGGCGGCAAAGAGGTCTGCCGCCGCCGGGCGGGCCTCGGTGAGCGCCCGCGCCACTTCGCGCACCACATGCTTCCACATCTCCGGGCTCATCCAGACGTGGGGGTCGAATTTGTCAGCGTAGTCATCATGGCCGCGCAACAGGTCCTTGGGCATCGCCTCGGCCACCGGCACCACAACACGCTTGCGCGCCAGCGAATGGAAGAAGTCTTCCATCTGCGCCTCAAGGTAGAGCCCGTGCCACAGCACCAGATCGGCGCGGGTCATGGCGGCGATATCGGTGCGGGTCTGGCGATAGGCATGCGGATCCACGCCCGCGCCCATCAATTCGGTCACCTCGACCTCGCCGCCGCCGATCTGGCGCGCCGCATCTGCGATCATGCCGGTGGTGGCCACAACGGTAAGCTTTCCCTCGGCCGCAAGCCCCGAAGTCGCACTGGCCAGTGCGGCCACAGCACCCAGCCCCAGAAGAGTATGACGTCGGCTCAGCATATATACGTGCTCCCTGCTCGCAAAATCTCGTTTCTCTTTCCAGCAATATGAGAACGATTCTCAACTTCGTCAATGAAAATGCGAATTATTCTCAAGAAAGGTCAATTTTTTGTCCTTTTGGTCAAAACAGATTGCGGAAAACCCATGGGAAACCTTGCATCAACGCGGTTTGGCGTGCGATTTTGGGGCAAATCTTTCGAGGACTCCCGCACATGGACAGCCAAACCGCAGACGCCCCTGCCAAAGCCGCCGCTGCATCGCCCTCAGGGGACGGTGCCGGCGTACATCTGCCCCGCAACCCCGGCATGGAGCTGGACCTGGATTGGGCACTTGGGATGGAGGCCAACACCTCCGCCATCGAACGCCGCTGCGCCAGCCTTCCCGGGCGCCGGTCGGTCAAAAAAGACCATCAGGCCGCATGGCTTCTGAAGGCGATCACCTGCATCGACCTCACGACGCTTGCAGGCGACGACACCGAGGCCCGCGTGCGGCGTCTCTGCGCCAAGGCACGTCAGCCGGTGCGCGCAGAAATTCTGTCGCAACTCGGTATGGAGGGCATCACAACCGGCGCGGTCTGTGTCTATCACGACATGATCCCGGCCGCTGCGCGGGCGTTGCACGGCACCCAGATCCCGGTCGCCGCCGTCTCCACCGGCTTTCCTGCAGGCCTGTCGCCCTTTCACCTGCGGGTCGAAGAGATCCGCGAAAGCGTGAGCGCCGGGGCCCGCGAGATCGACATCGTGATCTCCCGCCGCCATGTGCTCTCTGGCAACTGGCAGGCGCTCTACGACGAGATGAAGGCCTTCCGCGAGGCCTGCGGCGAGGCGCATGTCAAGGCGATCCTGGCGACCGGCGAGCTGGGCACCCTGCGCAACGTCGCCCGTGCCTCGATGATCTGCATGATGGCGGGCGCCGATTTCATCAAGACGTCCACCGGCAAGGAAGGGGTGAACGCCACCCTGCCCGTTTCGCTGGTGATGATCCGCGCCATCCGCGACTACTACGCGCGCACCGGCTTTCTCGTCGGCTACAAACCCGCAGGCGGCATCTCAAAGGCCAAGGACGCGCTGGTCTACCTCTCCCTGATGAAAGAGGAACTGGGCAACCGCTGGGTCCAGCCCGACCTGTTCCGCTTTGGCGCGTCCAGCCTGCTGGGCGATATCGAACGCCAGCTCGAACACCACGTGACCGGTGCCTATTCCGCCGGCTACCGCCACCCGATGGCGTGAGGACGAACAGATGACAATCAAAGAGATCTTCGACACCATGGACTATGGCCCCGCTCCCGAAAGCGCCGCAGACGCCTTTGCATGGCTGGTCGATCAGGGCAGCCGGTTTGGTCATTTCATCAACGGTGACTTCACCACCCCGGGCAAGGGGTTCGAGAGCAAGAACCCGGCCACCGGCGAGGTGCTGGCGGAATTGAGCCAAGCGACAAAAAAGGACGTGGACGCAGCGGTAAAAGCCGCCCGCACCGCGCAAAGCCCCTGGGCCGCGATGGGTGGATCTGGCCGTGCCACCTACCTCTATGCGATCGCACGTCTGCTGCAGAAACACAGCCGCCTGTTTGCGGTGCTGGAGACGCTGGACAACGGCAAACCGATCCGCGAAAGCCGCGACATCGATATCCCGCTTGTACAGCGCCACTTCTACCACCACGCTGGCCACGCCCAGTTGATGGACGAGGAGATGTCGGGTCGTGAGGCGCTCGGCGTCTGTGGCCAGATCATCCCGTGGAATTTTCCGCTCTTGATGCTCGCGTGGAAGGTCGCGCCAGCGCTGGCCATGGGCAATACCGTGGTGCTGAAACCAGCGGAGTATACCTCGCTCACCGCGCTACTGTTTGCCGACATTTGCCGTCAGGCCGGCCTGCCCAAGGGCGTGGTCAACATCGTCACCGGCGATGGCGCCGTGGGCGAGATGATCGTCAATGCGGATGTGGACAAGATCGCCTTCACCGGCTCGACCGACGTCGGCCGCAAGATTCGCGAAGCCACCGCAGGCACCGGCAAGGCGCTGACGCTGGAGCTGGGAGGCAAGAGCCCCTACATCGTCTTTGACGACGCTGATCTGGACAGCGCCATCGAAGGGCTGGTGGATGCGATCTGGTTCAACCAGGGCCAGGTTTGCTGCGCTGGCTCGCGTCTCCTGGTGCAGGAGAGCGTCTCCGAGCGGTTCCACAAGAAACTGCGCGCCCGGATGAAGACCCTGCGCCTCGGCGATCCGCTCGACAAATGCATCGATGTAGGTGCCGTGGTCGATCCCGTGCAACATGCCGAGATCACCCGTCTGGTGGCCACTGCCAAGAATTGCACCGTGCATCAGAGCAAGGTCAACATGCCCGCGAAGGGCTGCTTCTTCCCGCCGACCCTGATCGAGGGTCTGTCGCCCGCCGATCCCCTGATGCAGGAAGAGATCTTTGGCCCGGTGCTGGTCACCACCACCTTCCGCACGCCGTCCGAGGCGGTCGAGCTGGCCAACAACACCCGCTACGGGCTGGCCGCGACGCTCTGGACCGAGAATGTGAACCTGGCGCTGGATATCGCGCCGAAGTTGGTCGCCGGCGTAGTCTGGGTCAATGGCACCAACATGTTCGACGCCGCCGCCCCGTTTGGTGGCGTGCGCGAAAGCGGCTTTGGCCGCGAGGGCGGTATCGAGGGGCTGATGGCCTACACCCGACCCAAGGGCGAGACCAAGGCCCTGACACCGATTGCCGCCTTTGAGGGCGCAGAGACCGCGACCGCCCCCGCAGGCATCGACCGCACTGCCAAGATGTACATTGGCGGCAAGCAGGCACGCCCCGACAGCGGTTACTCCAAGCCTGTCTACGGGCCAAAGGGCAACCTGCTGGGCCATGTCGGCGCTGGCAGCCGCAAGGATGTGCGCAACGCGGTCGAGGCCGCCCATGCCGCCAAGGGCTGGTCCAAGACCACTGGCCACCTGCGCGCTCAGATCCTCTATTACATGGCCGAGAACCTCGCCGCGCGGGCTGGTGAATTTGCCGCCCGCATCGACGCGATGACCGGCAAGGGGGAAGGCACCGCCGAGGTCGAAGCCTCGTTGCAGCGCCTGTTCTCCGCCGCTGCCTGGGCCGACAAATACGATGGCCTGGCGCATGGTGTGCCGATCCGCGGCGTCGCGCTTGGCATGAAGGAACCGGTCGGCACCATCGGCGTGCTCTGCGCGGACGAGGCGCCGCTGCTGGGTCTGATTTCCGCCATGGCACCCGCAATCGCCATGGGCAATCGGGTGGTTCTGGCGGCCTCACAAGCGTTTCCGCTGGCTGCCACGGATCTTTACCAGGTGCTGGAAACCTCCGATCTGCCTGCCGGTGTGGTCAACATCCTGACCGGCGCGCACAAGGACCTTGGCGACACCATGGCCAAACACCTCAACCTCGATGCGGTCTGGAGCTTCTCCTCCACCGATCTGTCACAATTGATCGAGGTCGCCTCTGCCGGAAATCTGAAACGCACCTGGGTCAACAATGGTCAGGCGACGGACTGGGCGCGCGATCACAGCAAGCGCTTCCTGCAAGCCGCAACCGAGGTCAAGACGGTCTGGATCCCCTACGGCGAGTGACTTCGAGAATCAATCAACACAGAAACGGCGCGGCCCAGACTTGGGACCGCGCCGTTTTCATTTTGCGTTGCTCGGGTGTTGATCTGCACGCAACCTCACTGCCGAGTGCCGCAGATCAGTCCGTCGTCTTCAGCCCAACGGGCTCACCGACGACCACAAAACGCAGGCCATCCGGGTCCAGCAGCTCCCGTGCCACCCGGTTCACATCCTCCAGCGTCACCGCGTCGATCTTCTCATTGCGAGTCAGCACATAATCAGTCGGAAGATCGTCCATCTGCATCGCCACAAGGATTGATGCGATCTGACCATTGCCGTTGAACCGCAGCGGGTAGGCGCCGGTCAAATAGGTCTTGGCATCCTGCAATTCGGCCTCGGTCACGCCGTCCGCCACCAAAGAGGCCCATTGATCACGTACTACTCCGACGGCCTCTGCCATCTTCTCATTCGCCGAGGCGAGCGACCCCATATAGGTCGCGGCCAGATCGCGCGGCACCAGATAGCTGTAGACGCCATAGGTCAGCCCACGCTTGGTGCGCACTTCCTGCATCAACCGGGTCTCGAACGAGCCCCCACCCAGGATCTGGTTCAACACATAGGCGGCAAAGAAATCCGAATCCGTCCGGTCAATGCCCTTCTGGCCAAACAACGCGACCGATTGCGGCGTGGCAAAGGGCACCACCGTGACGCCACCTTCGATCATCACCTCAGCCGGACCAGGCATAGGGCTGCCCTCAGCGGGCAGATCGCCCAGCAACTCGTCCAGCATCATGCCCAGCTCCTCGGGCGTGATGTCGCCAACAGCACTGACATAGAGCCTGTCGCGAGCAAAAACCGCCTCATGTGCCGCAAACATGTCCTGACGTGTCAGCGTTGAAACGCTCTCCACGGTGCCGATGCCGTTTGTCCCATAGGGATGGTCCCCAAAGGCAAGTTCGGCAAATTTGCGCCCGGCGATCGCATTGGGATCGCTCTCATCCGAACGTAGTCCCACCAGAACCTGCGCCCGGACGCGATCCAACGCATCCTGATCGAATCTCGGTTCCTGAATCGTCTGACGCAGCAGCTCCACCACCTCTTCGCTGTTCTCACTCAGAAAGCGAGCAGAAATGGAGACCGTGTCCTTATCTGCATCATAGGAGAAATTCGCAGCCAGCGCTTCGAGCGCGCGTGCGTAATCCTGCGCGCGCAGCTCGCCCGAGCCCTCCTCAAGCAATCCGCCCATCAGATGTACCGCGCCCCGCTTTCCGGGCGCATCCAGTGATGTCCCGCCGCGAAAGCGCATCTCCAGTGCGGAGAAGGGGATCGTGTGATCCTCCACCAGCCATGCCTTGATACCGCCCGGCGAGGTGACCTCCTGGATGTCGATCTCCGCCCGCGCCATCTGGGCCGCCATCAGCAGGGCAAACCCGGCCACGAGCGCCAGCACCGCACGCTTCAGCGGGCGCAGATCCACAGTTTTTGCGCGCAGGGTTGTCATGTTCCGGCTCATTGGTCAGCCTCCTGCTGGCTCTGGGTCAGATATCCGGTGACAGAGGTCTCGGGGCGCATCACCTCGCGCGCGACGGCGATGATCTCATCCTCGGTGATTGACTGCAGCACACGCGGCCAATCCTGCACATCCTCCACCGTTAGCCCCGAGGTCAGCGCGCGGCCGTAACGGTTGGCGATCCGGTCCACGTCATCACGGGCATAGATTTCGGAGGCGCGCAGCTGCAACTTGATCCGCTCCAACTGCTGACTGTCGACGCCTTCGGCCAAAAACTGTGTCACGGTCCGGTCCAGCGCAGCCTCTGCTTCCTCAAGCGTCACACCGTCGGCAGGCACGACAACAAAATCAAACGTCGTGTCATCCAGTGATACCCCGGAATAGAAAGCAGCCGTATAGACCGCGACCTGCTGCTCGAATTGCAGTGCGTTGGCGAGATAGGAAGTCGTGCCCCCGCCCAGCAATTCCGACAACAAATAGAGCGCCGCAGCTTTCTCTTGGCTGGCGTGATCCCTTTCCGGTGCCAAATAAGAGCGCTGCACATAAGGCTGCGCCACCCGCGCGTCGGCAAAGGCTAGACGCCGCGCCGCGCTCTGCGGCGGTTCCTGACTGCGCAGGCGTTCGGGCAAATCGGGATTGGCGGGAATGACACCGTAGTATGTCTCGGCCAAGGCCCGCACCTCGTCTGGCCTCACATCCCCGGAGACCACCAGAATCGCGTTATTGGGCGCATAGTAGGTGCCGTAGTAGGACAGCGCGTCCTCCATCGACAGCGTTTCCATCTCGTGACGCCAGCCAATGACTGGCTGGCCGTAGCGATGATTGAGATACTGAACCGCCCGCATCTGCTCCCGGAACAGCGCCGAAGGATCATTGTCGGTGCGCTGATTGCGCTCCTCAAGGATCACTTCGCGTTCTGTCACGATGTCAGTCTCGGTCAGGCGCAGGTTCCGCATCCGATCCGATTCCATCTGCATCATCAACTCAAGGCGATCCGCCGCAACCCGCTGAAAATAGGCGGTGTAATCATAGCTGGTGAAGGCATTGTCGCGGCCACCATTGCGCGCCACGGTGGCCGACAGCTCACCCGCCTCCAGCGTATCGGTGCCTTTGAACAGCAGGTGTTCGAGAAAATGCGCAACACCGCTCTGCCCTACGGGTTCATCCGCCGATCCGGCGCGATACCAGACCATATGCTGAACAACCGGGGCCCGATGATCCTCGACAACCACAACCATCATGCCGTTTTCCAGCGTGAAGGTTGTCACCATTTCGGCCCCTGACTGTGCCTCTGCGGGCGCGGCCTCAGCAGCGGGTGCGGTCTCCTGGGCGGACAGCATGGGCGCACCAAGACCCGCCGTCATCGCCAGGGCACAAAGCGCAACCCGCCAGCTGGCCCGAAGCCCGGACGGAAACGCTGCCACAGATGTCATATGTTCTATCCTCCAGATCGATCATTCCGGCACATGCCATGGCATGCCCCGGCGCAGAGTCGGTTTCGTCTGCTGAAGATCAAGTTACGGTGCAAAACGCCCGCCACAAGCCGGTTTGCCGAAATTGTGAAGGATTATTCGCCTTCTGGCGGCGAAGAGGGGGTCGGCACACCGGCCCGACGGTACGCCGTACTCACATCCTGAGGGTCCAGCGCCTGACGCTCGTAGGTCTCGGCGTAGCGGTCGACCGGGAACAGCTTGATGTTGGCAAGAATACCGGCCCGTTTGCGATACTTCGCATCCTCTGTTGCCAGCGACTCGCGAATATCACCCTGCACGCCATATCGGCTGGCGGCCGTCACAAGCGCGCCATCGCCGGCAGGAATATCCGTGCCGCTCGGGCGTCCGCCCAGGGCCACCACGGCTTCTGCCTTAGGGTCTCGATCCGTGCGGTTGCGTCCGCCGGGGGTCGGCTCCGGCAGAGCCGCATAGCTTGCCGGTTCTTCCAGCGGCTTGCTGGGCAGCACAAGAAACTCATCAGGACTGTTGCGGCGCGCATCAAGATCATGCAGCGGTTTGTTGCCACAGGCCGACAACAGCAAAACGGAACCCAGAATGATCGGTGCAGTCGCAAAGCGCATGGGGCGCGGTCCTCTTAGACGTTTCAGTCACCTCTAGCGCATATCGCGCAGGAGGTCACGCGGGCTTTTTCGCGCGGCCTTCGAACAGGATCAACCCCGCCGCGCCCGCAAAGATAAAGATATCCGCGACGTTGAAAACAAAGGGATTGTTCACGCCGCAGCAGGACATGTTGAGAAAGTCGAGCACATAACCATAAAGCACCCGATCCACCACATTGCCCAGCGCACCGCCGATCACAAGACCGGCACAGAGCTGCATCATCCGGCTCTGGCCATGGCTGCGGCGCACCCAGAGGAACACCGCAACGCAGATCACCAGTGAGATCACCACCAGCGCCCAGCGACTTGCATCGCTGCCGCCGTCGAACAGGCCGAAGTTGATACCGCGGTTTTCGCCATACCGAAAGGTCAGGAGCGGCGGAGCCACGTCGAGTCGCAGCCGATTGACCAGATCCAGGCCGAACACGACCCCGATCTTGGTTGCCTGATCAATGATCAACGCAACAAAGGCGGCAAGGTAAAGCACGTAGCTCCGCATATCAGTTACTGCTCCGGACTCAGTGACGGAAGTGACGCATGCCGGTGAAGACCATCGCCAGACCCGCCTCATTGGCGGCCTTGATGACCTCATCATCGCGCATCGAGCCACCGGGCTGGATGACGCAGGTGGCGCCATTGGCCGCCGCTTCCATCAGACCGTCGGCAAAGGGGAAGAACGCATCGGACGCCACAGCAGACCCTTTCGCGAGGCTTGCGGGCAGCTCCATCGCATCCGCCATCCGCTGCGCCTTGACGCCGGCGATGGTGGCAGAGTCGACACGGCTCATCTGGCCTGCACCAACGCCCACGGTCTGACCGTCCTTCACGTAGACGATCGCATTGGATTTCACGTGTTTGGCAACTTTCCAGGCAAACAGCAGATCCGCCATCTGTGCCTCGGTGGGGGCTTTTTCGGTCACCACCTTGAGGTCATCCATAGCGCGGTGGCCAATGTCCTTGTCCTGCACCAGCATGCCGCCCGAGACCTGACGGGTGGTCAGGCCTGCGTCCTGCGGGTTGGGCAGACCATCGGTGATCAGCAGGCGCAGGTTCTTTTTGGCGGCAAAGATCGCCTTGGCCTCGTCGGATGCGCCCGGCGCGATAACCACCTCGGTAAAGATCTGGGCGATCGCCTCAGCGGTTTCGCCATCCAGCGGTTGGTTCAGCGCCACGATGCCGCCAAAGGCCGAGGTGCGGTCGCAGTCGAAGGCCTTTGTGTAGGCCTCAATCAAGGTCGCGCCCCGGGCCACACCGCAAGGGTTGGCGTGTTTGATGATCGCCACCGCAGGGCCGTCCTCGGGGGCGAATTCACTCACCAGCTCAAAGGCCGCGTCGGTGTCGTTGATGTTATTGTAGGACAGCTCCTTGCCCTGCAGCTGCTGTGCGGTGGCAACGCCCACGCGGTCGCTGCCATCGGTGTAGAAAGCTGCGTCCTGATGCGGGTTCTCGCCATAGCGCAGCGTCTGCGCGATCTGTCCAGCAAAGGCGCGGCGACGCGGCGCTTCCAGGCCGATGGCACCGGCCATCCAGTTCGACACCGCCGCATCATAGGCCGCTGTGCGAGCATAGGCGTTCTGCGCCAGCCACTGACGGAACACGAAAGAGGTCTGACCGTCGTTCTGGTCCAGTTCCTCCAAGAGTACGCCGTAGTCTTCGACATCCACCACGGTGTTGACGAACGCGTGGTTCTTCGCCGCCGCACGGATCATCGCCGGGCCGCCAATGTCGATGTTCTCGATCATTTCGTCATAGGCCGCGCCCCGCTTCAGCGCCGCCTCGAACGGGTAAAGGTTCACCACCAACAGGTCGATCTCGCCGATGCCATGCTCGGTCATCGCCGCCACATGGGCGTCATTGTCGCGCAGCGCCAGCAGACCGCCATGCACCATCGGGTGCAGGGTTTTCACACGACCGTCCATCATTTCCGGGAAGCCGGTCACATCAGACACGTCCCGAACGGCGAGACCCGCATCACGCAGCGCTTTTGCAGTGCCACCGGTCGAGAGCAGTTCAACCCCGCGCTCAGCGAGGGATTTGCCCAGCTCGATCAGCCCGGTTTTTTCAGAGACGGACAGAAGGGCGCGGCGGACGGGGTGGAGGTCGGTCATAGGTGTCAGAATCCTTGTTCAGGTTCACTCTTCGTAGGCCATGGGTTCGTCGCGGGCCAGATCGCGCACGGCCACGGCCGTTTCCTGCGCCTTGCTGAGGGTCCAGCGGATCTGGGTCGCGTATTGAATGGCCCGGCCCGACAGGACAATTTGCAGCGATTGACGCGGCTTCAAGCGGGTCTTTTCCAGGTAAACGCTGGTTTCCAGCTTCAGGTCGCATTGACCATCGTGACGGAATACCCAGATTTCCCCACTCTTGAGCGCCATGGATACTGCCGCGCCCCCCAAGTCAAGGGCCGCGTCCACATCCGGGTGCAGATGGAACCGCAAATCATAACCGATTCCCTGCAGCCCGCCGGAATCCAGCGCCTTGTCGAAGCGTTTCTTGGCTGCCCCATCCAGCGCGAGCAACATATCCTCGCCCGAAACCATCCGCCCATCCACGGACAGCTCCAATGCGCGGGCGACAGTTACCCCGAAGTGGCGGGCATAACCATCATGAGCGCCCTGAAACCGGTAGCCATCATCAAGGTCGTCGCGCTCGATCGGCACCTTAGTGGGCGGCTCGATCAGGAATTCATGGCCGGTGCCCTTCTGCGGTTGCGCCAGCCGGGCGCTGGAATGCCCTTCGACACAGAGGGCAGAATGCGATGGTGTCGCCCGCCCGGCGCGACGCCACTCGAGACCAAAGTTCTCACCCGCGCCGCAGTTCACGATCAACGGACGCCGACCAGAAGTCAGCTCGAACGCCAAGGTTGAGGCATGTCCGTTATAGGACGCTTTGCTCACCGGCGGTACGGTGGCATCAACAATCACCGAAGTCCGCCTTGCGGACAGCCGGGCAAACCCCATCGCCAATCCATCAAAGGCACGCGCTGGCACATGTGAGGCCGCCAAGGCATGATCGAGCCAGCCTTCCTGCCCACGCCCACCGCCGTGAAACCGCGCAAGCCCCCCATCGCTATGGCGCAACGCGCGCAGGGTGGGCGCGATCCTGTCCAGAGCGGCGTGATGTTCGCGGGGCACCGAGCGCCCGGCCTCGTGCAGGGCCGCCGCCGCCCAGGTCAGCAGGGTGAAGACATCGAGCAATTCTTCCGGGTTGCGAGTGGGCAGACCTCCGTCGGCATTGATCTGCGTTTCGCAATCCTGTGCCAATGCCCGCACCGCCGGGTCCGCCAGCTCCTCGCAGCCTTTGAGCGCCAGCCCGGCATAGATCAGCCCGGTGAGTGCCTCGAACCTTGGCAGCCCCGGCGAAGCCCCTTTCCAGCGCTGCGACAGGAACCAGGTTTGCTGCGACAGTGACCGGTAAAAGGCGTCCGAGGCTGGCTTGTCCTGGCCACTAAGCAGGAACAGCGCGTGGTTGATCCATCGAATCACCCGTCGTCCGGTCAGATCCGGTGACCAGCCCGGGCCGGTGCCATTGCCAAACTCGTCGATCCAGCCCCAGACCCAATGCTGCGCCTTGCGACGTGCCTTGATGTCGCCGACGGCTGCCAGATCATCGAGCCAGGTGCAGCCTTGCCGCTCCGCCTCGAAGGCAAAATCCGGCGCGTCGACATCCCACAGCCCCGTGGTACTGCTCTCGACCAGGTAGCCCGCAAGCAGCAGGTTGCCGGCCACTAGCTGGCGCCCGCGCGCAAAGCTGCCGATGGTGCGCGGCTCCGGCTGCGACACGAATCCCGTGGCCGCAGGCTGCTTGCGCGCCTTCCAGGCGGTATAGCGGTTCAGCAGACGCGTTCCGCGACTGGCCATTCGATCGTATCTGGACATGCTCTCTTGCCTCACACGCCTTTGGCGTTTTGGCCAGAGGATAACGCGCGGTGGCGCAGGTGTCATGCGCTCTGTGTCACAGCTGCGTCGGAGAACCATGAAACCAGAGCTGGCACACCGTCGGGGATGCTCCCGCCCGTCGCCGGATCATGCGGAGATGATCCGCTCCCGTTGGGCCTGGCGCCTTGCAGGCCGGATGGCCCGCAAGGCGGGTCCCTTGACCCTCCATGGGAGGGTCAAGGGCCGGGCCCAAGACCGCCAAGGGGGCTTGCCGCCGGGAAGGCACCTGCGGGCGCGGGAGCCCTCCCCCGGTAACTGATGTTGCCGAAAAAAGTCAGTCGCTAGACGTCCGCTTTCACAAGCTCCGCCATGTAGAACCCGTCCATGCCGCCGACCTCCGGCCAGTAGTCCGGACGCAGACGCAGACCGCCTTCCTCAGTGATCCAGCTTGCATCGATTCCCTCCAACGTCCTGACGCCATCGCCAACCCGCGCCTCCGGGAACATCTCCAACGCATCCTCGATCTGACACTCGCCTTCATCCGGCAACAGCGAACAGGTGCAATAGACCAAGCGGCCACCGGGTTTCACCAGCGTCCAGGCATGCGCCAGCATCTGCGCTTGCAGCTCGATCAGCGCACCAAACCCGGCACCGTCCTTGGCATGGGGCAGATCCGGGTGGCGACGGATGGTGCCCGTGGCGGAGCAGGGCGCATCCAGCAGTACCGCATCGTATTGCCCGCTCTGCGCCATGACATCACCGGCGATCACATTCGCCGACAATCCGGTGCGCGCCAGGTTCTCTTGCAAACGTGCCAGACGGCCTTCCGAGATATCCACCGCCGTGACATCCGCCCCCGAAGCCGCCATCTGCAAGGTCTTGCCGCCAGGTGCTGCACACAGATCAAGTACCCGCTCGCCGGGCTGCGCATTGAGGATCCGCGCGGGGAGTGCTGCCGCAGCATCCTGCACCCACCAATCGCCCCGCTCGAACCCCGGCAAGGCTGAGACCTGGCCGGCCTCTTCCAGCCGCAAGCTGCCGGTTAGCGTCAGCCCGCCGCCCAATGCCGACAGATCCGCGCCGGGCTTGGCGCTCAGGTCCAGCGGCGCCCCCCGCAGATGAGCCGCCTCGATCCCCAGCATGGCCTCGCTGCCCCAGGCCTGCGCCAGCGGGCTGCGCAGCCATTTCGGCAGGCGTGGCACCCGCAGCTTGGCCCATTCCGCCGGACCCTCCTCGGCGACCTTGCGCAGGACCGCATTGACCAGCCCCTTGAGCTGACCGTGGCGGCGATGGCGCGCCACCAGATTGACGATGTCATTCACAACCCCATGCGCCGCACCGCCCGAGCACAGCTCCACCGTGCCCAGACGCAAGGCATTGCGCACAAACAGCGCCGGTGGTTTGCGTAAGTGTTTCTGCAACACCCGGTCCGCTCGCTCCAAGGACCGGAGCACCTCCAGCGTCAACCGCTGCGCCCGGGCGCGGTCCGCCGGTTCCAGCTTATCCAGAACCTGCGCCTGACACTCGGACAGCAACAGCCCCTCACCCAGAACCTTGTCGAGAAGCGCTACCGCCGCGCGGCGGGCATCGGTTGCGGATGTTGGGCGGTCACTCATGCAATTGCTCTCCTGATGGGGCATCGGCTTGTCCACAGCGGACGCGGGCGTATATCATGGCGCAAGCATAATGAAACCCACCCTGCGGAGAAGACCCCATGAGCGACGCCCCTGAAGCCCCCCGCGCAGAGGATCTGCCCCCCGCCGCCCAGCGCGCGCTCGACGAAGCCGAGGCGCGCCGCAAAGCCCGCGCAGCAGAATCAGCGCAGCCAATCGAACTGGGCGGTCGCGACGGCCCCGACCCGGCCCGCTATGGTGATTGGGAGAAAAAGGGCATCGCTATCGACTTCTGAGCCGTCGCGCAGAGGGGCGCTGCCCCTCGCGCCCGGCTCGGGCGCTCACCCCGAGATATTTTCAAAAAGATGAAACAGGGCGCCGCTACATTTCATCTTTTGCCAAATACCTCCGCCGGAGGCAGCCGCCCGCAAGGGCGGCCCAGAAACCTCAGAGGCCGAGCACGTCGATCATGTCATACTCACCAGGCGCCTTGTCCTGCCCCCAGAGCGCCGCTTTCAGCGCACCGCGGGCAAAGATCGCGCGGTCAGTGGCCATGTGGCGCAGCACGATACGCTCGCCGGCGGCGGCAAACAGCACGTCATGCTCGCCCACGATGTCGCCGCCCCGAATGGCAGTAAAGCCGATATCGCCTGACTTGCGCGCGCCGGTAATGCCATCGCGGCCCCGGTCCGCAACATCCGCAAGCGTGACACCCCGGCCCTCGGCCGCGGCCTCGCCCAGCATCAACGCAGTGCCGGAAGGCGCGTCGACCTTGTGGTGGTGATGGGCCTCGATCACTTCGATGTCGAAATCCTCATCCAGCGCGGCAGCGACCTTTTTTGTCAGCTGCACCAGCAGGTTCACCCCCAGAGACATATTGCCCGCCCGCACCAGCACTGTCTGACGACCAGCTGGCTGCAACCGCGCGATCTGTTCTTCCGTCATGCCGGTTGTGCCAATCACATGCACGCAGCGCGCCTGTGCCGCGAGTTGCGAAAAGGCGATCGTTGCTTCAGGCGCGGTAAAATCGATCACCGCTTGCGCCCCGGAAAAAGCCTCCAGCGCGTCATCAGTGACAATCACGCCTCGCGCGGCGCCGCCCATGGCGATGCCGATGTCCTGCCCGATCCAGTCGTGGCCATTGCGCTCCACCACGCCCGCCAGCTCGGCCTTGTCGCTCTCCAGCACCGTCTTGATCAACATTTGCCCCATGCGCCCCGAAGCGCCGGTGATCACGATCCCTGGTTTATCCGTCATGGCCTCACTCTCTGATTGGACTATCCGCTTGAATCCTCCTACCCTGACGGGGACCGCTTGGCAAAGGGCGGGTTTCGGCATAGATCGAGTTTCATGGCTAAGAACAAATTTCACGACGGTCCCGGTCCCTCTCAACGTCAGCTTCGCGTCGGCGAAGTGATCCGCCGCACCTTGTCCGAGGTGCTGGCGCGCGGTGATATCCACGACCCGGAGCTAAACCGTCTTTCGATCACCGTCGGCGAGGTCCGCACCTCCCCCGATCTGAAAATCGCCACCGCCTATGTGCTGCCGCTTGGCGGCAAGGGGCAAGAGGACGTGCTGCAGCTGCTGGCCCGCAACAAGGGAGAGCTGCGCCGCGCCATCGGCAAGAAGACCGGGCTGAAATTCACACCGGATCTGCGCTTTCAGATTGACGAGACCTTCGACCGGATGGACGACACCCGCCGGATCTTCGAGCAGGACGCGGTGCGCCGCGACATCGAGGACTGAAGCGATGTGGGCCCGTGCCTCCCTGCTCGGTCTGTCGCTGAGTCTGTCCATGTCTCTGTGGGCACATGCGGCCCGCGCCGTGGAGTGTCGCGATGAGAGCTACGCTGGCAATCGCTATAGCCTGTGTGAAGTCGATGCCGCGAGTGAAGACCTGCGCCTGTTCTTGCGCGATGACGATGGCGTGGTTATGGGGCATTTCTCCACCATCGAGGCGCATCTCGCGACCTCCGGCAAACGCCTCGTCTTTGGCACAAATGCGGGCATGTATCACACGGATCGCTCACCGGTCGGGCTCTATGTCGAAGACGGCGTAGAAGAGATGCGGCTGGTCACCAACCCCGGCCCCGGCAACTTCGGCCTGGTGCCCAACGGGGTGTTCTGTCTGCGCCCGAACCGCGCCGACGTGATCGAGACCTTGACCTATGAGGCCAGCGACACCACCTGCACCAGCGCCACCCAATCCGGGCCGATGCTGGTGATCGACGGCGATCTGCACCCGCGGTTCCTGGAGGACAGCGATTCTCGCTACATTCGCAACGGTGTCGGCACCAGTGCGGACGGCAGCCGCGTGGTTTTTGCGATCTCGCGCAACGCGGTGAACTTCCACGATTTCGGTAGCCTGTTTCGCGATCATCTCGGCCTGCCGCAAGCGCTCTATTTCGATGGCAATATCTCTCGCCTGCACGCGCCGGAACTGGGGCGTTCGGATGTGGGGTTCATGATGGGGCCTGTGGTGGGTGTGGTCGAAGATATCCCGGATACGGAATCGGACACGCTGCAGAATTGACAGCCCTCGTGTCCTGCGTTACCCCGCCCGCCTTATCCGACATTTTAGGGGACTCTGATGGGACGCAAACGCAAGGGACGCGATATTTCCGGCTGGCTGGTGGTGGACAAACCCGCAGGCCTGACCTCGACCGCCGTCGTGAACAAGGTCCGCTGGGCGTTTGATGCAAAAAAGGCCGGTCACGCCGGCACCCTCGATCCCGAAGCCACCGGCGTGCTTGCCGTGGCCCTGGGCGAGGCCACCAAGACGGTTCCCTATATCACCGACGCGATGAAGGCCTATACCTTTACCGTGACCCTCGGCGCGGCCACCAACACCGATGATGCTGAAGGCGAGGTGCTGGCCACCTCGGAAACCCGCCCCACCGATGCAGACATCAAGAATGCGTTGCAGGGCTTCATCGGCGAGATCCAGCAGGTACCGCCGAAGTTCTCCGCGGTGAAGATCGACGGGCAACGCGCCTACAAGCTGGCCCGTGATGGCGAAGAGGTGGAGCTGTCCGCCCGCGCCCTCTGGGTCGAGGAGCTGGTGATGCTGGACCGTCCCGACGCCGATCACGTGGTGCTGGAGATGACCTGTGGCAAGGGCGGCTACGTGCGCTCCATCGCACGCGACCTCGGCGAGAAACTCGGTTGCCTCGGCCATGTGAAGCAGCTGCGGCGGGTCTGGTCTGGCCCGTTTGATGCCGAGGATGGCGTCACGCTGGAGCAGATCGACGCGCTGGCCAAATCCCCTGAAATCGACCAGTTCCTGCGCCCGCTCGAAGAGGGCCTGATCGACCTGCCGGAACTGAAATGCACCGCGCAGGGCGCAGTACGTCTGCGCAACGGCAACCCCGGCATGGTGATTGCCTCCGACGTGGAGTACGGCGAAGAGGCCTGGGCCTCTCTGGAAGGTAAGGCCGTTGCCGTGGGCAACTACAAGGCGGGTGAATTGCATCCCTCCCGGGTGTTCAATCAGGACTGACACCCGGGGATCGAAGGCCACTCACACCCGCGACAGATCAGTTAAGATGTTGTAAATTATAGGGAAAACTCCCTGACCCATTGTTTCGCGCGCGAAACATAACGTCAACTGTGCTGACCTATACCTGCAGACCTCCGGTGAAAACGCCGGGGGAATTGCGCATTCCGCCGGGATGCGGCAAAACCGCTGGCATGATCACCCGCCATCACGTCAAGGGCGATGCGCCCTCCACCGCCGTCTATTCCGATTGCGAGACCTATCGCTACAGCCTGAGCCGGATCTGGGATCCGGCTGGGCAGAAGGTGATGTTCGTGATGCTGAACCCCTCGAAAGCCACCGAGGTACAGAACGACCCCACCATCGAGCGGTGCGAACGTCGGGCCAGGGCGCTGGGATTCGGCGGATTTCAGGCCACCAATATCTTTGCCTATCGGGCCACGGATCCGCGCGACATGCGCGCCGCGGCGGACCCCGAAGGGCCGGATAATATGGAGGTGCTGCTGCAGGGCGTGGACTGGGCCGACATGGTGATCTGCGCCTGGGGCACGCATGGCGCGCACCGCAATCAAGGTCCGCAGGTGGCCGCCACTCTGCGCCAAAGCGGTCGCTCCCTGCATCACCTCGGTCTCAGCAAGGCCGGACATCCCAAACACCCGCTTTATATCGCGTATGCCGAAGCGCCCCGGATCTGGCTTCAGGAGGTCGATCCATAGGGTTCATTAACCGATGTTCCTGTTTTGTATTCTGCTTTAAGCTATCCTGTGCCATCCTTCATACTGGTTGAGTGTATCTAGTACGAAGTGGACCAGTACCGTGTTGTGGTTGGCCAGTATTCTTGGAATCGCTGCTGTTGGCAGCGCGATCATGATCGATTTTGACTCCGACGAGGACGATGAGGAGACCTCTGACGAGGGTGTGACACGCACCGGAAACAACGTTGTGTCACCTGACGTATTTCTCTCTGGCTCCGATCCCGACGGCGACACAGAAGATGTGAGCGCGGCAAACGACGAGGACGGGACCGAGGGAAGCGCAACCAATCTCGGCACGACTCACATTGGCACCGACACGCTCGATCACCTGTCAGGCAGCACCACGAATGATACGCTCCTTGGCCTCGGCGGGGATGATCAGATTAATGGCTACGCCGGAGATGATTCACTCGATGGCGGCAGCGGCAATGACGACCTCTATGGCGATGAGGGAGACGACACTCTGACCGGGGGGACCGGCGCCGACACACTTCATGGCGAAGAAGGTTCCGACACGCTGGCAGGCGAGGATGGCGATGATGCCCTCTATGGCGGCTTTGGCAGCGATCAGCTTCAGGGTGGCAGCGGCGACGACACGCTTCATGGCGGTCAGGGCGATGACACACTGACCGGTGGCGAAGGGTCTGATGCGGTGCATGGCAACGATGGCAATGACATCCTGTCCGGCCGCGAAGGCGAAGATGCGCTGTTTGGTGGCGCCGGAGATGATCTGGTCAATGGCGCCGATGATGGCGACACGCGTGACTTCGTAAACGGCGGAGACGGAGATGATACCCTGATCGCGGGCGCCTCTGACGTGCTGACCGGCGGCGACGGAGCAGATCAACTTCTGCTGGGCGATTGGATTGCGCAGGGCACTGTCGACCTCATAGACTTCGACCGCGAAGAGGATCAGCTCCTGCTCGTTTACGACGGCACGGAGGACCAACCGTCGCTCGAAGTCGAGGCAGACCCGGATGTGCCCGAACAAACCATCGTCAGGCTTGATGGTGAAGAAGCGATGCGCCTTACGGGCGCCGAAGGGTTGACCGCTGACGACATCATCCTGGTCGAAGCAAACGACGAAGACGTCGCCTATCTGCCGATCCCGACCTGACAGTCGCCCGCGTGCCCTGCCGATCCTTACGCCCCCACCGCTATTGGCAGACTGCGCTCACGTCCTTGTCACGCTTTTCCTTTGCAATACTGCCCCCGATCCCGTAGTGACCCGCATCCGCGCGTGGAATCAAACCTCGTGAGCTTCGTGCGTGGATTTCTCCATGGGCCTGTGCTGGACGACATCCCGGCCTGCGCCATCAACTCTAACCTTATGAAGGAGACCCCGATGTCGATTACAGCTGAAGAAAAAACACGCTTGATGAAAGAATTCGCGACCAAAGAGGGCGACACCGGTTCTCCGGAAGTCCAGGTTGCAATCCTGACCTCGCGTATCACCACGCTGACAGAGCACTTCAAAACCCACAAGAAAGATAACCACGGTCGCCGTGGCCTTCTGAAAATGGTTGCTCAGCGCCGTAAGCTGCTGGACTACCTGAAGGGCAAAGAAGAAGCGCGCTATCAGGACATTATCAAGAAGCTGGGCATCCGTCGCTAAGACATCCGCCCGGACTTCGGTTCAAAGAGCGCCCGTTCCTGCACAGGAGCGGGCGTTTCTTTTTGCCCCAACCGCATTGGCAGATCGAAACGCGTGACGCGCTGTCTGTGTCTCCCGATTGTGAGTCTGGCGTGAATTGCGTTCCGGATCGGCGCGCGGCTTTTTTGATTTCGGGGACTTGTCATTGCAATCGCTTCGTGATTGTTACGTTATAACACATCACACAGGAGTCGCAGATGTCCGATCCCCGCCTTCCCGTCACCGTGCTCTCCGGCTTTCTCGGCGCTGGCAAGACCACGCTGCTGAACCGCATCCTCAACAATCGCGAGGGCCGTCGCGTCGCGGTCATCGTCAACGACATGTCCGAGGTCAACATCGACGCCGATCTGGTGCGCGAGGGCGGCGCGGATCTGAGCCAGACTGAGGAAACCTTGGTGGAGATGTCCAACGGCTGCATCTGCTGCACCCTGCGCGATGACCTGCTGGCGGAGGTGCGTCGCCTGGCGCAGGAGGGGCGCTTTGACTACCTACTGATCGAATCCACCGGCATTTCGGAACCGCTGCCCGTCGCGGCGACCTTTGATTTCCGCGACGCCGAGGGCGAGAGCCTGTCGGATGTGGCCCGACTCGATACCATGGTGACCGTGGTCGATGCGGTAAACCTGCTGCGCGACTTTGCCAGCCACGACCTGCTGGCGGACCGGGGCGAAACGATGGGCGAGGAAGACGAACGCACATTGGTACATCTGCTGACCGATCAGATCGAATTTGCCGATGTGGTGGTGCTGAACAAGGTGAGCCTGGCCACGCCGGAGCAGGTCGATGCGGCGCGCAAGATCATCCGCAGCCTCAACGCGGATACTGACATCATCGAAGCGGATTTCAGCGCCGTGCCCGCAGACAGGATCCTCGACACAGGGTTGTTTGATTTCGAGAAGGCGCATGAGCACCCGATGTGGGCCAAGGAGCTCTATGGCTTTGCCGATCACGTGCCGGAGACCGAGGAATACGGCATTGCCTCTTTTGTCTACCGCGCCCGGGCGCCCTTCGACCCGCAGAAGATCCACGATGTGCTGAACGGCAGCCTGCCCGGGGTGATCCGGGCCAAGGGGCATTTCTGGATCGCCACCCGCCCCGACTGGGTCGCGGAGTTCTCGCTCGCCGGTGCCTTGTCGAGCGTGGCACCGCTGGGCACCTGGTGGGCCTCGGTGCCGCAGGACCGCTGGCCTACGCATCAACAGGCGCGGGACTACATGCGCGCCCATTGGCAGGAGCCCTTTGGCGACCGGCGGCAGGAACTGGTCTTTATCGGCGCCGGCATCGACTGGCCGGCGCTGACGGCCAAGCTGGACGCCTGCCTGATGCCGGAGATCACCGCCGAGACCCTGCCAGACTGCGAAACCCTGGCAGATCCCTTTCCGCTGTGGCGGCGCGCCGAACAGGCGGCCTGACCATGGCCAGGCGGGACCGGGATGGCAACCGGGGGGCAGTGTCCCTGCCCACCCGGCGCAGGCACGAAGATCCGATGGCGGCCTATGACCGGCTGCCGCCGCCCCTGCGGGCCTGGGTGCGCGAGGCCTCTCTTCCGTGGTCGGCGCAGTCCTGCCGCCGCATCTGGCAGGCGGCACGCCGGGCCGGTCTGGGCGAGGAGGACGCTCTGGCCCACCTCGATGCGGTCGAACAGAAGACGCTGGCACAGCCCCGCAACCGCTGAGCGCGCAATGCGACACCACAGCGAACGCTTTCTTTTTGCGCCGAACTCCTGTAAGGGCGGATCTATCTGAGACGATGTGCCCAGACCCCGGCACGCGAAAGCAAGATAGCATAGGGGGTCGGCGGCAATGGGGCCGCTACGCAATATGGAGACCCAGGATACGCCTGGGAGTGCTCCGACTTAGGATACGATAGATGTTCAATGTGACGACGAAAACAATGCAGTGGGGCGAAGAAACGCTGACACTGGAAACGGGTAAGGTTGCGCGCCAGGCAGATGGCACCGTGATCGCGACCCTTGGCGAAACCTCGGTCATGGCCAACGTGACCTACGCCCGCGCACAAAAGCCCGGTCAGGATTTCTTTCCGCTGACCGTGCACTACCAGGAAAAATACTACGCCGCCGGCAAAATCCCGGGCGGCTTCTTCAAACGCGAAGCGCGTCCGACTGAAAAAGAGACGCTGACGGCCCGTTTGATCGACCGCCCGATCCGCCCGCTGTTTGTTCCCGGCTTCAAAAACGAAGTTCTGGTGATGTGCACCGTGCTGTCCCACGATCTGGTCAACGACCCGGATATCGTCGCGATGATCGCGGCCTCTGCCGCGCTGACCATCTCCGGCGTGCCCTTCATGGGTCCGATCGCCGGTTGCCGCGTTGGCTATGAGGGTGGCGACTACGTTCTCAACCCGACCGTGGACGACATGCAGGACCTGCGCCTGAACCCGGAGCAGCGTCTGGACCTGATCGTCGCCGGCACCAAAGACGCCGTGATGATGGTGGAATCCGAGGCTTACGAGCTGACAGAAGAAGAAATGCTCGGCGCGGTGACCTTTGCCCACGAGCAACTCCAGCCGGTCGTCGACCTGATCGTCTCGCTGGCGGAAGAGACCGCGAAAGAGCCGTTCGACTTCACCCCGCCGGATTACTCCGACCTCTATGCTGCGGTCAAAGCAGCTGGTGAAGAGAAGATGCGCGCCGCCTATGCGATCTCCGACAAGCAGGAACGCGTGACCGCCGTTGGCACCGCCAAAGACGAGATCATCGCCGCTCTGAGCGAAGAACAGCAGGAAGACGGCAACCTCGGCTCCGCGCTGAAGAAGCTGGAATCCGTTGTTCTGCGTGGTGACGTGGTCAAGAACGGCCGCCGCATCGACGGTCGTGCGCTGGATCAGGTTCGCGGCATCGAATGCGAAACCGGCCTCCTGCCGCGCACCCATGGCTCCGCCCTGTTCACCCGTGGTGAAACACAGGGTCTGGTCGTGACCACGCTGGGCACCGGCGATGACGAACAGTTCATCGACGCGCTGCACGGCAACTTCAAATCCAACTTCCTGCTGCACTACAACTTCCCGCCCTACTCGGTTGGTGAAGTGGGTCGTGTTGGTGGCCCCGGTCGTCGTGAAATCGGCCACGGTAAACTGGCATGGCGCGCGCTGCAGGCGGTTCTGCCTGCGCCGACCGACTTCCCCTACACCATCCGTGTGGTTTCCGAGATCACCGAATCCAACGGCTCCTCCTCCATGGCGTCCGTTTGCGGTGGCTCCCTGTCCATGATGGACGCGGGCGTTCCGCTGAAAGCACCGGTTGCCGGTGTTGCGATGGGTCTGGTTCTGGAAGAAGACGGTTCCTACGGCATCCTGACCGACATCCTCGGCGACGAGGATCACCTCGGCGACATGGACTTCAAGGTTGCGGGCACCGAAGCGGGCATCACCTCCCTGCAGATGGACATCAAGGTTGCGGGCATCACGCCTGAAATCATGAAATCCGCGCTGGCTCAGGCCAAAGCGGGCCGTCTGCATATCCTTGAGGAAATGTCCAAGGCGCTGACCGAAGCTTCCGAGTTCTCCGAGCACGCGCCGCGCATCGAGACCATGCAGGTCCCGACCGACAAAATCCGCGAAGTCATCGGCTCCGGCGGCAAGGTCATCCGCGAGATCGTCGAAGTCTCCGGTGCCAAGGTCGACATCAACGACGATGGCATCATCAAGATCGCATCCGCCAACGGCGAGGCCATCAAGAAGGCCTATGAAATGATCTATTCGATCGTTGCAGAGCCGGAAGAAGGCGCGATCTACACCGGTAAGGTCGTGAAGATCGTCGATTTCGGCGCCTTCGTGAACTTCTTCGGCAAGCGCGACGGCCTTGTGCACGTCAGCCAGATCGAAAACCGCCGCCTGAACCACCCTTCGGATGTTCTGAAGGAAGGTCAGGAAGTGAAAGTCAAGCTTCTGGGCTTTGATGATCGCGGCAAGGTGCGCCTGTCGATGAAAATGATCGATCAGCAAACCGGCGAAGAGATCGTCGAAAAGAAAGAAGACGCTGAATAAGTCTTTCCCCGCATTATGCGGATCTGACATAAGATGCCCGGGGCCGGTGGTCCCGGGCATTTTTTATGGCGCGCCCGCCGCGCCGACCGAGGATCTCATGAGCCGCGTCACCGTCATTACCGTTGCCTATAATTCGTCCAAGATCCTGCCGGGGTTGTTGGCCTCCCTGCCTGAGGACGTGCGCTGCATCGTGGTGGACAACGGATCGGCAGATACCGATGCGACCCGCTGGCTTGCAGAAACCCATGGCGCGGAATTGGTGGTCTCTGAGACGAATATCGGCTTCGGGCGAGGGTGCAATCTGGGCGCTGCACACTCCAACAGTGAGTTCCTGTTTTTCGTGAACCCTGATGCCAGTCTAGCCCCCGGCGCCATTCGGGTGCTATTGGCGGCGGCAGAGGCCCATCCTGAGGCCAGCGCCTTCAACCCACGCCTGCGCGAGGGGGATGGCAGGCTCGCGTTCAAGCGTCGCAGCAAGCTGCTCCCGAAATCCCACTGGTTGCCACGCGCCGCCGCGGAGGCAGATTGCGAACTTCCAGTTCTGTCAGGTGCCGCCATATTTGTGCGCCGCGCGGCATTTGAAACCATCGGCGGGTTCGACCCGAAGATCTTTCTGTTTCACGAAGATGATGACCTCAGCCTGAGATTGGCGCGGGACTGTGGCCCCTTGCGCTTGGTCACCGGCGCTGAGGTGACACATCTCTTTGGAGAGTCCACCGTGCGCTCTCCCCGTACCGCTGCGCTCAAGGCCTGGTACATGGGACAGTCGCGGGTCTATGCGGCCCGCAAACACGCCCTGCCAGGGGCATATGCCCGCGCGCTTTCAGATGCGCTGTTGCAGCTTGCGTCACCGTTGACGCTCCTGTCGAAGCGCAAACGCGCGAAACATTGGGCCTATCTTCGCGGCGTGCTCGCGGCTTACCAGCAAAACACCGCCAACCTGCCCCTGCCCTGGGGCTGACCACGCAGTTGTCGCCTCCTCGGCAACACGCTATGAATTGCGCCTCTCTTCTGGCCGCCCGTTATCCTACTTTGTCTCTGGTGAACTGATGTCGCTGTCCCTGTGGAAAATCCAACGTGAACTGATACGGCCTTTCAAACAATTGAGCCGTTTGCCACCACGTCTCGGCAGTCTGTTCTTCGCGCAACCGTACTATGATCACATTTTGGCGCGTAAAAAGCGGACCCACATCGGCGCTGCTCCACAAACCAACAAGGTCGCAATCTACCTTATTTTCCCGCAAACTGGCGTTCTGGCCTCGCACAAAGTGGCACTGCGCTATCTGATCGACAATGGCTATAGCCCGGTGGTTGTGTCGAACCTACCGCTATCTGACACCGATAGGGACGAGTTGACTGCACTGTCATCGCGCATCATCGAGCGTCCGAACTTCGGCTATGATTTTGGCGGGTATCGTGATGGGGTGCTCGAGGTCATCAACGAGTTCAAATCTGTTGAACGGCTTGTCTTGTTGAACGACTCCGCCTGGTTCCCGCTCCCGAACTCTGGTGATTGGTTGCATGAGGCCGAAGCGTTGAATTTGGATTTTGTCGGTGCGGCCAGCAACTATGGCCATGAGCGCGTCGATCTCGAAGACTACAGGCAGATCCGCTGGAGCTATAGTTGCGATCACCGCAACTTTCACTATTGCTCATTTGCGCTGATGATCTCTGAAAACGTTCTGAAGTCACCGGCCTTCCGACGCTTCTGGCGCAAATTCCCGCTGACGAACAACAAGACGGTGACCGTTCGTCGGGGCGAGATCGGGTTGAGCAGCTGGATTATCTCACATGGGTTCAGTCATGGTAGCACGCTGGATATTTCGGACCTCGATACTGAGCTGGCCCGCCTCTCGGACACGGAATTGAAGGCCGTCGCTCGGGACACCATCATTCCCGAAATGCCGCGCGCTAAGGCGTTGAGAGAGGATTTCATGTCCCGTACGGCCACACGGGAAGAATTGATCGGCTTCATCCTGACGGCAGTCGCCCGTCAAGGGATCAGCTACACCCAGCCGCGCCTGATGCATCAAAGCCGTGGTTTCGCGTTTCTGAAGAAATCGCCGATCTGGCTGGACGAAGACGCCTCCGATCTGACGCTGCGCTTTGTTCGCGATCTGGACGGCCCGTTTGGTGACACGATCCGAGACGAAGCCCTGAACCTGAGACGGACCCGCGGCAAAGCTTTTGCTGCCTCAGCCGACGCGGCATAACGCGGCAAGAGCGGTCACCGCATGCAGCACACGGTGACCGATTGAGATTTCACTCCGGCGCCTTTGTCTTGCGCAGGTAGGGGAAGATCGTCTCGAACTCGCCGAATTTCGCTTTTGCATCCTCATTGGACACCGACGGTGGGATGATGACATCTTCGCCCGGCACCCAGTTAGCCGGGGTGGCAACACCCTTGGCGGAGATCTGCAAACCGTCCAACGCCCGCAAAATTTCCGCGAAGTTGCGGCCCACAGTCATCGGATAGGTCATGGACAGCTTCAGCTGCTTGTCCGGACCGATGATGAAGACGGACCGCACGGTTGCGCTGTCGGCGGGGGTACGGCCATCAGGCAGATAGGCCTCGGCGGGCAGCATGTCGAAGGCCTTGGACACCGCAAGACCCTCATCCGCAATTATCGGGAAACCAGCTTCGGACTTGCCGTAGCTCTCGATGTCGCTCTTCCACTTGCGGTGGTCCTCGGCGCTATCGACAGATACACCGATGACCTTGGTGTTGCGCTCCGCCCACTCTGTGCTCAGTTGCGCCACTGCAGAAAACTCTGTGGTGCAAACCGGAGTAAAGTCCTTGGGGTGAGAGAACAGAATGGCCCAGCTGTCGCCGATCCAATCATGAAAAGTAATGGTGCCCTGATCGGTTTCTGCCGTGAAGTTCGGCACTACGTCATTAATACGCAAACCCATTTGAGTGCTCCTCCTGTATCAAGTCGCGTGAATCGCTGCGCCAAACCTACTCCGTTTCTGTCCGGGTGAAAGCATATTGCCCATTCACGTCCATTTTTGTCGCAGGTCACCAAATCTCCCACAGAAATTACAAGTTCAATACGCTGACAAAACACGGTTTCATGAGGCGCGAGATCTGACGCCGGAATTTGATCAAAAATCCGACTTGTAGAGAGCTGCGGTCACTGACACACTGCCCGCAACGCGCCGAAGACCGGCCAGATTCCATACCTGATAGGGGAGCTGAAACATGCTTGAGAAACGTGATTTTTACATCAATGGTCAGTGGGTTGCGCCCTCTGCAGCCAACGACTGTGCCGTCATAGACCCATCCACAGAAGAAGCCTGCACGGTGATCTCTCTGGGCGCACAGGCCGACACGGATGCTGCCGTTGCTGCTGCGAAGGCAGCATTGCCCGGCTGGATGGCGACCCCTCCTGCTGAACGTATCGCGCTCGTTGAGAAACTGATCGAGGTCTATAACACCCGTACCGAAGAGCTTGCGCAATCCATGTCCACGGAGATGGGCGCGCCGATCGATCTGTCCCGCAGCAGCCAGGTCGGCGCGGGCAGCTGGCACCTCGATGGGTTTGTGAAAGCAGCGAAAAACTTCGAGTTCGAACGCCCCCTTGGCGATCATGCCCCCAACGACCGGATCATTTACGAAGCGGTCGGCGTGACGGCCCTGATCACGCCGTGGAACTGGCCGATGAACCAGATCACGCTGAAGTTTGGCGCCGCGGCAATTGCGGGCTGCACCATGGTACTGAAGCCGTCCGAACAAAGCCCGCTGAACGCGATGATCTTTGCCGAGATGGTCCATGAGGCGGGCTTCCCTGCAGGTGTGTTCAACCTTGTGAACGGCGATGGTGCGGGCGTTGGCACGCAGCTGTCGTCGCACCCGGATGTGGATATGGTGTCCTTCACCGGCTCCACCCGCGCGGGTACGGCGATCTCCAAGGCGGCCGCTGACACGCTGAAGAAGGTGCATCTGGAGCTTGGTGGCAAAGGCGCAAACCTCGTCTTTGAGGATGCGGATGAGAAGGCGGTGAAACGTGGTGTGCTGCATATGATGCAGAACACCGGCCAGAGCTGTAACGCACCCTCGCGGATGCTGGTCCAGAAGAGCATCTATGACCGTGTGGTCGAAGAAGCCGCCACAGTCGCCAACAAGGTCGAGGTCGGCCCCGCCTCTCAGGAAGGCCGCCATATTGGTCCCGTCGTCAATGAACTGCAGTGGACCAAGATCCAGGACCTGATCCAACAGGGCATCGATGAGGGCGCACGTCTGGTGGCAGGCGGCACCGGTCGCCCGGATGGGCTGAACAAAGGGTACTACGTGAAGCCCACGGTCTTTGCTGATGTGAACAACCAGATGACCATCGCGCGCGAAGAGATTTTTGGCCCGGTGATGGCGATCATCCCGTTCGAGACCGAGGAAGAGGCGGTCGAGATCGCCAATGATACGCCTTATGGACTGACCAACTACGTCCAGACGCAGGACGGCGCACGCGCCAACCGTCTGGCGCGGGCTCTGCGCTCCGGCATGGTGGAAATGAACGGCAAATCCCGCAGCGCCGGTGCGCCCTTTGGCGGCATGAAGCAATCCGGCAATGGTCGCGAAGGCGGCGTTTGGGGGCTTGAGGACTTCCTCGAGGTGAAGGCCGTTGGCGGCTGGACGCCAGAAGCCTGATCCCGCACGAAGATTGACATCAGGAACCGCCCTTCGGGGCGGTTCTTTTTTGCCGTGGTGCAGTCATCAGCACGGCGTCTTTAAACGTTCATCAAAACTTGCAAGACTTTGAGCACCGGTACAGCGTTTTAGCACCGTGGATTGAGCCCAGCCCTGCGCCAGGCTTGCCTCAGTGAGGAGGTGCGCAATGGATTTTAGCGACGCTCTGGGCGTGGATCTGTCCGCCGACCAGAGGGCGGAGACAATTATCCGATCAGTGGCCAGTGCCGAGGCACCCGTGGTCACCGCACTGGTTGCAGTCCCCGACCCCGCGCTGATCTGCGAAAAACTGCTGCGGTTGCAACGGTACTGCAGCATCGTTCCTCGCCTTGAGATCGCCGAGGTGACCGCGCAGGGCATCACCCTGGCAGCCGAGCCACACGACGAACCACCGGACCTGAAATGCGCCGCAATTCTGCAGGGGGTTCTGGAACGGGCGGGGTTCAAATTTGTTTCGGCCCAAGGGCGGAAAATCCGGTGGAAGAATGCCCCGGGCATTCCCACGCCGCCTCCCTGCGAATCTGCGCAACTGACGGATCATCTGGTTCAATTGATCGCCTCGGACCTTTCACGCGCCTGGCGCATCGAGGACGCAGCCCTGCATCTTGGCCTCTCCACTCGCAGCCTGCAGCGCTATTTGCACGCCGAAGGGGGAACATTTTCGATCACCTTGCGACAGGCGCGAACGGACCGGGCAGCCGCACTTTTGCGGACCAGCAGCCTGAGCCTCGCGGAAGTTGGATTTTACTGTGGCTATGCAGATCAGGCGCATTTTCAGCGCGAGTTTCACAGACAGATCGGCACGACGCCGCGCAAGTACCGGATCAAACAGCACGCCCAAAGGCGTGTCGATTAGAATGGGGCTTTGCTACGGAACTTGTGAGAGGCGCCACCTTCGGGATGTTTGAGCCGCAGCTCCTCCGAGTGCAGCATCATACGTGAATGCTCTCTCGCCGCACCGCTGGCATAGAGCGGATCCCCGAGGATTGGATGACCAAGTGACAGCGTATGAACCCGCAACTGATGCGACCGGCCGGTTTTGGGAGACAAGCGCACACGGGTTTCGTTTTCGCCGTAGCTGACGACCTTCCACTCCGTCTCCGCCGGTTTGCCGGTTTCAGTGCAGACTTTTTGCAGCGGACGGTTAGGCCAATCCACGATCAGCGGCAGATCGACCGTCCCGCTGCGCGGTTCAAGATGTCCAACCAGACGCGCGACGTAGGTTTTCTTCGTCATGCGCTTTTCAAACTGCAGGCCAAGATGCCGTTGCGCATGTGGTGTCATCGCAAAAACCATCACCCCCGAGGTATCACGATCCAAACGATGTACCAAAAGCGCCTCCGGAAAGGCGGCCTGAATGCGGGAGATCAGGCAATCGGCCAGATGCTCTCCCTTGCCGGGCACGGAAAGCAGGCCCGCAGGTTTGTTCACCACAAGCAACTGCGAGTCGTGATGCAGAACATCAAGCGGGTCGCTCGGCGGGCAATATTCGCTGGATACGGTCATGAGCCGCTGCCTAGCTGTGATCGGCGTGCCAAGCAAGCATCAGTCTGCGCGCGGGCCTCAGGCCTCACGCGCGGGCGCCGCCTCGGTCAGGGCCGCGCGTCCCTTGCGCCGCATCTCCCGCAGCAGAGAGACCGAATAGATCACCAGCGCCACCCAGATCAGCGGGAAGGCCACCATGCGGGCACCACCAAAGGGCTCTTTGAACACAAAGACCGCGACGAGAAAGATCATCGTCGGCGCAATATACTGCAAAATTGCGATGGAGGAGAGCTTCAGCAGCTTGGCGCCATTGGCATAGATGATCAGCGGCACCGCCGTGACCACCCCGCACCCCAGCAGCAGCAGCGTGTCGAACTGCACGGAGGCAAAATGACTCTGCCCGGTGGCGGTCAGATAGCCGATGTAGCCCAGCGCCGGAATGGTGAGGATCAGCACCTCCAGCAGGAAGCCCTGATTGGGACCGATGGGCAGGGACTTCTTGAAGAAGGCATAAAAGCCCCAGGATACAGTCAGCCCCAGCGCCGCCAGCGGCAACCGCCCGGTTTCCACGGTCAGGATGATCACCGCAAGGCTGGCGAGGCCAACCGCAACCCACTGCGCCCGAGTGAGGCGTTCACCGAGCAGAAGCGCGCCCAGCGCAATCGAGAACAGCGGGTTGATGTAATACCCCAGCGCCGCCTCCAGCGCGTAGCCCGACCCGACGGACCAGACATAGATGCCCCAGTTCACCGAGACGAACGCCGCGGTGACGCAGCCCATGGCCAGCACGCGCGGGCTGCGCAAGGCAGCCTTCAGATCCGACAGACGGCCCAACATGATCAGGAGGATACCGGCGATCGGCACCGACCAGATCACCCGATGCGCGACCACTTCGGTGGGGGGAATATGGGCCAGCAGCTTCATGTAGAGCGGCAGAAAGCCCCAGAGGATATAGGCCGTCAGCGCAAAGGCGAGGCCCTGGGGCGTATCCACGTTTTCTGGTTTGCTGCTCATCGCCGGGCCTCCTCCCCAATCCGAATCGACCGTCCGGCAACGTGCCGTCAACGACTTCACAAATAAAAGAAAACCGCAGCGCCGCCATAAATATGGGCGCTGCGGTCGTGTCGACGTAGCAGATGTATCAGGCTTTTACACGCTCCGACTTGGGGTCATACAGCGGTTTGAGAGAGACCTCTGCCCGCACCCTCGTGCCGCAGACATCAATCTCGTAGGTGGAGGCCAGCACATCCGCCGCGGCCTCACCCTTGCACGGCACATAGCCAAGGCCGATCGCCGCACCAAGGGTATGACCGTAGTTGCCCGACGACAGGTAGCCCACGCATTCCCCGTCCCGCAGGATCGGCTCGTTGTGAAACAGCAGGGGCTCCGGATCGGTCAGGCGGAATTGCAGCAGACGATTGTGCGGTCCGCTCTCCTTGCGTTCGGCCACGGCAGCACGGCCGATGAAATCACAGCCCTTGTCGAGTTTCACCGCAAAGCCGAGCCCCGCATCCACCACGTGATCCTCGCAGGTGATGTCATGGCCGAAATGACGAAAGCCCTTCTCGATCCGGCAACTGTCCATCATGTGCATGCCGCAGAGTTTCAGGTCGAGGTCCTGCCCGGCCTGCCACAGGGTCTCGAACACATGACCGGCCATGTCGGAAGAGACATAGACCTCCCAGCCCAGCTCTCCCACATAGGTGACCCGATGGATGCGGGCGAGGCCCATGCCGATCTCGATCTCCTGCGCGGTGCCAAAGGGGTTCACGGCGTTGTAAAAGTCATTGGGCGAGACCTTCCGCAGCAGCGCGCGTGCATTGGGCCCCATCACCGCCAACACGCCCTCGCCCGCCGTGACATCGGTGATGACCACGTTGAAGGCACCGCGGTGGCGCATCATCCAGGTCTGATCCGCCAGCCGCGTCGCAGCGGGCGTGACCACAAGATAGGCCGTCTCAGACAGGCGGGTGACGGTCACATCCGCCTCGATCCCACCAGTGCGGTTGAGGAATTGGGTATAGACGATCTTGCCCACAGGCACCGAATAGTCTCCACCGCCGATGTAGTTCAGGAAGGCCTCCGCATCCGGCCCCTCGACGCGGATCTTACCAAAGGAGGACATGTCGTACATGCCGACATTCTCGCGCACGGCACGATGTTCTTCGGCAGAGTTCTCAAACCAGTTCTGGCGCTTCCAGCTGTATTTATAATCCTTGTCCTGTCCCGGCGCGGCAAACCAGTTGGCGCGTTCCCAGCCCGCCAACTCGCCAAAGACCGCGCCCTGTTCTTTCAGCTGATGATGGAAGGGCGTGCGGCGCACCCCACGCGCGCTGGCCTTCTGGCGATAGGGGAAATGGTCCGCATACAAGAGCCCCAGTGTTTCCTTGGAGCGTTCGAAAAGATAGTGCCTGTTGCCTTGGAAGGGCTGCATTCGGGAGATGTCCACGTCGCCGAGGTCAAAGGGCTTCTCGCCCGCCTCCATCCACTGCGCCAGCGCCATTCCGGCACCACCTGCAGATTGAATACCGATGGAGTTGAAGCCGGCTGCGACCCAGACATTGTCCATCTCCGGCGCGAGGCCGAGGTGATAGGCATCATCGGGCGTGAAGCTCTCCGGCCCGTTGAAGAAGGTATGTATCCCCGCCTCGGCCAGCATCGGCATGCGGTTCACGGCGGCCTCAAGGATTGGCTCGAAGTGGTCAAAATCCTCCGGCAGCTGGTCGAACTCGAAACTTTCGGGGATGCCCGTCATGGCCCAGGGTTTGGCGTTGGGCTCAAAGGCTCCAAGCAGGATCTTGCCCGCATCTTCTTTGTAGTAGGCGCATTCGTCCGGCACCCGCAGCACCGGCATCTGGGTCAGGCCCGCAATGGCTTCGGTCACGATGTAGAAATGTTCGCAGGCATGCAGCGGCACATTGGTGCCCGCCATGCGGCCCACTTCATGCCCCCACATGCCAGCACAATTCACCACCATATCGCATGCGATGTGGCCCTGCTGCTGCCCGTCATCGGAGTGCCAGTCCACCCCGGTGACACGGCGTCCGTCACGCCGAATACCGCTGACCTTGACGCGTTCTTGAATGATCGCGCCGCGTTGCCGCGCGCCCTTGGCCAGCGCCAGTGCAATATTGGCCGGGTCGCCCTGCCCGTCCCTGGGCAACCAGACCCCGGCGGTGACATCCTCGATATTCAGGTGATCGTATCTGGCCTTGACCTCATCGGGCGAGATTTCCTCCACCTCGACCCCGAAGGCCCGCGCCATGGCGGCCTGACGGAATATCTCCTCGCGGCGCTCCTCGGTGAGGGCGACGGTGATCGAGCCGCACCGTTTGAACCCGGTGGCAACCCCGGTTTCCGCTTCCAACGCGCCGTAAAGCTCCTGACTGTATTTGGCGAGCTTGGTCATATTGGCAGTGGCGCGCAGCTGCGCGATGAGGCCTGCGGCGTGCCATGTGGTGCCGGAGGTGAGCTGTTTGCGCTCCAACAGCACCACATCCTGCCAGCCCAGCTTGGTCAGGTGATAGGCGACGGAGCAGCCCACGACGCCGCCACCGATAATGACAACACGGGCCTGTTGCGGAAGTTGGTTCATTGGTCTGCTCCTTTCCGTTCGGAAAATCGTATCTGGGGCGCACCACCGCGAGCGGGGCGCCGCCTCTTGCCACGAGGTCGCAGTGCGGCAAGTTAGACGAGGCGATGCCCTGCGGCCCTGAGGCGTCGGGCCAGCTCGGCGATGTGGTCGGGACCGACCTCGCAACAGCCGCCGACAATTGTGGCGCCCGCCGCAACCCATTCCATTGCATGATCGGCATAGTCCTGCGGACCAAGATCAACCCGTCGGCTGAGGGCGTCGACGGTGGGCGCGTCCTGCAGAAACCCTTCGGCGATGCCGTCAAAGCCATTGGCAAAGGCCCCAAAGGGCAGATCGTAGGTCTTGAGAATAGCAAGCGCCGGCAGGATGGCCTCCGGGCGGGAGCAATTGATCAGCACCGCGGCGACCTCATAGGTCTGAAGCAACGGCAGAACATCCGACAGCGGCTCGCCCGAACGCAAGCGCGTGCCATCCTCATCCATCACGCTGAAGGCAATCCACACGGGTTTGCCCAGATCAGAGATGCCGCGCAGGATCCCTTCGGCCTCCTGCACCGACGACACCGTTTCGGGCAGAAGCAGGTCGACGTGCGGCGCCATGTATCGGGCGATTTCCCGAAAGGCGGCTGCCGCGACCTCCGGGTCGGGCTTCAGATCAGGCCGATAGGACGCATAGAGCGGCCCCAGCGCCCCGGCCAGACGCGCCCCCGGATACGCAGTTTGCGCTGCTTTGGCCTGTGTCAGCGCCGCATCGAGCAGGGGAAGCAGTTGCTCCTCTTCGCCAATCCGCGCCAGCCGCGACCTGTGCACGGCGTAGGTGTTTGTGGTCGTCACCGTTGCCCCCGCCGCGAAATAGTCGCGATGGAGCGTGCCCACCAGATCGGGCGCCTCCATCATCACGGCGGTGGACCAGAGCGGCGTGGCCTTTGCCCCTCTGCGGCGAACCAGTTCCTGCCCGATGGAGCCATCCAGAAGCGTAATCTCGGTCATGCGCGCAGCCTTTCGTTGTGAGGATCCCACAGGGGTTGGTCGGGCTGTACGGTGGCGCGGTGCTTGCGGCCGTAGATCTCCACCTCCAGCTCGGTGCCCGGCGTGGCAAGATCGGCGCGGACCATGCCCAGCGCGATGGAGGCCCCCACCCGGTACCCCCAATCACCGGAGGTGGTTTCGCCGACGATCTGGCCGTCCTTCCAGAGGCACGACATATAGGGCGCGTCGGCCTCGCCTGCCTCGACCACCAACGTGACAAAGCGTTTCTGCGCCCCCTGCTGCCGCTCCTGCTGGAGCGCGGCCTTGCCGGGGAAGTCCTGCGGCTTGTCGAGTTTCACAAAGCGGTCCAGCCCGCCCTCAAGCAGACTGTAGTCGGTCGAGAGATCACCCTTCCACGCACGGTAGCCTTTCTCAATCCGCAGGGAATTCAGCGCATACATGCCGAATGGCTTGGCGCCCGCCTCCCGGATCGCGGCGTAGATCGCGGGCATGTGGTCGTACAGCGCGTGAACCTCCCAGCCAAGCTCACCGGCGAAGGAGACTCGGACCAGATAGGCGGGGTGACCCGCCACCGTGGCGGCCTGATGGCTGAGCCAGCCCAGCGAAAGATCGGCGTCGGTGAGCGGCGCAAGGATTTCGCGGGATTTGGGGCCGGTGACGATCAGCGTGTCGCGGCAGGTGCTGAGATCCTCCACTGTGACGCCGGCGGGCATGGCGGCGCGCAGTATGTCCCGGTCGTGCCATTGGGCCGAAGCGGCGGTGATCATCGTGAACTCATCCTCGCCGCTGCGCAGGCAGGACATTTCCGTCAAGATGCGGCCCCGGCTGTCGGCGATATAGACGAGGTTCATCCGGCCCACATTGGGCAGGCCGCCGGTGACGAGGCCGCGCAGGGCCTCTGCCGCACCCTCTCCCGAGACTGCAAACCGCGAAAACCCCGGCAGGTCCAGCACGCCGCAGTGGTCGCGCACCGCCTCACATTCCTCGCGGATGCGCTGCTGCCACGGGCCAGCACGGCCCCAAGTATGGGTGGCCTCTTGCGATGTGTCATCGCCCGGCTGTGCAAACCAATTGGCGCGCTCCCAACCGTTGTAGGCGCCCATCTGGCCACCCTGCGCGATGACCTGCTCATGCACCGGCGAGAGTTTCTTGTTCCGCCCGGCGGGCCATTCGTGACGGGGGAAGTGCATGGCGTATTCGTTGCCGTAGACCTCCATGCCCTTTTTCACGCAGTAGTCGTGATCGGTGTAATCGGTGAACCGGCGCGGATCGCAAGACCACATGTCCCATTCGGTCTGCCCGTCGACAATCCATTCCGCCAGCACCTTGCCCGCGCCGCCGCCCTGGGCGATGCCGAAGGTGAACACACAGGCCTCAAAGGCATTCTTCACACCGGGCATGGGGCCAAGCAATGGCAACCCGTCCGGCGCGTAGGGGATGGGGCCGTTGATAACGCGCGACACGCCACAGGTGGCCATCAGCGGCACCCGCTCCATGGCGTCGGTGACGATATCCTCGATCCGGTCGAGGTCATCCGACCAGAGCTGGAAGGAGAAATCCTCCGGCATCGGATCGTCTGATGTGTCCCAATGGGCGCGGCAGTTGGGCTCGTAGGGGCCAAGGTTGTAGCCATGTTTCTCCTGCCGCAGGTAGTAGGAGACATCCACATCGCGCAACAGCGGCAGCTTGCGCCCGGTTTCCTTTGACCAGGCCTCGATATCGGGGATTTCCTCGGTCAGCAGGTACTGGTGGCTCATCACCATCATCGGCACGCTGCGCCCGCCATAGGGCTTGAACCACTCCCCCACGCGCTGCGCATAATATCCGGCGGCATTGACCACGTAGTCGCAGGCAATATCGCCCTTGTCAGTGTGCACGACCCAGCCGTCGTCGGTTTGGGTGACGCCGGTGGCGGGGCAGAAGCGGATGATCCGCTGCCCCAAGTCGCGCGCCCCCTTGGCCAGCGCCTGGGTAACCTGCGCCGGGTCGATGCCGCCATCGTTGGGATCATAGAGAGCCCCGGTCAGATCGTGGGTCTCGATGAAGGGATAGAGCTCCTTCACCTCCTCTGGCGTCAGGATCTTGATATCCATGCCCTGATAGCGCCCCATCGCGGCGGCGCGCTCGAACTCCTGCATGCGCTCGGTGGAATGCGCCAGCCGGATGGATCCGGTCTGATGGTAGTTCATCGGATAGTCGACCTCGTCGCCGAGGCGGGCATAAAGCTCCGTCGAGTAGCGCTGCATGTTCATGATCGACCAGGAGGTCGAGAAGGTCGGCACATTGCCCGCCGCATGCCAGGTAGATCCCGCCGTCAGCTCGTTCTTTTCCAGCAGGACACAATCGGTCCAGCCTTTCTGGGCCAGATGATACAGCGCGGAGCAGCCGACAACGCCGCCCCCGATGATGACCACGCGGGCCCCTGTTGGAAAATCAGACATGGTCGGCTCCCTGTTCACGTTTATCGGGGGTCAGTCCTGTTGCGGCAGCCCGTCGGCGATCTTGTAGTAGTCGCCCTTGTCCGCCACGAAGATGTGCTTCTCCAGCGTGAGGCCGGTGGGATTGTTCACCGCCCCGAGGGCAAAGCTGGTGGTGTCCTCATCCAGCGCTTTCCAGAACAGGAAAGAACCGCAGGTGGCGCAGAAGCCGCGCTTGGCGTTTGGGCTGGAGGCAAACCAGGACACGGTGCCGGTGATGGTCAGATCCGTGTCCGCCACATAGGCCGAGGACCAGATGCCGCCCGACTGGCGCCGACACTGGTCGCAGTGACACATGGACGGCCCCATAGGGGCGGCCTCGGTTTCGAAATGGATATTGCCGCAGAGACACTGGCCTTTGATCATGAAGAAGCCTCCAGATTTGGTGTGCTGCTGGCACCTAGAAGAACACCGTAAATGATGAAACAGATCGCCAGCAGACGGCGGATCCAGATGTTGAAAACGGCTGCCAGTGCTGCCCGGCCCATAATCACGCCAAGGAGCGTGAAGCCGGTGTAGCTGAGCGTGGTCAGCGTCAGCGCGGTGGGCATGATGACCGCCATCTGCGACCAGATCGGCACGTCCGGCTGCACGAATTGCGAGAATGCTGCCAGATAGCCTGCGACGCTCTTGGGGTTGATCGTCGCCACCGCCAGCGCGTGCAAATAAACATGCCGTGCCGGGCGCTCGGCGGAAGGTGCGGGTTTGGCCGCATTGCGCCACCCCCGGATGCCTTGGAAAATCAAAAAGCCCGCCCCGACCAGTTTGGCCACAAAAAACGCGCTCGGTGAGGCCGCGATCAGCGCTGTCACGCCCAGCGCCGAAAGGATCAGAAACCCCGAGGCCTGGGTCAGGATTGCCAGCACCCCGAGCATCGCCTTGCCGAACCCGAGGTTCATGCCGTTGGAGATGCAATTGACCGCATTGGGCCCGGGTGTGGTCACAAAGACCAGCCAGAACAGGGCGAAGAGGGTCCAGGCATCAAAGCTCATGTCAATACACCGGCGGCGCGATGACCCAGACGGCGACACAGGCCTCGTCATAGGGGTTGGCCCATTGGAACGGCTCATTCCGGATGCGGAAACTGTCGCCGGGACCAACGGTAAAGCGACGCTCCGCGATCTGCAGGTCGAGGCGGCCGGAAATCACATAAGCGACCTCCTGCGTCGGGCGATGGGCCCGCGTCTGCATGCGCGCGTTTGGGGCGAAGGTGGAATGCACCATCTCGAAATCATCGGTCAAATCGGGGGAGAGCAGTTCCTCGATCAGCCCTTCTTCACCGGAGCCCATGGGCCGCCGGGCCTCTGCGCGCACGATGTAGCCCTGCTCCTCCACCGGTGCGGAGGCATGGGCAAACAGCATCGACATCGGCACTTCAAGACAGGTCGCCAGCTGCCGCAGGTCAGAGATCGACGGTTCCGACAAGTCCCGTTCCACCTGGCTGATCCAGCCAACCGACCGGCCCATGCGCGCGGCCAGATCGGCGATGGTGATCCCCCGCGCCCGTCTGAGCGCGCGCAGATCGGCGCCAAGCGTGGTGAGAGCCGGGGTGTGATCGTTCAAGGCGGCCTCCGCAGGCTGGTGAAATTTACCCTATAAATTTCATGATGCCTGATCTCTGTGAAATTTAAAAGGAAAATTTCACAAGGGGATTGGAGGGGTCCCCTATCGTCAGACAGGCAGAAAAAAACCGGCACTGAGGCAGCGCCGGTTATTGTACTAAAGACGGGAGCATTCAGAGCCCGCCGAACACGCTCTCCAGCAGTGCAGCCAAGCAATCCGCATCCTCCTGCGTAAATGCGCCGGGCTGGTCGCTGTCGATATCGAGGACACCGATCACCGCTCCGGCACCGTTGCGCACCGGCAGCACGATTTCGGATCGGGTGGACGACGAGCAGGCGATGTGACCGGGAAAGGCCTCAACATCCTCGACCAGCTGCACCGTATTTGCGCGCGCCGCCGCGCCACAGACGCCGCGCGCGAAAGGGATGACCAGACAGCCGTGCCCACCCTGATAGGGGCCAATCTTCAAAACCTCCGGCTCGGTGACGCGATAGAAGCCGGTCCAATCAAAGCGATCATCAGAGTGATGCAGCTCGCAGGCCAGCGTCGCCATCAACGCCACCTCGTCGGTTTCGCCTTCGGTCAGCGCAGCCACTGTCTTGGCCAGATCCTGGTAGTTCACCCGCATTTCAGATTTGCCTTTCCTGAATGTGACAGGAAGAGGCGCGCCCCTCCCTGTCGTGATGCGTCAACCGATAGGATGCGCCTGAACCGAGGTCAAACCCGCTCGATCGCGATGGCTGTACCCTCGCCGCCACCGATGCAGATTGCTGCGATGCCGCGTTGCAATCCGCGCTTCTCCAGCGCGTTCAGCAGCGTCACCATGATCCGCGCACCCGAGGCCCCGATCGGATGACCAAGCGCACAGGCACCACCGTTCACATTGATCTTCTCGCGCGGCACGCCCATTTCGCGCATAAAGGCCATCGGCACCACGGCGAAGGCCTCGTTCACCTCCCAGAGGTCCACATCCTCCACGTCCCAGCCGATCCGGGTCAGCAGCTTTCGCGCCGCCGGCACCGGCGCGGTGGTGAACCAGCCCGGCGCTTGCGCGTGACTGGCGTGGCCAAGGATATGCCCGCGAACCGGCAGCCCACGCGCGGCGGCGGCCTCTTCGGACGCCAGAACCAATGCCGCTGCCCCGTCGGAAATCGAAGAGGCATTGGCCGCCGTCACCGTACCATCGGCACGGAACGCCGGTTTCAGGGTCGGGATCTTGTCGGGGCGCGCGGCGCCGGGCTGTTCATCAGTGTCGGTCACCACCTCACCCTTGCGGGTTTTGACCGTCACTTCAGTTATTTCGCCCTCGAATGCACCACTTTCCTGCGCCGCCAGGGCGTTGGATAGCGACCCCAGCGCAAATGCATCCTGATCTTCGCGGCTGAATTGATAATGCTCGGCGCAATCCTCGGCAAAAGTGCCCATCAAGCGGCCCTTGTCATAGGCGTCTTCCAACCCGTCGAGGAACATGTGGTCGATGACCTGACCATGGCCGATCCGGGCCCCGCCGCGCATCTTGGGCAACAAATAGGGGGCGTTGGTCATGCTCTCCATGCCCCCCGCGACCATCACATCGGCGCCGCCAAGCGCCAGACGGTCAAACGCCATCATCGCCGCTTTCATGCCGGAGCCGCACATTTTGTTGAGGGTGGTGGCCGGCACCTCTTCGCCCAGTCCCGCGGCAAAGCCTGCCTGCCGCGCCGGGGCCTGCCCCTGCCCTGCTGGCAGGACACAGCCCATCAGCACTTCGTCGACGGTGGTGGCCCCTGCTCGCTGCAGTGCAGCCTTGATGGCCGCCCCGCCGAGGTCTGCCGCTGTCACCCCATCGTAAATTCCCTGAAAACCGCCCATCGGTGTTCGCGCCGCGCCCGTGATCGCAATCCTGGCCATTCCGTCAACTCCTCCAAATTTCTGAACTATCCATACTGAATGATAACATTTAAGGTCTAGGGTGAGTTCCAAATATGATGACCCGAGGAACACTCTATGAGCCTTACAAGCACGGAAGCAGACGGCGCACAGGTGGTGACGGTTAACGCCCAGCGCATTGATGCAGCCATGGCCATTCAATTCAAAGAAGACATGCGCACGGAGACGGAGGCGGGGCCAACACGTGTGATTCTCGACCTGTCTCGCGTGGATTTCATCGACTCCAGCGGTCTGGGCGCAATCGTCGCCGCGATGAAGCAGCTTGGCAAGGATCGCAAGCTGGACCTGGCCGGCCTGACCCCGAAGGTCGACAAGGTGTTTCGGTTGACGCGAATGGACACGGTTTTCAATCTTTATGACACGCTGCAGGACGCGCTCGATCCTGAACACGTCGAGACTTAAACCGACCAAGATCGTCTTTGGAGATCGAACTATATGGTTGAAACTTTTGCCTGTTCCTTCAGGGCGACCGAGCTGGATGCCAGGCGTGGCGTCATTTCGGTGGTCCATCGGTTGAAGGACATGGGTGTCCCCGACACCCGTGTCGACGAGGTGCAGATCGCCCTCGCCGAAGCAGTCAACAATGTCGTCGAACACGCCTATTCCGAAACCACCACAGGTGATGTGCTGATCCGATGCAACCTACACTCGGACCGTCTCTGGGTGGAAATTCGCGACGCGGGTATGCCTTTTCCGGACACAAAACTGCCGGAAGGAAAGCCCGCACATGTCGACGCGAGCACACCGCTAGAGGATCTGCCCGAAGGGGGGTTTGGTTGGTTCCTGATCCGCGAGTTGGCCAGTGACATTCAGTACAAGCGCAATATGGACAACAATCAGTTGTCGCTGTGTTTCGAAATCCAGCTCACGAAGTGAACCGGGCAAATTGCTCCAAACCGCTATTTGCGCAGCATTTGTTTCAGATCCGCATGAACTTGCTCGGCCAGCCACAGATCCGACACATTAAAGACCCGCGAGCGCCCCAATGCTGAGCAAAAATTCAACGTAGAGCTGACCTTTAGCTTGCCCCGGCGCCGTGTATTTCTGCCCCCACCTGTCGCGCGGTGCCGGGGTTTCGGCAGTCTGCGCAGTGCCACGCATTCAAGCGCAGCAATCCGGCCCCTCCCGCGTTTTGCCATTGCCTCCGGTTTCAGGACCACTACGCTTCGGTCTCAAACAGGAGAAAACAGGAATGCGTGATTTCCAGAAACCGGGCCGCTCTGCGGTTTTCGCCCAGAATGGCATATGCGCCACTTCGCATCCCTTGGCTGCCCAGGCCGCCATCGACATTCTGAAGCGTGGCGGCAATGCCATGGATGCGGCAATCGCTGGCGCGGTGCTATTGGGGATTTGCGAACCACAGATGACCGGCATCGGCGGGGATTGCTTTGTCCTTTATAATCGGGCGGGCGAAAACAGGGTGCGCGCCCTGAACGGATCCGGTCGGGCCGCCGCAGCCGCGGATGCGGACCACCTGCGCGCTCAGGGGCGCCAGACCGTACCGTTGAATGCCGCGGATGCCGTCACCATCCCCGGTGCCATGGATGCGTTCTGCCGCTTGGCGGAAACAGAAGGCAAACTCGGCCTCGATGCCATTCTGGCCCCCGCCATACACTATGCTGATGAAGGTGTGCCCGTTGCCCCGCGCGTTGCATTTGATTGGGGCAATGACGCGTCTACCCTGCAGGGCTCCGCGCGGGAGGCCTATCTCTTTGACGGCAAGGCGCCGACACAGGGCGACATCTTTCGCGCTCCCGGACAGGCCGAGGTGTTACGCCGGGTCGCCAAGGACGGGCGTGATGCATTCTACACCGGAGAGATCGCGGACGACATGATCGCCGCCCTTGCGGCGCGCGGTGGTGTGCACACCGCAGATGATTTTGCCGCGACGGAGGCCACGCCCACAGATCCGGTCTCGGGACACTACAAAGGGACAGACCTGCTGGAGCATCCGCCCAACGGTCAGGGCGCCACCGCGATCCTGATGCTTAACATCCTGAAGCATTTCGACATCGCAGCCATGGACCCTAACGGGGCTGAGCGCGCTCATATCGAAGCTGAGGCAGCAAAACTCGCCTATGATGCCCGAAATCGCTTCATTGCGGACCCGGATTACATGTCCCGTCTCGACCATATGTTGGCATTGGACACGGCAGAGCGTTTGGCCGCATTGATCGACCCGAAACGGGCCATGGCCGCGCCGCAAGGGGTCAGCGAAGCAGTGCACAAGGATACTATCTACATCACCGTTGTTGATAGGGACCGGATGGCCGTGTCGCTGATCTACTCGATCTTCCACGGATTCGGATCCGGCATTGCGTCGGAAAAGTTTGGCATCCTGCTACAGAACCGGGGCGCGGGATTCTGCCTCCAGCCCGGGCACGCCAATGAACTGGCAGGCGGCAAGCGCCCAATGCACACGATCATCCCGGCAATGCTGGCAGAAAACGGTCGCATCACCATGCCATTCGGCGTCATGGGCGGCGCGTACCAGCCCAACGGGCATGCGCGGTTTGTGTCTAACCTGAAGGATTTCGGCATGGACCCGCAGACCGCAATGGACGCACCACGGGCGTTCTGCGATGCAGGCACGCTGAAAGTTGAGCGAGGTTACTCGGATAAAGTGAGAGCCGAGCTCGCCGAAATGGGTCACAAAGTCGACGTTTCAACCAACGCGATCGGTGGCTCGCAAGCCATCCAGATTCACGCCAATGGCGTTCTGGAAGGGGCAAGCGATCCCCGCAAGGATGGATGCGCGATCGGATACTAACGCGACAGGACAGGACGTCGGGGGACGCCCCCGGCACCTGTCTCGCGTCGAACGGCGTCAGTTCAGATGATACTGCAGCTGATAGTTGCCGTCATCAAACCCGGTGAACATCTCGTGCAGGTCAGGATGGCTGACCGGTTCGCCGGAATAATCCGCAACCAGATTTTGCTCTGAGACATAGGCAACGTAATAGCTCTGATCGTTTTCGGCGAGCAGGTGGTAATAGGGTTGTTCCTTGGCCGGACGGCTCTCCTCCGGGATCGCCTCATACCATTCCTCGGTATTGGAAAACTCCGGGTCCACGTCAAAAACGACGCCGCGGAACGGGTGCTTTCGATGACGGACGACCTGGCCAAGATTATATTTTGCGCGCGTCTTCAGCATGTTTGTCGGCCCTCTTCTCCCCCTGTACTAACGGTTTCCGTCCTCGGTTGTCCAACCTTGGTGGTGACAATTTGCAGAAACAGTCTGTCAGGCCGCCAACGACAGTTCCACAACCCCCTAGTTTCACGTCAATTTTTAACAATCGGCGGGAAATGTGAGCGCTATTCATTGGGGATTTCCTCCCTGATCGCAATTGGCTAAACTGCCAAAAAAACAGAGGCAGAGGCAATGAGCAGAATCATAAGTGCCCTGGTGCTCCTGTTGGCATTGGCCGCCTGTGGTGGTGGATACAAATCCCCACCGCGAAATTTGGACAACGCCTGCAGCATTATCAACGAGCGCCCGAAGTATTTGCGTGCGTTCCGCGCGGCAGAACGCCGGTGGGGTGTGCCGGTGCATGTGCAGATGGCAACCATACATCAGGAAAGCCGCTTTGATGGCAGGGCCCGCACACCGCATAAATATGCGCTCGGCATCATCCCGATGGGCCGCATTTCCAGCGCCTACGGCTATGGCCAAGCTCTGGACGGCACCTGGGAAGACTACAAGAAAGACACCGGCCGTCGCTCTGCACGCCGGGACAAGATTGATGACGCCACGGATTTCATGGGTTGGTACATGACGCGCAGCTACCAGCGCAATGGCATCCAGCTAAGCGATGCGCGCAATCAGTATCTGGCCTATCACGAAGGTCACACGGGCTACGCGCGCGGCAGCTACAACAGAAAGAGCTGGCTGCTGGGCGTCGCGAACAAGGTCGAAGCGCGCTCAAATGCCTATAAGGTTCAATTGGACAGCTGCCGAAAATTCAGGTGAAGAACTGCCCCACGCCAAATGGTGTGGGGCAACCTATATCAGCGGTCGCGTCTTGGACGTGAGATGCTGAACAGGCTGGATTTAAACGACATTCCCGTTTTCATATCACCGAGAATGACCGTGGTCGTCTCGCCAGCGCTGCCGTAGATAACCCATTTTCGCAGCTGTACCGGCGCATCGGTGAACATCATTTCGATGCTGCCATACTCCGGGTTCTTAGGGTCCTGCGCACGCACCACGGTGGACACCCCATCAAACCCATGTCCGACAACCATATTCGCGCGCCCCAGATTCACGTTCCGCGCCAGGATGATCGACAACGGCGTACGGCTGAGCGGATAGGTCTCTGGCGGCTGGTTTGATTTCGGGTCCATGATCGCGACGGTACCGGCCTCGGCCAGCACCAACCCGGAATGTGGCGGATCATATTCAAACCGCACCTTGCCCGGACGGCGAATATAGAGCTTCCCGGTCGACAGGCTGCCGTCATCGTTCACCTGAGTGAAGTCTGCCTGAGCAGTGGCAAAACTGTTCATATAAGAGGAAATCTCGTTCAGGCTCAGCTTCTCCGCCGCGGTTGCAACGGTGGAAGCCAATGTGGTCGCGCCGAGCGCGAGAGCAAAGACAAACTGTTTCATAACTTAGAAGATATGCGCCTCAAGGCCAAAGTGAAGAGGCCGGGCACAGCGCCCGGCCTTTTGTTGCTCATTGCTCGGGAACGAGAATTTCCCTTTTACCAACGTGGTTTGCAGCAGAAACGAGGCCTTCTTCCTCCATCTGCTCCACCAACCTCGCGGCCTTGTTATATCCGATACCCAGTTTGCGCTGGATGTAGGAGGTCGAACACTTGCGATCCTTGATGACGATCCCCACCGCCTGATCATAGAGCGCATCTTCGCCGTTGGTGTTCCCACCGGTATTGAGACCCAAGACCGCATCGATGTTGTCGGCCTTTGCATCATCCGGACCTTCAACCACGCCACCGACGTAATCGGGCGGGCCGAATTGTTTGAGGTGGTTGACCACCTCTTCGACCTCTTCGTCCGACACGAACGGGCCATGGCAGCGCGTAATACGGGCGCCGCCCGCCATATAAAGCATGTCCCCCATGCCCAGAAGCTGCTCGGCCCCCATCTCGCCCAGAATGGTACGGCTGTCGATCTTCGAAGTCACCTGGAAGGAAATCCGGGTCGGGAAGTTCGCCTTGATGGTGCCGGTGATTACATCCACCGATGGGCGCTGTGTCGCCATGATGAGGTGAATGCCTGAGGCCCGCGCCATCTGTGCCAGCCGCTGAATACAGGCTTCGATTTCCTTGCCCGCCACCATCATCAGGTCTGCCATCTCATCGACGATGACGACGATGTAAGGCAGCGACTTGGGTTCGAATTCCTCGGTCTCGAAGATCGGCTCACCAGTGTCCTCGTCAAAGCCGGTCTGGACGGTGCGCGAGAACATCTCGCCCTTGGCGAGCGCCTCTTTCACGCGACCATTGTAGCCCGCAATGTTGCGCACGCCCATCTTGGACATCTTGCGATAGCGGTCTTCCATCTCGCCCACGACCCATTTGAGGGCAACAACCGCCTTTTTCGGATCGGTCACAACGGGGCTCAGCAGGTGCGGAATGCCGTCATAAACGGACAGTTCCAGCATCTTCGGGTCGATCATGATCAGGCGGCATTCATCAGGCGTGAGCTTGTAAAGCAACGACAGGATCATGGTGTTGATCGCCACCGACTTACCAGAACCGGTGGTCCCGGCGATCAGCAGGTGAGGCATCTTGGCGAGGTTGGCGACCATACTGTCACCACCGATATCTTTGCCCAGAGCCAGCGGCAGGTTCTGATTGCCATCGCCGAAGTCGCGACTGGCGAGAATTTCGCGCAACACCACCTTTTCACGGTTCTCGTTCGGCAGTTCGATACCGATCACCGTACGGCCGGGCACAGTGGACACCCGCGCCGACAGGGCAGACATCGAACGGGCGATGTCGTCAGACAGACCGATCACACGAGAGGCCTTGAGACCCGGCGCTGGCTCCAGCTCATACATGGTGACCACAGGGCCGGGGCGAACCGATACGATCTCGCCCTTTACGCCATAGTCGTCGAGTACGGTTTCCAACATGCGGGCGTTTTCTTCCAACGCTTCATCGCTGAGATGCAGGCGTTCAACACCCGACGGGTTGGTCAGCAGTGACAGCGGTGGCAATTCGAAATCGCTGTCGCTCTCCTCGTTAAACAAATTCGGTTGCGCCTCCGCCTGTGCGCGGGCTGAGGGCTGAACCGGTTTGCGCTGAGGCTGTTCCACGACCGCCTTGCGAGGTTCTGCGACCGGGATTTCCATCGACACGTTTGCGGCGGGCTGAGGATCAGAGCGCGGTGTGATCTGGACCCGAGGTGCCTCAGCAGACGGCATGGCTGGTGCGGGGCTGGTCATGGCAGGTTCTTCGGGCAAGTTCTCCGTCGGGACCTGGTCGGCGAGGAACGCATCCGGCATGTCCGGCGCAGCTTTGGGCGTGTTCAGTGCAGAAGCGACTGGCGCCTGTGGGATCGCTTCCGGTGTCGGGGCGGCAGGAATTTCAGGGACAGATGAAACACCGGCGGTGAGCTGCGGCTCGCTTGCGGGGGACGCCTGCGGCGCGCTTTGATTGAAAATCAGCGGTTCGGGCCGTTTGCCACGCCCCTTTGTCAACGACAGGTCCGACGGCGGCGGTGTCTTGGATCGACGGATGCGGACGGCATTGGCGATCTTTTCGGCGATACGCTCGTCACCCGGAACATTCGGAACGTCGGCGACCGGTTCGGGATCCACCAGTTCTGGTGCTGGCATGTCCGTCGCCTCACCCCGCCGGATCAGATTGGTTGCACGGCTGAACAGACCTGTGCGCTCCTCGACAGGGGGGGCCGCGACGGGCTGCGGCGCCGGTGCATGCAGACCAAATTGCGGTTCGTTGCGGACAAATTCAGTCTCGTCCATAGGGTCGCTGTAGACCAGTGGTTCGTCTTCTGCGTCGAGTGCCAGAGTGCGTTGTTCTGCCCGGCGGTTCTGCCATGAACGCGCGGCCTGAAGGCCGCCATTGGCGCCACGGCCCAAGAGGTTTGCCAAGGCACCGTAGGCCAGCACCAGTCCAATCAACAGGAAACGCCCGATGCGCGTCACTTCGGAACGGGTAAACCCAAGAACAAACGCCCCCAGCGCCAGCACGGCGATGGCCGTCAGGAACGACAGGAACTTTACCAAGAACGCAAGACCGAAAGGCAGGAGCGCCAAAAGGCCGCCCAGGGCCGTATTGCCGATCATCCCACCAAGACCAAAGCTGTGGAACGCCTTCCATTCGTCACCCGGCACCAGTGTCTCAAAGTGCAGCGCCACAATAATCAGCCAGAACACCAGCATCAGGGCTGGCCAGAGCACTCGGTCCTCGCCCCTGTGCAACAGGAAGCGCGCACCCCATGCAAACAGAAACACGGAGATCGCCCAAGCGCCCTTGCCAAGGAATGTGATCAGCAAAAAGGCGATCGAGGCCCCGGTCTGACCAAGCCAGTTTTGTACCGGCGCGTCTGTGGACACCATCCAGTTGCTGTCGTCCGGCGTGTATGAGCCGATCATCGCGGCCACCAGCAGGCCAACGCCAATCAACAGAAGCCCGATCAGCTCCTTGCCACGCTTTTCGATAGCCGCCTGCATGTTGCTGTCCAGAAGCGGATCTCTGCTGCGGGTCTGAAATGCCATGCCTACCTCGGTTCGCTCGCGCAGGGCATCGGCTGTTTCGCTCTTGGATCAGCCCCGCGGGTGTTTCGTCTTGCTCTTGGCCTGTTCCCGGCTTTGGGAACAGGCGATCTTCTTATTCTCAATAGAGACAATCGCGCAGCAAAGTAAGCGCTGCACGTGTCTGTTCCGCAGAGGCCACAAGTGCCACGCGGATATATCCATGCCCGGGATTCTCTGCCCCCTCGCCCTGCGCCAGGAACGAACCCGGCAGCACACGCACGCCGGTTTCCTGCCAGAGCTTCAAGGTCGCCGCCTCGGCATCCTCGACCGGCAGCCAGAGAAAGAAGCCGGCTTCGGGCGACATGTATCCGTTGAGACCGGCAAAGACCTCATCCGCAACGCGATATTTTTCCTGATAAAGCGCACGATTTTCGACAACATGCGCCTCATCCGCCCAAACCTTTGCGGCCGCGGCCTGCAACGGACCGGGCATTGGGGCGCCGGAATAGGCACGCAGTTTCTTGACCTGCACCAATGTCTCGGGTCCGCCAGCCAGCAAGCCGGAACGCAGCCCCGGCAGGTTGGAGCGTTTGGAGAGCGAATTGAACAGAACAATCCGTTCGGGATCCGCGCCCAGCTCGTCAGCGACCGTCAGCGCGCCCACCGGGGCGCTGTCTCGGTAGATCTCGGAATAGCATTCATCCGCGAAGATCTTGAAATCATATTTCTCTGCCAGGCGGATCAGCTGTTCCCAATAGGCGCGCGAGGCCACGGCCCCCTGCGGATTGGCTGGCGAGCAGATATAGGCCACGGCGGTGCGGTTCAGCACCTCTTCGGGCAGCGACGCATAGTCGGGCAGATGGCCGGTCTCATCGGTGGCGGGCACGAACACCGGCTCGGCGGCAACCGAAATCGCCGCGATCATGTAGACCTGATAGAAGGGGTTCGGGATCAGCACCACCGGGCGCTGGCCGTTCTTTTCCTCGGGGCAGAGCGCCATGGCGGCATTATACAGCCCCTCGCGGGTGCCATTGAGCGCCATCAGCCGGGTGGCCGGGTCCAGCGTCACGCCATAGCGCTGCGCCGCCCAATCGGCCATGGCCCCGCGCAGGGCGTCGGTGCCTTCGTTCTGCGGGTAGCTGTTAAAGCCTGCCGCGTTCTCCATGATCACATCAGTGACCCAAGACGGGAATGCGTGCTTTGGTTCGCCAATGGTCAATTGCACCACATCGCCACCGGGCGCGTGATGGTCAAGAAGCGCACGCAAACGCGGAAACGCGTAGGGCGGCAGATGGGCAAACCGCTCGGGAAACTTCATGTCTGTGCCTCAATACCGGGATCGTAATCGCCCCGTTTTGTCCCGCAAGTTACAGGCCAAAGGAGCATGCGTCCACCCGCTGATGGCGCGGGTGCAACAGTGTGTCTTTCAGGCCAAAGCCGCCTCAACGCCAGCGCCCACGCGCAAAAGCGCCTCTTCGCAGTTGGGCTGACCAATCACCTGCAGCCCGCAGCTGGGCGTGCCGGTGGGCAGCGACAGCGCGCAGATTCCCATCAGATTGCCGATCCGCGTGTTCCGGAGCGCCATGAGATTCGAGGTGACGTAATAGTCGTGATCACTTTGGAGCCGGGCGAGGTTTGGCGGCAGAATCGGGGCTGTCGGCGCCAGAACCGCGTCAAAGCCAGCGACCGCCTGATCCCAGATCATGCGCACCTGCTCCAGCTTGGCCCATGCAGCGACGTAATCCGCCCCCGCGAACTCCGCGCCGGAGCGGAACCGCGCCAGAATCTCCGGGAACATCAGATGAGGTGCTGCCTCGATCACGTCCTTCCACAGGCCATAGGCCTCGGTGGTGAACAGGATCGGCGACAGGACCATCGCCTCGGGCAGCTCCGGCACCTCCAGCGGCACGATGTCCGCTCCGGCTTCACGCAGCTTGTCCAGCGCGGCGGCATGGGCCGCGGCCACCTCGGGTGCAAGATCATCCTGCGCCACCGTGCGCAGGTCGGCAAACCGCTTGCCCTCGACGCTTGCGCCTTCCAGATCCGGCGCGGCGGCGGAGCCTTCAACAAGCGCCAGCATCAGCGCCGCATCCTCGACCGTGCGGGCCAGCGGGCCGATGGTGTCAAACTTCAGACATAGCGGCACCACGCCCTCAAGGCTGACGCGCCCGGAGGTGGTCTTGAGCCCGACCAGATCGTTCCAGGCCGAGGGGATGCGCACAGATCCCCCGGTATCCGAACCGATCGCCCCGGCCGCCAGACCAAAGGCCACCGAGGCGGCCGCACCGGACGATGACCCGCCGGGCACCGCGTCGGGATCATTCACGCAGGGCGGTGTTTCCTTGATCGGGTTCAGCCCGAGACCGGAGAAAGCCAGCTCACTCATATGGGTCTTGCCGAGGCAGACCGCCCCCATGGCGGTTGCGGTCTCCAGCACCAGCGCATCGCGGTCCGGCACCCGGCCTTTCAGCAGATCGGAGCCAGATTCGGTGCCCACGCCGGCACTGTCGAACAGGTCCTTCCAGCTCAGCGGCACCCCGTCGAGCGGCGAGCGGCGCAGGCCGGATTTCGCGCGGTCCTGTGCGGCCTTGGCCTCCGCCAGGGCGCGGTCTCTGGTGACTTGCGTGTAGATACGCGCCGTCGCGGGATGGGCATCAATCGCTGCCAGATAGGTCTCGGTCAACGCCAGCGGGTCGATCTCTCCCGCGGCGATACCGCGGCCCAGTTGCGCGGCGCTCATGGTCAGCCAGTCCTGCATCAGTTTTGCCTTTTCGTGATCCCCGTGCCGGGGGCGGATTTGCGTTTGCGGCCACCGTAGCGACCGCGCATGGGGCGCACAATCCCGACCGGCCCGGATCGCAGCCCCTCGACGGGACTGCGGCAGCGTGCCTCTGGACATTGGCATGGACAATTGCCCAGCGGGGCGCATATTGCGGGGCATGACTGATATGCGTGAAATCCTGATCGTGGGCGGTGGCCTCAACGGCCCCTCGCTGGCTCTGGCACTGGCCCAGGGCGGCCATTCCGTAACGTTGATCGACGCCCTGCCCGCGCCGCTGCGCGAAGAGGCGGGCTTTGACGGGCGATCTTACGCGCTGGCGCTGGCCTCTACCCGGCTGCTGCAGCAGATCGGCGTCTGGTCCCGCATCGCGGATCGGGCCCAACCGATGAATGAGATCAAGGTCAGCGACGGCACCGCCGGACGCGGCCCGTCGCCGCTGTTCCTGCATTTTGAGGAAAGCGATCTGGACGAGGGCCCGATGGGCTACATGGTCGAAGACCGCTATCTGCGTCGCGCCCTGCTGGAGGCGATGGCGGTGGAACCCCGGATCACCCAGATCTCCGGCCAGCGTGTGGTGGCGCAATCTGTCGGAGCTGATGCGGTCACCGTGACGCTTGAAGATGGCGCACAACTGTCCGGAGCGTTGCTCGTGGGCGCAGATGGGCGCCAGAGCGGCACCGGTGAACGCGCTGGCATCAAACGCACCGGCTGGGACTACGGCCAGACCGCGCTGGTCTGCGCCATCTCACATGATTTGCCGCATGACGGGATTGCACATCAGTTCTTCATGCCGCCGGGCCCGTTGGCGATCCTGCCGCTGCCGGGCAATCGCAGCTCCATCGTCTGGAGCGAGCCCCATGCCGAAGCGGCGCGCATCCAAGCGCTGGGGGATGAGGATTACCTGACCGTGCTGCGCCCGCGATTTGGGTCGTTTCTCGGAGAGATCGCGCTGGAAGGCAAACGTTTCAGCTATCCGCTGAAGCTGAGCCTCGCCAATGCGTACTACACTGAGCGGCTGGCGCTGGTGGGAGATGCGGCGCATGGGCTGCATCCGATCGCCGGTCAAGGCCTGAACGCAGGTCTGCGCGACATTGCCAGCCTGGCCGAAGTGCTGACAGACGCCGCGCGACGGGGCGAGGATATTTCAAGCCCCTTGGTCTTGGCGCGCTATCAGCAGTGGCGACGGTTTGACACCACCTCGCTGGCGCTGGCGACGGATGTCTTCAACAAGCTGTTTTCGAACGACAATCCGATCCTGCGTGCCACCCGCGACCTTGGCCTTGGACTGACAAATGCCCTGCCTGGTCTGCGCCGTGGATTTGTGCGCGAGGCGGCAGGACTGTCCGGGGATCTGCCGAAACTGTTACGCGGGCGCCCGCTCTGACCGCGCGTTCGCGGCACGCTCACTCCAGCGGGCGCGCCTCATCCGTCAGCATCACCGGGATACCGTTGCGGATCGGGAAGGCCAGATTGGCGGCGCGGGAGATCAGCTCCTGCTTTTCGGCATCATATTCCAGCAGCGTCTGGCTCGTCGGGCAAACCAAAGCTTCAAGCATGCGCCGATCAAAGGCGGGGGCCGTATCTGTCATTGCAGTTTTTCCTCCAAAGAGCCACCGGAGCCGCCCCGCAGGGCAAACTCCATCAAGGTGACCAATGTTTCACGACGGGTCGACAAGCTCGGCGCCTCCAGTAGGGCCTGTTTGTCCTCCGGTTCGAAATCCAACAGCATGGAAAGCGAGTTGATCAGCAACTCGTCCCCCGCTTCGTCCAGACTGCCCCAATCGGTCGACAGGCCGCGCGCGTCAAGGTAGCGCCCGAGAAGGCCCATCAATGCAGCGCGGTCAAAGACCTCGTCGCATTCCGTTTGCCCCAGATCGGCATCGAACCCCGCCCAATCCACCGCGCAACGGCGATAGGGGGTAAAGCCCTCGACCTCCGTTTTCACGCGAAACCGAGACAGCCCGCAAAGCGTAATGAAATAGCGCCCATCTTCTGTTTCCGAGAATTGCGTCACCCGGCCTGCACAGCCGATGGTTTGCAGGCCGGAGCCTTCACCGTTGCGCTTGCCATTGGGCTGGATCATTCCAATCACCCGCTCAGGCGTTTTGAGAGCATCCTCCAGCATCTGCAGGTAGCGTGGTTCAAAAATATGCAGCGGTAGTTTCGCCCGCGGCAACAGCAGCGCCCCGGGCAAAGGGAAGACAGGGATAGTGTCCGGCAGATCAGCGGGTTTAATCATGTTGTGCAACCTAGTGCCGCAACAGCATCAGGCAAATATAATAGAGCTGAGCTTGCGGCGGCCGTTCAGAACCACCGGATCATTGGGCTTCAGCGCCTCGAAAATGGTGAAAAGCTGCGCCTTGGCCGCGCCGTCGTTCCACTCGCGATCACGGCGGAACAGCTCCAGCAACTCCTCCACAGCGGCCTCGGCTTCGCCTGCGGCATGCAGCGCCTGCGCCAGATCGAACCGGGCCTGCAGATTGTCCGGATCCGCCTCGACAGCCGCGCGCAACTCGGCGACCGGGCCGGCGTTTTCGGCCTGACGGGCAAGCTCGATCTGCGCATGTGCGGCCTCGATTTCGGGAGCCGTTGAAATCTCGGCCGGGGCACCGTTCAGAACCGCCTCGGCCTGGTCCAACTCGCCCATCGCCACGTGACAGCGCGCCAGCCCACTGTAGGCCGGAGCACTCTTGTCGTCCTCACCGAGGATCGCCGCAAAGACCTGCGCCGCGTCAGAGGCCGCGCCTTCTTCGAGCATCTGCTCGGCGGTTTCCAGCGCCTCGCCAAGTCCGCCATCGGCGGTGCTGCCAGCGGTTTCGGCCAGTTTTTGCAGGAAGGCGTCGATTTCGGATTGCGGCAACGCGCCTTGGAACATGTCCACCGGACGCCCCTGATAGAAGGCAACGACACTCGGGATCGACTGCAGCGGCAGGCCCTGCTGCGCCAGCGCGGCAGCCAGACGCTGGTTTTCATCCACGTTGATCTTCGCCATCTTGACCGCGCCCTTGGCCTTGGTCACGGCTGCCTCCAGCATCGGGCCCAGCGTCTTGCAGGGGCCACACCAGGGCGCCCAGAAGTCCACCACGACCGGCACCTCCATGGAGCCATCAACCACCTCCGCCATGAAGGTTTCTTCGGTCACATCCTTGATAAGATCGCCTGCAGACGCTGCGGCATCGGCTCCGCCCAGAATGTCCATCATTGTTCCGCACTCCTTTGAGTCTTGCTTGAGCCCTATATGCGATTTCAACGCCGGAAAACCAAGGGATGAGTTTCGCGAGAGTCTTTGCGGCGTGCCCCCGCCGCGCCGTCAGGCGCGGCGCCCGGCCCAACAAAAATGCGCGCCCCCTCGGGCGCGCGTCTTTTGGCGGGAGCGCCCCCGCCCTGCTTGCACCGAACGTAGGCGGGATCAGAGGTCGAAGGTGGCAAAGACCGGCGCGTGATCGCTGGGCTTTTCCCAACCCCGCGCCGCGCGCAGGACCCGGCTGGAGTGTGCAGCATTGGTGATATCCGACGTGGTCCAGACATGGTCGAGCCGACGCCCCTTGTCGGCGGCATCCCAATCCTTGGCACGGTAGCTCCACCAGCTGTAAAGCTGCCCGTCGGGAATGTCGTTGCGGGTGACATCGGCCCAGCCACCGGCCTCCATCACCTGCGCCAGGTGCTCCACCTCGATCGGCGTATGGCTCACCACCTTCAGCAGCTTCTTGTGATCCCAGACGTCATCCTCGCGCGGGGCGATGTTGAGATCGCCCACCAGCACCGATTTCTCGGGCCGCTCGGCATGGAACCAGTCCCGCATCTCGGTGAGGTAGTCGAGCTTTTGACCGAACTTCACGTTCTTTTCGCGATTCGGCTCATCACCGCCCGCGGGCACGTAGAAATTGTGGATAGTGACGCCGTTTTCCAGCCGTCCCGCCACATGGCGGGCATGGCCGAGGCTGGCGAAGTCCTTGTCGCCTGCGTCCTCGATGGGAAGCCGGGACAGGATCGCCACCCCATTGTAGCCCTTCTGCCCGCGCGCAACCATATGGGTGTAACCGAGCGCCCGGAACGCCTCCATCGGGATCTTGTCCACCGGGCTCTTGCACTCCTGCAGGCACAACACATCCGGCCCCTCCTCTTCGAGAAGCTTCAGCACGATGGGTTCGCGCAGGCGCACGGAGTTGATGTTCCAAGTGGCGAGGGTAAAGGACATGCGGGCTCTCAATCTCTGGCAAGTGTTCGCGCGGATATTGCCTCCGCAGCCGCCTTGATGCCAGCCCTTGACCGATCATTCTGCACAAACGATTTCATGTACTGCCGCTCGCAGGACAAAAAAAGACCGGGCACGAAGCCCGGTCCAGTCCAACAGGGAGGGTGCATATCATGACCCGGACATGCACGGGATCTCTTCAGCAGAGCAACCGTACAACGTGTGTACGCGAAAGTTGTTCCACCTTTAATTGTTACTCAGGCGACCAGCCGGTAACCGCCTGATTCCGTCACAAGAAGTCTCGCATTCGACGGATCCGGCTCAATCTTCTGGCGCAGGCGATAAATATGCGTCTCCAACGTATGCGTTGTAACCCCTGCGTTGTAACCCCAAACCTCGTGCAGCAAAATGTCGCGGGGCACCACGCCATCGTTTGAGCGGTAGAGGAATTTCAATATATTCGTCTCTTTCTCCGTCAGGCGGATCTTGCGTTCATCTTCGGTCACCAGAATTTTCATCGCCGGCTTGAAGGTATAGGGGCCAAGCACAAACACTGCGTCCTCAGACTGCTCGTGCTGACGCAATTGCGCGCGAATACGTGCCAAGAGAACCGGGAATTTGAATGGTTTGATGACGTAGTCATTTGCGCCGGCGTCCAACCCGAGAATGGTATCGGCATCGCTATCGTGCCCGGTCAGCATCAGGATCGGCGATTTTACCCCCTGCTTGCGCATCAGTCGGCATAGCTCACGCCCGTCCGTATCCGGCAATCCAACGTCCAGGATGATCAGATCATAGATCGCCTCTTTGGCACGTTCCATCGCGCCCTGCCCGTCGCCGGCCTCGAAGACGTCGAAATCTTCGGTCATCACAAGCTGCTCACTAAGAGCCTCTCGCAGATCCTCATCGTCATCCACGAGCAGAATTTTCTTCAACTGGGCCATCCGGTCTCTCCTGATCTCTTGCCATCACAGATGTGCCCGTGCTCACAAAAGAACAAGCTTCGCGACATGAGGTTCACGTCGACGTGTCCGGTGGCGCGGAAATATTTCACTTTTGCAGCAATTGGGCGTAGGAAAAAACTCCTGATGTTACAGCCGGGATCGTGACCTGATGAGCCTATTGCCAACAATGCTGGAGCGGATCGCACGTGCGCGAGTCGATCTGAGGATGGGATTGCCAGTCATCCTGACCACCGGCGACACTGCCATCCTCGCGATCGCCGTAGAAAGCCTGACCCCGGAGCGCCTTGCGGACCTGCGCGGGCTCGGCCCGGTTGCTCTGGCCCTGACAGCACGCCGTGCAACGACCCTGAAGGCCCGCGTCTATGATGATGATCTGGCACGGGTGGAAGTTCCCATCGACGCGGATCTAAGCTGGCTTCAATCCCTTGCGGATCCCGCCGACGATCTCGCAGCCCCCATGAAAGGGCCGCTCACCAGCCTGCGGAGCGGAGAGGCCTCTCTGCCCCGGCTGGCTCTGGCGCTTGTGAAATCGGCGCGCCTTTTGCCGTCTGCCGCCTATGTTGACCTTCAGGATGCCGGATCCTTTGCGTTGAAGCACGACCTGACCCTCCTGCCCCGCTCTACCGCCGAACCGCTACTGAACCAAAGCTCCCCGCTCCATCCCGTGGCAGCTGCCCGGCTGCCAGTGGAAGCCGCCAAAGCTGGCCGATTGCACATCTTTCGCCCAGAAGACGGCGGCGAGGAGCATTACGCCATCGAGATTGGCCGCCCGGATCGTGACAAACCGGTATTGGCGCGGCTGCACTCCGCCTGCTTCACCGGCGACGTCCTCGGGTCACTCAAATGCGATTGCGGGCCACAGCTGCGCGGGGCGCTTGGCCAGATGGGCCAAGATGGCGCTGGCGTCCTGCTTTATCTCAACCAGGAAGGGCGCGGTATCGGGCTGGCCAACAAGATGCGCGCCTATTCATTGCAGGATCAGGGCTTTGATACGGTAGAGGCGAACCATCGCTTGGGGTTCGAGGATGACGAACGGGATTTCCGCCTCGGCGCGTCGATATTGCGAGAGCTGGGTTTTTCCTCAGTACGGTTGATGACCAACAACCCCGGCAAGATCGCCATGATGGAGAAAACCGGGATCTCGGTCGAAGAACGCGTCCCGTTAAAAGTGGGCGAGAACGAATTCAACCGTCACTATCTGGCGACCAAGGCCGCGAAGTCAGGGCATATGTTATGACCCCTGCAGACCTTGTCCTAACCCCCACCGGCCTCCGCTTTATGGGCCGTACATTTGCCTGCTCGATCGGCAGAGGCGGCATTTCAGACAGAAAGAGAGAAGGGGACGGCGCCACCCCGGTCGGCGAACACCGCATTGTGGGCATGCTCTATCGCCCGGACCGCATCTGCCCACCGCAGGACTGGGCTGTGCCAATCCTCCCCGGAGACCTCTGGTCTGACGACATCGAGGCGATCGACTACAACCACATGGTGCGCGCGCCGTATCCACATAGCCATGAGCGGCTTCGGCGCGCCGACCCGCTTTATGATCTTATTCTGCTAACCGATTGGAATTGGCCCTATTCACAAAAGTCGCGCGGCTCCGCGATCTTCCTGCATCAATGGCGCAGGCCGGGCTACCCCACCGAAGGGTGCATTGCGTTCTCTCGCGAAACCCTGCGCTGGATCGCAGAGCGACTGCAGCCCAAAGCACGGGTTATTGTCCGCTCACGCTGAATAGGTGCGGTCACCAAATATCGCCGAGCCGACACGAACATGGGTGGCACCCAGCGCGATGGCGCCTTCAAAGTCGCCGCTCATCCCCATCGACAGACCGGCCAAGCCATTGCGATCCGCGAGCTTGGCGAGGAGCGCGAAGTGCAGGCTTGCCTCTTCGTCGACCGGCGGAATGCACATCAGGCCTTTGACCGGCAGGTCGAGGTCACGGCAGTCCTGAATGAACCCATCTGCATCAGCAGGTAGAATACCGGCTTTCTGCTCTTCTTCACCGGTGTTGACCTGTATGAACAGATCCGGACACTGCCCTAGCTCCTGCGCTAGGCGCGCAAGCGTTGTGGCAAGCTTTGGGCGATCAACGGAATGAATGGCATTCACCAACTCCATTGCCTGCCGCGCTTTGTTGGTCTGCAATGGGCCGATCAGATGCAGGTCGACGCCCTGAAACCGCTCGCGAAACTCGGGCCATTTACCCGCTGCTTCCTGAACGCGGTTCTCACCAAAAACCCGGTGCCCCTCTTCAAGAACGGCCTCGACGCGTTCGTTCGGCTGCACCTTGGACACGGCGATCAGCTCTACCGAGCCGGTTGCGCGATTGGCGGCGGCTTCTGCGGCGGCAATGCGGGATTTGATCTCACTCAGCGACATCTCGGCCTCATTTAGCTAGGGGGCTGTTTGGCCGGACAAAACACTGTTTACGCACAAAAGAAAAGGGCGAGCTCCGAAGAGCCCGCCCCAAGAACCGAGTGGTTCCGTTCTCCAATTAGAAGGAGAACTTCACACCGAGGTCTGCCAGCATGCCGTCGGCGGTGTCTTGAGCGATACCACCGGCGAGAGTCACGCCGCCACCCAGACCGTGGGTGAAGCCCAGGCCGTAAGCGGTTTCGGAGGAGTCCAAACCACCGCCGGAAACAACAGCTTGGATCGCAGTTGCGGAGGACAGTTCGTAGTTGATGGATGCACCATAAGCGAAGTCGCCATCGGCACCAGCAACGTCGAATGCTTCTGCGTCGCCGAGGATTACAGAGTAACCCAGTGCGCCAGCGGAACCAGCAACGTTGACGATGTAGTAATCGCCACGTGTATCGTCGTCACCGTAAGCAGCAGCAATCGTCATGCCGTTTGCAAGGGTGTAGCCGAGACCGATCTGAGTTTCCTGAACGTCGATGGTGTTGTCATCGGTGTAGGACAGCGATGCGGAGAAATCACCAACGGTGTAACGCGCTTTGATGGTGGTTGCTGTTGCGGAGCCTGCACCGAAACCACCGATGGAGTTCGCAACGGACGCACCGTCGATATCGTACCATACGGAGTTCTGCTCAACCAGAGCAGTCAGACCAACGCCATAGCCGTACAGGTCAACCTGGTCGCCGGAGTCGAACACGTCGGATACGTTACCAACGTCAACACGCAGACCACCGTAGGACACGGCGAAACCAGCGGCACCCGGGCCACGGCCAGCAATGCCGGAGTTTGCGTTTTCGTTGGATTCGAGACGGAAGCGAGCTTCCAGTTTAACGCCAGCGTCGGTTTCCGCGATGCCGGTGATGTTGACGCGCATACGCTGTTCGATGCGGGTTTCTTCTGCGCCGGTGTTGGCTTGGTCTTCGTTATAAGCCAGGCCGAAGCGTGCGGTACCGCCGATGGTCAGCTCAGCTGCAGCAACACCTGCGGTCGCAACCAGTGCGGTCGAAGCGAAGAGAATCTTTTTCATGGTTTACCCTCGGGTTTGAATTTCGAAAGAAGCAATCGGCGTCTGCCACTTCGCTCCTCAAGTACGCACATCCTCTCGCTCGTTTTGGGGTCTCGAAGCAAGCGTGCGCTGAAAGCTGAAAACCATTCATCAACCAAATGATGCATCAAGGTCACAGTCGATTTCACCGGATAGCTCCGCAAACTGCAGCAGGCGCGAGTCTATTAAAGAATAGACTTGTTGGCGCATCCCGCCTTGTCTAGGAGTAGATCAACTGCAAATTCTGGAACAGGCCCGGCCAATATGCGTGGTATAAAGACTTTCGTTCTTCTATCTTCATTGACCTTTGTGACCGCCTGCGGGGCCTTCAGATCGCTGGACACCAGCTCTGAGGTCGATGACCGCGACACGATCGTGCTCGCAGGCGAAGGCCGTGAAGCAAACGATGACAAGACCACGATCTGGGAAGCCTTTGGCCCTCGCAAAAGCGAACAACGCGTTCAAGTGAACCGCTATCTGTGGGCCGCAAGCCTTGATGTGCTGGAATTCCTGCCTGTTCAGTCGGTCGACCCGTTCACCGGCGTGATCGTGACCGGGTACGGCACACCGCCGGGTGGCGGCCGCTCTTACCGGGCAACCGTTCACATCAAAGATCCCGCGCTTGAGGCACGGTCGCTCAATGTTGCGCTGCAAAGCCGTGGTGGCGCCGTGAGTTCGGCAACTGCACGCGCCGTCGAGGATGCGATTCTCACCCGTGCCCGTCAGCTACGCATAGCTGACAAGAAGATCTGACGCCTGCGCACTGGAACCCATTAGAAATTACACGTATCAGAAGCGCCGGGTCTAAAGCCCGGCGTTTTTAGTCAAAGGACCGCTCACATGTCGCGTTACGAAGCCTCGGACATCGAAGCCAAATGGCAAAAAGCCTGGGAAGAGGCTGCCATTTTCCAAGCGAAAGAAGATCACGACAAACCCAAGTACTATGTGCTTGAGATGTTCCCCTACCCGTCGGGCAAGCTGCACATGGGCCATGTGCGCAACTACACGATGGGCGACGTGATCGCGCGCTACAAGCTGTCCACCGGCCATAACGTGCTGCACCCGATGGGGTTTGACGCCTTTGGCATGCCTGCGGAAAACGCCGCGATGGCCTCGGGCGGCCACCCCAAGGACTGGACCTATTCCAACATCGACACGATGGTCGAACAGATGAAGCCGCTGGGCCTCTCGCTCGACTGGTCGCGCATGTTCGCCACCTGCGACCCCGAATACTATGGCCAGCAGCAGGCTTTGTTCCTTGATTTCCTTGAAAAAGGTTTGGTCTACCGCAAAAACGCCGTGGTCAACTGGGATCCCGTGGACATGACTGTGCTGGCCAATGAGCAGGTTGAGGCCGGACGTGGCTGGCGCTCCGGTGCGCTGGTGGAACGGCGTGAACTGACGCAGTGGTTCTTCAAGATCTCCGACTATTCGGATGAGCTGCTGACCGCGCTCGATGGGCTGGAAAACTGGCCGGCCAAGGTGCGCCTGATGCAGGAAAACTGGATCGGCAAGTCCCGCGGGTTGCAGTTCAGCTTTGAGCGCACCGATGGTGAAGAGGCAATCGAGGTCTATACAACTCGCCCCGACACGCTGATGGGCGCAAGCTTTGTCGGCATCTCTCCCGATCACCCGATTGCCAAGCAGCTCGAGGCCGAATCGCAAGAGGTCGCCGATTTTGTTGCGGAATGCCGCAAGGGCGGCACCACGGAAGAAGCCATCGAGACCGCGCCGAAGCTGGGCTACGACACCGGCCTGCGCGTGCGTCACCCGCTCGACCCGAACTGGGAACTGCCGGTCTGGATCGCCAACTTCATCCTGATGGATTACGGCACCGGCGCGATCTTTGCCTGCCCGGCGCATGACCAGCGCGACTTTGAGTTCGCCACCAAATACGACCTGCCGATCATTCCTGTGGTGGAACCGGTCGAAGGCGCAGATGAGCTGACCGAGGCCTATGTACCGACCAAAGCCGAGAAGGTCCGCTATGTGCGCGGCTTTGCAGGTACCGAGGAACAAACCGGCGAGGACGGCGTCAACACCGCCGTCGACAAGGCCGAGGCCGAAGGCTGGGGCGAAGGCGTCACCAAATTCCGTCTGCGCGACTGGGGTCTTTCGCGTCAGCGCTACTGGGGCTGCCCGATTCCCGTCGTCCACTGCCCCGATTGCGGCGTGGTGCCGGAGAAGAAAGAGAACCTGCCCATCGCGCTTCCTTACGACGAGGACGGCAAGGCGATTGATTTCTCGGTCCCCGGTAACCCGCTGGACCGTCACCCAAGCTGGCGCGATTGTGCCTGCCCGTCCTGTGGCAAGCCCGCCCAGCGCGAGACCGACACGATGGACACCTTCGTGGACTCCAGCTGGTATTTCGCCCGTTTCACCGCACCCCGCGCCGAGACGCCGACGGATCTGGAGGCTGCGAGCTACTGGATGAACGTCGATCAATACATCGGCGGCATTGAGCATGCGATTCTCCACCTGCTTTATTCGCGGTTCTTTGCCCGCGCGATGGAGATCTGTGGCCATCTGCCCGAGAGCGCCAAAGAGCCGTTTGATGCGCTCTTTACGCAAGGCATGGTGACCCACGCGATTTACGAGAATGCCGAGCGCAAGAACGAGAACGGCCGCTCAATCTACCACTACCCGAATGAGGTCGAAGAGCGGGATGGAGGCGTCTTCGTCAAGGAAACCGGTGAGCGGATCAAGGTGATACCGTCCGCGAAGATGTCGAAGTCCAAGAACAACGTGGTCGACCCGCTGGCGATCATCTCCACCTACGGGGCCGATACCGCACGTTGGTTCGTTTTGTCCGATTCGCCACCCGAACGGGACGTGGAATGGACCGCATCTGGCGCTGAAGCCGCCTATAAGCACCTGAACCGGGTTTGGAACCTTTGTGATCGCATTGGCGAGATGGACCCGGATGCGAAAGGCGAAGGCGACGAGGATCTCTTGCGCGAGATGCATAAGGCGATCCGCGATGTGACGCTGGGTGTCGAGAGCTTTGGCTTCAACGCTGCCATCGCCAAGCTTTATGGCTTCACCAACACCCTGTCCAAATCCAAGGCCAGCGCCGCGGTGCAAAAGCAAGCTATCAAGACTTTGGCGCAGCTGATGTCGCCGATGACCCCGCACCTGTCCGAGGATATCTGGGCGCATCAGGGTGGCGAAGGGCTGGTTGCCAATGCCCCCTGGCCGATCGCGGACGACTCCATGCTGGTCGAGGACAGCGTGACGTTGCCCATCCAGGTGAACGGCAAACGGCGCGGCGAGCTGACCGTTGCCAAGGATCTCGACAAGGCGGAGGTTGAAAAACTGGCGCTGGCGCATGAAGCTGTACAACGGGTGCTGGAAGGTGCGGCGCCCAAGAAGGTGATCGTTGTACCGGGGCGGATCGTCAATGTCGTTGCCTGACCGACGCAGATTCCTAGGCCTGATGCTGGCGCTGCCCCTTGGCGCCGGCCTCTCTGCCTGCGGCTTTGAACCGGTCTATGGGCCGAACGGAGCGGGCACAGCCCTGCGCAACCAGATCGTATTTCAGGCGCCCGAAACCATCGGCGCACCAAGCGACACTGATGCCTACTACTTCGTCCGCCAGCTGGAGACACGTCTGGGCCGTGCGGGAGCGCCAGCCTACCGAATGGACCTGACGCTGAACACGAGCGAAGTCGGTCAGGCGATCACCGCCGATGGCGACATCACCCGGTATTCGCTGACCGGCACCGCGGGCTACAGCCTCGTGCGCCTGTCGGACGGACAGATCGTTGCCAGCGGCGAGGTGGAGAACTTCTCCGGCTATTCCGCCAGCGGCACCACGGTACAGACCCTGGCTTCTGAGACCGACGCGCACGAGCGCCTGATGGTGATTCTCGCCGATCAGATCGTGACCCGGCTTTATGCGGTGCCCGGTTTGGGCACGACGACCGGCACATGAAACTCAGCCCGCGCGAGGCCGAGGGCTATTTTGCCCGCCCCGACCCCGGTAAGACCGGGATGTTGATCTACGGGGCGGATGCGATGCGCGTCTCGCTCAAACGTCAGCAGATGCTGGCGGCACTCCTTGGCCCCGCAGCCGAGGAGGAGATGCGCCTGACCCGTATGGCGGCGGGCGAGTTGCGCAAGGATCCGGCCCGACTTCTGGACGCAGTGAAGGCCGTGGGGTTTTTTCCCGGCATCCGCGCGGTGTTTGTAGAGGATGCCAATGACACTGCCACCCCGGCGATCACCGCCGCGTTGCAGGAATGGCAGGCGGGTGATGCGCAAATCGTGGTCACCGCGGGCCAGCTGAAAGCCTCATCAAAGCTGCGCAAGGCCTTTGAAACCCACAGCAACGCCTACGCCACCGGCATCTACGACGATCCGCCCTCCCGCGCGGAGATCGAGCGCATTCTGGGCGAGGCGGGGGTGCGCGATGTGCCCGGCGACAGCATGTCGGCGCTGACCGACATTGCCAATGAGATCGGTCCCGGCGATTTCTCTCGTATGATCGAGAAGCTGAGCCTCTATAAACACGGCGACAGCAGCCCGCTGACGCTGGAGGATATCGACGCGGTGGCGCCTCAATCCACCGAGGCCGCACTGGACGATCTGCTCAACGTGGTGGCCGAAGGGCGCAGCACCGAGATCGGCCCCGTGCTGCGGCGTCTGCAGGCGCAGGGCACTAACGCGGTCAGCCTTTGCATCGGGGCGACCCGGCATTTTCGCACGCTTTACACCATCGCCTCTCACCCCGGCGGCCCAGCGCAAGGCATCGGTGGCCTGCGTCCGCCGCTCTATGGCAAGCGGCGCGACCGGATGTTGCGGCAAGCCCAGGGCTGGGGCGCACAGAAATTGCAGAACGCGCTGACTTTGTTGACCGATACCGACCTACAGCTGCGGTCCGCCGGACAGAGCGCTCCGGCGCAAGCGCTGACTGAACGCGCCCTGATCCGGCTGGCGATGTTGGCCCGGGCGCGCTGATCACCATCCCGCGACGTCGTGACGGGCCGCTTGACCTATTTCGCGCGTGCAGCAAACCTGCCTGCAACCAAGGAGGACACATGATGTACAAAGTGATCGGCAAGCCGATGACCCGCACGTTCCGCGTGCTTTGGGCGCTGGAAGAACTGGAACAGCCCTATGAGTTGGAAGATGCGGCCCCGCAAAGCGCCGAAATCCGCAATTACAACCCATCAGGCAAGGTGCCCGCCCTTGTGGTAGACGGCACGACCGTGACTGATTCCGTGGCGATCATCACCTATCTCGCTGACAAGCACGGCGCGTTGACTGCGCCCGCCGGCACTTTGGCCCGCGCGCGACAGGATTCGGTCACCAATATGCTCAACGACGAAATGGATGCGCTTCTCTGGATGGCTGCGCGGCACAGCTTTGCCCTGCCGGAAGAGCAGCGGGTGCCGGCGATCAAGGACTCGCTGCGCTGGGAATTTGCCCGATCCGTCAGCCGCGTCGAGGCCCGCTTGACCGATGAATTCATCGCAGGCGAAAGTTTCTCCATCGCCGATATCCTGCTGACCCATTGCCTGAACTGGGCACGCGGGGCCAAGTTCGAGGTCGAAAGCGAGGCGTTGCTGGCCTATGGCAAGCGCATGCGTGACCGGGCGGCCTTTCAGCGCGTCGTGACACTCGCCAAGTAACGCGCCGCCGCCTGCCCGGCCCAGCGCCCGGTGGCAAAACAGGCGGTCAGCAGATAGCCGCCCGTCGGCGCGTCCCAATCCAGCATTTCTCCGGCGCAGAACGTGCCGGGGAGTGCCTTCAACATCAGCCCGTCCTCCAGCGCATCGCGCCGCACGCCGCCCGCGGTCGAGATCGCCTCGTCCAGTGGACGCAGCCCCGCATGGCTGACCGGCAGATGCTTGATGATCCGGGACAGAGCCGCCGGATCCTGCGGCAGCGGACGCCCGAATTCCTGCAGGAGTGCCGTTTTCACCGGACCCAATTTCAGCCCCCGCCGCATATGATTGGCCCAACTTGCCTTGCCGCGTGGCTTTGCCAGACGCGCGGTCAGTTCCGCCGCGGCCACGTCCGGCGCGAGGTCCAGATATAGCGCATGTCCGTCACGCAAGGCCGGGGTCAGCGCATAGAGCCCGCCGCCTTCTAGCCCACGCGCCGATAGAGTTGCCTCTCCGCGTCCCGTCAGATGCCCGGCCTGCCAGCCTACCGCCTTGATCGCCGCCCCGAAGTGCGGCGCCATGTGATCGCTCCACGCCACCGAAAGTGCCGCATTGGAGGGCTGGAAGGGTGCCAGCGCCACACCCTGGCTGGCCAGCATTGCGGCCCAGGCGCCGTCAGACCCCAACCGCGCCCAGCTGGCCCCGCCCAGCGCCAGAACCGTCGCACGGGGCGAGATCCGCTGCGGGCCATCCGGCGTGTTGAAGCTCAACTGACCATCCTGCCAGCCGGTCCAGCGCCAGCCCACATGCCGGGTTACGCCAAGCTGATCCAGCTCCGCCAACCAAGCGCGCAGCAGGGGCGAGCCTTTCATCGCAGTGGGAAACACCCGCCCGGTCGAGCCCGTGAACAGCGCCTGCCCCAGCCCCTGCGCCCAATCCTGCACCGCCTGCGCGTCAAAGGCGCGGATCATCGGGGCCAGCCAGTCCTCAGCACCGCCATAGTGGGCAAGCAGAGCCTCGATCGGTTCGTCCTTGGTCAGGTTGAGGCCGGATTTGCCAGCCATCAGAAACTTGCGCGCCGGCGAAGGCTTGGCCTCGACCAGCGCCACCCGATGCCCCTGACGGGCGATTTCACCCGCAGCCATCAGGCCCGCTGGCCCGCCTCCGATCACCACCGCATCCCACTCGTGCATTCGACTTTGCCTTTTGCTGTCTCCGCCGCATCTTGCGCGGTGAGCATCCCAACTTCGCAGCCCATCATGACCGACCCGGACGCCAACCCGATCTGCCCGCTCTGCGCCCGTCCGATCCCGGAAGACGCCCCACAGAGCCTGCACCACCTGATCCCAAAGCTCAAAGGTGGCAAGGGTGGTCCGACGGTTTTGCTCCACCATATCTGCCACAGGGAGATCCACGCCAGCCTGAGCGAAGCGGAGTTGGCGCGCAATTACAGCACCATCGCAGCGTTGCAACAGCATCCGCGGCTGGCGAAGTTCATCAACTGGGTGCAGAAGCGCCCGCCGGACTTTTCCTCCCGCGTGCCGGGCAAGCGACGGAAACGCTAGGTCGGCGCGCAGGCTTGCAGGATCGCGCGGGCAACTTCGGGATCTGCCGCCAAGGACGGTTCCACCAATGCTTCAGCGGTCTGCAACAGGTCCTCCGGCGCCACGATGCGGTCGATCAGCCCGTAGTCATAGGCCTCCTGCGCGGAGAGCTTCTGTCCTGCCGCCAGCACCATCTTGGTGCGCGCCGGGCCGATCAGTGCCCGCATCCGGGCCGCATCCGAGGGCTGTGGCAGGTAGCCCAGTTGCATCACCGGATAAAAGACCTTGGCCGAAGGCACCGCAATGCGGAGATCGCAAGCCAGCGCCATGCCGTTGGCACCGCCCGCAAGCGTGCCGTTGAGGGCCGCTACCTTCAGGCAGGGCATCTCCGCCAGCGTCGCGGACAGCTCCTCCCACAGGGGCGAGGTGGCCAGCCCGGCCTTCGCGGCATCAAGATCCGCACCGGCGCTAAACACCTTGCCCGTGCCGGTCAGGATCACGGCCCGCGCGCCCTCGGCCCCACGCAAGACAGCAATCAACTGCTGCAGCATGTCCGGCGTCAGGGCGTTGGCTTTCTCCGGACGGTTGAGGCGCAGGGTCAGCAAACCGCGCGAATCCTGATGGCGTTCGATCATGTCAGGCCGACTCGCGTGCGGATGGTCTCATCGCGCAGGGAGATCTCGGTGCCGATGAATTCGTCGGCATCGGGGCTGCACATCCACAGAAGCGTACGCGCAGGCCATTCCGCCGGGATGTGATCCTCCCAGTCCAGCTGGCTTACCGGATTGAGACCGCTGGCCTTGATGTCGCGCTGCATCTGGGTGGCCACCGTGCCCGGCGACAATCCCATAACCCGAATGCCGTTTTCACCTTCCTCCAGATGCAGCGCTTCAGTCAGCATCGCCGCGCCCGCCTTGGAGGTGCAATAGGCGCTCCAACCTTCCAGAGGCCGCTGCGACGCGCCAGATCCGATGGTCAGCACAGAGCCGCCACCCGCCGCCTTCAGATGCGGCAAGCCTGCGTGCATCATATTGAAAACGCCGGTGATGTTCACATTGATCAACTGCGCCCAATGCGCCGGGGATGCATCCGCCAAACGGTCGATCGGGTCGATCAGGCCAGCGTTGCAAATCAGCACATCAAGGCTGCCGAAAACGTCCTTGGTTTTGGCAAATGCCGCCTCAACCGCCGCGTAGTCGGACACATCGCAGGCCAGCGCGAGCGCTTTTTCGCCTATCTCTGCCGCCAGTTCGGTGAGCGCATCAGCGCTGCGCGCAAGAAGCGCGACATTTGCACCAGAAGCGGCGAAAACCCTTGCTGCATCCGCTCCGATGCCCCGGCTCGCCCCTGAAATGACAACTGTCTTACCCGCGATATCCATAAATTGTCTCCAAATCTTCGTTTGCTTATGTGTTAATCTGCTTTGGGGGGAACGGTCCAGTCATTGGCTCCCTTGACCACACCCGCGCGAGCGGAGAGGTTCGCCCCAACTCTTCGCTAGGAAAGGTTCTTCTTATGTCTGTTTCTCTTTTTCGTGGCCTGGGCGCCGTTGCCCCAATACTGCTTATCGCCCAGGCGGCGCACGCCGATCTGAGCGCTCAGGATGTCTGGTCTGACTGGAAATCCTACATGTCCGACACCGGATATGACGTGACCGCATCAGAGGCGTTCGAAAACGGTACACTCAAAGTCACCGACATCGCAATGTCGATGGACATCGACGGTGATACCGTCTCCGTGACCATGGGCGCGCTGGATTTCGTTGAAAATGGCGATGGCAGCGTGAATGTCGTGATGCCAGCCGAATTCCCGATGGCATTTGATGTCAATTCCGATGGCGAAGCCGTCACCGGCAGCTTGCTCTACACCCATGACGGCAGCCCGATGGTCGTCAGCGGCGACACTTCCGAAATGGAGTATAGCTACGCTGTCGATAAAGGCACCATCACGCTCAACGACCTCGTGATCGAAGGCGAAGCCGTCCCCACTGACGTCGCGGCCCTGACCCTCACCATGAATGACATTGCCAGCAACACGGTGATGAAAATTGGTGACTTGCGATCCTACACCCAATCCATGACCGTCGCGTCCCTGGCCTATGATTTCATGTTCCAGGACCCTGAAGGTGACGACGGGGCGGCCTTCAACGGCGTGATCGAGGGTGTGAACTTCGACGGCGACGCCATCGTGCCCGAGCTTGAAGATCCCTCTGATGTCTCGGCGATGCTGAACGCAGGCATGGCCTACGATGGCAAATTCACCTTCGAGTCCGGCAGCAGCAACGCGAAAGGCTCCGACGGCTCTGACAACTTCGAGATACAGACCACCTCGAACGGCGGCGAGTTCAACATCGGCCTCAGCCCCGAAGGCCTGACCTACGACGTCATCCAATCCGACACGACGTTGAACATGACCGGCTCCGACTTCCCGTTCCCGATCTCGCTGAGCATGGCCGAGATGGGCGTGAACTTTGCGATGCCGCTGACAAAATCCGAAGAAGAGCAGGATTTTGCTCTCGGTCTCGCGCTGCGCGAATTTGCGGTTCCGGAAATGCTCTGGGGTCTGATCGATCCGACTGGCGAGCTGCCGCATGATCCGGCCAACCTGGTTGTTGACCTGACCGGTACCGGCAAACTGTTCTTTGACCTGACCGATGAAGAACAAATGGCCGCAGTCGAGGACGGCGAAGAGGTTCCGGGGGAAGTGAACTCGCTGAAAATCAACGAAGTGCTGCTGTCCGCCGCGGGTGCAGAACTGACCGGCACCGGTGACTTCACCTTCGACAACAGCGATCTGGAGAGCTTTGACGGGATGCCGGCACCTTCCGGTGAGGCCAACCTGCAGTTGGTGGGTGCAAACGCGCTGATCGAAAAGCTGATCGGAATGGGTCTCCTGTCCGAGGATGACGCCATGGGTGCACGCATGATGATGGGCATGTTTGCTGTCCCGGCCGGTGATGACACGCTGACCTCGAAAATCGAAGTCAACGACGAAGGTCACTTGCTCGCCAATGGTCAGCGCCTGAAGTAATCGCATCGGGCCTTTGCCTACATGTGATGGGGCCGCTCCTGCCGGGGCGGCCTCTTTTTATGGTGCTCAGCCCTTGCGATAGCCCGGCGGTCTGGCTAGCTCTGGAGCATTGCCGCTCATACGTGAAGGTGCACATGACCCAAACTCCGCAAACCCTCTGCCACGCCCTGCTCGACGCAGCGCGCAAGGCGGGCGCTGATTCCGCCGATGCAATGGCCGCCGAGGGCAGCTCCCTCTCCATCGAAGTCCGCGACGGCACCCTGGAACACGCGGAACGCTCCGAAGGGGTGGATATCGGGCTGCGCGTATTTGTCGGACAACGACAGGCGCAAGTGTCCTCGTCCGACACACGCACCGAAACACTGACCGCCATGGCGGAGCGCGCTGTGGCGATGGCGCGCGAGGCACCGGAAGATCCCTATGCGGGATTGGCGGATGCCGAACAGTTGGCCCAGTCCTGGGATCTGGCCGCACTTGAGATGGCAGACCCCAGCGCGGAACCAGCACCGGACCAGTTGCAGCAAGACGCCTTGACCGCCGAGGCGGCCTGCGCGGCCATCGAGGGGATCACGCAGGTCCAATCCGCCGCTGCGGGCTACGGTCGGCATGACATCCATCTCGCCGCGAGCAATGGGTTCTCCGGAGGCTACGCGCGCACCAGCCGATCGGTCTCCTGCGTTGGCATCGCGGGGACCGGCAGCGGCATGGAACGCGACTATGATGGCGATTCCCGCACGTTTCAGAGCGATCTGCGCGCAGCCGGAGACGTCGGGCATACCGCAGGCACCCGTGCAATCGAACGTATCAATTCCCGCCGCCCCAAGACCGGGGCCTATCCGGTCCTGTTCGACGAACGCATCTCGTCCTCGCTGATCGGCCATTTGCTGAGTGCCGCCAATGGCGCGGCCATCGCGCGGGGCTCATCGTGGTTGAAGGATGGTCTTGGTACGCAGATCCTGCCAGACAGCCTGTCAGTGATCGAAGATCCGCACCGTGCACGTATGTCCGGCTCTCGTCCCTTTGACGGCGAAGGGCTTCCGACCCAAAAACGTGCCATTGTTGAGGACGGGGTCTTGACCGGCTGGACTATGGATCTGGCGTCCGCTCGCAAGCTGGGGGTGGAAAGTACCGGCAACGCCGCCCGTGGTATTGGTTCCGTCCCTTCGCCGTCCAACTGGAATATCGCACTGACCCAGGGCACACGGACGCGCGCCGAGTTGATCCGGGACATGGGCACCGGCCTGTTGGTCACCTCGATGATCGGCTCTACGATCAATCCCAATACCGGGGATTATTCGCGCGGTGCTTCGGGCTTCTGGGTCGAGAACGGCGAGATCGCCTATCCGGTCAACGAAGTCACCATCGCGGGCAACTTGCTCGACATGCTCAAGACGCTGGTGCCAGCCAATGACGCCCGGACCTACCTGTCCCGTGTTGTCCCCTCGCTGCTGCTCGAAGGAATGACACTTGCCGGAGAGTGATCTGTCCCTTCTCATTTCGGCGGCGCAGCGGGCAGGTGAGATCGCGGGGCAATTTGTTGGCACCGAAGCGCAGAAATGGGACAAGCCCGATGGTGCAGGGCCGGTAACCGAAGCCGACCTCGCCGTGAACCGCTATCTCGAGGATCGGCTGCAGGCCGCACGCCCCGATTACGGTTGGCTATCGGAGGAGAGTGAAGACAATGATCTGCGCCTGTCGCGGTCACATGTCTTTGTCATTGATCCGATCGATGGCACCCGCAGTTTTGCCGATGGCTCTCGAACCTGGGCGCATTCGCTCGCGATCGTGAAGGATGGCGCGCCCGTTGCCGCCGTCGTCATGCTACCGCAGCGCGACCTGCTGTTTGCCGCGGCCGCCGGTCAGGGCGCACGCTGCAATGGCACGCCAATTCACGCCAGTCCTGCTCAAGATGTCGAAGCTGCTCATGTGCTGAGCGCCAAATCCGCGCTGGATGCCCACCATTGGACCGATGCCGGACCGCCTGCATTTGAACGCAGCCATCGCCCATCGCTGGCCTATCGAATGGCACGTGTGGCCGATGGCACTTATGATGCGATGCTGACCCTGCGCCCCACCTGGGAGTGGGACATCGCCGCAGGTGTCTTGCTCCTGGAGGAAGCTGGAGGTGTGGCAACCAATCGCTGTGGTGGGCGCATGGTTTTCAACCGCCCCGACGCGCTTCAGGACGGCGTCGTGGCGGGCGGACCGGAGGTGCATCGCCAATTGCTCTCCCGTCTGGTCTACAGTTCGGATGAGAACCGGAGCTGATGCCCTGGCGCGAAGACGAATATAGATTTGGTACAGCCCCACTGAGCCGCCCTGACGGCGAGCTGGTCTGGGCGCATGCGACAACACAGGAACGGTTTCTGGGCCTGTGCGATGTGGGGCATCGTCTGAAGACCATGCGCCCTGACCTCTCGATGATGTTCACCTGGGAGGAGGATGCGCGCCCCTCTCACATTCCGGAAGGTTGCGATATCGCCTTGGGGCCGCTGACTGTCGAGCAGCCAACTGATATCCGCAGCTTTCTTGATCACTGGGACCCGGATGTCTGCATCTGGGCGGGCGGTCATCTGCGCCGGGTGTTGATGCGCCAGATACGCGAACGCAAACTCCCCTCCGTTTTGGTCGACATCGATGCCGATGAATTGCCAGGACGTACATCGCGTTGGTTGCCCGATCAACGGCACCGGCTATTGAATGGGTTTTCCGAAATCCTCGTACCTGGCACCGAAGTCACGGAGCGGTTGAAGCGCGCGGGTGTTCCGGCTGAACGCATCCGCTCGTCCGGCCGCCTATTCGAGTCGACCAGCCCGCCTGGCTGCAACGACGAGGAGCTGGCACGGCTGCAATCTCAACTCCATAGCCGCCCCGTTTGGCTCGGCGCGCGGCTGTCGCTGACCGAGTTGCAACCGGTGGCAAAGGCGCATCGCGCCACGCTCCGGCTATTGCATCGTTTGCTTCTGGTCATCACTGTCGACACGTTTGAGGATCTCGACGCTGCGCGTAATACTTTGAAAAAAGAGGGGCTTGTCTTTGCCGACTGGGATATGGGCGAGGAGCCGGAGGATCACACCCAGGTCATAATCGGGCTGACCGAAGACCTCGGCCTTTGGTACCGGCTGTGCCCCCTCTGTTTTCTCGGCAATAGCCTGATCAGGGGAGCGCAGGGCATCAACCCATTGAACGCAGCGGCCTTGGGATCTGCAATTCTACATGGTCCGGGTGTTGTCACGCATACACAGGCCTACCATCGCCTGGCGGCACTGGGAGCTGCCCAGCGCATCCATGGCGAAGAGGAACTGTCCGAAGCGGTCTATCAGCTCTCCTCCCCTGACAAGGCAGCAGAAATGGCGCTTGCAGGTTGGCAGGTCGTGACCGAAGGTGCGGTCATGACAGACAATCTCCTCGACAAGATTCAGGATCTTCTGGACCAAGGTGAAATCAACGATGCGGCCACCTGAATTCTGGAACAGGCCACCGGGGGTCTTTGACCTGCGGGCCTGCGCTCTGTCACCGTTGGGTGCGCTCTATGCGCGCGCCACTGCTGCACGTCTGCGCAAGGGCACCGCGCTGCAAGGCGCGGTTCCGGTGATCTGCGTCGGCAACCTGAACGCGGGCGGCACGGGCAAGACTCCGACAGTCATCTGGTTGATGGAGCAGCTCGGCGCAGCCGGACATTCCGTTCACGTCGTGTCACGCGGATATGGCGGGCGGCTCGACGGGCCGGTGCAAGTGGACCCGAGGCACCATTCCGCAGCAGATGTCGGCGATGAACCACTCCTGATGGCCGCCTTCGGCGAAGTCTGGGTGGCCAAGGAGCGGAGCGCAGGCGTCGAAGCTGCGGCAAACTCTGGCGCTAGCGTGATCCTGATGGACGATGGGTTCCAAAACCCATCCGTCGCAAAGGATTTTTCGATCATCGTGGTCGATGCCCAACGCGGATTCGGCAACGGGCGCTGCCTGCCGGCAGGACCATTGAGAGAACCAGTCGATGTCGGGTTGAAGCGGGCGGATGTTGTGCTGTCACTGGGTAACACCGCTGCACAGAACGACTTTCGCACCCTTTGGGGACCGGCGATCACCGTCCCTCATGTCGAGGGGCGCGTCGCCCCGTTGCCAACCGGAATGCCATGGCAAGGCACCAAGGTGCTCGCCTTTGCCGGCATCGGGCATCCGGAAAAGTTCTTTGCCACCCTGCGCGGCCTTGGCGCAGACCTTCGCCGCGCGGAGGCATTGGATGACCATCAAACTCTGGCTCCGGCGCTGCTGACCCGGCTGGAACAGGAAGCGCGCCTGCTTGGTGCGCAACTCGTTACCACGGAGAAAGACGCCGTGCGGTTGCCTGACAGCTTTCGACGCAAGGTGATCACCCTGCCGGTCCGCCTACAGATACCCGAGGCCGACATGCTGCTCACCCGCCTGAAGGAAATCGCGCCGCCCCCTGCATGAGAGAACGGCGCGGATTATCATAAGAACGATAGAAGGTTAGCCTTCGAGCTCTGCGTCGATCAGTGCCTTCATGTCTTCGTAGGACTGGTTCGACACCTTGGTTCCGTTCAGGACGAAGGACGGAGTGGACTGCACTTCGTCTTTGGTCGCGTTTTCCTGATACCAGGCCACCAGTGTCTGAGCCTTGGTAGCGTCCTGCATGCAGGCCTCCAGCTTGTCGTTGTCGAGGCCGGCCAGGCGACCGATCTTTTTCAACGCCTCGACCATCTCGGTCGGATTGCCGGCGCGAGTCCACTCGGACTGCTGTTGGAAGATCAGATCGGTGATGCCGAAGAACTTCTCCTCTCCACCGCACCGGGCAACCATGGATGCCCACAGGCCAAAGCGGTCGAAGTAGACCTCGCGATAGATGAACTTCACTTTGCCAGTGTCGATGTAGTCCGCCTTCAGCTTCTTGTAAGCGTCCGCGTGGAAACTCGCGCAATGCGGGCAGGTGTAGGATGCATACTCGATCATGGTGACAGGCGCATCTTCCGCGCCCTGAACCATCTCGACGATGGTGGAGGTATCGACTTCGGCAGCCTCAGCACTCTCCTGCGCGTTGGCTGCGCCAATCAGTTGGATGTCCAGCAAGCTCGTCTCGCCTTGACGGGTCGAGAAGCTGTTCATGGCATAAACACCTGCGGCGACGGCCACGGCCGCGCAAATACCTGTCATCGTACGGGTCATTTCTACCCCTTTCGGTTTGTTTTTTGTCGTGTCATCACATTGCGCCCAAGCCGCTCGAGTGCTGCGCGCAATTCGTCGTTCTCTACACCGGTGGCCGTCTCCCGGGCCGCCGCAACATCCTCAGGTGCGGGTTCGGCCTGTTTGCGGGTTTTCGGCGCATAGCGAAAATCCACCTGACCATCCGCAAAGCCGATCGGGGCTGTCTGCGTGATGTGAAGCTTGGAAATGGCGTTGTAGCCATAAACCGCGTTGACCTTGTCACGCAGCGCCGCTTTTTGCATTTCCAACATCGGGGCCATGGCGCCCGTGGTCAGCACAGTCAGCGTTGCACCGATACCGCCACGCCCGTAGCCGACCTTGACCGGGCGCGCCATCGCCGCCAGATCCGGACCGACGATGTCCTCCCAATGGGTCAGCAGCCGCGAAACCGCGAAACCACGGGTCTCTCCCGCCTTGCGAATTTGGTCATTCAGCAAGGAGCCTGTTCGTTTAAAGCCGCGTGTAGTGGGTCGTCTGTATGCCATGCCGGTGGTTTTGCGTGTGTGTTCGCCCTATTGTAAAGGGCCGGACGTCAGAGACCAGCCAAACCAGAAGCCAAAGGATAAAGAATGCGTGACCTCTCCGTGCATCCAGAGACACTCAGCCAGGAACTGTTGGCCTGGTATGATGTCCATGCCCGTCAGATGCCCTGGCGGGTTGGCCCGGGTGATCGCGCGACAGGTGTGCGCCCCGATCCCTATCGGATTTGGCTGAGCGAGGTGATGCTGCAGCAAACAACCGTGGCCGCCGTAAAAGACTACTTTGAGCGCTTCACGCGGCGCTGGCCGCGTGTCACTGATCTGGCCGCAGCGGCGGATGCCGACGTCATGGGCGAGTGGGCAGGACTTGGCTACTATGCCCGTGCCCGAAATTTGCTGAAATGCGCCCGTGTGGTAACGGCCGATCACGCGGGGGTCTTTCCTGACACTTACGATGGTTTGATCGCACTTCCGGGCATCGGACCTTATACGGCGGCGGCGATATCAGCGATCGCCTTTGACCGGCAGGAAACGGTGCTGGATGGCAACGTCGAGCGTGTCATGGCCCGTTTGCATGACGAACACACCCCCTTGCCCGGCATAAAACCCGTCCTGAAAGATCACGCCGCACAGCTGACGCCCGAAAACCGCCCCGGAGACTATGCGCAGGCGGTCATGGACCTTGGCGCGACGATCTGCACCCCAAAATCACCGGCCTGCGGCATCTGCCCCTGGCGTGCCCCATGTCAGGCCCGCGTTGAAGGCACCGCTGCTGAACTGCCAAAGAAGACACCGAGGAAGCCCAAACCAACCAGGCTCGGATACATCTACCTCGCTCGATCCTCGGAGGGTGACTGGTTGCTGGAACGACGCCCGGACAAGGGGCTGTTGGGAGGGATGCTCGGGTGGCCCGGGTCAGATTGGAACGAGAGCCCTCAAGAGGCGCCCCCCTTTGCCGCCAATTGGCGAGATCTCGGTGCCGAAGTTCGCCATACCTTCACCCATTTTCATCTTATCCTGCAGGTACGCGTCACGGAATTACCGCTCGACTTTCAGCTCTCTGCCGGACAAGAGATCGTCAAACGTCACGATTTCCGACCCTCGGACTTGCCAACCGTCATGCGAAAGGCATTTGATCTGGTTCAGGCTGAAATGCGCTAATGCGCCCTATTGGGTTGGCGGCACTTCAGGATTAGGCTCGACTCATCCCTTGCCCGCAGACCCGGAGCCATTCGATGACCCAGTTCATTCCTGCCGCTCAGCTGCGCGATTGGCGGCGTGCCCTGCCCTTCTGGCTGTCGCTGACATTGCTGCCACTGGTCTGGGTGGGTGCGGTTCTTGGCAGTTGGTGGGTCCTGCTGCCGCCGCTGGCAACCTGGTATCTTTTTGCTGTTCTTGATGGCTTTCTCGGCCTCGAACTGGACAACGCGGATCCGGAGTCATCCGACGCGGATCTGACCTGGTATATTCGCCTGACCACGGCCTGGGTGCCTTTGCAATTCATCACGCTCTTCGGCCTGATCGCCTATGTCACCGGCGCCGACCACCTCAGCAGCCTTGAGAAATTCGGCACGTTCTTTGGCATGGGTGTGGTCGCAGGTACCATCGGGATCAACTACAGCCACGAACTGATGCATCAGACCAACCGCTGGGAGCGCTGGATGGCCGACATCCTGTTGGCGATGGTCCTGTATTCGCATTTCCGGTCTGAACATCTGCTTGTTCACCACCGCTATGTCGGCACACCGCGTGATCCGGTTACGGCCCGCTATAACGAAGGCTTCCACAGGTATTATCCCCGCGTGTTGAAGCAGTGCTGGCATTCGGCATTCAATGCGGAACGCCAGCGCCTTACACAGAAGGGGTTGCCCTGGATGCACCGCAGCAACCCCTTCATACGCTACTGGGCGCTGCAGACTGGCATGATCTTGCTTTCGCTGTTGATTGGCGGCATCTCAGGAGGGCTTCTTTTTCTGGTCCAGGCCGGTGTCGCGATCTGGCAGCTGGAGCTGGTCAACTACATTGAACACTACGGCCTGACGCGCAAACACCTTGGCGATGGCAAGTATGAGCATGTCAAACCCCATCATTCGTGGAACGCGGCGCAGAAGGCATCAAACTGGCTGCTGATCAATTTGCAGCGCCATTCGGATCATCACTACAAACCGGACCGACGTTTTCCGCTGTTGCAGAACTATGCCAAATCCGAGGCCCCACAGTTGCCCTATGGATATCCGGTGATGACCGTGGCCGCGATGATCCCCCCGCTCTGGCGCCGGGTCATGAACCCAAAAGTGAGACTCTGGCGCAAACAGTATTACCCGGAGATCACCGACTGGACCGCCTATAACAGAGTGACCAACCCAATGCCCCGCTGATACTACGTTTCGGCATGGCCCCAGAAAACCGAGCCTGTGCATAGACGTATAGACAACGCTGCTATCTGTCGCGCGGCAACGCCCAGACGGACATCGGCCCGTCCAGCCCTCGGATGGTTTGATCTGGATGAAAGGTGAACCCCTCCAACAGATCGTCGGCCCCACCTTCCTGCTGAAGTTGCGTGCAGAGTGCGTCACTCATGGCAATCCGCGCTGACAGCGCGCGCGTCATCGCCTCCAGCCGCGACGCGACATTCACCGCTGTCCCGATAACCGCGTATTCCAGCCGGTTGGCCCCGATGTCGCCTTGTACTGTCTCGCCGAAATGAATGCCGATGCCCGCGTGGATTTCCGCGGCTCCGATACTGCGGCGCTCTTGGTTCCACTGATCGAGCACACGACACATGGAGCGGGCACAGGCCAGCGCTTGCGATGCGTCATGTTTGCCGGGCATGGGGGTGCCGAAGGTCGCCATCAACCCATCCCCCAAGTACTTATCCAGCGTCCCGCCGAAACGAAACACTTCCTGCTCCATACGCCCATGAAACCCGCGTAGCAGCTCAATCACCTCAACGGCATCCTTATCCGCCGCCAGTCGGGTAAATCCGACAATGTCGATGAATAGTACCGCGATATTGGACATACGAACCTGGTTTAGCGGATCATCATTCTGCGACAATTGCTCCACAACGTTGGGCGAAAAATACCGTGATAGATTCGCGTGTTCACGAGCCAGGTCTGCATTGCGATCCAGCATCAGATAGAACCGGCGGGTAGATTGCGCGAGGATCGCCGCCACCATCAGAAAGACCATTGCCTCCTGAATGCGAAAGCGAAACCCGACATCGTTGGGATCATATAGCGCAAGGACATGCGGCCACTCCGCCAATGCCTCGGTCAGGCGTTGCGCGATCTCGTTGCTTGGCGTCATGAAGTACCACATGAGCGCTGACCCGCTGAGCCAGATCACGCTCGCCCAAACACCAATTCCAATCACCGTGCGCCAACTGTACGCGAGGGTGCCAAAGGCGAGAATGATAAAGAAGTACATAAAGTTATCGTACTGATACAGCATAGGAATTGGCATTTCCTGCTGATCGAACGGGTTCGGGAAAACCATGCCAAAGGTCATCAGAACAAGATCGAACATGATCAGTGCGACTTCTGCATGCGAGCGCCCCACGCGGGCAAATCGTCGAATGAAGAACCCGTTGACGCATAAGATCGCCAGAAGGGCGATGTAGTAGAGCTGCGAGGGGTGCGGGTAGACCAGGGCAAGGAATACGCCAACGATCGGCATGATGATCCAGCGGGCCAGCACCGCCATTTCCACGCCGCGGCGTTTATGCTCTTCCAGCGCCTCCCGGATGTGTCTCGTCTTCAACGCATCATCCTGCAGGATCGGATCCAATGGTGCGCGCCCGGGCGCTGCGGATGCAGGTGTCGCGGCTGAGACCATCCTGACCTCCCCTTATGAAACGTGGTTTTTATAGGTTGCTTGGCTGCAAAATAGGCAGGCTGCAATTGAGTTGCACGCCTATTCCCAGAAGATAATGCAAAAAACCCCGCCAGAACGGCGGGGCAAGGTGCAGTGTGCCGCGCTCATTGGGTAGCACACCGTCGGCGTTCGAATGTTCTGTAGAACCGTGGCTCAGTTTTGCATTTCCGCCCGGATCTGCTGGCGCAAGACGTCGATCGGGACGGTTTTGCCATCCTTCTTGAAGCACCAGTAAGTCCAGCCGTTGCAGGAGGGGGCGTTTTCGAGATGTGCGCCCACCTGATGGATCGAGCCTTTGATGTTGTCCCCGATCAAGGTGCCGTCTGCCCGAACCTTGGCCTTGTGGCGGCGGTTCATGGAATAGAGCTCCTCGCCCGGGCGTAGCATACCGCGCTCCACCAGCTGACCGAAAGGTACGCGTGGCTCCGCCCGTTTGGAGGCCGACACCTGCAGCGCCTCACGGTCGAATTTGCGCACGCCCTTGATGCGGGCCTCGGCCACCTTGCGATAGCTCTCTTCACGCTCGATGCCGATGTATTCACGCCCCAGCATCTTCGCCACCGCACCGGTGGTGCCGGTGCCGAAGAACGGGTCGAGCACCACATCGCCGGGATTGGTCGAGCCCACCAGGATACGATGCAGCAATGCCTCGGGTTTCTGCGTCGGATGCGCCTTGTCGCCATTGGCGTCCTTCAGGCGTTCGTGCCCGGTGCAGATCGGCATCACCCAGTCGGAGCGCATCTGGATACCCTCGTTCAGGGATTTCAGCGCCTCGTAGTTGAAGGTGTATTTCGCCCCTTCGGACTTCGACGCCCAGATCATCGTCTCATGCGCGTTGGTGTAGCGCTTGCCACGGAAGTTCGGCATCGGGTTGGATTTGCGCCAGACCACATCGTTGAGGATCCAGAAGCCCTCGTCCTGCAGCGCGGAGCCGACACGGAAGATGTTGTGGTAGGATCCGATGACCCAAAGCGCGCCATTGGGCTTCAGAATGCGGCGGGCCTCTTTCAGCCAAGCGCGCGTAAAGTGGTCATAGACACCGAAGCTGGAAAACTGGTCCCATTCGTCGTCGACCGCATCCACCATGGAGTTGTCAGGGCGGTGCAACTGCCCTTTGAGCTGAAGGTTGTAGGGCGGATCCGCGAAGATCATATCGATCGAGTTGGAGGGCATGCTTGCCATCCTCTCGATACAGTCGCCATCTAGAATCGTGTTTAAAGGGAGCGCCGTTGCGGCGCCCTTCGCGATGGTTTTGTTCATTTGCTCTGCCTCGATAACCACGGCGCTTATGCGCTCATTCTGGTTGTCCACAGGATGAGTCATCCCGGATTCGAGGTCAATTTGTTTTTTGAATCAGCTGACTACGGTTCACTCTTGATACAATATCTTGTGTACCGGCTTAAAGGATCTTCTATGATGAGGGGTCACCCCTAGTTTCACCAAAGCGTCACGATGTTGTTTGGATGGGTAGCCGGCGTTCTTCTCCCATCCATATCCGGGAAACTGTTGCGCTAAATCCACCATGACCCGATCTCGGGCTTCCTTTGCAAGGATCGAAGCCGCTGCAATCGACACGGAGCGACCATCCCCCTTGACCACGGCTTCGGCAGAAATCGCCAGGCCGCGCGGAATCAGGTTCCCATCAATCAGAAGATAGTCCGGCAGCGGATCCAATGCCGCCACGGCGCGTTCCATTGCCAGATGCGAGGCACGCAAGATGTTGTGGTTGTCGATCTCCTCGACACTCGCATGAGCAACAGCCCAGTCGGCGCGGGCCTGTATTTCGGATTCAACTGCGACACGTTTCTTGGCACTCAGCTTCTTGGAATCATTCAGCCCAGCAGGAATGTCAGCAAGGTTCAGAACGACCGCGGCTGCAGTCACGGGGCCGGCAAGCGGGCCGCGACCGACCTCATCAACACCGGCAATGCGCAGATAGCCACGGTTCAGCGCGGCCTCTTCCAAAGAGAAATCAGGGTAATCCATGCGACCCACAGACCCGGTTTTGAAGGACCGTGCAAGGGAGATTAACACTAAAAAGGGCGCACAGGGCGCCCCAGTTTTTTGCTCGATACCTTGGTTTCCGATCAGCTTATCGGCGAACTAAACGATACCCATGCTTGCGCAGGCAGCCCGGACGATACCCACGACGGCTCTTGTGCCGGTTCTCCAGCTCTGCATAGCACCGATTGGGCAGCTTGCGCACAAAGTCATAATTGCGGTTCAGACAGCGCATCCCAAGGAGGCGACGATCCTTGCCGCGCACTCGGATATTGGTCAGACACTTGGCTGGCAGATCGTAGCGGCGAACACGCGGTGGTAGCGGCTTTGGGTGTGGTTTGGGATCGACATGCGGGCGCTCGCGGCGATCATCTCGCCTGTCATTGATCGCAGCACCGATGATCCCAAGGATCGCGGCACCGGCGATGAATTTCGCGATGTCGTCGCTGTCAGCACGTGCCGGAGCGGTCGAAAATCCGGTAATCGCGACGGCAGCTGCCAAAATGACAGCGATGAACTTGCGATGAGCGTTGCGAGAGTTTTGAGGAACTTGGGTCATAACAGTCTATCCTGTGTCAGGTGCGTGGGTCGGCTGGACGTCAACCGGATGACCCAACCTTCGCCCCGACGCTGAAAGACAGGCAATAACGCCCGCCTGTTATCAAATATCAGCGCCCCAACACCCTGTTGTCATTGAATATCAGGGGCCCCGACTGCATGATGGGCGCATGACACACATTCGCAAAATCCCCGCCCTTCTGCTGCTCCTCGCAGCCCTCGCGCAGCCCGCGCATGCGGCCGGGTGCTATGCCGATTACAAGGCAAAGCAGGACCAGCCGCTGAAGCTCCATTACGGTGTGATGGAACTCTCCGGGGCCTGCTCCAAATCCGCCGCCCGCGATGAGGTGGCCGCCCGTCTGCAACGCGCAGGCTGGACGCTTCTGAACGTCCTATCCGTTTTTGGCCCCGAGGGGCTCGACAAAAGGAAAGCGGATGCCGGATCCAACTTTCTCCGTTTCTGAGGTTCGCAACGCCGGATCACGGGTGATCGCGTTGGGTATTGGCGCCATCGTTGCGCTGTTGGTGATCGCGGGCACGGTGTTGTTGCTCACTTTGCCCGATGGCAATGCGTTTAACGCGCGCGTGGAACGGGTATTCGTCGAGAACGACCTAACCACCCAAGCCGAGGTCAAGCTCTTGGAGATCCTTGCGCAATCCGGCACCGCCTTTGCCGACACATTGGCCAGCTACCGGATGGTGATCTTCGTCCTCCTGGTGTTTGCAACGGCGATGATGATCGCGGCACTGGTGGTGCTGGCGATGCTGGTGATGCTCAACCGCCGCATGGCGCAGATCGAGCGGGCCGGTATCCAGGTGACCGAACTGCTGATCAGCCGAGAGGAACACACCGTCTACCTCAACAACATGGGCTTCAAGCTCACCAAGGCCGCGATGGAAACGCTTTCGGTGCTGGCCGAGGCGCGGCTCGATGATGATGTGCTTTCGGGCGCTGAAATCGAGGCGGTGATTTCCGGCAAATCCAGCACTGACTGCGAAGAGGCCGCCGGGGCCACGCGGATCAAACGCCTGCGCGACACCCTTGGCAATCAGATGATCAGCGAGCTGTTGGTCAAGAACATCGCCAAACGCGGCTATGTGCTGGCGATCAACAAGGATGTCATCCGTATGGTGTGACGCCCGCCCCGGTCCACCCGGGTCACCCCGGATACGCAAAAGGCGGGGGTGCTCCCGCCCGTCGTCTGTGAATTGAAAATTCCCATCCTCCCGTTGGGCCCGGCAGGCCGCGCCGAAGGCGCGGCCTGCCGCCCGGCGACGTGCATCGCACGGCGCAATCCCTCAAATGTGATCCCAGCAGCGGGCGAGGGGCTGGAAATCTGCCGCAAACCTTCCCATATTAGGAAGGCTAGTTTTGGACAGATACACCCCATGAACATTCAGGTCTCGCCGCGCAGCGGTTACGGTATCCTTGTGGAGCAACTGGACGGCCCGGTTGCTGCCTATCACGGCGACACGCTCCTCGCGCAGAGCAGTCGTGCCAAGGTGATGTATGAAACACGCCTCTCCCCCGTGGTCTATTTCCCCAAGGAAGACCTGCTGGTGGATATGGACAAGGCCTGCAGCAAGACCACCTTCTGCCCCTTTAAGGGCACCGCCCATTACCGCGACCTGATCCTGCCCGGCAAGAAGGAGCTGTGCAGCGCGGTCTGGAGCTATGACGAAACCCTGCCCGAGGCGCGCCAGATCACAGGCCATGTCGGCTTCATACCCGAGGCGCTCGACCGGCTGGATCTGGGTCCAAACCGCCTGCAAGCGCCCGATGACGGCAATATCTCCGGCCCATTGGTGGACTGGCTCCTGCGCGAGGCGGCCTTCCTGCCCTCGCCCGTGGATTTCACACAGGCCTTCGTCGCCAAACTGCACGAACAGGGTCTGCCCATCAGCCGCCTGACCATCCTCGCCTGGGCCTTGCATCCCCGGATCGCGGGCCACCATTACCTGTGGGAAAAAGGCGTGCCGGGGGTGGAGACGTTTTCGCCCTCTTACGAGATCCACGAAAAGCCGGAGTTCAAGAACTCTCCGCTGCGCCATGTCTCCAAGGGGCTTGGGGGGCTGCGCTATCGATTGACCGGCTCGACTCCGCCCGAGGACTTCCCGATCCTGCGCGACCTGCGCGACCGCGGCATGACCGACTATGTCGCCATGCCGCTGCCATTCTCGGACGGGCGGATTAATGTGCTGACCGTCGCATCAGACGCCCCTGATGGCTTCAGCACTGCTGATCTGGGCTTGATCTTTGAATGCTCTGCGGTGATTGCGCGTTATTACGAGGTCTTCATGCAGCGTGAAAACGCGCAGGCCGTGCTGGAAACCTACGTGGGCAAACGCTCCGGTGCGCGGGTGCTTGGGGGCAACATCCGCCGAGGGGACGGCGATGAGATCGACGCCGCGATCATGTTCTGCGATCTGCGCGGCTCCACCCTGCTCGAAGAAACCCTGCCGCGCGACAAATACATCAACCTGCTGAACAGGTTCTTCGAGACCACCTCCGATGTGGTGCATGAAAACGGTGGCGAGGTGCTAAAATTCATCGGGGACGCGGTGCTGGCGGTGTTCCCGGCCGGCCAGAACCCGGCCGAAGCCCGCGCGCAGGCGCTCGCTGCCGCACGGGGCATTGTCGCCGCGCTGGCCGAGATCGAGCCCTGCCCGTCGCTGCCCAATCTGGACTGCGCCATCGGGATTGCCTCGGGGTCGGTGCTTTATGGCAACATCGGCTCGCAGGAGCGGCTGGATTTCACCGTGATCGGTCAGGCCGCCAATATCGCCGCACGTCTGGGCGATTACGGCAAGACCATTGGCCATCGCATCGTGGTGTCACGCGACATCTTGACTGAGACCGCCGAGGCCAAACCGCTGGGACATGTGAAACTGCACAATGTCTCGCAGCCGGTCGAGAGCTTTGCCATCGCGGCAGACTAACAGAAACCTCCCCGCCGCATTCGGTAGGGAGGGAGACCCTCTGACACTCGTTACCATCACACAGCTTGTCCCGCCTCACTCCGGCGGGCGCGTGGCTGCCGCTTGCGCGACAGCCGAACTCGGAATGCCCCGACCTTAGATGTCGAACTTCACACCCTGCGCCAGCGGCAGCTCTGCGGAATAGTTCACGGTGTTGGTCTGGCGGCGCATGTAGGATTTCCACGCGTCAGAGCCGCTCTCACGCCCGCCGCCGGTTTCCTTCTCGCCGCCAAAGGCACCGCCGATTTCCGCGCCCGACGGCCCGATGTTGACGTTGGCAATGCCACAATCAGAGCCCGCCGCAGTGAGGAAACTCTCCGCCTCGCGCATATTGAGCGTGAACACGCAGGAGCTCAGCCCCTGTGGCACGTCGTTTTGCATCTCCACCGCGTCCTCAAAATCGTCATAGCCCATGACGTATAGGATCGGCGCAAAGGTCTCCTCTTTGACCGACGCACTCTGACCGGGCATCTCGACGATTGCTGGCGCCATATAGACACCGCCCGCGGGCACGCCCTCGGTGACGCGCGCGCCACCATGCACGGTGCCGCCCTCGCTCTCGGCCGCCTTCAGCGCCGAGGTCATCGCATCCCCTGCGGCCTCGTCCACAAGCGGGCCAACCAATGTGCCCTCGGCCTGCGGGTCGCCAATCGGCAGACCAGCGTAGGCGGCCTTCAGGCGTTTCACCAGATCCTCGCGGATGGAGTTATGCACGATCAGGCGGCGCAGCGAGGTGCAGCGCTGACCGGCGGTGCCCACGGCAGAGAACACAATCGCCCGCACTGCCATTTCCAAATCCGCCGAGGGGGCCACGATCATCGCGTTGTTGCCACCCAGCTCCAGAATGCATTTGCCGAACCGCTCTGCCACCACAGGCGCCACCGCGCGGCCCATGCGGGTCGAGCCCGTGGCGGAAATCACCGGCACGGATGGGCTGGCGACCAGCACCTTGCCGAGTTCCGCATCGCCAATCAGGGTCTGCAGCAGGCCCTCGGGCGCGTCGTCGCCAAAGCGTTTTACCGCGCGTTCAAAGATCTTGGTGCAGGCCAGCGCCGTCAGCGGTGTTTTCTCCGACGGTTTCCAGATCACCGGATCGCCGCAGACAATCGCCAGCGCCGCATTCCACGACCAGACCGCAACCGGGAAGTTGAACGCCGAGATCACGCCCACCGGCCCCGAGGGATGCCATGTCTCGCGCATGCTGTGGCCAGGACGTTCCGAGGCGATCGTCAGACCATAAAGCTGGCGCGACAGACCAACTGCAAAGTCACAGATGTCGATCATCTCCTGCACTTCGCCAAGGCCCTCCGAGGTGATCTTGCCCGCTTCCCAGCTGACCAGCGCGCCAAGGTCATCCTTGGCCGCGCGCAGCTCTTCGCCGAGCAGGCGGATCAGCTCACCGCGCCGCGGGGCCGGCACCACGCGCCATGCCTTGAACGCGGACTGCGCGCGATCCAGAATCGCGGGCATCTCGCTTGCGGGGGTGTCGTGGACCTCGGCCAGCGTGCTGCCATCAATGGGCGAGCGCACCGCGCGATTGCCACCGCTCAGCTCTGCTGCTGTGAGGTCAAGGTTCTTCAGGATATCGTCTGCTGTTCGTGCCATGTCTTTCATCACTCAGCTGCCAATTTTGTTGTGTCTGTCATGTGGTCAATGTCGCCCGCCCGGTAGAGCTGGCCAAATTCAGTCTCAAGGAACGCCTGAAGGTTCACCTGCTCCTGACGCACAAAGCCGCTGGAGGGCAGTTCGCCGCGCCGCACCAGATCCACCACACCCAGAACACCAGCGGTGGTGGTGACTTGGATCGCGCTCCATGTCTTGCCGCCGATCTGGCGGGAATAGCTCTTGTTGATCAGGCTCTTTTCACGCAGCTCGCCATTGATGCGGCCCCGCGCGGTGCAATAGACCAGCACCACGTCCTGATCGGTGCGCGGCAATGCGCTCTCGAAAATCTCTTTCATCAGGTCGCGGCGGCGTTCCAGCCCCAGATCATGCAGCAGCATTTTCAGGATGTCGCAGTGGCCGGGATAGCGGATCGACCGATAAGAGACCGCCCGCGCCTTCCCGTCGAGCGTCTCCGGCAAGGTGCCAAGCCCGCCCGAGGTGTTGAAGCATTCGTACTCCACCCCATCAAGGCTCAGACGCTCGTAATCTTCGAGCGGCGCGGTCTTGGTGCGCGCGCCATTCACGATGGCATCGCAGGGGTTGCAATACTCGTTGATCAGCCCGTCGGTGGACCATGTGAGGTTATATTTCAACGCGTTGGTCGGAAATTTCGGCAGCGCACCCACCCGCATGTGCAGGCTGTCCAGCTCGTCAAACTCCGCCGCCAATGATGCGCCCGCGATGCCCACAAAACCGGGCGCAAGGCCGCTTTGGGGCATGAACACCGTCTTGCTGTCCTGCGCCAGTCTGCGCACGGCATCGGTGGCGGCCACATCTTCGGTAAGGTCGAAGTAGTGCGCGCCAGCCGTTTTGGCGGCCTCCGCAATCATTGGCGTCAAAAAGAACGGCGCGGCAGAGATCACCGCGTCAAAGCCCTGAAGCCCCTTAGCCAGATCCACCGGATCCTTGGCATCGATCTGCCGGGTCGGCACGCCCAGATCCGCGACCGCGCTCAGCGCGTTCAGATCATGATCCGCGAGGGTGACCTGATAATTGGGGGATGTCTTCAGGAACGTGGCGATCGCCTGACCGATCTTGCCCGCGCCCACGACACAGATGTTCCATTGCATGTGACCTGCACCTCCTTGTTTTCAAACAGGGTGCAGGTTCCATTGTTCGTTTTGTAGGGATTGGATTGTCGGACTGACGTAAATTCGCGCCGTTATGACGGATCAATCGTCATATCGTTCAAACGCGATCAATCCGACGCCCGAAGACCACCAGCGTATTGGTGCGCTGCACCCCCGGAATGCGGCCCACTTCATCGACCAGAATATCCAGATCCTCAATCCGCGGCGCTTCGGCCGAGACCATCAGATCGTATTCGCCATTGATCGACAGGCACTGGCGGATCTCGGGATAGGCTTCCAGTCGCTTGGTGATGCGACCGGTTTCCTTCTGCTGTACCTCCAGCAACACGACCACCATGACGGTATTTCCCTCATCGGGATCGCGCAGCACCACGGTGTAGCCCGCGATGATGCCACGGTCCTCCAGCCGGGTGATCCGCTCATGCACGGTGGTCCGCGCCACCCCGAGCTTTGCCGCCAGCTTGGTCGTGGATTCGCGTGCGTTGTGCTGTAGTGCCGCGATGATCCGGCGATCCAGATCGTCCATGGTGCCTCCGATGTGGTCTGCTGAAAACTTCTGCAAACCCTGCGCCCGGGACGCAAGCGCTTTGTGCACGCAAGCTGATACCACAGCACGCGCCCGACGCCCAATCGCGAGCAGGCGCGTGACCCCGGGCTCAGGTGTCCAGCTTCGGCGCCCGTGCCTGATCCTCGACGACGTTGAGATCCATGTGGTTGCGCATATAGCGTTCTGAAGCCTTCTGTAGCGGCTGATAGTCCCATGGGAAATAGCCGCCCTCACGCAAGGCCTCATAGACCACCCAGCGGCGGGCCTGGCTGGCGCGCACATCGGCGTCAAAGCGATCCAGATCCCAGCGGTCAGCGGCAATCGCCTTCAGCGCGGCGTAGCCGTCGGCATGAGCGGGATCCTCAGCCAGGTTGGTCAGCTCGTGCGGGTCGGCCTCGAGATCGTAGAGCTGATCGGGGTCCAGCGCGCAGAGGTTGAGCTTGTAGCGCCCTTGCCGCAGCGAGACCATCGGCGCATAGGAGGCCTCGGCGGCATATTCCATCGCCACCGGGCTCTGCCGCTCTGCGCCCTGACCGAGCGGCACCACGCTTTCGCCCGCGGTCCAGGGCATGACCTCGTCCATGCTGACCCCGGCCAGATCGCAGAGCGTCGGGCAGACATCGATGTTGGAGACCGGATCGGTGACCAGCTCCGGGGTCATGTTGGGGGCACTGATCATCATCGGCACCCGCGACGAGCCCTCGTAAAAGCTCATCTTGAACCACAGCCCGCGCTCGCCCAGCATGTCGCCGTGGTCGGCGACAAACAGGATGATGGTGTCCTGATCTTGACGGGTGCCGCGTAGGGCCTCCATCACCTCGCCGATCTTGTCGTCGAGATAGGAGATATTGCCGAAATAGGCCCGGCGGGAGCGGCGCACGTCCTCTTCGGAAATGTCGAAGTTGCGCCAGTCATTGGCGTCGAAGATCCGTTTGGAATGGGCGTCCTGATTATCATAGCCGAGGTCGCCCACCTCGGGCAGCAGGTGGTCGCAGTCCTCATAGAGATCCCAGTATTTCTTGCGGGTCACGTAAGGGTCATGCGGGTGGGTGAAGCTGACGGTGAGGCACCAGGGCCGGTCGTCCTTGCCGCGTGCCAGATCATAGATCTTCTGGGTGGCGTGAAAGGCGACCTCGTCGTCGAATTCCATCTGGTTGGAGATCTCGGCCACACCGGCGCCGGTGACCGAGCCCATGTTGTGATACCACCAGTCGATGCGCTCGCCCGGTTTGCGATAGTCGGGCGTCCAGCCGAAATCGGGCGGGTAGATGTCGGTGGTAAGCCGGTCCTCAAAGCCGTGCAGCTGGTCGGGGCCGACGAAATGCATCTTGCCGGAGAGGCAGGTGTAATAGCCCGCACGGCGCAGGTGGTGGGCGTATGTCGGGATGGAGGAGGCGAATTCGGCGGCATTATCATAGACGCCAGTGGCGGAGGGCAGCTGTCCGGACATGAAGCTGGCCCGTCCCGGTGCGCAGAGGGGGCTGGCGGTATAGCAGTTTTTGAACCGGGTGGAGCGTTGTGCCAGTGCCTTCATGTTCGGCGCGTGCAGCCAGTCCGCCGGGCCATCCGGAAACAGTGTTCCGTTCAACTGGTCGACCATGAAAATCAGGATGTTGGGAGATGTCATCTGGGCGTCTTTCTGGTGGCTCAATGGGGTGCAGGCGGCTCTGAGAGAGTTGAGAGCAATGATTGCTGTCTGCCGCCAAGCCGAGTCAACTGGATCCGAGACCCTGTCGTGTGGTTGCTTCAGCGGCTTCTTGGTTCATGGTGCACCCTATCTAGTTATTGACTGACCCGTCAATCAAATCATTTTCCACTTGCGTGTTTGGCGCATTCAACTGGCTGCCGAACGAGTGAGGAATCTGCGCCCACGTGAGGGCTCCGCCATGGGTGGGGAATAGACCCAAGCTGCACGGTCAGAGCGATTGCGCCCGCGTTGGGTATTTAACGGTATTTTTATCAACAACCTCCAGTTGACAGGTGAAGCTTGGATGCTACGGTTCTAGAAGATCGGGAGGCTATCAATGCTCTGCGGCAGAATGCGGCGACGGACGGCGTGGAAAACAGCCTCTCGACGGATTGGCACGGTCTGCGCTCAACCGCTTCTCGTGTTTCCCCTCGTGTTTGCGTCGACGGACACCGCCCGCGCCGAGAGTGGCGATGCCAGTCACCAGAAAACGGGGTTAAGCGGCCCCGACGCCATGGGCGCACATACCGCCCCATCTGGAACCACAATCACGGAAGCGTTTTACGCACAGCAATCACCGGCTGTGGGCGTGCTCTATCTAGTTTGCGCCGCCATAATTCTTGCACTGCTCCTCGCAGAGACTCTTCGACGTCTCCGGCGCGTGCCGGAACAGGGATCGCCGCCTCTTATTGCGACCTCCACCATCGCAGTGTTCCGCCCCGGAACAGATAGCGTTGCCATTCTGGATGCGGAGGCACGTGTCATTGACGCCAACCCACAATTCCAGTCCGAAACCGGATTGCCACTGGCCAAGATCCGGGGACGACCCATCTGGGCGCTTCACGCCAAAGGATTTGGCAGACTATTCTGGGACAGCGCGTTGGATGAGGCACGACGCAGCGGGTCCTGGAACGGCGAGGCACGAACACTCGATCACGGTCATCTGCCAGAAACAGAAAACATGTCGGTGCGCGCTCATAACGAGAGCGGCGGTGCCGATATAACCTTTGAGTTCCGGTCGCGCCGGCCCTTCAAGCCAACGCCAAAACCAGCGTCTTCAGTCGAGACAAAAATGCGCGATGCGCTCACCGGTCTTCCAACCCGGCGGGCGATGAAGTCACAAGTGGAACTTGCAATTATCCGTGCGAAGGCCGCGCATACTGAACTGGCGTTGATCACCATCGATCTGGACCGGTTTCGAGATATCAACTCCATTTTCGGCGACGACATCGGCGATCGCGTTCTGGAGCGACTTGCGAATGCATTACGCACCGTTGAATCCTCGAACATCACGGCGGGTCGTATCGGGGGGGATGAATTCATTCTGCTGGTCGAGCACGTCGCCAACGCTGAGGCCGTCCTCAACATCGCGCACGATATCAGCACCACACTGGGGGATGAAGTTGCCGTTGACGGCCTGACGTGCAGATTAAGTGCCAGCATGGGCATCGCTCAATACCCCAAGGATGGCGAAGGGCAGCGAGGCCTGATGCAGGTGGCTGGCGTGTCGCTTTGCCATGCCAAGGCGAAGGGCCGCGGTCAGATTTGCTTCTACTCCGAACACATGGAGCAACGTTCCAGCGACAGCCTGCAGATGGAAATCGACCTGCGGCGCGCAATTTCGGACAGCGAATTGCTGATGTTTTACCAACCCCAAGTTGACCTGCGCACCGGGAGCTGTATCGGTGCCGAAGCCTTGTTGAGATGGCAGCACCCAAAGAAGGGGTTGTTGCTGCCCGGCGGTTTTGTTCCACTCGCCGTCGACGTGGGTCTGACCACAGCGATTGATAATTTTGTCATACAGGAAGTCTGCGCTCAGATCGGACAGTGGAAGGATGATGGTTTTGCGCCGGGCAAGATTTCGATCAACATATCTGCAACCACGCTGCTGATTCCGGACTTTGCCAGCGACCTGAAGGCCACGGCAGATGCCCACGGCCTGGATTTGAGCCAACTGGAAATCGAAGTCCTGGAAAGCACGCTTTTCCCACGTATGCGCAGTTCCATGAATACAATAGAGGAGCTGCGAAGCCTGAAGGTGACCCTTGCCATTGACGATTTCGGGACCGGGTACTCTTCTCTTGCGATGCTGAAGGACCTGCCGATTGATCGCATCAAGCTCGACCGCCGCTTTATAAAATCCCTGCCCCACGATAGCAAAGATGATCGTATCGTCGCAGCGATCATTGCCATGGGCCGCAGTCTCGGAATCAACGTGATCGCAGAAGGTGTTGAAACACGTGAACAGCGGGACAGGTTGATCTCGCTCGGCTGCACCGAAGCCCAGGGGTTCCTGTTCAGTCGCCCGATCAAAGCGCATGACTTTTCCAGCGGCTGGCTGAAATGCAATCGCCCACACGCCTTCGTGGGCGCCTCTACCTGACGGCGCATGTGACCGCTACCAAAGTGAAATTCGCGCAAAAACACCCCACCTCTTCCGTTGATAGTTACAAAAGCACCTAATAGCCCTGCATCAAGGGCATTTGGATGGCTCAGCTTCATGCGTGCTCAAAAAACGGGCGCGACATCGAGATCTCATGCGGTAAGGTTGCCGTTGAGGAGCCGTAAATGGTCCCGGTCAAAGGGAGGAAACGCATGACCACTCGCAGAGCAATTCTCGGTGCCGCCACCGCACTGGCAATGTCCGCCATGGGCGCATTGCCCGTTGCCGCACAGGAGGTGACACTAAAGATGCACCAGTTCCTGCCCGCGCAGGCGAACGTACCAAAGCTGATCCTGGATGTCTGGGCCGACAAGGTCGAAGAGGCGTCTGGTGATCGGATCAAGATTGACCGCTACCCGTCGATGCAGCTGGGTGGCAAGCCGCCAGAGCTGATCGACCAAGCGCAGGACGGTGTTGCCGATATCGTCTGGACCGTCGTCGGCTACACGCCGGGCCGTTTTCCGTCGACCGAAGTCTTCGAATTGCCCTTCATGATGACCAACGCGCGCGCCGTCAGCCACGCGTATTGGGATATGATGGAATCCCATTGGCTGGACAGCGAGTTCAAGGATTTCAAAATCCTGGCGGGATGGGTGCACGGCCCAGGCATGTTCCACACATCTGACCCGGTCGAGACGCCAGAAGATCTCGAAGGCGTGAAAATTCGCGGCGGCTCGCGCTCCGTGAACGCGCTCCTGACGGAAATGGGCGCGACCCCCGTTGGCATGCCCGTGCCAGCCATCCCCGAAGCCCTGTCGAAGGGTGTGATCGACGGGACAACGATTCCGTGGGAAGTCACCACCTCTCTGAAGGTTCCGGAGCTGGTCGAAAACCACACCGAGTTCGAAGGGCGCGCGCTTTATACCCTGACCTTTGTTCTGGCGATGAACAAAGAGAAGTATGACAGCCTGCCGGATGACCTGCAGAAAGTCATCGATGACAACTCCGGCCTTGAAATGTCTGTTTTTGCTGGCGGCACCATGGCGGATTCCGACATGCCCGCCCGTGAGAATGCGCTGGATCTTGGCAACAACGTCATCACTCTGGACGCAGAACAGACCGCCGTATGGCGCGAGCGGTCCCAGCCCATCTACGACAACTGGCTGGCTGACATGACCGAGCGCGGAATCGACGGTCAGGCGCTTCTGGATGAGGCAACCATGCTGATCGAAAAATACACGCCGCAGTACGAGAACTAATCGAGACATCCATTGACGGGGTCCGCCTGCCTGTGCAGCGGGCCCCGTCGCATGCAATGGTGCTGTATAAAGCCAAAGGTGGGCAAAGGCATGCATAACTACATGATGGGGCTGGCGCGGATCATGGCGATGATCGGCGGCGCGGTCCTGACACTTCTCATTCTTCTGACCTGTATCTCGATCGCCGGGCGCCTGCTGAACGGCGTGTTTCACAGCGACGGGATTGAAGCCATGATGCCCCAATTCGCGGACTGGATGACGGCGCATGTCGGCCCCGTGAACGGGGATTTCGAACTGGTCGAAGCGGGCGTTGCTTTCGCGATCTTCTCGTTCATTCCGCTGTGCCAGATTACTGCAGGTCATGCAGCGGTTGATGTCTTTGCCAATAGCTTTCCGCCTAGGGCAAACCGGATACTGCGCATGGTGACCGAGATTATCTTCGCCCTTGTGCTGGTTCTGATTGCCTGGCGACTTGGCGCTGGAACGGTCAGCAAATTCGAAAATGGCGAGACGTCGTTCCTGTTGGAATTCCCCACCTGGTGGGCCTATGGCACGAGCCTTGTGGCCGCTGTAGTGGCCGCAATCGTCGGAATATACATGGCCGCTGTTCGCAGCATCGAAGCCCTTACTGGCCGGATCCTCGTCCAGGACGGCGTGGAGACACAATCATGAGCGCACTCGAAATCGGTATCTGGTCTTTCCCCGTTCTGATGGGGTTGATCTTCCTGCGTGTTCCGATCGGTCTGGCAATGTTCCTGGTCGGGCTGGGCGGTTTGGTTGCCGTCACTGGCGACACCCTGGTGGCTTTTGGCCGCCTGAAGAACGAGACCTACTCGACCTTCTCCTCCTATTCGCTGTCGATCATTCCGATGTTTTTCCTGATGGGGCAATTCGCGACCCTCGGCGGCATGTCCACGGCTCTGTTCAAGGCCGCCGAAGGCTTTATCGGCCACCGCAAAGGCGGCGTGGCCATGGCCGCCATCGGTGCCTGTGCCGGCTTTGGCGCGATTTGCGGCTCCTCACTGGCGACCGCCGCCACCATGGGACGCGTCGCCCTGCCCGAGCTGAAGAACTATGGATACGCCAGCGGGTTTTCCACCGCTACACTGGCGGCCGGCGGCACCCTCGGCATCCTGATCCCGCCCTCTGTGGTTTTGGTGATTTACGCCATTCTGACCGAACAGAATATCGCCAAGCTGTTCCTCGCGGCCTTCATTCCCGGCCTTCTGGCAGCAATCGGGTATGTCATCGCAATCTCCGTCTACGTGCGCCTCTTCCCTGAAAGCGCGGGCACCCGGGAACCGATCCCGTGGCGCGAACGGTTTGCGCTGCTGATCGCAGTCTGGCCGGTGCTTCTGGTTTTTGGCCTTGTGGTGGGTGGTATCTACGCCGGTTGGTTCACCCCGACCGAAGGTGCGGCAGTGGGCGCGTTGGGAACCGGGTTGATCGCGTTGGCCAACGGAGGCCTGACTCGCAGCACGCTGACCGATAGCTTTCTGGTCACCGCACGCTCCACCGCGATGATCTTCTTCATTGTGCTGGGTGCCGCCTTCTACAACGGCTTCCTCGCTTTGACGCAGGTGCCACAGGAACTGGCAAACTTCGTGGTCGCGCAAGGCCTCAGCCCATGGATGGTCCTCGCACTGATCCTTGTGTTCTACCTATTCCTGGGTTGCCTGATGGACAGCCTTTCGATGATCCTGCTGACAATCCCGATTTTCTATCCGGTGATCTCGGCAATGGATTTCGGCCTCGTATCGCTCCCTGCCATGCAGGCGGAGGCCGCGATGGAGGTCCTTCGAAATGGTGTGCCGGAGGGCATGGGTGCAGAAATGCTCGTCTCGATTCAGGACGCGATCGCCAATGGCGCAGAGCTGACCCGCGAGCAAATGAAAGAACTCGGCATTCGCGTGACGCAAGGCATCGCAAACCGGTTGGAGACTGAATATGTCGCCATCTGGTTTGGCATTCTGACGCTCATCGTCGTCGAGGTTGGCCTCATCACGCCGCCCGTGGGAATGAACCTCTTTGTCATCAATGCGATGGATCCCAAATCGCGCATGGTGGACACGTACAAGGCAGTCATGTTCTTCGTCGGATCCGATCTGATCCGGGTGGTGATCTTGGTGTTGTTCCCTGTGATCACACTCTTGCCCCTGATGCTGCTCTACTGACGGTGCACACATCCAACAAAGAAACGCGCGCCCCATCAGGGTCGCGCGTTTTTCTTCATCCAAACGATTTGAATCAGCGTCTTTTCAGCGTATCGCCGTATGAAATCGTCGGCGTCAGCGTCACATGCTTCTCAAGCTCCACATCCGGATCTTCGAGTTGCGCCGCGATGATCTGCGCGGCCTTCATGCCGATTTCCTGACGGCACGCATCCATCGTAGCCAGCTGACGCGGCAAACCCGCTAGCAATTCGACCCCGTTGAAGCCTGCGAGGCCAATCTGGCCAGGCACGTCGATTCCCTGATCTATCAAGGACAACAGCCCGCCGGCGCCAATCATGTCGTTGGAGTAATACAGAAAATCGAGTTCAGGCGAGCGTTCAAGCATCGCCTGCGTCATTTCACGCCCCTTCGCAAGCGCTGAACCGCCGGAGTAAAACTCGCGATCCTCGATCTCGATACCCTCTTTCGCCAGCGCTTCGGTGAACCCTTCGAACCGTTTGCGGGCGCGATGGTCCAGCGGCATTTTGGTACCCATGAAGCCGATATGGCGGTACCCCGCCTTGAGGATTGCCTTGGCCATCTCTCGCCCTGCACGACGATGGGAAATCCCGACCATGGAATCCACAGGGTTCCCGTCGGTATCCATGATCTCGACCACGGGGATGCCAGCAGCCGCCAGCATCGCGCGCGCTGGGTCGGTATGCTCCAAACCTGCGATGATCACACCGGACGGCCGCCAGGACAGCATCTCGTAGAGAACTTTTTCTTCTTTCTCAGGCTGATAGTCAGTGACACCGACCACGGGCTGTAACTCGGTATCCTCCAGCACTCGGTTGATCCCTGTCAGGACCTCCGGAAAGACCATGTTGGACAGCGATGGAATGATCACGGCCACCAAGTTCACCCGCTTGGAGGCCAGAGCGCCGGCGATCTTGTTGGGAACGTAGCCAAGTTCCTTTGCGGCAAGCAACACTTTCTGACGGGTCTTCTCTGACACATCCCCCCGGTTGCGAAGTACACGGCTGACGGTCATTTCCGACACACCGGTGGCGTCGGAAACATCGCGCAGCGTCAGCGGACGCTTGGAGTCGTTGGTCACGTGCTTGGCCTCTTTGCTTTGTTGCATCGAGGTTAGCCAGTCCCGCAGAGGGACACAATGGCCCTTGCGCGCGCGGCATGAAGCTTGTGGTGGGAATGGCTATTTGCTATCGCCTCCCCCAACGGCCCCGTGGCTCAACTGGATAGAGCAGCCCCCTCCTAAGGGGCAGGTTGCAGGTTCGAATCCTGCCGGGGTCACCATTTCCCTATGTTCAGTCAGAGAAAGCATATGAATGCGCAAACGACAGCATAAGCCTGCGCAAGGGCTGTCAAGCACGTTTTTCGCTTGTCCAGAGTTTTGGCACGCGGGCCCTATTGCTCTGATTTCAATTGGTTTTCGTGATTTCTTGAACATCTGAGAGCAGGTAGATGCCCTCGAAGACCTCGTCGCCAGCGGAGAATGGCTGCGTGCCATGGTGCTGGACTTGGCTGGTGATCGTCCGACGGTGAACGCCTGCCTTCCTCGCGAGCAGCGCGGTTGTCGTGAATCGCTTGTGGAAGGCAGCAATGTCATCTTCCGCAAGTGACCATTGCTTGCGCTTCGTGACCGAGTTCGTGATCTCCGTGCCCGGACTGTGACCTGTCGCGACAAGCCGCACCATGTATTTCGGTTCGACCAGACCGATCTGCTTTCCGAAGACGCTGGCACTGATCACCTTGGTTTCAGGCCGATCGATGAGCACGTCTGGCGGCAAGGTCTTGATCAGTGCCTCGACGTCCATTCGATCGACCCTGATCGCATGAAAACCTTCCTGATCATCGTGGCGGAAGGCGGCCAGTCGCCCGTCCTGAATGGCTGCGATCAGCGCGGTGAGCCGCACCCCAAGCGCGCGCCTGGTCATCAGGAGTGTGTCGGCGTTCCGCGAGGCCTGTTTCTTTCTGAGGCGCGACGTCAGCGTTTCGCGCAATGCAGTGGCATCAGCCCGCCGCCACCTGTTCAGGACCTTCGCAGTCTTGAGGTATGGTCGCAGCACGCCCTCTGCACAAAGTGCTTCGAACTCCGTTTCGGTCGCGCTGAGTTCCGTCATTATGTCGGACCCGGGAACGAGATGCGGGATTTCCGCAAGGAAGGCCGCGTAGGCCTCTGCGTCGAAGGTCCGGGGGTGCGTCTGCTGACATTGTGTCGGGTCGAAGACGCCCTCAGCGGTCAGTATGTCCTGAAGCAGCCCTTTGTGCAGTCCTGTCTCTTCAGCAGCACTGGCGATGGTATGGAAGCGGCGCGTCTCCACCACTTGCCCTAGGAGTGTGTCTCCCGGCGCGATGGGCCAGAAGGTCATCAGTTCATCACGAATGATTTGCCGGAAGTCGTCGAATTCCATGCTGTCCGGGTAGGCCTCGACAAGTGTGTAAGATAGGCTCTTCAGGGGGGATTTTGAGATTGTGAGCGTGCCGTCGTCCCTGCGGAGAAGACTGCGCACCGTGGCGCGTATTGCGTCCGGCCCGGAGCTGATGACACCGAATCCGGCTGCCTTGGCCGCGCGGTCATTGGGGGTCAGACTTTGATGCCGGAGAATATCTTCGCCGAGCGCCAGACACATGGTCATGCCCGCGAAGCTGGTCTGGGTCCGCAGCCATGTCAGATCTTGGTTCTCGGATAGTCGCTTGTCGAGCCAGGCATCGTAGGCGCTGACCGCGACGCATTCAGTCTTTGCTGTCATTGATGTCAGGTCTGGCAACAGTGTGCGCAGGTGTGCGCCCATGTCTTCACGACGTACGGGATTGCCTTCTGTCCAGAGCGGGACAAGAGGCTGCTGATGAGTTATGCAGATGTCGACGCCACGGCACAGCCAATGCCCTTGCATGGCCATGTTTGCGAGGGGAACACCGGGCGCGGCTGCTTGCTCTGCAAGACACCGCAAGCAGCCACGCACCACGGGATTCCTGACCGCGCGTGAGACAAACACCTCTCCGCGATACTGCATCCGAACATCGCCCAGAGGCTCCCCCGTCCACGACAGGAGTGTGGTCATCTCCTCATCAGTGATCCCCGCGAGTTGGCCCACCAATTTGACCATTTCCGCATCCTGATGAACCACGCGCTTCAGGCTGCCCCCCATATCCATCGCGAAGCTGATGGCGTCGGTGCCGTTGGCGGCAGCGAGCCGAGCAAAGAACGAGGGAAATGTCTCGCGGGGGAGTGGTGTGACGGTAAGGGGCAGCTGGTAAACCATATCATGCCGATACAGGAGTTGAGATTGACCTTCCACATGCCCCTTCCTGGGCGTGCCCGCAACCGATGCCCGAGAGCGTCACACAAACCAGAGAGATTGCGCCGCCACCATGCAGGGCAGCGATCATCCATGATGATAGGAGCTTCCAGCCCAGTACTTTCATAAACCTGTCAGAACAGTCTGATCAGCAGCCGGAATGGGCTATGCCGCGAAAGCGGACTTTGAAATCCCACTCGGTGAATAGCAGGTGTCAGCCCAACTACGACATTCATGCGAGGTGCAGCGAAACCTCTGCTGTAAGGCGACGAGTTCCCGAAAGCTGCCATTCAGTAAGCGGCGGCTGCTCTTTCGTATGCTGCGGTCAGCACCAGGGGCAGCGAAGCGCAGGAAGCTGCCGCTGCAAAGTTGCGAACCGTCTTCGCCCATCGGAACCAGACCGGCCCTTTCCGGTCATTCGTGCGATGTGCGGCGGATGACCGATCACAGCCATGTCCTGCAATTCAAAAGTAGAAACTATGGTTCAAAACGCGGACCACTATAGCTGCATATTCTAAAGGTCACGACTTTAACTAAGGAACGTAGGCAGGCTTCAATCAACACGAGCAGCTTCAAACGCAATTAACCCTTCGATAATCGAAAAAACTTGATCAAATGCATCGAATGCTTCAGCGTCAAAGCTCGGAACAATCACTTCTGCGAAGTCAGTTTTCCCATTTCCAACGTCTTTAAAATGTGTCACGTCATCAAGTGGTTTCTCTACCTTCTGGGTTCCTACCATAGTGCTGGCCTTCTTGCCTTTGAGGGCGAGTCGCTTTCCATCCACGGATTTCCCTAAGTGTTCGTCACGAAACAAGAATTCAATCGGCAGATTCTGGTACGCTGCGCAATCATCTCTGAAATCTGGCGCAGGCAGAAGAGCTGCGTAGGATTTGCCATGCATTCCGCGCTTTGCTTTGTGGCCTACAACATCGAACTCCACGAAATTCTTGTCTAGCTTGTATGCTGCGATGCCTTCAGGGTCTCTATCGAACAGCGCAACGACGGTGTTGGGGTGATCGGCCGCGATGGCCTTGACGCGCAGAGCCAAGCTGCCCGCGCCGCCGTTTCCTGAACCGGCCTGTTCCCCGCCCGTTTCACAACTCCGTATTTGAAATGGCGGCGTTCCTCCGCGCCGCTTTTCCCATGCTAAAAGCAAAATCTTGGCGTCGGTTCGGCCTTCGGTCAAAACGACGGGCGTTGTGATCTCCGCGAGTTCCTGCGCTAGATTTGTCGCAGCCTCCTCGGCTTGCTTGGCGCGGGCCTCAATCTCGGCGACTTGCTTGACGGCTTCCGCCACCGCCGGGAGGTAGAAACCATCTTGAAGCGCACTTTGGGCGTCAAATTCTTTCAAGTCCTTCCCCTGTGTGGGAGTGGAAAGCCCCTTTGAATTCTTGCTGACATAATACTTCGCCACAGAAGGGTCATCCAGCAGGTAGAAGGATGGGCTGTGAGTGGTCATTATCACCTGGACGCGATCACCCTTTGCCAACGCCAGCATTCGAGAAGCTTCGGACTGTGAGGCAACGAAATCGAGAGAGTTCTCAGGTTCTTCAAAGCCCCAGATATGGAAATCAAATTTGTCTTTCTCAGAAATGAAATTCAGCAATTCTGGAATGTGCCGAACCTTGACGCCATCTCCTCGCTGACGGGTGAGAGACTTGGGCGTCAATTCGCCATTGGCGAGTGTTTCAAAGTCGAGTGTCTGGAACAACTGACTCAATTGAGTTGGTGCGCCGATTTTGGTGCTTGAAGATACTTCTTCAGGAAGACCCTTAAACATCTCGCTTGTCATTTTCTGCAATTGGTTCGAAAAGTCGCCGATGGCCTTGGTGAAATCAGCGGATTCGGAGATTGTTTCGTGGATGCTGGCGAGCAGCATTTCAAAAATACTAAGATCCTTAATGGCGGGGATATAGATGAATTTAATTTTGTTGAGCAGTCGGGTAACAAGATAGTGCTTCTGCTTTGGAATGTGTCGCGAAATTTCTTCGTTGTAGTCGGCGCCGCGAGAGACAGTCCATTGTCGTTTTATCGAGAAGGTGGCTCCGAGTGACTTTCTGTAGGACGAGGGCGTATTGAAAGTCACTTTTACATAAAGGAATTTCCGAACATCGTCGGCGACCTCTGATTCCGAGAGTCTTTGTTCACAGAAATCGATAGGGAAGTCGAATGGGTGAGAGTGTTCTGGGCGGCCTGCGAAGAACAAGTTTAGGGCGCGGACCACATTACTCTTCCCTGAGTCATTCTTCCCAAAAATAATGCTTAGGTCGCCGAGGTCTTTCAGCCGAAATTTATAAAAACTCCGAAAATAACGAATTTCAATTTCTTTAATAAGTTCCAAACGCAACGCTCCATACGTTCTCGCTAAATTTCTGCAATTGGGAAGACTGCAACTTAAGGTCTGTCCGCTCCGACATAAGTTTGACTGCGGTGGTGCCTTTTGTCGAGCGTCGTTGCACTTAAAAAAGGAAAATGGGGCACTGCAGACCTTCATGAGCTCCGCAGCGAATGACCCCTTTCCGCCCCTGCCAGTAGGCAGGGCAATCAGATGCAACTGCAGAACGAATGTCGCCTTTGGGCTGAGGGTGTGTGGAAACTCCAGATGATGTATATTTTATGCAAAGGCTGGAGGCAGGCATGTCGGGATATATCGAGAGTGTGGAGCGGGGTCAGGTTACGCTTTTTCCAGACCGGCTTGAGGACTGGATCGAAGAGGACAATCCGGTTCGCGTGATTGATCTCTTTGTGGAGGAGATTGATCTTGGAGAGATCGGTTTCCTGAGAACCTTGCCGGCGCGGACAGGGCGGCCTGGGTATCATCCATCGGTGCTGCTGAAGCTGTTCATCTACGGCTATCTGAATCGCGTGCCCTCCAGCCGCGCGCTGGAGCGGGAGGCTGGTCGCAATGTCGAGGTGATGTGGCTGACCGGGCGGTTAGCTCCGGACCACAAGACGATCGCCGATTTTCGCCGCGATAACGGCCCCGCCATTCGGCGAACCTGTGCGCAATTCGTCGAGCTCTGTCGCCGGATCGGGGTGCTGAAGGGGGATTGCGTCGCCATTGATGGCTCCAAATTCAAAGCGGTCAACAATCGAGATAAGAATTTCACCAAGGGCAAGATCGCCAGCCGCACCGCCCATCTGGTCGCGAGCATTCAGCGTTATCTTGATGAAATGGTCCGGATCGACCGTCAGGAAGAGGGTGAGGTCCGGGCCGAGAAGATCGCCAACCTGGCGCAACGCTGCGAGCGCATCCGGCAGGAGATCGAGCGCCTGGTGGACATGGGTGAGGCGCTCAGACAGTGCCCGGACAGTCAGATCTCTCTGACTGATCCGGATTGCCGCTCGATGGCCACCAGCGCCAAAGGCAGCGGTTTTGTTGGCTACAACGCCCAGTCGGCGGTGGATACCGAGACCCATCTGATTGTCACGCATGACGTGATCAATGCCGGGCACGACCGTGAACAACTGTCGCCGATGGCCAAGGCGGCGAAGGCCGCTCTCGTGCGCGACGAAATGAGCGCGGTGGCAGACAAGGGATATTTCAGCGGCCGGGAAATTCTGGCCTGTCACGAGGATGGCATCACCACGACCCTCCCCCGGCCTGAGACCTCGGGCAACCGCAAGAAGGGCAAGTATGTGAAGGCCGACTTTGCCTATGACGCGGATGCGGATAACTACCAATGCCCGGCAGGCGAGACGCTGTCATATCGCTACACGACTGAAGAGGGCGGCCTGGTGGCGCGGCGATACTGGACCACCGCCTGTCTGAGCTGCCCCGTCAAGGCGCGCTGCACCACGGGCAAGGAGCGCCGGATCACCCGATGGGAGCACGAACATCTGGTCGACGAGATGCGCGACCGCCTGATCCGCGCCCCGGCCCTGATGGGCCTCCGCCGCTCGACCGTCGAGCACCCGTTCGGCACGATCAAGGCCTGGATGGGAGCGACGCACTTCCGGATGCGAACGCTCAAGAACGTCCGAACCGAGATGGCATTCCATGTCCTCGCCTATAACATCAAACGGATGATTTCCTTGATCGGGGTACGTGGGCTTCTGACCGCCATCCCGGCCTAAACCCGGGCGTCCGGCTCGAATTACACCGCAGAAAACGCCCTGAGAGCTCGGTTTCCGCCTCCCTCCGGCGAAATGTGCCCCGAAATAGCCCAGAAACCGGAAAACCCAAAAGAAACCAGTAGAAAACCCTGAAAGCCGAAATATCAAAAGAGTTTCCACACACCCTCGGCTGGCTGGCGTCATCTGGCCGCTTGGATCTGGTGCGAATTCGCTGCAACCTTGCTGCCGCAGCGCCGCAAGGCGGCTTGGAGCCCAAATTGTCGGATGCTGCAGTTGCAAGGGTTTGCCAACATATCGGTGGTTCAAGCTAGTACTTGAACAGCCCAAAGATGAACCAAATCACCATACCCCGACATCAGTGTTCCGAGTACAAGCATTGATAGCTCCACTGTTCTCCGGAGCGCATCATGTGCGGGTTTGAGTTTTTCGTGTATGCGGACTGCCTCGGCGGAAATCTCTTCGGGGAATATTGACCTGCCATCGATGTCTCTGGTCATGAGCAGCGTAAATGGAGATATATCTAGGAAAATAACTGCGACGCTAACTGAGATCCAGATTGAGCCAAACCTCTGCGTGTCCTCGGCACCATAGTTTTGAAATATCAGTACGTTACCGACCAGCAAGAGTAATAAAGCCGCCAACACCCTAAGCATTCCAGAGAGAGCATGGAAAATGCTTATGGCAGTTGCTAACTTACGGAAGAACAGCTTCTGATTTTCAGACAGCTCATCAAATTTCGAAGTCAAGAGTTGGGACGCACCGGGGTAAACTCTCTCTAAGAGAGCGATATACTTTTGTAGAAGCCAAGCGTGCATTTCGAGCCTTTCGCAATCGCGTCGCTCCGCAACTTCTAATCCTTCAGGAGAATTCAAGCTACAGCAGAAAGATCGGCTGATCATCCGGTCTCATTCGATGGCAAACAGCAATAGTTCGTCACTTTCAATGTCTGCTTCGTCCGCCCTGCCGACCTTCAGTCTCCGAAAATGCTGCGCGATGCACGAATGGCTGGTCTGCTGTATCTGCACCGCGGCGGTCGGCCAAGGGCCGAACCGCCCGCCTTGGGCTGGACCGGTCAAATCCATCGCCAAGCGCGACCGGCTTCATCCCAGAGCCGGAAGCAGCGGCACTTCTGGCTGAGGTCTCCCACCTGCGCATCAAGCAGACTTCGCTGACGTACGAAGGTATCGAGGTGAAGTCACCTCGCCGCTGTATCGTCAGCCGCCCTCGAGAGAAGTGCTTCAAGGAGCCCCGGTTCAAGCCAATTCCGGTCTTCAAGAATTTCTGCATCGACAACGGTCGGTTGACGCTTCAGCTCGGCTAAGCCAGACGCCATGATGCGTGACATACGATATCCGTCGCGAGGGCATAGATAGACAGAACCTGATCGACCAAGGAAGCGGTATTCGACGTCATCCGCATGAACGGCTTGGATACCAGAGTTTATGCGCCATGCATCTCCACTGAGATACCCGCCTCGCCAGCCGCCCAACACTCTGAGCTGAGTGAAAGCTCTGTCCCGCGTCGCAAACGAAACGTTCAGGATCACCCAGTCGTCAGGTGAATAGTCCATGTGAGTCTTCTCCTTAGTTCGTTGTCGGGAGTGCAATGTGTGGTGGGCGTGACACCGCCGGCCAGGGATGAAGCCCGATGCAAAGACTGCATCGCGGTTTGCGCTCGTCATGCCGTGAAGCGGGGTGACCGAGGGCTTTGGGGGATCCCGTTTCAGCTCGACCGCAATGCTGGCCAAGTGGCCTGGTCTGTCTCGCAAGTGGTATGCCTCGCGTGGCGAAGCCGCTCGTCACCTACTTGTCGTCGAACGGAGCCAGGATCGTTCTCAAGAATTCATATGTCTCTTCCGCCACGTCCTCCGCAGCTGAAGCAGGCAGGTCGTGATACCAGAATGACATTGGCAGGGTTGGCTGAACCCAAGCGGGCTTCGCGTAGGTGTTGTCGAGACGAGCGATAAATTCCGCAAACTCGGCCTCATGGGCTTTGATGGCTTCGCTCCGGGGGCCAGTAAGTTTTTCGCAGTGAACGAAGACAGTGCATTTTTCGCCCAGAACCAGCGCGTATATGCATGGGATTTGATGAGCCTCGCAGTAGTTGGCATGATCAGTCACATCATTGCGGTCATATGTTGTGATGAGGTATTTCATTCCCCGTCTTTCCCCTTGTTTAGAAGGCTTCTTGGTTTCGTGGTTTCAAGGTCAGCTGCGGTAGCGACATTGCGCTCGAAAACCGCGCCGTAGTCCTGCCCGTCTGGACTGAAAGGCTTGAGACCCGCGGCCGCCAGCTTGGGCCGGAGCGCCTGCCAGGGCATGCCAAGCTCGACGGCCAGGCCGCGCAGGGTCACGAACTGCTCATGGAAAGCGGCGAGGTCGCCTGGCGCCAGGAAGCGCTGCCGTGCCTTGGTCTTGGGGTGTCGGCCTTCCGTGGACGGGACATGCCCCTCGCGCACCAGCCGCATGGCGGCGGAGCGGGTAAGACCGCACTGGCGAGCGAAGACGTCGATACTGAGACCCGGCGCCTCGGGGCGTTCCAGAAGGCGTTCGATCTCGCCTTTCGTGACGACGATGCTGGCGTAGCCATCACGGTTGGTGTGTCGGCCGATCCGCTGAACCTTGCCGTCCTCGAGCAGCTTCAGGACTGTGCTGGGGGAGACCTCGAGGCTTCGCGCGGTCGTCGGGATGTCGTCCCAGCCGTGCATGGTTACATAGATTGGCTCGGCACCGGTCAACAGGCTTTCCAGATGCAGGTGCGCGGCACGGACGTCCCAGAGTGGCTTGTGGTCTCCACCGTCGATCACGGGCGGGAAATGCCCCTCTTTTCGCAAGAGCTCGAACTGCGAGCGTGACATGTTCAATGCTTCCTGGAAGTCCTTTGCGGACACCAGGGTGTTGATCCGTTCGAGATGCGGCTGCGCTGCCTTGACATCGAACAGCTCCCATTGGTCATCGCGGCCGGTCTCGACGGGCTGGACGAGATCGACATCGACCAGCAGCTTGCGCAGGCGCCGGGGATCCATGCCAAGCTCGCGGGCGGCGGTGCGGACCGAGTGGACCTTTCGCTCCAGCACAGGCTCACCCATGAGATCGTCGCCCGGGCCAAGTGGCCAGGTGCTTGCGATGTGGTCACGGAGAAGTTCCCGGAAGGGTGCGTAGGCCTCGCCCAAGAGGTCGAACGCGAGCCGGTCATAGAGCGCGTTCTTCTTGGGGCCGTCGGTCGGCTCGCCAATGGTCTCCTGCAGCTGCATCAGGGTATCGCGGACTGTCGCTTCCCCTTCCGTCGCGAAGCGGAAGCCCATCTCGAAGGACATCCAGGCAAGTTCCGGGCCGAACTTCTTCCACTTCGGGTATCTGACCGCCCAAATGGCGCGCCCAAGGAGTTCACAAAAATGCGCGGCGGCGTAGAGATCGAACTGATCCAGCCAGCTCTCCGTGAGGGTGCCCGCCAGGCGGGCCTCAATCCATTCATCGAACGGGTTGGGGGCGCGAAGCTCTTTGTTCAGTTTTCCAGCCCATACGCCGGGCGCGATCTCGGCCAAGCGAGCGGCAGCGTCGTAGCGTCGGCTGACATTGGCCTCGGCCCATAGCGGAACGAGGGGATGGTGATGCTTCAGGCAAAGTGTCACAGGCCGGAAGAGCCAGTGGCCCCTGATGTACATGTCGCCTTCAAAACTGTCTGGGGCGGCTTCCGCATCCTCCCGCAGACAGGCAGGGCAACCCCGGACGGTGCTTTCCTTGATGGCCTTGGCATGAACGCGATTGCCGCGGAACTCATGCTCCCGGTTGCCCAGGTGGCGCGGAGACCAACTCCGCAGCTCCTCGACATCAGTCGCGCTGAGATCTGCCAGACGGGCCAGGACATCGGGCTTGCCGTCAATCATCTTGGTGAATGGCAGCCCCATGTCGGTACAGAAGCCCGCAGTATCCACGCCGTTCATCGCGGCGAGGCGAGATACGAAGGAGAAAGCAGTTTCCCGATCCTGGAGATCGGGCGCGAGGGGGAGTGGTGTAGTCAACGCGGGGCCTCGTGGTCTTTTTGGTCGTTCTCACCAAGCTCAGCCTCTTCCGTGCGAGAGGGCCTCGCTTCGGGGCATCGATCCTGATGAGCGTAAAGCAGGTGGCCGGGGATCGGCGGGGCGCTTTCCACGAAGCGTCTTACGCGCTCGGGATCAGGTTCAGCCGAGCGCGTCGTCCGCAGGTAGGCGATGACGACATGGAAAAGGCCAACTAAGCAGGCCAGCATCCCCGAGATCGAAATGATCGCATCAAACGGCATCATTCAGAACCTGGCCGTGTCTGGCTGAGCGCGACGATGACATCAGTTGCGTAGTATGCGTCTCCTTCTGGTTCCACGGGGCAGGCGCATCCCCTTAGTGCGTAGCGCAGAAGGGCGCGCGTTTCGGGTGCGAGTTCGTCCACCAGGACAGGAACGCCGGTTTCGCTACACCGAAGCGCGTACTCGAAGTCCTGCTCGAGTTCCTGTCGATTGGCCGGCAGACCTCTAAGCTCATTCGAGGATTGCGTGTCCAGCGCCGGCGCAATAAAGCAGACCTCCGCCAAATCATCCTCGTCGTCGCCATGATCTTCGTCCGGATAGCCGATCGAGATGTTCTGAATGCGTGTGCCAGCAACTATCGAGGATAGCCTCCGGTGCGAATGCCCGAAGAACCAAGAGTCGATGTCGCTCCGCTCGAGGACTTCGGTCAGGTTTGAATGAAAGGCTGGCGTGAGACCAGAGATTGGGCCTGCGGCGGACGGGTGCGGGCCATGATGCGTGATCACGAAGGTCCTGCCATTGCCGGCGAAATGTGGGGTCGCCAGTCGTTCTTCCAGCCAAGCGCGGTGTTCCCGATGCACGGCGATTATGTCCTCAGGTGTAACCGGGACTATGCGGCGCGGCAGCACCTCGTCCGGGTCAAGCGACACATGACCGGGCGCTTCGATGGAGATCATGTCGAAGTCGCGCATGAATCGACGGGCGAAGTTCTTGGCAGCCTCCTGATCCCCCAGTAGGTCAAAGTCCGTCCATAACGTGGCGCAGAGAAATCGGTCGCTGCGGTGGCGGAGTTCGGTCTTCTGCGCGAACCAACTGCCGCTAGCGTGAACTAGGGCACGGAGCCGGTTCTCGTCGTCCAGCCGCCCAGAATAGTAGTCGTGGTTTCCGGGGACGATGTAGATGCGATCGGCGGGTACATAGCGGGTCAGATATCCGAGCGCGTATTCCAGAGCCGGGCCGAAGGTGTCGGACAGGTCACCCGCGACGATCAAGGCGTCGACGTTTTGCTGGAACAGCCGATCTTCGAGGCCATGAAACTCGAGCGGGTTGCTTCCATTCCAGAAATAGGACTTGAGGTGGAGGTCGGCTATTACTGCGACCGCTCCGCCATTGTCCGGGATTTCGATAACGGTGGGGTTCGGCAACTTGGGCTCCTGGACGACCGACATTCCCCCCCCCGCAAGAGAGAGTGGGCATTGACGCCTGACGGGCCATCTAAGAGACTGATCCATCGGCATTTCTGTTAGGTCTGTCGCAGCCTTTTCACGTGCGCAAGCCCCTCGCAGCGCCCACAATTTTTTCGCAAAGGTCGCGGTTCTACCGGAGGCCAAGAGCTGCGGGCCGTAATCGGTTTTCAAAATATTATTCGCAAACGCTCTGAAGGCCAGATTTCAGAGTTTTTCGCAAAACCCGACGCAGCCATGCTCGCGAAATACGGATCGGAGGTGTTAATTTACCCCGAATCTGACGGCATTGGCCGAATCGCGTTTTCCTGCATCACGGCTGAATGCAAAGTGCGATCCCGCGCTGGCGGCGCCCGAACGAGGAGGGTATCTGGGGCATTGTTAGCGGTATCGCCTGGCAGTGTATCGAGAAGGATTGAGGCACGACATGACTATCCCTACCGCAGCCGAGATCCTAGCAATGCTGCGTGCGGCGACCCCGCGACCGACCTCTGAAACGCCTGATGATGCGCGTGGCATCTACGGGCTCTTCGACCACACCGGAGCCTTCCGCTACATTGGTTCAACCTCTTCGGCGTCCGAGACCTTCCGCAAGCGCATCCATCAGCGCCACCGAACCGGGTCCGAAAGCACCAGCCACTACTTCTCGCGCATGTACAACACCGGGCGGATGTGGCGGTTGCGCAATGACCCGGCCACGAAGGCAGATGGGGACATCGCCAAGGCCCTGCGCAATGCCTTCATCGCGCGCCATTGTGCGGCCGTCTGGGTGCCGCTGCCGGATGATGCGGATATCGCCGGCATCGAGGCCCGGGTCATCGCGCTTGCGCCCCAGGACATGATCGCCTGGAACCGCCGCGGAATGGACCCCTACGAGGAGCCGACGACCCTTGTCGATGCCCTGATCGAAGAGCTGGACCTCAGCCCCTTCGAGCGCGCGGCCCTGGGGCGCCAGCTTGCGCGGTCCCGTGAGGATGTCCAGGCAGCCGGACCCCGCGATGTCGCTTCCGCGAACGACGCGCTGCCGAAACTGCCCGATGGCCCCTTCCGGTTCTTCGCCCTCGATGTGGAGACCGCAAACCATGATCGCGCAAGCATTTGCCAGGTAGGGATTGCCTGCGTTCTGCCCGATGACCGCATCGAGACCTGGGTAACCCTTGTCGACCCTGGAATGGATCACTGGGTTTTCAGCGGGTTGCACGGCATCACGCCTGGCATGGTGGTCGGGGCGCCCACGATCGGAGAGGTCCTTGACCTGTTGGAGGAACGGCTCGCGGGTTGCCCGGTCTATCAGCATTCCGGGTTCGACCGCAGTGCGATTCGCGCCGCCTGTGCCACGCTTGACCGGCAGGAGCCGGGCTGGAACTGGCAGAACAGCGTGACCGTCGCCCGCGCGGCATGGCCCGAGCTGAAGGGAAACGGCGGGCATGGCCTTGCCTCGCTCAAGCAGCACCTTGGTCTGAAGTTCGAGCACCACGATGCCGGCGAAGACGCGCGCGCCGCGGCGGAAGTCGTGCTGAGGGCGGAAGGCGGCGCGCGGGCTGTCGTGGAGGATTTCGATGTCATAGACGAGGAAGATGCCGGGAGCTCGCCGCGTGCGGCCGCCAACGTCCGTTCCGAGCTGTCATCACCTCTGGGAGACCAGACGCCCGAGGCTGATACACCAATCCGCGGTCTCGTTGGGCGGAGCGTGCTGACGCAGGGCAACCTCAATAACAATCACTTCTACTTGCGCGATTGCATCAGCTCTTTCCCGAAGGAAGCCCTTGGCGGGAGCAATAGGGCAAGTGCAGCCGCGCGGACCCTGACCATCAATTGGGGCGGAGCGCTTCCGGCCGTCACCGATATCGACCTGACCAAGAAGATCTTCCGTGACCGATCCTGGGTACGCAGCTTCTTTGCGGACAACGGTGCGCGTGCCGGAGATATCGTGGAAATTACCGAAACTGCACCCTTCTGCTATCAGGTGACACTTGTGCGAGCATCGGCAGGAAGTGAGCAGAGCGTTCGGTCGCGGCAACCGTTTGCGTAGGCGTGGGCGTCTTCCAGATTCTTCTAGTGGGTATGAGGGATAAGATATGCTCCAAATTCTGTTGGTTCTGACCTGACAATCTGAAACTTCCGGGGGCTGAGCGCCTGAAACTTCCTGCCGCAACTTCGCCAGATCGCGGGAGCATAGGCACGCTTTTCAATTCTTTGGTGAAACGACGGTGCAATTGACAGACACATTCTCGTATGAGTGACTGGCTTGGGGATTAAAGGGGCAGGTAGCGCAAGAATGTCGTTTGATACTTTTGGGGAAGAGGCGCGTGACCAGCTCGTTCTGGAGTTGTCCGTCGCTCATAAAGTAAACTTTGCATCGTCCCAGAACGGTGTCTCGGTTCTGAAAAGTGTCGTGTTGGAGAACCTTTCAGATGAGCCGCTGGAGAATATCACTCTCGAACTGACTTGCAGTCCCGGTCTGATCCGCCCGAAGAACTGGACGGTGGATCGACTGGCGCCGGGGCAACGACAAGAGCTGCGCGACCTGGAAACGCCTCTGGATACGGTGATCCTCGGCGGTCTCAATGAGGCAGAGTGGGGAGAGCTGCAGTTCGTCGTCAAGCACGGCGAGACGGAGCTGCTGCAGGAGCAGCGCCCGATCGAGATGCTGGCCCGAGACGAGTGGGGTGGTGTCGGCGACATGGCGCATCTGCTTGCGGCCTTCGTCTCTCCCAATGACTCGGTTGTCGCTGGTGTCCTCAAGGAGGCCAGCCGGCTACTGGAGGGGGCCGGACAGAGCGGTGCCATGGATGGCTACCAGACCCGCGACCCGTCCCGTACATGGATGCTGGCCGGGGCGATCTGGTCGGCCGCGACCGGCATGGGGCTTACCTACGCGGTACCTCCGGCGAGTTTCGAGTTGCGCGGCCAGAAGGTGCGCGACCCCGGCCGCATCAAGTCTGAAGGACTGGCCACCTGTCTGGATAGTGCTCTTCTGCTGGCCGGCTGCTTCGAAGCCGCTGGTCTCAACCCCGTCGTGCTCTTCTCCGACGGGCATGCCTGGACCGGGGTCTGGCTCACGGAGCGGGATTTCGGGACCATCAGCGAGCCCGACGTGATGACGGTCCGGAAGGCCATCGATGCGCGCGAGTTCGTGGTCATGGAGACCACCTTGCTGACGAAGAAACCCAGCGTCGGGTTCGAGCAGGCGGTTGATACGGCGCGCGAGCTGACCTCCGAGCGCAATGAGCACAGCTTTGTCATGGCAGTCGACATCCGGCGTGCCCGGGCGGCCCGGATTCGCCCGCTCGCCAGCCATCGCTCCGAGTTGGAGGCCGAGGCGGAAGACGTCGCTGCAAGTCCGGCAGCCCTGCCGCGCCCGCTGGATCTGGGCCTGCTGCCCGGCGAACTGATCGAGGATGAAGCCTCGACGCCAGCGGACCGGATCTCTCGCTGGCAACGCAAGCTTCTGGACCTGTCGCTGCGCAACCGGCTGCTGAACTTCAAGGACAGCAAGCAGACGCTCCCCTTCCTGTGCCCTGATGTCTCGGCACTGGAGGATCAGTTGGCCGACGGCAAGAAGTTCCGCGCGCTGGCGTTGAAGGACGAGGATCCGGTCGGCACGCGCGACCTTCTGGCGAAGGAAGAACCCAAGCTTCTTGAGGAAGTCGCGAAGGATGCCTTCGCAAAGGGCCAGATTGCGGTCCCGCTGACCCGCAAGGAAAGCGAGCGCCGGCTGCTCGAGCTGCACCGGCGCGCCAAAAGCGACATGCAGGAAGGCGGCACGAACACCCTGTTCCTGGCGGCTGGCTTCCTGCGCTGGAAGAAGTCCGAAGGGGACACGCGCAGCTACCGGGCGCCGCTGCTGCTGGTGCCGGTGAAGATCTCCCGCAAGTCCGCGCAGTCGGAGTTCGTGATCGAGCATCACGAGGACGACGTGCGCTTCAACACCACGCTGCTGGAGTTTCTCAAGCGGGACTTTGATTTGAAGGTGCCCGAGCTGGAGGGTGATCTGCCGCGGGATGACAGCGGTTTCGACCTGCCACGCATCTTCGAGATCATGCGCCGCAAGGTGCGTGATGTTGCCGGTTTCGAGGTGGTAGAGGAGCTGGCGCTTTCGACCTTCTCCTTTGCAAAGTTCCTGATGTGGAAGGACCTTGTAGAGCGGACCGACAGCCTGCGCGAGAGCGCGCTGGTCAAGCATCTGGTGGACAACCCGACCGAGCCTTTCCTGGCCGAAGGGACGCCGGGGCTGCCGGTCGCGGTCGACGTGGACCGCAGGCTGGCGCCGCGCGACCTCTTCACACCGCTACCCGCTGACTCCTCCCAACTCGCTGCCGTCCTGGCCGCGCAGGAGGGGCATGACTTCGTTCTGATCGGGCCGCCGGGCACCGGCAAGAGCCAGACCATCGCCAATATCATCTCGCAATGCCTCGCCATGCAGAAGACGGTTCTCTTCGTGGCCGAGAAGTCGGCGGCGCTGGACGTGGTGCAGCGGCGGCTTGCGTCGCATGGGCTTGGCGATGCTGTGCTGGAGCTGCACTCCAACAAGGCCGACCGGAAATCGGTGCTGTCTCAGCTGGGCCGCAGCTGGGCGCGGGCAGTGATCGGCACGAGGGGTGAGTGGATAAAGGTGACGGATGACCTGACGGTCACCCGCGAACAGCTGAACGCCTACGTCACGGCGTTGCACAAGAAGGGGACGCAAGGCTTCAGCGTCTTCCAGGCGATCGGGATGGCTGCCAGTCACGAGCAGCCGTTCAGTCTGACCTTCGCGAACAAAGATGCGCATGATGCGGAAAGCTACATGCACCTGCGGAAGTTGGCCAAAGCCCTTGGCCGATGCGAGGAGATCATTGCGGGCCGTAAACCGCTGCCGCTGGTCCAGGCGGAGGAGTGGTCCTTTGGCTGGCAGGCGGAACTCCTAGAACGAGGCGCGAAGCTGGGCACGGCCACCCGTGAACTGGCAGAGGCCGCCGAGGCGCTCGCGCGCCATGCCGGGCTGACCTGGGCGGGCGCGGGGGAGGCTTCCGAGGTCGCGCCGCTGGCGCGCCTCGCGTCGATCCCCGAGACTGGCGAGGATGTAAGCTGGTCGCTGACGCGGGATGTCGTCGAGATGCAGGCGCAGGCAGAGATGCTGACGGACAAGCTTGCCGCCTACACCGCCGCAGCCGGTCGAACCTCTGCGAGCTATCCGATGGCGCGGCTGGAAAGCATTCCGCTGGATCAGCTTGATGCCAACTGGCGACTCGCACAGACGAAGATGTGGCCGTTCTCGATCTTTGCCAAATCCTCGGTGCGCAAGCTCTTGCAGACCTATGCTGAGGGCGGAAAGGCCGATCCCCAATCCGATATCGTCGCGCTGGCAGACGCCAAGCGCGCTCGAGCCGAGGTCGAGGCAACTCCGCTCACCGGGTGTCCGGTGGTCAAGGGCGTGGAAACGGATCCGGTACGTCTTTCTGACTGGATGGATCAGGCGCGGGCGATGAAGACGGTATTCGCCGAGATCGCGCCCGCGGTCGCCGATCCGGACCGTTGGGATCTGGCCCGCCAGAATCTTGCCGAGCGGAACGGCGGTGACCTGCGGAACGCGATCACGCTCTTCCATCGCAAACATGAAAGCTGGCAGGAGCATGCCGGGGCCTTCGCGCAGACGGCGCATACCTCGCCGGAGGAAATGGCGCTGTCGGACCTGCTCGCATCTCTGCAGGCCGTCCAGGACAACAAGGAGCACCTGCAGGATTGGACCCGGTGGGTCGAAGTCCGCACACAAGCCAGTGGCGCAGGGCTTGAGGCCCTCGTCCATGCAGTCGAAGAAGGCCGGATCGAGGGCGATGTCGATGCAGCCTTCGCCTCGGCCTATGCGGCCTGGTGGTTGCCGCAGGCCATGGATGCGCAGCCAGAATTGCGCGGCTTCTCCCATTGGTCGCACGAGGACGCGATCAAGCGCTTCCGGGAATTGGATGACCGCGCAACGGAGATGGCAGCCGGGCAGGTCCTGTCTCGCATTCAGCATGGCTTGCCAGCCCAGGATGCCGTCGCGCGCCGTTCTGAACTTGGCACGCTGCGGCATCAGCTTGGGCTTCAGCGGCCCAGCATGCCGATCCGGGAGCTGATCTCGGAAATGCCCGACGCCTTCACCAAGCTGGCCCCCTGCGTATTGATGTCCCCGCTTTCGGTGGCGCAGTATCTCCCTGCGGGGCAGGCGGCTTTCGACGTGGTGATCTTCGACGAGGCGTCCCAGATCACCACCTGGGACGCGATTGGTGCGATCGCGCGGGGCAAGCAGGCGATCATCGTCGGCGACCCGAAGCAACTTCCCCCGACGAACTTCTTCGGACGCAGCGACGCCGGTGAGGACGAACTGCCCGAGGCAGAGCGGGATCTGGCGTCCATTCTGGATGAGGTCGCCGCGGCAGGCATCCCGACGCAGCAGCTCGATTGGCACTATCGCAGCCGGGACGAGGCGCTCATCGCCTTCTCCAACTGGCATTACTACGGCGGTCGGCTGGTGACCTTCCCGTCACCGGCAACGGCGTCGGAAGCGGTGAGCCTGCATCAGGTCGATGGCGTCTATGCCCGGGGCCAGGGCCGGACCAACGAGGCCGAAGCCCGCTCCATCGTGCGCATGACGGTGCGCCGCCTGAACGAATGGCTGACTTGGCCTGAAAATGAGCGGCTGACACTTGGTGTCATCACCTTCAACGCCGAGCAGCAGGGGCTGATCCTCGACCTGCTGGACGAGGAGCGGCGGAAGAATCCGGATCTGGAATGGTTCTTCGAGGATGCGCGGGAAGAGCCGGTCATCGTCAAGAACCTTGAGAACATTCAGGGGGACGAGCGGGACGTGATGCTGTTCTCGATCACCTTCGGCCCTGACCACGCAGGCAAGCTTTCGATGGCCTTCGGTGCTCTCAACGGAGACGGCGGCGAGAAGCGCCTGAACGTGGCGGTGACGCGCGCTCGGGCGGAGTTGCACGTATTTGCTTCGATCAGGGCCGATCAGATCGACCTGACACGCACCAAGGCCATCGGGGTGAAGCACCTGAAGGGCTTCCTCGATTTTGCAGCACGTGGTCCCGTGGCGCTTCCGGCGCAGGACGATGGGTCGCTTGGGCCGGTCGAAAACGTCTTTGAGGCAGCGATAAAGGCAGCCATCGAGGCGAAGGGCTGGGAGCTGCGTCCGCAGATCGGGGTGTCGGGCTTCCGCATCGACCTGGGCGTCGTGCATCCGGATCACGCGGGCGTCTACCTTGCCGGGATCGAGTGTGACGGGGCGACTTATCACGGCTCCGCCACGGCGCGGGACCGGGACAAGGTGCGGCAAGCGGTGCTCGAAAACCTTGGCTGGACGATCTTCCGGATCTGGTCGACCGACTGGTTCCGCAATCCTGCGGCTGTGGCCGAACGCATCCACACTGCGCTGTCGGAGCACCTCGAGGCGGATCGCGCCAAGCGGGCCGAAGAAGACGCGGTACGCGACGCCATGCTCGCCGAAGATGCCGATGAGATCGAGGTCTCACATGAGGCCGAGGAAGCAGAGGCCGCTGAGGTCGAGCTGCCGGTCGCGGAGGTTGGCGTTGAAGGAGACATCGCACCGTCAGAGCCTGTCCGGCAGGAGGCACAGTTTGCCCGTGCAGCGCCGTCAGCTGCCAGGCCGGAGGTCGGAGAAACTGGTTCGAGTGAAGCCAGCCCCGATCCCGAAAGGTTCTACGATGCGGACTACATTCCCGTCCTTGAGCGCCTGATCGCGGGCGTGGTCGAGCGCGAAGGGCCCATGCCGATAGCCTTGCTGGGCAAGCGGGTCTCCGGACTGCATGGCTGGCAACGGACGGGGAGGCGGATCTCGGAGCAGATCTCCAGGGGGCTTGGCCAGGTTGAGCTGCATCCCGAGAATGGGGTCGATTTCCTTTGGGCGGTAGGAACGAAAGCCGACCGGGTCGATTTCCGGTCGGGACTGGATCGCTCCATCCGGGATATTTCCCGCACGGAGATCGCGGAGCTTTATGATCGCCATGTGTCCGAGCTGAGCAGGAGCGAGGATCCCGTTCTCGATCTGGCGCGCCACGCCGGTATTGCCAGATTGTCGGCCGACGCGCGTTCATACCTGTCGGAGTGCCTGGGATGGCGATCCACTGCCAGTGAGTGAGGATGAGCGGTAGGGCGGTCGCGCCACTGCCCGCCGCATCAGGCGCGTCATCCTGTTCGGGCCCCACCGCAAAATTAAGGGGCTTTGTTCGGCGCGTTCTCATCGTTACTCATAAGTCTATGGAAACGCGTCACAACCAACTTTTGTCCCGGTGCCTGTCAATCGATCTCGAGGTCGATCCTTCCAAGGCAAAGATCTTTGGTATAGCGGCCGTGCGCGGTGATGAACGGCCGGTGCTGAAGTCGATGGAAGGGATTTCCGAAGAGTTCCTCGATCAGCTCGAAGCGCAGGTCGGTGATGTGGCCCATCCCATTGGTCATAACTTCCTGAAGCACGACCTCGAACATCTGATCGCGAAACGGCCCCGTCTTGGCCAGATCATTCAGGCACCAATCGATACCCTGTGGCTGAACCCACTCGCCTTCCCGCGGAACCCATACCACCACCTCGTGAAGCACTACCACGACGGGCGCCTTGCTACCGGGCATGTGAATGATCCCGAATTGGACGCGCGCCTTGTTTTCGAGGTACTCGCCAATCAGTTGGATGCTTTTGCAAAGCTGGCGGAGGATGCGCCCGACGCGCTGGTTGCCTACCATTATCTGACCACGCGCATGGAACGCGCCGGCGGCTTTGATGCGGTGTTTTCCTATCTGCGCGGCAAGAGTTGTCCAAGCTATGACGAGGCTGCTGCCGCGATCACCCGGTTGCTCGACGGGCGAGCGTGCGGGTTGCGTGTCGAACAGACGCTGCGTCGCCTCAGCAGCCCTCAGAACGGCTGGCCGATGGCCTATGCCCTCTCTTGGATTACGGTGGCAGGCGGCGACTCCGTCATGCCTCCCTGGGTGAGGTCGCAGTTCCGCGAGGCATCTCTGATCGTCAGGCACCTGCGGGACACCTCCTGCAAGGAACCGGCCTGCACCTGGTGCGCCGAGCAGAGCGATCCGGTGCGCGCCCTGGAAAGGTGGTTCGGGTTCCCCAGCTTCCGCCCCAAGCCGGTGGACCCGGAGGGACGCCCGCTGCAGGAACGCATCGTCGACGAGGCCATGTCTGGCAACAGCCTACTGGGGATCCTGCCGACAGGGACGGGCAAGTCGCTGTGCTACCAGGTGCCGGCGCTGTCACGGTTCGACAAGATCGGTGCGCTGACGGTGGTGATTTCTCCCCTGGTCGCTTTGATGGCGGATCAGGTGCAGGGGATGGAGCGTGCCGGTATCTCCTGCTCGGTCACGATCAATGGCATGATGTCCATGCCGGAACGTCAGGATGCGCTCGACAAGGTCCGGATGGGCGACGCCGGGATCCTCATCATCTCTCCTGAGCAGCTTCGCAGCACCTCGATCCGTAGCGTGCTGGCGCAGCGCGAAGTGGGGCTTTGGGCGATTGACGAGGCGCACTGCGTGTCGAAGTGGGGGCATGATTTCCGGCCGGACTATCGCTATCTCGGCCGCTTCATCAGGGAGTTCTCCGGGGATCAACCACCCGCGCCTGTGCTCTGCCTCACCGCGACCGCAAAGCCCGAGGTGGTTGCGGATATCATCGAACACTTCCAGTCGAAGGCCGGGGTCGAGCTGCTGCCGCTTGACGGGGGCGCCTCGCGGACAAACCTGGCGTTCGAAGTGCGACCGACGAACAAGGCATCCAAATTGTCGGACGTGATGAAGGTCCTCGACGCACTGCTTCCCGCCGAGGGGCGCTCTGGGGCGGTGGTTTATTGTTCCTCGCGCAAGGAAACCGAGCGGGTGGCCGAGTTCCTGAAGTCTCAGGGTGTGGATGCGGCGCATTTCCATGCCGGGATGAGCGCGGACGACAAGCAGGTCGTGCAGGAACAGTTCCGGGTGGGCGAGCTGCGCGTGATTGCCGCGACCAACGCCTTCGGGATGGGGATCGACAAGCCCGACATCCGCTTGGTCGTCCACGCCGATATCCCAGGGTCTTTGGAGAACTACCTACAGGAGGCCGGGCGCGCCGGACGGGACCGGGAGGACGCCCATTGCGTCCTGTTGTTCGCGGCTGATGATGTGGAACGGCAATTCCGGCTGACGGCCAGTTCGCGCCTCGCCCGGCATGAAATCGGGGCAATCCTCAAGGCGCTGCGCCGGATCGACGAGCGGACGAAAAAGACCGGCAAGGTCGTTGCGACTTCTGGTGAGATCGTCCGGTCCGAGAAAGACCAGGAGTTCGAGCGCGACAGCGCCACGGACGACACCCGCGTCAAGACCGCTGTGTCGTGGCTGGAGGAAGCGCATCTTGTATCGCGGGAAGAGAACCGGGTTCAGGTGTTCCCGTCGTCCCTGCGGGTGCGGTCTGTGGATGAGGCGAAGCAGCGGTTGGCCGGGGCAGACCTGACGCTAGCGCATCGCAACCAGCTTCTGGCCATCGTGGCGCATCTGGTCTCCGCCCCGGCTGACGAAGGCGTGTCGACCGATGAGCTTTGCGGTGTGGCGGGGATATCACCCGGTGCGCTGCCAAAGGCCATGTCGACGCTGGAAATGCTGGGCATCGCGCGCAACGACGTTGCGATGACGGTTTTTGTCCACGTTGGTGTTGCCAGTTCCTCAGCACAGAGACTGGCTCAGGCTTCTGCGCTGGAGGGCGATCTGATCGCACTGATGCAGGAGCTGGCGCCGGACATAGATGACCGAACCCCGGTTCCGCTGAACCTTTCTGAAACCTGTCAGCGTTTGCGCGACAAGAACCACCCGGATGTCAGGCCCGATGCGGTCGACAGGCTGGTGCGGGGGATTGCCCAGGATGGCCGAAGCCAGGACGGCGGTCGCGGGAACATCTCTCTGCGGAGGGTCAGTCGCAATACGCTGATGGTCACTCTGGTGCGGCCCTGGAAAACAGTTCGGGCAACGGCAAACTTGCGGTGGCAAGCGGCCGAACTGCTCCTGAACTATCTTACAGGCCGTCTCGACAAGGGGGTGCGGGGCAAGGATCTCCAGGTCGAGACGACGGTCGGTGACCTGCTGGCACAGCTGAACCAGGATGCCATCCTTAAGAACAGTGGCATTGGTGACATGACCAAGCTCATGGAGCGGGCGCTTATGTGGCTGCATGAGCAGGGCGTGATGACGCTCGGAAAGGGGCTTACGGTGTTCCGCTCTGCCATGACGGTCTATCTCGATCCGGCAGGGGGGCAGTTCACCCAGGCGCATTTCGCGCCGCTGGAAGACCACTACGGCGAGCAGACACTCCAGACCCATGTCATGGCGACCTATGCCGAAACCGGGCTGCGGGCGATGAGCGATGCGTCACGCCTGTCGGAGGACTACTTCCTGCTCAACAAGGAGCAGTTCATGAAGCGGTGGATGCCAGGCATGGGCCGCGAGGTCCGACGGCAGACCACCAGCGCCTCTTGGGAGGCGATCGTCGAGAAGCTGGGCAACAAGGTCCAGCAGGAGATCGTGACAGATGACCGGGACCGGACGAATGTTCTGGTCCTGGCGGGACCGGGGTCAGGCAAGACGCGGGTACTGGTACATCGGATCGCCTATCTGCTGCGTATGAAGCGCGAGGATCCGCGAGGCATTCTGGTTCTCGCCTACAACCGGCACGCAGCGGCCGAAATCCGCGTGCGGCTGCGGTCTCTGGTCGGCGACGATGCCATTGGCGTCACCGTCTCGACCTGTCATGCGCTGGCGATGAAGCTTGTGGGGGCCAGTTTTGTGGGCCAGCGGGCCGAGACCGAAGATTTCGATGGCATCGTAATGGAGGCGGTGCGCCAGCTCGAGGGCGAAGGGCTGTCGAAATCCGAAGCCGAAGCGCAGCGCGAGACCCTGATCCAGGGCTATCGCTGGATTCTCGTGGACGAGTACCAGGACATCGGGCCGGAAGAGTATCAGCTCATCTCGGCAGTCGCGGGCAGATCTCTCGAGGATGCCGACCTGAAGCTCAGCCTGTTCGCCGTCGGGGACGACGATCAGAACATCTATGCCTTCAATGGCGCGTCCGTCGGGTTCATCCGCCAGTTCGAAGAAGACTACAAGGCGCGGCCGGCGTTCCTGGTCGAGAACTATCGTTCCACCGACCACATCATTGCGGCGGCCAATGCGGTGATTTCTGCGGCGCCGGATCGAATGAAGGTTGATCATGAGATCAGGATCAACGCAGATCGCAGGCGTGATCCCGAGGGGGGCGTCCTCGCAAAGGTGGATGGAGTTGGACAGGGCCGGGTTCAGCTTCTGAATGTCCCCTCCGGCGATGTGCCACAGGCGATCGCTGCCGTCGACGAAATGGTGCGGCTGTCGAAATTGGATCCGGAGTGGTCCTGGGCCCGTACCGCCATCATCTCTCGTGACTGGAAGAGGCTTGGCGCTGTCCGGACCTATGCTGAAAAGCAGGGTATCATGGTCGAAATGGCCAATCAGGACTTGCCAAACATCTGGCGACTGCGCGAGACGCAGGCGCTTGTGGCAAGTTTGGGTCGGCGACAGGGCGAGCTGCTGGGCGTTGCCGACATCATCGAGCTCCTTAACGAGCAATCAGGCAACAAGTGGGTCGACCTGTTGGCAGAAGGTATCGCCGAGCTGGCGAGAGAGCTGAAGACAAAGACTATGCCTGTGCCCGATATCGTCGAATGGCTGGCCGAATGGTCCCGTGAGACACGGGGCGAGCAACGCGGGCTGCTCCTGCTGACGGCGCACCGGGCCAAGGGGCTTGAGTTCGATCATGTGGCTATTCTGGATGGCGGTTGGGACCGGGCATCGAAGAATGAAGACCGTGATGCTCCGCGCCGACTATTCTACGTCGCGATGACGCGTGCCCAAAAGGGCCTGATCGTTATGGCTTCGGGCGAGCATGCGTTCCTGAAGCCCGGCACTCCCTGCGTCGTTGAGAGACAGGTCGAGCCGCATTTCCCGGCTGGAGGACTACCTTCGAGGGTCTACCATCTGCCGAACCTAAAGCATGCCGACCTGTCATATGCCGGTCGCCAGGGAGATCGGCACGAGGTTCACAGTGCAATCCAGGAATGCCGGGTGGGTGACCCGTTGCACCTGGACCGCCGAGCCTCCAACTGGGAGTTGCTGGACCGGCATGGCCGCCTCGTAGGACGCATGTCGAAGTCATGGGAGCATCCGACGGGGCAGATCCTGCTCTCGGGTGCGGTTGGAGCTGTGGTCCAGTGGCGCAAGTCGGATGGTGACGAGAAGTATGCGCACTACGCGCGTCGAGATGCTTGGGAGACCGTCCTTCCCGAGCTGGTTTTTGCCCCACCGGGACAAGTACCTTCTGCCGCAACGTTGCCCGACACAGCTGTCGAGAGTGTCGTCTCTCGGGCCAATCCGGCAGGCTGCACGGAGATCCGGGGCGGGCAGCTTGCGAAAGCCGTCACGCCGGATGATGCGGATGCGCTCGCTTCGCTTGCGCAGCGCATCTACAACAAAAGCCGATCGTGGGGCGAATTTATCGACAGCTTCAAAGAACGGGGTCTTGAAGTGGCGCCCAAGGGTGGCGGCCTCGTGCTCAAGGACGGGACCGATGGGCGCGAGCTTTGCAAGATGTCTGCATTGGGCTTCAGCTACAAGGAGATGGTGCAGGGCTTCGAGGAAGGGTTTCCCGGCCATCCGTCTCCCTCCATGGCGGACTACGCTCTAGGAAAGAAGAGGGCAGGTGCGCCGAAGTTACAAAGACGCAGCAAGCCTTCATCCGAAGAAGATGACTTCGACATCATAGATGAGTGAAACTGCCAGCGCGCTCACCCTATTTCGTCTGGCGACTCCGCTCGAACGCCAGCACCGAGGTAGCCAATGGGTCCAGACCGGCTCCTTCGGCATTTTGGGACATGGGAAGACTTGGCCGGGATGAGGCTTCCCTTTTCAAAGGTTGCTGAAGCTTTGCTCGGCCCATTGCTGCCGTTCCTTGTAATGGCGTGCGCCGCGGAGCGGCATCTTTAGACCTGCCATTCGCGCGGGCAGCGACGACGGGGCGAACGTCCTGATCGAGACCCGTTGCGACGTCAGCTCAGGCACATCTGAATTTAGAATACGTTTCTCGAAATCCGGAAACGCCAATTCGTCCGCGTTTTTCTCTCGGCGCATGCACCAACCGCAGCGCTAAAGAGGTGATCCGCCCACAATAAATCGGGGCGGATCACTTGTCTTAGGTCACGCGCCAGCCGCTGCGCGCACCTCCTCCAGCGTCCAGACGCGCAGGATGCGGCCATCACGGAACACTGGCCTCAGGGCGTCGGCGCCAGGGGGGATGTTTTCCTGCCGTCGGGCCACCATGGCGCCGCTGTCCGACAGGAAGACGCCTTGCCGTCCGCGCTTGGAGGTCTTTGCCCCGCCTGCCGTCACCGGATCTTTGAAGACGTCGCTCCACTGCCCGTCAATTCGAATGGCCGAGGCCTTCATGGCATAGCCAAAGCTGTCGCGGTCGACCTTTTGCAGCAGCGCGCCCCCCATGCCGAAGGCAATGTTGCCGATGGCGAGACGGCGGGCGATCATCGCCTCCATGATCTCGACCAGCGACTTCGGGTTGATCCCGTCGCCTTGGATCACGCGCACCTGTGGCGGCAACAGGCGGTAGCCCTGTGCGGTCATCTCGCAGCCGAACCGAGCCATCAAGGCCTCGATCACGTCGGGCACGATCTCGATCGGATCACCAGAGTCAGGCCGGACCACCAGCGTGCCCTGCCGCGCCATGACCTTTGCCTTCAAAGCGTCGCCCCAATAGTCTCGGATCGCACGGAACAGATCGTAGCTGTCCGAGACGCAAGCGATGATGCCCGTCGGATTGGCGTCGAGAAAGCGCTCCATCTGTGCCAGTTCTCCATCGGGACCAAGCGCCGTCATGGTCGAGTGCTCCGTCGCGGGGATCGAGAAGCCCGCCATGTCAGCGCCATAGAGGTTGCGCGCCAGCACCAGCGCCGGAACGGTGTCGGTGCCGCGCGAGGCCACAAGGTGCGCGAGCCCACCAAGCGCGGCGCTCTCGCGGCTCGATGCTCCGCGTGCGCCGAAGTCGTGCAGCTTGAACTCCGCGCCCGCATCGCTACCGTCGGTCTGCACCAGCCTTTGCCGGATGGCGTTGACCAAGTAGTGCGAGACCGAGGCCACCGTCGTCGGATACCACACCGCACGCAGCAACCGCGTTTCGAGTAAGCCGACCAGCCATCCAAAGCCCGGGGCGGTATTGCGGATGCGCAGTTGCGGGATGCGCACAGGGACGAGCGTCCCCTCCGGCAGAGCGTCGATCTCGATGGGCAGACAGCCGCCGAACTCGTCGATGATCTGCTGCCAGCCTTGCACGTAGATATCAAAGCCGTGCGCCCTCAGAACCGGCACTGCCTGATCCAGCGCGGCTTGCGTCACGACCGGACCGCTTAGGCGCGCCAGCTCCACCTGCAAGCCGAAAAAGACCAGCCGATCGATCTCGCCAAAGGGGCTGCGCGCCTCGATATAAGAGGACACAGCCTCAGTCCCTTCTGGGTATTGAGCATAGTGCGAGAGTTTGTAGCTGTCGGTATCGAAAAGGATGTTCTCGGGATCGAGCGCATCGTCAAAGAGTGCCCCAAAGGGTTTCGTCATAGTCATTGTCCTGTTCCTCCTCGGATGGACGTGTTCGGGGGACGGACCTCCCGCCCCCTAGGTTCGCCCGCTTGTGCCCAGATTGGGCCCGGCGCGGACGGCCGGATCTCAGAGTGCCTGCAGCTGCGCCATCAGGATCGAGCTGTAGGACACCGCGATTTCGGGAATGAAGTGCTGGAGAATGTCGAAGTGATCCTCGAATATCTCATCGGGCGTAATCTGATCGAGCGGCACCCAGAGTGCCTTGATCGCGTCGTCCGCGCCCTTGACTTTCTCCATCGGATTGCGGTCTTCGAGTTGGAAGAGAAAGGCCTCGGTCCTGACCCAGCCTCGTTCGGACCGCTCGGGGTGATCAAAGACTTGCCTCGCTCTAATGCGGTTGGCCAAAAGGCCCGGCGGCACGTCCAGGCGTGTCTCCTCGCGCAATTCGCGGATCGCAGCTTGATCGGCGGTCTCGTCGCGGTTGAGGTGTCCGCCGGGCAGCGCCAGCGTGCCCTTGCCGGGCTGCACACCGCGCCGCACCATCAGCACATGACCGGACTGCACCACCACCGCATCGGCGGTGTTGATCGGGATCGGGTAGCCAAAGACCTGTTCGGCCGCCGCTGTCTGTTCGCGGTAGCGCTGAATATAGAGAGCTTCGTCGCGCACGGTCTGGACCGCGTCAGGGTTAGCGTCGATCCACCCCTTAAAAGCCGCGACAGGGGCCGCGCCGAAGCTGTCGATCAAGTCCGCCTGCGGTTCATCCAGAAACAGGGCGCGCCGCAGGTCGGTTGCATTGATCACCCGCCCACCGTGTTTGAGCGGCTCAATGGGCAGCGCCTCCCATTCCGGAAACCACTTGAGATAACGCGAGGATTTGTCCTTTTCGAAGCCGGTGAGCACGACCTTGACGCCGTCTTCCTCCCAGTTGCGCGCGCGGATATAGGCCTTGACCGCCATGCGCACATTGGCCGCCCAAGCGCGGTCAGAATAGAGCGTGTCAATCAGCGGCAGCACGTCGAGGCGCGCATCCAGCCCCGTCGCGACCTTGCGCACAAGAGCTTTGCGTTCGTCGAAAGTCAGGGGATTGCGGAAACTGCGCGAACGGTAGGCGCTGCCGACAAGCAAAAGCACGTCATCGGCGGCGCGCGCAGCGGTTTCCAAGATTTGAATGTGGGCTTTGGTGACAGGGTTCACTCGGCCGATCATAACGGCGAGAACCCGCGCGTCAGGGTCTTTCATCAGTGCGTCCTCCGCTCTGGTATATTGAAGCAAGCTGGACCTCCCAGCATGCAATACAAACTCTCTATCCCAATAAAGATTGGTTTGGCAAGAATAAATGCGAGACTACTACGGTTGCTCCTATCCAATTTGCATGTCGCGACCGGCCCAAAGGAGACATCTGTCCCGCGCCTCTCTGCTGCAGCGCAGACTCACCAGAGCCGACGTTGGTGGGGTGGCCCCGTGTGGTTTTTTCGGGCAGCTGCGTTAGGCAAAACGGAGCTTGGGGCAGTCAAGAGGTCTGCATATAGTAAGGCAATAGAGAGGTTGGAATGATTGAACCAGATATTCAGTTGCTTAATTCGAAACTATCTAAGCTCCAAAAGGCAGTCAGCGAAGGGCGTTCACGATCCTATTGCCTTTCCAAATGGAGTGATTTCGTGCGCTATCGTGACGGCCAAAGGTGTGTCGACTGTCATGAAGTGAATGGATTGGCAGCTCATCACATTTTCAGAAAAGTGATAGCTAGTCCGGCACAGTTTGATCCAGGCAATGGGATCACACTATGTAGGCAGTGTCACAAAGAATGTCACAAAGATTTCAACCGCCGCCCGAATATGTCTCTGCCAATAGATGCAGAAGGGGGTGAAAAGCTAGAAGTGATGGAAAGATTATATTGTATTTTGTACCAAGATTCCGTCGAACGTGACTTAGCGCATGAGCCATTTTATTCGCTAAGCGCCATCGTGATTTCGATGCTGAAAAAAATGCATGGCCATTCAGCAAACTCCCATTTTCCAGGCTCATCGCTTCAGCAAGCTTTTATGATCCTAGCGACTTGCGAGAAACAAACAAGAGATGCACTCCTGGCAGCTAACGGGTTTTCAGTTGGAGCGGAGCCAATCCTGCCTGGCACTATGCAAATTTTTCGAAAGTAGAGCCATCGGCCCAGAGCGGCCCTTCGCTCTAGGCGCGGCGCATGACCGGTGTCAGCCCATCGCGCCGGTGGACATCCATAAAGTTGGCAATTTCTACATCAGACAAGTCGGTCGTTAAGCTGACTTTTGTTCCGATTTATGCGAATTGGCAAAATGAGTCACGAGGCGATCTCTCGGGGCCATCAAGCCAAAAAATAAACAGCTGCTATGAATAACGGCGCCCCCCACGACACGCGACCTTTGTAGGCCATTGTCATGCCACTCACTTGGCTTCCAGTTCCATTATTCGTTTCTCCAGTTGCTCTCGATATTTTCCGTGAGACGTCCGAGCAGCAGCATCCCGCGCTGCGATCAACGCATTTCGAATGTCGCCGTCCCCTTCGTGGCATCGGCTTATGAGATCCAAGTACGACCCTAACCGCCCCGTCGCCCTTTGGTCTTTCTCTGCCAACGCCAATGCCAGTTTAGACGTAGAGAGCGCGCGGCTCACAAGCTTTTCATCTAGTTGAGCTTTGGCTTCCTGATAGAGAACCCAATGATCCTTGCTTTCATCGGGTACGGTCTCGAGAAGAGCACACGCCTTGTCAGCTTGCCCGGAACCAATGTAGGTCTTGGCGACTAGTCGCAGCACATAGTTATTCATATTGCCTTTAGCCGAAAGTGCATCCGCGAAGACGCAAGCAGTTGCATTTAGTTTAGTAGACAATTCAGTTTTTCCGGCAATAGACGCAGCGGTAGCCGTGTTGGATAACGCCTCGCAAACATTGGACCACTGTCGCTCCTCGACCGCCTCAGGGTAAATCGCGAGCAAATCTCCAAAGAACTGGGCGATCGCAACAGGATGCTCTCCATGATGGTAGGAAAAAAGACTCGTGAATGCCAAGAATCCTTCATAAAACTGTTGGAAGCCTGACAGGGCAGCCAAGGTCACTAATTCTGCAAGCTGCTTGACCGCATCTGGCGACTTCTGCAATTCGTCGCGCAGAGCGGGATAGGATCGCAGGCGTCCAATCGACGCAAGAGATACACGTAACGGTACTTTATCGATGTCGTTCATAATCGCGCAGATTAGGAACCTCTCCGCCTCTTCACCGAACTTGCGTATGTCATCCGACGCTCCTTTTTGCGAGCCGGCGTGCGCAATTTGGCCGTAGGTCGCGTGCCAGTTGGGCCTCCCTTCGAGGACCTCGCGGAAGCACTCCACAGCAGGTTCGAGCTTGCCGCTTCTACGAAGCGACTTTCCCTGGTGATGAAGGAGCTCTACTCTGATTTCGTGATTGGTTGAGAGCGCAGCTATCCGACCATATTCTTCACTGCATGCTACATAGTACGCCAATCGCTGGTCGTGCGGCAGGCTATACGAATGGGCTTCCCTAAGGTCGATGACACAAAGTAGCTCCGGCAACGTCATCTTGTCGTGAATAGGGTCAAGGTGAGCACCTGGTGCCAATCCCAGCTTGTCACCGCTTTCAATCTGAAGAAGCGAATATGTTAACCAGTCGACAGGCGGCTTCTCACGTGATCTATGAGCCTCCAGAAGTTGATCCGCCGAAAGGTGGATTTGTCGAAGAACGCTTGGGAGCATTTCTCCTTGGAGCTTCTCGACCAATCTGACGATTTCTATCGCCAGATCTGAACCATCCATCTTGGCACCACGTCGCATTGCGCTGCATATCAAATCGTGGACGGTCAATGCGGACGACGCTCCGGCGCGCGTTACAATTCCCAAACGCTGTAGGGATGCGCGAGCGTTGGCGCCAATGAAGCGCGTCAGAAACCTCGAGTCAAATCTGGTACAGCCACTGGTTGCTATCTTGGACAATGCATCTCGATTGTTCTCACTAAGGCGTTGAAGTAGCCGGTCCATAACGGAACGGCCGTCAAAGTCTTCAGCCACCTCCGGAAGAGCCAAAACCTCTTCGTAAAGCTCCTGCTTGTCGACACCCTCTGTATTCGCGACCTCGCGAGTGACTGAAAGGATCAAAGGGCAGAAACGGCAGGCTTCAATGAACCGAGCTAAGTCATCATTTGCCGTTTTTTCATCTTCCCCAAGGATCGCGAAAGCGGTAGCGGTTGAGAACTTTGGAACTGGCAGATGGATCTCGCTATTTGGATCGCCAATCTGAGATGTGACGATCACTCTACTGCCAATTTCGAAACCTCGTTCTAATTCCGAAAACATGTTCTCAGAGGTGGATCGGCCTAAGTCATCAATAACCAGAATGGTCTTCGTGCGGTTGAATACACCTGCCACATTTATCGGGACACCACCACGTGAACGCTTGATCGCTGTAAGTGGGGTGTTTTCCGCCCAGTCGCTTCCTGAAATCCAAATGTAGTTTCCGAACTGAGGGAGTTCCGCATGCACAAAGTCAATTGCTGCTTGCGTTTTTCCAGATCCGCTCAATCCATAAAGCACGCAGACCTTCGCAGTCGCGGCGAAGTGCGCCCTAATGGCGTCAAGGATTAAAGGCTCAAGATGGTGGCCAGGACAACTAGTGGGAACGCGGCCATAATACTCATAGCTGTCCAGATTTTGGGAGAAATCAGGTAAGAAGTAGCGGAAAAATTCCGCGTCACTTGGGTTTTCGATTGAAAACTCCAAAATTCTCTCGGCCAACTGACGGCCATCCAGAAACTCGATTTTATCCGAGTGAGCAATCGACAGATCTGTTTTATTGAAACTCCCCCGGAAGCTGGGTGGTTCTTCGCAGGTCGAGACGAGGTAGATTTTACGAAGCGCAATCTGATCCGCCATCTTCAAGGCATGATTGATATCGTTTTCAATTTTTCTGAAAGAATTAAGCTTCTTGCGGCCGGACTGATCCTCAAAGTAATCCTTTTCTGTACTGTACTCGCCCACCGTCGTGAAATCTTGGGTGAAGCTGTCGACTGTATACCCAACTGGCTTATAGTCCTTATTTATACCATGATGTACAAGTCGTTGACCCTCGATACATTCGATTACCCGATGCCCAACCAATTCGAGTGCAATTGCATCAAGATCTAGGATCTCATCAATGAGATCTTTAAGTACTCGCTTTCGGATAAATTCAGACAAATGAACCTCAATGTGATCAAAGGGAAGTATAGGGCCGGAGTAAGGCTACCTCAGGCAGCGCGGTTGATGCAATCTAGGAGCGCCCAAGGCGTCTTTCGAGTCCCTCCTTCACAGCCACCGGCTGATGGAGGGTGCTAACCTGCTATTGGTCTTTCATCCACTCGTGACCGAAGCCCTATTGGAATTTACGCCGATCGGTGCAAGTTGAGCAGTCACCAGACGCGCGGAGTTTTCATCTCTCGCACCCGGCGGTACGATTGCTGAGTTCAGGGCCCCCGCTTGGTCATCCGATCTCTGGTAGTCTCAGGCCCACATGCGGGGCGTGTCTTATTAGTTTCGGCAGACTAGATGAGGATCACGACGAAAAGCCTCGCATCTTAGCTCCTTCCGCTTCCTGCGCAGATCAGTCGTTAATGCGGTCCGCAGCGAACTTCCGCTTTCCGCCCCATCATACTTTTAGAGGCATCGGGTAATTGTCTTGGTGCATGTCGGCGAGCACTACGGTTATGTCTATCGACAAAGGAATACTGACCGGTTGGCTGATCGCACTCATGAAATGGGCTTGCCCCAGGCTAAATTCCAGAACATGCAGCGAATGGAGCTTCACGAGCGCGACTTCAGAAGAATGGCGGCGCAATCATCACAGGTGGTTGTCAGCCACCCGCCCAGACTCTTGAGCTCAGCAGTGTGCATTCCACAGTGTTCGCATTTGCTAGCGGCCTCAAATTCAGCTTGAAGTATGCGGTCAGCAGTGCGGTCGTTTCCGCCCTTTGAATAGAACCGCAACTTACCCAGCTTTTGCTTGACCTGCCGTGCCTGAAAACGGCTTAGATCATCCTGTTGGACAATCGTTGTCAGATCCGCGCTCAGGCTTTCAATCAGGGGATACCAACCCTTGCCACAGCTTAAGCCCCAGGCCAGATTTGTCTCCTCAATCCTCCATGGTGGTTTCCCAAAAACCTCGGGAAACGCTACCATGATGCGCCGGGCTTCATCATCAATTCTGCGCTCTTGGTCTTGCATAGCGGCCTCCTGCTAATTCTGCTTGGATCGCTGAGGCGATAAAGTGCGTCCGGCACCCGAGCCCGTCATATCCGCGCATACTTTGATGGTAATGTCTAGTGTGTTGAAACTAGTTTATTTTTCGCATTTTTTCTAAGGCTTTCGGGGGCAGCGCCGTTCCGCTACCCTTCGGGCGAGTTGAAAGGAGGCAGCTTCGGCCTGCTGTTCCGAGGGCACAGGGGGCATACATCTTGAAACCCGTTTACCGCAGTCCGGCTGCAACGCCACTAGCCCATGTGCGCGGGGCCCAATTCGCTCGTTTTCAGGACGTTATGTCAGAGTACGCTTGAGCACTCTAAGCAGTAGTACTTTTCACCTTAATGTAGATTGGACTGCGAATTATTCTTCAATTAATTGATTTGTTAAGTTTACTAGATCGTCGACGAAACCAGCATGGGCGCCAGAGCGCGTTGCTCTGAGAGTTTCTGAAAAGTTTGTAGCGAGGTTTGCAGTCTTGTGAATCTGTTCCACAGCGGGCACAGATTTCTGAAAGTGCAAACCCAATGTCAGTGGGCGTTCAACCGGCTCCTCAGTTCGAACCGGGCGCTTACCTGCCGTGCAGCTGTGGGGCGAGTTGTCGGAAGTCTCGTTGCCCCAGAGGCTGATCCCTCCAAGTCGCGTGGCGACTTTTTTCTCGCGATGTCCTGCTCATGACCTTGCGAGAACATGTCGGCCATCGTGCGTTCGGCCCCGGAAACGTGATGTTCTCAGGCCCTGAACTGGTCACCTGAAGAAAATTCAGATGATATTTTTTCGCATTTTCAGGGGGTTGACGCCATTTCGGAAAGGGCCTTGAAGGCCGGGCGCATTTTTCTGTTTTGGATTTTCAGCGGATTCGCGGACCTTCCCCTTGTGCAAGGTCGGCGGTCCATGACGCCCACGTCCTGCGCAAAAGAAAACGCGCACCCTCGGGTGCGCGCCTGGAAGTTGGGGCAAGGATCGCCCGTGTGTCACTTGCCAAGCTAGAGGCCGAAATCGGTCTGGGCAAGCGCGGTCTGAGCTCCAGGATGAAAAGATGACTACCCCGGAAGCGCCTCGTTTCCGGGAACGGAGACGGCATGTCGAATTACGAAGACTGGTTGCAGGACCAACCGGCACCCAAGAAGAAACAAGCAGCCCTGGTGGTGGCGCCGATCCACGGGGTTCTGCCCTATGCTGGTGACCGCAATCCGTTGACGCGCAGCGACACTGTCAAGCGTGTGTCGGCCGCGATTGCAACTCCAATGACCGGCGGCATCCGGCAGGTTTACCATTTCGATGGCGAGTCCGAATACGCCGTTGCCCTGGATGCCCTTCGCAGCCCCGAGCTCTATGGGCTGGAGGTACAGCTTCCTCCGCTTAGCTTCTACTGTCGGCAGAAGCGGAAGGTGCGGACCCATCGGTTCGACTTGCGGCTGACGTTCAGGGATGGGTACCGGCGCGCGGTCTTCGTCCGCAACGCGACTAGCTTGGCGAAGCGCGAAACCCAGGACGAGATCGACGACATCTTCGCCGCGGTCACCGAGGACTTCGCTGACGACTGCATGGTTGTCTGCACCGATGATTACACGCGGGCATACCGCGATAACCTTCGCCGTATCTGGGACTATCTGCAGCTTGCAGATGCCGAAGCCGACAAGATCGTCGAAGACGCCGCGCGCATGACCAACTACTGGTACCTGAGCGACCTAATCAAGAATTGCGACTTTGAGCCGGGTCGCTGCTACCAGGCGGCGATGCGGCTCATCGGCCACAATGTGCTCTGGACGGACATGCATGGGGTCATCGACTACCCCTCCCGGGTCGCGCTGAACGCATGACTTCGCAACCGCTCTACAACATCCCCAGGGGATCTATCCTCCAGCTGGATGGTCGCGAACTGACTGTGTCGGTTCGCGAGGAGAGCGGCTATGCGGTGGAATGCAAGGAAACCGGCGAGTGTTTCACGCTTTCGCTGGAGCGGGTTGAGACTGCAATTCGGAACCGGGATTGCGAAATCATCAAGCCGGCTGATGTCGAAAAGCGGATGGCATTGCTCGAGCATACCGACGGCCTCGAGTTCGTCGAGCAGCTGTCGGACAAAGACCAGCGAATTGTCCAAGCGCGTCTCGCCCTCGTTATCGCCCAAGACGAGCTGCGCGCCGAGGGCGTGAAGCTCACCCAGCGCAGTATGAACAAGGGCGGTACACATCGCCGTCTACTGCTGACCCGCGCGGAAGAGATCGCACCGGGACACAATTTCCTCGGGACACGCCGCGGCGGGAAGCTCGCAAGCGGCTTTGACGTCCCGCAAGGGCGCACCTTGGCCAACTACCGCGACGTTTACTATCGCTTCGAGCAGAACCCGGTGGTCCTGGCAGATCGTGATCGCATGAAGGGGCGTCGGGAGCCCAGGCTCTGCGAATGGCAAGAGCGGTTCATCGACTATGTCCTGAACCGTTGGCTTGATCTCAGACAGCCGAAGCTGGCATCCGTTTTCAAGCTGGCGACAAAGGTTTTCCACCGCTCTGCGAGAGAGATGGCGCAAGAGATCAATTTCCCCTCGATCACGACGGTCCGTACGCGCGCGAAAGCGATTTCAGATGTCGTCGCCGTGCTCGGTCGAGGTGGGACGCGGCACGGGACTAACACCAAGGGAGCTGGGTCGACCGACGTGCGTGCCTTGGCGTTTGGCGAGAAGTTCGAATGGGACCAGTGCCTGCTGTCGATTTTCACCTCCGGGGACGGTGTCGTGCGTGCTGAGGTGATCAACCCTAAGGAAGCCCCTCAGGAGCTTGCGGACAACGAGATCCGCCGCTGCTGGCTCCATGTGATCCTCGATGTCGCGACCCGCGAGGTACTTGGCTGGATCATTTCAGAGACAGCCGACGCTGACCACAGCAAGGCTCTGCTTCGCATGGCGACGCGCGACAAGACTAAAGAGAAGGTGCGGTACGGGTGCAAGCAGGACCCCGCTCCTCCGGTGCGGCTGGGCCTCGCCCTGGCGGACAATGGCACTGCAACTCGAAATGCCGAAGTCTACGCCAGCCAGCTTGGCATGGGGATGACCGTCATGACAGCGCGTGCCTATCAGCCAATGGATAAGCAAATGGTCGAGCGGCTTTTCGGTACGACGCAATGGGATGTTCTGAACTTCCAGCCTGGATATACGGGCAGCCGTCCGGGAGAGCTGACCGGCTATGATCCCAAGGGATCTGCCGAACTCAGCCACGATCAGCTCTACGGAACGATCACGCGGTACTTCGTCGATGAATACCCCTTCCGTCCGCACCGTGGCACTGGGATGTTTGGCGCGACCCCTCGTCAGAAACGGGAAGAAGCCCTGCGGCGCTATGGGCCTATTGAGGCGCCCTCCCAGCGAAGCCGTTGTTTGCACCTTGGAGAAAAAGTCCGGGCAACCACGACATCCGAAGGCGTGAGGGCATTCAACATCCCGTTCAACTCGAAGGCACTTCAAGACTTGGCGGCCGGCACCGCGAAAGAGGTCACCGTGCATCTCGATCCAGACGATCTTCGCAAGGTCTATGTCACCGCAGAGGGTGACGAGGAGGTCGCGGAGACCCGTTTGAGCATGACGATTTTCAAGGATCAATCGCTCGAAGAGGCCATTGAGATCATGGAGAACGCAATGGCATCCAATCCCAGCCTGCGTGTTCTTCATGAGGAGAACCTGAGCGAAGCCATGCAGCGCCGCGCAACCGAATCCGGCTTCTTCCCAGATTCTCGTGATCCCCTGAGCTACCGGAAAATCGAGCAGCTCAGGCGTCGCGCTGACAAGCTTCACCAAGTGGAAGCGCGCCCCGCCGCCTACATCGGCGGCACTGCTGCTCCCGGGCAGCTCATGAGCAGGGGGCGCGCGTCGGGTGTGGTGCCGGCACGCCCGGCCGGTACGGCTCCGTCTAAACCGCCATCCGCTTCGACGCCTCCCAGGGCAAGTACATCGTCGCCGCGGTCCGCTGGACAGGCGGATGGGACCCCAGAGACGGGGGCAACTTCGGCGCCAGACCCTGACGACATCAAGACCATGACCTTCGGCCCCATCAAGGATAGCAAACTGTGACCAACCCCTTCATCATTCGCTCATTGGCAAACCTGAATGCGGATCTCGCCCAGCGGCATTTCCCGCTGGCCAGGGGCGAGGAACTTCAGCAGACCTTCGCGCAGCTCTTCAGTCGCCACCTGGGGCGCCTGCAGTCCGGGAAGGGCTTCGAGGCACGTAGCCTCCTTGTGACGGGGCTGTCTGGTTCTGGCAAGACAGCCGAGATCTCGGACATGTTGAATCGCTTCAACGAGAGCGCTGTTCGCATGCCTGACGGCAAGGATGCGCGGTTTGCAAGCTGCGTGCTTGAGGCGAAAGGGTCCTGGAAGGATCTTGGCCGCAAGACACTTCACGCCTTGGGCTATCCGATTACGAACAAGACGCGCCGAACCCAGTTTGAGATCTGGGATCTGGTCGTCAAGCAGGCCAAGCTCCAGGGCGTCGTCGGGATCTACTACGACGAAGCCCAGCATATCATGCGCGGAAAGTCGGATGCCGAGGTTCTGAGCGTCCTGGACGCCTTCAAGACCCTGATGAAGTCACACGACTGGCCACTCATGTTGATCCTTTCGGGTGTTCCGGAACTGGGAGGTTATGTGCAACGCGAGCCACAACTCGATCGGCTGATGACCAGGATCGAGTTCCAGGAAATCGATTTGAGCAGTGCGCCCGGGCATCCGGCACAGGACTATGAAACCCTCAACGAAATCGTCGGCAGCTACGCCATCAGCGCGGGGCTTTATGTAGATGCAAGCCTACCGACGGGAGATTTCCTGCACCGCCTCGCGACTGCTGGCGCATTCAGGTGGGGCCTGGTCATCGACATGGTCGTCGATGCCGTGGCGCTTGCCGTTGCCAGGAGGGAAGGGGGGGTTGAGCGGTCGGATTTCGTGGCGGCCTGGTGCGAGAAAACCGGAATGAACCAGCTGGCGACGCCGTTCACGCATGACAGCTACGAGAGGATGTTCCGGAGGGACAAGCCGTTCCGGGCCGCCATCGGCACCTGATCTTCCAGGACAATTCAGTCTTTGAGAAACCCGCGCTTCGGCGCGGGTTTTTTCATGCCTGGATGCTGGCGCCCGGATGCCCGCACCAGCTAAGCCGCTGATGATGCGCAGGTTTTTGGTTTCTGCGCAGATATATGCTTTCACTCTGGAAATCGCGTCCGGCAAGTTGTTGAAAATGTTTATGGATTCCTGGTGCCGAATCGGAAGCGATTGATTTTGCGCATTCATATGCTTTCTCTGACTTGTTCGTGCCATTGCACCATAAGTTTGCACGTTTTGGCGGTTTTCATACCCCCTCCCTATCAAGGGTTTTTATGTGCCGCTGCACAAGGGTGCTCAGGTCTGTGTTGGCGAATAGTTTGAATGAGCTCGAAGCAAGAACCTGACTTTCGGGCCCTGTGCGGTGAAAGTCTCAAGTGAGCTATAACTACCGCACCCGCGCCGAACCTTTGCTGCGGGTGCAATCGGCGGCTCCAAGCCCAATCGCGACATTCATACGAAGCGCGGCGAAGCCTCCGTTGAAAGAGCCAACAAACCCGAAAGATGCCCGAGAGCGGACCTTCAGTTTCGCTCACCTGAACACCCAATAAACAACGCGTTAGCAAAGCCAATGACGTGATGGAGTATCCTTCAGCAGCAACGACCAGGATACTCCGTCAAATGTAGTCGGTGTTTTTGCTCGCAAAGCAGTAAGCAACCTGATCTGCGGATCCCATCAGGGCCAGCGGTCAAAACTTCACAGCCGAGCCGGACACAAGAAGACGCAAAGGCATTCAGCCACGTTTAATCCGTGCTATGCGGGCGCAATCCACAGAGGATGTTCGCATTGTGCCGCGTGGTAATCACTAAGCTGCCCATAGCGCAGAACGGTGATTTTTTGTCCGGACTGACTTGGTTGTCGTGCGGTGTCTGACAGTGTGGTCAGATCGAAGCAGCGATCCCATTCGTGGGGTTTGCCTCAGGGTGCCGCCGCTCAAATCTGCAATACGTCAACGACAGGACAGAACCAAAAACGATCAGCGCGTAGCCGAGCAGTTCCAAGCCTTCCTGCACGATGGTTTTGAATGTTGCGTTGTACTCCGCCCCCATGGCCGCCTGCCAAAGAGCACCTGTGCCAAACAAGCGGCTGAACACCAGAACAATCAAGAGCCCCATAAACATGAAAGTCGAGTGACGTTCTTCGATTTGACTCGTAAGTGGTTCGACTAAGGTGGCTTTATACCGCCCTATCAACACGGCGCCAGCTACCGCGGCAATGCCCACCGGCACCGCCCAAAAGCCATGGTAAACCTGATCAAGGTACGCATCGTTTTCCCGTATGAACATGCAGGTAAATAGTGTTGCAAGCCCGATCAGGTACCCCCGCGCCTCGACCTCACGCATCGCACGCCAGATAAATATGAGCGCGGAAGCCAGCACAAGCACAGCTTGCAGCGCTTCAGTGAGAGATGCTTCTGACACGGAAGTCTTGAGGAGTTTCAAATCAATCATCACGGCAAGAACGACGCCCACCAGCAGCCCCGTCAGGGCCAGAAATTCAATTGCGACAGATCTTAGCTTGCGACGTGTCTCTAACAGCGCAGGCTCTAGGACATCGATGTGACTGTCCGAAATTGTGCTCATTCACTCTACTCCAATATTTGGTGGGTCTGTCAAAGACCAGGCGGTCAGGATGAAGTAGATGTAGCCGCCAAGCTGCTGGGCGATCGTCCGGTACCAAAGGCAAGGACAGATTCACGCGTCCTTGCCTGTACGCAAGGACAGATAATTGATGTGCAAAATGATCTGATCAATGTAGGCCACCGGCCTTGCTGGCTCTATAAAGCGGTTTTCCATCGCAGCAGATCGTCGACACGATTAATCTTATCGCTTGGAATGCGAGCGAGCGCGTCTGCCAGCCAAGCTTGTGGGTCCCACCAGATCATCTTGATCGGTCACCTTGCCGGCCACGAAACACAAAGAGATGCCCGGTGGACGGGCCCTTCTCCAGTGTCTGCTCGGCAGCGCCGCCGGCGTCGTAAAGCCGCGTATCTGCCGACACGATATCCGCTATCAATGGCGGTCCCTATCAACACACTCTATGATGCGTCTGAGCAGGGAGGCTGTGCGCCAACCGATCAGTCATATCATTGCTGAATTAAATGAGCCGATTATGAAAAGCGCAGAATTATTGCATCTTAGCTTTGGCAGCTTCATGGTCGGCTTGTCATTGTTTTGCGCCAGCCTTTTATTCGCTCAAAAAGAGTATCGACAAGCGTACTGGCCCTTGGGGCTATTCTTCCTGTCGCAAGGCATCTCATCCCTGACATTGGTTCTAGATGCGGTCGCAAATGTCTATGATATCAGGCAGGTATCCAGATATTATTTGCCGCTTAGCATGCCCTTCGCCCTACTGCAGGTACCGCTGTTCTGGATGTATGTGCGCGGCTTGACGACTGAAGCCAGCCATCTTGATATCAAATACAAGGGGTGGCACGCCGCGCCAGCGCTCTGCGCGTTCGTGTTAATGTTTCTCTTCCTGATGCTGCCAAACGATGTGTATCAGTCCTTCGAGCGCAGTGAGACAGTTGATCATCCTTTGATGCCGGTTGGTATTTTCGGAGTTTGGGCGCTGACAATCATGTTTTACGCTCAGATTCTCATTTACCTATTTTTGATCGTTCGACTGCTCACATCTTACACCACCCGGCTCAAAGATCTGTTCGCCAGCACCGAAGAGCGAGAACTTCACTGGCTCTGGTGGATCATTGTTGCCCTGATGGCGTTTTTGATTTTTGACATCGACGATTCACTGGCCGCCTTATCGGGCATACATATTCTTCCTGCCAGGTTGGTGGAATCGCCTGTTGTTGATCTGACATTCAGCGCTGGGACAATCTGGCTCCTTGCACTTTGGGGGCTGCGTCAGAAACCCGGTCTTGCCTGCTTGTCTGCATCAGCTGCAGCGAAGGAGGTTAAGGCTGCAGAAGCCGCCCCAAAGTATGTACGCTCTGCTTTGTCTGACGAACAAGCGCAGCGCCTGGCCCGCAAGATCAACTTGGCGATGGAAAATGACCATTTGTACCGCAATCCAAATCTGTCGTTGTGGGACCTTTCAAAACACATTGGGGTTACGTCCAATCATCTTTCCCAGACCCTAAATGAAACGATAGGAAGCACGTTTTTTGACTACGTAAATCGCTGGCGCGTTGAAGACGCCGCCAACCGGGTGCGAGACAGCACTGATACCATTCTGGCAATCGCATATGACGTGGGGTTCAATTCAAAATCATCCTTCTACTCTGCCTTCAAGAAGCACCTTGGCGTAACGCCTTCTGCCTTACGACACTCTGCCGCGCCTAGCTGTTCAGTCCCGGCATCTGGTGGGTCGGATTGATGATAAATCGACTTGGCTCTGGAGCCCCGACTTTGCAGGTGTATTCGTTGGGTGTGAGGCCGTTCAGGGTCTTTAGCCTGCATGCGAAGTTGTATGCGGCCATGACATCGGTGAGGTGCATGCGCAGCTGATGATAGCTGTCGTAATGGTAACGTTTGACTGTCGCTTCCTTAATCGTTCGTTCATCCGCTCGACTTGGCCATTGGTCCACGGATAGTTCACCTTTATCAGTTCTACTCGATCCCATTCACGTCGCAGATCATGTCAAAGCGCATCTGCCGGGGGTATGCTGTGTTCCGGTTGCGACGCTGTTCGGCGAACTTGATGCCCCTCGCCATCGTCTCTCGGACCAATGGCGTTCCAATGGCTCAGTCAGGATCGTGTAAGTTCGACTGGGGACGGCCTTGAGCAGGTTCTCGAGTAATACACTGCATGAATCCAGTATGATAGCTGGATGACATGAGCTGTTGGGCCCCTACGACGTACAAAAACCACGAACCGGTCGGCTTACAATGACGCTTTGAAGCGGCGCGGATCACTGACGATCTGGTTTGAGCCAGAAGTGGCATGGAGAGCGCCACCGACCCGCAAACGCGGCCTACAAGCACCGCATCTGGCAAATATACACATGGAATTGACGAAGAAACGCTGGTAGTTCGAGCGGTGGAGGTCACGACCAGCAATGTGGGTGACGCGCCGATGCTGGCGAGCTATGCGATCAAATCCCACTCGATCAGAGCGTTGGATCGGTTCCCGCGGACGGCGCCTATGACAGGCAGCCCAGATTTTGATCCGGACTGCCTTCTGGGCTATGCCGTATCTTGGCCTGGTTTTTTACCCAGAATGATCATCGACAAAAGATCGTCATCGGTCACATCATCGATGTCCACGGTGCCGACCAGTTGACCGTTCTTCATCACCGACGCCCGGTCACACAGCTCCATCACCGCGTGTACATCATGATCGATCAGGAAGATCGCGATGCCTTGTGCCTTCAGCTGCTGGATCAGCTCCGCCACCATCTGCGTTTCATGCGGTCCTAGCGCCGCAGTAGGCTCGTCCATGATCAGGATCTTGGCGTTAAAATAGACAGCGCGGGCGATCGCCACCGATTGCCGCTGCCCACCCGAAAGCGCCGAGACCGGTTCGTTGAACTTGCGAAAATTCGGGTTCAGACGGCCCATGATCTTGCGGCACTCGGCCTCCATCGCAGCATCGTTCACCAGACCCGTTGCGGTGACGATCTCGCGCCCCAGAAACAGGTTGGAGGCCGCATCGAGATTATCCGCCAGCGCCAATGTCTGATAGATCGTCTCGATATTGTGGCTGCGGGCATCACGGGGGTTGGTGATCTCCACCTTGTTGCCGTTGATGCGGATCTCGCCGCTGTCCATCTTGTAGGCGCCTGATAGCACCTTGATAAGTGTCGACTTGCCGGCGCCGTTGTGGCCAAGCAGGCCAACGACCTCGCCGGGATGTAGATCGACCGAGACGTCGTCCACCGCCTTGATGCCGCCGAAAGAGATGGAGATATTGTTCATCTCCACCATCGGAGTTGCGCCTTGGGCGCGGAGTTCTTTGGGAGTGGTCATTACTTGGCCCCCACGCGTTTGCGATAGACGATGTCGATGAAGACGGCTGCGACCAGCACTGAGCCGACGACGATATTCTGGAACGGCGCGTCGACACCGACCATGGCCATGCCGGACTGCAGGCTCTGCATGATCAGCGCGCCGAGGATGGCGCCGTAGATGGTGCCAAAGCCACCCGACAGCGCAGTGCCGCCAATGACCGCCGCCGCAATCACCCGCAACTCGTCCAGTGTGCCGATGTCGTTGGAATGGTTGGCGAGACGGGCTGAGGCCACGACCGCAGACAGGGCGCAGAGAAAGCCCATGATTGCAAAGATCTTCACTGTCAGCAGGCGGGTGTTGATGCCCGACAGCTCTGCCGCGTCGGGGTTGCCGCCCGTGGCAAAGATGTAGCGGCCCAGCCGGGTGCGGCGGGCAACGATGGTCATGACCACCGCGACCGCGATCAGGATCAGCACCGAAATCGGCAGGCCGTAGCCCATGGTCAGACCTTCGGGCATGACCTCGCCGCGGGCTTCGAACAGGCGCGCCAAACGGCGGCTGGGGATTTCATAAGCGTTGAGGATGCCGACAAACCCGAGGATCGCGCCGGAGACGATGACAGCCATAACCGCCTCGGCCCAGAGAGGTTTTACCGGGAATTCATGCGCGAGCTTGGCGCGACGGCTGTTCCAGAGGGTCAATAGTGCAAGCACGGTCGCCACGATGCCGAGGATCCAGCTGAGCGAGACACCGAGAGTGCCATTGATGCCCCCGAACATCATGAAGGTGGAATCCAACGGGCCGATCGTCTGGCCGTCGGTCAGGTACCAGGCCACGTTGCGCCAGACCAAGAACCCGCCCAGCGTAACGATGAAGGCAGGGATTGTCAGGTAGCCGACCATCCAACCATGAAACGCCCCGATCAGCGTGCCGGTCACCAAACCAACCAGAACAGCAACGACCCATGTGATCGGGTGATTGAGGCCAAGTCCAAGCACATGCGGCACAAATTCGGTCTGGGTCATTGCCATCACCGCCGAGCAGGTGGCCAGCAAGGCCCCGACACTCAGGTCGATGTGGCGGGTGACGATCACGAACACCATGCCCGAAGCCATGATCGCCACGGAAACAGTCTGGATCGTCAGATTGAAGATGTTGCGCGGCGTCAGGAAGCGCCCATCGGTCACCAGGTTGAACCCGATGCAAAGAATGATGAAGGCACCAATCATACCCAATAGCCGCACATCCAGCTCAAGTTGCTGGAAGATATTGCGTTTGGTTTGGGGGGTGATTGGCTGAGACGTGGTGTCGGTCATATCCGGCTCCAGTAATCAGCGATTTTATGAGGTGGGATAGGCGCTCCGGAAGATGCCGGAGCGCCCGGTTGTGGTGATACGAAGATCAGTTACAGGGTGCAGGGCCGCTTTCGACACCTTGGCAGAGCGCTTCCTGGGTGATCCAGCCCGCGTCCACGACTGCGGAGAGATTGTCCTGGGTCACCGGCATCGGCGCCAGGAACTTCGCGGTCATGGTGGTGCCCGCCGGAGAGGTCCAGGAGGTCGCGCCGTCGATCTCTTCCATCGCGGTGCCGCTTGCCATGGCCACCGCGATCTCGCCCGCTGCCGCGCCGAGGTCACGGGCGTCTTTCCAGACGGAAACAGTCTGGGTGCCCTTGGCGACACGGTTCAGTGCGGCGTGATCGCCATCCTGGCCGGAGACCGGGATGCCTTCCATGCCCTGCGCGGTCAGCGCGGCGACAACACCACCAGCGGTCCCGTCATTGGAGGCCACAACCGCGTCGACGTTGTTGTCGTTCGCGGTCAGGATTTGCTCCATGTTGCGCTGCGCGTTCGCGGGCAGCCAACCATCAGTGTAGGCCTCCGCGACGATATTGATGTCACCAGAGTCGACTGCGGCCTGGATGACCTCCTGTTGACCGCCACGCAGGAAATCTGCGTTGGGGTCGGTGGGAGAGCCTTTGATCATCACGTAGTTGCCCTTGGGCATCGCTTCGAAAACGGCACGCGCCTGCATGCGACCTACTTCGACGTTGTCAAAGGTCAGGTAGAAGGCGCGATTGTCTTCGATCAGGCGGTCATAGGCGACCACCGGAATACCTTCGTCCGCTGCGGCTTGAACCGCGGGTCCGATGGCTTGGGCGTCCTGTGCGAGGATGATCAGCGCATCCACGCCCTGTGCAATCAGGCTTTCGATGTCAGAAAGCTGCTTGGCAGAGGAGGATTGCGCGTCGGCAGAGATATACTCAGCCCCGGCTTCGTCCAATGCGCCCACGATGGCTGCTTCGTCGGTTTTCCAGCGTTCTTCCTGAAAGTTCGACCAGCTTACGCCGACGGTCAGATCCGCGGCAAAGGCCGAGGATGCTGCAAATGCACTCAGTGCGATAACGGAAAGTCCGTTCAAGAATTTCATATTTTCCTCCCTTGGCGTGCGGCCCATTCGTTTGCTGACCTGCACGGTGATTCATGTGTAGCAATATTTTTTTTGAGTTTCAAATTAAATCATGTATCCTCTCTCGAAGGGAGAGATTGCCGGAACCTGCCCAGAGTGTCATACCCTAGCGCGTCTGGGCCGGGCTGGTAGTGGAGGAGCATCGATTTGGCACGATCAGGACGGCTGTCGCCAAGCGGCGATCAGCGCGAAAGCGGGCGTCAGCAGATACTGGATGTGATCCGTGCGGCCGAGAGCATTGCCCGCATCGACATTGCCAAGGCCACGGGCGTAAGTCCTGCTACGGTTACGGCGATCACCGCAGAGCTTCTGGCTGCAGGCCTGATCGAAGAGGTTGCCCCCGAGAGCTCCTCCGAAGCCCGTCGCGGGCGCCCACGCGTTGCGCTGAAAATCCGCGGCGGCGCGCATCTGATCGCCGGCCTCAAGGTGTCTCACCATGTGATTTCCACCGTGATTACAGACTTTGTGGGCGAGGAACTGGCGAGCCATGAGATGCCGCTTGCACAGGGCCGCATGCCGGTGCCCGTCCTATGTTCGCAAATCCGCCGTGCGCTGGAGCTGACGTGTCAAAAGGGCGGCTTCACGATTGACGATCTGTCTGGCGTTGGGCTTGGTCTTGCAGGCATGATCGATGCGGAGCGCAGCTTCATATATTGGTCCTCCTCGCTGGAGGAGCGCAATGTACCCTTTGGTGAGGCGATCGCCAGGGAGCTGCCCTGCCCGGTCTTCCTCGACAACGACGCAAACCTTGTGGCCAAGGCCGAACATCTGTTCGGTGAAGGGCGCACCTGCGACAACTTCATCGTCATCACCATCGAGCATGGCGTCGGCATGGGTATCGTAATCGACGGGAAGATCTATCGCGGCACACGTGGATGCGGCGCGGAGTTTGGTCATACGAAGGTCCACCTGGAAGGCGCTTTGTGCCAATGCGGCCAGCGCGGCTGTCTGGAGGCCTATGTGGGCGACTACGCATTGTTGCGAGAGGCCAATATCTCCAGCGGCAGCGAACGACACCGCACCTTGGCCTCACTTTTTCAGGCCGCAGAGAAGGGCGACTCCATGGCGCTGTCCATCCTCGACAGGGCACGGCGCATGTTCGCAATGGGATTAGCGAATGTTGTCAATATCTTCGACCCTACAAAGATCATTCTGGCCGGTGCGCGACTGTCCTTCGACCACCTTTATTCCGGCAAAGTGATCGGTGAGATGCGCCAATGGGTGGTGCAGGTCGATGCGCCCTTGCCCGAGGTCATCGTGCATGACTGGGGCGATCTGATGTGGGCCAAGGGCGCCGCGGCCTATGGAATCGAGGAAGTCACGGCGCGCACCGTGAAGGAGCTTGCCAATGCTGCCGCGTAGCTGGATTGCCCTAACTGCGGTCATATGTGTCCATGCGGCGAATGCCGATACGCAGACCCCAAGCTTCACGCCGGTCGCGATGAGCGAACACATATATGGCGGCGGCTGGGAGCACTATGTTGGGGGCGGCCTTGCAGTTTTTGATTGCAACGGCGATGGCCTGCCAGAACTTTACGCTGCCGGCGGCGAAAACACAGCGCAGCTGTTTCAGAACACCACCCCCGCCAATGGCGCGTCCGTGGCATTTACTGCCGAAACACCGGCATCCCTGGCCCTGACCGGCGTCACCGGAGCCTACCCGCTAGATATTGACGGTGACGGGTGGACCGACCTTGCGATCCTGCGGGCGGGACCGGACCTCCTGATGCAAGGCACCGGCGAATGCCAGTTCCAGCCCTTCGATCACCTCGGTTTCGTGAGTGATGATCACTGGACCACCGGCTTCTCCGCAACCTGGGAGGGCGACAATACTCTGCCGACGCTCGCCTTCGGCACCTACGTGGACCGCCAGGACCCTAACGGTCCGTTTGGCACCTGCGACGACACCCTTCTGTATCGCCCGGACGGCGAAACATACCAAGCCAGGCAATCCCTAGCTCCGGGTTACTGCGCGTTGTCGGTCCTGTTCAGCGACTGGAACCGAACCGGTCACGCAGATCTGCGCCTGTCCAATGACCGGCACTATTACGTGCGCGGTGGGCAGGAACAGATGTGGGCAATGGAAGACACGCCGCGGCTGTACACGACCGACGAAGGCTGGAGGCCATATGCTCTATGGGGCATGGGCATCGCCTCGCGTGACATAAACGGTGACGGGTTTCAGGATGTCTACCTGACCTCGATGGGGGATCAGAAATTTCAGCTGCGTGACGCCAAAGCGAAGGGTCCGGTCTGGGAAGACGTGACCTACGGCTTCGGCACCACCGCCCATCGGCCCTACACTGGCGGAGATGGGCGCCCGTCAACCGGCTGGCACGCCGCTTTCGGCGATGTGAACAATGATGGGCGTGACGATATTTTTGTGACCAAAGGCAATGTCGAGCAGATGCCCGACGCCGCGCAGAAAGATCCCAACAACCTGATGCTGCAGAATGTGGACGGTACGTTTTCAGAAGTCGGTGACACAGCCGGCGTTGCCAGCTTGCATCGCGGTCGTGGCGGCGCTCTGGTGGACCTGAACCGTGACGGGTTGCTGGACATCGCAGTCGTCAATCGCCGCGCCCAGATGGAAGTGTGGGAAAATACCAGCGATCTGGACGGCAACTGGCTGCTGCTACGCCTGCGGGCAGCCGCCCCCAACCCAGACGCCATTGGTGCGTTTGTCGAAGTCAAAACCCAAGACCGGACCCTCACGCGCGAGATCACTGTTGGCGGCGGGCATGCGGGCGGGGATTTGGGGGATCTACACTTCGGCCTTGGCCAGGCCAACACCGTTGATCTGCGTGTCACTTGGCCGGATGGTACGCTGAGCAACTGGCAGGCGTTTCACGCCAATCAGCACATTACTCTGTCTCCGCAAGACAAGCGCCCCTAACGGTCCACAGGCAAACCACTGGGCACACTCTCCGGGACGCCCAGCCGACCTTTTGCAGCGTCCTCATCTGTCAGTGCCCGCAAAAACGCCACGATATCATCCACTTCGGCTGGAGACAGCGGCTGTGGCGTCAGATCCACCGCCCGAAGTACTGCCTCGCGCTCTGCCGCTGCGCGATGAACGCGCCAGTCGTCCTTGCCCTCCAACGGCGGCAAGACAACGGACGCAATATCGAAACTCTCCAGCGAGGCCTCGGGCGACAGGTGATGCTCAACCATCGCCTCCAGCGTCGCGAACGCGCCGGAATGTCCATAAGGCGCTGTCAGGCTGACATTGCGCAACGACGGCGTACGAAAGGCATAAGCATCCTCCGCTGCGCCGGTCACCCGTAAACGCCCCTCATCGCGGTTGTGGGCTTCGAAACGTGCGGCCTTGCCCGGCCCCAACTGAGGCACTGCAAGAGCGTGAAAATCGTGATCTGTCTGCAACCAGCCGGAATGGCACTGACTGCAGGCCGCCTTGCCATAGAACAGCTTCATGCCGCTCTGCGCATCGGGCAGCAGTTCACCCTGCTGCAACATATACGCATCAAAGGCACTCATATCCGCGCGCCATTCGAAGCGGATGAAATCGGCAAGGACATTGGCGATATCGGCAAAGGTGATCGCCTCCCCCTCTGCCAAGACCGTATCGAAACGCGTCCGGTATTCCGGTATGGCCTCAATCCGCGCCGCTATCAGGTCCCAAGCCCCACCCGGCGTGGAGAGCTGCCCCAACCGCACCGCCTGCGCCACATCGTTCTCCGAATAGTGGCCCGCCATTTCATCCGCCGAGAGCACCGGGAACATGGCTTGCGCCGCAAGGGCGTCGTCAAATCCGGAAAGCATGTCCTCGCCCAAGGGAGTGCGAATGCCATTGGGAAACGCAGGATCATCTTCCAGCCTACCATCATGGAACATCACGGTGAATTCCGGCGCGCCGAGGTTCCAAAGACCCGGCGCATTCCGCGGAATGCGTTGTTCGGGTATATTCAGGGGGTCGGGCGTACGATCCGGGCCGAGGCCAATGCCGCCCTCACCAAGCCCAAGCGCAACACCATCCCCCGTGCCGAATTTCGGATGATGGCATGTGGAACATGCGATATTGCGGTTTCCCGAAAGAACCGGATCATAAAAAAGTAGCTGCCCCAGCTCGACTGCGGCCATATCGACGGCAGGGAAGACTGGCCGCGGGCCGAGATCCGGCCGCTCGTCAGCGCGAACCGCAGAGACGACCAGAACACCAGCACAGATCACAACCGCCCTCAGATCCATCCGAAATCCAGACGCAACTTTTGAACATACGGCACATCTGGCGACACGATCACCGACGGGAAATCTGGCTGGTTTACCGCGTTTGGAAAGCCCTGCGGTTCAAAGCAGACCCCCATGGCGGGGCCCAGCACCTGCCCTGAATGCCCCTCGGGCTGTGTCGGCAAACCACCAGCTGTATAAATCTGCGCGCCGGGCTGATCAGTCGTCACCGTCATTTGCAAGCCATCAGGCGCAGTCAGCTTTGCCGCCGGGAGCGCCTGTGTGCGATCCGTGTCGAAGACAAGGTTGATATCACACCCCTGATGTTCGGGGTCCAGCTCTCCAAAACTGCGCCCAAGACGAAAGTCAAAACCGGTATCGGACAGGTCAGCGATTGTGCCGTTCGGCACATTGGTATCGTCCAGCACGAGATAGCCTGTCGCATCAACCTGCAAGCGATGATCCCAGATTGCCTGCTGACCACCCGACAAATTGTAGTAGCTATGCTGTGCAAGGCTGATCGGGGTTGGCTGGCTAACGGATGCGATCATCTCGTATTCTACCGAAAACTCGTCAAGCGTAACGGTGACAGTGAAATCTACTGCACCCGGATAGCCGTTTTCCCCTTCGGGTGAGTGATAGGTGAGACGCGCGCTGGCAGACGTCAGCGGCTCGATACCCCACAGCACATGAGACAGCCCAGCGGGACCACCATGAAGCTGGTTGCCTCCTTCGTTTTCGGCCAACCGCACCATCTGCCCGTCAAGCGCAAAGCGGGCATTCTTGATCCGGCCCGCGACGCGCCCCGCGATCACCCCCATGTATCCGGGATTGGTCAAATAGTCCGCAGGGTTGCGAAAGCCGAGCACAAGAGATCGGTTTTCGCCTTGGTCATGCAGGCGCAGATCGCGCGTCACCGCACCGAAGTTCAACAGACTGAGGCTGAGCCTGTCACTTCGCAGACAGACCTCCTTCAGTATATGACCTTGGTGAAGGCCGTGATTGACGATCTGCGCCATACTCATTCAGACGAACCGATTAACGACATTCTCCAGATACTCCTGGCGGCCGGACCGCGGCCTCGGGTTGATGCCCTCGGCCTCAACCTTTTCCGCTATGCTCTCAAGGGACAGCTTTCCGTTCAGCATATCCTGCGCGCTCGCGCCCTGCCAACCAGCGTAGCGGTCGGTGACGAACTGATCCAATGTGCCGTCCTCGACCATCGCGACAGCGGCCTTAAAACCACGAGCGCAAACATCCATGCCACCGATGTGCGCCATCAACAGATCTTCGGGGTCGATGGACTGGCGGCGCAGTTTGGCATCGAAGTTGGTGCCGCCGGTGCTGAACCCTCCGTGTTTCAGGATGTGGTAATAGGCAAGCGCCACCTCAGGGGTGGTGTTCGGGAACTGGTCGGTGTCCCAGCCGGACTGATAATCGTTGCGGTTCATGTCGATGGACCCAAAGATGCCCAGCGCCTGCGCGGTGGCGATCTCATGCTCGAACGAATGGCCCGCAAGGATCGCGTGTCCCTGCTCCAGGTTCAGTTTGACCTCGTTTTCCAACCCGTGGCGCTTGAGGAAGCCATAGACCGTCGCCGCATCATAATCGTATTGGTGCTTGGAGGGCTCCTGTGGTTTCGGCTCCACAAGGATCGCACCCTTGAAGCCGATCTTGTGCTTGTACTCGACCACCATGTTGAGCATGCGGCCCATCTGCTGGTCTTCTTGCGCAAGATCGGTGTTCAGCAGGGTTTCATAGCCCTCACGACCGCCCCAGAGCACGTAGTTCTCGCCGCCGAGACGATGTGTTGCATCCATGCAGGTCTTGATGGTCGCCGCCGAGAAGGCAAAGACATCCGGGTCCGGGTTGGTCGACGCCCCCGACATGAACCGCGCGTTGGAAAACAGGTTGGCGGTGCCCCAGAGCAATTTGACGCCGGTTTCTTCCTGCTTTTGCGCGAAATACTCGACGATTTCATTCAGGTTGCGGGTGTTTTCCGCAAAATTCGCCCCCTCCGGTCGCACATCCGCGTCGTGGAAACAGTAGTAGGGCGACTGCAACAGGGTGAACATCTCAAACGCCACATCGGCCTTGAGCTTGGCCGCCTCCATCGTGTCCTTGAACCATGGGCGATCAAAGGTCTGGCCACCAAAAGGATCGCCGCCCGGCCACACAAAGTTGTGCCAGTAGCAGGTGGCAAAGCGCAGATGCTCTTCCATCCGTTTGCCGAGGATCACCTCGTCGGGGTTGTAGTGGCGGAAGGCCAGCGGGTTGGTGCTGTCTGCGCCTTCATATTGGATTTTGGAAACGTCGCCAAAGAAGCCGGTGGTCATGTCATCAGTGCCTTCATGTTGGGATAGAGCGCGCGATACCGGGCGTATGAGGCGTCATAGGCCTCGGTCAGATCGCTGCGTGGATCAATGGTGTGGGCGATGGGCGGTGCAGTCATCACGGTGGAAATGTCAGCGCCGGCGGCGGTCATCGCCAGACGGGCGGCGCCCAATGCCGCGCCAAACTCGCCCTTGTCAGGAATGTCGAGGGATACGCCAAGAACGGTGGCGAGGGTCTCCACCCAATAGGGCGAGCGGGTGCCGCCCCCCACTGCGAGCAGGCGCGTGAGGTTGGTATCGGTGCCTTTCAACGCCTCAAGGCAATCACGCAGCGCAAAGGCCACGCCCTCCATCACCGCCTGTGTCAGCTCTGCCGGGCCATCGCCAATATCAAGCCCTGCAAGCGTGGCGCGGATGCTGGCATCGTTATGCGGCGTACGCTCGCCAGAGAGATAGGGCAAGAACGTCACCGAAGAGGGGCCGGAGATCTGGGTCGGCAGCAGTCCCGCCAGCGTCGCCGGGGTCTGCCCAAGCGTGCGCGACAGCCAATTGAGACAGTCCGTCGCCGCAAGGATCACCCCCATCTGATACCACGTATCCGGCACCGCGTGGCAGAAGGTATGCACAGCCGAGGCCGGGTCAGGTTTGTAAGCAGATTTGGCTGCCAAGAGCACGCCGGAGGTGCCAAGGCTCACAAAGCCCTCACCTTCACGGAAGCACCCGGCCCCGCAGGCGGCAACTGCATTGTCGCCACCGCCCCCGGCGACAACCACCGGGCCGTCGATGCCCCATTCGCGGCGAAGCGCGTCACGCAAATCGCCACTGGCGGCAGAGCCTTCGACCAGTTCGGGCATCTGGTCCCGGCGCATGCCGGACACTTCCAGCAGCTGGTCCGACCAATCCCGCGCGCCCACATCAAGCCATGACGTCCCGGCGCTGTCTGACATGTCAGAGACATATGTGCCGGTCAGCCAGTAGCGCAGATAATCCTTGGGGAGCAGCACCTTGGCGACCTGAGCAAAAATCTCCGGCTCATGCGCCTCGACCCAGGCCAGTTTCGGCGCGGTGAATCCCGGAAACACGATATTCCCCGACAGATCCCGCACGCCTTCTGCGCCATCCAGCTGGGCTGCCTCGGCAGCCGAACGCGTATCGTTCCATAGAATACAGGGGCGCAGAACCTTACCCGCCGCATCCAGCAGGGTTGCCCCATGCATGTGACCGCTCAGGCCTATGCCGCGCAAAGCAGCCAGTTCGGCCGGGTGGTTCCCACGCAGAGCTGCAATCGCGGTTTGGCAAGCGGTGATCCAGTCCTGCGGGTCCTGTTCGCTCCACCCGGTATGCGGGTGTGAGACCCCATAAGCTGCATCCGCCACGCCAATGACATTGCCACCCTCATCGGCCAGCAACGCGCGCAGCCCCGACGTCCCCACGTCAAGACCCAGAAACATTCGATGTCCTCCCAATCGCCAGATGCACACGCCCATCAGGGTCGTATGCATATTTATTTCGGCAAATAAAATAAAACAGGTTTGGCACAGCCTGTCAATCAGCGAGCAAGCAACCGGCACAGGGATCTCCACGGTGGCCCGGTGCTAAGGAAACAGGTTTTGGTGGAAAGAGCATTTGGCCGAACATCGCATGGTGTCATGAGGACAACAGCCTGCGGTATCGGAAGTGCCTGCAAGCGGGCGGCACGCGGGTGCGTCAATCAGTGGCGACGCCAATACATCCGCATTTCTGCGGGAGTGCCTGCGGAAACAAACTCCGCAGGCATATCGTGGTGGCTTAGGAGTTCATTTCTTCCAGCAGACCATCGTAGTATTCGCACACTTCGGAGAGATCATCGGCGTTTTCGAACATGGCGGATTTTTCCATCATCTCGGTCGCCACTTCCTGCATGCGCTGCGGATCTTTGGCCGCCAGCTTCTGCAGACCTGCGTTTACTTCCATGGATTTCGCCTGTGCGAGTCCCGCGGTGCACTCTTCAGCCAAAGCAGGTGCGGAGAAAGCAACGGTCAGTGCAAGTGCGACAAGTTTCGTTTTCATAACAATAGCCTATAAATCATAAGGGATGGTGATGCGCCGGACAATCCGGGCCGCGCTCACCTACCCAGATCACGCGTAGCGTTCCAGAGGTGAATTGATCTCAACCGAAAGAGGAGCGGAATCCCGCCAGTGATGGCGAGAATTCCTCACACTCCCAAAATGCAATATGGCGGACCCAAGTCACGTCTCAGCCCAGATACACATCACCCTTGGGATAGCGCACGCGCGGCCTGCTGTGCGTGGCGAGGAAAAAGCCCAGTGTCAGCGGCCCGACCCGCCCCAAGAACATGATTGCAATGATGACTGCGCGACCAAAACCATCGAGCTCGCCGGTTGCGCCACGCGACAGTCCAACGGTGCCGAAGGCAGACGTGGCCTCAAATGCAAGATCGAGGAATGCATCGTCATGTGAAACGGAGATCAGGAAGATCCCCACCAAAACAACGAAAATGCTGATGGTGGTCAGCGCCATGACCTTCATCACATCCTCCACCCCGAGGCTGCGGCCAAAAACATGCAGCGCGGTTTGACGGCGAAAGAAGGCAACGGTGCCGATCAACAACACGATCAGCGTGGTCACCTTGATACCGCCTGCGGTGGAGGTGCTTCCGCCTCCCACCAGCATCAGCGACATGGTCATCAGGGAGGTGCTGTCGTGCATCCCGCCGGTGTCGATCGTGTTGAAGCCAGCCGTGCGCGGGGTCACCGCCTGAAACCAACTCGCCCAGAGGCGGCTGGCCGTGTCGGGCATACCGCCAAGCGTGGCGGGGTTTGTCCACTCAAGTGCGGCGAAACCTGCCCAACCAACAAGGATCAACGACAGGGTTCCCGTCAGCATCAACTTGCTGTGCAGGCTGAGCCGCCGCCATGAACGTGCGCGGACCAGATCGCCTACCACGATAAAGCCCAGACCACCAAGAATGAACAAAGCCGGAATCGTGATGTTGATGATGGGGTCATCTGCATAGCCCGACAGACTGTCGGGATAGAGCGCAAAACCTGCGTTATTAAAGGCCGAGATGCTGTGAAACACCGCATGCCATAGCCCCAAGGACCAGCCCAGTTCCGGCACAAACACAAAGGACAGAATCCCTGCCCCGGCCAGCTCGCACACCAGCGCCACCAGCATGATGGTGCGCACGATGATCGCCAGACCGCCGAGGGTGCGCTGATTGAGGTCCTCGCGCAGCACCAGCCGTTGCGGCAGCCCAACAGGCAGGCCCAGCGCCGACAACAGCAGCACCGCAAAGGCCATCAGCCCCAGTCCCCCAAGCTGGATCAGAAGCGCGAGAATGGCCTGCCCGATCAGCGTGAGATCGCTGCCGGTATCCACCACTGCCAGCCCCGTCACCGTCACCGCCGAGGCAGAGGTGAAAAACGCATCGCCAAAGCCGACCGCGCCGGTATGCGACATCGGCATCCACAACAGCAGCGCGCCGATGAAGATGCTGGAGAAATAAAGGAGTGCCAGCACCAATGGCGGCGGCAATCCGCGATCAACCGGTGGAGCGGCCTTTACTGCGGGACGTTTCAAGATAGGCTGGCCGCAAAATTTCGCAAGTCGGAGCGTTTTCCGAGCAGGATCAACAGATCGTCCTGCGCGAGGGTGCAGTCAGAGCCATCGTGTCCGAGGAACTCGGTACCGCGCATCACGCCAATGCAGCGCAAGTTGTGGCCGGCAGCATAGGGGATATCCACCAGCGCCTTGCCTTCCAGCGACCGTGGGATCTTGAAGTTCACCACATGGTAGCCGTTGCCAAGGCTCACGTAGTCACGCACCAGCGGATTGTGCAGAACCTGTGCGATATGCATGCCCACATCGACCTCCGGGTGGATGATCCGATCCACCTTCAGCTTGCTGAGGATACGGTGATGGGTCTTGGTAGTGGCCTTCGCCCAGACCACAGGCACGCCGAGGGTCTTGAGGTTGATGGCCGCCAGGATGGAAGCTTCCAGATCGGAGCCCATTGCGACCAACGCCACATCGCAATCCGCAATTCCTGCCTGTCGCAGGGCAAGATCGTCGCGGGCGTCGATGATCAATGCCTGAGACAATTCATCAGCATATTGACTGACCCGCGCCTCATTGGAGTCTATTCCGATCACATGATTGCCGAAGCGGCTCAGTTCCTTGGCGACGGTCGATCCGAAATTTCCAAGGCCGACGATCACAAAGGTCTGACGTCGGTCCGGGTTCTTGCGTATTGCACCCAGCATGCGCATTTTGCTCTCTATGGCGTTGCCGGTTAACCCCGGCAAGAACGGGACAAAGCAAAGGCGCGGTATCTTGGCAAGCCCTCGTCGAGAGTTTGCGAGCCGTCAACCTGGCATCAGACGTCTTGAACAAGCGGAAATCATGCGCCTCACCTTGCCCAAGACACACCGGGATAAGGCTATGAATTATATAGGGTATGCCAAAGAAACCGATAGAGACGCCTGTCGCTGTAAGATCAGATATAGACCGCCGAGCCTGCGATGCACATATGTCCGGCCTGCAAGACTCGTGCCCGTATTTCGCATGTCGGGCGCAGTTGGCGACCCGATCATGACTTAGACATTCTGCGGCGCGACATGCAAAGGATCGGCAGAAAATACGCGCAAACTCACCACAGGTACTGATCTCACCGCCTGTTGAGTTTAGACCATAAAGCGCCTATGTCGGCGTTAACCCGCACCCTAGAAATCCTCGCAGGATCAAGGACAGCCACGTGGCCACGCATCTTTACCAGAATGATCTTCCCGACACCCTTGACCTTGGACCTGTTGTGGCCATCGACTGCGAAACCATGGGCCTCAACCCGCATCGGGACCGGCTTTGCGTGGTGCAGATGTCCAGCGGCGACGGCAATGCGCATCTGGTTCAGATAGCCAAAGGGCAGAGCGAAGCGCCGAACCTCAGACGCATATTGACAGACCCCAAGGTGCTGAAGCTCTTTCACTTTGGGCGCTTCGATATCGCTGCCTTGTATCAGACCTTTGGGGCTCTGACCGCCCCGGTGTACTGCACCAAGATCGCCAGCCGCATGGTGCGCACTTACACGGACCGTCACGGGCTTAAGAACCTGACACAGGATCTGCTTGGCCTCGACATCTCCAAACAACAGCAGATGAGCGATTGGGGCGCCGAGACCCTGACGCAGGCACAACGTGATTATGCCGCCTCTGATGTGCTCCACCTGCACAGGCTGCGCGAGGAATTGGATCTCCGCCTGGAGCGAGAAGATCGCCGAGATTTGGCTCAGGCATGTTTCGATTTCCTGCCCACCCGCGCACGGCTTGATCTGGCCGGATGGCCGGACACCGACATCTTTGCCCATTCCTGAGCAACATCACGTTTCACGTCCCTGACGGGACCCCCGCATAACAGAGTTTGAGAGGAGGCACGGACATGGTGGATCGCTATTCGCGTATCGTTGCCTATCTCAAGGTCGCATTGCCGCTTGCGGCGCTTGCGCTGCTTTCGACCCTGTTTCTCATTTCACGTCGGATCGAAACCGATTCTGCGATACCATTTGCGGAGGTCGACCTCGAAAGTCGTCTGCGCGGACAACAAGTCACTGCCCCATTCTTCACCGGAACAACCAAGACTGGGCACGAAGTCACTATCGCAGCGACCAAAGCCTTGCCGGGTGGCGAAGGAAACACTGCATCGGCAAGTGATCTCGAAGCCGAAATCCGCACGTCTGACGGGCGCAGCATCCTGATGCTGTCAGACGCGGGTTCTGTTCGTCCGGACAAGAACACCGCAGTGCTGACTGGGAATGTTCGGATCATCACGGCAGATGGCACACGTGTCGAAACGGAAACACTGAATGCGCTGCTCGACGGGCTGGAGATCACCAGCCCCGGAACCGTCACGGCAACCGGCCCGTTGGGAGATTTCGAAGCGGGCACGATGCGGATATTCACAAATTCTCAGAACGGTCCCGTACATATTGAGTTCACGGACGGCGTAAAGCTGGTGTACGATCCTGCAAAAGTAGAAAGATAGCCCGTGCTACGACTGACATTAGTTATTCTTTTTGGCCTTACAACACTGCTCCTTTCCCCTGTCGCAATAGCACAAGGGACAGGGGTCTCATTCGGCGTTCTCCAAACAGACACGTCGCAACCTGTTGATATCACATCCGACAATTTGAGTGTGAATCAGGAAGACGGTTCAGCCTTGCTGACCGGAAACGTGCTGATCATTCAAGGTGAGATGCGGCTGAGCGCTGATAATGTGTTGGTGGTCCGGAAAACGGATGGCAACGGGATCGAACGGCTCGAAGCGCGCGGGAATGTACTGTTGGTCAGTGGTGAGGATGCGGCTGAAGCCAGAACCGCAGACTATACCATAGAAAACGGAACGGTCGTGATGCGGGGCGATGTCCTCCTCACGCAGAAGGGCAACACCCTGGGCGCGGAACAAATGACTGTGAATTTGACAACAGGCAACGCAACCCTCAACGGGCGCGTGCGCACCACCTTGCCAGGTAGCGGCGGCGACTGATGGCCCGTCCAGATCTGAAAGTTACCTCAGGCTCATCTGGTTTGCGTATTGAGAAGATGCGCAAGAGCTACCGCAAGAAAGTGGTCATCCGCGACGTGTCGATGGAGTTGAACCGCGGCGAAGTTGTTGCGTTGCTCGGCCCCAACGGTTCCGGCAAGACCACGAGTTTCTACACGATTGCAGGCCTCGTCTTTCCCGAAGCAGGCAGCGTCACCATCGACGGTCAGAATGTCACCACCCTGCCGATGTACCGCAGGGCACGTTTGGGCATCGGCTATCTGCCGCAGGAAATGTCGATTTTTCGCGGCCTGTCGGTGGAAGACAATATTTCTGCCGTGCTCGATATTGCGGTTTCGGACGAACACAAACGCCGGGAGCGTTTGGAGGAGTTGTTGTCGGACTTTTCGATAGAACACCTGCGCCGCGCCCCTGCGCTTGCGCTGTCGGGTGGCGAGCGCCGACGTGTCGAAATCGCCCGCTGCCTTGCGGCTGATCCAAAATACCTCCTTCTGGATGAACCCTTTGCCGGGGTCGATCCGATCTCCGTTGGCGACATCCGCGGCCTCGTTTCTGATCTTAAAACCCGCGGAATCGGTGTTTTGATAACGGATCACAATGTGCGCGAGACTCTGGAAATCGTGGATCGGGCTTATATCCTTCATGATGGACAGGTACTGATGTCAGGCAGCCCGGCAGAGGTTGTCGAGAACGAAAATGTCCGCCGCGTCTACCTCGGCGACAACTTCCGCATCTCCTAGATAGCCCTACAGCGATCCATACCGGCGAGCGCTCGCCGAAAGGTTGTTGGGACACCTCCTTTGCACGCTGAATTACATTGACTCCGTGCAGGCTTTGTCATCGAATTGAAGCATGGCACATGTGCGACCCGCTGCAGTCTCCGCGATGATCCTGTCTTCAGGGTCCGGCACGCTGCATGCCGCACGTGGCGCCCATCCTTCCTGGCAATCCTAAGACAGACTGAGCAAGTTCCTTGCACCGTTCTGCACGGGTCCAGGCAAAACAAAAAGGAGATCACATGCGTTACAAAGTCAGCGGAAAACAGATCGACATCGGCGAATCTCTACAAACTCATGTAGAGACCGAGCTAAGTGCGGTCTTGGAGAAATACGCAGGCCGACCTACCGACGCGCAGGTCGTTTTCTCCCGCAATGCGCATGAATTTGTCTGCGAAGCAATCGTTCATCTGTCGACAGGCCTGACCTGTCAGGCCAAATCCCATGCCACTGAAATCTATAGCTCCTTTGACGGATGCTTGGAAAAAATGGATAAACAGCTGCGGCGCTACAAGCGGCGGCTGAAGGACCATCACCGGGATCGAGCCGTTCCGGTTGAACTTATGGGGGCCAGCTCGTATATCCTCGCGTCTGATCAAGTGGAATCCGACGCGGAGCCGGAATCGCTGCAACCGATCATTGTGGCTGAGATGGAGACCAAAATCCCATCTTTGTCGGTCGGTGAAGCCGTGATGCAAATGGAGTTGGCTGGCTCTCCCGTTCTGATATTCCGCAACGAAGGAAAAGACGGACTGAACGTGGTGTATCGGCGCGAAGATGGCAACATCGGCTGGATCGATCCCTGATTGAATTTCGAAGGGGCCTCAGAACGGCCCCTTCACCCCGAGTGGAGCAGTGGCAATGCAGATTTCGAACATCCTCAAGCAGGAGGCCGTCCGAGTCATCGGAGCGGCATCGAGCAAGAAGCGCCTGTTTCAGGAAGTCGCCGAAGTGGCCCATTCAGCCTATGGGCTTGACGCATCTCCAACCGTAGAAGCGCTGTTGGATCGCGAAAGCCTCGGTCCCACCGGCGTTGGCCATGGGGTCGCCCTGCCGCATGCCCGGCTCAGTGGCATTGATCGCGTGGTCGGTGTGTTTGTTTCACTAGAGAAGCCTTTGGATTTTGGCGCGGTCGACCGCCAGCCAGTCGATGTGGTCTTTGCATTGTTTGCGCCGGTGGACGCCGGGGTCGAACACCTCAAGGCGCTGGCTTTGGTCTCCCGCACCCTGCGCGAACAGAGTTTTTGCACCAAGCTGCGGGCCAATCCGGACCCGTCGACGCTCCACACAATCCTGACGGAAAGCCAATCGGTGCAAGCGGCCTGAATCCGATAACGCCGGCGTTGCAAGCATGCCCTTGCCAGGTATCCCCGTAACGCCGACCGCGACTACGACCAATCTCCGAATCCATAGGTAAGATAGTCGCGCGCGTAGATTGACCGGCAGATGGCCTCCAGCTTGTCATCATAGATATCCGCCAACAAGAATGGCTGCCCAGTACCGGTACCACAGGCAGGGACGGAGGCTGGCTTCATGCGCCCCAGCTTGCGTGCAAGCCACGGCAGATCTTCTGTCATGTCGGCCTCTCGGAAGATAAAATCCGGTGCACCCAACTCAGAAAACCCTTTGATGATCTGCGTTTGGCTTGCCCAATGCGGATCTATGCGAATTGCGGTTTGGCCGGAAAGATTTGCTTTCAGGAAGATCAGGAATTGCTCAAACGCTGCACGATGCTGCGCGCGCGTGTAGGATTGATCTGGCTCACCTTCCGGTACAGAGAGGTCAAAACGTCGGCGCAACGTGCTGCGGATCTGGGTCATACTTCCCGTCGCCGTCGTCAATATCTTCCTGCAAAACACGTCATGTGCCCGCGCCAACGGATGCCGCACAACCGTAAAGCTGCGATGATCGGGGGTGCCGCGTCGCCATTGCCGCAGCTGTTTCTGGTTCATACCGCAGATCAGACCCTCAGCAGACACATGGTCCAACTCACCCATCCAGTTTGTCACCACTTGCTCAAGCCCGTTGCGGATCGGCATATAGAGGAGCGGCGTCACAACTCCCGCAACATATCCTGGCACTGCAGGACCACGACGTGGTTCAAAATTTGGCGTTCGCGACAGATTGAACCGATCCAAACCGGACAGCGCCGCCGCCATATCCTCAGGGTTCGTCACCTTTGATGTCACCGGAGCTGGGTTTTGCCGCTTCAAGCTGTCATCCAGAGCCTCCAGACGATCTGAAACACCGAGCCAAACTGCTAACCCATTCATCACGTCAAGGTTCTGCAGGTCCTCATACGCAATGTAAAAGCTCGTCTGACCCGTGCGTTGCATGTGGTTCAACAGCTGCACCTGAAAGGCCTGCTGATCCTCGACATGCGTGCTGAACTCCGTTGCATCAAAGGTCGCCTTGGCATCTTTGCGCCTGGCCACATTGGTCAGCTTCCACTGGCCGGTGGCCTGCGCGATTTTCCATGAGACGTAGCTGTCGAGCGGATTGCGGGTCAGGATGATCTTCGCGACGCGAGGATCATCGAGAACCAGGTCCAGAATCCGAGGATCATGATCGTGAAAGTAACGAAATCCACGTAGCGCACCCGCATCCGACCGGATCGCATCCAAGAGCTGCAAAGGCTCTGCGTCACGGGTATCTTGTGTGATTCCAAGGATCTCCGTCCGGTTTGGGTAGCCAATAAAATGCGGATTGAACGCTTCACCGTGGCAAACCACGCCCTCAAGCGCATTGAGGTTCGTCTCGAGAAAATTCGAACCTGTACGCATTTCAGCAAACACGACGAATGAGGAGAAGCTGCCGGTCATATGCTTTACTTTACCAGATAGACTTTACGCGGGCGCTGCATCGCACGGGAGGGCGTAGCCTCCACCGGGAAATCGCCCATCAGATAGGGATGCATCCCCTGATTTTTCAAATTCTGAAGAAACTGACCAAACCCGTCCAGGTCAACCAGTTGGGGCGCCTCGCCGATGTGGTTGGCGGCAGATGGCCCAATTTCGTCAATGATCGTTTGCAGATTCTCCATCGGCGCCTCGATAAACTCCGCCATGCTCCAGATGCGAATACGAGCGCTCGCCCATTGTGAGCGAAGCAGCTTCAGATGATTGGCTTCAATCCACTGCAGACGCGCAGCCTCGCGACGCAAATCGGCGAAGTTCCGGTTTGATCGGAACAGGCTCACAGCCCATGCCCCGGAAATCACCGAAATTTGCGCGTTGGTATCGCGGCTCATGAAACTGTTGGCCTTCTGCGTATCCCGCGGGCCAAACTGAAAACACTGCCGCTCTCCGCGCGTGTTCCAGATCAAATTTGCAAGAAAACTCTCGGGGTTGTGGTCACGCTGCACCGCGCTGTCGCTGAGGCAACCATTGAACAGCGGCTGAGCGCCGGAAAATTCCGCCCGCTCAGGCGCGAATAGATGCCCGTGCACCCGTGTGCCCGTTGCACGCCCGAGCCAGATTTCGAAGTCCTCGAACAACTCCGCAAACCCCTGAAACACCGAATAAGGGCCCGAGGTCAGGCCGTTCTCCGCACCGTGTCGCGGAAATCGGCTCTGCATGTAGAGCCCACGGCGGCCGCGCGTGCGTCGCTCCACCGCCTTGGCAAAGATCCTGTCGATCTTGCCGGGATTGGGCTCCGTGCGCTTCGTTTCAGCGGATGGCGGCGAGAGAAACGCCTGATAGAGCCGCTCAGCCTGAGGCCATATCTTGCGCGCAACAAAGCAATCGGACCGCCGCAACAGCTGCAGGTGGTCATCATAAAAGATGTGCGGTTTGCCCTGGTAGTCAAATTTTGACAACGTCAGTGAGCGGCTCTCGATCTTGCTGGAATGCAGGCGTGCCAGTGTCTGATAGTAGCTTTCATCTGGAATCCACACATACCGGAAATAGGCGTCGTTGCGGGGCCGCTCCGGATCGTTGAGAATGGCAGACAGCGTCTTTCGCGTCAGACACCACCACTGACTGCCCATATGCGGGACTAACCCGGCCGGAATGCGGCGACGGACCTTCAGTTTGCGCTGAACATTCACATAGGCGTCAAACAGCTTGCGCTGACGCTTCCAGGAAATGGGAAAGTGAAGCGTGAAGCGCTCCGTGCTCAAGCCACCCACGATCCACGGCACATCCGCGGTTGTCGCACTTTCGATAAAATCGGTTTCGGGTCGCTGCTGCAGGTAGTCTACCAGTTCCTGCACCGGGCGCAGTGGCAGACAGGACCCAGAGGCCAGATACACGTGACCCACATCCGGAAACTCCTTAAGCAGCAGCTCCGATGCGGACTGGGAAGCGGATACAATCCCCCATGTGCCCCACTCACAGCGATGTCGGCGGGAAAATCGCACCAGTGGGTTCTTCGATAACCGTTCGCGAAAGGCTTGGAACGTGCGCGCTTCAACCTTACGATCCACATGTATTACGACGGGGCAGCCCCCGGCCGTCCAGTGGCGCGTCACCTGCTCTGCGCGGTCAAGAGCCGTATGGACCAGCATGACGATGCCCACGGTGCTCATGCCCAGTTCCCCTTGGACATCAGGCCGAGGATTTCCAGCTGCCGCCAGTTGATGTATTTCTCACTCCACTTACACCAAAGCTCAGGCCGCTCCTGCAGCAGCTCGGCATAGGCCTTGTACTCGACCGAGCCGGCATAATGCTCGCGGCGGCGCAGCTCCTCCTGTGCCTTGGCGGAGAACGTATCGAGAAATTTGGTGTGCAGCAGGATGCCGCTGGCTTTCTCGCCACCATTGTCATCGTAGACCTGGTTCAATCCGCGCGGCAACAGCATGTGGGTCGAACTGACATAAGCGTATTTACGGCTCCACTTGACCAAAGGGATCTTGTTCAGCGCCGGAGCAATTTTGGGCCGATCCGCAAAGAAGACCCTCGCCCGCGGCCCACCCTGAATCCAGAGGTTTCCAAACCTCTCATTCTTGCGAATGGTGTAGTTCCCGCTGTCGAACCACTGAACAATATCAAGCGGATCCTGCCCCGCCTGATATGGTACCTCGTCGATACGTCCCTTGGGATAGAGGTCCAGAAGCATGGCCGAGAAACTGCGAATACGGGATTCATCAAGCCAGTCTGTAAGCGCCCGCACCGGACGTGTATCGCAAAAGGGGTAAACGAAGAACTCATCCGGATCGACAACGAGCGACCAGTGACCATCGGCGTATTTGCGCAGCAGGTAGTTCATCCAATCGACACCAAAGGTCGCCCGCTTGTAGCTGGACTTGCTGTGCCAAACCGACACGTCGGACATGCCCTTCAGGTAGGACAGACAACCATCGTCTGAATCATTATCCACAAAGAAGAAGTGATTTACGCCAAGGCTACGGTAGTACTGCAGAAAATATGGAAGGCGAATTGTCTCGTTGCGGAATGTCGAGAACAGCAGGATATCACCCGGACGAATTCGACCGGTATTGTCCTGCACCGTACGCAACTCACGCGATTTGCGCAGCGCCCGAAGGAGCCGACGCTTCCGCTTCAGGCGCATGCGATACGAGTCCCAGCCCTTCACCAGTAAACTGCCCCCAACTGAACACCGCTGGCCAAACCATCAGCCAGGCTATTATCTCTTTTCAGCCATATATCTCATGTAAACATAATGGAAACAATGCGTATAGAAACCATTGCCGACCTCACATAATCGGTCTCAGCCTGACCAGTTTCCACGCGTCATCAACCCTAGCGATTCCAAATGCTGCCAGCCTTGATATCGCTCAGACTCGCTATGCCAGAGGGTCGGGTTTTCGCTCAGACGATCATAGTACTCATCATATCGGTCCGCGTGCGTGAAATGCTCTCCACGCGTCTTCTCCGTGACTGATTTATCGACGATTTCATCCAGGAACTTTGTGTGCAAGAAGATGCCAGTTGGCATCCCGCTGCGCGCGTCAAAGACTGCATTCAGACGTCGCGGCAGCGCGATATGGGTTGAGCTGACATAGGCGTAGCGGCGGTTCCAACGGACCAACGGCACCTTGTGGAGATGCGGTGCGAAGTCGGGGCAGTCCGCAAAGAACAGTCGCTGCCGGGGGCCGCCCCGGATTGAAATATTCCCGTATTTCAACTGGCGTTCCCATGTATAACCCCAGCCGTCGAACCAGCTCAATGTGCGCGTGGGGTCGTCGCCCACAGTGTAGGCCTGCTCCGCAACTGGGCCTTTGGGGTACATATCCAACATCATTGCACCAAACGCGGGAACCCCCTGCGCATCCAGCCACGCAGTCAGATCCCCAAGGCCGCGATGCTCCATATGCGGGATTACCAGCAGCTCATCCGCATCCGCCGTCAGGCACCAATGCCCGTGGCCATAACGGATCTGTAGCCACGTCAGCCAATCGACGCCAAATCGCGCCGCCTTATAGCTGGCCCCGGTGGTCCAAAGCGACACATCCGGCTGCTCTGCCAGAAACGCCTGCGTATCATCAGTGCTGCCGTTATCGACAAAGAGAAAATGCCCGACTCCCAGTCGTCGGTAATGTGTCAGGAAATACGGGAGCCGGCGGCATTCATTGCGCACCGTAGACAGGCACAGGATACTATCGGTCGCGCGCTGGTCGGTGCGATCCGCGATCACCCGAAGTGCATGACGGGCCTGCAGACCGCGCCAAAGCAAACGTCGTCGTTTCCATCGCATACGGTAGGCCGCGAGAAGCGCGCTATGCCACCCATGGCCAGCCGACATATCAGCGCTCGTACTGACCGACTTGATGCCATTGCCATGCGTCGGCGATCATCTTCTCAAGCGTTGAGCGCTTTGGCTCCCAGCCCAGTTCCTCGCTGGCTCGCGTCGAGCCCGACACCAGCTTGGTGCAATCACCGGCCCGCCGATCGCCAACGGAATATGGCACCTCCTGATTGGTGACCGCACGGGAATGATCAATCACTTCGCGCACCGAGAAGCCCGACCCGGTGCCAAGGTTGAACACCCGGCTGCCCTTGCCGTTTTCCAGCCACTTCAACCCAAGGACATGCGCGTTAACAAGGTCGCAGACATGAACGTAATCGCGAATGCAGGTTCCATCGGGCGTGTCATAATCCGTCCCAAACACCGTCAGCGCCGCACGTTCGCCTCGGATCGCCTGGATCATCAACGGGATCAAATGTGTCTCCGGTTGATGAAACTCACCAACCTCGGCCTCTGGATCCGCACCAGCGACGTTGAAGTAGCGAAAGATCACCGACCGCAGTCCATATGCAGCCTCGAAATCTCCAAGGATGTCTTCGACCGCGCGCTTTGATGCGCCATAGGCGTTCAGTGGCTTTTGCGGTGTTGCCTCATCCAGCACAACATTGTCGTGCTCACCATAGGTGGCGCAGGTCGAGGAAAACACGAAATTCATACAGCCCGCATGAACGGCCGCTTCAATCAGGCATAACGAGCCACCGACATTGTTTGCCCAATACCGACCGGGCTGGCTCATAGCCTCGCCAACCTGACTCAGTGCCGCAAAGTGCATGACAGCGGCTGGTTGGTACTTCGCAAAAACCTCATCAAGGCGGGCGCGATCCGTCAGTTCGCCGCGTTCAAACGGGCCGAATTTCACCGCATCCTGCCAGCCCGTCACGAGATTATCGTAGGTGACGGGTGTATAGCCAGCCAGTTTCAGTGCCTTGCAAGCATGAGAGCCGATATAACCAGCCCCTCCTGTTACCAGTACATAGGTCAATGCGGGTCTTCTCCTGCAACAAATAGTTCGCCTGCACTTTGCACAGAAAGAGCCGTCCCTTCAAACAGGGCAGGCTCGAACTGTCGTGTGGAAATGCGAAATTTACTCGGCGGCCCGACGACCTTGTGTGATGGTCGTGATGTAATTCATCAGGTCATCACGCAGTTCTTCGCGCTCCAACGCGAAAGCCACGGTTGCCTGCAAGAAGCCGGATTTCGAACCACAATCAAACCTCTCGCCTTCAAAGCGGTAGCCATACACTGGCACATCGGATGAGATGTCCGCGGCGATAGCATCGGTGAGTTGGATCTCCCCGCCAGCGCCTTGCTTGAGTTGGTTCAAATTGCGCAAAACCGAAGGGGACAGGATATAGCGCCCAATCACCGCGAGGTTCGAAGGTGCATCCTCAGCTTTGGGTTTTTCGACCATCCCATTAACCGATACAACGGACCCCATGTCCTCCTTTACATCGAGCACGCCATAAGACGACGTTTTCTCGGGCGCGACTTCCATAGCCGCCACCATGTTGCCTCCAGTCTCGGCATAGGCCTCGACCATCTGCTGGAGGCAGGGCTTTTCTCCCGCGATGACATCATCAGGCAAAATCACCGCGAATGGCTCATCTGCGATCAGGCGACGCGCACACCACACAGCGTGGCCCAGCCCCAAAGCCTTGTGCTGGCGAATGTAGGCAATCGCTCCGGAATCCATATTGGTGGATTTGAGCACTTCGAGCAGATCGTCCTTGCCCTTCTTACGCAGCTCCTGCTCAAGAACTGGAGAATGATCGAAATAATCCTCCAACGCCCCCTTGCCGCGCGACGTAACGAAGATGAACTCCTTGATCCCTGCAGCCCGCGCCTCATCAATGGCGTACTGCACCAACGGACGATCAACCAGCGTCATGATTTCCTTGGGTACGGACTTTGTTGCAGGCAGAAAACGTGTCCCCAGACCGGCGACTGGAAAGATAGCTTTGGTGACTTTTCTACGCATTTAAACTCTCAATTTTCTAAGGACACGAGTGCGCATTCCCATTGCCTCGCAAGAGGATCGCATCTCGGGTACTACAATTCGCGCAGTGCATGGCTCGGATCAGGGCTCCCGGCACCACTGCACAACTCAATTTAACATGGTGAGACCCATAGGGTTCTAGAAAAACCAACCTAGCTCAGGCCCATTTTTCGCATCATGTGCTCAATTTTCGGCATATCTTGCGGATTGTTGAGTTCCCAGAACTCTCGACCACGCGCCTCGACCTCGACGCAGAGGATCTTGCGCCCGTTCTCCAGAAACCGCAGCTGCTCCAACCCTTCGAGTGTTTCGAGCGGCCCCACCTTCCACTGCGGATAAGCCTTCAGCGCGTCCGGACGATAGGCGTAGACACCGACGTGATGGAACACAGGGGTCTCATCCGCATCCTGGTAGGTCTCGGCACAGAACGGGATGACTTCCTTCGAGAAATAGAGCGCACTATGATCGCCAGAGAATACGGCGGTCGTCCCACCAACACGCCCGGACCGGCGATCTTCCAACAAACTGTTGAGTGTGCTGCCGTCGCACCGCAAAACCGGCGTCGCCAGCCCCATGCCAGTTGCATCCTTCAATCCAGAAATCAGGTCCTCGATGAACCATGGCGGTGTCAGAGGCGCGTCCCCTTGCAGATTGACCACAATTTCGTAGCCTCCGCCCAGTGCCGCATGGGCCTCCGCACATCGTTCAGTTCCGTTGGCGCAGTCTGCAGACGTCATAACAACTTCTGCTCCGAAGCCTTCCGACACGGTTCTGATCCGGTCGTCATCGGTCGCAACGACAACCCGGTCCACACCCTGAACCTCCATTGCAGCGCGCCAAGATCTCTCGATAAGCGTGCGCGTCTGGCCAGACGCACCGGTCAGCTCCGCGAGCGGCTTGCCGGGAAAACGAGAGGACGCATAGCGTGCCGGGATCACGATGAGAACGGACATTCAGGCCTCTTTCAATTCGACACCAGGGGCATAGGCGATGAAAAACGGATTGGCGTATCCCTCTTTTCCATACCGCAGCGGGCTGTGATCGTCGTAACGGACCACCGCGCCTCCTGCACCGCTCAGGACCGCATGACCTGCTGCCGTATCCCATTCCATCGTGCGCCCGACGCGCGGATAGAGATCAGCCTCACCTGTCGCGACAAGGCAGAACTTCAAAGACGATCCGGCGCTCTTCATGTCCTTTACGCTGTATTTATTGATGTAATCGTCCGTGGCTTGGTCCCGATGCGATTTAGAGGCGACCACCATCAGCGCGTCATTGTCGCTCGCGGCCACGCGAAGTTGCGTGGTGGTGCCAGCGGCTTCCAGGCCAAACGGACCCTGCTCCTCCACCGAAGAGCCGTCAGCAAGAGTGTAGAACATACGATCACGTGCCGGGGCGTACACCACACCGCGGGTCGGAACACCGGCCTCGACGAAGGCGATGTTCACGGTGAAGTCGCCACGACGGTTGATAAACTCCTTGGTTCCATCCAACGGATCCACAATCAGGAACGTATCACCCTTGCTCTTGTGAGAGTCGGCCTGTTCCTCGGTCACCAGCATGATATCCGGGAACGCCGCGCGCAAACCGGCCGAGATCAATGCGTCGGCTGCCTCATCTGCCTCGGTAACCGGACTGTCGTCTGATTTGACTTTTACGTCGAAATCATCCGCCTCGTAGATCTCCATGATCTTTTGCCCAGCTTCCAGCGCAAGACGTCGCATCGCGACGACCAGATCGTCATAATTCACCGTAAGACCCCCCAAAGATCCACATGTTGCCACAAAGAATTGCGCTTCTTATGCTTACTTCGCAATGGGTCAGCAAGGAATCCATGCGATTATAGGCAACACACTGCTGAAATTGAGGCCATGTTTCGATATCGCACCGATAGGTCATCGCTGTCCCGCGCCATTACACTGAGTGAAGTTGTCTTTCACTCGGTCGTGCGCAGCATTCGCTCGAAACATCACAACGCTTTTTTCGCGTTGGGTATGAACATCATTCAGGCTGTGATGTTCGTGATGTTCTTTTACTTCATGTTCACTGTTCTCGGCATGCGAGGCGCGGCAATCCGTGGAGACTTTCTTCTCTACATGATGTCAGGCGTCTTCCTGTTCATGACACACACCAAAACCGTCGGCGCGGTTGTTGGCGCTGAAGGCCCGTCGAGCCCGATGATGCAGCATGCGCCAATGAACACAACCATTGCGATTCTATCCGCAGCGATCGGGGCACTCTATGTTCAGGTGCTGTCGATGCTGATCATCCTGTTCATCTATCACGTCGCCTTCACGCCGATCCAGATTGAAGAGCCCATTCCGGCCTTTGGCATGTTGCTGCTCGGCTGGGCGTCGGGTGCGGCCATCGGCTTGGTACTATATGTTCTGAAACCCTGGATGCCGGGCCTGATCGGGATTATCTCAACGGTCTATCAGCGCTCCAACATGCTGTTTTCCGGCAAAATGGTGCTCGCCAACACGCTACCCGGAAACATGTTGCCGCTGTTCATATGGAACCCCCTGTTTCACGTCATCGATCAGGCCCGCGGCTATATTTTCATCAATTACAACCCGCATGTCACTTGGTGGGAATACACGGCTTGGTTGGCACTCGTGTTCTTTGTCCTTGGCCTGATGGGCGAGTTTTACACACGCCGTGCGGTCTCCCTCAGCTGGAGCGCCCGTCGCTGATCCCGGCATTGCGATTGTCAGGTCACCACCCTCAGTGTGAGATTGACCCGCCCTCCCTTCGGCAACAGGCGCGACGACTTGAAACGAATACGGTCAACGCCGTGATAGGCCAGCCGAGCCGGACCACCCATCACGACCACATCGCCTGAATTGAGCCAGATCGACTCGGTCTTTTCCTTGCGGCTTGTACCTCCGATCCGCAGCAACCCATCATCGCCAAGCGAAATCGAAACCACAGGATAGGAAAAATCCGCCTCATCCTTGTCCTGATGCAAACCCATCCGCGCGCCTTCACCGTAGTAGTTGAACAGGCAGCACTCCGGCGCGCGTTCAGAATCAACCAACCCATGCCAGACATCGAGCACCTCGGCGGGGATGCCGGGCCAGGGCCGTCCGGACGGATGCTCGGCCTCATAGCGATATCCGCTGCTGTCACTAAACCAGCCGAAGGCGCCGGCCGACGTCATGCGGACTGACATCTTCCCACTCCCCGGCACATCGGGCGCGAACAACGGCGCAGAACGCAGAACCGGGCGCAAAGCTTCGATGAGCGCGCGCTGCGTCTCTGGGGGCAGGAAACCCTTGTGAATTTCGAATCCACGCACCTTCAGTCGCGTCATTTACCCAATCTTCACTCTGTTTGTCGCAAAAGCGTTCAGAATTGCCCATAACAGGGCAATCGTGCGGTTGCAGGGGTGATTTTCGCTCCCTATATACGCCGGGAAGCGGTCGGGTGCAGACCCTATCGCAACTGAATCGGGGCCGGAATGCCAAAACGGGTTTCGGCTTCGGGTAATCGCCTTGTGAAGTAAAAGGGATCAAACACAATGAGCAAAGTGATCGGGATCGACCTCGGTACCACCAACTCCTGCGTTGCCATCATGGATGGGTCTCAGCCCCGCGTGATTGAAAACGCCGAAGGTGCGCGCACCACCCCCTCCATCGTCGCCTTCACCGATGAAGAGCGCCTTGTTGGCCAGCCGGCAAAACGCCAGGCCGTGACCAACCCGGACAACACCATTTTTGGTGTGAAGCGCCTCGTCGGTCGTCGGTTCGACGATAGCGACCTCGCCAAGGACAAGAAAAACCTGCCGTTCGCCGTCGTTGACGGTGGCAATGGTGATGCGTGGGTAGAAGCCAAGACCGAGACCTATTCTCCCTCCCAGATTTCCGCTTTCATCCTCGGCAAGATGAAAGAAACCGCGGAGAGCTACCTGAGCGAAGAAGTAACCCAGGCGGTCATCACCGTTCCGGCCTACTTCAACGACGCCCAGCGTCAGGCCACCAAAGACGCCGGCAAAATCGCCGGTCTCGAAGTGCTGCGCATCATCAACGAGCCGACCGCGGCTGCGCTTGCCTATGGCCTCGACAAAGCTGAGACTCAGACCATCGCAGTCTATGACCTTGGTGGTGGTACCTTCGACGTCACCATCCTCGAAATCGACGATGGTCTGTTCGAAGTAAAATCCACCAACGGCGACACGTTCCTCGGCGGTGAAGACTTCGACATGCGCATCGTGAACTACCTCGCTGGTGAGTTCAAAAAAGAGCATGGCGTTGACCTGACCAAGGACAAGATGGCGCTGCAGCGTCTGAAAGAAGCCGCCGAGAAAGCAAAGATCGAGCTGTCCTCCTCCAGCCAGACCGAGATCAACCAGCCGTTCATCTCGATGGACTCCTCCACCGGCCAGCCGCTGCACATGGTTATGAAGCTGACCCGTGCGAAGCTGGAAAGCCTCGTCGGTGACCTGATCAAGAACTCCATGAAGCCCTGCGCCGCAGCGCTGAAGGATGCGGGCCTCTCTGCGTCCGACATCGATGAGGTGGTTCTGGTCGGTGGTATGACCCGGATGCCGAAAGTCATCGAAGAGGTGACCAAGTTCTTCGGGAAGGAACCGCACAAGGGTGTGAACCCGGACGAAGTGGTCGCCATGGGCGCCGCCATTCAGGCTGGCGTTCTGCAGGGCGACGTGAAGGACGTTGTTCTTCTGGACGTGACCCCGCTGTCGCTGGGTATCGAGACCCTCGGTGGCGTCTTCACCCGCCTGATCGACCGCAACACCACGATCCCCACGAAGAAGTCTCAGGTCTTCTCCACCGCTGAGGATCACCAGAACGCCGTGACAATCCGGTGTTTCCAGGGTGAGCGCGAAATGGCGTCCGACAACAAGATGCTCGGCCAGTTCAACCTTGAGGACATCCCGCCGGCACCGCGCGGCATGCCGCAGATCGAAGTGACCTTCGACATCGATGCCAACGGGATCGTTTCCGTGTCTGCCAAGGACAAGGGCACCGGCAAAGAGCAGAAGATCACCATCCAGGCCTCCGGTGGTCTCTCGGACGACGACATCGAAAAGATGGTGCAGGACGCCGAAGACAATGCCGAGGCGGACAAGGAACGTCGCGAGCTGATCGAAGCCCGCAACCAAGCCGAAAGCCTGATCCACTCGACCGAGAAATCTGTCGAGGAGCACGGCGACAAGGTCGATCCGTCCACCGTCGAAGCGATCGAGCTGTCGATTGCCGCGCTGAAGGATGATCTGGAAGGCGACAAGGCGAACGCCGAGAAGATCAAATCCGGCATCCAGAACGTCACCGAAGCGGCGATGCGTCTGGGCGAGGCGATCTACAAGGCTCAGGCGGACGAAGGTGGCGAGGCGGATGAACCCGCAGCAGCCGATGATGAAGCGTCCTCTGGCTCTGCAAACGATGACATCGTTGATGCCGAGTTCGAGGATCTGGACGACAACAAGCGCTAAGGCTGCACCTTGGCCAAAGGTGGGCCGGTCCGATCCCGGGCCGGCCCTCTTTCGTTGAGGCAGAAGGGATTTTCCGATGTCAAAACGTGACTACTACGAGGTGCTCGGGGTCTCTAAAGGGGCCAGCGCCGACGAGATCAAAAAGGGCTTTCGCAAGAAGGCCAAGGAGCTGCACCCGGACCAAAATTCCGACAATCCGGATGCAGAAGCACAGTTCAAGGAAGCCAACGAAGCCTATGACGTTCTGAAAGATGCAGAACGCAAGGCTGCCTATGATCGCTATGGTCATGCCGCCTTCGAAAACGGCATGGGCGGTGGCGGTGGCGGCGGACGTCCCGGCGGCCACCCAGGCGGTGACTTCTCTTCCGCCTTCTCCGACGTGTTCGACGACCTGTTCGGAGATTTCATGGGCGGTGGCGGACGCGGAGGTGGGCGCCAACGCGCATCTCGCGGGGCAGACCTGCGCTACAATCTGCGCCTGTCCCTTGAGGAAGCCTTTGCCGGGCTGCACAAGACCATCAACGTGCCGACCTCTGTCAGCTGTTCCTCCTGCGAGGGCACGGGGGCCGAGGGTGGTGCAGAGCCCACAACATGCCCCACCTGTTCCGGCATGGGCAAGGTACGCGCTCAGCAGGGCTTCTTCACCGTCGAACGCACCTGTCCGACCTGTTCGGGTCTTGGTCAGATGATCAAGAACCCCTGCAAGACCTGCCACGGTCACGGCAGGGTGGAAAAGGATCGTTCGCTTTCCGTGAACATCCCCGCAGGTGTTGAAACCGGCACTCGCATTCGACTTGCCGGCGAAGGCGAGGCAGGCTTGCGCGGTGGCCCGCCCGGCGATCTCTACATCTTCATCGAGGTCGCGCGGCACGAGTTGTTCGAGCGTGAAGGCAACAATCTCCATTGTCGCGTCCCGGTCTCCATGGCCAAGGCGGCGCTGGGTGGCGCCATTGAGGTGCCCACCATCGACGGTGGTCGTGGCCGCGTCCAGATCCCAGAGGGCAGCCAATCCGGCCGTCAGATGCGCCTGCGCAACAAGGGCATGCCTGCGCTTCGCGGTGGCGGCGTTGGTGATATGTTCATCGAGCTTGCGGTGGAAACGCCAGTCAGCCTGACCGCCCGTCAGAAGGAGATCTTGAAGGAGTTTGATGAGCTTTCGGAGGAAAACAACAATCCCGAAAGCCGTAGCTTCTTCTCTTCCGTCAAAAGCTTCTGGGACGGCATGAAGGGCTGAACCACGAGGCAAACACCAAGTAGCCGGGCCATCGAATTCGAAGGCCCGGCTTATTCTGTAAAACGCCCATTGGGCGTTTTTCTTTTTGATAGTATCACGCAGACAATCGCAGGCGTTAAGAACTCGCTAACCATATCGCCCTCACCATGGAGTGATGGGAAAGCCTGGTCATTTCAACGAACAGATGCTCCCCTTATTCGGGGACAATGACGAAGCTCCTGCGACCTCTGTGCCGCAAGGGCGCCTCCCATCTTACATCAAGGATCATCGCGCCCGATTGCGCGCACGTTTCATGAGCGGTGGTGCAGACGCCATGCCCGACTACGAGCTGCTAGAGTTGATCCTGTTCCGCTCTATCCCGCGCAAAGATGTCAAACCTCTTGCGCGCGCGTTGCTGGACCAATTCGGTGACTTCAATCGTGTCGTCAGCGCCTCTCCGGAACGGCTTTCGAAGATGTCTGGCATTGGTGACGCAGTCATCTGCGATCTAAAGGTCATCCAATCTGCCGCCCAACGCATGTCCCGGGCTAGAATCATGCAGCGACAAGTGATTTCCAGCTGGGACGCGCTTCTGGATTACTGCCACACCACCATGGCCCACCGTGAAACCGAGCAGTTCCGCGTGCTCTTTCTCGACCGCAAGAACGTTCTCATCGCCGATGAAGAGCAGGCGGAGGGCACCGTGGACCACGTTCCCGTCTATCCTCGCGAGGTTGCAAAACGTGCGCTGGAACTGAACGCCAGTGCGATCATTCTCGTACACAATCATCCATCTGGCGACCCAACTCCGTCGCAGTCCGACATAGCGATGACACGCAAAATTGAGATGGCCCTGGAAGCGCTCAGCATCACGCTACATGATCATCTGATTATAGGTGCCTCGGCGGAACTTTCCTTTCGATCTGACGGGCTTCTTTGATCCCACACCCAGAATGCTACACATTGGGCGCAATGGACGTGCCCCGCTCGCGTGCCATCTCTGGTGCTCGTTCAAACCAATTTGCTTTCGAAACCGACCGGACCGTTGTCACCACGCTGAGTGCCTCGGGCGCAGGTAGCAAATGCGGCTGATGTGCTGGAGTATTGCCACTTCAGTGGATCGGCATCTAACCGTCTCGCATCGACGGAAGTGCCTACAGGCACAGTTTTTCATACCTGAATCCAAGATAAAGGTATGAAAAACTCTCTGGTAACTGTGATCAAGGCGCTTACTCAATTCTAGCAAGGGCCTCAGTATCAGTTAAAAGCTCAGCGCGGAGGGACGGATAGAACACACCGCTTTCGACGCTGAAAGCGCGATCACTGGTGCACAGTAGAGAGACTACCGTCAGCGACCACTGCCAGCCCTGCGCAGGAGAAGCGCCAGTCGGTTGAAACTGCCCTTAACCCCATCTGCTTCTGCACGGCCGAAGAAACCGTCGAGTTCCGGCCAAATCTTCACAGCCTGATCGAGAACAAGATCGTTCCCCTCTGAGTAAAGGCCCGCACGGATCATCACCTCGGATTGCTCATAGGCGCCAAGGAATCTGCGAACCGCAAGAATCATTTCATTCTCATCCTTTGTGGCCGCCGCTGGAAGACTTCGCGATACCGAGCGGGAGACATCAATCGCCGGGAAGCGCCCACGTTCAGCGATTTCACGGTTGAGTACAATGTGCCCGTCCAAGACCCCGCGCAGGATATCTGCTATCGGCTCGTCCATATCCGAGCCCGCGACAAGAACACTGAACACCGCCGTGATGTCGCCCTGCCCGTCCGAACCGGGCCCAGCACGCTCACACAAACCTGTGATAAGCGGCGTTACGGAAGGGGGAAACCCACGCAAAGCCGGGGCCTCGCCGGAGGCGACGGCGATCTCACGATGCGCCTCGGCAAAACGTGTGATCGAATCCGCCATGAAGAGCACGTTGAGACCCTGATCTCGGTAGTGTTCTGCCACGGACATCGCGGCCCATGCGCACCGGCGGCGCACCAACGCCGATTGGTCCGATGTCGCAGCCACAACGACTGCACGCTTCATACCCTCGGGGCCCAGAACCTCTTTTACGAAGTGATTGACCTCGCGTCCGCGCTCGCCGATCAGCGCCATGACAACCACGTCTGCTTCCATGTTCTCGGCCAATTGCGCCATCAGGGTGGATTTCCCGACCCCGGAACCTGCGAACAGACCAATACGTTGCCCAGTCACGATCGGCAGCACCGTGTTGAGAATCGCAAGGCCAGTGGACAATCGTTTCCCCAAACCGCGGCGCGCCGCTGCCTTGGGTGGGCTGGCCATGAGATCACGACTGTCGACCCCGCCCAACATCGGCTTACCGTCCAGTGGCTCTCCGAACGGATCAATCACGCGACCTATCCAACTGTTGTCCGGCGCGAACTCCGGCGTCTGGAACAGCAGCACCGCATCACCGATAGACGCACGTTCAGGCGCGGTGTCTGGCAGCATTCGAATATGCTCCGCACCGATCGCCAGTACCTCTCCATGCAGATCATCCTGTTTGCCGCGACGCAACACCAACCGGTCCCCGATGCGCGCCTGATCTTCGAGACCTGATACTTCGATCTCGCCACCGGAAATTCCGGTCACCCGTCCCATTGGGGCCGCCAGCCGAGTATTGGCCAGTTCTTGGCTGAGCGCCTGGATCGATTTCATCATCTGCGGGTTCTCCAACATTCCTCTGAAAACAATTTCTAAAGGAATCAGGGTTAAGCCTTGATTGAAATTAATCGAGGGAGAAGCCCCGGTGTTCGAAAGACTGAATGTTTTTAACGTCGCATTTTCCATGGCGACACATGCAGGTAAGCGTCAGGCGCTTATCTCAGAGAATATCGCAAATGCGGATACCCCAGGGTATCACGCAAAGGATATCAAACCCTTCAAGGAAGTCTTTGCCGCTGGCGAAGCGCAGGGCGACATGATCGCCACACGCGGGTCGCATATCAACGGCGCCGACGGCTCTGGGTTCGATTGGGCGGTAACCACGAACGATTCGTCCGTGGACCCCAATAACAACTCCGTTTCGATCGAGGAACAAATCCTCAACGGGGTAGAAGCCAAGCGGCAGCATGACCGCGCATTGGCAATCTACCGTTCATCCATGAACATCCTGCGCGCCAGCCTTGGCCGCAGTTGAATCGGAGTATGAATCATGAATGAGTTTTCCAAATCCCTGGCAGTAACTGCCAGCGCACTGCGTGCTCAGGCAGCCCGTTTGACCCACGTCTCCGAGAATATCTCGAACGCGGATACGCCAGGCTATCGCCGCAAGACCGTTTCCTTTCAGGCCGTACGCGACCTGGAAACGGACGTGAGCCAGGTCAAGGTGGGCCGTGTCTCGCTGGACCGCAGTGAGTTGGATCAAATTTACGACCCTTCACACCCTTTGGCCGATGAAACTGGTCACTACGAAGGGTCCAACGTCGATCTGATGATCGAAGTCGCCGACGCGCGCGAAGCGCAGCGTACCTACGAAGCAAACTTGAAAATGTTCGATCAGACACGGCAAATGTCGTCCTCTCTGATGGACTTGTTGCGTCGCTAACCTGAACAGATTGGAGATCCAGAATGGATATTCGTTCACTTACCGCTACCTCCGGCTATGCCGCAGCCCGCCCTGCAACCAAGATCGACCCAAGCTACACGCCTGGTTCCATTCAGGAGCAGGCAAAAACCAGCTTTGAGGACTTCACCAACACACTGAACAACAGTGAACAGGTGTCCGTTCAGGCGATGACCGGTAATGCGGGGCCACATGCCATGGTCCAGGCGCTGGCGCAAACAGAGCTGGCCGTTGAGACAGCCGTAACCGTCCGCAACAAGGTCGTCGAAGCCTATCAAGAAATCCTCCGGATGCCGGTCTGAGCCATGATGAGCGAAGGCGTATTTTACGACACGCTGCGCCAGGCGATGCTGGCGGCGATCACCATGTCACTGCCAATCTTGGTTGTGGCCTTGGTGATCGGCCTCAGCGTTGGTCTGTTTCAAGCCCTGACCTCGATTCAGGAAATGACACTGACCTTCGTGCCGAAATTGGCGGGAATCCTCGTCGTATTCTGGCTCACCATGGGAATCATGACGCAAGCGCTCGTCGCGTTTTTTGACGGGCACGTCATTCCCCTCATTCATGGAGGAGGTCTTTAATGGGATCTATCGGTTACACCACCCTGTCACGCCAGTCGGGCCTTCTGAATGAAATTCAGGTCGTGGCCAACAACATCGCGAACTCGTCCACGACAGGCTACCGGTCTGAGGGGCTGATCTTTTCGGAGTACGTGAAATCTGCGCCGGGGCAGGAGAGCCTGTCTATGGGGCGTGCGAGCATTCGCAACACCTCGCTGGAGCAGGGCACGCTGAACCAGACCAACGGCAGCTTCGATCTTGCGATCGAGGGAGACGGGTTCTTTATGGTGGAAACACCTGCAGGCAACCGCCTGACCCGGGCCGGGAATTTCACCCCGAATGCCGAAGGCGACTTGGTAACAGCTGACGGCTATCGTGTTCTGGATGCCGGCCAAGCGCCCATGTTCGTGCCTGGCGATGCAGAAACCATCGCCTTCGGATCAGATGGTACACTCAGCGCAGACGGGCAACAGCTTGGCCAAATTGGGCTCTTCATGCCCGATGAGGAAGCGCAAATCCTGCGTGAAGATGGCGTGATGTTCCGCGTCGAGGGCGAGACGCTCCCGGCGGACGGCGCGCAGGTTCTGCAAGGGTTCCTCGAAGGCTCAAACGTGAGCACGATTAACCAGCTTGCCCGCATGATCGAAGTTCAGCGCGCCTATGAAATGGGCCAGAGCTTTCTCGACAATGAAGACAAGCGTATCCGCGCGGCAATCGACAATCTGATGAAATCATAGGAGATAATCATGCGTGCACTTCAAATTGCCGCCACGGGGATGAGCGCACAGCAGCTGCGTGTCGAAACGATCTCCAACAACCTCGCCAATATGAACACCACCGCCTACAACGCGCGACGCGCAGAGTTTGCCGATCTGCACTATCAGCAGGTTTCCCGCGCAGGCACCGTCAACGCATCGGATGGCACAGTTCTGCCAACCGGTGTTCAGGTTGGCCTGGGCGTACGGCCCTCTGCCGTGTCCATCTACCTGAACCAAGGCGCCCTATCGCAGACCGGGAATGACCTGGACCTGGCGATCGACGGCAACGGGTACTTTGAGGTCACTCTGCCTTCGGGCGAGACTGCATATACCCGTGACGGCTCCTTCAAACGTTCTGCCGAAGGACTGGTCGTGACCAACGACGGCTACCCCGTGTCACCCGAAATCACCGTTCCGGAGGATGCGACCTCCGTCTCCATCAACGCCGAAGGTGAGCTTTATGCCTACTTCAGCGATACGGTGGAAGCGGAACTACTTGGGCAATTCACCATCTCCGGTTTTACCAACCCCAAGGGGCTCGAAGCGGTCGGCGGCAATCTGTTTAAACAGACCGAAGCCTCCGGTCAGCCCACCACGACAGACCCGGGGTCAGATGGCGTCGGAACCTTGCGCCAGGGGTATCTGGAAGACAGTTCCGTCGATGCGGTACGCGAGATCACTGATCTGATCGAAGCCCAGCGCGGCTACGAGATGAACTCAAAGGTGATTTCCGCTGTTGACCAGATGATGTCGGCAACCACGCAGGTACGCTAACATGAGAATCCTGCTCATCCTTATCGGGATTGTCTTTGCCCACTCTGCACTGGCCGAAATCCTCGTGCCGGTTCGGACCATCCGGGCCAAGGAAATCATCGCGGCCGAAGATCTGGTGTTCAAGAACATCCAGTCTCCTGGCGCGCTGAGCAGCCCCGAGGAGGTCATCGGGCAGGAAGCGCGGATTGCGCTTTATGCGAGCCGCCCCATTCACGCTGGCGACATCGGGCCGCCGGCGCTCGTGGACCGCAACGATCTGGTGAAGCTCATCTTTCGTCACGGCGGTCTCGAAATCTCCACGGAGGGCCGCTCGCTTGGCCGCGGCGCGGAAGGCGAACTGATCCGTGTCATGAACTTATCCTCGCGCACCACGGTCACCGGCCGGATCAGGGCGGACGGAAATATTGAGGTAAATTGATGAAACCTATTCTCGCAGTCAAATGTGCAGTTCTCGGCCTGGGGCTCCTTGGCGGATGCGCGCGTCTTGACCATCTGGGCAAGCCGCCGAGCTTCACGCCAGCAAATGAAACCCAGGAACATGTCGCCATGCTTTACCAGGGTCTACCGCTGACCTCACAGCAGCAACGTGCGGTCGACAACGCCTCACTCTGGAGTGGCTCGCGCCAGTCTCTGCTCGGGGATCGTCGTGCAACCAAGAAAGGCGATATCCTTACGGTGGTGATAGAGATCGACGAGCAAGCCTCCATCTCCAACGACACTGAACGTTCCCGGAATTCGTCGGAAAGCATGCAAGTGCCTCAACTTCTGGGTCTGCCGCAGCGTCTCGACGACTCGCTTCCAGATGGAGCATCCAGCGCCGACCTGGTAGATTTGGGCAGCTCGTCTTCCTCCGGCGGCAGCGGATCCGTAAGCCGCAGCGAGAAGCTGGAGCTGCGTGTGGCGGCGACCGTTGTAGACGTGCTTCCAAACGGTGTTCTGGCGATCAGTGGCTCTCAGGAGCTGCGCGTGAACTTCGAGCTGCGCGAACTTTTGGTCTCCGGCTACGTGCGCCCGGATGATATCACCCGTCAAAACGAAGTCACCTATGACAAGATCGCCTCGGCGCGCGTGTCCTACGGTGGTCGCGGTCAAATTACCGACGTACAGCAACCCCGCTATGGCCAGCAGGTGCTGGACGCAGTCCTTCCTTTCTGAGGTACAAACATGTTGTCGAAACTGCTTCCCATACTCATGCTGGTGATCGGCATCGGCGGTGGCATAGGTGCGGGCATCATGCTCGCACCGCCCCCCGAAGATACGCAATCCGCCGACGGCGCCGAGGGTGAGGGCTCCAGCGAAAATCCAGAGATGGCGGCGGATGACAAGGCCGACGAAACCATGGCCGCTCAGGACGATGAGATACCGAACGATTTCATAAAGATCAAAAACCAGTTCGTGATCCCCGTCGTGGAGCGCGAACAGTTGACCTCGATGGTGGTTATCTCCCTCAGCCTTGAGACCAAGCCCGGAATGGCCGGCAAGGTACACTCATTCGAGCCCAAGCTGCGCGATGTCTTTCTGCGCGTGCTGTTCGATCACGCCAACATGGGTGGATTCCGCGGTGCTTTCACGCGTTCCGAGGTTCTCGATCCATTGCGCACCTCATTGCGTGAAGAGGCGCGGCGTTTTCTCGGCTCGGATCTGATCGATGTACTCATTCTGGAAATCACCCGCCAGGACGTCTGATCACAACCGCCTGCACCACTTAACAAGAGAGGCCGCCTTCAACTTCGAAGGCGGCCTCTCTTGGCATCTAGCTTTCTGCCAGGGCTGTTCCCAGGCCCGCCTCAGTCGAGGTTCATCAACCGATCAAACAGCATCTTGTTGCGACGTTCCTTGACATCCGATTTATGCTGATTTTCCATAGTCTCTACCGCATGTTTACGGCCGAAGGCGTGACGCAGCTTGTCCATTGCACGAAATTTCTGTGCCGTGACCTGAGCAAGGTCCTGGTTGATATCCCGGCGGGCATTGGTGTGCCATCTCTGCCATTGCAAATCGACACCGAGAGTCTTCATCTCATGGCTTTCGTCAATCAGGGACCTGGACTCTTCCACTTGCTGCTTCAACATTGCCAGCTTGCCGCGCAGCTGTGCCTCACGGTCAAGAATGGGTTTAACTTTGGCGTGTTCCCGCAGGTAAACGGCATTCGTCACCGCCTTCATCTGCGCAAGCATCTTGTCCTGTTTCATACGATACTCTCCTTCGCCTTCTTACGCATCTCTTCGGCAAAACGAACCGCAGCCGCCACTGGAGAGTAATGTTCCTCTGAAATTTCCTCACCGACCTCAACCGTTGCATAGAGCGCGCGTGCGGTTGGTGGATCACTGTGCAGCGGTACGCCATTCTCCTGCGCGATCTCGCGGATCATGGCAGCAACCTCGTCGACCCCTTTGGCAACGCACTCAGGCGCGCTACCCGCAACTCGGGTCCATTTCAGGGCCACCGCATAGTGCGTCGGGTTAACGATCACCACATCCGCATCGGGAACCGCGGCGGCAATCTGTTTGCTCACAATTTGACGCCCCTTCTGCTTGCGCTGGCCTTTCATGTGCGGGTCGCCCTCAGATTGCTTCATCTCATCCATGACATCCTTGCGCGACATCATGTTTTTCCGAATAAATTCAGATTGTTGAAATGATGCATCCACAAGACCGATCGCCAGGGCAATGATCAACGTCAGGATCAGGAACTCCATGGCAAGCTGTGCCAGGAATGGAACAACCGTAAACGGGCTGGTGCCCACAGATGCGATCATCTCGGGCAACCGCCAAGACAGGTAAACTCCCAGAGCAACAGAATACAGAACCAGCTTGAAGAAGCTCTTAGCAAATTCAAACAGGCCGGAGCGACCAAACTTGTTCTGGGCGTTCTTGATGATGGAGAGGCGCGAGAGCTTCGGTTCAATCCGCTTCGGGGCAAAGACCATGGCCTTTTGTGCAAACACCGCCAGCAACACAAGTGCCGCCGGGACAACAAACCACGACAGTATTGATCCAAACGCTGCAGATATGAACTCCCCCGCAATGGGGGAGGCACTGCCATCGCCGAAGAATACCGGGACCAGTCGATCAGGCTGGTCGATCATACTCATCAAGACGGTGCCGAGTTCTTCAATGGAAGACCGTCCGGCAGCGTAAAGCGCGATTAACAGACCCAGATATGAGGCCGCCTGCAGCAGGTCGTTCGACTTCGGGACATCGCCGTCCTGACGTGCCTTGCGCAGCTTTTCGGGCGTTGGTTCAAATGACTTGTCTGAGTCTTCGCTATCGTCGCTCATGGCATTCCAACACCCGGGTCTGCAAAGAACATCAACAGATTGCGCCCCCAGACCTGAAGCATCATCGGCGCGCCAATCATCAGGATCGACAAGCCACCAAACGTGATCACTGGTGCACCGACAAAAACCACCATCAGCTGTGGCATCGCACGATTGATGACTCCAAGCGTGAGGTTGTAGATCACTGCGGTGATCAGGAACGGTGCTGCCAGTGTGAACGCGATCGAAAACGTTTCCGACACGCGGTGAACTCCCCATTCCGATAGCCCCGAGGCATCCGGGAAGATACCAATGGGAAACAGATCATAGGACCTGATCATCAACTCTGCCGCGTGAATGTGAAAATCCAGCATGACCGCTACCGCTATGCCGGAGATCCACAAGACAGCACCAAGCGCCGGCATCGGATCGGCCCCTGCACCGCCTAGCACTTGGCTGAGAGAGGTACATTGAGCCGCAATCGACCCTGCGGTCTGCAACATATGCATGAACATCCGCAGCGCGACCCCAAGCGACAGCCCCACAACCGCCTCTGTCGCAACGAGCCCGGCGTACTGCATGGTCGATTGCGGCATCGGTATCTGGGGCAAAGTCGGGGCGACAATGGCCGTAAACACCAAACCTGAAACGAGTCGGATCTGAGTCGGGACGAGTTGTTCCCCAAACCCGAGCATGACCGCAGTCATTGCTCCGATGCGCAGGAACACAATGGCTCCTTGCCAGAACCCTGCACCGAAAAGTGCCAGCAATTCAGGAGTAATGCCTTCAAAATTCATGCCGCGACCATACCTACAAGTGCAGGACGGGCCTCCAATCCGATTTCCTCAAAGGACAATACCGGATTTTGAATACCGCGGGACCGCAGGATCGTGCGAAGATACCGGCGACGTCGCGTGGAGGTGACGATGGCGGCGAAGATACCCTGCTCGGTGACCTGATTGATCTTGTCGCTCATGGCATCAACAAGCTTGTTGAACGTGTCTGGCGGCAAGGCAATATCAAGGCCGGACTGGGTTTCAACCTGATAGGTGGTGAACGCATCTTCCCATTCAGGGGCCAGCTGTACCAGCGGAATGGTACCATCATCACGCTTCATTTCTGCCACCAGCTGAAAGCCGAGGCGTTGACGCACATGCTCTGTAATCAGCTCCGGCGACGTGGTTCGCATGCGCGCTTCGGCGATGGACTCAAGGATCAGCGGCATATTTCGGATCGACACGCGTTCTTCGAGCAGAAGGCGCAACACTGCGTGCAGAGTATCGATCGGCACCTTGTCCGGGATCAACTCGTCCAAAAGTTTCTTGTTGGCATTGGCGCGAAACTCATCTGTCAGATCCGTCATCTCGCGCAGCAAGCGGCGCAGAGCCTTGAGCGTGAACAGGCGCGGGAAGCTTTGTTTGACGACTTCCAGAAGATGCGTGGCAAGGATCTCCGGCGGTGACACCACAGTCGCCCCCATCAGGGCGGCGTCTTCTTGATGCTTGGTCGAAATCCAGCGAGCGGGCGCACCGTAGACGGGCTCTGTCACATCTGTTCCGGACGGCAACGCGGCATGATTATCTGGCATCAATGCCAAAACCATATCCGGATGCAGCGTACCGCGTGCTTGCTCAACCCCCTGAATACGAACGACATAGGTTCCGTTCTCCAGTTCGGCCTCATCCGTCAGGCGGATTTCCGGCAAAATCAAACCAAAGGTCGTGGCTACATGCGTGCGCATATTCGCAATGCGTGCGTCCAGTCCGGTTCCGGGATCAAGAACCATCGATACCAAATCTTGGGAAAACTCCAGATGCAGGTCATCGAGGTCCAGAATATCACCAAGCGCCTTGGCTTTTTCGGGCGACTGGACCTCCTCGACTTTCGCATCCAGCTCCGACTGTTCGGTCTCGGCATTCTTCTTCTGGACGCGGTAGGCAAGGTACCCAAGGAGAGCGCCACCGGTGATGAATGGAATAAACGGCAAACCCGGAACCAGAGCGAAGAGGATCATCAGCACGGATACTGCGGCGATCGCCCCTGGATACTTGGCAAACTGAGAGAAAATCGCGGTGTCTGTGGCACCGGTTGCACCGCCCCGTGCCAGCAGAAGCGCGGCTGCGATAGAGATGATCACCGATGGGATCTGCGAGACGAGACCGTCCCCAACGGTCAGGATCGCGTAGGTTTCAAAAGCAGTCCCGATCGGCATGCCGTGGATCAGAACCCCCATCAACAGACCAACAATCAGGTTCAGCAGAGTAATGAGAAGACCCGCGACTGCATCGCCTTTCACAAATTTCGACGCGCCATCGAGGGAGCCGAAGAATGTGGTTTCACGCTGTTCGGTCTCCCGGCGTTCCTTGGCTGTGGCGTGATCGATCGCACCCGCAGACACGTCGCTGTCAATCGCGAGCTGTTTACCAGGCATCCCATCGAGCGCGAAGCGCGCGCCAACTTCCGCCATGCGCGCTGCACCCTTTGTGATGACCATGAAATTCACGATCAGCAGAACCCCGAAGACCACGAGCCCGAGAAAGACACTGCCGCCCATCACGAAGTTCGCAAACCCCTCGATCACATTGCCGGCCGCATCCGTACCGGTGTGGCCTTGTCCGATGATCAGCTTGGTCGATGACACATTCAAGGACAGGCGCAGCATCAAGGATGCGAGGAGGATCGTCGGAAACGACGAAAAATCCAAAGGTCTCTCGATGAAGAGGGTCACTGTGAATATGAGGATCGCAAGTGCGAACGAAGTGGCAAGCCCCACGTCCAACACCCACGCCGGCATTGGCAAGATCATCATCACGATGATCGCCATAAGCGCCATCGCTAGAAGGATCGTCGGGCTGAAAAGCTCTTTGATTGACAGATTCGGCACGAGTTTTTCTCTTATATGAAAGCGATCAGGATCGGCCCGGCAGTACCGGTCGGAAGATAGGGAGATCCGCTGAGACTGGCGATGATCCATCGCGAAAACGCCAAAAACCGCGCCAGCAGGGGAGCCCCTTGCCGCACGGTCAAAAAATGCCGGGATCGTTGCCCGGTTGCTGTCGTCTTTTTCACTGGCATTTTGCCTGTTCCAAATGAGGATTCTTCCCTGTCCTCACGGTAGGCCGACATGCTTTACAAAATGTTATCAGGCGAAGCGAAATGGCCGTCCTCCGGGACGGCCATGCCAATGCAAAATGAAAGGTATACCCTATTCTTCTTCAGGCGCAGTTCGCTCAACCTGGCGAAGCAGTTCCTCGATCGACGTCCGCGCCCCGGCGCTGCTCTCGATCAGCGCACGTGCTTCTGCCAGTGGGGGCATGCCCTGCGGTTCCTGGACTGCTGTGTCAATCTGCTTGGTCAGATCTGCAACTGCACGGAAAGGGGCGGCTTCCTCATCCAATGCTTCCGCTGCGTCCAGATCCTCAGACAACCAAAACCCACGTGCGGCTTCGTTCAAATCCTGTGCGGACACCATATACTGGCTCGCCCGTTCATACTCCTTATTACGCCACAGGGCCTCGGCCCGCATACGATCTGCTTGCTGTCCTTCGAGCCCCATCAACTCAACCAGAGCCCGCTGAGGCTGATCCATTTGGAGATGTGCTTCAGCACTCATCATGCGACGTTCGTTATTCTGCGGCTCCAGGCTCATTTTAACCAACAACATTTCTGCTTGCTCGGCAAACCCCAGATCAAGCAACCGGCGGGCCACCATATCGCCCACTTGGCCTGCACGCGTCGCACCCGCCTCTTCTGCAAAAATCAACGCGTACTTTAGAAAGGTTACGTCGTCAGCATTCTCTGTCAGCAACGTCATCAAAGGTACATTGGCCGCATTTCTGGCATTGGTGCCATCGCGTTGTTCCAAAACGGACACTTGCTGGAAAGCCCTGTCAAAGTCGCCCGTTAACGCCAAAGCAGTCACCTCAGCTAGACGCAATTCGGCACCGAGCGCGGAATGACGGTTCTCCAGTTCGTAAGAGGCCGTCAGGTCCGGAACATCCGGTGTCAAAGCGCGACGTTCCGCATAGCTCAGCTTGATAAGGTCGATGAGCGCTTTAGGCGTATTCTGACTCTGCTCTGCGACTTCCTCGTTGAGATTGCGGACCACTTCATCTGTATCACCTTCTAACTCAGCGATCGCGGCCTCGGCGAGATTGCGGTCCGGGACCGCTTCAATACCCGTGCGGTCCACAGATCGCAGAGCCGCTTTTGCGACGCTTGGATCGCCAGCATCTGCAAAAAACGTGCTTAGGCGTGGGCCCAGCTGCACCCGAAGATGCGCTGGAAGGCGTGCGAATGCCTGCTGAATTGCGTCAGTATTCGCGCTTTTCTTGACCAGCCCATCTGATAGCGCAGCCCAGAAAGCAGCGTCACCGTTGCAGGTCTGCTGTCCCGAGAAAATCGTGTTCACGGGCATGTCGGAAGCATCGAGAATCTTGGCCATCGTCATCATCACTTCACGAGAGCGCGGGTTCAAGTCTCGTTCGGACAGAAGCCCCAATGCTGCTATCGCCTCAGCTCCGAAGCCAAAATACAGATACGTTCGTGTCAACTTCAGCGCTGCATCACGATTCACCTCGTCAAATTCACCAAGAACCTTGTTCCGTAACTCTCCGATCTGTTCAGCGAACGGTGTTTCGTCGCCCCATTTGTTAATCGCTATTTCTCTATCCGCGATACAATGCGTATCAACATTCTCATCCCCTGCGCCGGTCGCGAACAATCCTGTTTCGCGATCAATCGCTGATGTGACCGAAATGTTGTCCAACGGGTTGAGAGGACGGTTGCCATTATCCAGAGGATTAAGTTGCTGGGTCTCCTGCGTCTCAGCGTTGGGCTGTAGGAGCCCTTGGTTACTGGCACGCCCGATTTGCTGCAGGATGCGCGCCTCGGTGTCATTCACCATGGCAGCCCGCTGACTTTCGTCGAAATCCATTAGAAGGCTGGCATTCGCATCCAAAGGTTTGGGTTCGGATTTACCATCTTTGTTTTTTTCGGCGGGAGGTTTTGCCTCAGCAAGCGCGCTCTCGGCTGTGGGCCCCGCCTCTTCCGCGTCACGAAGCGGCAGTTCCAATGGCCCGGTGTGCAGCGGTTGCTGCTTTGAAGAACCGAATGCCTGCTCGACCGCGTCCTCGAGATTCAGTGCGACCCGCGCGCTGGCCAAGTTCTGGCGCTCCAGATTAAAACTGTAGCCCTCCCCCGACGTCGGGAATGTCAGTGGCAGACTTGCTCTATCAGACGGTTCCGCTAATGAAAGTGGACGCCCCTCACGCACGTCTACAACGAGATAACCATCCGACTGCTGATAATAGTCGACGCTACATTCACAACCCAGATCAATTCGCAGCGGCTGGCCTGGGCCGGACTGTCTGATGTCTTGAATGCGGGTGCGGGGGATGAGATCGAATACGCCACGCGTATTGAACACTGCCGTCGGAGATCCGACGTTGATGGTGGCAATGCGATCACTTTGCGTCAGAGACCATTCTACCCCATCAGGGATTCGCATTACGAGCCGGGAAAAGTCTTCGTGTTCACCCGAGCGCGTTACGATGGTTTGTGCTTCTGCATATCCGGCGACCACTACTGCGGTCGCCAATGCGATTGCTCGCGAAATCATGCTGCGTCCTGTTTCACCGAATTCAAGGCTTCCTCCAGCTCGGAGAACCCGGGCCGGATGTGGGAAGGCGTATTCTGACGCCCCACTTCAATGCAGATGGCGGCGGCGTGGTTGTGAAGGTTCGCCACCAGAACCTCTCGGATCAGCTGATAGAAATGCGCGTCTTCCTCGACGACAGATTTCACCTTGCCAGCGAAGGGTGCGACCAGACCGTAGGACAGGAAAACCCCAAGGAAAGTCCCGACGAGCGCGCCACCAATCATCTTGCCAAGGACTTCAGGCGGCTGATCGATAGACGCCATCGTCTTGATCACCCCGAGAACAGCGGCCACAATGCCCAGCGCGGGCAGACCGTCGGCCATGGTTTGCAACGCATGACTTGAATGCAACGCATGATGCAGGTTGGCGTCGATCCGCTTTTCCAGAACCTCTTCGACCTGATGCGGGTCATCGTAGTTCATGGAGGCAGAGCGCATGGTGTCACTAATCAGATTTACGGCTTCTTTATCCGCCAGGATCTTGGGATATTTTCCAAATACGGAGGAATTCTCCGGATCCTCGATATGCTGTTCCACCTCGACTGGATTCGCTCGGGCGATGCGGATGAGAGCGAATAGCAAGCACAGCAGATCTTTGTAGTCATCCGGCTTCCATTTAGGCCCCTTAAAGACCTTACCCATGTCCTTAAGCGTATGTTTTACACCACTCATGTCATTGCTGATCAGGAAAGCCCCGATAGCCGCGCCACCAATCATCATCATCTCAAAAGGAAGAGACTTGATGATGATGCCCAGCTTCCCGCCTGCAAGCAGGTAGCCACCGAACACCATGACAAAGATCACAACGATCCCCACAATCCCGATCATAGGTAAGCTCCAAATTCTATCACTGCTTGGAAGGTAGATGAGTCTTGTTAAGAAAGACTGAGTGAGGGCCCAAGTTATTCCTTGGGCACCTCACCATTTCGCCCGGCCAGTACCACGCTGATTGTGTAGGCCGCCTCTGGGCTGAGACCGGCCATGACGCCAGCAGCCGCCTCGGGCCGCATACGTGCCAGGAATCCAGCAGCAAAGGTCGGGTCCATTTCCTCGAACAATGCAGCCGCTTCCTTTGGCTTCATCTGCTCGTAAACACTGGTCAGCTTGGTGACATCCTGTTCGGCGGCACCATCGGCAAGCGCGAGAGTGGCCAGAAGCTTTTCCTCTGCCTGCTGCAAGTCCGTAAGCTTCTTGTTGATCGCCTGATCGGCGATCTCGAGTGCTCGCATACGATCTTCTAGCTCCGCCTCCCGCTCATTCAGCAAGGTTTCACGTTTCTTGAAGGCCGCAAGCATGGCTTGCATCTCTGCCGAATCGGGGACCGTGGAGCGGCCTCCACCAGCCGTTGGCACGTTTGACCCGTCGTCTGAAGATTGCATCTCGGAAACTTCAAGCGCGATGGCCGGGGCCGCTTCAAGAGCGATTCGAACCGCCGCTGACCCCATCAGGAAAATCGCCAACAGCATCAACGTACCGCGCTTAGCCTTTTCCATTCTCTTGGATTTTTCAGCCTTCGCCATCACGCTACCCGATTTTGATTCCGGTTATGACGCACGAACATCAGACCAGAAGGCTTTGCTTCTTCCTGAGGCTCCGACTGGACGGCATCTGCAGCCGCGTCGTCCTGTGCATCAGCCTCATAAGCTTCTGCAAGCGCGTCATTTTCTTCGGTCGTCGCTGCCGCTTGAGACGCCGGTTCCTGCTGTGGCGCGATATCATGCATCGACGCCATCATCAGTTCCAGCTTGTGCGATACGGATTCGGCCCGGCCAGTCAATTGTTCCAGCGCCTGGCTAGATCCATCCGACATCTTGCGCGCTGCGACCAACGACTTGTTCAGATCATCCACTTGCGACGAGAGCACCGCCACCGCGCCTCCGACCCCTTTTTCGAGATCGTTGAAGCGTTTCAGTCGGCGCGATAGCACCAGGCAATAAAACCCGGCACCCAGTGCTCCGGCCGCAAGCAGGATATCAGCTATAAGTTCCATCCTGTCCTCCTAGTTGAGTACGAAATCCATGATCAGCAGATCACGCACGCGGCCTTGACCGGTCGCGATGTTGATCCGCCGTAGCATCTGTGCCCGCAGTTTCGGCAGGGCCATCGGATCTGTCATATCCTCAAGCTCCAGCGCCCGCAGGTAGCTGTTCAGAACGTCGACAACTCTGGGGAGGACTTTTTCAACCTCGACCTGATCGGCCTGATTGACCTCGAGTTGAGCGCGGAACCGAAGTTGCTGAACGCCACTGGCTTTGTTCAGCGTGATTACGATCGGTTCCATTTCGATAAAGGCAAGGTTGGCGATCTCTCCCGCCGTCTCACCCTTGTCTACGCCTTCTGGCGCCTCTTTGGTGGCATGGGCAACTTCCGACCCAGCCTTATCTCCAAAAGGAAGAAGGCCCGACTGAACGGCATAAAAACCGCCCCCTGCACCGGCGAGTCCAAGTACGAGCCCTATGATAAGGGGCATCTTACTCTTCTTGGCCGGTCCATCTGTTCCTACATCAGCTACAGCGTCTGTCATGGCTATCCCTAAAACGTCGTGCACCCCGTTCATAACCCGACAGGAACTAACCGAATGTTAAGGCCAATCGGAGAAAAGGGTTGCAGGCCGGAGAGAACGCCGGTGCGACGGAGGTTAATGTGCAGCAGATCAAGAATGTCTGGGCAGGTTTGGATACGCGGAAGCGGTTGATGGCAATCGGGGCGACTCTCGCCGTGATCTTCACCTTCTTCCTCATGTCCATGGTGGCGAATAAGCCATCCATGCAACTACTATATGCCGGGCTCGAGAGCAGCTCGGCCGGAGATGTCGTCAGCGCGCTCGAACAAAGCGCTGTCGACTATGAAATACGCGGCGGGTCGATCTACGTTCCGTCGAATAAACGCGATGAACTGCGAATGACCCTGGCCAGCCAGGGTTTGCCAGCAAATGGCGGCAAAGGGTACGAGCTACTCGATTCGCTCAGCGGGTTCGGGACCACCTCGCAAATGTTTGACGCTGCCTATTGGCGCGCGAAAGAAGGCGAATTGGCCCGCACCATTGTGGCGAACCCTCATGTTAGTCAGGCGCGAGTTCATATTGCCAACACCGGGAGCAACCCGTTCCAACGAACAATCGAACCCACGGCTTCTGTATCGGTGACGCCGATGGGGACACCGGTCACACCAGCGCAGGCCAACGCGATTCGCTTTCTCGTGGCCTCTGCTGTTGCCGGGCTTGCGGTGGATAACGTGGCAGTTATCGACGCCAATGGCGCCCTGATCGGATCGCCTGAAGCAGCTGCGGCGGCTGGCGCGGGCACTGACGATCGATCTCAGACCCTGCGCGAACGTGTTCTGCGCCTGGTGGAGGCGCGCGTCGGACATGGCAATGCCGTTGTCGAAATCAGCGTGGAGACGGTGACTGATACCGAATCGATCCGTGAAAAGCGGATCGACCCGGAAAGCCGTGTCGCGATCAGTACCGATGTCGAGGAACGTACCGACTCCTCGCAGAATCAGGCCGGCGAAGTCACCGTGGCATCGAATATTCCCGATGGTGATGCGGGTACTGGTGAAGGATCGCGTGCCAACACCAACGCCACCCGTGAGCGGGTCAATTACGAAGTGTCCGAAACCGAAAAGGAAATCGTACGCGGTCCTGGCGCGATAAAACGCCTGACCGTCGCGGTTCTGGTCAACGGTGTCACAACCGAAATCGCCGAGGGTCAGACTGAATTCCAGCCCCGCCCTGAAGAAGAGCTCGAAGCACTGCGCGAGTTGATTTCTTCTGCGGTTGGGTTCGATCCGAATCGCGGCGACGTGATCACGTTGAAGTCCATGGATCTGCCGAATGTAGAACCCGAAGGAACAGCAGTCACGGCATCCTTCTTCGACAATCTGTATTTTGACGTGATGTCGATCATCCAGATGGCCGCACTTGCGCTGGTTGCCCTGATCCTTGGTCTGTTCGTGGTGCGTCCGATCCTCGCAGGAAATGGCGCGTCGGTTCGGTCTCTTGCCGCACCGGACGGGTCAACTGTGGACGGTGGCCTGCCAGAGCTGCCGCATATGGCAGGAGGTGATGCCAACTTCATGACCAACCCCGATCTAGGCGCCAACATTGCGCTTGATGGGGAAATCGACAGCGGCGGTCAGGGTGGTTTCGAGCCCATGGGCGAGCTACCGGGCATGGGCGACGGGCTCAACAGCTTTGGCGGCGGCATGAGCGCCGATCCCGTGGATCGTCTGCGATCGATGATCGGCGACCGCCAGGAAGAAACCGTGCAAATCCTGCGCGGGTGGCTGGAAGAAAACAATGAGGAGCGTGCCGGATGACAATTGCACATCTTCTGGAGGACTTTGGCGTCAAAACTCCCGTCGAGCCTGTCAGCAACTTTTCCGAAGAAGTCGTCGAAGAAGCAAAGCTGGTCTCCTTTGAAAAAGGCTACACGGCGGGCTGGGATGACGCGATCGATGCCAAGGACAAGGAAGTCACCAATGTTTCTGCGACCCTTGCCAGTTCGCTCGAAGATCTGAGCTTCACCTATCATGAGGCTCAGTCGCAGCTGATGGAATCGCTAGATCCGATGTTCAAGGTCCTGACCTCGGCCATCCTTCCCGACACGATGGCGGCGACCTTCGGCCACCACATCATCGACCATCTCAATGAAATGGCCAAAAGCCGGATCAATGAACCGATGGAGGTCGTTGCCGCGGCCGGAGAAGGGACTGCCATCCGGGCGCTGCTTGGTGACGAAACATCCCTCGATGTCCGCGTGCGCGAAGATGCAAATCTCAATGCAGGGCAGGCCCAACTTCGGGTTGGGCAGAGCGAACGTGAACTGAACTCCGAGGCACTCATCGAATCCATCCGCGAGTCGATCGATGCCTTCTCCTATCAATTCAAAGAGGAAAGCCACTATGGATGAGTCTGGCGAACTGAACCCGAAATCCGCCGATGCCTCCAATCCGTTTGTCTCGGTCCCGGTGGAGGTGATCGTGTCAGTTGGCAAGGCGCGCCCTCTGATTCGCGACCTTGTGAACCTCGGTGAAAACGCGATTTTGACTTTGGACAAGAAGGTCGAAGATCCCGTGGACCTTTATGTCGGAGACCGTCTGGTGGCGCGCGGTCAACTGGAAGAAATGGAAGGCGATCAGGCCGGCCAGCTGGCCGTACGTTTGACAGAAATTGCAGATCTGCAAAGCGGGCTGGGATGACACGGAAATTTATCGCTCTGGGAGCGCTGGCGGTCTTTGTACTGCTGGCGCAACCTCAGGCAGCGCTGGCTCAAGAATTGAGCCTTAACCTCGCGGATGGACAGTCGATTTCGGCCCGAACCATCCAGCTCATCCTTTTGATCACTGTGCTCAGCGTTGCGCCGGGCCTCCTGGTCATGCTCACCTGTTTTCCATTCCTGATTACGGTTCTGTCGATCTTACGTCAGGGTATCGGTCTACAGCAGGCCCCGCCGAACATGCTGATGATCAGCTTGGCGATGTTCCTGACCTATTTCGTGATGGAACCGGTGTTTACCGAAGCCTGGGAGACCGGAATCGCCCCGCTGATTGATGAGGAGCTCGAAGTCGTGCCGGCGCTGGAACGCGCCGTTCAACCCTTTCGGGTCTTCATGGCCAACAGGCTCGATGCTGACACCTACTACGCCATCGCCGATCTCAGACCGGCTACGGAGGGCACGGACCCCTCGCCCGACTCGTCACTTTCGGTACTTATCCCAAGCTTCATGCTCTCGGAAATCACCCGAGCCTTCCAAATCGGCTTCTTGGTGTTTCTGCCGTTCCTGGTTATCGATCTTGTAACGGCCGCTGTCCTAATGTCGATGGGCATGATGATGGTGCCGCCAGCACTCGTCTCTCTTCCGTTCAAACTAGCGTTTTTCGTTGTCGCTGACGGTTGGAGCCTGATCGCGAGCGCTCTGGTCCGGAGCTATTATCCAGGCTGACGCAATCCCAACACCTCGAAACAAAGAAGCCCGGGTTGTCCAGCAGCCCGGGCTTTTTTTCATTTATGGGTCCCGCGAATTTCGAGCATGGCGCTGACGACCCTGGCACGCGACACGCCGACACCCGTCGGGCGGCGGCTCAAGCAAAGGACATCCACCTCGCTGGCACTCACACATGGAATCAGCGTTGGCTGTGCTGTGCTGTGCTGTGCTGTGCTGTGCTGTGCTGTGCTGTGCTGTGCTGTGCTGTGCTGTGCTGTGCTGTGCTGTGCTGTGCTGTGCTGTGAGATCATGGCCGACGGGCACCACGCCATCAATCCATCACAACTGCGCAAGCTAGACCATACCGCCCACAACCTGCGCATGATGATACTCGCCCCACTGCTCTCAGTCCTAGTCCTGCACAAAAAAGCACCCCGGGCGGGTCTCCCAGGGTGCTTCGTCAGGGGGCTGAGATCTGCGAGTTAGCGCACGACGAACTCCGCATGCAGCGCCCCTGCAGCCTTGAGGCTTTTCAGGATATCGATCATGTCGCGCGGGGATACACCCAGTGCATTCAGACCAGCCACTACCTCAGACAAAGAGGTCGTCTCGCGGACTTCGGCGAGTTGTATTCCCTCTTCTTCCTCCAATGCGGCACCGGTGCGCGGCACTACCACGGTTTCACCATCGGCAAAGGGGTTGGGCTGAGAAACCAGCGGCGCTTCTTCCACACGCAGTGTCAGGTTGCCCTGGGCCACGGCTACATGAGAGATACGCACATCACTGCCCATGACAATGGTGCCAGAACTTTGATCCACCACGACACGCGCCTTGCGCTGCGGCTCTACCAACACGTTCTCCATGCGGCCAACCGCATGGGCGGTCGAACGTGCGTTGGTGCGCTGGATATTGACCTCAACAGTGCCGGAGTCACGCATCACTGCAACATTGCGACCAAACTCGCTATTGATTGCACTTTCGATGCGGCCTGCAGTCGTGAAATCCGGCTCTCGCAAGGCCAACCGCATGGAATCGAGCGAAGACAGGTCAAAATCGATCTCTCGCTCGACCCGCGCGCCCGACGGGATCACGCCGGACGTCGGCACACCCTTTGTCACGGTCGCGGCCTCACCTTCGGCCACCGCACCGCCGGCCAGGATCGTGCCCTGCGCCACTGCATAAATTTGCCCATCGGCTGCGTTGAGAGGCGTCATAATCAATGTCCCGCCCAAAAGGCTGCTGGAATCACCGATCGCAGACACCGTCGCATCAATCGTTCCGCCCACCCGCGCGAAGGGCGGCAGGGACGCGGTTACAAACACGGCCGCCACGTTTTTGGGTCGGAACTGCTCGCCACTCACGTTGACGCCGAGGCGTTCGAGGATGTTGGTCATGATCTCTTCGGTGAATGGTGAATTGCGCAAACCATCCCCGGTACCATTCAGACCAACCACGAGGCCATAGCCCACCAGATCGTTGCCTCGGACCCCGTCAAATTCGACTAGGTCCTTGAGGCGGATTGCATTGGCCTGCGCCAGCGTCGGCAGCAACAGACATGTCATCAGGATATGAAGGAGTTTGCGCATTACATGTAGTTCAACAGGTTAAGCTGCGAGGACCGCACGGTGATCGAGTAGAGCGCTTCCAGCTGGAACTGGACCTCCTCAACGCGACTCGCGGTTTCAGCAGGATCAGCCAGGATCAGATCGTTGAGGGTCGTGGCCATGGATGTGAAAGCGGCGGTATTGCGGGTCTGTGTTTCCTCGATCCGCGCCTGAATGAAGCCAAGATCGGACTGCACATCCGTCAGGCTGGTCTGCGCATTCATCAGTTCAGTGCCAGCCCGCGCCACCAGAGCCGAAGATTCCACCGTGGACAGATGGCCAAGATAATCCTGACTGCCCAGCGCCCCAAGTGCGAAGCTTTTCATGGCCTGTTTCAGACGCTCATCGTCGGCACGGAGGGCGAAGTTGACTTCTTCATTTACGCCGATCCGCACGGCGCTCATGTTGTCGGTCGAACCATTATACATGATCGCATCAAACCCCGCAGGATCCGCGAACCAGTCCTGCACCGCCTGGACGATATCATCCTCGTCCGTCAGCGCGCCGACTTCAGCAACCAGTGCTGTCATCATGGTGTCCGCACTTTCCAGCGGCGATGTGCTGGTGTCGGTACCGGCAAACAGGCTTCGTCCGGACAGCTGACCATTCAAATTAGAGATTGCCTCCTTCAAATAGGTCATAGATTGAGAGGCCAGCTCCTGCGCGGTGGTGTCATTGGCCGTACTGGACAACGAAAGGATATCCGCACCGAGGTTCAATGCATTGTCATTGATCCGTTCGAGGTAGTCCTGCGCAGTAGAAGAAAATAGCGCGGCCTCTTGCGCTGCGACCTTGTAACTGTCCATTTTCGAGATTGAGCGCTCGAGATCCGCAACAAACCCGAGATCACCGCCAAGGCGTGCCGGCAGGTTCGACGAAACGCCCGTACTCATTTCCTGGGTCAGCGTGTCCAGGGTCTTGTTCAATTCTACCGAACGACCGCGCAGAAACAGAAACTGCGCCATATCACCAAAAGATTGCACATTCATAGCTTAGAGCCTCATCAGTTCCTGCATCATTTCATCGATCGCCTGGATCATCCGGGCGTTCGCGGCATAGACCGTTTCGACCATCATCAGCGTTTGAAGTTCCGAGTCGGTATCAACGCCCTGCTCCAATTCGCGAGCCTGGATGTCGGAATAGATGGCCGACGAGAAAGCCAGTTGCTGCTCCGCCCAAGTGTTTTCCTGGGTGAAATTGGTCATCAGGTTCGCAGCGATCGAATAAGCGCTGTAGTCACCAGACCCCAACCCGGGCGACGAGATCGTATTTGTTGCATCCAGTGCGGCGCCGTAGTTGTTGAGGATCGTTGTATCCCCACGATTGCCGATCGCTGCCGCATTCAGACCGTCACGCAAGCGCCAGGTTTCTGCATCACCACTCATGGCGATGACGCTGTTGATCTCTATCCGATTGGCGATACCCAATTCGTTCGTACTGTCATAGTAGGCCGCGTTATCGGTAAATATGCCCGGGTCTGTGGCACCAAGCGTGGGATCCACGGTCGGATCCTGGAAACGCTCAATCAGATCGCCCGCCATTGTGTCCAGATCGTTCTGCGCCTCTACCGCGGCAACATCGCGAACATGGAATTGCGCCGCGAGACTGCCGCCACCGATTTTGCCGTCGATGGATGTATCGATGGACCTGCCATCAATCTCCAGACCTGACAGCTGCCCATTGCCGATGGACATGTAAGGCGTGACCAGAGACGTCTTATTGAAGGAGAACTCAGCGACAGAGCCACCGTCGATCAGCTTGATACCTGACGTGGTGTAAAGCGCAGTCTGATTGTTGTCCCGCTGATACACCTGAACCGGGATGACCTCGTTGATGGAGTCAATCAGGTTGTCACGCCGATCTTGAAGGCCAGACGGATCCTGGCCGCGGATCTCCGCAGCAAGAATTTTCTTGTTGATCTCATTGAGGTTCTCAAGGTCCGTTTCCAGACCATTGACCAGAGCGTTGATAGACCCTTCGGCCTTGTTTCTCAAGGTCGCAACACCATCCGCCGCATCCCGAATGGACATTGCCAGTTCTTCAGCCTGCATGGATAGATCATTGAGGCGCGCGTCCGAGTCCGGCAAGGAGGTCGCCTCGATCAGGGCGGTCTCCATATCCGTCAGCCGTTGCGCAACCGAGTATGCATCGTTCACTGTCCCGACCCGATCAGCAACCTGTGCATAGAAGCTGGAGGTGACCGAGTTGGAAGCGTGAGTTGCCTCTGCCGACCGCACGCTCTTTTGAATAGCAGGGTCGATCATGCGCTGCACCGACCCGATGCTCACGCCGCCGGCTGCGCCGTTCGAACTGAGATTCAAAGTGCGGCGATAGTACCCTTCAGTCAGGGCGTTCGCGAGATTGTCTGACACTACCGACGTCGACCTGCTGGCCGCCGTGATACCGGTCATCGCGCTATTGAGGGCGGTCGAAAGAGACATCCCAGATCACCTTCTGTGATTACATATTATCATTTGAAAGCGCTGATTTTATCAGCGCTTAATGTTTGTGGTTTCCTGCAGCATCTCATCGACGGTCTGAATGACCTTCGCGTTGGAGGAATAGGCGCGCTGTGTTTGAATCATCGAGGTCAATTCAGTCGCGACATCGGTTGCCGACTCTTCCTGACGGTAGCCAGCCACGGTTCCAGTCGGTCCGGTGCCCGCATCCCACAGGTAGAACGCACCACTGTCAGGCGATGGCCTGAAAGTCTGACTGTCGAGAGAGCTCATCCCATTTGCGTTCGGCATGTCAGCAAGAGGAATCTGATACACGACACGGCTGCTGCCGTTTTCGTAGAGAGCGTGCACAAACCCGCCCTCATCGACCTCGACACCGGCAAAGCTGGCAGCCTCATAGCCGTCCTTCTCAATGGTAGCAGCAGAGAATGCACTCGAGAGCTGGGTCATCACACCGATTTGAACCTCGATCGGGCCGCTGTCGGTGGTCACGATGATGGTACCGGAAGTGGAATCATAAGCACCGCCGGTGGTCGTGGCGACAGTGTCGAGCGTGCCTTTGCCGGTTGCGGAGTCGTCAAATGTCAGAGTGTAGTCCCCGACAACCGTACCCGTCGCACCATCTGTGAGGGTCATTGACCATTCATTGTCGTTCACACCCGTTGGCGTGTAAACGATATCCAGATCTTGTTGACCGCCCAGGTTGTCGAAGTACTGAATGGTATTCTCTTCGGAACCGCCCGCAGCGCCTGTCACTGCACTCTCAGCTGGCAAATTGACGCCAAGGCTCACCGCCGTCGTCGGCGCGGCGCTCAACTGGGAAGTATCGAATTTGATCGCCTCAAGCGGATCATCGGTGTCACGAGCAACGGTGGGAATTGAGCCATCTGCATTAGCTGGCCAACCCATGAGCACAAGCCCAGACGACGTCGCCAGATAACCTTCCTCATTGGTCCGAAAGGAACCGGAAGTGGTCAAGAGCATGTTCGGATCACCGCCCGCTTCCACCTCAGCGAGGCTTGCGACGGGGATAAAACCTTTTCCGTCAACAGCAATGTCGGTGGAGTTGTTGGTGGAGATCAGGGAACTGCGCTCGTCAATCATGCGCATGTTGCCGACAGAGACCCCACCCGCGGCGTAGGTGCCACCGGACTGCGAGATGACCATGGATTCAAATGAGGTCACTACGCGCTTGTAGCCGGCGGTCGAGGAATTCGCGATATTATCTGAAATGGCCGCCAGGCGGCTGGAGTTCGCGGCAAGCCCGGCTACGCCAGCATTCAGCGAAGAGGAAATGGTCATTAGATACGCCTTTCTGCTGCATCTTGAGTTTTTTCTCGCTGTCAGGATTAGCGCGCTTGTACTTAACGCGCGGCTAACAGATAAAATCCTATCTATCTGCTAGCCGCTTTTGCCTTTGTTTTATGGCCGATTACTTCCGCAGAAGCGTGATGCTGATGCGATTGTTCCGCGCAGCCATCGGATTCTGGGAGGCGAGGTCGCGATCTGCGTAACCGGTCACGCGGGAGATTCGCTTGGATTTCATACCGCCCGTCTCCAGCAGCTCCCGGGTCGCATTGGCACGGGCGTGAGAGAGGGCCCAGACCGGGTTGTTGGCGATGACCACAGGGGTCGAGGCCACATGCCCACCGATCGCCACGTCATTCTCGACCGCCGCCGTAACCCGAGCCACCATCCGCAGCAGATCGCGCATCATTACGTTCGGACGTTCCGTACCGGTTTCGAACAGCTTGGCATCGTCGGTCTCGAAGAGTTCGATGATCAAACCTTCATCTGTCACACGGGTCACGATATGGCGCGCCATATCAATGCTGACCATGCTTTCGCCCCCGCGTCCCATCAGCTCTTCTTCGATCTTGCGGAAGCTCGCCTCTTCGGCCTCGTCATTCTGCTGGCTGTCGGCGACACCGGAGTCACCCTGCGCCCGAGACGCATCTGTCGGGTTTTCCTTCGTCGCGCCAATGCCGTTCTGAGGTTTCACATCCTCAGTGAACATGGTGTCGCCCTGAAAGGCGCCATTACCACCGCCGGATACGCGGCTCAGCGGAATGGACGGTGAAAAATAGTCCGCCAAACCCTTGCGTTGCTTTTCCGTTGTCGCGTTCAAAAGCCACATGAGAAGAAAGAAAGCCATCATCGCCGTAACGAAGTCGGCATAGGCCACTTTCCATGCGCCGCCGTGGTGACCATCACCACCGACAACCTTTTTCCGCTTGATAATAATAGGAGCTACGTTGCTCTGAGCAGTCATGTTCCCACCACCTTTTCTGTTCACCCAAAACCGGGATACAGAGGGGTTCCTTAACCAGGTCTTAACAGATAAAATTGGCCCCAGTAACACACCTAAACGTATGGTTTCCAAGGCAAAATTGAGGCCATCCTGGCTTTTCGGGGGAAGACTTGTGGCAGGCTACGGGCGGTAATGTGGCCCCTTTGCGGCGGGGGCCGAGGCGGGTCAAATTCCCGCCTCCTTTGCCGCCATCACAGCAGCATGTCACGATACGATTCGCGGAGCTTGTTCTTCTGAACCTTGCCGGTTCCACCGAGCGGCAGAGCCTCCACGAACACCACGGCGTCCGGGACCTGCCACGAGGCGACCCTGCCATCATAGTGTTTAAGAAGCTCTACCTCCGTGAGCGTATCATCAGATTTTACCGCAATCAGTACAGGGCGTTCGTCCCACTTGGGGTGACGGGCCGCGATCGCCGCTGCCTGAGCAACGCCCGGATGCGACATGGCGATGTCCTCCAGCTCCACCGTGGAAATCCATTCACCGCCCGACTTGATGATATCCTTGGAGCGATCCCGAATGATCATATAACCGTCGGCATCGATGGTCGCGACGTCGCCGGTGTCGAACCAACCGTCCTCGGTGAGCGCCGGCTGCTCCTGTCCGAAGTAGGTATCAACGATCCAGTGCCCCCGGATCTGCAACTCCCCCTGCGTCTTGCCATCCTCGGGCAGGGCTGCACCCGTTTCATCGACGATGCGCAGCTCTACGCCAAAGGGCGGACGGCCCTGGCCTTCGCGGATCGCGCCTTTCTCGGCATCGCTCAGCGCGTGGTGCTTTTGCAGGAGTTGATTCAGGGTCCCAAGCGGGCTGGTCTCGGTCATGCCCCAGGCGTGTATCAGCTCCACCCCGTAGGTGTCGCGGAAGGTGGGGATCATCACTGTCGGCAAGGCGGAGCCGCCCACCACCGTGCGTTCCAGGCTCGGAACTGTGCTGCCAGTGGCTTTCAGCGCCTGCAGCAGCCCCATCCAGATCGTCGGCACCCCCAGAGCGATGGTCACCTCCTCGGCATCAATCAGCCTCACCAGGCTTTCGCCATCAAGGTTCGGCCCCGGCAGCACCAGCTTGGCCCCCACCGCGGCGGTGATATAGGGCACCCCCCAGGCATTGACGTGGAACATCGGCACCACCGCCATCACGCTGTCACGCGCCGCCAGCGCCAGCCCATCGGGCTGGTTGCCGCCCAGCGAGTGCAGCACGGTGGAGCGATGGGTATAGAGCACACCCTTCGGATTGCCAGTGGTGCCTGAGGTGTAGCACAGGCTGGAGGGGGCGTTCTCGTCCAGATCAGGCCAGCTATAGTCACCGCTCTCTGCGGCCAGCAGGCCGTCGTAGAACAGCAGCCCGTCGATCTGCGCGGCGGCTTCGGCGTCTTCCGGCCCCATCAGCACCACGTGGCGCAGCTTTGGCAGATGTGCTCTGAGCTGGGCCACGGCAGGGACAAAGGTCGCGTCGATGAACAGCACCTCGTCCTCGGCGTGGTTGATGATGTAGATCAGCTGCTCGGGCTTCAGGCGCGGGTTCAGCGTGTGGCAGACATAGCCCGCACCCGCGACACCAAAATAGACCTCCAAGTGACGGCGGTTGTTCCAGGCGATCGTGCCGCAGCGGGTGCCCGGTTTTAAGCCGAGCCTGTCCAGTGCCGCCGCCAGTTTTCGCGCATTGCTGGCGACATTGCCCCAGGTCGTATGCTCGACGCCACCGGTTGTCTCGACCGAGGCCACGGTGGTGCCGGCATGGTACTTGCCCGCATGTTCGATCAGTGAACTGATGGTCAGCGGTTGCGTCATCATCTTGCCCAGCATGGGGTCTCCTCCTTATTGTTCTGTGTTGCCTGTTGTGTCAGGGCCCGTCGCGCGCAGGCGCCGGGCGGCCCAGGATCATGTCGGCAGCCTTTTCGGCGATCATGATCGTGGGCGCGTTGGTGTTGCCGCCAATGAGACGCGGCATGACCGAGGCGTCAACCACCCGCAGGTTCCTGAGGCCGCGCACCCGTAGCTCCGGATCGACCACAGCTTGCGCGTCGGTGCCCATCCGGCAGCTGCCCACCGGGTGATAAATAGTGTCGGCGCGGGCGCGGATATGGCCTTCCAGTGCGGCATCATCGGGTTCGGCATCAATGAACAGCTCCTTTGCCAGATAGTCGGCCAGCGGGGCTTGCGCCATGATCCGACGGGTGAGGCGCACGCCCCGCATCAGACCGTCTAGATCGTCGCGCTCCGCCAAAAATTGCGGGTCGATCACCGGAGCCGCCAGCGGATCGGCAGAGGCCAGCGATACGCTGCCTCTGGATTTGGGCCGCAACAGGCAGACATGGCAGCTGATCCCATGGCCAAGATGCAGCTTGCGGGCATGATCATCGACGATCGAAATCACAAAATGCAGCTGGACGTCGGGACGATCCAGTTCAGGCATGGTCTTCAAGAACGCCGCTCCTTCGGCGAAAGGCGTGGCGATCATGCTGCGCCCGGTGCGGCGCCATTCCAGAACCTCCCGCAGCAGCTTGGCCCCAGCGGCCAGCGAAATACCAAAGTTGTCCTTGTCCCGCGTCTTGTAGGCGAGGGTAAAATCAAGGTGGTCCTGCAGGTTCTGCCCCACGCCGGGAAGGTCGTGCCGGACCTCGATCCCATGCGGTTGCAGATCCTGCGCCCGGCCCACACCAGAGAGTTGCAGCAGTTGCGGCGAGTTGAACGCACCGCCACAGAGCAGGACCTCACAGCGCGCGCTCACAGTCTTGGTCGTCCTGCCCTGCCTGAATTCGACGCCGGTGGCGGTCTTGTTCTCAAACAGGATTCTTGTGGCCTGCGCCCGGGTCAGCACGGTCAAATTCGGACGTCCCATCACCGGGTGTAGATAGCCCGCCGCCGCCGAGCAGCGCTCCCCGTTGCGGGCGGGATCGTGGAACTGGGTCACCTGGTAGTGGCCTATCCCCTCGTTGTCGCCACGGTTGAAATCTTGCGTCCGGCGGATCTGCAGCGCTTCACCGGCCTGAACAAAAGCCTCGGTGACCAGACGGGGCGCTTTCTGCTGACTGACCTGCAGCGGACCCTGCTCCCCATGCAAGGCATCGTCGCCCAGCTCGTTGTTCTCGGCCCGGCGGAAATAGGGCAGCACATCCTGCCAGCTCCAGCCGGGGCAGCCGAGGTCGGCCCATTCGTCATAGTCCTGCGCATGGCCGCGTACATAGAGCATGGCGTTGATCGCGCTCGACCCGCCCAGCGCCTTGCCCCGGGGCTGATAGCCGCGCCGCCCGTTCAAACCGGCCTGCGGCACCGTCTCAAACCCCCAGTTGTTGATCTTCGGGCGCCCCGGCAGCATGGCGACAACCGCTGCTGGCACCCTTACCAGAAGGCCGTCGCCCTTCCCGCCCGCCTCCAGCAGACAGACCGAGGTTGCGGGATCGTCAGAGAGGCGCGCCGCCAGCACCGATCCTGCAGATCCACCGCCGACAATCACGTAGTCAAACTCCATGACATTCCTCCTCCGCCACGCGGCACACAGCTGCATCTCCCCTGCGCTGATCAGCACGCAGAAGGTGTGCCCTGTCTACTTTTACGGTGCGTCAGGGAACTGAGCCCTCCACAACCACTGTTTGGAAAACTTGAAATCCAGACAGAGGCGCTTTCCACGTTTGGCTACAATTCCACTGAAAAACATGCCTCCCACTGTCTACGAGAGGTTCCCATCAGAACGATAGCTTAACTTATTCTCGATATAAAAATGGCATCGAAACTGTACATGAGACACGCGATGCCCATGAGTATCTCCATCCGTACCGCAATCCTGTCCATCGTCGGACTGGCGGCCCTCATCATGTTTTCTCTGATCGGCCTGTCCTTTTACACACACGATGCGCGGGACGGCCACCAGACTGAAATCGAGAAAATTCAGGAACTGGATGCGACGATCGTGCAGCTGGAACTGGCATTCTTGCAGGCACGCCGAGCGGAAAAGGACTTTCTCCTGCGCTTGGGCGACGCCGATGTCGCGCGGCACGCGGATGTCATTGCACATCTGAACGAGACACTGCTTTCTGCACAAACACAGTTGGGCGAGCTCAATGGCTTGGACCAGTCCGCGGCAGATCTAACGGCTCTTCAAACCGCCGTGACCGCCTATGCGACCAGCTTTGCCGATGTTGTGGAGAGCAACAGGGCGCTCGGCTTTGATGAGACAACCGGACTACAGGGACAATTGCGTAAGGCAGTTCACGAGGTCGAGGAAAGCCTGAAGAATACAAGCTATCCGGAAATGCAGGTAAAGATGCTGATGATGCGCCGGCATGAAAAAGATTTCATAATGCGGCAGAACACAAAATACCTGGACCGGCTGAACGCCCGGGTTGACGAATTCCGCAACTTCCCGATCTCCTACTATGACAGCGCGGACCAACAGGCGGAAATCGAGCAACTCTTGACCCACTACCAGGATAGCTTCAGCGCCTATGTCACAGAGACCCTCAGCGCAAAACAGCTGACCGAAACATTGTCTGATCGATATGCTGCAGCAGAACCGATCCTTGCCGGGATTTTGCAAAATATACACCAGCGTCGAGAAGAGGTCGTCATCACCTCAAAGGCGGCGCAACAGGTTCTGGTGCAACGCGCGGCTGTCGCAGGTTTGATTGGGCTTGCCATATTCGTGACGCTGGCCTTTACCCTCGCTCAGAAGATTGCGAAGCCCTTGCTGCGCGTGCAAACAGTTCTGGAAAAAATGCTGGCTGGACAATTCGACGAGGAGACCCCTCGATCCGCCATCAGAGAAGTGAAGGCTGTCTGCAATGCAATCGAGAACTTTCGGAAGGGACAGCAAGAAAAGGACCGTCTTTCCACCGAAATTTCCAAAGTCATAAGCGCCTGTGCGGAAGGGGATTTCTCACTGCGCATTCCGATAGAGGATGACAGCGGGGACTTCGCCGTGCTTGGCCATGGGGTCAACGCGATCGGCGACGTGGTAGAAAGAGGTCTTGGCGATGTGCGGTTCACGATCAATGCCCTATCTCAGGGTGACCTGACAGAACGCATGCCGGACAACCACAAAGGCGTGTTCTCGGAAATATCAAGCGCAGTGGACGAATTGAGCCAGACACTTACCGAGGTGATCAAGCAACTTGCCGAAAGCAGCGTCACACTGAACCACACGGCCAACGAAATCGCATCCGCTTCGCTGGATGCCTCCAAACGGGGTGAGGACTCTGCCGCATCGCTGGAAGAGACTTCAGGTGCGATGCAGGTATTGAGCGATGCCGTGAAAGGCACGGCGTCCAATTCAAAGCAAGCGCATGCCTTTGTACAGGACGCACAAAATCGGGTGAACTCCACGCTTGTCGTAGCTGAGGAAACCACCGCCTCGATCAACCGAATTCGCGAGGCTTCCGAGGCCATCAGCAAGATCACCGATATGATCGAGGGCGTGTCGTTCCAGACAAACCTCTTGGCGCTGAATGCGGGTGTCGAAGCCGCGCGCGCCGGCGAAGCAGGCGCGGGATTTGCAGTTGTTGCATCTGAAGTGCGAGCTTTGGCGCAGCGCTCTGCTGATGCCACCGAGGAAATCAACCAGTTGATCCGTCATAGCTCCAACGAGGTAACCCAAGGCGTGGAGCTTGTCAGCCGCACCGGCATAGAGCTGAACGCAATCAAGGAAACGGTCACGAACATGGTGACAATGGTGGACCAGATCGCGGCCGCCACGGTGGATCAGTCAAGTAGCCTGACCGAGGTCAATTCCGCGGTGACCCAGCTCGATCAGAGTTCGCAGCAAAACGCTGCCATGCTCGAAGAAACAGCAGCATCGGCACAATTGTTGCGCAACGAAGCCGCAAAACTCGTGGCATCCGTCAAACGCTTCAAGATCGAACAGGATACGCCGCGTTCTGCTGGTGCCGACCAAGGTTGGGATGAGATGCACCGCTCCGACAAGGTCGCCTGAAGGGCGCAGCGCTACTCGGCAACATGCATCAACGGCGCGGGGGCGGACCTATCGTCAAGGACCGGCCCCTCCAGTCTGAGACTATGCCCCTCAAGAACACCGTCCACCCGATAGTAGCGGCACAGGACATCTCTGGTCAAAACCGCGGCAGGCTCTCCCTCCGCGACCAGAGCGCCATCACACATCAAATGCACATAGTCACAGTAGCGCGCAGCGATACCGAGGTCATGAAATGATACGATGGCGGTACGTCCTCGCCGCTTCACCTCATCGAGCAAGCGCAGCTGGTAGTGCAGATCCAGATGGTTGGTTGGCTCGTCCAGCACATAGACTTCGGGATCACAGGCCAGAAGCTGCGCGAAGTAACATCGCTGCAATTCCCCGCCGGACAGGCTCTCGGCATCCTGCTCCGCCTTGTCGGCCAGTCCCACCAGCTGCAATGCGTCTTGTGTCGCGCGTCCCCGGTCTCGGGCGGTCATTGCGCGCATGGTCAGCCCGATTTCCACAATATCAGCTGGCGTCAACCCGGACAGCAAGCCACCGCCCTGCACCAATGCGCCAACGCGTCGGGACCATGCCGCTGGGCTGAAACCCTGCTGCGGCTGGCCATCCAGCAGGATTTCGCCTGCCTGCGGCTGCAACGCACGGTAGAGTGCCCGCAATACGGTGGTCTTGCCCGCCCCGTTTGGCCCCAGCAGCCCATGGAAACGACCACGACCGACCGACAGTGACAGGTTGCTCACGTAGGGCAGACCTCCAACCGCAATGGAGAGATCGCGAATTTCAAGGATGGGATCAGCGGACACGTGACATACCTCGCAATATGTAGATGAACGGCGGCGCCGCCAGCAACGCCAGCAGGACTCCAAGCGGAAGCTCTTCCGGGGCCAGCACAACCCGACAGGCCAAGTCGACAAGGATCAAGGTCACCGCCCCCAACACCATTGCCTGCGGAATCAAAACTCGGTGACGGGCGCCCACCAGCAAACGTCCCATATGGGGCAGGATCAAGCCGATAAACCCAACGATACCCGCAACCGCGACAGCCACACCTGTCAGAGCGACGGTAATGAGAAAAACAAGGACGCGCATACGTCCCACATGCACCCCAAGCGACAGCGCACGCTCATCACCGAGAAGTGTCGCATCCAGTTTTGACGTCGTGAAGAGGGCCAAAGCCAGGGACACAAGCAACACCGCAAACAACAGCGGAAGTTCCTGCCAATCGGTCCCTGCAGCGGTTCCCATCAACCAGCCCATGGCGTTGCGAGTCGCGTGGGGATCACCGACATAGAGGAAAAACGCGGTCAATGCCTGGAACATCAGGGACACGGCAACTCCGGCCAAGATCACCACCAACGGGTCGAGCGACCTCCCGCGCCGGGTGGATAGGCCGATGGTCAAGAGGAACGCGGATGCCGCGCCCAGAAATGCAATCAACGGCAACCCAAGCGTCGTCGTCACACTGGCGGGAAACCAGATGATCGCCCCCACAGCCGCCGCCGACGCACCGGAGGACAACCCCATCAGGTACGGGTCGGCCATAGGATTGCGCAGCGCAGTCTGCATCAACACCCCTGCAAGCGTCAGCCCCGCACCAATCATGCCAACCGCCAGCACACGTGGGACACGCCACTGCCAGATGATCAGAGACAGACCGCGCGGGGCGTCCTCGCTCCGCATGAGAATCGCCAACCGCTCGCTCCATGAGATCTCAGCCGTCCCCCATAGGATACCGGCCGCCATCGCGAGGAACAACGCAACGACGGACAGCGGCAGCAACAGTGGCGATCCCCGTGACACTTACTTCAATCCGGCGAGTTGGCGGTTCACGGTCTCGACCCCATCGACAAATCGCATGCCCAGCAGGGTTTCGGAAAAGGGCACGGTCACGAAGCGCCCTTCTTTCACCGCCCGAAGCTCACTCAGTACCGGATCGGTCTCCATATGCGCACGCTTGTCCGCAGCCGTGGACCAATCCGCTTCGATTAACAGGATCATATCCGGGTCGGCCGCCATCACACGCTCCCACGACAAGTCCACCCAAGTACCAGGCACATCGGCGCTGATACTCTCTAGCCCGGTCAGCCTGGCCAGCAACGCAGGGCCACCGCAACACCCGATCGAAAACGGCGTATCGGTGCCGCTATCATAGATGAATGCCGTTTGTTCCGCGCCTGCCGGGTCCTCCTGCACCACATCGAGGCGTGCCTTCAGCCCCGTTACAAGCTCTTCAGCACGGGCTTCGACCGCGAACAGCTTTCCAACAGTTTCGATGTCATGAAAGATCGGCTCGACCGTCAGCGGAACATCCTTCGGGTGTTTGACCTTGCAGGAGGCATCCACAAGATAGGTCCCGATACCCAGCCCGTGCCACTTCTCTGCCGCGCCCAGGTTGTCCTCGGAAAACGCTGACCCAAATCCTGCAAAAAGAAAGTCTGGTTCCTTCGCCAACACCACCTCGGCGGCTGGGTATTTCTCTGCCAGCACGGGAATACTGTTATACGCGGCCTGCCATTGCTCCGGAATTGCGTCGTCCAGATAGGCCGTACCGACCAGAGATTTCTCAAGCCCCAAGGCCAACATGACTTCTGTAGCCTGCTGGTTCAGAGTTATGGCCCGGGATGGCACGCTTTCAAACGTATGAGACACGCCGCAGCTTTCGACTTTGATAGGATCAGCGTTTGCGGCGGAAGCAAAAAGACCAAGCGGCAGCAGCAGGCTACGCAGTTTCATGGGAGACTCCAGTTTGATGGAAAATAAGTGATTCAAGCCTGCCACCGCGCGCAAGAACGGTGGCGACAAAATTCTGAATGTCCGCACGGTCCGCCATGCGATACCAGTCGCCACGCGGGTAGTGCACGATCACCGGGCCGGCGTTGCAGGGAAAAACACAGCCCGTCGTGGTGACGAGACAACTGTCCCCAAGCCCCGCCCGACGGATTTCGACTTTCAGGACGTCGGCGAGATTTGGGGCGTCTTTCACGTGACAGCGAGGCCCCGTGCAGACCAACAAGTGGTGCTGATGAGATGGCGGCAGGTCCCAGCCCTTGCCTCTTTCCCCCTTTGGCTGCTCAGAAATTCGGCGCATTGGCAGCTCAGCCCGGGCGACTGCAGTGATCACGCCCATGTCACTTTCTGGGCTGGCAGCAAAATACAACTCGGGCACTGGCAGGTCCTGCCGGGCAAGCCATGCGCCTGCAGCCCCGGGAAGCCATTTCTCCAATGACTGCGAAAACGGCAACCCCACGGGCCGCAGATCAATTCGTGTTGCGCCGCGTGCGCGCAATTCATCAAGAGCAGACCAGAGGCCCGCACCTTCCGCTTCCAGCCGGATCGCCAATGCAGGACCCGCAGTTGCGCCTTCGAGCTTTTGTGCCAACATGGCAAAGCGTCGCGCGCTCACATAGGTGGCGGAAATCAGGTAAAGATACGCGTGCATACCAACCTCCTGACAGGAGACGGGTCGCTGCGGTTCATAAGACCTTTGGCATCTGTCATCACGTCCTCCGCAGGCCCACCGCCCGCTTGGTTTACAGTCGTGATGGCAGGTCTCCTGACTTGCGGATCATTGCGCTCTCGTCCCTTCCCGATCCCGGTGGATCAGTGGTGCGTGACGGGGCACTTGCCGCTTACAGTTGCGGGGGCAGTTTCGGATTTGGCGCCTCTGGGCTCCTCCTCACCGAATTCCCTTTTCATCCCACTTGCCTTTGGCGTCGGGGAACCATCGCCCCTCTCTTGCGTCAGCAGCGCAATCCCTGTCAAGCGGCATGGCGAAACTGTCGTCGTTGCTTCAGACTGCATGATCACGCGAAAATATCGATGCCACGTGCGCCGAGGTAGACCACTCAATCACCTCCCGGGAGAAGGTCTCGTGCACAGAGAGTGGTATGGAGCCTGTTCTTGACTGTCTTGTTTGCGCAATAGGTCCTGCCCGATGCGGTCTGCCCGCCGGGTCATGCCGGTTACCGCGGCAACGCCGCCTTGTCTTCGGCGCACTGCGCGACCTTGCGGCGAACGGTTTGGATCATCTTAAGAAATGGCTCTTTGGACACCGGCTTTGCCAATACCTCATCCATGCCCGCCGACAGGTAGTGAGCCGATTGCTCCGGCATCGTATTCGCCGTCACGGCCACAATAAACCCGGGCTCGCGCGCGCCTGCCTGCTCCAGAGAACGGATCCGTCGAGTGGTCTCGACCCCATCCATTCCAGGCATTTGAATATCCATCAAGATGATATCGAAAGCCAGATCCCGCGCCAGTTCGATTGCTTCTGCTCCACTTGAGACGGATTGAACCCGGCAGGATGATGAGGACAGGAACTTTTCCAAAATGAACCTGTTTGTCTTGTTGTCGTCGACCACCAGAACATCCATCACGGGCATAACGGGCAATACATCTGAGAACGCGTCAGGGCGGTTTTCGAGATCCAAGATATCATCTGCCGGGATCAAGGGCAGTCTGATTTCGAATACCGCACCCTTTGGAGCGGAAGGTGCCAGCCGCAATTCCCCCCCCATCAGATGACAAAGCTCTCGGGAGATTGAAAGCCCCAGGCCAGTGCCACCGAATTTTCGCGTATCACTGCTATCGGCCTGACGAAACGGCTGGAAGATCGCATCACGAGCCTCGTCGGGCACCCCAGGCCCGGTATCGCTGACACGCACCAATAGGGTCATGCCATCGTCAATGGCTGTGGCGCTTATCAAAACCTGTCCGACTTCGGTAAACTTGACGGCGTTTGAAACGAGGTTGTGCAGTACTTGTCGAAACCGGTGAACATCCCCGTTGATAACCTTGGGCAAGCTGTCCTCGATGTCGACGCTCAGCGTCAATCCCTTCTCGCCCGCCGTTGCCGCGAACAGGGAGCCTGCGCCCTTGACGATGTCTCGCAGAACGAAGGGGCTGTTTTCCAGCACCATCTGCTCTGCTTCGATTTTGGACAGATCAAGCACATCCCCGATCGTTGTGAGCAGAACTTGCCCGGAGCCTTCGATGACCTTCAGGTATTCCTGCTGCTCGTTATCCAACACAGTGTCGCTCAATACCGATACCATCCCCAGCACGCCATTCAGTGGCGTGCGTATTTCATGGCTGACATTGGCGAGGAAATTGGTCTTTGCGCGGTTTGCGGCCTCCGCATGTGCCAGCGCTTCACGAAGCGCCTCAGCGGAACGTTCTCTCTCGGTGATGTCGACAAGAGAAACCAGCCAACCCAGTAACGGCGTCTTGGTCTGGATCGGACTCTCGATCAAAGCCGTGCGTAAATCGAAGACACGCCCGCCGAACCTGATCGGCTTGAGGCATTGGATTTCACCCGTCTTGCAGAGGTCGCTCAACATTGGTCCAACTTGGTCTAGCTGGTCGAGGGTCATCCCCTGATGCAAAATTGGCTCCCTGAACACATTCCTTGCCGCAGGGTTTGCGTCCGCAAGGCGTCCATCCGCGTCCATCAGGATCACTGGGTCGCGGGTGGCATAGAACATGAGGGTCCGCCCCTGAGATGCGGTGTCCATCATGGAATTGTTCACGAGAAGCCAGCTCAGCGCTATGAGCGAAACTGCAAATGTGAAGGGAGTCGGATCGAAGCCGAAAACAGTTAAATCCCACGCAATATAGGACAGGTTTGCCGCCATCGGTGCCGCGGTGATAATGATCAATGCCGCCAAAAATGGGCGGATCACATTCTTTGCTCTCAGAAAAGCAAACGTGAGCACCCCTAAAGCAATCACGAGAAATACATAGAGACCCGCGGCAACAACAAAAAACAAAGGGCCATGATCAAATTCGACATAGGTGTATGCCCCCTCGGTCACAAGCCGAGTATCCACACCATAGAGTAGATGTGTCTGTGCGTTCGTAAGAGCAATCGCGCTGACCAAAATGGGCGGCGACATATAGGCAAAAAGCCGGAGCGTTCGCCTTCTTTGGCGTGTGTTTGAGGTGTAATCGCAGACAAAGAATGTCCACGCGACCGGCAGCACGACGATCCCCGGCCAAGCCGCCAGCGACCATCCAATTTTGCAGGTTTCGCTCGGTGAGGCCAAGTCTAAAACAACGGTAAAAAGCCACCACAACATCGCGGTCAAGGTCAGAACAAAGGCCAGTTGCCCTGCGAATGAGTTGTTTCGTGTGATCCGAAACAGCACAACAGAACACACCACCCATAGGGCAGCTGCAGAGCCAGAGGCCAGATTCATTTCCAAGTTTAAAAGGCAGGTCATAATCTACCTTGCCAAATCAAGTCTACAGAATGTAACGCGCGATACTTGGGTCACATTGGAGCTTTTTGGGTTAAAATGCGAGTGCTGCGTAACCGTCACAAAAAACAAACGAACGTACGCAGAATGTGAGAGAATTGCTACCGTTCGGTTAACTGGACCCGATTCCTAGATTTCAAAATCTCTTCATATTCTCGCCAAGGCGCCTATCAGACTTTCTCCGACCCGACCGCGCCTGAGGCCTATTTGCAACGAACGCTCGACGCCGTTTCATTTTGACGGGCCATTCATGAAACGCATGCAGCGCGATGGACGAGGTTCACACCGAACAGATTGGATTGATCGACGGCCTACGACGAATTCTTGGCAGAGTTCTGTGAATCTGGCTTGAAGGGTTCGCCCGATGCGTTTAAACGGGCTGGCGCTTCGCCTCAATAGCTCAGCTGGTAGAGCAGGTCCTTCGTAAGGACAAGGTCGGGGGTTCGAGTCCCTCTTGAGGCACCACCTACAACTTTTATTGTGGTCGGGATTGCGCAAATACCTTCTGAAACCAGTATGGTAGCTGGGCTCCATGAGCGAACCTACACCGCCAGCCGACTCCGTTGTACAAATCTTCTGATGATTAGGCTCCCCCTTTCCCGGACGGAATTATCCTACGGCCGCAGTATCGGGTATGCCGAGCGGGGTGTAACCGTTCATGACGGCGATGCGGATTTGGACTTCCAGTGTTTGCTCGTCAATTCCGAGATGGATCTGGCGCAAGACTCGCCACTTGGAACCGCCATGCTTGCGCGTTTGTCGGGAAAACAGTCCCCCAGAGTGTATTCGGATCCTCCGCACTCCACTCGCCTTCGCCCTTAATCTTGATCCCAGTGCTATCGCTCAGCAGGTGCAGCGGCCCCTTGGAGCCGCGATACGGTACATTCACAGCGAGGGTCTTCTGACGGCGGGACAGCGTGCTGAAGTCTGGAACCGGCCAGCTCGGACCGATCAGACAAAGCAGGCTCTCGATGGAATCGGTCGTCTGCCGCAAGTCCATGCCAAACAGCACCTTCATCGTCAGGCAATTCTGAATGGCGGTATCGCTGTAGGTCTGCCGTCGGCCACACCTGCCAGTCGCCGTGGCATCCCAGATCATCGCAAGTCGAACCAAATCGTCAGAGAGCCAAGGCGCTTGAGCGCTTCATTGTAGGCTGACCGGTTTCTGGTCTTGCAGGTTGGGGGGGGTAGGTTCGCGCATGGAACCCAGCTAACATACTGGGTTCACGAGATGAATCTCTCACGAGATTTGTGCAACAGAGCCCCCGCAAACTCGTTTTACGAGACGTCCTGAAAAATGTGGCAGGTCAGGACCATCTCAGTTCATTCGGTCGCGTTGCAGCATGGGAGTCACGCCAAAAGTTGCCCGATAGACGCGGGAGAAATGGCCGGGACTTTCAAAACCGCAAGCCATAGCGACCTCCGTGATTGATGCTTCGCTTTGTAATAGCAGATGACGTGCCCGTTCCAGACGCATCTCCATGAAGTATTTCTTGGGCGAGGAGTTGAGGTATTTACCGAACAATCGCTCAAGCTGACGCGTGGAAATGCCCAAATCGCGAGCAATCACAGCAGGCGAAATCGGTGTCTCTAGATTGTCGTGCATGACTTGAATTGCTTTGGCGAGATGAGTGTTCCGCATACCGTTCCTGGACTGCAGTGACACGCGTTGCGCCGCCGTGGCATTGCGCACCGCATTATAGACCATCTGATCGGCCACTGCGACGGAGAGGTCATAACCATGGTCGCGTTCAATGAGATGAAGCATCAGGTCGGCAGTGGCGGTGCCGCCAGAGGCGGTCACATGTTTCTCGTCCGCAACAAAGACATTTCGGACCAAATTCACCTCTGGGAAGGTTTCCATGAAACTGTCGTGGAACTCCCAGTGGATCGCGGCCTGCATGCCTTCCAGAAACCCGGCACTTGCAAGGATATAGGCCCCGGAACACAACGCCCCTATGGGGGTGCCGACGGCGCGTTCACGCCGCAAGGCTGAAACAAGCCGAGTGGTGTCCTTTTCTTTCATATGGATGCCAGACAGAACAAACAGCCGATCGCACTCCGGAAGGGAAGAGAAATCGTGATGCACCATCGTCACGGAATCGTTTGATGCCCGCGCAGTCTCGCCATTCTCGGAAGCGAAGGACCAGCGGTAGAGCGGTCTCCGGGCGATCAGGTTTGCAATACGCAAGGGGTCCACAGCGCAAGACAGCGCCATATGTGTGAAGTCCTCGACGAGGGCAAAGACGAAATGTTGGGTTTCTGCCATGGCAGGCTCCAAAGCGGCAGGTGCCGCGCCACCCGAGAGGATCGCGCGGCGACACTGGGGCTGAAGTACTATTGCGCGGCGGCGCGGGCTGCGTCCAGCCAACCGTCATAGTCGGCCTGATGTGCTGCGATCCACTCGTCCACATGGCGGTCGATGTCGTCAGAGCTGTCCTCGCCATCTGCCATCAGCTTGTTCTGGGCGGAGATGTCATTCACATCGAGGCGCGCAACTTCAAACAACTTCGCCGCCGCGGGGTTCTCGGCCACGAAATCATCGGTGGTCAGCACATACATGCTGTCGACCGCAAATCCGAGGTTCTTGCCGTTAAAGGTGGTGTTCACCTCGACCCCGTCAGGCAGGGAGGTATGGGGGACTTCTAGCCACTCAACATCTTCGCCGGGAACCAATGCGCCGGACACCCAGTAGGGGGTCCAAGTGTAGTACAGGATCGCGTCGCCATTACCGTGACGTGCCATCGAGTCTGCGATGATCGCATTGTACGCGCCCTGGTTGTGAGACACAGTATCCAGCAGACCATATTCGCTCAGTTGATGCTCGATAATGCGCTCACAGCCCCAGCCTGGGACGCACCCTGCTAGGTCCGCCTTCCCATCGCCGTCGGCGTCAAACCTTGCGGCCACCTCTGCATCCGCAAGATCGCCGAGATTGGTGACACCCGCATCATAGCTGGCCTTGTCCACCAGATAGCCCTGCAACATGCCCTCAACGAAGGGGCCGACCTTTTCCAGCACGTCATCGCCGCCGGACTCGTTGAAGAACGCCTGATGGAGATTGCCCCAGTGGATCGGATAGAAATCGCCATCACCGGTGCCGACCGCGAGGTGGGCGGTCTGGATCTCGGTTTCCAGTGGCTCTGCCACCTCGTAGCCGAGGTCCTCAAGAGCGCGGAACAAGATGCGGGACTGGAAATACTCCTCTGCGATCAGGCCAATGACGGGGCGTACGGTGGTGCCTTCTCCCGGCATGTCCTGCGCAAAGGCCGCGGTACCGAGGATCGTGCTGGCGGCCAGGGCCGCGGTGAGGGTGGGTCTGAACATGGTTGTTATCTCCCTGTATGTGTTCAGGTTTCGGATTTCAGATCGCCGGTGGCGGTCTGATTGGGTTTGGACAGCAGACGCAGAACCGCGCCTATGGGGCCGCCCTGCCACCAGTGGCGGTGGCCGCGCTCGCGTCCCGACTGGCCCATGCCCTGGGTAATGCGGTCGAGCACGATGGCGAGGATCACAATGCCGAGCCCACCGACGATGGCCTTGCCCGCATCCAGTCGGCCCATGGCGCGCAGCACCTCGTTGCCGAGGCCCTTCACCGCGATCATCGAGGCAATCACCACCATCGACAGCGACAGCATGATGGTTTGGTTGACGCCCGCGAGGATCGTGGGGGTGGCAAGCGGCAGCTCGACCTTGAACAGCACTTGCGCAGGGCTAGCGCCAAAGGCGCGGGCCGCCTCCACCACCGATGGGTTCACGCCGCGAATGCCAAGCGAGGTGAGGCGGATTAGCGGTGGCAGTGAGAAAATGATGGTGACGATGACACCAGACACATTGCCGATCCCGATCAGCATCACCACCGGCACCAGATACACAAAGGCGGGGATCGTTTGCATGGTGTCGAGTATGGGGCGCATCACCGCCTCGAAGCGGTCGTTCTTACCTGAAAAAATGCCCAGCGGCAGACCGATCAGGAAACAAAGAATCACTGCCGAGACGACGATGGCAAGTGTCGTCATCGCCAGTTCCCAGGCGTTGGGGGCTAGGAACCCAAGAAATGTGAGGCTGGTCGCCACCAGAATGCCGACACGAGGCCCGGCCGCCTGCCAGGCGATCAGCGCCAGGATTAACAGCATCACCAGCGGAGGCATCGTGTTGAGCGCATTGTCGATGCCTACGATCATCTCGTTGAAAAAACGCTTGATCGGCTGGATCAGGTCGCGATTGGAAATCGCCCACTGCTTGATACCGTCAGTCTTGTCGGCGATGCCGAGGTCGACCGAGGAAAAGGGATCGAGGATGTTGAAAGCCGTCTCGTTTGCCATGGGTCTGCCCTTCCGTTACTGCGCCGCGCGGGCGATATCCTCGCCCGGGGTTTCGCCCTTGATGCCGCGCAGGAGCGCGTTCTTGGTGACAATCCCGAGGGGTTTGCCGTCGACCTTCACCACCACCGGATGCTGGGTCGCGATTGACAGGTCGACGAGATAATCGAGCGGCTGATCCGGGTGCGCCTCCGGCCAGTCAGAGAGATCAATCGGCCCGCGGCGTTGCTCAAAGGCGGCGATCGGTTCCATGATCTTGCCCGCGGAAATCAGTTCGAGCTTGGAGATGCCGGCAACAAAATCGGCCACATAGTCGTCGGCAGGATTGGTCACGATGTCCTCGGGCGTGCCGACCTGAACCAGCTGGCCGTCCTTCATGATGGCGATGCGGTCGCCGATGCGGATCGCCTCGTCGAGGTCATGGGTGATGAAGAGCGTGGTCTTTTTCATGTTTGCCGACAGAGACATGAACTTGTCCTGCAATTGGCGGCGGATCAGCGGATCAAGGGCGGAGAAGGGTTCGTCCATCAACAGGATCGAAGGATCGGCGGCGATGGCGCGCGCCAGGCCCACACGCTGCTGCATGCCGCCCGACAGCTCGTCGGGGTATTTCTGATCCCAGCCATTGAGATCCACGGCATCGATGGCGCGCAGGGCGGTTTCACGACGGGCGCGGGCGTCATGACTGCGCACCTCCTGGCTGAAAGAGACGTTTTCCAGCACCGTGCGATGCGGCATCAGCGCCATGTTCTGGAACACCATGCCGATTTTTTCGGCGCGCAGGCCCCGCAGATCGCGAGCCGAGAGGGCGTTGACGTCCTGTCCTTCGATGAACAATTGCCCCGATGTGGGCTCGATCAGCCGGTTGATATGGCGAATCAAGGTCGATTTTCCGGAGCCCGAAAGCCCCATAATGCAGAAGATCTCGCCCCGGGCGACGGTGAAGCTGGCATCCTGAACGCCCACCACGCAGCCAAAGGCGTCGCGCACTTCGAGTTTCCCAAGCCCCTGTTCGCGCACAGCTTTCATGGCCTCATCGGCCCGCTTTCCAAAGATCTTCCATAGATTGCGGCAGTCGATCACCGCGCTTTCCCCGCTTGGGTCCCTGTCTGTCATCACGTTTCTCCGTGTTCGCTATGGTGATAAACACAGCAGATTTTTTACTTGTACACAAATTGTATTTTGAATTAGGACAAAGCATAGGTTCTGATTGAACTCAGAGTCGCTTCGATGAATTCTGATGCGATACGAGACCTTCGGATGGAGAAGCCCGGTGAAAGACGCAGCCAAACAGCGCAAATCGACCCTCTACGACAGCTTGAAGCAGCAGGTCCTGACCTTGGAGTTGCGGCCCGGGGCGGATCTGGATGAGAGCGACCTGTCGGAACGTTTCGGCCTGTCGCGCACACCGCTGCGCGAGGTGCTGCGGCAATTGGCGGGCGAAGGCTACGTCGACCTGCGCGAGAACCGGGGCGCTCGGGTGACGGAGATGTCCTATACCACCTTGCGCGATTTCTTTCTGGCGGCACCGATGATCTATGGCGCTATCCTGCGACTGGCGGCGCAGCATGCAAAACCGGCCCAGATCGCTGAGTTGAAGGCCACGCAAGAGGACTTCCGCGCCGCGCTGCGCAGCGGTTCAAGCGCCGAGCGGGCGCTGGCCAACAACCGCTTCCACGAGATCACCGGCGACATGGCGACGAATGTCTACCTGTTGCCGTCGTTCAAGCGGTTGCTGATCGACCATGCCCGCATCGGCATGACCTTCTATCGGCCGCAGACCAATGAAATGGCGGAAAACCTCACCGAGGCCGCCGACCAGCACGACGCCATCATCGCCGCCATCGAGGCCGGGGATGAAAGCGCCGCCGCCAAACTGGCCGAGGACCACTGGAACCTGTCGCGCGGCCAGATTGAATTGTTCGTCATGCCAACGGCGCTGGATGTGCCGATGGGGACGTTTAGCCGAAACACATCAGCCTAGAGGACTTCGATGACCCCCATCTTTCAGTTTCAAGGGATCTATACCCCTGTTGTCACGCCCTATACGGGTGCGGGCGACGTCATTTGGGACGCTTTGGCGGACCAGATCGAATTCCTCGTCGAACAGGGCGTGCATGGACTGATTTCTGGGGGGTCGACCGGCGAAAACTATGCCCAGACGGTCGAAGAACGACTGGAGCTGGCGCGATTCACCAAGGAACGCCTAAACGGGCGGCTGCCGCTGGTGGTGGGCACCGGCGCGATGATGACACCGGATTCCATTGCGCTGGCCACGGGGGCCAAGGAGATCGGCGCTGACTCGATCCTGCTGGCAAGCCCGCCCTACTCGGTGCCGACGGACCGCGAAAATTCGCTGAATGCGTTGGCGATCGACAAGGCGGCGAACCTGCCGATCATGCTCTACAACTACCCCCACCGCACCGGCACCATGATGGGCGAAGAGTTCCTCGACCGCGTGGGCCGCAGCCGTAACTTCTGCGGCATCAAGGAAAGCTCTGGCGACATCAACCGGGTGCACCTCTTGGCGCGCGACTATCCGCATATTCAGCTGGGCTGCGGCATGGACGATCAGGCGCTGGAGTTCTTTGCCTGGGGCGCGCCGTTCTGGGTCTGCGGCGGGTCCAACTTCCTGCCGGCGGAACATGTGGCGCTCTATAATGCCTGCGTGATCGAAGGCAATTACACCAAAGGCCGGCGGATCATGTCGGCGATGATGCCCCTGATGCGGGTGCTGGAACAGGGTGGCAAGTTCATCCAGACGATCAAGCACGGCGTCACCCTCAACGGGATCGAGGCAGGCGCGATGCGGGCGCCGCTCACCGGGCTCAACAAGGACGACAAGCGTGCGCTGGAACAGGTTGTGCGCGTGCTGAAAACCACAATTGCCGACATCGTGGCCGAGGGTTAAGAACATGGATCTGCTGACACAAGACGAATACCGCGCCATCGCCGCGACCCTGAACCTGCCGACCGGCGCTTTCATCGACGGCACTTCACGTCCGGCGGCCTCGGGCAAAACCTTCACCACCACGAACCCGGCCACCGGCAAGACCCTTACCGAGGTTGCCGCCTGCGCGGCGGAGGACGTGAACTTTGCCGTCGAGAAGGCGCGCGAGGCCTTTGAGGATGGTCGCTGGTCGCGTCTGCATCCGTCCGAGCGCAAGGATGTGCTGATCCGGTTCTGCAAGCTTCTGACCCGGAATGCCCGCGAGCTGGCGGTGATGGAGAGCCTTGATAGCGGCAAGACCATCTTTGACTGCGAAACGGTGGATGTGCCGGAAACCATCCATTGTCTCAAATGGCACGCCGAGGCGATCGACAAGATCTACGATCAGGTCGCGCCTGCGTCCGACGATCATATCGCCATGGTGGTGCGCGAACCTATTGGCGTGGTCGGTCTGGTGCTGCCCTGGAACTTCCCCCTCCTGATGCTGGCGTGGAAGATTGGCCCGGCGCTGGCCGCGGGATGCTCGCTGGTGGTGAAACCGGCCAAGGAAACCACGCTGACGGCCCTGCGTGTCGCGGAACTGGCGCATGAGGCCGGCGTGCCGCGCGGTGTCTTCAACGTGGTGCCCGGTGGCGGCGCGGATGTGGGCGAGGTGATCGGTCGCCATATGGACATCGACATGGTGTCCTTCACCGGCTCCACCGTGACCGGCAAGCGGTTCCTCAGCTATTCCGCCGAGAGCAACGCCAAGGAGGTGGTGCTGGAGATGGGTGGTAAGAACCCCGCCATCGTCATGGACGACGCCGAGAACCTCGACCGGGTGGCGCAGCATCTGGTGCAGGGCGCGTTCTGGAACATGGGCGAGAATTGCTCGGCCTCATCACGGCTGATCGTGCATAAATCGGTCAAGGCAGAACTGTTGGACCGTATTGCCCATCACGCCAAGGCCTGGAACGTCGGCGATCCGCTTGACCCCAAAACCCGCATGGGCGCGCTGGTGTCCAAGGCGCATTTCGACAAGGTGTGCAGCTATCTGGAACAGGCCGATGACGTGGTGATCGGCGGCAAATCCCATGATGGCGCTTTTGTCGAGGCAACCGTGGTCAATGTCTCTGGCAATGACGCGGTGCTGGCCCAAGAAGAGATCTTTGGCCCGGTGCTGAGCGTGATCGAGGTTGCGGGCTTTGACGAGGCCATTCGCATCGCCAATGACACCGAATACGGGCTCTGCGCGTCAATCTTCACCGCCAATGCCAAACGCGCCATTCGCGGTGCGCGCAGCCTGCGGGCCGGGACTGTGACGGTGAACAGCTTTGGCGAGGGGGACATTTCCACGCCCTTTGGTGGCTACAAGCAGTCGGGGTTTGGCGGGCGCGACAACTCTGTGCACGCGCATGACCAATATACCCAGCTGAAAACCATCTGGATCGACCTTGCCGACGACGCGGATGAGGCGGTATCTTGACGGCCTATGCGGCCAAACGACTGCCGGTCCATGAGGGGCCGGCAGCTTGGAACAGTATCCTCGGCCCGCAGGCGGTCCCTCAGCTGCTGAACGAGGACACCACGGCAGATTTTGTCGTGGTGGGGGCAGGGTTTGCAGGGCTTTCCGCCGCGCGCAGGCTGACACAGCTGCACCCCGCCGCCCGTGTGGTGGTGCTGGAGGCGGGGCGGCTGGCCGAAGGGTCTGCCGGGCGCAACTCTGGCTTTATGATCGACCTGCCGCACGATCTGGCATCTGATGACTACGCAGGCGCTGGCGATGATCGCAAGATGATCGACCTTAACCGGCAGGCCATCGCCTTTGCCGGGGGCGCGGTGGATGAATATCAGATCAACCCAGACTATTTTGACCGCGCGGGCAAGGTAAATGGTGCGGCCAGCCCGGAGGCTGCGCGTCACAACGAGAGCTATGCGGCACATCTTGCTTCGCTCGGCGAGGCCAACGAGATACTGGATGCGCAAGCGATGCAGGAGTTGACCGGCTCTGCGCACTACATCAGCGGGCTTTATACGGCGGGCACGGTGATGTTGCAGCCCGCAGGCTATATTCGCGGCTTGGCGGCAGGCTTACAGCGGGCAGGCGTGCGGGTTTGCGAAAACTCACCCGTAACCGGGTTTGTCCGCAATGGGTCCGACTGGGTGGTCAAGACCAAGGTCGCGCAAGTGACCACGCCGCGTGTGATCCTGACGGTGAATGGCCATCTGGAGAGTTTTGGCTTTGAGAAGGGACGGCTGATGCAGCTTTTCCTCTATGCGGTGATGACGCCGGAGCTGGACGCCGATGCGCTTGCGCGGCTGGGGGGAGAGTCACGCTGGGGCATCACGCCTTCGGACCCGATGGGAACCACCATGCGCCGGATCGACAGCGGGCAGGGCGGCAACCGCATCGTGACCCGCACATGCGCCACCCTGTTGCCCAACACACGTCCCTCTGCGCGAGAGTTGACCCGTGCCGCGCGGGTGATGCAGCGCAAATTTGATCAGCGTTTTCCACAGCTTGCGGGTATGAAAATGCAGCATGCCTGGGCAGGGCACCTCTGCCTCAGTCTCAACGGAGTAAGCGTGACACGGCAGCTGGAGGAGGGCGTGTTTTCTGGCTGTGTGCAGAATGGGCTTGGCACGGCACGCGGCACCCTCACCGGTATTGCAGCGGCGGAACTGGCGGCGGGTGAGAGCAGCGAAATCTCACACCATTTCAGCGCCGAGGCACGCCCGAAGCTGCTGCCACCGCAGCCATTCCAGCAGATCGGCGCAAATGCGGTGCTGCGCTGGAAGGAATGGCGCGCCCGCGCGGAATGACCTCCTCGTCTTGTTACCTCGCTTCGAGCGGTCGCACTGCGGCCGCTCTTTTTTGCTGACAGACGCAAAAAAGCCCGCCCCTTGTGTCAAAGGGCGGGCAAGGTACTCCGGAGAGAGGAGTTAGTACGTCTGGTTCAATTCGTCGGCCGCCGGGATCTCCCGCTCGCGTCGCGCGATATAAGCGAGGAGCTCCTCGTTCTTGGCCTCATCGAGTTTGGGTTCCTGATATTCCGACAGCAGTTTTTTGGCGCGGGTGAGCGCCCGTTCAGTGATCTCAACACCGCCCTCTGCCTGCCATTGCTCGATTGAGTTGTTGTCGAACATCTCCGGCATGAAGAAGGCGCTTTGGAAATTCTCCTGCGTGTGCGGATGGCCGAGGTAGTGACCGCCGGGGCCGACATCCGGCACCGCTGCAACCGCCTGATCGAAATCATCCCAGCGCGGCCCCGACGCCATGCGGTGCCCCATGGCGCATTGCTCCGCATCGACGATGAATTTCGCCACCGAGCAATGCATCCCCGCCTCGTTCCAGCCCGCAGAGTGCCAGATGTAGTTGGCGCCCGAATGCAGCACCGCCGAGAGGGTCGTGGCGCTCTCATAACCGGCCTGCGCGTCAAAGGTCTTAGCGCCGCCGAGCGTGTTTGAGGTTCGCCACGGCACCCCGTAGTAGCGCGCCATCTGGCCGATCATGAAGTTCATCAGCGAGATTTCCGGTGTGCCCGCCATCGGCGCGCCGGACTTCATGCTGACGGTCGACAGGTAATGCCCATAGATCGCGGGCGCGCCTTTGCGGATCACCTGCGTATAGGCCAGCGCCGAAAGCGCTTCGGCGTTGAGCTGCGCCACAGCCGCGGGGACCGAGGCGGGCGTATTGGCGCCGCCCAGCACGAAGGGCGAACACAGCACCGGCTGCTTGCGCTTGCAGAAGGCCCGCATTGCGCCCAGCATGGTTTCATCCCACACCAATGGCGAATTGCCGTTGCAATTGCCGGTGGTGACCGGGTGCTCTTCCAGGAAGTCCTCGCCAAAGAGGATCGCGCACATCTCCATCACGTCTTCGGCGTTCTTCGGGCTGGTGGTCATGCCCATGAACATCTTGTCGGAGTGCTTCATCGACGAATAGGTGATCTGGAGGTGCCGCTGACTGATCGGATGATCATAGGGTTCCACGATGTGATGCGCCGAGGAATGCAACCCGGGCAGCATGTGGCTGAGCTTGTGGAACATCGCCAGATCGTCGAGCGTCGGGTTGCGGCGCACATCTTCGAGGTCGCGCAGGAAGGGCGCGCCAGTCATGGGAACAAAGACCGAATGCTTGCCGCCAAGACGCAGGTTATTGGCCGGGTTGCGGGCGTGGTAGGTGAACTCCGACGGGATTGAGGCGATCAACTCGCGCACGAGACCCCGATCAAGGTAAACCATCTCGCCTTCGACCTTGGCACCGACCCGTTTCCAATCGGCCAACGCAATGTCGTCTCGAAACTGCACGCCAACGTTTTCGAGGATGTCCATCGACGCCGCGTCGATCTTTTCGACCTGCGCGCCATCCATCACCTCGCACCATGGAATGGCGCGGGTCAGCCCCGGCAGCATGGTGAAATCGCTTGCGGTGCGCAGGCTGCGGCGGGCGGAACGGCCACCAGAGCGGCTACGGGAGCGGGGCAGGGTTTCGGTCATGTTGGCGTCTCCTTTGACGTCAGTCTTTCAACCCCATTCCCGATGCGCCTGTAGAATTCCGATATATGTTTGCAGTAAACGACCTCTGCTGCTCGGCACCCATTCTTGCCCCCCTATCGGTGTTCAAAAATGCCCCCTTGGTGCGCTCCTGTAGGTCGATCACCGCGATTGCACGGCTAGAGATCTTTTTCGCCTTTCTGGGTCTCGAATGTCTCGACCTCAAGCTGGCCTGCGCCCACATGGCTTTCGCCATTGGCGCGATCAAGCCTGAAGTCGCAGTGCCACTGGCAGGCTGGCTGCGAGAACGTCATGGCAAGGGGACGGTGCTGGCCTCCGTCTGTGGCGGTGCCTTCTTGTTGGCCGAGACGGGCCTGTTGAGCGGGCGCAGCCACCACGCACTGAATCTATGCCGAACATTTTCGCGAGCGGTTTCCCGATGTGGCGCTGGACACAGATCGGGTGCTCATCGACAGAGGCAACATCAACTCGGCAGGCGGGTTGATGTCCTGAAGCGACCCCGGTCTCAAGCTGGTCGGCCGGTTTCTGGTGCCGATCGTCATGGCGCAGACCGCCCGGTTGATGCTCGTCGACCCGCCGGGGCGTGAGCACCGGAAGCGATACAAAGGCTGAACTGGTTCACGTCCCAGAGGCAGCCCTAACACGCAACGATCCCCCCCGTGCATTGGTGCCTGACAAACGAATTGACCCGCCCTCCCCTGAGCGCAGTCCGTAGATATACCCTTCGAGCACCGAAATTTAGCCTTTACCCGCCGTTAGGGCGACTGAGGTAGAAAGGCGTTAACTAAATCGGGATGCCGATTGGCAAACAATAGGAGTTCAAGATGAAAACCGGCCTGAAGCTTGTAACATTTCTATGTGGCCTTTCAATGGCTGCAGCGGCGGTCGCGGAGTCTGTTTCAATTCGTGCTGATACTTGGTGCCCTTACAATTGTGAGCCTGGATCTGACAAACCGGGTTATATGATCGAACTTCTGGAAGCCGCGCTCGAGCCCCACGGCCACAGTATTGACTATCAGAACATGAACTGGGTTCGCAGCATTGCAATGGCGAAGACTGGTCAGATCACCGGTGTCGTCGGCGCATCGGAAGAAGAGGTGCCGGGCTTCCGCCTTAGTCCAGCGCTTGGCGTTTGGGATTTGGCCATTGCAGTGCGCAAAGGTGAAGCTGTGGATATGACGTCGGACACCCCTTTTCGCGGGCGTACCATTGGCGCCATCCGTGGGTATGAATATGGCGGCATTATCACGGCCTATATCGAGGAACACACGGCGGACAATACCATAGTTCAACTGGTTGGCGGTGAAACGCCGTTGGAAAGCAATCTGCGAAAGCTGGCTTCAGGTCGCGTAGATATGGTCCCTGATGACGCAGCGGTATTGCGATACACGATCGCGAGCCTTGGCCTTCAGGACGAATTCGAGCTGATCTCAGTAGATGAGCCCTCTTCACTCTATGCGGCGTTCTCTCCCGAGTTGGAGATTTCTGTTTCTTTGGCAGCCCATTTGGAGACCGCAGTTTCCGAAATGCGAGCAGATGGACGCCTTGCCTCAATCCTTGCCAAATACGGCTTGGAAGATTGGAAGTAAGACAAAACGAGGCAGTATTGGACTGAAAGGTTGGGTTGGTTTGTCTCTGGTTGGCAAACCTTTGGTCACCTAACAGCCTTTACTGTCTTGACCAGTGGCATTCGGCGCAGCTTTGCCCTGCCGGACTGAGCGAGAGCCTTGAAACTCCAACTTTGCAAAGCTCTTTGCGTCTGGCTGGCATTAGACAACACGTATTTGGTGCCAGCCAGCTCAGACGCTTTGCCGAATGTATTGATCGGCCGCGCGCAGTGGTCGTCGCGCGCGGCCTGAAAACGCTTTACTTGGGCAACTTATCAGGGTTGTCCGGATCATCCTTGGTCGGGTTTTCAGACCCCACGTCAGCTGTCCCGTTCGTAACGTCCAAAAGGTCCGGATCGACGATGGCCAGCGCACCGGTGGTGTGTTCCTGTCGCGCTGACAGGAGTGGCAGCATGGCAGCGCCGGTCGCGGAGCTGTATTCATGCGCATCGGGTCGTATCCAGGTCAGCGTATCAAAGCTGGCACAGTTTTCGCAGGTAGGCGCCCATTCAGCGTGGATATGATTACAGCTCTCACAGACCCATTGCGGGCCGCGTGGCGCTGACAGCGCTTTGGTAAGCCACCCTTGCACCATCACATCCGGGCCACCTTCCCCTTTCTCGATCGCCGCCATCAACGTCAGAGCACGGGCATCCGGGGCGCGATCCACCAGATCGCCCAATGCCCGACGCGCCTCGGGAAAGTCCTCGGCCACAATCAACAGTTCCGCCTTCACCAGCCGGGTTTCGTCGTGGTCGGGCTTCAGGCGCAGAAGCTGTTCGAAGCGTTTCACGCGCTCCTGTGCCGTCTCATCAGGCGCAATTTCGGCAAAGGCATGGGCAAGATCCGGATGGGGCTGTGCCTCCCAGGCCTTCTTGAGAATACGCACTGCATAGCGCGGCTTGCCCTTGGCGATGTAGCTACGTGCGGCCAACGCGGCGGCGGGCACGAGATCTGGCGACAGGCGGTTGGCCTCGATCGCCTGCTCCTGCTGCTCCGGCGTCGCCTCTTCAGCCAACAATGCCTTGGACGACGACAACGCCAACACTGCATCGCGGCGCTTGAACACTTCGCGCGGCAGAGTTCCGGTCTTGAGCTTGGTGGCGAGGGTTTGACGTGCACCCGCCCAATCCTCGGCCTGAGCTTGCAGTTTCAACAGCGTGTCTTGCACTTCTTCATGCTTCGGCCGCAAGGCGAGCGCCTTTTCTGCCAATTGCCGGGCCGTCTCTGTATCGCCCTCGGACAGTTTCTGTTTCATGATCCCACGCACCCCCACAAAGCGGGTGGATTGATCGGACAACAAGCGTTTGTAGGCCTCAGACGCCTTGCGCGTATCTCCGGCCAATTCCGCGGCCTGCGCTACCACAAGGTTGGTCAATGCGGGATCCTGCAGATAACGTTCGGCCCGCTCAGCCTTGGACAATGCAGCGCGCCCTTCGCCAACGGCCAGCGCCATCAAGCTGTCAGCCAGCGCTTGATACCCGCGCCGTTCGCGTCCCTTGTCGAAGAATCGTGACAGCGAGGTTTCATCACCGTTCAGAAACCGCAACGTGGCCAGCAAGAGAGACAGCAGCTTGAAGAACAGCCACGTCAGAACCATCAGCACCAACAGCGCAATGACGGATTGCAGCGCGCCGAGCGTATACTCAGTCCCGGCAAGGGTAATTTGTACGCCACCGGCAGTTTCCAAAAGAACGCCCGCGCCGAAGGCCAGCAGCGCAACGATCGCGACGAATACGAGAATCTTCAACAATGACCAGAGCATGGCGACGTCCTTAGTTGGCGTTCAGGCTTTGCGAGAGCGTGTCGGTGGCAGCTTCTGCTTCCAGACGCGTGCGGGCTGCGCTTTGCCAATCGGCAAGCTCCGCCTGTGCACTTTCAGGAAGGGCTGAAATCTCGTCCAGTGCTGCGGCGATATCACCGCTATCTGCTGCAGCTCCAGCACGGGACAGGATGGCATCTGGATCATCCCCTTCACGCGGCGCAACCGAGCGCGCACCAAGGTGGCGATTGACGTAGGCCATAATCCCGCCAGACCCTCTGGTTTCCTCACGCGCTGCGGCCAGGGTCGCTCGCGCCGCAGGTGCGAACCCGTCTTGCAGCCCGGACAATGTCGCAACACCGGTATCAGCCGCGCTCTTGATCTCGTCCGGCACTGTGATCTGCAGACGTGTCAACTCCTCGACGAGATCACTATAGCTCACTCCTGAATCCAACGCGGAGCGCAGGCGCGACACCACGGATTGTGCCGCGGCGATACGTGCGGCTTCTGCGCTAACGCGCTCCATCTCCTGGGCCTCGGCGACCATGCGTTCAACGTCCGCTTGCTGCTCTGTCAAACTGTCGCGCACCCGCTGAAGCTCCGCCTCAAACGCAGCAACAGCCTCGGACGAGGCGCCTTCTGTGATCGGGCGCGCCTCCAGAGCGTCCACACGCTGCACGAGGGACCGAAGTGTTTGTTCCAGTTCCGCGCCGACGGGGTCATTCTCCTGATCAGTGGCGGCGCTCTCCATCTCGGTTTCAACCGCCGCAATCCGGTCTAGGAGCGGTTGCAGATCAGGTACGTTGATCTCGGCGACAGTACTGCGCAGGCGTGCCAGTTCAGAGTCCAGCTCAGCCTGAGCCGATTTGAGCGGTTCAACATCAACCGATGCATCCCGCATGGACGGCGGCAAGAAGTCGTCCAGCACGTCCCCCTTGCCGGCAATAAAACCAACGACTGCCGCGACAACGCCGCCCAAGAGGGCCGCACCAAATCCACCACGTTTTTCCACGATACGCTCTTGTGCCTGCGTCGCAGACGCAACCTCATTCTCTGCAGAGGCGGTCTCGGTCTCGGTCTCGGTCTCGGTCTCGGTCTCGGTCTCGGTCTCGGTCTCGGTCTCGGTCTCGGTCTCGGTCTCGGTCTCGGTCTCGGTCTCGGTCTCGGTCTCGGTCTCGGTCTCGGTCTCGGTCTCGGTCTCGGTCTCGGTCTCGGTCTCGGAAAGAGGAACTTCGGTTTCAGCAAAGTCGTCAAGCTCTTCCGTGGCAAGACGCTCCTCGATCTCTTCTGCGCCAACGTCGGGAGTTACGGTGTCCTGATGAACGTCAGCCCGTGACGTTTCTGGATCCGGTTTCACCGTGTCGCCGGATTTCTTGTCTTCAGCCACAGTGGCCTCCCCCCGATTCCCCAAACATGCTCAATACGATACGCACCGACCCTATTCCTTGGGTGCGTCTGTCTCAACCCAAAGCACCGACTGTGCGACATCGCGCAGCAAATCCGCCATTGCTTCAGCCGTAGGTGCTTTACTTACTTTTAGCGCACCACTTTGCAAGCGCGGCATGGCCTGCGCCACAGCGTCACTCATCGCAATCAGTGTTAAATGCGCGGTTTTCGGACATAAGCTTGCAAAATGTGCGGCGGTACGTGGTGAGAAAAGCGGTACGATCAGGGGGATTTGCGCCCCCAGTGCCTGTTCTGCCTCGGCGCTGAGAGGTTGCAGATCCTGACGATAGATCACCTGCCCTCTGCAAGAGAGCCCACCCTCTGCCAAACGGTCTGCCACGGCCCCACGGGTGTATTCTCCGTGCAGATGCAACAGGGTTCCTGACGGCCGGGCTGCAAGCAAACTCGCAACCAGTGCATCCGCGGTTTCTCCGCAAAAACGCGCATCCCAACCAGCTGATAATGCAGCTTCTGTCGTGCGCTGACCCACACAATAGGCGACTTGACGCTCGGCCACGCGCTCTGACGCCACGCGCACGCCCGCACCGGAGGTGAAAACAACCGCTGTCGTATCGTCAAGTTTCAACGTCGACGGCAATGCGGTGATTTCCATCAGTGGGGAATGTATAACGCGCAGATCCAACAACAGATCCGCAGGCAGAAGATCAAGAAACCGCTGAGCCGCGTCGCGCGGTCGCGTCATCAACAGGGCCGGCCCGTTTGTCTTCACCTGCGCGCTCCCGGGATTGTTTGCATCACCTCTTGGTGGTAGCCCCGCAGCACAGAGGATGCAACGGTAGGCCCATGACCCAAACGCTCACGCTACTTGGATTGGAAAGCAGCTGCGATGACACTGCGGCGGCTATTGTGCGCCAAAAGACAGATGCGCGCGCAGAGATCCTGTCATCGGTGGTCTTTGGCCAAACCGCACTGCACAGCGCCTTTGGCGGCGTGGTGCCGGAGATCGCCGCCCGCGCCCATGCGGAAAAGCTCGACAGCTGCGTGCGTGATGCGCTGGCAAACGCTCAATTGACGCTGGACGACCTCGACGCAATCGCCGTGACCGCCGGACCGGGCTTGATCGGTGGCGTAATGTCGGGCGTGATGTGCGCCAAGGGGATTGCCGCTGCAAAGGGCCTGCCACTGGTCGGGGTCAATCACCTTGCGGGCCATGCGCTGACGCCGCGCCTGACGGATAATATCGCCTATCCTTATCTGATGCTACTGGTCTCCGGTGGCCATTGCCAATACCTGATCGTCCGCGGGCCAGAGGCGTTTTCGCGCCTCGGCGGAACCATTGACGATGCCCCGGGTGAAGCCTTTGACAAGACCGCACGTCTGCTCGGCTTGCCGCAACCCGGGGGCCCTTCGGTACAGGCCGAGGCGGAACACGGAGATCCCAAACGGTTCCGCTTTCCCCGCCCGCTGCTGGACCGCCCGGATTGCAACCTGTCCTTTTCCGGGCTGAAGACTGCATTGATGCGGATGCGGGATCAGATCGTGGCCGAGAAAGGCGGGCTGACCCGGCAGGACCGCGCCGACCTCTGCGCCGGATTTCAGGATGCCATTGTCGACACTTTGGTGAAGAAAACCCGTCGCGCGCTTGATCTCTACCTTGCCGAAAATCCTTCTGCTCCAACTTTGGCCGTGGCCGGAGGCGTTGCTGCCAACACTGCGATCCGAGGGGGACTAATGACGCTTTGTGCCGAGTTAGAGACTGATTTCATGGCGCCCCCCTTGGCGCTCTGCACCGACAATGCCGCGATGATCGCCTATGCGGGGCTCGAGCGCTTTCGCAACGGGGCACGTGATGGCATGGATCTGATCGCCCGGCCCCGCTGGCCGCTGGATCAGACCAGCCCGGCCCTCATCGGCAGTGGCAAGAAAGGGGCAAAGGCATGAGCGTCGCGGTTCTTGGCGCCGGGGCATTTGGCACCGCCTTGGCCATCTCTCTGTCCCGCAAGGCCCCGACAACGCTCTGGTGCCGAGACGCCGATCACGCGGCAGAGATGCAAGCCGCACGCGAAAACAGCCGCCGTTTGCCCGGCGCTCCCCTGCCCGATGGGCTGACCGTGACCTCGGATGTTAGCAGCTTTGAGGCGCATGACACGTTGCTCCTTGCCGTACCGATGCAAAAGATGCGCGCGTTTCTGATGCAACATCGCGCAGTGCTGGCCAACAAGACTCTGGTGGCCTGCTGCAAGGGGATCGAACTTGACAGCGGGCTTGGTCCGGTCTCCGTCCTGCGCGAAGCGGTCCCAGAGGCCACGGCAGCATTGCTGACCGGCCCCAGCTTTGCCGCCGACATCGCCCAGGGCCTACCTACCGCGCTGACCTTGGCCTGCGCGCCGGACGGCATGGGCGAAGCCCTGCAAACCACGCTGTCGACCAGTAACCTGCGCCTCTACCGCACCACGGATCTGGTGGGGGCAGAGATCGGTGGTGCACTGAAGAACGTCATCGCCATCGCCTGCGGTGCTGTCATCGGCGCTCAGCTGGGCGACAGCGCCCGTGCCGCGCTGATGACCCGCGGCTATGCTGAAATGCAGCGATTGGCGCTGGCACGCGGGGCAAAACCCGCAACGCTTGCGGGCCTGTCAGGGTTCGGCGACCTCACGCTCACCTGCAGCTCCGAGCAGTCGCGCAATTTCCGCCTTGGGCTCAGCCTTGGGCGGGGCGAAGAATTTGATCCCGCAATCACCGTTGAAGGTGCAGCCACCGCCCGGGCCACCGCGCAAGCTGCCCAGAAGATGGGGCTGGAGATGCCGATCACGCAAACGGTAACCAATTTGCTGGATCAAAGGTTGACGATCGCCGAGGCTGTGGATCAATTACTTAAAAGACCACTCAAAGAGGAATAAAATGCTCATTGCATTGATTGCCCGCGACAAACCGGATCACCTGCAAACTCGTCTCGACAACCGCACGGCGCATCTCGCCTATATCGAGGAGACCGGCGTGGTGGCGCAAGCGGGCCCGCTGCTCGATCAAGCTGGCGAGATGGTCGGCTCCCTCATTATCCTTGACGTAGATGACATGACCGTAGGTGAGGCCTGGGCCGCGAACGATCCCTACAACAAGGCCGGATTGTTCGAGGCCGTCGAGCTGATCACATGGAAGAAGGTCATCGGCTGATGGCGTATTGGCTGTTCAAATCCGAACCGAACACCTGGGGCTGGGACGATCAGCTTGCCAAGGGGGACGCGGGCGAGGAATGGGACGGCGTACGCAACTATCAAGCCCGGAACTTCATGCGCGAGATGAAACTGGGGGATCGCGGCTTCTTCTATCACTCGCTGAAGGAAAAGTCTGTCGTCGGTATCGTCGAGGTCTGCACCGAGATCCACCCCGACAGCTCCACCGAGGACCCGCGCTGGGAATGCGTAGACATCAAGGCGGTGCGGGCCTTCACCCAGCCGGTTACGCTGGAGCAGATCAAGGCTAATTCGGCGCTGGTAGACATGGTATTGGTGAAAAACTCCCGCCTTTCCGTGCAGCCAGTTACAGATGCAGAATGGCAGGAGATCTGTAAGATGGGGAAAACAAAGGCAGATTAACAGGACTGGTTATTCTGTCACTCCCGCATCTAGCCTAGCCTCACGGGTAGGGTGCAAGATCATGAACCTTCTCTACGCATTCATAGTCGCCTGAGCGGGTTTGGGCTTCGGTCTTTCTTTATCATGGCTTGGATTGCGTCCATCTACATTTGCGGCATACGCTCAAGGATGCCGACACACATTGAAGATGGCTATGCATTTATCGCAGATACGATTATCGGATCTGCACTGACGCACCCAAGCCGCAATGACAAAAGGCCGCTGACTGATGCCGCGGCCTTCTGCACACTCGACGCCCACTCCCACCGCGCACGTCCAAAGATATTCTCGCGCAAGTTGCGCTTACCTTCTTCTTACCTCGGTAGAGCTGTGCACGGCAATTGGCGCGACATTGCAAAGTCATTAAAACCCGACTGAACTGGTAGGCGCTCGTGGCGAATTGCCTGAACAAAGTTAGCCGTAGACAGCCTCTTTGCCGAAATGTTTCGTCAGCATGTAGTAGACGACAGCGCGATATTTATTGCGCTCGGATTTTCCGTAGGTTTCGACCACCTTGTTGATTGCATCCAAGAGCTCTGGGCCATCCCGCAACCCCAGTTTCTTGATCAGGAAGTTCGCCTTGACCGTTTCCAGCTCCTCGGGTTGGCTGGACGCCACAGTGGATGCATCCGCATTGTAAATCGCGGGCCCACACCCAATTGTCACCTTGGTAAGAAGGTCCATATCCGGGTTCATACCGCATTTGGTTTTCAGATCGTCCGCATATTGCGCAATTAGGTCTTCACGCTTTCCCATCGTCACATTCTCCTGTCTTTGGCCTTCTGCGTCTTTGGCAGAGTTATAGTGACCTGACGGTAGGAGGGTTTCTGAAGCCAACAAAGGGTTTTTTCTTCGAGTTCGGTGTCAGAAATGCGCAGCGGGATGGTGGGTGGGGCGATGTTCCGCCAGAACGAGCGCCGGACAGCATCACACAAAAAACCCGGCGCGAAACGCCGGGTTTTCCAATTTTCCAAATGTCTCACTACTCAGTAGCGGTAGTGCTCCGGCTTGAACGGACCTTCGGGTTTTACGCCGATATAGGCTGCCTGCTCCGGTGTCAGTTTGGTCAGTTTTGCACCGACACGCTCCAGATGCAGAGCCGCGACCTTCTCATCGAGATGCTTGGGCAGGATATAGACCTTATTGTCGTAATCATCACCACGAACCCAAAGCTCGATCTGCGCCAGAACCTGGTTGGTGAAGGACGCCGACATCACAAACGACGGGTGACCGGTGGCATTACCGAGGTTAAGCAGGCGACCCTCGGACAGCAGAATGATCCGATTGCCAGAAGGCATCTCGACCATATCCACCTGTTCCTTGATGTTGGTCCACTTGTGATTCTTCAGGTTGGCGACCTGAATTTCATTGTCGAAGTGACCAATATTGCCAACGATGGCCATGTCCTTCATCTCGCGCATATGCTCAATGCGCAGGATGTCCTTGTTGCCGGTGGTGGTGATGAAGATATCCGCATCCAGAGCTTCTTCCAGCAAGACCACCTCATAGCCGTCCATCGCAGCCTGCAGCGCGCAGATCGGATCTGCTTCGGTCACTTTGACACGCGCGCCAGCGCCGCTCAAGGACGCAGCAGAGCCTTTGCCCACGTCGCCATAACCACAGACAACCGCGACCTTGCCCGCCATCATTGTATCGGTGGCGCGGCGGATGCCGTCCACGAGGCTCTCTTTACAGCCGTATTTGTTGTCGAACTTCGACTTGGTGACAGAATCGTTCACGTTGATGGCCGGGAAGGGCAGCTGGCCCTGTTTCACCAGCTCATAGAGACGGTGAACACCGGTAGTGGTCTCTTCCGATACGCCCTTGATCTGATCGCGCATCTTGGTGAACCAGCCGGGGGATTGCTCCATCCGCTTCTTGATCTGCGCTTTGATCGCTTCTTCTTCTTCGGAGGTGGGCACCGAAATCACGTCTTCGCCCGCTTCAGCGCGCGCGCCCAACAAAATGTAGAGCGTCGCATCGCCACCATCGTCGAGGATCAGGTTTGGCCCCTCGGGGAACTGGAACGACTTGTCGAGGTAGTCCCAGTGTTCTTCCAGGCTCTGACCCTTGATCGCAAAGACCGGCACGCCCGCCTCGGCGATCACAGCGGCTGCGTGATCCTGCGTCGAGAAGATGTTGCAGGAAGCCCAGCGCACGTCAGCGCCCAGCGCCACCAGGGTTTCGATCAGGACAGCGGTCTGGATCGTCATATGCAGCGAGCCGACGATGCGAGACCCTTTCAGGGGCTTCTCTTCACCGTATTCTTTGCGCAGCGCCATCAGGCCCGGCATTTCGGTCTCCGCGATGTCCAGCTCTTTGCGGCCAAAGCCCGCCAGCGAAATGTCCTTGACGATGTAATCTCCGGCCATTTTCTGCTCCGTATAAATGTTCCACAGGTACTTGGGTCGTGAGGTAACACCCCAATGGTTTACAAGCAACGAAGATGGGTGAGTATTGGCGCTCCCTACTCTGGAGCCAAGACAGAACAGCGATAAGAAGCCTGAGAATCTCTGAGGTCCCAGAAACGTCAGTGGCGCCAGAAATTGGTCGCATCTCCCTCACCACAGTCACTCCGAACTCTGACGAAACCACGCCGGATGCAACGAGGCCAATCACCGCAAAGCCAAGGTTCACAGGAGATGGTTCGCTCCTCCCTTCCACAGCATTGCACTGTGGGTTTGCAACCGCAATCCGACCGGGATAGCTAGGACCAATTGCGACTACGACGGATTTATCATGGCCCCGAAACCTCCACGCGCCTGGCAACGCATGTTGTCCGGACGCCGCCTTGATCTGCTGGACCCGACTCCTGTTGATATCGAAATTGAGGATATCGCCCACGGCCTTGCTTTTGTGGCGCGCTGGAATGGGCAGACACGGGGTGACTTTGCCTATTCCGTCGCCGAACATTCGTTGCTGGTGGAGAATATCCACGGTCGCATGTTCCCCAAGGCCCCCCTCAAATGGAAGCTTGCGGCCCTTCTGCATGACGCACCGGAATACGTGATTGGCGACATGATCTCTCCGGTGAAAGCTGCTGTTGGGTCAGGCTACGGCGATCTGGACGCTCGACTGACGGCCGCAATCCACATTCGCTTTGGCCTGCCCGCCGCCCTGCCAAAGACGGTGAAAGCGCAAATCAAACGGGCCGACAAGGTGTCAGCCTGGATGGAAGCGGTTCAAATCGCGGGATTTTCCGAAAGCGAGGCCACAAAGGTCTTCGGGAGACCAAACGCAGATCTGATTGAGGATCTTGATATTCACCTCAGACCACCTGTGGACGTCCGGCGGGATTTCGTTGCCCGCCACGAAGAGCTGCTATGCCAGCTCTGAAACTCGTCCAATAATCAGCTTCGGCTTTTTTCGGCTTCACGGGCCTGTCGACGGGCCTTCCGCGCGGCTCTGCGGGCGCGCCGCTCCGCGCGCTCAGCCTGTTCGCGCGCTTGCCGGAACTCCGGCGACTCTACAAATCGGTTACTCTTGATGCCTTTGTCCGTCAGCACCTGCTCACGCGCCGCGTCATCCAGAACCGGCCAATCACCATCACCGGAGATGAAACCACCCGCCTTCAACTGACGCCCGATCAGGGAGTGGTCCAGCTCGCCAAAGCTCAACCGGCTGGAGCGTTGGTTGTTCTTGGGGACCCATTCGGTGCGCAGCGCTCCGATCACCAAAGGATCGCATTTGCAGAAGTGACGGACGTTGTTTGTCAGCAGGGTATGCGCCGTGGACTTGCGCCGCAGCACCATGGCGACCTTCTGGTCCGGCCGCCCGACCATTGCAAAGAGGTGCAGCGCAGAGCCATCAGCGGCAATAACATATTTTGCCGCCTTGTAGCGGGCCAATTGGGCGCTCAGGCTGTGCTCCTGCGGGTGATAGATTTCATAGCCCTCAGCAGCCAGATAGTCTTCCATCTGCTCCTCACCAAGCAGGCCGCCTTTGCCCAGTCCTAATTTTGACCGGGAGATATAGAGCTTTTCGGGACCTTCAGGGCGCACATCGCGCGCAAACCGCGCATGTATCGCGTTCCGGTACTTTGGCGTCGCCTCGGTAATCGCGCCCAGACCGAAGCCCTGACCGGGCACCACCAACTCCTCCACCTGCGCCGGATCTGCGGCAACACGGATCGCAAGCCCGTCCTGCATCAGGCCCAGAAATTCCGAGTGAAACCCGCGCACCTGATCCCGCACGGCCGGGCGCTTGGGAATGAAGAGCACGCCATCCACCGGTGTGTCCAAGTTCTCCAATGCCCAGAGGCGCGCCGTGCTCTCCACCAGGAAATGCCCGAAATGCGCCCAGAGCACGCCTCCCCAGAGCCAGCGACCAGGAATTTTCTCCGCGACATTCTGCGGCATCTCGGGTTCGGTTGTGATTGCGCGGTGCCGTCGCCACAGCGCCCCCTGTGGGCAATAGCTGCCATCCGCGTGTAACACGCCTGCGGCCTGCACCATGCTGCTCTCCACTGGCGGCACGACAATGGCGCCGCGCAGGGTTGTCATGGATTCCGACCATCCGCCCTTCGGCGAGGGTAATATCGTCGGATCCAAATCGCCACGCATGGTCATCGGCAGCCCTACTTCGGACTACGCTTGGCAAGGATGCGTTGCAGTGTACGTCGATGCATGTTCAGGCGCCGCGCGGTTTCTGACACATTGCGATCACACAGCTCATACACCCGCTGGATATGTTCCCAGCGCACCCGGTCCGCGCTCATCGGGTTGTCCGGTGGTGGTGGCAGCGCATCATCCCCTGCCAGAAGCGCATTGGTGATGTCCGTGGCATCTGCCGGCTTCGACAGGTAATCAGTCGCACCGATTTTCACCGCGGCCACGGCAGTGGCGATCGCACCATAGCCCGTCAGCACAACAATGCGGCTGTCGGGACGTTTTTCCCGCAGAACCTCCACCACATCGAGGCCATTTCCATCCTCAAGACGCAAATCCACCACGGCATAGGCCGGCGGTCGTGCAGAGACGATCGCTTGTCCTGAGGCAACTGAATCCGCGGTCTCAACTGCAAAACCACGTTTCTCCATTGCCTTGGCCAACCGGCGCAGAAATGGCTCGTCGTCATCGACCAACAGTAGCGAGGGATCAGGTCCAATTGCGGACTGTGCTGCTTCGGCCATTCACTTTCCTTCCAGCGTCAAGCGCATTTGTTATTTGAGATACTACGTCGCGGATCCGAAACGTCAAATCTCTGCTGTGCATTAGCTGTTGTCGATGAAACAGGCGACACGCTCCGCCATCTGTTCGGGCGTCACGTCGCGGCGGAAAAAATCCACAAAACCATGTTCGGGCAGCACGAGGTAGGACATGGTCGTGTGATCCACGAGATAGTAGTCCTCATCCCCGTCCTGCGCCTTGTAATAGGTCTTATAAGCTTGGCTGGCGGCTTTCACCTGTTCAGGTGACCCGGTGAGACCGATCATTTTCTCGTGCAGGTTAAAGGCAAAATCTCCAACCACTTCTGGTGTGTCACGCTTGGGGTCGATCGAGATGAAGACCGGCGTGGTCGAGTAGCCCTTATCAGACAGCATATCCACCGCTTCAGCATTGCGCGCTGTATCGAGCGGGCAGACGTCCGGACAAAATGTATATCCGAAATAAAGAATCGAAGGTTCGGTGATCACATCCGTGTCGGTCACGGTTTCGCCTTTTGCATTCACCAATTCAAAAGGCCCGCCAATAGCACCGCTGCCACCTGCGACCGCACTCGCCCGGCATTGCGCGAATGCATCGTCCGAACCGCTCCCGCGCAGGGTCATGTACCAAACGCCACCCAGCACAGCGACGATGCCAGCGAACGCCAGAATTGCAATATTTCGAACCATGTCTCGTTTCCTCATAGAGCTGCACGGGATAGACACGCTGGGAAGACGTGCCGCAGTTGAACCCGGTTGGCGCTAGACCTATCAACAATTACCGGCGATGCAACGGGAGCAAACGTCACATGAGCGAAACCACTTTTGGATTGATGGGTGGCCAGGAACGCAGCCATTGGATTCGCCTGCGCACGTTGATCGTATTACGCTGGGTCGCGATCATCGGCCAAGCTACGGCGATCATCGCGGCGCAAACACAGTACAACCTGCAACTTTCGGTATTGCCTTGCTATTTCGCGATCGGAGTCTCGGCTCTGGCCAATCTGGTTGCGCTCATCGTGTTTCCGGAAAACAAGCGGCTGTCGGAGTTCCAGAACTTTCTGATGGTGCTGTTCGATCTGCTCCAGCTGTGCTTCCTGCTCTATATGACCGGAGGTCTGAACAACCCCTTTGCGCTGCTTGTTCTGGGCCCCGTGACAATCTCGGCCACCGTGATGGGGCTGCGATCAACCCTGATCATCGGGGCAAGTGCGATCTTCTTGGTTTCGCTCCTTGTTCCGCTGCATATCCCTTTGGAAACAGCAGAGGGCACAATCTTGCGCATGCCGTCGCTGTTCGTCTTTGGCCACTGGTGTGCGCTGGTCATCGCCATCCTCTTTATCGGGGCGTATTCCTATCGGATCAGTGCAGAAATCCGGTCGATGTCCGATGCGCTGGCAGCAACGCAATTTGCCCTGTCGCGCGAGCAAAAGCTGACGGACCTCGGCGGAGTGGTTGCAGCAGCGGCTCATGAGCTCGGGACACCGCTTGCCACTATCAAGCTGACAAGTTCGGAGTTGATCGAGGAGCTCGATGAGCTGCCCGAACTTCAGGAAGACGCACGGCTGATCCGTGAGCAGGCTGATCGCTGCCGTGACATCCTTCGGAGCATGGGGCGAACGGGCAAGGATGACCTGCATCTGCGTCAGACCCCTTTGTCCGCGTTGATGCATGAGGCTGCCGAACCACATTTCGACCGGGGCAAGGACATTCGCTTCAGTGAACATCCCGCTGACGAGGACGCCCTGCACCAGCCCAGCATTCTGCGCAAACCAGAGATCATCCACGGGCTGCGCAACCTTGTGCAGAACGCCGTGGACTTTGCGCAAACGACGGTCTGGATCGAGCTGCATTGGAGCGCTGATCATATCACGGTGCGGATCTGCGATGATGGCAATGGATTCCCCGGCCATCTGCTAGGTCGTCTGGGTGACCCGTTCATGCGGCGGCGGTCAACGCATTCTGATCGCAGTAAACGCCCAGGATACGAAGGCATGGGTCTGGGCCTATTTATCGCAAAAACACTTCTCGAACGCACGGGTGCACGGCTGGAGTTTGCAAATGCCCGCGACGTTCGAATTTCTCATAATCTGGCGCCCTCGCAAAATGGCGCACTTGTCGTTGTCACTTGGCCCCGACGCAAAATCGATGCCATCAGCGGCGACACTCCGGTTCCAGCCGGAAAAAACGTCCCGTTACAATTTTAACAATTCACTTTTGGTAAACCAGTTAAACTTCGCTTAACCATTGTCAGAGAACATAAGGCTCAAGGAGAACAAGCGAGGCTGTGTCCATGCAAGATTTGATGTCCGTTGAGTGGTTTATTCTGGCGAGCCTTTGCATCGCCAGCGCAGCCGTTGCGGTCTGGTTCCTTAATCCAAAGACGGAACGCAAGGGCATGGAGCAGGATCTTCTGCTGGCCGATGGACGCACCGATGCCGTGTTCCTCTTCGACGATCAGACGCTGATTGCCTGGTCGTCCGGTGCCCGCAAATTCCTTGGTGAAAATGCCGACGATTTCAGCTGGACCAAACTGCGCGACAAACTATCCCGCAGCTATCCTGGCCTGCCACAATCCCCCGGCTTTCTGCGCGATGTCGGCTCTCTGACACTCTCCGGCACCGCAGAGGCAGACAGCCGCGAAGCCCATTGCGAGTGGATCGATGGCGTCACCCGCGTGCAATTGCGCCGCACCTCGACCGAGCTGGGTCAGGCGGGAGATGATCAGGAGCTGACAACCCTGCGCGCCGCCGTACACCAGGCCCCCTACCCGGTCTGGCTGCAGTCCGATGACGCCCGCGTCACCTGGACCAATCTCGCCTATGACCGTTTGAACCAGAAAATCCGTGGCCGCGGCAATGATACCTCGGCGCCGTTGTTTCCCAACCTCGATGCGCCGATGAACAGCGGTCGGCCAGAACGGGTCTCGATCGAGCTGCCGGAAACCGATAAGAAGCTCTGGTACAATGTCTCCACCACCGAGACCGAAGCCGGCTGGCTCTGCCACGCGATGGATGTGAATGCCGTTGTCGATGCGGAGGTGGCCCAGCGGAACTTTGTTCAGACCCTGGCCAAGACCTTTGCCCAGCTTTCGATCGGCCTGGCGATCTTTGACCGCAACCGCCAATTGGTGCTGTTCAACCCTGTATTGATCGACCTGACCGCGCTGCCCGCAAGCTTCCTCAGCTCACGCCCCAATATGATGTCCTTCTTTGACCGCCTGCGCGATCAGCGCATGATGCCGGAACCAAAGAACTATTCCAGCTGGCGTCACCAAATGGCGGATCTGCTCGAAGCCGCAGCTGAAGGACGTTATCAGGAAACTTGGTCGCTTCCCTCGGGATCGGTCTACTCGGTCTCTGGCCGTCCGCACCCCGACGGGGCGATCGCCTTCCTGTTTGAGGATATCACCGCAGAAATCACCCTGACCCGTCAGTTCCGTTCCGAACTGGAGCTGGGCCAGTCGATCCTCGATCACATTGACGATGCCTTTGCAGTCTTCGGCACCGATGGCAGCATGGTCTACTCCAACACCGCATACCACCACATGTGGAAGACCGACCCGGAAGCGAGCTTTGCCAAGGTCTCCATCGCCGATGCCTGCCGCACCTGGCAGGAACTGTCGGGACCGACCCCGACCTGGGGTGAGGTGCGCGATTTTGTCGCCGGTGGCACCGAAGATCACAGTGACTGGTGGTCGCGTGTGGAAATGCGCAACGGCGACCATATGATTTGTCGGGTTCAATCGCTGCAGAATGGCTCCACCATGGTGCGTTTCCAGAAGGTTGGCGCGCCACTGGCCCCGCCAGAACAAGAGCGGTTTGCCGCGTCGAAGGAAGCCTGAACCCGCTTGCGGAGCCTCGCGCGCACCGTCATTGTGGCGCCATGATACAGAGCTCCGCGACCTGCAGTTTGCCCAGCAGCGCTGCAACCACAGAACTGGCCCAACGCATCGCCCGGATCCTTCTTCCGGGCGATGTCGTCTTGCTTGAGGGACCGATCGGCGCGGGCAAGACGCATTTTGCCCGCAGCCTGATCCAGTCCTTGCTGGAAGTGCCCGAGGATGTGCCCTCTCCCACCTTCACGCTGGTGCAAACCTACGATGTGTCCTGCGGGGAACTTTGGCACGCGGATCTCTATCGTCTGTCGCATGTGGACGAGGTCGAGGAACTCGGCCTCATCACCGCCTTCGATGATGCGATCTGCCTGGTGGAATGGCCCGACCGGCTGGAAGAGTTGCGCCCGGACACGGCGCTGACTCTGCGCCTGTCGCTCGACGAGACCGCCGATGACGCGCGCCATGCCGAGCTGAGCTGGCAATCCGAGAGCTGGGCGCAACGTCTCGAAGGGATTCTCTCATGAGCACCCGTAACGGTGAGATCACCGCGTTTCTGACCGCAAGTGGTTACGACAGCTGGACGGCCAAACCGCTGGCCGGGGATGCCTCCAGCCGCCGCTACCAGCGGCTGACGTCGGAGAGGGGCGCCAGTGCCATCCTGATGGACTGGCCGCCCGCAGACGGCGGCGACACACGACCCTTTGCCGACCTGGCAGAGAACTTGCGTCACAAAGGCGCCTCCGCCCCGGACATCATCGCCCGGGACCACGCGCGCGGGCTCTTGTTGATAGAAGATCTCGGAGACGCGCTTTTTACCGAGGTCATCGCGCAGGATTCCTCCGCCGAAATGCCGCTCTATCGGGCCGCGACCGATCTGCTGGTACATCTTCAGGACACGCCCGTGGCCGACCTGCCCCCACTTGGCCCTCGGATCATGGCCGAGATGACCTCGCTGGCCTTCAGAGAATATCGCCAGACCGTCCTTGGCGATCCGGCAGAGAGTGTGCAGGCGCGATTTGAGAATCGGTTCGAGGATATCCTGCGTGAACATCTGCAGGGCGACATGGTGTTCGTGCATCGCGACTACCACGCACAGAACCTGCTGTGGCTGCCCGAACGCGCGGGCATCGCGCGGGTCGGGGTGATTGATTTTCAGGACGCAAAGCTGGGGCATCGCGCCTACGATTTAGTGTCCTTGCTGCAGGACGCCCGTCGCGACGTGCCCGCCGGGGTCGAACTGCAGATGATCGATCATTACATCCACGCCACCAACATAGATGACTCGGCTTTCCGCAGCGCCTATGCGGTCATCGGAGTGCAACGCAATATGCGCATCCTTGGCATTTTTGCCCGCCTGTCGCAGAACGCGGGCAAGCACCACTATATCGACTACGTGCCACGGGTTTGGGCCCATTTCGAGCGCGGCCTGAACCATCCGGCCCTCGCACCCGTAGCGGAGGAGCTGCTAAGCGCCCTGCCCGCGCCCACACCCGACGCTCTGGAAAGGCTGCGCGCATGAGCTCGCCCACCGCCGTGATGATCTTTGCCGCAGGGTTCGGAACCCGTATGGGCGCCCTGACGGCTGATCGGCCAAAGCCGATGATCCCCGTTGCAGGACGTCCCCTGATCGACCACGCGCTGGATCTGGCCGCCGAGGTGCACCTGGAACGCATCGTGATCAATTCCCATTACAAGGCGGATGTCCTGCACGCCCATCTCGCACACCGCGACCTGCTGATCAGCCATGAGGCGGATCGGATCCTCGATACCGGCGGCGGATTGAAACAGGCGCGCCCGCTCCTGAACGCGAAGTCCGCCTATACGTTGAACCCTGACGTGACCTGGTCCGGCCCCAACCCGTTGCGCGTGTTGCAGGACATGTGGCGCCCGGATGATATGGATGCGCTGCTTCTCTGCGTGCCGACGGCGCGCGCTGTCGGGCGGCTGGGTTCGGGAGATTTTTCCACCGATGAGGCCGGTCACATCAGCCGGGGCGGTGACCTTGTCTACACTGGTGCGCAAATTCTCAAACTGGATCATATGGACCGGGTGGCGGAGACGGTGTTTTCTCTCAACCGGCTTTGGGATCTGATGATCTCCGACACACGGGCATCCGCTGTGGAGTATCCCGGCCATTGGTGCGACGTCGGCCGTCCAGAAGGCGTCACCCTCGCAGAAGAGATGATGGCAGGCGCAGATGTTTGATCCAGACCACAGCACCCCGCGGCTGTTTGCCGTGCCCTGCGGTGTGGACTTTCCGCGCGCATTGGTCGACGGGCTCAGACAACGGTTCGCCGATCACCCGCCCGAGGCGCTGGCGCGGGTCGAACTGATCCTCAACACCGAACGGATGAGCCGCCGGGTGCGGCAGCTGTTCGACAGCGGGCCGGCGGGACTCCTGCCACGAATATCGCTCCTCTCGGGTCTCAGCCGACAGGCCAACCTGCGCGGTCTGCCACCTGCCCTGCCGCCCCTGCGCCGCCGGTTGGAACTGTCGCAGCTGATCGCCAGATTGCTGGATGCGCAGCCGGATCTGGCCGCGCGCGCCTCGCTTTATGATCTCTCCGACAGCCTCGCCGAGCTGATCGACGAAATGCAAAGCGAGGGCGTCACCACAGACCAGATCCGTGCGCTGGATGTCTCTGATATGTCGGGGCATTGGAAACGGGCGCAGGATTTCATCGGGATCGCCGATCAGTTTGTGGACATGCATGAACACGCGCTCGATGTGAACGCCCGCCAGCGTCAGGTGGTCCTGGACCTGATCGCTGAATGGGAGCGCAGGCCGCCGCAACATCCGATCATCCTCGCAGGCTCCACCGGGTCGCGCGGCACCACGCTGTTGCTGATGGAGGCGATCGCCCGCCTGCCGCAGGGCGCCGTGGTGCTGCCCGGGTTCGACTTCGATCAACCAGCAGAGGTCTGGGACACTCTGACCGATGGGCTGGTTGCCGAAGACCACCCGCAGTACCGGTTCTGCAAGCTGATGCGGGATCTGGACCTTGGGCCCCGGGATATCCACCGCTGGGTCGACATGACGCCGCCCTCACTGCCGCGCAACCGTCTGGTGTCCCTCGCCCTGCGCCCTGCCCCGGTGACCGACGCCTGGATGAGCGAAGGCCCGCATTTGACGCAACTTGATCAGGCGACCGAGGCACTGACCCTGATCGAGGCCGACAGCCCACGCAGCGAGGCGCTAGCCATTGCCCTGCGCCTGCGCCAGGCCGCCGAGGACGGTCAAACCGCCGCGCTGATCACACCGGACCGAATGCTGACCCGGCAAGTCTCTGCCGCGCTGGACCGCTGGAACATCCTGCCCGACGACTCCGCCGGCCTACCCCTTCAGCTCTCGCCGCCGGGGCGTTTTTTGCGCCATGTGGCGGATCTGTTCTGCCGACCGCTGCAGGCGGACATGCTGCTGACCCTGCTGAAACACCCGCTGACCCATTCCGGCGAGGCGCGCGGACAGCACCTGTTGCACGCGCGCGATCTGGAACTACACATGAGGCGCTATGGCCCGCCGTTTCCGGACCAAGACAGCCTGATCGCATTCGGCTCCACCCGAGATCTTCTGCCCGGTTGGGCCGGTTGGCTGGCCCGGAGCTTTGCAGGGCGAGACCTGTCCGGCAGCCGCGCCCTCAGCGATTGGGTCACCGATCTTCGTCAGACTGCGGAGGTGATCGCTGCCGGATCGCAATCAGAGGGCACCGGCGAGCTGTGGGACAAGAAGGCGGGCATCGCCGCACGCGATGTGATCGACGAATTGCAGGCCGAGGCGCCACATGGCGGCGACATGACCGCGCGTGATTTTGCCGACCTTCTCGGCGCGGTCTTGTCGCAGGGCGAGGTCCGAGACCGCGATGCCCCTTATGGATCGATCCTGATCTGGGGCACGCTGGAGGCCCGTGTGCAGGGCGCGGATCTGGTGATCCTTGGCGGCTTGAACGAGGGCAGCTGGCCAGAGGCCGCACGCCCGGATCCCTGGCTCAACCGCAAGCTGCGACACGAAGCCGGGTTGCTGCTGCCGGAACGACGCATCGGCCTGTCGGCGCATGATTTCCAACAGGCGATCGCCGCGCCCGAAGTCTGGCTCACCCGGGCGGTACGGTCCGAAGAGGCCGACACCGTGCCCTCGCGCTGGCTCAACCGGCTGACAAATCTCCTGGGTGGTCTGCCGGATCAAGGCGGTCAAACCGCACTGTCCGCCATGCAGATGCGCGGTCAAGTCTGGCTCGACTGGGCCAGCGTGCTGGATGCGCCCCTGCCTACGCCACTCAGCCCGCGCCCCTCGCCGCGTCCGCCGGTTGCGGCACGGCCACGACGGTTGACCGTGACCGAGATCCCGAAACTGATCCGCGACCCTTACGCAATCTATGCCAAGCACGTGCTGCGCTTGCGCCCCGTCGACCCGCTCTTGCAGGAACCCGACGCATTGTTGCGTGGCACGGTAATCCACAAGGCATTGGAAGAGTTCATAAAATCGGCTCAAGAACGACCCGAAACCCTCTCGGCACAGGATTTCATTGAACAGTCACGTCGTATTCTTGAGGAGGATGTACCGTGGCCGGTCGCCCGTACCCTCTGGCTCACGCGACTGAAAAAGGTGGCCGATGATTTTGTGCGCGGTGAACACGAACGCCAGTCGCGCGCCCGCCCGTCGGGGTTTGAGAAATCTGGCAATGTGCGGCTTGATCCGCTCGATTTCGAGATCGCGGCCAAGGCCGACCGGATCGATGTAGACGACCGTGGCCTCTTGCATCTTTATGACTATAAAACCGGCGAACCACCCTCGGAGAAACAGCAGAAGTCCTTCGAAAAACAGCTGCTGATCGAGACAGCAATGGCCGAACAGGGTGCGTTTGCGGACTACGGTGCGGCCCGGGTGGAACGCGCACTCTATATCGGGCTGAAACCTCCCGTGAAAGAAGTCGCCGCGCCGATCCTTGATGAACCACCGGCCAAGGTCTGGGCGGAACTGCGCAGCCTGATCGAGGCCTATTTCGACGTTACCCAAGGATATAGCAGCCGTCGCATGGTACACCGCGATGACTTTTCCGGCGACTATGACCACCTCGCCCGTTACGGCGAATGGGACCGCAGTTCGGACCCGGTGCCCGAGGATCTGACATGAACCGCAACGCCGCCTCCGAAGCGCAGTTTCGCGCCGCCCGTCCCGATGCCTCCACCTGGCTTGCAGCCAACGCGGGATCCGGCAAGACCAAGGTACTGACAGACCGGGTTGCACGGCTGTTGCTGCGCGGAGTGGAGCCGCAGCACATCCTGTGCCTGACCTACACCAAGGCCGCGGCCAGCGAGATGCAGAACCGATTGTTCCAGCGGCTCGGCGAATGGGCGATGCTGCCGGATACCAAACTGCGGGCCGCGCTGGTGGATCTGGGCGCAGAGGACGCCGCATTGGGGGACGGCCTGGCACAAGCGCGGACGCTCTTTGCCCGTGCGATCGAGACCCCCGGCGGCCTCAAGATACAGACCATCCATTCGTTCTGTTCGTCACTCCTGCGGCGTTTCCCGCTGGAAGCCGGGGTGAGCCCACAGTTTTCGGAAATGGAAGATCGCGCCGCCGCGATGCTGCGGTCGGAGATCACCGAAGATATGGCGCAGGGACCAGACGCCCATGTGGTTGAGGCCGCATCCTATTACATCGGAGGGATGGATTTCGAGACGCTGACGGCAGAGATCTGCCGCCGACAAGCGGGTTTCAATCCCGATCTGAACCGCGACATGCTTGGCGAGGTGTTTGATCTGCCGAAAGGCTACAATCTGGACGCGCTGACGGCTGAGGTGTTTCTCGGCAATGAGGCGGAGATCCTGTCGCGCACGGTGGAGATGCTGAAGACCGGCGGGGCCACAGACGGCAAGAACGCCGAGAAGCTGGCGCGCATCACCGCGATCACGCCAGATGTGCTGCCACTGCTGGAGGATGTTTTCCTCACCGGCAAGGGGGCAAAAGAACCGTTCACCGCCAAGATCGGCAGCTTCCCCACCAAGAAGCTGCGCGAGAGCCATGGCGTTCTGATGGACCAGCTGGAGCCTTTCATGGCGCGGGTGGAAGCCGCCCGTCCGCGTCGCCTGGCCCTCGACGCGATGGACAAATCGCTGGTGCTGCATGATTTTGCCCGTGTGTTCCTCCCGGAATACGAGCGGCGCAAACAGCTGCGCGGTTGGCTCGATTTTGACGATCTGATCGTCAAGGCCCGCAACTTGTTGAATGATCCCGCTGTGGCGGCCTGGGTGCTGTACCGGCTGGATGGTGGCATCGACCATATCCTCGTGGACGAAGCACAGGACACCAGCCCGGTGCAATGGGACGTGGTGGAAAAGCTGGCGCAGGAATTCACCGCAGGCCTCGGCGCGCGTCAGGAAGTGGAGCGTACCATCTTTGTGGTCGGCGACAAGAAACAGTCGATCTATTCCTTTCAGGGCGCGGACCCGGACGCCTTTGACCGCATGCAGGCGGAATTTGGCCGCAGGCTGGAAGACACCGGCGACGGGCTGCAAAGCGCGAGCTTGGCGTTTTCCTTCCGCTCCTCGGCGGCGATCCTCGGGCTGGTCGACGTGGTGTTTGATGGGCAGGATCGCGCAGGCTTTGTGCAGGATGCCAAACACCAGGCGTTCAAATCCGACCTGCCAGGACGGGTGGACCTTTGGCCGCTGGTGGAAAAGACCGAGGACGAGGAGGACCGCGACTGGACCGATCCTGTTGATCGCCCCAGCCCGCGCCACCATGCGGTGATCCTGGCCGAACGCATCGCCGGGCAGATCAAGGAGATGATCGACAGCGGCGTGACCATCCCGGAAGATGGAGCCGAGCGCGGCACTTTCCAACGTCGCCCCGTGCATGCCGGGGATTTCCTGATCCTGGTGCAGCGGCGGTCCGACTTGTTTTCCGAGATCATCCGCGCCTGCAAGGCGGCAAACCTGCCGATCGCCGGGGCGGACCGGCTGAAGGTGGGGGCCGAACTGGCGGTCAAGGACATCGCGGCACTGTTGCGGTTCCTCGCTCTGCCGGAGGATTCCCTGTCGCTCGCCGAAGCGCTGAAATCTCCGATCTTTGGTTGGAGCGAACAGATGTTGTTCGACCTCGCCCATCGACGCACGGATATGCACCTCTGGCCCGCCCTACGTGCGCGCGCTGAGGAGTTTCCTGAAACGATGAAGATCCTGAACGATCTGCGTGGGCAGGCCGATTTCCTGCGCCCTTACGATTTGCTCGAACGCATACTGACACGCCATCTGGGGCGGGCCAAACTGCTGGGCCGCCTTGGCACCGAAGCTGAGGATGGCATCAACGCGCTGCTGTCTCAGGCGCTGGCCTATGAGCGCACCGAAGTGCCCAGCCTCACTGGGTTTCTCGTATGGATGCAGACCGATGATCTGGAGATCAAACGCCAGATGGGCGCCGCCAGTGCGATGATCCGAGTGATGTCAGTGCATGGGTCCAAGGGGCTGGAAGCGCCGATCGTGATCCTGCCGGACACCACCAAACGCCGCCCCTCTCCCCCGTCCGAAGTGATGGAGGTCGCAGGCACACCGCTGTGGCGGGTAAGCAGTGACCAGATGCCCCCCGCGATGGAGGCAGCCAAAGATTTTGCGCAGGAGAAACAGGCCAACGAACGGTTGCGGCTGCTGTACGTGGCGCTGACGCGGGCGGAAAAATGGCTGATCGTGGCCGGGGCTGGTGATCTCGATAAGGGCGGTGACAGTTGGTATCAGCGGGTCGAGGCTGCAATGAAGACCATGGGCGCCCTGCCCTGTGACGCCCCAGGCGGCGAGGGGCTAAGGTGGGCGCATGGGGACTGGGACGCCCTGCCCTTCGTGCCCTCCGACCTGACCGAAGAAGACGAAATCACCCTGCCGGAGGTTTTCCGCCGCGCCGCCTCGCCCTATGTCGCGCCCGCGGCCACCCTGCGCCCCTCCGAGGATCTGGGCGGTGCCAAGGCCCTGCCCGGTGACAGCGGCCTCAGCGAAGACGAGGCCAAGGCGCGTGGAACCGCGCTGCATCTGCTGCTGGAACATCTGCCCGAGATGCCCGAAGCCGAATGGGACAGCCGCGCCGAACAGATCACCCGGCATGAGGACTGGCAGGCCCTGTTGATGGAGGCGCGTCAGGTTCTGTCTGCGCCGGGCTGCGCCGAGGTCTTTGCCACGGATGCCCTTGCCGAAGTTGCAATTTCAGCAGATCTGGGTGCTGCGCGACTGCACGGGGTCATCGACCGGCTTGTCGTGACACCGGAGCGTGTGCTGGCGGTGGATTTCAAATCCAATGCGGTGGTGCCGAGCGCCCCCGGGGCCTGTCCCGAAGGCTTGTTGCGGCAGATGGGCGCCTATGATGCGGCGCTGCGCCAGATCTACCCGGACCGCAGAATCGAGACCGCAATCCTTTGGACGCGAACCGCCACTTTGATGCCGCTTCCGGTCACCTTGATCACACAGGCGCGTGAACGGGCTGGTTTCCAGCGACTGGAACCTTGACGCCGCCTGCCAGCGTCCATAGGTTCCGGGTCCAGTTGCCAAACTTCTCAGGAGACATCCCAATGTCCACCGTAGCCGTCACCGACGCGACTTTCGACGCCGAAGTCAAGAATTCCGATGTCCCCGTAGTGGTGGACTTCTGGGCCGAATGGTGCGGCCCCTGCAAGCAGATCGGCCCCGCTCTAGAAGAGCTGGCCGCCGAATATGATGGCAAGATCAAGATCGCCAAGGTCGACGTCGACAGCAACCCGAACGCTGCCGCCGCCATGGGTGTGCGTGGCATTCCCGCGCTCTTCGTCTTCAAAGACGGCCAGGTGGTCTCCAACCGCGCCGGCGCTGCCCCGAAAGCCGCGCTGAAGAGCTGGATCGACGAGTCCATCTGACTCAACCGATCACTGAAATAGAAAAAGGCGCGTCCCGCGGGAGGCGCCTTTTTTCATGGCTGATCGGCTCGCCAGCCCCGCACAAAGGAAAAGCCGCCCTGCGTCAGGACGGCTCTCACTTCACCGGATATGTCATCTGGGTTTAGATCGCTTGGATTTCGGCGCGGGTCAGGCCGATGTCTTCAAGCTGCGCGTCGGTCAGGGAGGACAGAGCCTTGCGGGTGATGCGGGCTTCGTTCCAGTCGGCCAGTTTGGTGCGCAGGTTGAAGAAGAAGTCGACTGCGCGCAGAACTGCGACAGAGCCGGCCGGTGCAATAACGTTGCTTGCGTTTGCCATGATCGTGTTCCTTGATAGATCCAGCCGACCCCTTGTCGGTTGTTGATGCTCATGTACGATCGTGCAGTGAGTCTCACAATTGCCCATTCCTCAGCCCCGGGATGCACTGGGCGCATAGCAATTAAGCAGTTTGTAAACAGTTGCGATATCCGCCGCGCACTGTCCCAGCAGAGCGCCGCCCTTGTGCCGGGGCAGTGATACTTCCATATAGGTCAGCAAAGAAACGGAGGCTTTTATGGCAGAGGATCAATTTCCCGGCTGGCACGGCACCACCATCATCGGCGTCCGCAAGGGCGGCGAGGTAGTTGTGGCCGGGGACGGTCAGGTATCGCTGGGACAGACCGTGATCAAGGGCAGCGCCCGCAAGGTGCGTCGTCTGTCGCCGGGCGGCTATGACGTGGTGGCGGGGTTTGCCGGGTCCACCGCCGATGCGTTTACCTTGCTGGAACGGCTCGAGGCCAAGCTCGAAGCCACGCCGGGTCAACTGCAGCGCGCCAGTGTCGAGCTGGCCAAGGACTGGCGCACCGATAAGTACCTGCAAAAGCTGGAAGCGATGCTGATCGTCACTGACGGCAAGGATCTCTACGTGATCACCGGCGCCGGCGATGTGCTGGAGCCAGAACATGACGTCGCGGCGATCGGCTCTGGCGGCAATTTCGCACTGGCGGCCGCCCGCGGCATGATGGACAGCGACCGCAATGCCGAAACCGTGGCACGGGACGCAATGGCGATCGCCTCGGAAATCTGCGTCTACACCAATGGCAATCTCACGGTAGAGAGCATCTCCAAATGATCTCGCGCGACGATCTCAGGGCGGCTGTCGGCTCCGGGCTGTTGTCCGAGGCGCAGGCGGTTTCCCTCACAGCGCTGGCGGACAGCCGTCGTGGCGCGCGCGAGGACCTGTCGCCCGGTGATGAACCGTTTGAACTGTTCAAAGGCTTCAACGAGATCTTCATTGTTGTTGGCCTGGTGATCCTCGCCATGGGCTGGGTTGCGGTGAACACCGCCTCCATGCTGACCGAGATCGTCAACTATCGGGCGCAGGCCACAACCGCGGCGCTGATCGGGGCTGTGCTGCTCTGGGGGCTTGCGGAGTATTTCATCCGCCGCCGTCGTATGGTGGCGCCTGCCATCGCACTGTCGGTGATGTTTGCGGGCAATGCCGCCACAGGCTTCATCGCCCAATATGCCCAGCCTTTCATGATCGCGCAGGAGGATTATTCCTCGCTGCCAATGGCCTTGAGCTTGTCGACGCTGGCGCTCTTTGTCTTCTGGTGGCGGTTCCGGGTGCCCTTTTCCATGGCGCTGATCGCGCTTGGCCTTTTTGCTGTGGCGCTGATTGTCGCGGCAGATCAATCTGGCGTGCCCACCGAACTGGGTGACCTGTTCCGCCTCAGCGCCAATGGCCCCTTCGCCTGGGTCACGCTTGTGGTGGGGCTTCTGGTCTTTGCCATTGCCATGGCCTTTGACCTCAGCGATCCGCATCGGGTGACCCGCCGTTCCGCACAAGGCTTCTGGCTGCATGTGGTGGCGGCACCGGCGCTGGTGAACACCATCGCGCTGTCGCTGCTCGAAGGCGACCAGGGCCTGATCCTGGCGCTGGTGCTTGGGATCTTTGCGCTCATCGCGATCGTGATTGATCGCCGGTCGTTCCTGATCACCGCCATCGGCTATATCGTGGCGCTCAGCACAACCGTCTTCGACAGCGAGGGCACCGGGATCAGCATCCTGGCGCTTGGCGTGGTTCTGGTGGTCCTTGGCGCCTTTTGGGCGAGGATCCGAGCCGCGCTGCTTTCGCTCCTTTCCGGCGTGCTGCCCCTTCACCGGCTGCCGCCCTCTCACTGACCTCAAGGGATAGACATGACTGATCTGACCCCCCGCGAAATCGTTTCCGAACTCGACCGGTTCATCATCGGCCAGAAGGACGCCAAGCGCGCCGTGGCCGTGGCCCTCCGCAACCGCTGGCGGCGTAAGCAGCTGCCAGATGACCTGCGCGACGAGGTGCACCCCAAGAACATCCTGATGATCGGCCCCACCGGGGTCGGCAAAACCGAGATCTCGCGCCGTCTGGCCAAACTGGCCCGCGCCCCCTTCATCAAGATCGAGGCCACCAAGTTCACCGAAGTGGGCTACGTTGGTCGCGACGTGGAGCAGATCCTGCGCGATCTGGTGGACACAGCCATCGTCCAGACCCGCGAGCACATGCGTGAAGATGTGAAATCCAAGGCGCACAAGGCCGCCGAGGACCGCGTTCTGCATGCCATCGCCGGTGAAGACGCCCGCGAGAGCACGCTCGACATGTTCCGCAAGAAGCTGAAATCCGGCGAACTCGATGACACGGTGATCGAGCTGGACATCACCGATACCTCAAACCCGATGGGCGGCATGTTCGAAGTGCCCGGACAGCCCGGCGGCAACATGGGGATGATGAATCTCGGTGATCTGTTCGGCAAAGCCATGGGCGGGCGCACCACGAAGAAGAAACTGACCGTCGCCGAAAGCTATGACATCCTGATCGGCGAAGAAGCCGACAAGCTGCTGGATGACGAGACGGTGACCAAGGCCGCATTGGAATCGGTGGAGCAGAACGGCATCGTGTTTCTTGACGAGATCGACAAAGTTTGTGCCCGCACCGATGCACGTGGCGGCGATGTCAGCCGCGAGGGTGTGCAGCGCGACTTGCTGCCACTGATCGAAGGCACCACCGTTAGCACCAAACATGGCCCCGTGAAGACCGACCATATCCTGTTCATTGCCTCCGGTGCCTTCCACATCGCCAAGCCCTCGGATTTGCTGCCGGAACTGCAGGGTCGCCTGCCGATCCGGGTCAACCTGCGCGCACTGAGTGAAGAAGACTTTGTCCGCATCCTGACCGAGACCGACAATGCGCTGACCCGTCAATACGAAGCGCTTCTGGGCACCGAGAAGGTCAAGGTCACCTTCACCAAGGACGGCATTCACGCGCTGGCGCAGATCGCGGCCGAGGTGAACCACAGCGTCGAGAACATCGGCGCGCGGCGTCTCTACACGGTAATGGAGCGGGTGTTCGAGGAAATCTCCTTTGCCGCGCCGGACCGCGGTGGCGAGGAAATCGTCGTAGATGAGGCCTTTGTTCACAAAAATCTCGGCGAACTCACCAAGTCTGCCGATCTCAGCCGCTACGTTCTCTAGATCTTTGCGCCAACTTCGCTACCTTGCCCGAGATATGTTCGGGCAAGGTCGTTATCCGGTGTGAAGGGTCATATAATGAAGAGAACAGTGCTGGCTTTTTGCGCGGCAATTGTGCTGGCGGCCTGCGCTGATCGCGATTTGATGCCGATCGTTCCCAACGCCGTCAGTATCGGTACGCCCTTCACGGTGTTTGCAACCACGACCCGGGAAGAGGAACCAGACGGAACATTAGGGTTTGGCCGATCCGACCAATTGCGGATGATGGAAATGACCGTCACCATCCCTCCCAGCCACTCGCCCGGTGAACTCTCATATCGCCACAAGAACCCCGATCCCCACAAGAATTTCACCATTGCAGAGAATGTTTCGGTCGCGTCAGTCGCAGACTTGCGTCAGCGGTTCCTTCGCGAACAGCGTGAGAATAACTGGCCGCTGCGCGAAGTGACGATCTTTGTACATGGCTACAACAGTACCCATCCAGAAACCGCATATAGAGCCGCGCAGATGGCCTATGATGTCGATCTGCCCGGGTCTCTGGTGATGTATTCCTGGCCCAGTCGCGGCCGAGCCTTTGGCTACGCCTACGATCTCGACAGCATGCTCTTCGCGCGCGATGGTCTGGAGGAAACGATACGCAGGGTGAAAGCAGCCGGCGCGCAGCGTATCATTCTGGTTGCGCACTCGATGGGCACCGCACTTGCCATGGAGATGCTGCGACAGGCGGACATGCGTCGTCCCGGCTGGGCGGCACGCACGCTGAACGGCGGCGTCATGCTGATATCACCTGATCTGGACGTGGATCTGTTTGAAAGCCAGATGGCTGATCTGAAGGTCGTACCGCAGCCCTTTGCACTCATGGTCTCGGAAAAGGATCGCATTCTGAATATTTCTGGTCGGCTCCGCGGTACCAGCCAGGGAGAGCGGCTTGGCAACATAAAGTCCGCGGATCGTTTGCAAAGCTGGCCAATCGAAGTCATTGACCTCACCGCCTTTAACGCAGACGCGGCTTCGGGTCACTTTGTTGCGGCCACATCACCAAGCCTGTTGGCAGTCCTGAAATCCGCAGGCGACATAAGCCGGGTTTTTGGTCCGGTCGATCCCAGTCTGCTTGAACAGATCCTGCCACAGTCCCAGACGATTGTAAGTGAACATGGAAAACTGATGGTCGAACGTCAGCGACGGCGCGAGGCGCGTTAAGGCCTAGCGGATACGCCGCAAATAAACATAGTACGCACCTTCACCACCATGACTGACGTGCGCGGGGGTCACTTGCAGGACCGCTTGCGCCAACGGGGGAAGCGACAGCCATTGTGGAACCTGGTGGCGCAGAATACCGCGCGGGACAGGCATCGGTCCAGGCGCGTCGCGATCCTTGCCCTTACCTGTAATGACCAAGACCAGCCGCTTGTTGGAGGCCTGCGCCGATAGGATAAAGCGGTTCAGCGCCCCGTGTGCAGACTCCATCCGCATACCGTGCAGATCGAGCTTTCCTTCCGGTTTCAGCTTGCCCCGTTTCATTCGGCGAAAGGCTTTTTCATCCATACGCACGGGATCTCCTGCCAGCTTGCGCCCGGGAGAGGGTTTGAGGTCATGAGTCGGCATTTTCCCGCGCGCATGGCTGCCCACTTCAAAATGCGGCAAGGCAGCGTTTGGTGTGCGGTGCGGTTTTGGCTTGGGTCGCGGGGCAGGGGGATCCGCATGGTCTCCGCCCATTTTCTCACGATCTGACTGAAGACGCTCTGCGTGCTTCACAACCTTCTGCCAGAGGTCGATTTCTTCATCTGTCAGTTTGCGCCGCGTCATCACAGATCATCCGGCAACATGGCATAGGCGCGCTGTATCGGCATCAGAACCATCAGACGTCCGGGGTCCTTCAACTGGCCAGCCTTGCGCCCGGCCTCATCGCCCGCACCAAAGAAGATATCGGCCCGTTGCGCGCCCTTGATGGCTGATCCGGTATCCTGTGCGATCATCAACCGCCGCATCTTGGACTGACCGTTTTTTTCGATCCAGACCGGCGCACCGAGCGGGGTATAGGCCGGGTCCACCGCGATCGACCGCATGGGGGTGATGGACCTGTTCATCGCACCCAGAGGCCCCCTGTTTGCAGCAACGCGATTGACCTCACGGAAAAAGACATAGGAGGGATTGTGCATCAACAGCTCCGCGCCAGGCTCGGGGTTGCGCCGCACCCAATTGCGAATGACACCAGCGCTGACCTGATGCAGGCTATAGATGCCACGCCGAACAAGCTCTTGCCCGATCGACCGGTAAGGATGCCCATTTGCACCGCCATACCCCACGCGAATGGTTGAACCATCTTGCAGACGAATGCGTCCAGACCCTTGGATTTGCAAAAAGAACAGCTCAACGGGATCTTCGACCCAGGCGATTTCCAGCCCGCGTCCCTTCAGTACGTCGGTGCTGAGGATGTCACGTCGTGAGAGCCAAAGCGATGTCGCGCGTGCTTCTGGCGGCATACGGTAGACAGGATAGCGATAGCGATTTGTACGGTGGCGGGAGCCGTTGAGCTCGGGTTCAAAGTAACCGGTAAACAGACCATCCTTGCCATCTTCGATCAGCACCGGACGGAAGAACAGCTCAAAGAACGCGCGCGCGCCGCTGTCATCGGCATTTTGAGCCAAGGCGCAGAGTGATTGCCAGTCCGCGCCTTCCATATCCATACAGGTTTCCCTGAAAACACGAAGGGCCTCGACATGATTGTCGAGGTCCCAGTCTAAAAGTTCGCTGAATTCCATTATCCGCAGAGACGGACCTGTTTCGGGCTGCGCTCCGGCGCCGGAACAGAGGGTCGCAGCCAGAAATGCCGCGCCCAGTCCCCGCCGAAGCGTCCCCGTCATGCGTCCGTTGCCACCAGCAACCAGTTCGGATCATCCGCGCCCATCTTGCGCGAGAATGTCCAGTTGTCCTTCTGGCGTTTAACAGCCTTTGGATCACCCTCGACAATTTCACCAGCACGGTTCCGCACTGCGGAGGTCAGCTCACCAACAAATCGAACCGTTACTTCTGCTGTCGTGGTTGCCGCATCAAAGTTGACGTCGGCGATGGTGGTTTCGCGAACCCCGATGAACTCAGCCTCAATGGTCAGCCCCTGATCTTCACGGGCCGACACGGCATCAACAAAGCTCTGGAAAATCTCATCGGAGATGAAGGGCTGAATCCCGTCGAGTTCACCGGTTTCGAAGCCCATCAAGATCATCTCATAGGCACCGCGCGCGCCTTGCACAAACTCGGCCACGTGGAACGAGGGGTCCACACGCTTCATTTCGGCGAGAGCCTGCGCCTGCGGGCTGCCTTCATCGACGTAGGCAATAATGTCGTCATCAGGGCTTCCCTCGATAACTTCAAACTTGCGTTGCGGCGATCGCGCTTCACTGCCCGCCAGAGGAGGCTTTTCAAACCCCTCGCGCGTACCCAGAACGCTCTTCAGGCGCAGGATCAGAAAAACCGCGATGCCAGCCAGGACCAAAAGCTCTACCAAGGGCGACTCCATTCATACCTCATCGTCCAATAGGACCTGTCGGTTTGAAACCGACGTGTTCTGCTCTTATGTAGGTGACAGGCGGGACCAAGTCCACCGTTCTGCCCTAAAGAGAGGACGCCTATCATGCCCCTTTTTCTGGCTTTTTTGCTAGTGCCGATTATTGAAATCGCCCTGTTCATACAGGTCGGTGGCCTGATTGGGCTGTGGCCGACCCTCGGCATCGTCATATTGACGGCTGTTCTTGGGACATGGCTCGTGCGCACTCAAGGCCAGTTGGCGCTTGGGCAACTCCGGGGATCATTTGAGAGACTCTCCGATCCGACTGAACCCTTGGCGCATGGCGCGATGATCCTACTGGCCGGGGCGTTGTTGCTGACGCCCGGTTTTTTCACCGATGCATTTGGTTTTCTGCTTCTGGTTCCCGGATTTCGCACTCGTGCTTTTGCCTACCTGCGATCCAAGGTCACCGTGGCGTCATTTCAAATGGGATCAGACCCACGCCACAGTGCCCGACCACGTCCTGCCGACTCGCGGGGCGACGTCATAGATGGCGACTATGAAGAGGTCACACCACGACCGCGCCGGAATGATCCCTCAGGTTGGGTTGAAGGGCCGAAATAAGACTTTGAGGATGGCTCTCCAAGCTGGTAAGCACGCTGCGACACGTTAAATTCAGGAGATTTCCATGGCCGAAAATGGCGCAGCCGAGGGCGCGGAGCAACCGCAAGTCCAGATGAACATTATCGGACAGTTCATTCGCGATCTGTCCTTTGAGAACGTGATGGCGCAAAAAGGCGTCGGTGGCGAAGTGCAGCCGGACGTCAACGTTCAGGTGGCGCTCGATGCCAAGAAGCGCAGCACCGAAAACCAGTATGAAGTCATCACCAAGCTGACCATCGAATCCAAGAACAAAACAGGCGGTGAAGTGCTGTTTGTTCTGGAGCTGGAATATGTCGGCATCTTCAACATCGCAGGTGTGCCCGAAGATCAGCTGCACCCGTTCCTGTTGATCGAGTGCCCGCGGATGCTGTTCCCGTTCCTGCGCCGTATCGTTTCCGACATCAGCCGCGACGGTGGCTTCCCGCCGCTGAACCTCGACAACATCGACTTCGTCGCGATCTACCGCAACGAGCTGGCACGTCGTCAGACCGAAGGTGCAAGCGAAACGCCAAACTGATTGGAAAGCTTCACATCTGTGAGCTTTGTCAGGCGCTGCGACCAGAGGTCGCGGCGCCTTTCCTATTCAGAGATCGAAGCCCAGAGCGCATCTTCGCCCAACTTGGCGACAAATTCCTCATGTGCGACTTTTTCCTCTGCCGTGAGGCGTGAGGGCAGGGGGGTCGGACGTGGTGACGGGCGCCAATTGAGGTCCACCGCACTTGGACCGCCAGAGGATCCTGACGACAGGCCAAAATCAGGCTGACGTCCACCGATCAATTCCAGATAGACATCCGCAAGGATCTCAGAGTCGAGAAGCGCGCCGTGCAATGTCCGATTGGAGTTGTCGATGCTGAAACGCCGGCAAAGCGCATCGAGCGTGGCCGGCGAGCCGGGATAGCGCTTTCGCGCCATGGCCAGCGTATCGATCGCCTGCTCCATGGGCAGCTGAGGCAGGTTCATCCATCCCAGTTCTGCATTGAGAAACTTCATGTCGAAGCTGGCGTTGTGGATCACCATTTGAGACTCGCCCACGAAATCCAAGAATGCCTGACCAACCTCGGCAAACAGGGGCTTATCCTTCAGGATCACCTGTCCGGGGCCGGGCGGTTGTGGCGGTTCGAGAAGATCAGGCCCGATACCATGCACACCAAATGCCTCATGCGGCATGGAGCGCTGCGGGTTTATATAGACATGAAAGGTCTCACCCGTAGGCATATGGTTGAGCAGTTCCACCGCACCAATTTCGACAATGCGATCACCTGAGAAGGGGTCAAAGCCGGTGGTTTCCGTATCGAGTACGATTTCACGCATGCGCCATTCTCCGTCTAATATCTGCAAGCACCTCTGCCACCTGGCTCCGGGCATGATCGGGGGTATCGGTCTCGATCTGGTAGTCGCTTCGTGCCAGTTTTTCGGCGATCGGGAGCTGCTTTGCAAGGATCTGCCGAAACTGGTCCTCGGTCATTGTTCCGCGGGCAAGAACACGATCACGCTGAACCTCCGGCGCCACATGAACACAGGCCACCGCGTGCATCTCCGCGTCGCCCCCCGTCTCAAACAACAGTGGAATGTCAAAGACCAAGATATCGGCTCGCGCGGTTTGTCTGAATAGCTCTCGATCTGCCTTCACCAGTGGATGAACGATCGTCTCCAGCTGAGAAATGACATCTTTATCCTTTGATATCAGATCTTTGAGGACAGATCGATCCACGCTGCCATCCCGCGTGGCTTGCGGAAACAGAAGAGATATCGGCTCAACCGCCGCCCCTCCATCGGCATATAGTCGATGAACGGCCGCGTCCGCATCCCAGATCGCACACCCTGCCTCTGCAAAGAGGGTCGCGGTCGTGGATTTTCCCATTCCGATCGAGCCGGTCAATCCTAGCGAAAATGTCATCCGGTTGCGGCGGTACGCGCAGACATACCAACCTCCGGCCGCTGACCAAACCAGCGCTCGAATCCGGGGGCAGCCTGATGCAACAACATGCCAAGCCCATCAACGACCGTGCATCCCGCGTCTTCGGCAGCGAGCAACAATTTGGTCTTGAGCGGCGCATAAACCAGGTCGGTAACGACGATCCCGGCGTGCAACCCGTCCAACGGAACGCGCAAGGGCCGCTGGCCCATCATCCCGAGCGACGTCGTATTCACGATAAGTGCCGCGTCCTCGATGATGTTGCCTGCCTGAACCCAATCAATGACAGTTATTCGAGCGCCAAACGTTTCTGCCAAATCCTCGGCGCGCGAGCGCGTGCGATTGGTGATACGGATCTCAGGCACGCCAGCTTCGATCAGCGAGGCAATCACGGCACGGCTGGCACCGCCGGCACCAAAAACCGTCGCGGGTCCGGACTTAGGATCCCAATCGGGTGCGCCCTCATGCAGGTTGGTGATAAAGCCGTATCCATCCGTATTGTCAGCGACGATAGACCCGTCGTCCCGGAAGATCAGGGTATTGGCCGCCCCCATCAACTTTGCCCGGTCCGTGACCTTATCCGCGATCTCCATGATCGCTTCCTTGTGAGGAATAGTCACATTTGCCCCGACAAAGCCCATACGCGGCATCATGCGTACAACCGCCTCTAGATCGTCTGGCTCCACATGCATCGGCATATAATGTCCCGCAATCTCGTTGGTCGTGAGCCAATGTCGATGCAGTTGCGGGGATTTGGAGTGGGCGATCGGGCAACCGATCACAGCAGCGAGCGGGATCTTGTGCTCTGTCATTGTTCGATAATCCCCTGCAGTCCCAGATAGTTCATGAGTTCCAACATCGGTAGCCCCAGGACATTAAAGTAGCTGCCGTCAATGGTTGTAAACAGTCGCACACCCTCTTCTTCGAGTTTGTACGCGCCCACCGCATGTCTGATACTGTCCCAGTTGCGGTCGACGTACCCCTCTAGATAGGCATCACTCGCCTGTCGCATCACAAGTCGCACCTGACCTACGTGCCGCCAGAGCGGCTCTCCGTCTTTATAAATCACGGCAGCGGACAGAAGCATATGACGTTTGCCGCGCATCGCCCGGAGTTGTTTCAGCGCATCGTCGGCGGTTTCTGGCTTCGACAGCAATCGCCCTTCAAAATCCAACACCTGATCGCATCCCAGGACCATGTCACCGGGACACTTGCCCGAAATCTTGCGTGCTTTGGCTTCGGCCAGTGTATCCGCGATATCACGCGGTGCAGCCTGCTCGGCCAACAGCGCTGCCTTTATCGCATCTTCGTCAACGCGCGCGACCTCTACGCGAAAGTCCACGCCAGCCTGACGGAGCAACTGAGCGCGGATCTCGGAACGAGACGCCAAGATGATGTGGGTATTCATGTGGACAACCCTATGGGAAAACGTCTGATCATTCAGGGACGTTTTGTATGATTTCCCCCCCTCAACGCAAGGGTGGGATAAACCTCGAAATCTCAGGTGATTCCTCCGCGATTCCTCCATCCGGTATTGGGATAACTTTGAACAAGTGGATAAGTCGGTCACTCCCAGCTTCTCCCAACCTTATCCCCACCTTCACCTTCGTAAAGAAACCCTTAACGCCCCCATGTTTTATGGCGTTAACCAAAAATTCATCCTCAAGGCAGGAACAGGGCGCTGAGATTATCCACGCTGTGCAGAACCGGTATGAAAACTAGATAATCCACTGTTTTCGGGGTGCACTACAAAAACATCATCCTTATAAAACTTATATATTTATATAGGGTGGCCCAACGAGACCGCTCAGCATGAGGACACGTCATGGATCTCACTGATCTGATGTTTACGCTCTATCCTTACGCGAAGTCGCTCCACATCATGGCCGTGATCAGCTGGATGGCAGGGTTGTTCTACCTTCCACGCTTGTTCGTCTATCACGTGGAGGAGGCAGAGAAGGTCGAAGAGGTGAAACCAATCTTCCTCACCATGGAGGACAAACTCCTCAGAGTGATCATGGGGCCAGCAAGCGTCGTCACATGGGCTGCAGGGCTGTTCATGGTGTTCACGCCAGGGTTGGTGGACTGGTCATACGTTTGGCCCTGGACCAAGGGCATCTCAGTGCTTGGGATGACTTGGTTTCATCACTGGCTGATGTTTCGCCACAAAGACTTCAGAGAAGGGCAAAACAAGCTCACAGGGCGCCAGTATCGCCTTATGAACGAGGTTCCCACGCTCTTGATGGTCGTCATCGTGATCTCGGTCATCTTCAAGTTCTAACGCCGCGTTTGACTCGCTCACAGAGACCCACTATCAAGCGTGAAAGCGGACCCGTCCGGGATTCCCGCGTTTTCCGTATTTTATACTGTGACGCCCTCTGTTGGCAGAGGGAACAAGGGCCGTGTGCATATGACCGAGCAATCTCTGAACCTTTCTGATCTCAAAATCCAAAGCCCCAAAGCGCTGTTGACCATGGCAGAGGAGCTTGAGATCGAAAACGCTTCCACCATGCGCAAGGGTGAGATGATGTTCCAGATCCTGCGTGAGCGCGCGGATGAAGGCTGGAATATCTTTGGGGATGGGGTTCTCGAGGTTCTGCAGGACGGGTTTGGCTTTCTGCGTTCGCCCGAAGCGAACTATCTTCCGGGCCCGGATGACATCTACGTCTCGCCTGACATGATCCGCCAGTTTTCCTTGCGCACCGGTGACACGGTGGATGGGCAGATCAAGGCTCCATTGGAGAACGAGCGCTATTTTGCGCTGACCACGGTGACGAAGATCAACTTCGAAGAGCCCGAGAAAACGCGTCACAAGATTGCTTTCGATAACCTGACACCGCTCTATCCGGATGAGCGTTTGAATATGGAAATCGAAGACCCCACTGTGAAGGACCGCTCGGCACGTGTGATCGATCTGGTTTCTCCGATCGGTAAAGGCCAGCGTTCGCTCATCGTGGCTCCGCCGAGGACGGGTAAAACCGTTCTGTTGCAGAATATTGCGCACTCGATCGAGCAGAACCATCCTGAGTGCTATCTGATTGTTCTGTTGATCGATGAGCGTCCGGAAGAAGTCACTGACATGCAGCGATCGGTGAAAGGGGAGGTCGTGTCCTCGACCTTTGATGAACCCGCTACGCGCCACGTTGCGGTATCCGAAATGGTCATCGAGAAGGCGAAGCGTCTCGTTGAGCACAAACGAGATGTAGTAATTCTTCTCGATTCGATCACAAGACTTGGTAGAGCATTCAACACGGTTGTGCCATCCTCGGGTAAGGTTCTGACCGGCGGTGTGGATGCCAACGCCCTGCAACGTCCAAAACGCTTCTTTGGTGCTGCGCGTAATATCGAAGAAGGTGGCTCGCTCACCATCATCGCCACCGCGCTGATCGATACGGGCAGCCGTATGGATGAGGTTATCTTTGAAGAATTCAAAGGGACGGGTAACTCTGAGATCGTTCTGGACCGTAAAATTGCGGACAAACGTGTCTTCCCGGCGATCGATATTCTCAAATCCGGCACCAGGAAAGAAGAGCTGCTGGTGGACAAAGTGGATCTCGCTAAGACATTTGTCCTGCGTCGGATTCTGAATCCGATGGGAACCACAGATGCGATCGAGTTCCTTCTTTCTAAACTCAAGCAAACAAAGACAAATTCAGAGTTCTTTGATTCAATGAATACCTGACCAGCGTCGGTGGAGAGAGAGGCCATCCCATGGATACGATCTTTGCGTTGGCCACCGCCCAGGGAAAGGCCGGTGTCGCCGTCATCCGTGTATCTGGACCAGAGGCACGCCTCGTCGGAGAAAAGCTGTCGCGAAAGTCATTGCCCAGTCGGGGGATGACTTTTTCGCGTTTAAGCGACAGTCATGGCGATCTTCTTGATGAGGCGCTTGTGTTGTCGTTTACAATGCCTGACAGCTTTACTGGTGAAGATACGGTCGAGTTTCAGTGTCATGGCAGCAGCGCGGTCGTATCGTCGATTTTGCAGGCGATCAAAGAAACGAGCTTGGCGCGTATCGCCGAGCCGGGAGAATTCACGCGACGCGCGATGGACAATGGCAAACTCGACTTGACCCAGGTTGAAGGTCTCGCAGATCTCATCGATGCAGAGACCGAAGCACAGCGTAAGCAGGCGCAAATCGTACTGTCAGGTGGATTAGGGAAACTCGCTGATCGTTGGAGATCTGACCTCATTCGAGCGGCATCCCTGATTGAAGTCACGATCGACTTCGCGGATGAAGAGGTGCCGGTGGATGTGACGCCAGAGGTGACGGACCTCCTCAATGGCGTTGCTCGGGATCTCAAACGAGAAATTGACGGTGTTTCCATAGCGGAGCGAATTCGGGACGGCTTTGAAGTTGCAATCATCGGCGCTCCGAATGTAGGAAAATCGACGCTGCTGAACGCACTTGCCGGTCGAAATGCGGCAATCACCTCCGAATACGCCGGCACAACCCGTGATGTTATCGAGGTCCGTATGGACCTGGCGGGCCTTCCGGTTACACTGCTTGACACGGCTGGCCTTCGCGATACTGACGACCACGTAGAAGGAATAGGCATCAAACTTGCACAAGAGCGAGCAGAGGCCGCGGATCTACGTATATTTCTCGCAGAACACGATGAACTACTCGACGTCGAATTTAAACCCGGCGATCTCCGGTTGTTGCCGAAGGCTGATGTGAGAGTAAGTTCGGAAGGGGCGATCTCCGGAAAGTCAGGGCAAGGGGTTGATGAACTTGTGACACATGTTTCTATGACGTTAAAGGATCGGTCAGCTCATACTGGGATTGCGACACGTACGCGCCATCGTGACGCACTGCGACGTTCATCAGAAAGCTTGGCTCGTGCGATGGAACGCCTCCACGATGGACCGGAGTTCTATGATATTTTGGCCGAGGATGTGAGATCTGCGATACGGGCTCTTGAACTGTTGGTAGGTCGTATCAATGTAGAGAATCTCCTGGACGAGATATTCTCGAGTTTTTGCTTAGGAAAGTAGGGAGTGTTTCACGTGAAACATCCGCATTACGATGTCATCGTCATAGGCGGCGGGCATGCCGGAACCGAAGCAGCCCATGCTGCAGCAAGAATGGGCGCCCGAACTGCTATGGTAACGCTCCGCCGTGATGGTATTGGTGTCATGTCCTGCAATCCTGCAATTGGTGGCTTGGGAAAAGGACATCTCGTCAGAGAAATCGATGCGTTGGACGGTGTAATGGGCCGCGTCGCGGACCTCGCAGGTATCCAATTCAGACTTTTGAATCGTCGGAAAGGTCCTGCTGTGCAAGGACCGCGCGCCCAAGCTGATCGTGCTATATACAAATCTGAAATGCTTCGGGCCACCGAAGAACAGAGAAATCTTGACATTGTCGAAGGTGAAGTTGTTGACTTCATTATGAAAGGGGAGAACGAGGTCACCGGCGTAGTTCTTTCTGATGACGTTGAACTCACAGCTAAAGCCGTCGTACTTACGTCTGGTACGTTTTTGAACGGGGTCATACACATCGGTGATGTCGCTCGATCCGGTGGTCGCATGGGCGATAAGCCATCAATCAAGCTTGCTGATCGATTGAAGTCATTTGATCTACCGTTGGGACGTTTGAAAACGGGAACACCGCCCCGACTAGATGGCCGGACCGTCAACTGGGATATCCTTGATCAACAACCTGGTGACGACGATCCTACTCTATTCTCTTTTTTGAGTAGATCCGTATCGGCTCAGCAAATATCTTGTGGGATTACGCACACAAACGAAAAAACCCACGATATTATTCGTACGAATCTTGAGCTGTCCGCAATGTATGGCGGGCACATCGATGGGATTGGACCAAGGTACTGTCCATCGATCGAAGATAAAGTTGTGCGTTTCGCAGATAAGTCATCTCATCAGATATTTCTTGAGCCTGAGTCACTTTCTGATCACGCCGTATATCCAAATGGGATCTCGACGAGTTTGCCCGAGCGGGTTCAAGAAGAGTATGTCCATTCCATTGTCGGATTGGAAAGCGCCGTCATTATGCAACCCGGGTATGCGATCGAATATGATTATGTCGATCCACGAGCCTTGAAAGCGACACTGGAGCTTCGAGAAGTAACAGGTCTTTATCTTGCTGGTCAAATTAATGGAACTACAGGCTATGAAGAGGCAGCGGCGCAAGGACTTGTCGCCGGACTGAATGCCGCAGCGAAATGTTTGGAAAGTGACAAAATCATCTTTAGTCGCGCCTCTAGCTACATCGGTGTTATGATTGATGATTTAACAACCAACGGTGTTACCGAGCCTTATCGCATGTTTACGTCGCGTGCTGAGTTCAGGCTATCTCTACGAGCCGACAACGCTGATCAGCGTCTCACGTCGCTCGGGATTTCCGTAGGTTGCGTCGCGCCAGAGAGGCGCCGTATCTTCGAAAGTAAGATGGAACGTCTTAATTCTGTCAAAAGTGTTCTGACGTCTGCAAAGCTGACACCGAACCAACTGTTGGGTGCGGGAATACAAGTTAACCAGGACGGAAACAAACGTGACGGTATGGAAGTACTTGCCTTCCCCAAAGTTGGGTTTGACGAAATTCTCCCACTCTTTCCTGAGTTGGCGACAACAGAAGCAGAAATTCGAAGTCAAATTGTTCGAGATTCGCTTTATGTCAACTATATTGAACGTCAGGAGAAAGAAGTCGCGGCGCTGAAGAAGGACGAGGAACATTGTATTCCTGCAAGCTTTAGCTATGAGATTGAAGGGCTTTCGCATGAACTTCGGCAGAAGCTCAGTCGTTCCCGTCCTGAAAACCTTTCCCAAGCAGCCCGAATTGATGGCATTACTCCAGCCGCTTTGGCGCTAATTTTGGGAAACTTAAAGCGACAAGCGCGTGTGCGGGCGAAGTCCGCATGAGTGTTGATGTTATTCAATCGAAATATGATGTTTCACGTGAAACATGCGAGCGTCTACAGATATTCGCAGAAACTCTTGAAAAGTGGAATCCAAAGATAAATCTGGTTTCCAAAAACAGCTTGGGTGATCTGTGGACGCGCCACATTCTTGATAGCGTTCAGGTGTTTGGAGTTCCAACATTGGGCACGAGCTGGCTCGATATTGGAAGCGGCGGAGGCCTTCCTGGGATTATCATCGCTATTCTCGCTGCAGAGAAAGCGCCTGACATGAAAGTCACTTTGATTGAAAGTGATCAGCGCAAATGTGCTTTCCTGCGGAATGTTGCGAGAGAATGTTGCGTGAAGGTATCTGTCAAGTCGCAGCGGATAGAGGCGGTTGAGGGCATTCAGGCTGATGTTCTTTCCGCACGTGCGCTCGCTGATCTGAGTGACCTCCTGTCGTTCTCGGAGCACCATCTTGCCCAGTCTGGAACTGCAGTGTTCCCAAAGGGTGCCAACTGGAAAAAAGAGGTGGATAACGCGCGCAAAAGATGGCGATTTGAGTGCGAAGAGATTACAAGTCTTACTGAGCCTGAGGCTGTCATTCTCAAGATCAAGGGAGTAGCGCGTGTCTGACATGTCCCGTTCGGGAACGCCCCGCATTATTGCCATCGCAAATCAGAAGGGTGGGGTAGGAAAGACAACTACAGCGATTAACCTCGCCGCGGCCATGGTCGAAGAGGGTATGAGAGTGCTCCTCGTTGATCTGGATCCGCAGGGGAACGCGTCTACTGGCCTGGGAATCGAGGCTGAAGATCGGGAACACACGACGTACGATCTGTTGGTGGATGAAGTCGAACTTTCTGCAGTTATTCGACAAACTGACCTAGAGGACCTGTGTATCATACCAGCGACCGTGGATTTGAGTTCCGCTGATATTGAACTGTTCTCCAACGAAAAGCGTAGCTATCTCCTTCATGACGCGCTTCGTCAGCCCGCGATGACGGATTATGACTGGGACTATATCCTGATTGATTGTCCGCCTTCTCTCAATCTATTGACCGTTAACGCGATGGTGGCGGCGGATTCTGTTTTGATTCCACTGCAAAGTGAATTTTTCGCGCTCGAAGGGCTCTCGCAGCTGATGTTGACTATTCGCGAAGTTCGTCATGCTGCAAATCCAAGTTTGAGGATCGAGGGAGTTGTGTTGACAATGTACGATCGTCGCAACAACCTTTCTCAACAGGTGGAGCAGGACGCGCGTGATAACCTTGGTGATTTGGTGTTTAGAACCAAGATACCGCGTAATGTGCGTGTTAGCGAAGCGCCTTCATATGCCATGCCGGTGTTGAACTACGACTCCGCATCGTTGGGTGCTAAGGCTTATCGTCAATTGGCGGATGAAATTATATCTAAACATCAAAAAATTGCGGCCGAATAAGAATAGAAGGGGCACAGAATGGCAGATAAGAAACCCAAACCGCGCGGCCTGGGGCGTGGCCTCTCTGCATTGATGGCTGACGTGAACGCGGAACCTGTCAGCACAGATGGTGTACGGACGCCACGCAATGCTGAAATTCTTGTCCCGATTGAGAAAGTTCAGGCAAACCCTGATCAGCCGCGTCGCCAGTTTTTGCAGGAAGACCTCGACGATCTTACCGCGTCTATCAAGGAAAAGGGTGTTCTCCAGCCTTTGATCGTGCGCCCACGCGATGGCGGAATGTACGAGATCGTGGCAGGGGAACGTCGGTGGCGCGCTGCGCAGGCCGCGCAGCTGCATGAAGTTCCTGTCCTCATTCGCGACTATTCTGACGTCGAGATGTTTGAAGTTGCGATCATCGAGAACATTCAACGTTCCGATCTTAATGCTCTCGAGGAAGCTCAGAGCTATAAGCAATTGATGGATAAATTTGGGCATACGCAAGAAAAGATGGCAGAGGCGCTTGGGAAGAGCCGAAGCCATATCGCGAATTTGGTGCGGCTGCTCCATCTACCTGAGGATGTTCAAGGTCTTGTCCTAGATCGAAAATTGTCTGCGGGGCATGCGCGAGCATTGATCACGTCAGACAATGCATCAGAGCTCGCTAAGAAGATCGTAAAAGGTGGGCTTTCGGTTCGTGCAACCGAGTCGTTGGTTAAGAAGGACGCGGCCGGTATCTCCGGTAGTCCTGCTACAAAGAAGCCGAAAACTCAGGCGGAGAAAGATGCCGATACACGTGCATTGGAGGCTGATTTGTCTGCGATGATCCGAATGAAGGTATCAATCGATCACAAACCAGGTGGCGAGGCCGGTGCTGTGACGATATCCTACGAAACTTTGGATCAGCTGGATGACTTGTGCAATCGTCTTAGCCGTTAGGCCGGGTCCAAATGAAAATCATCACCGCACAAAGCGTGATCGCCTGTATCGCTATGATATGAAAAGATAGTTCAAGTAATAGCGAAATGCAAAGAACGGCGGCAACTGATAAGGTTGCCGCCTTTTTTGCTCTTGGACGGATGGCACCATATTGATGCCAGTCCTGAATCATCGGTCCAAAGGTCCCATGGCTGGTAAGCCATACATGTAGTCGTTCCGATGATCTTGCGAAGAAGAAGGTAGCGAGAAGCAGGAAAGGCACCGTCGGCAGGAGAGGAAGCGCAACGCCCACCACTGCCAGAAGGAGGCTGAGAAGACCAAGGCAGAGGTAAATAGCTTTCATTTATCAATCCGTCAGGAGTTCTCGGAGCACGGCGTTCAGAACCGCGCGACCTTGGGAGGTCGCACACAGTCGGTCATTGATGATTTCTATCATACCGAGATCACGAAGAGCGTGTATTTTGGCGTCGGAAATGGGGGATGAAGCGAGTTGGCTGTGGCGTTCAAGGTCTAGCCCCTCATGTAGTCGAAGCCCCATCATCATGTGTTCGACGACCTGATCTTCTTGGGAAAGCCGTTCAAACGGGAGTGTTCCGTTTCCTTGGCGAACCGCTTCAAGCCAAGCACCTGGTGCCTTAGGCGCTTCTGTCGCCATCCGCTGGCCGTTCAGAGATAATCTACCATGCGCACCCGGTCCAATCCCGAGGTAGTCTCCGTACCGCCAATAGATGAGATTATGACGGCTCTCGGCGCCCGGTCGGGCATGGTTAGAAATCTCATAGCCTGGTAGCCCGTAGGATTCGCAAATCTCTTGGGTGGCGAGGTACATGTCAGCTGCATTGTCGTCTGTGGGCAGGTGGCGTAGCTTGCCTCTTGCGTAGCGATCCCCAAATGCGGTGCCGTCTTCGATCGTCAGCTGATAAAGTGAAAGATGGTCGATCGCCATGCTGAGCGCCTCTGAGAGCTCAGCTTTCCACGCATCAAGGGTCTGACCTTGGCGGGCGTAGATCAGGTCGAAACTGACACGGTCGAAGCAGTTCCTGGCGACGTCAAAGGCTTTGCGTGCTTCTTCCACTGAGTGAATGCGGCCAAGACGGCGGAGATCCTCGTCGTTCAGCGCCTGAATACCCATGGAAATCCGATTGACGCCGGCGTCGCGATAGCCGGCAAATCGACCGGCCTCGACCGATCCTGGATTGGCTTCCAGCGAGATTTCGATGTCATTGGCGAAGGGCCAGATCTCACGTGCAGTGTTGATCACCGCGGCAACCGTGTCAGGATGCATCAGGGACGGGGTGCCACCTCCAAAGAAGATGCTGTTCAGAAGCCGATCAGGGACCAATTCGCCCATACGGCGCAGCTCGGTCTGGTAGGCGGTGACCCAGGCCGACTGATCGATCTGGGACACCACATGGCTGTTGAAGTCGCAGTAGGGGCATTTGGCCTGACAGAACGGCCAATGCACGTAGAGACCAAAGCCCCCATTCCGCCAATCATCCACCAAAGCAGCCCTGCACGAACCGGGCCAATGCACGGCCTCGGTGGCTGATGCGGTTCTTTTCCGCCTTATCCATCTGAGCGCAGGTCACGTCATACCCCTCGGGCATAAACATGGGATCGTAGCCAAATCCACCTTCGCCACGGATGGGCCAGACCAGCGTACCGGGCATTACACCCTCAAACACCTCGTCATGGCCATCGGGCCAGGCCAGAACCAGCGTGCAACGAAACTGGGCGCTGCGGGGGGCGTCTGGCCCTTTTGCGGTAATTTCATCATTGGCGCGGGTCATGGCCATCATGAAATCAAGTCCCTGACTGGTCTCGGCCCAATCGGCGGTGTAGACCCCCGGCGCGCCGTCCAGCGCGTCGATGGTGATACCGCTGTCGTCGGACAGCGCGGGCAGGCCCGTGGCCTTCGCCGCTGTATGGGCCTTGATCCTTGCATTGCCTACAAAGCTGTCTTCGGTTTCCTCTGGCTCGGGCAGGTCCATCGCTGCCGCGCCAACCACTTTGACCCCAAAGGGGGCGAGGATCTCGGTGATCTCGCCCAGCTTCCCTGAGTTGTGTGTGGCGACCAACAAGGTGTCGCCCTCGAACTTGCGGGTCATGCGCAGGCGGCCTTTTGCATCTCGGCGAGTTCAGATGTGCCCTTGGTGGCCAGGTCCATCAGTTCATTCATCTGATCCCGGGAAAAGACCGAGCCTTCAGCGCTCATCTGAATTTCGATTAGTTTGCCGGAGCCAGTCATGATGAAGTTACCGTCAACGCCTGCCTCGGAATCCTCGGGGTAGTCCAGGTCCAGGATCGGCTGACCGGCGTAAATGCCGCAGGAAATTGCTGAAACCGGATCCACCAGCGGATCCATCTTCACGTCTCCGGCCTTCATCAGCTTGTTGACGGCCAGTCTCAGAGCAACCCAACCACCGGTGATGGAGGCGCAGCGGGTACCGCCATCGGCCTGCAACACATCGCAATCGACTGTGATCTGACGTTCGCCAAGGGCGACGCGATCAACGCCAGCCCGCAGGGCGCGGCCGATCAGCCGCTGAATTTCGACGGTACGTCCGCCTTGCTTGCCGGAGGCAGCCTCACGGCGCATGCGGGTGTTGGTTGCGCGCGGCAGCATGCCGTATTCTGCCGTCACCCAGCCAAGACCGGACCCCTTGATAAATGGCGGCACACGGTCTTCGATGGTGGCGGTGCACAGAACATGGGTATCGCCCATCTTGATCAGGCAGGAGCCTTCCGCGTGTTTGGTAAAGCCGGTTTCGAAAGTAACGGTGCGCATTTCGTTCAGGGCACGTCCGGAGGGTCGCATGTGGATATCCTTTTGCTGTTGCCCCGTCGATACCGTCCGGGGGGTTGGCGATGCAAGGGTCATTGACCATATCTAGCAATGCGCTTTAGTGACAAAAGGGAGGTACGTTCACCGTATCTGTCGGGAACAGTGGGATTGAGATGACGGACGCAAATTCCATACTGCAAGACATGAACGATCGCTCGCGCGAGGTGTTTCGTATTCTTGTGGAAAACTACCTGGATACCGGTGGGCCAGTCGGCAGCCGTACCCTGACGCGTTCGCTGAGCGAGAAGGTCAGTGCCGCCACTGTGCGTAACGTTATGCAGGATCTGGAATATCTAGGGCTGCTGGACAGCCCGCATGTGAGCGCAGGCCGTATTCCGACCCAAATGGGATTGCGACTGTTTGTCGATGGGTTGCTGCAAATGGGCGATCCCAGCATGCAGGACCGTGAGACGATCGACCGGACGCTGGGTGACAATTCCAGCGACGTCAGTGGCATGCTGGACCGTGTCGGCGCGGCGCTGTCGGGGGTGACGCATGGTGCCTCTCTGGTGCTGACGCCCAAGCATGAGGCTGAGTTGCGCCATATCGAGTTTGTGTCTCTGGCGCAGGACCGGTCGCTGGTGGTTCTGGTGTTCTCGGACGGGCATGTGGAAAACCGTCTGTTCACACCACCGCCAGGGCAAACCCCCAGTTCGATGCGGGAGGCGGCGAATTTTCTCAATGCGCTGATCGAAGGGCGCACGCTGGGGCAGGTGCGCAAGGACGTGCAGTCCGAAATCGAAAAACGCCGGCAGGAAATCGACACGCTTGCCAGTGACATGATCGAAAGCGGGCTCGCCGCGTGGGAAGATGATGGCAGCGATCAGGCGCGGCTTATCGTGCGGGGACGGGCGAATCTCCTCTCGGAAGAGGGGGCTCCGGATGAGTTGGAGAAGATCCGCAGCCTGTTCGACGATCTGGAGCGCAAACGGGACATCGCCGAATTCCTGGAACTGACCGAAGATGGCGACGGTGTGCGCATTTTTATCGGCTCGGAGAACAAACTTTTCTCACTTTCGGGTTCCTCTTTGGTGGTGTCTCCCTATATGAACGCGGATCGAAAGATCATCGGCGCGGTGGGGGTCATTGGCCCGACGCGCCTGAACTACGGACGGATTGTGCCGATCGTGGACTACACGGCACAGCTGGTCGGGAAAATGGTATCCGACCGGAGCTAGAGGTGGATTATGGCAGAGCCCAAGAACGAAGACTTTTTGGATGATATCGAGGCAGCCGAAGCCGAGGAGCTGTCGGCTCAGACCGAGGAATATGACGACGAGGCGCTGGAGCTGGACAGCCTGCGTGCCGAGCGTGACGAATACAAGGACCGCTTCATGCGCGCCCTTGCCGATGCCGAAAACTCCCGCAAGCGCGGTGACAAGGCACGGCGCGAGGCAGAGCAATATGGTGGCTCCAAACTGGCACGCGACATGCTGCCGGTCTATGACAACATGAAACGCGCTGTCGAAGCCGCAAGTGACGAGCAGAAGGCGGTTGCAGCCGCGCTGATCGAAGGGGTCGAACTGACCATGCGGGCGCTGCGGGATGTGTTCCAGAAGCACGGCATTCAGGTGATCACGCCCGAGGTCGGAGATCGCTTTGACCCGCAGGTGCATGAGGCGATGTTCGAGGCACCGGTGCCCGGCACCAAAGCTGGCGACATCATTCAGGTGTCGGCAGAGGGCTTCATGTTGCACGACCGTCTTCTGCGTCCGGCGCAGGTTGGCGTATCGTCCACGCCGGCGTCGTGATGTAGTCGGGCCCATACGGGCCCGGGCCTCCGGCGGGGATATTTTTGAAAAGATGAAAGTGCGGCGTGCCTCAGGCTCGCCGTTCTTTCTTGATCAGGGCCTCTTCCTTGAGGCGATAGAGGGTCTCGAGCGCCTCCCGCGGGCTGAGGTCATCGGGATTGATCCCCTCAAGCAGGTCCAGCACCGGTGAAGCGGTCGGGGCTGTTGGTTGCGGCGGCGGAGCGGCGGCAAAAAGCGGCAGGTCGTCGATCTGCACCTTGCCTGCGCCACCACCTTCGCGGCTGCTTTTCTCCAGCATGTCGAGAACACTGCGCGCGCGCTCCACGACGGAGGCTGGCAGGCCAGCGAGCTGGGCTACTTGTACACCGTAGGACCGATCTGCAGCGCCTTTCTTGACCTCATGCAGGAAGATAACCTCGCCTTCCCATTCCTTGACGGTGACGGTGGCATTGTCGACGCCGGGTAGCTTGGCGGCCAGCTGTGTCAGCTCGTGGTAGTGGGTGGCAAACAGCGCGCGCGAGCGGTTGACCTCATGCAAGTGTTCCAGCGTTGCCCAGGCGATCGAGAGGCCATCATAGGTGGCGGTGCCGCGACCGATCTCATCAAGGATCACCAGCGCGCGGTCGTCGGCCTGATTCAGGATGGCGGCAGTTTCGACCATCTCTACCATGAAGGTGGAGCGACCGCGGGCGAGGTCATCCGACGCACCGACGCGGCTGAACAGTTGGCTGACCATGCCCACATGCGCGGCCTCTGCCGGGACATAGCTGCCCATCTGGGCGAGCACGGCGATCAAGGCGTTCTGGCGCAGGAAGGTCGATTTACCCGCCATGTTGGGACCGGTCAGCAACCAGACTGCGGCGCCATCCTCGGTGCTGAGGTCGCAGTCATTGGCCACAAATGTCTCGCCGCCCTGTTGGCGCAGGGCTTGCTCGACCACCGGGTGACGGCCACCATCCACGTGAAACGCGCGGCTCGCGTCGACCTTTGGCCGGGTCCAGTTTTCACCCCGCGCCAGATCGGCAAGGGCAGTGATCAGATCCAGTTCGGCAAAGCCCCGCGCGGCTTGGTTAAGTCGGGCGGCACAGTCGAGAATGGCGCAAGAAAGCCTTTGATAGAGCCGCTTTTCGATCTCCAGAGCCTGATTTCCGGCGTTCAGGATCTTGGTCTCGATCTCGCTCAGCTCCACCGTGGTAAAGCGCACCTGATTGGCGGTGGTCTGACGGTGGATATAGGTTTCCGACATCGGTGCGGATTGCATCTTGGCGGCATGGGTCGCTGTGGTTTCGATGAAATAACCCAACACGTTGTTGTGCTTGATCTTCAGCGAGGTGACACCGGTGTGTTCGGCATATTTCTTCTGCAAGCCGGCGATTACGGATCGCCCTTCGTCACGCAGGGTGCGGGCCTCGTCCAGCTCGGGATCGAATTCCGGCGCGATGAAGCCGCCATCCCGCGCCAACAGAGGCGGCTCCGCAATCAGGGCGGCGTCCAGCAGGGCCAGCAGGTCATCAAAGCCGCGCAAGGCCTGTGCCGCCTCGGTCAGCAGAGGCGGCAGGTCCTGACCCTGCAGCTCGCGTTCGATCTCTTCGCCCTGGGTCAGCGCGTTGCGGATACCGGCAAGGTCACGCGGGCCACCTCTGTCCAGCGCGAGGCGGGACAGGGCGCGGTCAATATCGGGCGTCTTACGCAGCATGCCGCGCAGCGCATCGCAGCGGGTAGGGTCCTCGACCGTTGCGTCCAGCGCGGCGAGGCGTGCGGAGATCACGTCGAGATTGCGCGAGGGGCTTGAAAGGCGTTGCTCCAGCAGACGCCCGCCGCCGGGCGTAACAGTTCGATCCACCACCGAAAGCAGTGATCCAGCGCGGCCACCGGAGAGAGACCGGGTGATTTCCAGATTGCGGCGGGTGGAAGCGTCGATCTGGACGGTGCGGTCCTCGGCCTCCTGTAGAGGGGGTTGCAGCAGCGGCAGCTTGCCCTTCTGGGTGATCTCCAGATAGTCGACCACCGCGCCCATGGCGGAAATCTCCGCCCGGCTGAAGCTGCCAAACCCATCGAGCGCGCCGACATTGAACAGGGTGCAGAGACGTTTTTCCGCGGCGCTGCTGTCAAAGCTCGCCTTGCCCAGCGGCGTCAGCGGGATCTTGTATTCATCAGCGAGGGGCCGTGTGGCGTCAAACACGGGGCCATCGGCAACGATCAGCTCCGAGGGGGCCAGCCGGGCCAGTTCCGGGCTGAGGCGCACGCGGGCGATCGGCATCACGTGGAACACGCCGGTGGAGATGTCGGCCCAGGCGAGTGCGGCCTGATCGCGCAACTCGGCATAAGCCACGAGAAAGTTGTGGCGGCGGGCCTCCAGAAGCGAATCCTCGGTCAGGGTGCCGGGGGTCACCAGACGCACCACATCGCGTTTCACCACGGATTTGGCACCACGTTTCTTGGCTTCTGCCGGGCTTTCCAGCTGTTCGCCCACGGCGACGCGAAATCCCTTGCGGATCAGGGTCAGTAGATAGCCCTCGGCGGCATGTACCGGCACACCGCACATGGGGATGTCCTGATCCTCATGTTTACCGCGTTTGGTGAGCGCGATATCCAGCGCTTCGGCCGCGTTGACCGCGTCCTCAAAGAACATCTCGTAGAAATCGCCCATGCGATAGAACAACAGGGCATCAGGATATTGCGCCTTGATTTCGAGATACTGCGCCATCATCGGCGTAACGGTCATGCGGGCCCCCATCGGTCACGTCGCATGACGTTTACATGGCTCGAGTCGTGAGGAAAACCCGGCAATCCAAAGGCCGAACCCTACAGTCGCGGAGTTCGGCCAAAGACGTTGTTTCAGGGTCGTCGTCAGTAGAGCGACAGAAGCGAACCCGGGGATGCATTGGCAATCGACAGCGACAGGCCACCTAACTGCTCCTGAGCGCTCAGCGCCTCATAACGAGCTGCAGCATCTTCCATGTCGGTGTCGGTCAACTCGCTGATGCCCATCTTCACGGCATCGCTGAGCTTGTCGAGGAAGACATCCTGTTCGGCCATCTGCTGCGCACCGGCCCCAAGGGCGGCGGCGCCATCGGTGGCGTAGCGCAAGAAACCCTCGATTTCACCAAGTGCGGTGCGTGCGGATGCGGCATCGGTCACCGCCGTGCGGTTGTTGATGTCAAAGCTTGTGCTGCCCTCGAAATCGACGCTGTCCACGGTGATGGTGGATTGCGTCGGCGCGTTGTCACCAGCGCGATCCTGCGAGGCCGCAACTGCCAAGCCGGTGCCGCCATTGCCATCCGCATTGGTGGCCAGAAGGTTGACCCCGTTGAAGGAAGAGGAAGAGATGATGGTGTTGATCTGCTCCGTCTTCTGGGCCAGTTGCTCCTCTATCATGGCATAATCCGCCACGCCGGAGCCGGCCTGGATTGTCAGCTCCTTCATGTCGGTCAGCAGTGAGGTGACCTGTTCCGCTCCGGCAGAGGCCACTGCGACCGTGGCTTCGCCGATGTTCAGCCCGTTCGAGGTGGCCTCGAACCCGGCCAGATCGGACCCCATGATTTCGGAAATCGCCCAGATCGCTGGCGCGTCCTTGGCCTTGTCGACCTCCTTGCCGGTAGAGATGTCGTCTTGGACATCCTCCTTCTCTACCTGATTGTTTGACAGAACCCGAAGCGCGATCTCGGCGCCTGGATTGGTGTTGATACTTGTCATACGTACACCCCTATATAACCAAAAAACTGGCATGCGTGTTTCATTGGTCTGCTGGAACAGGTCCCGAACAGACGGGGGCGCCATTCTGGCATATGCAGCCGACAGGTCTGCCGTTGCGCCACTTGGTCAACAAGTGCGGTTAAGAAACACCAAAGAACTATAGCGAATGCGGGTCTGAAATGGGGCCGAAATTTGACAAACCCTTTCGATTTTAAGGTGCGATTTGAAAGAAATGCAAAACAGTGAATTGTGAAAGCCGTGCATTGAGGGGATCTCGGCACTGGGATATGACGGTTTTTGACTAGGAGAGGACGTAGACCGACATGCCCAAAGCCAAGATCACCAATGAAGAGGCGCTGGCCTTTCACCTGGAGCCCACGCCGGGCAAATGGGAAGTGTCGGCGACAGTGCCGATGACCACGCAACGCGACCTGTCGCTGGCCTACAGCCCCGGCGTTGCGGTTCCCTGCGAGGCGATCGCCGAAAACCCGGAGCTGGCCTATGACTACACCAACAAAGGCAACCTGGTTGCGGTAATCTCCAACGGGACGGCGGTTCTGGGGCTCGGCAACCTTGGCGCGCTCGGCTCCAAGCCGGTGATGGAAGGCAAATCGGTTCTCTTCAAACGTTTTGCCGATGTGAATTCCATCGACATCGAGCTGGACACAGAGGATCCGGATGAATTCATCAAGGCGGTGAAGCTGATGGGGCCGACCTTCGGTGGCATCAACCTTGAGGACATCAAGGCGCCTGAATGTTTCATCATCGAGCAGAAGCTCAAGGAAGAGATGGACATCCCGGTCTTTCATGATGACCAGCACGGGACTGCGGTGATCTGTGCTGCCGGTCTGATCAATGCTCTGCACCTCAGCGGCAAGAAGATCGAGGATGTGCGCATCGTCCTCAACGGTGCAGGCGCTGCGGGCATTGCCTGCATCGAATTGCTGAAATCCATGGGCGCGCAGCACGACAATTGCATCGTCTGCGACACCAAGGGCGTGATCTACCAGGGTCGTACCGAGGGTATGAACCAGTGGAAATCTGCCCATGCTGTCAAGACGGAGCTGCGTTCCCTCGAAGACGCCATGAATGGTGCGGACGTCTTCCTCGGCGTGTCGGTCAAGGGTGCTGTGACCCAGGAGATGGTCAAGTCCATGGCCGACAACCCGGTCATCTTTGCCATGGCCAATCCGGACCCGGAGATCACTCCGGAAGAGGCGCATGAGGTGCGTGTGGATGCCATTGTTGCCACTGGGCGGTCTGACTATCCGAACCAGGTCAACAACGTGCTGGGCTTTCCCTACCTTTTCCGCGGGGCGCTCGACATTCACGCCCGTGCTATCAATGACGAAATGAAGATCGCCTGCGCCCACGCGCTGGCGCGTCTTGCACGAGAGGATGTGCCAGACGAGGTGGCGCTGGCCTATGGCAAATCGCTGTCCTTCGGGCGCGATTACATCATCCCGACCCCCTTTGATCCGCGCCTGATCCACCGCATTCCGCCTGCTGTCGCCAAGGCGGGCATGGACACCGGCGTGGCGCGTCGTCCGATCATCGACATGGATGCCTATGAGCACGGTCTGCGTGGTCGCATGGATCCGACGCAATCCATCCTGCGCGGCCTCAATGCCCGTGCCCGTGCTGCCCAATCCCGGATGATCTTTGCCGAGGGCGACGATCCCCGTGTGCTGCGCGCGGCGGTAACCTATCAGCGCTCCGGTTTTGGCAAGGCGCTGGTCGTGGGACGGCCGGACGACGTCAAAGCCAAGCTTGAAGAGGCCGGACTTGGCGATGCGGTGCGCGAGCTTGATGTGGTCAACGCGGCCAACACCCAGCATTTCGACACCTATCGGGATTTTCTTTATAACCGACTGAACCGCAAGGGGTTTGACCGGAAAGACATCCACCGTCTGGTGGCGCGTGACCGGCATGTGTTCTCGGCGTTGATGCTGGCACATGGGCATGGGGATGGTCTGGTGACGGGCGCGACGCGCAAGTCTGCGCATGTGTTGGAAAAGATCAACCACGTCTTTGATGCGGATGCCGACCATGGGGCTGCTGGGGTCACAGCGCTTTTGCACAAGGGGCGGATCGTTCTGATCGGCGATACGCTGGTGCATGAATGGCCAAACGAGAATGATCTCGCCACCATTGCGGAACGCGCCGCCGGTGTTGCCCGCCATATGGGTCTGGAGCCGCGCGTGGCCTTCGTCAGCTTCTCCACCTTCGGCTATCCGGTCTCGGAACGCGCCGAGAAGATGCATATCGCGCCAACCGTGCTTGATAAACGCGGGGTGGATTTCGAATACGAAGGCGAAATGACCGTGGATGTGGCGCTGAACGCCAAGGCTCAGGAGCACTACCCGTTCCAGCGTCTGTCTGGCCCCGCCAACATTCTGGTGGTTCCAGCGCGGCACTCGGCCTCGATCTCGGTCAAGTTGATGCAGGAAATGGGGGGTGCGACCGTTGTGGGTCCGATCCTGTCCGGCGTCGACAAGCCGATCCAGATCTGTTCTACCAGTTCGACCGCCAATGACGTGCTGAACATGGCCGTTCTGGCGGCTTGTAATATCGGCTGACGCACGGGGAGACGCATCACCATGGCAATCTGGAACCTCGGGTCGATCAACATCGACATGGTTTATGCTCTGCCACATATGCCGGAGCCCGGTGAAACACTTGCGGCCAGCTCCTTTGATCAGGGGCTGGGCGGCAAGGGAGCCAATATGTCCGTTGCTGCGGCCCGGGCCGGGGCGCATGCTTGCCACATTGGTGCGATCGGTCCGGAGGGCAAATGGACCGTTGATCGCCTGACTGAATATGGTGTCGATACGCGTTACATAGCGCAGCTGGACACCGCCACCGGTCACGCGATCATTGCAGTTGATCCAAGCGGTGAGAACCAGATCATTCTCTACCCGGGTGCCAACCGTGCCCTGACCGAAGATCAGATCGGTCAGGCACTCACGGCTGCCAATGCCGGGGACATACTGCTGATGCAGAATGAAACCAACATGCAGGCCGAAGCCGCACGGATCGGTCATCAGATTGGCCTGCGTGTCGCCTACGCCGCCGCGCCTTTTGATGCCGAGGCGGTGCAGGCCGTGCTACCGTTCATCGATCTGCTGTTCCTGAACGAGGTCGAAGCGGCGCAGCTACAAGCTGCCACCGGCAAGGCCCCGCAAGATCTCGGTGTTGACGATGTGATCGTCACTCTGGGGGCAAAGGGGGCACGCCATTTCAATGGTCGAGACGGTTCAAAGATAGATGTCCCAGCGCAACGCGTTACGCCCGTGGATACCACTGGGGCAGGGGACACGTTTACGGGCTATGTGCTGGCGGCGCTGGATCGAGGGTTGCCGATGGCACAGGCGATGACACAGGCGTCGCGGGCAGGTGCCTTGATGGTCACGCGCCACGGCGCTGCGGATGTGATCCCGGATCTGAAGGAAGTCCAGGAGGCGAAATTCTAGGCACCGTGGATTCCATCACAAGCTGCACGGGGTAAAAAGGATGAAGGGGCCACTGCGGCCCCTTTTTCATATCTGTCAGTAGAGCTTGGCGAAGGGGGCAGCGTCACCCCAGAGATCGGAAACCCGCGCGTCACGCCCGCATGCCGTGCGATAGCGTTTGTAAGCCTTGGATTGCCGCAAGGGACCGAAACGCGTGAATACCAACCCGTCGCCCTTGTAGTAGTCCTGATGGTAATCCTCTGCCTCGTAGAACCTCGCAGTATCGAGGATCGGCGTCACAATATCGCGGCTCAACTCTGCCTGAGCTTCACCCTTGACCTGATCAGCTAGGGCCTTTTCCTCTTTGTTAGAGACAAATATGGCTGTGCGGTAAGGCTCGCCGCGATCACAAAATTGACCACCCGCATCGGTTGGATCGATGGAGCGCAGGAACAGGTTCAACAGCGCCTCGCGACTGACGATCACAGGATCAAAAAGGATTTTGACGGCCTCGTAGTGACCGGTTCCGCCACGTCCGACCTGCTTGTACGTCGGGTTCTTGGTGGTCCCGCCGGTGTATCCGGAGATTGCTTCGCTGACGCCTTTCACCGATTCAAAATCGCTTTCGACGCACCAGAAACAGCCACCGGCGACGATCAAACTTTCTTGTGATTGAGCGCGCAGTTCAGCGCCCTTGCTGAGTGAACCAATAACAATCAGGGCGGCAAGCGCGACATGCTTCAGTGTATCCAGATGTCCCATTCTGTGCTCCTGACTGCTAGGGCCTCCGTTGTCTGACCACCAAACTGCCTGACGCTGCACGACTGGCCAAGGCGTTGTCATCGAATGTCACGCATCGGTGACGGTAGTTTACTGGTTGGAACCACCCTGCGTTTCTTTTAGCGTCTGGCAAAAACCAATAGAGGTCAGGGAGTAGTAGAATGCGGATAGCCATGTGGTCCGGCCCGAGGAACCTGTCGACTGCGATGATGTATGCCTTTGGCGCTCGGAGCGATTGCGCTGTGGTCGATGAGCCTTTCTACGCGTCTTATCTGGCACAGACCGGGCTGCAGCATCCCATGCGGGAAGAGATATTGGAGAGCCAATCGCAGGACCCGAATGCGGTTTCCGAACAGCTTCTGGGTCCCATTCCAGGTGCCCGTCCGCATTTTTACCAAAAGCACATGTCGCAGCACATGATTGAATCAGTGCCCCGTGACTGGATGCGCGAGGTGACCAATGTCTTTCTGATCCGCCATCCGGCAAGGGTGATTGCCTCCTTCGCAGCGAAGTATGACAGGGTTGGCCTGGAGGATATCGGGTTCACCCAGCAGGCGGACCTAATAGCTATGCTGCGCGGTTGGGGGCATAGGCCAGTCGTGATCGACAGCTATGACATTCGTCAAAATCCTGCCGAAAAACTGGAACACCTTTGCGAAGCGATCAACCTGCCGTTCTCGCCCGAGATGCTGAGTTGGCCGCGTGGCGGTCACAAGGACGACGGTGCCTGGGCTGCGCATTGGTACGGGGCCGTGTGGAATTCTACCGGATTTGCCGGCCCTGAGGGGGATCTGCCATCCGTTCCGGAGGCCCTGCAGCCTGTTCTGGATGACGCACTGTCGCTCTACGAAGAGATGCGGGCAATCAAGATCTGAGAGTTCACCTGATACTTGTGGCGACCTCAGCCGATCAGCTTTCCCAGCTTCATCGCGACGGCCATGTCGCCGGAAATCTTGATTTTCCCCATCATGACCGCTGTCATCGGGTTCAGTTGACCACGCAACAGTTTCTTGAGGTTGTCGGTGCTCAAGCGAAGTGTGCAATCTGTTGATTGGTCGTCGGTTGCAACATGACCATTGTCGAGGATAATCACGCCATCGTCACCACAGTCGAATTTCAGAGATCCGTCAAAGCGTTTCCCGTCCAGGCCTTTGCGAATATCACCTGCGATGTCTTCCAGCATAATGTCCCTCCCACAACGATAACGCCCACAGCCATAGGAGCTGCGGGCGCGATGTGACAAGCGTGACCGAAGGGAAGGGGAGCCACTGGCGCTCAGTCTGTCAGGTTCTGTGTCCAGTCGAGTGCATTGCCGGTATCGACCTCAAAGAAGCCACCGGTTTTGTACCCGCGTGAAGTGCAGTTCTCGTCACCGCGAATGGTGTACTCATCGTTGATGTAGCAAAAGGAATAATCGCCCGTCCAATTGCCGGTCTCGCTCTCGGCACGGATGTAGTAGTAGCGATTCTCTAGATCCCCGACGACAGGGATGCTGCAGTCTCCGGGTTGAATGGTCCACCAGCCCTCGGACACCCAGTCATCACCGTCCTTGTAGCCGATCGACGCAAACGCCTTGCTTGCAGTCTCATTGCAGATCTCAAAATCCGCGAATGCAGGGGCAGCCAGAAACACCATCAGGCCGCTCAGGATAAAAGGCTTCATGCTGCCCTCCTATTCTTCTCACTCAAGGTGAAGTTACCAAACCTCGCCAGTTCGGCGACAGGCCTACTACGTGTAAATCTTCCTATCACCGCCAGAATAGGTCAGGCGACCTCTTCAGCTGTATGAGGGCAGGGCGTCGCCGCATAGAACACCTGCAGGATCATAGCGCATTGTTCTGGTGCATTGGGGGCCGCGGCAAACAACGTCATTGATGACCTTAGTTTTTTTGCGTCAACCGGTCCCAGAATCGTTGCGGCATCCGCTCCCTCGTGGGTCAGCATCAAATCGCATACTTCGATCAGGCGCTGGCGCAGGATCGGATGATCCAGATACACGCGGGCTTCGTTCAAGTCTTCCAGCCCGTAGAGTTGCGCCATGTGCGATTTGCCGAGGCTCGCGAGCTGGGGAAAGACGAACCACATCCAGTGGCTCGTCTTTTTTCCAGCTTTCAACTCTGTGACGACATCCGCCCAAACCGCGTCCTGAGCTTCGACAAACATGTCGAGCTCTTCTTCCAGATCGTCTTCCGGGAACTCTTCTTCGAAGTCGTCGTCGATACTCATCACTTCACCCGGCGATCACGTGCTGCCAACAGCTTCAGGCGGAGCGCGTTCAGCTGGATGAAGCCAGCAGCGTCCTTTTGATCGTAGGCGCCTGCATCTTCTTCGAAGGTCACATGCGCCTCGGAATAAAGCGAATGATCCGACCAGCGGCCTACGGTCTTGGCAGAGCCCTTGTAGAGCTTCAGACGCACAGTGCCGGTGACATGCTTTTGGCTCTCATCAATCAGGGCCTGCAGCATTTCGCGTTCGGGGGAGTACCAGAAGCCGTTGTAGATCAGCTCAGCATAGCGCGGCATGATCGAGTCCTTCAGGTGGCCGGCACCGCTGTCGAGGGTGATCTGCTCGATGCCCCGGTGCGCTTCCAGCAGGATATCACCGCCGGGGGTCTCATAGATGCCGCGGGACTTCATGCCAACGAAACGGTTCTCGACGAAATCCAGACGACCGATGCCGTGCTTGCGGCCATACTCATTCAGCTGGGTCAGGATCGTTGCCGGGCTCAGTGCCTCGCCGTTGATTGCAACCGCGTCGCCCTGCTCAAAGGTGATCTCGATGAATTCCGGCTCATTCGGCGCATCCTCGGGATTGACGGTGCGCTGGTAGACGTAATCTGGTGCCATTTCGGCGGGATCTTCCAGCACCTTGCCCTCGGAGGAGGTGTGTAGGAGGTTCGCATCGACCGAGAAAGGTGCCTCGCCGCGTTTGTCCTTGGCGATCGGGATCTGATTGGCTTCGGCGAACTCCAGCAGACGGGTGCGGGAGGTCAGATCCCACTCGCGCCAGGGCGCAATCACCTTGATGTCGGGGTTCAGCGCATAGGCCGAAAGTTCGAACCGTACCTGATCGTTGCCCTTGCCAGTTGCCCCGTGAGACACCGCATCGGCGCCGGTGGCTTCGGCGATCTCGACCAGACGTTTGGAGATCAGCGGCCGGGCGATCGAAGTACCCAGCAGATAGAGCCCCTCATAGACCGCATTGGCGCGGAACATCGGGAAGACGAAGTCGCGCACGAATTCTTCGCGGATGTCCTCGATGAAGATGTTTTCCGGCTTGATACCGAGCAGTTCGGCTTTTTTTCGCGCCGGCTCCAGTTCCTCGCCCTGACCGAGATCGGCGGTGAAGGTGACAACCTCGCAGCCGTACTCGGTCTGCAGCCATTTCAGGATGATCGAAGTATCAAGGCCACCGGAGTAGGCCAACACAACTTTCTTGGGCGCGGACATGGGTTTTCCTCTTGATCAGAACGTCAAGCGCCGTAGCGCCTTTTGCATCGGGTTGCAAGGTTTACGGGGTTTCGCACTGGTGAACTGATGATATTGTACGCTTCGAGTTTCTAGACCTAGAGGGTATTTAAGTGACTGGTTGGAAAATATTTTCTCATTCTTTGAACATGGTACTGCGCAATTTGGGCTGGGCAGTGCGTATCGCGCTGGTTCCCGTCCTGATTGGGCTTGCCTGCGTCACTGCCCTTATGTGGGGGCAATTCGGTCAATTGGAGCAGATCCAGCGAAGTGCAGGTTACGTGCCAAGCGGCGGATTTGTTGGGGCGCTTCTGTTATCGATCATCATCTTTATCGCAGTGGAGATGTGGGTGTTTGTCAGCTGGCATCGTTTTGTCTTGCTGGAGGAATACCCGACGGGCTGGATCCCGAAGTTTCACGTAGACCGAGTTCTGGCGTATTTCGGAATGGGTTTGTTGCTGGGATTGTTCATGATCCTGTTTTGGATGTTGGCCAGCTTCGTCATCGCAGGGGTCGCAGCGGCCATCGGCTCTCCGATATTCTCGCTCATTTTGCTGGTTCCCGCCGTGATTGGGATCGGAGTGTTGTTGTTCCGGCTTCTGCCGGTGCTGCCTGCAGCTGCGATCGGCGAAAAGCTGACATTTAGCGCGTCTTTTGACGCCACAAAAGGGTCCGCTGGTACGGCGATCATTCTATTCCTGGTTCTTATTGGCGTTCAGCTGCTCCTTCAGGTTATCACCAGCGCTTCGATCTACATCTTCGCACCGCTCGGGTTCGTGTTTGCTATCGCGATGGCCTTGATCATGACCCTTGTAAATGTATCGATCCTGACCACCGTTTATGGGCATTACGTTCAGGGGCGCCCAATCTGATCTCTTCTCTAAGATCGACTGCATACGAACGAATGCTTTGCCGCGCCCTCTTGCCTTGGGCGCGGCTTTCGGTCACCAAATCCCCATGACCAACTTCCGGACCCAGGCCAAGGCGGCCGAGGCGGCGATGCGCGATGTCTTCCCGCCCACGCCGCTGCAACGCAACGAACTCCTGTCCCAGCGCTTTGGCGCGGACATCTACCTCAAGCGTGAGGACCTGAGTCCCGTGCGATCCTACAAGATCCGCGGCGCGCTGAATGCGATGCGCAAGCAGGCGGGCAAGGATCTGTTTGTCTGCGCCTCGGCGGGCAATCACGCGCAGGGCATGGCCTATATGTGCCGCCAGATGGGCAAAAAGGGCGTGATCTTCATGCCCGTGACGACGCCGCAGCAGAAGATCCAAAAGACCCGGATGTTCGGCGGCGACACAGTGGAAATCCACCTGATCGGCGACTACTTCGACGACACGCTGAAGGCCGCTCAGGAGTGGTGCGCTCAGGAGGGTGGTTATTTCCTGTCACCCTTTGACGATGCAGATGTGATCGAAGGCCAGGCCTCGATCGCCGTGGAAATCGAGGCTCAGCTGGGCAAGGCACCGGACCATGTAGTGCTGCCGGTCGGTGGCGGTGGCATGTCTTCTGGCGTGGTGCAATATTTCGGCGAAGAGGTGCACGCGCTGTTTGTCGAACCGCGGGGCGGTGCCTGCCTGAAGGCCGCGCTGGAGGCAGGGCATCCTGTGCCGCTTGGCCATGTGGACACCTTTGTGGACGGCGCTGCCGTGGGTCGCATCGGCGCGCAGCCCTTCGACATACTGCGCAACGTGCCGCTGCCGGATGTGTTGACCCTGCCTGAGGATCGGATCTGCAACACGATCCTCGAGATGCTGAATGTCGAGGGCATTGTGCTGGAACCGGCGGGCGCGCTTGCGGTTGAGGCGCTGGGCGACCTACGTACGTGGATCAAGGGCAAAACAGTGGTGTGCCTGACGTCTGGCGGAAACTTCGACTTCGAACGGCTTCCGGAGGTCAAGGAGCGTGCTCAGCGCTATTCCGGGGTGAAAAAGTACTTCTTGCTGCGTTTGCCGCAGCGCCCCGGTGCGCTGAAAGAGTTCCTCAACATCCTCGGTCCCGAGGATGATATCGCAAGATTTGAGTATATGAAAAAATCGGCGCGAAACTTCGGGTCAGTCTTGATCGGGATCGAAACCAAGCGACCGGAGAATTTTGCGCCGCTGTTTGCGCAGTTGGACGCGGCTGGGTTTACCTACACGGATATCACCAGCGACGAGACACTTGCTCAATTCGTGATCTGACATCGCCAGTGCAATCAGGCTTGGCTGTTCACTTCCGCAAGAAATTCCGACTTGGATTGGTCGTAGCTGGAAAACACCTGGGACAGATTTACGTTGTCGGCCTTTCCGTTGGCGGACAGGCGCTCACCATCAAAACACAGGCTGGAAAAGTGACGAAACCCCAGGTTCAGGGCGCTACCCTTGAGAAAGTGAAGATCCTGCTCGAGCTGGGATCGGTCTCCCGATTTCAGCTTCTCGATGACGCCTTCAACTTCTTCGAGAAAGAGCTCGATCACCTCCTCAAAGCCGTCTTCACCGACTTCATCTTTCAGTTCGCGTACACGTGGCCAATCAATCATCGTCTTCTTCCAACACTTCCGGGCGAGACGTGTGTAGCCTATGTCAAAGCAAGTAAAAGTATAGTAAAGAAAAAAAAATCGACTAAAATTATATTTTTCATCAGCTATTAAGCCGATCAAGTGTTTTCTAAGACGGTCATAAGGGGACACGCCGCGTTAATGAGGGATTGTCGGTGCTGCCAGAGCATTCAGTTAAAGGTGAAGACGTGCATATGAGCGGCTCCATCCGACGCGTGTTGGTGGTGGATGACAGCCGTTTGCAACGTCGCATCCTGGTGGCCTCGCTCAAAAAGTGGGGCTTCGACGTCGTTGAAGCCGAAGGTGGTGAAGAAGCGATGGATATCTGTCGTGCCGATCCCCCCGATCTCATTCTCAGTGACTGGATGATGCCCGGCATGAACGGGATTGAATTCTGCCGGTCGTTTCGCGCGGAAGCAAATGAGGCCTATAGCTACTTCATCCTGCTGACCTCCAAGAGCGAGAAGAACGAGGTCGCCGAGGGTCTCGACGCGGGCGCTGATGACTTCCTCACCAAACCGGTCAGCTCTGATGAGCTACGTGCGCGTATCTCTGCGGGCGAACGGATCCTGCGTATGCAGCGGGAACTCTTTGAAAAGAACCGTATCGTTTCGGAAACACTGGATGAGCTGCAAACCGTCTATGATGCGATCGACAAGGACCTGATCCAGGCGCGCAAGATCCAGGAATCCCTGGTGCCAGAGTTGACGCGATCCTTCGGTGCGTCCGAGGTCAATCTGTTGCTGGAGCCCTGTGGCCACATCGGAGGTGATTTGGTGGGGATGTTCTCACCGGGTATAAACCGCCTCGGCTTCTATTCGATCGACGTGTCTGGCCATGGTATCACCTCTGCCATGATGACTGCCCGTTTGGGTGGTTATCTTTCGTCGACCTATTTTGACCAAAATGTCGGCATGGAGAATAAATTCAACCGGTTCTATGCATTGAGGCCCCCCGAGGATGTGGCCAGCGTCCTGAACGCTCGTCTGATCGCAGACACTGGTATCGAAGAGTATTTCACCATGGCCTACTGTATCGCAGACCTGCGCACAGGTCTGGTTAAGATGGTACAGGCCGGTCATCCCCACCCGCTGCTTTTGCGCGCTGATGGCTCAATGGAGTTCATTGGCAAGGGCGGCGTTCCGGTCGGACTGGTGCCGGATGTCACCTATGATCAGGAAGAATTTACGATGGAGAAGGGCGATCGCCTACTTCTCTATTCGGATGGGTTTACCGAGGCACATTTGAAAAACGGTGCGATGCTCGACACCGAAGGCTTGGTCGAGCTGGTGAAGCGGTGCGACCCACATCAAAGCGGCAAGGCGTTCCTTGATGAACTCTATTGGCAGCTGACACAGGTCATGGGGGACGATAAGGGGCTGGAAGATGATATCTCTGCCACCCTGTTTGAGTTTCAGGGCCCCTGAAACGACCCAGCTCAAACTTTAGCTGCAATCCGAAAGCAGCTTGCAAAAATGACGATCTCCCGCATTTCCCAATATACGAGACGCTGCCTGTGCAGGCATCCAAAGCGCGCTGTGACCGTCTTCTGTCGGTGCGCCGAGGCATAGAACGGGGCGTGCGAGATAGATATGGCAGATTTTTTCTGCCCAAAGGTCATATTCCGGCATGTAGACAAACCGGCGAAACGCACCGACGCGCCGTGGCGTGGATATTTTCCAACCAGTCTCTTCCATGACTTCACGATGGAGGGCCGGGATTGGCGCCTCATTGGGATCTATACCTCCTCCTGGCAGCTGAAAATCCGGTGCAGGATCGTACTGGCAGGTCAGCAGCAGCTGACCATCACGGGGCAATAACGCATAGACACCGGGGCGGATACGATAGTGCTGATCCTTGCGCGGCACCTCTCCAAAGCGTTTGATCACTGGCTCCCCCCTTTCCTCTGATGCTGAAAAGCCTATATAGCGTCGGTATGCCAATAGCCGGCCGTTAAGGAAACCCCATGACACTTGGTTCGAAAATCGCGTGGGACGATACCGTCCTGCCCTTCCAACTTGATGCATCCGACATGCGCGGCCGCGTGGCGCGGTTGGACGGTGTGCTGGATGGGATACTGAAACAACACAATTACCCACAGGCGGTAGAAGCGCTCGTGGCAGAGATGGCGTTGCTGACCGCGCTGATTGGGCAGACTATGAGTTTGCGCTGGAAACTGTCGCTTCAGGTTCAATCCAAGGGCCCTGTGCGGATGATCGCCACAGATTACTACGCCCCCGAAAAAGAGGGTGAGCCTGCTCGTATCCGTGCGTATGCCAGCTTCGATGAGGAGCGTGTTACCGATGGTGCACCTTTTGAGCAGGTCGGCGAGGGGTACTTTGCCATCCTGATCGATCAGGGCGAGGGGACGCAGCCATATCAGGGCATCACACCGCTTGCAGGAACGTCGCTGTCGCAATGTGCCGAAGCGTATTTTGCGCAGTCCGAGCAATTGCCGACACGGTTCTCGCTCAGCTTTGGGAAATCGTCAGAGCCGGGCCGACCGGAGCATTGGCGCGCTGGCGGCGTCATGTTGCAACACATGCCAAAAGCGTCGCCCTTTGCCGCTCAAGGTGAAGGCACCGGCGAAGTCCTGACTGCCGAAGATCTGGTCTCGGGCGATGAGCAAGAGCAGTGGAACCGGGTCAACATGCTGCTGGCGACCGTCGAGGATCTTGAGTTGATCGGCCCCTCGGTTTCGCCGACAGAGTTGCTGTTGCGATTGTTTCACGAGGAACAACCGCGCGTCTATGACACGCAGGCGGTCCGCTTCGGATGCACATGCTCGGAAGATCGTGTTCGGCAGAGCCTGTCGATCTATTCGGCCAAGGATATCGCAACGATGACGACGGATGAGGGTCGTGTGACAGCGGACTGTCAGTTCTGCGGCGCGCACTATGATTTGGATCCGGCCGAAGTGGGCTTTGAGGCCACCAAGGAGTAAAAACGTGTCAGCGCTGGCGGCGAAAATCACCAAGGCGCTGACGCGCAATCCCGAGGCGACCTCAGATTTCGATTTGAATCCGGGCACCGTGCTGCCGGTTGAGCGTGAGCTGCGTTCAGCCGGAGTGTTGATCGGAATCGAGACGTTTGACACGGTACCGCAGGTTATCCTGACCAAGCGATCATCTGCGTTGAAGCATCACCCCGGGCAGATTGCCTTTCCCGGGGGCAAGGTAGATGCCGGAGATCGCGATGTGACTGATGCGGCCCTGCGCGAGGCTTGGGAAGAGATTGCCTTGCCGCGCGATTTGCCTCGCATTCTTGGCCAACTGCCTGCACATGAAACCGTGACCGGGTTCCAGGTGACCCCGGTGGTTGCGTTGATCGAGCGCCCATTTGAGGTGCGCGCCGAGGTTGGCGAGGTCGCAGAAGTGTTTCGCGCGCCCTTGGCTCACGTGCTTGATATTGAACGCTATCAAATTCAATCTCGCCGCTGGCGCAAAACGCGTCGGCACTATTTTACGGTTCCCTTTGGTCCCTACTACATTTGGGGTGCTACCGCGCGCATGTTGCGTGGCTTTGCCTCCATGCTGGATGCGACATGAAAATCGACCAGCCCTGGCTTCACGCATCATCCACCCGCAGGGTCTGCGACGCTCTCAGCGACGCTGGGGCAGAGATCTATTTTGTCGGAGGATGTGTGCGGAATGCCTTGCTGGGCGCGGATGTGTCGGACCTCGACCTCTCGACCAATGTGGTCCCGCAGGCGGTGATCGCCGCCGCCGAAGGCGCTGGCCTCAAGGCGATCCCGACCGGGATCGATCATGGCACGGTCACGGTCGTCGCCGAGGGTGTTCCCCATGAGATCACCACTTTCCGTAAGGATGTGGCGACCGACGGGCGGCGTGCCGTTGTGGCCTTTGCCACGGATATTGCAGAGGACGCGCGGCGCCGGGATTTCACCATGAATGCGCTGTACGCCCGCCCAGATGGCGAAGTCGTTGATCCATTGGGTGGATTGGATGATCTGCGGGCGCGCCGTGTGCGGTTTATCGGCCAAGCCCGTAATCGTATCAAAGAAGACTACCTTCGGATACTGCGCTATTTTCGTTTTCACAGCTGGTACGGCGACGTTGGCCTTGGGTTTGACCCCGAAGCGCTGGCCGCGATTTCGGAAACGCAGGAGGGGCTCGATCAGCTGTCACGTGAGCGGGTCGGCGCTGAGATGGTCAAACTCCTGCGCGCGCCTGATCCCGCACCTTCGATCGCGACCATGCGACAGATCGGAGTTCTGGGGCATGTTCTTCCCGGCGCCGATGACCGTGCGCTTGCTCCCCTGATCCATCTGGAAGGAAAGAGCGATGTAGCGGCGGAAACCCGCCTTGCGGCTCTTGGCGGTGAAGATCTGCAAAACGCCCTGCGGCTGAGCAAGGCCATGTCTGCCCGTGTCAGCCTTCTGCGCGATCTCGCGGAAGGGCTCCAAGGCCCGGCAGAGATCGCGTATCGTCATGATGCTGTCACCGCCTACCAGGCCGCACGACTACGCGCCGCATTGCTGGAAATGCCTATTTCAGCCAATTTAGACACTGATATTGCGCGTGGCGCGGCAGCCCGCTTCCCGCTCAACGCCACAGATCTGATGCCTAAGTTTCAGGGTGCAGAGCTAGGCCGTGCGCTCAAAGCGCTGGAGGCAGAGTGGATATCGTCCGGTTTCTCGGCGAGTCGCGAGACACTTCTGTTCAGTGTTCGGCAATAGGTGTGTGAGGCAGCGTCAGATATTCTTCATGGTTGAAGGGCGTGACAAACGCGTTTCTGCGCGCTACCCCTTAGCTCGTGGAAGCTGAAGGTTCAGGAGGAATGCTGATGTATTACGGGATCTGGAACGACGATTGACGTCCGAGTCCGACCCGTAGGGTGAGTCGGGGGCCTCGGTCGCCACCATTCACCATGCCTATCGCATTCTTTGACTTTCCTTGCTCAAATTGATGGAGCAACCACATGTTTCGCTTCTTTGAAAACCTCATAGACCCCTATTGCGACTATCCGGAAACTGATCGCCCGCCGACCAAGCTCTGGCCGTTTATGCGCGACTATGCGCAGCCCTTCAAAAAGGTGTTTTGGGCAACGGGTCTGATCTCGGTCGTCGTTGCCGCAGTGGAGATCGGTTTGATCTCCTACATGGGCCGTGTCGTCGATATTTTGTCCGGCTCTCCTCAAGAGGTCTGGGCGACGCATGGCACTGAGCTGATCCTGATGGCCGTGTTCATTCTGTTTCTGCGCCCGGTGATCCAGTTGATCGATGTCATGTTGCTCAACAACACGATCCTGCCGAACTTCGGCACCCTGATCCGCTGGCGTGCGCATAAACATGTGTTGCGTCAATCTGTTGGTTGGTTCGAGAACGATTTTGCAGGCCGGATCGCCAATCGCATCATGCAAACACCCCCTGCGGCTGGCGAGGTGGTGTTCCAGGTCTTTGATGCGATTACCTTTGCATTGGCTTATATGCTCGGGGCGGCGTTGCTCCTGTGGGCGGCAGATGCCCGCTTGCTGCTGCCGTTGCTGATCTGGTTCGTTCTATACGCGGCGCTGATCAGGTGGACTGTTGTTCGCGTCGGACCTGCCAGTCAGGCCGCATCTGATGCGCGCTCCACAGTTACTGGGCGCGTGGTCGACAGCTATTCCAACATTCACTCGGTCAAGATGTTCGCGCATCATGATCGCGAGTTGGACTATGCCAAGTCCGCGATCGAGGAGACGCGCACGACGTTTCAGGCTGAAATGCGGATATTCACCATCATGGATGGTGCCCTCGTGATGCTCAATGGGTTGCTGATCGTGGGCGTGGTCGGGTGGGGCATTGCGCTCTGGATGCAGGGATTGGCCAGTGTCGGCGTGGTTGCTGCGGCGACAACGCTGACATTGCGGCTGAACTCCATGACGGGTTGGATCATGTGGGCCTTGACCAGCTTCTTCCGTCAGCTTGGTGTTGTTTCAGAAGGGATGCAAACCATCGCTCAGCCGATCGACTTGGTGGATGATAAGACCTGCAAGCCGCTGCATCTGACCAAAGGCAAGATCACATTCGATAATCTGTCCCATCATTACGGGCGCGGATCAGGAGGGCTTGATCAGCTGAATCTGACCATACACCCCGGAGAGAAAGTCGGACTGATCGGGCGATCTGGTGCTGGAAAATCGACGTTGGTTAAGCTGCTTCTCCGGTTCTATGACACCGAAAACGGGCGCATTCTGATCGACGGTCAGGATATCTCAACCGTGACACAGGACAGTTTGCGTCAGAACATCGGCATGGTGCAGCAGGACAGTTCGCTCTTGCATCGCTCCGTGCGGGACAACCTGCTTTATGGCCGTCCGGATGCGGAGGAGCAGGAGATGATTGCTGCCGCACGCAAGGCGCATGCCCATGATTTCATTCTCGATCTTGAGGACCCGCAGGGGCGCACCGGCTATGATGCGCATGTCGGTGAGCGTGGTGTGAAACTGTCAGGTGGCCAGCGACAGCGTGTGACTTTGGCGCGCGTTATCCTGAAAAACGCACCGATCCTGCTGTTGGACGAAGCGACATCCGCGCTTGATTCCGAGGTCGAGGCCGCCATTCAGGAAACGCTTTACGGCATGATGGAGGGCAAGACTGTGATTGCGATCGCGCACCGCCTGTCCACCATCGCGCAGATGGACCGGATCCTGGTGCTCGATCAGGGAAAAATCGTCGAAGAAGGCACGCATGAGGCGCTTTTGGCCCAGAGCGGCCTATATGCACAATTCTGGGCGCGTCAGTCGGGCGGGTTCCTGAATGTAGAGGCAGCAGAATGAAGCTTGGAAATCTGATCGACGCGTTTCAACCCGCGGAGGGACCGCCGCCACAGACATTAGGCGCGTTCATCCGCTGGTGTCTGTCGGGGGCCGGGCCGATGTTGGTGCTCGCGGCGGTGTGTTCCGCGCTTGCGGGAGGTATGGAGGCGGGAACGGCCTTCATCCTCGGTGTGGTGATTGATACGGCCATCGCAAGTGGCCCGGAGGGTTTCTTCGGTGCCAATCTTGGGACCATCGTCGCGGCTCTGGCGTTTTTCCTGCTGGTGCGGCCGGTTCTGTTTGGTCTTTCGGCGGCGACCAACGCCATTATTGTGCAGCCAAACGTAAGTCCGCTGGTCCTGTCACGGATCAATCGTTGGACCCTTGGACAGTCGGTGCGATTCTTTGACGATGATTTTGCCGGCCGGATCGCACAAAAGCAGATGCAGACCGCCAATGCAGTGACCTCAGTTGTGGTTGAGGTCATCAATGTTGTGGCCTTTGCCTTGGCCTCTCTGGCTGGCGCATTGATCCTGCTGGGGGCCGTTGATCTGCGCATCACGCTGCTGTTCCTGATCTGGTTGCTGGGGTATTTTGCCACCATTCGCTGGTTCTTGCCGCGTATTCGCAAGCGGTCTGCCAGTCGCGCCGGTGCCCGTGCCAACGTGACCGGACAGGTTGTGGACACCATTACCAACATCAAGACGGTGCAACTCTTCGCCCATGCCGATCATGAGGAACGTGGCGCGCAGGACGCGATGGTGACCTTCCGTGAGAAGGCGCTGGAGTTTGGATACCTGTCGGCGTCGTTCCGGTTCTGCCTGATGACGCTAGCGGGGCTGCTGCCGGTCCTGTTGATCGGTGCGACCTTGTGGCTGTGGCAGGGCGGCATCGCCAGCGAAGGCGACATTGTTGCCGCTGGCGCAGTTTCTATCCGGATTGCACAGATGACGGGCTGGGTCAGTTTCACCCTCATGGCGATCTATTCCAACGTGGGCGAAATCGAGAATGGAATGAAGACGCTGGCGCGGCCGGACCGGATCGAGGACGATCCTGATGCGCAGGAGCTTCAGGTGCGCAAGGGCGAGATTGTACTGGATGATCTGAGTTTCAGTTATGGGCGCGATATTGGCGGCATATCAGATCTGTCACTGACCATTCCACCGGGCGAAAAGCTCGGGATCGTTGGTGCTTCCGGGGCCGGGAAGTCGACACTTGTGTCACTTCTATTGCGTCTCTACGAGCCTGAGCAGGGCCGCATTCTGATCGACGGGGCAGACACCTCCAGCGTCAATCAGAACAGTTTGCGCAGTCAGATCGGCATGGTGACGCAGGAGACTGCGATGTTCAATCGATCAGCAATGGATAACATTCTCTACGGGCGTCCCGACGCCAGCAGAGAAGAGGTGATCGCGGCGGCGTCCGCAGCCGAGGCGCATGAGTTCATCACCGACCTGCAAGACGGGCAGGGACGGGAAGGGTATGACGCCTATCTGGGGGAGCGTGGTGTTAAGCTCTCAGGCGGGCAGCGTCAGCGGATTGCGTTGGCACGGGCGATCCTGAAGGATGCGCCGATCCTCGTGTTGGATGAGGCCACCTCAGCACTCGATTCTGAAGTCGAGGCGTCAATCCAGTCTGCCCTGACGCGTGTGATGGAGGGCAAGACGGTCTTGGCCATTGCCCACCGACTGTCGACATTGGCGGAGATGGATCGAATCATTGTCATGGATCGAGGGCGTATCGTCGAGCAGGGCAGTCACGATGAACTACTCGCGCAGGGCGGTCTCTACGCTCAATTCTGGACCCGTCAGTCAGGTGGCTTCATCCGCACGGAAGAGGAGGCCACAGAAGCTGCCGAGTAGGGGGCGCAATGCGTTTCCTCCTTTTGCCGCCGGACGTCCCGCGCTATGGCAGGAGCATGACAAACGCAGCCAGAACCAGAGCCACGATTGAACGTTTGGGACACCAGGGCGACGGGATCGCCCCGGGACCACTCTTTGCACCCAGAACATTGCCGGGAGAGATTATCTCCGGTGTGATCTCAGGGCAGACCTTGACGGATATCCGCATCGAAGAACCGTCCGAGACCCGCGTGCAGGCACCATGTCGCCACTACAAGTCCTGCGGGGGCTGCCAGTTGCAGCACGCGAGCGATGACTTCGTAGCGGATTGGAAGGTCGATGTGGTTCGCCACGCACTGCGAACCCGTGGATTAGAGACTGATTTTCGGCCCATTCAAACGTCACCGTCACGCTCCCGACGCCGGGCAACGCTGTCTGCAAAGCGCACGAAGAAGGGGGCCATGGTCGGATTTCATGGCCGGGCCTCCGACATTGTTACAGAGATCACGGATTGTCACCTTCTTGCGCCAGAGTTGATGGCGGCAATCCCGATGGTTGAGGCTCTCGCCATTGTTGGGGCCAGTCGCAAGGCACCCTTGTCGGTGACTTTGACGACGTCCGATACTGGTTTGGATGTGCTGGTGCGTAATGGCAAACCTCTCGATGGGCCGTTGCGTATTCAATTGGCGCAATCCATCGAGCGTTATGAAATCGCTCGTTTGACCTGGGAAGACGAGCCGATCGGAATGGAACAGCCGCCGGCACAGCGCTTTGGCGCGGCAAGGGTCTGCCCTCCACCGGGATCCTTCCTGCAAGCGACACACGAAGGTGAGGCGGCACTGGTTGCTGCGGTGCAGGAAGCCGTCGGAGAGGCGCGCCGGATCGCGGATCTCTTTGCCGGGTGTGGGACCTTCTCACTTCCGCTGGCACAGAAGGCCGAGGTTCATGCTGTCGAAGGGGAGCGCGATATGCTGCAGGCGCTCGAGCAAGGATGGCGCATGGCGCGCGGTCTCAAAAAAATCACCACTGATACGCGAGACCTGTTCCGCAACCCGATGCTGCCTGAAGACCTGAAGCCGTTTGACGCTGCGTATGATGCGGTAGTGATTGATCCGCCGCGTGCTGGCGCAGAAGCCCAGGTGTCAGAAATCGTGCGCGCGAAGGTTCCTACCATTGCTTATGTGTCGTGCAATCCAGTTACGTTTGCTCGGGATGCTGAAACTCTTGTTGCTGCAGGTTATTCGCTCAACTGGGTGCAGGTCGTTGACCAGTTCCGCTGGTCATCGCATACCGAGCTGGCAGCCAGCCTGACCCTGTCCTGAGCCGAACCATAGGAGTGTCTCCCCGATGATCGACCGTATGAAATCCGTTCTGGACAGCGATGTCTTTGGTCGGTTCATCACAGCTGTTATTCTTGTGAATGCGGTGACATTGGGGATGGAGACCTCGGATGCGGTGATGGCACGTATCGGAGAGCTGGTGCTACTGATTGATAAGCTCTGCCTGGTCATCTTCATTCTTGAGATCGGGGCGAAGCTGATTGTCTGGCGGTTGCGCTTCTTTCGCAATGGTTGGAACGTGTTCGATTTTCTGATCGTTGGTATTGCGTTGGCGCCGGCCGCACAGGGGTTCTCGGTCCTGCGGGCACTTCGTATCCTGCGGGTGTTGCGTGTTATTTCCGTTGCACCGAGATTGCGCCGCGTGGTCGAAGGGTTCATCACCGCACTGCCCGGAATGGGGTCGGTTTTCTTGCTGATGGCGATCATCTTCTACATCGGATCGGTCATGGCGACGAAGCTGTTCGGTAGCAGTTTTCCGGAGTGGTTCGGAACGCTTGGCCTGTCGGCATATTCCCTGTTCCAGATCATGACGTTGGAAAGCTGGTCGATGGGGATCGTGCGTCCGGTGATGGAACTCTATTCATATGCTTGGGCGTTCTTCGTGCCTTTCATCATGGTCACGACCTTTGCTGTCGTGAACCTTCTTGTCGGCTTGATCGTGAACTCCATGCAGGATGCGCATTCCGAAGAAGAGGGAGAGCGCACCGACGCCTATCGGGATCAGGTCATTTCTCGTCTCGAAGCGATCGAAGCGCGGATTGCCCGGCTGCAGGACGAGACGACAGAAAAGTGATTATCTTTTCTTAACCAAGTTTGCTGTAATGTTAACAAAGAGCACAAAGCCATCAAGAGCGGACAGATCAAGACAATGCACAGGCGTACATTCGGGGCAGGTATTCTGGCCACCCTCGGAGCAGCTGGATGTTCCAGCGGCCCCAGTATTCGACGGTACAATGGACCTCCCGTAACATCGATCGTGGTGAACAAGGGCACGCGGAAGATGTACCTTTTGAACGAGGCGAAGGTCTTGCGTGAGTACGACGTCGGTTTGGGCTTTGCCCCCGTCGGACATAAACAAATCGAGGGCGACGGCCGCACACCAGAAGGCACATATCGCATCGACCGTCGTAACCCCCGCAGCCAATTTTACTTGTCGCTGGGGATTTCATACCCGAACACCTCGGATCGGGCCCATGCGCGGACATTGGGCGCAAGCCCGGGTGGGGATATCTTCATCCACGGCGAACCGAATGAGCGCAAGGATCGTCGCCGGGCTGCACGGATTCAGGACTGGACGGCTGGTTGTATTGCTGTGAGCAATGACGAGATCGAGGAAATCTGGGCTATGGTCAACGACGGGACAATCATCACGCTTCGCCCGTGACAGTGCCAGATATGCTGATACAGACGAAAAAGGCCGCTCCATCTGGATGCGGCCTTTCCTATTTCGGCGGACTGAAAGCGGTGACTATTCCGCCATCAACAACGTCCACCAGATCTTGCCGTTGGCTTCCTGGAACCAGGAAAAGCCCATGTTGCGGGCCTTGGGGTCCATGACAACAGAGCGCGTGCCACTGTTTTCCATCCAGGCTGTCAGCGTTTGCACTTCGTTTTCGTAGGATTCCGAAATGTTTTCCCCAACAAGCTGGCCCGTATAGCCAACCCGGTTGACCCGATCGAGAGGGGAAGAGCCGTCAGAGCCGAAGTGCCAGGGCCGGTTTTGCACTGACATATCACGGGAATGAGTGGCTGCCGCTGCGTTGAGCTTGCCGTCCAACTGCACTGTGGGGCTGCCAGCAGCCTCACGCAGGGCGTTGACGGAGTCCAGCATGCGGAACTGGACACGTTCTTCGTTCCGAATTTTGTAAACACCGGACCCGGTCGCGGTGCCATCGTTGCCAGTGGTACATGCCGCCAGCACAAAACTCGTCAGTGTAGCCAGAATCAGGAAAACACGTGTCATTCTAAACCCTAAAAAGTGTTCGGTCAGAGCGTCCCTTAGCTCTCCTGTGACTTATAGGCAAACCCGGTTGGGTCACAATGACGAGATATGGGGGGATTGAATTGCGACTGAGGCATTCCAGCCATAGACTGCCCGACAATGGATCCCTTCAGTACAGAGTATCTTCTGATGACACCTAAGAACCCTTTGAAGCCGTCGCGCCGGCAATTTCTTGCGGGATCTGTCTCGCTTCTCGCAACCCCAGCGCTTGCGCAGGGCGTAGCTGAGACGGAAGAGCCAACCTTTGATCCCCTGCGCCCACCACCGGAACCGGAGCCGAATGTTGCCCGCAATATTTCCGCATTTCGGGCCAAGGACTGGCGCCCTTACTTCGACACCCTGCGCCGCGGAGCGATTCTCGTCGATATCAACAGCCGCGCGTTACATTTCTGGTCCGAAGATCAGTCGGTCTACAAGCTGTTCCCTTCGTCGGTGCCGCTGAGTGATGATCTGACACGCCGTGGTCGCACCAAGATCACTCGCAAGGTTGAAGGTCCGGGATGGGCACCGACGCCGAACATGCGAAAACGCAACCCGGAGTGGCCCGCCTACATTCCGCCCGGACCTGATAACCCACTGGGGACACATGCGCTTTATCTCAGTTGGAAGTACTACCGCATTCATGGAACGCACGATACGCGCAAGATCGGGCGCAAATCCTCCAATGGCTGCATCGGCCTCTACAATGAGCACATCGCAGAACTCTACAAACTGACGCGGACCGGGACACAGGTGTTGCTAATTTGACGACAACCACCCAAAGCTCGACGCGAGAGATTTAACAACCAATTGCAATCCGGTGTGTTTCCCGCTTAAAAAAAACCACGAGGTAAGTCTTGAGTGCGCACATCATATGTGTGCTGTGCGCGTATTCTGGAGGTTAACATGAAGAAACTCATTATCGCTGCCGCTCTGGTCGCTGCTGCATCCGCAGCATCCGCTGGCAACCTGGCAGAACCGATCGTTGAAGCACCGGTTATCATCGAAGAAGCAACCGGTTCTTCTTCCGGCATCCTGCTGCCGCTGCTGCTGCTCGTTATCGTAGCTGCTGCTGCCGCAAGCAACTAATCGTTGCCAAAAGAATGAGAAAGGCGGCTGGATCACCAGCCGCCTTTTTTCGTGTCTTTAAAGATGTTTAGAGCGCGACATACCTGCCTAGCGACGATCATGCGCAGTCAGTCCAGCCACCCTTTAAGATTGTTCTGGATCATCTTTGACAGGGCCGAAATGTGACCTGCGCTTTCATTTAGGCAGGGGATGTAGGTGAAGTCTTCCCCGCCCGCGTGTTCAAAGCTCTCGAAAATCTCTTCGTTGATCTCTTCCAGAGTCTCGATGCAGTCGGCGGAAAATGCCGGGGCGATCACCGCAATCCGCTTTTTGCCCTGCTTCGCCAGCTCCGCGACATGTTCCACCGTGTAGGGACGCAGCCACTCTTCAGGGCCAAAGACCGACTGAAATGTGGTGGTGATCTGTGATTCGTCCCATCCCAACCGTTCGCGCAGCAGCCGAGTCGTTTTCTGGCACTGGCAGTGGTAGGGATCCCCCTGCATCAGGTAGCGTTTTGGCATGCCATGATAGGAGCAGACCAGAATATCGGGTTTCTTCTCCGCCTTCGCATAGGCTTCCTCCACCGACTTCGCCAGAGCATCAATATACTCAGGCTGATCGAAGTAGGGTTCGATTGTCCGAGCGGCAGGTTGCCAGGTCTGTTCCATCAGGGCACGGAAGAATTCGTCATTCGCGGTGCCAGAGGTGGCGCCAGCATACTGCGGATACAACGGCACAAAGAGGATCTTGCGACAACCGGCAGCCACCATTTCGTCAACCTTGGATTTGGTCGACGGATTGCCGTAGCGCATGCAGAAATCCACCATGACCTGATCGCCGTAGATCGCTTCCATCGCCTGCGCCATCTCGTGGGTCTGGTCCTTGGTGATCGTCATAAGCGGGCTTTCGCCCTTGTCGTGGTTCCAGATGGATTTGTAGGCAGCGCCCGATGCGAACGGTCTCTTGGTGAGAATGATAAGCTGCAGCAGCGGTTGCCACTTCCACGCGGGGTAGTCGATGACGCGCTTGTCGGACAGGAATTCGCCCAAGTAACGACGCATGGGCCAATAGCTGTAGTGATCCGGTGTACCGAGATTCGCCAGCAGGATACCGACCTTCTCAGGCTTGACCGCCGGATGGTCCGCGGGGGCATGAGCAGGGCAGGTCGCAGTCGGGCTAGCATCCAGCATGGGTAGGGGTCCTGTGTGATATCGCAGTGAGAGATTTTATCAATTGATACGGTGTTACGGGGCTGATGGCCAATTGGATCACCTGACTGCGACCATTGGCTCAGGTTATTGGTCTCGATCTGGAACCTTGCTCTCCGGGACTTTCAACGCATCTGCCAGGCGCATCTTTGCAGAGCCGGGACGCAGGGGTTGTGGTTGGGTGTCGGCCGGCGACCAACCGGTGAGGCACACAAGCTCGAATGTTGCGTTCAGCTTGCCGTCTTCGGTGGCAAAATTCTGACCATAGATGTGATTCGCCAAGTCGAACACTGCCCGGCGCGTCGGTTTGCGGAGCCGGTTGGTCATCGCGTTGGTTTCCCCCATGGCGCGCAGGTCTTGCATCAGATGCGGCAGGTCGCGGTATTGCACCGAAAGCGGCACCACGTCTGCGACGGGCAAAGCAAAGCCCGCTCGTTGCAGAAGAGCGCCGAGGTCGCGAATTTCACCCATTGGTGCAACGCGCGGCGACAGGCCGCCGCTGATATAAGTTTCGGCCTCTGCAAGCGAGGTCCGCAGCTCATGCAGCGTCTGACCACCAAGTGTCACCAAGAGAAGTAGACCGTCCTCCTGCAAGGCGCGCCGGCACTGGATCAACTGCCCGACTGGATCATTGGCCCAGTGCAGCGCCATGACATGAATGATCACGTCATGTGCTTGTGGCTCCAGCGCCAGAACGTCGTTGTCGAGAACGGTTTTCTGCCCAGGGAGTACGTTTTCCCAAGGTTCCGCAAAAGGCGCAACAATCGCTGGCTTGGTAAAGGTTCTCTTAACCATGCTCAGCCGATCCTCGACCTCGTCTCTCGCCATGTCGTGCAGGAACATCGCATCCGATTTACGTCGAATGCGGCGTTGCCGAAGTGCGTCGTGATCGAAGATCTGGGGATGAGCCATTGGTTCTTGAGTCATGAGGTGTACCTATGACGTTGCGCACACGGTTTCAAACGGCAGTTTCATTGATTTACCCGGCGCGCTGTCTGAATTGTGGCGGGTTGGTCGAAAGCGATTTTGGACTTTGTAGCGCGTGCTGGCGCGATACATCCTTCATCTCGGGTCTTGTATGTCACAGCTGCGGGGTGCCGGTGCCGGGTGAGGACGACGGGCAAATCGTGCGTTGTGATGACTGTTTGCAAACCCCGCGAAACTGGCAGCAGGGGCGTGCGGCGATCATCTACAGCGGGCAAGGGCGTCGCTTGGTATTGGCGTTGAAACACGGGGACCGAACGGATCTTGTGCGTCCGGCATCGGCCTGGATGGGCCGCGCCGCCGCCGACCTCTTGATCAACGATCCGTTGATTGTGCCCGTGCCGCTGCATTGGACACGATTGGTGCGCCGCCGATATAACCAGTCTGCCTTATTGGCGCAGGCGCTGGCTGCACGCGAGGGGCAGGACTGCTGCCCAGACGCATTGATACGGTCCCTACAGACACCGATGCTGGAAGGGCGCAGCCGGGACGAGCGCATGACGATCCTGATGGACGCAATCCGGCCGCATCCACGAATGGGATGTCGGATGCAGGGCAGAGAGGTTCTGCTTGTGGATGATGTGATGACCAGCGGGGCGACGCTTTCCGCATGTGCGAGTGCATGCATCGTTGCGGGGGCGGCTTCTGTCAATGTTGTCGTGCTTGCCCGGGTCACGGCGGCGTGAAAAGGCTGGCAAAGCTTGATAAAAAGTACCACATGGCTCAGCATCCATGAACCAAGCCTACGGAGACCAACATGAAACCGGTCGAAATCTATACCTCACCCCTTTGCGGCTTTTGCCACGCAGCCAAGCGTTTGCTGAACCAGAAGGGGGTCAGCTTTTCCGAAATCGATGTACTGGCTGACCCGGATCGCAAGGCAGAGATGATCCAACGCGCCAATGGCGGTCGCACGGTACCACAGATCTTTGTTGGTGAGACGCATGTCGGCGGATGTGATGAGCTTTATACGCTGGATCGCGCTGGAAAGCTCGATCCGCTGCTTGCGGCCTGAGCTCCATGGTACGTGCCGCACTTCTACAGATGACCTCCTCCGATGTGCCGGCTGAAAATCTCATAACGGTCAGGCAAATGATGGCGGATGCGGTTTCGCAGGGGGCGGAGTTTATTCTGACCCCGGAAGTTACAAACTGCCTGTCGACAAGCCGGACCCATCAGCGTGAGGTGCTCTGTCACGAAGAGGATGATCCGACGCTGTCCGGCCTGCGTGACGCTGCCGCGAAACATGGTGTGTGGGTGTCCATCGGTTCTTTGGGACTCAAGACGAAGGACGGCGATGGACGCTTTGCCAACCGGCAATTCGTGATCACACCAAGTGGTGAGATCACGGCGCGGTATGACAAGATCCATATGTTTGACGTCGAAGTGACCCCAGAGGAGACCTACCGGGAATCTGATGGCTACCGTCCGGGTACGCAGGCTGTTGTTGCAGAAACTGATTTTGCAAAGATTGGCCTCACCATTTGCTACGATGTGCGCTTTCCGGCGCTGCATCGACGATTGGCTCAGGGCGGGGCAACGATCTTGACCGCTCCAGCAGCGTTTTCGCATGTGACGGGGGCGGCCCATTGGCATAGTCTGCTTCGGGCTCGGGCGATCGAAACAGGCTGTTTTGTCTTGGCTGCGGCCCAGACGGGTGTGCATCCGGCAAGCCGCGGCGCGCAGCGCCAGACCTTCGGTCATTCGGTCGCGATTGCCCCCTGGGGAGAGGTTCTGGCCGATGCGGGTACTGAGGTCGGAATTACTTGCGTTGACCTCGACCTCGAAGAGGTGAACAAGGCACGCAAACGCGTACCTTCGCTGACCCATGACCGGGAGTTTGACGGACCCTGATGGATGAGAACCATTCCCTTGCCATTTCGCTATTCAGCGAAATACTGATGGCTGACCAGCTTGCGCGGGCACGATTGGGCAAGGCTCTGCCCAAGGGAATGGAGCTGTCACATTTTTCGGTTCTGAACCACCTTGCACGGGCGGGGCTCGAACGATCCCCGGCACAATTGGCCAAGGCCTTTCATGTGACGCGCGGTGCCATGACGAACACGATCAACAAGCTAGAAGTCGCTGGTTATGTGCACGTCCGACCGGATTGGGATGATGCGCGCCGCAAGATGGTCGCCATCAGTCCGGCAGGACGCAAAGCGCGCGATGCGGCGTTGGCCTCGATCATTCCGATGATTTCCGAAGTGGTGAGCGAGTTGGGGGGAGACCGTGTCCGTGCGGCGCTCCCGATCCTGCGAGAGTTTCGCGGCAAGTTGGAAACCGAAGACTGAGATACCAACGATTGGTTGAATGAAAGAGAGCGCCGGGTAATTCCGGCGCTCTCTTTAAAATTAGGGCCGTGAGTGGTGTGAGTGTGTCCCCAATTGCACAAATTCTGTTCCGTCGGGCATCGAGTGCCTGCCAGAGCAGTATATTCCCTGTGCAAGACGGGACATCTAGGAGCTACAGCAGATCTTCGCAACGACGCGTTTGGATGAGTGCATATACTAAAGTATAGGCAGAAGGCCAAAGCAAGCGGTCGCACCGAAAATTGACTGTGAATTCGCGCTGGCGCGGCATCGCATCAGGGCTTTGTGCTTGCCGTGACGTAATTTACACTGAGGTCGCGGTCAGAGATCGACCAACTCCACAACAGCGGGTTGAAGACAAACCCCTTGCGGTCCACCGGCGTCATTCCAGCTTGGCTCAGCAGATCGAATAGTTCATCCGGGGTGATGAACTTGGACCACTCATGAGTACCACGCGGCAGCCAGCGCATCACGACTTCGGCGCCCACGATTGCCATGGCATAGCTCTTAGGGTTGCGATTGATTGTGGAGCAGATTTGCAACCCGCCGGACTTCAGCAGCTGTTGTGTCGCAGTGAGATAGCTAAGCGGGTCAGCGACATGTTCGACCACTTCCATGTTCAAGATCACATCAAAGGCCTCACCAGCCTCTGCGAGTGCCTCTGCCGTGGTGTGGCGGTAGTCGATTTCCAGACCTGATTGCTCTGCGTGAATTCGGGCAACGGGCAGGTTGCCTTCGGCGGCGTCGGCCCCGACCACATCTGCGCCGAGGCGAGCCATGGGTTCACTCAGGAGTCCACCCCCGCAACCGATATCGAGGATACGCAGGCCCGCAAACGGAGCGGCAGATGTAAGGTCGCGCTCAAACTCCCCGGCAATCTGGCGGGTGATGTAGTCCAGGCGACACGGGTTGAGCATGTGCAGGGGCTTGAATTTCCCATTGGGATCCCACCATTCCGCAGCCATTGCCTCGAACTTGGCAATCTCGGAGGGGTCAACCGTGGACTGTTGCGCTTGCATTCCTGTCTCCGTGTGTTTTCTTGTGGGTTTAGTCGTTAGTTAGGTCAGTAATGGACAAATACCCGGATCAAAAGCGCGCAGTGCAGTTTCTCTATCCGCCGATCGAGCCATTTGATCAGCGGATGCTGGACGTGGGCCAAGGGCACCGGATCTATTTGGAGCAGTCCGGAAATCCCGATGGCGTGCCGGTTATCGTGTGCCATGGCGGCCCCGGCGGTGGCACCAGCCCTGCGATGCGGCGGTATTTTGATCCGAGTGTCTACCGGATTATCCTGTTTGATCAGCGGGGTTGTGGCCGCTCTCGTCCGCACGCCTCCTGCGAGGACAATACCACTTGGCATCTGGTGGCGGATATGGAGCTCATCCGCGAGCTCTTGGAGATCAACAGCTGGATGGTGTTTGGTGGCAGCTGGGGGGCGACCCTGGCGTTGGTCTATGCTCAGACGCACCCTGACCGGGTTAGCCACCTCATTCTGCGCGGTGTTTTCCTGATGACGCAGTCTGAACTTGCATGGTTCTACGGGGGCGGCGCGGGCAAATTCTGGCCGGAGACTTGGGAGAAGTTCACAGCGCTTGTTCCCGAGGACGAGCATGATGATTTGATCGCAGCCTATCATCGGCGCCTGTTTTCGGGAGATCGCGAAGAAGAAGTGCGCTTTGGACGCGCGTGGTCAGCGTGGGAAAACGCGCTGGCGTCCGTTTACTCGAACGGCGTGTCGGGAGAGAGCCCCGGCGATTACGCGCGGGCCTTCGCCCGGTTGGAAAATCACTATTTCTCGAACGGTGGCTTTCTGCATATGGATGGTCAAATCCTTGCAAATATGGGGCGCATTGCGCATATTCCCGGCGTCATCGTGCAGGGGAGGTATGACATGATCTGCCCACCGCAATCCGCATACGATATTCACAAGCAATGGCCGAACTCCGACCTGATCATGGTGCGAAATGCAGGCCACGCGCTGTCGGAGCCTGGAATCAGCGCAGAGCTGGTCAAGACGATGGACCAACTGGCCGAGGAACTGACGACATGAAGCGCCTGGACCGTCGTGCTCTCTTTGCCAGCGGTGCGGCCGCCGCGCTATTGGCGGCGACGGGCACCAGTCTGGCGCAGCAGCCCCGCCGGGGCGGCACGCTGCGCCTTGCAGTGCCGCGCGACGGGGGCCTCCTTGAGCGGGTGGCCCGTGGCGCGGTCTATGATCAATTGACGGAAGTAGCGCCTGACGGTCTGTTGCGGGGGGAACTGGCAACCGGCTGGCACAGTGACGATTCCGCACGGCGGTGGATTGTGAAGCTGCGGCAGGACGTGTCCTTTCACAATGGTTTGCCTTTGAGGGCAAGCGATGTGATCGCCTCGCTTGAGGCACATGCATCGCGAGGTGATCTGCGTCTGGAAGGGCTACGTGCGCTGACCCTGAAGGATGGTGACGCGATTGAATTTGTGCTCGATGAAGGCAACCCCCATTTGCCCTATCGGCTGGCCGACACGGGTCTGGTGATCGCCGCTGACGGCGATGTGCAGGCCAGCTTGGCGACGATGACGGGAACAGGCCTTTACGCGGTTGAGCGCGCGCAAGATGGGCGTCACTTCCGGGCCCGCCGCAGAGAGCAACACTACAAGGACGGCAGTGCCGGCTGGTTTGACGCGTTGGATCTGATCGTGATTTCAGACGCGGTCGTTCGGGCCGAGGCCTTGCGCGATGGCTTTGTGGATGTTGCCTCCCTGCCAACGCCAGAGGGTCTGAGAGGGCGCGGCAGTTTCAATTATCATCCTTCCGAGGGGGATATGGCGCTGGCAGCCGGTCAGCATGTCGTCATGCCCCGGCGTATTTCCAACCGCGGCTCCTTGGATGACCATCGCATCACTGAGCGGTGGTGGATGGCGTGATCTGACATCTGCGTCGAGCCAAAGAGATGCGCCGACTGACAGCATCCATCGTGAACGCCCTCAAGGCAATCAGACCTGGTGATTCGACACCCGCTCCTGCCTGATTGGGAGATGCGTAAGCGCCCCTCGGGCAGAGTTAAGCTTTGCCGCCGGAGGAAAGGGTTGCAAAACCGCGCGTGTGGGCGTATATCCACGCTCAACAGCGGCGCGTCGGGCTCTGGGCCTGAGGTACCAACGATTAATTTCGACGGGCCGCGGCCCGTTTTTTTGTGTTTGGAGGTCTGATGACCAACGATCTTATTGCCAAAGCTGCGATCGACCGCCGCCTGGCCGAGATCATCACCCCGGTGATCGAGGATCTCGGCTATGAGCTGGTGCGTATCCGGTTGATGTCCGGAAAGATGACCACGATGCAGATCATGGCAGACCGTCCCGATGGCGGTATCGAAGTTGATGACTGTGCCGCGATCTCGAACGCGATCAGCGCGACACTCGACGTCGAGGATCCAATTCTTGATGCCTATACGCTCGAGGTTTCGAGCCCCGGCATTGATCGGCCTCTGACACGTCTGAAAGACTTCGACATGTTCGAAGGGTATGAAGCGAAACTTGAAACGGCTGAGTTGATCGATGGCCGCCGCCGTTTCAAGGGCGAGCTGGCCGGAGTTGAAGGGGATGAAGTCCTGATCAACATCGAAGAGCACGGCGAAACCGTGACGATCGGTTTGAAATTCGACTGGTTGAGCGATGCCAAACTGGTGCTGACGGACGATCTGATCAAGGAAATGCTGCGTCAGCGCAAGGCCGCTGGCGTATTGAACGACGACGCCTTTGACGACATCGAGACCGAAGGGTCCGCAGAAGGGACCAAAGGGTCCGAAGAGGAGAACGAGTAATGGCTATCACCTCTGCAAACCAGCTGGAGCTGTTGCAAACCGCCGAGGCCGTGGCGCGCGAGAAGATGATCGACCCGGGTCTGGTCGTCGACGCGATGGAAGAATCCCTCGCCCGTGCGGCCAAGAGCCGCTACGGCAGCGAGATGGACATTCGTGTCTCCATCGACCGCAAGACCGGCAAGGCGACCTTCACCCGCGTCCGGACCGTGGTCGAGGATGCGGAGCTGGAAAACTATCAGGCTGAGCTGACAGTCGCGCAGGCAAAGCAATACATGGAGAACCCGACGATCGGTGATACCATCGTCGATGAAGTTCCCCCGGTCGAAATGGGCCGCATTGCCGCGCAATCCGCCAAGCAGGTGATTCTGCAAAAAGTGCGTGAAGCCGAGCGGGACCGTCAGTACGAAGAATTCAAGGACCGCAACGGCACCATCATCAATGGTCTCGTCAAGCGTGAAGAATACGGCAATGTCATTGTCGACGTTGGCTCTGGCGAGGGTATCCTGCGCCGCAACGAGAAGATCGGCCGCGAAAGCTACCGCCCGAACGACCGTATTCGCTGCTTTATCAAGGACGTGCGCCGTGAGCCGCGCGGCCCGCAGATCTTCCTGAGCCGGACCGCGCCGGAATTCATGGCCGAGCTGTTCAAGATGGAAGTGCCGGAAATCTATGACGGCATCATCGAGATCAAGGCCGTGGCCCGTGATCCCGGCTCGCGCGCGAAGATCGCCGTGGTGTCCTATGACAGCTCCATCGATCCGGTTGGCGCCTGTGTTGGTATGCGCGGCTCCCGCGTGCAGGCCGTGGTCAACGAGCTGCAGGGCGAGAAAATCGACATCATCCCGTGGAACGAGGATCAGCCGACCTTCCTGGTGAACGCGCTGCAGCCTGCCGAGGTTTCCAAGGTGGTTCTGGACGAAGAAGCCGGCAAGATCGAAGTGGTGGTTCCGGACGAACAGTTGTCCCTGGCCATTGGCCGTCGCGGTCAGAACGTGCGTCTGGCCTCGCAGCTGACCAGCCTCGACATCGATATCATGACTGAAGAGGAAGAATCAGCTCGCCGTCAGAAGGAATTCGAGGCGCGGACCGGATTGTTCATGGAGACCCTCGATCTGGACGAGTTCTTTGCCCAGTTGCTGGTGTCAGAAGGCTTCACCAACCTCGAAGAGGTTGCCTATGTTGAGCTGGACGAGCTTCTGGTCATTGATGGTGTGGACGACGGCACCGCCCAGGAGCTGCAAGCCCGGGCGCGAGACTATCTCGAAGCGCAGGCCAAGGCGGCGCTGGACAATGCCCGCAGTCTGGGTGCCGAGGACAGTCTTATTGACTTTGAGGGCCTGACACCCCAGATGGTGGAGGCGCTGGCCAAGGACGACGTCAAGACTGTTGACGACTTTGCCACTTGCGCTGACTGGGAACTTGCGGGTGGCTGGACCACTGCCAATGGTGAGCGGGTGAAGGATGAAGGCATCCTTGAGCCCTTCGGCATGAGCCTGGAAGAGGCGCAAAAGCTGGTGATGACTGCCCGCATCATGTTGGGCTGGGTAGACCCGGCCGAGCTTGAAGCGGATGCAGAAGACCCCGAAGAAGAAGTGGAAGGGGATGTGGAAGCCTGATCGGCTTCCCGACTCCCAGGAGACGTAAATGACCCGTGGTGGTGCAGAAAAATCCCGTTCAGACGGGCCGGAACGGAAATGTGTCGCCACTGGCGAGACAGAGCCCAAAGCCGGGCTCATCCGTTTCGTGCTGGGGCCTGACAATCAGGTCTTTGCCGATGTGATGGGGAAATTGCCCGGTCGCGGCGTCTATGTCTCTGCGACGCGCGATGCGCTGACGCAGGCGGTAAAGAAAAAACTTTTCGCCCGCGGCTTCAAGGCGCAGGTCACGGTTCAGGATGGTCTGGTTGACGATGTGGAGCGACAAGTTTTGCGCCGCACTGTTGATCTGATCAGCCTTGCTCGCAAGTCGGGCGACGCCGTTGGGGGGTATGAGAAGGTCAAGGATTGGCTGGATAAAGAGGAGGCACGGGTTCTGATCCAAGCCTCTGACGGATCCGGGCGAGGTAAGTCAAAACTAAGCACGCCGCATCGCGGCAAATACATCGGATGCATGACAGCGGACGAGCTTGGGATGGCTTTTGGGCGTGAAACTGTCATACATGCCGCGCTCGCCTCTGGTGGACTCAGCCAACGTGTTGTAGAGGAAGCCCAGCGATTGCAGGGTTTGCGCGAAAAGGGCGGCAACGGCCGCACGGAAGGATAAAGAGCTTTATGAGCGATAGTGACGGCAAAAAGACATTGGGTCTTCGTGGTAGCGGGTCTCGTCCCGGGAACGTTAAACAGAGCTTCAGCCACGGTCGGACCAAGAATGTTGTGGTGGAAACCAAGCGTAAGCGCGTGGTTGTCCCCAAGCCGGGCGCAGGCAAAGGCGGCGCCGGCGGCGTTGCGGCCGGCGATGCTTCGCGGCGCCCTGCTGGAATTTCTGATGCGGAAATGGAACGTCGCCTGAAGGCGCTCCAGGCCGCCAAGGCCCGCGAATCCGAAGAGGCTGCCCAGCGTGAAGCCGAGGAGAAGGCCCGCGCCGAAGAGCGTGAGCGCCGCCGTGCCGAGCAAGAGGTGAAGGAACGCGAACAGCGCGAAGCTGAAGAGCGGGCCCGCCAAAAGGCAGAAGATGAAGAGCGCAAGCGCAAAGAAGACGCAGAGGCCGCCAAGCGTGCCGCTGCCGAGAAAGCTGCGCCGAAAGCCGACAAGACCGCCGGTGCCCCTGCCGAAGCGCGCGGCCCTGCAGGTGCAGCCAAGCCCGCGGCACAAGCTCCGCGCAAAGCGGAACGCGAGCGTGAAGAACGTGGTCGTGGCACCAAGGTTCGCAATGATGGCGGCCGTCGCTCCGGCAAGCTGACGCTGAGCCAGGCAACTGGTGGCGAAGGTGGTCGTCAACGCTCCGTCGCGTCGATGAAGCGCAAGCAAGAGCGTGCGCGTCAGAAAGCCATGGGGCAGATCGAGCGCGAAAAGGTCATTCGTGAAGTGCAGCTTCCGGAGGCCATTGTGGTATCCGAGCTGGCGAATCGTATGGCTGAGCGCGTGGCTGATGTGGTCAAGGCTCTGATGAAAATGGGCATGATGGTCACACAAAACCAGACCATCGACGCCGATACCGCCGAGCTGATCATCGAGGAATTCGGCCACAAGGTGGTCCGTGTTTCCGACGCTGACGTCGAGGATGTCATCAAGGAAATCATCGACGCCGATGACGATCTGGAATCGCGTCCGCCGGTCATCACGATCATGGGTCACGTTGACCATGGTAAGACGTCGCTGCTTGATGCGATCCGTGATGCAAAGGTTGTGTCCGGCGAAGCTGGCGGAATCACCCAGCACATCGGTGCGTATCAGGTGACCACCGATAGCGGTGCCGTGCTGTCCTTCCTCGACACACCGGGCCACGCGGCCTTTACGTCCATGCGTTCGCGTGGTGCTCAGGTCACGGATATCGTGGTTTTGGTGGTTGCTGCCGATGACTCGGTCATGCCGCAGACCATCGAGGCGATCGCCCATGCGAAGGCGGCCGGTGTGCCGATGATTGTGGCGATCAACAAGATCGACAAACCCGCCGCCGATGCGACACGGGTCCGGACAGAGCTGCTGCAGCATGAAGTGATTGTGGAAGCAATGTCTGGTGAGGTTCAGGACGTCGAAGTCTCTGCCCATACCGGTCAGGGTCTTGATGAACTGCTCGAAGCCATCGCTTTGCAGTCTGAACTTCTCGAACTGAAAGCCAACCCCGATCGGGCGGCTCAAGGTGCTGTGATCGAAGCTCAGCTTGACGTTGGTCGCGGTCCGGTTGCTACGGTTCTGGTTCAAAAAGGGACCCTGCGTCAGGGCGACATCTTCGTTGTGGGTGAGCAGTACGGTAAGGTCCGCGCGCTCATCAACGACAAGGGTGAACGCGTCCAGGAAGCCGGACCTTCGGTGCCGGTTGAGGTTCTGGGTCTGAACGGAACACCCGAAGCGGGCGACGTGCTGAACGTGACCGAGACCGAGGCTCAGGCCCGCGAAATCGCGGAATACCGTGAGCACGCGGCCAAGGACAAACGTGCCGCCGCCGGTGCCGCGACAACGCTGGAACAGCTGATGCAGAAGGCCAAGGATGACGAAACCGTCTCCGAGCTGCCGATTCTGGTCAAAGCGGATGTGCAGGGTTCTGCGGAAGCGATCGTTCAGGCGATGGAGAAGATCGGCAACGACGAGGTCCGCGTGCGGGTGCTGCACTCCGGTGTTGGCGCGATCACCGAGACCGATATCGGTCTTGCCGAGGCCTCGGGTGCGCCGGTCATGGGCTTCAACGTTCGTGCCAATGCGTCTGCGCGCAACACTGCCAACCAGAAGGGTGTGGAGATCCGTTACTATTCGGTGATCTATGATCTGGTGGATGATGTGAAGGCGGCAGCCTCTGGCCTGCTCTCTGCGGAGATCAAAGAGAACTTCATCGGTTATGCCGAGATCAAGGACGTCTTCAAGGTTTCCAACGTTGGCAAGGTTGCTGGCTGTCTGGTCACCGAAGGTGTCGCACGCCGCTCCGCAGGTGTTCGCCTGCTGCGTGACAACGTGGTGATCCACGAGGGTACTCTGAAGACCCTCAAGCGCTTTAAGGACGAAGTGGCAGAGGTTCAGTCCGGTCAAGAATGCGGTATGGCCTTCGAGAACTACGAAGACATCCGTCCGAAGGATGTGATCGAGATCTTCGAGCGTGTGGAAGTGACCCGTACCCTCGACTGACCTAAGGTCACCTGAGAATTTTAAAGCCCTGGCCTGCAAAGGTCGGGGCTTTTTCTTGCGAGGGTGAAGGAACCTAGCACTGTATTCACTATGCGCGCAGAGACGCTCACGCAGTTGTTCGTACTTCCACCTTGTTCCAGCCGCTTCTTGACTGAACCTAACGCACTGGCACCCTGGGACGGTCGCACCGCGGATACAACAACACCCAGCTATGCGGATCGCAGGGCTGGGTGCATGTCGTGATCGTGGAGCAATCTTTGAACGCTGGTGTCTTCAGTCAGAGCCAATCGCGCAGGATAGGGATCAGCGGAATGTCCGCGGGAGGCATCGGATAGTCGCGCAGCTCCTGCGCTCGTGCCCATTTCAGAACCTGACCTTCGCGCGCCTGCGGAATGCCTTCCCACTTTCGGCAGGCAAAGAGTGGCATCAGCAGATGGAAGGTTTCGTAGCTGTGGCTGGCAAACGTCAGCGGCGCGAGGCAGCTTGACCAGGTGTTGATGCCGAGCTCTTCCTGCAATTCGCGGATCAGGGCCTCTTCCGGTGTTTCGCCGGGCTCCAGCTTGCCGCCGGGAAACTCCCACAGGCCTGCCATGGACTTGCCCTCAGGGCGTTGCGCCAAGAGGATACGGCCCTCCACATCGATCAGGGCGACTGCTGAAACCAGTACCACCTTTTTGCCTTGGGTCATGGTCATGAGCGGTAATCTGCATTGATGGTGATGTACTGGTGGGTCAAGTCACAGGTCCAGACGGTCGACGTTCCATCCCCGAGGCCGAGATCAACTTTGATCGCGATCTCTGCCTTTTGCATTTCTGCAGCTCCCTGTTCTTCCTTGTAGGTGGGGGCGACCCAACCGTTTTCGGCCACCAGAACATCGCCGAAAGAGATCGACAGGAGATCGCGGTCCGCTTTGGCACCGGATTTTCCGATGGCCATGACAACACGGCCCCAATTGGGATCCTCGCCAGCGATGGCCGTCTTCACCAGCGGCGAATTTGCGATCGTCAAACCGTGGATCTTGGCGTCGGCATCGGTTGCGGCACCGGTCACCTGAATTTCAACAAATTTTGTCGCGCCTTCGCCGTCACGCACAACCTGATGTGCAAGGTCGAGCATGACAGTTCTCAGTCCCTTGGCGAAGTCTGCGTTACCGGTCGCATCCACACCCGACGCACCCGTTGCGCAGAGCATCAGACTGTCCGAGGTCGAGGTGTCGCTGTCGACCGTGATGCAGTTAAAGGAGGTTTCATTCTGGGCAGAGAGTAGCGCCTGCAGGCTCGCTTGTTCGTAGGCGGCATCTGTAAAGATATAGACCAGCATCGTTGCCATGTCGGGCGCGACCATGCCGGATCCCTTGGCGATACCGGCAATCTGCACAGGTTTGCCATCAATCTCCACCGTGGTGGAGGCGCCTTTGGCGAAGGTATCCGTTGTCATGATCGCTTCGGCGGCGGCCTTCATTTCGGTATCAGACAGACCCGCGTTCAGCTCGTCGAGTTTCACAACGATCCGATCATGAGGCAGGGGTTCACCAATGACACCTGTCGATGCGGTGAAAATACGCGTTTGCGGCAGGTTGGTGAGCGCCGCAACCGCCGCGGTGATTTCCGCGACGGAGGATTGGCCATAGTGCCCAGTAAAAGCGTTGGAATTGCCGGAGTTCACCAAAATGGCAGCCCCTTGATCCGTTCCCCCGCCAAGCTTTTCCTGGCAGTCCAGAACCGGTGCTGAGCGCGTCGCAGAGCGGGTAAACACGCCCGCAACCGACGTGCCGGGGTCCATGACCGCAAGCATAACGTCGGTACGACCCTGATACTTCACCCCCGCAGCGGCGGCGGCGAAACGCACGCCACCAATCGCGGGCAAGGCGGGAAACTCGGCTGGGGCGAGCGGAGAACGGGGCAGAGATTTTGCCATCTTGGATTTCCAGTTTCAGAAAGGCAGAAGGAGATCAGTTGTTGATCAGGCTCATATCGCGCAGGATGGACGGGTCCAGATCGTCGATCACGGGGCGTTCAATGGTCGCGTTCGCCGTCAGTTGGCTGACGCGATCCTCCACGGCCTGAACCGAGAGTTCCTGCGCGATCTCATCCCGCACCTCGTCAAACTCCGGGGCCTCCAGCTTGCGGCGCTCGTTGAGCTTGATCACATGCCACCCGAACTGGGTTTTCACAGGTTCGGACACACCGCCGGCACGCAAATCCATGACGGCCTCTTCAAACTCCGGCACCATCTGACCGTTGGTGAACCAACCCAGTGCACCACCATTTGGGCCGGATGGGCCGGTTGATGATTCCTTTGCCAAGGCGGCGAAATCTGCACCCTCGTCCAGCTGACTTTTGATTTCGTTGGCTTCTTCTTCCGTCTCAACCAGAATATGCGCGGCGTCGAATTCGTCTCCGCCATCCCCGGTGGAATAGCGCGCGTCATAAGCGTCACGGATCGCATCCTCAGACTGGGAGCTTTCCATGATCGCTTCGATCACCTCAGAGGCCAGCAGAGAGCGTTGCTCGTTTTCCACAGAAAGACGGACGCGTTCGGGAACTTCACCGTGCAGCTGCTGTTTCAGCGTGGTTTGCTGGACCAGCTGATCCAGCAGAGCCTTGAACAGAACATCATCCGGCAGGCTTTGGTATTGCGCTGGCAATTTGGAGCGCGCGACGATCATGTGACCTACCGTGATCTCTTCGCCGTTCACCTTTGCGACGACGGTCTGTGCGTTTTGATCGGCATATGCGGGGATCGCGAGGCCAAAAACTGTGGCGGCCACGACGCTTTGCAAAAAAGTGAGACCTTTGCGCATGGAAACTATCCTATCTTGGTGCCGCGACGGGTCGCGGCGTTGACACTTATTTTCCTGCCCCTTACATCGCCATAAGGCCTGCGGCAGGACCGTCTTTCCACCATTGTTTATGGGTTGAGAACACGGCGGGCAAGCCTGCCGCTAAACAAGGCCGTGAACAGGACTTTTGGAGCGCACATGCTGGGTATCGGAACTCTCGCCAAAAAGGTCTTCGGCACGCCGAATGACCGCAAAATCAAGGCGACACGGCCGCTGATTGCAAAAATCAACGCGCTGGAGCCTGAGTTCGAGGCGATGAGTGACCAGGAGGTGAGGGATAAGACCGAGGATCTGCGTAAGCGGGCTCTCGCTGGTGAAAGTCTGGACGACCTTCTGCCCGAAGCCTTTGCCAACGCACGTGAGGCTGCCCGCCGGGCGCTTGGTCTGCGGGCCTTCGACACCCAGTTGATGGGTGGCATCTTCCTGCATCAAGGTAACATTTCCGAGATGAAGACCGGGGAAGGCAAAACGCTTGTTGCGACCCTTCCGGCCTATCTCAACGCGCTCACCGGCAAGGGTGTGCATGTGGTCACGGTGAACGAATATCTCGCCAAACGCGACAGCGAGTGGATGAGCAAGGTGTTCGACGCGCTGGGTATGACCACCGGGGTGATCTATTCCAATCAGCCCGAGGCGGAGAAGATGGCCGCCTATCAGTGCGATGTGACCTACGCCACCAACAACGAGCTGGGTTTCGACTACCTGCGGGACAATATGAAGCCCTCGCTGGATCAGGTGTTTCAGAAGCACCACAACTTTGCGATCGTTGATGAGGTGGACTCGATCCTGATCGACGAGGCGCGCACACCGCTGATCATTTCTGGCCCGGCTGAAGATCGCTCTGAGCTGTATGAAACCATCGACAAGCTGATCCCGACGCTGGACGATGAACACTTTGAGATCGACGAAAAAACACGCGGCGTGACCTTTACCGACGACGGTAACGAGTTCCTTGAACAGTCGCTGCTGCAGGCCGGTCTGCTGGAAGAGGGCGCAAGCCTTTACGATCCAGAGAGCACCACCGTGGTGCATCACGTCAATCAGGCGCTGCGCGCGCACAAACTGTTCCAGCGCGACAAAGACTACATCGTGCGTGACGGGAATGTGGTTCTGATCGATGAGTTCACTGGCCGTATGATGCCTGGTCGCCGCCTTTCGGATGGCCTGCATCAGGCGATCGAGGCAAAAGAAGGCACACAGATCCAGCCTGAAAATACCACGCTGGCATCGGTCACTTTCCAGAACTACTTCCGTCTCTATAGCAAGCTGTCGGGCATGACCGGCACTGCAATGACCGAAGCAGAGGAATTTGCCGAAATCTATGGTCTTGGCGCCGTCGCCGTGCCGACCAACCGGCCTATTGCCCGTGTGGATGAGGACGATCAGGTCTATCGCACCGCCACCGAGAAATACGCAGCGATGATCGCGGACGCCAAGGTTGCGCATGAGAAGGGTCAACCGGTCCTTCTGGGTACGACCTCTATCGAGAAATCCGATCTGCTGAGCAATCTGCTGCAGGAGGAAGGCATCGCGCACAACGTGCTGAACGCCCGTCACCACGAGCAGGAAGCCAAGATCGTTGCCGAAGCCGGGCGCTACGCTGCGGTCACCATCGCCACCAATATGGCCGGTCGCGGCACCGATATTCAGCTCGGCGGGAATGTCGATCTGAAGGTGATGGAAGCGCTGGAGGCCAACCCGGACGCAGATCCGGCGGCTTTGCGTGCAGACGAAGAAGCCAAGCACGCGGAAGAGAAACAGAAGGTGTTGGACGCCGGTGGTCTGTTCGTGATGGCTTCCGAGCGTCACGAAAGCCGCCGCATCGACAACCAGCTGCGCGGTCGATCCGGCCGTCAGGGGGACCCGGGCCGCACCCGTTTCTACCTCAGCCTCGAGGATGATCTGATGCGGATCTTTGGCTCCGAGCGCTTGGACAAGCTTTTGTCCGGCCTCGGCATGCAGGAAGGCGAGGCGATCGTGCACCCTTGGGTGAACAAGTCGCTGGAACGTGCCCAGGCCAAGGTCGAGGGCCGCAACTTCGACATGCGCAAGAACGTGCTGAAGTTTGATGACGTGATGAACGACCAGCGCAAGGTGGTCTTTGCTCAGCGGCGCGAGATCATGGCCTCTGACGATACCCATGAAATCGTCACCGACATGCGTCACGAGGTTATCGACGATCTGATCGACACGTATATGCCGCCCAAGACCTATGCCGACCAATGGGATACCGAAGGTCTGCACGAAGACGTAAAGGACAAGCTCAGCATTGACGTCCCGGTTGTCGAATGGGCAGCCGAAGAGGGTGTCGATGATGAACAAATCCGTGAGCGTCTGGTCGAAGCATCCGACAAGCTGATGGCCGAAAAAGTCGAGGCCTTTGGCGAAGAAGGCATGAGCAACATCGAGAAACAGGTTCTGTTGCAAGCGATCGACGCCAAATGGCGCGAACACCTGCTGACTCTCGAACATTTGCGCTCCGTCGTGGGTTTCCGGGGCTATGCGCAGCGCGATCCGCTGAACGAGTACAAGAACGAAAGCTTCCAGCTGTTCGAGACGATGCTCGATTCGCTACGGGAAGCTGTCACGCAGCAATTGTCCCGCGTGCGCCCGCTGAGCGAAGACGAACAGCGTGAAATGATGATGCAAATGGCCGCACGTCAGTCTGCGGCGCAGCAGGCCGCTGCACCAGCGGAGGAGCCGCTTGCAGAAGAGCCACGTGCGGGATTCGTCGAATCTGATCCAAGCACCTGGGGGAACCCGTCGCGGAACGACAAATGCCCCTGTGGATCCGGCAAGAAGTTTAAGCACTGTCATGGAAAGTTGGGTTAAACCCACCGAATTGGCAAAAACGATTAAAGACTGTGGCAATGGCCGTGTTCTGTCCCGGTGCTTGCCACAGTCTGGCCGCCTTCGCTCGATACCATTCCTTAACCTTTTGAGGTGAGGAGAGTTTGTATGGGTACACGAGTGACAGTCCTGATCGTCGCGGCTACCGCCGTTTGCGCATTGGGGACCGGTTTGTACATGCAGCAAACCGCGGACTTGCAACGCGCAACGGCGGAGGCGCAGTCCTCAGGACCAGCCGCCTTGCCGGCAGAACCGGAAACGGGAAAGCTCGTCTTTCAAGATGTCGCTTTCACCTCGGCGAGACCGCTTGAACGGTCGCCTCAATCCAGTGCGGATGACGTTCGTGCAGAAATGTCGAGCTGTGATGGGGTCATGCTGCTGTCAGCGCGTCCTGATGCGCTGCTTCAGGTTGACCTCAGCGCGCCCTGTCGCGCGGGCGAGCGATTTACGCTGCACCATGGCGGGGTAATGATAACCCATGCTTTGGATGCAGAGGGAAAGTTCTCTGGCGTTGTTCCGGCCCTCGTATCGCGCGCGGTGGTGATCGCGGATTTTGCGTCCGGGCGGGATCTCGACGCGGTTGTTACCGTCGATGATCTCGACACTGTGGAGCGTGTTGTTCTGCAATGGCAGGGCGAGAGTGGCCTTGAGGTCCACGCGCTGGAGTTTGGCGCCACCTATGGCGAGCCGGGCCACGTGTGGAAAGGATCTGAGGCAAGTTTTGCTGCGGGGCAGGTTCTGTCTTTAGGGGACTCAGATCAGATTGCGGCACAGCGTGTCGAAGTTTACACGCTGCCAAAGGATGCTGGGACTGGAGCAGTTTCCGTATCGATCGAAGCGGAGATCACTGCTCTCAACTGCGACCGCTTGATCGATGCGCAACTGATGGAATATCGCGGGGACCGCTTGCAGACACGGGATCTGACCCTGAACATTCCGGAATGTTCTGCCGTTGGTGATTTTCTGGTGTTGAATAATCTCGTCGAAAGTCTGAAAATCGCCGCCAACTGACGGGGACGACACCGGGATTTCTCATGAGCTATTTTCGTGCGGCGGTTTGCGCCGCACTCTGTTTTTTCGGCGCAAGCTTTCCGGTTCTGGGACAAGACGTGACGCTGTCCTCGCCCGATGGTGCTATCGAGGTGACAGGTAACCTGTTGGGCTTCGATGGCGAGTTCTATCGCGTGGACACTCAGTTCGGCGAGCTGACCGTGGATGGATCGGGTGTGCGGTGTGATGGACCGGGTTGTCCTAGTCTGTCGGATTATGTCGCGGAACTCACGTTTTCCGGGTCATCAACCATGGCGGACGTGCTTCTCCCGGCATTGATCGAGGGCTTTGCCCTGCGAAACGGGTTCCAGACCGCGCGCGAACAATATGATGCGCGGCAGTTTGAATATACGCTGTTGCGGGATGGGCGCGTGGCGGCGAGGTTCAATTTCCATATCAGCAGTACTGACGAAGGTTTTGCTGACCTCCTTGCGAACCAGGCGGATATTGTCATGGCTCTGCGGGAGATTCGGGAGGCAGAACACATCCTCGCTACAGAGGCCGGGATGGGCGACATGTCAGTGTCGAACCGCGGTCGGGTTTTGGCCCTGGATGCGATGGTTCCGATCGTGGCACCGACCAATCCGGTCCGGCGCATTTCCCTGCCTCAATTGGCACAGATCTACGCCGGACAAATCACCAACTGGCAAGAACTGGATGGCCCGGACGCACCGATTACGGTCCATTTGTCAGTGGCGGGATCGGGTTTGGCACAGGCGGTGGAGGACAAGTTGTTGACCCCCGCTGCCCTATCACTCTCTGCAGAGATCCGGCGACATGATCGTAGCGATACTCTGGTGCGAACTGTGGCCACGGATCCGTTTGCAATTGGCATTGCCAGCTATTCTGAAACCGGCACGGCAAGAATACTTACGCTGACCGGGAGTTGCGGTTTCTCTCTCAGTGCGGGGCGTCGAACGATCAAGACCGAGGACTATCCGCTGACCGCACCGATGTTTCTTTATTTGCCAGCGCATCGGTTGCCACGGGTCGCGCGGGACTTTCTGACCTATGTGCGCGGCCCGGCGGCACAGATAGTTATTCGCCGCGCCGGTTTCGTCGATCAGGCTGCCGAGCGTATCCCACTTGCGGCTCAGGGCGAGCGTCTCAGCAACGCGATCAAGGCTGCGGGCGAAGACACTCCCTTAGAAGAGTTGCAACGCATGATTTCCGGTCTGGATGGCCTGCAGCGTCTGACGACCTCTTTTCGGTTCGAAACCGGCTCTTCCCGGCCTGACGCGCAGTCTCGCAACAACGTGGACCTGCTCGCCAGAGAACTTGAGGCGGGTGTATATGATGGCAAGCGTATGGTCTTTGTCGGTTTCTCAGATGGTGAAGGTCCCGCCGATACCAATCGGGCCATCTCACTCAAACGCGCCGAGGTTGTGCGGCAAGCTGTGGAGCGCGCAGCGGAAACTGCAAACCTGGATCGTATCTTTCTCGAAACCGAAGCCTATGGTGAGACTCTACCGATCGCCTGCAACAACAGCGCATGGGGTCGGCAGGCGAATAGGCGCGTTGAAGTCTGGGTGAAATAGATAGGCCCCGCGCGTTTGGCCGGGGCAATACACTTCGGTAGTCATCGGCAAGAAAAACGTCCAAGCAATCATATAGCTCCGACTTTAAAAAACGAGCTACCTAATAACAGCAATGGCGGATGGCGCCCGCATGGAATTGAAAACCGCTGCGTGTGTTCCGCAATGCCCCGCCAAAGCGGTGGCACCATCAAATATATCTCAGAAAATTGGGACAGGCTGTCCTGATTTAACAGATCGACTGGTCGAGTTGACTCACAGTACCGTTGAACGCACCATTCGGCCCATCGCCATCGGTTGCCAAGACAGTCTTTTCTTAGGTCAAGAAGCCTCGGCGTAGGACTGGGACTTCATAGCCTCGGTCATAAAAATCTGTAGACTTAACGGGTTCACTTCGCACGGTTATCTGACCTGGATGCTCATCGACATTGTTAGTTTTCATCGAAAAGACCGATCAGTGAACTCCAGCCCTGGCAATACGCCCAGCCATATGGTCAGAACAGTGTCGGCTCAGCATCATTGCGTTAACCTGAAAAGCGCCCCGGGTCCCGAGGCGCTTTCCTATGTAACGGCAGCGCATCAACTTCGTAGCATCATCAATGCAGCGCTGCCCGAGCTGTAGCCGCCGTTTATATCGTTCATTTGCGAGCGCGTGAGGTAGCGATTGACCAGATCGTCCATTTTGTCGCCAGCGATGAACTCAGAAGGCTTGTCGGTACCAAGGACTTCCTGGGCTTTGCGCTTGTAGACATCGACCGCCTTGTCAATGTCCATCTGGGTTACCTCTTTCGGCAACCCAAGTGCCACTTGCATGAAGTCGGTCATGGCTTGCTGGCCCATGATGGTAAACCATTGCGAGCTCGCACTGGGCCCCTTGTCCTCGTCATTCATCGTGCGCAGTTCTTCAAGCGCGTCCTCAAACTCTTGGTCTGCATCACTTTCATCGCTCTGGAACAGCCCGTTCAACTCACGTTCGGCGATTTGCGAATAGTAGGTGATGAAAAATTCGCTTTCGCCTGCCGCTTCTGCATTGGTGCGATATGCATCACTGAGCGTGCTCATCTGATAGGGGCCCGTCAGCTCGCTCAGGTCATCAGTTTCGAAAAGCTCAACCGCCTTGTCTTTGTAGATGGCAAGCTGCTCTTCAATAGTCAGTTCATCAAAGGTCTGATCTGGTGCGAGGGCCGTATTCACATCCAAAGCGGTTTGCAGGAACCTCGGCACACCGGTCTGCCCCATGATACTGTACCAGCCTGCATCGATCTTTGCGGTCTCAGAGGCCGCTAAGCTATCGTCGTCGACGACGTCGTTCTCACTGAAAGAGAATTTCAGGATCGTTTCAGCTGTTCGCAAGTTTGCCGAGATTTCGCCATTTCGCATGCCAGATTCGGCTGCTTTTTCGCGGTAGATATCCATTATGTTGTCGAGGTTCCCGGCATCGGCAAAGACATTGGGGTCATCAGTCCCAAACACTTCGATAGCCTTTTCCCGGTATACGCGCATCGCGTCACTGGTCTTTAGGGACTCGATATTGTCGGGCAGTTCCAGCGTGATTTTCATGAAATCTACCAGCGGTTCCTGACGAGAAATATAGTCCCACTCTTCATTGAGGGCGGCGTCTCGGGCCACCATCTGTCCCAATATCTGATCCGCGAGTTGGGCGGTTTTTGCTATGTCTTCCGGCAGATCGCCATCGACGGTCGCGCGTGTCTTATAGGCGGCGACAAGCACGTCCTTGTTTTCGGCGGAGAAGAAGACAGTGGGGTCGTCAGTTCCGAACACGATCTTTGCACGGTCCTGATATGCTTGGATAAGCTCATCGTCTTCAAGGCCCGATGCGGCGGCCGGCATGCGCAAGGTCGTGTTGAAAAAATCTGTCAACGTATCTCGCTGAATAATGTCTTCCCACTGATCCTGAACCGAGGTAACGCCCGGAACATCGTCTATCGCTCCGTTGATCTCTTTCATTGAAAGATCAAATTCGCGCAGGGCTCTTTCCTTGACGCTGAGTTGTGAAAAATCGTTTTCATCAGGCTCGCCAAAAACCTCGAGCATTGCGCGTTTGGCAAATAGAGCTGTGCGCATGGTCTCATCAACTTCGCCCACCGCTTCCTCGAAAGAGGCCGATTGGAATTTGTTGACCACCGCTTCCATGGCCTTGCTGTCGCTGGTCATGGGAGATTGGCCAGGACCAAACCCAAATGCATTCGAAAATTCGACATAGCGCTCGTCGTTCATCGTGTTCGCAAGCGCGTCTTTGGCAGAGGTGCCCTCGTTCAGCGCACGCTGCAGAAGCGCACGGTAATTGATCTCCTCTTCGAGACCAAACGCCTTAACCGCCACCTGAAGCAGGCGGCGGTCATTGAGAAGGTCATCACTAGAAGTGACTTTGCCGATCTCCTCGGCAAAGTACTCGCTCTCGTTCTTTAACTGACCAGACTGAACAAAGGCGTCATATTGCCGGTCGTAGGTCGATTGCAGAAAATTCCAGCCCGCAACCCCAGATGATGGAATGAGCGGAGTGAAAGTCATTGTGATCTTACGGCCATGAGCCGTTCCTCTCGCGGCAGCAAGGCACGTAAGGCCTTGAGGCAGCGATAATGGTTGTTGCTGATCACTGCTTCAGTTGCCTCTGACAAGGCCGCGCGGCTGTCCGGGTCGGTGAAGACCTGACTCAGCTCCTCGATGCGACGCAACATTGGCAGGCGATCTTCCTCTGGGTCGATATCGCCAGACAAAACCAGCTGTGCTGAATAGCATACCCGACGTACCGGTGTATTCGCTTGCTCAGGATGGATCGCATCCCTGAGGCGCAGGATATGCGCGTCGGGTGTGACGATCGACAGGCGACTGCGGCGATCTCCGTTCTCGATCACTGCTCCGTTGACCAAGACACGCTCTTTTGGTGCGAGTTTAAGGACCAATCCACTCATTTTCAGGACGCTCCGCTTCTGAGGCCACGCATGATGGCCGTGTTGATTTCTACTAGCGGCTGGACCGAAGCCTTGCGAGCCAGGACCTTGCTGCTGTGTTCACGCGTGAAGCGGGCCAGATGAAACAGGCGTTGTTTCAACTCGACTGGCAGTTTGTTGCCATCCTTGGCCAAATCCGAAGTGAAGAGCGCCCAGAGTTTACGATTGTCGGAAACTGCTGCAACGAGCTCTTTGAAGCCGTCCGATCCCTTGCTATTCGCCGCGATCATCCGATGCGTGATACGTGCAAGGATCTCATATTCGGTGTTTCGTGCGGTGCGGGTAGGGGCTTTTGCCGCCGCGTAGGCGCTCTTCGCCTTTAGAAGGGCATTCACGTGTTATCCTAACGTATTAGTTATTCACTGATTCTCAGAGAAGTAAGGTGGTCAGGGCGCGATCATGCGCCCTGACCGGTAGCCTGTTAGCGGAAGAGTTGGAGCAGCGCGCCCGGCGCTTCGTTCGCGATGGTCAGCGATTGAACCGCGAGTTCTTGCTGGGTCTGCAGAGCGCTCAGTCGTGCGGAGGCTTCTTCCATGTTGGTGTCGGTCATGGTCGAAACGCCCATAGTCATCGAGTCGACCAGATTGCCAACGAATTCGGACTGATCGTCGAGGCGTGCTGAATCAGCACCCAGCGCAGCGGCACCGGTGATAGCGGTCTGTAGGAAGGTTTCGATTTCTGCAAGCGCAGAGGATGCAGTGGCGGTATCTGTGATTGTAGTCAGCGACGAAGAGAGATCGAGGTTGGACTCGAAGTTGACGGAGGCGATCGTGATCTCCACCGCAGTCACTGCGCCGCCTGCGCCGACGCGGTCAAGGGATGCAAGAACGCCAACATTGGTCGCGCCATTGCCATCCACATCGTCGGCCAGCAGGTTTGCACCGTTGAATTGAGCCGCCGAGATGATCGCTGTAACCTGATCGACCTTAGAGCTGATGTCGTCCTGAATTTTGCCGTGGTCAACGTTTTCAGATTGAGCGGAAACGACCAGCTCCTTAATTTCGGTGAGCTTCTCAACGATCTGCTCTGCCCCTGCGGATGCAACGGCAACAGTTGCCTCGCCGATGGACAGACCTTCTTCGATGGCTTCAAAGCCAGCGATATCGGATTCCATGGTCTTGGAAATCGCCCAGACGGCTGCGTTGTCTTTTGCGACGCCGATTTCCTTACCGGTGGAGATGGATTTTTGAGTTTCGTTCAGGTCGTCATTCACAGACTTGAGAGTCTGAAGTGCAACCATTGCGCCATTGTTCGTCAGAATGCTGGACATAGCATAAGTTCCTTTGAGTTAGGGCACTTTAGCCCCTGATATGGTAATCCCAGCTCCGTTACCGGAGCTTTCTCTGTGGTCATTCTGACTGTGCTTTACCTAGCGGTTTCCGCGCCACCTCGCCTGAGATGCAAGGTGACATTGGCGTATGAGGTCCTAAGAGAGTGCTAAAGCTGCAATTTGCATTTTTAAAATTGTCCAGACCTCCAAGCGATTTAAGCGCGCTTCTCCAGCTTCATGCTGCCACTGGTCGTATAGGACGTGCGCTGGCCGGAGCGGTTGTATACTTCCAACCCCCTGCGCACCTTGCGCAGCTCGGCCATCCGGGTTGCCACAGCTTTGATCCCCTGCATCGCGCTTCCCAGTAGTGCCTGGTTGCGCGTTACCTTGCTGTGGACTGTGTCCAGCGCGCCCTGTTCAAGGTCGGTGATCCGGTTGAGCTTGTCGAATAGCTCTTCCTTCCGAGCAAGAATGCCTTCCAGTTTATCCAGTTCGCCTTGTGTCAGGGCACTGCGTTCTTCTTCGAGCAGCTCGTCGAGTGCATTGATGAGGGTTTGCGGGGTCTGGTCTGTAAGTGCGCTCATTCTTGCGCCTCCTTCAGTGAGTTGTAGATGGATTCTGCCAAGCCGATGCCGCCGGATTCGGCCATCGCACGCGCTTGCTCATTGACGAGGAGACTGGCGAATTGATCTTCGCCGGACCCACCACCAAAGGCTTCGGGCGATTTCCCCAGGCCGGCTGACTTCAGCATTTCAGATAAAAACGAGGCTTCGAGATCGATCGCAGCCTGACGCAGCATGGTGTCCCGAGGGTCGGCGACCTGCTGCAAAGGAGCCGCCGCAGAGGGCAGCGAAACGTTTGATACGGGCATTTTGCCTCAGTCCTTTGTGTGTCGAATTCTTCGATTTTGTCAGTTTGAACAAAAACCGGTTAAAATTGCCGTAACCGGTTTGAGTTATTTAGGAGGGACACGAGATAGAACATCCGGTGGAACATGATTACGAAACTCCTTTCGACTCAATCAGTTGGCAGCACGCCTGCTGAGTCGACTCAGCGCTCCGACCCAAAGCGACTTAGGGGGGACACCTTCGAGTCCGTTCTTGCCGGTGGCGCGAATAAGAAAGCCCAGACCTCTGCACGCGATGCCATGCATTCGGAGATGCAAGAGGGCGAAACGCCAGTTCAACCAAAGGAATCGATCACTCATGACGCCAAGGGTGACGGCGAGCCCAAGACTGAGGTGCCCGACACCGAGGTGAGTGGAGACCCTTCAAAGGAAATCTCTGAAGCGTCACCCGATGAAGAGGGGGATGCATCGTCGCTCGAGCGGGAGACAGATCTGCCTGACGAGCCTGTCGAGGCGAGCTCCGATGGGCCAAAAGAACAGCCTCTGATGGATATCCCGCTCCAGAGCACCCGAACTGACCCCGATTCTACGCAAGGTGAGATGCTGCAGTCGGCCGAGGTGTCTGCCCAGGTACAAGAAGCTGCCGTCAAAACGGGTTCTGATGGTGCTGTTTTGCCCCCGGCCCCGGGTAGCAGCGCGACGGCGGCGAAATCCGATGTCACTCTTGATGGAAAAGCTGCTGCGCGTGCACCAGACGGCCTCGCGTCAAAGGGTGGAGCTGATACGGCTCCTCAGAGCGGCGCGCTTCCCATTTCGGCGAAGGAAATGGGGGGCGAGACTTCACCGCGTGCGGATATTGCGACCGATCAGAAACTTCGAAACAGCACTTCGGTTCTGCTGGACGGGCATCGGGAGGTGGCACGACAGCAACCTGCCGCCGTCCGGTCTCAGGCTGAGGTTCCGCACGCAGCGCTCACAAAGCCTGAGGGGCAAACTCCGGGCAAACCAGTGACTGCCGAACTGCAGGACACTCCCGTTCGACTGCGCGAAATGCCTCAGACGGTACAGGCTGTGGCGATGTCACCCACCGTGCGAGCTCAGGCGAATATAGCTGACGTGCGGGTGGCAAATCCTGCTGGTGGCGTGCAGACGACCGCGCAATCACAGAGCCTGGTAGCCAATACGGTACTTCAGTCGACTTCGGCGGTGGTGACAGCTATCGCGGGCAGCGAACATACGCCTCGCCCCGGTGAAGAGATTCTGACACAGCGCGGGGCCGAGAGTTTTGCATTGCCGCAGATGCTTGCCGAAGCGTCGGTACGCTCAGGCGCATCGAGTTTTCGTGCAGAAACACCGCGTCACGTAGCGCAGCAGTTGGCTGAGGCAGTCGCCACTGCTGGCAAACGCAACGTCGATGTATCACTGAACCCGCGCGAACTTGGCCATGTCAACATGCGGGTCACGACAACGGATGTCGGGGTCACCGTCGTTATCAATGCAGAACGGCCCGAGACCGAAGACTTGATGCGGCGGCACATTCAGGACCTCGCTCGCGAATTCAAGGATATGGGGTTCTCCGATATTTCCTTCGAATTCGGATCTGATGCCCAGACTGGGCAATCAGGTGACGGCGACAGCTCTGGCGATACTGGTGGAGCCGGCCTTCAAGGTGCGGGAGATGCGATTGAGGAGGGTCAGTCCGATCTGCCCCTGTCGCAACACTTAAACATTGCAGCCGATGGGCTGGATATGAGAATTTGAGAGGATGACTATGGAACTTTCCGGGACAGGCGTTCTGCAGCCTACAAATAGTGGCGGTGGAGCCGCTGGTAGCCAATCCGCAACGTCGGCGTTGACGTCCGATTTCGAGACTTTTCTGCGGCTGATGACGACACAGGCGAAGTATCAGGATCCGTTGGAGCCGATGGATTCGTCAGACTATACCGCGCAGCTGGCGCAGTTCTCCTCGGTTGAACAGCAGGTCATGACCAATGAAACACTGACCAGCATGCTGAGCGCGCTGTCGCTGTCGAACATGTCTCAATTGACCGGCTGGGTTGGTAAAGAGGTTCGTGCGCAGGCCGCCGCCCACTTTGACGGATCGACCCCGGTTGCCATCGCACCAAATCCGGCTGCTGTTGCCGATGAGGTGAAGATGGTCATTTATGATGCAGAAGAGAATGAAGTCGGGCGTATCGATCTTCCGGTCTCTGCCGAACCCTACCAGTGGCAGGGGGACAATGGCGATGGTGAGACCTTGCCAGAGGGTTCCTATACATTCGTTGTCGAAAGTTATTCCGATGATGAAGTGATCCTGTCCGAGGTTGCGGAAGTCTACGGTCGCGTCGAGGAAACCCAGAGCGTCAACGGTGAAGTTGCCTTGATCCTCGAGAGCGGAAGCGCCATCCTTGCATCCTCGGTCACCGCGCTTCGGGATCCGGATGCCGACACTGGCTCCTCCTGACCTGCGGCATTGACTAGGCCCCTCTGATCGCCGGGGCGTGGCGGCGATGCGAACGGCGGAGCAGAAATGCTGACACCGGAGCAGACACAGACAGACCCAGCCCTGTTTCGCCATCTTGCGCGGCAGGGCTGGTCTCTATTGGAGCCGACCCAGCTGCTGGGGGGGCGTAGCAATCATGTCTGGAAATCCGGCGATCTTGTGGTGAAACTCTACCCCGCCCGTCGCAGCAACCCACTGTTTGCAAACGACCCGATCCGGGAGCGCGAGGTCCTCAAGGCGCTGGGCGGCACTGGCATGGCGCCACGCTACATCGCGCATGGATCGTGGGAGAATCAGGACTGGTTGATCTACAGCCATCTTGCTGGCGCGCCTTGGCAGGAGGACACAGCGCATGTGGCACGGTTGCTGGGGATCTTGCACGATCAGGCAGGTTTCGATGACCTTCCAAAGGGATGCAATGGATCGCGCGCGCTGGAAGCACAAACTGTGACGATCCTGCAGGAGTGTCCGGGCGGAAAAGCGTTGATGGACTGCAAACCTATCGGCCTGGTGCCTGCCGTCGCGCAGACCTGCCTTATTCATGGTGATCCGGTTCCGGGCAATCTACTGGCGCATGACGGGACGTTGGCGCTGATCGATTGGCAATGTCCTCAGAACGGTGATCCGGCAGAGGATCTGGCGATGTTCCTGTCACCGGCGATGCAGTCGCTTTATCGTGGGAATGTTCTGACGCGTGATGAAGAAGCGCAATTCGCTGCCGCATATCCGGATCATCGCGTTGTCGCACGGTACTACGCGCTGAAGCCCTGGTTCCACTGGCGCATGGCGGCCTACTGCTGCTGGCGTGGAGATCTTGATGCGATGGGGCTGGAGATGGCCGCGCTTCAGTCCAGCAAACCCAGAGCCGCATAGGCAGGCGGCATCAAAGCACGGCGCGCACGGCCCAGCGGAAACTTCGGCAATCGTTGCATGATCCTGGAGTAGGGGAGAGTTGGTGCCTTGCCTTGCACGAGGTCGCCCAACAATGCGCCCGCATAGCTGCCCATCGCAACGCCATTGCCGTGATAGCACAGCCCGGCAAACAGGCCTGGATGCTCGGGCACGGCCCCCACAAACGGAACGAGGTTGCGCGACAGGCAGACCATGCCAGACCAGCTATGGGTGGTTTCAACCTGACGCCAGGCGGGGAACAGTTGCTCGAAATGGCGGCGCAGCAGGGCGCGGATCTTAGCTTCTGAGCGGGGAGACGATGTCAGACCGCCGCGCATGCCAAACAGAAAACGACCGTCGGGCATCAGGCGAAAATAATGCAGCATATGACGGGTGTCATAGGCCATTTGCGCCGTGCTCCATCCTTGCGCGGCCTGTTCTTCTGGCGTGATCGGCCTTGTTACCATCACCGTCGACTGCGCGGGCATGTAACGTCCGCCAAGCCAGTCAGGCAGGTTTTCACTGGAGTAACCATTGGTGGCGATGACCAAGCGCGATGCGCTCAACCGGCCCTTGGGGCTGGAGATATGCCACCGCCCACCATTGTTCTGCACGTCGAGAGCTGCACTGTTTTGATATAGTTCCGCCCCTGCGGACTGCGCAGCGCTCGCAAGCCCAAATAGATATTTGCGCGGGTTGAGAGCGAAGCCCGTTGGTGTGGTCAGGGCACCATGGAATTCGCCCCCAAGCCCGTTTTTGACGAGATCGGGGCCATCGATGAATTCGGCCCCTGAGGCACGCGCTTCTTTCATCAGCGCGTCCCGTGCCTTGGGGCGGTGCGCCATAACCGTTTCACCTTGCGAGTGGGTGTCAGCGTTGATGCCATGGCGGGCAATCAGATGTTCAACAAGGTGGACAGCGCTCTCCTCGCCCGCCTGATAGACCTGCGGCTCGCGCTCCCCGTGCAGGCGCGCCATTGCGTGTGAGCCGAGTTTGGCCCCGCCGATGCAACAAAAACCGCCATTGCGCCCGGACGCCCCCCAGCCGGGTGTCTCGGCCTCCAGCACCGCGACCTCGAGACCTGCTTCGGCCAAATGCAGCGCTGTGGAGAGGCCGGTGAAACCGCCCCCTACAATAGCCACATCCACCTGCCGGGTATCTTCGAGGCGCGGCCAGCTCGGGGCGGGGCAGGTCTCGTCCCACCAGCAATTACTGCGCGGGCCGAGACCATAGGCATAGTCGGGGAAGATCCGGCGCATCATGTTGCGCGTACCGCTTCCTGTTCCTCCCGTCGTTGTTTCACCAGCGCCCGTTTGCTGACCAGTGAGGCGCTGATCACGCCAACTGTCACGATGCCGATCATGATGGTCGACAGCGCGTTGATCTCCGGGCTGACCCCAAGACGCACCGCCGAGAAGATCTTGATCGGCAGGGTGGTTGCGGCAGGGCCTGTGGTGAACGAGGCGATCACCAGATCGTCCAGCGACAGAGTGAAGGCCAGAAGCCAGCCGGAGACCACCGCTGGCGCGATGATCGGCAGGGTCACCAGCCGGAAGGCCTGCGCCTGCGAACAGCCCAGATCCCGCGCCGCCTCTTCCAGCGACATGTCAAAGGTCGCCAGCCGCGAGGAGACCACCACCGAGACGTAGCACATGGAAAAGGTGGTATGCGCCAGCACGATGGTCAGCACGCCGCGGTCCAGCCCAATGCCGATGAACAGCAGCAGCAGCGACAGACCGGTGATCACCTCGGGCATCACCAGCGGCGCATAGATCATACCGGAAAACAGGGTCCGGCCCAGAAAGCGGCCGCTGCGCACCATGACGTAGGCGGCCATGGTGCCCAGCACGGTGGCAATGCTGGAGGAGATTACCGCAACTTTGATCGTGACCCAGGCAGCTTGCAGCATCGCCTCGTTCTGCATCAGCTCGCCGTACCATTTCGTCGAGAACCCAGACCAGACCGTCACCAGCTTGCTTTCGTTGAAGGAAAACAGGATCAGGATCAGCATCGGGATATAGAGAAAGGCAAAGCCCAGCGTCAGCGAGACCACATTGAATGCGCTCAGACGTTTCATGCGTCGCCCTCCTGTTCTTTCTGCTGGTTACGCTGGAACAGCACGATCGGCACCACCAGGATCAGCAAGAGGATCACCGCCACGGCGCTTGCCACCGGCCAGTCCCGGTTGGAGAAGAACTCCTCCCACAGCACCTTGCCGATCATCAGCGTATCCGACCCGCCCAGCAGTGAGGGGATCACGAATTCGCCCATCGCCGGAATGAAGACGAGGAAACAGCCTGCGATGATGCCGCCCTTGGAGAGGGGTATGGTCACCAGCCAGAAGGCCGACATGCGCGAACAGCCGAGATCCTCGGCGGCTTCGATCAGGCTGTCGTCCATGCGCTCCAGAGCCGCATAGATCGGCAAGATCATGAATGGCAGATAGGTATAGACGATGCCGATATAGACCGCGGTGGTGGTGTTCAGGATCTGCAGCGGTTCTGACACCAGACCCGTCCACATCAGGAACTGATTGAGGAAGCCTTCGTTCGACAGGATTCCCTTCCACGCATAGACGCGGATCAGGAAGGAGGTCCAGAACGGCAGAATCACGAGCATCATCAGCGTCGGGCGCCATTCCTGCGGTGCGCGGGCCATGCCATAGGCGATCGGGTAGCCCACGATCAGCGTCAGCAAGGTCGAGGTGAGCGCGATCTGCAGGCTGCTGAGATAGGCCTTCCAGTAGAGGTCATCCTCTATGAGCCATGTGAAGTTCTCGAAATCCAGCTGTGACAGGAAGGCCCAGATGCCTTCAACCCAGTCGAATTGCGGAACATAGGGCGGGCGCGCAATGGCCGCATCCGACAACGAGATTTTCAGAACGATGACAAAGGGCACCAGAAACAGCGCCAGGAGCCAGACATAAGGGACGGCGATCAGGACAAAGCGGCGCATCAGTCGGCCAACAAGACGCCGCCGGTGGCTGTCCAGGACAGCCAGACGGTGTCTTCCCAAGTGTAGGCACGGCGCGAAATGCGGCGGGTGTTCGCCGTCTGCGCCTTGATCACATCCCCGGTGGGCAGCTCCACGTGATAGGTGGAGAGATTGCCGAGATAGGCGATGTCCAGCACCTTGCCCTGAACCACATTGTCAGCCCCTTCGGGCTTGTCGGCGCTGATGGTGACCTTTTCGGGCCGGATCGCCAGATGCGCGGTTTGCCCGTCGGAGATCGCATTGGGCGACTTGATGGTCAGCGGCGCCGCGCCCTCGCGCCAATGCAGGGCATAAGTATCCTCGCCGGTGGCGGTGGCCTGACCCTGGATGAGGTTCACGTCTCCAATGAAATCAGCCACATATGACGAATTCGGCGCTTCGTAGATGTCGGCGGGGGTGGCCACCTGGATCACCTTGCCATTGTCCATCACCGCGACCCGGCTGGCCACGGTCATCGCCTCTTCCTGATCGTGGGTCACGATCACGAAGGTGGTGCCGGTTTTTTCCTGGATGTCCATCAGCTCGAACTGGGTCTCCTCGCGCAGCTTGCGGTCCAGCGCGCCGAGTGGTTCATCGAGCAGCAGTAATTTCGGAGCTTTGGCGAGGCTGCGGGCCAAGGCAACTCGCTGGCGTTGGCCGCCGGAGATCTGATGCGGCTTGCGGCGGGCGAATTTCTCCAGTCGCGTCAACCGCAGCATTTCTTCAACGCGGGCGGCGATCTCGGCGCGGGGCATGCCCTCGCGCTTGAGACCGAAGGCGATGTTTTCCCAGATGCTCAGATGCGGGAACAGCGCATAGGACTGGAACATCATGTTGACCGCGCGCTGGTTCGGCGGAACGGGGGCAATATCCTGACCAGCAAGGAAAATCTTGCCCTCAGTAGGGGCTTCGAACCCGGCGAGCATGCGCATCATCGTGGTTTTGCCACAGCCCGATGGCCCCAGTAGCGCAAAGAACTCGCACTCGAAGATGTCGATGGTCAGGTCGTCGATCGCGGTGAAATCGCCAAAGCGCTTGGTCACGTTCTGGAACTGGATCAGCGGCTTCGCCTGCGGATCGGTCCAGGGTTCAAAAACCGGTACTGCCAAATCTGCCCCCATGCGGGCGGCGTGTGGCCGGCCCGTTCTTGTCTGTCAGTGAGGGCAGGGCGCAAAAGCACGCCCTGCCGTAAGGATCGGCCTGATAACGGATCAGGTGCCGGACTTTACTCGGGTCCACAGGCGCGTCACCACGCGCTGCACTTTTTGCGGGTACGGGGCCTTGATGTAGGTGTTGTCCATCGCCGCGGGGGTCGGGTAGATCGCCGGATCTCCGATCACGTCCTCGGCCAGGAACTCTTGCGAGGCCTTGTTGCCGTTGGCGTAGTAGACGTAGTTGGAGGCGGCGGCCATGTTCTCGGCATCAAGGATGAAGTCGAGGAACTTATGCGCGGCTTCCGGGTTGGGTGCATCCACCGGGATCGCCATCTGGTCGAACCACATCAACGCCCCTTCGGAGGGTGCGTTAAAGGCGATTTCGACACCGTTGTCGGCCTCGGCGGCGCGATCGCGGGCCTGCAGGATATCGCCGGACCAGCCGAAGGCCACACAGATATCACCATTGGCCAGCGCGTTGATATATTCGGAGGAGTGGAACTTCTGCACATGGGGGCGCACCGCTTCCAGAACGCCTGCGGCCTGCTCGAGGTCATCCTTGTCGTGGCTGTTCGGGTCGAGGCCGAGATACGTGAGCGCCGCCGGGATCAATTCGTCCGGGGCGTCGAGGAAATGCACGCCGCAGTTGGAGAGTTTTTCCATGTTGGCAGGGTCAAACACCAGTGCCAGGCTGTCCACGGGAGCATCCTCACCCAGCGCTTCGGTGACTTTACCGAGATTGGCGCCGATGCCGGTGGTGCCCCACATGTAGTTGATGGAATAGGCATTGTCCGGATCAAACCGTGCGGTGCGGTCCTGGATCACATCCCAGATGTTGCCGTAGTTCTCCAGCTTCGATTGGTCGATCTTCTGGAACACACCAGCCTGAACCTGACGCTGCAGGAAGGAGCCGGTGGGCACCACGACGTCATAGCCGGAGCCGCCAGCAAGCATCTTGGTCTCCAGAAGCTCGTTGGAGTCGAAGACGTCGTAGATCAGGTCGATGCCGGTTTCCTGCTCAAATTTCTCTAGCAGTGATTCGTCGATATAGTCGGACCAGTTGTAGACGCGCACTTCGTCCGCCGAGGCGGCAGTGGCACCGAGCGCGATGGCGGACACGATGGTGGCCGTTTTGAGTGTCATGAGAATCTCCCCTGTGTATGCCGGAGTCTTTTCGTCCGGCTGTGGGCTATTTTGATCAAGTTTTGCCGCATCCGGCAAGACACTTTATGTTTTCATCTGCATTTCGTTGGTGCAAGCTGCCCGAAATTGAGAAGGATCCGAGCTTCGTGAATGTGCCAAATTCGCCATCTGTTTCCCCCACTGAAGGGGCCGCCAAACTGCCCGCCCACGAGCAGGTCTACCAGCGTCTGCGGGCGCAGATCCTGTTCGGGGAGTTGGCGCCGGGACAAGCGGTCACCATTCAGGGTCTGGTGGAGGCGCTGGACTCCGGCATGACGCCTGTGCGTGAGGCGATCCGCAGGTTGATCTCTGATGGGGCGCTGGTGTTTCAGGGCAATCGCCGCGTTTCGGTGCCCGAATTGCGAGCCGAGGATGTGGATGAGCTGATTTTCGCAAGAAAAACAGTAGAGTGTGAACTTGCCCGTCGCGCATCGACACGCATGCCAGAGACTGATGTAGACGCTCTGGAGGCGCTTGATCTGACGTTGGACACGGCCATAGCAACTGGCGACGTTCCCGGGTATCTCGCGCTCAACTACCAATTCCATACTGAGCTGAATGCCCATGCCGATGCGCCCATTCTCGCGGATCTGGCTGATCGGCTCTGGCTGCGCTTCGGCCCGTCGCTCCGGGTCGTCTGCGGACGCTTCGGCACCCAGAGCTTTCCAGACCGCCACAAGGACATCCTTGAGGGGCTGCGCAAAAAAGATGCGGATTTGGTGGCACTGGCGATGGAACGGGACGTGTTGCAGGGCATGGAGCAGGTCCGAGCGGGGCTGACGCCGATCAACTGATTCGATTGACAGTCCCATTTTTGATCATATTCTGAGCAAAAGGTCTCGCTCAGGAGTGTCATCAATGACGGTCATTACCAACCATCTACCTACCGAAGAACTGCAAGCGCTGGATGCAGCGCATCACATGCACCCTTTTACGGCCAACGGCGGCCTCGCGCAGAAGGGGGCTCGCGTCATCACGCGCGCCAGCGGTGTCACCCTGACCGACAGCGAGGGCCACGAAATCCTCGACGCGATGGCGGGTCTGTGGTGCGTCAACATCGGCTATGGTCGTGACGAGCTGGCCGAGGTTGCCGCGCGCCAGATGCGCGAGCTGCCCTATTACAACACCTTCTTCCAGACCACCCATGTGCCCGCCATCGCGCTGGCCGCGAAGATCGCCGAGCTGGCACCGGGCGATTTGAACAATGTCTTCTTCGCGGGCTCCGGCTCTGAGGCAAATGACACGAACATCCGTATGGTGCGTCACTACTGGGCAATGAAGGGCAAGCCGACAAAGTCGATCCTCATTTCGCGCAAAAACGCGTATCACGGCTCTTCCGTGGGTTCCGGATCACTCGGGGGCATGTCGGGAATGCATGCGCAGGGTGGGCTGCCCATCCCCGACATTCATCACATCAACCAGCCTAACTGGTGGGCCGAAGGGGGTGACCACGATCCTGAGGAGTTCGGCCTCGCTCGGGCGCAGGAGCTTGAACAGGCGATCCTTGAGCTGGGTGAAGACCGCGTCGCCGCGTTTATCGCGGAGCCGGTGCAGGGGGCTGGGGGCGTGATTGTGCCACCTGCGAGCTATTGGCCGGAAATCCAGCGCATCTGCGATAAATATGAGATCCTGTTGATCGCGGACGAGGTTATTTGCGGGTTTGGCCGTACTGGAAACTGGTTCGGATCCGAGACCATGGGCATCCGTCCCGACATCATGACGATCGCCAAGGGCCTGTCGTCAGGCTATGCGCCGATCGGCGGGTCGATCGTATCGGATGAGATTGCAGGCGTGATTGCCCAGGACGAGTTTAACCACGGCTACACCTATTCCGGTCACCCGGTGGCGGCCGCCGTCGCACTTGAGAACTTGCGAATCATCGAGGAAGAAAAGGTGGTGGAGCACGTTCGTGATGTGGCCGGACCCTACCTGAAAGAGAAGTGGGAGGCCTTGAGCGATCATCCTCTGGTGGGAGAGGCCAAGATCGTCGGTATGATGGGCTCCATCGCGCTGACGCCGAACAAGGCAACGCGCGCCGCATTTGCAGCTGAGGCAGGGACAGTCGGCTTCATCTGTCGTGAGCGTTGCTTTGCCAACAACCTGGTGATGCGCCATGTCGGCGACCGCATGATCATCTCTCCACCGCTGGTCATCACCTGTGAGGAAATCGACACGCTGATCGCGCGCGCTACCAAATCGCTCGACGAATGCTACGCAGAGCTGAAGGACCAAGGACTGCTGAAGGCAGCTGATTGATCTAGAGGCCGTGATTCGAACATCTGGAAAGGGGCCGTCATCGGCCCCTTTTTTGTGCATTGCGAAAAAAATAGTAGCGTCACCTGTTGTACTCACGGGTGAAATTATCCCAATATGACGCAAATGGACATTATTGGGTCGCTATATCTGGCGTTGGTGACCTGATCGTCCCGGAGTGTCGAGGCAGTGGTCAAGACGCCGATATGGACAGCAATGATCCGGTTGCACAGTGGAACGGCGCTGTGCTTACACTAAGAGACAAAGAGCGGGACAAAACCGCCGCTAAAAAGAAAACAAACGGGGAGCCTGATTTGGCCGATGCGTCGAATACTGATGCGTTCGTTGAATTCGAACGCGTGCAAAAGAGTTATGACGGTGAGACACTCGTCGTCAAAGACCTGAACCTCACTCTGCCCAAGGGCGAATTCCTGACAATGCTTGGGCCGTCAGGGTCGGGGAAAACCACCTGCCTTATGATGCTGGCTGGTTTTGAGACTGCCACTCACGGCGACATCCGCCTCGATGGGGTCTCGATCAACAACATCCCGCCGCACAAACGCGGTATTGGTATGGTGTTCCAGAATTATGCCTTGTTCCCGCATATGACCATTGCCGAAAACCTCAGCTTCCCGCTTGAGGTGCGTGGCATGGGCAAGTCCGAGCGCGAAGCCAAAGTGACCCGCGCCCTGGATATGGTAGAGATGGGCAGCTTCGGCGGCCGTCGCCCCTCTCAGCTTTCGGGCGGTCAGCAGCAGCGTGTCGCGCTCGCACGCGCTCTCGTTTTCGAACCGGAACTGGTTCTGATGGACGAACCGCTTGGCGCCCTCGACAAGCAGCTGCGCGAAAAGATGCAGTTCGAGATTACGCATCTTGCGCACCAGCTGGGGATCACAACCGTTTACGTGACCCACGACCAGACCGAGGCGCTGACCATGTCGGACCGCGTCGCAGTGTTTGACGATGGCCGCATCCAGCAGCTGGCACCGCCGGATCAGCTCTATGAAGAGCCTGCGAACAGCTTTGTGGCGCAGTTCATCGGTGAGAATAACACGCTTGAGGGTGTGATTAAGGAAATCAGTGACGGTCGTGCGCTGGTCGAGTTGGACGGCGGCGAAGTCATCGATGCCATGCCGATCAACGTTTCCGAAGTCGGTCAGCGCACCCGCGTTTCGATCCGCCCGGAGCGTGTCGAATACAACAAGGAACGCCTGCAGGAGGGTGTTCACACGCTCAAGGCCGAGGTGCTGGAATTCATCTACATGGGTGATATTTTCCGCACGCGTCTGAAAGTGGCGGGCAATGATGAGTTCATCATCAAGACCCGGAACGCTCCTGACCAGGTTCGTCTTCAGCCCGGACAGCAGATCGAAATCGGCTGGCTGCCCGAAGACTGTCGCGCGTTGGACGCCTGAACGGCGTTCGACTGCGTATCGGAACCCCCGGCAAGACCAAAGGATCGGGGGACGAAACATCTGAAAATTAGTGTCTCAACAAGGAGAATACGAATATGAAACTGCGTAAACTGACGGCACTTGTCGCCACGACCGCACTCTGCGCGCCGATGGCCTTTGCCGCGGATATGGCGGATGAGATGACCATCGTGTCCTGGGGCGGAGCTTACTCCAACTCCCAGATCAAAGCCTACAACGAGCCCTATGCCGAAAAGACCGGCGTTAAGATCATCAACGACGAAAGCTCTGCCGAGGCTGTTGCCAAGCTGCGTGCGATGGACGAAGCGGGCAATGTGACATGGGACGTGGTTGACGTCGTTGCGGCGGATGCGATGCGTCTGTGCGATGAAGGCCTGGCGATGGAAATCGACCCGGACGAGCATCTCGCCCCAGCACCTGATGGCACCTCTGCCGAGGAAGACTTTGGCGACCTGCTGGTGTCCGACTGCTTCATCCCGCAGATCGTTTATTCCACCACTTTCGGCTATCGTACGGACCTCGTGGGTGACACCGCGCCGACCAGCGTTTGTGATGTTTTTGATCTCGAAGCTTACCCGGGCAAGCGCGCCCTGGAAAAGCGTCCGATCAACAACATGGAATGGGCGCTGCTCTGTGATGGCGTTGCCAAGGAAGAAGTCTACGACGTTCTCGAAACCGAGGAAGGTCAGGAACGCGCACTGGCGAAGCTCGACACAATCAAAGACAACGTGATCTGGTGGTCCGCTGGTGCAGATACGCCGCAGCTGCTGGCAGATGGCGAAGTCGTTATGGGCTCCACCTACAACGGTCGTCTGTTCTCGGTGATCGAGGAGCAGGACCAGCCGGTTGCGATGCTTTGGGACGCGCAGGTGTTCGACCTGGACGGCTGGATCATCCCGGCAGGTCTCTCGGACGAGCGTAAGGCCCGTGCTCTGGACTACATCTACTTTGCCACCGACACCCAGCGTCTTGCGGATCAGGCCAAGTACATCTCCTATGGTCCGGCCCGTGCGTCTTCCGCACCGCTGGTTGGTCAGCATGCCGAACTGGGTATCGACATGGCGCCGCACATGCCGACCGATCCGGAAAACGCCACGAACACCTTCCTGTACAACTACTCTTTCTGGGCTGACTACCGCGACGATATCGATGCGAAGTTCCAAGCCTGGCTCGCTAAGTAATAGGGCGCACCGCCCGTACCGGAGAGCGATCTTCGCTCTCCGGTCTCCTCTTCGGCGCGGCATCGCATGACCCGCCTGCGGCGAAGAGATAAACCCCGCTCTCAAAAAACGACGCGGGAAGACAACAGGGACAATCATGAGTGACACAACTCAATCCGGCCCGGTCCTTGCGGCAGACGGTACGCCGCTGAAGCGCAGCCTGGCCCGTGCGTTGAGGATGCAGAAGGTGCGGGCCTTGATGCTTATCGCACCGCTTCTGCTCTTCGTTCTTCTGACATTCATTCTCCCGATCGCGGACATGTTGTTCCGCTCGGTTGAGAACCGCATCGTATCCGACACCCTGTCCGAGACCGTGGTGAGGCTGGAAGACTGGGATGCTCTCAGTGGTGAGACCCCGGATGAAGCGGTCTACGAAAGCCTCTATTACGATCTTTTCGTTGCAGCCGAGGCCAAGGAGCACACCAAACTTGGCACCCGACTGAACTACGAGCAGACTGGCATTTCATCGCTCTTCCGTGGCAGTGGCCGTAAGGTGGATGATATTGGCGAAGATCACGTCAAGGCCATCGAACGTGCCAGCGACGGGGCGCTGAAGGACGAGGCGCTCTGGTTCGAGATCATGACAGGCGGCAGCAATGCCGAGGGCAACACCGCCCTTCTGGACGCTCAGCGCTTGAAAATGGAACAGCTGACGAGCGAGAGTTTTGCGGCTGACATCGGCTTTGTGCCCGGCGCTGAAATCTCAGAACTCTTCCCGCGCATGGCTGTTGCCTATACGGATTTCGCACTCTTTACAGCTGTCGCTGACGAAGATGTCGTGGCTGAAGAAGATCCATGGGAAACGGTCTTCGTGGCCTTCGCGCACTCAGTTCAGGCAGACGGCGGTGCCGAGGCTTTGGCCAGTTACTCCGGTCCCGGAGCGGCAGAGCTTCAGGCTGCGGCTGCGGCCATCGCTGATCTGGAACCGATCGCGTTCAAAACCGCATTCCTCGAAATCGACGAGGATTGGGGCGACTTGGGCAACTGGCGGACGATGCAGACCTACAGTCCGACGTACACCAGCGGTTATTTTCTGAATTCCATCGACATGCAAAAGGGGCCGGAAGGCGCCGAGCCACGTCCTGAGAATCAGCAGATCTACATGACGCTGTTTGTACGCACGATGATCATGTCGCTGATGATTACCGGGTCCTGTATCCTTCTGGGGTATCCGGTTGCCTGGATCTTGGCGAACCTGCCGACACGCTCGGCCAACATGCTGATGATTCTCGTTCTGTTGCCATTCTGGACATCGCTGTTGGTGCGGACCTCGGCCTGGAAAGTCATGCTGCAGCAGCAGGGTGTCATCAATGATGTGCTTGTCTGGCTCGGACTGGTGGGCGACGACGCACGCCTGGTGATGATCAACAACCAATTCGGTACTATCGTGGCAATGACCCACATCCTGTTGCCGTTCATGATCCTGCCAATGTATTCGGTGATGCAGACCATCAACCCGACCTACCTTCGGGCGGCGAAATCGCTGGGTGCAACCAATTGGACAGCCTTCTGGCGGGTCTACTTCCCGCAGTCGGTGCCCGGTATCGGCGCGGGTTCGATCCTCGTCTTCATTCTGGCGATCGGCTACTACATCACGCCTGAAATCGTTGGTGGTACCAAGGGTGTCTTTATTTCCAACCGGATTGCCTACCACATCTCGTCCTCGCTCAACTGGGGCTTGGCGGCGGCGCTCGGGAGTATCCTCCTGGCGGTCGTGCTGCTGCTCTACTGGGCATATGACAAGATCGTCGGCATCGATAATGTGAAGTTGGGATAAGACAACATGGCACTGACACCTGTTCAAAATCAGACCCCCGCCTTCACTGCCGCAGTGGCAGCCTGCGCGGGGGGCTTCTTCGGCCTCTTCGTTGGCACCGCGCAGGGATCGGGTCTTCTCGGTCTTGTGATCGGGGCTGTCCTTCTGGGGGCGATGGGCTTTGCCTTCACCCATATGCTGGACCAGCAGAAACCGATCCGCTGGGCGACTACTGCGATCTTTGGCGTGCTGGGCTTCCTGTTCGGCGGCCTGCCCGCAGCGGTACTCGGGTTGCTCTTTGGCTGGTTTGCTGGCTGGTTCACCTTCTGGCTCGCGACTTCCAGCTATCGCAAACGCCTGCCGCCGTACCTGACCCCCGGTCAGGTTCTGTGGCACTTCAGTTTTCGGGTGATCTGCGGTGCGATCTTTGTGTTCCTGATCACGCCGATCCTCGTGGTGATGCCGCTGAGCTTCAACGCCGAGAACTTCTTCACCTTCACCCCGGAGATGTTGCGGTTCGATCCGGAGGGCTACTCGCTCCGCCACTACAGAGACTTTTTCACCAATGACGACTGGCAGCAGGCGTTGTGGAACAGCCTGAGTATTGCGCCGATGGCCACATTGCTTTCGGTGAGCTTCGGAACCTTGGCGGCGATCGGTCTCAGCCAGCCGCATGTTCCCTTCCGCCGCGCGATCATGGCGGTGCTCATCTCGCCAATGATCGTGCCGTTGATCATTTCGGCTGCGGGCATGTACTTCTTCTACAGCCGGATCGGCCTGCAAGGCACCTACTTTGGTGTGGTTCTGGCGCACGCGGCGCTTGGCATTCCCTTCGTGATCATCACTGTCACCGCAACACTGGTGGGTTTTGATCGTTCGCTGACGCGAGCGGCTGCGAATATGGGGGCGGGACCGATTACGACCTTCTTCCGGATCCAGATGCCATTGATCCTGCCCGGTGTGATCTCGGGCGGCCTGTTTGCCTTCATTACTTCGTTTGATGAGGTGGTTGTGGTGCTTTTCGTCGGTTCTGCCGGTCAAAAGACGCTGCCGTGGCAGATGTTCACTGGTCTGCGTGAGCAGATCTCGCCGACAATCCTTGCGGTCGCGACCATTCTGGTGGGGATCTCGATCTGCCTGTTGACGACGGTCGAATTCCTGCGCCGTCGCAGCGAGCGCTTGCGGGGCATGTCCCCCAGCTGATCCGGCGTATCTGCATGAAACAACAAAGCCCCGCTGAAAGGCGGGGCTTTTGATTTGTGGGAAGCTGCCTGCGGGCACGAGAGCACGAATGCCCGTCGGCCTGTGTCACCTCAGCATTTTCAGAAGATCGAGCGAAGCATAGCCATCGGGCATCACGTTTTTGGTCGTTTGATAGGACCGGATCGCGGAGACGGTGTTGGGGCCGATCCGCCCGTCGATGCCTTGCGTTGAAAATCCGGCCTCGGTCAGCCGCTTCTGAAGTTCCTTGCGTTCGGTGAAGGTCAGGGCACGATCTCCGCGTGGCCAATCGCCTTGGATCTTTGCACCGCCTTTCAGCCGATCACTCAGGTGGCCGACGCCGATGACATAGGCGTCGGCGGTGTTGTAACGCTCGATCACGGCGAAATTCTTGAAAATCATAAAGGCCGCCCCTTTGCCGCCTGCAGGGAGCAGGATCGAGGCGCTGCCATGGTTGGCCACCGGTTTTCCATCCACCCCGCGCACGCCAAGTTTCGCCCAGTCGTCGGGGCTTTTCTTGATCTTGCGACTCGCCAGAGCGTAGTTGAAATCGCGGGGCAAGGTGACTTCAACGCCCCAGGGTTGACCCTGAACCCAGCCGAATTTCTTCAGATACGCGGCGGTTGAGGCCAATGCGTCCGTTGGATTATCCGACCAGATGTCACGCTTGCCATCCCCGGTAAAATCGACTGCGTAGTCGAGGTAGGAGGTCGGAATGAACTGGGTATGCCCCATTGCGCCAGCCCAGCTCCCGGTCATGTTGCGCGGTGCCACGTCACCGGATTGCAGGATCTTCAGCGCCGCAATCAACTGACTCTCGAAGAACGGACCACGCCGTCCGTCAAAGGCCAGCGTCGCGAGCGAGCGGACGATGTCCATGCTGCCGCGATAGCTGCCATAGTTGCTCTCCAACCCCCAGACAGCAACGACCACTTCCTTGTCGACCCCATAGGTCTGTTCGATCTGGTTCAGAGCGCTGCGGTTCTCACGCAGGGCTTTGCTGCCGCTTGTCACACGGGTATCTGAGGCCGCGCTGTCGAGGTACTCCCAGATCGTTTTGCTGAATTCGGATTGGTTCCGGTCGCGTTTGATCACCTTGGGGTCATAGGTCACACCGTCGAAGGCCTGAGACAGTGTGGCCTTACGAATGCCCTGCGCCTGCGCACGGGTCTCAAACCCCTGCATCCAAGTCTGAAATCGCAGGTTTGCCGCCGCTTCAGTTGGTGTCGAAGTTGAGGGCGTGGGGATGGCCACAGAACTCCGGGCCACGGGGCGGACGGTCGTGGCGGCGGCGATCTGCACTGGCGCCGGAGCGTCCTGACTCGTCTCAGGCCGCACCAGAGGGCGCGGTGTATCGCTCAAACTACTCTGACCCGATGGCGCTGCGTGCAGCAGACCCGCTTGGAATGCGACCCCGAGCCACAGCGCTGTTTTTGCCCAACTGCGCATGTTCCACCTCAATACCGTTTTATGATCTTTGGATCAGTGTAGCTTGATGCGGACGGGTGCAAAAGCGCTCTGACGCGACAGGCTGGCGGTCAGCGCGCCATTGCCGGTCAGTCGAAGGTCTGGTTGCGCAGATGGTCCAGCGCCTCGCGATAGAGCCGCACGCGATGCGGACGAAAGGAAACCTCCGTCACCACCAGGTCGCACATCCGGTCCAGTCGGAATACCCGGAAGCCTTGCCGCAGCAAGCACCAGGCCACCAAAACCGTGGATCGATCAAAGTAGACCAGACCCAATGGCTTGACTTGGCGCTGGGTGATCGCGCCCTGGGCATCTGCATACCCAAAGGCCACTTCGCATTCATTCCATGTGGCCTGCCTCAGCTGTGCGGCATCAACCGCAGGCAATATGGGTGGGGCAAACCTGTGGGCCGAGAGCACCGCATGTTGCAGCCTGTCCGCCTGACTCTGTGGCAGACGTGCGCGGAGCTTTTTCAGCGCGATGCCCGCGGCTTCTGCCAGATCCGGGTCGCCTCTTTGCTGCACTTCGCACAGCCCCAAGACCAGCGCTTCCAGCTCTGTGGCGCCAAAGCCGAGCGGCGGCAGTGTGGCATCCTCTATCAGGGTGAAGCCATATCCTGCTGCGCCGTCGATCACCGCTCCAAGCGCCCGCAACGCGTCGATGTCGCGGTGAATGGTGCGGCCCGAGACGCCGAGATCCTGGGCCAGATGTTCGGCCGTCACCGGCGGCGGCAGCTGCCGCAGGGTTTGCATCAGACGAAAGAGGCGCTCTGTTTTGGTCATCTTCTGAGTGTGCCTTCTCCTGATGACAATATCTGTCATGAGTGACTTGTAGCACGGTCGCATCACATCCCAAATGGAGAGAGACGATGTTGACCCTACTCACGCACGGTGGAAACGACGAATTTTACAGCTTCAGCATGTTCTGCACCAAAGCGGCGCTGCTGTTGCAGATGTCTGGTGAGACCTGGCAGCGGCAGGACGTGCACGACCCGGCAGAGCTGGCCTCGATGCCGCACTCAAAACTGCCTGTGCTGAGCGACGAGACCGGTACATTGATCCCCGACAGCGAAGGCATCCGTCGTTTCCTCGAGCAGCGCGGTGCGGAATTCGATACGGGGCTGAGTGCAGTGCAGAAAGGTCAGTCACGCGTGCTCATTCGAATGGTGGATGAGGGGCTTTGGCTGCAACTCATGTGTGCTCGCTGGCTCGAGGAAGACGGTTGGGCCGGGATGCGGCAGACAGTCTTTGCCGGGGTGCCAGAAGCGCCGGTAAACGAATTTCGCGCAGGGGTTCTTGAAGGGCTGCACTTTGCGGGACATTCCCGTTTTGACAGCTCGGAGCGGTTGGCGCGGTTGTCTCAGGACCTTAAGGCGATTGAGGGGCTCCTCGGCGACCAGCGCTTTTTATTCGGGGACGATATGACGGCTGCCGATTGCTCAGCCGCGCCGATGTTGCAGGCGCTCGCCCGCCCGCCCGCCGCGCCGCAGGTGGTAGATGTGGTTCAGCAACATCCAAGACTGCTGGCGTATATTTCCCGCGTCATGGACCGCACCGCGCTGGAATTGCCCCGGGCCGCCTGAGCCAAGGTCGGCGATAGGTCCATCCGGGAGCCCTCCCGCGCGTTTCCCTTGCATTGAAAATGCAAGTTCTCCCCTTGGGCCGGGCAGGCCGCGCCAAAGGCGCGGCCTGCCCCCGGGCGATCCGCGGAGCGGAGCGCAAAATCTCCGGCGCTTGCTCCTGTGCCAATGGTTGCCAGCCGCTGTTTGCAAGTGTCACTTGCGCTTTCGGGCGACCTTGCGCTTGACCTTGGCGGCCTTGTGTTTCGCCTTCGCAGCCTTGCTGCGGGTCACGGTACGTCCAGCCGGGCTACGACGGTGACCACCCTTGCCAGGCCCGCCACCGCGTCCCTTGGGCAGTTCCGCATCTTCCAGCGCCAGTAGCTCCAGCTCCAGCCCGCCGGTAACAGGCGCCGCCTGTGTCAGGCGCACGGTCACCCGCTGGCCGATGGTGATAAGCAACCCGGTGTCGGAGCCCATCAAGGTGCCTGCATTCGGGTCGAAGTGGAAATACTCCCGACCGATGGAGCGCACCGGCACCAGCCCGTCGGCACCGGTCTCGTCTAGCTTCACAAAGGCCCCGAAACGGGCGATGCCGGAAATGCGGCCGGTGAATTCATTGCCCACCCGCTCTGCCAGATAGGAGGCGAGATAGCGGTCAGTGGTGTCACGTTCCGCCAGCATCGAACGCCGCTCGGTGGTGGAGATATGCGTGGCGGTGTCTTCCAGCCGCTCGACCTCTTCCACCGACAGCCCGTCCTTGCCCCAGCCATGGGCGGTGATCAGCGCGCGATGCACGATCAGGTCGGCGTAACGGCGGATCGGCGAGGTGAAATGCGCGTAATTGCGCAGCGCCAGACCAAAATGGCCGAAATTCTCTGGGTAGTAGTAGGCCTGCTGCATCGACCGCAGGGTGGAGATGTTGATCAGCTCCGCATCATCGGTTCCGGCGGCGGCGTTCAGCAGAGCGTTCAGATGCCGGGTCTGCAACACCTGCCCCTTGGCAAGGGTCAGACCGGCAGCGCGGGCGGTATCGCGCAGATTGTCGAGCTTATCCTGGCTAGGTTCCTCGTGCACCCGGAACAACAGCGGCTGCTGCTTCTTGATCAGGGTCTCGGCGGCGGCGACATTGGCCAGCACCATGAATTCCTCGATCAGCTTGTGCGCATCCAGCCGGTCGCGGAAGTTGACCGAGGCCACCTTGCCGCTGTCGTCCAGCACGATCTTGCGCTCCGGCAGGTCGAGCTCCAGCGGTTGGCGAGTGCTACGGGCGGACTTCAGGGCCTCATAGGCGGCATAGAGCGGTTTGATGACCTCCTCGACGAAGGGCTCGGTGCGTTTGGTGACACGGCCCTCCATGGCGTCCTGCACCTCGCCATAGTGTAGCGAGGCTTGGGACTTCATCAGGCCGCGCACAAAGCGATGGGCGATCTTGTTGCCCTCGGCGTCGATCTGCATTCGCACAGCCAGGCAGGGGCGCGGCACGCCTTCATGCAGCGAACACAGGTCGCCCGACAGCCGATCCGGCAGCATGGGCACCATCCGGTCTGGAAAGTAGCTGGAGTTGCCGCGTTTGCGTGCCTCGCGGTCCAGCGCAGATCCGGGGGTTACATAGGCCGCGACATCGGCGATGGCGACCCAGATCACATGGCCGCCCGGGTTCTGGGGATCCTCGTCTGGATGGGCGAAGCAGGCATCGTCGTGGTCACGAGCATCTGCCGGGTCGATGGTGATCAGCGGCAGGTCACGCAGATCTTCGCGGCCCTTGAGGCCCATTGGCTTGGCGCTGTCGGCCTCGCCTATGACGGCATCGGGAAAGTGGTCGGGGATACCGTGCTGATGGATCGCGATCAGCGACACCGCCTTGGGGGCGGAGGGATCTCCAAGCCGCTCGACGATGCGTGCCTTCTGAAGCCCGAGACGTGCCTTGGGACCGGCCTGTTCGGCCTCCACCAGCTCGCCGTCCTTCGCGCCGTGAGTATTGGCCTCTGGCACCTGCCAGTCGTTGGAGCTGGCCTTGTCGATGGGCACGATGCGCCCGCCTTCGGAGCCGGCACGGTAGATACCGAGGATGCGCTTCGGATTGCTTCCGATGCGACGGATCAGCCGGGCCTCGTAGTTGTGGTCCTCTTCCTGCACCACGGTGAGGCGGGCCAGAATGCGATCCCCTTCGCCAAGGGCCGGGTCGGAGGCGCGCGGGATCACCATGACGACAGGCTCCACCCCCTCGCCATGCCATTCCAGCGGTTGGGCAAAGAGGTCGCCATTGTCGTCCGGCGCCTTGACCAACAGCACTGTGACCGGCGGCAGGCGATCAGGGTCGGTATAGCTGCGTTTGCGCTTTTCCAGATGGCCCTCGGCCTCCAGCTCCTTCAGGATGCGCTTCAGGTCGATCCGCTCAGCACCCTTGATGCCAAAAGCCTTGGCAATATCACGTTTGGAGGTTTGGGTCGGGTGGGCGGAGATCCATTCGAGAATCTCGGCCTTTGTGGGTATACGCGCCATATCGTTGCCGTAGCACGGCGCGCAGGCGACGTCATGCTGAAAAGAGGTGTGGCGCAAAGGTCGGGCGCGCTCCCGCCCGTCGGGTCTGCATCACAGATGCAGCCCCTCCCGTTGGGCCGGGCGCCGCACCCTTGGTGCGGCGTAAGGGTCGCGCTATTGAGGTCTTGCAAAAAAGACCGGGCTGACGAAGACGCAGTGGCCGCGGTTTTCGGGGGGCAGCGCGCCGCAGGCGCGCTGCCGGGCCCAACGGGCAGGTTTGCATTTTCAAAGCAAATCGGACGGGCGGGAGCGCTCCCGCGGTGGTTTGGAGTAGTCGATCAGCAGTCACGTCCACGTTCTTCCGCAAGCGAAACCAATAATTAGGAACGCCGCCAGGTATTGTGGGCGTTGTCAGACGCGCGCACCGCCAGCTCGGCCCCTGTCGCTCACCGCCGCAAGCGTTTGACCTACAGAGGTTTCATCATGTCGCGGTGGTCGATACCAGCGTCGAGGTAGATCGGGCCAAAAGCCTCGAACCCGAGTTTTTCATAAAACCCCAGCGCGTGGATCTGCGCGCCCAGCTTGGCTTTGGTGACACCGTCGTGCTTGCTCGCTTCGGCCACGCAGGCTTCGATCAGCTTTGCCCCGAGACCTGTTCCGCGCCCCGGTTTCACCACGCAAACGCGACCGATCTTGGCGACATCATCCTGAAAAACAACCCGGGCCGTTCCAACGGGCGTACCATCCAGTGTTGCCAAAATGTGGGTCGCGGTATCGTCAAGCGCATCGCGCTCTTCTTCCACTGGCACGCCTTGTTCATCCACAAAGACCTCGAAGCGCAGCGTCAGGCAGGCGTCGAGGTCGTCGGTCACGGAGATGAGCAGGCTCATGCGAAATAATCCGATAGAATACGGGTGTAGATGGACTTCAGCTGGTGGATTTGCGCAATGTCGACGCATTCATCAACTTGATGCATGGTCTTGCCCACAAGGCCGAATTCCACCACCGGGCAATGCGATTTGACAAACCGGGCATCGGACGTGCCGCCTGTTGTGGACAGCTCTGGCACTTGATTGGTCTCGGTTTGAACTGCCTTTGAGACCAACGCCGATAGGTCACCGGGAGGCGTGATAAAGCTCTCACCGGAAATCTGTACTTTCATGTCGATGTTCAGGCCAAAGTCATCCGCCACCCTGTCCGCCTCGGTCTGCAACCACTTGGTCAGCGATGCGCCGGAGTGCAGCTCGTTGAAGCGGATGTTGACGGCGGCGCGGGCTTGCGCCGGGATCACATTGGTGGCCGGGTTGCCAGTGTCTATGGTTACAATCGCCAGCGTGGAGGCATCGAAATGCTCGGAGCCTTCATCCAGCGTGTGACTGCCAAGGTGATCCATCAACCGTGCCATGCCGTTCAGCGGATTGTTTGCGCGGTGCGGATAGGCTGAATGCCCCTGCACGCCGGTCACGGTGAACCAGGCGGTCATCGAGCCACGGCGGCCGATCTTGATCATCTCGCCCATGTGGTTGGGGCAGGTGGGTTCGCCCACAAGGCAGACGGACATCTGCTCTCCTGCCTGCTCCATGTAATCCAGAAGCGCGGTGGTGCCGTCCACGGCATCACCTTCCTCGTCGCCGGTGATCGTCAGCACAATGGACCCGTCAGGAGGGGTGTCGCGGACGAAGTCGATGGCGGCGGCAGCAAAGGCTGCAACGCCCGATTTCATGTCGGTGGCCCCGCGCCCGTACATCACGCCGTCAATGATTTCCGCAGCGAAGGGGTCATGGGTCCAGGCGGCCTCGTCGCCGATGGGTACAACATCCGTATGCCCATTGAACCCAAAGGTCCTAGCATGCGCCTTGTCGCCCCAGCGGGCAAACAGATTGGAGACCTCTCCGCGATCAACGCGCGTGCAGGAGAAGCCCGCTTCGGTAAGAATACGCTCCAGTAGCGTCAGCGCGCCGCACTCTTGGGGTGTGACCGAAGGGCACCGGATCAGATCGGCTGTCAGCTGAACGGGGTCTGTGGCGGTCATGCGGAGGTCTCCTGAGTTGTCCGGGCACCGACCTAGCGCGAATTGGCGGTCTCGTGCAATCGGCAGCATCGTCTGTGGCGTAAATGCTCGTGCTGGCGGGGTCGCGACAATCATGGCCCTGACAGGTGATAAGGCACGTGCTAGGATGGAGAGAATAACAGACCGAAGCATGGAATGGGGCGGCGACAAGATCGCCCGCATGCGCGACGAGCAGGTCAAGCATATCACTGAATAGACGCCCTGCCGGAGACTACGGTTCTTCGGGCATGCGTGACACATGTGCCTTTTTCTGCGCCGTGCATGGCCCCTGACCGGGAACGTCGGGACTGAAACTGAGGGACGCCCCGGGCATCAAAAGGCCGATCAACGTGCCGCCCGGGGCACGACATATACGCGCGGCGAGGTGCAGGATGACGGGCAACAGGTACAGGACAGAGTGCTCCGGCGTTGTGGAGGCTGGATCATGACGTGGCTGGGGCTCTGGCACCGTGATGCGCAGTATTTCGACCCGGCCGGGCTGACGCCCGAGGGAGAGAACAGCTGCCTTTTGCTGCGGGAAGCTAACGCGTTGCTGGCGCGCGGCGCGTTGGTGTTGGAAGTCGCCATGCCGGTGCTGCACAAGCCAGAGCCATTGATCCTATTAGAGCGCGGCGGTGACTGGCCGCTGCGCTTTGCACTGTCGGCGGTGCCCGGTGGCGGGATCAACCTCGTTCTGGAGCAATATGGCACGGTCCTGCACAAGACGGTGAATCCAACCACAAAGGGCCGTGCGGATCGTGTGCGCCTGACGTACAGCTGGGATGCACCAGCCTTTCGCGGGCAGTTGGCACTGGAATGGCCGGAGGGCGGACGGGCCGAAATCGCACAGATCGAAGGGCCACGGCCCTGGCGGCTGGAAGATTTGCAGGCGCTGCTAAGCGGTGTGCCACAATGCTATGTTGCGCCTGGGGTCGATTATATCGCGCTATCCAGCACTCTGGAGCCGGTCGGCCCGATGCCCGGACTGGCGCCGGATACGCCTGTTGAAACGGAAGCGGGGCTGCGAAGGATCGGAGATCTGCGGCGCGGAGATCTGCTGCGCTGTGCCAGTGGTGAGCTGGTGCCCGTGCTGCATGTGGCAACGCGGCAGGTGCCGGCACTGGGTGCCTTTCACCCGGTGCGTCTGCGTGCGCCCTATTTTGGTCTGACACAGGATATCGTGGTTGCCCCCTATCAGCGCATGGTTCTGACGGGATCGGAGGTCGAGTATCTCTTTGGATGCGAGGCGGTGCTGGCCCCTGCGGAGATGTTGGCTGGCACGCGCACCGCTCATCGAGAGCTGCGCCAGAAGCCACTGACGACCTACACCCAGGTGATCCTTCCGGGACATGAGGTGCCAGTGGCCGCAGGACTGGGTGTCGAGAGCCTGTTTCTGGGGCGGCTCAGGCGGGACCGTCAGGCCCTGGCAGCGAGCCTCTTTTCCGATGTGGATCGCAACAGCCTGCCAGAACATGCTCAGCCCCGATATCCGGTCGTGCGCGCCTTTGATGCAGCAATTCTCGCGGAACATCGTACAGCCTGAGCGGAAGGGCTTGAAAAATACTATTCCTCCCCTCTAAGGCAGATCCGATGCTGCATGCGAGACTGACGCCATGACCCTGCGTTCCCTTTGGTTCTGCCTGTTTACATTCCTGATGAGCCTGCCTGCCATGCCGCTACGCGCGCAGGAGCAGGTGGTGGTCAATACGGTGACCCGCCCGCCCTTTTCGATGCCGCTGGGCGGTCAGGAGGTTGGGTTCACCATGGATCTGATGCGCGAGGTGTCGCGCCGTCTGAATTGGGACATGCGCGTCAAACGCGTCGAGAGCTTTGAGCAGATGCTGGAGGAAGTGGAGCGCGGCGAGGCGGATATGGCGGCGGCCAACGTCTCCATAACGGCAGGGCGCGAAGCGGTGATGGATTTCAGCCAGCCGATCTTTGAGAGCGGGCTGCAGATCATGCTGCATGAGGACGATGTCTCGGAGCCGAGCCTGATGGCGGCGCTGCTGTCCTGGGACCTTTTCGCAGCAATCGGCATCGCCTTTGTGCTGCTTTTGGTCGGTGGCATGCTGATGTGGCTGTTCGAGCGCCGCGCACAACCCTATTTCGACCGCCCACTGAAGGACGCTTGGTTCCCCTCTTTTTGGTGGGCTTTGAACCTGGTGGTGAACGGCGGATTTGAGGAACGTGTGCCACGCAGCTTCCTGGGGCGAATTTTCGGCGTCCTCCTGGTGTTGTCCTCGCTCTTTGTCGTGTCGGTCTTCGTGGCGAAGATCACCGCTGCCATGACGGTGGATGCGATCAACGGATCGGTCAATTCCGTCAATGACCTCTATGGCAAACGGGTGGGCACGATTCAGGGATCCACCGCCGCCGGCTTTCTGGATCGGCGCGAGATCGACTATGTCGCCTTTCCGGGGCTCGACAAGATGCTGAAGGATTTCGAGGACGGCGACACGCGAATCGTGGTCTTCGACGCACCGGTGCTCAACCACTATGTGCGTACCGAGGGGGCCGGGATCGGGCACGTGATGGGCCGCACGTTCCTGACGGAGTATTACGGCATCATCTTTCCACAGGGCTCGGAGAAGGTGGAGCCGACCAACCAAGTGCTGCTGCAGATGCAGGAAGACGGAACCTATGAAACCATCTATCGAAAATGGTTTGGGCGCAGGTCCTGATCTGCGCCAACAAGAGCGATCAGTGCAGCGCGCTGCCGTCTTCTGAGCTGTTCAGCTCGTCGCCGAAAAATGGCGTCACCTGAGCAACGATCACTGCGTTCTCATCCAGCGCACGCTGCATCAACTCGCGTTCTTCGTCTGGAATTTCATGGCCTTCGGCCTCACGCTCGGCAATGGTGCCGTAGCCTGTGACGTCGAGCGGTGCAGTGTCGGCCTGTTTGAGAATTGCGACCGTCTCGCGCACCGCTTCGGCTTCGTCGACGCCGGACGCATAAATCATGAGCGCAGCGCCGGTTGCACCCGCAGGCAGGCCGTCGCCATCCTTGCGACCGATTTGAACAAGCAAGGTATAGACCTGCTGACGAGAGGGCTTCTTTTGTGTCATGGGCCTGCATTAGACGGGTGCGGCAGGGAAGGTCAAACCAATTTGCTTGCCGGCTGATCCAAAGGTCGCCACAGTTTTGCCAACTTCCTCGGGCAGAGGATCGCTACGCGAGATTACTGCGCATCATGGGGATGTATTCGCAATACTGTGGGTGACAATGCTATGGCGACTGCTCAGGAACTGCCAATCGACACGGGTGCAACGGCTGATGAGATGGCCCAAGCCATGTTCGGCAATGGCATTGTCGTTGAATCGGCCAGCTATACGGGCGCCAGCGGGGCGTCGGGTATCTACAGCGATGGTGACGCGGTTGCGCCCAATGTGACGCCCTCCGACAGTGGTGTGATCCTGTCCACCGGCAACGCTCGCGACTTTACCAACAGTTCCGGCTCCACAAACACCAATACCAGCGCCGGCACGTCGACGAGCCACGGTACAGCCGGTGATTCCGACTTGGACGAGATCGCCGGAGCCACGACCTATGACGCGGCGGTGTTCGAGGCAGAATTTGTGCCGGAAGGGTCCACTCTGACGATGCAGTTCGTGTTTTCGTCCGAGGAATACCTCGAATACGTGAACTCCGGTTTTAACGATGCGGTGTCGGTCTGGGTAAACGGGGTCGAGGCGCAGTTGGTGGTGGGGGATGGAAATATCACCATCAACAACATCAACGATTCTTCCAATCAGGATCTGTACGTTGACAACCCTGCAGGGACGGATCCCTTCAACACCGAGATGGATGGCTTCACCATCACGCTGAAGCTGACCGCGCCGGTAAACCCTGGCGAGACCAACGACATCAAGATTGCGATCGCGGATGGCGGTGACTCAAGCTACGATTCCAACCTCCTGATCGCTGGGGACTCGGTCCAGACAGCACTGGTGGCGGGCGATGACGAGGTCGAGGTGCAGGAAGGGGATACGGTCAACGTCGATGTTCTGGCCAATGACGATCAGAGCAATGGCGCGCAACTGACCATCACCCACATCAACAACCAGCCCGTTACGGCTGGCAGTTCCGTCACCTTGGCCAATGGCGAGATTGTCACGCTCAACGCGGACGGGACATTCGACATCTCCGGCCAGGATGATGTGGACGATGATGAAACGACCACCTTCACTTATACGATCGAAGATGACGAAGGGAATTCCGACGTCGGGTTCGTCAATGTCACCACAACCCCCTGTTTCGTGGCGGGCACACTAATCGAAACAGACCAAGGCCCGGTCCCTGTCGAAGATCTGACGGTGGGGATGAGGGTTCTAACCCGCGATCATGGCGGACAGTCCATTCGCTGGATCGGGCGTAGCACCCGTGTTGCAGAAGGCGTGCAGGCCCCGGTGCGCTTTGCGGCCAATGCGCTGGGCGAGCATGACGAAATAGAACTTTCGCCCAGCCATCGTGTGCTGGTGCAGTCGGCCACCGCCGAGGTCTTATTTGGGCAGGATGAAGTTCTGGTCCCTGCGCATCACCTGGTGAACGACACCTCCATTCGCCGCCGTGTGGACGGACAACCGGTCACGTATTTCCATGTTCTGTTTGATCGTCACGAAGTCATTCGTGGCAATGGTTTGGAAAGCGAGAGCTATCATCCCGGTGCGGCCAGCCTTGATGGGCTGGATGCCGAAACCCGCGCCGAGTTCTTTGCTCTGATGGGCGACAGCTGGCGGAGCTACAAAAGCATGTCGCGCCCAACGCTTAGGTCTTTTGAAACCAAGGCGCTGATTGGCAAGGCTCAATAGCGACTGCGCATGCGATAACCCGGGTGGAAGGTCATCCGGGCAAAGGTCACCGGCTCCTCCTGAAACCACGTTGATCGTTCCATCTGAAACAGTGCCGCACCGGGTGCGCAGGCCAGATACTCTGCCAGCGCCGCATCTGCGGATGTCGCACCAAAACTCACCTCGGCATTGGAAAACGGCACCGCTGCCAGAAGCCATTCCCCCGGGGGCGTTTCGGCGTAATCGGCCTCGGCGCTGTCAGGGACAGCCGCAATGTTGATCCAGCGATCCTCGAAATGGAAGGGCTGACCATCGGCGTAATGCATGCCTTCGAGGTGTAGCACCTCGGTCCCAGCCGCCAGCTGCATCTGCGAAATGACCCAGCCGGGTGCGACGCGCATCTCGCGCGATACCAAGGCAAAGCGGTAGGTGGCGTTGCGTTCCTCTACCAGCTTGCGAGAGGTTGCGATCTCCAGCTTGGCCTGCTTCACTGGCAATGTTGCAACCCGAGTGCCGCTCTTGCGTTTGCGATCGATCACGCCACGATCAGCCAGTTCGCGCAGGGCGCGATTCACGGTGGCGCGGGCGCAGCCGAATTCTTCTGCCAGTTCCGCTTCCGTCGGCAGCAGGGCGCCTTGCGGCCAGACGCGCGCCTCGATCCGCCGCATGACCTCGTCACGCACGTCCTGAAAGCTGATTTTCTTCTGCTGTGGCACCTCAGGGCTCCGCTTGAATAATAACTCTGGCTTATGTTCAATATGTCTGCATTAAACTGCGATTGTAAAGGAGAGCTCATGCGCTTTGATGCAACAACAGCGGAGCCCGTGCCGTGGAAGAACGGTGGCGGTACAACGCGGGAGCTTGCGCTGCAAGAACGGGCGGGCAAGCTGCTGTGGCGGTTGAGCCTTGCGGACATCACGCGGAACGGACCGTTTTCAGCCTTTCCGGGGGTGCAGAGAATCCACACCATCGTGGGGGGGCGCGGACTCGACCTTCGCGGTGCGGATGAGGTGTTGCAGGCCAGACCGCTGAAACCGCTGCGTTTCGACGGTGGAATGCCATTGGACGCGACGCTCATTGGCGGCCCCTGCCGGGCCTTCAATGTGATCTACGATCCTGCGCAAGTTCAGGCTGATATGGTGGTGTTTGCAGAGAACATCAGAGCGGCGGCCGGGGATATCCTCTATGCGATCACTTCCGATTTGACGCTGTCTGACGGTACCATCCTGACCGAGGGGCAGGGCATGCGCTGTCCGGTCGCCACCGAAGCGGCGACCGTAGGTTCAGCGGTGCGGCTTTGGTTTACATCGCTGCCAGAAGATCGCTGATCGCGGTGCGGTAATGCGCCAAAATGGCGTCGCGGGCGATGTGGCGCCCACCCTGTACCATATGGCGCCCGGCGGCCCAGACATCGGTGACGCTCCGGTCGTCGGCGGCAAAACACAGACCGTCAAGAATTTGCCCATTTGGCAGGCCGAACAGTGCCGGATGATTGCGATCAATGGCCACCAGATCCGCCAGCGCGCCGACCTCCAGCCGTCCGGCGTCCCGTCCCAGCGCCTGCGCACCGCCCATGGCCGCGCCGCGGTAAAGCGTGTCGCCAACAGAGCCTTCGCCGGGCACCAGTACATTGCGGGCGAGATCCCGCAGTCGCTGGGAATATTCTAGCGTGCGCAGCTCCTCGACCAATGAAATCCGCACATTAGAGTCTGATCCGACCCCAAAGCGCCCGCCCTCTGCCAGATACTGCGGCCCATTGAAGGGGCCGTCGCCAAGGTTGGCTTCGGTCACCGGACACAGGCCGGCCACGGCGCCGCTGCGGGCCATGTCGCGTGTCTCGTCCTTGGTCATATGGGTGGCATGGATCAGGCACCACTGATCGTTGACCGGGGCGTTGTCCAGGAGCCATTCGACAGGTCGTGCGCCAAGCCAGGTCTTGATCTCGGCCACTTCGCGCGGTTGCTCGGCGATGTGGATGTGGATCGGGTTGCACTCGGCCACTGCCAGAACGGAGGCGAGGTCTTCGGGGCAGGTGGCGCGCAGGGAATGCGGCGCGATACCGACCCGTGTGTCGGACGGTAGCTCTTGCGCCGCGCCGCGGGCCTCGGCGACAAGCCGCGCGAACTGCTCAACCTCATTGCCAAACCGCTGCTGACCGCCAGCCAGCGCCTGCCGCTCGGCACCGCCATAGGTATAGAGCACCGGCAGATGGGTCAGACCGATGCCGGTCTGCGAGGCGCCCGCCATCACCCGCTGACTGAGTTCGGCGAGTGTGTCATAGGCGCCGCCTCCGGGTTGGTGGTGGACGTAGTGGAATTCTCCCACTGAGGCATAGCCTGCCTCAAGCATCTCCATGAAGGTGAGCGCCGCAATGGCCTCGTAGTGCTCTGGCGTCAGGTGGTCGAGGAAGCGGTACATCAGCTCGCGCCACGTCCAGAAGCTATCCTGACCGCCTGCGCGATATTCTGTCCGCCCGGCCATGGCGCGCTGAAAGCTATGTGAGTGCAGATTTGCCAACGCCGGCATTATGACGTCCACGCGTGTATCGCCAGGTTGTGGCGCGGCTCCGACGTCGATCCGCTGAAGGCGGCCGCCGTCGATGGTCAGACGAACATCACTAGCCCAACCCTTGGGCAAACAGGCGGTGGCGGCAAAAATTGTCTGCATCTGACCCTCTTATGTATAGACATAATGAGAATATGCGCATACCGTCTAAGGAGCAAGTGAATTCTAAGGGGGGCGATATGCGCGACAGATACGTGCTGACCGGGGCGAAGCTGGCCACGATGGAGCTAGGGGCGCCTTATGGGTTGATCGAGGACGGGGCGATGGCCGTTCAGGGCGACAGGATCGCATGGTGTGGACCGGCCGATGCGCTGCCTGACTCCTATTCCGAATGGGCCGCTGAGGATCTTGGCGGTCGGCTGGTGACGCCGGGGCTGATTGATTGCCACACCCATATCGTCTTTGGCGGCGACCGCGCGGGCGAGTTCGAAATGCGGTTGAACGGTGCCTCTTACGAGGAAGTCGCCCGCGCTGGGGGCGGCATTGTCTCTACCGTGACGGCAACGCGGGCGGCGGATCTGGATGCATTGGTGGCGGGTGCACTGCCGCGCCTGGATACACTGATCGCCGAAGGGGTCACCTCGATCGAAGTGAAATCCGGCTACGGGCTCGACCGTGAAACCGAACTGACCATGCTGCGTGCGGCGCGTCGGTTGGGCGAGCTGCGGGATGTGACGGTGAAGACCACTTTCCTCGGCGCACATGCCGTGCCTGCGGACTATGCGAATCGCGCCGATACCTATCTCGACGAGGTCTGCCTGCCGACCCTACGCGCCGCCCATGCCGAAGGGCTGGTTGATGCGGTAGATGGATTTTGCGAGGGGATCGCCTTTTCCGCCGAACAAATCGCGCGCGTGTTCGATCTGGCGGCAGAACTGGGCCTGCCGGTGAAGCTGCACGCCGAACAGCTGTCGCATCAGGGCGGCACCAAATTGGCCGCCGAACGCGGCGCGCTGTCGGTGGATCACGTGGAATACGCTACCGAAGACGACGCCCGCGCCATGGCGGCGGCGGGCTCCGTTGCGGTGCTGCTGCCCGGCGCTTTCTACACCATCCGAGAGACGCAACTGCCGCCGATGGAGCATTTCCGTGCCCATGGCGTGCCGATGGCGCTGGCGACGGATTGCAACCCCGGCTCCTCACCGCTGAGCTCGCTTCTGCTGACGCTCAACATGGGCTGCACCCTGTTTCGTCTGACGCCCGAAGAGGCGCTGGCGGGTGTGACCTGCAACGCGGCCCGCGCGCTGGGCCTGTCGGACCGGGGCCGCATCGCCTCTGGCCTGCGCGCCGATCTGGCGATCTGGGATGTAACCCGCCCGGCAGAGCTGGCTTACCGCATTGGCTTCAACCCGCTTCACGCCCGCGTATCGGGCGGCAAACTGGAGACCCGCACATGATCGAAATGATCCCCGGCACAGTCACCCTCGCTACGCTGGAAGAAATCTGGCGCAAGGGCACCCCCGCCCGTCTGGACCGCTCCGCCCGCGAGGGCGTCGAGGCCGCCGCCGCCATGGTGGCCGAGGCCGCCGCGGGCGAGGCGCCGGTCTATGGTATCAATACCGGATTTGGCAAACTGGCCTCGACCAAGATCGCCGCCGGAGACACCGAGACGCTGCAACGCAACCTGATCCTCAGCCATTCCTGCGGGGTGGGTGAACCGCTTGCGGAAGACAAGGTTCGGCTGATGATGGCGCTGAAGCTGCTGTCGCTGGGTCGAGGCGCCTCCGGTGTGCGCTGGCTGGTGATCGAACAGATCGAGGAGATGCTGGCGCGCGGCGTCACCCCCGTGGTGCCCTCGCAGGGCTCTGTCGGGGCGTCGGGCGATCTGGCCCCGCTGGCACATATGACCGCGGCGATGATCGGCGAGGGCGAGGCGACCTTCGAGGGCGCGCGTCTGACCGGCGCCGAGGCGCTGAAACGCGCCGGGCTTGAGCCGATCGTGCTGGGCCCGAAGGAAGGCCTCGGCCTGATCAACGGCACGCAGTTTTCCACGGCTTGTGCCTTGGCGGGGCTGTTCCAGGCGCTGGAGCTGGCGCGCGCCTCGATGGCGATTGCCTCGCTCACCACGGATGCGATCATGGGCTCCACCGCGCCGCTGGTAGCGGACATCCACACCCTGCGCGGTCATGCTGGTCAGATCGACGTTGCGGCCCAGATGCGCGACATCATGCAGGGGTCGGAGATCCGCGAAAGCCACCGCGAGGGCGACACCCGCGTCCAAGACCCCTATTGCATCCGCTGCCAGCCGCAGGTTGTGGGCGCGGCGCTGGATGTCCTGCGCATGGCTGCCCGCACGCTGGAGGTCGAGGCCAACGCGGTGACCGACAATCCGCTGGTGCTGGTCGAACAGGGACTGATCGTTTCAGGCGGCAACTTCCACGCCGAATACGTGGGTTTTGCTGCCGATCAGATCGCCCTCGCCGTGGCCGAAATCGGCGCGATCGCGCAGCGCCGGGTGGCGCTTATGGTCGACCCGACCCTTAGCCACGACCTGCCGCCCTTCCTGACACCGAACCCGGGACTGAACTCCGGTTTCATGATCGCCGAGGTGACGACAGCTGCGCTGATGAGCGAGAACAAGCATCTGGCCAATCCCTGCGTGACCGATTCCACGCCGACCTCCGCCAATCAGGAAGATCACGTTTCGATGGCCGCCCATGGCGCGCTGCGTCTGGCGAAGATGACCGCGAATCTCTCGGTCATTCTGGGGGTGGAGATGCTCTGCGCGGCGCAAGGCGTCGAGGCGCGCGCGCCGCTGAAAACCTCTCATAGGCTGCAGGATCTGCTGGCAATGCTGCGCAGCGAGATCCCCAGCCTGGGCGATGACCGCTACCTCGCGCCGGAAATCGAAGGGGCCAGCGCCATGGTGCGCGCGGGACGCGTAGGTGATGCCGCGGGCGTGGAGGTCGCAGTATGATCGAGGTTTCGCAAGGCACCTCTCCACTGGTCCTTGGTCTGCCACATACTGGCACCGAGGTGCCTGAGGATATCGGCGCAAATCTGAACGCGCAGGGTCGGGGGCTGGCTGACACCGACTGGCACATCCATGACCTCTATGCCGGGCTGGCGGACGGGGTGACCACCGTGCGCACACCGATCCATCGCTATGTGATCGATGTGAACCGCGACCCCTCTGGCGTCAGTCTCTATCCCGGGCAAAACACCACCACTTTGGTGCCGCTGACGGATTTTGACGGCAACCCGATCTGGGAGCATGAACCGGACGCGGCAGAAATCGCCCGTCGCCGAGACACATATCACGCACCCTATCACGCTGCACTGACGGCGGAGATGGAGCGGGTCAAAGCACTCCACGGTTTTGCCATCCTCTATGACTGCCACTCGATCCGGGGCGACATTCCGTTCCTGTTCGATGGCCGCCTGCCGGATTTCAACGTCGGCACCAACCTCGGCACCACCTGTTCCTGCGATCTGGAGGTGATGGTTTTCAATCACTGCCAGCAGGCCGAGGGCTATACGTCGGTGCTGAACGGTCGCTTCAAGGGCGGCTGGACCACGCGCCACTATGGCCGCCCGAACGAAGGCTGGCACGCGATCCAGATGGAGCTGGCGCAGGCCACCTACTGCGACGAGACGCCGCCCTGGCGTTACGATCCAGCGCGCGCCGACCGGATGCGCGCGCATCTTTCCCGAATTTTGACTGACCTGACCCAATGGAGGCCCGCATGAGCGATCCGCGCAAGAACACCCGTGACATCTACCCCGCCACGGGCACCGAACTGACCGCAAAGTCCTGGATGACCGAGGCACCTTTGCGGATGATGATGAACAACCTGCACCCCGATGTGGCCGAAAACCCGCATGAGCTGGTGGTTTACGGCGGCATCGGTCGCGCGGCACGGACCTGGAAGGATTTCGACCTGATTGTCGACAGCCTGCGTGATCTGGAAGAAGACCAGACGCTGATGGTGCAATCGGGCAAGCCTGTTGGCGTGTTCCAAACCCACAAGGACGCGCCGCGCGTGCTGATCGCCAACTCCAACCTGGTTCCGCATTGGGCCAATTGGGACCATTTCAACGAGCTCGATAAGAAAGGCCTGATGATGTACGGCCAGATGACCGCAGGGTCCTGGATCTACATCGGTACTCAGGGCATCGTGCAGGGCACCTATGAGACCTTTGCCGAAGCGGGCCGTCAGCATTTTGACGGCGACCTGACCGGCAAATGGATCCTGACCGGCGGCCTTGGCGGCATGGGCGGCGCGCAGCCGCTGGCGGCCGTGTTCGCAGGCGCCTGCTGTCTGGCGGTGGAGTGCAACCCGGACTCGATCGATTTCCGCCTGCGCACCAAATACCTCGACGAGAAGGCCGAGACTCTGGACGAAGCGCTGGAAATGATCGAGCGCTGGACCAAGGCCGGTGAGGCGAAATCCGTGGGCCTTCTGGGCAATGCCGCGGATGTCTTTGCAGAGTTGGTGGAACGCGCAAAGGCCGGCGGCACATGCCCTGACATGGTGACCGACCAGACCTCGGCTCATGATCCTGTGAATGGCTACCTGCCGCAGGGCTGGACCATGGCTGAGTGGAAAGAGAAGCGCGAGACCGACAAGAAAGCGGTGGAAAAGGCCGCTCGCGCCAGCATGCGCGTGCAGGTAGAGGCCATGTGTGCCTTCCACGCCATGGGCGTGCCCACAGTGGATTACGGCAACAACATCCGTCAGGTGGCGCTGGACGAGGGGCTGGAGAACGCTTTTGACTTCCCCGGTTTTGTGCCCGCCTACATCCGCCCGCTGTTCTGCCGTGGCATCGGCCCGTTCCGCTGGGTTGCCCTGTCCGGTGACCCGGAGGACATCCGTAAGACCGACGCCAAGATGAAGGAGCTGTTCCCCGAGAACGAAGGCCTGCATCGCTGGCTCGACATGGCGCAGGAACGCATTGCCTTTCAGGGTCTGCCGGCTCGGATCTGCTGGATCGGTCTGGGGGATCGCCACAAGGCGGGGCTTGCGTTCAACGAGATGGTGCGCACGGGCGAGTTGTCGGCGCCGGTTGTGATCGGTCGCGACCACCTCGACAGTGGCTCCGTGGCCTCGCCAAACCGCGAGACAGAGGCGATGATGGACGGTTCCGACGCGGTGTCGGACTGGCCGCTGCTGAACGCGCTGCTGAACACCGCATCCGGTGCCACATGGGTGTCGCTGCACCACGGTGGCGGTGTCGGCATGGGCTTTTCGCAGCACTCCGGCGTGGTGATCTGCTGTGACGGGTCAGAGGATGCGGATCGCCGCATCGGGCGCGTGTTGTGGAATGATCCGGCGACGGGCGTGATGCGTCACGCCGATGCGGGATACGACATCGCCAAGGATTGCGCGAAGGAACATGGGCTGGATCTGCCCGGCATTCTCGACTGAGCCAGCTGCAGCGAAAAAAATTCATGGGGGCTTCTTACGGAGCCCCCATTTTTGTGCACCAGAGGTGGGTTTCAGACTATGGAGCAACCTGAGTAGCCAGCCACCAGGTGGTGCCGCTTGGTCCCTTGATCCCGCCCCTGATGTCGCCCTCGGATTGTTTGCGCAGCGGTTCCTGCACGATCATGCCGCCAGCAGCGATGGCCCGATCAAAGACGGTTTGAACGTCTGGCACATAGAGGTGGACATGGGTGTCGTTGTCTTCGGCCTCGGGCAGTCCTCCGATCATGATGATGCTATCATCAATCCGCATCTCCGCATGCATCAAGCTGCCATCCTTGTGATCGTAGCGCTGCAACACGCGGGCATCGAAGACGGTTTCCAGAAAAGCGATGGTGGCCTCCGGATCGTGACAGACGAGGTAGGGACTCAATGACGGATAGTTCGTCGGCTTCCAGGACGCAGGCATTGGGGCTACTCCTTCAGCTGTTCACATCCGGGCGATGCAATGATGGTGCAATCAAAAATTCATCGCAATTATTAATAATATTCCACATACCCTATACGTGGCGCAATAAAAAAACAGGCAGCCGAAGCTGCCTGTGGTAAAACTTTCGTGTTAACGCGGGGAACCGCCGCCGCTGTCAGTCGCGAAGCAGTTCGTTGATGCCGGTCTTGGAGCGGGTCTTGGCGTCAACGCGCTTCACGATCACCGCGCAGTAGAGGTTGATGCCGTTTTTCGACGGCATCGAGCCCGCAACCACGACCGAGTAGGGCGGTACTTCGCCATACATCACTTCGCCGGTTTCGCGATCAACGATCTTGGTGGACTGGCCGATGAAGACGCCCATGCCCAGCACCGAACCTTCGCGCACGATGCAGCCCTCGACCACCTCGGAGCGGGCGCCGATAAAGCAGTTGTCCTCAATGATGGTTGGACCCGCCTGCATCGGTTCCAGCACGCCCCCGATGCCGACACCGCCAGACAGGTGCACGCCCTTGCCGATCTGCGCACAGGAGCCGACGGTGGCCCAGGTGTCGACCATAGTGCCTTCGTCGACATAGGCGCCGAGGTTCACAAAGGAGGGCATCAGCACCACGCCGGGGGCGATATAGGCGGATTTGCGGACCACGCAGTTGGGAACCGCGCGGAAGCCAGCGGATTTCCAGTCAGCGGCCTGCCAGCCCTTGAACTTGCTATCTACCTTATCCCACCAGCCAGCGCCCTGCGGGCCACCGGATTGCTCTTCCATATCTTTCAGGCGAAAGCCGAGCAGAACCGCTTTCTTCGCCCATTGGTTCACATGCCAGTCGCCGTTTTCCTGTTTCTCGGCCACGCGGAGCTTTCCGCTGTCGAGCGCGGCGAGGGTCTGTTCGATGGCGTCACGGGTTTCGCCGGTGGTGGCGGGGGTGATGGTGTCACGGGCCTCCCAGGCGGCCTCAATTGCGGTTTCCAGCTGCGCGTTGGACATATGTTCCGGCTCCGGGTTTTGTTGGATTCGAGCGCTTATAGCCACAAAATCTCCGGAGGTCATGTCCTGAACGCGCCCCCGTTCCGTTGCGGAGCGGCATCAGCGGGTGTGGTCAGCTGACCCGGCGCAGGTGACGGCGCAGCAGATCGCAAGCCAGCGTCAGATCCTGAGCGCGCAGCGCCTGCAGCAGTGCTGCGTGATCGCCATCGGGACGTGGGACCCAGCGATCCTGCCAATGGGCAAAAAGATGCCGCGCGGCGGTGATGTGCAGATCCTCGATCGCCGACAGCAGCCGCGGCATGTCGCAGGGCGCCAGCAGCGCCAGGTGAAAGCGCCGGTTGCAGCGATCCCAAGTGATCATGTCGCTGGCCGCATCACAGGCGCGGCAGGCGTCTTCAATGGTTGCCAGTGTGTCCGCGTCGTGGCGGGGCAGGGCATGGGTCAGTGCGAGCACCTCCAGGGCCACCCGCATCTCAATCACTTCGCGGATTTCCGTAGGCTCCAACGCGGTGACCCGCATGCCCTTGTGGGGCACGGATTTTGCCAGCCCCTTGGCCTCCAGCCGTAGAAAGGCCTCGCGCACCGGCACATGCGAGGTCTGGTAGTCGCGCGCGATATGGTCCTGCCGCAGCTTGTCGCCGGCGGGCAGGTCGCCGGTGACGATCCGTTCCATCAGGGCGCGAAATATTTTGTCGGCTGTGGTCTCACTCATGCCCGTTCGATAGGCGCGCGGGCCGCCCGCCGCAAGGCTTTCCAATTCTCAGGTGAAGGAGACGTCCACCTGTGTTGCGGGATCGCTCAGGGGTTCCGGGTCGATATTGCCACCACAAAGCAGTACCGCAACCTTCTCCCCCCGCGCGGGCAGGTAAGCGCCGCACATCAGCGCCGCCAGCGCGGTGGCCCCAGCGGGCTCGACCAGCAGGCGGTGATCGCGCCAAAGCGCATGTTGGGCGGCCTCAATTGCGGCATCTGGGACGATGACACTTGGTGTGCGCTGGGCGCTAGCGAGGTCGAAGCAGATGTCACCGATGCGGCGCGCGCCAAGCGCATTGGCGGCGATACCGCTGACCTCTACGTTGGTGGGGGCTCCGGTCATCAGCGCCGATTTCAGCGCGCAGGAGGTGGCAGGTTCGACAGCAACCACCTTGCGCCGATCCTGAAACCAGCCAAGTGCGCCACTGATCAGCCCGCCGCCGCCGACCGCGATCAGTACGGTATCAGCGTCAAGCCCCTGCGCCTCCCACTCGGCAAAGAGCGTGCCCTGTCCGGCAACCGTGGCGGGGGCGTCATAGGCGTGGATCTGCATGGCGCCGGTCTGCAACTCCCAGTCCTGCGCGGCCTCCAGCGCATTGGCATAGGCGCCCGGGATCACTTCTAGGTCGGCGCCGGTAGAGCGGATCAGATCAATCTTGGCCTGTCCTGCGATTTCAGGCACGTAGATCTTCGCGTGAAAGCCCAGTGCGCGGGCGGCAAAGGCCACCGCAGCGCCGTGATTGCCGCCGGATGCGGCCACCAAGCCGGCTTCCGGGACCGGTTCCGACAGCAGCGTGTTGAAGGCGCCGCGCGCCTTGAAACTGCCTGCGTGCTGCAGCTGTTCGAGCTTCAGTTGCACCGGGTAGCCGAGGCCGAAGCTCTGCACGTTGAGCAACGGGGTTTCCACCACATGTTCGGCAATCCGATTGTGCGCGCCGGAAATCAGCGGTGTCCAGTCCATTGTCTGTCCTCGAGTCTTTGCAGTTGCGGCGAACCCTAGGGGATTATCGGCCGGAGGCAAGGGGAGGGCTGATCTCAAAGCTGGTTTGCCGTCGTCTTCCGGGCTAAGACAAGGTCTGACCTTTGGTACCGCAGAACAGGCAAGAATTGATATGAGTGACGACCGCCACAGCCGCTTCACGGATGCAAGCGCCGACCGCAACCGCGCCGAGCATGTGCCCGTGACCCCGCAGACCCAGTCCCCGGCCTACCAGCTTGCCTTTGCGGACGAAGGCTTCCTCTGTCGCGAGGAACTGCGCCCGGTGCGTCTGCAGCTGGAGCTGTTGAAGCCGCAGCTGATGCTGGATGAGCAGGGGATCGAGAGTACCGTGGTGATGTTCGGTGGCGCCCGCATCCCGGCACCGGCCGATAAAGCCAAGGCACGTACCAAAACATTGGCCGACCTCAGCCATTTCTATGACGAGGCCCGTGCCTTTGCGAAGAAGATGACCGAGAAATCCAAGACCACCGGCGGTCGTCGCCATGTGGTGGTCACGGGTGGCGGGCCTGGCGTGATGGAAGCCGGCAACCGCGGTGCGGTGGATGCGGAAGGCGTCTCGATCGGCCTCAACATCGTTCTGCCGCATGAGCAGGCGCCGAATGAATACGTGACGCCGGAGCTGTGCTTCAATTTCCACTATTTCGCGATCCGCAAGATGCACTTTCTGATGCGGGCAGAGGCGATCTGCGTCTTCCCTGGCGGCTTTGGCACGCTGGACGAGATGTTCGAGGCGCTGACCCTGATCCAGACCGGGCGCATGGAGCCGGTGCCCTTCCTGCTGTTCGGACGCGCCTTCTGGGAGAAGATCATCAACTGGGATGCGCTGGCGGATGCGGGCACCATTTCGGAGCAGGATCTGGAGCTATTCAAGTTCGTCGAAAGTGCCGATGAGGCGATCCAGGTGATCGAGACCTGGAGCCCGGTTCCGGCGCGTCAGAATCTCCCTGGCCGCGAGCGCTGAGGCGAGGCCGCATTGGGCCAAAGCAGATGAGAAACACGCCCGCGCGCCGAGCCCATGGGGCTCGGCGCGCGGGTCTGCCCGAGAGGGCAGAAGCCAATGATCAAATGTCGGTGTCCCTTTTGGGTGGGGTGAGAACGTTTGTGGGAACGTCGGGAGCGCGTCAGATCATTGGTATGTCGAGAATTTGTCGTGTTCTAACTGTCAAGCCTCAGGTCAGTTCTGCGGGCAGCACGCCAAGCGCTTCGCCGCGCGGCAGGCGGGTCAGGATCTGTGCCCCATCCTCATCCCGGATGGCATAGCCGTAGCCGCGCAGACGGAATTGCCATTCCCGCGTGCTCAGTGCCTTGCGCCGTTCCTCGCGTACCAGCGAAAGAATGCCGTCATCCATTGTTGCGCCCTGCTGTCCAATCATTGTGCTGCCCTTTGCTGCCCGGAAGTTTTTCCGTGTACTGTTTCTGATTCTGAGACTGTCGGCAGCTGATGGCGCAAATTTTGCTAAAATTGGGAAAGAATAAGGCGCCGCGAGTTTCGCAGCGCCTTTTGGGGCAGAATAGGAAATGTTGGATGTGGTGGCGTCAGCTTTCGGCGATGCCAGCCTCGGCCTCGATCTGCTTGCGGCTCTTGCGGGCGCGCTCGGTGGCCGACTTCAACTGACCGCAGGCCGCCATGATGTCATCGCCGCGGGTCTTGCGGATCGGTGAGGCATAGCCCGCCTGATAGATGATATTGGCAAAAGCGCGAATGCGGTTGTTCGACGATCGCTTGTAGGGTGCGCCGGGCCATTCGTTGAAGGGAATGAGGTTGATCTTGGCCGGGATATTGTAACGCTTGATATGATCGAGCAGCCGCTGCGCGTCCTCATCGGAATCATTCACCCCGTCGAGCATCACGTATTCAAAGGTGATCCGCTCGGAGTTTGATACTTTGGGGTAATCCGCCAGCGCTTGCAGCAGCGTGTCGATATTCCAGCGCTTGTTGATCGGCACCAGCTTGTCGCGGACCTCATTGGTGGTCGCGTGGAAGGAGACCGCCAGCAGACAGCCGATTTCCTGCGCGGTGCGGGCAATTTCCGGCACCACACCGGAGGTCGACAGCGTGATGCGGCGACGCGACAGAGAGATCCCTTCCGGGTCCATCGCGATCTTCATGGCGTCACGCACGTTTTCGAAGTTATACAGCGGCTCGCCCATGCCCATCAGCACGATGTTTGACAGCAGTCGGGTCTCATCCTTGGGCGCGCCGGGAGTCGGCCACTCCTCCAGGTCGTCGCGCGCCATCATCACCTGCCCGACGATTTCGGCCGGAGTCAGGTTGCGCACCAGCTTCTGGGTGCCGGTGTGGCAGAAGGAACAGGTCAGGGTGCATCCGACCTGGCTGGAAATACACAGTGTGCCACGGTCATCCTCGGGGATATAAACCACCTCGACCTCATGGCCGCCCTCGATGCGCACCAGATACTTGCGCGTGCCGTCGACGGACACCTGACGCGAAACCACCTCCGGGATGCGGATCTCGAAGGTCTCTTCCAGCTGCGCGCGATAGCCCTTGGCGAGGTTGGTCATCGAGGCAAAGTCGCGCACGCCCCATTGATAGATCCACTGCCAGATCTGACCGACGCGCATCTTGGCCTGCTTTTCCGCGGTGCCATTGGCAATCAGCACCTCGCGCATTTGATCGCGGGTCAGGCCGACAAGGTTGATCTTGCCGCCTTCGGGTGCCTTGCGGGGCAGGGTCAGGACATCTTGAGTGATCGGCGCTGAGGCTGTCATGAGACGGGACTCGCTGGGTTGTGGATAAAACGTGGCTGGATGCGGCTCTATATAGGAGATTGGCCCGAGATCAAAAGGATTCTCGTTCAACCCTGCTATGCGTGCACAGGTCTCCATACCTCTTTTCTAGCGTAAAACATCCCAAAGCGCGAGGCGGGGCTTTGAAAAGAAAACGGCGAAGCCGCAGCCCCGCCGTCAGAATTCTCTTTACACTCAGTCCGCAATCACCCGGCGCAGCGCTTCTCCGCATCCTCGATAGAGGCGGTGAACCCCAGCAGGGAGAAGGTATCTTGTGTCTGTGTCCCGCGCGAAGACCGTGCGGTCAGCACCGCATCGGTGCCGCGTTTCATCGCGGTAATGATCTTTGAATCATCGGTCGGCGTCGCTGGCCAGGCCCATTCGCCCTCGGTGAACAGCTCGAACTCCGAGTCGCCAATTTTCATGTTAACGGTTGAGCCGGGAGCAAAAGGATATCCGCCGGTAAAGGTAACTTGGCCCTTGTTGCCGCCATCAGGGCGGAAAAACACGAACAAGCGGATTTCGCTGCGGCGTACGGCAACCACGCGACCATCCCTTGTGTTCACAGTTTCTTTCGGTGCCGATACACCGATACACTCACGCGGAGAGCTCTCTTCAAAGACGCTCCAATCCACATGCGCGCCCACGCGATTTTCGGTCGTTGCTTGCTGTGCGCTTGCAGTGGTGGCCATGCCAACCAGCAAGAGCGCCCCTGCCAAGCAACGGAGTTTAAATGCCATGCGTCCCGCCTCCAAGACTGTCTTGTCCTCAAATGTCCCTGGGCTGTCCGCGATGTTTTGCACATCGTCTTTGCCCATGTCTCATGATCCTTGACACAAGCATATTAGCGGAACAAGGGCCATGCGCAAATGCCGGGTTTGGCGGGTTTCTGCCGCCTTTTCCTTGAAAGCCCGGGGTTTTGGATGTTTGGTGCTGCTCAAACACACACCAAGCAATGAGTTCCCCAGATGACGCGCCAGAACACCCCCGCCCCTTTGACAGAGATTTGGCGCGGCAGCCTGCTGGAAAGTCAGCACCACGGTCATGCCGTCGTCTGCAATGGCAAGGGTGAGATCGTGCACAGTTGGGGCAATCCAGATCAGGTGATCTACCCACGCAGCTCCTGCAAGATGGTGCAGGCATTGCCGCTTCTGACCTCCGGTGCTGCGGCGCGCTACGGGTTGAACAGCGAACAGCTTGCGCTTGCCTGTGCGTCCCACAACGGGGCCCGTATCCATGTGGATCGTGTCAGCCGTTGGCTCGATCAACTGGAGTTGAGCGAGGGCGATCTGCGCTGCGGCGCCCAAATGCCGCGCGACAAAGAGGTCATGCATGGTCTCATCAAGACTGACGACAGCCCTTGCCAGATCCACAACAACTGCTCCGGAAAGCATGCGGGCTTTCTGACATTGGCGCAGCACTTGGGCGCGGGTCCGGAATATGTGGAGATCGATCATCCGGTTCAGCAGGCCTGCCATGAGGCCTTTGAGGAGGTCACCGGTGAAACCAGTCCGACCTATGGGATTGACGGGTGTTCTGCGCCCAACTTCGCCTGCACCGTGACGGGACTGGCGCGCGGCATGGGGTGGTTTGCCTCTGCTCACACACGGTCCACCCGGTCCGACGAGGCCGCCGTGCAATTGCGTGCCGCCATGGCGCAGCACCCTGAGCTGGTCGCGGGAGAGGGGCGGGCCTGCACCGCCCTGATGCGTGACATGGGCGGCAAGGTATCGGTGAAAACCGGGGCTGAGGGGGTGTTTGTCGCGATCCTGCCAGAGCAGGAACTGGGGATCGCGCTGAAGGTGTCCGACGGTGCAACGCGTGCAGCTGAGAATGCCATCGCTGCCTTGCTGGTCAGCCTCGGAGCGCTCGACAAAGATAGCCCATCGGCCAAGGCCTACATGAGCGCTGCCATCACCAACTGGAACGGTATCCACTGCGGCGAGATGCGCCCCGCCGCAGAATTGCAGTTCTGATCAGATCAAATCCCATATCAATTTCAGCGCCAGGGTGATGGTGGTCAGCACCAGCAGCGGTTTGATGACCTTCGCGCCCTGTTTTTGAGCAAGCCCAGCGCCGACGCGCGCGCCCGCAATCTGTGCAATGCCCATGGCAAGCCCGGTGAACCACCACGGCGTCGCCACAACTGCAAAGGCCGCAAGCGCGCCGGCGTTGGAGGCGAAATTCAGCAGTTTTGTATGTGCCGTGGCTTTCAGGACGCCGTAGCCTGCAAGGCCAACAAAGGCGAGCATGTAGAAACTGCCCGCGCCGGGGCCGAGCAGGCCATCATATGCGGCGCAGAGCGGCACCACGGTGGCGGCAAAGATCGCAGGCGACAGGCGGCGCGCCCGGTCAACATCATCCAGGCCTTTCTTGGTGGCAAAGAAGATCGCGATTCCCACCAGCAGGATCGGCAGAGCGTATCGGATCAGTTCCACCGGCAACAAGGACACCAGCAGCGCACCCCCTATGGAGGCGAAGAAGGCGATCACCGCAGACTTCCACTGTGTGCGAAGGTCCACGTGCCCACCGCGGGCATAAGAGATCGCCGCGGTCGCAGAACCGAACAGGCCCTGTATCTTGTTGGTGGCCAGCGCTGTCACCGGATTGGCACCGGCGATGAGCAGAACCGGCACGGTGATCAGCCCGCCGCCACCGGCCACCGCATCAATGAATCCGGCCACAAACCCCGCTGCGATCAACAGCAGCAGGACCTCGAAGGTCACTTCGAACATGTTTTATCCTTTGAAGTCGTCCCGGCTGTAGCCCTGAACGTACAAGAGCGCCGTAAGGTCGCCGTGATTGATGCGGATTTCGCATTCCGCCGCCACCGAAGGTTTGGCGTGCAGCGCCACACCAGCGCCTGCCCGGGTCAACATGCCGAGGTCATTGGCACCATCGCCGACCGCGATCACATCGGCCTCGGAAATCCCGAGGCGGGCGGTGATCTGTTCCAGCGCCTCCACCTTGGCCTCGCGGCCCAGAATGGGACGGCCGACCTCGCCAGTCAGCTTGCCATCCGCAACGATCAGCGTGTTGGCGCGGTTCTCGTCAAAACCCAGTTCCGCGGCGACCCGCGCGGTAAAGGCGGTGAAACCGCCAGAGACCAGCGCCGCGTAGGCGCCATTCGCCTTCATCGTTGCCAGAAGTTCGCGCCCACCGGGCATGAAGCTGATGCGGCTGTTCAGAACCTGCGTGATGACATCCTCGGGCAGGCCTTGCAGCAGGCCGACTCGTTCGGTCAGCGCGCCCTCGAAATCCAATTCACCATTCATGGCGCGAGCAGTGATATCCTTGACCCGGTCGCCCACTCCCGCCTCATCGGCCAGCTCGTCGATGCATTCCTGCTGGATCATCGTCGAATCCATATCCGCCAACAGCATCTTCTTGCGTCGGCCTTGGGCAGGTTGCAGCACCAGATCGACGCCCATGCCCTGCAGGTCACCCCAGACGTCCCAGCGGTTGTCGGGTGGGCTCTTCAGGGTGAATTCCGCTGCAATGCCGGGGTTGAGCCAGTTGGCCTCTCCCCCGCCCCAGGCGTTCCTGAGAGATTCGACCAACGCGGGCTCCAGCGTCGGGGTGGCGGGGTTCACGAGCAGCGTGGCGACATACATGGCGTTCTCCGATCTAAACGGGATGCCTTCTCTTAACGGCGGCTTTCCAGCGGCACCAGTGCGGGCGGGCTGCGTGGTACAAAGTTTCCGATCGGCGTCATTGAAGGTCGCATTATTTTTCCAAAGCGGCGCAAACAGGCAATTTTCCCAGTTGCGCGGAATCAAACCGCCGCATATCGCTGTCGGTGGGACACCCCTCCCCAACGAGGGGCGCTTATCTGGAAGGGTAGCATCAATGGCTATTGCACAACCGGCATCGCGGCCGGCCAATCCGCGTTTTTCTTCTGGCCCCTGCGCCAAACCCCCCACATATGATCTGTCCAAACTCGCTGGCGCGCCTCTCGGTCGCAGCCATCGCGCTGCCGTCGGCAAGGAAAAACTCCTCGCCGCCATCGAAGGCACCCGCGAGATCCTTGGCATCCCCGCAGACTACAAGATCGGCATCGTGCCCGCGTCCGACACCGGCGCGATGGAGATGGCGATGTGGAACCTGCTGGGCGAACGCAAGGTCGAGATGATCGCCTGGGAAAGCTTTGGCGCTGGCTGGGTCACCGATGTGGTGAAACAGCTGAAGATCGACGCCGAGGTGAAGATCGCCGACTATGGCGACATTGTCGATCTCACCACCGTGAACGCCACGCATGATGTGGTGTTCACCTGGAACGGCACCACCTCCGGGGTGCGGGTACCCAATGGTGACTGGATCGCGGATGACCGCGAGGGCCTGACCATCTGCGATGCGACCTCTGCCGCCTTTGCGCAGGAGCTCCCGTGGGACAAGCTCGATGTCACCACCTTCTCCTGGCAGAAGGTGCTGGGCGGCGAGGCGGCACACGGCGTCATCGTCCTCAGCCCCCGCGCGGTGGAACGTCTGGAAAGCTATACGCCGGCATGGCCGCTGCCGAAGATCTTCCGCCTGACCAAGGGCGGCAAGCTGATCGACGGGATCTTTACTGGCGCAACCATCAACACGCCGTCGATGCTGGCGGTGGAGGATTACCTCTTTGCGCTGGAGTGGGCGCGCTCGGTGGGTGGTCTGGAGGGGCTGATCGGCCGTGCCAATGCCAATGCGGATGCGATCCACGCCTTTGCCTATGCCAACGACTGGATTGAAAACCTCGCCAATGATCCGGCGACGCGGTCGAATACCTCCGTCTGCCTGAAGTTCACCGACAAGCGGATCAAGGACGGTGCCAGCTTTGCCAAAGCCGTGGCCAAGCGGTTGGAGTCTGAAGGCATCGCCTATGACATTGGCGCTTACCGTGATGCACCCGCCGGTCTGCGGATCTGGTGCGGTGGCACGGTGGAGACCTCGGATATCGAGGCCATGCTGCCGTGGCTGGCCTGGGCCTTCGAGGCCGAGATCGCCGCGCAAGGCTAACGCAAATCGCCCGGGCGACAGCCCGGGCAGCGCCCAACCCTATTCCCAGTTTCAGGCCGCATCCCGGCCCCCGCAGACAAAGGACCAAGACAATGGCCCCCAAGGTACTCATCTCCGACAAGCTGTCCGACGCCGCCGTACAGATCTTTCGCGACCGTGGCATCGACGTGGACTTCCTGCCCGACGTGGGCAAGGACAAGGACAAGCTGGCCGAGATCATCGGGCAGTATGATGGCCTCGCCATCCGCTCCGCCACCAAGGTGACCCCGACCATCCTCGAAGCGGCGGACAAGCTGCAGGTGATCGGTCGCGCCGGTATCGGCACCGACAATATCGACAAGGACGCCGCCTCCAAGAAGGGCGTGATCGTCATGAACACCCCCTTCGGCAACATGATCACCACCGCCGAACATGCCATTGCGATGATGTTTGCCGTTGCCCGCCAGATCCCCGAGGCCTCTGCCTCCACCCATGCGGGCAAATGGGAAAAGTCCAAGTTCATGGGCGTCGAGCTGACCGGCAAGACTCTTGGTGTGATCGGCGCGGGCAACATCGGTGGCATCGTCTGCGACCGCGCCCGGGGCCTGAAGATGAAGGTGGTGGCCTATGATCCCTTCCTCAGCGAGGAAAAGGCCAAGAAGATGCAGGTCGAGAAGGTCGAGCTGGACGAGCTGCTGACCCGCGCCGATTTCATTACCCTGCATGTGCCGCTGACCGATCAGACCAAGAACATCCTCAGCCGCGAAAACCTCGCCAAGACCAAGAAGGGCGTGCGCATCGTCAACTGTGCCCGCGGTGGACTGGTCGACGAGGCCGCATTGGCCGAGGCGTTGACTTCCGGCCATGTGGCGGGTGCCGCTTTCGACGTGTTCTCGGTGGAACCGGCCAAGGACAATCCGCTGTTTGACCTGCCGAATGTGGTTTGCACCCCGCACCTGGGTGCCGCGACGTCCGAAGCACAGGAAAACGTCGCCTTGCAGGTTGCCGACCAGATGGCCAACTACCTGCTGACCGGCGCGGTGGAAAACGCACTCAACATGCCGTCGGTGACCGCCGAGGAAGCCAAGGTCATGGGGCCGTGGATCAAGCTTGCCGATCACCTCGGCTCCTTTGCGGGGCAGATGTCGGACGAGCCGATCACCGCGATCAACGTGCTTTACGATGGTGTGGTGTCGGACATGAACCTGGAGGCGTTGAACTGCGCCGTGATCTCCGGCATCATGAAGAATGTGAACCCGGACGTGAACATGGTCTCCGCTCCCGTGGTGGCCAAGGAGCGCGGCATCCAGATCTCGACCACCAACCAGGACAAATCCGGCACCTTTGACGGTTACATCAAGGTGACGGTGGTGACGGCCAAGCGGGAACGCTCGGTTGCGGGCACGGTGTTCTCGGACGGCAAGCCGCGGTTCATCCAGATCAAGGGCATCAACATCGACGCCGAGGTGGGCCAGCATATGCTCTACACCACGAACAACGACGTGCCGGGCATCATCGGCGCGCTGGGTCGCACGATGGGCGACATGGATGTGAACATCGCCAACTTTACGCTTGGCCGGTCCAACGAGGGCGGCGAGGCGATCGCGCTTCTGTATGTCGACGCACCGGTGCCTGCGGATGCACGGGCGAAACTGGCCGAAACCGGCCTGTTCACTCAGATCAAGCCGCTGGTGTTCGACGTCGCCTGAACCGCGTTTGCGCAGGCAGGCTTATGAGATGATCGGGTTCGCCAGCAATGGCGGACCCGAACTTGCGTCACGCGGTGCGGCTGCGGATCACCGTGACCAAGAATATCAGGGCGCTCGCAAGCGTGAGAAAGCTGCCCAGAATGGCCAGCGCATCACCGCCGCCGCTTTTGACGATGGCGATACCCGGCGCGATGGTACCCACGGCCAGCACCGAAACCACCAGATGCAGGCGTGGCAACCGGCCCTGTGCGGCGGACGGCACCACGTGATAGTAAAATCCATAGAGCGCAAAGCCGACCCAGCCGATCAGGTTCAGATGCGCGTGGGCATTTGCCAAAGTGTGGTCCTTGGAGGCCGCCATCTGGATGCCCCAGATCATTCCGAGTATGCCCAAACATACAGCCAGAACCATGAATCCGAATGCTATTCCCTTCATCCCACGTTCCTTTCCTGGGTGACGGGGTTTTCACCTTGCCCTTGATGCCCCGTTTGCCTTTGTTACCGGTCGAGATGTTATCTCTCCGTGATCTTAGCCGGATAAGACCCGGGCTTGCAGAAAAACTGAAAGAAGAGCCGCTATGACCAAACCCATCTATGCCATCGGTGACATTCACGGGCAGACCGCCCAGCTTGACCGCGCGTTGGAGCTGATCGCAGCAGATGGCGGGCCGGAGGCCGAGGTGGTCTTTGTCGGCGACTACGTGGATCGCGGCCCGGACAGTCGCGGCGTGATTGCGCGGTTGATGCAGGGGCAGGCCGAAGGGCGCAACTGGACCTGCCTCAAGGGCAATCACGACCGGATGTTCGAATGGTTCATGGAGGATACGCCGCGGCATGATCCGCACATGCTGGTGGGCTATCACTGGTTCCATGAACGGATCGGCGGCGTTGCAACGCTAGGGTCTTATGGCCTGGAGGTCCCGGATCGCATCCGGTTGGAGGATCTGCATTGGCAGGCCAAGGCAACGGTCCCCGAGGATCACGTCACCTTCCTACGGAACCTGTCGCTGTCCCATTTGTCGGGCGATCTGCTGTTCGTGCACGCGGGTGTCCGCCCGGGTATCGCCCTCGCGGATCAGGCGGAAAACGATCTGGTCTGGATCCGGGACGGGTTTCTGGATCACGCCGCGCCGCACCCCTGGCTGGTGGTGCATGGGCACACCGCAGAGCAGCATCCCGTGCACTATGGCAACCGCGTCGATATCGACTGCGGCGCGGGCTATGGTCGGGCTTTGGTGCCGGTGGTGTTCGAGGGGACGCAGGCCTGGTGCCTGACCGATCAGGGACGGCAACGCCTGCTGCCGAAAGGTTAGGTCCAACAGAGCAAATACTTGAGAGAGTTGCATTGCACTGACTATCGCAAAGGTTGTATGTATGAACTGCATGTCTCACATACTGACATGTCTGTAACCCCATGCAGACAGCCCCCTGTCATCAGCGATGTTGAGGTGTGATTCACGTTGTCCTTACTCAGGCAGGCGCCCAGAACCCGGGTCGCCTGCCTCCTTTTTTATCAGGGCCACTCAGGCTTTGGTCCAGTCCAGTACCACCTTGCCGCTCTGACCGGACTTCATCGCCGCAAAACCTTCGGCAAAGTCATCAACCGCAAACCGGTGGGTGATGACTCGGCTCACGTCGAGGCCGTTCTGCAACATCGCGATCATCTTGTACCAGGTTTCGAACATTTCGCGTCCGTAGACGCCCTTGAGGGTGATTGCCTTGAACACGATCCGCGACCAGTCGACCGGCGACTTGCCGGGCGGAATGCCCAGAAGCGCGATCTTGCCGCCCATCACCAGCGCTTCCACCATCTGATCAAGCGCCTGCTGGTTGCCTGACATCTCAAGCCCGACGTCAAAGCCCTCCTTCAACCCCAGCTCGTGGATCACATCGTTCAGGTCCTCCTTGGCAACATTCACGGTGCGCACCCGGGTGACCTCCTCGGCCAGCGTCAGCCGGTCCGGGTTCACATCGGTGATCACCACATTGCGGGCGCCGGCATGGCGGGCCACGGCGGCGGCCATGATGCCGATGGGGCCGGCGCCGGTGATCAGTACGTCCTCACCCAGCAGATCAAAGCTCAGCGCCGTGTGCACCGCATTGCCAAGCGGGTCGAGGATGGCACCGATCTCGTCCGGGATGTCATCCGGCAGCGGCACCACGTTGAAGGCGGGCAGCCGCAGATATTGCGCAAAGGCCCCCTGTTCGTTGACGCCAATCCCCCGGGTGCCGGGGTCGAGGTGAAATTTGCCCGAGCGCGACTGACGGCTGTCGGTCCGCACCAGATGCCCCTCGCCGGAACACCGCTGCCCGATGCTCAGCCCGCTGACATTGCGGCCCAGCTCGACGATCTCACCGGCGAATTCATGACCGGTGATCATCGGCACCGGCACGGTATGCGCGGCCCAGTCATCCCAGTTCCAGATATGGATATCAGTGCCGCAGATGCCGGTGGTGTTGATCTTGATCAGCACCTCATCAGGGCCGATCTCCGGCACCGGCGCCTGTACCATCCACAGGCCTTCCTCGGGCTTGGATTTCTCCAGGGCTTTCATCGTGTTTGGTCGCATCTCAAATCACCCCGCAGGCTTTGCCAGCCCGTTCAAACGCACCAAGCGCCCGGGTCAGATCTTCCCGGGTCAAGGCGGCGTTCATCTGGGTGCGGATGCGGGCCTTGCCTTTGGGCACCACCGGGAAGAAGAAGCCGGAAACATAGACGCCCTCCTCAAACAGCTTTGCGGCCATCGCCTGCGCCAGCTTGGCGTCGCCCAGCATCACCGGGATGATCGGGTGCTCTCCGGGCAACAGATCAAACCCCAGCTCTGTCAGCCCGGCACGCCAGAACCGAGCGTTTTCCACCAGCTGTTGACGCAGCTCCGCGCCCTCCTCTACCAGCCGGATCGCTTCCAGCCCCGCAGCCACCACCGCAGGGGGCAAGGAATTCGAGAACAGATAGGGCCGCGCGCGCTGACGCAGCAGGTCGATCACCGGTTGCGGCCCGGCGATATAGCCGCCGATCGCGCCCCCCAGCGCCTTGCCCAGCGTGCCGGTGAGGATGTCGACCTCGACCCCGAAATGATCCGGCGTCCCGGCGCCCCTTGGGCCCATAAATCCGGTTGCGTGGCAGTCATCAACCATCACCACCGCATCATAACGGTCGGCAATCTCGCGGATCGCGGGTAGGTTTGCCAGATAGCCATCCATGGAGAAGACCCCATCGGTCGCCACCATAATATGACGCGCACCTGCGGCGCGGGCGTCTTTCAACCTGGCCTCAAGGTCCTCCATGTCGTTGTTGGCATAGCGGTAGCGCTGCGCCTTGCAGAGACGAATGCCGTCGATGATGGACGCGTGGTTGAGACTGTCGGAGATGATCGCATCTTCCGGCCCCAACAGCGGTTCGAAAAGCCCGCCATTGGCATCAAAACAAGCGGCAAAGAGGATCGAATCATCCATGCCGAGGAACTGCGCAATGCGCTGCTCCAGTTCGCGGTGCAGATCCTGGGTGCCGCAGATGAAGCGGACCGAGGCCATGCCATAGCCTTTCTTGTCCATCACCGATTTGGCCGCCGCAATCAGGTCTGGATGATCGGCGAGGCCGAGATAGTTATTGGCACAGAGGTTGATGACCGCGCGGTCGCCCACGTGGATCTCGCCCGCCTGGGGCGAGGTGATCATTCGCTCGCGCTTGTACAGACCATCGGCCTCGATCTGCGTCAGGGTTTCGCTGATGTGGCTGAGAAAAGCATTGGACATGAGCACGACTCCGGTTGTTTCCCGAAGTCTGTCATACTGGATGTGTATCCGTAAAGGTGGAATTATGGTTTTGCGGAAAAAAATCCGCAATACTGGAATTTTGGACCGTTCAGCCCGTCTTCACGATCAGAAACACCCGCGCCGGGCCATCGAGGGCCGTGATGGCATGGGGCACATCCGCGGCGTAGCGTGCAGTGTCCCCCGGTGACAGCTGGTCCTTGGCGGTGCCGGAGGTGATCACGACGGCTCCTTCCAGCACCGTCAGCTGCTCCAAAGTGCCCGGCCCATGCGGTTGGCTGTTCAGCGCGCCGCCCGAGGCAAAGCTGATGTCATAGACTTCATGCCCGCCGACGTCCTCTGGCGGTGACAGGATCGCGATGGTGCAACGGGCGGATTTGCTGTCGATCACCGGAACCTGCGGTGCGCGCAGCACCTCGATATGATCCACCGCCTCGCCGGTTTCCAAGAGCCCGGCAAAATCCACCTGCAAGGCCCGGGTCAGGTTCCAGAGGGTCGCGATGGTGGGCGAGCTTTCGCCGCGTTCGATCTGGCTCACCATGGAGCGGCTGACGCCGGAGAGGTTGGCCACCGCCTCCAAGCTCAAACCCTGCGCCCGGCGCGCCTCTTTCAGGCGGGCAGGCAGGAGGGTCAGGATATCGTCTGTCGTTTCCGTCATAACGGAGTAGTGGCGCGCCGGCTGGGGAGTGTCAATGACGGGACGTTGCGGGCGACAGGTTGATGCTGCGGGTGCATAGTGATCGGCAAAGCACATGAGGAGTGAGACATGACCGATATCGTGATTCTGGACGGCGCGCGCACCGCCATCGGCACCTTTGGCGGATCGCTTGCGGGCACTGCGCCGATCGATCTGGGTACCGTGGTGGCAAAGGCGGCGATGGAGCGGTCGGGGGTCGAGCCCGCGCAGATCGGCTCCGTTGTGTATGGCCATGTCATCAATACCGAACCGCGCGACATGTATCTGTCCCGCGTGGCGGCGATGCAAGCTGGCGTGCCGGACAGTGTGCCGGCGATGAACGTGAACCGGCTGTGTGGCTCGGGCGCGCAGGCGATCATCTCCGGTATTCAGGCCCTGATGCTGGGCGATGCAGAGTTTGCCCTCACAGGCGGGGCCGAGAACATGTCGCGCAGCCCCTTCATCACGCCCTCGACCCGCTGGGGGCAGAAGATGGGGGATGTGCAATCCCTCGACATGATGCTGGGGGCCCTGAACTGCCCCTTCGGCACTGGCCATATGGGCGTCACCGCCGAGAAGGTTGCCGATGAGCACGAGATCACCCGCGCCCAGATGGACGCCTTTGCCCTGGCCAGCCAGACCCGAGCTGCGGCGGCCATCGAGGCGGGGTATTTCAAGGAGCAGATCGTCCCGGTCGAGGTGAAGGTCAAGCGCGACATGGTGCCGTTTGAGGTGGATGAGCACCCCAAGGGCACCTCGATGGAGGCGCTGGCAGGCTTGCGTGCTGTTTTCCAGAAAGACGGCCGGGTCACAGCGGGCAATGCCTCCGGCATCAACGACGGCGCGGCAGCACTGGTGCTGGCAACGGCGGATGCGGCGGAGAAGGCTGGGCTGAAACCCAAGGCCCGCATCCTCGGTTATGCCCATGCCGGCGTGCGCCCCGAGGTGATGGGCATCGGGCCGATCCCGGCGGTGGAGAAGCTGCTGCAGCGGATCGACATGACGGTGGGTGACTTCGACCTGATCGAATCCAACGAGGCCTTTGCCGCGCAGGCCCTAGCGGTGAACAAGGCGCTGGGACTGGAGGCAGATCGGGTGAACCCCAACGGTGGTGCCATCGCGCTTGGCCATCCGGTGGGCGCGACGGGGGCCATCATCACCGTCAAGGCGCTCTATGAGCTGGAGCGCATCGGCGGTACCCGGGCGATCATCACCATGTGCATTGGTGGCGGTCAGGGCATTGCGCTGGCGATCGAACGGCTGTGATCCGCGCCTTGGGGGAGGGGCGCTGCCCCTCTGGCGCTTTGGGCCATTCACCACGGGATGTTTGGAGTTAGAAGACTGAGGGGCGCGGCGTTGGGCCGCGCCCCCGACTGTCAGAGCATATGTGTGGCAAGGAGGGTTGTGACGATCCCGGCCACCACGCCGAGGGCGGCGGCGCGTTTCCACGGGCGATGGCCCTGGTCGGCTTCCGGCTCGCCAGCCTGCGCGATCAATGCCCGTTCCACCAGCCCCGGCAAACGGGGGCCGAAACGAGCCAGAACCATCGCGGTCTTGCCCAGATCGGCGGCGATGGCGCGGGGACCGATCGACGACTTAATGTAATCCTCCACCACCGGTTTGGCGACGTCCCAGATGTTGATGCGCGGATCGAGCGAGCGGGCCACGCCCTCCACCACCACCATGGTGCGCTGCAACAGGATCAGCTCGGTGCGGGTTTCCATGCCAAACCGTTCTGTGACCTCGAAGAGATAATTCAGCAGGCGGCCCATGGAGATATGGGTGGCGTCCATGCCGAAGATCGGCTCACCCACCGCACGCAGAGCACGGGCGAATTCGTCCACATCCTGATGAGCGGGCACGTATCCGGCCTCGAAATGTACCTCGGCCACGCGCTGATAATCGCGTTTGATGAATCCATAGAGGATCTCGGCATAGACCCGGCGGGTGTAGAGGTCGATATGCCCCATGATGCCAAAGTCATAGGCGATGATGTCACCGTCGGCGGCCACCTTCATGTTGCCCTGATGCATATCGGCATGGAAGAATCCGTCGCGCAGGGCATGGTTGAGGAAGAGCGACAGCACCCGTTCGCCGAGGGCGCGCCGGTCATGACCGGCAGCATCCAGCGCCGCATTGTCGCCGATCGGCAGCCCGTCGGCCCAGCCCAGGGTCATCACCCGGCGCGCGGAGAGGTCCCATTTGACCGGCGGCAGCTTGAACCCCGCATCCTTGGCGGTGTTGTCGGCAAATTCCGAGGCGGCAGCGCTTTCAAGCCGCAGATCCAGTTCGCCCCGGACAACCCCGTCGAAATGTTCGATCACATCCATCGGCCGCAGGCGCCGGGCGCCGGGGGCGCAGATATCAACGATCCGGGCGGCAAAATAGAAGGCATCCACATCCTTGCGGAAGGCGCGCTCGATGCCCGGACGCAGCACTTTCACCGCCACATCCTGACCGGTGTCGGCCACTTTGGCGTGGTGGACCTGGGCAATCGACGCGGCGGCGATCGGTTCGGAAAACTCCGAGAAGATCTCAGACACCGGGCGGCCCAGTTCCTTTTCCACCTCGGCCATGGCACGCTCTTTGGCGAAGGGCGGCAGCTTGTCCTGCAGCACGCGCAATTGCAGTGCCATGTCCTCTCCCACCACATCCGGGCGGGTCGACAGCACCTGGCCGAACTTTATGTAGGCCGGACCCAGCGCTGTCAGCGCGCGCGGGGCAGGGGGCATTGCGGGATCGCCCTTGTAGCCCAGCCACTGGAACGGCCAGCCGAGCGTGTAGGCCACCATGCGCAGGGGCGCCGGGGCGTCAAAGGCGTCGAGCACCACGTTCATGGCACCTGTGCGCACCAGGGTGGCGCCTGTCCGGATCAGGCGGATGATGTTGTGAGGACCGCGCATGGCTCAGATCTTCCAGCCGGAATGCAGCGCCGCGATACCCATGGACAGGTTGCGGAATTTGGCATTCTCGAAACCGGCCTGTTTGACCATCCCGAGGAAGCTGTCCTGATCGGGGAAGTTGCGGATCGATTCCACCAGATACTGGTAGCTGTCGTAGTCGCCGGCAATCATCTCGCCCATGCGGGGGATGACGTTGAAGCTGTAGAGATCATAGAGCTTTTGCAGCCCGTCGTTGGGCAGCTGCGAGAATTCGAGCACCATCAGGCGGCCGCCGGGTTTCAACACGCGGTAGGCTTCGTTCAAGGCCTCCTGCGGGCGGGTCACATTCCGGATGCCGAAAGAGATCGTGTAGACGTCAAAGGTATTGTCCTTGAACGGCAGTGCCATCGCGTCACCGGTGACCCAATCCAGACTGTCGGCCATCTGCTCGGCCTCGGCACGCTTGCGTCCCTCTTCCAGCATCGGCGCGGTGAGGTCCAGCACAGTGGAATGACCGTGGCCTGCGCGTTTCAAAAAGCGGAAGGAGATATCGCCGGTGCCGCCCGCCACATCCAGCAGCCGCTGGCCGGGGCGCGGGGCCAGCCAGTCCATCATCGCATCCTTCCAGACCCGGTGAATCCCGAGGCTCATCACGTCGTTCATAACGTCATATTTGGAGGCGACGGAGTTGAATACGCCCTGCACCCGGCCCGCCTTTTCGTGCTCCGGCACGGATTGGAAGCCGAAATGGGTGGTGCTGTCAGATTTCTCGGTCATATGGCTTGCCGTCCTCGCAGTTTCGCACTTGTTATAGAGCGCTCACAGGGCGGTACAATGCGCCCATCTGTCAGGGAGTCATCTAATGCCAGAATTGCCCGAGGTCGAGACGGTGATGCGGGGGCTGCAGCCTTCGATGGAGGGAGCGGTGATCACACGCGCCGACGTGAACCGTCCTGATCTGCGCTGGCCTTTTCCCGACCGCATGGCGGATCGGCTGTCCGGGCGGCGCGTTGTTGCGATGCGGCGGCGGTCAAAATACATCCTGGCGGACCTTGATAGCGGGGAGACCCTGCTGGTGCATCTGGGCATGTCCGGGCGGATGACCGTCTCTGGCGACCCGCTGGGGCAGTTCGCGCATAACCACCCGGCGCAGGCGAAACACGACCATGTGGTGTTCCATATGGAAAACGGTGCCCGAGTGACATTCAACGACCCGCGCCGCTTTGGCGCGATGGATCTGCTGGAAACGGCCACCGCGGACCGCCACAAGCTGCTGGCGGTGCTGGGGCCGGAGCCCTTGGGTAATGATTTTCACGAGGCGCATCTGGTCGCCGCCTTCAAGGGGCGCCGCACGCCGGTGAAATCGGCGCTGCTGGATCAGGGAATCATCGCCGGACTGGGCAATATCTACGTCTGCGAGGCTCTGTTCCGGGCGGGCATTTCGCCACGTCGCGAAGTGGGCCGGATCAGTGAAACGCGGGTTGCGTCTCTGGTGCCGATCATTCGCCAAGTGCTTCAGGAGGCTATCATCGCAGGCGGCTCTTCGCTCAAGGATTTCCGTCAAGCCAATGGAGAACTTGGATATTTCCAGCACAGCTTTGATGTGTATGGGCGCGAAGGTGCGCCCTGCAGGCGCGAGGGATGCGATGGTACAGTGGCTCGAATCACCCAATCCGGGCGATCCTCCTTCTACTGTGGCAAGTGCCAAAGATAGCTTGAAAGCGAGAACCGCCGTGATAAGGACTGGAAGCTCAGGAGAAACAATCGAAAGCGAACTGTCATGGCCTATGAGACGATCAACGTCGATACTCAGGACCACGTCTGCCTCATCAAGCTGAACCGGCCTGAAGCGTTGAACGCGCTCAATTCCGTCCTTCTGGGTGAGTTGTGTGCCGCTTTGGAAGAAGCGGATGCCAGCGATAAGGTGCGTTGCATCGTGCTGACCGGCTCGGAGAAAGCCTTTGCCGCGGGCGCCGACATCAAGGAGATGTCGGAAATGAGCTATGTCGATGTGTTCACATCGAACCTGTTTGCCGCTGCCAATGATCGTATTTCGGCCATCCGTAAGCCGATCATCGCGGCTGTCTCTGGCTATGCGCTGGGCGGCGGCTGTGAGATCGCCATGATGTGCGACTTCATCATTGCTGCGGACACTGCCAAATTTGGCCAGCCAGAGATCAACCTCGGCGTCGTGGCCGGGATGGGCGGCACGCAACGTCTGACCCGGTTTGTCGGCAAATCCAAATCCATGGATATGAACCTGACAGGGCGCTTCATGGCGGCCGAAGAAGCAGAGCGTGCTGGTCTGGTATCACGGGTCGTCCCGGCCAAGAAGCTGCTGGAAGAGACCATGGCTGCCGCTCAGAAGATCACCGAAAAATCGGTGCTGACCTCGATGGCAGTGAAGGAATCGGTCAATCGTGCCTACGAAGTGCCGTTGAGCGAAGGTATGTTGTTCGAGCGCCGGGTTTTCCACTCGATGTTTGCAACGGAAGATCAGAAAGAGGGTATGGCAGCGTTCCTCGAAAAGCGCGAAGCGCAGTTCCGGGATAAGTAATCGGGATTTGAGGGCGAGCCACCTGCCAAGACGTGCGGAGCCTCTGGTCGGCTCTGAGGTCCGGTAGCTGTCGAAGAGATACAGTGATACAAAGCGGGCATGATGTGCCCGCTTTTTCTTTGGCCACACCGTCTCCGAGGCGGGGGCGCATTGCTTGCTTGCGCTTGTACAGGAAATCCATTAGGAACCGCCGTCATACATGCGCGTGCAGCCCGCTCTGGCTAGAATCACGACCGGTGACTTGATCCGGGTTCGGCTGGCATTCGCCATTATTGTACACTACGAACTCGAAGATAAGGTCAGCACACCATGGCAAATACACCTCAGGCAAAGAAGCGCGCACGTCAGAACGAAAAGCGCTTTGCTGTTAACAAAGCTCGTCGTTCGCGCATCCGTACCTACCTGCGTAAAGTCGAAGAAGCACTGGCATCCGGTGACAAGGAAGCTGCAACCGCAGCCCTGCGTGCGGCACAGCCCGAGCTGATGCGTGGTGTGACCAAAGGCGTCTACCACAAGAACACCGCATCCCGTAAGATTTCCCGTCTGTCCGCGCGTGTGAAGGCCCTGGGCTAAGGCTCGACTCGCACTTGCGAACAGACGATTCTAGGGCGCCGCAGGACTCGGTGGTTTTCTAGATTTCAATACTAAAAAGCACCGCCTATGGCGGTGTTTTTTTGTCTTAGGGATTTCGGTCACTTCTGATGAGTCTCGGGGATTCTTTGCTACCGAAGCCGGAGTCAACATCATAGTTTCGTTGCCGCTCCCTGCCCGAAATTGCTACCACTGTTACAGCGATTCATTCGCTGGGGGGACAGGCTGCTCGCGGCAACTCTAACGGGCATTAGAGTTGTCATGGCCGGTGATCTGCGCGCTGCGCGTGGCACCGGGACAGTGATATATTGGCGCACTGCGCTGAGCACTGTGTTTAGGCATCTGTCCTACTTCAGCGATCTAAGGGTTGAGCGTTTTTTTGCGTCGCGGACGTTTGTGTGGTGTCGCGCGCTTTTGACGTTGTTTTCGGTTTTCGAAACACGTGAATGTCAGCTTGCTTGCAGGCTGGCAGCGCTCTTTTTGTGCCCGATCGCTTCTGGTTGCCGCATTAGTGGCAAGCGGATTGGGACGATACGAAAGGCCGTTACAATTGGCCATAACATAGGATGCGTGAGGCGCAGCATGACAGACGACACATGGGGTCTACTAAGAAAACGTTTGCTAAAGACGGTGGGACAGAACAACTTTACGACATGGATTGAGCCGCTTGAACTGGAGCAGGTCTCCGGTGGGGTGGCTACGTTTCAGGTGCCCACAAATTTCATGGGCAACTATGTTAGCCAGAACTTTGCGGATCTGATCCTGCATGAATTTAACCTGTCGGGTGAACCGGTTCAGCGTTTGGCCTTCAAGGTCGCCGCGAATTCCCCGACTCGTCCGGTACAGCCGACGGTATCCGAAGCGATCGAGGCACCGATGGCCTCAACGCAGAATGCCGTTTCGGAGCAGCCTGCCGTGCGGGACGCCGTCGCCTCAGCGAAGTCTCCGCTGGAAGAGCTGCAAGCGGCTCCGCTGGATTCGCGGTTTACCTTTGACAGCTTTGTTGTGGGTAAGCCCAACGAGTTGGCTCATGCTGCCGCGCGTCGCGTGGCCGAGGGCGGCCCCGTGACCTTCAACCCGCTGGTGCTGTATGGTGGCGTGGGGCTGGGCAAGACGCACCTGATGCACGCTATCGCCTGGGAGCTGAAAGAACGCGACCCACAGCTGAACGTGCTGTATCTGTCGGCAGAACAGTTCATGTATCGCTTCGTGCAGGCGCTGCGCGAACGCAAGATGATGGATTTCAAGCATCTGTTCCGCTCCGTCGATGTGCTGATGGTCGATGACGTGCAGTTCATTGCCGGCAAGGATTCCACACAAGAGGAGTTCTTCCACACCTTCAACGCGCTGGTGGATCAGAACAAGCAGATCATCATCTCTGCCGACCGCGCGCCGGGCGAGATCAAGGATCTCGAGGACCGTGTGAAATCCCGCCTGCAGTGTGGCCTGGTGGTGGACCTGCATCCGACCGATTACGAGCTGCGTCTGGGCATCCTGCAGACCAAGGTGGAGCAGAACCGCAAGAACTACCCGGATCTGCAGATCGCAGATGGTGTGTTGGAGCTGCTGGCGCATCGGATCTCGACCAATGTGCGGGTGCTTGAGGGCGCGCTGACCCGTCTGTTCGCCTTCGCCTCGCTCGTGGGACGTGAGATCGACATGGATCTCACCCAGGACTGTCTGGCGGATGTGCTGCGCGCCTCCGAGCGCAAGATCACCGTCGAGGAGATCCAGCGCAAGGTGTCGGAATACTACAACATCCGCATGTCCGACATCATCGGCCCCAAGCGCCTGCGCTCCTATGCGCGGCCGCGTCAGGTGGCGATGTATCTCTGCAAGCAGCTGACCAGCCGCAGCCTGCCGGAAATCGGACGCCGCTTTGGCGGGCGCGACCACACCACCGTCATGCATGGGGTGCGCCGCATCGAAGAGCTGAAAACAATCGACGGCCAGATCGCCGAAGACGTGGAAATGCTGCGCCGCTCTTTGGAGGCGTAGCGCCAAAAAGAAAACAGGCAGGTGGCGCCTCAAATTCATCTGCCGATCTTTACCGGCCCCGGGTGCCCACCGGGGCCGGTTTTTGTTTGGGGCGCGGCAAATCAGACGCAACCGGAAATGTTTTTTGTCTTTGAGCGCGGGCACGGCGCTCAGCCCTTGACGGCCCCTCCAATCCCTTGGAGAAATCAATAAAAAACCTTGTGTTGAAGGGTGGGGGCGTTAATCTGCCGGTCCGGTCCAACCACTGCCTTTCCAAGACTGCCAGCCAAAGAGGAATGAGGGATATGAAGATCAGCATTGAGCGCGGTACGCTTCTGAAGGCTGTGGCGCAGGCACAGTCGGTTGTTGAGCGGCGCAACACCATTCCGATCCTGGCAAATGTGCTGATCGAGGCAGAGGGCAGCGACGTGATGTTCCGCGCCACCGACCTGGATATCGAGGTGGTCGACAAGGCCCCCGCTCAGGTGGAGCGCGCCGGTGCCACCACGGTCGCCGCCACCACTCTGCATGAAATCGTCCGCAAGCTGCCCGATGGCGCGCTGGTGACCCTCACCGCGGATGCCGCAACGGGCCGCTTGACGGTAGAGGCCGGCCGGTCGAATTTCTCGCTGGCGACCCTGCCGCGCGAGGATTTTCCGGTGATGGCCACCTCGGAGTACCACTCGAATTTCACCGCCAACGCTGCCGTGCTGCGCCGGTTGTTCGACAAGTCGAAGTTTGCCATCTCCACCGAGGAGACGCGCTATTATCTGAACGGTGTCTACATGCATGTGTCCACCGGTGAGAGCGGCGGCAAGGTGCTGCGCTGCGTCGCCACCGATGGTCACCGGCTGGCCCGCATCGACGCGGATCTGCCGATGGGCGCGGAGGACATGCCGGGCGTGATCGTGCCGCGCAAGACGGTGGGCGAGATGCGCAAGCTGCTGGATGATGACGAGATGGACATCGCGGTGTCGGTTTCAGAGACCAAGGTGCGCTTTGCCACGCCGAACATCACCCTGACCTCCAAGGTCATCGACGGCACCTTCCCCGACTACACACGGGTGATTCCGGTGGGCAACACCCGGCGGCTGGAAGTGGACGCCAGCGAGTTTGCCAAGGCAGTGGACCGGGTGGCCACGGTGTCATCGGAACGCTCGCGCGCGGTGAAGCTACAGCTGGACGAGGACCGCCTGGTGCTGTCGGTGAACGCGCCCGATAGCGGTGCCGCCGAAGAAGAGCTGGCAGTGGCTTATAACGACGAGGGGCTGGAGATCGGCTTCAACGCCAAGTATCTTCTTGAGATCGCCAATCAGGTGGACCGCGAAAACGCCGTGTTCATGTTCAACTCCTCCGGCGATCCGACCCTGATGCGCGAAGGCAGCGACGAGAGCGCGGTCTACGTGGTCATGCCGATGCGCGTCTGACCCCTGTTGGAGCGGGCCTTTCGGCCCGGCCTCCGGCGGAGGTATTTCTGGAAAGATGAAGGCCCGTGCTGGCACTTACTTCCCTGTTCATCTCTCACTTCCGCTCGCATTTGCGGGCGGATTTGCATTTGGATGCGCGGCCTGTGGCCATCCATGGCAACAATGGCGCTGGCAAGACCAATATCCTGGAGGCGGTGTCGCTGTTTTCTCCGGGACGCGGATTGCGGCGGGCTTCGGCTGCCGACATGGCGCGTCAGCCCGAGGCGCTCGGTTGGAAGCTGCGCGGAGTCTTGCAGACCACCCGACAGGCCTACGAGGTGGAGACTTCCTCTGAGGGCGGCAATGCCCGGCAGGTGAAGATCGACAACAAAAGCGCCAGTCAGGTGGCACTGGGTCGCATCGCCCGAGTGGTGTGGCTGGTGCCTGCGATGGACCGGCTGTGGATCGAGGGCGCTGAGGGGCGGCGGCGGTTTCTGGACCGGATCGCGCTCAGCTTCGACCCCGATCATGCCGAGGCGACATTGACCTATGAAAAGGCGATGCGGGAGCGTAACCGGCTGCTGAAGGACAATGTTCGCGACGCCGGTTGGTATCGGGTGTTGGAAGGGCAGATGGCAGAGGCCGGCCACCGCATCCACGCCACCCGCGTGGCATCGGTGGCACGGCTTGCGGCGGCACAGGCCGAGGCCGAGACCGCCTTTCCGATAGCGGATCTGCAGCTTGTTCAGGCCGAGGGCGAAATGCCCGGAAATGCCGCCGATCTGCACGCCGCACTTGCGGACGGGCGCGCCCGTGATCTGGCCGCCGGGCGCACCCTGGTGGGGCCGCACCGCAGTGATCTATTGGGCACCTACGCCGCCAAAAATCTACCAGCAAAGGAGTGTTCCACCGGCGAGCAGAAGGCGCTGCTGGTATCGCTGATCCTCGCCAATGCGCGCGCGTTGCAGGCAGAGGAGGGGGCGGCACCGATCCTGCTGTTGGATGAGGTCGCCGCGCATCTGGATGCGGGGCGTCGCGGCGCGCTTTATGACGAGATTTGCGCCCTGGGCACCCAGGCCTGGATGACTGGCACCGGGCCGGAGTTGTTTGCAGAGCTTGGCGACCGGGCGCAGCATCTGACTGTAACCGACAGGACTGGTATAAGCGAAGTGAGCCAGACATGACATTGACCCCCTGGGATCTCGCGATCTACGCGGGTGCTGTATTTGTGCTGTTCCTCACCCCCGGACCGGTCTGGCTGGCGCTGGTGGCGCGGGCGATGGTAGGGGGCTTTCACGCTGGCTGGCCACTGGCGATCGGGGTCTCGGTCGGGGATGCTGTCTGGCCGCTGGTGGCGATCCTCGGGGTTGGATGGATCACCGCCGCCTCGGCCCAGATTGCGCTGGTGCTGAAGGGCGTGGCGGTACTGGTGTTTCTGGTGATGGGGGTTGCGACGATCCGCAGCGCGGGCCAGCCGATCAGCACCAACAGCCGGTTGACCCGGCCTGGCCATTGGGCAGGATTTGTGGCCGGGGTCATCGTGATCCTCGGCAATCCCAAGGCAGCGCTGTTCTACATGGGCATCCTGCCCGGGTTCTTTGATCTTTCTGCGGTGAACGCGCAGGACATCGCGGCGATCATCGTGGTTTCGATGGTGGTGCCGATGCTGGGCAACATTATCCTCGCGGGCTTTGTCGGGCGGGTGCGGATGTTGCTGTCATCGCCCACGGCACTCAGGCGGATGAACCTTGGCGCAGGCTATTTGCTGATCGCTGTCGCGGCCATCATCCCCTTCACCTGACCAGCCAGCGTTCCAGGTAAGGCAGGATCGCCTCTGCCGGTGGCCTCTTGTCTGCGTGTTCCATGCAAAAGCCGATGGCGAGCACATGGTTCAGGAAGGCCTGTACACCCTCTGCCAGCAGCGCAGGGGCCGTGTCGGCGCGCAGGGTCCCCTCGGCCTGCAGGGCGCTGATCCAGCCAGCAAACATAGTGATCTGGCGGATGAAGCCTTGGGTGATGACCTCGTCCACCTCTGCCCCGGTGGTGCCCGAATAGCGCAACAGCAGGTCGAAGATCACCCGATCTTGCGCCACGAAGTTCAAAAGCGGCGTGAGCCGGTCGGCGATCTCGGCGGGGCTCTGCGGCCTGGGTGCGGCCTCCATCTCGTCGAGAAAACCCATCACCCGAGCGCCGAGAATCACCGTCAGCAGCCCGTCCTTGTCGCCGAAATGCGAGAAGAACGTGCCTTTGGCGACGCCGGCTTTCTCCACCACGTCTTCCACGCGCAGCGCAGAACAGCCCTGTGTGTCGATGATCTCCTCGGCGACAGACAGCAGCTTGGCCCTTGTTTCCAAACGACGTTTCTGCGGGGCGCGTGGCATTGGGTCGAAACCTCCGATAAGAAAAATATGACCGCGGTCAATTTATAAGTTGACCATGGTCACTTTTGTGGACATTGACGAGGCAGCGGCAAATTGACCGCGGTCACAATTAGCAGAGCGGAGCCTGTCATGTCCACGCGAAAGATCATCATCCTGAACGGTCATCCCGGCCAAACATCCCTCAACAAGACCCTTGCCGAAGCCTATCGGGACTCGGCGATAAATGCCGGTCACGAGGTTCGATACCACGACCTTTCGGCGATGCAGTTCGACATGGACTACGGGCTGGGTGGCTATCATAACGCCAAGCCTCTGGAAGCGGATCTGGAGGCATTCGTCGGCGATTTGGAGTGGGCGGAGCATGTGGTGCTCACAACGCCGCTGTGGTGGGGTGCGATGCCCGCCAAGCTCAAGGGGGCTTTTGATCGCGCATTATTGCCGGGCCGCACCTTCGACACGCGCAACACCTCTGCGCTTGGGTTGCCCGCGCCGATGCTGACCGGAAAAACGGCGCGCGTTCTGATGACGTCGGATACGCCGTCGATCTTCCTGAAACTGTTCTACGGGAACGCGATCAAGAAGATCCTGTCGCGGCAAATCCTTGGTTTTGTGGGCATCAAGCCAACCCGTTTCACCTCTTTTGCACCAGCGTCACATCCGGCGGAGTCACAGGTCAAAGCATGGTGTGAAAAATCAGCTGAACTTGGGGCGCGCGCAGCATGATTCTGCCAAGAAAAAAGGGGGCTTGCGCGTGACATCCCCCCTTGGAGCGCGTATAAAATCCGAAAGTAAAAATAGGATCACGTGAATGTCCGAAAACGAGCAAGCTCCGACAGAATATGGCGCCGATTCCATCAAGGTTCTCAAGGGGCTGGAGGCCGTCCGCAAGCGGCCCGGCATGTATATCGGCGACACCGACGACGGCTCCGGCCTGCACCACATGGTTTATGAGGTCGTGGACAACGGCATCGATGAGGCGCTGGCTGGCCATGCGGACCGTGTAACAGTCACAATCCATGCCGATTCCAGCGTCTCTGTCAGCGACAACGGTCGCGGCATTCCGGTGGATATCCACCAGGAAGAAGGCGTTTCGGCAGCGGAAGTCATCATGACCCAGCTGCATGCGGGCGGTAAGTTCGACAGCAACTCCTACAAGGTCTCCGGCGGCCTGCACGGCGTTGGGGTTTCTGTTGTGAACGCGTTGTCGGACTGGCTGGAGTTGCGCATCTGGCGCAAGGGCAAGGAGCATGTGGCGCGGTTTGAACGTGGCGACACGGCAGAGCACCTGAGCGTCGTTGGCGATTGCGGCGATCGCACCGGCACCGAAGTGCGCTTCCTGGCCTCAACCGACACGTTCTCCAATCTGGAATTCTCGTTCGAGACGCTGGAAAAGCGCCTGCGGGAATTGGCATTCCTGAACTCCGGTGTGCGCATCGTGCTGGCAGACGAACGCCCAGCCGAGCGGCTGGAGACAGAGCTGTTCTACGAGGGCGGCGTCAAGGAATTCGTGAAATACCTCGACCGCTCCAAGAGCCCCGTCATGGAGGCCCCGATCTACATCAAGGGTGAGCGCGATGAGATCGGCATCGAGATCGCGATGTGGTGGAACGACAGCTATCACGAGACTGTTCTGCCCTTTACCAACAACATTCCCCAGCGCGATGGCGGCACCCACGTGGCGGGCTTCCGCGGCGCGTTGACCCGGACGATCAACAATTACGCACAGTCTTCCGGTATCGCCAAACGGGAGAAGATTTCCTTCACCGGTGATGATGCCCGCGAAGGCCTGACCTGTGTTCTTTCCGTGAAAGTGCCGGATCCGAAATTCTCCTCCCAGACCAAAGACAAGCTGGTGTCTTCCGAGGTGCGCCCGGTGGTCGAGAGCCTGATGGGCGAAAAACTCTCTGAATGGTTCGAGGAAAACCCCAACGTGGCCAAGCAGGTGGTCGGCAAGATCATCGAAGCTGCACTGGCCCGTGAGGCGGCGCGTAAGGCGCGCGAGCTGACCCGCCGCAAGACCGCGATGGATGTGAATTTTCTCGCTGGAAAGCTCAAGGATTGCTCGGAAAAGGACCCCTCCAAGACCGAAGTCTTCCTCGTCGAGGGTGACTCCGCCGGTGGCTCCGCCCAGACTGGTCGTGATCGTCAAACCCAGGCGATCCTGCCTTTGAAGGGTAAGATCCTGAACGTAGAGCGCGCACGGTTTGACCGTATGCTCGGCAGTCAGGAGATTGGCAATCTGGTGATGGCGCTCGGCACCGGTATCGGCCGCGACGAGTTCAACATTGAAAAGCTGCGTTACCACAAGATCGTCATCATGACCGACGCGGACGTCGATGGTGCGCACATCCGTACGCTGCTGCTCACCTTCTTCTACCGTCAGATGCCGGAGCTGATCGAGGGCGGGTATCTCTACATCGCACAACCGCCCCTTTACAAAGTGGCGCGTGGCAAATCCGAGGTCTACCTCAAGGATGAGGCCGCGATGGAGGAATACCTCATCAATCAGGGCGTCGATGGTGCGCTTCTGCGTCTTGGTGACGGGTCTGAAATTGCCGGTCAGGATCTGACCCGGGTGGTCGATGAGGCACGCCGCCTGAAGCGTCTTTTGGACGCATTTCCAACGCATTATCCACGCCACATCCTCGAGCAATCTGCCATTGCGGGTGCCTTCGTGCCTGGTGCAGTGGACAGCGACCTTCAGGGCGTGGCTGACAAGGTTGCAACCCGTCTCGATCTGATTGCGCTGGAATATGAGCGTGGCTGGCAGGGGCGCATCACGCAGGATCACGGCATCCGGCTGGCCCGCATTCTGCGTGGCGTCGAAGAGGTGCGCACGTTGGATGGCCCAATGCTGCGCTCTGGTGAGGCGCGCAAGACCGGTAGCTTCACCAAGTCCCTGCAAGAGATCTATGGCACGCCTGCGGTGCTGCATCGCAAGGACCGCCAGCAGGCGATCTATGGCCCGTTGGAGCTGCTCAAGGCGATTTTGGATGAGGGCGAAAAAGGCCTCAGCCTGCAGCGCTACAAGGGTCTGGGGGAGATGAACCCGGATCAGCTGTGGGAGACAACGCTGGACCCGGATGCCCGCACGTTGCTGCAGGTGCGTGTCGACGACATGATCGAAGCGGACGACCTCTTCACGAAGCTTATGGGCGATGTGGTGGAGCCGCGGCGCGAGTTCATTCAGAAGAATGCGCTCAGCGTCGAAAATCTCGATTTCTGAAACATCTCAGGAAGTATGCCTTGATGATGTGACCGCCTCCGACTGCATCAGTATGCCAAGGTGGGTTTGCGATGATCCACGCAGGAGAGCGGTCATGTCGGAGATTGTCACAACCGGGTTCCGCCTGGCGAAGAACGTGTTCCAGGCAGGCGCACGCTGTGGACGCCTCAGGTCGTGCGGTCCTGCGCAAGAAGTTGCGGCGCGCTCAGATGCTAGAGTTTTTCTGTCAGCTCCCTACCTGTGAAAATCGAAGAGACACGAAGAGACCCACGGTGCGACGATGGTGTTTCGCCTGTGCGAGCTACTAAACTGGCCGCGGACTCAGGCCCTAAATGATCTTCGAGGGCATTTGAGCCAGTTCAGAGAGGTCGCTCCGCAAGGAGCGGCCAGCGCACCCAAGCCAATTGCAAGTATTGAAGGCCCAGGATGCGATCTGCCTGCCGGCTGTTCCTACCCGCAAGGTTCTGATCGCGACTCTGGGCAGTCGGTGACAGAGACTGGCAGGCTCAATAGGCGTTGTGGCGCAAGCCAGGTTTGAGGGTAAATGTGCCCTTTCTCGCCTGAGTTTTACGGCTAAGCCCCATCAAAAATGGGGGGGTACCCTTTGATCTCTGCCCTAGCGAAGGCCGAGGCGGGGTTAATTATCGCGATGCGGATATTGATTTCGGCGGCATGGCGGTCGGGGTCTTGTGGCACGATCAGTTCCCCAAAGCGCTTGAGGCAGTTCATCACGGCCTCGATCCGACCGCGGACATGGTATCGCGCACTTCTTCCAGAGCGCCGGGTTAGGTTCCGCGTTGCGTAGAGGATCTCGTTTCGCGCAATGGCCGCGGGGCGGTGAGCCTCCCAGGCGCGACCGTTGCGGCGGATAGGTATGATGCCGTTCGCGCCTCGTTCAATGACCGCGCCATGACACCGCCGCATGTCATAAGCACTGTCTGGGCTAGCGGTATTGACCAGTTCGTCGGGCGGTAGCGGGAGGGTGTGGGCTTTGGCGTGTGCCTGATCTAACCATCAGGATTCACCAAGTGAATCGCTCTTTTCGATTTGCGCAATAACGCCCTTGTCAAAAGGGGCGGTGACCGGGGTGTTGAGTGCAGTGACGCGGCATATGGCCGCCGCGAGAATCTGAACTTCGGCTAAATGGCGGTCGAAGTGCGGCACATCGACCTCTGTCCCAGCATCCTTCTAAGGCACATATTCGTTCCCTCTGCTTCACTGGTGAACGCCTCTCTGGCTCTGCTATCGCGCCCAGTGTTTATGCTTTGACATTCGCAGGACCTCGTTTCGCTCCGGTGTTGTCGGGCTTCCATCGGCTGACATTGCGACGTGACGGAATGATTGCTACCTCACCATGATCGCCGACTGCGCCCTTTCCAATCCGCGTGTCATACGTTGGCTGTATGCAGAACCGTCGACGAAGCTGAGCAAAGCTGACCCTTTATCGCCTTGCTAGCGAAGGCAGTCCAATTTGACAGCAGGCAGGCCGTTCTCACGCCTGCGCCCCTACAACAGGCCTTGGAGCTTCACTTGGGGTACCCGTTCGCCTGATATTGCCGGCGAGAACAGCTGGCGAATCTTTCAACTGTATCAGCCGAGATATGCGTCGCCCACTCGCCAACCGCATCGATGAAGGTGCTTAACTGCGCCATGCGTCTAGGGGTAAGGATGTGCAGATGACCAGCGAATTTACCCCACACGGAGCTTGCAGAACGATGTAGGTGTATCGGCGCACACCACAACGAGCTTCACGCTCTCGGCTCTGATAGGTGGACTTGCGGCGTGGTACAAATCATTGAGCGCGGCTTTAGAATTGGCTCGGGATTACTAAGTGTACGGCCAAGCTGCCTGCCCACAGATAGTCATGCGAAATCTACAAATTTAATGCCATCAACCGACACGGCCACCGGAAATAGGTAAACGCCGTTCGAGGTGTCGAAAGGCGTCAACATGTCGTTTGTAACGACCATATGACTGTCGTTCGTCGGTGAAAAGAGTGGTGAGCCGTGCAGGATTCGAACCTGCGACCCACTGATTAAAAGTTTGAAATTCGTGCTCTTCCACGCTTTGCTATATAGCGCCACAGTGCACCATAACATGTTGATTTTGCTTGTTAATGCTTGAAGGGCTGGCGGCCTAATGTACTTTGTTTTGACACACAATGGCATGCACGGTGGTAGCTGGGTGGTTGCTACAGCGCATTGCGAAGAGTCAAAGGCTTCCAATGAAACTAACCAAACGCAGAATTGATACAGCTGAGTATGATCCCGCTAAACCGACCTACCTGTGGGATGACAGCTTAGCTGGGTTTGGCGTGAAAGTCCTACAATCGGGCAAAAAACGCTACATATATAAGTACCGTACTCACGGAGGCGGGCGGCGCGCCCAAACGCGCTGGATGACGATTGGCAACTATGGCGAAATCCCACTGGAAACAGCCCGTAACATCGCTTTGGAATGTGCGGCCATGGTCGCGCGGGGAGAGGACTCGCAAAGCGACAAGATCAAGAAACGTAAAGCGCCTTCGCTTGTCGACCTCTGGGATCGCTTCGAAGAGTCTGACATGAAGCGGCTCAAGCCTGCGACGATCAGAGATTATCGTTCGCTCTGGAAGAACATTCTGGGACCAGCCCTCGGCAAGCGGCGCGTTGCTGATATCGCACGTGCGGATGTCGACCGCTTGCACAGGTCTATGAGTGATACGCCCTACCAAGCCAACCGTTCAATCGCTGTTCTGTCGAAGATGATGACCCTTGCAGAAATCTGGGAATGGCGGGATCAGGGCACCAACCCATGCCGTTATGTAACCCGCCATCGTGAAGGTAAGCGTGAGCGTTACTTGTCAACGGAAGAACTGGAAAGACTTGGTGCCGCTCTGACAAACCTTGTCGACTTGGGGCTTCTCTGGCCTGATATGGCAAACCTGTTTCGCCTACTGTTGCTTGTTGGTGCAAGGCGCAGTGAAATCTCAAACTGCGAATGGAACTGGATTGATTGGGAACGCCGTATCATCGCTCTTCCCGACAGCAAGACAGGTGCAAAGCCACTGTTCTTGAGCGATGAGGCGATTACCGTACTCGAAAACCAAAGGATCACGAGCCGCCACCAATCGTCCAAATTTGTGTTTCCGGGTGCAAAAGCAGACAAAGCCATTGTCAACGTGTCTAAGCCTTGGAAGCTGATTTGCGAAGAGGCGGAGCTTGAGAACTTACGCATTCATGACTTGCGTCACACAGCGGCAAGCATTGCCGTTGGCCAAGGTGTCGCGCTTCCCATCATTGGGCGCTTGCTAGGACACACACAAACGCAAACAACAGCGCGCTACGCACATGTTAACGCCGACCCAGCGCTGAAGGCTGCGAATGCCATCGGCCAAGCTATTGGCGCAGCTATTAAGTAGCAGCTGTGCTTCACGCGCGGGTTGCCCAACCTGCAACGGTGATCGGTGTCGTAGTATCACTCCGATGTGATTGCACCATTGTGATTTTCCCCACAGGTAGGGATTTGCCGCCCTTGATCCTTAAGGCGAGACGGATATGCTCTCGCTCAACTTCAAGGGTTGTGTTTTATGAATGTATTTACTCAGGACGCCCGGCTTGGGCGTCTGACGACTGTGCTGGGATCCGACGCGCTTGTGCTTTTGCGGATGGATGGCACGGAGGAGCTTTCGGGGGATTTCGAGTGGCGGGTTGAAGCGCTCTCAACCCAGAACAGCCTCGATCTCAGTGCTCTTCTTGGAACCCATGCCACCGTTAAAATCAATCATGCTCAGGGCGTGCGGGCCTTTGACGGGATCGTCTGCGAAGCCGAGCAACGCGGTGCTTTTGAGAATGGGTTTCGGTATGATCTGACTTTGCGTCCGTGGCTACATGTGGCCAGTCTGCGGCGCAATATGCGGATCTTCCACAACAAAACCGTCATCGAGATTGTGCAAGAGGTGCTCAGCTCTTACGCCGCACTGAGCAACCCTCACCTTGAGCTGCGGGTGATGGATGACTACCCGGTGCTGGAGTACACCGTCCAATATGGTGAAAACGATGCGGATTTCGTCCGCCGCCAGCTAGAGCGCTTTGGCATTACATGGTCGTGGCGGCATGAGGCGGGATCACACACGCTGTTGCTCACCGATGCGGCGATCAGCCTGCCCGAGGTTCCGGGATCCTCGCGCCCGTATTTCGGTGTCGCCGGATACCACCGGAACGAGGAGGAGCATTTCCGCCATTGGTCCGCGACCGAGCGGATCACTACCGGCGCAGTGCGGCTGACGGAGTATAACTTCAAGATACCCACATCGGCGCAGGAAGTGGACCAGCTCTCCGATGCGTCTCATCCAAGCGGTGATATCGAAAGCTACGATTGGCCGGGCGACTACCTCAATCAGGGCGAAGGCCGGGGTGTGGTCTCGCGCCGTCTTGAAGCGGAGCGAGGTCAGGCCCCACGCCACCGGGCAGAGGGCGATGTGGTCTCCCTCGGCGCGGGCTGGCGCGTCACACTGGCCGGGGATGATGTTCCCAAAGCGACGGGGCGCACATTCGTATGCCTGAAGGCCACTCATCGGTTCCGGGCGCAGGCTTATGGGTCTGGGAGTGCGGGAGCCGATGACGCGCCCTATGACGGGGCCTATGTACTGTCCCCTGATGATGCACCGATTCGCCCCGAGCGCCGCACAGTAAGGCCAAGAGTGCAGGGACCAGAAACCGCAGTTGTGGTTGGCGAAGGCGAGATCGATTGTGACGAACACGGTCGCATTTTATGCCGCTTTCACTGGGATCTCGATGGCGCGCACACCATGCGCGTTCGGGTTTCGCAGAACTGGGCGTCCAAGGGCTGGGGCGGCATGGTCATCCCCCGTATCGGCATGGAGGTCATCGTTGAGCATCTGCGAGGTGATCCAGACAAGCCGATTGTGACTGGCTGTGTGTATAACGGCAAGAACCGACCGCCTTACGAGCTCCCGGAGCATAAGACACGCTCAACATTCAAGACTGATACTCATCAAGGGAAAGGCTTCAACGAGCTACGTTTCGAAGATCAATCGGGCAAAGAAGAGATATTTATTCACGCAGAAAGAGATCGAAACGAAAAAATTCGCCATAACCATACCGAACGGATTGACAATAATTGGGTCCAGTCTGTTGGGCGAAGTAAGGTTACTGAAGTTTCTCACGACACAGTTCAACAGATTGGTGGGTCGGCGCAAATTACTGTCGGAGCAATCAGCAAAGGAAAGTTGATAAGACCCGAATTCACGAAAGACCCCGAGGGTATAAAGGGTATCGCTTCAGAACTTGATGCGGCAGATACCCTATCGACCGAACCAGGCCGATTTACATTAAAAGTAGAAAAGTCTGTTAATATTTCGACAGGTGGATCGTTTGTTGAGACCGTGGAAACAGAGAAGCGAATTTCTTCAAATGATCGAGTTGCGATTGGCTCAACCAACCTAACTGAAATAAGTTCAGCAGGTGTCGTGTCGGTGTATGCGGGAAAAGAGTTCTCCATTGTTTGCGGGGCAGCTAACTTACGCTTCACTGACGACGGGAAGATAACAATAAATGGTACAAGTATTGATTTAACCGCTTTGAACGATGTCAAAATCAAAGCTGGCAAAATTGATTTGAATTAGGGTGTCGATTTGACTGTACTTCGTACTATCAACCATTTGTTTGTGAGTTTTGGCTGGGAAGCCGTGGTGTCTACACGTGGTATGCTAACACATTACCAGCCGTGGAGCGGCGACGCACGCATCAGCCCGCAGGCGATGTCCGAGGCAGCAGCTAGCGTAGAGGATAGCCCAACTCTATCTGTCGACGATGGACTGACCAATGTGATCCCAAATGCAACAGCTTCTGCCGTGCCTACTTCAAATCCGATGGCGGCTCTTATCAACAAGTATGGGAAATGGGGTATTAGAGCACTCGAGCAAGAGGGGTATTCAAGGCGTACTATTAATAGCGTAGGCCAACATTTGAGGCGACTAGGCCGAAATTCTGGTGGTATGGGTGAAGTGTTAGGCATTTGGAATCAAGTGGCCACATCTGGCGCGTTTGAGTTTCGCAAGTCGACAGAGGTAGCGAGGTTCACACACCGCTTATCCAGTTCGGCTATGCTCCAATCCTGTTCTGATATCAACCACTATATCTCCAAAGCCCAACCCTTCTATACCGATGTAGAAAAGTTCACGATCGCTCTTGCGATGTCTATATCTGGCATGCCCGAACGTGAAAGTGGAAAGTTCGCAATAGCGTTTGCGTTTGATCAAAATGCCATCCCAGTCTTGGAAGAAACCGATAGGTACTTCAACTCATGAGATACACCTTAATTCGCAACATTATGCAGGTTGTGACCTTCTCAGCGATACTAGTGACCGCTAGGCCATCTGACGCACATTCCGAAACAGAGAGTGTTTCGACACTGGAACAACAGCTATATATTGCCATCGATAACCCTGAATACAGAGAGGCGCACAGGGAAGAAATTCAAGCATCTATAAAGGACTACAAGCCTAAAAATGAAGCGAGTGACCTGTCGGTTGCATATTATTCGTTTGCAGTCGCTGATTTGGGTAGTGCGAAATCATTTTGCCAAAACTTCAATGCGTTACAGGGTGACTTTAAACACTTTGGAGAGGAGGAGTTTCTAAGTTGTTTTAGGGCTGTATTTGAAGGATTGGTTGAGAAGGAAAAGTCAGGGATAGTTTCCCTATCTGAAATGGAGTTGGCTCTTCTTTATGATGAGGTCTATCTATCTAGTGGAGATGAAAATCTCTTGGATGTTGATACCCTTCAGTTCTTCTCCTTTGAGCGAGCAACTGTGATGGCATCGGAAAACCCGAAACTACTTGATGATCCACGAGTGATGATTCCTGTTGTGAACTCCGATGTTTGTGGCGGTGCTCATATCGCCCCCAATAAATCAATTCCCGCTTCTTCTCTTTGCTACGATCCGGTGCAATACGAGAAGGAAGTTAACTCAGATGAGTTTGGCCAGTTTATTTTCGTTCGTGAAGCCCTGAAAGCTTGTAGTACACTTCCGAGATTGGAAGGGTTTCGTTGTATTCCACGACTTCAGGAGCAATTTAAGCCTTATGGGAGATGCACTTTACCTGTTCATCTCATGAGGGGCGACCCCATGGATAGTCTCAATGACGTTCGCAATGAGATTTCTGCCTGCTATGAGCGGAATTTGAAACCCTAATAGGAGTTCGCATGAATTTTATATACCAAACATCTTTATTTGATGATGGTGAGACAACGGCTCCAATGATATGGTCTATTATACATAACAGTGCCAACACGCAGTTCAACCCTCAGGGCTCCGATCCAAGAATAACGAATGGGGATGCGCTGGATGCCTTCGACATGAAAGCTATGAAAAAACTTGTGAATTTTGATGCTCAGAAATGGCAAGTGTTTTGTGAGAATGTTGGGATGACTGTTTACGGCGCGGTAGCTCTTTCGTGGTGTAAAGGAGCGCAAATTGAGAATGTGTGGAGCAGTTGGAGAGCTTCTGCTTTCCCACTCAAGCCCACTCCTGAGTTTGAACGTCCAGCACGTTTTATTAATCCATCATTGCTCCCTAATACAAACAGCCTTGCCGAAATAGCAGAGGCGGGTAACAATAAAAGCCTACCTATTTGCGCCATGATCGCGGCGCTCAAAGGGCCGCTAAACTTCGATTTGCCTTATGAGCTCCTACGCACGTCACCTCCACAAATAGCCAGTTTTCTAAGGTCGCGCATGCTTCGGAGTGATATACGCCAATTAAACGACAGCAGCTTGATAGAGATTTGGTCGCAAACAATTAAAGATACTGAATATGATGTCGCCGAGGAAGAGGGGAGCAAATAATGCCCAAAGCAACTCGACTAGGCGACATCGGCTCCGGTCACGGATGCCATTTCCCGCCGACCCCATCGACGGGAGCCTCTCCTGACGTGTACGTGAACGGCATCGCGGTTGTTCGTCAAGGTGATGCCTATGCAGACCATGGGTGCGGTGTTTGTCCGGCTCCGGCTCACGGGCGGAATTTGTCGGGGGGCTCAGGATCAGTTTTTGTGAACGGGAAACCTGCTGGTCGTGTGGGCGATGCAATCTCTTGCGGGGGCGCGGCTGACGCAGGTTCTTCAGACGTGAGCTTTGGCGACTGAAAAATACAAAGCCTACCGCGCCCTATTCGGGCCGTTCGGTCAAAAATACGCGCTGCGCATGCAGTTGTTGTACCACTTTCTCCGAATGGCATTGTCGCGCTTCTGAGTGATCATAGCGCGTGTCTCTTCAACGTCTTTGGCTGTTGTATCGCCGCCGGTCAACCTGGCGCCAGCGACCATTGCTATCGCTACCTTAGCGCGGTTGTTGAAGTCGGAAAATTCCACCTCATACTGCCCAAACATGAAGTATCCTGAAATCGGGTCCAGCATGCTTATGGCGAGGTCGGTATCAATATATCCGCCAGACCCAATCCCGACTTCCCCCAGTTCCCCTAAGATTTTTTCGGAAATCCGCTGTAGCGACACAGAGCTCTCATAGCCGTCCCGCACAATAATGGCTGCGTCACCTGCCCACGTGCATGTATTTTCAAACATGGCTCTGCACTCTTCGTTGCTTTGATCTGTGCAGTCATTTTGGGCGTATATTTCGTCAGCTATAGTATAAACGGTGATTTCGTCGGCCCCGGCCATGGGTGCCATGAACATCGTTGTGATCAGCAGGAACATCGTTGCTGTGATGGCTCTGGAAGCAGGGCTTCGGGCTGCATGATTTGGCAGTGGGCGACTGCGGCTATCTGTTACTTGGGTCATCATTTTGGCCTGTATTCGACTAAGTGTAAAAGATATTTTCCTGTGGGGGATGGGCGTGCCCGGCTCACTCCACGCGAGCGCCTCTTGGGCGACGTTTGCCGCGCACGAAAAGCAGCAGGCAAATGAGGTAGATGTTCAAGATGGGCACCAGTTGGGTGATCATCCACCAGCGAGACTTCCCAAGATTGACCAGCCGTCTGGAGACTGCCGCTTGGCCGAAGGTCACAGAGAGTAGCGCGATGATCGCCGCCAAACCCGCCGGAATGTTTCTTGTTCCCGGAACGGGGTCAGCAAGCTCCATGATCAACACGCATATAAAGTAAACGAATAGGACCAGTATCATTTGAGTAAAGAACTGGTGGAGTGCCCCCACTGAAGTGGTCCACCTTTTGGGATAGGAATATCCCGTTTTCAGGAGGACGACGAGATGTCAGGCAAACGAGAGAAGCCCGAGGACATCGTGCTGAAGCTGCGACAGGTTGAGGTGCTGCAAGGGCAAGGGAGCTCGGTTCAGGAAGCCGTTCGGCAAATCGGTGTGACGGCTCAGACTTACTACCGG
>NZ_PVUF01000001.1 GCF_003003215.1 Tritonibacter scottomollicae | reverse complement strand
CCGGTAGTAAGTCTGAACCGTCACACCGATTTGCCGAACGGCTTCCTGAACCGAGCTCCCTTGTCCTTGCAGCACCTCAACCTGTCGCAGCTTCAGCACGATGTCCTCGGGCTTCTCTCGTTTGCCTGACATCTCGTCGTCCTCCTGAAAACGGGATATTCCTATCCCAAAAGGTGGACCACTTCAGTGGGGGCACTCCAGCCGAACCCACCCCAAGGCAGCTACGCGTATTTTCCAGCTTTTGGGGCATCTTGCAGAGCTGCCTTTAGTGCAGGCTCAAATTGAGCAAGATTCTTCCCTCATTCCGACTGAGGACGAACTTCAGGCGTTTGCACATGAGGTAACCATTCCCTGTTTCTTTGATGCGATCCAGTTGGCACAAGCTGCACGCGCAACGTCTATCGCTGATGATCTGGGCAGTCCCGAGGATTTCTTCAAGGACTTAGAAATTGCCAAACTGGGTGATCTTTCAAGGTATGGCGAACTTAAAACCCAAGGCGCTCGGGAATGGGCGCAACTCTGGCCTTGCAATGAGGTCCTCAAACCGATCTTGGGTGGTCACTTCACGAACTGAACCGTGATGCGGTGTAAGGTGTTTGGTCTGTCCGCAATCCATGTGTTGAGGCTTTGAATATTGGTCGGGATGTCATTGGTAGGGGCTGTGATCAGAACGAACTCATGCATGCCTTCGTCGTGATTTTCAGCCAACGGGTCGAGCTTTCCATCTAGTTTCTGGGGTAATCGGTTTTGACCTGATTGGATTTGTGCGCTGGCCTCACCATTAGGGCCAAGCGGGACATTGTGCCATTGACCCCGTACAGCTTGGAACGCGATGGCATGACTTTCAATCTCACCATCCAACTCAAAGCAAAACCGCTCGCCAAGTCGAATGGTCGTATCGGCTGGCTTCAACTGGCTTTCGCGCTCAACAATGCCCATCATCAGAGGAATGAGCACAAGGCGAAAACGATCTGAGATCGCCCGTTCGTTTACGATGACTTGCCAGCGTTGCTCTGGTGTCTCAGGGAAAATCTCAGGCGCAAGGCGATGGGCCAGATCGAAATGATGCTCAAGCAGCCATTGGTGGATTAGCGCGGCATATGTGGCGGCGATCTCGCCCCTACGCATATTACGTACATAATCTTGCCCACGTGCCACAGGATAACCCACAGCGTCATCCATGATCAGGTCAGGCGTTTTTCTTGGATCAAGATCAGCGAGCGCCTTGAGGACTGGATAGAGCTTCGCCTTGTCGGCCTTATTCTTTGGATCAAATGACATGCTTCCTCATACACCCGTATTCACCCCCTGAACACCCGAGATAGCCACAGCCTTGCCATGCTAGGGACAGGTTAAGCGCATAGGATCATTCAGAGATTTTCCTTGCGTGGTCGCAGGGAAATGTGGTTATATGTTCTATATTTGTTCTCAAAGTGCGCCCCGAACAATTGGCGACGTGAGACTCACATTTTCCAAAAATCTATTTGAAGAAAGGAGCGCGTGCATGACCTGTCCGCCTGATAAAAACAATACGCCCACACGCCCCAGCCTCTCCGTTGATTGGGAGGTTTACGCCGCCATGCTGGAAGACAGCGATATGCCGCTGGATGACCAGAAAGAACTGATTGAAACCCTGTGGTCGATTGTCGTGATGTTTGTCGATCTGGGATATGACGTAAAACCCACTACGCAAATCTGTGGAGAAGATCAGGAAGCGTTGGAAGACGATTCCACTGATCTGGTATCCTTGCTGAACAATGAATTGGCACAGACCCGTGCGGAGGAGGACCAATGGCAGGACTAAGCAGAACAAGACCAAGCAAAGCGGTGATTTATGCCCGCGTCTCTGGGGCTAAGCAAGTCCGCGAAGGCGACGGTCTCGCGTCTCAGGAAAACCGTTGCCGTGAGTATGCGACCTATAAAGACTACGATGTCGTCGAGGTATTCAAAGACGACATGTCAGGGAAGTTTGAGCGTCGTCCTGCCATGGATCGGATGTTGGCCTTCCTGCGCCTACACCCGAAGGGCAGCGTGGTGGTCATCATTGACGACATCAGCCGCTTTGCGCGTGACGTGCAGGCACACATCTCGCTGCGTCAAACCTTGAGTGATGCTGGCGGCATCTTGGAAAGCCCCTCCATCGAGTTCGGTGAGGATAGTGACTCTCGGCTTGTCGAACACATGCTGGCCTCGGTCGCACAGCATCAGCGCGAGAAGAATGCTGAGCAAACCTCCAACCGTATGAAAGGTCGGATGATGAATGGTTATTCCGTCTTCTCCGCGCCTGTGGGCTACACATACAAAAAGACCAAGGGCCATGGGAAACTGCTCACGCCAGATGAACCCATTGCATCCATCGTCAAGGAAGCGCTGGAAGGCTATGCCTCGGATCGCTTCTCAGGACAGGCGGACATCAAGCGTTTCTTGGAAACTCAGCCAGAGTTTCCGAAAGACCTGCCCAATGGCCAAATCCGCCAACAGAAGGTGACGGACATGCTGGGCCGCGTGATCTATGCGGGTTACATTGAGCATGAACCTTGGGGCATCACACGCCGCAAGGGCCACCACCAAGCCTTGATCTCTCTGGAGACCTATCAGACCATACAAGAGCGTCGGAACAGCAAAGGCATCGCCGCCAAGCGCCCTGACATCAGCAAAGACTTTCCCTTGCGTGGCTCGGTCATTTGCGCCTGCTGCGACAAGCCGATGACGGCCTATTGGTCGCGCAGTGCGACGGGGAAGCGTTACCCGTACTACAACTGTCAAACCCGTGATTGTTCGGAGTATCGCAAGAGCATCCGCGCGGAAAAGATTGATGATGGGTTTGAGAATATTCTCCGCTCGATGACGCCAAGCAAAAACATGCTCGATATCGCTATGTCGATGTTGAAAGACGCATGGGATCAACGGGGTGATCAGGCCAAGCAAGCAAAGGCTGAAATCAAACGCCAGCACAAAGAGTTGGATAAGCAGCAAGATGCGCTGGTCGAACGCATGCTCGAGACCTCGAATCCAAAGGTCATGGCGGCACTAGAAAGCAAGATCGCGAAGCTGGAAGAGGACAAGCTTTTGCTGACTGACAAGCTATCACAAAACACCAAACCCAAGAGCACCCTGTCCGAAATTATCGAACTATTGAGAGACTTCCTCTCAAACCCTTGGAATATCTATGAAAAGGGATCACTAGAAGTGCGTAAAACCATCCTGAAAACAGCTTTCAAAGCCCCATTGGCATACGACCGTCAAAACGGTTATCGAACTCCACGAGTGTCTGTAATTTTTGATTTTTTAGCGGATTTCACATCAAAATGTGAAATGGTGCCCCCACACGGACTCGAACCGCGGACCTACTGATTACAAATCAGTTGCTCTACCAGCTGAGCTATAGGGGCCTTTCGCGGCGGGATAATCACTTTAGCGCGGCTTGGCAAGAGACAAAATGAACGAGACCGGAGATGGATTTGCACCAGCGGGACGGGCTCCTCATTATGCTGCTGGGCCATCGATAAGTTGCGATTTGACCGCAAACTCGACGCAATTTATGCATAGCATTCTTCAGACGCGATAGAACGCGACAGACAGGTCAGTAGAATGCAGGTCATAATACATGCCGGCGCGCATGGAACAGAAGAAGATCGCCTGATGAAGACCCTCCTGCGCAACAAGGAGGGCTTTCTGGCGCGTGGAACTTCGGTGCCGGGACCTGCCAAGTATCGCCCCCTGTTGAAGGAGTGCATGGCGGCCTCAAAGGACCACGCACCGTCGGAGGATGCGCAGGATCTCTTGTGGGACGCCATTCTGGAGGAAGAGCACGCCGATCGCGTGGTGCTGTCCAATCCGCATTTCTTTGGCTCACAGCGCGATGCGCTTGACGGCCAGCGTCTCTATCCGGAGGCGGAGGACCGTATGCGAGCGCTCAAGGCGCTCTTTCCCAATGACGATCTTGAGCTCTATATGGCAATCCGCAGCCCGACCGGTTTTTTACCAAAACTGCTGGAAAAGGCGGGCCCCGGGCGCCGACAGGACGTCCTGAGCACCACCAACCCGGCAGAGCTGCGCTGGTCGGCGATGATTGCCCGCATTCGTGCCGCTGTGCCGGATGTTCCGATCACGCTCTGGTGTTACGAGGATCTGCCCATGATCTGGGCGCAAATCCTGCGCGAGCTGGGCAATTTGGAGGCCGACAGCAAGGTCAAGGGCGGCATGGATCTGCTGGGCACCATCATGACGCGCGAGGGCATGCGACGCATGCGCGCCTATCTGCATGACCGTCCCGAAATAACAGAGATGTACAAACGTCGCATCTTCGCCGCCTTCCTCGACAAATATGCCATCGAAGAGGCGCTTGAAGAGGAACTGGACATCGAGGAGTGGACGCCAGAGCTTATCGCCCGGATCGAAGAGGCCTATGACGCCGATGTCGACCAGCTGAGCCGTATTCCCGACGTCAGACTGCTGACGCCCTAAGACCGCTGACCGGCAACACATCGGACGCAAGAGTGTTTACCGTCCCTGCCCCGGTGGTTAGGAAGAGGTCAGCATTTCCAGAATGACACGAGCGGTTCCATGTCCGGGCAAAACTACAACATCATGATCGTAGGCCAGTCCGGTCGGCTGATGTTCGAGGCCGTGCTCTTCGCCGCATCATTGCGCCAGACAAACCCCGGCTTTCGCGGACGGTTGTGCGTCGCCGTCCCGCAGCCCGGTCCGCTCTGGGCCCGCGATCCGTCCATCCGCAATGTGCCGGTGCTTGAGGCGCTGTCACGACTGGACGCAGAGATCTTGCCGTTTGAGTCACAGCACTTCGGCCAATCCTACCCCTATGGCAACAAGATCGAAGCCCTGTCCGTATTGCCAGAAGGCGAGCCGTTTGTCTTTTTTGACACCGACACGCTTATTACTGGCGACCTGGGCAAAGTTCCGTTCGACTTCTCGCGCCCCTCCGCCAGTCTGCGGCGTGAAGGCACCTGGCCCACACCCACACTCTACGGACCGGGCTACGCCGACATCTGGCGTGCGCTGTACGGGCGCTTCAACCTCGACTTTGACAGCAGCCTCGACCTGGACCAGCCGGACGAATACTGGAAGCGGTATCTCTATTTCAACGCCGGGTACTTCTTTGGTGCCTGCCCGCGCGCCTTTGGCAGACGCTTCCAGGACTATGCACGATCCATCCGGGATGACCCGCCGGTGGAAATCGTGGGCCAGTCCCTCGATCCCTGGCTCGATCAGGTGGCCCTGCCGCTGGTCATCCATTCCTTTGGCGGCGGTCGCGACACCCTGCCCGACGGCTATCTGGACGGACACACCAGCTGTCACTACCGCACCTTCCCGCTGCTTTATGCGCGCGAGAGCGATCATGTGGTTGCCACCTTGGAAGAGGTCTGCGCGCCCAACAAGATCAAGAAGGTCCTGAAGACCTACGAGCCGATCAAACGTCTCGTCTATCAGGGCAAGGGACACCGCGTGCGCGCCCTGTTCGATCAGGACAACCTGCCCCGCCGCGAACAGGCGATCCGCAACCGGATCAAATCCGAAGGTCTCTGGATGCGCTGACCCTCAGATCGCGCCGCTGCGCCGATCCATAGGTCACAATTGCAGATGAAACCTGCTCGCTTTCCCTTGCACAAAGGCCGCGCCCGGTGTGTTCTGTCGCCAGCTTGATATTGAGTGCGACATAAGGGAGATAATCGAGATGTCCGACAGCCCCACCTACGGCTTTGACACGCTGCAAATTCACGCAGGCGCCCGCCCCGACCCGGCCACCGGTGCCCGCCAGACCCCGATCTACCAGACCACCTCCTATGTGTTCCGGGACGCCGATCACGCGGCCGCGCTCTTCAACCTGCAGGAAGTGGGTTACATTTATTCCCGCCTCACCAACCCCACCGTCGCGGTGCTGCAGGAACGGCTGGCCACGCTTGAGGGCGGTGTCGGCGCGGTCTGCTGCTCCTCCGGTCATGCGGCCCAGATCATGGCCCTGTTTGCCCTGATGAGCCCGGGCAAGAACGTGGTGGCCTCCACCCGGCTTTATGGCGGCACCGTCACCCAGTTCAGCCAGACCATCAAACGCTTCGGCTGGTCGGCAAAGTTCGTCGACTTCGACGATCTCGACGCCGTGCGCGATGCCATCGACGATGACACCCGTGCGGTGTTCTGCGAATCCGTGGCCAACCCCGGCGGCTATGTCACCGATATTCGCGCGGTGGCCGATGTCAGCGACGCCGCTGGTCTGCCGCTGATCGTCGACAATACCTCAGCCACGCCCTACCTCTGCCAGCCGATCAAGCATGGCGCAACGCTGGTGGTGCATTCCACCACCAAATACCTGACAGGCAACGGCACAGTTACCGGCGGCTGCATCGTTGATTCCGGCACGTTCGACTGGTCGGCCTCGGACAAGTTCCCGGCCTTGTCGGCGCCCGAGCCCGCCTATCACGGGCTGAAGTTCCACGAGACCTTCGGCAACCTCGCCTTCACCTTCCACGGCATCGCCATCGGGCTGCGCGATCTGGGCATGACCATGAACCCGCAGGCGGCGCATTACACGTTGATGGGGATCGAAACCTTGTCCCTGCGCATGCAACGCCATGTTGAAAACGCCGAGAAGGTGGCGGCTTGGCTCGAAAACGACCCGCGCGTGGATCACGTGACCTATGCGGGCCTGCCCTCCTCGCCCTATGCCGAGCGCGCCAAACGCTGCTACCCCAAGGGCACCGGCGGCCTGTTCACCGTGGCACTGAAGGGCGGCTATGACGCCTGCATCAAATTGGTGGACAGCCTCGAGATCTTCTCCCATGTGGCCAACCTCGGCGATACCCGCTCGCTGGTGATCCACTCGGCCTCGACCACCCACCGCCAGCTGACAGCTGAACAGCAGGAGGCGGCCGGTGCCGGTCCCAATGTGGTGCGGATTTCCATCGGGATCGAAGACGCCGACGACCTGATCCGGGATCTGGATCAAGCGCTTGCGAAAGCCTCCGACTGAAACGTCACAGCGCCCAGACCGCTTTGATAAAAAAACTGCAAAAGGCCGGGAAATCCCGGCCTTTTTCCATTTTGTAACAGCGCATTAGGCGCAAAATCAGTTGGGGCCAGACGGCTCCATGATGTCAAATGTGACGGAGACGTTGTGCTCCAGACTCACGGTGCCGGCAGAGATCGGCATATCGGAAGAGCGCGCCATTTCCATCGCCATCATCGGCGCACCACCCGCAGATCCACCATCGCGGATCTCGCGCACTGGTCCCAGCGCCATGCCTGAGGCCTCGGCCAGCTGGCGCGCCTTGTGAAACGCATTTTCAACCGCCTGCGTACGCAGAAGATCCTGCGCGGTGTCCCGCTCGCTGTAGGAGAACGACAGCCCGCGGAACTCATTCGCGCCCGCGCGCAGCACATCATCCAGCACCCCGCCGATGCCATCAATGTCATGCAGGGTCACCGTCAGCATATTGGAGGCCTCAAAGCCGGTGATGCTGCGTTCGTCCTGCTCGTCGCGGCGGACTTGGCTCCAGACGGGATGCATCGACACGTGCTGTGTCTGCATGTCCTCGCCCGCGATACCGCTGTTGCCCAGGCTGGTCATGACCTCGTTCATCCGCACGGAGACCTGCTCCATCGCGGCACCGGCCTCTTCGGCCTGTTCACGCACGCCAAGGGTAATCACGGCCTGATCCGGCGCGACATCCATGCTCGCTTCGCCTGTCACATGCAACTGGCGCAGCTCTTCCGCGCTCAGGGACAGGGGGGCAAACGCAACAGCGCCTGCCAACATCAGGGCCATGGTTTTCTGGTTCAACATCTGGGATCCTCCGCTAGTGTCGATCTGAGGTCTACATGGGAGTGGCAGATCCCCGCGCGCAAGGGGAGCTTTCGTGCTTTTGCTTCCCCTCGGCGGGTTACTGCTCTATGGTTTGCGCAACAATAACGGCGCCCCGGCACGGGCGTCCCGGGTTGGTTGGCCGTCTTTCATGTCGCTCGCCTTTCGGGATGCAACGGTTCCCTGAGGGGCGAGGCACGCAGACAAAAGACACTGATGACCTGATGAAACCAGAGTTTGCGCTCTCTCTTTCTTTCGACGGCATCGCGCTGCTGGTGCGTGGCGCGGGCGGATGGCAACGTGTCGGCGAAATTCCGACCGACACGCCGGACATGCCCGCCGCCCTGGCGGCCCTGCGTGCGAAGGCCACCGCTGCCCTGCCCGGCAAGTCCCTGCACTGCAAGCTGATCCTGCCCGATGCGCAGATCCGCTACCTGACCATCCAGACAGGTGAGCGGTCGAACGACGCGCGGATCACGTCGGCACGCAAGGCACTTGAAGGCGCAACGCCCTACAGCGTATCAGAACTCGCCTTTGATATCAGCCCGGATGGTGCCGAGACCCATGTGGCGGCCGTGGCGATCGAAACCCTCGAGGAAGCCGAGAGCTTTGCGCTCGCACATGGGTTTGACCCGGTAAGCTTCGTTGCCGCACCAGAAGGCCATGTGTTCTTGGGCGAACCTTTCTTTGGCACCCCCCGCGCCGCGCGCGGGCTGGAGATTGAGCCGGATGATATCGCGGTGGTCGAGATTGGCCCCCTGAGCCTCGAGGACAGCGACGCGGCCTCCATCAGCGAGGCGCCAGCCTCGGAGCTTTCGGCAAGCAGCACGGATGTGGCCCACTCCGCCGACACGCAGACCACCGATGCCGCAGACACATCTGTTGAAGACGATCAACCCGCGGCCAAGGCCGATGAGTCCGATGAATCCGAGACGGATGCGCAGGCAGACCTGTTCAAAAAACCCGAAGTGGACGCGATGGGCAAAGGCGAAGACGCGCTTGCCCCGCATTCCGGCGGCCCCATCATTCTGCCTGCGGCACCGCCCTCCGCAGAGCCGACGCAGAGCAGCGGCGCGGAGGCCACTGAGCTGGACAGCCCCCCCAACACACCGGACGACCTCTCGTCGCCCCAGCCTGACGAAAACCAGGATGCGCAGGATCAAGACGCCGCAGCGGCGCTGAGTTTCAGCTCACGCCGTGCGCGTGGCGAAACAGCACCGCTGAGCGCACAGCGCCGCGCGCCAACCGAAGGCCCAACCGCAGCTGTCGTGCTAAGGCCGGAGACCGCCGAAACGGCAAGCGCAGACCTCCGCTCAAAGGCACCGCTGACCACCGGGCCGCAGCGAGACGCCTCCGAATCGTCGCCGACCGCCTCCGTTCCGCCCGCCCCGAGCTTGTCCATGCCGACACCGGTTCTGGCGCATACGACCTCCGCGCCGCCCAGGCCTGCGGCGGATACGGCGCCCGCTGCCGCCAGGCCCGTGTCGCCGCCTCAAAACGACATCAGCCAGATGCCACAGGCGCGATCTCTGCGCTCCCGCTCGGGTCGCATCGGTCTGGTCGCGGTCACCCTGGCCACCGTCTCGGCGCTCGGCGCCTGGGCCTTGGTTCAGGAACTGCCCGAGCTCTGGTCCGATCTCAGACGTGCGGACCTGGTCCAGACCGAGGACCCGGTCGCCACGCCGGTACTTGCCACCGCCGAGGATTCCGAACGGGCTGCAGGCCTTGTCGCACCGGGCCTGTCCGCCAGCGATGCGCCATTCCTGCCGTCCGATGACGCTTCCCTGCCTGCGGACTTCGACACCGGTCAGGTCGCGGCACCCCAGGCCGATCCTGATGGTTTGACGGTCACCGACGCCGCCGTTCTTGAAGCCCTCGGAACGCCCGTGGTCGATGAGGTCGCGCCAATCGATGGCCAGGATCTTGTCATTGCCTCCCTGCCCGCGCCGCGCGACATTTCCGGTACTGGCGACGAGGGCGGCCAGGCGCAGGAGGCATCACAAGACGACCTGAGCAATGAAGGGGCAGATATCGACCCTGAAGCGCTGGCAGATGGTGTGGTGCCAGATGACGCCGCCGATGCGGGCGAAGGGTTGGACGGTACGGTCGCCGATCTTGAGGCAGCGGCGCAATATGCAGCCACCGGGATTTGGCAACGCGTGCCGGATATCGCGGAATTGCCGCCGCTGATTGATCTCGACAGCATGTATGTCGCCTCGATCGACAATACCGAACTGTCTCAGGACGCCATCGCCCTGCCCGCCCGAACCGCGCTCAACACCGACACCCCGTTTGGCGCCGTGTCCAACCCGACCGAAGCCGGTCGCGCCTTTGACCTCGACGCGCGCGGGCTGGTCGAAGCCACGCCCGAGGGCACGATGAATCCGGACGGCATCATGGTGTTTTCCGGCCGCCCTGAGATCACACCGCCCGCGACACCGGACCGCCCCTCTGCACGAGAGCAGGAAGCGGCAGACACGACCGCACGCATTGCGCTGCTGCAAAAGCTGCGCCCCCGGACACGGCCAAATGACCTGGTGGAACAGGCCGAACGCGCGCAACACGGCGGCGTTGTACGTGCAGAGCTTCTGTCCAAGCGCCCACCAACCCGGCCCGCCTCGCTGAAAACCGAGGAACAGGAAAGCCAACCCGCCACAGCCTTGGCCGTTGCGCGCGCTCCGCAACCCCGGGCACGCCCTGCGAACTTCGCCAACCTCGTGGATCGCGCAAAGCGGCGTCAGCAGCAACAACAGACAGCCGCAGTCTCGGCCCCTGCGGCGGTGGTTACGCCCTCCATCCCCTCCTCCGCCTCCGTGGCACGGCAGGCCACCGTGCAACGCGCGCTCAACCTGCGGCGCGTGAATCTGATCGGGGTCTATGGCAAACCCTCGGCCCGCCGCGCGCTGGTCCGGTTGCCGTCGGGACGCTATGTGAAGGTCAAGGTCGGCGACCGGATTGATGGTGGGCGGATCGTGGCAATCGGCGACAGCCAGCTGCAATATCAGAAAGGCGGCCGCAACAGGACGCTCAACCTGCCCAACAGCTAAACCAGATCTCGCCTGACTGGCACGTCGCGGACAACGGGCCGGAAGAGACAACGGTCTGAACTGCATAAAAAAGCCGGGCATCTTGCCCGGCTTTCTTGTTTACCTGTGGGTGGGTCGCCTCGGGGACCGACCGGGCAGATTATTCTGCGGCTTCGATTTCGCCATTGTTGATCTGCTCTTGCTCGATCGACTCGAACAGCGCCTTGAAGTTGCCCTCGCCAAAGCCGTCATCGCCCTTGCGCTGGATGAACTCAAAGAAGATCGGCCCGATCACGGTCTTGGAGAAGATCTGCAGCAGGATGCGGGTTTCGCCGCCGTCCACCACACCCTCGCCGTCGATCAGGATACCGTGTTTCTGCATCCGGTTGAGCGGCTCTTCATGGCCTTTCACCCGGTCCTGGCTCATGGCGTAATAGGTCTCTGGCGGGGCCGGCATGAACTGGATGCCGCGCTCGGAAATCTCGTCCGTCGCATCATAGATGTCGCGCGCGCCCACGGCGATATGCTGGATGCCCTCGCCGTTGTACTTCTTCAGATAGGCTACGATCTGGCCGGTCTCGCCGCGGTCCTCGTTGATCGGGATGCGGATGCGGCCACAGGGCGAGGTCAGCGCGCGGCTGAAGAGGCCGGTGAACTTGCCCTGGATGTCGAAAAAGCGGATTTCCTTGAAGTTGAACAGATCACCGTAAAAGTTGAACCACTTGTCCATGTTGCCCTTGAACACGTTGTGGGTCAGGTGATCGAGGTAGTAGAACCCCACGCCGCGCGGCTTGGACTGCTTCAGCCACTCGAATTCCTCGTTGTAGGGCGAGGTCTCGTAATACTGATCGATGAAGTAGATCAGCGAGCCGCCGATGCCCTTGATCGCGGGCACATCCATGGTCTTGTCGGCGCCCTCATAAGGCTCCGCACCCTTGGCAACCGCATGGTCAAAGGCCTTCTGCGCGTCCACCACACGCCAGCCCATTGCCGGCGCGCAGGGGCCGTGCAGCTCGACGAACTTCTCTGCAAAGGAGCCTTTTTCGGCGTTTAGGATATAGGTGATATCGCCCTGCTGCCAAAGCTCGATGCCCGGTTTGGTCTTATGGCGGCCGACCAGCTCATAGCCCATTTTGGTGAACAGCTCGCGCAGTTCCTCCGGGTTGGGGCTGGCAAACTCGACAAACTCAAACCCGTCGGTGCCGGCGGGGTTCTCGTCGCTGATCACGGACTTCGGCGCGTCGTGGGGAAAGGGGCCCATGCGTATCTCCTGCGTTGCTTGCTACGTTGGCCTCATATTACCGCATCTGAGGTGCATATTTTGCGCAATCTCGCACTGAACCCTTTTACATTTCGCGCAAATCGCGCACCATGAAGCAGACATTCGGGGAATTCACGCATGCTTGACGCCATCGACATTAAATTGCTCGCACATTTGCAAAAGGACGCCCAGGCCACCGCGCAAGAGCTTGGCGAAGCTCTGCACCTCTCCTCCAGCCAGGCGGGGCGGCGGCGCCAACGCCTGGAGACCGAGGGCTATATCCAGAGCTATGTGGCCCGCCTCGACCCCGGAAAGCTCGGTCTTGCGGTGCAGTGTTTCGTGCAGGTTCACCTGCACAGCCATGGGCCGGACAATGCCGCCAGCTTTGCCCGCTTGGTGGCCGGTCGCCCCGAGATCACCTCAGCCTGGACCATGACCGGCGAGGCGGATTACCTCCTGCGCGTCTATTGTCACGATCTGCAGGAGCTCAACACCTTGCTGCACGAGGTTGTTTTGCCACATCCCGCCGTCGGACGCGTGCACAGCCAAATCGTAATGGCACAGTTAAAGGGAGACAGCCCGCTACCAGTTTAAGAATACGTGAACTTCTGGCGGGCTATGGTGGGTCCAAATTGATCATTAGATGGAATCGCCCTCGTGTCTTTTGTCGACCGTCGCATTGAAACCCGCCCAAAAAGCGGAGCAGCTCCCTTCGAGTTGGACGAAGTGTTCTTCTCCAGGACCGATGAGCGTGGTGTTATCCAAGCCTGCAACTACGTGTTTCAGCGCGTATCTCACTACGAATGGGACGAGGTTCTGGGTGCCCCGCACAAGCTGGTGCGCCACCCAGACACGCCAAAAGGCCTGTTTCAGATCTTCTGGGACACGCTGAAATCCGGTAATACCATCGGTGCATATGTAAAGAACAAGGCGAAGGACGGCCTGCATTATTGGGTGTTTGCGGCTGTTGTTCCCTGTGAAGGTGGCTATCTCTCTGCTCGGATCAAACCCTCCAGCCAATTGTTCAGCGATATTCAGGCACTCTACGCCAAGATGTCCAAAGCTGAGACCGAAGGCGGACTGTCCCCTACCGAAAGCATGCAAATCATGCTCGACTGGGTCCATTCGAGGGGGTTTGACGACTATCAGCACTTTGCATCCCACGCGCTGGCCGAAGAACTCATCGCCCGTGACGAGGGGCTGGGCCGCAAACCTGACCAGCAGATTTCCGATCTGCGCGATATGCTGCGCAATGCAGAGAAGCTGCTGGATGAGACACACGGCCTCGTAAAAGACTTCGAGGCGATGCACACGATCCCGCATAACCTGCGCGTCATTGCCTCGCGCATCGAACCGTCGGGCGGGCCGGTGACCGTTCTCTCCCAGAACTACGGTGCAATGTCGCGGGAAATGTCAGACTGGTTCGAGCGCAACGTGATGGGCGAGAACACCAACTTCGCCACCGTCAAACACTCCGTGAACTCCAGCCTCTTCATCGCTGGTTTGACGCGCATACTGACGGAATGCGACGCCCAGTTGAAAATCGAGCGGCGCAACCTCGGCGACACCGAAATGGACACTGAGCGCCGGTTGCTCACCGACCTTGCAGAGCAGCAATCGAGTTTTGCCCAGTCGGGTATGGCCGAGGTGGATATCGAGGCAGACCGTATCATCAACGCCTGTCAGGTCATGCACCGTCATTTCCTCGGCCTCAGCTCGACCCGTGTGCTGTGCAAGATCGAGAGCGCTCGCCTTCCCTCCTCCGGCGAAACACTCTCGGATATCATCGACCAGTTGGGGGCCTTTCAGGAACGCATCTCGGAGCGGCTGGAACATATCGCCAAGCTTGGCGAGGAAATCCGCTCGATCGAAGCGCAATAACCTCCGCTGACTTAGGTTGACACATCTGCCCTCGGAGCCTGCCGCTTCGGGGGCAGATTGCATTGACGCGCGGGCGCCTCATCCAGCCCTGCAACATGCTGCACATCAGCCACGCTGATTTCTTTTTGTCGCACGGGGAGATAAGAACCGACGAAACGCGCCTATCTCTATGCCAAGTCTCCAAAATCTGGCAATATTATCTTATGGACAGTTTTCTCTCTCAAGCGTCAATTTATCTCGCCGCCGCCGTGATTGCCGTACCGATCGCCGCGCGCCTCGGCCTAGGATCGGTTCTCGGTTATCTCGCAGCCGGCATCATCATTGGCCCCATCCTCGGACTTGTTGGATCCGAAGCGGAGGACTTGCAGCACTTTGCCGAATTCGGCGTTGTGATGATGCTGTTCCTGATCGGTCTGGAGCTTGAGCCGCGCGCGCTCTGGGCGATGCGACACCATCTGATCGGGCTTGGAGGTCTCCAGATTTTTGCCTCGACGGGTCTGCTGGCCGGGGCGGCCATCGCATTTGGTCACACTTGGCAGGTCGGACTTGCCGTAGGCCTCGCGCTGTCGCTGTCCTCCACCGCGATCGTGCTGCAAACCCTGTCCGAGAAAGGTTTGACCAGAACCGGCGGCGGTCGGGCGACATTCTCCGTTCTGCTGACACAGGACATCGCGGTGATCCCGATTCTCGCACTCCTGCCTTTGCTCGCCACAGCACCACTGACATCTCTGTCGCATGATGGCTCGATCCAACGCGGCGATGGTGCGGCAGATGCGGCACATCACTCCCTGTCACTGGTCGAGGGCATGCCAGGCTGGGCGGTGACCCTGATGACGATCGGGGCGGTGGCCTTTGTCATCCTCGCAGGCGTCTATCTGACCCGGCCGGTGTTTCGCTTCATCCATGCCTCCAACCTGCGCGAGATGTACACGGCGCTGGCGCTGCTGATCGTTGTCGGGATTTCATTCTTGATGACACTGGTCGGCCTCTCCCCGGCGCTTGGTGCGTTTCTCGCCGGTGTGGTTCTGGCCAACAGCGAATTTCGACATGAACTGGAAAGTGACCTTGAGCCGTTCAAGGGCCTGCTGTTGGGGTTATTCTTCATCACCGTCGGCGCGGGCATCAACTACCGCCTGTTTCTGGCCGAACCGGGTGACGTGATCGGCTTGGCGCTTCTGGTGATCCTGACCAAAGGCACTGTGCTGTACTTCGTCGGCAAGGCGTTTGGCCTGAAAGGGCGCAATCACTGGCTCTTCACGCTCGGATTGGCACAGGCAGGCGAATTCGGCTTTGTCCTGCTGGCGTTCTCACTGCAACTGAACGTGGTGACGCCGGACCTGTCCGAGAAATTGTTGCTGGTGATCGCGCTGTCGATGCTGATCACGCCGCTTCTGTTCATCCTCTACGAGATCCTCTCCAACCGGATGAAGGAAGCGCATGTGGAACACACGCCTGACGAGATCGACGAGGAAGGCACCGTCATCATCGCCGGGATTGGTCGCTTCGGCCAGATTGTGCACCGCCTGGTGAATGCCAGCGGCTTCAAGACTGTTCTTCTGGACAGTGACATGCAGGCCGTGCAGCTGATGCGCCGCTTCGGGGTCAAGAGTTTCCTTGGCGACCCCACCCGCCCGGAACTGCTGAAGGCCGCCGGGATTGCCAAGGCAAAGGTTCTGGTGGTTGCCCTGGACGATCAGGACAATGCCACCAAGCTTGTCGCCGATACCCGGCGCAACTACCCGCATATTCACATCGTGGCCCGCGCCTATGATCGCAACCACGTGTTTGAACTCTACAAGGCGGGCGCCAACGATATCGTGCGCGAGATGTTCGATAGTTCGCTGCGCGCAGGTCGCTATGTTCTGGAGAACATCGGCCTCAGCGAGTACGAGGCCGCACAGGCAGAGCAGACCTTCTACGCACATGACCGGCACACTGTCCGGGAGCTGGCGGGGCACTGGATCCCAGGCACCCCTGCCAGCGAAAACCCCGCCTACATCAAGCGCGCAAAGGAACTGGAGAAAGATCTGGAAACCGCGCTCCTGTCCCTCGCGGAGGAACACGTCGAACGGTCACGATGACCTTCTCAGGCTGAACCGCGCTGCCCGGATGTGCGGCACTCAGCCGTCGGAGACGCCTGCCTCGGCAAAGGTTGCCATGCCAGTGTGGCAGGCCACTGCGCCCTTTAGCACCTGTATCGCCAATGCCGCACCAGAGCCTTCTCCCAGGCGCAGCCCAAGCGACAGCAACGGTGCCTTGCCGAGATTTTGCAGCAGGGCCGCATGGGCGCCCTCGGCGCTTTGATGGCCGGCGATGGTGTGATCCAGCGCCCCATCGGCCAGGCGCGCCAGACAGGCCGCCGCCGCACAACAGATGAACCCATCCAGGATCACCGGAATGCGCAGCATGCGGGCCGCCGCGATCGCACCCGCCATTGCGGCAACTTCACGACCGCCCAGGCAGCGCAGAATATCCAGCCCGTCTGCGGATTGGTGAAGGGCCACGCCCTCAGCAACCACCTGCGCCTTCAGCACAAGCCCGGCATCATCCACTCCCGTCCCGCGACCGGTCCAGTCGGCGGCCTCTCCCCCATAGAGCGCATGGCAGATGGCCGCGGCAGAGGTTGTGTTGCCGATGCCCATCTCACCAACCACCAGCACGTCACAGGCCGGATCCACCGCAGCCCAGCCGGTTTGTAGCGCCGACAGGAACTCCGTTTCGGTCATTGCAGGAGCTGCGGTGAAATCGGTCGTCGGGCGATCAAGATCCAGCGCATGCACATCCATGCGCGCGCCTGCGAGTTTCGCAAGCTGGTTGATCGCCGCCCCGCCAGACTTGAAATTGGCAACCATCTGCACCGTAACCTCTGCCGGGAAGGCTGAAACCCCCCGTGCGGTCACGCCGTGATTGCCCGCAAAAACAATCACCTGTGGCGCCGAGATGTCCGGCTTGTCGGTTCCGCGCCAGCTGCCGTACCAGATCGCGACCTCTTCGAGCTGTCCCAATGCGCCCGGTGGTTTGGTCAGTTGACCATTGCGGGCTTCGCAGCCTGCACGCGCTGTGGCATCGGCGACAGGCGCCTTGGAAAGCGCCGCGCGAAAGGCGGAGAGTGAGTTAAATTCTGGCAGCATGAAAAGCCTCGTTGCGTCGGACCGCACCGCGCAGGTAAAGCGGTGTCTGACCTGTTTACCCCCCGCGCCGCGCGCCGAGAAGACCTGCCAGAGGCATCACCATGCGAAAAAACGACTTCAAGGCAATGGATATACTGCTTGCGCTGGTGCTGCTGACCCGCCTGCCCCTGCCGCATTTGCATAAAAGCCGCTTTGGCCGCCAGGCCCATGCGGTCTGGGCCTTCCCGCTGGCGGGGCTGATCGTCGGACTTCTGGCGCTTGCGACCGCACAGCTGGCGCTGGGATGGTGGTCGCCTGCCATCGCCGCCGGTCTCGCACTGGCAGTGCAGGTGCTGATCACCGGCGCCATGCATGAAGACGGGCTGGCGGATACGGCGGACGGGCTTTGGGGTGGCTTTGACCGGGCAAGACGCCTTGAGATCATGAAAGACAGCCACATAGGCACCTATGGGGTGCTGGCACTGGGACTGGGCTGCGGGCTGCGCTGGGTGACGCTGACCGCACTGCTGAGCGCTGGCATGATCTGGGCGCTGGTGGTCATGGCCGTCCTCAGTCGCGCCGCGATGCCGGTGATGATGTCCAGCCTGCCCCATGCGCGGGACACCGGCCTGTCGCACAGCGTTGGCCGCCCAAACGGCGCGCATGTGGTCGCCGGCGTTGTCCTTGCACTGGGTCTGGGCATTTTCTGCATCGGCGTGACTGCGGTGGCTGTTGGCCTATTGCTGGTGCCAGTGGTGCTCGGCCTGCGTGCCCTTGCCCGGGCGAAGATCGGCGGTCAGACCGGCGATATCCTAGGCGCGACACAGCAGCTCTGCGAAATCGCTGCCGGGCTTGCGCTCTTGGCACTGCTCTGACGCAGCAGATCGCAGTCCAGCGTACAGACAACAAAAAAGACCGCCCCACCGGGACGGCCCTTTGTGTTCACAGAACTGAAGAAATCAGGCTGCCGCGCGCGAGGTCAGAACCTCATCCACTTGTTTGGCAGCCGCGATTTCATCGCCACCGGAGACAGCAGCAACTTCGCGCGTCATACGTTCCAGCGCCGCTTCATAAAGCTGACGCTCGGAATAGCTCTGCTCGCGCTGATCGTCGGTCCGGTGCAGATCGCGGACCACTTCGGCGATCGAGATCAGATCGCCAGAGTTGATCTTCTGTTCGTATTCCTGCGCCCGGCGCGACCACATGGCCCGCTTGACCTTGGCCTTGCCCTTCAGCGTCTTCATCGCCTGCGCGATCACGTCCGGAGAGGACAGCGAGCGCATGCCAATGTCGACTGCCTTGTGGGTCGGAACCCGCAGGGTCATCTTGTCTTTCTCAAAGGTGATCACGAATAGCTCCAGCTTGTAGCCGGCCACTTCCTGCTCCTCGATCGACATGATCTGACCAACCCCATGGGCCGGATAGACAATATAATCGTTAGGGCGGAACTCGAGCTTCTTCGATTTGGTCATACAGGTCTTTCCTCGCGATGACACGGCAACCATGCCGACTTGGCCCACGCCACGACTCACCTGCGCGGCACATGGAACATGGGCCGCTGGGCATCGAATTGGCGCAGACAGCCCACCAAGAGACACACGAATCATGTGATCATCACGGCGGGCGATATTCTACGTATTTCGTTACATCCGTTAAATATAGCACAAAAACGCGCCCTCCGAAAGCGGCAGGGCACGTCAATATGACGTATGGGTCAATCTTTAACGCCTATTTCGCGCGAAATGACCCGAAACAGCGCTGTCTCAGCCGCCTTCGCCGGGCGCTTCGGAGAAGTATTTCTCCAGCTTGCCCTCTTCGCCGTCTTTCTCCTCATGACCCGGCAGCGGGTCCTTCTTGGAGACAATGACCGGCCAGAGCTCGGAGTACTTGCGGTTGAATTCCACCCATTTGTCCATATCCGGCTCGGTGTCCGGACGGATCGCGTCGGCGGGGCACTCTGGCTCGCATACACCACAGTCGATGCATTCATCGGGATGGATCACCAACGTGTTCTCACCCTCGTAGAAACAGTCAACCGGGCATACCTCGACGCAATCGGTGTACTTGCAGGCAATACAATTGTCCGTAACGACGTAGGTCATTTTGGCTTGGATCCCGTTCCAGTGTCTGGACGTTTAGCTAATCCACAAGCGCGCAGGCTTCAAGCCGTCAATGATCGTCCCAGACACGAGTAAGACCAAGCGCCCTGCGCTGCTTCTTATCCGGGCGACCTTTTCCCTCAAATTTGGGATTGGCAGGCGGTTTGTCCTGCGGCTCGGTCATATCAAGGTAAAGTGTCTGCGCCTCAGAGGCCGGGCCACGTCGCTCCGACAGGGCGGCGATGCGTACAACGCGCACCAGATACCCTTGCGGAAAAGTCAGAACGTCCCCAACGGAGACGTTCTGAGAAGGCTTTGAAACCTTTGCGCCATTCACGCGGACATGACCCGCCCCGACCTGTTTGGCTGCCAGCGAGCGGGTTTTGTAAAACCGCGCATGCCACAGCCACTTGTCGATCCGGATCTTGCCCGCGTGATCACTCATGACGCAATCAGTCGTCCTGTTTCAGCCCCATCAGCGCTGCGGCAAAGGGGTTGTCGGGGTCGATTTGCTTTTCCTTGCGCGGAGGACGGGACGAATAGGTCTTGGCCCCCTTGTCACCACCACGGTCCGGACGGCCGCCTTTCTTGCCACCGGGCTTGCCCTGTGGCTTGCCACCACCGCGCGCATTGCCACGGCCCGCGCCGTCAGCTTTCTGACCGCGACCTTCGCCGCGACGCTGACCGCGCTGATTGCCGCCCTGACGCGGAGTACGCCCCCAGGTGAAGGTGTAGAACACCTCGATCTCGGGCTCGTCAATCGCAGCATCAGCAGCCTCACCCACCGGGGTTTCGGCATCTGCCGTCTCCGCGATCGGTTCCGCAACATCAGCATCGGAAGGCTCTGCCGCGACGGGCGCCACGCCTTCGTCCGCAATCTCTTCGGTACCGGCTGGCACATCCGCAGCCGCTTCGGCTGCATCTGCGTCGACAGGTGCTGCGGCTGGTGTGGCTTCCGCTTCGGCGGCCGCATCCATCACCGGCTGATCCGCCGCAGGTGTCCCGCCTTCGGTCACCACGGCATCGACCGCCTTGACCTTGGTGCGTTCGCCCTTCTCTGCGCGGTAGCCAAGGCCCTGCATCAGATCGGAGAATTGCTCCAGCGTCATGCCGGTGATCGACAGCATGTCGGGCTTGGCTTCAAAGCCACCCCGGCTGTCCTCGGCCCGCAGCAGATCTGCGAGACGTTCCAGCATGTCGATCCGGATCATGCGCTGCCCGGCAGCACGATAGCCTGCCATGGTATCGTAGCCTTCGGGCGCTTCCGGCATCGACGGAACCGTCACCAGCCCCGGAGGCGGCGCTTCGGGGAATTCCTGCAAGCCATTGGCCAGCGACCACAACAGCAGACGCAGACGGGTCGGCGCCGGTTTCAGCAGCAGCGGCATGAAGATGGTGAACTGGCCAAACCGGATGCCATGCTTGCGCAATGCACCACGGGCGTCCTGGTCCAGATCCTTCACCTCCTGCGCCACGCCAGCGCGCGGCAGAATGCCCAGCGATTCCACCATGCGGAAGGCAAAGCCACGGGCCAGACCCGACAGGGCCTCATCCTTCTGCAGGTTGATCAGCGGCTCGAACAGAGCCTGGATCTTGCGCGAGATGAAATGCTGCAGGCGGCGTTCAACCTTCTGGGCCACATCTGGGCCCGCGGCATCATCGACAAAAACCTCGATCTGCGGGGACAGCGCATCTGCGCCGGCCACCAATTTGCCGACGGCGTGTTCACCCCACATCAGGCCGCCCTGATCGGTGTAATCAATTTCGGTATCGGGTGCGTTGTAGAACCGGTCCGCACGCAGATGATACTGCGGCGCGAGCGCCTGCACCGACGCTGATTTCAGCGCCTTTGCCTCCGCTCCTTGTGCGGTCTTGTCCGGCGAGAACCGGAAGCCTTCGAGTTTACCGACGAATTCGCCTTCGACGGTCACTTCACCCTGGTCATTTACTTCGGCCAAAAGGGCCTCCTTCTGTTTGAGCCGGCGCATCAAAACAGATGTGCGCCGGTCCACAAATCGTTGCGTCAGACGCATATGCAGGGCGTCGGACAACCTGTCTTCTACAGTGCGGGTTTCCTCCCGCCAATGACTTTCGTCACGCAGCCAGCCCTTTCGCTGTGCCACATACGTCCATGTGCGGATAAACGCCAAGCGTTTCGACAATGTGTCAATATCGCCTTCCGTACGGTCAATCCGACGAATTTGACGGGCAAACCAGTCATCCGGCACCACACCGCCATCCTGAAGATAGCCGAAAATGCCGCTAAGCAAAGAAGAATGCTCTGCATGGCTAATGCCGCGGAAGTCGGGAATCCGGCACACATCCCACAACAGACGCACCGCCGGCGCCTCGCGCACCCTGTCGCGGATTGTCGCATCTTGCGCAAAACTCTTCAGCACCATCAGGTCATCGGCCTCGCGGGCCTTCAGCAGCACCTCATGGTCGGGACTTGATTCGAGCGAGGCAATCAGCGCGTCGATGGAGCCAAACCGCAAGTCCGCCGACCGCCAGTTGAGCTTCTTCAGCGGCGTGAAGCGATGCTCCATGATCGCCTCGGCCACGCCCTCATCCAGAGGTCGGGCATCGCCGGTGACACCAAAGCTGCCATGGCTCATGCCGCGCCCCGCGCGACCGGCGATCTGTGCCAGCTCATTCGGCGCGAGCTCCCGCATGCGGCGGCCATCAAATTTCGAGGTAGAGGCGAAGGCCACGTGATCCACATCGAGGTTCAGCCCCATGCCGATCGCATCGGTGGCCACGAGGTAGTCCACCTCGCCATTCTGGTAGAGCTCGACCTGCGCATTGCGGGTGCGCGGACTGAGCGCCCCCATCACCACCGCCGCACCCCCCTTCTGACGGCGCAGCAGTTCGGCAATGGCATAGACATTGTCGACGCTGAAGCCGACGATGGCGGTGCGCGGCGGCATCCGGCTGATTTTCTTGGAGCCCGCATAGACCAGTTCCGACAACCGCTCGCGCCGCACGAACTCCACCCCCGGCACCAGCGCAGAAATCGGCCCGCGCATGGTATCCGCGCCCAGAAACAGCGTCTCCGTCGTGCCGCGTGCATGCAGCAGCCGGTTGGTGAACACATGCCCCCGCTCCGGATCGGCACAGAGCTGGATTTCGTCGATGGCAAGGAAATCACAGCCCATGCCCTCGGGCATCGCCTCAACGGTACAGATCCAGTATTTCGCGCGCGGCGGCACGATCCGCTCTTCGCCGGTGACCAGCGCCACCACCGAGGGACCGCGCAAGCCTACGATCTTGTCATAGACCTCGCGTGCCAGCAGGCGCAGCGGGAAGCCCATGATCCCGGTCCGATAGCCTAGCATGCGATCAATCGCGTAGTGGGTCTTGCCTGTATTGGTCGGGCCAAGGACGGCCATGACCCGGGATGCAGCTGTCATTGCATCAAACTCCACGCGCCCTGTCCTCCGGCAACCGCCGGCATCAGGGGATCAAATTCAGGGATCACTGCTCAGAGCGCTCTCATCACAGAGCCCGCCCCTCCACTTCGACGGACAGTCGATCCATCGCCTTGGTTACTTCCTCGTGATTGGGATGTATAGCCTTGGCGCGCTCATAGGCAGCATAGGCGCGCTTGGCATCGCCAAAGAACTCAAACACCTGCCCAAGCGCAAAGATGGCGTTGTAATCATTCGGGTTCAAGGCCAACGCCTGTTCCAGATCCGCAACCGCCGGCCCGTAGCGCTCTGCGTTAAAGAAGGCCCGGGCGCGCTCCGACCAGCCCTCGGCGAACTGCGGCGCATGGTCGGTCAGTGCGGTCAGATGTTCGATCGCCGCCGCCCAGTCCTGCCGCTCCATCGCGTCCCGCCCCCGGCGCAGCAACAGATCCATCGAGGGCGAGCCGCTGCTGCTCCAGACGGCCTGCAGTTCGCGCTCCAGCGCGGCAGCATCATTGGGATCGGCATCCCGCAGCCGTTCCAGCAGCGCATCTTCGCCCAAGGACGACAGGTTCACCGGCGCCGCTGTCTGTGCGGCGACAACAGATGATAGAGAGGGGATGACGGACAACGAGATTGCCGCCACGATAGCTTTGAGATTCGCGCAAGTTCTGCCCATACTTTGAAAGGTAACGGTCCAGGGTGCAAATACCAGTGCCCCGACCATCAGTTTCACAGTTTTGTGCAGAGGCGCAGAACCCGATTTAGGAAAGACGACATGAGCGACACTCTGGAACAGGCAGCCGCAACGCTGAACGAAAAGATGGACGGCGGCTTTGACAGCACTGCCAAGTTCGAGATCACCGACATGGGCTCGATCATTCTGGATGCCAATGGCGCCCGCGTCTCCGATGACGACGCCGAGGTGACCATGACCGCCGATGCGGAGACCTTTCAGGAAATCCTCTCCGGTGAGCTGAACCCGACGGCCGCCTTCATGGGCGGCAAGCTGACCATCGACGGCGACATGGGCGTGGCGATGCAGCTGGCACAAGCGCTGTCCTGACCGCCATGAAAGATCAGCCGATGGCAGAGACCTCACCCGCGCCATACTTCGCCGAGATCGCGCGCGGTCCCGACGATGGCGCAGCCCATTGGCTGACCACACGTGATGGCCTGCGGATCCGCGCAGGCCATTGGCGGCCCCAATCGGACGCTGCGGGAACCATTCTCATGTTCCCGGGGCGCACCGAATACATCGAAAAATACGGCCCCTTTGCGACCGAGATGACCGCACGCGGGTTTGCCGTGATCGCGGTGGACTGGCGCGGTCAGGGCTTGGCGGATCGCGCCCTAGCGGACCGTCGTCTGGGCCATGTTGACCGCTTTGCCGATTTTCACGAGGACGTCGCCGCGCTGCTTGATCATGCCACGGCCCTCGATCTGCCAAAGCCCTGGTACATGATTGGCCACTCCATGGGCGGCGCCATCGGCCTGCGCGCCCTGCATCAGGGTCTGCCCGTTTCGGCCTGTGTCTTCACCGCGCCGATGTGGGGCATTCGCATTCCCTTTGCCCTGCGTCCGCTGGCCCGGATCCTGACCCGCTTTGGCGCTCGACTGGGGCTGAGTGAGAGCTTGGTGCCCACCACCACCATCGAACAATATGTGCAAGTCACGCCGTTCGAGGGCAACAGTCTGACCAATGACCCCGAAATGTACGCCTTCCTGCAGATGCAGATGGAAAAACAGCCGGATCTTGTTCTCGGCGGCCCGACCGTCCAGTGGCTCGGACAGGCTATGGTGGAATGCGCGGCGCTTCGGGCAGAGGCCTCGCCGAATGTGCCCTGCATCACCTTTCTGGGCGACAGCGAGCAGATCGTCTCCACCGACGCCGTGCATGACCGCATGGCGCGCTGGCCCGGCGGCAAACTGGATGTGGTCGCAGATGCCCAACACGAAATCCTGATGGAGCGACCGGACACCCGGACCCGCGTCTTTGACGCCATCGCCGCACATTTCCGCGCGCACCGCTGATCCGTTTTCGAGAGGGTGAGTTGGTGCTGCGACGTTGACGTTGCCACCGCCGCGCCGCGCGCGCCCGATCAGGGCGCGCGCGGCGCGGGTCGTTTCGGGCCTTGCCCGAAACGAAACCCCTCTGTTCGGTGGTTTCAGCAGGCATCTTCCGCTCGGCGCTTGTGCCTGCCGATACAGAGACCTAAGTGTTTCGGGAACCGATTTTCAGGCTCGGGCCCCTGCCGCGCATCCTCGCGGGCATGCCCACCCCTGCCAGACACCAGACGGAGGTCCCATGTTCCAACTCCCCTTCCCCGTGCGCGATGCCAATGCCTCTTCCGGCGCTGATGGCCTGGGCAAGCTGCCCGAATGGGATCTCAGCGATCTCTACACCTCCGAAGAAGCCCCCGAACTCAGCCGCGACCTCGACTGGCTGCAAGGGGAATGCGCCTCCTTCGCTGCCGACTATGAGGGCAAGCTGGCGGATCTGGACGCCGACGGCCTGCTGGCCTGCGTGCTGCGCAACGAGAAGATCAACAATATCGCCGGGCGCATCATGTCCTACGCCGGTCTGCGCTACTACCAGCTGACCACCGATGCGGGGCGCGCCAAGTTCCTGTCCGATGTGCAGGAGAAGGTGACCGTCTTCACCACCCCGCTGGTGTTCTTCACGCTGGAGATCAACCGCATCGAGGACGGCAAGCTGGACGCGCTGTTTGCCGCCAATGCCGATCTGGCGCGCTACAAGCCCGTGTTCGACCGCATCCGCGCCATGAAGCCCTATCAGCTCTCCGATGAGCTGGAACGCTTCATGCATGACCTCGGCATCGTCGGCGACGCTTGGGAGAAACTCTTCGACGAGACCATCGCCGGCCTCACGTTTGAGATCGACGGCGAGGAGCTGGGCATCGAGGCGACGCTCAACCATCTGACCGAGCAGGACCGCGCCAAGCGCGAGGCCGCCTCCCGCGAGTTGGCCCGCGTCTTTGCCGACAACATCAAGACCTTCGCCCGCGTCCACAACACCCAGGCCAAAGAGAAAGAGATCATCGACCGCTGGCGCGGCATGCCCAGCCCGCAGATGGGCCGTCACCTGTCCAACGATGTTGAACCCGAGGTGGTCGAGGCCCTGCGCGAGGCGGTCGTGGCCGCCTACCCCAAGCTCTCGCACCGCTATTACGAGCTGAAGCGCAAATGGCTCGGTCTGGATCGTATGCAGGTCTGGGACCGCAACGCGCCGCTGCCGATGGAGGCCACCCGCATCGTCGACTGGGACGAAGCGCGCGACACGGTGATGGAGGCCTATGCCGCCTTTGATCCGCGCATGGGCGAGTTGGCAGAGCCGTTCTTCGACAAGGGCTGGATCGACGCGGGCGTGAAACCTGGCAAGGCCCCCGGCGCCTTTGCCCATCCCACCGTCACCAATGTGCACCCCTATGTGATGCTGAACTATCTCGGCAAACCGCGCGACGTGATGACCCTGGCGCATGAGCTGGGCCACGGCGTGCATCAGGTGCTGGCCGCCGATCAGGGCGAAATGCTCTCCTCCACCCCGCTGACGCTGGCAGAAACCGCGTCGGTGTTTGGCGAGATGCTGACCTTCCGCAAGATGCTGGAAAAGGCCAAGACCAAGGAAGAGCGCAAGGTGCTGCTCGCCGGCAAGGTCGAGGACATGATCAACACGGTCGTGCGCCAGATCGCCTTCTATGACTTTGAATGCAAACTGCACGCCGCCCGCGCCGATGGCGAATTGACGCCCGAGGACATCAACGCCCTGTGGATGAGCGTTCAGGCCGAAAGCCTTGGCGACGCGTTCGACTTCATGGAAGGATACGAGACTTTCTGGGCCTATATCCCGCATTTCGTGCATTCGCCCTTCTACGTCTATGCCTATGCCTTCGGCGACGGGCTGGTGAACGCGCTCTACTCGGTCTACGCCGAGGGCGCGGAGGGCTTCGAGGACAAGTATTTCGATATGCTGAAAGCCGGCGGCTCCAAGCACCACAAGGAGCTTCTGGCGCCCTTTGACCTGGACGCCTCCGATCCCAAATTCTGGGACAAGGGGCTGTCGATGATCTCCGGGCTGATCGACGAGCTGGAAGCCATGGAAGAGTAAGGCTTTCCGCATAGAGGCCATTCGATGGCAACGATGCTGAAAACACTCTAAAATTGATCCCTCAAGGCCCGCCGCATCGTGACGGCGGGTCTTTTTTATGCATCTTTACCGCACCATGACGACGCGACCCGGAATCGAATTTCAGCGACTTGAAAAGTCCGACCATGATCTGGTCCGCCACATTGAGGTGGCTCCAGAGCAGATCGTCTATTGTGGCACCATCGACATGGCCTTCGCCTCGCAGGAGGACCGGATCGACCTTTACGCCATCCGCACGGCGGGCGCGGCCGTTGGTTTTTTCAAGATCGACCTGAAATATCCGCAAACCTATGGCTTCGCCCATTACGGCGACCTCGGCCTGCGCGCCTTCATGATCGACTACCACCATCAGGGGCGCGGCATCGGGCGCGCCACATTGGCAGCGCTGCCGAATGCGCTGTGCCACCTCTACCCGGGCGCGCGGGCGCTGGTGCTGACCGTGAACATCCGCAACCAGATTGCGGTGCGCAGCTATTTGCAGGCCGGATTTGTCGACACCGGTGACATCCATGACGGCGGTCTTGCCGGCCCCCAGCACGTCATGCGGCTGCTGCTGCGTCCCGCCTGATCAGCCGCGGCACATCCAGCAGTGGCCCCTCACCTCACGTCACCCAGATCACTTCAACTGGCTGTCCTTGCTGCCCCGTCGGTTGACGCCGCCCCGAAGCTGCTGAGACCCATCGCGCTCCTGCTGACAATCGATGCAGAGCTTCACGCCGGGTATGGCGCGCCGCCGGGCTTCGGGGATCGCCTCCTCGCAATCAGCGCAATGGGTCAGGCTCTCGCCGACCGGGGCACGACGCGTCTTGAGACGCGCCAGCTCGTCCGAGATCGATGCCTCGATCTGTTCGCTTACCGCGCCATCCTTTGCCCAGCCGCCAGCCATCGCCACGCCTCCCAGTTGTCGTGGCAGCCATGCTAGACCCGGCTGCCACAGCCGGGCAACCCTGATATCAAAATCGACACTTTCGAGGGGTTGCGCCGTGCGACGCACGTCGCCCGGCGGCAGGCCGCGCCTCCGGCGCGGCCTGCCCGGCCCAAGGGGCCGATCTGCATGTTCCATGCAGAGGGGACGCGCGGGAGCGCCCCCCCCTGACGCCTCAACCTCCTTGATCAGAGGTCCGTTGCGACCTCGAACACCCGATCCATCATCGCCTGGGTGCCACGGGAGAATTCCAGCGGGCAGGCATAGGGCACGCCCTCGCGCAGTGATCGACCAAAAGCCTCCACCTGCAGCTTGTAGTGATCCGCCAGCGGGAACCGCTCCGCAATCACCTGACCGGTCCCTGCCGCATGGGATGTTTGGTGCAGCTCCAACCGTGCCTCGCCGAAGACGCGTGGATTGAAAGGCGCCGTGAGACGCAGCACGCCCTTGTCGCCGTGAAACAGCATCTCCTGATAGGGCTGCATGCGGGTGCTGACATAAGCGGTGTAGAGGAACCCCGGGAACCGCGCCTGCACGTTCGACAACACATCGACGCCATTCTCCCATTCGATCTGGGCGCTGACCTCCACCGGCTCCTCCCCGGTCACAAACCGGGCCGAGCCAAAGACATAAACGCCAATGTCGCGCAGCGCGCCACCGCCGGTTTCGGGGCGGTTGCGGATGTTGTCCACATCCTGCCGGTTGTCAAAGGAGAACCTGCCCGACACATGCCGGAGCTGCCCAAGCGCGCCCGATTGCACCAACTCCTGCACCCGCTGCCACTGCGGGTGGTGCACGATCATATAGGCCTCTGCCGCCAGCACGCCCGCGGCATCCCGCGCCGCGATCAACTGATCGAATTCAGCCTCCTGCAAGGTTGCGGGTTTTTCTACCAGCACGTGCTTGCCCGCCTGCATCGCCTTCACTGCCCATTCCACATGCAGGTGGTTGGGCAGCGGGATATAGACCGCGTCAATCGACGGGTCCGCCAGCAGCGCCTCATAGCTCTCATGCACCGTGATCCCGGGTGCAAAGGACTGAAACGGCACCGCCTTCTCGGCGCTGGAGGTTGCCAGCGCGGCCAGTTCCGCCCCCTCTGCCGCATGAATGGCGGGCGCCATATGTTCGCGCGCGAATTTGGCCGCCCCTAGGACGCCCCACCGGACCGGGTTTGTCATGACTTCTCTCCTTCGTTCAGGGAATCCTGTTTGCGCTCACATTAGCTCTGACGTGACGGCGGGGCAAATTTTGCCGACCCTCCACCCCCGCACGCTTTCTTCTTGCGTTGTCAGTGTCCTCGCCTAGCCTGCGCGCAAAAGCAGATGGAGGATCAGGACAATGGCAACACTCGCAAGATGGCTTCGACGGCTCATGATACTCTGCGGCCTCGCAGTGGTCGCCTTCCTGCTCTTTGCCCCTGCCTATGTGGAGAAAAGCCGCAATCGCGTCGTCGAACATGCCCCCTATGAAGTCAGCGCCACGGCTCAGGCGCTCCACGACAGTCTGACGATCGGCGATCTGCACGCCGATCCGCTCCTGTGGAAGCGCGATCTGACCGAGCGTGGCACCCGCGGTCATGTGGATATTCCCCGCCTCATCGAGAGCAACGTCGCCCTGCAGGTCTTTACCGCGGTCACCAAATCCCCTGCCGGTCAGAACTACGATCACAATGAGACCGACGCGATGGACAACATCACGCTGCTGGCGGTCGGCCAGCTGTGGCCACTGCCCACCTGGTCGTCGCTCTATGAACGTGCGCTCTATCAGGCGCAGAAACTGCATCGCTTTCAGGAGCGGTCCGAGGGGCGCCTCAGGATCATCCGCACCGAGGCGGACCTCGACGCGCTGCTTGAGCTCAAAGCAGCGGGCGATGATGTGGTCGGCGGGCTGCTTGGCATCGAAGGGGCCCATCCGCTGGAAGGTGACATCGACAAGTTGCAGGGGCTGGTGGACGCGGGCTACCGCCTCATCGGGCTACAGCACTTCTTTGACAACGCCCTTGGCGGCTCCCTCCACGGCAGCAACGATCAAGGCCTGACCGAGTTCGGGCGTGATGTCGTCGCGGCCTCCGTCGCGCAGGGGTTGATCCTGGACGTGGCGCATTCCAGCCCGCAGGTGGTGCGCGACGTGATCGAGATGACAGATGTGCCCATCGTTCTGTCTCACGGCGGCATTCAAAAGGTCTGCCCGGTGAAGCGGAACCTCCCCGATGCGCTGATGCAGGAGATTGCCGCGACAGGGGGCGTCATTGGCATCGGCTACTGGGCCGATGCGGTCTGTGATGCCTCCCCGGCCGGGATCGCCCGTGCGATCCGCGGTGCGATTGAGGTGGTCGGCGCGAATCACGTGGCCCTCGGATCCGACTTTGACGGCTCTGTCGAAACCACCTTCGACACCTCCGAACTGGCGGCACTAACCCAGGCGATGCTCGACGAAGGCCTCTCGGAGTCGCAGATCCGCAAAGTAGCAGGCGAGAACATGCTCCGGGTGATCCGCGCCCGCCTCGACTGACCCAGGCTCCGGCCCCATCTCTGACGCCTCAAGAACGCGCACCCCATTGATGGTGCGCGTTTTTTCTTGGCAGGCGCGAAACCTGACCGCAACAGTCGGAATAAATACCCGACAACATCAGTCAAGTATTTGATTTTGCTCGTTTTTTTCGTTGACGCAGGATCGCACTCGCATTAGAAAGATCTCAACTGCAGCAAGCCAGATGATCAGGCCGCCAGCAGCAAGCCCTCCAGCCAAGATCCAGATGGATCTCAGCCAGATCGCAAGCCACGCCAGCTCCCCACGTCATCAAGCCAGCAATAGTAGTGTCGCGCTGTCGCCCGCTCCGCCATTTCGCAGCCAGCATCCGCAGCGCCATCCAGGCAGATCATATGCCAGCCACGCCAGGTTTCAGCCGCATTGCGGCATGTCAAACCCAGCAGCACGCGCGATCCACCACGATAACATCTGAACTGCATGGGCTGTTTTGCCCGCCCGCCGCGCCGTCACCGGAGCGCGCCAGCCAGCTTCGCCCTCTGCCCGACTCATCGCCCCCTGCCCGACGACGCGCGGATGTATTCTCTCCTGCGCCTCGCGCAGACAGACGCCTCGTCCATGGCATCAGTCCTCCCTCTCTCGCAGTCACGTCACCGTCGCGCGCCCACGATGTCTCCAAGCCGGGTGCGCCCAGTGCGGAAACGACAAAGGGGCCACCATTCGGTGACCCCTGATTTGTCAACGCCGAGGGAGAAAGGCGCCAGTGACAAACATCTTGCGGACGCAGCAGATCAGGCTTGTTGCAACATGCCCTTGCCTGCGGCCAGATCCCGCATCTTCTTCTGCAGCTTCTCAAAGGCACGCACCTCAATCTGGCGGATGCGCTCCCGGCTGACGTCATATTGGCCGCTCAGCTCTTCCAGCGTCTTGGCCTGATCAGCCAGGCGGCGCTGCGAAAGGATGTCCTTCTCACGGTCGTTCAGAACACTCATGGCTTCGGCCAACAGCTCCCGACGCGCTTCCAGTTCATCGCGGGCCTCGTAGTCGCCCGCCTGATCCGCGCTTTCGTCCTCCAGCCAGTCCTGCCACTGCATGGTGCTGTCACCATCGCTGCCCACCATGGCGTTCAGCGAGGCGTCACCACCGGACATGCGCCGGTTCATCGAAATCACTTCAGTCTCGGTCACGCCAAGATCCGTGGCAATTTTCTTGACCACTTCGGGACGCAGATCGCCATCTTCAAGCGCACCAATACGAGCCTTGGCCTTGCGCAGGTTGAAGAAGAGTTTTTTCTGCGCCGACGTGGTGCCCAGCTTCACCAGGCTCCAGGACCGCAGGATATATTCCTGGATCGAGGCCCGGATCCACCACATGGCATAGGTCGCCAGACGAAAGCCCTTTTCGGGATCAAACCGTTTCACTGCCTGCATCAGACCCACATTCGCCTCAGAGATCACCTCGGCCTGCGGCAGACCGTAGCCGCGATAGCCCATGGCAATTTTCGCGGCCAGACGCAGGTGCGACGTCACCATCTTATGCGCGGATTCAGTATCCTGCTCTTCGACCCAACGCTTGGCCAGCATGTACTCTTCTTCCGGCTCCAGCAGCGGGAACTTCCGGATCTCCTGCATGTAGCGGTTCAGGCCACCTTCGGGAGATGGGGCGGGCAGGTTTGCATAATTTGCCATCAGATCTGTCCCTTTCGAATGTGTAAGGACTTAACATCAGCCCATTTGGTTGTTGCGATCACGATTTTCAAGTGACCTCTTGCTCAGTGTTATACAAAGGACAACGCATGTCCTCTGTGAAGTGCGTCACAAAAAGCTATAAAAATATTCACCTTTTCGTTAGCACTTTGTTTCGCCTCGATTATTCCTTTGCCTCCGCCGCCAGCTCCGCCGCGATTTCGCGGGCGAGCACCGTTTTGCGATACGCCAGCCCGACGGTGCGCCGCACCTCTGGCACCTCGGTCAGGGGACGCACAGCCACCCCCGGATGACAGCCCGCATGGCGCAGTGGCACCAGCGCGATGCCCAGGCCTGCCGCCACCAGGTCCAGCACTTGCTGGTCGTTGACAGCCGCGGCGCCATGCGGTGGCGGCATCCCCCTGCCCGCCTCGACCTCATGCAGAACATCCGCCTTCGGGCAATACGGGCGGTGAATGCGTGGCTCTGCCACGATGTCTTCGGGCCGCAACACGCCCGCCTGCGCCAGCCTGTGCCCGGCGGGCAGCGCAACCCCATAGCCCTCATCCCAAAGTGGCAGAAACGCATACCCGGGCGGGGCACAGCTTTCGGCCACGCATGCGATATCACAGACCTCCGCCTGATCGCAGAACTCCGGCAGCAGCTCCTGTCGTCGCCGCACCAGCGCCTGCAACGGCACCGAGAAGGGCGAGAGCAGCACATCCGGGTGACAGTAGATCCTGAGACGCTGTCGCGGATGCGGGCGCAGCCGGGTCGACAGGTCCGCCAGATGCGTCACGCTTGGCGCGGCCTCCCGGTAGAGCTGCTCGCCCAGCGGTGTGGTGACCAACCCGCGCCGGGACCGCAGGAAGAGCGAACCGCCCAACTCGCGCTCCAACCGCTGGATCGCGGCGGACACGCTGGGCTGGCTCACCGCATTGACCTGAGCCGCGCGACTGATGGAGCCGGTTTCATAGGCACTCAGAAAGTACCGCAGCGGGGTGATCTCTAACATAGTCATTCTCTATGTAATGCAAAGTTAGCATCGGTCTATATTATTTTATGCATCCGCGCCATCGATGGGTCACGCATAATTCAACTCAGGAGAGATCCGTGACCGCAGTTTCACACACACCCGCCCCGTCCCAGCCCGCCATACAATCCGTGCTGCAGAAATTTGTGGCGGGCGACCCCGGCCTGATGGAGCATATGGCCAATGACATCGACTTTCGCATCGACCACTATGCCGACGATGTGGATGTCAGCTGGCAGGCAGGCAAAGGCCTTGAGAGCATGGGCGCGATCCTGACCCGGCTCGGCACTGATATCTTCCCTCAGGGCACGGAGGCGTTGGACATAGACGTGCAGCCGCTTGCGGACGGGTGGCACCTGACCCGTTTTCATCAGCGCTTCTTCTACGGGCTCAAAGACTGCACCGTCACCAGCCTGACCTATATCATCTCGCATGAGACTGACGGAAAGCTGGATTATTTCCGTGAGACGGTCACGGGGGCCATCCCGGTCTAATCCGACACAGGCAGCCGACAGAACCCAGTCAGGACACGCACCGCGCATCCTCGTAACCGCGCGGCTAGACGCCATAGTCAGGCGGATGACGCCCGCGCCGCGTGCCCATTGGGCACGCGGCGCGGGTCGCTTCGGGCACAGCCCGAAGCGAAACACCTCATTTACGCAGTCAATATTTACCAGGATTCACGGGGTCGTCAGGTAGACGCCGATGATGACCTCAGCGCGCAACCGGCAAGCGCAACGCCGTGATCAGCCCCTGCATGTCATCCGGCAAGGGCGCCTCGAAACGCAGCATCTCTCCGCTCACCGGGTGTTTGAACCCGAGCACCGCAGCGTGCAGCGCCTGCCTGGAGAACCCGTCGACCGCCGCCACACCTGCCGCGCTCAGCGCCTTGGGGGAAATCTTGCGCTTGCCACCATAGGTCGGATCGCCCAGCAGGCTATGTCCGGCATGCGCCAGATGCACCCGGATCTGATGGGTGCGCCCCGTCTCCAGCCAGCATTCCACCAGCGAGGCCACCGCCGGCGTGCCAAAGGCCTCGATGATGCGAGCCCGCGTGATGGCGTGACGCCCGCCCTCAAAAAAGACCGCTTGCCTTTGTCGATCCGTCCGGTGACGCGCCAGCTGGGTGGTGATCTTCAGGATATGCCCCGGCTCAAAGCTGGCGCCGCGCACCCCGCGCAGCCGGGGATCATTGCCATCCGGCGTCCCGTAGCACAGCGCCTGATAATACCGCTCCACGGTGTGGCGTTCGAACTGCGCCGCCAGCCCCTGATGCGCCACATCCGACTTGGCAACCACCAGCAGCCCAGAGGTCTCCTTGTCGATGCGATGCACGATGCCCGGCCGCTTCACGCCCCCGACCCCGGACAGATCCGCGCCGCAGTGATGCAGCAAAGCGTTGACCAATGTCCCCGAGGGGCTGCCCGGCGCCGGATGCACCACCATGCCCGCCGGTTTGTTGATGACGATCAGATCGTCATCCTCATAGATCACGTCGAGCGGGATGTCCTCCGGGCCGATATGGCTGTCCTCGGCCTCCTCCACGGTGATCACGATCTCTGCCCCCTCGGCCACCCGCGCCTTGGGCTCTGTGACCGCCTGACCATCCACCGCGACACCGCCGCTTTCGATCAATCGCGCCAATCGGGTGCGCGACAGGCTCGCTTCCTCTGGCACATCGCGTGCAATGGCTTTATCAAGCCGCTTGGGCGGGTTGTCCGCGATCACAAATTCAATGCGGCGGCTGGCCATGACACTTCCTTCCGAGCCTGAGAACCAAGACGAACCGGCGCAGCTGAAGTTTCTGCGGCGTCTCGTGACCACGCTGACCGTGATCATGGTGGGCGGGGTTCTAGTGGTAATCGCACTGCTTGTCATCCGTTTGTCGGATGAACCGGACAGACCGCAGCTACCGGCAGAGATTTCCCTGCCCGAAGGCACGACCGCACGGGCTGTCACCTTCGGCAGCGGCTGGATCGCCGTGGTTACCACGGATGACCAGATCCTGATCTTGGATGCCACCAGCGGCGACGTACGTCAGAGCCTGACGCTCGACTGATCCGGAACCAACGACCCCAGCCATCAGCGCCCAATGCATGTCCGGCGCGAGACATGCCCGTCGCAAACCGTCCCGTGGCCGTGTGTAGCGCGGCATCCCCGCTCGCCCCAAGGCGCCGCCGGTCACACCATGATGAACGCCCGCAAGACCCACACAAAAAGCAGCTGAACGCTACACTCTGCAGTACATCATCGCGTCTATATGCGTTTTTTTTGGGGGGGATGGTACCACCTCCTGGTCTCGAACCAGGGACCTCTTGATCCACAATCAAGCGCTCTAACCAACTGAGCTAAGGCGGCACTGAGGGCCATTTACAACACAGAAAATCGGAGCGCAAGAGCCCATGTCACAAGTTTTTTGCACAAAGAGGAATTCTGGTTTGTCAGCATGTTCGCAGAGCTGACTGCCCCTCCCTGCCAGCGCAGAATGCGGGGGCCAGCTGAGGTGATTCCCTGCCTCAGCACGCGCGCCAATCGGCAAAGCAGTGGACAGCTGTGCCCGAAGCCGGGCAACATCTTGCTTTTTAAGGGCCTGCAGTCTAGCACAGGTCCTCACTACAAAACGCCGCCCAAAGGAGCCGCAGATGGGTATCAACACCGAACGTGACATTGAGGCGAACATGCAGATCGGCCCAACCGATGCAGGCATGGTCCGGATTTTCATCGAGGCCGACGGCGTGGAGGTTCCGATGGACTTCGAGCCGGAAGAAGCCGAGGAAATTGCTGACGAAATTCGTGCGGCAGCACATGCAGCCCGGTCCGTCAGCTCCTGACAACAGGCCAGCGCAGCGCCGATATGTGGTCGGAAGATGGCCGGGCCAGGTGCCCGGCTTTTTCATGTCCGCTCCATGCCGTCTCGCCGCCACAAAACCGACCGCAAAATTACCGATAGCCGCTTGGGTTAACTGGCTAACAGCCCGCTATAAGCGGCTTAATTCGTTCAATTTTACCGGTTCCGTTTACGGAAGTTAGGCCTGTGTTAACCTCCACCTCCAAATGATTAAGAAACGTCAAGTTTCTACTTGGAGCGTGTGTAATGTATCATTTTACGACCCCGCCGATGGGCCTCATGGTGACCTTGCCCGGCGCGATCGCGTCGGCCAACGGGCCGCATGCCGCCGCGCTCTCTCTGTCAGACTCGGAGAGCCTGACCACCAATCAGCTGCAAAACCATGTCTCGCAGGCCCGCCGGGCGCGCGAAAAACTGATCGACCAGGTGTCAAAACCGCCGGAGCCGGGCTGGCGTTCGGCGATGAACCAGATTTCGGATACGGTAGACCAGATGGAGAAGGTGCTTAGCTTTCTGCGTTCTCAGTCCGCCGACCTGCCTGCCAAGCCGGTGGAGAACATGGACGCCCTCGCGGTGTTCCCATCCGGCACGGCAATGCAGCAGTCTGGCAGTATGCCGGACAGCCGTCCGTCGGAGGCAGAATCCCCGACGGCTGCAACCACCGCATCGGATGCCTCATCCGCCAGTGCGCCGCGGGTGATCTATGTCATGGATGATGGCGTGATCATCGTCGGACGCCCGCCACAGGATACAGCCGCCCCGGCGCGGAATGGCGCAGACGCCACTGGCTTCGACCGGTCTTCGCCTGCGCAGACCCGACCTTCAGGAGACCACATGACATCGAATGCCGTGATAAGCCTGCCCCTGACCGAAGATCAGCAGCGTGCCAGTGCCGAACTGATCGCACTGGCCCAAAAGGCTTACGCGCAGCAACAGGCCTCTCGCGACGCGCAGGGCGCAGCGCTGTTTTCGGATGAGAGCGTCGGGCTGACAGGAGCGCTGTCTGACGCCACCGCTGCGGCGCAAACCTCGACGCGTGGCGACCGCGCGCCGGTCCCGCGCATGGTCATGTCAGACCCTGCCAAGCGGCCCAATGTTGGCCCCGCGACGGACCCCGCGTCCTCCTTGACCGTTGCGCCAAAGCCATTTGAACGCGATCCGGCCCGCGAGGCCGCCGCCGCCGCAGAGCAACAACAGATCATGGCGCTGCAGCTTGATGGTCATAGCGACATTATCTACATCGTTCCCCCGGCCAAGGCTGCAATGGATCTGACGGCCTGACAGATCGCGTCCGCTACGGGTGGCTGTTATCGCTGCCTGAGCGCGCGCTCCCCCCGGGAGGATGCCGCGGAGCAATGCGGTTCTGTCAGTGGTTCTGTCTGCGGTGCTCTCAGTGGCTCCCCGCCTCGGGGTCGCCCATCGGCATCAACAGCGCACCATCACGCCCCGGACGCGGGTCCCGCAGGCGCTGCAGGCGGCGCGCTGCATCCATGGCAAATTTCTGGATCATCTTCTTGCGCCGGGCAGGTGCAACCTTCTGCTCCGGCCCCATACGGACAACCTCGGCGTCATAGGCATCGGCAATGATCAGGCCGGTGTCCGGCGGCAACAGCTCCGTCGGGAAGTCCACATCGACGGCCCAGAAATAGCGATCACACCACTCCAGGTAGCCCTGCCATTTCGCATCGCCCTGAAAATCCGCGCGGCTGGATTTACACTCTACCACCCACAGCTCCCCTTTCGGGCCAAGCGCCATCACGTCGACACGCAGGCCACGCTCAGGGACGAACTCCTCGACCGATGCAAAGCCCATGGATAGCAGGTAGCGGCTGACGCCCCGCGCAAGACGCTGCCCCGGCTGGAGCGCGATCTCCGGTCCATCCGTCGCCGGATCGGCCCGCTCTGCGTCCTGCGCCGCCATGGCGTCAAACGCGTCCTGTTCCGCGTATGGATCTGTCATTCCGCAAGGGTGAACAATTCATGAACGAAAATCAAGTCCTCGAAATGCCCCTGCCCCTTGTGCCGCGCCCCTCGGCGCACTAGGTAGACGGTCAGGCGGGTTCTGCCCTTCTCGTGACAGGCAGCATTCCAGTGGCCTTAAGCAATCCCAAGGGAGCTGGCTCTGTTCGGACCCTGGTCCGTTTATCTGGCGCCCACCTGTACATACAGGTCCCCGGGAATCAAAGCCGCACGGTTGACTGGTGGTTCCCGCCGCTTTCCCCAGTCCAAGAGCACAGCAGCAAAAAGCCGCGCCCGAAGCGCGGCCTTTGACGGATTGAAAGTGCATCACCCGCGTTGTCTCGCGCCATCGCGCACGCCGGCAACATCCGGCACCTGTCAGGCGCGGCGCGCCTTGCCCGGCTTTGCGGATTTGGCAGGCACAAGTGCTGGCTTCAGTTCCGGGCCGATGGACATGCCACCCCGCGGCGTGTCGTCCCGTTCCGCCATCGCCATGATCTTGAAACCGAACTGCACCCCACCAAACACCACAGCGTTGGAAATCCAGAGCGCCAGCACCGCAACAATGCCCGCATCGGATCCGAACACCAACGCGCCGAGGTTCGCGACGTTGAACCACAGCAAAATAGCGACAAAGATGGCCGCCAGAACCAGCCCCCAGAGAGCGCTGCGAATATAAAGCTTGATCAGTTCCGGCATGGCATCCTCCACTGCTTGTGTGCCTTAAAATCTAGGGCGTACCCATGGTTTGGTCCAGTCCTGCAAAGAAACTGCGACGATTTTACCGGGCGCTGCCGTATAACTCGAAACACCGCCTGCGTTTCAGGCGCCGCCGCAATCCGCCAGTCGTGCAAGGAATATCCAGAAATGTCACTCAAACGCCAGTTCGGGCGCCTGTTCATCGCCCGGCCTCACCTGATCAACTGGGCGCTTGCACTGGCGATCCTCGCCCTGCCAGTGGTGGTCTGGCTGGACCTGATGGCAATCACCGATCAGTCGCTGCGGCGTCAGGGCAAGACGCTGGATGCGGTTCTGGACACCGTGCGCGGCTATTACAGCCGAAACGTGGTGGCTCGACTGGATGCGGAGGCACCGACCCTTGCCACCCATGACTACCATGATCGCAACGGCGCGATCCCGATCCCGGCCACCATGTCGATCGAGCTGGGAGAAGAGATCGCAGATCGCGGCCTCAACGTCTCCTACCGCTTCGCCTCGGACTACCCTTTCGCGGGACGACAGGCGGTGACGCTGACACCGGCAGAACAACGCGCGCTCGAGCAATATCGGACTGGCGCCACCGACCCCATGCTGTTCTTTCGCAACGAACACGCCGGTCTGTTCTCTCACAATCTGACCATGGTGACGCCGGTGGTGATGGAAGAAACCTGCGTGTCCTGCCACAACAGTCACCCCGACAGCACCAAGACCGACTGGCAGGTGGGCGATATCCGCGGCATCCAATCCTACAACATCGGCCAACAGGTGGCGACCAGCCTGCTCTCCTTCAGCCACCTGCTGCTCTACATGCTGATTGTCGGCGGGCTTGGCATCCTGTTCGCCCTGCATCAGCTGCGACTGGCACAGCGCTTCCGCAAGATCAGCGAGGAGCTGACCTCCAACAATGAATTCCTCGCCGGCATTTCCATGAAAATTTCGCGCTACCTGTCGCCGCAGGTCTATCGGTCGATCTTTTCCGGCGAGAAGGACGCCTCGATCTCGACCGAGCGTAAGAAGCTCACGGTGTTCTTTTCCGACATCAAGGATTTCACCCAGACCGCCGAGACGCTGCAGCCCGAAGAGCTGACGGCGCTGCTCAACGAGTATTTCACCGAGATGTCGACGATTGCCGCGCGGCATGGCGCCACCATCGACAAGTTCATCGGCGATGCCATCGTGGCCTTCTTCGGCGATCCGGAAACCCTGGGCACTGCCGAAGACGCCCGTGCCTGCGTGCGCATGGCGCTGGAGATGCAGGAGCGGCTTGCGGAACTGGAACAGGAGTGGCGGGCCCGCGGCATCGACCGCCCCTTCCGCGCCCGCATCGGCATCAACACCGGCTATTGCAACGTCGGCAACTTCGGCTCGGAGGCGCGGATGGATTATACCATCATCGGCGCCGAGGCGAACCTGGCGGCGCGGCTGGAAGCGGCGGCGGAGCCCGGCGGCATCGTGATGAGCCATGAAACCTACGCCCATGTGCGCGACTTCGTGGCCGCCGAGCCGATGCCGCCAATGCAATTCAAGGGCATCACCCGCGACGTGCACCCCTATGCCATTGCGCCGGGCCGTGCGGGCAACCTGCCGCCCACCGAGACCAGCACCGACGGCAAAAGCCTGACGGTGCATCTGGACCGGCTGGACGAAGCGACGCGCAGCCAGTTGCAGGCGCTTCTGGACAAGCCGGCCAAAGGCTGACCCCACCCCACCAGAAATGCAAAACGGCGCCCCGATCCGGGGCGCCGTTTCTCGTTTCACAAAAGCGTTGCGGCTCAGGTGTTCTTGCGCTCGCTGATCAGGCCCCGCAGGATCGCGTAGCACATCACCAGCAGCACCACCGTGAACGGAAGACCGGTGGAGATCACCATCGACTGCAGCGACTGCAGGCCTCCGGCGCTCAGCAGAAGCACGATCGCCACCGCGCCCTCAAAGATGCACCAGAAGGCACGCTGCGGCACCGGGGCGTCGACTTTGCCACCCGCAGTAATGGTGTCGATTACCAGCGAACCGGAGTCCGAGGAGGTCACAAAGAACACGATGACCAGCACGATGCCCACCAGCGAGGTGATCCCGGCCAGCGGCATCACGTCGAGCATCTTGAACAGCTTCACCGGCAGGTCAGCCTCTTGCGCAGCTGTGTAGCCATCGTTGATCACCTGGAACATTGCGGTGCCGCCAAAGACGCTCATCCACAGCACGCAGACCATCGACGGGATCAAAAGCACGCAGGTGATGAATTCCCGCACGGTGCGGCCACGGCTGACGCGGGCGATGAACATGCCCACAAACGGCGACCAGGAGATCCACCACGCCCAGTAGAACGAGGTCCAGCCCTGGCTGAAGTTGACGTCCTCACGCCCCACCGGGTTCGACAGCGCCGGCAGATACTGAAGATAGGCCAAGAGCGAATCCCAGAACAGCGACAGCAGGAACACGGTCGGCCCCACCAGCAGCACAAAGATCAGCAGCACGAAGGCCAGACCCATGTTGATCTCGGACAGGATCTTCACGCCGCCATCAAGGCCCCGCATCACCGACACAAGTGCGATCGCGGTAATGGCGGAAATCAGGATCACTTCGGTCGTGGAGTTGACCGCAATGCCGAACAGCTCATTCAGGCCTGCGTTGGCCTGCGTCGCGCCAAAGCCAAGCGACGTCGCCAGACCAAAGAGCGTTGCAAACACCGCCAGGATGTCGATCACGTGACCAACCCAGCCCCAGACCGCATCGCCAAAGATCGGGTAGAAGGCAGAGCGGATGGTGAGCGGCAGACCCTTGTTATAGCTGAACAGGGCCAGCGCCAGTGCCACAACAGCGTAGATCGCCCAGGGGTGCAGACCCCAGTGGAAGATCGTCGCGGCCATGCCCAGACGCATCGCTTCGGCCTCATTGCCCGCAGCCCCGCCAAGCGGCGCCCAGTCGGTGCGCACGCCGCCTTCTTCGCTGATCCCTCCCATGGAGGTGCCAAAGTGGCTCAGCGGCTCGGACACGCCGTAGAACATCAGGCCAATGCCCATGCCTGCGGCGAACAACATCGCGAACCAGCCGATGTAGCTGTAGTCGGGCTCTGCTTCGGTGCCGCCCAGTCGCACGTTGCCAAAGGGCGTCACGATCAGGAACAGACAGAAGATCACAAAGATATTCGCGGCACCGAGGAAGAACCAGTCAAAGCCCTTGGTCACCGAGCTGAACAGCCAGCTGAACACTGAGCCCGCCTGCTCTGGCAGGGCCAGCGTGTAGAAGACAAAGGCCACGATGGCCATGCCAGAGATCGCAAAGACAGGGTTGTGGATGTCAAATCCAAACGGGCCAACTGACCCTTCAACATTGTCCTGGCCGATTTCATATTCCGTGTCGATGATATGTGACGCGCCATCCGGGCTCGGGATGCCGTCAGATGGTTCCGGCGTTTGGTCGGTCATGTGTGCCGCCTTTCGTTTCGGAGTTTCAATTCGATGTCAGTCAATCCCGCACCAACAGCACCGACGCGGTGCTATGGGCAGCAACATGGGCACCGTGACCGGCCCAGATGTAATCCGAGATATTCGGAACATGCGTGGCCATGACAACAAGATCCGCCTTGAGGTCGGCAATCGCCTGCTCCAGCGCCTTGTTGAGATCCGTCGAGGGATCATGGGTCATGATGGCGTGGCTGCTGGCCTGCACCCCATGGTTGGCGGACTGGCTTTCGGCGAATTTCTCCAGCTTTTCCTTATATTCCTCCGGCGTGCGGGCAACACCGCCCGGAGTGGCCGAGGCCACTCCGACATAACACAGCTCGGCCGAATGGGCCTTCGCCATCCCTACCGCCACTTGCAGCGCTTTCTGCAATGCGGCTTCATGCGCCAGGTCCACTGGCACGACTATTTTCTGAAACATTTCCCCTCCTGTTTCTGGCAGCCCCGGTGGGCGTTTTTGTTTCCGGGTCGGCAGTCGGTTCCCGCAATTGGAACGACTGTCCTTGGCCTATAAGCTGACAGGTTTTGCGGGGCAAAGCAAACAACTGGTTGTTTACTGTGGATAATATGCGTGTTGGCGGGCCAGTAGCGCGTCCGCGCGTCGCAAAGCGTCAACAACCCGTCGCATTAATGCATCATCAATGCGCGCCGCACCGACCGACACGGATGTCAGAACGCAGCGCCAGGTGCGTCTTGCCCCGGCGCACTCCCCTGCCACCGCCCTGCAATGACGCCACAAACAAAAAGAGCGCGCCAGCGCGCGCTCTTGGATCAAGTTGTGCAAATGTTTCGAGAACAGACAGAGCAAACCGCGCAGCGTGAGCGGCCCGTCAGAACGCCTCCGGCTTCGCCTCGCGGGCCATGTGGTCCAACACCGCATTGACAAAGCTCGGCTCTTTCCCCTCCGGAAAGAAGGCACGCGCGATGTCGACATATTCATTGATGACGACCTTCACCGGCGTATCGCTCTCGACGAATTCGGCACCAGCGGCGCGAAACAGCGCCCGCAATGTCGGGTCGATACGGGCGATCGGCCATTTTGCCACCAGCGCCCGGTCGGTCATCTGGTCAATCTTGGCCTGATGGTTGACCGCATCCTTCAGCAGCTTGCGGAACAGTTTGCTGTCGCCCTCGGCAAATTCGCCTTCCTCGTAGATGGCTCCGAACCGGTGGTTTTCGAACTCCGCGATCACCTTGTCGAAGGACTGGTCGCTATGCTCCATCTGGAACAGCGCCTGTACCGCATAGAGCCGGGCCGCAGAGCGGGCCTGCGTCTTGTTCTTTCCCGGTTTCGGGGCGTCTGTCGAGGTCATGGCGAGGGTGATCCGTTTTTGAGATTAAGCGAGCCGATAGGAGTCGGACGCAGGCTTGAAGCCGACTCCCTTGGTCTGGGCGCCCCATTTACGCGCCAGCGCGATCAGATGCAAGGCTGCAGCGGCCGCACCGCCCCCCTTGTTCTGATCGGCAGGATCGGCGCGCACCTCGGCCTGTTTGCGGTTTTCCACTGTCAGGATGCCATTGCCGATGCACAGGCCCTGCAGACCCAAGAGCTGAATGGCGCGCGAGCTGTCATTGCAGACCGTGTCGTAATGGGTGGTCTCACCGCGGATCACACAGCCCAGCGCCACGAACCCGTCAAAGTTCGACGCGCGATCAGAAATGCCGATCGCGGTGGGGATCTCCAGCGCGCCGGGCACCTCGACCAGCTCATATGTGCCGCCCACCGCCTCGATCTCGGCCACGGCCCCGGCGACCATATTGTCGGCGATGTCCTTGTAATAGGGCGAGACGACGATCAGCAGCTTCACCGGCTTGTCGAAGTCCGGGCGCGGCAGGATGTAGTGGTTTTCTTGTCCGGCCATGGTGCGGGCCTCCTTCAGCTGTCAGTGGACAGGATGGGACGGGTGCCGACGATCGACAGCCCATAGGCATCCAGGCCAAGGTATTTGGTTTCAGGCGAGTCGGTGAGCAAAATCAACTCTTCCACTCCCAGTTTGTTCAGAATTTGCGCCCCAAGGCCGGTCTGCTTGATGGTGCGCGGCCCGTCATCCTCGGCAGCATACAGCGCGTTGCGCGGCTGGCGGAACAGGCAGACCATACCGCGGCCTTCCTCGGCGATCAGCTCCATCGCCCGCGGCAGCTCGCCGGCGGGCTTGGGGCCCAGCCCCAGCAGATCAGACGCCTCATGCAGCGCATGGGTGCGGATCAGAACCGGCGCGTCGGTGGTGATGTCCCCCTTGATCAGCACCACATGCTCAACGCCATGGGTCTGATCCGTGAACAACCGCATCTCCCAGTCGCCACCATGCTCCGAGGTGACGGTGGAGTGCCCGGTCTCATCCACCAGATTGTCGTTCTTGGTGCGATAGGAGATCAGGTCGGAGATGGTGCCGATCTTCATGTCATGCTGCTTGGCAAAGGCCACCAGATCCGGCAGCCGCGCCATGGTGCCGTCTTCCTTCATGATCTCGCAGATCACACCGGCAGGTTTGAGCCCCGCCAGACGGGAGATATCCACCGCCGCCTCGGTATGACCGGCGCGCACCAGCACTCCACCACGTTTGGCACGCAGCGGGAACACATGGCCCGGCGTGGCAATCGCCGCCATGGTGTTCTGTTCGTTGATGGCGGTGGCCACGGTCAGCGCCCGGTCGGCGGCAGAAATCCCGGTGGAGACCCCTTCGCGCGCCTCGATCGACACGGTAAAGGCCGTCTCATGGCGCGAGGAATTGTTCACCGCCATCATCGGCAGACCAAGATGATCAACCCGTTCGGCGGTCATCGGCAGGCAGATCAGCCCACGTCCATGTGTGGCCATGAAGTTGATCGCATCCGCATCGGCAAACTCCGCCGCGATGACCAGATCGCCCTCGTTTTCGCGATCTTCGTGATCCACCAGAATATACATCTTGCCCTTGCGGGCTTCCTCGATGATCTCTTCGATGGGGCTGATGGCGTCGCGCAGTTCAGCTTCGACGGGACCGGGCGTTTCATAGCTCATGGGCGGCAGGCCTTTCGCTCGAGAGGGCGCGCGGTCGGATCGGCCCTCCCGCGCCACTGTTGTGCCGGTCGGAATAGCGGACAGACGCCTCAAACACCAGCCCCACAAACGGCACATGCGCGCACGTCACCGGCGCAACAGCGCACCAAATCGCCTGGATTTTTGATAAAACACGCCTCGCCCGTCGACCTCTGCACCCTGTGCTATCTGCCGCAGGACGTCGGCAGGGCTCAGATCTCTTCAGCTTTTCAGAAATATCTCGGAGCGCGAGGCAGAGCCTCGCATCCCGTTGCGCAGGCGGCGCGCGCCCTGGTGGCAGCATATCAAGACCGGCGGGCTAAAGTGGACCGGATCGCGATCATTTGCCGGGTGTAAAATCCCCGGCCACACCCAGGAACCGGCTCCCTGATATTGGGGGCAGTGCAGAGATAACGTTGAGCACGCGGGAAGATATTCCCGGCCACCTCCGCCCATTGTGGCGGCGCCGCCATCCTTATCCGACAGGCCACATAGGATAGGCCAACCACAAACAGGTCACCTATCAGAAAGCCGACCTCCACGACGATCCAGCCTCTTTAATTTCACAATGAGCGCAGATCGCAGACCTCATGACCACAGCGGGACGCCACACGGCGCTCCCGGCCAAAGGCCTGTCCACGCGTCCGGTTCAGGCGGCGCCGAAATATTCCGCTGCGGTCAGATAGGCCGCCGCGCGACCCGCGGTGCTCCATTCCCGCTCCAGCGGCGCATCCCCGATCACCACCACCGAGGCACCGGACAGGCCGCGCTGGCGCATCACGCCCTGCACCTTCTCGCGCATCGCGCCCCAGCCTTCGGTGAAGACCGGCGCCGGACCCACTGCGTCGAGCTGCGTGTTCACGCGGGCCACCGCTTCTGCGGCCAGCGGGCGATAGACCAGCGCCAGACGCCCGGCATGCGCCACCCGCGCCAGCGCCGCTCCCTTGCCCTCGGGCAGATGCGGATCGCGCAGAAGGCCCAGCGCGTTGGAGGAGAACAACAGCCCCAGCACATCCTGACCGGAGGTCTGACGCACCTTGGCATAGGTCTTGTAATCCATGCCCAGCTCGGCGGCGCGCTTCAGGCGCATCTGCAGCACCAGTTTGGGAATGGTGTTGGGCATCAGCTTCTTCTGCGCCGACCGCCAGGCATGGGTGCGCCAGATCATGCCCGGCTCCATGCTCGGGCCGCCGTTATGCCCCAGCCCCGGCACCGATCCTGTGCCCACTCCAGCGCCCGCACCCGAGCCAGACGCCATCAGAGGCTCTCCTGCAGCCGCGCCACGTAGCGCGCCAGCGTGTCGATCTCCAGATTGACCAGATCCCCCAGGCTGACATCGCCCCAGGTGGTCACCTCCTTGGTGTGCGGGATGAAGTTGATGCCGAAATCGCAGCCCTCCACCTCATTCACCGTCAGCGAGGTGCCATTGAGCGCAACCGAGCCCTTGGGCGCGATGAACCGGGCCAGCTCCTTGGGCGCGCGCAGGGTCACCCGGGTGCTGTCGCCCTCGTCGCGCAGCCCTACGACCTCCGCCACGCCATCCACATGGCCGGAGACGATATGGCCACCCAGCTCGTCGCCCACCTTGAGGGCGCGTTCCAGATTGACCCGCTTGCCGACATACCAGCCCTTGTGGTTGCCCGCCGCGTCGATATTGGTCTTGGAGGTGGTCTCGGCCGAGATCTGCACATCGTACCAGTCCGCCCCGAGCGCCACCACGGTCAGGCAGACCCCGTCCGAGGCAATCGAGGCGCCCATGTCAATGCCGCTGGTGTCATAGGCGGTGCGGATGCGGGCGCGCAGGTCGCCCTCCTGCTCCAGCTCGGTGATGGTTCCCACATCGGTGATGATCCCGGTGAACATGGGCGGTCTCCTTCAACGTCGCGCGCCCATCCTCGGGCGCTTCTTGCAAAGTAGCTAGCCCCTGCCCGCCCCCGGCTCAAGAGCCTGCTTGCCCAAGGAAAGCATATGGTCATACTTTCACCCTAGATTGCGGTTAAAACCGCCCTAACCATGCTGCCAAATTCAGCAGCGCCCACAGCCCGTCAAGAGGCCAGATCGAGCACATATGCCGCAAGACCCGCGCCCAACACGCAGCTTCCTGTTCCTGCAAGGCCCGCATGGGCCGTTCTTCGGCGCGCTTGGCCGCATGTTGCAATCCGCAGGCTGCAGCGTGCACCGGGTCGGCTTCAACGCTGGCGACCGGGTATTCTGGCCGGACCGCAAGAGCTACATCGCCTATACTGATCCGCTGGCCGACTGGCCCGCGCGGCTCATCGAGCTGCTGCAGACGCATGCGGTCACTGATATCGTGCTCTATGGCGACACCCGCCCCGTGCACGCCGAGGCGGCGAAGATCGCGCGCGCCCGCGGCATCACCCTGCATGTGTTCGAGGAAGGCTATCTGCGCCCCTATTGGGTCACCTATGAGCGTGACGGCTCCAACGGCAACTCGCGCCTGATGGAGATGCCGGTGGCGCAGATGGAACAGGCGCTGGCCCAAAGCGCGATGGACACGCCCCTGCCCCCCGCCCGCTGGGGGGATACCCGCCAGCATGTGATGTATGGCGCGCTCTATCACTGGTTCGTGATGTTCTGGAACCGGGGATACCGGAACTTCCGCCCCCATCGTGCCCTGTCGGTGACCAAGGAATTTCAGCTCTACCTGAAACGGTTGCTGCTGATGCCTCTACATGCGCTGGACCGTCGGATCGCGACGGCCCGCATCACCGGCGGTGGCTTTCCCTATCACCTGGCCCTTCTGCAGCTGGAGCATGACAGCGCCTTTCAGGCCCATTCGCCCTTCTCCACCATGACCGAGTTTCTGGACCTGGTGATATCGGGGTTTGCCGAAGGCGCGCCGCAGCATCATCACCTCGTGATCAAGGCGCATCCGCTGGAAGATGGTCGCACCCCGATCCGCCGCGAGCTTCGCCGCCTTGCCGCGCAGCACGGGATCAAGGGGCGGGTCCACTATGTGCGCGGTGGCAAACTCGCCGCGCTCCTGAACGAGGCCCGCACCGCTGTCACGGTGAATTCCACTGCCGGGCAGCAGGTGCTCTGGCGTGGATTGCCGCTGAAGGTGTTTGGCCGCGCGGTCTATGACAAGCCGGACTTTGTCTCCACCCAGCCCCTGCCGGAGTTTTTTCGCACGCCGAAACGCCCGGACGGCCCAGCCTACCAGCAGTATCGCCGCTATTTGTTGGAAACCTCACAGTTTCCCGGCGGCTTCTACTCGCGCTCCGGACGGCGACAGCTGTTGCGGCAGGTGGTCGATATGATGCTCTCGTCCGAGGACCCCTATGACGCGTTCCTCACCGGCACAGCAGCGCCACGGCAACACTTGCGCCTCGTGACCTGACCTCGGCTACAGGTCGTGCTGGATTTTCGCGTGACACTCGGCTACCTTACACTCAAAACTTGAGGCAAAATAAAAATAGGTCGAGGAGACCGAGCAGTGAAACCCATGCATTTTCGATGGGCGCGCCCCGTGGCCTTGCTGGCTGCGGTTGCCCTCGCAGCATCATGCGGCCTGCCCAAGGTAGGCCCCAGCAAACGCCAGATCTTTGCAGGCTCCGTGCAAAAACAGGGCGACGCCTTTGTCGTCGCCGTGAATGACCGCGTCGCCCGCGCAACCGCCGTTGTGCCGGCGCTTGGATTTTCCAATCAGTTCACCAATGCATCGGTGCTGACCTCCGACATCATTCGTCCCGGCGATATCCTCGGCCTGACGATCTGGGAAAACGTCGATGACGGCCTTCTGGCCAGCACCGGCGCCAACGCCACCCTGCTCGAAGAAGTGCAGGTCGATGGCGCGGGCAATATCTTTGTGCCCTACGCAGGTCGTGTACGCGCCTCCGGCAACACCCCGGAACAGCTGCGTGAAGCGATCACCAAGAAGCTCGAGGATCAGACCCCAGACCCGCAGGTGCAGGTGCGTCGCCTCGCCGGTGATGGCGCCACTGTCAGCCTGACCGGCGCCGTTGGCGCACAGGGCGTCTACCCGATCGAACGGCCCACCCGCACATTGGCCACAATGCTGGCGCAGGCCGGTGGTGTGGCGATCGAACCCGAGATTGCGCAGGTCTCCGTCATTCGCGGCGGCCATACCGGCACCATCTGGTTCGAGGATCTCTACGATCACCCGGAACTCGATATCGCGCTGCGCAACGGTGACAAGATCCTGGTTGAGGGCGATACCCGCTCCTTCACCGCACTCGGCGCCACCGCCGCACAGGCGCGTGTGCCCTTCGACAGCCAGAACCTCTCCGCACTCGAGGCCATCGCACAGGTTGGCGGGCTCATTGCCACCGCCTCCGATCCCACCGGCGTGTTTGTGTTCCGCAACGAGGCGCCAGAGATCTCCAACCAGGTGCTGGGCCGCGACGATCTGATCGGCGCGCAGCGGATGGTCTATGTGCTGAACCTCACCCAGCCGAACGGTCTGTTCATCGCGCGGGACTTCGTGATCCGCGATGGCGACACCATCTATGTGACCGAAGCGCCCTATGCGCAGTGGACCAAGACGCTGTCGCTGCTGACCAGCCCGCTGTCCACCGCCGCCAGTGTCGAGACCCTGTTCGGCGGCAGCTAAGCCAGCATGATGCACGCGCCTTCGCCGCATCCAGACACCACAGAAACCGGGAGCCAACGCTCCCGGTTGTTCGTCTATAACGGTGGTTTTCTGACCCAGAAGCGTGTCCGGCGTATCCTTGATCTCGCCGGGTACGACATCAGCCTTGGCCTGCCCAAGGAGGGCGATCAGGTCGGCATCTGGGGCGACAGCCCCACCGCCCACCGGGGCCGCAAGATCGCCGAAGAGCATGGCGCGCCGCTGGTGCGGATCGAGGACGCCTTTTTGCGCTCGGTCTATCCGGGCCGCAGGGGCGAGCCGCCGCTGGGCCTGTTGATCGACCGCACCGGCGTGCATTTTGACCCCTCACTGTCGAGCGATCTGGTCACGCTGCTGAAAGACCACCCGCTCGATGACAGCGCCCTGATGAAACGGGCGCGGGATTGCATGGCCCGCCTGCAGGACGCCCACCTGAGCAAATACAACGCCTTTCACCCGGATGTACCGCCGCCCGAGCCCGGCTATGTGCTGGTGGTGGATCAGCTGCGCGAGGATGCCTCGGTCAGGGCCTCGATCCCCTTTCCCGGCGCCGATCAGGGGCGGTTTCAGGAAATGCTGGCGTTCGCGCAGGAGGAAAACCCCGGTGCGCGTATCCTCATCAAAACCCATCCGGAGACCTCGCAGGGCCACCGCGAGGGCTATTTCGATGCCCGCCATGCCAATGACCGGGTGGAGCTGTTCGACGCGCCCGTCTCGCCCCATCTGCTGCTGGAGGGCGCGGTGGGCGTCTACACCGTGTCGTCGCAGCTGGGGTTCGAGGCGATCCTTTCGGGGCATCGGCCGCGCATCTTTGGCCAGCCGTTCTATGCGGGCTGGGGGCTGACACAGGACGAGTTTCCCCCGCCCGGCCGGAACCGCCGCCTGACCCGCGCGCAATTGTTTGCCGCCGCAATGATCCTCTACCCCACATGGTATGATCCCCATCACGACCGGCTCTGCCCGCTGGAGCTGGTGATCGACTCGCTGGAGGCGCAGGTGCGCGCCTGGCGCGAGGATCGTGCGGGCTGGGCGGCCTCCGAGATGCGGCTGTGGAAACGTGCGCCGTTGCAGCGCTTCTTTGGTCAGCACAAGCGCATGACCTTCACCGAAAAGACCAAGACCGCAAGGAAGAGCGGCAAGAACTGGATGGTCTGGGCCAGCAAGGCCACCAAGGACCACGCTGGCGCGCATCACCTGGAGGACGGCTTTTTGCGCTCACGCGGGCTGGGGGCGGAGCTGGTGCCGCCGCTATCGCTGGTACTGGACCGGCAGGGCATCTACTACGACCCCACCCGGCAGAGTGATCTGGACGATCTGATCCGCGAGCGCGTGAGCCTGACGCCGCAGCAGGAGCGGCGAGTGGAAACACTGGTGATGCGGCTGATCAAACATGAGGTGACGAAATACAACCTCGACGGCGACCTGCCGGATCTGCCCAAGGGCCACCGGGTGCTGGTGCCCGGTCAGGTGGAGGATGACGCCTCGATCCGGCTTGGCGCGGGCAAGATCAACACCAATATGAAGCTGCTGCAAGCGGTGCGCGCGGCGCGACCCAACGCGGTGGTGATCTACAAACCGCACCCCGATGTAGAGGCGGGTCTGCGCAAGGGGCGCATCAAGTCCGCTGAGAGTTGGGCCGATGTGGTGGCCGAACAGGCCAATCCGGCGGCGCTGATCGACAGCGTGGATGAGGTCTGGACCATGACCTCGCTTCTGGGGTTCGAGGCGCTGTTGCGCCGGGTGCCGGTGACCTGCGTCGGCCTGCCGTTCTATGCGGGTTGGGGGCTGACCCGCGACCGGCTGGAAGCGCCGCACTGGCGCGATGTGCGCCCCGGCATCCTGAGCCTCGCCCATGCGGCGCTGATAGATTATCCGCGCTACTTCGACCCCCTGTCCAACCTGCCGTGCTCGCCGGAGGTTGCGGTGGATCGGTTGATCGCCGGGGATCTGCCCGCGCCGGGTGGCGTGAACCGCAGCCTGTCGAAACTGCAGGGGCTTCTGGCCTCCTTTGCGCCGCTCTGGCGCTGAGCGCAGGATGCGAGGCTCTGCCTCGCGCTCCGAGGTATTTTCAAAAAAGATGAAGAGGGCGCCGCGGGCGCTATGACGTTAGCTTTGGGGGCGGCGCCAGCGGTGCAGGATGTCAGCGCCGATAGCGCGGGTCTCCACCAGCTCAAACCTCGGGGCCTCGTCGAGGCGGCCGATGCCAAGCGCACCGATCGAGGGCAGGCCTTCGGCGCCGATGCTGAGACCGGCGGTAAAGCCGACCAGCTCGTCCACCAGATCATGCGCCAAGAGCGTCGCAGCCAGCGCGCTGCCGCCCTCGCAGAACACCCGGGTCAAACCGGCGCTGCCCAGTTGTTGCAGCAGGTCATGCGGGTCGATCTGGGTGCCAAGCGCGCTGCAGGACAGAAGCGTCGCGCCCAGTCCCTCCCAGGCGCGCAGCCGTTCCGCATCGGCACCAGTGCCATGGCAGAGGTAGAGCGGGACCTCCCTGGCGCTGCGGGCGAGTTTGCTCATCAAGGGAAGGTCAAGATGGCGCGAGACCACCACCCGGGCGGGCTGATCGTCGATGCCGAGATCGCGCACGGTGAGCGAGGGATCATCCGCCCGCGCCGTCCCGGCCCCGACCATCACCGCATCATGGCGGGCGCGCATCGCATGCACGACGCGGCGGGCCTCCGGGCCGGTGATCCATTGGCTCTGCCCCGATCCGGTGGCGATGCGCCCATCGAAGCTGGAGGCCAGCTTCAGCGTCACAAAGGGGCGGCCCTGTTCTGTCTTGAGAAAGAAGCCCTCGTGATCAAAGCCGGCCTCATCTGCGCGGATGCCACTGGTCACGGTGACGCCGGCGGCGCGCAGCATCTCAAAGCCCTGACCGCTGACCCGGGGGTCGCTATCCTCTATGGCGGCGACCACGCGGGCAATGCCCGCATCGATCAGCGCCTGGGCGCAGGGCGGCGTCTTGCCGTGGTGGGAGCAGGGTTCAAGGCTGACATAGGCAGTGGCGCCGCGCGCGCCCTCGCCCGCCTGTGCCAGAGCCATGGCTTCGGCATGGGGGCGTCCGCCGGGTTGGGTCCAGCCCCGGCCCACGACACGGCCATCCTTCACGACGACACAGCCCACCGCAGGGTTTGGCCATGTTCGGCCCTGCCCACGCCGCCCGAGCGAGAGGGCAAGTCCCATGAAACGATGGTCGCGAGTGCTCACTGGATCAGACCTTTCCCCAGGCTGTTGGCAGGCCGCGGGGCCGGGCGTTACGTCTCGGGCTGGATCGGTGGACGCAGCTCGTGGACAAAGTCCTCAAAGTCATCGGCCGCCTGGAAATTCTTGTAGACGCTTGCAAAGCGAACATAGGCCACGGTGTCGATGCGGGCCAGCGCCTCCATCACGATTTCACCGATCTTCTTGGAGCCGATATCCGTCTCGCCCATGCTCTCAAGCCGACGCACGATGCCGGAGATCATCTGGTCGATGCGCTCGGGATCAACCGGGCGTTTCTGCATCGAGATGCGGATCGAGCGTTCCAGTTTGTCGCGGTCAAAATCCTCGCGCTTGCCGTTGGTCTTGATCACCACGAGATCGCGCAGCTGCACCCGTTCATAGGTGGTGAACCGCCCGTCACAGGCCGGGCAATACCGACGCCGCCGGATCGAGACGTGATCCTCCGCCGGGCGCGAATCCTTCACTTGCGTGTCGACATTTCCGCAAAATGGGCAGCGCATCCGCCGGCTCCCTTCCCTCGAGATAAATCGTTCTAGTGCGCAGGCTTGCGCAGTTATCCACAACTATAGGGGAGCAGCTAGGGTTTGGGTAGAGGGGAAATTCAACCGCAAGACCTTGGCGCGATCCGGAGTGCGAGCGCCCTGTTTTCACGACAGATGGGCAAAGATCCGGCGGCTGTGCGGTGCATCGCGATGCTCGAACAGGTAAATGCCCTGCCAGGTGCCCAGCACCATCTGCCCCTCCGACACCGGGATCGACAGGCTGACCGGCATCATCGCCGCCTTGATGTGGGCCGGCATGTCATCCGGACCCTCGTAGGTGTGACGCAGATAGCCCATGTCGGGGTGGCTGGAGGGCGGCACCAATCGCGCGAAATAGGCCAGAAGGTCCGTTTGCACCTCCGGGTCGGCGTTTTCCTGGATCAGCAGCGAACAGGAGGTATGCCGCACAAAGAGCGTCAGCAGGCCCCGCGCAGCGCCGCTGTGCGCCACGAAGCGCTGCACATGACGGGTTACCTCATACAGCCCCTGCCCGCGCGTCGCGACCTCAAGCTCCTGTTGCTGCATCACCAGGCCAGTCTCAGAAGAACGGCAGCGGTTCGATATCGCGGCAGAAGCTGTCGCCACTGGAGACGCTGAAGTTATCGCCCGGTTTGAAGCCAAAGGTACTGATGAACGGGCGCGGGCCGCCCTCTCGCGCCACGGGGGCGAGCGTGAAGGTCACACTGTCGATGCGTCCGCTGACCGTGCTGGGCGCGCGTCCTTTGGCGACATAGATGTCCTGCGACCACCCTGCCCCAAGCGCACGGCGGGCGTATTCCGAGGCAGCACACCAGTAGGCGGCGCCCTCCGCGCCGATTTCCGGCACCACCTCAAAGCTGCCATCCTCCAGCGCGTAGATGCGGGCCATCGCGCGCGAGGAGAAGTAATCTGCTTGCGGGCCCAAGCCTTGCGGTACGCTGCACCCCGCGAGGACAGCTGTCGCGGCAATCAACGGCAGGGCGAAGACACGAGAAAGGGTGCGAGGACGAATGGGCATTGGGAATATCCTTGTAGCCGAAGCCGGTTGCCCAAAATGTAGTGTAGCTCTCCCGGAGGGACAAGCCGCAGCGCCGCACCGCGACACAAACGCGCCGAAATCAGGTCAGCGCGACTGCGGGAAGGGAATCACATCTGCGGTATGGCCGGTGCCAAGGGTCTCTTCCAGCAGGTCGAGAGCTGCCGGATTTGGCGCCTCGCCTCCGTCCGCGCGGTATTTTTCGCGCGCCTTGCGGCGCAACAGCGCGCGGGTTTCCTGCGGGCTCATCCGCTTCAGGTCCTGCTCATGGTCACGCAAAGCTGCCACGAGGAAGGAATTCACCTCCGTCATCGTGTCCAGCGCATCAAGTTTTTCATCGAGCGCCTCCACGGCGCGCGTCAATTCAGTGCTGCTACTCATGTTCACCCCCCGGTGCTTGGCGCAAGTGTATCGATTGCTCCCACGAACAGAAGTTAATTTATCGAAAGATTTAATCAATATGCAGAAGGCCGGATTGGTTAACGCGCCGCGCGCTGCTCTCCCCGCCCCGACCTGAGGCGCGCAGTCCTCACATGGCATCACATGAGGGCGCCACCAGGCGCACCCGCGCGCAAATCACCAACGAAAAAGGGCGCCCCGCGTGGGACGCCCTCAAAATCATGGCAACAGACTGTGCTTACTGATCGAGGAAGCTGCGCAGTTTGCGCGAGCGGCTCGGGTGCTTGAGCTTGCGCAGCGCCTTGGCCTCGATCTGGCGGATCCGTTCGCGGGTCACCGAGAACTGCTGGCCGACCTCTTCCAGCGTGTGGTCGGTGTTCATGCCGATGCCGAACCGCATGCGCAGAACCCGTTCCTCACGCGGCGTCAGCGACGCCAGCACGCGGGTGGTGGTTTCCTTGAGGTTTTCCTGAATGGCGCTGTCCAGCGGCAGCACGGCATTCTTGTCCTCGATGAAATCGCCAAGCTGGCTGTCTTCCTCGTCCCCGATGGGGGTTTCGAGGGAGATCGGTTCCTTGGCGATCTTCATCACCTTGCGGACCTTCTCCAGCGGCATCTGCAGCTTTTCAGCCAGCTCTTCCGGGGTCGGCTCGCGGCCGATCTCGTGCAGCATCTGACGGCCGGTGCGGACCAGCTTGTTGATCGTCTCGATCATATGCACCGGAATACGGATGGTGCGCGCCTGATCGGCGATCGAGCGGGTGATCGCCTGACGGATCCACCAGGTGGCGTAGGTCGAGAACTTGTAACCACGGCGGTATTCGAACTTGTCCACGGCCTTCATCAGGCCGATGTTGCCTTCCTGAATGAGATCAAGGAACTGCAAGCCACGGTTGGTGTATTTCTTGGCGATGGAGATCACGAGGCGCAGGTTGGCCTCGACCATTTCCTTCTTGGCCTGACGGGCCTCTTTTTCGCCCTTCTGGACCTGCTGCACGATGCGGCGGAATTCCGAGATGTCGAGACCGACATACTGGCCCACCTGCGCCATGTCGGCGCGCAGCTCTTCAACCTTGTCGGTGGAGCGTTCGATGAACATTTTCCAGCCACGGCCAGGCTTGTCGCCCATTTCCGACAACCAGTTCGGATCCAGCTCGCGGCCACGATAGGACTCGACGAATTCCTTGCGGTTGATGCGGGCCTGGTCGGCCAGCTTCACCATGGCACTGTCGATCTGCATGACGCGACGGTTGATGCCATAGAGCTGGTCGATCAGCGCCTCGATGCGGTTGTTGTGCAGGTGCAGGCCGTTCACCAGTTCGACGATCTCGGAGCGCAGCTGCTGATATTTCGCCTCGTCGCTCTGCGAGAAGGAGCCGTCCTCGTTGAGGGTGGCCGAGATCCGCAGATCCTGCATTTCCGACAACATGGCGAAATCGTTGGAGATCCGCTCCAGCGTTTCCAGCACACGATCCTTCAGCGCCGCTTCCATGGCCGCGAGGGACATGTTGGCCTGTTCGTCATCGTCGTCGTCATCGTCGTCGTTGTTGAGGATCGGGTTGCCGTCGGCATCCAGCTCCGGGCCTGAGTCCTTGTCTTTTTCCGGCTTGGCCGCACTCGCCACGGCAGAGGTATCCACCACCGGCTCGCCCACGCCGCCCTCTTCGTCCATCTGGTCGCCAAAGGTGGTTTCCAGATCGATGACGTCGCGAAGGAGAATATCCTCGGACAGAAGTTCGTCGTGCCAGATGGTGATCGCCTGGAAGGTCAGCGGGCTTTCGCACAGCCCGAGGATCATCGTGTTGCGACCAGCCTCGATGCGCTTGGCAATCGCGATCTCGCCCTCGCGGGACAGCAGCTCGACCGAGCCCATCTCGCGCAGATACATGCGCACCGGGTCATCGGTACGGTCCAGCTTCTCGGACCCGGCACCGGCCACCGCAACTTCGCGGTTGGCTTCGGTGGAGACCAGTTCGGTGGAGCCTTTATTCTCCTCCTCTTCGGCCTCTTCGTCCTCGATGATGTTGATGCCCATCTCCGACAGCATGGACATGACGTCCTCGATCTGTTCGGAGGAGACCTGATCCGGCGGCAGAACCTGGTTCAGCTGATCGTAGGTGATGTAGCCCTTCTCACGAGCTTCAGCGATCATCTTCTTGACTTGGGCCTGGCTCATGTCGAGCGAAATTTCCGGCTCCTGGTCGTCAGGCTTGCGGTCGTCGGTATCTTTGGCGGCCATTCAATGCTCCTCTAAGGGGCTGCGGGCGATTCGGCTGATGCGAATCTGTAGAGCGGTCATCTGATTCGTCACCCCGTTTACCCAATTTTTCTCCAAGCTTCTTTAGCAAAACGTCACACCGCGGCGTCGTGGCCACAGTTTACCACGCAAAATACCGGTGATTCGTCATTCTGCCGTGAAGCCGATTCGCTTGAGCAGGTCCCCGAAGGCATCGCGCTCATCCCGATTGAGCCGCGCCCCGTTTTCACCCACGTCATAAGTTGCCTTGTCCTCATTCTCGCTGCGCACAGCCCGGTTGCGGGCCTCTGCCGCCTGACGCAATCGCCAGGTCAGGGCCTCATCCGCCAAGCCATCCAGATCCTCTTCGGCCTCCGCCAGTTCGGCATTGAGCCCCGCGATGCTTTCGAGTTTTGCGAATTCTTCGGCCAGTGTCAGACTGGCCATGTCCAGATCGCCGGGTTTTCGCACGCAGGGGCTAAGTGCCACATGGCGCAGCGACAGCAGGTTTTCAAGAGCATCCGGCCCCAGAGCATAGGCAATTTCATCGCGCAGTCGCTCTGGTGCATCGATCCCGAAGCGCAGCAACAGGTCGCGCAGATGGGCGTGATCCATGTCCAGGCACTGCATGCGTTCCAGGTTGACCTCGAATTCCGGGATCACCGTCGGCGTGGTGATGGCGGTGGCCAGAATCACCGCCTCGCGCACCCGGGCGAAATCATGTTCTTCGGCGGAGGCGACAATCGAGGCGCGTGTGGTGCTGCGCGGCGCTGGCGGGGCTCCCCATGGCGCCCGCTGGCCATCGCGAAACCCGCCCTGGGCACGGGAGCGCGGCTGGTAGCCACCGGGACGCTGGCCATAGCCGGTGCCCCCCTGCCCGCCGCGACCACCGCTGTCGCGATTGCCGCGAAAGAGCTGAAAACGCAGTTCTTTCAGGTCCTCGGCATAGTGCTGGCGGATTGAGGGATCGCGGATCAGCTTGATCTTCTCGCGCAGGGATTTGTCCAGCGCTGCCTTGCGTTCCGGGCTGTCGAACACCCGACCTTCGGTCTCGCGCCGCCACAGCAGCCGCACCATCGGGATCGCCTGATCCAGCACCGCCTGCACCGCCTCGACGCCCTCGGCGCGCAACAGATCGTCCGGGTCCTTGCCTTCCGGCATGATGGCAAAGCGCAGGGATTTGCCCGCCTCCAAGAGCGGCAGCGCCATGTCGATCAGCCGCATCGCGGCGCGCAGACCGGCGGTGTCGCCATCCAGCGCAATCACCGGCTCGTCCGACATCCGCCACAACAGCTGCAGCTGATTGTCGGTCACCGCGGTGCCCAGTGGCGCCACGGAGGAGGCAAACCCGGCCTCCGCCAGCGCGATCACATCCATATAGCCCTCGGCTACGATCAGCGTGCTGCCGCGCCCAGAGGCCGCCCGCGCGGGGCCGTGGTTGTAGAGGTTGCGCCCCTTATCAAACAGCTCGGTTTCCGGCGAATTCAGGTATTTGGCGTTGTCATTGGGATCCATGGCCCGGCCGCCAAAGGCGATCGCCCGGCCCCGCGCATCGCGGATCGGAAACATGATCCGGTTGCGGAACACGTCATAGGGCCGCTTGCCCTTGTTCGAGGGTTTGGCCAGCCCCGCGCCCAGGATCAGATCGTCGGCGACATCCTTGCCCTTGAGCGCATCCCAGAGGTTCTGCCAGCCATCCGGGGCAAAGCCGATCTCCCAGCGGTCCAGTGCAGCCTGGTCGAGCCCACGGCGTGCCAGATAGGCGCGCGCCTCGCTGGCGCCTTGGGTCTTCAGCTGCAGGCGGAAGTAGTTCACCGCCTGCTCCATCACCTCGGCCAATTGGGTGCGGCGGTCCTGTTTCTCGGCCGCCTTCGGGTCGCGCTTGGGCATTTCCAGCCCGGCCTCGCCCGCGAGGATCTCCACTGCCTCCATGAAGGAGACATTCTCTGTCTCCTGCACGAACTTCAGCGCATCGCCCTTGGCGTGACAGCCAAAGCAGTAGTAGAACCCCTTGCGGTCATCCACATGAAAAGACGCGGTTTTTTCATGGTGAAAGGGACAAGGGGACCACAGGTCGCCCTTGCCCGGCTGGCTCTTGCGCTGGTCCCACATGACCTTGCGTCCGACCACGTCAGACAGGCTGACGCGGGTGCGCAATTCATCCAGGAATCCGGGCGGCAACGACATTCACATCTCTCCAGTCAAGGGGCGCATCAGGTGCTGGTTCAGCTACCGGAGAGGTTCTTTTTCATTTCCTGGATCTGATCCCAGTTTTCCACACATTGGGTCTCGAAGATCTCGCCCAGGTCGATGTTCTTCAGGTCGCGACGCTTCATCTGGTAGACGTGTTGCGTCAGCTGAGGGATGGCGTTGGAGAAGTTCTCCGGCCACTCCGGTTCGGCGGCGCGGATGGTCTCTTCGACCTTGCCCTCGGGCACCCGGTCCAGACGCGCGGCTTGCACGGCGGCCATCACCTGCCCCTGATATTTGCAGCTTTCCTCCTTGCCGAGGTCTGCGGCAGAGAACGCGGGGGTGGCGAAGAGGGGCGCGGCCACAAGTGCGGCTGCGAAGATGTTGCGGATCATGGATCAGCTCCGGAATCAGTTTCGTGATCCCTGTCAATCTAGCCCCGTGCTGCCACGGCTTCCATGGCTCTTTTCAGATCGTGAACAAGCGTCGCCGAAAAAGAGCGGAACACCATGATTTGCAAGGCTTTTGGCCCGACCCGCGTGATAGACGCCATCATGTGTTTCAGCTCCGTGCGCGCGGTGTGGCCGCGTTTGAACACCTGTGGCCGCAGATCAATGGGCACCAGACGGGCCATCACCTCCTCGGCGCGCGCGCCCTCCAGCCGCACCACCGCCCAGCCATCGCTGAGGTCGGTGAGCGCTGCATGCGCCGCCAGTTCGGGATCGGCCACGGGGCCGACCAGCAGCGCCTGCGCCCGGCCAAACCAGATCGCGCGGGCATCCGCCTTTCCAGTGGCGCGGTTGGGCGCGGGAAACCCCATGCCATGCGCGGCGTTCAACGCATCGCTCAGCGGTTTTTCCTGCCCCTTGTAGGGCGCGATCAGGGTCATGGCGGCGGGGGTGTCCTCTGTGAGGGTCACGTCACCAATGGTCAGCGGCAGCAGCCCCGCGCAGGGGAACTGTGCGGCAAGTTGCATCTCAGTCTCAGCCACGAACGCGCCCTCCCTCAGGGTCAAAGAACACAGGGTTCACCACTTCGCACAGGGTGTCGATGCCCCGCGTGTGATCCACCAGCCGGATGGTATCGCCCATCCGGTCCGGCCCGCCCGACAGCATCGCCAGCCCGATCATATGTCCCAGCGTCGGCGAGAACCCCACCGAGGTCACATAGCCAAGGTCATTGACCCGCTCCACCGTGGCATCGGGGTCAAACAGATGCGCCCCGGCGCTGAGCACCTGCATCGCGCCTACGGGTTTGAGGCCCACAAGCCGCATCCGGTCGTCATCCATCAGCCCGTCCCGTTCCGACAAAGCCTTGCCCCAGCAGGATTTCTTTTTCGAGACCAGCCCCTGCATGCCGAGGTCAAAGGCAGTGACAGTGCCGTTGATCTCCGCATGCGTGATAAAGCCCTTCTCGATCCGAAGCACATTCAGCGCCTCCATCCCGTATGGACCACCGCCGAAGGGGTCAGCCCGCTCCAGCAGCAGGCGATAGAGTGCGTCGCCATAGCGCGCGGGCACCGCGATCTCATAGGCGTGCTCGCCCGAGAACGAGATCCGGAACAGCCGCCCGGCTACGCCCGACACGGTGATCGCCCCGCAGGCCATGAAGGGGAAGGTCTCGCCATTGACGTCCTCGTCCACCAGCGCGTCGATCAGATCGCGCGCCTTGGGACCAGCCACCGAGAACTGCGCCCATTGATCGGTCACAGAGGTGAAGCGCACATCAAGGTCCGGGCGCACCACCTGCGTGAGGTACTCCAGATGCGCCATCACCTGCCCCGCCGCCGCGGTGGTGGTGGTCATCACATAGTGGTTTTCCCCCAGCCGTGCGGTGGTGCCGTCATCCATGACAAAGCCGTCCTCGCGCAGCATCAGACCATAGCGCACGCGCCCCAGCTTCAGCGTGGAGAACAGATTGGTATAGGCGAGATCCAGCAGCTGTGCCGCATCCGGTCCCTGAATGTCGATCTTGCCCAGCGTCGAGACATCGCAGACACCCACGGCCTTGCGCACCATGGTGACCTCGCGGTCGCAGGATTGCCGCCAGGTGCTCTCGCCGTCTTTGGCGAAATAACTGGCGCGATACCACAGGCCGACCTCGATATTGGCGGCGCCACGCTGCAGCGATGCCTTGTGCGAGGTCAGATAGCGTTGCGGCTTGAAGCCCTGATCCTCGGCCCCTGCCCCCATCGCGGCAATGGACGTGGGCACGAAGGGCGGGCGGAAAGTGGTGACGCCGGTCTCCGCAATGCTGCGCCCGGTGGCATCCGCCAGCACCGCCAAGGCGGCCACGTTGGAGTTCTTGCCCTGATCGGTGGCCATGCCTTGGGTGGTGTAGCGCTTCATATGTTCGACCGAGCGGAAGTTCTCCCGCGCCGCCTGCGCCACATCCTTGACGGTGACGTCGTTTTGGAAATCCAGCCACGCCCGCCCCTTGCCCGGCACCGCCCACAAGGGGCTGATCCGGTAGGGCGCGTCGCTGGCCACTGGCAAAGGCGGAGCGTCAACCGATGTGCCCATGCCGGCCAACGCGGTGACGGCGGCCTGCGCGCCATCCTGCAAGGCACCATGGGTGGAAAACACCCCATTGGCGGCCCCTGCGACCACCATGCCCGGCACCGCATCCGGTTTTGGCAGGAAGGCCGCCAGCTCCCGGTTCCACTCCGGGCGCGCGCCCATGTGGCAGGTCAGATGCACCGAGGGGTTCCAGCCGCCAGAAACGGCCAGACAATCGGTTTGCAGCTTTTCCTCGCCATTGACGCTGCGGATGGTGACGCTCTCCAGCCGCTGCCGCCCGGCGCTGTCGCAAATCATCGCGCCCTTGATAACGGGGAATTCGCCACTGTCGGGCGCGTCATGGCGGCTGTCGATCACGGCGGTGACATGCACGCCCTCCGCCACCAGATCCCGCGCGGTGCGGTGGGCGTCATCGTTATTGGCAAAGACGGTGATCCGCGCGCCCGGGGCCACCCCCCAGCGATTGAGATAGGCCCGCACCGCCCCCGCCATCATGATGCCGGGGCGGTCGTTGTTGCGAAAGGCGATGGGGCGCTCAATGGCCCCCGCCGCCAGCACCGAGGCTTTGGCAGCGACGCGCCAGAAACACTCGCGCGGGCGATGCGCGGTCTTGAGCGACTGGCTCGGCGGCAGGTGGTGCGAGACCCGCTCCAGCGCCGAATAGGTGCCCTGGTCATAGACGCCGGTGACCGCGGTGCGCGGCATCAGGCGCACGTTGTCCATAGCCTCCAGCTCCGCCAGCCCCTCTGCCACCCAGACATGCGCGGGCTTGCCGTCGATCTCCTCAACCTCGGCCAGAAGGCGCCCGCCCATGCGGCTGTCGTCCTCAGCGAGGATCACATCAGTCCCCGCACGCCCCGCCGTCAGTGCCGCCATCAGCCCGGCCGGGCCAGACCCGATCACCAGCAGGTCACAAAAGGCAAAGGCCTTCTCGTAAGGGTCCTTGTTGGCCGCCCCGGACAAGGCCCCAAGCCCCGCCGCACGGCGAATGATCGGCTCGTAGAGCTTCTCCCACAGGGGAGCGGGCCACATGAAGGTCTTGTAATAAAACCCCGCCCCCAAAAAGGGCGCGGCCAGATCGTTCACCGCCATCACATCGCGCTCGACCGAGGGCCAGCAGTTCTGGCTCTGCGCCGCCAGCCCCTCGAACAGCTCCTGCTGGGTGGCGCGAATATTGGGATCTCGCGCCGCGCCCTTGCCGGTGCTGACCAGCGCGTTGGGCTCCTCAGACCCTGCGGTCAGGATGCCACGCGGACGGTGATATTTAAACGACCGCCCCACCAGATGCACATCATTGGCCAAGAGGGCCGAGGCCAGCGTGTCGCCTTCCAGCCCCATGTAATCCTTGCCATTAAACGAAAAATTGACGGTCCGATTGTGCGAGACCAGCCCCTTGCCGGAAATCCTCATGGCTGGCCCTCCTTGATGGCAAGGCCCGCGTCTTGCGCCAGCGCCACGCCCAGCATCTCATGGGTGGCGGTGTTGCGCGTGACCTTCAGCCAGGCCCCGCAGCCCATGTCATGCTGCCACAACTCCTCCAATGGCCCGGCCGGGTTGTCGCGCAGATGCACATGCGCGTCCCATTCCGCCACCCCAGCCTCCAAAGCAGGCACCGGCAAGGCTGCGCCCTTGTAGGTGAATTCGCGCCGATCGCGCGCGCCGCACAGCGGACAGGTGATCCTCATGACAACCGCCCCTTCATCTTTTCAAAAACACCTCCGCCGGAGGCTCCCAAGCTGCGCGACAAGCGCTTAGTGCAGATTATGTTGCGCACCGGTGCCCTCCTCATCCATCAGACCATAGCCGCTGCGGAACCGGTCCAGCTTGAACCGCGTGGCCGCCGCATGCGGGCGGTCGGTGGCGATCAAATGCGCAAAGCAATCCCCCGAGGCCGGCGTCGCCTTGAAACCGCCGTAACACCAGCCCGCATTGAGATAGAGCCCCTCGATGGGCGTGTGGTCGATAATGGGCGATCCATCCGGCGTCATGTCCATGATGCCGCCCCAGCTGCGCAGCAGCCGCGCCTTGGTGACGGCGGGCACCATGGCCGCAATCGCCTCCATCGTGTATTCCTGCATCGGCAGGTTGCCCCGCGCCGCATAAGAACTGTAGAAATCCAGATAGCTGCCAAACACCAGCCCGCCCTTGTCGGACTGGCTGATGTAGAGATGCCCCTCGGCGAAGGTGATCACATGGTCGATCACCGGCTTCAGCCCCTCGGTGACAAAGGCCTGCAGCACATGGCTCTCGATGGGCAGGGTCAGCCCCGCCATCGCCGCCACCTGGCTCGACCGGCCCGCCGCCGCCAGCGCCACCTTTTTGGCCCGGATCGGTCCGCGCGCGGTCTGCACGCCCACCACCTTGCCGCCCTCGACATCGATGCCAGTCACTTCGCAGTTCTGGATCAGATCAACGCCGAACTGGTCCGCCCCGCGCGCAAACCCCCAGGCCACCGCATCATGGCGCGCGGTCCCTGCCCGGCGCTGCAACAGCGCGCCCATGATCGGAAAACGATTGTTGTCGTAGTTGAGGAAAGGCACCAGCGTCTTCAGCTGATCACGATAGAGGATCTCCGCATCGTCGCCCTGATTGATGATGGAATTGGCACGGCGCACCGCGGCGTCACGCTGGCCGTCGTTATGGAACACATTGAGAATGCCGCGCTGGGACATCATGGCGTTATAGTTGAGGTCCTGCTCCATCCCTTCCCAGAGCTTCAGTGAATGGGAATAGAACTCCGAATTGCCCGGCAGGTAGTAGTTGGCCCGCACGATGGTGGTGTTGCGCCCGACGTTGCCACCGCCGAGGTAGCCCTTTTCCAGCACCGCGATATTGCGCAGGCCGTGTTCCTTGGCGAGGTAATAGGCGGTGGCCAGCCCGTGACCGCCGCCGCCCACGATAACCACATCATAGTCGCGCTTCGGTTCCGGGTCGCGCCAATGCGGGGTCCAGCCCTTGTTGCCGGTCAGCCCTTCCTTCAGCACCCGCCAGCCCGAAAATCGATCCGAAATCCCCATGGCCCACTCCCAAACGGTGTTTCACGCCGCACCACGCCCGATGGCACGCCCTGTCGCCCTAGTGCTAGCGGGTTTGCGCGCCCGGTCATAGCCCCGCCTCCAGCACCGCGGCAGTCTCTTGCGCAGATGGCCACGAACTGGGCACTTATGTCCAGTGCAATTTCAGAGCAAAGCCATCGCACCCCTGCAGACGCTGGCAATACAAAAGGGCGCGACACTCGAAAGTGCCGCGCCACGCGTCAGGTGAAAATGAAGCCGTGCCTGCAAGGCCAAGGCACAGCAGGGATGCCACATAGCATCAGCGTGTTACCCATTCCCAGCGGTCAGATCCTGCGCCAGCATCAGCGCATTGCCATCAGGGTCGTAGAAGGTCGCGGTCTTGACCATGCCCTCGACGACATCCGTCTCGCCATCAAATGTCACCTCGGCCTGTTCCAGCTTCTGCCGCGCCGCGTCCAGATCCGCGATCCCGAAGACCGGCACACAGTTGCCGGGAGCGGGCTTGGTGTGCTCGCCAAACCCGATGACAACACCGGGCGTGTTTGTCCGGATCTCGGACCAGCCCGCGTCATCGGCATGATAGAGCAGCTCGAACCCAAGCATGCTTTGGTACCATTTGGCGCTGGCATGACGGTCGGTGACGGACATGGCGAGGGTGATGGTCTGATCGACGGAAATGAGTGACATGGGCTTTCCTTATGATTCAAAATATACTAACTATACTTTATGGACATTAAACTGTTTGTCAACATCACCTCACGGGCCTGGGCACTGCCGATATTGTCGAGCCTGCATTCGGGTGTCGCCGGGCGGCAAGCGCCGCTGCTGGCTGCCACTGGCGCCAGCAGGACTGCCTTCGCGCAGAGCATGGATCATCTGATCGACCTGGGGCTGCTGGAGCGAAACCCGGGCCACGGTCATCCGCTGCGTCCGGAATTCCGGCTGACACCTCTGGGAAAGACGGTCGCGGCCCTTGCCGATAGAATCCGCGATGTTGCAACAGAGGAAGACTGGCCCCTGCTGCGCCGGTCATGGACGTTGCCGGTTCTGACATCGCTGCACCGGCCGAGCCATTTCACGGAGATCAAGCAACAGTTGCCGACGATTACAGATCGGGCGCTGTCGCAGTCGTTGAAATCAATGGAAGCCCGGGACTGGGTCTGCCGCAGCGTCGATAGCGTCGCCCGCCCGCCAAGATCCATCTACAGCGCGGTGAACACTGGTGGCCGGATCAGTCAGGTCATCGCGCCCGACGTGGTTTTTGCTTAGCCGAGCGAGCCCGAGCTGAGGGGACATCGCCATTCCGCGACAACGGCACATCTCCCTCGGGAGACAAAACAAAAAACGGCGGGTGGAGACCCGCCGTTTTTGTTGATTGCTGCGCGGGCGCGTCAGAGGCCCTTGGCGCGGTAGCTGGAGGCCACCTTGTCGATGGAGACCAGATAGGCGGCGGTGCGCAGGTCGGAGACATCATCACGCTCGTGCCAGACCTGCCGCATGGACTGGTAAGCAATGCGCATGGTGTCATCGAGACCGGAGCGCACCAGCTCCAGCTCGCCGGCGCCGCGAAGGTATTTCTCCTTGAACTTGGGATCGAGCGACCAGGCCTTGCCCATGCTTTCCGACAGCATTTCCAGCTGATCGACCACCAGCTGGTGGCGCGCCTCTTCCTGACGGCGCTGCATGCGGCCAAAGCGGATGTGCGACAGGTTCTTGACCCACTCAAAGTAGGAGACCGTTACACCGCCGGCGTTGGCATACATGTCGGGGATGATCACGACGCCCTTCTTGCGCAGGATCTCGTCAGCACCGGCGGTCACCGGGCCGTTTGCGGCCTCGATGATCAGCTTGGCCTTCACATTGGCCGCGTTGGAAAGGTTGATCACCCCTTCCAGCGCCGCCGGGATCAGGATGTCGCATTCTTCCTCAAGGTACTTTGCACCGTCCTTGATATATTGCCCCGAGGGGTAGCCATCGACGCCGCCGTGCTTGGCGATCCAGGCGCGCAGATCCTCGATATCGAGACCGTTTTCATCAAACAGCCCGCCATCACGCTCGATCACGCCGACGATCTTGCAGCCGTCCTCCTCAGAGAGGAACTTGGCCGCGTGGTAGCCCACGTTGCCGAGACCCTGCACGATGACGCGTTTGCCATCGAGGGTACCAGAGAGGCCCGCCTTGGCCTTGTCTTCCTCGTAGCGGAAGAATTCCTGCAGCGCATATTGCACGCCGCGGCCCGTGGCCTCGACCCGGCCAGCGATGCCGCCCGCGTTGAGCGGCTTACCGGTGACACAGGCGCGGGAGTTGATGTCGGTGGTGTTCATGCGGGCATATTGGTCCGCAATCCACGCCATCTCGCGCTCGCCGGTGCCCATGTCGGGCGCGGGCACGTTCTGCGAGGGGTTGATCAGGTCGCGCTTGGCCAGTTCATAGGCAAAGCGGCGGGTGATCAGCTCCAGCTCGTGTTCTTCGTACTGGCGGGGGTCGATGCGCAGACCGCCCTTGGACCCACCAAAGGGTGCTTCGACCAGGGCACATTTGTAGGTCATCAGCGCCGCCAGCGCCTCAACCTCGTCCTGGTTCACGCCCATGGCGTAGCGGATGCCGCCCTTGACCGGTTCCATATGTTCGGAATGGACCGAACGATAGCCGGTGAACGTGTGCATCTGGCCGCGCAGGCGGACCCCGAAACGCACCGTGTAGGTGGCGTTACAGACGCGGATTTTCTCCTCCAGCCCGGGCGGCAGGTCCATCAGCGCCACCGCGCGGTTGAACATGAGATCCACACTTTCGCGGAAGCTGGGTTCTTTGAGATTGCTCATGGGATAATCCCCGTCCTTCTGAAACGACTCAAGTGAGTATGCTCCCCATCTATGCAGAGAACGTTACCGACTGCGACCGTTTATCCCCGGAAATTGCACAAAAAACTGGCAGTTTAAGAACGTTAGCGATCACGAATCGTTCAGAGCGGGCCTGCGCATGGCCCCAACCGTGATTGTTTCCAAGCGTGGAACAACCGCGATAGCCGGGCGCAGATTAAGATCAAAATTTCATAAGAAGCACCAAGTTAGGCGTGGTTCCGCCCAAGTTCGGCCATCTTCCTCAACAAAAATTAAGAGAATATTCATGTCCACAAGTGCCCAGGCCTCTCAGGTTTGAGTCTGCGCGCATCGGACCGAAGGAACGAATGAACTATGAAGGTAAACTTCTGGAATTCATCTGCTCTGACCGGACCGCAATCGCGGTCGGGTCTGATGTGCCGACTGAAGCGCTTTCGCGAAGACGAAAGCGGTGTGCTGGCAAAGCCGATGGTCGCGACGCTGTTGCTCATGCTTGCTGTGGCCGGGATCGGCATGGATGTCGTGCGCCTGGAACGGGATCGCACCGAATTGCAATATACGCTTGACCGCTCCGTGCTGGCGGCGGCCGACCTGGATCAGCCGCTGGATGCCAAAGAGGTGGTGATCGACTACATGACCAAATCCGGTCTCGGCGAATATACCACCGCCGTGGACGCCGAGGTCTCGGTCTCGTCTCGACGCGTTTCCGCAAGCGTGGACGCGGATTTTGATCCCTATTGGATGAAATTCGCCGGCTACGAGAGCGTCCTGCCGCTGAACGCCGCCGCCACTGCAATCGAGAGCATCGGCAATGTGGAAATCTCACTGGTGCTCGACGTGTCCGGCTCGATGCGCAACAATTCCCGTCTGGTGAACCTGAAACGGGCCGCCAAGGAGTTCGTCCAGACCATGGACGAGAACACCGAAGACGGCAATATGACGATCTCCATCGTGCCCTATTCGACGCAGGTGTCGATGCCCGAGGCCTTTCTCGACCGGATGCAGGTCAGCGGTGAGAACCGATATTCCCATTGCCTGAACTTCGGCCAGTCCGACTTCAACTCCGCGAACCTTGATCTGCAGCAGACCTATCAGCGCGCGATGCATTTCACGATCTGGAACAGCGGTGATTATCGCGACAGAAACCAGCATGTGCGCCAACCCACCTGCGCCTCGCATGATGACAACCCGGAGCGCACGGCGCTTTTGATGTCGGACAATGTCGCGCAGTTGCAGAACTACATTGATCGCTTCAGCCCCTCCGAGAACACATCCATCGACCTGGGCATGAAATGGGGCACCGCGCTGCTGGATCCATCCGTGCAGCCGATCATCGCGCAGCTTGCCGACAGTGAGAACCCGAACCAGTCGATCGACTCGATCTACGCCGACCGCCCGGTGGCATACTCGGACACCGAAACGCTGAAGGTGATCGTGATGATGACCGACGGGCAGAACACCTCGCAATACTACGTCAACAACAGCTATCGCGATGGCCTGTCGACGGTCTGGTATAATGAAGACGCCGACGTCTACTCCACATATAATCCCAACCGCAGCTACGACAGGTTCTTTTGGGACCACACCAGAACATGGGAAGATCACGCCTATGGGAACGGAACCTATGAGGAGACCACCTGCACCGGCACCATTTACTACGGCAATTGCTATTACGGGTCCTGGCAGACCAGGACCGTAGAAGAGCCGGGCCAGGCTGAAGAGCTGACCTACAACGAGCTCTTTGCCGATACCTCGCTGAAGTATGTCTACAACAGGCTCTTCGGCGACTGGATGAACAACGCCAGATACTACTGGTATGACCGCATCTATTCCTACGTCGGCTCAAACAGCAAAGATTCCCGCACGTTGGCGGTATGCGACGCGGCCAAGGACGAGGGTATCGTCGTCTTCACGATCGGTTTCGAGGCACCCTGGCGCGGCCAGCAGGTCTTGCAGCAATGCGCAAGCTCCGCCTCGCATTACTATGACGTGGATGGGTTGGAGATCTCGGATGCCTTTGCGTCCATCGCCACCGCCATCCGCCAGCTGAGGTTGACGGAATGATGAACTGGCCAAATCCCATAAAAACCCTGCGGGCCTTCCGCCGCAACGAGGACGGCAACGCAACGGTCGAGTTTGCCGTGCTGTTTCCGCTGATGCTGATGATCCTGTTTGCCACAGTCGAACTGGGCATGATCACCCTGCGTCAGGTCATGTTGGACCGCGCCATGGATATGACGGTGCGCGATATTCGCCTCGGAACGGGTGGAAACATGCAACACGACGACATTCGTGACCGCATCTGCGATCGCACCGGCATGATCGACGATTGCGCGGTGTCGCTGAAGCTGGAGATGGTCCAGCTGGACCCGTTCAATTGGTCCGGTGTCACGTCGGTCCCGGATTGCGTGGACTCGATCGAGCAGGTCGACCCGGTCAACACCTTCGTCAATGGCGCATCCAACGATCTGATGTTCCTGCGCGCCTGCATGAGCTTTGATCCGCTGTTCCCGCTCTGGGGCCTGGGCGGCAGCATGCAGAAAGATGATGACGGGCGGGTCCGCCTGTTTGCCTCCAGCGCCTTTGTTCAGGAGCCAAAGTAAGCCATGTTCAAGATGCTATCAGATACCCTGCGTCGATTTCGGCACCGCGAAGACGGCAATATCGCGATCGAAACCGCAATTTACCTGCCCTTCCTGCTGGGCGTCTTTGCAGTCACCTTTACCCTGTTCGACCTGTTCCGGCAGGAAACCGTGAACACCAAGGCCGCCTATACGGTCTCCGACCTCATCTCGCGTGAAACCACCGCGCTGAACGACGAATACATCAACAGCATCTACACGCTGGGGCGGATGATGGCGCGCGCCGACTCTGGCATGTCGATGCGGGTCTCGGTGATCCGCTGGGATGCGGATGATGCGCGCTATTATGTGGACTGGTCCGTGGAACGCGGCGCGCAGATGGACATCTGGACCGACGCGACGGTGGTCGACATCGAGGACAAGCTGCCGACGATGCCGGATGAGGAACGGATCATCGTTGTCGAAACCTGGAATGACGTGGAACCGGCGTTCAATGTGGGTCTTGGCACACGCAATATCTACAATCTCGTCTTCTCCCGCCCGCGCTTTGCCTCGCAGATCGCCTTTGAGGGATCTGTGGTCAGCGATGGCACCATCCATGACGACGAGGTGGTCGACAACGCAGAGAGTTAAGAGCAGACCGCCGTTGTTGCTGCAACGGCGGTCTGTCCTGCCTCAGCCCGGCCGTGATCATCACGGGTCGGGCTGAGGTCTTTTTGCGTCGATCACCAGATGCGGTTGCCCGTCCGACGTCTTTTCCTGGCTGAAGCCCTGAGGGCCAATCACGCCGGTGACCCGACGGCGCAGGTTCGAGAACCGCGTCGAGGTCACCACATCCACCGCCACGTCCAGATGCAGCTCCAGACGCAACCAGCCGGGGTGCCCCGGCGCCGGAGTGGCGCGCAGGATCCGGGCGGTGAAAGGCTGCGACAGATACCGGCCCGAGACGCGCTCCCCCGGAGCAAACTGGCGCGCATCCGCTTGAGTCAATGTGGCAACGCAGGCATTCCAGTCGCGAAACCCCAACTGTTGTGCGACATGTTCAAGCGCCGCGCTGTGGCTGTGGGCTTCGCCCTGCTGCGCCCGTTCTTGGCGCCATTCGCGCGCCGTTGCCTTGGCTTGGGCAAGGGTTGGCAAGTCCTGTCTCATGGGGTGCCCTCCGGCGCTTGATTGATGGGCAGCACTCTGCCACGACGGCGCAGGTCCAGCACCACCAGAAGCGTCAGCAGCAACAGCGCCGCCTCCCCCATCGGTGCGGCCAGCCAGATGCCCAGTTCCCCCCAGTGTGCCGCCAGAACAAACGTCAGCGGGATCGAGAAGAGATAGGGTTTCGCCAGTCCCAACAGCGCCGCACGCGCCGCGTCCCCGATGGCCTGGAAATGCATCGCCACCATCATCAGCGGCCCCGCGAGGGTGAACAAGCCGCCAAGAATGGGCAGGATACGCGCAACCTGCGCGATGACGCCGGGGTCAGTGACAAACCAGCCCGCGATATGCGCCGCGCCGAGGCTGAGCGTGGCCTGCATGGTGGCGCAATAGAGCAGCGCCATCATGCAGGCGAGCCTGAGGCTCTGACGCACCCGCCCGTGCGCGCCTGCGCCATAAAGATTGCCCGTGATGCTTTGCATCGCATAGGACAGCCCCAAAAGCGGCAGGAAGCTGAAGGTCAGCAGCCGGGTAATCACCCCGTAGGCGGTGACGATCTGCGCGTAATCCGGCGTCTCGACCCATTGCAGTGCCGCCATGATCGCCGCCGCCCCCAAGGCGATGCCGATGAAATTGAGGCTTTGTGGCGCGCCAAGCGCCAGCATCCGCCCCCAGCCTGCCAGAAGGCTCTGCTGTCGCAACACGGTGGGGGTCAATACGGTCTTGCCGCGCAGGCGAAACACCAGGATCAAGGCGAGCGCCAAGGCCTGCGCCAGGGCGGTGCCCAGCGCCGAGCCCGCAACGCCCATCCCGGCCTCGGCAATCAGCAGATAGTTGAAGGCGATGTTGGAAAGCGAGACCACAAGGCTCATCAGCGCCATCAGCCCCGCGCGCCCCTCGTTGCGCAGCGCGTCGGAATTGACCGACAGCACAAACAGCAACGGCGTGCAGCCCACGGTGATGCGAAGGTAGGTGTGGCCCATGGCGGCCAGCGCCGCATCGCCCCCGGCGGCGGCCTGCGTCACCGCATTGCCGCAGAGCACAAAGGCCAGCATCAGCGCGACCGAGACCGCCAGCGCCAGACCGTGCGCGCCGGCATAATCCGCCTGCGCCGCCGCGGTCTCATCCGCGCCGAGGTGGCGGGCAAGGCGGCTGGACATGCCGCTGGCCACCAGCGTCGCCAGCGCCACGACCAGCATGTAGGCGGGAAACATCAGGGTCACGGCGGCCAGCGCCTCCGGCCCGTCGAAATGCCCCAGAAACAAGGCATCTGCCACGGTCAGGCAGCCGTTCATCCCCATCACAAAAATGATGGGCAGAGCGGTCTTGGCATAGATCGGACCCAATCGTCCGGTCAGAAAATGGTTGGTGGGGGAAGATGTCATATCCCCGATCTCCTCTTGCAGGTGTCGCGCAAGAACAGGATGGGACCCGCATTACCACCCGCGCGAAATGCGTGGAGGATGATCGATAGACAGAGATGTCTGCAGAACTTCACCAAGGCCAAAGGCCAGCGGGCGGCGGGGGTCTGCGCCCCTGATGCCTCGCTTAGGCTGTGTCCGGGCGTGCGTCAAGTCCCGATGATCGCACCAAAGGTCGCGTTCCCTCCTCATGGGTTTTGGTTTAACACATGCATGAACGGTGGCCGCCGCGTTCAGTCCGGGCTGATTTCGGGCGTTGGACGTATATTGAACCGTATGAATTTATGCCTGTTTTCAGCAGGTCAGAGAAAGTTCGCATTAGAGATGCTGTCAAATACACTCCGGATACTGGCACCCGCCATTGCGCTGGCCGCGGGCATATTGGGCCTTGCCGCCATTACCGTGGTCATGATCGACCCTGTCGGTTTCACGTATCTTTTGGGGTTTCCCGCCCTGGCGGGCTTCATCATCATGTGGTTCCGCCCCAAGAATTCGCTCAAGACGTTTGGCAAGTCGATCGCATGGCTGTTGTTCGTCATGCTCCTGTCCCTGCTCGGCTCTTTGGTGAGCGGTCTCGAGGGGCTGATCTGCATCACAATGGCCCTGATCCCGATCCTGTTTGGCACGTTGCTCGGGGGCGTTTTATATCTCAGCTACGACCGCTGGAGAACATTCTCAAAGAGCACCCTGAGCGCCGCAAGCCTGCCGGTTTTGGCCATCGTTCTGCTGGATATGCTGCCAACGGGTCCAACTGTATATGAGATCTCGGACTCGATCCTGATCGACGCGCCGCCTGCGGTGGTGTTTCAGATGCTCAAATCCATTCCGGATATTTCGCCAGACGAGATCCCCACGCGCAGCTCACATCTGCTTGGGGTGCCCAAACCCACGGCGGCGGTTTGGGAGGAGAGATCAGACGGTGCCGTGCGGCATTCCCACTGGGGAGACGACATTCATTTTCTGGAGCAGATCACCGCATATGAACCTGATCGGCGCATTGCATGGGATTTTGAGTTTCCAGACGGCTGGGCCCCCGAGGATATCGAAGACCCGCATGTAAAGGTGGGCGGCCAGCATTTTGATGTCTTGCGCGGCGCATATGTCCTCGAAGACCACGGCGGTAAAACGCGGCTTTCTTTGACCACCTGGACCTATGATGGATCAGGCATGGGGGCTTACGCCGAGTTCTGGCACAACTTCTTCTTTGACGATTTCCATGACGTGATCCTGGAGCTGGTCAAGGCGCGCACGGAACGCAGCTTGGCCGGATAACCCGACAGGTCTGCCAGCAACGACCAGCCCCTCAGCCAGCGTCGCGTTCTACCATCATCGCGGCGAGGATTTCGGTCATGGTTTTGGTCTGCGAGCCCGGTGTTACACCGCCGATACCAATGCGCCGTCCCATGCGCCACCAGAGGCCGGGATACCAGCAGCGCTCGCCGGTGATCTTGCTGCGCATCAGAAACCCGTTGGAGGGTTTGAACGCGAAGAAACCGCGATCCAGCACATCGAGATCCTTGATCCGGATGATCTCGGTCCCGTCAGAGCAGCGCAGCCCTTCGGCGGTCAGCTCAATCCGGTGGGCAGTGGCCTGCCACATGCGATAGCCCATCCACAGCGACCCGCCGGAAACCGCCAGCAGGAACGCCTGCCAAGCCAAGCCCGGCGTGCTCGACATGGCGACATAGAGGGTCATCAACCCCAATCCGACCAGCAGCGACACACCGATCACGCGGCGCGACGGTGACGCCTCCACCGTGGCAAAAATCTCGTCAGAGCCGTGCAGGCTGGTCATGGATTGCTCTCCCTCAGGTCAATGACGGAGGGTTAGCGAAAAACAGCCGGATCTAACAGCCCTTTTGCGCCTGAACGGACGATACGCGTTCAGCGGCCCGATCATGGTATGGTGGGCAGTCGCCCGCATCGGTTCGCCCGCGCAGATCCGGCCTCCCTCCGGGCCGCGCCTTAGTCCAGACCGTTGATATGGGTGCAGGCCCAGAACACGCGCGCCTCCTCGGGCCCGGTGCTGCGCACACCGTGCCGCATGGTGCTGTCGTAATAGGCGCAGTCCCCGGCGGTGAGAATGACCGGTTCGTAATGTTCCACCAGCAGTTCGACCTCGCCGGAGAGCACAAACAGCAGCTCCTCGCCGTCATGGCGGTCCAGATGCGCGGGCGATGTATCTCCGGCGGCGCTGATGGTGCCGATCAGCGGAATGATCTTCTTGCCTGTCAGCCCGTTGCAGAGCACCTCGTAGTCGTAGACCTTGCCTTCGACAGACCGGCCCTGCCCCGCGCGGGTGACGGTCAGACGGGTGGTGCTGACCTCATCCTCCGGCTCTGCGATCAGCTTCTCCAAGCCGACGCCGTAGCCCCGCGCGAGTCGCAAGAGATTCTCGAAACTGGGGGACACTTTGCCGTTTTCGATCTTGTAGATGGTCGAAACCGCAAGGCTGGTGCGTTCGGAGGCCTGTTCCAACGTCATCCCTGCCGAGCTGCGTAAACCTTTGACACGCCTGCCGAGTTCGCTGCGGATGCGCTCCTTTTCACTGTCGTCGAGCAAGGGGGCCAATGCAGTTGAAAGAGAAGATGAGTCTTTTTTTGTTGTTTGAGACATGATTTTTCTTATTTTACCAAAAACTGCCTATATGCACCGGCTCTGAGCGATTTGGATGAAAGTATGCATGACCAACAGGACAGTGGCCAGCGTTTTGCCGTGATTGGCGCGGGCGTTGTGGGGCTGACCACCGCCTACCACCTTGCCATGCGAGGCCATCAGGTGACTGTCATAGATCAGGCGGAGGCACCGGCGTCCGGTTGCAGCTATGCCAATGCCGGGATCATCGCTGTCGGCCATACGGAAAGCTGGGCCGGGCCTGCGGCCCCGCGCCAGATGCTTGGTGCGGTTCTGGGGCGCGCGCCCAGTGTGAAAATCAGCAAGCTGCTGGACCCGGACCTCTGGCGCTGGGGGCTGGCCTTCCTGCGCCATTGCACCGCCCGCGCCCATGCGACCAATTCCGATGCCATGGCACGGCTGTCGCGCCATGGGCGTCGAATGCTGCAAGATCTCGAACAGGCCACGGGCCTGGACTTCGATCAGGATCATGACGGGGCGTATTATCTGTACGGGGATCGCGCGGCCTATCATGCGCGGGTCAAGAGCCTGTCGGACGGGGATCAGGGGTTTGTGCCGCTGAGCGCGTCAGAGCTGATCCAGCGCGACCCTGCCCTGCGCGCCTTTGAGGGCACATTGCAGGGCGGGCTGGTGTCATCCGTCGACAGCAAGGGCGACTGCCATCGTTTCACCCAGGCCCTGGCGCAATGGTTGCAGCAGAACACCACCGTGACCTTTTGCTACGAAACATCCGTGACCGGGTATCGGCGCGCAGAGGGGCGGGTGCAGGCGGTCCTGACGCCATCCGGCGAGATTGCCTGCGATCAGCTGGTGGTCGCGGCCGGGACCGGCACCCCGGCGCTGACGGCATCACTTGGCGTGCGGCCGCTGATCTACCCGGTGAAGGGCTACTCCGCCACCTATACGATCCTTGACGACAGCCGCATCCCGCAGCGCCCCTTTGTGGACGAAACCAACCTCGTGGCGGTGACCCGGCTTGGGGATCGGCTGCGGGTGACGGGGATTGCCGAGTTTGCGGGCCATGACAGCAGCCCACGGGCCGACCGCGCAGCACATCTGGACGGTTACGTGGCCCGGCATTTCACCGGCGCCGTGGATCTTGACGGGGCCCGCCACTGGGCCGGGCTGCGCCCCAGCACCCCAAGCGGGCGTCCCTATATCGGCCAGTTGCGCAACACGCCGAATGTCTGGCTCAACGCCGGGCACGGGCAGCTTGGCTGGACCATGGCGGCGGGCGCCGCGCAGGTGCTGAGTGACCTTGTCGATGGCGTGCGCCCTGCCCCATCCGACGTTTCCGAGACAGCCAGCTGGCTCAAGAGCGCCTAACCCGGCACGACGACTGAGGAAGATCTGATGAACAAGTTCGGCCAGCACCAGCCCCGCACCGCTCCGCGCCCTGCTGCACGCAGAGACACGCGGATAGACACATTGGACACATCGGCCAGTGGGGTCCATGTTGACAGCATGGTGCCGCTGCACTCTTGCGCGCGATGCCTTTAGGACGCCGCGACGGCAGGCCATGGGCAGGGCCCGCATCAGTGGGCGGCGTTCGCCCGGCCAACCGTGCGGGCCAAGCCTTTGAAGATGTTTCCGTGACCACCCCGGCCTTGCCCCGGACACACTGACGCCAAGAACGCGCAATCCCGCTCCGGTCTTGTCTTCGGATGACACCGGGTCGGACAACAACAGAGAGGACATACTTAATGCCATTACAAAAAACAGATATCCGCCCATCGATCGGGCTGGCGCTGGTGCCGATCATTCTGACGCTGGGCATACTTGCGGTTCAGATCTTCTACTTCGGGGATTTCACGCCGCATATTCCGCTGGCGATCGGCATCGCGCTGACCGCTGTTGTCGGGCTCATCGAGGGTCTGACCTGGGACGAGATCGAAAAAGGCGCGTTCCACGTCATCGCGGTCTCCTTTCCGGCGGTGTCAGTGCTGATCCTCGTCGGCATGATCGTCGGCACCTGGATTGCCTCCGGTACGGTTCCAACCCTGATCTACTATGGCCTGTCGATCCTGTCGCCACAGCTGTTCCTGGCCGCCGGCATGATCCTATGTGCGATCGTGTCACTGGCGCTTGGGACCTCCTGGGGGACCGTCGGCACCGTTGGCCTGGCGCTGATGGGCATTGGCGAGGGGTTTGATATCCCGGCCTACTGGACCGCCGCTGCCGTGGTCTCCGGCGCATTCTTCGGCGACAAGGTCTCGCCGCTGTCAGACACGACCAACTTGGCCCCTGCGGTCACCGACACGCATCTGTTCGACCACATTCGCAACATGCTGCCCACCACGGTTCCGGCCATGCTGATCGCACTGTTGATCTACACGATCGTCGGCTTCAGCCTCGGTGAGGGCAAGCCCTCCTTCGAGCGCATCGAAAGCTTCAAGGGCGCGCTGGACGGATCGTTTGACATCACCCCATGGTTGCTGCTTCCGGCGCTGCTGGTGGTGACGCTGGCGATGATGAAAATGCCGGCAATCCCGACCCTGTTCATCGGCGTGGTGGTGGCCTCGCTGATCGCGATCTTCGTGCAGGGCGCATCGGTGCATGACATCTTTACCTACGCCAACTACGGCTACTCCGTCGAAACCGGGGTCGAGGCGATGGATGCGCTGATGAACCGGGGTGGTATCCAGTCGATGATGTGGACCATCTCGCTGATCCTGATCGCGCTTGGTTTTGGTGGCGCACTGGAGCGCACCGGCTGTCTGGCGGCGATCATCGAGGTCCTGACCAGACGGGTGAAGACCATCGCAGGCCTGCAGACCTCGGCGATCCTGTCGTCGATGGCAACCAACACCGTCGCGGGCGACCCCTATCTGTCGATCGCACTGCCGGGCCGCATGTTCAAGCCGGTCTATGACCGTATGGGCTATTCGCGCCTGAACCTTGCACGCGCCACCGAAGAAGGCGGCACCATCATCTCGCCGCTGATCCCGTGGAACGCAGGCGGTGCATTCGTGATCTCGGCGCTGGCGCTGGGTATCTCCGAGGGCAACCTGGAGAACCTGCTCTATATTCCGCTGTCCTTCGCCTGCTGGCTGGCCCCGGTGTTTGGCATTTTCTACGCCTGGACCGGCTTGTTCACACCCAAGGCGGATCCGGCTGATCTGCCCGCCACCGGCGACGCGGCGGAGCGTCCGGCAGAGTAACCCTCACGACACCCATCATTGGTCGCTCCCGGTTCAGGTCGGGGGCGGCCACCCAGCCGCGATTGCTGACGCGGTCCCCGGCATGGGTCGCCAAGCACAGCCACCGATCCGAGCATCAAAAGCGCCCCAATGGCTTCGGCGCTGCCAAGCGCCGCTCCAGCCCTGCGCATACGCACAGCCCCGGTGAGCCACCGCAGATTTTCCCATCGCCCCGCGCAGCCTATCTTCTGTGATGAAACCTCTCATCAGGAGATCCACATGTCACTGCGCCCCATTCTGGAAACACGCGCCGCCCAACCCACGATGGAGGGCGCTGGCGTGCATCTGCACCGCGCCTTCGGCTTTCAGGACCCCAGCGAGCTGGACCCGTTCCTGCTGTTTGACGACTTTCGCAATGATCACCCGGAGCTCTACAAACAAGGGTTTCCCTGGCATCCCCATCGCGGCATCGAGACCATCACCTATGTGCTGGAAGGCTCTGTCGAGCATGGCGACAGCCTCGGCAATACCGGCAGCCTTGGCGCGGGCGATGTGCAGTGGATGACCGCCGGGTCCGGCATCCTGCATCAGGAAATGCCGAGCGGGAACACCAAGGGCCAGATGCATGGCTTTCAGCTCTGGGGCAACCTGCCCGGCAGCCAGAAGATGTGCGCGCCGCGCTATCAGGACGTGCAGGGCAAGGACATCCCCGAGGTGATCGACGACGACGGCACACGGGTGAAGGTGATCGTGGGCGAATTCTGGGGCAAACGCGGCCCGATCGACGGCATCGCCGCCGATCCGCAATATCTCGATGTCTATATCCCCGCAGGCGTGAAAAAGACCTTCAAGATCGACACCTACCGCCGCGCCTTCGCCTATGTCTTTGACGGTCAGGCGGCCTTTGCCGATGCCTCCCGCCCCACCGGCGTGCTGCTGGAAAAGGAAGTCGCGGGACAAGAAGTCAACATCCGCGACATGTCCGGCGACCGCACGCTGGTGCGCTTTGGGACCGGTGACGAGGTCACCGTTCAGGCCGGCCCCGATGGCGTGCGCTTCCTACTGATCTCCGGCGCCCCGATCGAGGAGCCGGTGGCCTGGCACGGCCCCATCGTGATGAACACCCAGGCCGAGCTGCAAAAAGCCTTTGCCGAGCTGCGCAACGGGACATTTATTAGGCCCGCTCACTGATCGGGAAAACCGATATCCACTTGTCCCTGTGAGCGGCGCTCCAGCGCTGCTCACTCTCTATGTCGCAATCACCCACGACACCCGCGCATCGGGTCAAGGGGGCCAACGGCCCCGCCCGGCACGGGCGGCGTGACCTTGACGCGCCCAACCTCAAAAAAACTTGAACGCGGCTCCTGAGGGCAGACCTGCCCCTCAGGACCGTCTCAGCAGCCCTGTTTTACAACAGCAGCGCCAGACACCGCGCCCGCCAACAGCCATCACCTCGCCCCCTGCAGAATAAAAGCGCGCGGAAGCGCTCCGCTTGGCACCCTCAACCGCGTTCCGCATCCCAGGTATAGGTGACCTCACCTGCCTCGCTCGGCACCCCCGGCACGGAGCCATTCTTTTGCAGAACCCGGGCAGAGGCGGCGTTGCCCGCCATCACGCCACCGGACAGGACCACAGGCTGGCCACGATACAGGTCCTGAAGCGCGCGCAGCATTTCGCTAGCGTATCCCTGCCCCCAGGCCGCTCGGACAAAGAGATACCCGAGATGACGCAGGCGATCTCCCGCAGCCCCATGCGACAGGATCAACAGTCCGATCACCTCGCCGGCCCGGGTTGACAGCGCCACCACCTCGGCCTCCTGCTGCACGCCGTCCAGCAGCGCACAACGTGCGGCATCCGTCTCCAGCCCCTGAAAACCGTCCGGCAGATAGGCAACCACTTCGGGCTCGAACAGCGCTTCGCGATCCTGTGGCGACAGTCGCGCGACGGGGACCGCCCGTAACCGTTCCGACTGCAAGGCCAACAGTGCCATGTGGCCTACACCCCCACCGATTTGCGCACCATGTCCCAGTAGAGCGTCTCGACCTCCACCAGCGACAGGCGCCCACCGTCGCGGTACCAGGTCAATACCCCGTTCAGCATAGCAATCACCGCCAAAGCAGCGATCTTGGTATCCGGCACCCGGAACAGCCCCTGCGCCACACCGGCCTTCAGGATACCCTCAAGCTGGTCCTCATAGGCGCGGCGGCGATCCTCGATATGGGCAAAATTCTCCTCGGTGAGATTGCGAAGCTCCATATATGCGATGAACACCGCATCCGGGCGTTCGAGGTTGTAGCGGATGTGAAACCGCACAAAGCCCTCCAACTGCCCCATCACATCCTCAGGCACCTGCTCTGTCGCCCACGCGGACAACAGCCCCTCCATATGGGCCTGCATCAGATCGAACAGCAGGCTCTGCTTGTCGGCGGTGTAATTATAGAGCGCGCCTGCCTGCACCCCCACCGCGCCCGCAATCTGGCGCATGGAGACGGCGGCATAGCCGTGGCGGGCAAACAGCTCCTGCGCGGCCGCACGGATGCGGGGGCCGGTGATGTCGGAATGGGAACCTTGAGTACGTGCCATATGCCCAAGGTAACTGAACATCTGTTCAGATAAAAGCGGCATGGCAGCCGGCGCAGATTAACTTGTACCCACAGGCGCATTTGTGCATCAAGGGCGAAACTCCAGACAGAAAGCTTGGTATGTCCATCCCCGCCAAACTGACCACCCTGATGCTCTCTTCGCCTGCACCTGTGGCGGCGCGCCGTGTGGTTCTGTCGGCCTGCGCACTGCTGGCCCTGACGGCGGGCTGTTCGCGCGTGCCGCAGCTTGAGGACCGCTTGCCCGCGGATCTGCGCCAACAGCCCTACCCCAGGTTGCTGCCGCTCGACACCGCCCTGGCACAGCAGCCGCTGCCCGAAGAGGAAAGCGCCGAGCTGTCGGATACGCTTGATGCCCGTGCGGCCCGTTTGCGCCGCCGGGCCGAGGAATTACGCCGCCGCCAGCCCTGAGGCAGGGTTTGGCCGCGTTGAACATTGCACCAGCGGGCCAGAGCCGCTAAGGCGACTGCGAACCCATAGACCGCCAATACAATAAGGACCTCCACTATGACTGAACCGCTTCGACTGGGGATTGCAGGTTTGGGCACGGTCGGCATGGGCGTGGTGAAAATCATCCGCCGCCATGCCGCCCTGTTGGAGGCCCGCACGGGACGCCCGGTGGTGATCACCGCCGTCTCCGCCCGAGACGCCACCAAGGATCGCGGCGTCTCGCTGAAGGACTACGCCTGGGAGACCGACCCGGTGGCGCTGGCCACCCGCGATGACGTGGATGTGTTTGTCGAACTGATGGGCGGCCACGAGGGCGCCGCCAAACGCGCCACCGAGGCCGCATTGGCGGCGGGCAAGGATGTGGTCACCGCCAACAAGGCGCTTCTGGCCATTCACGGTCAGGCGCTGGCCGAACAGGCCGAGGCCAATGGCCGCGTGATCCGCTTTGAAGCTGCCGTGGCCGGTGGCATCCCAGTGATCAAATCCCTCACCGAGGGGCTTGCGGGCAACGAGATCACCCGCGTCATGGGGGTGATGAACGGCACCTGCAACTACATCCTGACCCGGATGGAAACCGCCGGCCTGCCCTATGCGACCGTGTTCAAGGAGGCCGATGATCTGGGCTTTCTCGAAGCCGACCCGACGTTGGACGTGGGCGGCATCGACGCCGGTCACAAACTGGCGCTCTTGGCCTCCATCGCTTTTGGCACCAAACCAGCCTTTGACAATGTGAAGCTGGAAGGCATCCAGCGCATCGCCATCGAGGACATCCGCCACGCCGCCGACATGGGCTACCGGATCAAGCTTCTGGGCGTGGCGCAGCGCTCTGCCCGCGGGCTGGAGCAGCGTATGACCCCCTGTCTGGTGCCAGCGAATTCGCCGCTGGGCCAGCTGGAGGGCGGCACCAATATGGTGGTGATCGAAGGCGACGCCATCGAACAGGTGGTGCTGCGCGGCCCCGGCGCCGGTGAAGGCCCCACCGCAAGCGCGGTGATGGGCGATGTCCTGGACATTGCGCGCGGCTTGCGCATCGCAACCTTTGGCCAGCCCGCCGCAACGCTGGAAGAGACCCCGGCGGCACAGACCGGCCTGCCCGCGCCGCATTACGTGCGCATGGCGCTGCAGGACAAGCCCGGTGCCATGGCCAAGGTGGCCTCGGCGCTTGGTGATGCGGGCGTGTCGATCCACCGCATGCGCCAGTACGACCATGCCACCACCATCGCGCCGGTGCTGATCGTGACCCACAAATGCACCTCCGCAATGCTGGAACAGGCGCTGGAGGGGCTGGCTGCAACCGGCGTTGTCGAGGGCGCGCCGGTGGCGCTGCGCATCGAAGAACTGTGACATTCCCCCTCTATAGGGGGCAAAGCGCGCGGGCCCTGATCGCCTCGGCGGCGGCCCGCGCAAGACCGAACCATATGCGTAACTGTTAGCGACACCAGCTTCGCCCGCGCCTTGCCCCGATGGGGGCGGCCGGGCTATGCCAAATGGGATCGCGCTAGTTTGAGATAGGAATATTGGGAATGACTTCGACCACCGCCGACGCGCCGTTTCACGACCGCCTGCTGTCCTTGGGCCTGGCCCGGGTTGCCGAACAGGCCGCCCTGGCCTCTGCCCCGCTAATCGGGCGCGGCGACGAAAAGGCCGCCGACCAGGCCGCCGTGAACGCCATGCGCGAACAGCTCAACCTGCTGGACATCGCCGGCGTGGTGGTGATCGGTGAAGGCGAGCGGGACGAGGCGCCCATGCTGTTCATCGGCGAGGAAGTGGGCACCGGCAATGGTCCCGGCGTCGACATCGCGCTGGATCCGCTGGAAGGCACCACCCTGACCGCCAAGGACATGCCCAACGCGCTCACCGTGATCGCCATGGGGCCGCGCGGCTCCATGCTGCACGCGCCCGACACCTATATGGACAAGCTGGCCATCGGCCCGGGCTACCCGGAGGGCGTGGTGTCACTGGACATGTCGCCGCGCGAGCGGGTCGAAGCGCTGGCCAAGGCCAAGGGATGCGCCCCCTCCGACATCACCGTCTGCATTCTGGAACGCCCCCGCCACGAGCCGATGATCGCCGAGGTGCGCGAAACCGGTGCCTCCATCCGCCTGATCACCGATGGCGACGTGGCCGGCGTGATGCATTGCGCCGAGGCCGAGACCACCGGCATCGACATGTACATGGGCTCCGGCGGCGCACCGGAGGGCGTGCTGGCGGCGGCTGCACTGAAATGCATGGGCGGGCAGATCTTTGGCCGACTGCTGTTCCGCAACGATGACGAGCGTGGCCGTGCCGCCAAGGCCGGCATCACCGATCTGGACCGCATCTATGCCCTTGACGAGATGGTGACGCAGGACGTGATCTTTGCCGCCACCGGGGTGACCGGCGGCTCGCTGCTGCCGCGCATCAAGCGCCAGCCGGGCTGGGTCGAGACGACCACGTTGTTGATGCGCTCCAAAACCGGATCGGTGCGGCGCATGACCTACCGCACGCCGCTGAGCGCGCATCAGTAATCCCGCTTCGGCCTCAGCGCTTGCAGCTGGGGTCGGGATTTAGGTATTTGGGAAAAGATGAAAGGCCGGGTCCCGCACGGGTCCGGCCTTTGCACATAACGGGAGTGCGGATTTGAGTTTTCTGGGTGTCGAGACCTCTCTGACCGGGCGCTGCTGGCGGGGACCCGGCGTCGATCAATCCCGCGCGGGTGAGCATCTGGCGCAAGAAACCGGCCTGCCCGCCGCCGTCTGTCAGGTGCTGGCACGGCGCGGGGTGCCCGCGCATGAGGCCACCGGGTTCCTAACCCCGCAACTGAAGGAGCTGCTGCCTGATCCACGTCGGATGAAGGACATGGAGACCGCCGCCGCACGTTTCCTGCAGGCGGTGGAACGGCGCGAGCGGATTGCGATTTTTGCCGATTATGACGTGGATGGCGGGTCGTCGGCGGCGCTGCTGATGGTCTATCTGCGGCAGATGGGGCAGCAGGCGACGCTGTATATTCCAGACCGGATCGACGAGGGCTATGGTCCCAATGACGCCGCCATGGCCGGTCTGGCGCGCGATCACGACCTGATTGTCTGCGTCGACTGCGGCACGCTCTCGCACGGGCCGATTGCCGCGGCCAAGGGCGCGGATGTGGTGGTGCTGGACCACCACCTCGGCGGCGAGACCCTGCCCGACTGCGTGGCGGTGGTGAACCCGAACCGCCAGGACGAGGATGGCGATCTGGGTTATTTCTGTGCGGCCGGCGTGGTGTTCCTGATGCTGGTCGAGGTGCGCCGTCAGGCCCGCGAAAAGGGGCTTGGCGCGGGGCCGGACCTGATGGCGATGCTGGATCTGGTGGCCTTGGCGACCGTGGCTGATGTGGCGCCGCTGATCGGCGCCAACCGGGCGTTGGTACGTCAGGGGCTGAAGGTCATGGGACAGCGCCAGCGCCCCGGGCTGGTGGCGCTGGCGGATGTGAGCCGGATGGATTCGGCGCCCTCGACCTATCACCTCGGGTTTCTGCTGGGCCCGCGCGTCAACGCGGGCGGGCGGATCGGCAAGGCGGATCTCGGTGCGCGGCTGTTGTCGACGGAGAACCCGCATGAAGCCGCCGCGCTGGCCGAACGGCTGGATCAGCTCAACACCGAGCGCCGCGACATTGAAAACGCCGTACGTGCCGCCGCCCTGGAACAGGCCGAGGAGCGTGGCTTTGACGCGCCGCTGGTCTGGGCGGCGGGCGAAGGCTGGCATCCGGGCGTGGTCGGCATCGTCGCCTCGCGCCTGAAGGAGGCCACAGGTCGCCCGGCTATTGTCATCGGACTGGATGGCGATGAGGGCAAGGGGTCGGGCCGCTCGGTGTCCGGCATCGACCTTGGCGCCTCGATCCAGCGGGTGGCGATGGAAGGGCTGTTGCTGAAGGGTGGCGGCCACAAGATGGCGGCGGGGCTGACCGTGGCGCGCGACCAGTTGGAACCAGCCATGGCGCGGCTGGCGGAGCTGTTGGAGAAACAGGGCGCCGGAGACCTCGGGCCCTCCGATCTGAAGCTCGACGGCATGCTGATGCCGGGCGCGGCCACCGTGGATCTGATCGAACAGATCGAACAGGCCGGACCCTTTGGCGCGGGCGCCCCTGCCCCGCGCTACGGATTTCCCGACATGGCGGTGAGATTCGCCAAACGGGTGGGCGAATCGCATCTCAAGGTCAGCTTTACCGATGGCATGGGCGGCAATATCGACACCATCGCCTTTGGGGCCTTTGACACCGCGCTGGGGCCGCGCCTGCTGGAGCATGGTGGCGCGCGGTTTCATGTGGCCGGACGGCTGGAGGTGAACACTTGGGGTGGCCGCCAGAGCGCGCAACTGCGGTTGGAGGACGCCGCCGAGGCCTGACATGGCGTCAAAGGGCGAGGTCAGCGCCCTCCAGCCGCCTGTGGATAAGAATTTTGCGCCGCCCGCGTTTTTTTCGCTTGCGGCCTGCGGCGCAAAACCCTAAACACCCGCTCACACCAAGAGTGCTCCGTTCGTCTATCGGTTAGGACGCCAGGTTTTCAACCTGGAAAGAGGGGTTCGATTCCCCTACGGAGTACCACTTTCTCCCCCGTAGTTATCGAGCAAACATCCCGCACACTGCGCGATGCAATGCCGCGTGAAACATGTGGCACGTCACGTTAAACGCTTGGTTTCACTATGAATCTCACGCTCCGCCCCCTGTCGTAAAAACTTTGCACTTTGGGCAGATTTCCTCTTGCGCGGTTGGGCCACCTTCAGTAAACACCCGCTCACACCAAGAGTGCTCCGTTCGTCTATCGGTTAGGACGCCAGGTTTTCAACCTGGAAAGAGGGGTTCGATTCCCCTACGGAGTACCACTTTTCCTTTTCGAAAAGCTGGCGCATCCGACCACTCACATACGATCTATACGCAGGCGCGACGGGGATTATCCTGTTGAGGAAATGGCCCGTCGCAGGCGGATCAGGGCCTCTGCCTGTTCGTCCAGATCATTGAGGCAAGCGCCCAGAACCACGCCGTTGCAGGCGCCCGCGCGGCGGCTGTAGGCCGAAAGCGCCTCGGCCCCGACCCCTGCGGCGCGGGCGGCGGCTACGATTGGCCTGTCCGCAAATGCGGCATGCAGATGCAAAACCACCTGCATGCCGGCCTGATGGTCCACCACATGCCCCACATCGCCAAACCCGGCCCGCAGGGACTCGATCAGGTTGCGGTGGCGCTCCGCGTAGATCCGGCGCACCCGGCGCAGATGCCGGTAGAACTCACCCTGCTGCATGAACTCCGCCAGGGCCGCCTGCGGCATGGCGCTGGCGCGTGCCCCCTTGGCGCGCATGGCCTGTGCCAGCCGGTCGATCAGCCCATCGGGGGCCACGATATAGCCCATGCGCAGGCTGTTGGAGAAGATCTTGGAAAAGCTGCCGATATAGACCGTGCGCCCCTGCCCGTCGACGCCAGCCAATGCCGGGATCGGGCGGCCCGCGTAGCGGAATTCCGAATCGTAATCATCCTCGATGATCCAGCCCTGCGATTGCGCCGCCCAGCGCACAAAGTCCTGCCGTCGTCCCGCTGTCATCGCGCCGCCCAGCGGGTATTGATGCGAGGGCGTCAGCACCACCACATCGGTGCCATCGCCGGGAGTCGGCAGCTCCGCCCCCTGTGGGTCCAGCGCCAGATCGCGGGTGCAGCGGCCCTGCGCCTCGGCAAAGCGGCGGATCGGGGGAAAGCCCGGATCCTCGACACCCACCGCGCCCTCGGCCGTGGCCAGCGCATGCAGGCAGATGTCCAGCGCCTCGGTCGCGCCGGAGGTCACCAGCACCTGGTCCGGACGCGCCGCGATGCCGCGCCAGTCGCGCACATGGGTGGCGATGGCCTGCCGCAGCTCCGGGTGCCCAAATCGGCCACAGCCGCTGAGCATGTCCTCTGGCCGGGTGCGGCACAGGCGGGCGACGCATTTGGCCCAAGCGCGGTGCGGAAACAGCCGCATGTCGGGCTGGCCCGCCTCCAACAGCAGATCTCCGCGCTCGGTCAATTCCGGGGGCGCGGTGGCGGGCGCGCCCGGGGACAGTTCGACCTCACCCATGGCGCAAACCGTGTAGCCGGAGCCGCGACGGGAGGCGAGGTAGCCCTCCGCCACCAGCTGTTCATAGGCGGTGACCACGGTGGCGCGCGCCACGCCCAGATCCTGCGCCAAGGCCCGGGTCGCGGGCAGCCGCGCCCCGGTTTCCAGCGCGCCGGAGCGGATGCGGGCGCGGAAGGAGACGCAGATCTGCTCGAAGATCGGCACTGCAGAGGCGCGGTCCGGCATGAAGGCAGGCGTGGGTTTAGGCATCAATTGGTCCGGTGAGTATGTGCTGGAGGAGAGCGTAACGCCCTGCCAATGTCACAACAAGCAAAGACCGGGCGCGAGGCCCGGTCCTGTCCGGTCTGTCGTGAGGTGCCCTCGCCTACTCGGCGGCCTGCAAACCGGCAAAGGCGCGCAGTTCCACGAAAGTCTCATTGTAGCAGGCGCCGTCGCCGATATCCGTGCGCACCTCCACCGGGATCAGCGCATTGGCCGTGAGACCCGTGGCGGAGCTGATGCGCCATGTGCCCTTGGGCGCGTAGACCACGCCGCGCTGCATCGCGTCCGAGACCTTGAGGCGAAAGGTGACGCTGCCGCGGGTGTTGGAAACCTCCACCGTGTCGCCATCCTGCAGCCCGCGCGCGGCGGCATCCTCTGGGTGCACCTCGATGCTTTCGGGGCCGGCAGAGAGCGGCGCGCTGCCGAAGGTGGCGTTGATGCGCTTGTCGGAGCTGGGGGTGATGAGCACCAGCGGCAGGTCCTGCGGCACCGGATCAAAGCGCGGCACGCCAAAGCCGGTCTCCGCCTGCAGGGCATCGCTGAACAGCTCGATCCGGCCGCTTTTCGTGTCGGGCTGCACTGTGTCGCAGAGGATCAGCGCAGTGCCGTCCTGTGCCTGCATTTCCAGCGCGCGGTCGGTGGGCATCTGACTTGGCGGGCGGCCCTCGAATTGCGGATGGCTGGCGTCCATCGCGTCATCCATCAGCTGCGCGTCACTGGCCTGATGGGCGGCTTCCGTGTAGCCGAAGCGCGCCGCCAGACGGCGGAAGATCTCGGTGTTGGGCAGGCTCTCGCCCACCGGCGCGATCACCGGCGCGGCGCGTTGCACGTAGTTCTGGCCATAGGCGGCAAAGATCTCGTCATGCTCGAAATGCGTGGCGGCAGGCAGGATCACATCGCAATAGGCCATGCTGTCGGTCATCACCACATCGCAGCCGACGGTGAAGATCTCCGGCTGGCTCAGCGCCGCGATCATGCGGGCCTGATCGGGATGGGTGGCGACCGGGTTGTGGTTGTAGATCATCACCGCGTTGATCGGCGTGGGCTGGTCCCGGTCCAGCATCAGCCGCGCCACATCAAGGATGTTGACCACGCGTGTGGCCGGGTCGATCAGGTGGTCACCTTGCAGCCGCGCCCGGGTCTTGGGCGAGGCGAGACCGGACTTTGCCACCACCCCGGCCCCAAGCCGCCCGTGCTGGCCCAGCAGCGCATTGAGCGCCATCGCCGCGCGCAGGCCAGAGCCGCCGGAGCGTCCGCGCTCCATCCCGTTGCCGGTGGAGGTGGCCATGCGATCGGCCACCTGCATCCAGTCCGCCAGTTGCAGGATGTCACCCTCATCAAGGCCACAGATCCGGGCGGTTTCGGCGATGGTATATCTGCGCGCCTCCGCCATATAGGCCTCCGCGCCCTGCACCCACTGCCCGATAAAGCCGTTGTCGAAGGCGCCGCGCCGCTCCAGTTCGGCGGCGATACCATGGGCCAAAACCACATCGGTGCCGGGTCTGACCTGCAGGTAGAGATCCGCCTGCTGTGCGAGCTTGATCCGCTTGGGGTCGATCACCACCAGCCGGGCGCCCTTGGCACGGGCGGCTTTGACCACGCGGGTGAGATGCAGGTTGGAGACGGTGACGTTGTTGCCCCAGACCACGATCAGGTCGGAATGTGCGGCCTGTTCCGGCGGCATGCCTGGCGCGTTGCCATAGAGGCTCTCATAGGCAAGGCCGCGCACCCCGCCACAGAGCGGGCCGCGGTTCATGCGTGTGGCCCCAAGGCGATAAAAGAACCGCCGATCCAGCGAGCCCCCGGCCAGCTCGCCATGCGGGCCGGCGTAGTTCAGCGGCAGGATAGATTGGGGCCCATGCGCGTTGATGGCAGCGCCAAAGCCCTCTGCCACCAGATCCAGCGCCGCGTCCCAGCTGATCCGCTCGAACTGATCCGATCCGCGCGGGCCAACACGGCGCAGCGGATGGGTCAGACGGGCGGAGCCGTGCACGAAATCCGGATAGGCGCGGGTGACCTTGTTGCAGACCACCCCGGCGGTAAAGGGATTGGCCTCGGAGCCCCGCACGGCGGTGATCTGATCGCCCGTGACCTCGACGCTGAGGCTGCAGGTGTCGGGACAATCCAGCGGGCAGACGCTGGGCAAGATGCGCGAGGCTTCGGCTTCAGGATGTTGGCTGGACATGGCTGTGCTCCGCATTGGCTGAGGGTTTTCAACAGCCTACCGAAGGGCAGCCCATAGAAAAGCTCCAATATAGGGCACTTTGACCAGTCCAATTCTCACGGCTCAGCACACACAGAACCGATCCACTGGTGCCGGGACGGCAACCGGGGTGTCTCCTGCGTCACGCCTGTAGTTTGTTCAGGCCGATTTGGTGTCGTGCTCGACCATCTCAGCCTCAAGCCCCGGAGCATAGAACATGTGCTGCGCGCGCCCGGCCCGTTTGGCGGCATAGAGTGCCACATCCGCCTGATGCAGCAATGCCGCGGGATCAGGACTCGCAAGCTCTGTGGAGAGGGTCGTTCCGGCCGATGCGGAGATCCGGCATTCGTCCACGCCATACATGATCGGCTCTTCGAGACGCGTGATCAGGCGGCGTGCCAGATCTTGCAGGCGGTTGCGATCCATAAGCCCTTCAAACACCAGGACGAATTCATCGCCGCCAATCCGCGCGACCGTATCAAACTTGCGGGTGCAATCGACCATGATGGCCGCGACCCGCTGCAGCACCGTGTCGCCTGCAGCGTGACCAAAGGTGTCGTTCACCGACTTGAAGAAATCCAGATCCACATGCATCAGCGCAAAATCGCGCCCGCCACTGATCAGGCGGTTCAAGACGTGATCCATGGCGCGGCGGTTTTTCAACCCTGTCAGCGTATCGGTAAAGGCCTGTTCCTCGGCCGCGATCTTGGCGCCCTGCAGGCGCAGGTTCAGCTGGCGCGAGGCCTCCATCGCGGCGGATTTCGCCTCCACCAGATAGAGCATCTCGATGGTCAGATCGGTGGGGGAGAAATCCTGGCTGGTCAGGTTGAAATCGCGCACCGCATCCAGAACCGAGATCCCGAATGACAGGTTGATAAATGCGCCCTGCCCGTCTGGCAGCGGCACCAATACGCCCTTCATGCGGGTGTGCGGCGCCTCCCGCAGCTGGAAATGCAGTTTGCAGCCAGCCGTTTCGAGGAGGTCGGAAATGGTCTTGACCCAGCGCGGGCGCTGCAGGTCGAGAACGTCGAAGAAAGACTTTCCTTTCCAGTCGTCGCCATCACACAGTTTAAGCAAGGTCGGGCCATGGCTGGTCACCGTGCCCTCGGCATCGATCATCACATGCATCGGGCACACCTGGCTGGCGAGCGCTGCCAGATCGTCAAAGGTCATCATAGTGAATGCGCCCCCAGGTCAAAGGCCCGCCCCTCGGCGAACTCGCTTTCGATCAGCGTGATGGAGATCACATCCGCACCATCCCGCGTGCCGGACTGGTCGAGAATCACCAAGGCCCCATAGTCATCCGCCATGGCGCGCAATACGCCGGTCATCACCTGCGCATACCCCTGCACCCCCGGCTGACACAGCAGATCGAACTGGCCGGGCGCCTGTTCAATCAACTCCAGCCCCGGCAAATGCAGGTCGGACACCGCCAGCCGAGCGCGGTCCGGCAGATCATCGAGCGAATGCAGGAACTCGACATAATTCACGCCGCCAAAGCGCAGCAGACGTCTCAACGCTTCCACCTGCGGATTGGACACCAGAAACGTGCCGACGTCCTCCAGAATTTCAGCAAGCGGGCGTTGCAGGTTGCGTTCGAGCGCGCGCAGCATGCGCGAGGATTGGTCTTCGGGATACACAAGCATAGCCTCGAACTCGGAAAATCCGAGCTCGCTGTCGTCCATGATTTCGCCCCAGCGTTTGTCACCGTAGGTGCTGATGACAAAAGCCTGAACTGCCCTGTTGATCAAACCGTGCATACGGCCGTTCCCTAATTCACCTCAGCCTTTTCTACCGCCTACATGCTTAAGAAAGACCGAATATTCTTCTATCGCTGTTTTCTGATAAAGGGTTTTCCCAGCTTTGAAACCTCCCGACACACAGCAAAGCTAACGCAAAATAAAAAACCCGCAGGGTCTCGCCTACGGTCTTCTAGCTGTCATCGGTAGTGCTGTGTTCGACTCTGGGTTCGCCCTGGCAACAATGCGCGACACCGCGTTCTAAACTCGTCCTCGACCATCCCAAAACATGCTTGTTATGGCTGATTATACCAAAACACGCAGGCGTTCCAAAGGAATACTGTCCAGGAGAGGCCGAAAACCGGCTAAAGTTGCTGAACGCGAACCGGAGGCGACAGGCCGTCAAAAATCGGTCGGAGCGCCGCCCTCGGCCTTGCGACGGTCCACAAAGGCCGCCAACTCCTCGCGGATTGCGGGGTCCAGCGGCGGTTCCTCGAACTCTGCGATGATCTCCTTGAACATCGTATGTGCCCGCTCGGCAGTCCAGACACCGCCAGCGGCCTCCCAGGCCTCATAGTTGCGCCAATCGCTCAGGAAGGGCTGATAAAAGGCCGTGGCGTAGCGGTCCTGGGTGTGCTGTGTGCCGAAGAAATGGCCGTTGTTACCCACCTCGCGGATCGCCTCCAGCGCAATCTCGTCCGGGCCGGTGGCGTTGATTGCCGGGTCCATGTAGCGCTGGATCATCTGCAGCACTTCGCAATCCATGATGAATTTCTCCGGGCTGGCGATCAGCCCGCCCTCCAGCCAGCCTGCGGCGTGGTAGACCATATTGGTGCCGGACTGCACCGCCGCCCAGAGCGAATTTGAGGTCTCCCACATCGCCTGGCCGTCCGGCACATTGGCGGCGCAGACCCCGGAGGAGCGCATCGGCAGGCCGTAGAATCGCGCCATCTGCCCGGTCATCTGGGTGGCGCGCATGTATTCTGGGGTGCCAAAGGCCGGTGCGCCGGATTTCATGTCCACATTGGAGGTAAAGGTGCCGATGGCGCAGGGCACGCCGGGGGCGACGTATTGGAACAGGGCGATCGCACAAAGCGATTCGGCCAGAGACTGCGCCACCGCGCCCGCCATGGTCACCGGCGCCATCGCGCCCGCCAGCGTGAAAGGCGACACGATCACCGGCTGGCCGCGCCGGATCAGCCGCAGCGAGCCGTCGATCATCGGCTCGTCATGCTTCAGCGGCGAAGTGGAGTTGATGTTGGTGTACATATGCGGCTTGGCATCGAACTCCGCATGGCTGAGGCCGCCAGCGATGCGCACCATCTCCATCACGTCCTCGACCCGCTCCTTGCCCAGTGAATAGGCATGCATCACCTTGTCGGTGAGCGTCAGCTTGTCATAAAGCACATCGAGGTGGCGCACCGAAGGATGCAGGTCGACAGGTTCCACCGGATAGCCTCCCGCAAAGTGAATGCAGTTGAAATACTGTGTCAGTTTCAAAAGGTTGCGGCAGTGTTCGCGGGTGCCGGGGATCTTCTTGTTCAGCTCCACATCCCAGTAGTTCGGCGGCGAGGAGACATTGCCGAACAGCATGGTATTGCCGCCGACGCGGATGGCACGATCCGGGTTGCGCGGCGTCAGGGTGAACTCGCGCGGAGCCTTGGCCACCATCTCCATCACAAAGTCGCGGTCCATGCGGACCAGCTCGCCCTCGACCTTGACGCCGGCCTGCTTGAAGATCTCCAGCGCCTCATCGTTGAGGAACTGCACGCCGATCTCCTCGAGAATGCGCATGGCGCCATCGTGGATCGCGGCAATGCCCTCCTCGGTCAGTGGCTCCGTGGGGCGGTCGATATTGGTCGGAGGATTCCACGGCATCTGCTCCAGCGTGGCGGATCCGCGACGGGCCGCGGCCCCTGCTCTGCCGCCACCGCGACGTTTGCGCGCAACTGTCTCCGACATGGTGCCTCCTGTGGTGAAATGGATATCGCCCTCCATTCACTCTGCCGCAGCAGGCACCAGACACACCTGTCCATTACCGACACAGCATGTCGCATTCAGGTCGGCACATGCCGGTCATCAGCGCATGAAGACCGCGTTAACGGGCGAGCCAGGCCGGGATATGGCCGATATCCGGCAGCACCACATCCGCCAGCGGCGCGAGGTCCTCTTTGGTGGCCATGCCAGTCAGCACCCCCACCGTGTGCATGCCCGCCGCGCGCCCGGCGATGAGGTCATGGCGACTGTCACCGACCATCGCGGTTTGCGCGGGGGCCACGCCCACCGTCGTGCAGAAGGCCAGCAGCGGATCGGGATCCGGTTTGGCGCCAAAGCCGCTGTCTGCGCCAATCACCATGTCGAAGTGATCCAGCACACCGGAGCGGGTCAGGTGGCGGCGGGCGGAATGTTCGCCGTCATTGGTCATCACACCAAGCTTCATCCCCGCATCGCGCAACGCCTCCAGATAGGGGGCCAGCGGCACCGCCTGTGCCAGATCTGCTTCTGCCGCGGTCCGGATCAGGTACTGCGCCAGCTCTGCGACATCCATATCGGGCACATGGGGCGACAGAACCTCTGCCACCTCGTCGTTGGTCCCGGCAATCACCAGGCTGTCCGGGCGAAAGGCGCGCGCTTCGAGATCATAGCTGACGGCCTCGGCCATGGCCGCCAGACGCGCGGTATCGCCCTGCGCGAGATCGGTCAGCATCGACATCGACCAGCCATTCCAAGTGCGGGAAAAATCGAACAGCGTACCGTCCTTGTCGAAGAGAAGCGCAGAGATGGTCATGGAAGGTCCTCGGTTGGAAGAGACGTCAGCGCGGCGCTTATCACGTCCAATGGACCTGTTCACCCCCGGGCAGCATCGCCCGCGCTTCGACCAGCGACGCATAGGCCACATCCTCGCTGTCGCAGAATGCCACGACCCAGGCATCATCCATCAGCAGAAAGTCCAGCACGGCCCCGAGAAAGTCGGGATCCCCCACCCGATCCCGCAGGTCCGAGATCGACGCGCCACTGGATCCGAGAAACACTGGCAACAGGTCATCGTTGCTCGCCAGCCAGCTCAGCGCCTTTAAGCCCAGAACCTCGGCGCGATCGGCGGAAAATGGCATATCAGCCCCCTTGTCGACACTTTTACGTCAATTTGCACTAACCCCGAAAGGGTTTGTTAACCAGTCTCATCAACACTCAAACCTAAGCAATAGCCGGAAATGAAGGTGTTTCACCGTGCAAGGCACGATCCTAGTCATAGATGGGGTATCCACCAATCGCATCGTTTTGAAGGTGCAATTGACCGCCGCCTGTTTTCAGGTGCTGCAGGCGGACAGCATGTCGGCAGCGATGGAGCTGATGGCGGGCAATCGCCCCGATCTGATCCTCACTGCGATGACCCTGCCGGACGGGGACGCCGGGGCCGTCAAGGCAGCCCTGTCGCGGATGCCGCAGCTGGCGGATGTGCCAATGATCGCCCTCAGCACCTCCAATGATCGCGGCACCCGGATCAAGGCACTGTCGGCGGGCATCGACGAGGTCCTGCCGCAGCCGGTGGACGACATGATCCTTCAGGCCCGGATTCGCAGCCTGTTGCGCATGCGCATGCAGGATGAGGATCTGCACATGCGAGAAGATGGCGTGCCCTCGTTCGTCATGCCCATGACCGGCGCCACCGTGACCGCAGCGCCGCGCCCCGACACGAGCGTGGCGCTGGTATGCCACGACCTGCCCACCGCACAGAAGTGGAAATCCCGGCTGGCTGGTAGCGTTGGCTACAACCTGCGCGCCTATAACGTGGACGCCATTCAGGACCTGATGCGCACGCCGGTCCCCGATGTCATCGTAATTGAGCTGAACGAACAATCCGCTGGCATGGCCCTGCGTCTGCTGGCCGATCTGCGTGCCCGCATCAGCACCCGCGACAGCGTGGTGATTGCGGTACCGAACCCCGCAGACGCCACGATCGCCGCTGAGGCACTGGACCGTGGCGCGCATGATGTCCTGCACTGCGGATTTCAGGTGGACGAGCTGGCGTTGCGGATCAGCACCCAGTTGCACCACAGACAGCGGGCCGAAATGATCCGCGCAAACCTGCGCAATGGCTATCGCGCCGCGATGGAAGACCCGATGACCGGGCTCTACAACCGCCGCTATGCCCGCCCGTTCCTAGAGCAGGTGGCACGCGAGGCCTGCACCACAGGCGAGACCTTTGCGGTCATGGTCGCCGATCTGGACCATTTCAAACGTATCAACGACCAACACGGCCATCCTGTCGGGGACGCAGTACTGGTCGAGGCCGCCCGCCGCCTGAAAGCGCAGCTGCGCGGCTGTGATCTGCTGGCCCGCATCGGCGGCGAGGAATTCATGGTGGTGATGCCCGGCATTCACCCCTCAGAGGCCGCAACCACGGCCACCCGGCTGTGCAACGCCATCAGCACGACGCCGTTTGACGCCCCCGGATGTGACAGTCCGCTGGCGGTCACGGTCAGTGTCGGCGCCGTGGTCAGCACCCCTGACGGACACGTCGCATCCGGTGACGACATGTTCGCCGCCGCGGATCGCGCGCTCTATGATGCAAAACATGCCGGACGCAACCAGGCGCTGGTCAAAGGCCCTCAGCGCAGCGCGGCGGCCTGATCTGACAGAGATTTGCGGCGCGCAGCCGTGCATCACAATCGACGCCCCTGCCCCCGATTTCACCCCAGTTCGGCATAGCGCTCACGCTGAAGAGGACGCGCGATCCGTCACCTGTGCCGTCTCAGTCGCGCGCACCGCCCTTGTGCCCCTCACGCGGGGGTGGTTTGCGAAACCGGGCCACATGGCGTTCCACCTTGTCGGCAAAGGCCGCACGCTCAGCCGGCGACATCTGCTGCAACTCCGCGATCCAGACCTCCAGCATCGCTTCCCGAAACTCATTGATCGCGGCCGTTTGCGCATCGATGCGCGCGCGCAATACCGGCACATCCAGCGGCTCGCTGCGGATGACCTCCAGCAGCGCATTCAGCTCCGCGATGCGCCGCTCCACGATGTTGCCGTATTGGCCGTCCGCCAGATCCCGCAGGACCCGACGAGAGTCGCGGTCCAGGCTTCGGTACATCACCGCGCCGATCGCCTCTGCCGCAGCGGGCGGCGGCGGGGCCTTGTGGCGGGACCGACCTGAGCGATCGTCGCGCAGCGCAGCCCCGGCTACCAGGCCGACCACCGCCAAATTCGCCGCAAGCGACAGCGCAAACACCGCCTTCAGCCAGCGCGGCATGCGAGAGGAGCGTCCGGTGTCAGATGTCTGGGTCATTGCATATCCTCGGCCATGACAGTGGCCAGATCGAAAGTTTCATAAGCGGCATACTCCGAACTGACCGTGGGTGTCGCGGCAAGCGCGCTGACCCCCGGCGCGGTAAAGACCGCCTCCGGCCCCGCCACACCGATCCAGAGGCCGGTACAACTCGCCGCCACCAGCCCGCCCACCGCGGGCCAGCCGCCAAGCGCGGCCAGCAGCACGCCCAGGGGCGGACGGCGGCGCGCGGGTGCCGGCGCGGACCAGCGCGCCTGTTCTGTCGCAGCCGCTGCCGTGATCGTGGACATCAGCCTGTCGGGCAGATCCGGGCGCGCCTGCCGGGCCTCGGCAAAGAGCGCGTCGAGGTCGGTATCGCCGTTCTGATATTTCTGATGATCAGCCATCCTGATACCCCAATTCCTCACGACGCCCGGCCAGAGCCTTGGCCAGCATCCGTTTGCCCCGCGCGGTCAGGCTTTCTACTGCCTCCACGCTGATCTCCATGATCCCGGCAATCTCCGGGTTGTTCAATTCCTCGATGTGGCGCAGCACCACAGCCTGCCTCTGGCGTTCCGGCAGGGTCATCAACGCCTCTTGCAAGGCATCGCGCCGGGCGTTGTCCTGCAACCCCTCCGCGGCCCCTGCCGCCGGATCCGGCGGTTCGGGAATCGCGTCCAGATCCACATGACCGCCCCGCGCCTTGCGCTTGACATCGATACAGAGGTTCATCGTCACCCGGTAGAGCCATGTGGAGACCTGCGCTTCGCCTCTGCGCCAGTCGGGCGCGATCTTCCACAGCCGGATCATCGCGTCCTGTGTGACATCCTCGGCCTCGGCAGGATTGCCGAGCACCCGCATCGCCACCCCCAGCACACGCGGGCCAAGGCGGCGTGTCAGCTCGGCGGCGGCGGTCGGATCGCCATTGGCGAACAACACCAGAAGTGCCTCGTCGCTCGCCTCCGGCGCAGCCGCCACATCGGCGGCCCTGCGACCCAGACCGATCACGGGCACCTCCCCCGGATGGGGAGGTGCAGGTTTGAACGCAGGCATATGCAGTGTTCAGTGCGAATTCGACTTACTCCGCATCCATTTGGTCGCCCTGCCGATCCGGGCCGCCACGGTGATGTCTTTTCTTCATCACGGTCTCCAGAATGGCCTGCGCGGTGTCAAACTCCGCCTTTGAAATCGAGCCGTTGCCATCGGTATCCGCCTTGTCCAGAAGCTGCTGCGGGCCCCGGCGCTGCGGCATTTCCTCAGCGCTCAAGGCGCCATCGCCGTCCTTGTCAAACCGTTCGATCATGGCGGCGGTCCGCTTGGCAATCCTTTGCTGCGCCTTGGCCGTCATTTCTTCGGCGCTCAGCAGCCCATCGCCATTGGTATCTGCCGCATCGAAACGCGCCTGACCCATCGCCGCGATTTCGGCCTTCGACAAGGCGCCATTGCCATCCACGTCGAGCTGCTCGAACGTCGGCTTATGGCGCTCGGGACCAAAACCCGGCTTCGCGACGGCAAGAGTCCCTGCCGCTGCAGTGGTCAACGACAGGAGTGTGGCGATCAGAATCCGTTTCGTCATAACATCGTTCCTTTTGTGAGCCTCAGCAGCACTGTGCTGCCCGATGTAGAAATGAAACGGCGGCGGTCCGGGTTTCCGTCGCCACAGGCGGAGAAAAAATCCATCCCCCGAAAAAACAGCGCCGCGTCACCGGGTCACAGCGAAATCAACCTCTGATTTGCATATTTGGGGCTAAGTATTGAAGATGGGCATTGCCAAAGACGCATTTCAGAGCGGCCCCCTCGCAGTGACGGAGCATCAGATGACACAGACGCAAAGCCTCGCCCAGCAACAAGCGCTGGCTGACGACCGCCCGACAAAGCCCGCGTTGTGGAAGGGTTGGCGTCGCCGCTGCCCGAAATGTGGCGAAGGCAAACTGCTGCACAGCTATCTCAAGGTGAACGATCATTGCGCCTCCTGCGGCGAGGATTTCAGCCATCACCGGGCGGATGACGGTCCGGCCTATCTGACCATTCTGGTGGTCGGCCACGTGATGGCGCCCCTGATGCACTACACCGCCTTCGAATGGCGCCCATCCCCTTGGGTGATGGCCACCGTTTTCTCGGTGGGCTGCCTGACCGCCTCGCTCTATCTGCTGCCGAGACTGAAGGGCGTTGTCGTCGCCTATCAATGGGCGCGGCGCATGCACGGGTTCGACAAGGCCAGCTGAGCCAGCGCCCGGGCCAGTCGGATCCCGGTCTGCCTCAGACCGCCCCAGCCCGCCCAGGCCGATGCGACGCCGGGTCTTCTCTTTCCTTTCTGGCGCAAAGACGTGACACTGCCACCGGTGCGCATATGGCGCCGGGGCGGGCGGCATTGGTCGTGGGACGCGAGAAGAAGGAGACGGAGATGACAGGCACGACTGCCACACGCGACAAGACCGCAATCCGCGATGCGGCCACGGTGATCGTTGTGCGCGACGGCGACAGCGACGACCCGCGCGTCCTGATGGGACAGCGCGGTGCCAAAGCCGCGTTCATGCCAAACAAATTCGTCTTTCCGGGCGGCGCCGTCGATGCTGGCGACCGGGACATCGCACTGGCTGCGGAGATTTCGCAGCCCTGCCGCAATCGCCTTGGTGAGGATGCTGCGGACGACGTCTGGCAGGCGTTATGCGTCGCCGCCACTCGAGAGCTGTGGGAGGAGACCGGGCTGATCCTCGGGCGCCCCGGCTCCTGGCAGGACAATGTTCCGACAGATTGGCAGAGCTTTGCTGCCACCGGCCATGTGCCAGATGCCTCCGGGCTGACGTTTGTCTTTCGCGCTCTGACACCGCCGGGTCGCCCACGCCGGTTTGATGCGCGGTTCTTTCTGGCGGACGCCGACGCCTTGGTGGGCGATCTGGATGATTTCTCCCGCGCCTCGGACGAGCTGTCACATCTGCAGTGGATCCCGCTCAGCCAGGTGCGCAGCTTCGATCTGCCCTTCATCACCGAAGTGGTTCTGGCCGAGGTCACCGCCAACCTGCGCAGCGGCACCCGCACGGACAGCACGCCATTCTTTCGCAATGACGATGAGGAAAGCCTGTTCCTGCGCCTGCATGGCCGTCCGATGTCGCAGGCTCAATAGGCCTCGACCACGCGCCCCGGCCCCCGCCTCCTCTGTCCACCGGTCCTTTTTCGTCAAACCGGGTGCGCTCCCGCCCCCGGCGCTGCGGTCCCTTGTCAGGGACCACAGCCCATCGGCCTTGGGCCGGGCAGCCTGCCCCCTAAGGGGGCAGGCTGCGGCACCGCGCGTCCCGCGCGGTGCCATGCCCAACGGGAGCGCTGTGCCCCTTTTGCAAAAAAAGGGGGCTGCGGCGACGGGCGGGAGCCCCACCTGCCCCATGTTCCATCGGGTCTGCTTGGTTGGGATCGGATTTTCGCATCAGAGGCGTGTCGTATCCGGACCTTCGTGTCCGGACCTTCGTGTCCGGATCAAAGCGCCAGGATCAGGGCCAGAATCGACAGCACCAGCAGTGCCATGCCGAAGATCTCACGCCGAGTCACCACCTCCTTGAACACCACCAGCGAGGCCAGCAGGGACAGCAGCAGCTCCACCTGCCCCAAGGCCTTCACATAGGCCGCGTTCTGCAGGGTGAAGGCGAGAAACCAGCAAAACGAGCCGCCCATGCTGGTCAGCCCCACCCAGACCGCCACCCGGCGTGCCGCCCAGACCCGGGCGATCTCGCCGGGGTCGCGGACGCCTAGCCAGGCCAGCATCATCGCCGTCTGCAAGCAGACCACCACCGCCAGCGTCACGGCCGCGCGCAGCACCGCGTCGGGCTCCTGCAATTGCAGCGACGCGCCCCGGTAGCTGACCGCGGAGAAGGCAAACAGCACGCCCGAGCCAAGCCCCAGCAGCGGCGCCCGTCCGGTCAGCTGCCGCCACAGGCCCTTGGGGCCATCCTTGGTCTTGGACAGCACCAGCACCGCCGCCAGGCCAATCAGGATCGCCACCCAGCCCAGCGTAGAGACCTCATCGCCGAGCACCACCAGGCCGACGATGGCGGTCTGGATCACTTCGGTCTTCTTGAAGGTAATGCCGACGGCAAAGTTACGCGCCTTGAACAGCGCCACAACGCAGACCGTGGCAAGGATCTGCGACAGTCCCCCGACGATGGCAAAGCCCCAGAACGGCCGCGAGAGGGCCGGCAGCGCCGCATCTGTGGCCGCCACATAGGCCCAGAGCAGCAGCAGGATCACCGGCGCGGAGTAGACAAAACGCGAGAACGTCGCCCCCGCTGCGCTCAGTGTGACCGCGCTCAGGACCTTCTGCAGCATGAAGCGCAGGGTCTGGAATGTGGCGGCGGCGAGGGTGACGGGAATCCAGAGCGGCATTGAATGACCTTTAAGGTATACTATCGCATACCGACCCTATGCGCCCTTACTCCGGAGATTTCCAGAGCGGATGTGGCACCGGATCCTTGGCGCGGACGGCGAACTGGCGGAACACGCTGGCATAGCTGGCCAGCACATAGCCGTCATTGCGCGCCTGAAACCGCGCCTGATGGCGTTTGTAGAGCGCCGGCAGCTGGTGCCAGGCTACGCCGGGGTAGAGGTGATGCACAATGTGCAGGTTGTTGTTGAGGAACAGAAACCCCAGCACTGCGCCCATCAGGCCACGGGACTCAACAATTGCCGTGCGGCCATGCATGTCCTCATGGGCGCGGTGCTCCAGATAGGTACGGATCTTCAGCACCGAGAGGCCGAGGTAGGCCGCGCAGAGATAGGCCAGCACCGGCAGCGCCGACAGCGACACGATCCACAGGACCAGCGCCGTGCCCAGCGCATGCAGCCCCCAGTCGCGCAGGATCCCGCGCTGCCCCCGGCGCACCAGCGTCCAATCCTCCTGCATGAAGGAGATCTGTCCGATCACCGGCCCGATCACCATGCGCCCCAGAAGCGTGTTGTTGACCCGTAGCAGACGCTGGCGCCAGGCGGGCAGCCGGGCCCAGACCGCGGGGTCGTGAAAATTGCTTTCCGGGTCATCATAGGGATCGGTGAGGTCTTCGTCCTGATGGTGCTGCAGGTGGGTGTCGCGAAAGCGGCCATAAGGCACCGCAAGATTGAGCGGCAGAACCACCAGCGCCTCGTTCAGGCGGCGGCTGCGGAACGGGTGGCCATGCAGCACCTCGTGACAAAGCGAGGAATGCAGCGCCACCATCCCCCCCGCCAGCAGCACCGCCAGCAGATGCGAGACCTGCGCCAGGCCAAAGAGCGCCCCGCCCCAGACCAGGTAGCAGGCCAGGATCAGCGCAAACGTGCCCCATTCCGGGTGACGCGGCAGCGCCGCATGGGCCTCGGCCGCGTCCGGTGTCAATGCCACCTCCAGCGGTGTTTCGATCCGGTCCGACACATCCGCGACAGCCTGAGCCGCAGCGATCTGTTCCTCTTCGGTCAGATCACGCATGACGCCGCCCGCCGACCCGGCCCCAGGAAATCCGCGCCCAGACCCGCTCGTAGATCAGATAGCAGGTAAAGCCGATGGCGGTGTTGATCGCCGCCATCACCCCACCGGCGGTGGCCGAGCCGGTCGCCAGAAATCCCACCAGCGTCATCGAGATGAGCCCGATGACGTTCCACACAATCGCCTTCACGAGGGAGCGCCCACGCGTTTCCATACTGCCTCCGATTTTTTTGATCTGGGGTCAGGTTAGATCAACGGCAGGCTGTGTAGAATTCCGTATGTGATTAACAAAATCCATCAACGGTGATATATGTCACCACATGAGAGAAAATATCGACAAACGTTTGCGTGCCGCACAGTTCCGAGAGCGCCTGAACCGCGCCCTGCGGGAGAGCAATCTCAGTCAGAGCGCATTGGCCCGGGCCACTGATGTGGATCGCTCCACTATTTCGCAGCTGCTGACAGATGCGGGCGCGCGATTGCCCAACGCCCATGTGGTCGGCGCCTGCGCGACGGCCCTTGGCGTGTCGGCGGACTGGCTGTTGAGCCTATCGGATCGGCCCGAGAGTGCGGCCGAGCTGCTGGCCTCTTCGATGTCGATGACCGAAGCGCCCCGGGCGCTGGTGGATGAACGCATCTACGAGTGGCACCGCGAGGCGGCAGGCTACAAGATCCGCCATGTGCCCGCGACCCTGCCCGACATGCTGAAGACCCGCGCGGTGCTGGAATGGGAATACGCGCCGCATCTGGGCCGCACCGCAGATCAGGCGATCGGCGCCTCGCAGGATCGGCTGACATGGATGCGGCAGGCGGGCTCCGACTATGAGATCGCGATGCCGATCTATGAAATCGACAGTTTTGCCAAAGGGGTAGGATACTACGAGGGTCTCTCTGCCGAGATACGGATCGAACAGCTGGAGCATCTGGAGCAATTGACGACGCAGCTCTATCCGCGTTTGCGGATTTATCTCTATGATGCCAAGCGGCTGTACTCCTCGCCGCTGACCATCTTTGGCCCGTTGCTTTGTGTCTTCTACGCCGGCAGCCATTACATGGCGTTTCGCGACCGAGAGCGGGTGGAGACCTACACCGGCCATTTTGATCGGCTGGTGCGCGAGGCGTCGATCACCGCGCGGCAGATGCCACGCCGGGTGGGCGCATTGCGGGCACAAATAGACGAAAAGACCTAAGCGCGCGCCTTATCGTCCTGTTGGCCGGGCTATGCAGCCCTCAGCCGGGCATGCCACTCGCGGCATCGGCATCCGTCACCCAGACCTCGGCCCCGGTGGCAGCAGGGCCCGCCGCAATGGCGCGCCCGATCCCGGACGCGCCTGCAGTCACAAAAACACGTATTAGCGCGGCGCGCCGATGGCGCGGCCCAGCCCGTCGGGCGCGGGCAAGGCCGCATGCGCCGCCGCAATCCTGACCAGATTGGCCTCGATATGCGCGGCGGGCGGTGCGGAGCGACGGGTCTTGAGGTCCACGTGCAACAGCATATGCTCCCCGGTCGCCAGCAGGCGGTCGCCCTCGAACATCTCGTGCCAGATGTGCATCTTCTTGTCTGCGCCCATGATGACCTGCGTTCTGACCTGAATGGGATGGCCCGCGTGCACCTCGTCGATATGGCGGATGTGGGTCTCGGCAGTGAAATAGCTGCCGCCCGAGGCGATATACTCGGCGTCGCAGCCGATGATCTCCATCAGCCGGTCGGTGGCCTGAGCAAAGGCGTCGAGATAGCGGCTCTCGGTCATGTGGCCGTTGTAGTCGGTCCAGTCGAGCGGCACCGTGCGGCTCTGGGTCAGGATCGGCTGGGTGATATCTGCCACGTCGTCGATGCTGCGGGCCAGCCCCGCCGCCTGCATGCGCGCGCTGTCATGAGCGTTCTGCAGGGCACCCGCGCCCCAGTCATTGGCGCCCAATGCGCGCATCATCCCCACGAGGTTGTCGTCGCGGATGCGCTCCAGCTCACGGATCGAGTGATGGCCGGACTGCGCATCGGACTGACCGGCGATGAGGTCCACCAGCTCGTCGTTGTATTCCGGCACATTCATCAGCTTGGTCCAGGGCCAACTGAGACAGGGGCCGAACTGTTCCAGGAAATGCTTCATCCCCGCTTCGCCGCCCGCAACCCGGTAGGTCTCAAACAGGCCCATCTGCGCCCAGCGGATGCCAAAGCCATAGCGGATGGCGTTGTCGATCTCCTCGGTGGTGGCGATACCGTCCTTGACCAGCCAGAGCGCCTCGCGCCAGACCGCCTCGAGGAAGCGATCTGCCACATGGGCGTCGATTTCCTTCTTCAGGTGCAAAGAATACATGCCGATGGCGCTGACGATCTCCTTGGCCTTGGCGATAATCTCCGGGCTGTTCGCCTCGGTGGTGACCACCTCAACCAGCGGCATCAGGTAGACCGGGTTGAAGGGATGCGCGACGACGATCTGCGCGGCGTTGGTGAACCCCTCCTGCAGCTGAGACGGCTTGTAGCCGGAGGTCGACGACCCGATCACCGCATCCAGCGGAACATGCGCCTGCAATTCGCCATATACCTTCTGCTTCAGGTCAAGCCGCTCCGGCACGCTTTCCTGCACCCAGTCGACGCCCTGAACGGCTGCCTCGATGGTGTCGTGAAACGTCATCGCACCCTCAGCCGGCAGGGCGACATTGCCCAAACCCGGCAAAGCGCGGCGCGCGTTGTCCATCACCTCCGCGATCTTGCGCGCGGCCTCCGGGTCGGGATCAAAGACCCGCACGTCCCAGCCGTTCAGCAAGAAGCGCGCGGCCCAGCCGCCGCCGATCACACCACCGCCAATGATTGCAGCCGTTTTTGTCATTCCGTTGGTCCTTAGTTCTGCGGCACCATTTCAAGGGCGCCAATGTCATAGCCATTCTTGCGCAGGACCGATTTCGCCTCGGTCAGTTTGTCTGCGCTGATCTCGGGCGCGCGGGCCAGAATCCAGCCCTGCTTGCCGTTCGGAGTTCCAACCACGGCGACCTCATACTCCGCATCCACATCCAGCACCCAGTAGTCGCCCCAGGTGAAGGGCAACAGCCGGAGCCAGGACACGAAGTTCACCTCCAGCCGTCCCGGTCCCGCGACGCGGGCGACCCCTTCTGCCGTATCAAGCGGACCATTGAGCCCTTCTCGGTAACAGCGGTTCACCACGTCGATCCGGTCATCGTCGCGCGCAGAGTACTGCGCGGTGACGCCCTCGCACCCCATCTCGAAGTTGTTGGGGAAACGGGCAATCTCATACCAGGTGCCCAAGTACTGCGAGAGGTCAAGGTCTTCTTCCACAGTCATCACGACGGACGTGTCGCGATATCCATCCGCCACCGCTGCGGTGCTGACGACAGTCAGGCAACAGGCAGTGGCAAGCAGGGTGCGGATCTGATGACGGATGTTCATGAACGGGACCTCCGGGGATCTGGGTTTGAGTTTGGTATCAAGACCGAAACGCCCATGCCCCGGAGAGAGTTCCCATGTCGTCGCTGCTTACTTCGCCACAGGCGCCTGTTTGGTCAGACCAAGCCGCGTACGCACCTCTGCCGGGGTGATCACCCGCGCACCGAGGTTGGAGATGATGGTGCCAGCACGCTCCACCAGCTGCCAGTTCTCCGCCAGCACGCCCTTGTCGAGGTAGAGATTGTCCTCCAGCCCGACCCGCACATTGCCGCCCGCCAGCACCGAGGCGGCCACATAGGCCATCTGATCGCGCCCCAGGGAGAACGCCGACCAGTTCCAGTCGTCGGGTACATTGTTGACCATCGCCATAAAGGTGTTGAGGTCATTCGGCGCGCCCCACGGCACCCCCATGCAGAGCTGCACCAGCGCGTTCGCCTCAAGGACGCCATCCTTCACCAGCTGCTTGGCATACCAAAGGTGGCCGGTGTCAAAGGCCTCGATCTCCGGCTTCACGCCCAGATCCGTCATCATCTTGCCCATCGCCTGCAACATGCCGGGCGTGTTGGTCATCACATAGTCGGCCTCGGCAAAGTTCATGGTGCCGCAATCCAGCGTGCAGATCTCCGGCAGGCACTCGGCCACATGGGCCACCCTTTCGGTGGCACCAATCATGTCGGTGCCCTCGGCCTTGACCGGCAGCGGCTTCTCGACGCCGCCAAAGGTGATATCGCCGCCCATTCCGGCGGTGAGGTTCAGTACCACATCGGTGTCGCTGTCGCGGATCCGGTCGGTGACCTCGCGATAGAGTCCAAGGTCGCGCGAGGGCGCGCCGGTTTCAGGATCGCGCACATGGCAATGCACGATCGCCGCCCCGGCCTTGGCCGCAGCGATGGCGCTGTCGGCGATTTCTTTCGGCGAGCGGGGCACATGCGGGCTGCGATCCTGGGTGCCTCCGGAGCCGGTCACGGCGCAGGTGATAAAGACCTCGCGGTTCATCGAAAGCGGCATTTTTGATTTTCCCTCTGATGTACAGGGTTGTGCCACGGGTTATCCCCAGGCTTCTCCCCGGATTCCAATTTGCGCTGATCCTGACTCTCGCTCAGCCTTGGCCGCAAGAGTTTACCTTAAGCGAATCGAAGTTGATGAAATCCGCAAAAAACATACTCCAGCCGGAGAACCGCCCGCTCAAGACCGCCGTTCTGGTGATGGACGAGTGCAATACGCTCTCCTTTGCCGCCGCGGTTGACCCGATGCGCGCGGCCAATCGGCTGGCCGGACGCGCGGCCTTCGATTGGGACTACATCAGCGCCACATCCGAGCCACCGATGCTGACCTCGGGCCTCACGGTGCCGACAACGCCGCTGGCGCGGCTCGATGGCTGCGATCTGCTCATCGTCGTGGCCGGGTTCCAGCTGGCCCGCCACGCCACCCCGAGCCTGCTGGCCGGTCTGCGCCGCATTGCCGGCACCGGCGCCACCATCGCAGGGATCGACGGCGGGCCATGGTTGCTGGCAGAGGCCGGATTGCTGGATGGCCACGCAGCCACCACCCATTGGGAAGACCTGGAGAATTTCTCCGCCCGCTTTCCCGACATCCACTGCCGCACGGATCGCTTCACCGTCTCGGATGCACGGCTGACCTCCGGTGGGGCCACGCCGGCGATCGAGATGATGCTGCATATCATCAGCGCCCGCCACGGCCACGGCTTTGCATCTCGCGTGGCAGGCCTGTTCCTCTATGACGGCATCGCCTCGCCCCAGCGCAGCCAGAGCCGTCTGGGCCATCACAAGCACAATGCGCTCACCGCCAAGGCCAATGCGATCATGGAATCGGCGCTGGATGATCCCAAACCCCTGGCGGAAATCGCCGAGGTGCTGGGCACCAGCCCGCGCAGCCTGCAGCAGCAATTCCGCCTGCGCCTGAACACGACGCCGCAGGACCACTACCTGCAATTGCGTCTGGCCGAGGCCCGCCGACTGGTCACCGACACCAACCTGCCCCTGATGGAGATCGCGGTGGCCACCGGCTTCACCTCGCAATCCACCTTCGCGCGCGCCTTCCGCACCGCCCATGGTCTGTCAGCGCGAGAGCTACGTCAAAGCGGAACCGAGACAGCCTTTGCAGGTTATCCCGTGATGCAGGCCAACAGCCACGCCAGCCACAGCACCAACTAGAGCCTCCCCCGCTCTTCATCTTTTCAAAAATATCTCGGGGGTGAATTGCCCCCAAAGGGGCAAGAGGGGGCAGCGCCCCCTCCCCTCGCTCAATACGGCATCGGATGCGCGCGATGCGCCAAATCGATCGCCTCCAGCACCTCCGCGCTCAGCTCCAGATCCGCCCCCTCCAGAATATGTGCCAGCTGATCCAGATCGGTCGCGCCAAAGATCACGGACGCCATGAACGGCCGCCTCCGGCACCAGGCCAGCGCCATATGTACCGGGTCCAGCCCGTGATCTGCCGCTATCCGAAGATAGGCCGCAACCGCCGCCTCGACCCGGTCGGACTGACGCCCCCCCATGGTCTCGTTGATCGACTTGCGAGAGCCTGCAGGCACCGCGCCGCCCTGATATTTCCCGGTCAGATAACCCGCCGCCAAGGGAGAGAAGGACAACAGCCCCACATCCTCGTAATGGCTCAGCTCTGCCAGATCAGTGTCATAGAGGCGGCACAACAGCGAGTATTCGTTCTGGATCGACGCCACGCGCGGCCCTTTACCCTGTTCCGCCAGCCGCAGCCATTGCGCCGTGCCCCAGGCGCTTTCGTTCGAGAGGCCAAAGGCGCGGATATTACCCTTGTCCACCTGCGCTTGCAGCGCGCCAAGGCAGTCTTCCATATCCGCAATGACCTGTGCGCGATCATAGCTTGAGACGGTCGGGTCGTAGGTCCAGTTCTTGCGGAACATATAGCTGCCGCGGTTGGGCCAGTGGAACTGGTAGAGATCGATATAGTCGGTCTTCAACCGCCTCAAGGACGCCTCGACCGTTGCCCCGATGGTCTGTGCCGTGATCGGCGCCCCGTCGCGCGCGACCGAACCTTCGCCCGAATGTTTGGTGGCCAGGATATAGTCACCCCGCCGCCCGGTCTTTTCATTCCAAGTGCCGAGGATCTCCTCACTGCGGCCCAGCGTCTCCAGCCGGATCGGGTTCACCGGATACATCTCTGCGGTGTCGAGGAAATTGATCCCCGCCGCCAGCGCCATGTCGATCTGGGCATGGGCATCCGCTTCCTCGGTCTGGGTCCCATACGTCATGGTTCCGAGGCACAGCTCCGATACCTTCATCTCTGTACGGCCAAGCTGGTTCATCTTCATTGCATGGTCTCCTGCAGTCCTGTTCGGTGCGGACCCTAGTCGGACCAGACGGCAATGCAAGCAACTGCATGCCCGAGAGGACGCCTGTCGTTAACCATCGCTTAGGATTTTGACACCTCAAGATTGTACGCAGTGGTATACTGTCTAGGCAACTCCCGAACCATAGGAGGACACTGATGACGTTTATTTCCACCAAGAGCTACCAGGATCTCGTGGCCGAAGCAGAGGCGGATATTTCCTTTGTGTCGGTCGAGGACGCCCTGGCGATGCACGACAGCAAGAATGCCGAGTTCATCGATCTTCGGGTTTTTCGCGAGCTGGAGAAGACCGGCGTAATCCCGGGCGCACATTCCTGCCCGCGCGGCCTGTTGGAATTCTGGCTTGATCAGGACAGCCCCTTTGCCCGCGATGTTTTCTCCCGAGAGGCGGTGTTCATCTTCTATTGCGACAATGGCTGGCGCTCGGCGCTGAGCACCCGCATCGCCGCCGACATGGGGTTGCAGAACGTGCTCTGTCTGCGGCTCGGTCTTGACGCCTGGATGGACGCACAGGGCCCGATGACGCCCTATCACTGGTAGACCCGGCGCGCCCTTAGATCCTGTAAGGAATGCGGTTTTCCCGCCGTCATGAAGGCCGATGCCCTGTGATCGGCGGCATGACAGCCTGCCTTAAACACCCGCAAGTCACACCCAGTCTTCGGCTGTCGGGCATCCAGACGTCGGACAAAACCGCGCCGCATCGGCCACATTGCAAGAAAAACGACAGTCGCTGTCGAAAACACAACTGCAGCCGCGGGACAGGCCCCTATGGTCGGGTCTGTCATGCGCACGATCCTATCCTTCGCCGCCCTCTTCCTGTCCGTCATCCTGCTGCAGCTCTCTACGGGCGGGGTTGGCCCGCTGGACGCATTGTCCGGCGCTGCGCTGGGGTTTGACAACCGCCAGATCGGCCTTTTGGGCTCGGCGCATTTCCTTGGATTTTTTATCGGTTGCTGGTGGACGCCGCGGCTGATGGGCCGGGTCGGCCATTCGCGTGCCTTTGCGGTCTGCACCGCATTGGGCGCGATGGGGTTGCTGGCGCATACGCTGACCGAAAACCCCTATGCCTGGGCAGCCATGCGCATCGCCTCCGGCCTCTGTGTGGCGGGCTGCTACACGGTGATCGAGGCCTGGATCAACGCCAAGGTCACCAATGAGAACCGCGGCCGGACCTCAGGCCTCTACCGGATTGCCGATACCGGCGCTTCGCTTGCCGCGCAGCTGCTGATCGCCGTGCTGCCTCCGGCGCATTATGTGTCCTACAATCTGCTGGCGATCCTGTGCTGTGCAACATTGCTGCCGCTGATGATGACCCGCGCCAGCCAGCCCAAGATGCCCGCGGCTGCGCGCTTGCGGCCGCGCCTGGCCTGGCGGTGTTCTCCGCTTGGTGTGGCCGGGGTGCTTGTCGCCGCGCTCAGCGGTGCCTCCTTCCGCATGGTTGGGCCGATCTATGGCCAGGAGGTCGGGCTCGCGGTGGACCAGATCGCATTTTTCCTGGCCGCCTTTGTTCTGGGCGGCGCGCTGGCACAATATCCGATGGGCTGGCTCGCGGATAAATTCGACCGGCGCTGGGTCCTGATTTGGCTGTCGGGGGTATCGATCATCTCCTGCGCCATCACCCTACCGGCCAGCAGCGGCGGCACCGGGGCCATCATGCTGTCGGCCATGCTGTTTGGCCTGACGACCGTGCCGATCTTCTCGGTCTCTGCCGCGCACGCCAATGACTTTGCCACCTCGGAGGAGCGGGTGGAGCTGTCGGCGGCCTTGATGTTTTTCTACGCCACTGGCGCCATTGCCGCGCCGCTGGTTGCCTCGGCGCTGATCGAAGCCTTCGGCCCCGGAGCGCTGTTTGCCTTTGTTGCAGTGGGGCATGCGGGCTTGATCGCCTTTGGTCTGGCACGGATGCGCGCCCGCGCCGCGCCCGAGGAACGCACCCGTTATGTCTATGCGCCGCGCACCTCTTTCACCATCGGCAAGATGCTGAAGCGCGCCCGCGAAGGACGGCAATAGCCGCGCCGTCACGCATGTACGCCGCCAACAGGGGCCGCGTGTGCCTGTTGCGATGTCTCGTAGCTCCCAGGAATATGCGGGCATGTCTCGGGTGTTGATCCCGCGCGTGCGGCGGGCCGCGATGCCAGAGCGCCGCCCCAACTTGCGGCAGATTCAACGCTTTCTTCACATCGCCTCATAACATGGGGTTTTCGTACAATGCCGCATGGGATAGACGGACGGCCAGACAAGCGACGTGGATGGACGATATGGCCCGAATTCTGATCACCTCTGCACTGCCCTATATCAATGGGATCAAGCACCTTGGCAACCTTGTGGGAAGCCAACTGCCGGCGGATCTCTATGCCCGCTACAACCGGGGTCGCGGCCATGAGGTTATGTTCCTCTGTGCCACCGACGAACATGGCACCCCCGCCGAACTGGCTGCCGCCAAGGCGGAAAAGCCGGTGGCGGAGTATTGCGCCGAAATGCACGCGGTACAGACCGACATCGCCAACCGCTTTGGCCTGTCGTTTGACCACTACGGGCGCTCCTCCAGCCCGCAGAACCACGCGCTGACCCAGCATTTCGCGGGCAAGCTGGCCGAGGCCGGGCTGATTACCGAAGTGTCTGAAAAACAGGTCTATTCCAACACCGATGGCCGCTTCCTGCCAGATCGCTACATCGAGGGCACCTGCCCCAACTGTGGCTTTGAGAAAGCGCGCGGCGACCAATGCGAGGAATGCACCAAGCAGCTGGACCCAACCGACCTGATCAATCCGCGCTCGGCAATATCCGGCTCCACCGATCTGGAAGTGCGCGAGACCAAGCACCTGTTCCTGCGCCAGTCGGCGATGCGCGACCAGCTCGACCAATGGATTGACAGCAAGAAAGACTGGCCGATCCTGACCACCTCGATCGCCAAGAAATGGCTGCATGACGGCGACGGCCTGCAGGACCGTGGCATCACCCGTGACCTCGACTGGGGCGTGCCGGTGAAAAACGGCGATCAGGACTGGCCGGGCATGGAGGGCAAGGTCTTTTACGTTTGGTTCGACGCGCCGATCGAATATATCGCAGCCGCCGGCGAATGGGCCGAGGCCAAGGGTCTGGGCGACGACGCATGGCAGCGCTGGTGGCGCACGGACAAGGGCGCGGAGGATGTGAAATACGTCCAGTTCATGGGCAAGGACAACGTCCCCTTCCATACGCTGTCCTTCCCGGCGACCATTCTCGGCTCCGGCGAGCCGTGGAAGATGGTCGACCACCTGAAGTCCTTCAACTACCTGAACTATGACGGCGGCCAGTTCTCCACCTCGCAGGGACGCGGCGTGTTCATGGATCAGGCGCTGGAGCTGTTGCCGGCGGACTATTGGCGCTGGTGGCTGCTGAGCCATGCGCCCGAAAGCTCTGATTCCGAATTCACCTGGGAAAACTTCCAGCAATCGGTGAACAAGGATCTGGCCGATGTTCTGGGCAACTTCGTCTCGCGCATCACCAAATTCTGCCGGTCCAAGTTTGGCGAAGAGGTGCCCGCAGGCGGCGCATGGGGCGAGCAGGAACAGGCGCTGATCGACGAGCTGACCACCCGCATCGGCGCCTATGAGCGCCACATGGAAGCGATGGAAGTGCGCAAATCGGCGCAGGAATTGCGCGCGATCTGGGTCGCGGGCAACGAATACCTGCAGTCCGCCGCGCCTTGGTCGATGTTCAAGACCGATCCCGAGCGCGCCGCCGCGCAGGTGCGTCTCGGCCTCAACCTGATCCGTCTTTATGCTGTGCTGTCGGCGCCCTTCATTCCCGAAGCCTCTGACCGCCTGTTTGCAGCCCTCGGCACCGAGGATCGCAGCTGGCCCGAGGACGTCGCCGCCGCGCTGGCGGCCCTGCCCGAAGGCCACGCCTTCACCGTGCCAGAGGTGCTCTTTGCCAAGATCACCGACGAGCAGCGCGAAGAGTGGCAGGACCGCTTTGCCGGGGTCCGCAAGGACTGATCAACCGGATCGAAGACATACAAAGACCGCCCATTGGGGCGGTCTTTTTCGTTTCAGGGATCACGCCACGCCGGGCCGGAGCGACGCTCAGAGCGTGACCGTCGCACCTTCACCGGGCATGAGCAGGCTCCAGTGCGGGCCCGCTGCTGCATGGTGCGCCTGCAGCACCTCCGGCCCCTCCTGATAGAGCGCATAGGTGGAGTGATGCACCGGCAGCATCGCCTTCGCGCCGACCTGCGCGGCAAATTCCATCGCCTGCCCACCATCCAGGGACAGCTGCCCCAGCGCGCCGGTGCCGCCAACCGCGCCGATATGGGGGATGAACAGATCCGGGGTCTCCTGCTGCGACAGGGCCTGTGCGACCGGATCGACCAGGAAGGTATCGCCCGCCCAGTAGATCCTCTGCACGCGGCCAGACCGGCGCACCTCGATCATGTAGCCATTGCCCAGACCCAGCATATCCGCGACCTGCGGGTTCTGCGAATGGATGGCTGGCAGCGCGGTCACCCGGACCTCACCATCAGGCGCGTTGAAGTGCCGGGTGCTGCCATGGCGCAGGGCCTGCGCGGCAAAGCCCTTGTCACGCAGTGCGGCCGTGTCATGTTCGGGCGCCAGCAGCGGCAGGCTCCGATCCAGCCAGGCCTGCGCCTTCTGGTCAAAGTGGTCCTCATGGGCATGGCTCAGCAACACCAGATCATAGGTTTGCCGCGCCAGCCCCGGAAAGGGCGTCAGCCGCGCATGGGACTTGATGTTGGGCCCTTTGGTCAGGTCAAACATCTCGTTCGGATCGCCCATGACAAAAGCCGCCACCCCCTCGCCCAAGCAGGGATCGGTCAGGATACGCAGGCCCGCCGCGTCGATCTCCATCATCGCGCCGCCCAGCCACCGCACCGAGATCAACGGGGCCGCGCCGCGCACCGTGGCAGGCAGCAGTCCGGTCGCCATGGCCGCAGCAGCAGAGGTTTTTAGAAGTGTACGTCTGTTCATCTGGTCCTCCAAAATCTGATGATCTGCACATACCTCCTCGCACTTGAGCGAATAATCGGAATAATATCGGACAGCTTAAACGAGATTATCGCGCAATGAATGATCTTCAGAACATCGAGACTTTTGCCGAAGTGGCGACCCAGTTGAGCTTTGCGGCGGCGGCCCGGCGGCTCGGACTGCCCCCTTCCACCGTCACCAGCCGCATCCGCGCGCTGGAGCAGAGCCTCGGCGTGCGGCTTCTGGACCGCACCACCCGCAGCACCGCGCTCACTGCAGAGGGCGCGCTGTTCCTCGACCGGTGTCGCCTCGCCCTGTCGGAAATCGAAACCGCCCGCGCGCTGGTATCATCCACCCAGAGCGCCAGCGGCCCGGTGCGCCTGTCCGTGCCCACCGCCCTGCCCATGGACCGGCTGGCGCAGGTGACCGCGCGGGTTCTGGACCGTCACCCAAACATTCACATCGACATCACGGTAGAGGATCGCCCTACCGATTTTGTGCAGGATGGCGTTGATATCGCACTGCGGGGCAACCGGCCGGGCAGCGCCAATTTGATTGCGCGGCTGCTGTCGCAAATGCCCGTGCGTCTGGTTGCGCCGCCGGGGCGGTTGCAGGACGAGACTCTGCCGGTGCTCGGCCCACTCAGCCGCCACCTGCCAATGCCGCGCCGTGCCGGACGGGCCTATTGCGAATCGTTTAGCCTTGCCCGCCATCTGGCGTTGGCTGGCATGGCGCGGGCGTGTTTGCCGCTGTCACTCTGTGAAGAGGACGGCAAAACCGGCGCACTGGACCTCGGGCCACCGCCCGCAGGTGTCGAGGCCCAGCTGGGCCTCTACCTCGTGTATCAGGACCGGCGCCACGTGCCGCAACGGGTGCGTCTGGTGATGGATGCGCTGATCGAGGCGTTTTCCGCTGCTGTTGCCTAGCCGTCGGTCATGCGCGTCAAAATGCATCCGTTCTCCTCGGTTGGACACCCGGCTTGCGGACGCCGGCTTTCCTTTTCCTTAGCAAAATTATCAGATTGACATATCTGACCAAATAAATCAGGAATAAGCCAATCCAGCCAACCTGTTCCTGACACAGGCCAGCCGACAACCCGAACACTGCGTCCCGCACATGTTGAATCTACCTGGCCACATTCCGTCGCATACCGACCACGAAGCAGATCGACTGCCGCTGCCAGAGCTGTGGTCCGACGTCCTTTCTGACGCCCTCCCTGCGCAGGTTTTCTGCCTTGAATGGCTGTTCGACACGGCGGAACAGAAACAGAGGCTTGCCCGATGAGTAACTTGAAACCGATTTCCCAAGCAGACATGGCAGCCGCCGCACAGCCTGAAACCTACCCGACCTACCACGCCGAGGACCTGACCCGCGGCGGTGTACAGGCGCGCATTCTTCTGAACGGTCAGATCTATTCCCTGCGCATCACCCGCGCGGGCAAGCTGATCCTGACCAAATAATATTCACCCCGGCCCATTTTGCGCCGACAACTCACTTCCGTCCAACGAGGATCCCATTCATGAAAACGCCGCTTCTCACCGGTGCCGCCCTTCTGGCTTTGACCGCAGGCACAACGGCTGCTTTCGCCGCTTCCAAGGCTGAGGTTCTGACCAACTATGCCAATATCGCCGAAGCCAAGTATGAAGACAGCCTGATCACCGCCAAGGCCCTTCAAGCTGCGGTTGATGCGCTGGTTGCCGAGCCGTCTGCAGAAAACCTCGAGGCCGCGAAACACGCCTGGCTGGCGGCGCGCGTCCCCTACCAGCAGACCGAAGTCTATCGTTTTGGCAACGCCATCGTGGACGACTGGGAAGGCAAAGTGAACGCGTGGCCGCTGGACGAAGGGCTGATCGACTATGTGGATGCCTCTTACGGCGGTGCCACCGACGAGAACGCCGCAGCCGCACTGAACGTGATTGCGAACCCCGAGTTCAGCCTTTCTGGCAAGGCCATTGATGCCTCTGACATCACGCCGGAACTGCTTGGCGAAACCCTGCATGAGGCCGACGGTGTCGAAGCGAATGTGGCCACTGGCTACCACGCCATCGAATTCCTGCTCTGGGGTCAGGATCTGAACGGTACCGAGCATGGCGCTGGCGACCGCGCCTGGACCGACTATGCCGCCGGTGACGACTGCACCAACGGCAATTGTGACCGCCGTGGCGCCTACCTGAAGGCCGCAACCGACCTGCTGGTGTCCGATCTTGAGTGGATCACCGCACAATGGGCCGAAGACGGCGAAGCGCGCGAAACCGTACTTTCGGACGAGAATGCAGGCATCACCACCATCCTGACCGGCATGGGCTCGCTGTCCTACGGCGAACAGGCGGGCGAGCGGATGCGCCTTGGCCTGATGCTGAACGATCCCGAGGAAGAGCACGACTGCTTCTCCGACAACACCCACAACAGCCACTACTATGATGGTCTGGGCATCCAGAACGTCTACCTTGGCGAATATGTGCGGGTGAACGGCGAAGTTGTGTCCGGTCCGGCGCTGGCCGATCTGGTCGAAGCGGCTGACGCAGAGCTGAACGCAGAACTGACCGGCAAGCTCTCCACCACCATGATGAAGCTGGGCCGCATCAAGACGGCTGCCGAGGCTGGCTTCTCCTACGACCAGATGCTGGCGCAAGGCAGTGAAGCGGGCGAAGCACTGGTCATGGGTGGCGTCGATGCGCTGGTGGACCAGACCCGTTCGATCGAACGTGCCGTGGCCGTGCTGGACCTGAGCGATGTGGCGATCGAAGGATCCGACTCGCTCGACAACCCGACGGCGGTTTTTCAGTAAATCGTAAACCGATCATCTAGATCGAAACAGGAGCCGCGCCCCGCGCCCGGCTCCTGTTGTGCTTTGACCCTCTCGCATGCGCGGTGACACGCCTCTTCACGATTTCCTGAGCGTTTCAGTCTTGTTTGATCTTGAAAACTAATTCTTTTAGTCAGATATTATCACGAGCAAGTAGCCTACAGAATCTCTTAGGATCGGCGCCCCGTCATGATCATCTGCCACTGCACATCAATCTCGGATCACGACATCCATGCAGCCATTGACTGGATGCGGGCGTCTGACCCGCAAACCATTATAACGCCTGGAAAAATCTACCGCGCACTCGGCAAGAAGGCGGATTGTGGCGGCTGCATGTCGCTCTTTCTGGACACCATGCGCGCCAACGCTAAGGTAAGTGTACCTGCGCATCTGCAGTCCCTACGAACAGCCATTTCTCCGGAGAGCAATTATGAAGGGCGACCCCAAAGTCATCGAATATCTCAACAAGGCACTTAGGAGCGAGCTGACAGCCGTCAGCCAGTACTGGCTGCATTATCGCCTGCAGGAGGACTGGGGCCTTGGTCACATGGCCAAGAAGAGCCGCGAGGAAAGCATCGAAGAGATGAACCACGCGGACAAGTTGATCGACCGGATCATCTTCCTCGAAGGTCACCCCAACCTGCAAACGCTTGATCCGCTGCGCATCGGCCAGTCGCCCAAGGAAACCCTGGAGTGCGATTTGGCCGCAGAACAAGAGGCCCGCGCCCTCTACAAGGAAGCGGCCGAGTACTGTAGGACCAATGGTGATTTCGTCTCTGAAGACCTGTTCAAGGAGCTTCTGGCGGACGAAGAAGGCCATATCGATTTCTTGGAGACACAGCTTGAACTGCACGACCGCGTTGGCGCCGAAAACTACGCGCATCTCAACGCCTCCAAGATGGACGAAACCGAGTAACTCGACCCCTGTTCTGGGTGCGGCCCTCATTTTGGTGCTGGCCGCACCGCTCCATGCGACCGACCGCGTTGCCGTTCCCGATGGCCTTGCGGAGCCGCATCTCTCTTTCCTGCCTCGCACCAAAGACGAAGCCAGCCGCATTGCGCGCGTCACCGCACCTGCGCGCGACTTCACCGCGCCTGAGCCGTTTGAGGAAAATCCCGCCGGGGCCGCCACCCTGCCCCATCGCGACGACCGCGAGGCCTTCAGCACACCGCCGGTAAACCTGACGTTTGAACAAGGGCTTGAGTTCCGTCTGGGCGAGGCCTTGTTTGACAAACTCTGGGTGTTTTCGCCCGCCTCCACCCTTGCCTCAGACGGGCTTGGTCCGGTCTATAACGCCCGCGCCTGCCAGCGCTGCCACATTCGAGACGGGCGCGGCCATCTGCCCGAGGGGCCCGACTATCGGTCTGCATCGGCCTTTCTTCGGGTCTCCATTCCAGGCCCGGTGCCCCCTGCGTTGCGCGCCGTTCCCGACTATATCGGCATGTCGCCAGACCCGACCTATGGCTGGCAACTGCAGGACTTCTCTGCCCCCGGTATCAAGCCCGAATACCGCCTGTCTGTGACCTACACCGAGGAGGAGATCCCCCTAAATGTCGGTGAGGTCGTCCGCCTGCGCAAGCCCTCGTTTGAAGCCACCGCGCTGAAATACGGCCCCCTGCATGCCAAGGCGATGCTCTCGCCCCGCGTGGCCCCGCCGATGATCGGCCTTGGCCTGCTGGAAGCGATCCCCGCCGCCGATATCCTCGCCCTTGCCGATCCGGACGATCTCGACAGTGACGGGATTTCGGGGCGTGCAAACCTCGTCTGGTCCAAGGAATTTGATCAGGTCATGCTGGGGCGTTTTGGCCTCAAGGCCGGCACCGCCACCATACACGAACAATCCGCTGCGGCGTTTTCCGGCGATATCGGCATCTCGACACCGCTGTTTCCGCAGCCCTATGGCGATTGCACTGCCCTGCAGGACGCCTGCCGCAGCGGGCCACACGGCGATGGCGACGTGCGCGTCACCGAGATCGACCAGCCCAATATGGATCTGGTCACCTTCTACAGCCGCAATGTCTCGGTGCCTGCCCGCCGCGATCTGAACGCCCCCGAGGTGCTGCGCGGCAAATCCGTGTTCTATGACAGCGGCTGTGCCAGTTGCCACCAGCCCAAATTCGTCACGCACCGCCTGCCGGACCGCCCCGAGCAGAGCTTTCAGCTGATCTGGCCCTATTCCGACCTGCTATTGCACGACATGGGCGATGGCCTTGCTGACAACCGACCCGAAGCGCGCGCAACCGGGCGCGAATGGCGCACCGCACCGCTGTGGGGGATTGGCTTGACGCAGCAGGTCTCGGACCGCGCCAGATTCCTGCACGATGGCCGCGCCCGCACCCTACTGGAAGCGATCCTCTGGCACGGCGGCGAGGCACAAGCCGCCCGCGACACCGTCGTCGCCCTGCCCCCCGCTGATCGCGCCGCCCTCATCACCTTTCTGGAGTCTCTTTAATGTCTGTCTTGTCTCGCCTGACCTCGACCGCCTGCGCCCTTGTCGCCCTCACCGGACTGGCCCGCGCCGATGCACTGACGGATGCGGTGGTCGACCAGCATATCTTGCCGACCTACGAGCGTCTGGCCACCGAGACTGCGGAATTTGCGACCCTCACGGAAAGCGACTGCGCCCCCACATCCGAGGCCGTGCGCACAGCCTGGGGTGAGGCCTTTGATGCATGGGTGGCGGCCAGCCATCTGCGCTTTGGCCCCTCGGAGGCCGACAACCGCGCCTTTGCCATCGCGTTCTGGCCTGACAGCCGCTCCAAGACCCCAAAGGCCCTGCGCGGCCTGCTGTTGGACAGCGACCCGGTGGTCAACACGCCTGAGGATTTCGCCACCGCCTCGGTCGCGGTACGCGGGTTTTATGCGCTGGAGTATCTGTTTTACGACCCTGCCTATGCAGATCTGGCCTCCCCGGATTACGCCTGCGCCGTGGTGAAGGCCGTCGCCCAGGATCTGTCGCAAAACAGCGCCGCCATCCTGACCGACTGGCAAGAGGAGTACGCCGAAAAACTCCGCCATCCGGATGAGCGCTACCGCAGCGATGAAGAGGCGCATCAGGAGCTGTTCAAGGCGCTGAATACCGGGCTGGAAATCCTTGGCGATATGCGCATTGGTCGCCCGCTTGGCACGTTTGACAATCCGCGCCCCAACCGCGCCGAGGTGCGCCGTTCTGGCCGCTCCCTGCGCCATTTGGAACTCCAGCTCGACAGCCTGCGCCAGCTGGCGCTGCTTCTGTCGGATGGGGACGCGGAGCTGTCGCAACATCTGACCCAAGTTTTCGACAAGGCCGACCGCCACGCTGCAAACCTCGCGGATGACCCGAGCTTTGCCGGGGTCAGTGATCCGCAACACCGCTTCCTGCTGGAGACACTGCAACAGGATGTGCGCGCGATCAAAGACATCGCGGCGTTGGACCTTGGCCCCCGATTGGGGGTGGAGGCCGGGTTCAACGCGCTGGATGGCGACTGACCCGACGCCCTCACGCCCCTTTTTTTCGATCACGGACAGGAGTTTTCAAATGCCCTCTCGACGCGGCTTCATTGCAGGCCTCATGGCCAGCAGCATGGCCCCTTCCGCCACCTGGGCCGACGCGGGCGCGCCCGCCTATCTGTCTGCGGGCAAGGACGAGTTGGGGCTGTTTGTGGTTGCGGGTCTGTCTGCGGCGGGCGAGGTGCTGTTTCGCCATTCCCTGCCCGACCGGGGCCATGCCGCCAGCGCTCATCCCACCCGCCCCGAGGCGGTGGCCTTTGCCCGCCGTCCGGGCCGCTTTGCCGATGTGATTGACTGCCGCACTGGTGCCCAACTGGCGCGACTGGAGCCACCGGAGGGCCACCATTTCTATGGCCACGGCGTGTTCTCTCCGGAAGGCGAGGTGATGTACACAACTGAAAACGCTTATGAAAACGGCGAAGGCATGATCGGGGTCTGGAACGCCCGCGATTACCGCCGCATCGGCCAGTTTCCCTCCGGCGGCATCGGCCCGCATGAAATGCGTTTGCGCCGTGACGCCCCCGGCCTTGTGGTTGCCAATGGCGGCATCGAGACCCACCCGGATTCGGGCCGCGCCAAACTGAACATCCCGTTCATGCGACCCAACCTCAGCTATCTGAGCCTGTCTGGCGAGATACAGGAGCAGATGGAACTGCCCGCTGATCTGCACAAGAACTCCATCCGCCATATCGCCGTGCGCAGCGATGGCACCGTGGGCTTTGCGATGCAGTGGCAGGGCGATCTGGGCGCCGATGTGCCCATTGTGGGCCTGCATTTCCCCGGCGAAACGCACCGACTGATGGGGGAGGACGACCCGCGCCTGCGCAATCTCAGTGGCTATGGCGGCTCCATTGCATTTTCCGGCGATGAGACGCAGGTCGCAGTGACCTCGCCGCGTGGCGGTGTGGTGCAAGTGATGGACTGTGCCAGCGGCGCGCTGGTGGCAGAACACGCGCTGGCAGACGTCTGCGGCCTGGCCACCACCCGCGCGGGCTTTCTCGCGAGCACCGGCACCGGCGCCGTGGCCCGTATCGGCACGCAGGTCGAAACTCTCGCCACCGCCCCCCTGGCCTGGGACAACCATCTGATCCCGCTGGTTTGAGAGCACGAAGGGCGACCCCCGACCTCGGGTGGGGGTGAAGCCCCCTCCCGTGGGGGAGGTCGGGGGCTGCCCGGCCCTTGTCCGGGCGAACCTCAATCCAAATGCGAAGCGAAAGCCCTTTGCGCATTTGCGCAAAGGGCTTTCGCTTTACACCCTCGACACATCACAACGAAATCCGCACGTGACAAAACGCGTGCCATTCGCTATGCCTGACCACGAAAAGGAAAGCCGATGGACGCAAGCGACCGCCAAAACGAAATCCTCTCCCTGCTCACAGCGCAGGATCGCGTCGAGGTCGAAGACCTCGCGCGCCGCTTTGGTGTGTCTTTGCAGACCGTGCGCACCGACCTGCGCGACCTGTCGGCGCGTGGCCAACTCAGCCGGGTGCATGGTGGCGCGGTGCGCATCGCCTCTGCCGCCAATCGCGGCTACGGGGAACGGCGCAGCCTGAATGCCGCCGGCAAACGCGCCATGGCGGTGCTGGCTGCCGATGTGATCCCGGAGAATTGCTCCATCGCGCTGAATATAGGCACCTCCACCGAACAGGTGGCACGCGCACTCTCTGGCCATGCCGGGCTCACCCTCCTGTCCAACAATATCAATATTATCAATATGATGATGGACAAGGAAACACGCGATCTGATCCTTGTCGGCGGCTCTATCCGCCAAAGCGATGGCGCCATTGTCGGCGAAGAGGCGGTGGCCTTCATCAACCGCTACAAGGTCGACTATGCCGTGATCGGTGCCTCTGCCCTCGATGCGGACGGTGCCATCCTCGACCATGACGCCCGCGAAGTCTCCGTCGCCCGCGCCATCCTGCAAAACGCTCGCACCCGCATCCTGATCTGCGACGGCAGCAAATTCGACCGCTCCGCTCCGGTGCGCATCTGCGCGCTGGCGGAGCTGGATATTGTCATCACCGACCGCCCCGTACCGCCGGAATTCGCCGAGGCCGCAGCCGCCTCCGGCACCCGAATCCTCATTGCGGACGGCAACCCGGAAACCGAAAGCAGCGAAAATGACTGATACAGCTCACACCTCCGACATCACCGATCTTTTTGTCATTGGCGGCGGCATCAACGGCTGCGGCATCGCCCGCGACGCCGCCGGTCGTGGCCTGTCGGTCGCATTGGCCGAGAAGAACGATCTCGCCTCCGCCACCTCCTCGGCCTCCACCAAACTGTTCCACGGGGGCTTGCGCTATCTGGAGTATTTCGAATTTCGGCTGGTGCAGGAAGCGCTGATCGAACGCGAGGTGCTGCTGCGCGCCATGCCGCATATCTCCTGGCCGATGCGCTTTGTGCTGCCCTTCCACAAGGACATGCGGTTCGATAACACCACGCCGACATCCAAGCTGCTGACCACTTTCATGCCGTGGATGAGGGGCCGCCGCCCGGCCTGGCTGATCCGCTTGGGTCTGTTCATGTATGACACGCTTGGCAAACGCGGCATCCTGCCCGGCACCTCAACCGTTGATCTGACCACGGATGAGGCAGGCAAGCCCCTGAACTCAAAGTTCAAAAAGGCGTTTGAGTATTCCGACTGCTGGGTCGAGGACGCCCGGCTCGTGGTGCTCAACGCCCGTGATGCCGAGACCCGAGGGGCGGAAATCCTGACCCGCACCGAAGTGGTCAACGCCACCCGCCACGCCGACCACTGGGAGATCCGTCTGAAGGATCTCGCCACCGGCGAAGAGACCACGCGCCGCGCCAAGATGCTCGTGAACGCGGGCGGTCCCTGGGTGGCGGATGTGCTGCGTCAAAAGCTGGGCCAAAACAGCCGAGAGAGCGTGCGACTGGTGCGCGGCAGCCATATCGTCGTGCCGAAACTCTACGATCACGGGCGCTGCTATTTCTTCCAGGGTCAGGACGGGCGCATCATTTTCGCCATCCCCTACGAGGAGGATTTCACCCTCATCGGCACCACTGATGCGGACCATCCCGACCCAGAGACCAAGCCGGTCTGCACCGAGGAGGAACAGGACTATCTGGTTGATTTTGCGTCGAACTACTTCGAAAAACCCGTTTCCCGCGATCAGATCGTCTGGACCTATTCCGGCGTGCGACCGCTCTATGACGACGGCGCCAGCTCCGCCTCCGCCGCAACGCGCGAATATGTGCTGACCCTGGATCAGACCCAGGCGCCGCTCTTGAACGTGTTCGGCGGCAAGATCACCACCTACCGCAAACTGGCCGAGGCCGCACTGGCCAAGATCGGCGAGGCCTTTCCCGACCTCTCCGACAATTGGACCGCCGGCGTGTCGCTGCCCGGCGGCGACTTCCCGGTGGAGGATGTGGCAAAGCTGCGCGACAGGCTCGCCCGCGACTACCCGTTCCTGACGCCCTATGCCGTGCGCCGCCTGCTGCGCGCTTATGGCACCGAGGCCTGGGACCTACTGGCTGACGCCAAGGAAGAGGCTGATCTGGGCCAAAGCTTTGGCGCGACGATCACCGCCCGGGAACTCGATTGGGCGATCACCCGTGAATGGGTGCGCTCGGGCGAGGATTATCTCTGGCGGCGCACGAAACTGGGCCTGCGCTTGAACGAGGCAGAGCGCGCCGCCGTCGACACCTATATCCGCGACAGAGCCGCACGACTGGCGGCCTGACAGGTCTACCCCTGATGCCCCCTGTTGCGCGCGCCCCAGATTGATGCGCGCGCAACTCTTGCAAAGCGCATAAAAAGTATCAGCAAGACTGCCCCGTTGTTTCGCGCACGAAACAATAGGTCAGCCCTCCTGACCTGCACAGCAGAACCAAAGGGCGCAACAACCCCTTCATCTTTTTCCAAATACCTCGGAGCGCGAGGCAGAGCCTCGCATCCCAAAACCAGCCACAAGGCCCGAAGCTTCAGAATTCCACACCCTTCTGCGCCTTGATCCCAGCGCGGAACGGATGCTTCACCTGCGTCATCTCGGTCACCAGATCGGCGATCTCAATCAGCTCTTCCTTGGCGTTGCGCCCAGTCAGCACCACATGGGTCATCGGCGGCTTGCGCTCCACCAGGAACTCCAGAACCTCCTGCAAATCCAGATACTCGTAGCGCAGCGCGATGTTGATCTCGTCGAGCAGCACCATGGTGTTGCGCTCGTCCAGGATCATCTCCTTTGCCTTCTCCCAACCGGCGCGAGCGGCAGCGATATCGCGGGCCTTGTCCTGTGTTTCCCAAGTGAAGCCCTCGCCCATGGCGTAGAATTGGCACAGGTCGGCGAAATTCTCCTCGATCAGCGTGCGCTCGCCGGTCTGCCACGCGCCCTTGATGAACTGCACTACCGCCGAGGGCATGCCATGGGCGATGCAGCGCATCACCATGCCGAATCCCGAGGAGGATTTGCCCTTGCCGGGGCCGGTGTGGACGATAATCAGGCCTTTTTCGCCATCCTTGGTTTTCATCATCCGGTCGCGGGCGGCCTTCTTCTTCGCCATTTTGGAGGCGTGGCGCGCCGCTTCCTCCTCAGAGATGTCGTTTTCGGTCTTTGCGGTGGTCTCGTCGCTCACGGGGGTCACTCCTGCTGTCTGACCCCATGTCTTGACAAAGAGTGCCGCCATGGCGCAAGGGAATTTCGTTGGTTCCCGAAGATGACACCCTTCGGGCGAAGAGGGAATGTGACACGGGCGTCCCGCGCGCCCTCAAGCACAGCCGCCCCCGCGACCGTGACCGGAGAGGTCTCCCGACGCCACTGGCGCATACCCCGATGGGGTCGCACCGGGAAGGCGGGATGACCGTCAGGGCAGATCCGCCCTGGCATCCGCAAGCCGGGAGACCTGCCAACACGCGTTTTGAACCGGCGGACGGGGTGTTCCGCGACCGGTCGAGGGCTTGCCGTCACTCCATGGCGTCGGTGCCCCTTGCTGGCCCGGCCCCGCTTCCGCCCAGAAGGAGGAGACAAGGCCGCATGGGAGACACCCCCAGCCAGAGCCCGGAGCCGGTTGTCCTGACCGTTTGCACCACCTGCCGTCCCGAAGGCGCCGACCCGGAGGCCATCCGCCCGGGACGCATCCTTGCGGATCGCCTTGCAGGCGCGCCCCTGCCCGAGGGCGTTACCGTGCGCGGCGTCGAATGCCTCTCCGCTTGTAGCCGCAGCTGCACGCTGCATCTCTCCGGCGGGCCGGAGCGTTGGAGCTATATCTACGGCGATCTCGACCCCGACACCCATCTGGACGACATCCTCGCAGGCGCTGCCGCTTATGCCGCCACCGACACCGGATTTGTGCCCTGGCGCGAACGCCCCGTGGTGTTCCGCAAGCAGTCGATCGCCCGCATCCCGCCGGTCTCCATGCCCGGGGTCGAGCTGACCCCGGCGGCGGCATCAAACGCCTCATCCGAGGGCTCCGACGCCCCCACAGAAATGCCCCCTGCCGAACTGGCGCAGGACTGACCTTGAAAGGCCGACCATGAGCACATTGAACAAGATCCCCGTTACCGTCATCACCGGCTTTCTCGGCGCCGGCAAGACCACGCTGATCCGTCACCTGATGCAGAACCCGCAAGGCAAGCGCCTCGCCGTGGTGGTGAATGAATTTGGCACCGCCGGTGTCGATGGCGACATCCTGAAATCCTGCGCTGACGAGAGCTGCCCGTCGGAAAACATCATGGAACTGGCCAATGGCTGCATCTGCTGCACCGTGGCGGATGATTTCATCCCCACCATCGAGAGCCTCATGACGCTGCCGGAACCGCCCGAGCATATCGTCATCGAAACCTCCGGTCTGGCGCTGCCGAAGCCGTTGCTCAAAGCCTTTGACTGGCCCGCGATCCGTTCGCGCATCACCGTGGACGGGGTGATTGCCCTGGCCGATGCCGAGGCCGTCGCCAAGGGCCAGTTCGCTCCCGATCTGGATGCCGTACAGGCCCAGCGCGAGGCGGACGAGAGCCTGGATCACGAAACACCGCTGTCCGAGGTGTTCGAGGACCAGATCTCCTGCGCCGATATCGTGCTCTTGTCCAAGGCGGATCTGGCCGGCGAGGCGGGCGTCGAGAAGGCCCGCGCGGTGATCGAAGCCGAGGCCCCGCGCAAGCTGCCGATCCTGCCAATGACCGAAGGGGTGATCGATCCCCGCGTGATCCTGGGTCTTGGCGCTGCCGCCGAAGACGATCTCGACGCGCGCCCAAGCCACCATGACGGCCACCACGACCACGAACATGACGATTTTGAGTCCATCGTGGTCGAAATGGGCGAAGTATCCGATCCCGAAGCGCTGCAAACTCGCATCATCGAGATGGCCCGCGCCCGCAACATCCTGCGGGTCAAGGGCTATGTGGCCGTGGAAGGAAAGCCGATGCGCATGCTGGTACAGGCCGTGGGCGAACGCCTGCGGGCGCAATATGACCAACCCTGGGGCACGCAGCCGCGTAAGACCCAGCTGGTGGTAATCGCCGAGCATGATAACATCGACACAGCAGGCATCCACGCCGATCTCGGGGCCTGAGTTTCAACACCAAGGGCGCTGACCTCTCGCCATGAGGTCCCGCCCGGCGGACACGCCGGGCAGCGCCCAACCCTCCCCCCGGGAGGGCGCTTCGCACCCACCCAGGGTCGGATGCTGCCCTTTCCGATTTGAACGAAGCGGACCAACCTCATGCACGTCGTCTTCCGCGAAAGCCACGGGCTCGGAGAAACAGACACCCCCTATGACGTCGGACAGACCCCCGGCGATCTGGTGGTGCTGTCCTTTTCCGACAGCGATCTCGGCGCCTTTGCGGCGGGCTGGCACCGCGCGGACGGCAAACTCCCCTCCACTCGGCTTGCCAATCTGGTTGCGCTCAAACACCCGCTCTCGGTCGATGTCTATGCGGAACAAACGCTGGAGGGCGCAAAGGGCGTTCTGGTGCGTCTGATCGGCGGCGAGAGCTACTGGTCCTACGGGCTTGCCACGCTGCAGGATTTGGCCCGGCGCAAGGGCATCGCGCTGGCGATCCTGCCCGCCGACGGGCAGGAAGATCCGCGACTGGACGAACTCTCCACCCTGCCCGTCTCCACCCTGCGCCGGTTGCAAAGCCTGTGTGATGCGGGCGGTGCGGTGGCAGCCCAGGCCGCTTTGGCGCAGTTGGCGCTGGCGGCGGGGCTTTATGCCGGGCCGGTGATCGGCAAGAAGACCGTGCCCGATTTTGGCTACTACGATCCCGACCATGGCGTGCTGAGCGACCTGCCGCAACAGGACAGACCTTTGGTCCTGCTGAGTTTCTATCGCTCCTACCTGACCTCTGCCGACACCGCACCGATCGATGCGATGATCGCGCAGCTGCGCCACCGGGGTTATGCGGCCTTCGGCATCTTTGCCCCCAGCCTCAAAGCGCCCGAGGCGGTAGACTGGCTGCGTGCCGAGCTGCCTCGGCTTGATCCGGCAGCGATCATCAACGCCACCGCCTTTTCCGCGCAGGGCCGTGATGGCAGCGCCTCGCCACTCAGCCTCACCGGCTGTCCGGTGTTTCAGGTGGCGCTGTCGACCGCCCGGCGCAAGGACTGGGATCTGGCCGACCGCGGCCTATCGCCTGCCGACCTCGCCATGCATGTGGTGCTGCCCGAGGTGGACGGGCGACTGTTTGCCGGTGTCGTTAGCTTCAAATCCCCCACCAAACGCGACCCGGATCTGCAATACTCTCGTTTCATCCATCGCGCCGATGCGGATCGTATCGCGGCGGCGCTGGACAGGGTCGAGGCACATCTGCGCCTCAGCCGGGCCAAACCTGCGGAAACACATCTGGCGCTGGTGCTCTCGACCTATCCGGGCCGCGATTACAACCTCGCCCATGCGGTGGGGCTGGATGCGCTGGCCTCGACCAGTGCGATCCTCTCTGCCCTCGCGGCAGAGGGCTATGATGTCACGCCGGAAGATGATCTCGGTGCGCGCCTCTCGCAGGAGGTGCTGAGTTGGCCTATTGCCGACTATCGCGCCGCACTTGAGACCCTCCCCGAAAGCCTCCGCAATGACCTACATGCGGCATGGGGGGCACCGGAGGATGATCCGGCCATCCACGACGGCATGGTGCAGTTCCGCGCCCTGCGCGCGGGCAAGGCGCTCATCGCCCTGCAGCCCGAGCGCGGCGATGTCCACCTGCGCGAGGACGACTACCACGACCTCGACCGCACGCCCCGGCATGGCTATGTCGCCTTCTACCTCTGGCTGCAAACCCAGACCGACGCGCTGGTGCATGTGGGCGCCCATGGCACGCTGGAATGGCTGCCGGGCAAGGCGGTGGCGCTGTCCGCGGCCTGCTGGCCCGAGGCGCTTTGCGCATCGATGCCGGTGATCTACCCCTTCATCGTCAACGACCCCGGCGAGGCCGCCCAGGCCAAGCGCCGCATTGCTGCGATTACAGTTGGTCACATGCCACCACCGCTGGCCCAGACCACCTTGCCAGAGGGCATGGGGCGGCTCGAGAGCCTGCTGGATGAATACTCCACCGCCGATGGTCTGGATCCGTCCCGCCGCGACCGGCTGATCGCCGACATCCGGGCAGAGGCTCAGGGCAGCGGCGTCGAAGCGGACCTGAACATCCCCGCCGAGGCCTCGGCGGCGGAGGCGATCACCCGCATCGACCGCTTTGTCTGCGACATCAAGGAAAGCCAATATGGCGAGGGGCTGCATATCTTTGGCAGCGGCGATCATGGCGCAGCTGAGATGCGCGGGCTGCTGGAGGCTCTGGCGGGCCGGATGATCGCCCCCGGCCCGTCCGGCTCGCCCTATCGGGGCCGGTCGGACGTGATGCCCACGGGGCGCAACCTCTTTACCACGGACCCCCGCGCGGTGCCGTCGCGGGCGGCGCAGGCGCAAGGGGTCAAACTGGCGGAAGAGCTGCTGCGCCGCCACCTGCAGGACCATGGCGACTGGCCACGCGGGCTGGTGGTGGATCTCTGGGGCTCGGCCACCATGCGCACGGCGGGCGAGGAGTTCGCCATGGCGCTGCATCTTGCCGGGCTGGCGCCGCTTTGGGACGAGGGCTCCGAGCGGGTCTCCGGCTTCGAGGTCATTCCGCTGGCGCTGCTGGGTCGTCCCCGCATTGATGTCACCCTTCGGGTCTCCGGCCTGTTTCGCGACGTCTTTCCCGGTCTGGCCCAGATGTTCGAGGCCGCCGCCGCCGCGCTGGCCGCGCGCGAGGAAGACCCCGGCGACAACCCCTATCTGACCGCCATCCCGCGCGTCTTTGGCCCCAAGCCCGGCCAATACGGCCTCAACATGACCGCGCATCTGGATGACTACTCAGACGAGGCCCGCGCGGCGGCGGGTGAGGCCTGGCTCAAGGCCTCCTCGCATGCCATCGACGCCAAAGGCGAAATCCATGAGGCCCGCGCCGCGCTGGAGGACCGGCTGCAAAGCGCCGACAGCTTCGTGCACCTGCAGGATCTGGCGGAGACAGACGTGCTGGTGGCCTCGGATTATGCCGCCCATGAGGCCGGATTTGCCGCCGCGATGAGCCGGCTGGGCCATGAGGCGCCGTCGCTCTACCACATGGACGCCACGCGCCTCGACACGCCGCAGGCCCGCAGCCTGCAAGAGGAAATCGCCCGCGTCACCCGCGCCCGCGCCTCTGATCCGCATTGGGCCACCTCGATGATGAACCACGGCTTTCGCGGCGGCGCCGAGATCGCGGCGACGCTGGATCACATGGCCGCCTTTGCGCATCTGGCCCAAGTGGTGCCGGCGCATCTGTTCGACCTCTATTTCGAGGCCACGCTGGGCCGCGAGGATCTGGTGGGGTTTCTGGAACGCGAGAACCCGGCGGCGTTGCAGGCCATGTGGGACAGGTTCCGGGCTTTGCGCGAGGCCGGTCTTTGGGTGACACGGCGGAACTTCATCCTCGCCACGCTGGAGGGTGCTGCATGAGCGCAGCCGCCACGCCAAAGGTCTACGGCTGGTGCCCCGGCGCCCTGCGTCCGATGATGTCCGGCGACGGTCTGGTGGTGCGCATCCGCGCGCCGCTCGGTCGGCTGTCACCGGCGCAGGCCAGAGCAGTGGCAGCACTGTCCGAGCGTTTCGGCAATGGGGTGCTGGATGTCTCTGCCCGCGCCAACCTGCAGATGCGCGGTGTCCGCCCCGAAGCCCACGCAGAGCTGATCGCCGCGCTGCAACAACTCGGTCTGGTAGACCGCGATCCCGCGCTTGAGGCGCGCCGCAACATTCTGCTGACGCCGTTCTGGCGCGACAGCGACCGCAGTCATAGCATCGCGCAGGCGTTGTGTGACGCGCTTGCGGCAGCCTCGGACCTCCGCCTGCCCGGTAAATTCGGCTTTGCGGTGGACGCTGGTGACACCCCGGTCTTACAGGATATCGCCGCCGACATTCGCATCGAAGGCACGGACGCCGACCTGAGCCTGCGCGCAGACGGCGCGGATGTGGCCCTGCCGGTGACCGAGGACAGCGCGGCCGACGCGGCCCTTGCGCTCGCCCGCTGGTTCCTGGAGCAAGGCGGCGCGCCCGAGGGGAGGGGCCGGATGCACCGGCTGATTGCGCGCCGCGGCCCACCGGCATCGCATGGCGCGAATGGTGCAAGGGGCGCCTATACCGCAACGCCCGGGCTCACCGCCTGCGGCCAGCTGGTCGCGCTGGAATTCGGCCAGATCCCGGCTGCGACATTTGCCGCCCTCGCCGAGTCTGGGCCACTGCGCCTGACTCCATGGCGCATGCTGCTGATCGAAGATGCACACGACATCGCCTCCCTGCCCGGGCTGATCCTGGACGCAACCGATCCGCGCCTGCAAGTGACCGCCTGCACCGGCGCGCCCGGCTGCCTGCAGGCGCGTGCGGCCACCCGCGATCTGGCCCGCAATCTGGCGCCACATCTGCCGGGGGGCATCCGCCTGCATGTCTCCGGCTGCGCCAAGGGCTGCGCCCATCCCAGACCCGCCGATGTGACCCTGACGGCCACCGGCCCCGACACATTCGACCTCATTCGCAACGGGCGCGCCGAGGCCCGTCCCGCCCTGACCTGCCTGACCGCCCGCGCCCTGCGCGCCGCGCCAGACGTTCTGACGAAAGACCCCTGACATGCTGCACACCTATGAAACCGATGGCGCCAAGATCTATGCCGAGAGCTTTGCCACCATCCGCGCCGAGGCCAGCCTCGACCGGTTCACCAAGGACGAGGAAGTGGTCGCCGTGCGCATGATCCACGCCGCCGGCATGGTGGGGCTGGAAGAGCATATCAGCTTTTCCAAAGGCATGGCCGAGGCCGCCCGCGCGGCACTTGCCAAGGGCGCACCGATCCTCTGTGATGCCTATATGGTCTCCGAAGGTATCACCCGCCCGCGACTGCCTGCGAACAACGAGGTGATCTGCACCCTGCGCGACCCGAAGGTGCCGGAGATGGCCCGCGAGATGGCCAACACCCGCTCCGCTGCCGCCCTCGAACTCTGGCGTCCCATGCTCGACGGCGCCGTGGTCGCCATCGGCAACGCCCCGACCGCACTGTTTCACCTGCTCAACATGCTGAAGGACCCGGACTGCCCGCGCCCTGCCGCCATCATCGGCTGCCCGGTGGGCTTTGTCGGCGCGCGGGAATCAAAAGAGGCCCTGATGCAGGATCTGCCGGTGCCGTCGATGATCGTGCAGGGGCGTCTGGGTGGCTCTGCGATCACTGTCGCCGCGGTGAACGCGCTGGCGTCCTGGAAAGAATGACGGGCAAGGAATGACCATGGACACCCCCGCAACAGGCAAAGTCATCTGCGCAGGCCTCGGCCCCGGCGACCCCGAACTGATGAGCGTCAAGAGCTGGCGCGCGCTGCAAGCCGCCTCCCACGTGGCCTATTTCCGCAAGGCCGGGCGCGCCGGACAGGCCCGCGCCATCGTCGAGGGCATCCTGCCCGAGGGCGTCACCGAATATCCGATGGAATATCCCGTCACCACGGAAATCCATTTTTCCGACCCCGAGTACAACCGCCAGCTCGCCGCCTTCTATGACCATTGGGCCGATATGCTGGCCGAGATCGCGGCGACAGACACCGTGGTGGTGCTCTGCGAGGGCGATCCCTTCCTCTATGGCTCCTTCATGCATCTGCACACGCGACTTGAGGGCCGGGCGCAGGTGGAGATCATCCCCGGCATCACCGGCATGTCGGGCTGCTGGACCGCGACGGGCCAACCGATCACCTGGGGCGATGACGTGCTGACCGTGGCGATGGCAACCCTGTCGGAGGACGAGCTGACCCGCCGCATCACCGAAACGGATGCGCTGGTGGTGATGAAGATCGGCCGCAACCTGCCCAAGCTGCGCCGCGCGCTGGAGGCCGCCGGGCGGCTTGAGGACGCCTGGCTGGTCGAGCGCGGCACCATGCCGACCCAGACCGTGCAAAAGCTGACGGATGTGACCGGCGAGGTGCCCTATTTCTCCATCGTGCTGCTGCACGGGCAAGGACGGCGGCCATGACAGATGCAGAAAAAGGCTGGGTGGTGATCGCGGGTCTCGGTCCCGGGTCCGAGAGCATGGTGATCCCCGAGGTGCATGATGCGCTGGCCGAGGCCAGCGATGTTGTGGGCTATATCCCTTATGTGCAGCGGATCGCGCCGCGCGACGGTCTGACACTGCATGCCAGCGACAATCGCGTCGAAGTGGATCGCGCCAGTCATGCCTTGGAGATGGCCGCTGCGGGTCGCCGCGTGGTGGTGGTCTCCTCCGGCGATCCGGGCGTCTTCGCCATGGCCTCGGCGGTGTTCGAGGCGCTGGAGGCCGCTCCCGAGGCCTGGCGCGCGCTGGAAATCCGCGTGCTGCCCGGCATCACCGCCATGCTCGCCGCAGCTGCCGCCATCGGTGCGCCGCTGGGGCATGACTTTGCCGCCATCAACCTCAGCGACAATCTCAAGCCCTGGGCGCTGATCGAACGCCGCCTGCAGCTGGTGGGCGAGGCCGGTCTGGCGATGGCCTTCTACAACCCGCGCTCCAAATCGCGCCCGCATCAGTTCGCGCGCGCACTGGAGGTGCTGCGCGAGGCCTGCGGCGAGGAGACCCTCATCACCTTTGCCCGCGACGTGACCAAACCCGGTCAGGAGCTGCTGACGGTGCCGCTGCGCGAGGCCACGCCTGAAATGGCCGACATGCGCACCGTGGTGATCGTCGGCACCCGCGAGACCCGGCGGGTCGGGCCGTATGTCTACACGCCACGGTTTGCAGCCGGTCACCAGCCAGGCCATCAAACGGGGCAGCATCCCGACAGCAAGGACACCTAAGCCCCGTGGTCCAGCCAGCGCCTCACCTCTGCCACCGATCCCAGCACCCGCCGTGCCAGGATCTTGGGCCGGTCGATCATGACCACCGGCAGGCCAAGCGCGCGGGCGGCGATCAGCTTCGCCTCCGCCCCGGCACCACCGGCGTTCTTGGCGACCACATGGGTGATGGCGTGGGTTTGCATCAGCGTTTTGTCGCCAGCGACCTCAAACGGCCCACGGGCCACAACCACGGTGGCTTCGGGCAGGGCCAGCGGCGCATCAGGCCGGTCGACCAGCCGCAGCAGGTAGTGGTTCTGCGGTTTGGCCACAAACTCCGCCACATGCTGCTTGCCGATGGCAAGGAACACCCGCGCGCCCGCCTGCGGCAGCGCCGCCACCGCGCCCTCCATATCGGGCACATGGCACCAGCTGTCGCCGGCCTGTGCCACCCAGGCCGGGCGCTCCAACGCCACCAGATCCACCCCAACCTCGGCGCAGGCTTGCACCGCGTTGGTGCTCATCTGCGCGGCGAAGGGATGTGTTGCATCCACCACATGGGTGATGGCTTCGGCGCGCAGATACTCCGCCAGCCCGGCCACGCCACCAAACCCGCCCACCCGGCAGGGCAACGGCTGCGGCGCCGGGCGCGCGGTGCGGCCCGCGTAGGAGAACACCGCCTGACGCCCGGCTCCCGTCCACGCTTCCGCCAGATGTGCCGCCAGTTGCGAGGCCTCGGTGGTGCCGCCCAGAAGCAGGAGTTTGGTCATGTCTGATCCTTTGACAAAAGACGCGGCGCGCCCGTGGCTGACCCTGATCGGGCTGGGTGAAAATGGCCTTGATGGGCTGACGGATGCAAGCCGCTCCGCACTTGCGGCGGCAGAAATCATCATCGGTGGTCCCCGCCATCTGGACCTGGTCGACGCAGGCGCGCGTGGTCATAGCTGGCCGGTGCCCTTCTCCACCGCGCCGGTTCTGGCATCGCGTGGGCGCGCCACGGTGGTGCTGGCCTCCGGTGATCCGTTCTGGCATGGCGCCGGTGGCAGCCTCCTGCGGGATCTGAGCCGCGAGGAATGGATCTCCCATCCCGCGCCCTCCTGTTTCGCGCTGGCCGCAAACGCGCTGGGCTGGCGGTTGGAAGACACGCTCTGCCTCGGCCTGCATGCTGCGCCCCTTGCGCGTCTGCGAGCAATCCTTGCGCGTGGCACCCGCATCCTCTGCACCCTGCGCGACGGCGCGGCGGCGGCAGAGCTGGCGGGGTACCTCTGCGACATCGGCTTTGCCGACAGTCGCCTGACTGTGCTGGAACGCCTTGGCGGGCCCAAGGAGTGCCGCCGCGAGACCACCGCCGGGGCCTTTGATCTCGGGGATGTGGACGCGCCGGTTGTGGCCGCCATCGAGGCTGTGGGCCAGGGCCTGCCGCAAGCCGCAGGGCTGCCGGACGATCTCTTTGCCAGCGACGGTCAGATCACCAAGCGGCCCATTCGCGCGCTCACTCTTTCTGCCCTCGCACCGCGCGCGGATGAGCATCTGTGGGACATTGGCGGCGGGTCGGGGTCGGTCTCGGTCGAATGGTGCCTTGCCGCGCGCGGCGCCACGGCCACCACTTTCGAGGCGCGCGCCGACCGATTGGTCAATATCCGCCGCAACGCCGACGATTTCGGCCTCGCGCATCGCCTTACCGCCATCGAGGGCCGCGCACCGGAGGTGCTGCAGGGCCAGCCGCTGCCCGACTGCGTGTTCATCGGCGGCGGCGGCACGCAGGCGCTGCTGGACCAACTCTGGCAGATCCTGCCGCAGGGCACCCGCCTCGTCGCCAATGGCGTGACGCTGGAAACCGAGAGCCTGCTGATGCAGGCGCAGGCGCAGTGGGGCGGGCATCTGCTGAAGGCCGAGATTGCCGAAGCGGCGCCGCTTGGGAGCATGCGCGGCTGGGAGCGGGCGCGTCCGGTGATCCAATGGAGCGTCAGCCGATGATCGTCGCCGGTTTTGGCTTTGCAGATCGGGCCACCACGGCGAGCCTTGTTGAGGCGCTCGCCGCCCTGTCCCCGCGCCCCGACCGGCTCGCCACCCTGCGCGCCAAGGCGGATACAGCGCTGTTCCGGGGCTTTGCAACGGCAAATGGGCTGCCGGTGATCCCCCTCGACGAGGCTCAGATTTCGGGTATTGAGACCCCGACCCATTCACCGCGCATCGCTGCGCGGTTCCACACCGGATCGGTAGCAGAGGCCGCAGCACTTGTTGCGGCAGGCCCAGGCGCACGGCTGATCCAGACGAGATATGTGACCACGGACCGGCTTGCCACCGTGGCCCTTGCGGAGACGATTGAGCGATGACCGTACACTTCATTGGCGCCGGCCCCGGCGCGGCGGACCTGATCACCCTGCGCGGACGCGACCTGATCGCCGCCTGCCCGGTGTGCCTCTATGCGGGCTCCCTCGTGCCCGAGGCGCTGCTGCAACATTGCCCAGACGGCGCAAAGATCATCAACACCGCGCCGCTGTCGCTGGACGAGATCATGGCGGAAATCGCTACCGCTCATGCAGCCGGTCAAGACGTGGCGCGGCTGCATTCCGGGGATCTGTCGGTCTGGTCGGCGATGGGCGAGCAGCTGCGCCGCCTGCGCGATCTGGGCATCCCGCATGACATCACCCCCGGCGTGCCCGCCTTTGCCGCGGCAGCCGCCGCCCTAGGCACCGAGCTGACCCTGCCCGGCGTGGCGCAATCGCTGGTGCTGACGCGCACCTCCGGGCGTGCCTCTGCTATGCCCGAGGGCGAGACACTGGAAAATTTTGCCGCTACCGGCGCCACATTGGCGATTCACCTTTCCGTCCACGTGCTGGATGACGTGGTGGCGCGGCTATCGCCTGCCTATGGATCCGACTGTCCGGTGGCGATCGTCTGGCGGGCGACCTGGCCGGATCAGAAGATCATCAAGGCGACGCTGGGTTCAGTCATTGAGGTCACCGAAGGTGCGCGTGGGCGCACCGCTCTGATCCTGGTCGGCCCTGCCCTGCGCGCCGAGGATTTTGCCGAAAGCTGCCTTTATGGTGCGGACTATGACCGCCGCTACCGCCCGCAGAGTGCCGACAGCCCGTGGTCCGAGTGGAGCGAAGCGGATGAGTGATCGCTTGATCTATCACACCGAGGACAGCGCCCGAGCCTGGGTGGGTGCGAAAGCGCCCTCCCGGGGGGAGGGTCGGGCGCTGTCCGGTCCGCGGACCGGACAAGAGTTCTCTGCAAACGAGGTAGCCCGATGACCAATTTCCCCAAAGGCCTGATGATCTCTGCCCCCTCGTCCGGCACCGGCAAGACCACGGTGATGCTGGGCCTGTTGCGCGCATTGGCCGAGGACGGTCTCACGGTGCAGCCGTTCAAGAGCGGACCGGACTATATCGACCCGGCCTTTCACCTCGCCGCCGCCGGGCGCGCGTCCTTCAACCTTGATACCTGGGCGATGGACAGCGGGCTGCTCGATGCCGTCACCACCCAGGCCACCGGCGCGGATATCTGCATCGGCGAAGGGTCCATGGGGCTGTTCGACGGCGTTGCCACCCGCGGGCAATCGGGCTTTGGCTCCTCGGCCGAGACCGCGCTCAGGATGGGCTGGCCGGTGGTGCTGGTGATCGACGTGGGCGGGCAGGCGCAATCTGCTGCCGCCACCGCGCTTGGGTTCAAGATGTACAACCCGGACCTGCCCTTTGCCGGGGTAATCCTGAACCGGGTGGCCAGTCCGCGCCACGAACGGCTGACCCGGCTGGGGATGGAGCGCGCGGGCGTCAAGGTGCTGGGCGCGCTGCCCCGGCGCGGCGATCTTACGCTGCCCGAACGACACCTTGGCCTCATTCAGGCGGTGGAGCATCCCGATCTTGAGGCGGCGATTGCGGGCTATGCGGCCTTCCTGCGCGACAACGTCGACCTTGACGCGATCCGCGCGGTGGCCAGCACAGCTGCGGCCCCTGCCCCGCGGGCCTTGCCAAAACCGCCGGCACAGCGGATCGCACTGGCGCGGGATGCAGCGTTTTCCTTTACCTATCCGCATCTGCTGGAAGGCTGGCGCGCCGCCGGGGCCGAAATCCTGCCATTTTCGCCCCTGAACAACGAGCCCCCCGCCCCGGACGCCGATCTGGTCTGGCTGCCCGGCGGCTATCCAGAATTGCACGGCGCGGCGCTGGCAGCAGCGGAGACATGGCGCGCAGGCCTGCAGAAACATGCGCAGACCAAGCCGGTGCATGGCGAATGCGGCGGCTACATGGCGCTTGGCGCGGCGCTGATCGACAAGGCGGGCACCCGGCACCAGATGGCCGGGCTCTTGGGGTTGGTGACGTCCTATGAGAAGCGCAAGTTCCACCTCGGCTATCGGCGGGCGGAGCTGCAGGCAGGCATGCCGGGCTTTGACGCAGGGGATTTCCTGCGCGGGCATGAGTTCCATTACTCCACCATTCTGGATGAACCCGATGCACCGCTGGCCCGGGTGATGGATGCGGATGGCAACCCGGTGCCGGAGACCGGTTCGATCAATGGCAACGTCACCGGCACCTTCTTCCATCTGATCACCGCAGAGCATGAGGGAGAGCGCGCATGAGTGGCTTTGTCAGCTTTGTTTCCTCCGGTCCCGGTGATCCGGAGCTGTTGACGGTGAAGGCCGTAAAACGGCTGGAGGCGGCGGATGCGGTGCTGTTTGACGATCTGTCCTCGGGGCCGATCCTGAACCACGCCCATGCGGATGCGGATCTGGTGGGGGTCGGGAAACGCGCTGGACGCCCCTCGCCGAAACAGGACCACGTCAGCAAACTGCTGGTGGAATATGCGCAATCCGGCGCCCAGGTCGTGCGGCTGAAATCCGGCGACAGCGGCGTCTTTGGCCGCTTGGAGGAAGAGCTGACCGCCCTGCGCGCCGCTGGCATCAAATACGAGATCATCCCTGGCGTCACCGCCGCCTCGGCCGCAGCAGCGGCGGCGGGCATTCCGCTGACGCGGCGGCTGACCGCACGGCGGTTGCAGTTCATCACCGGCCATGACGTGACCGGCGGGCTGCCGGATCACATGAACCTCGCCGCCCTTGCCGATCCGGAGGCCACCACGGTGGTCTATATGGGCAAACGCACCTTTGCGTCGATGCTGGCGCTGCTGTTGGACGAAGGCCTGCCGCAGGACACGCCGGCGCTGGTGGCCCTCGGGGTCTCCACCCCGGCGCAGCGCCTGCACCGCACCACGGTGCAGGCGCTGCCTGAGCTGCTGGAGCGCATCGACAGCGCCGCGCCGGTGCTGATCCTTTACGGTCCGCTGGCGGATGAAGACGCGCCCGCATGACGCAGCCGACGCTCACGCTTTGCCGCAGCTGCAGCACTGCCGACCCGGAGCTGCCAAGGCAGATCTCGGCGGCGCTGACGGCGGCGGGGCTGAGCGCGACGCTACAGCAGGTCGACTGCATGTCGGGCTGCGACCGCCCGCAGACCCTGGCGATCCGCCAGAGCGGCAAGACCGCCTATCTGTTTGGCGAGATCACATCAGCGGATCTGCCCGATATTCTGACGTTCCTGCGCCTCTATGCCAGCAGCGCCGATGGCACGCTAGAGGATGCAAGGCCGCTGGGTGAGCTGCGGTTCAAGGCCATTGCCCGCATCCCCGCAGAGCTGCCCTGACCGCATCACCAGAGGCTATCCGCCCTCCGCAAGCCCCCTGAAGATCACAGAACTGCCGCGAACAGCGCCTCCGGTGGCGTATTCACGCTTGACCGGAGCAAAGCGCGCAAGGCACAACAGATACATACGGTGTCTGATGATGCAAAGCATCGGGACTGAAACGGGAATGAGGAACGGCGGACCCAATCGCGGCGCCGAAGCCCCAACCGCCCCCGCGACTGTGAGCGGCGAGCGACATTCTGAACCCACTGGCCTGCGTGCCGGGAAGGAGGATGATCGCCGTGACCCGCGAGTCAGGAGACCGGCCGTATGGAACGAGAACTTTATGTCTGCCGTCGGGTGTGACGGCACGGAGGACACACACATGACGACCAAGACGCTTACCTCGACCACATCCGTCTCCAGCATCATCCCGGCGCTTTTTGCCGTGGTTCTGGGTCTCGGCATCATCACCGTGACCGGCCATGTGCAGGCCTCGACCCTGCATGATGCGGCACATGACGTGCGCCATGCCACCGGCTTTCCCTGCCACTAAGACCATGCTCACACGTATTCTGACCAGCGCGTTGTTCGCTGGCGCTGCAGCGGGGCTGATCGTCGCCCTGCTGCAGCTTTTCTTCGTGCAGCCGGTGCTGTTGCATGCCGAACTTTATGAGACCGGCGCGCTGGTGCATTTCGGCGGTGATCCCGTCAGTGCCCATCCCGAACTGCCGGGCCTGTTCGACGAGCCAATGCGCAACCTGCTGAGCATCCTCTTCACCATGCTGACCTACACCGGCTACGCGCTGGTTCTGGTGGCGCTGATGTCGCAGGCGGAGCGTCAGGGCCATGTGGTCACCGCACGCCACGGCATCATCTGGGGGATTGCAGGCTTTGTCGCCTTTCACTTCGCGCCCGGCTTCACCCTGGCCCCCGAAGTGCCCGGCGTCGCCGCCGCCGATGTGGGCGCGCGTCAGATCTGGTGGGTAGCCACCGTTGCGACCGCCGGCATTGCCATGTGGCTGATCGCCTTTGGCGGCAATCTGGTCTCCTACGTGGTGCCGGCGCTGCTGTTGATCGCCCCGCATGTGATCGGCGCGCCGGAGCCCGATACGTTCACCGGCCCGGTGCCGACCGAGATCGGGGCGCTGTTTGCCGCGCGGGCCTTTGGCATCGGCATGGCCGCCTGGGTGCTGCTGGGCGCCTTTGCCGCCTATTTCTGGCAGACCGAGTCCGCCCGCGACGCAGCTGCAGCGTGACCCAGAACGCCTGATGATCCCCGCCGCGCACATCGCGCCCGGCGGGGATTTCCATATTGAAGGAAGACCCCATGTCCCGTTCGCTCGCCCTGTTTGCCATCGGTCTTGTCTTTGGCGGCGGCATCGGCTTTGTCACCGCCGCCGGAAATGGCGTGACCTTTGATGGCCACGACCACGGCGACCCCGCCCATCACGGCGGCGGCGGTCAGGCCGAGATGGCCGCACATGATCACTCCGCCATGGTCGATATCGCCGCTGGCCCGGAGGCCCCGGCGCTGGAAATCGCACTGACCCCCGATCCGATGTCGGGCTGGAACCTGCACGCGATGCCGCAGAACTTCCGCTTTGCGCCCGAAAACGCCTCCGGCGCTGATTTGGAGGGCGAAGGCCACGCCCATGTCTATGTCAACGGCGAAAAGATCGGGCGGCTCTATGGCCGCTGGATGCATATCGGCACGCTGCCCGAGGGTGAGGTGGAAGTGAAGGTCTCGTTGAACTCCAACAGCCACGGGGTTATCGCGGTTGACGGCAGCCCGGTCGAGGCTGCGGTGACCGTGGACACGCGCTGATGATGCGCTCCTGAGACCATGCCCTTGACCTGCACCGGACACGGCACCAAGACCGGGGCAGATCTGTCCGCCCATTTATTCTTGAGAGATTGCGCCCCATGCTCCACCTCAGCCTGATCGGTATCGGCACCGGCAACCCCAAGCATCTGACGTTGCAGGCGGTGGAAGCGCTCGGCGCGCAGGATCTGATCCTGATCCCCAACAAGGGTGCAGGTAAGGATGACCTTGCCGGGCTGCGTCAGGCGATCTGCGCCGAGGTGCTGGCGGGGGTCGCGCAGCCGCCGAAGATCGTCGAATTCGACCTGCCGGTGCGAGATCCAGCCACCGCCGATTATCGCCAGCGAGTGGATGACTGGCATGACGCGATTGCCGAGGTCTGGCAGGCGACCATGGCGGCGCATCTGCCGAAGGGGGGACGCGTGGGGTTTCTGGTCTGGGGGGATCCGTCGCTCTATGACAGCACCATGCGAATTGCCGAGCGTCTGCGCGCGCGGGTGGGGATGCAAATGCAGGTGATACCGGGCATCACCTCGATCCAGGCACTGACGGCCGCCCACGGCGTGCCGCTGAACGGCATTGGCGCGCCGGTGCAGATCACCACCGGGCGACGCCTGCGCGATCACGGCTGGCCCGAGGGCTGCGACACGCTGGTGATCATGCTCGACGGGGATTGCTCATTCCAAAGCCTTGAAGTGCCCGAAGAGGTGATGATCCATTGGTCTGCCTATGCGGGCATGGAGAATGAGATCAACATTGCCGGGCGCCTGTCCGAGGTGCAGGCGGAGATCCTCGCCACACGCGCCAGCGCCCGCGCCGATCACGGCTGGATCATGGATATCTACCTGTTAAAGCGTCTGACCTAATCACCTGACCTGACCGCTCGCTCGGCCTGGCCGCGACGCGTGTCCTCATCAGCGGGGGCCTCCCGCCCGTCGCTGGCCGTGCCAGAGGCACAACCGCTCCCGTTGGGCATGGCGCCGGACCTGACGGTCCGGCGCCGCAGCCTGTCCGCAGGACAGGCTGCCCGGCCCAACCCCAAGCGGGGTCTTGCGTCAGCAAGGGACTGCGCGGGGGCGGGAGCTTCCCCTGCCCGACCTCCAACGGTCTGATTTCGGCGCGCCCCCCCGGGCTCAGGCGCGGCTCAGACAGCGCCCTCCGGCAGGCCATGCACCGCGAGGGACTTGTTGCCGAACCGCTTGTCCTCAGTCACCTCGCGCCCGAACCATTCGGGCGGCACGAAGGCCTCCGCCGCAGCCTCATCGGCGAACTCCACCTCAACCATCTGCAATGGTGCCAGTGTGCCCTCGAAAATGTCGAACTCATACCCCCAGCCATCCGCCAGCACGCCGGTCCAGCGGGTCTTTTCCAGCCGCCGCCCCTCGGTACCGGGCCAGAAGGTCTCATAGACCGTCCGGGTGATCTCCGCCTCGCGCTCTTCGCGCACCCGGCCCGCGCCGCCCTTCTGGGTGAGGAAGAACCGTTCCCCCTTCTGGCGCAGGCGCAGTTCGGTGCTGTCCTCCAACGCTGTCAGATAGCCTTGCTTGACCGGTGTCGCCGTGGCTGCGGTCAGATCGGGGCGCTCCGCAACCAGGTACTTCCGTTCGATCTCTTTCATGGCGATCCCTTTGCTCTCACAGCTGTCTTCCCCACCGACACATGGGCGTTCACCTCGTCGAACAGCGCCAGATAGGCCCTGCCCGCCGGGCGCGTCTTTGCAAAGCACAGCGCCGGCTCACGATGCACGCCCATCTTCTCCACATCGGTGGAAAACGGCAGCTCCGTGGTCAGGAACAGTTTGCCATAGCTGTCACGCAGCCGCGCCATCGTCTCGCCATGCAGGGTCTTGCGCCCCTGCACCATGGAGAAGAAGGCCAGCAGCTTTGCAGTCTTCAGCCCGCTTTCCTTGAAGAACGCAAACAGCTGTTCGAAGCTGCGTTCGGAGAGGGTGGTCGGGATCACCGGCACCACCACCCTGTCGGCGGCCTTGAACACGGCCTCCGACAGCGAGGAGATGTTGGGCGGGCAATCCAGAATGATCACGTCATAATCGCCATCCACCGCTTTCAGCGCCTTTTTCAGGCGCGAGCGACTGTTCTTCATCCGCGACAGGAACACGTCAAAGTCGCGGAAGGTCAGGTTGGCGGGCAGGATGTCGAGGTTCTCGTAGTCGCTGCCTCGGATCGCACGGGCGAAGCGGTCCACATCCTCGAAGAACTGCGTGTCCTTCAGCTTCTTCGAGGGCTTCACCCGGAAATAAAAGCTCGACGCGCCCTGCGGGTCGAGATCGCACAGCAGGGTACGTGCGCCGGACTGCGCATAGGCATAGGCAAGATTGACGGCCGCGGCGGTTTTGCCGACACCGCCCTTGTTGCTGTAGCAGGCGATAATCTTCATGCGGCGGCTCCCTTACGCTGACACAGCGTCTTGATCTCGGCGCGGGTCTCGGCACTGTAGAACTGATCGAAATACGTCATCACCCGCGCCCGCTCTGCCCGCTGGCGCTGGTCGAGGATGGCGATCAGCGCGCCGATGCTTTGCGCCGCCTCCAGCCCCCTGGCACCGGTGACGGCAGGGTGCGTGGACATGAATGTGGCCAGAGAGTCCTTCTGCACAGAACAATCATTGAAGACCCCGAGGGTATCCTGCAGCGCCTTCATCCGCTTGATCAGGCGCTTGGCACTCTTGCCCGGGAACAGCGGCGCGAAGAACTCCAGCAGGTAGCGGAATTTCTTGCAGGCGATGCGCAATTCGTGAACGTCCTCATCCACGGTGTCGTCACCAATATGGGCGGCGATCTTGCAGATCTTGCGATAGCTCTTCCACACCAACTTGCGGGCGTAAACCTCCGCGCTGAGGCCGCCCGCCTCACCACGCACAAAACCATCGGGATGGGCGAACTGTTCTTCCAGTGCCGAGATCTTTTTCTGATAGCCCTTGCTTTTCAGGTGCTTGACGAGCTTTGCCTGCGCCCCGTCCCGTTCCGCGGCAAAGGCGTCGAACATCACCGACAGACCCGGGCGCAGTTGCTCAGGCACCAGCTCGTCATAGGCGGCGCGGTCCATCAGATAGACATCTAGGTCGCGCACCCGCCCCGTCGGCGCCATCAGGTCCGAAAATGCCGCCTTCAGCTCTGCCGTCTGCACAGAGCCAAAGACGCCTTTGAACAGGCTCAGCACCGAACGCACCTTGCGCAGGGCCACCCGGTAGTCATGCAGAAACTCGGTGTCGAGGTCGCCGATCACGCCGGCCTCATTGGCGCGGGCCACGGCGATGTAATTGCGGATCGTCTCCACCGCTACGTCAAAGGCGGTCTCATGGCCGCTGAACCTCATCTTGGGCTTAGCCAGATAGCGCGGCACATTCGGCGCCAGTGTGGTGAAGATGTGTTCGGCCTCCAGCGGCCCGGCCCCATGGGCCAAAAGCGCGGCACCCAGCCGGACCGGGGCACGGGTATAGCCGCGCAGGGGCGACAAGGTCACCAGCGTGACGTGGCCCGCGTCACTGCCGACGGTCAGGATCTCGCCGCGCAGATGGGTCTTGGCCTCCTCATCCACCACCCGCAGGCTGTTTCGGTGGAGCGTGCCGCTGGCCATCGCCAGGAAGCAGCGCAGTGGGAATGTCGCCTCCGTCAGGCGCTTGACCGGCCCCTCGGGCAGATCGGCGGGGAACCTTGCGGCCTCGGCGGTGGCCTGACGCTGTGGTGGCGTGCCGGCAGCCAACATCGTGAGACTATCGTCGAACTCCAGCAAAACGCGGCCGGACTTTCGCAGCAGTTGATCGTGACAATCCAGCATGCAGAAGGCCAGTGACGTGTCCTCCGTATCGAACTCCAGCCGCAGATCGCCCAGCGCAGTTGCAATTTCGGACCACTCGACAGCGCCGTCGAGCAGGAAACTATGGGACACTTCTGCTGTCATTTGCCTTTTTTCTTTGTTGTCTTCAGGTAGTCATCAATGAGCCGCTCGATGAGGCGCTGAATGCTGGTATCTTCTTCGATGGCCCGCAATTTCAGGGCTTTCAGCGTTTTGCCATCCAGACGCAGCGAGGTGTTCTTGCGCGCGGATTTGCTGAGATCGGCTTTATCTTTGGGCATAGTAGCGAACCTTCAATTTGACGTCATGATGTCACTTTTTCAAAGCTCTTGTCAAACAGGTACGATACAATCCCGGCTCTTGCGCGACAGACACATGGGGGCAGCCGGCAGAGCTTGTGCCCGCGTTTTCATGGGCCGCGACGGCGCCAAAATGAAAACCGCCCCCTGCATGCGCAGAGGGCGGTCCTGTCCGCTCGTAATCTGACGCGGGATCAGGTCACGCGAGAGCGTACCTGATATTTCGGATCCTTCCAGCTTTCACTGGTCATGACGTCCTCAAGCACCTTTGCGGCGGCGATTACGTCACCCTGATCAATATAGAGCGGCGTGAAGCCAAAGCGCAGGATGTTGGGCGCGCGGAAATCACCGATCACGCCGCGCTCGATCAGAGCCTGCATGACGGGATACCCCTCTTCAAAGGCGAAGGACACCTGCGAACCACGCACCGCTGCATCGCGCGGTGAGGCCAACGTCAGCTGCGGGCAACGCGCCTCCACCTCGGTGATGAAACTCTCGCAGAGCGCGACGGAGGCCCCGCGGATTTCGTCCATCGACACACCATCCCAGACGTCAAGCGCCGCGTCGAGGATCGACAGCTGCACGATCGGCGGGGTGCCCACGCGCAGCCGTTCGGTGGTCATGGCGGGGCGGTAGCCGGGCTCCATCGCGAAGGGCGCGTCATGGCCGAGCCAGCCCGACAACGCCGGTTCCACCTCCAGCAGGATATCGGGACGCGCATAGATAAAGGCCGGCGCACCGGGACCGCCGTTGAAGTATTTATAGGTACAGCCCACCGCAAATTCCGCGTTACAGCCGGTCAGGTCCACTGGCAGCGCACCGGCACTATGGGCCAGATCCCAGATCATAACCGCCCCGGCCTGATGGGCGCGTGCGGTCAACTCAGTCATGTCGTGGCGGCGCCCGGTGCGGTAGTCGACCTCGGTGAGCATCACCACGGCCACATCCTCGGTGATCGCCTTGGCGACATCCTCGGGGGCAACGGTGCGCAGCTCGTAGTCCTTGCCGATGGTGGAGATCAGCCCCTGCGCCATATAGAGATCGGAGGGAAAATTGCCGGTGTCGGACAGGATCACCCGACGGTCGGGGCGCATCTTCAGCGCCGCCGCCAGCGCCTGATAGACCTTGATCGACAGCGTGTCGCCGGTGGCCACGCTGCCCGGTGCGGCGCCGATAAAGCCCGCGATCCGGTCGCCCACCTTCTGCGGCAGCGCCATCCAGTCGGCGGTGTTCCACGCCTTGATCAGCTGGGTGCCCCATTCCTGCGTGAGGGTCTTGGTCGCACGTTCCGCCGCGCCTTTTGGCAGTGGGCCGAGGGAATTGCCATCGAGGTAGATCATGCCCTCGGGAATGTCGAAGAGATGTTTCTTGGGCAGTTGGGTCATGTCAGAGATCGCCTCTCAGGGTCCAGAGTTCGGGGAACAGCTCGACGCTCAGCATGCGGCGCAGGTATTGCACGCCGGAGGTGCCGCCGGTGCCGCGTTTGAAGCCGATGACGCGTTCGACCGTGGTGACGTGATTGAAGCGCCAGCGACGGAAATAGTCTTCGAGATCAACCAGTTTCTCGGCCATCTCATAGAGCGTCCAATGGCTGTCGATGTCCTGATAGACCTCCAGCCAGCGGGACTGGATCTCGGCGTTCAGCGCATGGGGCGCGTCCAGCTGCAATTCCGGCATGTTGTCGGTATGGCCGTCGAGGGTCTGGTAGAGGTAGCGGTTCACCTCGTCATAGAAACTGGGCCGTGCCAGCTCATCCGCGAGCAGTGCATGCACCTCGGGGACATGTTCGTGCGGGCGCAGCATGTTGGGGTTGCGGTTGCCCAGCACGTATTCGATCAGCCGGTACTGATGCGACTGGAACCCCGACGACGGACCCAGCGCCTCGCGAAAGCGGGTGTAGTCGGCGGGGGTCATGGTGCGCAGCACGTCCCAAGCACTGTTGAGCTGCTCGAAGATGCGGCTGACGCGGGCGAGCATCTTGAACATCTCGGCCGTCTGACCCTGCTGCAGCGCATCGCGCGCCGCCTGCAATTCGTGCAGCGCCAGCTTCATCCACAGTTCGCTCGTCTGGTGCTGAATGATGAACAGCATCTCGTCATGAGCGTCGCTCTTGCAATGCTGCTGGTCCAGGAGCGCGTCCAGATGCAGGTAGTCGCCATAGGACATGGCATCGGCAAAGCCCATCTTTGCCCCCTCCTGCCCCGGATTATAGGGTGTGTTGGTCATCTTGGCGCACCTTTCATACGGAGATCCATCGCCGCCCCTGGGGCCGGTTTGGCGCAACGGTATTGTCCTGACTGCCTCAGCGCAAGACAAAAGCTTCAAGCATAAAATACATTTTCGTCACTCCTTTTTCGCGCCCTCGCCACAGGGATTCGCTTGCCTGAACATCGCCTCCTCGCCGGCTGGAGCACCTTCGGACAGCGGCGCGCGATCAAGGCATCGACGGTGCGGGCAGCCCTCGTTGTCATCAAGGCGTGACACGAGCGATCATAGCAGATTTCGAAACTTTGGCGGGCCGGTTTGCAGACGATTGCACGCAGGAGCGAGCCACCTCCACCAGTCACTGTGCGGCATCGAAGCCCATGCGCCGCACCGCGACACCGGCAGAGATTGAGTGCGCGCCCAGGCCTACGTTTTGCATTGAAGCCAGCATCCGGGCACGTTCCAGTATAACCACCACGCATGCAGCGGCGCCTTTCTGGCTGCCACCCCTGCCGATATCAGCCATACAGAAACGCCCCTGCGCCTGCTCCACGACGAAAACTGCCCGCCCTATGGCTCCAGATCCTGACCTTTCCCAGACTGCTGACATCATAGGCATCCGGCGCAACCCAAGGGCGATCTGCAAAACTACGGGCTGCACAATCGTGCAACAGTGTTGACCTTCAGGCGGTAACGCACCTAGTCTGTCGCCAACAGATCATAACAACGGACCCAGCCGATGCCAGACGACACCCCCCCTCAACCGCCCGCCATCGAAGTGCGTGATTTGCACAAGTATTTTGGCACTGCGCATGTGCTGCGCGGGGTGGGCGTGCGGGCAGAGGACGGCGATGTCGTGTCACTGATCGGCTCCAGCGGCTCTGGCAAGAGCACGTTTCTGCGGTGCATCAACATGTTGGAGACCCCCTCGAGTGGGCAGATCTTTCTCGGGGGCGAAGAACTGGACCTGAAACCCGGGCGAACCGGTCTGGTCCCGAAGAATCGCCGTCAGCTTGAAGGGTTCCGCTCCCGCCTCGGCATGGTGTTTCAATCGTTCAACCTGTGGCAGCACATGACGGTGCTGCAAAACGTGATCGAGGGGCCGGTGCAGATTCTCGGCCTCAGCCGTGCCGAGGCCACCGACCGGGCCGAGGCACATCTGGCCCGCGTGGGCCTTTGGGAAAAGCGCGACGCCTATCCCGCCTATCTATCCGGCGGACAACAGCAGCGGGTGGCGATTGCCCGTGCGTTGGCGATGGATCCGCGCGTCATGCTGTTTGATGAGCCCACATCGGCGCTTGATCCGGAGCTCGTGGGCGAGGTTCTGAAGGTCATTCGCGAGCTGGCCGACGAAGGCCGCACCATGCTGCTGGTCACGCATGAAATGCGCTTTGCCCGCGATGTCTCAAGCCGCGTTCTGTACCTGCATCAGGGGCAGATCGAAGAGGAAGGCCCGCCCGCGCAGGTCTTCGGCGACCCGCTCAGTGATCGCTGCCGGGCCTTCGTGGCCTCCGTTCACTAAGACCAAACCATAAAACAAAACCACCAAACCGGGAGTTCAACACAATGAAAACATTGACCACATTCGCTGCAACCGCGACCGCCACCCTTATGCTGTCGACCGGGATTGCCAGCGCCGATGTCACCATCGGCATCGCGGCAGAGCCCTATCCGCCGTTTGCGGAAAAAACCGCAGACGGCAGCTGGACCGGCTGGGAAGTCGAGATGATCGGCGCGCTGTGTGAGGCCATGGAAGAGACCTGCACGATCGCGCCCATCGCATGGGACGGCATCATCCCTGCCCTGATGTCGAAAAAGATCGACGTGATCATGGCGTCCATGTCGATCACCGAAGAACGGCTGAAAACCATCGACTTCTCCGACAAGTACTACAACACACCGGCGGTTCTGGTGGGTGCCAAGTCCATGGAGATGACCGGCGATCCGGCCAGCCTGGACGGCAAATATGTCGGTGTTCAGGTCTCCACCACCCATGCCAACTACGTGGATGCGCATTTCGCCGAAACCGCGGACGTGAAGACCTACAACACCTTTGACGAGCACAACCAGGATCTGGTTGCGGGTCGCATCGACGCGGTTGTGGGTGACAGTCTCGCCTTTCAGGACTTTCTGAAAAGCGATGCAGGCGCGCCTTACGAGGTCAAGGCCGAGCTGAACGACGTCGCCATCTTTGGTCCCGGTGTGGGCGCAGGCATGCGCAAGGACGACACCGACCTGCACGCCAAGATGAACGCGGCAATCGAAAAGATCCGCGCCGACGGCACCTACAAGGCGATTTCGGACAAATACTTCGACTTCGACATCTACGGCGGCTGATCCCCGCTGCACTGGCCGGGCCACCTCATCCGGGTGGCCCGGCATTTTTACTGACGAAAGACCAAATCCCCAATGGACAGCGCATTCGATCTTCTCGCCCTGAGCCCGCCCGGCTGGGGGGGCAACCTTCTGATGGGCCTCCTGCGTACACTCCAGATCGCGGTCGGGGCCTATGCGCTCGGGCTGGTGATCGGATTGCTTGGTGCGCTTGGAAAGCTGCACGGCGGGCCGGTGCTGCGCTGGGGGCTCGAGTTTTACACCACCGTGATCCGCGCGATCCCGGAGCTGGTGCTGATCCTGCTGCTGTACTACGCGGGCACCGATCTGCTGAATATCGTCCGCGAAAGCATGGGGCTGGAGCGCATGGACATCAGCGGCCTCTGGGCCGGGATCTACGTGATCGGACTGGTGCAGGGCGCCTATTCAACCGAAGTGTTTCGTGGCGCCTTTCAGTCCGTGCCGCACGGACAGGTCGAGGCCGGGCGCGCCATGGGGTTGCGGCCCCTCACTGTGCTGCGCCGGATCACCCTGCCGATCATGCTGCCCTATGCGCTGCCGGGACTGTCGAACCTCTGGCTGATCACCACCAAGGACACCGCGCTTCTGGCCGTTGTGGGCTTTAGCGAATTGGCGCTGGAAACCCGACAGGCGGCTGGCGCGACACGAGAGTATTTCATGTTCTACATGGTGGCTGGCGGCCTGTATCTGGCGGTGACGCTGGTCTCAACACTCGGTTTTGGCCTGCTGGAGCGTCGTCTGCGGCGCGGCCAGCCGTCGCAGACATAAGGAGGCCCCGTGATGGAATGGTATTGGCTACCTGAATACGCGCCCCGCTTCCTGGAAGGTCTGTGGCTGACGTTGCAGTTGCTGGGTCTCTCGATCTTTTTCGGCATGTCCCTGGCGATCCCGATCGGGCTTGCACAAGTCACTGGCCCCTGGCCGCTGGCCTGGACGGCGCGCGCCTTCTGCACCGTGATCCGGGGCACGCCGCTGCTGATCCAGCTCTGGCTGATCTACTACGGCCTCGGATCGCTGTTTCCCTTCATTCCGGGCATTCGCGAGTCGATGATCTGGCCGCTTCTGCGCGAGGCTTTCCCCTACGCTGTCGTGGCCTTTTCACTGAGCGTGGCGGGGTATGAAGGCGAAGTAATGCGCGGTGCCTTCCGCAGCGTTCCGCGCGGCGAGCTGGAAGCCGCACGCGCCATGGGGATGAGCCCGTTCAAAGTGCTGCGCCGGATCTGGTTGCCACGCGCCTTGCAGAACGTCTTCCCCACCCTGGCCGGGGAATTCATCCTGACACTGAAAGCCACACCGCTGGCCGCCACCATCACCGTCTTCGAGGTCTATGGCGTCGGCAGCATCGTGCGTCAGGAAACCTATCGCATCTACGAACCATTGCTGTTCGTGGCGCTCATCTACCTTTGCCTCACGTTTGTGCTGGTGATTGCCTTCCGGCTGATGGAACGCCGGATGCCACAGCGCAGCGCCTGACACATCTGTTTCTCTGACGACACACAAGGACTACCTCATGACGGACCGCTCCTTCCGCTTCACCCACGCGATTTCCCGCAAACCCAGCGCCAGCATCATTGACGGTCTGCGCGCCGTGGACGTCGGCACCCCGGATCTGGATCTGTTCCACAGCCACCATGCCGACTATGTACAGGCGCTGAAGGACACCGGCGCGGAGGTCACCGTGCTCGACGCCTTGGACGCCTATCCGGATGCGGTTTTTGTCGAAGACACCGCGCTCTGCCTGCGTGAAGGGGCGATTGTCATGCGGCCCGGCGCCCCGTCCCGTCTGGGCGAAGCGGCAGAGATGGCACCACATCTGAAGGCGCTCTACGGCGATGTGCGCGCGATTTCGGGCGCCGACAGCTATATCGAGGGCGGTGATATCCTGACCACGGAAACCGAAATCCTCGTTGGGCGTTCGGCGCGTACAAATGCCGCCGGCATAGAAGAGCTGCGCGGGCTGGTCGCCGACTGGGGCTACACCGTGCGCGAGGTCATCACCCCCGAAGGTGTCTTGCACTTCAAGACCGATTGCTCGCTGCTGGACGGCGAAACCGTGCTGGCGACCGAGCGTCTCGCCGCGTCGGGCTGCTTTGAAGGATATAAGGTCATCTACACCGCCCCTGGTGAAGAGGCCGCCGCAAACACCATCCGGTTCAACGATCTCGTCCTGATGCCCGCGGGCTTCCCCGCCACCCGGGATCGGTTGATCGAAGCAGGATACACTGTGCGCGAAATCGGCAATTCCGAAGCTGCCAAACTGGACGGCGGCATGTCCTGCCTGTCGCTGCGGTTCACGCCGACGCGCTGAGCCGCGCGCCGTCTAGGACAATCCCCAGCACGGGCGCCATCGGGACACCCCCGGCAAGCGCCCGTGTTCTAAGTCACGACCACCCCCAAGATCACGCAAGAGCTAGATCGCGCTGCGATCCTGATCGACCCCAAGCAGGTTCAGCTTCAGCTCTGCGAAGCTGCGAGGCTCGGAGAAATAGAACCCCTGCAGGATGTCGCAGCCGATTTCACGCAGCAGCCGCGCTTTCTCAAGTGAATCGACGCCTTCGGCGATGATTTTCACATCGAGCGTATGGGCAAGGTCGACGATCGAGGCGACCATGCGCTCCGCCCGCTCGCTCTGACCAAGCGGGAAGATGATGTTGCGGTCGATCTTCAGGGCATCTGGCTCGATATTCAGCACCCCGTTGATCGAGGCATGCCCCGAGCCGAAATCATCCACGTCGATCTTGAAGCCCATGTCCTTCAGGGCGTCGATACAGAAGATCAACGCATCGCCTTCTTCCTCGCAAGAAATGGATTCCAGTATTTCGAAGGCAAAGCGGTCGCGGCGATCCGGGATGTGGCTGCGCACGGTATCAAGAAACCCCGGCTCCATGATCCGCGGCGCACTGACGTTGAAGGCCACGCGCGGCACCTCTATCGACCGCGCCTCCAATTCGGCCATTTGCTTGACCGCAGCCTCGAAAATGCGCCCGTCAAGCTCCGCCTCAAGGCCCAATTGCTTGGCAATGCCGAGGAACTTTACCGGCGGCAACACGCCCAATTCGGGATGTTCCCAGCGCGCCAGCACTTCGACACCGGCAAGCTGCCAACTGCGGGCGTCATGTTGGGTGTGATAATAGGGCACGATTTCCCCAACCTCGAGCGCATGCTGCATGCGGTCTGCAAGAGCCCGTTCCGCCAGGGTTTCTGCTCGCATCTCGGCGGTAAACACCTCGACCATGGCGCGGCCTGAGGCTTTCGCACGGTACAGAGCAGCATCGGCATTGCTGAGCAGCTCACTTGCAGACATTTCGCCCGGCTTGCCATGGGCAACGCCGAAGCTGGCACCGAAGTTGCAGCGCTTGTTCCCCCACGCCACCGGCTGCAGCACCGCATCCAGAACCCGCTTCGCCAGCACCTCTCCCTGCGCCAGCGATGTGCCCTGCTGGCACAGGACGACAAATTCATCCCCGCCCACCCGTGCGATGAGATCTCCGGCCTTCGAGTGTAGGCGCAACACATCCGCAACATGGCACAGCACGAAATCGCCCGCTTCATGCCCAAGGATGTCGTTGATTTTCTTGAAGCGGTCCAGGTCGATACGCACCAATGTCACCGGTGCCTCATCGAGCCGCCGCGCCAGTTCGCGGTCCAGATGCCGCCGGTTTGCAAGGTCCGTCAGCGGGTCGCTCAACGACTGTTTTTCAACCCGGTCCTTGGCCTCCTGCAAGACCTCGGCCACATGACGTTGCTCACGCTCACCGCGCACGAGATCCGTAATATCTACCCGCGTCACGACCTTGTCGCCAGAATCGGTTTCGTTCACACGCGAGACGATATGGCGATCCCCCGAAAGCTCCAGCTGCGTTTCAGCGCGATAGGCGTGACTTTCAATGCGGCTGTTGTAACTCATCACGTAGTCTTCTGGCGACTGACCGTGCAGCGCGTAGTGCCCTGCATGTACCGCATCCGCCAGGATTTCCGGCAGGGCCATACCCACCTTGACTGCTTTCGGGTCAACATGGCTCAACTCGCGATAGGTCTCATTGCAGGTGACGAGGCGATTTTCCTCATCAAAGATCGCAAACCCGTCGGTGGAGGCGCTCATCGCTGCGGAGACGCGTTGAGACATCCGTTTCAGTTGCTGAGATTGTTCGGACAACGTCCGCCACGACCTGACCATCTGGCGGGCTAGAAAAATGAACACCAGAGCAAGGCAGAAACTCACTATCCCGGTGCCGGTTTTGACCACCATCACGAGCCGCGCCTCGATCACATCCAGGGTCGGGCGGAATGAAAAGCTGAGATCGTGCAGGATTTGCACCTGCTTCCTGACCTTAAGGGTATGATCAGACAGGCTATTGGGATCATCTCCCAAGACCGCCTGCGGCCCCATCAACGGCTTCAACAACGCCTCAGCACGCCGCCCCTCTCGGATCCCACGCTCGCATATCGCAAGTGCTGGTTCTGCGCCGAGTAGGACAAATCCCTTGTGCTCCATCGCAGAGAGGTTGCTAATGCACCAGCGGGGCTGAACGTCTGCCGCTTGCAACACCTCATTCAGGTGCCGCGCGGATTCCGGTCGCAAGATCGGGTTGTTGTGTAGAATATCGCGCGCATCGTGCATCAGATCGAGGTGGATCAGATTCCGGGCACGATACTCGCTCGCAAGGGTCAAATAGTGATAGCCCAAGAACGACAGTCCGGTCAGCATCGCCAGAATAAGAGCAAACAGAACAAGTGTCTGTCCCAATCTCATGAACAGGCCCTCCGGACCGAAATCACACACCACACTGAGACGACACTAAACAGATTCGTTTTCACAAAGCCTAATCCACGGCGGCGTTCATCATTCTTGGTTAACACCTTGTTACAGTGCTTATAAATCGGCCTTCTCGCCCTTGCGTTCGGGTCATATTTCAGGGCTCATGCGCGTCAATCCAATTCCCGATCAAACGACAGGAGTGATCATGAAAGCGGTATTCAACACGGCCCGAGGTACGGCGCGGGACACCCTGGCACTCAAGGAGGTCGACCTGCCATCCCCCGGCGCGGGCGAGGTCCTGGTGGCCATGCGCGCATCCGGCGTGAACCCTTCGGATGTCAAATTGCGCTCGGGCGCACAGGGCCCCATGATTGCCGATCAGGTTCTGGTCCATAATGACGGCGCAGGCGTGATCGAGGCAGTTGGCGAAGGCGTCGGCCCTGCCCGCGTCGGTCAGCGCGTCTGGATGTACAACATCAACCGCTCTGCCGATGGCCTGGGACAGGGGCCGCTTGGCACAGCAACCCAATATGCGATCATACCCGCCCATCTGGCTGTTGAATTGCCCGAGGAGGCGTCCTTTGAGGCCGGGGCGTGCCTCGGCGTACCGGCCATGACCGCACACCGCGCGCTGATGTGGGCCGGTCCCGTCGCAGGACGCACCGTTCTGGTGACCGGCGGCGCCGGTGCGGTCGGCCACAGCGCCATCCAGATCGCCAAGGCGAAGGGCGCACGGGTTATCGCGACCGTCTCCAATGACATCAAGGCAGAGATCGCGCGCGAAGCCGGTGCGGATGAGGTCCTGAACTACAAGGCAACGCCGCTGCTCGATCAACTGCTGGATCTGGTTGGCAATGGTGGCATCGACCATGTGGTCGATGTGGATATTGCCGCTCATATGGAGATCTACCCCCAGATCCTGAAGATCAACGGCTCCGTCGGCGCCTATGCTTCGGCCTCCAATCTGACGCCGGCCCTGCCCTTCTATCCGCTGGCATTCCGCAACATTCAGCTGCAGCCGGTCTTTGTCTACTCAATGAGCGATGCCGCCAAAGCAGAGGCGATCAAGGATATCAATGCTTTGCTCACCTCCGGCCAGTTGTTGCCCCGGATTGATCGTCGCTTTGCGCTGGAAGACATCGCCGGCGCGCATGAAACCGTGGAAGAGGGAAGCCTGTTGGGCAATGCGGTCGTGACCCTCTGACCCCACCGGATTGCGGGTTTCTCCAACAGCAAAGGGCCCCGGTGCGGGGCCCTTTTTTCCAGTCAGATAGGCTGTGCGATTGCTAGTGGTCGCGCCCCGCACTCAGCTGATATGCGCCGTGGCCTCGATCTCAACCAGCGCGCGATCCTCAACAAGACCCGCCACGATCAGCATCGACATCGCCGGGAAGTGCTTGCCAAAGACCTCCCGATAGGCGGCACCAACCTCGGCCTGGTGCGCCAGATATTCCTGCTTGTCGATCACGAACCACGTCAGGCGGGTGACATCCGAAGCTTTGCCGCCCGCTGCCTCTACGATCGATCTGATGTTTTTCAACGCCTGGCGCATCTGGTCGACAAAGCTGTCGGAGGCAAATTCCTGCTTCTCGTCCCAGCCGATCTGGCCGCCGATGTGCAAAACGCCATCCTGTGTCAACATGCCGTTGGCATAGCCCTTCGCCGGAGCCCAACCTTCGGGGTGAATGGTTTGATGGGTCATGTCTGCCCTTTCATGTCATATTCAATTTTTGTTCTAATGGGCGCAGGCCAGAGGTCAGGCCGCCCGCTTGCTGCCACATGCACCAGCGTCGCTTCTGTCTCAAAGCGAAGCTCATCGTTGCATGTGGCGGTCATCTCGTAGGTCAGAGAGCTCCGACCCAGCTTTATCACCCGCAATTTCAGCACCAGCTGCTCGCCATGGCGGCTGGGCGCGGAAAAGCGCGTTTGGATGTTGGCCGTCGGCACGCCAGCGGTCTTGTGGATGTCCTCAAACGGCCATTCCAAGACGTCCGCAAACCAGCTCTCGACGCAATCGTTCATCATCTCGAAATAACGCGGGTAGAAGACAATCCCCGCAGGGTCACAGTGCTTGAACAGCACTTTTTGCGGCATTTCATACATGGCTCAAACCCCTACATAGCGTTCAGTGATGTCCGGGGTCAGCGCCGTCATGGCACCACTCCAGACGGTCTTGCCACGCTCCAGCATCACAGCGCGATCACAGACCTGTTCCAGCTCCGCCAGTGTCTTGTCGATCACCAGGATCGCCATATCGGTGTCCTGTTTCAGCCGGTTGATCGCAGACCAGATTTCCTGACGGATGATCGGTGCGAGGCCTTCCGTGGCTTCGTCCAGGATCAGCAGGCGCGGGTTGGTCATCAGGGCGCGACCGATGGCGAGCATCTGTTGCTCACCGCCCGAGAGCGACGCCGAAAGCTGGCTGTGACGTTCGCCCAAACGCGGGAAAAGCTGAGTCACCCGGCCCATGTCCCAGTCACCGGGGCGGCTGGTCGCGAGGAGGTTCTCGGCCACCGTGAGGTCGCAAAAACAGCGCCGCCCTTCAGGCACCAGACCAAGGCCCAGACGTGCGGCCTTGTGGCTGGGCAATGCGTGCAGGTTCTGGCCTGCAAACTCCAGCGTGCCGCCCGCGGTGATCATGCGGCAGATCGCCTTGACCGTGGTGGATTTGCCCATGCCGTTGCGGCCCATAAGCGCCACCACCTCGCCCGGATTGATATCAAGGTCGACACCAAACAGGGCCTGGCTCACGCCGTAGGAGGCCGTGAGGGATTTGACGGACAAAAGACTCATGCGCTTTCTCCCAGATAGGCTTCGCGCACGCGCGGATCGCTGCGGATCTGATCGACGCTGCCGGTGGCGATGACCTCGCCGTAGACCAGCACGCTGATCCGGTCCGCGAGCGCAAAGACCGCGTCCATGTCATGTTCCACCAAAAGGATCGGAGCCTCTTGGCGCAGGCTGTCGAGGAACCCGGTGAGGTTCTTGGACCCTTCTGCGCCAAGGCCCGCCATCGGTTCATCCATCACGAAGGCCTTTGGCGCGAGCGTCAACGCCACGGCGACCTCCAGCTGGCGGCGCTGACCATGGCTCAGGTCGGCGCAGCGTTTCGTCATGCTCTCCGCGAGGCCAACCCGTTCCAGCGCCGCCTCGGCGCGGGTGCGCAAAGACCTGTCGCCAAGCGCTGCCGACCAAAACCGCCACGACCTGCCGCTGGCGCCCATGGCGCCGAGGATGGCGTTCTCCAGCACCGTGTCCTCCATCGCCAGCGCCGAGATCTGAAAGGTCCGCCCAAGCCCGGCTCGCGCCCGCTGATCGGTACTGAGGCCGGTCACATCCTGGCCCATCAGCTCTACGCGACCTGCATCCGGCGCAAGTGAGCCGCAAATCTGGCCGATCAGCGTGGATTTACCTGCCCCATTGGGACCGATGATGGCGTGAATTTCGCCGGGGCGCAGATCAATCGAGATATCGTTGCTGGCCTTCAGCGCGCCGAAGGATTTGGTGATGCCGTGAGTTGCAAGAATGGTCTCAGTCATGGGTCGCCTCCTTGCCTGCCACCAGCCCGGTGATGCCACCGCGCGCAAAGAGCACGACCGCCAGAAGGATCAGCCCGAGGAAGATGTGCCAGAATTCGGTGATGCCACCGAGGAAATGTTCCAGCGCCACAAAGGTCACAGCCCCCGCAACAGGCCCAAACAGCCGCCCCACCCCGCCGAGGATCACAAGGATCATGATCTCGCCCGAGAACTGCCAGCTAAACATGGTCGGGCTGACAAAGCGGTTGAGATCGGCAAATAGCGCGCCAGCCAGACCGGTGATGACACCGGAGATGACAAAGGCCACCAGTTTCAGGCGCATCGGATCCATGCCCACGGCCTCCACGCGTGCGGGCACCTGACGCGCCGCGTTCAGCGCCAACCCAAAGGGCGAGCGGCGCAAGCGGGCGGTGAAGATCAGCACCACAACGAGGATTGCGAGGCACAGCCCGTAGAACTGGATCGGAACAAGCGTGTTGAGGCCGGGAAAGTCGTTCCTGATGTAGATCGACATGCCATCTTCGCCGCCATAGGTGCTCCAGGAGATGGCGAAGTAGTAAAACATCTGACCAAAGGCGAGCGTGATCATGATGAAATAGGCCCCGGTGGTACGCAGCGACATCAATCCGATCAGGAAGGCCGCAACGGCCGAGACCACAACGGCCAGAAGCCAGATCACCGGCATGAACTTGGTGCCTTCGATCAGGAAAGGCCATTCCATCAGCGGTGTATAGCTTTGGGCGTGATGGGCAAGGATGCCCATGGCGTAGCCGCCAATCCCGAAAAACACCGCGTGGCCAAGGCTCACCAGCCCGCCGATGCCCAGCGCGATATTCAGCCCCGCCGCCGCAAGCGCAAGGATCACTGCACGGGTCGCCAGCGTGATCGTAAAGGGTTCATCCATCATCACCGCCCATGCAGGCACGGCAATCAGACCCAGCAGCAGGGCTGCGTTAAAGAGTGTTTCTCGGCTCATGCGCGTGCTCCGAACAGGCCAGAGGGACGCCAGATCAAGACAAGACTCATCAGGATGTAGATCGACATCGAGGCAATCGAGGATCCGGCAGAGGTTGCAGGGGCGGCGTCCATAAAGAGTTTCAGTACTTCGGGCAGGAAGATCCCGACCAATGTGTCCGTAAGCCCCACCAGCAATGCGCCGATAAACGCGCCCTTGATGGACCCGATCCCGCCGATGACGATCACCACGAAGGCCAGGATCAGCACCGGCTCGCCCATGCCCACCTGCACCGACTGGATTGCGCCCACCAATGCGCCCGCGAGACCAGCCAGGGCCGCCCCCAGCGCAAAGACCAGCGTGTAAAGTTTCGAGATATCGACGCCCAGCGCCGCGATCATCTCGCGGTCGTTTTCACCCGCGCGGATCTGGATGCCGATACGTGTGCGCTCAATCAAGAGCCACAGGCCAAACGCCACCAGCAGCCCCACGCCAATCAGCGCCAAACGATACAAAGGGTACTGGATGCCGCCGGGCAAGGTCACCGGCCCAGACAAGGCATCGGGAATGTCCAGGAACAGCGGAAAAGACCCAAAGACCCAGCGTGTGCCCTCGGAAAAGATCAGAATGAGCGCAAAGGTCGCCAAGACCTGATCGAGATGGTCACTGTCATAGAGCCTGCGGATCACCGCGACCTCGATCACAGCCCCCGCAAGGGCCGCTGCCGCAAGGGCCGCGACCAGCGCCAATACAAACGACCCCGTGACGCCCGCCACAGCCGCCGCCGCAAAGGCCCCAACCATATAGAGCGAGCCATGGGCGAGGTTGATAAGCCCCATGACGCCAAAGATCAGCGTCAGCCCTGCCGCCATGAGAAAGAGCATGACGCCGGATTGCAGCCCGTTCAGCACCTGCTCGATGATAAGTATCGTTGACATATGTCTTCTTTCAGGTGTGCCCCGACCCGCGAGAGATGCGGGCCGGGCGCGCCTCACTTACATCTTGCACGCGTCCACATAGGCGTTTGCATGATCCTCAAGGGCGGTGCCGACGATCTTGTTGGTAAAGACGTCGCCTTCCTTGATGACCTCACGCACATAGACGTTCTGGATCGGGTGATTATTGGCGGCAAAGGAGAACTCCCCCCGCACAGAGGCAAAATCCGCCTCCTTCAGGGCCGCAGCAAAGGCCGCGTCATCATTCACATCCGCCTTGTCGATGGCCGACAACAGCAGATTTGCAGTGTCATAGCCCTGCGCCGCGTAGATCGACGGCAGGCGGTCGTATTTCTGCTGGAAGGCCGCGACAAAAGCCGCGTTGGCCTCATTGTCCAGATCCTTGGACCATGTGGAGGAGTTCTTGACCCCAACAGCCGCCTCGCCCACCGCTTGCAGGATGCCCTGATCAAAGCTGAAGGCCGGGCCAACCACGGGCAGATCCACGCCGCTGTCGGCATATTGCTTCAAGAAGGAAATCCCCATGCCGCCGGGCAGGAAGAAGAACACGCTGTCTGCGCCAGACGCGCGGATCTGCGCGATTTCAGCCGCGTAATCCGTCTGCCCCAGCTTGGTGTAGACCTCACCTGCCAGTTCGCCCTCGTAGAACCGCTTGAACCCGGTGAGGCTGTCGATGCCCGCCGGATAGTTCGGCGCAAGGATGAAGGTGTTTTTGAACCCGGCTTGGGTTGCGTAAGCACCCGCACCTTCATGGAGGTTATCGTTCTGATAAGACACGGAGAAATAGTTGGAGTTACAGCCCTTGCCCGCCAGTTGCGCAGGCGCGGCGTTGGTCGAAAGGTAGAACAGACCTTGCGCAGTGGCAGCAGGCACCACGGCCATGGCGAGGTTTGACCAGACGATACCGGTCAGCACGTCGACCTTTTCCGATTGGATCATCTTATCCGCGAGCTGCACCGCGATATCGGGCTTGCGCTGGTCGTCTTCGATGACCACCTCGACATCATCGCGGTTGGCATCTTCCATCGCCAGCATGAACCCATCGCGGGTGTCGATGCCGAGGCTCGCACCGCCGCCCGAAAGCGTGGTGATCATCCCGACTTTGACATCCGCCATCGCTCCGCCCGCGGCCAGCGCCGCGGCCGCTGTGGCCAACATTAGCTTCTTCATGATCAAACTCCCTGTTTTATGGTTGGTTTGTTGTTGATTATCGAAGCCGGAACCGCTGGATCTTGCCGGTCTGCGTCTTGGGCAGGCTGTCGGCAAAGATGATGCTGCGGGGATATTTGTAGGGGGCGATGGTCGCCTTCACATGGGTCTGCAAGTCTTTGATGAGCGCGTCTGAGGGCGTAAATTCCGCATTCAGGACCACATGGGCCTGCACGATATGGCCGCGCTCCTCATCGGGGGCACCGATCACTGCGCATTCAGACACGGCGTTATGCGCCAGCAATGCCGCCTCCACCTCGGGGCCTGCGATATTGTAGCCAGCCGAGACGATCATATCATCGTTACGCGCGGCAAAGTGGAAATAGCCCTCCGCGTCGCGGATAAAACTGTCGCCAGTGATGTTCCACCCATCCGTGACATAGCCCGCCTGACGGTCGTCGTTCAGATAGCGGCACCCGGTCGGCCCACGCACCGCAAGGCGACCAACCTCGCCATCGGGCACCTCGCGGCCCTCGTCATCGACCACCTTCGCCTCATAGCCCCCCACGGGTTTGCCGGTGCAGGCCGGGCGGTGGTCATCAAAGCGGTTGGAGATGAAGATATGCAGCATCTCGGTCGCGCCGATCCCATCCAGCATCGGCTTGCCGGTCTTGGCCATCCAATCGTCGTAGACGGGTTTCGGCAGGGTCTCCCCGGCGGAGACGGCGGCGCGCAGGCTGCTGAGATCCGCCCCCTCTTCCATTGCGGCAAGCATCACCCGATAGGCGGTCGGCGCGGTAAAGCACACGGTCGCGCGGTATTTCTCGATGATCTCGATCATATTGGGCGGGGTGGCCTGTTCCAAAAGCGTCGCGGTTGCCCCGAACCGTAGCGGGAAAATCGCCAATCCGCCAAGCCCGAAGGTAAAGGCAAGTGGCGGAGAGCCAACAAAAATATCCTCAGGCACCACATTCAGCACATCGCGCGCATAGCCATCGGCAATGATCAACAGATCGCGGTGGAAATGCATGGTCGCCTTAGGCTCTCCGGTAGACCCGGAGGTGAACCCCAGAAGCGCCACATCATCGCGCCCGGTCTGCACCGCCTCAAAGCGCACCGGTTTTTCCAGCGCCAGCCTGTCGAGTTCGGCGTCGTGGTTGGAGGTCCCGTCAAAGCCGACGACGCGCTCAAGCACGTTACACTCTGCCGCGCAGGTCTCCATTTCCTCCATCAGCCGGGTATCGCAGAGGGCAAACTGGATCTGTGCCTTCTCGACATATTTCTTCAGCTCTGCGGCGCGTAGCATCGGCATGGTGTTGACCACAACCGCGCCCACCTTGGTCGCGGCCAGCCAGCAGGCCACCATCGCCGGATTATTGGCGGAACGGATCAGGATGCGGTTGCCCGGCTTGACGCCCAGATCCTCCACCAGCGCATGCGCCAGCCGGTTGGTCCAGTCGGCAAGCTCCTTGTAGGTGCGCTGCCGCCCGTTGCCGATCAGTGCGGTGCGGTCGCCAAAGCCCCGCTCCACCATGGCGTCCGTCAGTTCCACGCCCGCATTCAGATGATCCGGGTAGTCAAACCCATCCAGCAGGAAATCCGGCCATTGTTCCAGCGGCGGCAGCGCGTCGCGCGTGAATGTGTCGGTATGTGCGGTTGCGCCCAGTTTCATGACTTGCCCTCCATCGCCATCATGGCTTGCCGCGCGATCACCACGCGCTGCACGTCACTGGCCCCTTCATAAATCCGCAAGGCTCTGATTTCGCGATAGAGTTTTTCGACCATCGCACCGGAACGCACGCCCTCGCCGCCAAAGAGCTGCACCGCCTTGTCGATCACAACCTGCGCCGCCTCGGTCGAGAACAGCTTGGCCATCGCCGCCTCGCGCGTGACCCGCGCAGCACCACTGTCCTTGGTCCATGCGGCGCGGTAGACCAATAGGGCCGCGGCATCCACATCCATCGCCATATCGGCGATATGCCCCTGCACCATCTGCAAATCAAACAGCGGCGCGCCCTGCACGTGACGCTCTGTGACACGCACCAGAGCCTCGTCCAATGCGCGACGCGCAAAACCCAGCGCCGCCGCCGCCACCGTGGAGCGGAACACATCCAGCACCGACATGGCGATGCGGAACCCCTGCCCCGGCGCGCCGATCATGGCGCTTGCGGGGATACGCACATCGGTGAAGCGCAAGGTTGCCAGCGGGTGCGGCGCGATGGTCTCCAGCCGCTCCACCACCTCAAATCCAGCCAGATCCGGCGTCACGATAAAGGCCGACAGTCCCTTGGCCCCCGGCGCCTCACCCGTGCGGGCAATCAGCGTGTAGACATCGGCAATCCCGCCATTGGAGATCCAGGTCTTTTCACCATTGAGCACATAGTCATCGCCATCGCGCACCGCCGTCATGGTGGAGTTTGCCACATCCGATCCCGATTGCGGCTCAGTGAGTGCAAAGGCGGCGATCGCCGCACCGCTGCGAGTCTTGGGCAACCAGGCCGCCTTCTGCGCATCCGTCCCGAATAGCGAGATCGCCCCGGTGCCAAGCCCCTGCATGGCAAAGGCAAAATCCGCCAGCCCGTCGTGGCGCGCAAGGATCTCACGTGACAGACAGAGCTTGCGGACATCAAGGCTCTCACCGCTGTCGCATGCGCCGGTCGGTTGCAGGATACCTGCCCGCCCCAGATCGGCTACCAGTTTGCGACAGGCCGCATCGGTGTCACTGTGATCCACATTGAGCCCAGCCGCCACCGCCTCGACCTGCGCCGCCCAATCGCGGTGCTCTTGGTCAAAAAAGGGCCAATTCAGAAAACTCTGGTCCGCCACGTTATCATCCCCGTTGTTTTCATCTTTTTCCAAATACCTTCGCCGAAGGCGAAATCCGGCGCTCTCAGTCGCCTTCAAACACTGGTCGCTCTTTCGCGACAAAAGCCTCATAGGCGCGGCGGAAATCATTGCCCTGCATGCAGATCGCCTGCGCCTGCGCCTCGGCCTCGATCGCCTGTTCAAGGCTCATGGACCATTCCTGTGCCAGCATGGTCTTGGTCATGCCATTGGCGAAGGTCGGCCCCTGTGCGATGCGCTCTGCCATCTTCATGGCCTCGGCCTCCAGTGCCTCTGCCGCCACCAGACGGTTGAAAAACCCCCAGCGTTCGCCTTCCTCGGCGCCCAGCGACCGGCCCATATACAACAGCTCCGCCGCGCGGCCCTGACCGATGATCCGAGGCAGCATGGCGCAGGCCCCCATGTCGCAGCCCGCCAGCCCCACACGGTTGAACAGAAAGGCCACCTTGGCCTCGGGTGCGGCAATGCGCAGATCGCTGGCCATGGCCATGATCGCACCGGCCCCGGCACAGATACCATCCACCGCCGCAATCACCGGCTTGGTGCAGTTGATCATCGCCTTCACAAGATCCCCGGTCATGCGGGTGAAGGCCAAAAGCTCCTTCATGTTCATCTTTGTGAGCGGGCCAATGATGTCATGCACATCGCCGCCAGAGGAGAAATTACCGCCATTGGGCACGATCACCACCGCATGCACCTCGTCCGAGTAGGGCAGCGCCCGGAACCAGTCGCGCAGCTCGGCATAGCTGTCGAAGGTCAGCGGGTTCTTGCGCTCGGGACGATTGAGCGAAATGCGGGCGATGCCGCCCTCGATGGTGCAGTTGAAATGCGTGGTCTCATGCAGGCTCATGTCGGGGTATCCTTGGAAGTCTCACTGGAGGTCGCGGGCTGGATATGGTCCAGCAGCGCGCTCATCTCATGGATGTCATCGGCACCAAGGCCGGCCATCATCTCGTTGATCCAGGCCTCGTGTTCGCTCGCAAGCCGGGCAAACTCCGCCTCGCCCGCCGGGGTGAGCCGGGCCACCTGCGCGCGCCGATCTCCGGGCACCGCGACGCGCAGTGCAAGCCCGTCTTCGGTCAGCCGGTCGACAATGCCGGTTACATTGCCGTTGGAGACCCGCAAGAACTGCGACAGCTGGCTCATCTTCAACCCGTCCGGATTGCGCGAAAGCGCCGACATCACGTCGAACCGTGGCAGAGTGGTGTTGTGGCGGTCGCGCAGACGGCGGCGCAGCGCGGCCTCAATACTGCCGGACGTCTTCAGCAGTTTCAGCCACAGGCGCAGACGGGCCTTCGAGGAGGCCTCTGCGGGCAAGGTTTCCGGTTTGGCGCTGCTCATATTTCGCCCCCCGTCAGGGCCAAGGCATGGCCGTTGACCGAGGCCGCGCCGCTCGACGCCAACCACAGCGCCGCATCGGCCACTTCTTCCGGCTGTACAAAACGCCCCTGCGGGTTGTCCGCCTTGAGCGCGCCGGCCGCGTCCTCGGTGCTCATGCCCGTCTTGGCGCGGATATTGTCGATGCTGCGTTGAAGCATCGGCGTTTCCACAAAGCCCGGACAGATCGCATTCACGGTGATGCCGGTGCGGGCGAGTTCCTTGGCCAAACCACGGGTCAGACCGACCACCGCGTGTTTTGCCGCACAATAGGCGCTGACATAAGGGTAGCCTTTGAGCCCCGCGGTTGAGGCCACGGCGATCATCCGGCCGCGCCCTGCCTCTTTCATGCCCGGCAGCACCGCCTGCCAGAGGTTCACCACGCCGTTGAGGTTCACCGCCATCATGGCATTCAGCATCTCCGACTGCATCTTGGCGAAAGGAACGCTCTCTGCGGCCCCCGCGTTGGCCAAGGCCACGGTGACGGGGCCGCGCGCAGCGGCGGCGCGCGCCACGGCGGAGGTAACGCTTGCGGCGTCGGTAACATCGCAGATCTCATAGGGAAGCCCCTGTTCGATCAGGGTCTTCTCCGTTCGCCCGATCAGGGTCACGGTGGCCCCCGCCGTGGCAAAGGCCTGCGCGCAGGCGGCGCCGACACCGGTGCCGCCACCGGTGATCAGGACATGCTCTTGGCTCAGATCTCTACTCATGCGCGCAAGCTCTCCGCTTCTTTGTCCGCCAGCCGCCAGCTTTGGTCACGGCCCGGCTGATAGGGCAGCGGCCAGTCAGGCGCGGCGCGGTCGCCAATCTTGGTGCCTTCACGCAGGGTCCAGTAGGGATCGGCCAGATGCGGGCGGCCCACGGCCACCAGATCAGCCCGGCCCGCCATCAGGATCGAGTTGGCATGATCGGCCTCAAAGATATTGCCCACCGCCATGGTACAGATGCCCGCCTCGTTGCGGATCTGGTCAGAGAACGGCGTCTGGAACATGCGACCATAGACCGGCTTTGCATCGGTGGTGGTCTGACCGGCAGAGACGTCGATCAGGTCGGCGCCCGCCTCCCAGAAGGCGCGGGCAATCTGCACCGCGTCATCCGGGGTGACGCCATCCTCGCCCACCCAGTCATTGGCGGAGATGCGCACCGACATCGGTTTGCCGTCGGGCCAGACCGCGCGCATGGCGGCAAAGACCTCCAGCGGATAGCGCAGGCGGTTTTCAAGGCTGCCGCCATACTCATCGCCGCGCTGGTTGGAGACCGGCGACAGGAAGGAGGAGATCAGATAGCCATGGGCCGCGTGCAGCTCGATCATGTCGAACCCAGCACGATCCGCCATCTCAGCAGCGCTCACGAACTGGTCGCGAACCTCGTCCATCTCGGCGCGGGTGATTTCGCGCGGGGTGGCGTTCTGGCCCGACCATGGAATGGCGGAGGCGCTGACGGTGTCCCAATTGCCGTCCGGCAAGGGCGCATCCATCTCGTCCCAGCCGAGCTGAGTGGAGCCCTTGCGCCCCGAATGGCCGATCTGGCAGCAAACCTTGGCATCGGTCTCGGCATGTACAAAATCGGTGAGGCGGGACCAAGCAGCCTCATGTTCAGGCGCATAGAGACCGGGACAGCCGGGTGTGATACGCCCCTCTGGCGAAACGCAGGTCATTTCCGTGTAGACCAGCCCGGCGCCACCCTTGGCGCGCTCGCCATAATGAACCAGATGCCAGTCGGTGGGGCAGCCGTCCACGGCTTTGTACTGTGCCATGGGAGAGACGACGATGCGGCTCTTGAGGTCCATCTCGCGCAGGCGGAAGGGCGCAAACATCGGCGCGCGCAGCGGTGCATCCTTGGGCGCCCCGGCCTGGGTCATGAACCAGCGCTCCGCGCCTTCGAGCCAGTCCTTGTCGCGGGCACGCAGGTTTTCGTGGCTGATGCGCTGGCTGCGGGTCAGCATGGAATAATTGAGCTGCACCGGGTCCAAATCGAGGTAGCGCTCCACCCGCTCGAACCATTCCATCGAGTTGCGCGCCGCCGATTGCAGGCGCAGCACCTCAAGGCGGCGCTGATCCTCATAGTCGTCAAAGGCGCTTTGCAGATCCGGTTTATCCTGCAGCAGTTCAGCCAGAGAAATGGCAGATTCCAGCGCCAGCTTGGTCCCTGATCCGATCGAGAAATGCGCCGTCGCCGCCGCATCGCCCATCAGCACCACATTCTCGTGGCTCCATTTTTCGCACAGGACACGCGGGAACCGGATCCAGGCGGAGCCGCGAATGTGGTTGGCGTTGGTCATCAGTGCATGGCCGCCCAGATGATCCTTGAAGATCTCTTCGCAGACCTTGATGCTTTCCTGCTGGTTCATGGAGGCAAAACCAAAGGCGTCAAAGGTCTCTTGCGTACATTCCACGATGAAGGTCGCGGTGTCGTCGTCAAACTGGTAGGCATGCGCCCAGACCCAGCCGTGCTCGGTTTCCTCAAAGATGAAGGTGAAGGCATCTTTGAAGGTCTGACGTGTCCCGAGCCAGACGAAGTTGCACAGGCGCGTGTCGACATCCGGCTTGAACGTATCGGAATAGAGGCTGCGGGTGCTGGAGTTCAGCCCGTCGCTGGCAACCACCAGATCATAGTCCTGGCGCAAGGCCTCCGCGCTCGGCACATTGGTCTCAAACTGCAGATTGACGCCCAGTTCGCGCGCCCGTTCCTGCAACAGGATCAGCAGCTGCTTGCGCCCGATGCCGCAGAACCCATGGCCAGAGGACACCTGCCGCGTGCCCTTGAAGAGCAGCGCAACGTCGTCCCAATAGGCAAAATGCGCGCGGATCGTCTCGGCGCTTTTGGCATCGTTGGCTGCAAGGTTGTCGAGCGTCTCATCCGACAACACCACGCCCCAGCCGAAGGTATCATCGGCGCGATTCCGTTCGATCACGGTGATGTCGTGACCGGGATCGCGCAGCTTCATCGAGATCGCGAAGTACAGGCCAGCCGGGCCGCCTCCCAGACATGCAATGCGCATATGATCCTCATCCCCATTAGATTATTGTCAGGTCAAAGGCTCTCCGCATTCCAAAACAATTTCAAGCTTAAAATTTCCATTTCTGAAGCTTCTCTGCCGCAGCATGAGACATACCAAGGCCTCTTGCGCTCAATACAAGGATTGCAAGGTAATGTTTTGATACCATAATTTAGGGGATTGCCCAACCGGCGGACAGTTGGCACGCGGCCTCTCTGAATGAACCGCCTGGCGATGCATTCAGAGAGCTTGCATGAGAAACGGGCAAACGCAGCAACGCGTTCGCCCGTCTGAGTCGCTCAATGTTGACGGTTTTCTCCGCAACGACTGCGGTTACCAGACACCGGTTTCCGCAAGCATCGGCCATGAACTCACAAGCGGCGCAGGCCCCGGCAAGGCGTGTTCGCAGTACCAGATTTCTTCGGGCTGCACGTCCACGATCCGCTCCGCGCCCTTGAACCCCGCAACCCGATCGGGGTGCCAATCGACCGTGGCCAAGCCGGTGACAAAGATCCCCGCACCACTGTTGAAATCGGGGATAAACAGCCCCACGCGGCCGTCAGCCTCGATATTGCCAAGCGTGTTGAAGAAACGATTGCCCGAAAAATCCGGAAACGACAGCGAACTGTCGGCATTGATGGTCAGAAACCCAGGCCGCCCGCCCCGATGCGAGGCGTCGATGCCATCGGTCGGATTGTCCGACATCTCCGCCGCGCGGGAGGCGATGAAGAAGGTATCGGCCCGCGCCACCAAGGCGCGGCTGCGTGCGTCCCAGTCGGCCAGTGCCGTTGCCTCCGGCGCAGGCGGATTGGCGGGCCAGAGCAGATCGCGGGTCTGGATATACTGCGGACAGTTGCCGAAACTCAGGTCGACTGCGATCTCAAACCCCTCGCCATTCACCGCATGAATGGTGCCATTCATCCGGTTGCGGCGGCGGCTCGACAGCTCCATGCCAACAACGCCAACCTTTGCCCCGGGACGCACATCAAGCCAAAGGCTTTCCCCCAGCTGAGGGCGCGCGCCCACCGACAAATGACCGGGATCACGCGAACGCAGGAACCCGACTTCGCCAACTGCGGGCGTGGCCCAGACCTGTCCGCGTGCATCCAGCAAGCCAAGAAACAGCACTGCCAGGCTCTCGAAGAAATCGCGATGTTGTTGCGGCATTTCATGTCGGATGGCGTGGGCAACCCTGTCGCGATAGCTTGCGGGCACCCCGGCACGGTGCTGCAGCGCCAGCTCGCCGGTATGAAAGACTTGTATCGCACGGGTCATGGCTGATCTCCCTTCTATGCTGGTTTCTACGTGGGATCGCGCGCCGTCTCAGGCCGGTTCCGGAACCGGCGAGGCCACCATGGGCACGAACCTCGGCAGGGCCGCGACGCGTTCAATCCACGCGCGTACCAGCGGATAGCAGTCAAGGCTGACGCCCCCCTCAGGCGCGTGGGCGATGTATGCGTAGCTTGCCACATCGGCGATGGTGGGCCTGTCCCCGACCAAATAGTCCCGCCCAGCAATCAACCCTTCCATTTGGCTGAGAAAATCATGCGAGACCTCGCGCGCCGCCTCGGTCTCTGGCGTATCGCCGGCGCCAATGAGGGTGCGCCACCGTGCCCGCGAGGGGCCCGTCGCCACATGCGACACCGTGAGCGACAACCAGCGCTGCACCTCTGCGGCATCCTTGGGCGTTGTCGGCAGCCAGTCGGTGTCCGCACCATAGGACTGCACCAGATAGACGAGGATCGCATTGGAATCTGCAATCAGTGTGCCGTTGTCATCAATCACCGGCACCTGACCGAACAGATTGAGTTCAAGAAACTCCGGCGCTTTATGTGCGCCCTTCAGCAGGTCGACCTCAATCAGCTCATACGGCAGATCAAGGATCGACAGCATCATCTCCACCCGGTGGCAGTGACCAGACAGCGGGTGGCGGTAGAATTTGATCGGGGCGGCGTTGGCGGGGAAATCGGGGTTCATCTTGGTCTCCTTGCAAGAGGTCATAGGCCGAGGTCGCTCAGGCCCGGGTGGTCGTCGGGGCGACGGCCCAGTGGCCAATGGAATTTGCGATCTGCTTCAGTGATTGGATGTTCGTTGATGGAGGCATGGCGTTCTTCCATCAGGCCGTTTTCATCAAACTGCCAGTTCTCGTTGCCATAGGCGCGGAACCAATTGCCGCTGTCGTCGCGATATTCATAGGCGTAGCGCACCGCGATCCGGTTGCCGTCAAAGGCCCAAAGCTCTTTGATCAGCCGATACTCCAGCTCGCGTGCCCATTTGCGGGTCAGGAAGGCCTCGATCTCGGTCCGGCCCACGGGAAACTCGGCGCGATTGCGCCAGCGGCTGTCGGGCGTATAGGCCAGCGTCACCTTGGCCGCGTCCCGGCTGTTCCAGCCGTCCTCGGCAAGGCGCACTTTCTCGATTGCGCTTTCACGGGTGAAGGGCGGCAGCGGTGGGCGGGGCGTGAGGGTCATTTTCGTCTCCAGTTGTGGCGCGGTGGTCAGCGCCTCTGGTGACAGAGATAAATCACCCCGTTGCGTAAAATAATACAGCGTGTGAGAAAGAGATAATTTCACATTTCGACAGCAATCAGGGCAGATCCATGGACCGCGTTCAAAGCATGCAGGTATTTGTCGCCGTGGCGGAAGAAGAGGGCTTTGCCGCAGGGGCCCGCCGGGTGGGCCTGAGTGCGCCATCGGCGACGCGGGCGATCAACGGGCTGGAGGCACAACTGGGGACGCGGCTTTTCACCCGCACCACCCGGCGCTTGCATCTGACGGATGTGGGACGGCGCTATCTGGACGACGTGCGCCACATCCTGACCTCCTTGCAGGCCGCCGATGATGCGGCGCGCGGGGCGGCTAGCGCGCCTGTTGGGCTGCTGCGGCTGACTTGCCCCAATGAGTTCGGGCGCATCTATATCCTGCCGATCCTGCTGGATTATCTGAATGAGTACCCGGAGATGCGGGCCGATCTGGTGCTCTTGGACCGCGTGGTGAATATCGTCGAAGAGGGGTTTGATGTGGCCCTGCGGATCGGGCACCTGCCGTCCTCGACGCTGTCAGCGGTCAAAGTCGGTGCCGTGCGGCGGGTGGTCTGCACCGCGCCCGCATATCTGGACAAATACGGCACCCCAACGACCCCGGCGGACCTTAGCGCGCATCGGATTGTCGCGATCAGTGCGGTCTCATCGGCGACGGAATGGAGGTTTGGCACCGACCAACAACAGGTCGTACGTATCACGCCACAGCTCTGTGTCAGCACTGTTGCGGCCGGGCTGGACGCGGCGCGGGCGGGCTGGGGCATCTGCCGAATGCTGTCCTATCAGGCCGGGCGCGATGTGGCGGCGGGGCGCCTTGCGTGTCTACTGGAGGACTATGAGCCTGAGAGCATGCCGATCCATCTGGTTCACACGGAAGGGCGGCGCGCACCGGCCAAGGTGCGCAGCTTTATTGATTTTGCCCGCGACCGGCTGCGCGCGGACCCGGTGCTTCAGGCCTTGTCGTCCAGCAACGGATGCGGCGGCTGATCTCTTAGAAATCCAGCCCCAGATCGACCGTGCGCGCCGAATGCGTAAGCGCCCCCGAGGAAATATAGTTCACACCCGTGGCCGCAATCGCCGCCACCGTGTCGCGTTTGACGTTGCCGCTGGCCTCCAGCGCCAGACGTCCGGCGTTGATCTGGACTGCCTCGCGCAGCTGGTCCGGCGTCATATTGTCCAGGAGCACAACGGAGGCACCGCCGACTTCTAGGACCTCGCGCAGCTGATCCAGCGTGTCCACTTCGATTTCCACCGCCATCATATGGCTGGCATGCGCCTTGGTGGCGTCCAACACGGCACGAATACCGCCCGCAGCAGCGATGTGGTTGTCCTTGATGAGGATCGCATCCGAGAGCGAATAGCGGTGGTTGAACCCACCGCCATGCAGCACTGCGAGCTTTTCTACCATGCGCAGGCCGGGCGTTGTTTTGCGGGTGCAGGTGATGCGCGCCTCGGTGCCGCGCGTCTCAGCCACCATCGCCGCTGTCAGGGTTGCGATCCCAGTCAAGCGGCCCGCAAAGTTCAACGCCACACGTTCGCCCATCAGGATCGAGGCTGCCTTGCCCTCGATCTCCATCAGCACATCGCCGGGCTGACAAGCGGCCCCATCTGCAACGAGGGTGTTCACCCGCAGGTTTGCATCGACCAGCCGGAACGCCAGCGCCGCCACCTGCATGCCAGAGACCACGGCCTCTTCGCGGGCGCGCAGGCGGGCGGAATAGGTCACATCGTCCGGGATCACCGCACGGGTGGTCACATCGCCATAAGAGCCGAGGTCCTCCATCAGGGCGGATTTGACCAGGGGCTCGAGGATCAGGTCAGGCAAAGTGGCAAAGCTCATGGGGTCTCCGGGTGGGGTAAAGGCGCTTCAAGCAAGCTGTCGCGCCGCGTCTTGGCCGCATCCCACGTCAGGCGGGAGCGGTGCGCGAGCGCGAGCAAGGTTTCGGGGAAATCAGACCGCTCATGCGCGCCACGGCTTTCTTCGCGCAGCAATGCGGCGGCGGCGATCATGGTGGCGGCAGTGCAGATGTTTTGAAAGCTCTCGCAGGTGGGCTGTTTGGCGCAAAGGGCCGCAATCTCGTGCAGTGCTGTGCGCAGCCCATCCGCGTTGCGCACAACACCAACATTGCGGGTCATGCATTGGCGCAGGGATGCCACAAGCGCGGTATCAGCCCCCTCGCCGCCGGGGTTCAACTCAAGATGAACCGGCGCGACCTCTTGGGGTGTCCCCTGCGCTCGTGCAATATCTTCCGCCGCGCGACGGGCATAGACCAGCGCCTCCAAAAGACCATTGGAGGCCAGACGATTAGCACCATGCAGCCCCGTCGAGGCACATTCGCCACAGGCCCAAAGCCCCGCCAGCGAACTGCGCCCGTCCAGATCTGTGGCGATGCCGCCCATGTGGTAATGCGCGGCGGCGGCCACCGGGATCGGCTCCTGCGTCGGGTCGATGCCATTGCGTGCGCAGGCACTGCTGACCGCCGGGAACAGCGTGGTGATGTCCGCGCCGATTGCAGCCCGCGTATCCAGAAGTGGGCGCTTGCCCGCCTGCGACTGCGCAAAGATCGCCCGCGCGACCACATCGCGCGGCGCAAGCTCCGCGTCGGGATGTTCGTCCAGCATGAACCGCGCGCCGGCGGCATTCACAAGGATCGCGCCCTCACCGCGCAACGCCTCGGTGGCCAGCGGGGCCGGGTCCTCGCCCACATCCATCGCCGTGGGGTGGAACTGTACGAATTCCGCATCGGCAATCTCGGCACCGGCGCGGGCGGCCATACCAAGCGCCTGCCCTCGGATGCGGGGCGGGTTGGTTGTGATCGCATAAAGCCCGGCGCTGCCGCCGCCAGCCATCAAGACAGCACTGCCACGTAGCAGCACCGCAGCTGATCCTTCTGGCGCTGACGAAACAAGCCGCACGCCGGTGACGGTGCCATCGCGGACCTCCAGCCCTTCGGCCATCACCCCTTCGATCACCTGGATCGAGGGCGTCGCGCGGACCCGTTCGATGAGGGCGCGCATGATCTCGGCCCCGGCCTGATCGCCCTTGACCCGCACCACGCGGGCAAAACTATGCGCCGCCTCGCGCGACATCACATAGCCGCCGTCCTCGGTACGATCAAAAGGCGCGCCAAGCGTGGTGAGATCGAGGATATGCTCGCGTGCCTCACGGGTGACCAATGCGGCGACCTCGGCATCCACGGTGCCAGCACCGGCGCGGGTGGTATCAATGGCATGCGCCTCGGGACTGTCGCCCGCATCCATTGCCGCCGCCACGCCGCCCTGCGCCCAAGCCGAGCTTGCCCCCTGCCCCAACGGATCAGGCGAGATCATCACCACCGGACGCGGTGCCAGCGTCAATGCCGCGTAAAGCGCCCCCAGCCCGGCGCCGATGATGACGATGCGATCGCTGTGGACTGCTTCCAAGCCCTCCATGCGCCTCTCAGATGCCCAGCTTGCGCGACAGGTCGATCATCGCCTGCACCGCGTGGCGGGCCTTTGCAGCCATGACCGGCTCGACCTCGACCTGACCCTCCATGGAGTGCAGCGACCAGAGCACCTTCTCTAGCGTGATCTTCTTCATGAAGGGGCACATGTTGCAGGGGCCGACAAACTCGACCTCAGGCAGTTCGTCGGCGATGTTGGACGCCATCGAACATTCGGTAATCAGCAGCGCCTTTTCCGGCTTTTCCTCGGTGACATATTTCAGGATGCCGCTGGTGGAGCCGGAGAAATCGGCCTCTGCCACCACATCCGGCGGGCATTCCGGGTGAGCGATCAGCCGGGTGCCCGGGTTCCATTCGCGGAAATCGCGCAGGTCCTGAGCAGAGTACTGCTCGTGTACGATGCAGGAGCCTTCCCACCAGACCACCTTCTTGTGCGGCACATCACGGGCCACGTTCTGCGCCAAATACTGGTCCGGCGTCATGATGACCGTGTCGCTCTCCATCGCGCCAACGATCTGCGCCGCGTTGGACGACGTGCAGCAGATGTCGGAGGCGGCTTTCACCTCAGCGGTGGTGTTCACATAGGTGACCACCGGCGCGCCGGGATAGCGGCGGCGCATCTCCTCGACCCCTTCGGCGGTGATCGACTCCGCAAGGCTGCAGCCGGCTTCCATGTCGGGGATCAGCACCGTCTTTGAGGGGCTGAGGATCTTCGACGTCTCGGCCATGAAATGCACGCCGCATTGCACGATCACATCGGCCTCCACCTCGGTGGCCTTGATCGCCAGCTGCAGGCTGTCACCGACAAAATCGGAGATCCCGTGATAGATCTCCGGCGTCATGTAATTATGGCCGAGGATCACAGCATTGCGTTTCGCCTTCAGCTCGTTGATCGCCTTGACATAAGGCGCGTAGAGCACCCAGTCGACGGGCGAGACAACGCGGGACATGCTCTGATAGATATCAGACATGGACTCGGCGAGTTCGGGGTTCGGAGTGAGATCGTAGTGCTGGGACAATTCGTTCCGCAGCACGGGAATATCGAGCGACATGGCTGGGTTTTCCCCTCGTCTGGTCGCGGGCCGCCTGCAGACCGTGGCGGCACCGAAAAGGAGGACGCCGCACGCCGGGAGCATACGCGTCCAATCAGGCCTCGCAGGTCGCAGCGCGAGTATGTGCGACCGTGCATAGCGTCAGGGGCAGTGGCGTGCAAGCGTCACACCCCGTACCGATACACCTGACGTCACATTTCCGTCATACCCATGGACGCGACGGCGCGGATCGCGCAATCAGAGCAAGACTGCGATGGCTGCGACACCCGTGTTCAGCCATTCTTGCCCCACGTTTGTCTCAGAAGAGGACTGTCATGAAACGCATGTTGTCACTTGCCCTTGCCTTGGCTCCGCTGACGGCCTGGGCCACCCCGGACCCGACGGACTGGGATGCCGTTGTTGCGCAGGCTGAGGGACAGACCGTGCACTGGCATGCGTGGGGAGGCTCCACCGCGACCAATGACTTCATCAGCTGGGTCGGAACACGCCTGGCCGAGGACTATGACGTCACCCTGACCCATGTGAAACTGGAAAACACCGCTGATGCTGTCACCCGTGTTTTGACGGAGAAATCCGCCGGACAGGACACGGACGGCGCGGTGGATCTGATCTGGATCAATGGCGCGAATTTTGCGGCGATGAAAGACGCAGACCTGTTGTTCGGCCCCTACGCCGAAGCGCTGCCGAACTGGAAATTCGCCGATACCGATGGCAAGACCCTGCAACATGACTTCACCGTGGCGACCGAAGGGTACGAGTCCCCCTGGGCGATGGCGCAAGTGGTGTTCATGCACGATACGGCCGACCTGCCCGAGCGCCTTGGCTCGATGCCGGAACTTTTGGATTGGGCGCGCGCGCATCCCGGCCGCTTCACCTATCCGCAGCCGCCGGATTTCCTCGGCACCACCTTCCTGAAACAGGCGCTGGTGGATCTGAGCACGGACCCGAAGGCCCTATCGCAGCCCGTGAGCGAGGAAAGCTACACCGAGGTGACTGCCCCGCTGTGGGAGTTCCTCGAGGAGCTGACGCCGCTGTTGTGGCGTGAGGGACGGGCCTATCCGCAGAGCGGACCTCGCCAGCTGCAACTGATGAACGATGATGAAATCGACTTGGCGATTTCCTTCAGCCCCGGCGAGGCCAGCACGGCCATCGCCAATTTCCAGCTGCCGGAAAGCGTGCGCACCTTTGTTTTGGACAAGGGCACCATCGGCAATGCGTCCTTCGTGGCGATCCCCTACAACTCTGGCTCTAAAGCGGCGGCCATGGTGGTGGCAAACTTCCTGATGTTGCCCGAAGCTCAACTCAAGGCGCAGGATCCGGCGGTTCTGGGCTACGGCACCGTGCTTGATATCAATGCCCTCTCGGTTCACGATCGCGCCGCCTTCCGTACGCTGGACCTGGGTGTCGCCACCCTCTCGCCCGAAGATCTTGGCGTTGTGCAGGCCGAACCGCACCCAAGCTGGATGACCCGGATCGCAGAAGACTGGGTGGCCCGCTACGGTGTCGGCAACTGATGCCGCGCCGGACCTGACCTTACAATGCGCCTGCCTCCTGCCCTGCCGCTGCTGACGGTCCTTGCCCTTCTGGGCCCGGTCGCGGCAGGTCTCTGGGGGACCTTCAGCGCTGGATTTGGTCACTTTCCGGTCGCTGGCCTGAACGGCCCATCCCTCGCGCCTTTCCAAACCCTCTGGGCCTGGCCCGGATTGCAGACCTCGGTCCGCCTCAGCCTGGCAACCGGCATCTTGGCAACTGTGGTCTCCTTGGCGATCACCGTGCTTTTGCTGGCAGGCTGGACCGGAACGCGCCCCTTTCGGGCGCTCCTGCGCATGCTCTCACCACTGCTTTCAGTGCCACACGCTGCCGCCGCCTTTGGCCTTCTGTTCCTGATCCAACCCTCCGGCTGGTTGGTGCGGGCGGTCAGCCCCTGGCTGAGTGGGTGGGATCGCCCGCCCGACGTGCTGCTGGTGCAGGACCCACTGGGGCTGGCCCTGATGATCGGACTGGTGGTGAAGGAAGTGCCGTTCCTGCTGCTGATCAGCCTGGCGGCTCTGGGTCAAATCGACAGCACCGGACGCATGCAGGTGGCAACCGCGCTGGGCTACGGACGCATTCGAGGCTGGATCCTGGGTGTCTTTCCGGCGCTCTATGCCCGCATCCGGCTGCCGGTCTACGTGGTGCTGGCCTATTCGATGTCCGTCGTCGATGTTGCCGTCATCCTCGGTCCCAATACGCCGCCCTCGCTGTCGGTACAGATCGTCCGCTGGATGGCCGAGCCCGATCTCGTTCAGCGCACCACCGCCTCCGCGGCTGCGATCCTGCAGTTGGGACTGGTCGTTCTGGCCCTGCTGCTGTGGCGCGGAGCCGAGCAGATGATTGCGATCACCGCCCGCCGCATCGCCTATTCCGGCGCACGCGGGCAGCGTGAGGCTGGCCTGCGCGTGATCGGCCTCAGCTTCGGGACACTCTCCGTCGGTGCAGTGTTGGCCGGGCTTGCCGGACTTCTGGTCTGGTCGTTTGCCGCCCGGTGGAGCTTTCCAGATGTGCTTCCCGACGGGCTCAGCCTGCGCAACTGGCAGCGCAATGGCCCAGCCGCATGGCAGACCCTCGGGACCACTTTTGTCATTGCCCTCGCAGCGACGCTATCGGGGCTGGTCCTGACACTCGGCTGCCTGGAAACCGAAGAGCGACACCATTGGCGCCTGACAGAGAAAGGCCTGTGGCTCCTGTATTTACCGCTGTTGATCCCGCAAACGGCCTTTCTGCCGGGCATGCAGACCCTGCTCCTGCAGATCGGAGTGGACCGCACCCTCTGGGCGGTGGTTCTGGCGCATATGGTGTTTGTACTGCCCTATCTGCGGCTGTCGCTCGAAGGCCCGTACAAAGCATGGGATGCCCGTCAGGGTACAATCGCCGCCGCCATGGGCGCCTCGGCCAACCGTATATTCTTCAGACTGCGGCTGCCGATCCTGCTGGCCCCAGTGCTAACCGCTTTTGCTGTGGGAATGGCCGTGTCAGTCGGACAATATCTGCCGACACTGCTTGTCGGCGGAGGCCGCGTGCAGACCCTGACAACCGAGGCCGTGGCGCTGGCGGCCGGCGGGGATCGACGCGCCATCGGGGTCTATGGCCTGCTGCAGACTGCGGCGGCCCTGCTGCCTTTTATGATGGCGGTGATTCTGCCACCACTCGTTTGGCGCAACCGAAAGGGGCTGCAGCATGGATGACGGACTTCGGTTAACGGACCTGCGGATCCTGCGGGGTGCTGCGCCCATGTTGGAGCTGGACCTGCATGTGCCACCGGCGGCCATCGTCAGCCTCATGGGCCCGTCAGGCGTGGGAAAGTCCACGCTGCTTGCGGCGATTACGGGCCAATTGTCGGCAGATTTTACGCTCAGTGGCGATATCCAGCTGAACGGGCGCCACCTGCGCCCCCTGCCCGCGCAGCTGCGTCGCGTCGGCATCCTCTATCAGGATCACCTGCTGTTTCCTCATCTCAGTGTCGGGGGCAATCTGGCGTTCGGCCTATCGCCGGATGTCCCACGGAAATTGCGCCGTGACCGGGTCGAGGCTGCCTTGCACGATATTGGTCTCGACGGCTATCACGACCGCGATCCAGAGACGCTTTCAGGCGGCCAGAAGGCGCGGGTTGCGATGATGCGCACGCTGCTTTCGAACCCGGACCTCTTGCTGCTGGACGAGCCTTTTTCGCGACTCGACAAGACGCTACGGGACCAGATGCGCCAACTGGTCTTCGCCGTCGCCCGAGATCGTGATCTGCCAGTGCTGCTTGTCACCCATGACGCGGAAGATGCGCAGGCCGCTGGGGGCCCAGTTATCCAACTGACTCAGATCAACCGATAGGGGAAGGTCAAAGACAAAATTCAGCCTAGCGTCTCATGATTTGGATTTTGAGAAGGTAGAATTTTTCAACATTGTCTGTTGAAAAATGGTGCGGTCGAGAAGACTCGAACTTCCACGGGTGTTACCCCACAGCGACCTCAACGCTGCGCGTCTACCAATTCCGCCACGACCGCACTGTCTATGACTTGGTGAAGGGGCGTATAAAACAGCCCCCCAGGGATGTGAAGAGGTAAAACACAAATTTCGCGAGTTTTCTTCTCTCTCAACAAAAATGCTCCGGCGCGCGGCACCGGAGCATTCCTAACACGTTGAAGCAGGGGCTTATTCTCAGTTGTTGCTGCCAAAGGTCGGCAACGCCGCACCACCGCTCGACGCCTGAACCGGTTTGGGCAAGCCAGGTTGCGTCAGACCCGTCGATGCGGCCTTTACCAGCGCCACCCGCTCCGGTTGGCCGGGCGCGAATACCGGCTCGGCGCCGCTTTCCAAGGCGGTCACAGCAGCCTGATACCAGCCCTGCGCGCGATTGAAATCGACCGAAGAGCCGAAACCAAGCGCCAGATGGTGACCAATCAGCTCCGCATAGGGTTGCTGACCAAGGCCGACCAACAACAGGCTTGCGCCAAGGGCCACATCCATATTGTCACGACGGTAGCCGGAGAACAGGCAGATCTGAGCGGTGTTCTTCAACTGCTCGACCGACATGTTCGACTGCAGAACAAACTTCTGCATGCTCGCCGCCACGGCAGAGCTGTCGCCGCTGGACAGCTGCGCCACATAGGGCTTCAGCGCCGGACCAAACTGATCACATTGCGCATCCACCTGCGCCGAGGTCACCCCCTGCAGGGAGGCCACAAGTGTCTCGCCATTGTTGATGGCATAGGACCGGGCCAGGCAGAACTGTTCGCCCAAAGCCAATTCCGGGTCGGTGATGCTGGACACGGTCATGTAACCGCCATTGGAGCTGGTCAGCAGGCTGACCTTGCTGCAGTGACTGGTCAGCGAGGCCACCGGCGCGGCGGGCGTCGCGAACAGTTGGATGCCGCCGAGGCCGCTCTGGCTGCCGCCGGAGGCCAGCACCGTACCACCCTGCGGGACCGGTGCGGTTGGGACCGGCTGCGGTGCAGGTGCCGCGGCAAGCGTCGTGCCTTGGGCCTCGGTGCGATCACACTCGCCACGGGTACAGGTGAAATCTGCGGTGGTGATATTGCCCGCGGTGAAGTCATTCCGCTCGTAGCCCTGCGGCGTGGAGGCAAAGACCATCACGGTACAGGACGCGCCGCCGCTGTTGCACCAATAGGGGATCCCGGCGGCCGACGTGTCGATCAGGTAGTCGTTGCGACCATCGTCGTTCAAATCCGCCAGCTGCATGAACCCGGTGCGCTGCAACAGCTGGTCGCCGGTTGGGTCCCCGGCGGCAGCGATCTCATCAACCGCATTGGAAACCTCAATCGGCAGGCCCGCGTAGCCGAATCCCCCACTATTGCCAGCCGGTGCCCCGTGCCAGACCTTGAGAATCGAACGAATGCCCTGCGGGCTCTGCATCGCTTTGGCGACCTGCGTGCCCCCGGTCAGTGCCCGGTTGTAGGATGTCACAAGATAGTCGCGCTCATACTGGGTCAGATTGCCACTTTGCGGGAACCCCATGAACATCTGATACTGTCGCGTCGCCTCGCGAGAACGACGGCCCAGGACGCCATCCGGTGTGCCCGCCGAAAAACCAAAGTAATTCAGGGCAGTCTGGGTTTCTCGGTTGTGCGCGCGCGTCGCGCTGCTGACCGAGGACGAACGCACGACTGTGCGCCTTTTGTTCTTGTTGACCTCATTGACGATGACGCCCCCAAGCAGGCCGCCGACCAGCGCCGCGCCAAGGTTGTCTGCCACAGCGGGGGCCGCTGCAGTGGTTGTCAGGAGTGAAGCCGCAGTAATGGCTCGCAGGAAACTGGATCTCATGGAATAATACCTCGCAAACAACCCCAAGGGCACTTATGTGGAAACCAGAATACCACACACTTTGCTCTTTTCGAGTCGGGTATTTTCAGCAAGACAAAGAAAAGATGAATGAGGAGCGGACAAGATGGTCCAGTGGATAACCTCGGACGCGCTGGTGTCATACGAAGAGGCAACCGCGTTCATGGAAGCGCGCGCCGAGGCGATCGCCCGTGGCGAGGCGGAGGAATGCATCTGGTTGCTGGAACATCCGCCGCTTTATACCGCTGGCACCTCGGCCCGGATCGAGGATCTGACCGACCCTGACCGCTTTCCCGTGCACACCACCAAGCGCGGCGGCCAGTACACCTATCACGGCCCCGGCCAGCGGGTGGTCTATGTGATGCTGAACGTCGCCGAACGCGGCAAGGACGTGCGCTGTTTCGTGCGCCAGCTGGAACGCTGGGTGATCCTGGCGCTGGAGGAATTCAACATCACTGGCCACATCCGCGATGGCCGGGTTGGTGTCTGGGTGGAACGCCCGGACAAGCCGCTGAGTGCCCGCGGCAACGTGACTGAGGACAAGATCGCAGCCATCGGCATTCGCCTGCGCAAATGGGTCAGCTTTCACGGCATATCGATCAACGTGGAACCAGAGCTAAGCCATTTCGACGGCATTGTACCGTGCGGCATCACCGAGCATGGCGTCACCAGTCTGGTCGACCTTGGCCTGCCGGTCACAATGGACGATGTCGATGTGGCCCTGCGTCGGACGTTCGAGGTGGCCTTTGAAACCGACACCATGCCAACCTGCCCCGTCAACGCCAACGCCTGAGCAGATGCCCAGAGCGGCCTGTGCTACTGGGTCGTCGCCTGCCCCCGGTCTGATCGTTGGTCCGCGCGCTGGCCTGACTGCTGGCCTGAGCGTCTGAACCGCCACATGGCGATTGCGGTCAACACGGCCCCCGCCAACACCAGCCCAAGCCAGGGCGTGTCGGCGAAGAAGGTATTGGAAAATCGCCGCCCCGGCAGGAAAATCAACACCATCGGCACGCCAAGACCACCGGTCGCCAGATTGCGCAGCGCCTTGCGATGCGCCTCGATATCGCCCCGCCGGATCGCGCGGATCGCATACCAAAGCGACCAGAGCGTCAGCACCGCCAACGCGTGCAGGGGGCTGAACCAGCCGGTGCCGGAAATATTGGAAATCCCAAAGGCCGACAGCGCCGTCACCGCCATGAACGTGACCCAAAAGTAGCCGCAGACCTTGTGCAGACGCCCCCGGCGTTGGCGCCAGAGCACCATCGGCGTCAGCGCCAGCGCGCTCAGCGCCGCGGTAACGTGGATCATCAGGACGAGAGGGGCATCGGAAAAGAGAGAAATACTTGCCAAGACGCGCAGCTTTCCTGTTTTCTGACCGCGCAGCGGCCAATAGGGTCCAAGACGATGGACCTGCCAGACAGGCCCGCCCCCTCCCTGCCCGCGCAAGGTAGCGATGGGCCATATTGCATTCGCAGACGGAGCCCGAACTTCGTGGAAAACAGCCCCTGGCAACTCGCGAAGCGTGAACTGCACGCGGTCCTGACCAATCGCAGCATATGGGTCGGCGCCACCGCCACCGGTCTTGTGCTCGGGTTCGCCGCCCCATTTGGCACCCATGACGATATCAGCCTATTGCCGCGCCTGATCTACTGGACGGTTGTGGTGCAGGTGACGCTGATGACGGGAACGCTGATCGCAAGCCTGCTCAACCCGGGCGCGGATCGCCTGCCGCACTACCGATGGCTCGGCATTGCCGGTGTGGGCGGCGTGATCGGCATCTGTGTTAGTCTGGAGGTTCTGGCCTTGAATTGGCTCAGCTTCGGCCTCTCCCCCTTCAGGCCCGCCTACACGGTATCGCTCACTGTGAACGCGCTGGCAATTTCGATCATCGTGAACCTCGCGGCGTCATGGCTGTCTCCGTCAGTTGGGACAGGCGACACCGGCAGCGAAGGGTCGACACCGAAGGACAGCACCGTGGAAGGGCCAGCCCTGCTCGCCCGCCTGCCCTTTGACAAGCGCGGAACACTGCTGTCGATGACAGTTCAGGATCATTACGTAGAGGTGACCACCACATCCGGCACCGAAATGCTCTTGATGCGCTTCAGCGATGCGATGCAGGAGGCCGGCGCCGGATTGCAGGTTCACCGATCACATTGGGTGGCCGAAAATGCGGTGGTCAAAGCCGAACGCAGCGGATCGGCGGCCCGGCTGACCACAGCAGATGGGCGCGACCTTCCGGTCTCACGCCGCTATCTGCCGGACCTGCGCAAGCGTGGGCTCTTGTCCTGATCCCCTCCCGCGCAGAGCCGTGAGGGTGCGGTCCCCGGGTTGAGACAGATCGCTCAGAGCGCCGCCCGGATCTTCTCCGCATGTGCGGCAATTGCCTCCATGTCGCCCATCTGACCGGGGGCGCGGGGCGCAACACCCTCATGGCGGGGCAGCACGTGGAAATGCAGGTGAAAGACCTCCTGCCCGCCAGCGGCCTCATTGAATTGCTGGATCGTCACCCCATCGGCCTCAAAGGCCACCTTGCTGGCCTGCGCCAGTTTCTGAACCGTGCGGATCACTGCCTCCAACTGCGCGGGGCTGGCATCGAGCACATTGCGGCAAGGGGTTTTCGGGATCACCAGCAAATGCCCATCAACACGTGGCATGATATCCATGAACGCGAGGGTCTCGTCGTCCTCATAGACTTGGGTCGACGGAATCTCACCGCGCAGAATCTTCGCAAAGATATTTTCTGGATCATAAGCGCTCATTTTGGGCAATCTCCGTATGCCGGGCAGGTTCCAGAGGTGTTGCAGGCAACCATGCCGTGGTCAAGCCACCTGGGCCGCGCCACATGTCTGCGTCCGGATCGCTTGCCTGTCGCCTTGTCACCAAACCCCGTGAGACGCGCAAAAAACGCAAGGGGGCGCGACAATTAATCTTGATCCAGATCAAACTCGGCCATTGAAGGGCACGGCATGCCGCTCTAAAAACAAATCGAGATCAGGACCGCTGGGAATCCCCGTGCGGTCACTGAGAGGTATTAACAGGAGGCACCCAAATGGCAGACGCAGCCATTCAAGGTCACGGCCACGAGGACGAGCGGAGTTTCTTTACCCGCTGGTTCATGAGCACGAACCACAAGGATATTGGTATCCTTTACCTGATCGTTTCGGCGCTCACCGGCTTCATTTCCGTCGCATTCACCGTCTACATGCGACTGGAACTTATGGATCCCGGTGTTCAGTACATGTGTCTGGAAGGCTTTGCCTCCGACCCCTGTACCCCGAACGGCCATCTCTGGAACGTGCTGATCACCGGCCACGGTATCTTGATGATGTTCTTTGTGGTCATCCCGGCGCTGTTCGGCGGGTTTGGCAACTACTTCATGCCGTTGCAGATCGGTGCGCCGGACATGGCGTTCCCGCGGATGAACAACCTGTCCTTCTGGATGTATGTTGCTGGTACCGCACTGGCGGTCTCCTCCGTCTTTGCGCCCGGTGGTAACAACCAGCTCGGCTCCGGTGTGGGCTGGGTGCTCTACCCGCCGCTTTCGGTGAAGGAAGGCGGCTTCTCGATGGATCTGGCGATCTTCGCCGTGCACGTCTCCGGTGCTTCCTCGATCCTCGGCGCGATCAACATGATCACAACCTTCCTGAACATGCGTGCCCCGGGCATGACCCTGTTCAAGGTGCCGCTGTTCTCCTGGTCGATCTTCGTCACCTCCTGGCTGATCCTTCTGTCGCTGCCGGTTCTGGCCGGCGCCATCACCATGCTCCTGATGGACCGCAACTTCGGGTTCACCTTCTTTGATCCCGCAGGCGGTGGTGACCCGATCCTGTATCAGCACATCCTGTGGTTCTTCGGCCACCCGGAAGTGTACATTGTGATCCTGCCGGGTTTCGGCATCATCTCCCACGTGATCGCCACCTTCGCGCGCAAGCCGGTGTTCGGCTACCTGCCGATGGTCTGGGCGATCATCGCGATCGGTGTTCTGGGCTTCGTCGTCTGGGCGCACCACATGTACACCGTCGGCATGAGCCTAAACCAGCAGGCCTACTTCATGCTGGCCACGATGGTCATTGCGGTTCCAACCGGCGTGAAGGTGTTCTCCTGGATCGCAACCATGTGGGGCGGCTCCATCTCCTTTGAAGCGCCCATGATGTTTGCCTTCGGCTTCCTCTTCCTGTTCACCGTTGGTGGTGTGACCGGTGTGGTTCTGTCCCAGGCTGCCGTGGACCGCGCCTATCACGACACTTACTACGTGGTGGCACACTTCCACTACGTGATGTCGCTGGGCGCCGTGTTTGCGATCTTCTCGGGCATCTACTTCTACTTCGGCAAGATGACCGGCCGTCAGTACAATGAGCTGGGCGCACAGATTCACTTCTGGATGTTCTTCATCGGCGCGAACCTGACCTTCTTCCCCCAGCACTTCCTGGGTCGTCAGGGCATGCCGCGTCGCTACATCGACTATCCCGAAGGCTTTGCCTACTGGAACAAGATCTCGTCCTATGGCGCGTTCCTGTCCTTTGCGTCCTTCATCCTGTTCTTCGGCGTGGTGATCTACTCGCTGCTGCGCGGCGCACGCATCACCCAGAACAACTACTGGAATGAATACGCCGACACACTCGAATGGACCCTGCCCTGCCCACCGCCGGAGCACACCTTCGAGATCCTGCCCAAGCAGGAAGACTGGGACAAAAGCCACTCGCACTAAGCGACGCTTGATCTGAGAAAATAAAACGCCCCGGAGCCCAGGCTTCGGGGCGTTTTCTGTATCCAAGGTGCGGGTGACGCGAACCGATCCGCGAATTTTGCGGTGTCTCGGGATTGTGCACAGTCCGCTCTCGACTTGGCGGGGCGTCGGGATAATATGGCCCCATGCCATACAACTGGATCCAACCGCCCAGCGACGAGGATGGCGAGCTGCACCTCTGGCCACATCAGTCGCTCAACCCCGAAGGCTACGTTCGCTTTATCGGGGTCACCGCTGCATTGATCACGGTCCCGCTGCTGCCGCTGATGGGGTCGGCGGTCTTCTGGGGGCTGATTCCATTTCTGCTGCTCGCCCTGTTTGGCATGAAATACGCACTCGATCAGAATCGACGCAATGCACAGGTGTTGGAGATCCTGCACCTCGGCCCACAGGAGGCGGAGCTGACTCGTCGCGACGGACGCGGGCAGGAGCAATCCTGGCGCTGCAACCGCCACTGGACACAGGTGGAGCTGCATGCCGACAAGGGCCCCGTTCCAAACTACGTCACCCTGCGCGGTGCCGGTCGCGAAGTGGAGATCGGTGCGTTCCTGTCAGAAGCTGAGCGCAAGGCGCTATATGATGACCTGAGCCGAGTGCTGCGCCAGACGACATCCACGCAAACAGCACCAAAAGAAAACCCCGGCCTCTGACAGAGCACCGGGGGTCTTAATCTCTCAGCAGCATCCGCGCCGCAGGACCGGCCCGTCAGCGTCGGTTCAGCAACCGCCAGCTGTACAGAGCTGATCCTTAACCATCGGACCGACCTTACCAAAATCCATCTGGCCGGTATATTTGGACTTCAACACGCCCATCACCTTGCCCATGTCGCGAATGGAATCGGCACCGGTTTCGTTCACGGCAGCCTTGACTGCGGTGGAGATCTCACCTTCGGACAACTGCTTGGGCAGAAACTCCTCGATGATGGCAATCTCGCCCATCTCGCGCTCTGCGAGGTCCAGACGCCCACCCTCTTCGTAGGCACGCACGCTCTCGTTCCGTTGCTTGGTCATCTTGCCAAGGATGGCCAGGACTTCGTCATCGCTGATCCCACCCTCTTCACCGTCACCTCGGGCCGCGATCTCGCGGTCCTTTATGGCGGCATTGATCAGACGAAGGGTACAGAGACGATCCGACGCCTTGTCCTTCATTGCCTGCTTGAGGGCCTCGTTGACCCGGGTACGCGTATCCATGTGCTCTCTTCGTCCATGTGGAACAAGAAGGCACAGTATTAATCAAAGACAACACCACATTCAAGCGCCGCCTCCGTGGCGTGATCCGTCGGCAAAACCAATTGTCCGTTGCCCCGTTCAGTGCTTGACCCCGGCCCACGCGGGTCATATTCATGCGCGAATTTTGCCCGCATGGAGAGTCGAGTCATGGTCGATACCGTTTCGCCGAAGCCAACCGCCTGCCTGGCCCTTGCAGATGGCACCGTGTTCTACGGACACGGGTTCGGCGCCACTGGACGATGCGTGGCCGAACTGTGTTTCAACACCGCCATGACCGGCTATCAGGAGATCATGACTGATCCCTCCTACGCTGGCCAGATCGTCACCTTCACCTTCCCCCATATCGGCAACACCGGCGTCACGCCCGAAGACGACGAGACCGCAGATCCGGTGGCCGCCGGAATGGTGGTGAAATGGGACCCGACGCTGGCGTCGAACTGGCGCACCACCGAGGAGCTGAAATCCTGGCTCACCCGCACCGGGCGCATCGCAATCGGCGGCATCGACACCCGCCGCCTGACCCGCGCGATCCGCCAGCAAGGCGCGCCGCATGTGGCACTGGAGCACAATCCAGACGGCATCTTTGATGTCGAGGCGCTGGTGGCGCAAGCGCGCGGCTGGCCGGGCCTTGAGGGTATGGACCTCGCCAAGGACGTGACCTGCGCGCAATCCTACCGCTGGGACGAGATGCGGTGGGCCTGGCCGGACGGCTATACCCGGCAGGAAGACCCCAAGCACAAAGTCGTCGCCATTGACTATGGCGCCAAGCGCAACATCCTGCGCTGTCTGGCCTCTGCTGGCTGTGACGTCACCGTATTGCCCGCCACCGCCACCTCGGAAGAGGTGCTGGCGCATCAGCCCGATGGCGTGTTCCTGTCCAACGGCCCCGGTGATCCGGCCGCCACCGGCAGCTACGCTGTGCCGATGATCAAGGATATCCTCGACCAGACCGACCTGCCTGTGTTTGGCATCTGCCTCGGCCACCAGATGCTGGCGCTGGCACTTGGCGCCAAGACCATCAAGATGAACCACGGGCATCACGGCGCCAACCATCCGGTCAAGGAAAGCGGCACTGGCAAGGTTGAAATCACCTCGATGAACCACGGGTTTGCGGTGGATGCGCAGTCCCTGCCCGACGGTGTGGAAGAAACTCATATCTCGCTGTTTGATGGCTCCAACTGCGGCATCCGCATGAAGGACCGCCCGGTCTATTCCGTGCAGCACCACCCCGAGGCAAGCCCAGGCCCGCAGGACAGCTTCTATCTGTTCGAACGGTTCGCAGAGGCGATGGCCGCGCGGAAGGCCTGACCAGCACAGCATGAGACGACATGCACCACCCGGCAGAGCCTCTCTGTCGGGTGTTTTTCTTTGTGTTTACGGTTGATTGCGCGCGATTTACTTTGTCCAATCGCCCTGCCCTGCTAGCCGTAGACGATGGGCAAGGATCAACAGGACTTGCACAGGCACAGCCGTGTTCTGTTTCGCCGCCCGTCCCGCCGCACGTCGGGATGGCCCCTGCGTCGTGATCCGGACCTCCGTGATATTCACCGCGATCACCTGAACAATCTGGCACGGCTGGAAGAGATCCGCGCGAGACCGACTCGCCTTGCCGCATCGCATGAACCGCATGTGGGTGTACTCGCCTTGCGTTCGGCCAGCTTCTGGCTGCGCCACCGGGTCGTTCCACTCGACACGTTGGGCCGCACCGTGATGATGCTGGTGGCCGACCCCGGTAACGTCGCCATCCTGCGCGATGAGCTGTCGGAGCATTTCGACGACATCATCCCGGTTCCCGCCCCTGCTGCGGGGATCGAGGCCAGCCTGACTGCATATTTTCGCAGGCAAATGACGCAGGCAGCCTCGACTGGCGTCCCCGCCCGCCACAGCTGTCGCAGCTTTGATGCAGAGCGGGCCAAGGCACCCGCCGTCGGCGTCGCAGCACTGCTCCTGCTCTGCGCGCTTGTTGCGCCGGGGCTGATGTTCGCCGGTGTTGCCGCGCTGGCGATGCTGACACTTCTCCTGTTCACTGGGCTGCGCCTGACAGGGATGTGGGCAGCTCTGCGCCAGTCTGCAGGCGCCGGACCGAATACCAGCCTCCACTCAGTACCGATGATCTCCGTCATGGTGCCGCTTTATCGTGAGGCCGAAATCGGACGACACCTGCTGCGCCGTCTTTGTCGCCTCACCTATCCACGCAACCGGATGGAGGTTGTTCTGGTGCTGGAAGACGGGGACGCGGTGACACAACAGGCGGTGAAATGTGCCGACCTGCCCGATTGGTTCCGCGTGGTGGAAGTGCCCGGAGATGGCTCCCTCACCACCAAGCCGCGGGCGATGAACTACGCGCTCAACTTCTGTCGCGGGGATATCATCGGCGTCTGGGATGCGGAGGATGCGCCAGAACCGAACCAGCTCGATGTGGTCGCCAGCGCCTTTGAACAGGCCGCACCAGATGTTGTCTGCCTGCAAGGCGTGCTCGATTTCTACAATACAAACCGGAACTGGATCTCACGCTGCTTCACGCTGGAATATGCGGGCTGGTTCCGGGTGCTGCTACAGGGCATCGCGGGCCTGCAACTGGTGGTGCCTCTGGGCGGGACAACAGTGTTCATCCGACGCGCCGCGCTGGAACAGCTCGGCGCCTGGGACGCCCATAATGTGACCGAAGATGCGGACCTCGGGGTGCGACTGGTCCGCGCCGGATACCGGACCGAAATGCTCCCCACCACGACCTTTGAGGAGGCCAACAGCCGCGTGGTGCCCTGGATCAAGCAACGCTCCCGCTGGCTGAAAGGGTTCATGATGACCTACCTGGTTCACATGCGATCCCCGCGCCTGCTGCTATCCCAACTGGGCTGGGCGCGTTTCCTGGGGTTTCAGGCGTTTTTCCTCGGCACACTGGGGCAATTTCTGCTGGCCCCCGTGCTGTGGAGCTTTTGGCTGGTGGCCCTTGGCCTGCCGCATCCCGCCGAAACGGTGCTGGCGCCAGGCTTTCTGATCGCGGTGGCCTCCAGCCTGATTCTGTTCGAAGCGCTCAATATCTGCGTCTGGATCTGTGGCGCACGCGCGTCGGGCCGGCCGCTGCTTGCGCTTTGGGCCGTGGTCATGCCGTTCTACTTCGCGATGGGGTGTTTCGCCGCCTACAAGGCGCTGTGGGAGGTCTTCGCCGCGCCGTTTTTCTGGGACAAGACCGCTCATGGCGACCATGGCGGAACAAGTGAGGGCTAGCCGCCCCGCTTGCCCGCATCCTGTTTCAGCCGGGTGGTGAAAGCCACGGAGATATGATCCTTCAGCGCCTGGCTCGCCGCAGCCTCATCGCGGTTCTTGATCGCCGCGACGATTGCCTTGTGCTCGGTCTGCGCGATACGTCCACGTCCCTCGGCAGCCAGCGACGTGGTTGCCATCAACGCCATTGAGCGATGCACCAGATCCAACTGCTGCACCAGATAGCGGTTGTGGGAGGCCAGGTGAATTTGCTGATGAAAGCGCCGGTTGGCCTTGGACAACTCCACCGGCTGATCAACAAGGGCATCGTCCGCCGCGACCATGTCGCTCAGCACTTGGACTTCCTCGTCGGTGGCATGGCGCGCAGCCAGCGCCGCCGCCAGCCCCTCCAGTTCCCGCCGGACCACATACAGCTCTGCCATCTGGTTGTGATCCAGCGAGGCCACGATCAGCGACCGCCCGTCGCGCTCCAGCAGGCTCTGGGTTTCCAGCCGCTGCAGCGCCTCACGGATCGGGGTGCGCGAGACCCCGAAACGCTCCGCCAGATCGCTTTCCACCAGACGATCACCGGGCTTGAACACCCCCACGTCGATCGCGTCCAGGATCAGCCCGTAGGCATCTTTCTGCGTGCTGCTCTTCGTCTGGTTCATTGCGATCATGACCTCCCTCGCATCGCAACTGTCTACGCCCCCACCCGCCGCCGATCAAGCCTGCGGCGGCCAAAGCCCTTTCCACCATTGCAAATTTGCGCACAGCGCCCTAGGTCTCGGGCCATGGTCAAACAGTCTTTCTCTCACGTTGAACACTGGGTGTTCGATCTCGACAATACGCTCTATCACCCCTCCGCCCGGCTGTTCGATCAGATCGAGGCGAAGATGATTGCCTATGTGATGGAGACGCTCGGGGTCGATCACGGCGCTGCAGACAAAATGCGCGGCGATTACTGGCGCAACCACGGCACCACGCTGGCGGGGCTGATGGCGGATCATGACATCGATCCGGACCCGTTCCTGGTGGCGGTGCACGACATCTCGCTCGACCATCTGGAACCGGATCAGGTGCTGGCGGATCACATCACCGCCCTGCCCGGACGCAAGATCGTCTATACAAACGGCTCCGCCCCCTATGCAGAACGGGTTCTGGCGGCGCGCGGATTGTCGGGGTTGTTTGATGGCATCTATGGCGTCGAACACGCGGGCTATCGTCCCAAACCGGAACGCAGCGCCTTTGAACGGGTGTTTGCGCAGGCCGGAGTGGACACCAGCAAGGCTGCCATGTTCGAGGACGATCCGCGCAACCTCAGCGCACCGCACGCCATGGGCATGCGCACTGTCCACGTGGCCCCCGAGGTCTTTGCGGGCGAGCACATCCATCACCACACGATGGATCTGACCGCGTTCCTCGGCCACCTGCGGTAGCCTGTCGCAGCGACCAAATGCGCATGTCAGACGCATGTTATCGCTCCTATATCATGCGGGTAATACGCATGACGGAGCCTGACATGACCGCCTATACCCTACCGCCCAAACTCACCACATTTGAGCGCATTGTCTTTCGACTGCCGGTCCTTGGCCGGATCTGGAAAGAGGTGAGCTATGGCGACGAGGGCAACATCTACTATGCGCTTGCCACCTTCTTCAGCCTATGGGGCATCCTGGTGATGCTGTTTGGCCTGCCCGGTCTTTACCTGCCTGCGGTCGCCTTGGTGCCGATCATGTTTGTGATCCTGATCCTGATCTCGCGCGGCTAAGCCCCCTGCGGCACAGAGCCGCTTGTCATCCGCCCGCCCCGCGCCCTATGTCTCCTGTCAATGGAACAGCGCGGGGCCGTGGCGATGAGCGAGACATGTGACATCCTGATTTCCGGCGGCGGTATCGCCGGGTTGACCGCGGCGGCCACCTTTGCCGCGCGGGGCTTTTCGGTGATCTGCGTTGATCCAACGGCGCCGGTGACCGCGCGCGAGGACGTAGGCGCCGACCTGCGCACCACCGCCTTTCTGCAACCGGCAAAGTCGCTGCTGGACGACGCCGGGCTCTGGTCCCGGCTTGCACCCCATGCCGCGCCCTTGCAGATCATGCGCATCATTGACGCAGGCGGCGAGGCACCGGAGCCGCGTGTGGTGCGTGAATTCAACGCTGCTGAGATCTCCGACCTGCCCTTTGGCTGGAACCTGCCCAACTGGCTGCTGCGGCGCGAAATGCTGGGCCGCATCGGTGAGCTGGCCAATGCGGATTTCCGCCCCGGCGTCGGCACAAGCGCCCTGTTCACCCGCACCAACGAGGCCCGTGTCACGCTGAGCGATGGCAGCCGCGTGAGCTGCAAGCTGGTGCTGGCCTGCGACGGTCGTGCCTCACCGATGCGGGAGGCGGCCGGGATCAACGTGCACACCACCCGCTACGGGCAAAAGGCGCTGGCCTTTGCCGTCAGTCATGATTTGCCGCATCAGAATGTCTCCACCGAAATCCACCGCACCGGCGGCCCTTTCACGCTGGTGCCGCTGCCGGATCGCGACGGACGCCCGTCCTCGGCCATCGTCTGGATGGAAACCAGCGCCAATGCCGACCGTTTGGCCGCATTGGATGAGACGGCTTTTGAGATCGATATGAACACCCGGTCCTGTGGTGTATTGGGGCAGTTGAAACTGGCCTCGCGCCGCACGCTCTGGCCGATCATCAGCCAGCGGGCGGAGCGGCTGGCCGGCGAACGCATCGCGCTGATGGCCGAAGCCGCGCATGTGGTGCCGCCGATCGGGGCGCAGGGGTTGAACATGTCGCTCACCGATCTGCGCACGCTTGTCGATCTCGCCGAAGCCCGTCCCGAGGGGCTGGGCGATCAGGCGATGCTTGATGCCTATGACAAGGCCCGCCATGGCGACATCAAGCTGCGGGTCAGCGGCATTGATCTGCTCAACCGTGCCTCGATGATCGAGGCACGGCCCCTGCGGGATTTGCGGGCCGGTGGGCTCAATGCGCTTTATTCCCTGCCGCAGGTGCGCAAGATGCTCATGCAGATGGGGCTTGGCGTGCGCTGACGTAGAGACGGGCTTGCCCTGATGGACAAGCCCGTGCCTCCGGCGGAGGTATTTCGGAAAAGATGAAAGGCCTCAGAGCACCTGATCAAGCACGGTTTTCAGCCGCGACAGTGTGCCGTGCACGTCATAAAGCTTGTCGAGACCAAAGAGACCAAGCCGGAAGGTCATGAAGCCTTCGGGCTCGTCCACGGCCAGCGGCACCCCGGCCGCGATCTGCATGCCCCGCGCGGCGAACTTCTTGCCATTCTGGATCTGCGGATCATCGGTGTAGCTGACCACCACGCCGGGTGCGCCGAACCCCTCGGCGGCGACCGAGGTCACGCCTTTCTTCTCCAGCATCTCGCGCACGCCATTGCCAAGCCGCCATTGCGCCTCGCGCAGGCGGTTGAAGCCATAGTCGCGGGTCTCCACCATGGTATCGCGGAAGGCGCGCAGGGCGTCGGTCGGCATGGTGGCATGATAGGCGTGACCGCCGTCCTCATAGGCCTGCATGATGGCGCGCCATTTCTTCAGGTCGATGGCAAAGCTGTCGGAGGTGGTCTCCTCCAATCGCGCCAGCGCCCGTTTGGAGAGCATCACCAGACCGGCGGAGGGCGCCGCGCTCCAGCCCTTTTGCGGCGCGGAGATCAGCACATCGACGCCGGTGGCTTTCATGTCGACCCAGGCGCAGCCGGAGGCGATGCAATCAAGCACCATCAGCGCGCCGATCTCATGGGCGGCCTCGGCCATGGCCGTCACATAGGCGTCGGGCAGGATCACGCCTGCGGCGGTTTCCACATGCGGCGCAAAGACAACCGACGGTTTCTGTTCGCGGATCGCGGCGGTGACGTCCTCGATGGGGGCGGGTGCGAAGGGCGACTGCGCGCCGTTTCCGGTCTGGCGCGCTTTCATCACGGTGGCGGAACTGGTCAGCCCGCCGGTCTCGAAGATCTGGCTCCAGCGGTAGGAAAACCAGCCGTTCCTGACCACCAATGCGTCCTGATCGCGGGCGAACTGGCGGGCCACCGCCTCCATCGCGTAGGTGCCACCACCGGGGATCAGGGCGGTGGCCTCGGCCTTATAGACGTCCTTCAGCATGCCGTTGATGTCCAGCATGACCTGCTGGAACTCCTTTGACATGTGGTTCAGCGACCGGTCGGTGAAGACCACGGAAAACTCATCAAGACCATCGGGGTCGACCGTATCCAAGAGGGCCATGCAAAATCTCCTTACTGAGTCTGAGGCTGCATACGGCAAGACCGCAGCCGGTTGCCCATTGTCATGGCAGAGCCGCCCCGCAGGCTCAAGCACCGCGTTGCTACAGGATCTGATGCAAAAGCCGAAAGATGCTAGCCCAGCGGGCCGGGACGCCGTTCCTCGGACAGGAGCACATTGGCATCCACGTTGCCCACGCCCGGTAGCGTCATGATCCGGCGGCGCAGCACCCGTTCAAAATCCGCGATGTCACGCGCCACCACCCTTAGGCGATAGTCATATAGGCCGAGCACATGTTCCACCGTCTGCACCTCGGGGATGGCAGAGACCGCGCGTTCGAAATCATCCAGGCTGACGCGCCCCTTGGTGGCCAGCTTGATACCAAGGAAGACGGTGACGCCAAAGCCCAGCTTTTCGGTGTCCAGATCCAGCACCCGATGCGACAGAATGCCCGCCGCCTCCAGCCGCTTTATCCGCCGCCATGTGGCCGGCTGGCTGAGGCCAAGCGCGCGCCCCAAGGCCCCGGCTGTCTGGGCTGCGTCCTGCGACAGCGCTCGGAGCAGCGCGAGATCGATCTGATCCAGCGCGTTCATAGCGGCAGCCCCATGCTGGTCTTGATCTTCGCCACATGCATCAAGGCCTCGATATCGGCGATATTGGGCAGCTGTAGGATGCGGTCGCGATAGATCGCCTGATAATGCGGCATGTCCCGTGCGATCACACTCAGGCGCACATCAACCTGACCGAGGAACGTCTGGATCTCCAGCACCTCCGGGATTTCGCGCGCCGCCGGGATGAATTCGTCAAAGGCGCGTGGGTTGGTCTTGTCCAGCGTCACCCGCAACGAGACCTCCACCGCATACCCAAGCGCCGCCCAGTCGATCACGGCCCGGGTGCCTTTCAGCACGCCACCCTCGCGCAGCTTCTCCAGCCGCCGCGACAGGCGTGAGGCCGTGAGCCCCAGACGGTCGGCAAGATCCGGCAGCGATTGGCCGGGGTCGCCCTGAAGGTTGCGCAATATGCGTCGGTCGAGATCATCAAGCATGAAAACCACATTATTGTCTCTCTACGCGAATATCCATCGCGAAATCTCTTCACTTCATGCGCATAGCTGCCTCGCATCCATCATCGCGTCACCTATGATCGCAGTCAGACAGAAACTCGACGAAGGATAGATCCGATGCGTGTGTATTATGATCGCGACTGCGACGTGAACCTCATCAAGGAAAAGAAAGTGGCGATCCTGGGCTATGGCTCGCAAGGTCACGCCCATGCGCTGAACCTGCGCGATTCCGGTGCCAAGAACCTCGTCGTGGCCCTGCGCGAAGGCTCCGCCTCCGCCAAGAAAGCCGAAGGCGAAGGCCTGACCGTGATGGGCATCGCCGAAGCCGCGGCTTGGTGTGACGTGATCATGTTCACCATGCCCGACGAGCTGCAGGCCGAGACCTACAAGAAATACGTGCACGACAACATCAAACCCGGCGCGGCGATCGCATTTGCCCACGGTCTGAACGTGCACTTCGGCCTGATCGAGCCGAAAGAAGGCGTTGACGTCATCATGATGGCGCCCAAGGGCCCCGGCCACACCGTGCGCGGCGAATACACCAAAGGCGGCGGTGTGCCCTGCCTCGTGGCGGTTCACAACGACGCCTCCGGCACCGCGCTGGAAACCGCACTGTCCTATTGCTCCGCCATCGGTGGTGGTCGCTCGGGCATCATCGAAACCAACTTCCGCGAAGAATGCGAAACCGACCTGTTCGGCGAGCAAGCCGTTCTCTGCGGCGGTCTGGTCGAGCTGATCCGCTGCGGCTTTGAGACTCTGGTGGAAGCCGGCTACGCGCCGGAAATGGCCTACTTCGAGTGCCTGCACGAAGTGAAGCTGATCGTGGACCTGATCTATGAAGGCGGCATCGCCAACATGGATTACTCGATCTCCAACACTGCAGAATACGGCCAGTACGTCACCGGCCCGCGCATTCTGAAGTACGACGAAACCAAAGCCCGCATGAAGGAAGTCCTCGCCGACATCCAGCAGGGCAAGTTCGTGCGCGACTTCATGCTGGAGAACGCCGTGGGTCAGCCGACCATCAAGGCATCCCGCCGTGCCAATGACGAGCATGCGATCGAGGCCACCGGTGCCAAGCTGCGTGAAATGATGCCCTGGATCTCTGCTGGCAAGATGGTCGACAAGTCCAAGAACTAAGCTTCCCGCCTGCGGCTGTCACAGCCGCAGGCCGGACCTTGGAAAGGCGCTCCGGACCACCGGGGCGCCTTATTGCTGTCCGGCCAATTGCGTCACATCCGTAGCGAACGGGTCGCGCCAGCCCCGCCGGAGCGCAACTGTCAGCGCCTGCTTCAGCACGCGCCATTACCGATCAGAAGGAAGCTGTCATGCCCGAAATTGCACCCCGCTACTGGGCCATGGTCGCAGCCCTCGGCCTGACCTGGGGCGCCACTTTCATGGTGGTGGAACTGGCGTTGCAGGGCATCACCCCATTCTGGCTTGCCGCCGGGCGCATCGGCTTTGCGGCGGTTCTGTTGACGGCGGTCTGGGGGCTGCGCGGCTTTCGCCTATTTACCGGCACAAGCAACTGGCCCGTTGTGGTGATGGTCGGCATCCTCAGCTCCACCCTGCCCTTCATTCTGATCAGCTGGGGGCTCCAGCATGTAACCTCGGGCTTTGCCGGGGTCAGCATGTCGGCAATCCCGCTGATGGTGCTGCCGCTGGCGCATTTCTTCGCCTCCGAGCCGCTGACCCTGCGTCGCCTCATCGGCGTGGTGATCGGCTTTTTCGGCGTGGCGCTGCTGATCGGCGGCCAGGCCTTCGAGAGCATCGGCACCGATCTGGAATGGGCCGGGCGTCTGGCCTGCCTCGGGGCGGCCGCCTGCTACTCGGTTTCCTCAATATCGGTGCGCCGCCTGCCGGAGGTGGACCCGGTGGGACTGGCGGCGGTGCTGCTGCTGATCGGCGCGGTGGGGATCATCCCTGCGGCCTGGCTTGTCGAGGGCCCGCCGCCCGCCATCTCGCAGGAGACCTGGATGTGGCTCGCGATCCTCGGACTGATCCCGACGGCGGGGGCAAACCTGCTGCGTGTGCTGTTGATCCGCGGCGCCGGCCCGACTTTCATGAGCCTCACCAACTACCTGGTGCCGGTCTGCGCGGTGTTTTTCGGCGCGCTGATCCTCGGCGAACCGCTGCCCGGAACGCTGATCTGGGCGCTGGCGCTGATCCTCGCCGGTGTGGCGCTCAGCCAGTTCGGCGCCCTCAAGAGGCTGTTCGGCCTGGCCCGGCCCGCGGCAGCACGGCAATAGCCGAAGCGCTCGCCGATTTTGTCTGAAACACATATGCAGGCAATCCAGTTTGGCACGGCGCCGCTCTGACGCACGGCGCCTCCGCATGCGCTTCATCTTTTCACAAATATCTCGGGGGTGAGGGCGTCCGCCCGAGGGGGCAGCGCCCCTAACGCGCGCCGGGCCATAGGCCCGGCGCGCGGGTCCGCCCGGACAAACCGGGCGGAAACAGAAACGGATCAGACTGTTGCCGCTTCTACCGCAGAAACCACATCGCTGACGGTCCGGTTCAACAACTCGGGGTCTTCGCTCTCTGCCATCACCCGGATCAGCGGTTCGGTCCCGGACTTGCGGATCAGCAAGCGCCCCTGCCCGTTCAGCTGTCCTTCCGCCCGGGCGATCGCGTCCTGAACAGACCCGGCTTCCAAAGGAACTTGTCCGGCCTCAAACCGCACGTTCTTCAGCAACTGCGGCACTGGCTCAAACTGACGCGCCAGTTCGGACGCTTTCTGACCACTCCGCACCATCTCGGCGAGAAAATGCAAGCCCGCCATCAGACCATCCCCGGTGGTGGCATAGTCGCTCATCACGATATGGCCCGACTGCTCGCCGCCGAGGTTGAAACCACCCTGCCGCATGCGCTCGACCACATAGCGGTCCCCGACGCCTGTGCGTTCAAGACCAATACCGCGATCCTGCAGGAACCGCTCCAGGCCTAGGTTCGACATCACCGTCGCAACCAGCGCCCCGCCCGTCAGACGTCCGTCCGCCGCCCAGGCCGAGGCCAACAGCGCCATCAGCTGATCGCCATCCGCCACGGTACCGGTCTCATCGATGAGGATCACCCGATCCGCATCCCCGTCCAGGCAAATCCCCACATGCGCGCCATGCGCCACAACAGTTTCTGCAGCAACGCCAGGTTGTGTCGAGCCACAACCTCGGTTGATATTCTTGCCGTCGGGAGAGACGCCGACCGGGATCACATCCGCACCCAGCTCCCACAGGATTTCCGGCGCCGTCCGGTGCGCCGCGCCATTGGCGCAATCGATCACAACACGCAGTCCGTCGAGACGCATGCCGCGTGGCAATGAGCTCTTGATCCGTTCGCCATAGCGAAACCGCGCATCATCAATCCGCTTGGCGCGGCCGATATTATGCGCCTGGGCAAGTTCGACCCCGCTCTCAATCAGCGCCTCCAGCTCAAGTTCCACTTCATCTGAAAGCTTGTAACCATCGGGACCGAAGAACTTGATGCCATTGTCTTCAGCCGGATTGTGGCTGGCGGAGATCATCACGCCAAGGTCCGCGCGCATTGAACGCGTCATCAAACCCACCGCCGGTGTCGGCACGGGACCGAGCAGCAGCACGTTCATGCCGGTGGAGGTCAGCCCCGCCGTCAACGCATTCTCGAACATATAGCCCGACAATCGCGTATCCTTGCCGATTACCACACGGTGTACATTGTCATTTTCACGCCGAAAATAGCGTCCAACCGCTGCGCCAATACGCAGCGCCATGTCCGCGGTCATGGGGTGCAGGTTGGCCTTGCCCCGCACGCCGTCGGTTCCAAAGAGTTTGCGCATTTCTGCCGCTCCTATGCCCGGTGCGCTGCCGGGCTAGACACGCCGACAGCCGCCAAAGTCTGTTATCGTGTCGCCTGCCACAGGCGCAACGCTTGGGCGGTTTCGGCAACATCATGCACCCTTAGCAATTGCACGCCTTGGGCAACGCCCGCAAGACCCACCGCGATAGAACCCGGCGCGCGGGCCTCGGCCTGCGAAGCTTTGCCGATGGTTCCGATGAAACCCTTGCGAGAGACGCCCAGCAGGATCGGACAGCCTATGCCGTGAAAAACGCTGAGATTGCGCAGCAGCGCCAGATTATGCGCCTCGCTCTTGCCAAAGCCGATGCCCGGGTCGATCACGATCTGCTCGCGCAGCACGCCGATGGCCTCCAGCTGATCCACCTGCGCGGACAGGAAGTCATAGACGTCCAGCACCACATTGTCGTAGTGCGGATCTTTCTGCATCGTTTGCGGGTCGCCCTGCGCATGCATCACACAGACCGGTACGCCGGCCTGTGCCGCCAGGGGGGCCAGGGCCGCATCGAAGGTGAAGCCTGAGACATCATTGACCAGCGAAGCGCCCGCTTCCAGCGCCTCCATCGCCACTGTGGCCTTGCGGGTGTCGATCGAGATCGGCACGGCGCTGGCGTCGCGCAGGGCGGCGATCACCGGCGCGGTGCGGGTGATCTCTTCCATTTCCTCAACTTCGATCGCGCCGGGGCGGGTGCTTTCACCGCCGATGTCGATGATCGAGGCACCATCAGCCACCATCTGCAGCGCCGCATCGCGGGCCGCTGACAGCTCGTCATGCTTGCCACCATCGGAGAAACTGTCGGGTGTGACGTTCAGAATGCCCATGATCTGCGGCTGGGTCATATCCAAGCCGGCGATTGTGGCACGACGGCTCATCAGACGGAGCCGGATCTCTTCCGGCAGCAATCCCGCCGGCACGATGCGCGGCGGGGCACTGCGATCCAGAACTTCGACCTCGGTAAACCAGAGCGCGCTACCGGCGAGGTGAATGGCGCCCTCAGGACGCGCATCACCATGACGAACCAAAGGACGGTAATAACTCACAGGGTCTTGTGCTCCTCAGCATGGGCGCGCAGGGGAACACCGGGGTTGTCCGGCAGTTCGGCGCCAATCACGATCATTTCTTCAGCTTCAAAAGTAGAAGCGAACCAGGCCGCAAGTGCAACCGCATTCGACGGCGGCTCGCTCGGTCCTTCGACCGCATCAAGCACGATCTTGGACGGCGCCCAGACACAGATCTGCCCGTTCTTCATTGCCCAGTCCAACTCGGTGCGGGTCTCGACCACGACGCAACGGGGATCTTTTGCCGCCAGACGCCAAGCATTCTGCTCGATCGCCAGCAGATCAATGCGACGCTGGGTCCATTTGTGCCCGGTCTGCGGCACGGCAAGTTCGTGTGCGCCCACGCAGAGGATCAGCGGGCGCTCGCGGCACTCCATCTGGTCAATCCAATCGGTCAGATGAGCGCTGTTGATCGCCGCATTGGACAGGAACATCAGCCGGGGATGTGGCTTCACATCCTCCTCAACCTCATGGGTCACCTGATCCGAGGACCGCACCACCTCAACACCCAACGCCCCGGGTCCGCGATCCAGCTTTTCGATACGCACGAAGGCACGCACGGCTTGCGGCTCCCACAGGATGCGCTCTGCCACCCGTTCGGCCAGAGTTTCAAGCAGCGCCAGACGTTCCCGCGCCAGCTCATGGGCGATCGCCTCGGTCACCTTGTCATAAGACAGGATCCGGTCCACGTCGTCGTCCAGATCCGCCGGCAATGGCGCGATCTCCACCACCACATTGAAACACACCCGCTGGGTGGTGCCGCGTTCCTGCTGGAATGCGCCGATCTCCACCTCGACGATATGGTCACGCAAAGAGATCCGGTCCAACGGACCGGGGCGCGCAGTCGCGGCAGATCGCTCGGATGGATGCGCGAAGGCGAGATGTATATCGGAACTCATGGCGTGGCCTTTGTCTGGCTTTGAACGTAACGGGCGACTGTGTCAGGAGTCACAGGTTTATGTCCGTTCAAAGCAGATAACAGGCCCAGACCCGCCGTGCCAGAGACGGAAAGCGGCGCTTTTCCAACACTGGCACGCAAAATGCGGGGTCTTAGTTCGATGCGGTGCGGTAACGCTCGTCGCGGTAGAAAAGATGCACGCCGATACGCGCGGTCTTGGTGAAGCTGCGTGACCAGCGCGGTTTCACTGCCGTGGTGTGGTAGTAGGTGGCGCCTTCGGTCAGCTTTGGCTTCACACCGTCCAGCATCAGGCGCGCCACCTTGGCCACACGCTCAAACGCACGCGGCTCGGCGATGACCTCTTTGATACCGTCGCAGGTGTAGGTGAACTGGCACTGGTACTTGCGCCCTGTGCCCTGGTTGATCACACCGCAGATGGTATTCGGGAACTGCGCGCTTTTCACCCGGTTCAGGATCACCTCGGCCACGGCGAATTGACCTTGCACGGTCTCGCCCCGGGCCTCGAAATAGAGCGCTTCCGCAAGGCAGGCAAATTCACTGCCGCCGGTCGCCTCCGGGCGCGTATCAAGGAAGGCACGCGTGTACTGAACCTTGGTGACATTCTTGGTGCGCGTCTGTCGCTTGCCCCCGAGAAAGCGCAACATGCGTTCCTTCGGCGCGGCCTGAAGCGTCGACTGCTCCTGTTTGAAAAGCGCATCCAGCCCCATGTCAGCAGAGGCCATGCTACCGCCTAGTGTTGCCGCGATCACTGCGGCCCACATCAGATTCCGTTTCATTCAGGGTACCCCCGGTCCAACTGCACGCAGCGGCATTCCGACCGCCAGCGACGGCACCGGGTAACGGAAATGCTTCAAAACGTCCAGCCGACCGGACGTATAGCTGCTATGCTCGAAGGCTTAGAGCACAACGCCGATGCGGAGGGCGCGATAGGATGATCCTGAATTCATTACCTTTTTAAGTATGTAGGCACATTTTGGCCTGTCTTGTCCGCGATCGCCAACTGCGCTGCCGCCAGACGTGCGACAGGGACACGGAACGGCGAGCAGGAGACGTAATCGAACCCCGCGGCGCGACAAAACGCAATCGATTCGGGGTTGCCACCGTGTTCACCGCAGATCGACAGCGTGATGTCAGGCTTCGCCGACCGCCCGCGCTGTGCGCCCAGCTGCAGCAACTCGCCGACACCATCCACATCCAGCACATGGAACGGATCCTCGGGGAACACGCCCTGCTGCACATAATCCGACATGAACCGCCCCGCATCGTCGCGAGACAGACCATAGGTCATTTGAGTGAGGTCATTGGTGCCGAAGCTCATGAAGGCGGTGTGCACCGCGATCTCATCGGCCCGTAACGCGGCCCTCGGTGTCTCGACCATCACCCCGAGGCGATAGGTGAAATCGACGCCACGCTCGGATTTCACCGCAGCGGCCACCGCATCAATGCGGGTCTTGACCAGCTCCACTTCGCGTTTGGCCGACACCAGCGGGATCATGATCTCCGGCACCACCGGGTCGCCGTCGCGCGATGCGTCCAACGTGGCCTCGAAAATCGCCCGCGCCTGCATGTCATAAATTTCGGGCACCGTGACCCCAAGGCGCACGCCGCGCAAACCCAGCATCGGGTTATATTCGCCCATCTCCTCCACCCGGCGCGTCACATCGCTGACCGGCAGGCCCAGCGCCTCGGAGAGCTCGCGCTGACCGGCGGTTGTGGTGGGCAGGAACTCGTGCAGGGGCGGGTCGAACAGACGAATGCAAACCGGAAGCCCCTCCATGATGCGAAACAGCTCGCGGAAATCATTGCGCTGCATCGGCAGAAGGCGCGCCAGCACCGCTGCCCGCCCCGAGGAGGTCTCGGCAAAGATCATCTCCCGCATCACCGTCAGGCGACCGGGATCAAAGAACATATGCTCGGTGCGACACAACCCGATCCCCTGCGCATTGAAGTTGCGCGCGGTCTGGGCATCTGCGGGCGTGTCGGCATTGGCACGGATATCGATGTCGCGCGCCGCATCCGCCCAGCCCATCAGCGTCAGCAAAGCATCGTCTTCTGCCGCCTCGGTCATCGCAGGCTCCCCCACCAGCAGCTGGCCGGAGGTTCCGTCTACCGTTATCGTCTCGCCCGCCTTGAAGATGCGCCCATCCGGTGCGGTCAACTGCTTGCGACGGCTGTCAAACCGCAGGCTTGATGCGCCCACGATGCAGGGCAGACCCAGCCCGCGCCCGATCACCGCCGCATGGCTTGTCATACCGCCTTTTTCAGTGAGCACCCCCGCCGCCGCATGCATGCCGCGCACATCCTCGGGCGAGGTCTCGCGCCGCGCCAGAATGCACGGTTCCCCACGGGATTTGCTGGCCTGCGCCTCTGCCGCCGTGAACACCAACCGCCCGGTTGCCGCGCCGGGGCTTGCGGCAATGCCGCTGCCGATCACATCGCGCTTGGCGTCCGGATCCACCTGTCGGTGCAACAGTTCATTGAGGGAATGCGCATTCACTCGCATCACCGCTTCTTCAGCCGAGATAATCCCGTCCTCGGCCAGGCGCACCGCGATCCGCACAGCCGCCCGCGCAGACCGTGTCACCCGCATCCCGTCGAGGATATGCACGCGCCCGTTTTCAATGACGAATTCCACCTGCATTTCGGCACGCAGCCTCTCGCGCATCAGGGCCGCGTGCACCTTCAGCTCGGCAAAGGCTTCGGGGGCGAGTTCTTCCAGTGACGGACCGCGATCATCCTGCTCCAGATAGATCGACTCCGCGTCGCTGCCCAGCGCATCGCGTCCCTGGCTCTGGCTCAGGTAACGCCCGGTAATCTGCGGCAAGCCGGTCTGCGAGTTCACCAGCTGAAGCACGCCCGAGCCGCACTCCCCCTGCCCAAGCCCCGGCACCATCTCCTGCACCACGAGACCAAGGCCCGCATCCTCCGGCGCGCCCTTGGCCGCCCGCAACAGACGCGCCGAAGTGCCTTCCCAGGCCCGCGCCATGGTCCGCAACACCGCCGCCAGCTGCTCGCCCGGATCCTGCGGAAACGGCTCTTCGGCCTCGGCCTCATAGGCCTGCAGCATCTCGCTCAGCGCATCCGGGCCGCCGTCCTCGACATCCTCGAACACATCCGGGTCAAGCCGCGCCACATGCACCGCATAGGATTGCACAAACCGCAGATAAAGCGCCGCCGCCGCATCCGCGCCCAGCGTGTCGCTCAGATCCACGTAGCGCGCGTCATTCATACCGATGTTCAGCACCGCGCCGGGGCCACCCCAATCCGGATCTTCCGAGGAGGGCCGCACGCACAACAGCGCATCCGGGCGCAGTTCCGACAGGATCGCCTTGACGTCGACCATATACCCTTCAGCGATCGCATGCACCGCATCAAACGACAGCGCCACGGTCTGCGGCACCGGCAGCTTCAGCCGCACCAGCCGCTGCAGGCATTTCGCCCGCCCGCCGTGACTATGGTTGGCAATCGGCGCCGTGGACGTGATCAGCGTGGCCTTCGAGATATCGTCCATGCGCGCGTCCCCTGCCTGTTTCTGCAATGCAGCAATCCTCCGTGGGGTCGAGCATAATGATGGCAAACGCCCCTGCAAGGGGAACCATGCCGCAACTGCAACAAAAAGGCCCCCGCCGGATTGGGCGAGGGCCGCGGCTTCAGCACATGGCAGACGGGTGTCAGCCTTCGATACGGCTCAGGTCAGCCACCTGACCGCAGACCTTGCGGATCTGGCTCAACAGGTTCAGCCGGTTGCGGCGCACCACGGAATTGTCGGAGTTCACCTGAACTGCCTCGAAAAACGCATCCACCGGCGCGCGCAATGCGGCCATGCCGCCCATGGCGGCCGCGAAATCCTCGGCCTCGATGGCCGAGGAGATCGCCCCCTCGCCCGCTGCAAGCGCATCAAACAGGGCTGCTTCCGCCGCATCCTCGATGAATTTCTTGTCGGCCCCGTAGGAGTACTCAACCCCGTCCTTTTCCTCGGCCTGAGACAGGATGTTGTTGGCGCGCTTGAACCCCTGCAGCAGGTTTCCGCCATCCTCGGAAGACATGAACTCCTCCAGCGCCCGGGCGCGTTTCACTAGGAGCGTCAGGTCGTCATTGCCCTCCATGGCGATACAGGCGTCGATCACATCATGACGAATGCCCTGATCGCGCAGGAAGACCTTCAGGCGGTCGTGGAAGAAGGAGAGGAGATTCGGGGCAAGCTTTCTACCAAGGTGAATGAAGCCTTTTTGTTCAAAATAGTTTTCTTCAATGTGAACCATTCTGTTAGAAATTACACTAAGTTGAGCGTCTACTCTCTCTCGATCCTTATCCGCTAATGCCTCTTGTGCTTTCGTGATCTGCTTCAGCAACTGCGATCTCTCGGTCGCGAGGTTTTGATGCTCTAGTGTCAGCGCCTTGTATGCAACTTTTGCGCCATGCTCAGTGAGCAATATGCTCAAACAGAGCTTCAGTCCATTCTCCAGCACCAGCCGGATCACACCCAGTGCGGCACGGCGCAGCGCATAGGGGTCTTTGGACCCAGTGGGCTTTTCATCAATCGCCCAGAAGCCGGTCAGCGTGTCGATCTTGTCTGCCAGCGCCACGGCCACCGATACCGGCTCTGCCGGCACCTCATCGCTGGGGCCCAGCGGCGAATAATGCTGCTGGCAGGCATTGGCGACGTCTTGCGGCAGCCCTGCGGCCTCCGCGTAGTAGCGCCCCATCAGGCCCTGCAATTCGGGGAACTCATAGACCATCTCGGAAGACAGATCCGCCTTGGCGACCTTCGCCGCCTGTTCCGCCAGATCCGCATCCGCGCCCACAATGGGGGCGATTTCGCGCGCCAATGCGGCGATGCGGTCAATCCGTGCGGCCTGAGTGCCCAGCTTGTTGTGGAACGTCACATTGCCAAGGCTCTCCAGCCAGCCTTCCATGCCGACCTCGGATTTCGCGATGCGCAGATCGTTCTCCCAAAAGAACTTCGCATCCGCCAGACGGGCGCTCAGCACCTTTTGGTTGCCCGCCAGAATGGTCGCGCCATCATCCGCCGTCTCGCGGTTCGCGACGGTGATGAACTTCTCGATCCGCCCGGTCTTGGGGTTCTTCACGGAAAAGAACTTCTGGTGTTCTTTCATCGAGGTTTGCAGCACCTCCGGCGGCAGGTCGAGGAATTCCGCGTCGATGGACCCCATCAGGACCACCGGCCATTCCACCAGACCGGCGACCTCTGCCAGGAGCCCCTTGTCGTCCACCACCTCAAGGCCGGACGCGAAGGCCTGATTGGTGGCATCCTGCCAGATCGCCGCCTCGCGCTCCTTGGGCTCCAGTTCCACAAAGGCGCGTTTCAGCTTGGCAGCGTAGTCCTCAAATCCGGTGACGGAGAATCGCGCCGGAGCCATAAAACGATGCCCGGCCGTGCTGTCGCCCGACTTGATACCGTCGATATTGAGCGCCACCACCTCGCTGCCGTCTTCGCGCGTCAGCAGGCAGAGGATCGAATGCAGCGGACGCACCCAGCGCAAGGACCCCGCACCCCAGCGCATGGACTTGGGCCAGGGGAAGTTGCGAATGGTGTCTTCCAGCACCTCGGCAATGATCTCCGCCGCAGGGCGTCCCGGTTTTTCGATGGTTGCGAAATAGACCGCGCCCTTGGGGGTGTCGCGCTCTTTCAGCTGATCGCGGCTCACGCCTGCGCCCCGCAGGAAGCCCTCGATGGCCTTGTCGGGTGCGCCCACCTTGGGGCCCTTGCGCTCTTCGCGCACGGTGGGGGAATGCTCCAGCAGATCCTCGATCGCCAGCGTCAGGCGGCGCGGCGTGGTCAGCGCATGGGCGCCCGCATAGGTCAGACCCGCCTCGACCAGACCGTCGGTCATCCGTTTCTTCAGGTCTTCACCCGCGCGCGCTTGCATGCGGGCCGGGATTTCCTCGGAGAAAAGTTCGATCAGAAGATCAGCCATTACGTGTCCTCAACGGTTCGGATCTGCCGTGCGTTCACGGCGAAAAAAGATGTGGCGACGGGCGCGGCTGCGCCCATCGGTCGGCTTACGGCCGCTTGGGGCATTCCTCGCCCACGATGGTGCCGTCATAAGCCTTCTCGCCACAGTTGTTCAGTTCGTGCCAGACATAGCCCCGGCCATCTTCGGTGATGGCCACAACCCGGTCGACGCCAAAGTCGATGTTCTTTTCAGAGATAAACGCCGTCGCACGCCCGTCGCGCAGCGCCTGGCCGATGGCAGTGGCATCGAAACAGTCGAACCAGCCGGGGGCGTTGCGCGGATCGCGCGCCTCGGAAATCTCGTAGAGCTGCGCCACCTCTGCCGGTTTCAGCGGCGTGGTGAAGCAGGCCCGGTAGCGGATCGGAGAGCTGTCCGCATCGATTGCCTCAAAATCCCCATAGGCGATGGGCTCGGGCGTCTCGCCGCCGATCGGCAGCAGCAGCACGTCCTCGCCCGGTCGCGCGGCCACATCATCATAGTAGCCGTAGACCTGCAGGTAATACATCGCGATCCCCGCCGCGAGGCCGGAGACAACGAGGATGAGTGACAGGATCTTGCCAGTCATATCAGCTTTCCCCCCCGGGCCATTCAGGCCGCGCTCTCGTTGGTGAACCCACCCGCTTCGGTCTGCACAAAGGCATCGGCGCATTGCTTGGCCAATGTGCGCACCCGGCCGATATAGGCCTGACGCTCGGTGACGGAGATCACACCGCGCGCATCCAGCAGGTTGAAGATATGGCTGGCCTTGATGCATTGGTCATAGGCGGGATGCGCCATGATGATGCGCTTGTTGGTCTTCGGGTCGATATGCTCCTGCGACAGGATAGAGGCGCATTCGGCCTCGGCCTCCTCGAAGTGACGCAGCAGAACCTCGGTGTTGGCCACGTCGAAGTTCCAGCGGGCGTATTCTTCCTCGGTCTGCTTGAAGATGTCACCATAGCTCAACGGCTGCGGTGACTGCGGATCGTTGAACGGCATGTCCATCACGTGATCGACGCCAAGGATATACATCGCCAGACGCTCCAGACCATAGGTCAGCTCGCCCGATACCGGGTGGCAGTCATGGCCGCCAACCTGCTGGAAATAGGTGAACTGGCTGACTTCCATACCGTCGCACCAGACCTCCCAGCCCAGCCCCCAGGCGCCCAGAGTCGGGCTTTCCCAGTCGTCCTCGACAAAGCGGATGTCGTGCAACTCCATGTCGACGCCGATCGCCTGCAGGGAGCCTAGGTACAGCTCCTGCAGCTCCGGCGGGCTGGGTTTGATCAGCACCTGATACTGGTAGTAATGCTGCAAGCGGTTCGGGTTCTCGCCATAGCGCCCGTCGGTGGGGCGGCGCGAGGGCTGCACATAGGCCGCCGCCCAGGGCTTGCTGCCCAGGGACCGCAGGGTGGTCGCCGGATGGAAGGTGCCCGCGCCGACTTCCATGTCGTAGGGCTGCAGGATGGCGCAGCCCTTGGAGGCCCAATAGGTCTGCAGACGCAGGATGATCTCCTGAAACGAACGCGGGGCGGTGGTCTGGGTCATGTCTTTTCCCTTCGGCGGCATCGGCGCGCCCGCCTCCATCAAGCCACGCAGGGCCAGCACAGACGGTGCAATGTTCGACCGTCTTCCTATGCAAGCCCCCCGGCGGGGTCAACGGCCCCGTGCGCAGCAGGCCACCCGAAGCCTCACGGCAGGGGGAAAATTCGTCCTGATGTGTCGAAGATGAGAAACAAACGCACTTTACCTGCATATGTGCGGTTTCTCGCCGTTTCCTTTTCGGGCGCAAGATGGTTACCTGCGCCGCGAACTAATTCCGTCTCTTCGTACAGAGGTTAAACAATGAAGAACCTATTTGCCTCGCTTTTGTGGGCATTGACCGTCTGCCTCGCGGCGCTTCCGGGCCTCGTGCAGGCACAGCAATCCGACGCGGGTGGCGTCTGGATCCAGGTGGCGGCCCGTCCCTCACTTCGCGAGGCGCAGGACGAGGCCCGCGACTTTGCCGCCCGCCTGCCGGACGTCTCCGGCTATGCCCTGGGCGGCGGCTGGTACGGCATCGTGGTCGGCCCCTATGCCCGTCCCGACGCCGAACAGGTGCTGCGTGTCTACCGCGCCGAAGGGCAAATCCCGCGTGACAGCTTCATCACCTTCTCCAGCAACTTCCGCACCCGTTTCTATCCGGTTGGCGCCGAGACCGACGCACCCTCCACTGCGCCAGTCATTTCGTCGACATCTGACGACGACACGGTGACGGAGCCCCCACTGGCCCCGGAGCCGGAAATCGCTGTTGCAGATGAAACACCGGCCGAGGCCCGCCGCAGCGAACGCGCCCTGTCGCGTGAAGAGCGCATGGACCTTCAGGTCGCATTGAAGGCCGCAGGGTTCTATGCCTCCGGCATTGACGGCGCATTCGGGCGCGGCACCCGTGCCTCGATGTCCGACTGGCAGCTCGCGCGCGGTTTTGAACCCACCGGCGTCCTGACCACCCTGCAGCGCAAGGCGTTGCTGGATGAATACAACGCACCGCTGATTTCCACTGGCATGGCGTCATATACTGACGAAGCAGCAGGCATCACGCTGGATCTGCCGTTGAACGAGGTCGCCTTCAGCCGCTACGAACCGCCCTTCGCGCATTTTGACCCCGCCGGGGACCTTGGCGCCCGGGTCCTGCTGATTTCGCAACCCGGCGACCGTCGCACTCTTTATGGTCTGTATGACATCATGCAGACACTGGAAATCGTGCCGCTGGAAGGGCCGCGCGAACGCTCCGGTGACCGCTTCACGCTTGAGGGGCGCAACAGTGAGATCGTCTCCTACACCGAAGCGCGATTGGACAATGGCGAGATCAAAGGCTTTACCCTTGTCTGGCCGGCTGGTGACGAGGCCCGTCGCGGGCGTATCCTCTCCGCCATGCAACAAAGCTTTACCCGGCTCGACGGCGTGCTTGACCCGGCAGAGGGCATGGAGGACGCGCAGTCCATCGATCTGGTCTCCGGTCTGGAAATCCGCAAACCGCGCCTGTCGCACAGCGGCTTCTTCGTGACCGGAGATGGTGTTGTCGTGACCACGGCAGATGTGGTCAACGGCTGCGGTCGCGTGACCATTGACCGTGACGTCAGTGCAGATGTGCTGCTGGCCGATGGCGAGGCCGGCATTGCCGTGCTGAAGCCGACAGAGGCGCTGTCCCCGATGGCCACCGCACCGCTTGCGGCAAACACACCCCGTCTGCGCAGCGCGCTGGCGGTTTCGGGCTACTCCTACAGCGGCGTGCTTGGTGCTCCAAGCCTCACCTGGGGATCGCTGAGCGACCTTCAGGGGCTGCAGGGCGAAAGCTATCTGGCCCGTCTGGAGCTGACAGCTCAGCCCGGCGATGCAGGCGGCCCCCTTCTGGACAAGGAAGGCACCGTGCATGGCATGTTGCTGCCGGAAGCCTCAGATGGTCCGGTGCTGCCAGAGGGTGTGCGTTTCGCGCTGAAAGGCGAAGTGATCCGCATGGCATTGGACAAGGCCGGTGTTGGCCTGCCCGCGACCGAAGCTGCGGCCACCGGCGAGCTGCCCCTGTCGTTGCTTCAGCGAGAGGCCACAGGCCTCACCACGCTGGTCAGCTGCTGGGAGTGATAAGGCTCCGTCCGCATCCCTGACATGACAAAGGCTCCCGAAGATCACTTCGGGAGCCTTTTTTCTTGTCCGGTTGTTCAGCTGACTGAGCCGGGCATGCCGCCCGACAGCAGGCGTCAGGCCTCCAGCGCGTCGATCATCTCGACACGGGTGGCGTGGCGACCGCCTTCGAACTCAGCATCCAGGAAAGCATCCACAATCTCGAGTGCCAGCCCTTCGCCGACCACACGCGCGCCGATCGACAACATGTTGGCGTTGTTGTGCTCGCGGATCATCCGGGCCGAAAACGCATCCGCGCAGACGCCGCAGCGGATCCCCTTGACCTTGTTGGCCGCCATCATGATGCCCTGACCCGTGCCGCACAGCACGATGCCGACATCGCTGTCGCCAGCCGCCACATGACGCGCCGCCGCTTCACCATGTTTCGGGTAATGCGTGCTTTCGGGTGAGGTCGGGCCAAGGTCGGTGACCTCCCAGCCTTTGGCCGCGATATGTTCGGCAAGGGTCTGGCGCAGCGCGATGGCGGCGTGATCACTGGAGAGTACGATACGTTTGCTGGCAGTCATGTTGAAGTCGTCCCGTTTGCCTGGGGCCTGCTGCGGCCCGGCCGTGGTGGATCTAGGAGGGTTCGGGCGTGCCTTACCCGGTTTTGCACGCAAGGCCTAGACCTCGCGTGGTGCGCATGCTTGCCCGCCACGATCAATATGCGTGAACTCGCCCGTCCCAGGTGTGAAAACAGCCCGAGGTTTCCAGGGTAAGCTCATCGAATTGCTGCATCAGACCCTCGGCACTTTCCTCAACCGAGATATCCCCCTCATCGCCCCCCATGTCGGTGCGAACCCAGCCGGGATGGTAGATGCCAACGGCAATCCCCTCCGGTTTCAGATCCGTGGCGAGATTGCGTCCGATGTTGAGCGCCGCGGCCTTGGAGGCGCGATAGGCGTAGGATCCCCCCGGTGCACGTGCGTGACTGGCCATCTGAGAGGAAATAATCGCAATTTTCGGAGCACTGGCGAGCTTCAGGTTCGGCAGCATTGCCTGCACGCTCAGGAATACGCCGGTCACATTGACGGCAAGTGATTTTGCCCAGACCTCTGCGGTGTAGTCACTGATACTCATCGTCTTGTCGAGGTAGACGCCCGCGTTGCAGATCAACAGATCCACCGGGTCGCCCTTGATTTGCGCGGCAAAGCGCGCCTGCTGCCCTGGTTCGCTCACATCGAGCCGGGTGCCCGACGAATGATCCCGCGAGGTTCCCGTCACACGATCACCGCGTGCAGCCAGCCTTGTTTTCAGCTCACGCCCTATACCGCGGCTGCTGCCTGTCACGACCACATGCATTGGCGGTCTCCTTTTCCTGCTCAGTGGATTCATGACTGATGCCCGGTCGAGCGCCTCAGTTCATCTTTCGGTTCGGTGTGAAGGGGAGCGGCAGAACCGGCACCCCGTCGTCGATCAACGCCTTGGCATCTTCAATCTTTGCCTCGCCGTGGATGGAGCGGGCGGGCGCGTCCCCAAGGTGCATGTCGCGCGCCTGTTTGACGAAATCCTTGCCCACATAATCGGAGTTGGCCTCGACCTGTTTCTTCAGCTCGGTGATTGCCTTTTCCAGATCCGACGCGGGCGCGCTGAGCGGTGCGGCCTGTTGCGGCGCTTGCGGCACTGGCACAGCTGGCGTAACCGCGGGCCTGTCAGAGGGAGAAGGCTCCGCCTCCGCCGGGATCGCCGCCTTGCGGCCCGGACTTACGCGCGGTGCCATCAGCGCTTTCTCCACTTGTGTGGACCCGCACTGCGTACAGGCAACCATATTGGCCTCCACGAGCTTGTCGTAGGCCGCAGCTGACTGGAACCAGCTCTCGAACCCATGTCCCTCAGCGCATTTCAGTGCATATCGTATCATCTCATGTCCCGTACTCGGAAGCGCCGATTAAAACCGGCTCAGCGGTGTTTGCAAGGGCAGCATCCTTCCTATGTAACCCGTTCACACAAGATCGTCAGGCGAAAAGGCTCTGAGCAATGCCGAAACATCCGCCGCATCGACCTGCAAAGCTGCGCGTTCAAGCGACATCCACTCGCGTTTTCGCTCTGTGCATTCAGGAAAATCCGCCGATAGAGCATCGACGCGCAACGGGAACACATCGACCCGGCACGCAAGCGGCGGCGCACCGTCGCGGGCCTTGTCGTAGGTGAACTGTCCAACCACCCAATCCAACACCTGCCCCGACACGCCAGCTTCTTCCCAGGCTTCGGTCGCCGCAGCCTGCGCCGCAGTCAGACCATTGATCGGCCAGCCTTTGGGGAGGATCCAACGCCCGGTGCCGCGGGACGTCACCATCAAAACCTTGACGCGCCCTTTGCTCGACATCCGATAGCACAGCGCGCCCACCTGCTGGTGCAGCGGCCGACCATCTTCGGAATGACCGTGAAATGATTGCCCATTCAGGGGTCGCGTCATCAGCCTTGCTCCCCTTCAACGCGCAGGCAGTCACTGGATTGCGGAACCGGTGAGACGGCAGCACGCACCCTCGCTCCTGAGCGACCACCGCAAGCCTGCCCCTGCCCATACATGCTCTCGCCCCGATTGCACGCGGCCTCCTCAAACATGTGGCAGCGCCCCATGTCAGGGGGATGACAGCGCGCAAGGCGCAGCAGGTATCTGATCAGGCCAGCAGCCGCTGTTGCAACCGCTCCACCATCTGCGGATAGGGCGCATCCGCATCCAGTGAAAGGCGGCGCAGGGCAAAATGCACATGCGCCATTTCCTGATAGTAACCGGCATAAACGTAGTTCACGCTGCCGCCAGCCACTGCCCCCAGAACCGGCACCATCTGCGCTGCCAGCTTTGGTCCCAGCGCCACCGCCAGCCGGGGCGCCACAGCGGCAATCAGCTGTGACAAGCCAGCCCCCGACAGTCCCAGGCGCATGGTCAGAAAGCCGGTATCGGCACCGTCATCATGGGCCAGCGGGCCTGCCGCGGCAAAAACCTCTATCGCGTCGAAGCGCACATTCTCCGCATCCGGATCAAACCCGTATTCCACCGCCACGCCCTGAATGCTGCGCAGCAGGAAGGTCGTTGTGGCCGGCAGCTCCACCAACGCGCCCGGCAATCCCGCGGCGCCACCAACCATGCCCATGGTGGTACTGACCCAACGATTGGTCTGGGAGGATTGATCGGGCACCAGCCTCCTGCTCTGGGCGGCACCTCGGACCGCCAGATGCAGCGCCTGCTGCACGGCGACATCCACGGTCCCGCGCAACGGTTTGGGCAAACGCTGCAGCAAGTCCTCGGCACCACCACCAAGCGTGTTCAGCAATCGCATGCCAAAACTCCCGGCGGCGCGGTAGCGGGCGGCTATCGCATCCAGCTCCGCCTCGACATCCGTTGCCGTGAGGTTCCGCGCGTCCTGTATCAGTATTTCGCCCATCCGTGGCCCTCTTCCCTGCCGCTCTGTTCTTACAGATCAGCAGTTTGGACACGCGTTTCAAGGCCCTTGCTCACGCGACGTCCGGGTCTGTCACCCTTGCGCCGCACCGCTCCAACGTCGCACCAGCCCCGACACGCCCGTCCAGGCATCGGGATTGAGGTTCAGGCCAAGAATGCGATCCGGGTTGGTTGGCGGCGGCATCTCGACGCCGCTCAGCTTCTGAAACCCGAAGCGTTTGTAATAGGGCGCATCGCCCACCAGGATCACCCGGTCCCAATGGCTGTGCTCCGCCTTCCACAGGCTGTCGCGGATGAGCGCCGCACCGATGCCCTCGCCCTGCCGCGTCGGGTGCACCGCCACCGGCCCCAGCAGCAGCGCCTCGGCAGCCCCCACATGCACCGGCCAGAAGCGGATCGCACCGGCAAGGATCCCGTCGCTGTCGCGTGCCACCTGGCTCAATGCGCGCACCGGCGCCACGTCATCACGCAGCCGATAGGACGACAGCGCCGTGCGCCCCGGCGCGAAGCACAGGTCATAGAGGGCTTCGACCTCCCAGGAATCCTCCGGCATCTCCGCCGCGATGGTGATCACGTCTCTCTGGCTCCGTCAGCTGTGTCGCGCAGGCACGGGGCCGGTTCGACGCGGGGGTGGATTTCGCCCTAGCACGCGCGTAAGTCTGGGGCAAACACTTGGAGACATGCAATGTTCTACCGCCCCGAGGACGGCCACGGCCTGCCCCACAACCCATTCAACGCCGTTGTCACCCCCCGTCCCATCGGCTGGATCTCCACCCGTTCGGGCGACGGCGTCAACAATCTGGCACCTTATTCCTTCTTCAATGCCGTGGCTTATGTGCCGCCGCAGGTGATGTTTGCCTCCACCTCCACCAAGGCGGATCAGGACGGCACCAAGGATTCCATTGCCAATATTCGCGAGACCGGGATCTTTTGCGTCAACATCGTGGAATACGCCATGCGCGACGCGATGAACAAATCCTCCGCTGCGCTGGACAAGGGCACGGATGAATTCGCCCATGCCGGGCTGGAGGCCATCGACTGCGAAACCATCAATTGCGCCCGGGTCGCCGGTGTTCCGGCGGCGCTGGAATGCAAACTCACGCAGATCATCGACCTGCCGGGCGAGGCCAACAAGGTCGCCTTTGGCGAGGTGGTCGGCGTGCATTTGCGCGATGATTGCCTGGTGGACGGCATCTTTGACGTCACCCGCTACCAGCCGCTGTCGCGCCTCGGCTATCGCGATTATGCCAAGGTGAGCGATCTGTTCTCCCTGACCCGCCCGGACGACTGAGATGCCCCTGCCCGATCCAAATCTGCGCCACCCGATCATCCTGCCGGATGGCCAGCCCCATACCGGCACGGTGATGCTGTCGCGCGTGGTGGAGAACCCGAATTTCAGCGTTGGCGACTACACCTACGCCTCTGATTTCGACCCGCCGCGGGACTGGAGCAGTCACCTGGCGCCCTATCTCTTTGCCGGCGCGCGCGAACGGCTGCGGATCGGACGGTTTTGCCAGATCGCCCATGGGGTCAGGTTCATCACCGCCTCGGCCAACCACGCGCAGGAGGGGCTCAGCTGCTTTCCCTTCCCGGTGTTCGATCCCGCCCAGATGGCCGGGTTCCAGCCCGACACCCGCGACACGGTGATCGGCCATGACGTCTGGATCGGCTACGGCGCGATGATCCTGCCCGGCGCCCGTATCGGCGACGGCGCCATCATCGGTGCAGGCGCGGTGGTGCGCGGCACGGTTCCTCCTTACGCGATCATGACAGGCAACCCGGCGACGGTGGCCCGCCACCGGTTTCCCAAGCCGCAGATCGCCCGCCTCCTCACCCTCAAATGGTGGGACTGGCCGGCAGAACTGATCCTGCGCGCGGAACCGGCAATCACCTCCGGCGACCTCGACATGCTGGAGGCGCTCGCCCCCGACTGACCGCTGCTGCTTCGGAGTCACCCTCGCCTGATCCCAAATGGATGGGCCACGACGCGGCGTGCAAGGCAAATTGCCGAGGCTCCGCGCCCGCATGGGCGGGGATACGGCCATTTTCCTTGTCGCGACGGGACGTGTTCCATCAGGCAGGGCACAGGCGAGGCTGGCTCTGCAGGTTGCTGCTTTGGTGAACCCGAGCCCCTGTCCCAAAAACAAAAAAGCCGCGGTCCCCTCCGGGGGCCGCGACCGTTTTATAACAGCAAAGGCAGGTCTCAGTGACCGCCGAGGATCCCCGTACGCACCGAGTAATCCACCGCCACGCCGTATTCCGGATCGTCATCGCTATCGATTACCAAATGCCCGGCCTTGGACAGCAGTTCGTGGCAATCCCGGCTCAGATGACGCAACTGGATGGTCTTGCCTGCCGCCGCATATCGCCCTGCGACCGCCTCGATCGCCTGCAGCGCCGACTGATCCACCACGCGCGAGGCGGCAAAGTCCACGATAACCACATCCGGGTCGTTCTCGATCTCGAACAGTTCGATGAACCCGTCGGTGGAGCCAAAGAACAGCGGTCCCTGGATCTCATAGACCTTGGCGCCCTCCTCGCTGGCGCTATCCCGGGTGATCGCATGAATGCGGCGCGCGTTGTTCCAGGCATAGGCCAGCGCCGAGACGATCACCCCCACCACAACGGCGATCGCCAGGTCAGTCATCACCGTCACCACGGTCACCAGCACGATCACGAAGGCATCCATCAAGGGCACCTTGGTCATGATCTTGAAGCTGTTCCAGGCAAAGGTGCCGATCACCACCATGAACATCACGCCCACCAGAGCCGCCAGCGGGATCTGCTCGATCAGCGGCGAGGCTGCGACGATGAACAGCAACAGGAACAAGGCCGCCGCGATGCCCGCGATCCGGGTGCGGCCACCGGAATTCACGTTGATCATCGACTGGCCGATCATCGCGCAACCGCCCATGCCACCAAAGAAACCGGTAGCAATGTTGGAGGCCCCCTGCGCGATGCATTCCTGGCTCGCACCGCCGCGCTTGCCGGTGATTTCACCCACAAGGTTCAGGGTTAGCAGGCTTTCGATCAGCCCGATCGCCGCCAGGATCACTGCATAGGGCAGGATGATCTCCAGGGTCTCGAAATTCAGCGGCACCATCGGGATGTGGAACATCGGCAGACCGCCCTGGATGGAGGCCAGGTCGCCCACGCGCGGCACGTCGAGGCCAAAGGCAATCACGATCACCGCAGTAATCCCGATCCCGGCCAATGGTGCGGGAATGATCTTGGTCAGGCGCGGCATCACCCAGATGATCGCCATGGTCAGCACCACCAGCCCCAGCATCACCGCCAGCTGACCGCCGGCCAGCCACTCACCACCACCGGCGCCATGGCCGGTGTTCTCCACCGTGCCCGGCTTCTTGAACTGGGTCAGCTGCGCGAGGAAAATCACGATCGCCAGCCCGTTCACAAAGCCCAGCATCACCGGATGCGGCACCAGCCGGATGAACTTGCCCCAATGCATCACACCGGCAATCACCTGCAACAGACCCATCAGCACCACGGTGGCAAAGAGATATTCCACCCCATGATCCGCCACCAGCGCCACCATGACCACGGCCAGCGCGCCGGTCGCGCCAGAGATCATCCCCGGACGCCCCCCGAACACGGCGGTGATCAGCCCCACCATGAAGGCCGCATAAAGCCCTACCAACGGATGCACCCCGGCCACAAAGGCAAAGGCCACCGCCTCTGGCACCAGCGCCAGCGCCACCGTGAGGCCGGACAGCAACTCGGTGCGGACGCGACCAACGGTAAAGCCCTCATCCTGCATGATGGAGAGATTGGGAGGAGAGATATTCTTTGCCAAAAGGCCGAAAACGCCGCGTGTCATGACACCAAAACCTGTGAAGTCGGGAGGGAAGATTTGACCGCCTGTTAGCGTCAATGCCCCCGCGACACAAGGGAAGGCAGGAAAACAAGGCCCCGGAGCGCCTCCGCTGCCACATCCAAGGGCAGCCCCCGCGCAATAGGTCAGCCATTCTGCCGCAATATTTCGCGCGCGAAACAATAGGTCAGCAGCGCTGTCTGCCGTGAACCTCACCTTAGCCCTTGCTCGCCTGCGCGGACCTCCGCAGACTGCGGGTATTGCAGCAAGAGACTTTGAGCAGCCACATGCACTTCAAAACCTGGGACGACATCGCCCCGCCCCCAAACGCGGCAGAGCAGAAACTCAAAGCCGCCGCCGAGGCAGGATACTTTTGCAAACTAGGCCCCCACGATCAAATCCCCGAGGATCCTGAAGACTGGCAAAATCTCACCGAGGCGCAAGAGGCCCGCCACATCCGCGCCGAGGTGCTGCGACTGATCCTGCTGAACAGCGACAGCTGCGATACGACTGAAGAAGGCGTCATGATGAACGGCGCATATATCAGCGGCGTTCTTGATCTGACCAATTGCACCATCCCCGGCAACTTGCTGCTGGGCGGCTGTCGCTTCCAAGGTCAAGTGTTCGCCCCCAGATCAAAATGGGCCAGCAACCTACGACTGCGTACCTGCGCCCTCCCCGCCTTGAGTGCCATGACTGCCGAGCTTCGTGGCCAGTTGACCTGCGAGGGCGCAAATTTCAATTCGCCAAAGGGTGAGGCCATCAACCTGCAAGGAGCCAAGGTCAAGGAAGACCTCTTCCTCCGCTCCGCAACATTCAACGGATCTGCCGACTTCAATGGCATCAAAATCGGTGGGCAGTTGGACTGCGAGGGCGCAAAGTTCAACACACCAAAGGGTGAGGCCATCAACTTGCAAGCTGCCGAAATCACCGGCGGCCTTTTTCTACGCAACATTGCACAGATCCGGGGCGCCCTTGATTTGCACGCCGCCAAAACCTCCACTCTGGTCGATGACCTCCACAGTTACCCGCCGACGGGCGAGTTGATCCTCGATGGCTTCACCTATGACCGCATCATCGGCCCCACCGACGCCAAGACCCGGCTAGACTGGCTCGCCAAAGGCGACCGCTGGAACGGGGAATTCTTCCCGCAGCCTTACAAACAGCTCGCCAAGACCCTGCACGACATGGGCCATGAGAGCGACGCCCAGCAAGTCCGCATCACGCTCGCATGCAAGCTACGCCAGGATGCCCGCGCCAAACTGCACATCACGCCCGATGGTGACCTCGGCACCGGGCTTCACAGCATCTGGCATGACATCTGCCGCCTCACCCTCGGCGCAAAAGACAGCATCTCTCTGCTCCTAACCGCCCATGGCTATAAACCTCAACGCAGCCTCTATGCGCTGATCTTGCTCATTGCCGCCGCAACCTTTCCAGCCCAACGGGCCTGGGACGCGGGCAGCTTCGCTCCCAACTCCGCCCCCATTCTTCTCTCCGAAAGCTGGCAAGCTCTGGCGCGCGATGACAGCATCCAAAACCCCGCCGCCGAATGGACAAACCGCTACGCCATCCCCGGCAAGGATTGGGAGACCTTCCACCCCCTCGCCTATGCCGCCGACGTCGTGATCCCCATCGTCGAATTCGGTCAGACCGACGCCTGGGCCCCCTCCACCGAACGCGGCACTTGGGGCTATCGCCTATGGTACTGGCGGTGGATCTTCACCACTCTGGGCTGGATAGTCACCGCGCTGGGGGCTGCTGCCCTCACCGGCATCATCCGCCGCGACTGAGCCTTCATCTTTTCCCAAATACCTCCGCCGGAGGCATCCCACGCTTGCCAAACAGCGCCGCCCTCGGCCATAGCTCGGCAAACACCCGCAGGAGAGATCCATATGACCGAGACCATGATTGCCGTGATCGGCGGCTCTGGAATTTACGACATCGACGGGCTGGAGGGCGCGGAATGGACCACGGTCGACAGCCCCTGGGGCACACCCTCCGACCAGATCCTGACCGGACGCTTTGATGGCGTGAAGATGGCCTTTCTGCCCCGCCACGGGCGCGGCCATGTGCATAGCCCCACCGATGTGCCCTACCGCGCCAATATCGACGCGCTGAAACGACTGGGCGCAACAGACGTGATCTCGGTCTCCGCCTGCGGCTCCTTCCGCGAGGAGATGGCGCCGGGGGATTTTGTCATTGTCGACCAGTTCATCGACCGGACCTTTGCCCGCGAAAAGAGCTTTTTTGCCTCCGGCTGCGTTGCCCATGTCTCGGTGGCGCATCCCACCTGCCCGCGTCTGAGCGATGCCTGCTCAGAGGCCGCCCGCGCCGCTGGCATCAAGACCCACCGCGGCGGCACCTATCTGGCGATGGAGGGGCCGCAGTTCTCCTCGATGGCGGAATCAAAGATGTACCGCGAGGTCTGGGGCGCGGATGTGATCGGCATGACCAACATGCCGGAGGCCAAACTCGCCCGCGAAGCGGAGCTGTGCTATGCCTCCATCGCCATGGTCACCGATTTTGACAGCTGGCACCCCGATCACGGCGCAGTGGATATCACCGAGATCATCGGCACGCTGCAGGGCAACTCCGACAAAGGGCGCGCCTTGGTGAAGGGGCTCCCAGCGCTTCTTGGCGCCGAACGCGCGCCCTGCCCTCATCAATGTGACCGGGCGCTGGAGTATGCCATCATGACCGCGCCGGAGAAGCGCGACCCGGCGCTTGTGGCCAAGCTGGATGCGGTTGCAGGCCGGGTGCTTGGCTGATCTGAGCACAGGCCGTGAGCAAAGGGGCCGGGCGCCCGCGCGCGCAACCCACGTCAGGCGCCTGAGCCTTTTGTAAAGGGATATTGGGGCGCCCGCCAGGCGTTGACGCTTGCATGGCGGACGTGCTTCGGTCAAACCGCACCGGCGCGGCGCCCTCGGAATGACCTAGAGTGTCGGGCGCGCCGATCACGAAGCAAAGCCAGGGATTACACGCCCATGAACAAGACGAAGACCGTCAAGGACTACATCCGCACTATTGTCGATTTCCCGCATGAAGGGATCATGTTCCGGGATGTCACCACATTATTCGCCGACCCGCGCGGATTTCGAATGGCGGTGGACCAGATGTTGCACCCCTACGCGGGCCAGCGCATCGACAAGGTGGTCGGGCTTGAGGCGCGCGGCTTCATCCTCGGCGGGGCGATCGCCCACCAGCTGGGCACCGGCTTTGTCCCGATCCGCAAAAAGGGCAAACTGCCCGGCGCAACCATCAGCCAGGAATACAAGCTGGAGTATGGCGAGGCCGTGGTCGAACTGCACAAGGACGCGATCCAGGCAGGTGAGAAAATCCTCGTGGTCGATGACCTTCTGGCAACCGGTGGCACCGCCGGCGCCGGGATCAAACTGATCGAAAAGCTCGGTGGCGAGATCATCTCCTGCGCCTTCATCATTGATCTGCCCGAGCTGGGCGGCCGCAAACATCTCGAAGAGCTTGGGATGGATGTGCATGTCCTGTGCGAATTCGACGGTCTCTGAACGCCGCATAAAAGCCGCTGGATCAGCAGCGAATTCTCACACAGGATCACAGGTGCACACGCATCTGTGACTGGAAATTCAAAAAGCTCCCTGCTTAGGGGGCTTTTTTCATGGGTCAAATCTCAACCGGCAAACATCCGCCACATCCAAAACGGCGCCTGTCTCGTTGTACCCCACAGATGTCGCGGTTGCGGCGTCCTCAGTGATACAAATGACAGGAGAGTTTTCATGTTCCGCAAGATCGCTTTTGGTACCGTTGCAAGCTTCGCCCTCGCCACCGCTGCCTTTGCTGATGGTCATTCCAAGGATATCGTCGACATTGCCGCAGGCAACGACGACTTCGAAACTCTGGTCGCCGCCGTAACCGCGGCTGATCTGGTGGACACGCTGAAAGGCGACGGGCCGTTCACTGTCTTCGCCCCGACCGATGCTGCGTTTGAGGCGCTGCCCGACGGCACCGTGGAAACGCTGCTGAAGCCGGAAAACAAGGACCAGCTGGTGTCCATCCTCACCTACCACGTGGTGCCCGGCAAGGTGATGTCCTCCGATCTGACCGACGGCATGATGGCCGCAACGGTTCAAGGCCAAGAGGTCACCGTGAAGATTGAAGGTGGTGCAATGGTCGATGAGGCTTCTGTGATCCAGGCCGACATCGAGGCGTCGAATGGCGTCATCCATGTGATCGACAAGGTCATCATGCCGGGAAGCTAAGACCCGGCCACACTCACGGATCTAGCGATATGTACGACAGGGGAGCCTCCGGGCTCCCCTTTTTTTTGCGGTTTGCGCCTGTCGGATCAGAGACCCGGAACCACCGCGCCCGGGTTCATGATGCCGTGTGGATCAAGGGCGTTCTTGATCGCGCGCATGGCCGCCAGTTTGGTCGGATCGCCATAGCGGTCAAGATCACTGACCTTCAGTCGGCCAATGCCGTGCTCTGCACTCACGGACCCACCGAACTCGAACACCAGATCATGAATGATCCGCTTCACCTCGCCGCGCAGATGCTCAAAGTCAGCACGCGTCTCGCCGGCGCCGGGGAAGACGTTGTAGTGCAGGTTGCCGTCGCCAAGGTGGCCGAAGCAGTTGATCCGCAGACTTGGCTCAAGGTCGGCGATCGCCGCCCAGCCTGCCGGAATGAACTCCGGAATACGGGAGATCGGCACGGAGATATCATGACTGGAGATCGACCCGATGCGCCGATTGGCCTCCGGGATGTGCTCTCGCAGAGACCAGAGCGACAGCCGCTGTGCCTCGGACTGAGCGATGACACCATCGTCGGACAGACCAGCCTCCATGGCCGCCCCGAACAGGTCTGCCAGCGCCTCCTCTGCATCCTGCCCCTTGCCGAGGCCAAGTTCGATCAGCACGCACCACTCGGGATGTGTCTCGAACGGCTGCCGCAGATCCGGCAATGTCTCGGCGAGAAACTCCAGACCCTGACGGTGGATAAGCTCAAAGGCACTCACACCCTCCCCCACGGCATCGCGGGCAAGGCTCAGCAGCTCTATCGCAGCTGCGGGATCGCGAATGGTGAAAATGGCCGTGCCCGGGCTTGCAGGGATTGGCGAGAGCTTCAGCGCCGCAGCGGTGATGATACCGAGGGTTCCTTCGGCCCCGATCAACAGGTTCCGCAGGTCATACCCGGTGTTGTCCTTTCGCAGGCGCGACAGCCCGTGCCAGATCTCTCCTGTCGGCAGGACGGCCTCCAGACCGAGGCAAAGATCGCGGGCGTTGCCATAGCGCAGGACATTCACACCGCCCGCGTTGGTCGCAAGGTTCCCCCCTATCCGGGCCGTACCTTCGGCAGCGAGGGACAGCGGGAACAGACGCCCCACCTCAGTTGCGGCAGCTTGCACATCGGCCAGCACCGCGCCCGCCTCGGCGATGATCACGTTCTCCGCCGGATAGCTGGCACGGATCTGGCGCATGCGCTCGGTAGACATCAGTATCGGCGCAGGTCCGTCAGGCATCACCTGCCCGCCGACCAGCCCGGTGCCACCGCCGTAAGGGATCACCCCGATATGCGCCGCGTGGGCCGCGCGGATAATTTCGGCGACCTCGTCGACATTTCGGGGCAGCGCCACGGCAGCGGCTTGCCCCTTATAGCGCCCGCGGGGCTCTTCCAGATAGCGGGTTTCGGGCGTGCGCAGCGTGTCCGCCGGAAGGCGGGCCGAGAGCGCATCGAGAAAGGCGGGATCTGCGGGTTTGAGGCTCATGAACACTGCATCGGCAATCTGCACAGCAAAGGCAAGCCCACAGTCGGGCCGCGAGGTCGCACCACGCGCAACTGAACGCCAGAGGCGCGATACCGGTTTGCTCTGATCTCAGGAAATCATGACGGTTGGAACAAGTAGACTGGCGCGGGGCTCCTGTCTGGAGACCGCACCAGCCGTTTGGCTTTGTCAGCCAAGGATACAGTTCACCACATCACTCGCACAGGTAGAGTTTATCTGCTGAACCGGGATCATCACGTAAAAACTGCGCTGCGCCATTCCCATTTTCGTGAACGCACCGTGATCTTTACGTGAGTTGCGCAGTGGAACTATGGCGGCAGGCTCAGGCCTGACCAACCATGGTCTTGCCCCGCCGGTCGCTACGCAGCGCAGAATAAAGCACATGAGTGCGCCAGCGCCCGTTGATTTGCAGGTAGGATTGCGCGACGCCCTCGTATTTGAAGCCGGACCGCTCCAACAGCCCGCGCGAGGCGGCATTTTCCGGCAGGCAGGCGGCTTCGATGCGGCTCAGATCAAGCCGGGTGAAGGCGTGGTGGACCACGGCGCCGATTGCCTCGCGCATGTAGCCTCTGCGCGCAAAACGGGTGCCGGTCCAATAGCCAATCGTCCCCGCCATGGCCGGTCCCCGGCGAATATTGTCGAGCGTGATGGCCCCGACCAGCGCATCATCCTCGCGACGGAACAGGAACAGCGGCATGGCAGAGCCCTGCGCAGTAGAGCGTTTGGCCCAATAGACCCGGTTGGTGAAGGACTTTCGGCTCAGATGATCCGGGGACCACGCGGGTTCCCAGGGCACCAGCGCGGCCTGGCTTTGCTGACGCAGTGAGGCCCATCGCCGGAAATCTGCATGCACCGGCAGCCGGAGCGTCAAGCGCTCCGTCTCCAGTTTAAGCGTCCGACGGGACAGAAGCATCAGGCCGCACGCCTCCGGGCAATCTCCTCCAGGCTCGGGGCGTCAGCCACCGGTCCGTAGAGGGCAAGCGCAGCCGGAGCCTCGCGCGAGATTTGTGCCGCCATGGCGCGCACATCGGCGGTGGTGACCGCGTCGATCTTTGCCACCGTCGCCTCCAGCGTCGGCACACGATCCCAGATCTGCACCAGACGGGCCAGACGTTCGGCGCGGTTGGAGGGGCTTTCCAGCCCCATCAGCATGCCCGCCTTCATCTGCGCGCGCGCGCGTTCGACCTCGGCATCCGACATGTCGTCGGCGGCGCGTTTCAGCTCGTCCACGGTGATCCCCACCAGATCGGAAACCTGATCGCCGGAGGTGCCCGCATAGACGGTCATCATGCCGGTGTCTTCATAAGCGCCCGCCTGCGAGAAGATCGTGTAGCAGAGGCCGCGTTTCTCGCGCACCTCCTGGAACAGGCGCGAGGACATGCCGCCGCCAAGTGCTGCCGCATAGATCTGCGCGGTGTAGATGTCATCTGCGCGGTAGCTCGGGCTCTCGAAGGCCAGTGCCACATGGGCCTGCTCCAGCACCTTGTCGCGGCGCATCTCGCCACCAACAAAACTCGCCGTCTCAACCCCTTCCTGCTGCTTTGGCTCCAGGTCGCCAAACAGCGCTTCCGCCGCTTTCACCAGCTTGTCATGATCCACCGCACCGGCGGCGGACAGGACCATTTGACCGGGGCCATAGTGTTCGGCAACAAAGCGGCGCAGGTCTTCCTTGGAAAAGCTGCGCACCCGCTCGGCCGGGCCGAGGATGGAGCGACCAATGGCCTGATCACGGTAGCTTTCTTCCTGCAGCCAGTCGAAGATGATGTCGTCGGGTGTGTCCAGCGTCTGGCCGATCTCCTGCAGGATCACGCCGCGCTCCACCTCGATCTCACGGTCATCGAAGATGGAGTTCAGCACGATGTCGGAGATCACATCAAAGGCAAGGTCCACATCTTCCTTGAGCACCCGCGCGTAATAGGCCGTGACCTCGCGGCTGGTATAGGCGTTGATATAGCCGCCCACGTCCTCGATGGCCTCGGCGATCTGCAACGCGCTGCGCCGCTTGGTCCCCTTGAAGGCCATGTGTTCCAGGAAATGGGCGATGCCATTCTGTTCGAGCCGCTCGTGACGAGCGCCCGCCGAAACCCAGATGCCGATAGCAGCAGACTGCAGCCCCGGCATGTACTCAGTGACGATACGAAACCCGTTCGGCAGGGTGTCTTGTTTAACGGTCAATTGGCGATGTGCTTTCTGATGTGTTCTTCGATTGTGCCGAGATCATTGGCGATCCGGGTCACACGTTCCGATCTTTCATACAGATCTGCCATGCGCGGGGGAAGAGGCGGATGCACCCCGCAGGCGTCTTCCACCGCCGCCGGGAACTTGGCCGGATGCGCGGTGGCCAGCGTCACCATCGGCACGCCGTCTTTCAGATGCTCGTTGGCAACCTTCACGCCGACCGCACCGTGGGGGCACAGAAGCTCCCCCGAGGAGGCCACCTCGGATTTTATCGTCGCCATCGTCTCCTCTTCGGAGGCACGACCAGAGGTGTAAATCTCGCTCAGCGCCTGCATGGCGCCCTGGGACACCTTGAAGCCGCCGCCCGATTTCAGCTCGTCCATCAGCTGCGCCACTGCCTTACCGTCCTGACCATAGGCGTAAAACAGCGCGCGTTCGAAGTTCGACGAGACCTGGATGTCCATCGACGGCGAGATCGAGGGGATGGTCTCGCCCTTGAAGTAGCCTTCGCCGGACAGGCAGCGGTGCAGGATGTCGTTCTGGTTGGTGGCGACCACCAGCTGTTCGATCGGCAAACCCATCTGGCGGGCGATAAAGCCGGCAAAGATATCGCCGAAGTTGCCGGTGGGCACGGTGAAGGAAACCTTGCGGTGCGGCGCACCGAGGGCGGTGGCGGCGGTGAAGTAATAGACCACTTGCGCCAGCACACGGGCGAAGTTGATCGAGTTCACCCCGGCCAGCTGCACCGAATCGCGAAAATCGAAGTCGTTGAACATGTCCTTCACAGCGGCCTGACAGTCGTCAAAATCGCCATCCACGGCAAGCGCATGAACGTTCGGCTCTGTCGGCGTGGTCATCTGGCGGCGCTGCACCTCGGAGACGCGACCATGCGGGTACATGATAAACACATTGACCGCATCCAGCCCGCGAAAGGCCTCGATCGCCGCAGAGCCGGTATCGCCGGAGGTTGCCCCGACGATGGTCACGCTGTCGCCGCGGCGCTTCAACGCCGTCTGGAACAGCTGGCCGATGAGCTGCATGGCGAAATCCTTGAACGCCAGCGTGGGCCCATGGAACAATTCCAGCAGGAAGTGATTGGCACCAAGCTGTTTCAGAGGTGCAAGAGCGGCATGGTCAAACCCCGCATAGGCGCGGGCGATAATTTCCCGAAACTCGCTTTCGCTGAAGGAGCCGGAGACAAAGGGCCACATCACCCGGAACGCAACCTCTTCATAAGGCTGCCCCGCAAACTCCGCGATATCCTCGGCGGACAGCGTCGGAATTTCGGCAGGGACATACAGCCCGCCATCACGCGCAAGCCCTGTGAGCATGGCCTCTTCAAACGTAAGTTCCGGCGCTTGGCCGCGGGTGGAGATGTATTTCATGGCGTCAGTTCCTGTCAGGTTTTGGCGCGCGTACGCAAAAGAAAGGCGGCAGTCATGGCAGCCCAGATCAGGGCGAGCGAAAACCACGTGATGGCATATTGCAGATGGTTGTTCGGGATGCCCGTGGTGGAGACCGGCAGCGGGCGGGGCGTATCGGCCCCGTCGCGCAGCACCACCAGCAGCGGCTCGGTGTTCAGCCGCTCTGCCATATAGGCGATGTCGCGGGCGTAGAGAATATTGGTGTCTTCTTCCGGCGGCGGCGTGGTCCAATCGCCCTCGTCCGGCCACAGCAGGTTGCCGGTGATTTCGACCGGACCGCCAGTGCGGGCACTGTCCTTCTCTGCGTCGCGAATATAGCCCCGGTCCAGCAGGATCCGGCGGCCCGACGCGGTCACAAAGGGGGAGATCACCCGGTAGCCAGCGCCCTGCGCTTCGGTCACCCAAAACACATGCAGCTCTTGCCGGGCGATTTCGCCTGCGGTGGCCACGGCAAGATATCGGTCGGTCTGCGGGTCGGGATTCGCCGGCAAGGACACTGGTGCGGCGGCGATGCGGGTCTCGATGGTGGCGAGGATATCTTTTTTCCACGCCAGTCGCTGCAGCTGCCAGACCCCAAGCGCCAGCAGCGCCGTGAGGCCGAGCCCGCCCACAAGGCCGAGAAAGATCATCCGTCGCATCGCGCGCGTGCTCCTGATCCGGTGGTCATAGGTGTCCCCCTGAAACCGCAAGGGGCGCGCGGGATGATCCCGCGCGCCCCGTTAGATACGTGCTGTTTGCCAAAAGGAAAACCGCAATCATGTATCCGCTACATTGAGATCAGTGCGCCAGTCCGGCGGTGCCCCAGATGTAGACCGCAACAAAGAGGAACAGCCAGACCACATCGACGAAGTGCCAGTACCAGGCGGCCATCTCGAAACCGGCGTGCTGTTTCGGGGTGAAGTCACCCTTCATCGCACGGATCAGGCAGACGATAAGGAAGATCGTGCCGAGCACCACGTGGAAGCCATGAAAGCCGGTCGCCATGAAGAAGTTGGAGTAGAACTCGTCGCCACCGAACTCCCATCCTTCGTGCAGCAGGTGCACATATTCGTAGCCCTGCAGGACAGTGAAGAACACACCGAGCACGATACCAATGGCCAGACCGTTGATCAGGCCCTTGCGGTCATTTTCATGCACCAGCGCATGGTGCGCCCAAGTCACGGCACAGCCCGAAAGCAACAGCACCAGCGTGTTGATCAACGGCAGGTGGAACGCGTCCACGGGATAGATCTCCGGCGCCACATATTCGGTGCCGACATAACGCTCCATCGGGTACATGGCGTGTTTGAAGAATGACCAGAACCAAGCGAAGAAGAACATCACCTCGGACATGACGAACAGGATGAAGCCATACCGCAGGCCGATCAGCACCACGGGGGTGTGATCGCCGGCCTTGTTCTCGGCGATGGTCTCGGACCACCAGCAGAAGGCGGAGTAGAGCACGGCGACGAGGCCCGCCCAGAACAGCCAAGCTGTAACGTCGTGCATCCAGAGCACGGCGCCAAAGAGCATGACGAAGGCGCCAATGCTGCTGATCAACGGCCAGATCGACGGCGGCAGAATGTGGAAGTCGTGATTTTTAGCATGCGCCATTTTAAGTGTCCCTCACCAAAGCGGCCTAGTTCAGTTCCGTCTCTGCCCCGGATGTATCTCCGGTGTCGAGGGCGGCATAGCCCTCGGGCAGATCGATCTCGTGAAATGTGTACGACAAGGTGATCGTATGCACAAATTTTGCCTCCGCGTCCTCGACAATCTCGGGGTCCACGAAGAAGGTCACAGGCATCATCACCCGCTCCCCAGGTTGCAGCACCTGCTCATTAAAGCAGAAACACTGAATTTTCTCAAAGTAGTAGCCAGCCGAATAGGGTGCCACGTTGTAGGAGGCTTGCCCTGCGACGGGACGATCCGTCGGGTTATAGGCCTCGTAGAAGGCCAGCCCGGTCTCACCGATCTTCAGCTCCATGATCCGTTCGACGGGTTTGAATTCCCACGGCATATCGCGGTCCTTCGACGCGTCGAAGCGGACCTTGATCGTTTTGTTCAGTACCTGATCAGACCCGGCATCAGCGACCTGGGTCACGCCACCAAAGCCGGTGACACGGCAAAACCAGTCATAGAACGGGACAGACGCCCAGGCCAGCCCGCCCATCAGGGTCACCACGCCGACCAGCTGTATCACTGTCTTCTTAGGACCGCTCATCGCCATCAGGTTTACTCTCCGCCTTCGATTTCGGGGAACGTAAAGCCGGCTGACGTCACTTTGACCATGGTCAGCGCCAATACCAGAACGACAAATCCGGCCAGCAGCAGGCCAACGCCAAAGTTGCGGCCTTTGCGTCGGTTGTGCAGCTCATGTTCCTTGCGCAAGCTCATCTCAGTTACCAGCCTCCCAGACCGTATGGTTTCAGCAGCGCCTCTGCGAGGATCGCTCCAAAGTGCAGAAACAGATAGAGCAACGACAGCTTGAAGAAAGAGCGCTCCACTTTGAAGTTGTCATCCTCGCAGATCGCCTCGTCACGGCGCCAGATCTGCACGGCCCCTTTGAGGAACAGCGCATTCAGCACCAGCGCGACGGTCAGATAGATCGGACCACCGACGCCGGTAAAGGCGGTGGCGAGAGCGAAGGTCGCGAGAATGATGGTATAAACGAGGATATGCTTGCGGGTGGATCGACGACCATGTGTCACGGTCAGCATCGGCACATCCGCGATGTCGTAGTCGTTGCGCATGAAGAGCGCCAGCGCCCAGAAATGCGGCGGGGTCCACAAAAAGGTCAGCGCGAACATCAACCAGGGTTCAATGGTCATCGACCCGGTTGCCGCGATCCAGCCGATGACCGGCGGGAAGGCCCCTGCCGCACCACCGATGACGATGTTCTGCGGCGTCGCACGCTTCAGCCACATGGTGTAGACCACCACATAGAAGAAAATGGTGAAGGCCAGAAAAGCCCCCGCAAAGACGTTGGTCGCCAGCGCCAGCATGATCACCGACAGGCCAGACAGTGCCAGACCGAGGCTCAGCGCTTCGCCTTTGTCGACTTTGCCTGCGGGAATTGGGCGCGACTTGGTGCGTTTCATCACCTGGTCGATATCGGAGTCCCACCACATGTTGAGCGCACCGGACGCCCCACCGCCAATGGCGATGAACAAAATCGCGCAAAAACCGACAACCGGATGCACCCCAACGGGCGCTGCGAGCAAGCCGACGAGTGCGGTGAACACAACCAGCGACATGACACGCGGTTTGAGCAACGCAAAGTAATCGCCCAAGGAGGCGTCATCTTCACGGATCATGCTTGCGTTGATGCTGGCGTCGCTCATGTCTCAAGCTCTTTTCGGGTCTGTGACGGCCACGCATTCAAAGCGTGGCCGTTTTTCAGGAAACAGGCATGGGCGCCTCCGCACCTGCTTTGGCAAGCAAGGCGCAGAAGCAGAATCGTCCTCAGTTGGAGGCGACCTGGAAGCTTTGCGGCAGGCCGGCGTATTCATCGATCGCGCCATTCAGCCATTCGTCATAGGCTTCTTGGCTCACAACCTTGACCGTAATCGGCATGTAGGCATGGTCCTTGCCGCACAGTTCGGAACACTGACCGAAATACACGCCTTCCTGCGTCGGCTTGAACCACAGCTCTGCCAGACGGCCCGGAACCGCATCCTGTTTCACGCCGAAGGCTGGCATCGCCCAGGAGTGGATCACATCGGCACCGGTCACCTGCATAACGATGGTCTTGTGCACCGGAACAACAACCGCGGTGTCTGTAGCCAGGAGGAATTCGTCGCCCGCGTAGCCTGCGTCTTTGAGCTTCAGCTCCATCGCTTCGTTATAAACGAAGGGTGTCACATCGGCGTCAGCCGGGCGCTCACTTTCGTTGAGCGTGGCCGGGTGACCAATCAGGTAGCTGTCGAAGGCAAAGTCGTGATCGACGTATTCGTAGCCCCAGTACCACTGGTAGCCGGTGACCTTGATGGTCACGTCGCCTTCGGGGATTTCCTGCTGACGGAACAATTCCGGCAGCGAGAAGGAGCCGATGACGATCAGAATAAAGATCGGCACAACGGTCCATGCGATCTCGATCGGTGTGTTGTGGGTGAAGCTGGACGCTTCCGGGTTGGCGCGGCGGTTGAAGCGCACAATGGCGTAGAGCATCAAACCGGCGACAAAGATACAAACCGCAGTGATGATGATGAGAATCATGTGGTCCAGCTCGTGAATACCTTTCGCCAGTTCGGAGGCCGCCGGCTGGAAGCCAAGGTTACCGTCTGTCGGCTTACCAATGGATTCCAGACCTTCTTGCGCCATTGCTGGAAGGCTCGAAAGAGCGGCGATAAAGCCCGAAAGCGTCAAAGCATTCTTCATGTCGTTTCCTGATCGCTTGATCGTTGCATGGGACGGGTCGCGGAATCGTTCCGAAAAACTCTGCAGCGCCCGTTGTCTTTGAGGCTGTTAAAAATCATATTCTGGAGAGGTTATAAAGAGGGTAGCTCGCGTCATAGCGTCGCTTTCTTGACTTAGATCAAAAAAATCGAGGCCCATTTGATGGATACACCCGCATTTCGCCCCTTTGAGACCACTCTCCCCGAGGATGAGGCGCTGCCGGTTCTGCGCGACGCGCTCGCCGGAGCCGACGACGGCGAGATTTTTGCCGAGCGCACCAAATCGGAGGCTCTGGTCTTTGATGATGGTCGCCTGCGCACCGCGAGCTACGACGCGGCCGAGGGCTTTGGGCTGCGAGCCGTCCGCTGCGAGGTGGCGGGCTACGCTCACTCCACCACGATGTCCGTCTCGGCCCTGAAACGCGCTGCCGAAACCGCGCGGCTGGCTGTCGGCGCCGGCGGCGGCACCATGGCCCCTGCCCCGCAGGCCACCAACCAGAAACTCTATGGTGACCTCGACCCGATTGCCGCGCAGGCCTTCCCCGTCAAGGTGGAGACCCTGCGGGAGATCGACAATTTTTCCCGCGAGCTGGATCCGCGCGTGGTTCAGGTCTCGGCTACTCTGGCCGCATCGTTGCAGGAGATTGAGATCCTGCGCGCAGATGGCACCCGGGTGCGCGACGTGCGACCGATGACCCGTGTCAACGTCTCGGTCATTGTCGAGGACGGCGGGCGACGCGAAAGCGGCACCGCGGGTGGCGGCGGGCGTGTGGGCCTTGATGGGCTGATCCTGCCGCAGGACTGGCAGGCCAAGGCCCGTGAGGCGCTGCGGATCGCGCTGGTCAATCTCGAAGCCGAACCCGCTCCGGCCGGGGAATTTGATGTGGTGCTTGGGCCCGGCTGGCCCGGCATCCTGCTGCATGAGGCCATCGGCCATGGGCTTGAAGGTGACTTCAACCGCAAAGGGTCGTCTGCCTTTGCCGGGCTGTTGGGGAGCCGCATCGCCTCCCCCGGTGTCACCGTGCTGGACGATGGCACGATCCCTGACCGCCGCGGTTCCATCACCATTGATGACGAGGGCACGCCCAGCCAGAAAACCACGCTGATCGAAGACGGTATTCTGGTCGGCTACATGCAGGATCGCCAAAACGCCCGCCTGATGGGAGTCGAACCCACCGGCAACGGTCGACGCCAGAGCTTTGCGCATGCGCCGATGCCGCGAATGACCAACACATATATGTTGGGCGGTGACGCGGCCCCCGAAGATCTGGTCAAGGACATGAAGGATGGCATCTGGGCCGTCGGCTTTGGCGGCGGTCAGGTGGACATTACCAACGGCAAGTTCGTCTTCTCTTGCACCGAGGCCTATCGGGTGAAGGATGGCAAGATCGGTGCACCGGTGAAGGGCGCCACTCTGATCGGTGATGGCGCCACCGCCCTTCAGAAGATCCGCGGCCTTGGCAATGACATGGCACTCGATCCGGGTATGGGGAACTGCGGCAAGCAGGGCCAGTGGGTGCCCGTCGGTGTTGGCCAACCCAGCGTGCTCATGGGTGGCCTGACGGTTGGCGGCTCTGCCACCTGAGACACAGTCGACACGCAAACATTCAGGCGATTCATTCCTTGTGATGAATCGCCTGTTCCAGCCCATCAGCTGCAGTCATGCCGCCATGGGTGCGCGCTTACGGTTGTTTAACGAAGCGAGCAAAATCGAGCCCGATTCAGCCCGAAACGGACACATATTTACCAAGTATCGCCCGCAAAACCTGTGATCGCGGCGTCAGTCAAATGCATGTGCGACACCAATATCGTTCTTTTTCAGTGACATAGCGAAAAGTACCGAAAAATCTCGATAAATCCGCGCGGCGTTCACCACCTGTTAACCGCGAAAGTCGTAAACCTAGTCTTGCAACAAGGCGAGGCGAGGGCATGACCGGAGAAGCAAATTCTTCCACTCACCCCCCACTCCCACCCACCACGGAAGATCAAAGGTATTCCTGGCTTCGTCTGTTGCGTTCCCGAGGAATTGGGACAGTGACCTTCTACCGGCTTCTGGCCGAGTATGGATCAGCGCAGAATGTGCTGGATAAGCTGCCCGAAGTGGCAGCGGCTGCGAGCGTAAAAGGGTACAGAACGTACTCAAAAGACCAATTAGACGCCGAGCTTGACACAGCAAAAGCCGCCAATGCGCGGCTTTTGTGCTTTGGCGATCCTGAATATCCCGCTCCTCTTGCGGCCATCCCCAACCCGCCGCCTGTGCTCTGGGCGATGGGCGATTTGTCGTTGCTGTCACGCCCAGCGATCGCCATCGTCGGCGCGCGCAACGCCTCGTCGCTGGGGCGGCGCATGGCCTATGCGCTGGCCCGCGATCTCGGCGCTGCAGGCTATGCGGTGGTCTCGGGTCTGGCGCGCGGCATTGACGCCAGCGCGCATGAGGGCGCGCTTGGCTCCGGCACTATCGCGGTGCAGGGCGGCGGCGTCGATATCATATACCCGTCCGAGAACACCCGGCTGGCGCAGTCCATTGCAAAGCAGGGCCTGCGCCTGTCGGAGCAGCCCATGGGACTGCAACCCCAGGCCCGCCACTTCCCACCGCGCAACCGCATTATCGCAGGCATTGGGCTTGCTACCATCGTTGTCGAGGCGGCGGTGAAATCCGGCAGCCTGATCACCGCCCGCGATGCGCTCGATCTGGGGCGCGACGTGATGGCAGTGCCCGGACATCCGTTTGATGCCCGCGCCAGTGGTGGCAACCTGCTGATCCGGGACGGCGCTGTTCTAGTGCGCGACGCCCAAGATGTGATCGACGCGCTGCCGCCGCTCGACCATCCGCCTGCCCCCGTGAGACCCATAGATCCCGCAGACCTCCCTCCTCCTCCGCCGGAGCGGCGCAGCCTGCGGCAGACCGCCGCGCTGCATCAGCAAATACTTGATCGACTGGCCATGGCGCCCACCCCCGAAGGCCAGTTGATCGACGATCTGGACAGCACCGCCCGCAGGGTGCGCACGGTGCTGACCGACCTTGAACTTGCGGGCGAAATTGGCCGCGGGCCCGGCGGGGTGATCATCAAGAAACGCTGATTTCCGGGCTCCAAATGCGCCCGGCCCTGCAGGATATCCGGGCTGGCTTTCTTCGCCCGGATTGACATTCTCCCCTTGCGCGACACATGTTGCCCCGCCATAGAGCGCGATTAAACCCGTATGGAAAGGTGCCTATTTTTATGCCAGTCGTCGTCGTCGAATCACCGGCCAAAGCTAAAACGATCAACAAGTATCTGGGCTCCGACTACACCGTTCTGGCATCCTATGGTCACGTACGGGACCTGCCCGCCAAGAACGGATCGGTACAGCCGGACGATGATTTTGCCATGACCTGGGAGGTCGGCAACGACTCCAAGAAACATGTGCGCGCCATCGCCGAAGCGCTGAAGACCGACAATGCCCTGATCCTCGCGACTGACCCTGATCGCGAAGGCGAGGCGATCAGCTGGCACCTGCAGGAGGCGCTGACCAAGCGCCGTTCGATCAAGAAGGACACCGACGTCAAGCGGGTGACCTTCAATGCGATCACCAAGGAAGCTGTCACAGAAGCCATGCGCAACCCGCGTGAAGTCGACCTGCCGCTGGTGGAGGCCTATCTGGCCCGCCGCGCACTGGACTATCTCGTCGGGTTCAACCTCTCTCCGGTACTGTGGCGCAAACTGCCCGGTGCCCGGTCGGCCGGTCGCGTGCAATCGGTCTGCCTGCGTCTGATCGTCGAGCGCGAGATGGAGATCGAAGCCTTCAACCCGCAAGAATATTGGTCGGTGCGCGCCCATCTGGCGACCCCGCGCGGCCAGTCCTTCGAGGCACGGCTGACGGTTCTGGGCGGCGAAAAGCTCGACAAGTTCAGCCTGGCAAATTCCACCGCCGCCGAACTGGCGGTGCAGGCCGTGGCCAGCCGCAAGATGTCGGTGCTGTCGGTCGAAGCCAAACCTGCCGCGCGCAACCCGTCGGCGCCCTTCATGACCTCGACCCTGCAACAGGAAGCCAGCCGCAAGTTCGGCATGGGCGCCAAACAGTGCATGAACACCGCGCAGCGCCTCTATGAGGCCGGTCTCATCACCTATATGCGGACCGACGGCATCGACATGGCGCCCGAGGCAGTCACCGCCGCACGCGAGGAAATCGCGACCCGCTATGGCAAGGATTATGTGCCGGGCGAGCCGCGCATCTACAAGAACAAGGCCAAGAACGCGCAGGAAGCCCACGAGTGTATTCGCCCCACGGACATGAGCCGTGACGCCAAGAGCCTCAAGGTTTCTGAGGACGACCAGCGCAAGCTCTATGATCTGATCTGGAAGCGGACACTGGCCTGTCAGATGGCCGGTGCCCGAATGGAACGCACCACGGTCGACATCGGCTCCGACGACAAGCAGGTGGTGCTGCGCGCCACCGGTCAGGTGGTGCTGTTCGACGGGTTCATGCGGGTCTATGAAGAAGGCCGCGATGATGTTGTGGACGAGGACGACAAGCGCCTGCCCCAGATCATGCAGGGCGAGAGCCTGAAATTTGGCTCCTCCCTCGCCGCGCAGGCTGAAAAGCCCGGCAAGGACGGCTCCCGCCTGTCCGAGGATGGCGCCACGCTGGCGCTGCAGCACCATACCCAACCGCCGCCGCGCTACACCGAGGCGACGCTGGTCAAACGCATGGAAGAGCTGGGCATCGGTCGCCCGTCCACCTATGCCAGTGTCATCACCACGATCCAGGACCGCGAATACGTTCGCAAGGACAAGAACCGCCTGTTCCCCGAGGACAAGGGGCGGATCGTGACCATCTTCCTGCTGAACTTCTTCAAGCGCTACGTGGAGTATGACTTTACCGCCGCACTGGAAAACCAGTTGGATGACGTGAGTGCCGGGGGCAAGGACTACAAGGAACTGCTGGACAGCTTCTGGCGCGATTTCTCGGCGGCGATCTCCGAGACCTCGGATCTGCGGATCTCCGAGGTGCTGGATGTGCTGGACGAAGCGCTGGCACCGCAGCTCTATCCACCGCGCGAAGATGGCGGCGACCCGCGCCAATGCCCGAAATGCGGCGCAGGCCAGCTGCATCTGAAGACCTCGCGCACCGGCGGGTTTGTCGGCTGCGGCAACTACCCGGAGTGCAACTACACCCGTCCGATATCCGGCGAGGGTGCCGAAGGCTACGAACGGGTGCTGGGCGAGGATGATGGTGACGAGATCCACCTGAAATCCGGTCGCTTTGGACCCTATGTGCAACGCGGCGAAGTCACGCCCGAGAACAAGAAGCCACCACGGTCCTCGCTGCCGAAACAGGGCAAGGACTACCTGCCCGGTTGGGGGCCGAACGACATCACGCTGGAACAAGGGGTGACCCTGCTGACCCTGCCGCGCGAAATCGGCGCGCATCCGGATGGCGGCGTGGTGTCCTCGAACCTTGGTCGCTTCGGACCCTACATTATGCATCAGCGCCCGGATGAGGAAAAACCGGTCTATGTGAACCTCAAGGAGACGCTGGACGTCTTCGAGATCGGCATGAACCGGGCGGTGGAGATGCTGGCGGAGAAGCGGGCCAATCCGGGCCGGGGCCGCTCTGCCGCGGCCAAGGCGCTGCGCGAGCTGGGTGAACACCCCGGCGAAGGCGGGCCGGTCAACATCATGGACGGGCGCTATGGGCCATATGTCAAATGGGGCAAGGTCAATGCGACCCTGCCCAAGGACACTGAGGCCAAGGATGTGACCATGGAGATGGCGGTCGAGCTGATCAACGAGAAGGCTGGTAAGACGGGCAAGAAGAAAGCACCCGCCAAGAAGGCCGCCGCCAAGACCAAAACCTCTGGCGAATAACCGCGCTGGCTGGCGGCTCCCGCCCGTCTCATCAGCATTGAAAATGCAGACGCGCCCGTTGGGCCCGGCGCCGCGCTGACGCGCGGCGCCTCGCGTTTCACCCGAAGCCAGTGCCCAGAAGGGCGGCCATCGCAGCCTCGAAATCCTCAGGAGCGCCGTCCCCCTGCGTGATCGCCAAGGCTGCCCGGTCAAACGCCGCCGACAGTACCGTGGCGCGCGCGTCCAGCTCTCCGGCGGGTAGATCTGGCTGCGCTGCGGCCAGACCGAGACGCAGGGCCGCCCTGCCCCCGCCGGCGTCGATGCGATCCATCTCCTGCGCACCGAGGACAGATGGGCCATCAACCAGCAGCAATTGCGCCCGCCCGTCGATCTGCATCGCCGCAAAGAACGCGCGGCTGCCCGCGGTCAACGCGCCCTCACCGACCGCCCCCTGCCCTGCGGCCTGGATGGCCTGCGTGACCGCCTCAGCCTCCTGCTGCACAACGGCGTGAAACAGCGCCCGCTTGTCGTCGAAGTGATGATATAGCGCCCCCCGCGTGGCTCCTGCCGCACGCACGATCTCCGGGGTGCTGGCCTCGGCATAGCCTTTTTCCACAAAGAGCGCGCGCGCCGCCGCGATCAGCCGGGCGCGCATCTGCGCCCGACGCTCTGGATTGGGGGTGGGTTTGTTTTCTTCTTGCATACATGCAGCCTGTTTGTTTACAAAAACATACTGACTGTATGTTACTCTTGGAGAGAGACAGATGAAACCCACTCAATTCTACCCCGTGATCCAGACCCCCGACGTGGGCGCAACGGCGCGCTTCTACCAAACGAATTTTGGCTTCTCGCCCGTCTTCACCTCGGATTGGTACATTCACCTGCAAAGCGATGCGGACCCCGGCGTGAACCTCGCCATCCTCGACGGCAGCCACGAAACCATCCCCGAGGGCGCGCGGGGCACGACCTGCCATATATTGCTGAACTTCGAGGTGGAGGACGCCCGGGCCGAGTATGACCGCCTCAGCGCGCTGGGGCTGGAAGTGGTTAAGCCGCTCTGCGACGAGGACTTCGGCCAGCGCCATTTCATCCTGAAAGACCCCAATGGCGTGCTGATCGACGTCATCACGCCCATCGCCCCCAGCCCGGCCTTTGCCGCTCAATACAATGCCGAAGCGCTGCCCGGCTGAGCCTTTCATCTTTTCAAAAATACCTCCGCCGGAGGCACGGGGCCAATTGGCCCCGTCGCACCATCGGTAGAAATACGCAGAGCTTTCCGTATTCGTTGACTCGACAGCGCAGCTAAGGCGATTAGCTTGATCCAGAGGAAATGGAAGGGAGAGTTCCATGAAAAAGGTATACGGCTCTGCCGCCGAGGCCCTGGACGGGGTGCTGTTCGACGGCATGACCATCGCGGCCGGCGGCTTTGGCCTCTGCGGCATCCCCGAACTGCTGCTTGAGGCGATCAAACAGGCGGGCACCAAGGATCTGACCTTTGCGTCCAACAATGCGGGCGTCGATGATTTTGGCATCGGCATCCTGCTGCAGACCAAGCAGGTCAAGAAGATGATGTCGTCCTACGTGGGCGAGAACGCAGAATTCATGCGTCAGTATCTGTCCGGCGAATTGGAGCTGGAGTTCAACCCGCAAGGCACACTGGCCGAACGCATGCGCGCCGGCGGCTGCGGCATTCCGGGATTCTACACAAAGACCGGCGTCGGCACCCAGATTGCCGAGGGCAAGGAAGTCAAGGAATTCGACGGCGAGGAGTACATCCTCGAACGCGGTATCTTTGCGGATCTGTCGATCGTGAAAGCGTGGAAAGCTGACGAGACCGGCAACCTCGTGTTCCGCAAGACTGCCCGCAACTTCAACCCGCCCGCCGCCATGTGCGGCAAGGTCTGCGTGGTCGAGGTGGAAGAGATCGTGCCCACCGGCAGCCTGGATCCCGATCACATCCACCTGCCCGGCGTCTATGTGCACCGCCTGATCCAAGGCGAGCACGAAAAACGCATCGAAAAAGTGACCACCCGTCCGCGTGAGGAGGCCTGATCCATGGCATGGGACCGCAACCAGATGGCCGCACGGGCGGCACAGGAACTCGAAGACGGCATGTATGTGAACCTAGGCATCGGCATCCCGACGCTGGTGGCTAACTATGTCGGCGACAAGGACATCACCCTGCAATCCGAGAATGGTATGCTGGGCATGGGCCCCTTCCCCTTTGAGGGCGAGGAGGATCCGGACCTGATCAACGCCGGCAAGCAGACCATCACCGAGCTGAACCGAACTGCCTATTTCGACAGCGCAACCTCCTTCGGCATGATCCGGGGCGGCAAGATCGCCGCCGCGATCCTCGGCGCGATGGAAGTGGCGGAGAACGGCGATCTGGCGAACTGGATGATCCCCGGCAAGCTGATCAAAGGCATGGGCGGCGCAATGGACCTGGTGGCGGGCGTGGGCCGCGTCATCGTGGTAATGGATCACGCCAACAAGCACGGCGAGTCCAAGCTGCTGAAGGAATGCACCCTGCCGCTGACCGGCAAGGGCGTGGTGGATCGCATCATCACCAACTTTGGCGTGCTGGACGTGGTTGAAGGTGGCTTGAAGATCGTCGAGGTCGCTGAGGGCGTCACCGAGGACGAGCTGCGCGCCGCCACCGAGGCAACCATCGTCAACTAGTCGACGGATTTTTCCGTCGTAAATGACACGCGTGGCGCGGTGATCGAGAGATCGCCGCGCCTTTTTTGCACGCCCCCCAGACCCTCGACGTTCAGTTCATGGATTGGAAAACGCACCCGTCCGACACCATGATCGGAGGCGTTGTGCACAGGTTGCGCGTGACCCGATAGGCCGCGAGCACCTTTGGTACATAGTCACGGGTTTCCGCATAAGGGGGGACGCCTCCGTGCTCACGCACCGCTCCTGCGCCCGCATTATACCCGGCCAGAACCAGAACCGGATCGCCGGAGAATTCCTGCATGAGCACATCCAGGAACTTCACCCCACCAAGAATGTTCTGCTGCGCATCAAACGCATCCGAAACGCCAAATTGCGTCGCAGTGTCAGGCATCAACTGCATCAGCCCCTGAGCCCCGACCCGGCTGACAGCATCCGCTTTTCCACCGGATTCGACCGCCATGACCGCAAGCACCAGCGCGGGAGAGACATCAGTGCCAATGGTCGACGTCAGCAGGGTCACGCCATAGTCGGCAATCATGTCCTGCAAATCCTGCAGGCGCGGCGCGGGAACTTCGACGCGGCCCTCAAGCACCCCAAGCCCGTCCTGCAACCGCCCCGGAGACGCGCCTGCCAAATCGGTGCCCACCTCATCCCAGAACCAGGCGAACCGCGCGGCCTTCGCCGCCGGAGCAAGCGAGCCGTCCGGCGCAGCTGCAACGGACACATCGGCCGCGGGCTCTGCTTCAGGGTCGATCTGCACGGTGATCCGCTTCTGTGTGCCCGCAGTTGGTGGCCGGACCCGCTTTGCCTCAAAATCCGCGAATGGCACGGGCTGCGCAGCCTCCTGCGCACACACGGCACTCGCGACCAAGAGACCACAGCATGCGGCCAGCACCCTTTTCATATTACGCCCGTTCGTTTTCTGCTCTGATTTGAGAGAATCCTGAGCCAAAGCCGACCAAAAATCCAGTCTGACAGTCGGGAATTGGGCCATTTTGCCATATTTGCTCCTCAATCCGGCTACCCGGGGGGCGTCTACGTCAGACAGAAACGGCAAATTCCCTTTGTGAATAGAACCTTACCGAATTTGCTAACATTTTTTTAATCTTAATGAAGCGTTTCCGGATTTCGGCCCAATTCCTGCCACGCTGCATGCGGATAACAGGGACATCCAAAGCGGGACGTCATCTGAAGGTGAGAGAGCAGATGACACTAAGCGCCCAACAGGATGCCAACATTCTACCGATCCTCAGGAGGGACGAACCATGATCAAATTCTTCAAGAACTTCCGCAAAGACGAAGACGGCGCCGTAACAGTTGACTGGGTTGTACTGACCGCAGCTGTCGCCGTTCTGGGCACCCTCGTTTACAGCCAGATTTCGCAGGGTGTGGTTGATATGACCGCTGACACATCAACCTTCCTCACCACGAACGACGCCGACTCCTACACAGCGCCGACTCCGACCGAGTAATTCGCACCCGTTGCGGATAGCTGAATTGCAAAACTATCCTGGGCCCATCACACGCATCGGCCCAGGATAAGCAATATATGTAGTTTGCGGAGTACGGCCATGAAGACGCTAAAAGCCTTCAGAGCAAGCGAAGACGGCGCAATATCAGTTGATTGGGTCGTCCTGACCGCTGCAATGGCCGCCCTATGTGCTTTGACCGCAAAGTTCATGAGCGATGAGACTTTCGCTCATCTCAACTCCATCGTCGAATACATGAGAAATCTGACATTCTGACCGGCTGAGAGACCTCAAGTCAGAGATGGACCAGCAAGTTGTATTGCCCAGCGGCGCGGCTGGTACCCGATGATGCCACAGAACCGTCCGCCGTAGGCGCAGCACCGCCCTGAGTTTCACTGAAAGGGACTACCATGAGAGCAGTTTTCGGACTTGTGCTCGTCGTGGGCGTCGCCCTGGCTGGCGGCGCCGTCATGATGGCAAAGAACTACATCGAGAGATACCAGACGGCGCTGGCGCAAGAGCAAGCCAACCGGACCACATCCGTGCCAACCGTTGCGGTATTCGTCGCGAATGAAACGCTCTCGTACGGGCAACGCCTGACCAAGGAGTCTGTGCGGGCCGTCGCATGGCCAAAGAATGCCCTGCCAGAGGGTGTCTTCAGCGACGAGGCAACGCTGTTCCCGTCCGAAAAGGCAACAGACGCTCGCTATGTCCTGCGTACCATGGAACGCAACGAGCCCCTGATGGCCGTAAAAGTAACCGCCCCCGGCGAAGACGCTGGCATTACCTCCCGCCTTGAAAAAGGCATGCGGGCTTTTGCCATTCGTGTTGATGTCGCCAGCGGCGTGTCGGGGTTCCTGCGACCCGGCGACCGGGTTGATGTCTACTGGAGTGGCCAGCCACCTGCCCGCCGCGGCCAGGATCACAACGGTGAAGTCACTCGTCTGATCCAGACAAATATTGAACTGATCGCTGTCGATCAGATCGCAGGCAGCGACTTTCGGGACGCGGTCATCGCACGCACGGTGACGGTCAAAGCCCTGCCAGAACAGGTTGCGACCCTTGCTCAGGCTCAATCGACAGGTCGCCTGACGCTGTCCCTTGTCGGTGCCGAAGATGATACGATCGCGTCGCTGGTCGAGGTAGATCAACGTGCACTCTTCGGACTGGGAGAACTGGACGCGCCAGTGCAGGCCGAAGAGAAAAGAGTTTGTACGATCCGCACCCGCCGCGGTGCAGATGTCGTCGACATCCCGATCCCCTGTAGTGATTGAATTTTTTGAATATTTCCTGATCTAAGGACGCAAGGCCCGTATCTCACCTCAGAGGCGCGGGCCTTGTTCTTGTGGCGCGGGATCACCACGCGGCGCGTGAATACACGCTCCGAAGTCATTGATTCTTGCATTGAAACAAGAAGTCGCGCACATTGACCGCAAATTCGGGGCGCAAAGACCCCACACTCTGAGGCGTGATCCGAAAGGCAGGTCACATGTCAATTCGACGTTATTGTGCGGCAGCCCTCACTGGGCTGACCCTTCTGTTTGTTGCGCAGCCCCACGCCACTCTGGCGCAGGGGATCAGCGTTCTGAAAAAGGGCACCAATGCGATTCTGGATGTCCCGATGAATCGGGCCGTGGTGGTGGAGGCTGATGTTCCGTTTGCAGAGCTGAGCATCGCCAACCCAGGGATCGCAGATATCTCGTCCCTGTCAGATCGAACGATCTATGTGCTGGGCAAGTCTCCGGGCATGACCACGCTGACACTGCTGGACGCCTCCGGCCGTCTGATCACCAATGTCGACGTACGCGTTGCGGCAGATGTGAGCGAATTCAAGAAACGCCTGCAGCAGATCCTGCCCACCGAGAAAATCGAGGTGCGTACCGCCAATGACGGGATCGTCCTGTCCGGCAACGTCTCCAGTTCGCAACGACTGCAGCGCGCGCTTGATCTCGCCGAGCGCTATGCACCGGATCGCGTCAGCAACCTGATGACAGTCGGCGGCGTTCAGCAGGTCATGCTCAAGGTACGCTTTGCCGAAATGCAGCGCTCGGTCAGCAAGTCACTTGGCTCTTCTGTTGCCTTCCGCTCCAGTCGCACCACTGGTGAGACCGGAACTTGGCTACAAGGCAATAATGGGCTCGGCCAACCGACGATCACCCCTCAGGGCGAGTCCTTGGGCGCAATGTTTGTCGGATTTGACATCGGTTCTGTTGAGTTCGGCATCCTTCTCGAAGCTCTGGAGCAAAAGGGCCTTGTTCGCACGTTGGCAGAGCCCAACCTGTCCGCCCTCTCCGGTCAGGAAGCCAGCTTCCTTGCGGGTGGCGAGTATCCGGTGCCGGTCGCACAGGACGAAGGGACGACAACCGTCGAATTCAAACCCTTCGGCATCGAGCTGAACTTTACCCCCCGCGTCGTGGACGGCGATCTGATCAATCTTGAATTGATGGCCGCCGTCTCCGCGATCGACACTGCCAACTCCCTGACCTTGAACGGGTTTTCGATCAACGCCTTCACGCGTCGTGAAACCGCGACCACAGTGGAATTGCGTGACGGGGAGAGCTTTGCCATCGCAGGGCTGATTGAGGATGAATTCCGTGACGGCGCCGCCCAGATCCCATGGCTGGGTGATGTGCCTGTGCTGGGGGCCCTGTTCCGCAGCGCGGACTACGAACGCAGCCAGAGCGAGCTGGTGATCATCGTCTCCGCGCATCTGGTGACCCCGACACGTGGCGAAGCCTTGTCGCTGCCCACGGACCGGATCAGGCCACCAAGCGAAAAGAACCTGTTCCTATTTGGTCGCACAGAGCGTGCCCAAGGGGGGGCAGCGGGTGAAGTGGCCAATCAGGACTTCAACGGCTCCTACGGCTATCTCCTTGACTAACCATGACAAAACGGTGGCGCAGATGTTGAAACACGCAGCAATTTTCGGGCTTGCCCTCCTGACGGGGGCCTGCGCCTACAAAGAAGCTGGCGAACCGCTGGATCCGAAATACTTCGGTGTGGCGACCAACAACAACACCGCCGTCCTGTCTGGCGACCGAAGCTACCGTGTGCAACTGGCAACACGGTTTGCCAACGAAGTGCCCAGCACGATCACATTTGATTTTGACAGCGCACGCCTTGATGGCAATGCACGTCAGATTCTGGATGCGCAGGCTGAGTGGATCCGACAGTTTCCAGAGGTTCGGTTCCGCGTGTACGGCCATACCGATGCGGTCGGCAGCCAATCCTACAACAAACGGTTGGGTCTGCGGCGCGCACGCGCGGCCGTGAACTACCTGGTCACCCGAGGCATTTCACGAAAACGCCTGGAGGCGGTGGCCTCGTTTGGTGAAACCCAACCTCTCGTCCTCACGGCGCAGCGCGAACGCCGCAATCGTCGCACAGTGACAGAGGTCAGCGGCTTCGTGGCCGCGCGTGTCAATGAGCTGGACGGCAAATACGCCGCTGTCATCTATCGCGACTACATCACCAGCGCGGCTGCCGTCAGCACCTTGTCGACCGATTCGGGCCTGGACGAGTAAGCACCCTCAAGAGCTAGCGCCGTCTCCACCTGCGGCACGGCTCCTTATCCCTGCCGCAAGGGTAACGATTTGTTAGGTATGTTTAACATTCCCTACAATCGGAGTTTTTTGGCCCCAATCTCGCCTATATTGAGAACGACACTGTTCCCATAAGCGCCGTGTACCTTGTGGTGGGGGCGGCGTCGGTCCAGCATCGGCTTTGCGCCGGGGCCGAACAATGTGGGGATACTGGCGATGACGAGTGGGATTTCGCAAACCGAGGCTGCGCCGATCGCAGCCTGTACAATAAGCCGAGACGTGCAACTCTTCGATCTGTTGATCGAAGACATGGAGGCGGTAATGGGCGAGGCCTGGGGCGACCTGGGCTTTACCGAAGCGCTGGCGTTTTTCTATCAGCCTGAATCTGCAATGGTTGAATTCGTGGCATTGGCTATGGATGCCGAGGACGAAGACAACCTGCCCCTGATGGGCGAGATCATCACGCAAGCCAAATCACGCGGCATCAAGGTCATTCTCGTGGCCGAAGACGTGACCCCCGCGGCCCTGCACAAGCTGCTACGCCAAGGGGCCGACGAGTTCATCCCCTACCCGCTTCCTGAACAAGAACTGGCTGCTGCTGTTGATCGCCTGCGCGAGCCCGCAGCGCCCGAGGCCCCGGCAGCAACGCCGCCGCGGGCTCACAAGCTTCAGGCGGACAGCCAGCGCGAAGGCGCGGTCATCGTCACTCAGGGCCTGGCAGGCGGATCCGGCTCTTCGACGTTTGCGGTCAATCTGGCCTGGGAGCTGGCAGAGCTGAATGCCTCCGAGCGCCCATCGGTCTGTCTGCTGGACCTCGATCTGCAAACCGGCTCCGTGTCGACCTACCTCGACCTTCCGCGCCGCGAAGCTGTGATGGAGATGCTGAGTGAAACAGAGGCCATGGACGAGGACATCTTTGGCCAGTCGCTGATTTCGTTCCAGGACAAGATGCAGGTCCTGACCGCCCCTGCCGACATGGTGCCCCTGGAGTTCATCACTCCGGAGGACATATTGCGGGTGGTGGAAATGGCACGAAGCCACTTTGACTTCGTGGTCATCGACATGCCCCATACGATGGTGCAATGGACCGAAACGGTCCTGAACCTGGCGCATGTCTATTTCGCGATGATCGAATTGGATATGCGCTCCGCTCAGAACGCGCTGCGCGTGAAACGGGCGCTGCAGTCGGAGGATCTGCCCTTTGACAAGCTGCGTTTCCTGCTGAACCGCGCCCCGAAGTTCACCGATCTCAACGGCAAGAGCCGCGTCAAACGCTTGGCAGAGAGCTTGGGGATTTCCATCGACATCCAACTGCCCGATGGCGGCAAAAGCGTTCTGCAAAGTTGCGATCATGGTCAACCATTGGCGATTTCCGCGCCGAAGAACGCGTTGCGCAAGGAAATCGCCAAACTGGCGAAGAACCTGCACGAGTTGGGACGCGCTGAAGCAGAAGCGGCTTGATCGAGCGCGTGAACACCTGGGGGTATCAACATGTTTTCCAAGTATAAGAAACAAGCAGCCGCGCCAGCGGCGCCGAAACCTGCGGCCCCCGCATCCGTTGCCGGAGCGCCCCCCGCACAGGGGGTCAAGGCCATCCTGAGGCGTCCCGAGCAACGCGCTGCCGCCAGCGCTGCCCCGCAGCAGGACCGGGACCGCAAGCGCAAGGAACGCCTGAGCGAAATCAAGATCGAGCTGCACCGCGAGCTGTTGGAAAACCTGAACCTTGCCGCGCTTGAAAAAGCTACAGAATCCGATCTACGCAACGAGATCGCCGCGATCGCCAGCGAAGTCCTGCAGGAAAAGAACATCGTTCTGAACCGTGAGGATCGCCAGCAGCTCAACAAGGAGCTCTACGACGAGGTGACAGGCCTCGGCCCGCTGGAAACCCTGCTCAAGGACGACAGCGTATCCGACATTCTGGTGAACGGTCCGCAGCAGATCTTTATCGAACGTGGAGGCAAGCTGGAACTCAGCGATGTGACGTTCAAGGATGAGCGGCATCTGATGCGGATCATCGACAAGATCGTCTCCGCGGTGGGCCGGCGTGTCGATGAATCCAACCCCTATGTGGATGCCCGCCTTCAGGATGGCTCACGCTTCAACGCCATGGTGCCACCGGTCGCGGTGGACGGCTCGCTGGTCTCCATTCGAAAGTTCAAAAAAGACAAGCTTCAGATCGATGACTTGGTGAATTTTGGCGCATTCACCGAAGAGATGGCTGCATATCTGCAAGCCGCGGTTTCCACCCGGTTGAACATAATCGTCTCTGGCGGCACCGGCTCGGGGAAAACAACCACCCTCAACGCGCTGTCGAGTTTCATCGACAATGCGGAACGGATCCTGACGATCGAGGATACCGCAGAATTGCAGCTGCAGCAGACCCATGTCGGTCGGATGGAAAGCCGCCCGCCCAACGTCGAGGGCAAGGGTGAGGTCAGCCCGCGTGACTGTCTGAAGAACGCCCTGCGGATGCGTCCGGATCGTATCATCGTGGGCGAGACCCGCGGCGCCGAGGTGATCGACATGCTGCAGGCGATGAACACCGGTCACGATGGGTCGATGACCACGATCCACGCCAACTCTGCCCGAGACGGAATTTCGCGCCTCGAAAACATGATCGCGATGGCGGGCATCGAGATGCCGATCAAGGCCGTGCGCAGTCAGATCGCCTCGGCTGTGAACCTGATCGTACAGGCCTCGCGCCTGCAGGACGGCTCACGCCGGATGACCTCGATCACCGAGATCACCGGCATGGAGGGTGATGTGATTTCCATGCAGGAGATCTTTCGCTTCCAGCGCGTCGGTCTGACGCCGGACAACAAGATCCTTGGCCATTTCACCGCAACCGGCGTGCGCAGCCACTACTCGGAACGGTTCCGTCTGTGGGGCTATGACCTGCCTGCGTCAATCTACGAACCCACTGTCATGGAGGCCCGCTGATGCAAATCGGAATTGAACCGCTCATCTACGGGCTGATCTTTGTCGGGGTTCTGGTGCTGGTCGAAGGCATCTATCTGGTCACCTTTGGCAAATCGATCAGCCTCAACAGCCGCGTCAATCGACGTCTCGAGATGATGGAGAAGGGCGCCAACCGTGAGCAGGTGCTGGATCAACTTCGCAAGGAGATGCAGCAGCACCTGAAGTCCCAATCCATCCCGCTGTACTCGCTGCTGGCTGAACGGGCGCAGAAAGCCGCCATCGCGTTTACCCCAGTGCAACTGATCCTGGTGATGTGCGGGCTGGCGGCGCTGGCCTATGTCGGTCTGAGCGTCGGGACCCAAGCCGAGCCACCAGTGCGCGCCTTGGCGTCTGTTATCATCGGCGTGGGCGCGGTGTTTTTCTGGGTCAACTCCAAGGCCAAAAAACGGATGGCCATGCTCGAAGAGCAATTGCCCGACGGGGTGGAGCTGATGGTTCGATCGCTCCGCGTCGGGCATCCGTTTTCGTCAGCCGTGCAAATTGTCGCCAAGGAAGTCGAAGACCCGCTGGCGACGGAGTTTGGCATCATCGCGGACGAATGCGCCTATGGGCGTGATGTTGGTGAAGCGCTGAAGGAGATGGCCGAACGTCTGGACATGCAGGATCTGCGCTTTCTTGCGGTGGCGGTGACCATCCAGCAGCAATCCGGGGGCAATCTCGCCGAAGTGCTGGCCGGACTGGCCAAGGTGATCCGTGCCCGATTCCGCCTGTTTCGCCGCGTGAAGGCGATCACCGCCGAGGCGCAATGGTCCGGCAAATTCCTATCGGGTTTTCCGCTGGTCTGCCTCGTCTCAACGCTGATATCGGATCCGGGCTATTACGACAGCGTCATCGACCACCCCTGGTTCATACCGGCCTGTTTCGTCGTGGGTGGCATGCTCACGGCCAATCTGTTCGTGATGCGCGTGCTGACCAATATCAAGGTCTGAGGAGACTTCCATGAACCCGCTGACATTCGCTCAAGACCTGTTGATCGCGCAGTTCGGGGAGTTCGGTCCGCTTCTGGCGGTCGGCTTCCTCGGCCTGGTGCTGGTCGCCGTGGCTGTTGGGTTGATCCTCAACCAACCCGAGGATCCGCTGAAGAAATTACAGCGCAATCTGACCGAACAGGAAAAGACAAAGCCGCAGAACCAACGTCTGCGGCAGGCAAATCGCAACGAACAACTGCAGAAATTTGCGAACTTTCTGGAACCCCAGGACGCCGAAGAACTTTCGGCCATGGAATTAAAGCTCCAACAGGCCGGTTACCAGTCGAAGGACGCGGTGCGCCTGTTCCACTTCGCGCAGTTTGCCTTGGGTCTCATTGGCCTCGGTCTGGGCCTATTTTACGTCCATGTGATGAATGCCGACGTGGAATATAGCTCGCAGGATATGGCGTTGCGCATCATCGGGATGGGGGGTGCCGCCTATTTCCTGCCCCGCTACTGGATCACACGACGGGTCGAAGAGCGCAAACAGGCCATAACCCGCGCTTTCCCGGACGCATTGGACATGATGCTGGTCTGCGTGGAAGCCGGGCAATCACTGGATCAGGCGATCGTGCGTGTCGGACAGGAGCTGCGTTCGTCCTACCCCGAGCTTGCCGAAGAGTTCGACGTGGTCGCCTATGAGATGAAAGCCGGCAAGGAAAAGGACAGGGTCCTGCGCGACATGGGCACCCGCTGCGGCGTACAGGATGTGTCATCCTTCGTGACGGTGATGATCCAATCCGCGGCCTTTGGTACCTCGATCGCCGAGGCGCTGCGGGTCTATGCGGGCGAGATGCGTGACAAACGCGTGATGCGCGCGGAAGAGGCTGCAAACAAGTTGCCAACCAAAATGACCCTTGCCACAATGGGGCTCACCGTGCCGCCTCTGCTGATCATTCTGGTCGGTCCTTCGGCACAGGGCATTGCAAACTTGGGAAAATAGGCCAAGCCATCATGATATTTCGGATCAGGCGCACCCATCTTTTCCGCCTGGTCTCACCCGCGGTCGCCGCCAGTGCTCTTGCTCTGGCGGCGTCTTGCGTGTCGGGACCAGGCAACGGGCTCGCTCCCATCGCAGCGGATGGCACCTGGGCGCCGGGCGTGGACACCCGCGCTGAAGGCGTAAGCGGACTGGATGTCGGCCACCGGCTGATGGCCGCAGGGCAATACGAGCTGGCCATCGACGCTTTCAACAGGGCGGCATTGGAAGACGGGCTTACGCCACAGGTTCTGTCCGGATTGGGGTCCGCCAATCTTGGCCTTGGTCGCCTTGGCCAGGCCGAGGCCCTGCTGCGCCGCGCCATCAAGGAAGAGCCCCAATGGCCACAGACGCTGAACAACCTCGGCACCGTCCTGATAGAACAGGGAAAATACGCCGAAGCGGAACAGATCCTGCGACGCGCCTACGCATTGGACAATGGCCAAAGTGACGCAATCCGCGATAATTTGCGGCTCGCTATCGAAAATCTTGACAACACAGGGCATAGTGGCGCCAACGGCGCGCAAGATAAATTGGTGCGACAAGGTGGCGGTCTGTACCGCATCGAAACGACACCATAGCGCCAGAGGCAGAGCAGAGAAGGACGCAAAAAATGCGCCATTTGGGACTATTGTCCGCAGGGCTGTTCGGGGCGCTGATCCTGGCCTCCTGCGCCAAGGAAATCGACAAAGATGCCGTCGAACGTGCGCTTCAGGACGTCAACGTCATCGATGAAAGCAACCTCAACAGCGTCGTTCTGAGCAGCTCAGACCCCAATGAGGCTGTCACCTACTTCCAGCGCAGCGTGCAGCAATCTCCTGATCGGATCGACCTCAATCGCGGGCTTGCCAGTTCCTTGATCCGCGCCAAGCGCTACACCGAGGCCGCTGTCGCATGGCAGCGTGTGGTGGACCTTCCGGATGCGAACAGCGATGATCATGTGGCGTTTGCGGATGCGTTGATCCGAAACAATGACTGGGACAAGGCGCGCGAAGTGCTGGACACGGTGCCGCCGACACATGAGACCTTCAAACGGTACCGTTTGGAAGCGATGATCGCCGACTCCGAGCAGGATTGGAAAGCGGCCGACAGTTTTTACGAAACGGCGGTTGGCCTGACCACCAAACCCGCTGGCGTGTTCAACAACTGGGGCTATTCCAAGCTAACGCGCGGTGACTACACCGGCGCAGAACGTCTGTTCGGCGAAGCACTCCGGCAGGATCCCAACCTGTTCACTGCCAAGAACAATCTGGTTCTGTCGCGAGGGGCGCAGCGCAACTACAGCCTGCCCGTGATCACCATGACCCAGACCGAGCGCGCAAAGCTGCTGCATACGATGGCGCTGTCTGCGGTCAAACAGGGCGACGTCAGCACCGGCGAAGGTCTGCTGCGCGAAGCGATAGACACCCATCCACAGCACTTTGACGCAGCCGCCCGCGCATTGGAAGCGCTCGAAAACGGCTGATCGGGAGCCTTTGTGATGCACTTCCCCTCTCAGGCTGCCCTCTGGTTCCTGCCCTTCGTTCTGCCGCTGTGCTATGCCGTTGCCCTGACTGACCTGCGCGGCATGCGCATTCCGAACTGGGCGGTGGACACTCTGGGAGGTGTCTACATCGTGCTGGGGCTTCTGGTCATGCCAACCTGGGCGGACTACGGCTGGCAACTGCTGCATCTGCCCGTCGGTATCGGCATCGGGTTTCTCTTCTATGCCGGCGGCCTGATTGGCGCAGGAGACGCCAAGTTCGCAGGCGCCGCCGCACCCTATGTTGCCTTTGCAGATCTCTCGCTGGTGATTATGCTCTTTGCTGCCATCTTGCTGGCCGGTTTCCTCTCCCATCGCGTCGCCCGCCACACTGCGCTGCGCCGCCTTGCGCCGACCTGGAAGAGCTGGGATGTCGGCAGCAAGTTCCCGATGGGTCTTTGCCTCGGCACGACATTGGCGGTGTATCTCGGCCTCGCGGCATTTTTCGCGCCCTGACCGCTCCGGCCCCATTCGGGTGTCGTTGAAACTCTGTCCGGGTTTTCGCGGAATTGATGCAAGCCTGCCGTGGTCTTGCCACAGTATTGAATAGTCTCTTTGCAAAGATACGTGCGGGCGAAACTCCGTCCGCACCTTGCGAAAAGGCCGCTTGCGACATGAACATGCAGACCCCGACTGTCACCGCGCCCCCGCCCCCCAAAGGCCTGGGAGAGATGAAGCTACCGCTGGTGATGATGCGGGACATCCTCCTGAAGACGATGTTCCGCAAGACGCTCGACACGGTGACAGATCTGTCGGAGGCGATCTGCCTGCCCGGGTCCGTCACACAGGAGCTGGTCGACCTCGCCCGAGATCAGAAGTTGCTTGAAGCAACCGGCACGCTCAATGCCAATTCTGGCAACGAGATGGGCTATCAGCTGACCGATGCGGGCCGGGCGCGGGCACTGGATGCGCTATCACAGTCAGAATATTTTGGCGCCATGCCGGTGCCGCTGGATGTCTACCGCGAGCAGGTGAAACGGCAGTCCATCCGCAACATTCGGGTCTCACGTCAACAGCTTACGGCCGCCATGGGGCATCTGATCCTGCCCGATAGCCTGCTCGACCATCTTGGGCCCGCTGTCAGTGCCGGGCGCTCGATCCTGATGTATGGTCCACCGGGCAACGGCAAGTCCTCGATCTCCAACGGTATCCGCGACGCCCTTGGCGACCGGGTCTATGTGCCCCGCGCCATCGAATACGCCGGTCAGGTGATCACGGTCTACGATCCCATCGTCCACACCGCCATCGCGCCAGAGGTCGAAGACCCCAATGCCCTGCGCAAGCACCGTCGCTTTGACGAACGCTATGTCTGCTGCGAGCGGCCCACCGTCGTCACCGGCGGTGAATTGTCCTTGTCGATGCTGGATCTGGTCTACAACCCAACCGCACGCACCTATCAGGCGCCGCTGCAGCTGAAATCCACCGGCGGCATCTTCATCGTCGACGACCTTGGACGTCAGGCCGAAAGCCCGCAGGCGCTGGTCAACCGCTGGATCGTCCCGCTGGAAGAGAGCAAGGATATCCTCGCCCTGCAGTCGGGCGAGAAATTCGAGGTGCCCTTTGACACGCTGGTGATCTTTTCCACCAACTTCCATCCCAACGAGATCTTCGACCAGGCGGCGTTGCGGCGGATCTTCTTCAAGATCAAGATCGACGGGCCGGATCAGGAGAACTTCCTGAAGATCTTTGCCCTCGTTGCCCGCAAGAAGGGCGTGCCCCTTGATGAGGCCGCGCTGGTGCATCTGTTGAAGACGAAGTACCCGACCATCAACAATGTCTATGCCAACTACCAGCCAGTGTTCCTGATCGATCAGATGATCTCCATTTGTGAATTCGAGGGCATGCCCTATCAGATGTCACCGGAACTGATTGATCGCGCTTGGGCCAACATGTTTGTGAAAGACGAAACCATCGTGAAATAGGCCCGCCCGCAGCGCGCGTCTGTTTCCGTCCGCACCAGTCGCAAGGGGGCTCTCCCGCCCGTCGCCGGATCATATCTGATCCGCTCCCGTTGGGCCGGGCACCGTGCAACGGCACGGTTCCGGAGCACGCCGCGACGGCGGGAAACAGCTGCCGGAGCGAAGCGCCAGCCGGTCCGTCAAAGGACGGTAGTGCCTCCTTTCTCCATTTACTCTGTTGCTGCACCGCATGATTGGACTAAATGGGGAACATGCACGATCTACCACAACAGATTCTGTCCTGGTTCGCGACCCGAAGCTGGTCGCTCCACCCGCACCAGAAGGACATGCTGGCGCGCAAGGACGCGCCCGCCACCCTGCTCATTGCCCCGACCGGTGGCGGCAAGACCATGGCCGGGTTCCTGCCCACGCTGGCAGAGCTGGCCGATGGCAGTCACGCGGGGCTGCACACGCTATATGTTTCCCCTCTCAAAGCGCTGGCGGCTGACATCAAGCGCAACCTCACCGGTCCGGTCGCGGAAATGGGCCTGCCGATCCGCATCGAGGACCGCACCGGCGACACGCCCTCCTCACGCAAGCGGCGCCAGCGGGCCGACCCGCCACATATCCTGCTGACCACGCCGGAAAGCCTCGCGCTGATGGTATCCTATGAGGATGCCGCGCGCACCTTCAAAGGATTGCAGCGGGTCATCGTGGACGAGGTACATGCGCTGGCCGAAAGCAAGCGCGGCGATCAGCTGATGCTGGCGCTGAGCCGCCTGCAGGCGCTCTGCCCCGATCTGCGCCGCGTCGGACTGTCGGCCACGGTGGATGACCCGGCGGCGATCGCAAACCGTCTGGCGCGCCATCCAGACCCCTGCCCGATCCTGATGGCGGATCCCGGCCCAGCGCCGAACATTCGCATGCTGGAGGTCTCCGACGCGCCGCCCTGGGCGGGCGGCGGTGCGGCGTATTCCATTCCCGCCGTGCTCGACCAGATCCGCCAACACACCACCACGCTGATCTTTCACAACACTCGTGCACAGGCAGAAATCTTCTTTCACAACCTGTGGCTTGCCAATGACGAGGGACTGCCCATCGGCATTCACCACGGCTCGCTCGACCGGGTGCAGCGCGAACGGGTCGAGGGTGCCATGGTGCGCGGAGAATTGCGTGCGGTGGTCTGTACAGGGTCGCTCGACCTCGGCATCGACTGGGGCGATGTGGATCTGGTGATACAGATCGGTGCCCCCAAGAACGTCAAGCGGCTGGTACAGCGAATAGGCCGCGCAAATCACCGCTACAACGCCCCCTCGAAGGCCTTGCTGGTGCCCGCAAACCGGTTCGAGGTGGTCGAATGCCGCGCGGCACTGGAGGCCGCACGTGCGGGCGATCTCGACGGAGATCCCCTGCCCCCCGGTCCGCGAGATGTGCTGTGCCAACACATCCTGATCGCCGCCTGCGCCGGACCGTTTTCCGCCGATGACCTTTATGCCGAAGTTACCGGCGCAGGCGCCTATGCTGCACTCTCTCGCACCGCTTTCGACGTCTGTCTCGAATTTTGCGCCACCGGTGGCTATGCCTTGCGCGCCTACGACCAATGGCAGCGATTGTTGCAACGCCCTGATGGGCTGTGGCAATTGCGCGATCCCCGCGCGACGGCGCGCATCCGCATGAATCTCGGCACCATTCAGGACACCGACACGCTCAAGGTGCGCCTGCGTCGCAGCCGCGGCGGCAAGCCGCTGGGCGAGATCGAAGAGGGATTTGCCGCCACGCTCACCGCTGGAGATACCTTCCTGATCGCCGGCCAGATCGTGCGTTACGAAGGCCTGCGCGACATGACCGTGGAGGTCACCCGGAATGCGGCGAAAAAGCCCAAGGTCGCCACGTTCAACGGCACTAAATTCGCCACCTCCACCCAGCTCTCGGACCGGATACTGCGCATTCTGAACCAGGAGCACTGGCTCGGGCTGCCCGACCACACCGCCGACTGGCTGGCGCTTCAACGCCAGGTCTCGCACATGCCGCGCGCCGGTCGCCTGCTGGTCGAGAGCTTCCCCCACGACGGGCGCGAACACATCTGCGCCTATGGGTTTGCGGGCCGCAATGCGCAGCAGACGCTGGGCCTATTGCTGACAAAGCGGATGGAGGAGCTGGGGCTCGATCCGCTGGGTTTTGTTGCGACCGACTATGCGACCCTGATCTGGGGGCTGGAGCGGGTCACTGATCCGCATGCGCTGTTCGACCTTGACGCCCTGCGTGACGGGTTAGAGGGCTGGCTGGCCGAGAATGCGGTGATGAAACGCGCCTTTCGGGCCGCCGCAACCATAGCCGGGCTGATTGAGCGCAACACGCCGGGGCAGCGCAAATCGGGCCGTCAGGCGACGTTTTCCTCCGATATCCTGTATGACACGTTGCGCAAATATGACCCCGATCACCTTCTGCTGGACATCACCCGCGAAGAGGCGCTGCGTGGCCTCGTCGACTTTGGCCGTATCGAGGAGATGATGTTCCGCGTCGGTGACCGCATCGATCTGGTGCGGCTGTCGCGGATATCCCCACTGGCGGCCCCGCTGCTGCTGGAAGTCGGTAAGATTCCGATCAAGGGCACAGGGATTGAACGCCTGATGGCGCAAGAGGCCGAGGCACTGATGCAGACATCCGGTCTTGCGGATCTGGCGCAATGACGTCATCCACTGCTGTCATGCTGAACAACATCTCTGCCGGCTTTGATGTCACCTTTCACGGCGCCCGCTTGACCGCACTGGCCGCTCGCGCGCTCTGGTGGGGGGCTGATACGACATTGGTGGTCTCCGACCTGCATCTGGGAAAATCCGAACGTGTCGCGCGCCGCACCGGCGTCTCACTGCCGCCCTACGAGACCCACGATACGCTGGACCGGTTGGAAACGCTGATTGCGGCCCTGTCCCCCACGCGAGTCATCTGCCTCGGCGACACATTCGACGATGATCTTGCCGCCAGCAGCCTGACCACATCCGACAGAGCACGGCTGCAGGCCCTGATGCAGGGGCGGCACTGGATCTGGGTCGAAGGCAACCACGATCCCGCGCCCCCCGCGCTGGGGGGCGACCCCGTGGCGGAGCTCCGACTCGGAGCGCTGGCCTTCCGCCATATCGCGTCACCAGATGCGGTCGGCGAAATCAGTGGCCACTACCACCCCAAGGTCCGTCTGCGCGGTCAGTCACGCCCGGCCTTCCTGCTGGACAAGAGCCGGCTGATCATGCCGGCCTTCGGCACCTATACCGGCGGGCTGCGCAGCACCGACGCGGCGCTCACCGCTCTGATGGACAAGCGGGCCCTGGCCATTCTGACCGGCGCGCGGGCCCTGCCCTGCCCGATGCCCCGCTAACGCAAGAACGGCGCGCCTGATCGGGCACGCCGTTCCTTCATCTTTTCAAAAATACCTCCGCCGGAGGCCGCGACGCAGCAGCGTCGCTTCAGGCGGTCAGCCCCTCGGGCTCGGCCAGGTTGTTGGCCCGGCAGCAGGCGGTCACGGTATTGGCCAGCAGGCAGGCGATGGTCATCGGCCCCACCCCGCCGGGCACCGGCGTGATCGCACCGGCACGCGCGGCCGCACTCTCGTAGTGCACATCACCAACAAGACGGGTCTTACCCTCGCCCTTCTCGGGCGCGTCGATCCGGTTGATGCCGACGTCGATTACGGTGGCACCTTCCTTGATCCAGTCGCCCGGCACCATTTCGGGGCGCCCCACGGCGGCCACAACGATATCGGCGCGGCGCACCACATCCGGCAGGTCCTTGGTGCGCGAATGGGCAATGGTCACGGTGCAGCTGTCGCCCAGCAAAAGCTGCGCCATCGGCTTGCCGACGATGTTGGAGCGACCGATCACCACCGCATCCATGCCAGAGATCGAGCCGTGATGGTCACGCAGCATCATCAGGCAGCCCAGCGGCGTGCAGGGCACCATGGATTTCTGTCCCGTTCCCAGCAGGCCTACGTTGGAGATGTGAAACCCGTCCACATCCTTGGCCGGCGCGATCGAGTTGATCACCAGATCCTCGTCCAGATGCTTCGGCAGCGGCAGCTGCACCAAGATGCCGTGCACGGCGGGATCATTGTTCAAATTGTCGATCAGAGCCAGCAGATCCGCCTCGGAGGTGTCCACGTCGAGCTTGTGCTCGTAGGAATTCATACCAACCTCGGTGGTCTGCTTGCCCTTGGAGCGCACATAGACCTGGGACGCGGGGTCTTCACCCACCAGAACCACCGCCAGACCGGGGGTGATGTCGTGCTCTGCCTTCAGACGCGCCACATGTTCGGCCACCTGGCCACGGACCCGGGCCGCAAAGGCCTTGCCGTCAATGATTTCTGCTGCCATCGCTTTATTCCTTGTCTCGGTGCACACCCCGGTAGGGGCGCGGCTCAAGTCTCCGGGATGTCTCGCGCCTCGCGCGAAATCGACCAATCCACCATATCGCGCCAAATGCCTTCGACCAGCTTGGGGTCCAGCCCCTCGGCCTCGGCCGTCCGGCACGCATTGGCGATGACCTCCTCCACCCGGGACTCGATCCGTGCCGGCCATCCGTTGGCCTGCTTCAAGGTCACGGCGCGGTCGATATAGGCCACGCGATCCCGAAGCAGCTTCACCAGTTCCACGTCGATCGCATCGATCGCCTGACGCAGTTCGGACATGTCGGCACAGTCTTGCGGCGGTTTGCGGTCGGTCATCTGTTTCAAACTCCTACGGCCCGGGGAACCTCCCCGGGCCGCAGATTGCCTATTTCGGGCCTTAGAACAAGCCTTCGATCAGACCTTCTTCGTTCAGGCGGATGCTTTCCGACGCAGGCGTGCGCGGCAGACCCGGCATGGTCATGATCTCACCGCAGACAACCACGATGAAACCGGCACCCGCCGAGAGGCGCACTTCGCGTACCGGCACGGAGTGGCCGGTTGGCGCGCCGCGCAGGTTGGGGTCGGTGGAGAAGGAGTACTGGGTCTTCGCCATGCAGACCGGCAGATGACCGTATCCCGCATCTTCCCATTCTTTCAGCTGGTTGCGGATCTTTTGGTCGGCCAGAACTTCGTCGGCGCGGTAGATGCGCTTTGCGATGGTTTCGATCTTCTCGAACAGCGGCATCTCGTCGGGGTAGAGCGGACCGAAGTTCGCGGAGCCACCTTCAACCAGTTCAACCACTTTCTCCGCCAGCGGTGCGGAGCCTTCGGAGCCCAGTTCCCAATGGCGCGACAGGACCGCGTCAACACCGTGGGTGGCGACATATTCCTTGACCGCGTTGATTTCTGCCTCGGTGTCGGTGACGAAGTGGTTGATTGCCACAACCGCCGGCACGCCGAAGGATTTCACGTTCTCGATGTGACGGCCGAGGTTGGCGCAGCCGTTCTGCACCGCCTCGACATTTTCCGCACCAAGGTCGGCCTTGGCAACGCCGCCGTTCATCTTCATCGCGCGCACCGTGGCCACGATCACCACAGCGGAGGGCGCAAGACCAGCCTTGCGGCATTTGATGTTCATGAACTTCTCGGCGCCAAGGTCAGCACCAAAACCCGCTTCGGTGACAACAAAGTCGGCGACTTTCAACGCAGTCTTGGTCGCGATCACCGAGTTACAGCCGTGAGCGATGTTGGCAAACGGGCCGCCGTGCACGAAGGCCGGGTTGTTTTCCAGCGTCTGCACGAGGTTCGGCTGCATCGCATCCTTCAGCAGCACGGTCATCGCGCCTTCGGCCTTGATGTCGCGGCAGTAGACGGCGGTCTTGTCGCGGCGATAGGCCACGATGATGTCGCCGAGACGCTTTTCCAGATCCTTGAGATCGTCCGCAAGGCAGAGGATCGCCATGACTTCAGACGCCACGGTGATGTCAAAGCCGGTCTCGCGCGGGAAGCCGTTGGACACGCCACCGAGGGAAGCCGTGATCTGACGCAGGGCACGGTCGTTCATGTCGACCACACGACGCCATGCGACGCGGCGAATGTCGATGTCCAGCTCGTTGCCCCAGTAGATGTGGTTGTCGATCATGGCAGACAGCAGCGAGTGGGCAGAGGTGATGGCGTGGAAGTCGCCGGTGAAGTGGAGGTTCATCTCCTCCATCGGCACGACCTGTGCGTGACCACCGCCTGCAGCGCCACCCTTCATACCGAAGTTCGGGCCGAGGGAAGCTTCGCGGATGCAGACCATCGCGTTCTTGCCGATACGGTTCAGGCCATCGCCCAGACCCACTGTGGTGGTGGTCTTGCCTTCGCCCGCCGGTGTCGGGTTGATCGCGGTCACCAGGACCAGCTTGCCGTCTTCGCGGCCCTGCACGGAGTTGATGAACTCCTGGCTCACCTTGGCCTTGTCGTGGCCGTAAGGCAGCAGATCTTCGTTCTTCATGCCCAGTTTGGCGCCGACCTCCTGGATCGGGAGCTTGTTCGCCTCGCGGGCGATTTCAATGTCACTCTTGTAGCTCATGGCCTGGTTCCTAAGTGTCGAGTTGGCAGGGGCCGGCAACGGGCACCGGTACTCCCCTACGCTTATCCCGTCATGAAAAACACGCGCCCCTAGTTTCCGACATAATTGCGCTTCAGAACGTCGTCAGCGGCATTCGAAGGCCCGCGATCAGGCCCTGAGGCAGAATATTCTTCCAGGCATAGCTCAGCGCGCACCACCCCAGCCGCGTTGAGCAGGCACATAGAGGCGCAAAATGTCGCCCAGCCTGACCTGCCCCGGACGTTCCACCCAGGCGGTGATTCCCCGTCTGTTGGCCGCCGCCGTCTTGAACTTTGGACCATAGCCCGCGTGATCCTTCTCGATCTCGCGTCCCGGCAAGATGCAGGGGCGATTCTCCATATCGACGGTCAGGGTCACCCCTTCCGCCCCCTGCAGGCGCGCAGATGGGGGAACGAATGTAAAATCGGGAATGCCACGGACCACCATGGTCGCACCAAGATGGCGTGGATCAACCCGATCCAGCCCCATATCAGCCGCGATAAGCGCTAGCTCTTCTTCCGACAGGATGGTCATCTGACGCACGTTGCGAATTTGGGTGCCCGTCTCGTAGAGGTTCTTTACCCGCACACAGGAGGCGCGCTCTGTGCCCTCATGCCGTGCGCCGGTGATCCCGTGAAACCCCAATTCAAGCGCCTCACGCGCCTCGGCCTGGATGCCGCTGTCGGCCGGCACCATGCCAAGCCAAGTGATTTCGCTACTGAATTCGGTTTCTGTAAGGACAGGCATGTCATCGACTTTCTGCGCTGGAAGGGAGCGCGCAGTCTAGCCGATCACACCTCGGTCACAAGTGCGATCCGCCCAGATGATCCCGGCGCACACGCGCCTCCAGCAAACTGATCGCCCAGACGATCACGACCACGGCAAACAATTCGAACAGCTCTTCATATATCATGGCGGTAGCCACCGTTTGCGGATCCAGTGTCAGACCAAAATCAGCCAGTTTGCGACCAATGCCATCCAGGCTCTTGGCGACGACCAAAAGCCCCAGCGCGCCGCAGCTACACCAGGCCCAGGCCGCCCCGCGCCGCACCTCAGCCCAGAGCACCGGCAGATTGCGCCTGCACAGGCGCCAGGCTACGGTCAGCACCATCAGGATAACCACAAGTCCCACGATCTTTTGCCAATACGGCGCGTCGCCAGAGTACAGCCGCAGTTGCAGGATACCGTCGTCGAGAAAGCGTTTGTCGAAATCCATCTCCCGGCTGAACAGCAACAGGAACAGCGCGAGTATCTGCCATTGCGATCCAAACACGCGTCCCGGCGCGAAATAGATCACCATGATCGCGCATAGGCCCCAAAGCACGGCGGAGGCCACCTCGACCGGTCCCCCCTCGTGCAGAGCGGCGCTGAGAGGGCTGTAGTAGACCTGCGCAACCCAGACCGCAAAGGCCCCGCAGAGGGTCGCCAGAGCCGCAAAAACCAGCGGCGCCGGAATGCGCGGCGCGAATATACCCGCTTCAGGCATGAGGGGAGCGGGCGACAGATCAGTGAAAGGAATACGCACGACGGCTCCCGGGGCGGTGACAGATGCTGCCTATATCTGAACGCGGGCAAGTGCGATCAAGGGGGACATGTCATTTTTATGACACGGCCGGGGCGTCGCCCAATCCTTTGATACATAAATGAAAAAAGCCGCAGCGAGATGCTGCGGCTTTTTTTTCGACTGTAAGAACGTGGCGGAACGCCGGGGCCCTATCAGGCCGAAGGTTCGGGTTCCATATCGCCGTCCGGCGGCGATTTCTTCGACTTTGCTTTCGGGATCGCAGTGATCGAGGTCGCGCCGGAATCCGCGTCGTCGTCTGCATCATCGTCGACCTGCGGCGGCTCGCCGTTCATGACGCGCTTGATCTCTTCGCCTGTCAGGGTCTCGTACTCCAGAAGACCTTCCGCAAGACGCTCCCACTCTACCTTTTTGTCCTGCAGGATCTGATAGGCCTGCTGATAGGCGTTTTCGATGAAGGTGCGCACTTCCTCTTCGATCAGCTCTTTGGTGTTGGCAGAGACGGAGAACCCACCGGTATTGCCGGAATAACCCTCATGCGCTTCGGCGTAGTCGATATTGCCGACCTTGTCCGACATGCCCCAGCGCAGCACCATCGCACGCGCGAGCTGGCTGGCCTGTTGGATATCACCTGCCGGACCGTTGGACACGTGGCCCTCGCCGTATTTGATGATCTCTGCGGCCTTACCAGCCATGGTCATTGTCAGCTTTTGTTGGCATTCATCCTTGTGCCAGTTCAGCCGGTCCATCTCTGGCAGTGAAACAACCATGCCGAGCGCGCCGCCACGGGGAATGATCGTGGCCTTATAGACCGGGTCACATTCGGGCAGCATCAGACCGACCACAGCGTGGCCCGCCTCGTGATAGGCTGTTTTCTCTTTCTGATCGGCGGTCAGCACCATGGAGCGGCGCTCCGCCCCCATCATCACCTTGTCTTTCGCGTTCTCGAAATCTTCCATGGTGACAAAGCGGCGTCCCACACGCGCGGCCATCAACGCCGCCTCGTTCACAAGGTTCGCCAGATCGGCACCGGAGAACCCGGGCGTACCACGCGCGATGATGCGCAGATCCACGTCAGCGCCCAGCGGAGTCTTGCGGGCGTGCACGCCGAGGATCTTCTCGCGGCCTTTGATGTCAGGGTTGCTGACGGTCACGTTACGGTCAAAGCGGCCAGGACGCAGCAGCGCCGGGTCAAGCACGTCCTTGCGGTTTGTCGCCGCCAGAATGATCACGCCCTCGTTGGCCTCAAAGCCGTCCATTTCCACCAGAAGCTGGTTGAGGGTCTGTTCGCGCTCATCGTTGCCACCGCCGTAACCGGCACCACGATGACGGCCCACGGCGTCGATCTCGTCGATAAAGACGATACAGGGCGCGTTCTTCTTCGCCTGTTCGAACATGTCGCGCACGCGGCTTGCACCAACGCCCACGAACATCTCGACAAAGTCGGACCCGGAAATGGTGAAGAAGGGCACACCCGCCTCGCCCGCGATGGCGCGCGCCAGAAGCGTTTTACCCGTGCCCGGAGGGCCCACCAGCAACGCACCCTTGGGGATTTTGCCACCAAGACGAGAGAACTTCTGCGGGTTGCGCAGGAATTCCACGATCTCTTCCAGCTCTTCCTTGGCCTCGTCGATGCCCGCAACGTCGTCAAAGGTCACGCGGCCATGCTTCTCGGTCAGCATCTTGGCCTTGGACTTGCCAAAGCCCATGGCGCCGCCTTTGCCACCGCCCTGCATGCGGTTCATGAAATAGATCCAGACACCGATCAACAGCAGGAACGGCAGAAGGGTCAGCAGGAAGGACTGGAATGTCGACTGCTGCTGCTTTTCCGCGCGGATGGGGATGTCTTTGGCGATCAGCATTTGGGTGACTTCGGCATCGCCCGGTTTGATCGTCGTATAGCTCTGACCGTCAGAGGTGGTGTAGCGGACCTGCTCGCCATCCAGCGTCACGGTACTGACCTGACCGTTGTCAACGGCGGTCACAAATTCCGAATAAGTCTTCTCGCGGCTCTGAAGTGTGCTGCCGGACCCGCTGAACAGATTGAACAGGGTCACGACGAGCAGGAACAGAACTACCCAGAAGGCGATATTGCGTGCGTTGCCCAAAATGGCTCTCCCAAGAATTCCAAGGACGCCACGGCTCTAGCACGCGACGACCATCAGTTGCACCTAAAATAAGGATGATTTGGTGAGGTTCAATGCGATAACGACCGCGTCGCCCAAGTCTCCGACAGTCGCATTGCCGCAGTTGACCAGACGGACGATTGCTCTAAGGGCGGAACAGCGATCAATTCGCCTCCCTGCCAGACGGCAGGCAAAGGTTTTAAGACCTCTCTGGGCACCGCATGACGGCGCCAATCTTCCATCAAACGAAGCCCATCGTCACCAAGTGCGCGCAGTTTTGTGTCGTGAGGAATGTTGGGGGGCACGCTCATTTTCCAGGCATTGTCCCACACCACGTCGCTGCGCTGCTCAGAGACAGGTTCGATGCATGTCTCGCGCACGGCCTCATATTCCCGACACACCCAGATTCGGTTGGATTTCACCACGAGCTGACACCCCTGCAGCGTGAGACCACGCCCCTCTCGAAGCGCATGGCACGCATCCAACAAGGGCGCCCGCCGCGGCGGGTAGTCAGCACCACTGACGTAAGTGATCGCTGCGACGAGCAGTCGCCGTGCGATCTCGTCCTGAAGATCATGAAACCCTGCACGATCAAGCACTACCGCCCCCAATCGAACCTGTCCCAGCTGTGCCGCCGCGACTCGCATGGCGTGATCCAGCGCCGCGTCCGCCATCCGCATATTGTCCGCGACGGCGGTCAGCGCATCAATGGTCAGGCCGAGCGGCTCCAACGCTGTCAGCGCCTCTCGCACCCGCACCCGTTCGAACCGCGTATCGTTGTTTGAAGGGTCGTCGATCCAGGGAATGTTTCGATCCGTCAGATAGCTGCGCAAGTCCTTTCGGTGCACGCGCAGCAAAGGACGAAGCAGCTCGATACCGTCGCGCAGGTGCCGGACCGACATACCCGACAGGCCGGTCACCCCCGACGCTCGGCGCAGGCGCATCACCAGGGTTTCAGCCTGATCATCCGCCGTATGCCCGACCGCCACGGCCTGAAGACCGCGCGCTTTGGCCCACTGCGCAAGCAGACGGTATCTTGCCGCACGGGCTTCACCTTGCAGATTTCCGCTCTCGGCAGGGGAGTGCCATGTCAATATGTCATGCTGAAGACCAAGTTCGGCCGCGCGGGCTGCCACGCATTCGGCTTCCTGGCGTGATTCGCGGCGCAAACCGTGGTCGACGGTGGCCACGTACACCTCCGTCTCACTGGTCCGAGACATTGCGTTGAGCAAATGCAGGAGCGCCATTGAATCGCTGCCGCCTGAGACGGCAACGCCCAATTTCTCTGGTAGGGTTCCGAGGCGGGCCCTGATCTCTGTGATCAAGGCCTCTTCTGTTGGGATCAGGAGCACGCCAGCGTGGACCGCTCCGCCTCTGCAGCGGTCACTGCGGGATCATTTGGAAAGCGAACTGCAACCTCCGCAAGGGTGATGCAGGCCTGATCGACCTGCCCCAGACGCCCGAGCGCGGCCCCGAGTTCGAACAGCGCTTCAGGCGCGATCGTGCCAGAGGTATCGCCGGTAAAGGCGGCAAGATAGGCGCGCGCGGCCTCTCGGGTGTCCCCTAGCCCGTCCAGCGCCTTGCCCTGACCAAAATCAACCTTGGCCGTCAGCGGGCTGCCCGGATAGGCCTCCTTGAATCTGGCGAACTTGTCGGCGGCCGCTTGATAATTCTGCCCCTCCAGATCTCCCATCGCGGCCTTGTAGTCGGCCTCTTCGCCAATGGCGAGCTCACCAGCGCCTTCGATGACGGCATCGCCGTCAGCGGGCACCGGCGTCTGGCCCAGCCCGACCGCTGCTTCGCCGGCGATCTCACCGCCCAATGTCGTTGTCTCACCCAGCGTGGAGAGGTCCCCGCCTTCCAGCTCAACAAGGCGGAACTCAAGATCACCGATCCGGTTGGTGCCATCTTCGACGATGCGTTGCACACGATACTGCAGCTCTTCGGTCTTGGAGGTCAGGCGCTGCAACTCCGCCTCGATCGCGGTCACGCGATCCAGCACCGAGGTCCCCGCCAGAGATGCCGAAGGTGCGCCTGTGGTGGACAGCTCTCGGTTGAGGCGCTGTACTTCCACATGCAGGACCGTAAGCTCCTGACGGATATCCGCCAAGGTCTGCTCCCGCTCCTGTGTGACGCCGGGAACGACGCTGACCGCAATCAGCGCCGTTGCGAGGAAAAACTGCCGCAAGCCCTTCATGCGCGTCAGCTCACTGCGCCGCCCGCCAGCACGGTCACCGCGCGACGGTTCTGATTGTAGCAGCTCTGTGCCGAACAGATCTCGATGGGACGTTCTTTGCCGAAGGATACGGTCTGGATGCGATTGGCCGCGACGCCCTGAGAAATCAGGTATTCGCGTGCAGAGTTGGCACGGCGCGCACCAAGTGCAAGGTTGTACTCACGGGTGCCGCGCTCGTCCGCGTGGCCCTCGATGGTCACAACATATGAAGGGTTTGCATTGAGCCAGCGCGCCTGACCGTCCAGCACGGTGCGACCCTCGGGCGAAATGCTGGACTGGTCCACCAGGAACAGCACGCGATCCCCGATCGCCTCGCGGAAGTAGGCGGGGCTGGACGGGTCTGCCGTGCTGCCAACGGCGCCGAGGCCGGTGCCGCCACTGCCTGCGCTGGTGTCATCCCAACGTGCATCGGAACAGGCTGCAAGGGCCAGGCCCGCAACCAAGAGAATAGCTTTGTTGATACCGCTCATCTGAAATCGCCTCGTGTGATCGGACATTTCTTGCCGAAGTGTTAGCATGTTCTGCCTGACCGCGCCACGGGCTTGAAGCCCCCGCGCCCGATCAGACGGTTTCTCATTTCTGCAACGGCGACCAGGAAGGGTCCGACGCGCCGTCTGGGGTTTGTACGGGTTTCAGGTTCCGCCCGGAAATATCGACAGAGTAAAGCCGCGCCTGGCCACTCGCGCCTTGGGTTTCGCGGGTGAACATGATCACCCGCCCGTTCGGAGACCAGGTTGGCCCCTCGTCGAGGAAGGACGCGGTCAACAACCGCTCTTCGCTGCCATCCGTGCGCATGACGCCAATATGGAAACGCCCGGCATTCTGCTTCGTGAAGGCAACATAATCGCCGCGCGGAGACCAGACCGGCGTGCCGTAACGCCCCTGCCCGAAGCTGATCCGCTTCGCCTCGCCGCCCGAGGCCGGCATCACATAAAGCTGCGATGTGCCGGAGCGATCACTTTCGAAGACGATTTGGCTGCCGTCCGGCGAAAAGGACGGTGCCGTTTCGATCGAAGGTGCGCTGCTGAGACGCTGCGTGTTGCCAGAGTTGATATCCATCGAGAACAGATCGGTATTGCCGCCAGCGGACTGGGAATAGACGATGGTCTGACCGTCGGGCGCAAATCGCGGTGCGAAGCTCATGGTGCCATTTCCCGCCGACAGGATGCGGCGCTGCACTTTGCCGACATCAAGCACATGGATCTGCGGAAAGCCGCTCTCATAGCTGGTATAAAGCACTCTGTCGCCCGTGGGAGAGAAACGCGGTGCAAGAACAATGGATTCGGAATTGGTCAGATACTGCACGTTGGCGCCGTCGTAATCCATGATCGCCAGCCGCTTCTTGCGGTTATCCTTCGGGCCAGTCTCCGAGACAAACACGACGCGACTGTCGAAATAGCCCCCCTCACCTGTCAGACGCGCGTAAATGGTATCGGCGACCTTATGGCCGATGCGTCGCCAGCCGTCCGTGGTGCCCGACAATTGCAGTCCGGACCCCAGCTCTTGTCCCGCAAACACATCGTAGGCGCGGAAACGTACAGTGATCCGATCACCGGACAGGCTGACCGCGCCGGTAATCAGCGCCTGCGCGTTGATCGCCTTCCAATCGGTAAAATTCACCGCCGCATCAAAATCGCTGTAGGGCGAGATATAGGCGGATTTGGGAATCTCTCTGAACAGGCCGGAGCCTCTTAGGTCATCTGCAATCACCCGGGCGATATCCGCCGCATATTGTGACGCGGCTGGCGTGTCAGCGATGAAATCCGGCGCCGCAAAGGGGAGCGGTTCGATCACGCCATCTGTAATTTCGATCCTGAGCGGCCCATCCTGCGCCTGAACCGCCCCGACGGGCAGCAGCATCGCAAGGCCAAGGAGTACTGTTGCAATCGCGTTTCTCATCTGATCCGCATTCCTTCGGGATTAAATGTCATCTCAATATCACGCCATTGCGCAAATTTGTCAGCCGGAAGATCAAATCCTCTTGATCCGCAGCGGATGATTGCGCGGCGCGCGGCCTCATAGGCCTGTTTGGCGGAACTGTCGGACCCACCGGAGCTGGACAGCATGCGAATAGAGCCAATGTCTGGAACTCCCTCGCGTGAAAGTGTGACGCCCACAACGACTGAGGTACGAAGCGCTTCGCTGGACAGCGATCCGACGTTCCAGCATTGCGAGACTGCGATCCGCAGCGCATCTTTTTCTCCCCGTGTCATCGGCGGGCCAGATGGTTCCGGTGCTTCGACTTCTCCGCTCCCGGCCAAGGCTTCTGCAAGAGCGTCGTCCACAGCAGAACTCTCCACCTCGGGGTTTGGTTCCGGCGCGGGGTCGGAATTTTCTTCGGCTGTTGCCGTTTGGGTTTCCGGCGGTTGCTCTGGTTCCGGGCTCGGGCGCGCCGGGCGTGTGAGAGGCCGAACGCTCGCCAACGGTGCGGTCGGCTCTGCGTCGTCCGCCTCTGCTTCGGTCACGATCCGGTCGCTTGCCGCTTCCGGGGCCGTGGCCTCCTGCACCGGCTGGTTGGCATCAGCCCCCTCATCCGGCGCAACCTCTTCCTGTGCCACATCATCGACTTGCGTATCCGGTTCCGGCGCCTGGACAGGTTCCGGCGCAACCCGATCCGTCTGCTGCGCAGTCTCGGGCTCCGCAGTTTGCGGCAGATCGGTCACGATTTCGGGAACGTCGGGCGCATCCGGCACGATGCTTGGCACCTCCGGCGTCGGTTCTGGCGCGGGCGGTTCAGGCTCGGCCTCCTCGACAGGTGTTTCAATCGGCACTGGCGTCGCTGGAGGTGTCTCCGGCACTGGCGTCGGGCGTTCAGGAATGGCAGGCGTCGTCTCGGGCTCAGGCGGCACCTGCGGCGCCACCGGATCCTCTGCCACCTCGGGCGCGGCCTGCTGTTCGCTCAGCCGCGCAAATTCCTCAGCGGAAATGATCGAAACATCCTGGCTCTGGAACGGCAACGGCTCAGCATTGAACCACCCCCCCACGAGCGCCCAGGTTATCAGGATCCCATGTCCTGCTACGGAGATTTTTGTGCCGGTTTGCACATTGGCCCCCGTATCACTCGCCCTGCGGGACGGTCGCAGAGGCCGGACGACCATCGAGCGCAGGCCCGCCGGTATCCGTCACCAACCCGACATTGGCAAAGCCACCCGCATTGAGCGCCCCCATCACCTGCATCACATCGCTATAGGCGATAGCGCCGTCAGCACGCAGATAGACACGATCCGACGTCCGTTCGGATGCAATGGCACGCAGCCGCGCGACCAAATCCTCCCGCGCCACAGGCGTGGTCTGGATCTGAATTTCACCGGCAGCGGTCATGGTCACCGTCAGCGGTTCCTCTTCTTCCCCCGGCAGCGCGCCTGCGGCAGTTTTGGGCAGCTCCACTGGTACGCCAACCGTCATCAACGGCGCAGCCACCATGAAGATGATCAGCAGCACCAGCATCACGTCCACAAAGGGCGTGACGTTGATCTCTGCCATCGGCCGTGCGCGAGAACGCCTGCGTCCCCGCCGACGCCCGCCGCCGTCCTTTTGTTGAATGGCTGCTCCCATGGGTCAGCTGTCCATTTGACGTGAAAAGATGGTCGCGAATTCATCGGCAAAGGCCTCATAGCCACCAATGATCCGGTCCGAGTCCGCCGAAAGCTTGTTATAGAAGATGACGGCGGGGATCGCCGCAAGAAGGCCGAGGCCCGTTGCCAGCAGCGCCTCGGCGATCCCGGGTGCCACCACGGCAAGGTTGGTATTCTGCTGCTCTGCAATCTCGATGAAGGCGTTCATGATGCCCCAGACTGTCCCGAACAGACCAATGAATGGCGCCGTGGAGCCGATGGTTGCCAGAATTTGCAACCCACTCTGCAGCCCTTCGCTCTCTTTGGAGATCGCCACATCCATGGACCTGTCGATGCGCGCCTGTGCGCCGGGGATCAACGCGCCATCGGTACGATGACTGCGGCGCCATTCCGTCATGCCAGAGGCAAAGATGCGCTCCGAATGCCCTGAGGGGTCCGGACCGATCTCCTCATAGAGCTCGTCGAGCGGATTGCCCGACCAGAATGCCCGCTCGAAGATCTGCGCCTCGCGACGCGCGACGCGGTAGGTGATCAATTTCTGCAAGATGATCGCCCAAGACCAGATCGAGGCCCCGATCAGCATGATCATCACGAATTTAACGGTGAGCGTCGCACGTGCGAACAGCCCCCACATGGAGAAATCAATCTCCTGTGCCAGTGCCAGAGTTTCTGCTTCCATCTGCCTGCTCTATCGCCAGTTGCCGCGTCGTTTGTGGCGCGCGGCCTAATTTGAGGCGACGCTAACGGAAAACAAGCGGCATTACCAAGGAAACAGGGGCCTCAGCGGCGTTTGTTACAGAGATGCGCGAAGTTCTGCCGGAAGCCGCACTGGCTTGCCGCTGTGCATGTCCATACACACGGCCGTCACGACCGCGCGGAACAGCTCCCGCCCGTCGCGTCGCACCACCTGCGCCATCGTGAGACGCGCAGAGGTCGATTTCTCGACATGGGTCTCGACAGTCAGCTCATCTTCGAACCGCGCTGGTGACAGGTAATCCGCTTCGATTCGGGTCACCACCCAGACGATACCGGTATCGCGCATGGCGTTCTGATCGACGCCAAGCGCGCGCACATAGTCACTGCGAGCGCGCTCGATAAAACGCAGGAAGTTAGCATGATACACCACACCGCCCATGTCGGTGTCTTCGTAATATACCGTGATCGGAAAGCGATGGGTCACGTCGTGCTGCCCTCCGCGGGCAGCGCCTGCAGTCGAGCGTATAGCCGCAGCGCATGGCTGGCATCCTGAGCCGAAACGGGCAGCATCCGGTCATATGCGGCGGCAATCACCCCTGCAACTTCGGGCCGCAGGATGGTATTGCCGTTCTCCGGCAGCACCGCCAGCGGTGAGACCTCGGCAAAGGCGCGATCCCCCCACAAGAGCATCACCTGCACCGCTTGGGTCAGCGCCAGCGCCTCGGCCGGCATCTCCGCCATCCCACCCTGCATCCGCAAGAACACGAAGGCCGCCCGAATGCCGCCATCCTCGTCGAACCGGAACGCGCGATACTGGCTGGCATCTTCTTCCGAGAGACGGCTCACCAGCGGTGCGAGACCGGGGATCATGCGATCAAGGTCCGGCACCTCCAGCAGTTCGTTCCAGTCCCGAAAGAAGAAGAACATGAGGTTCGCGCCCAGTTCAGGATCGGTTTCTGCCATCTTGTGGCCGGCAAGCGTGACCACGGCCTCGACCGCGCCCTTCACGGTGGCCAATGCTTCATCCGTGACACCAAAGACGATGGGTGTGATTGGGCGACCCCAGCGGGAAAAGGTGTAAGACCCATCCTCGCGGGTGAAAAGCGCCTCGATTTCCTCTGGCAACAGAAGTGCGGACATGCACGGCCTCGTCTTTATCAAATGTCGTCGCGTGTTTTGTACGGGCGCGCCGTTTGAGCAGCAAGTGGGAAGTCATCGCCGTCCAAGTTTCGGCAATGACTTCAGACAAGCGTCGAATTTGCCAGACAGCTTTGCGCCCTGCACATCTCTGCCTCGGGGCGCTCAATCGCGTGGCGCTCCGGTTGCACCTGATCCAACGTGGCGCGCGTGGCCTCAACCGAACAGATCGCTGGACGACTTCGGCGGTGTCAGACCGATATGCTGCCAGGCCTTCTGCGCCAGCATCCGCCCGCGGGGTGTGCGCTGGATCAGCCCCTGCTGCAACAGGTAGGGCTCGATCACCTCCTCCAGCGCATCCCGGCTTTCGCTCAGGGCTGCCGACATTGTCTCGATCCCCACGGGACCACCGCCGTAGTTTTCCGCCACCAGCCGCAAGTAACGGCGGTCCGCACCATCCAGCCCCAGCTGATCCACCCCCAGCCGCGTCAGGGCGTTGTCCGCCAGTTCCCGGGTGATGGTGCCGTCGCCCTCGACAACCGCGAAGTCCACGACGCGGCGCAAGAGCCGCCCCGCGATCCTGGGCGTCCCCCTTGCGCGCCGCGCGATCTCGCGTGCGCCTTCGTCATCTGCGGGCGCGCCAAGTTTGCGCGCATTGCGGCTGACGATTTCGAACAACTCATCAACTGTGTAAAATTGCAGCCGGGTCGGGATGCCGAACCGGTCCCGCAGCGGTGTCGTCAACAAGCCCATCCGGGTGGTTGCCCCAATCAGCGTGAAGGGCTGCAACTCGATACGCACAGTGCGCGCGGCGGGCCCTTCGCCGATCACCAGATCCAGTTCAAAATCCTCCAGCGCAGGGTAGAGCACCTCTTCCACTGTCGCGTTCAGCCGGTGGATTTCATCAATAAAGAGCACGTCGCGCGCCTCCAGATTGGTGAGGATCGCGGCCAGATCCCCGGCCTTTGCCAGCACCGGGCCAGACGTCATGCGAAAATTCACCCCAAGCTCGCGCGCGACGATCTGCGCCAGCGTGGTCTTGCCCAGGCCGGGAGGGCCGTGAAACAGCGTGTGGTCCATTGCCTCGCCACGACGGCGCGCACTCTCGATGAAGATGCGCAGGTTGGCGCGCGCCTCCGCCTGACCAATGAATTCACCCAAACCTTGCGGGCGCAAAGCGCGGTCATTGTCCTCGGGAAGCGGATCAGGCCGCAGGGTGGGATCGGCGTCGGTCATCTCTGTATCCATGTATCATGCATGCAAATGCAGTTGGCCGTCTGGAAATCGGTCCCGCCCAGCCTGCCCGTACCTTGCACGCCTTTGCACGCGGAGCGCACCTTGGGCAGGCCAAACCGGCTCACACGCCCGATCATCCTTTGGGCGCCAACAGGCGCAGGGCGGCACGGATCAGCTCGGCCTCGCCCGCATCGGGATTGGCAGCGGCAGCTTCAGCCACGGCCGCAGCCGCGTCGGATGGCCCATAGCCCAGATTTCCCAACGCCGACAATGCGCCAGCTGAGGCCGCTGCTGCCCCCGAGGGCGCCTTTGCCTTTGAAGTGCGCGCCGGTTTCGCAGGCGCCTTCTCCAATGGCTCGACCACCCCGTCAAGCTCCGGACCGTTCAATGCGTCGGTCACCGTTCCCCCCATGGCCATCACCGATGGAGCCTTGTCTTTCAGATCCAGAACGATGCGTTGCGCAGTTTTAGGGCCAACGCCCTTTGCCGCCTTCACCGTGGCCCAATCGCCAAGTGCAATGGCGCGGCTCACGCCATCGGGGCCCAAGGCGCTCAGGATAGCCAACGACACCTTGGCGCCAACGCCCTGAACGGAGGTCAGAAGACGATGCCATTCCTTCTCAACCAAGGAGGTGAACCCGAACAGCTGCATCAGGTCCTCACGCACCAGAAGCTCGGTATATAGCTGCACGGCCTCCCCGACTGCGGGCAGCGTCGCCATGGTGCGGTCAGAGCAATACACGATGTAGCCCACGCCACGGACGTCGATCATCACATGATCAAGCGCCTTGTAATCGAGCCGCCCGGTCAACTTGCCGATCATGCGCGCACCTCTTTCAATTGCCGCTGGTTGGTACCGCCGTAGTAGGCGTGACAGATGGCGATGGCCAGCGCATCGGCGGCATCCTCGCCTTTGGGGGCACAGCCGGGCAGTTGCAGCTTCACCATATGCATGACCTGCTGCTTTTCCGCATGGCCGACGCCAACCACCGTCTTTTTCACACGGTTGGGCGCATATTCACCCGTCGGCAATCCCGCCTTTGCGAGCGTGAGCAGTGCCACCCCCCGCGCCTGACCCAGTTTCAGCGTCCCAGCACCGTCCTTGTTGACAAACGTCTGCTCGATCGCCGCCTGATCCGGCGCATATTCCACGATCACCTCGGTGATCTGATTGTGCAGCGACAAAAGCCGCTCGCCCAGATCATCACCGTCAGAGTGGCACAGACCATTGGCGACATGGCTGAGGCGTGCGCCATTTGATTCGATCACGCCCCACCCAAGGGTTCTGAGCCCCGGATCGATTCCCAGTATTCGCATCTGCTTGCCCGATCTACGCCTGATTGTTTGGTCATTGTTTCAAGTGAGCTAGCACAAAACGCGAACACAGCCAAACGCTTTCCCGAACCCGGGTAGCGCGCCGGGTTCTACCTGCACCAGCGCCATTTGCCCAGCGAGACGGAAATTGCACCATTTTGCGCACAAAAACGACTGACCGAAATACACGTGCGACACCTTTGGGACGAAAGTCGAAAACCTTGATAATTCCCTTATTCATATAGGCTTCAGACATGCAAAAAGCGCATGGGACGCATGCAAAAAATGCACTTGTGAGATGGAAATGTCATCTCTATTTGCCGCTCATCGCATCACGCGAAAGACCTGAACTTCAATCAGAGAGAACGTGGATATGGCTGCATTCGACACCACCCGCACCGCCCAAGGCACCACCGGCCTGATCGGCCGTATCGGCGCTCTTGCTCATACGATCACCGCCAATGTCATGGCCTGGAACGACGCCCGCTCGACCCGCAAGGCACTTGGCGCTCTGACCGACCGTGAACTGGCCGATATCGGCTTGATCCGTGGCGATGTCGACAGCATCGACGCCAACTCGCCGCTGGTCTGACACGCACGGATTTGGACGGTCGCCTTACGCATTGACCAAATTAGAACGCCGCGCCTGGGATATCCCAAGCGCGGCGTTTCTCGTTGATGAGCTTGGAACGGATGCTGAGCACTATGCAACACGCGGCATCTGACGGAAGGCCGCTGTCACATCATCAGGTGGATCAGCGCAGGAGCGGCAACAGTTGCCCTGCAATTTTTGTCGACAGCGGATCGCTTTGCATGACAAAAGCGCCACTTCGCTCGACGAATGAGCCCTCGGCGAGTTGCGACACTCTTTGATCGTAGCTTGCGAAACCGAGGGACGCCATCAAGAAGCCCTTGAACAAAAGCCCGGCAGCCAAGAAGAGCAACAGTGAGCGCAGTGAGATCCGTGAGCGCACGACTTTTCTCGGCTCAACAACGATCAGACCATCGGTCCTGATCTTTGCCGTGTAGCCATGACCTTTGTTCAGGGTTTTCCTGTCCAAACGGCGCAGCCGGCTTTGAAATTCTGCATATTGATCGCTCATAGCGAACACTCCGAACTAGCCCCCACTAGCGGGTTGCTCGAAGCTACGCGCGAATTGAGGCAAGAACGGGGCAAATAGCTAAAAGTCGATTAAACTGCCCGCGATCTCAGCTTACTTGCGCAAAATCAGCGTTGTCCATTCACCAATCTCATCCCTATTAACCAGATTGACGCCGTTCTGTGCATAAACCGCGATCACATCATCGGCCTGCTCGTTCAGGATGCCAGACAGAATCGCATATCCGCCATCGCGCAGATGTGCTGCCATATCGGGGCTAAGCGCCACCAGCGGCCCTTTGAGGATGTTTGCAAAGATCAGATCATAAGGGGCCGCGTCCTTGAGCGGCGGCGCGTCGAACCCTGCGGCCTCAAGGCACTGCACGGCGCCCTTCATGCCGTTGGCCTCCATATTGGCCTCTGCAACATCCACCGCAACCTGGTCGATATCGCTGGCCAGAATGTCCGCATCCGCCCAGACTCGCGCCGCGGCCATCGCCAATACCGCGGTGCCACAGCCGATATCGGCCACTTTGGACGCGGTGAAGCCCTGATCCAGCAGCTGGTCCAGTGCCTTCAGGCACCCGAGCGTCGTCCCATGGTGTCCAGTACCAAAGGCCATGGCGGCCTCGATCAACAGCGGAATTTTGTCCCCTGGTAGCTTGTCGGCATCATGGCTGCCATAGACAAAGAAACGCCCGGCCTCGACAGGGGCCAGCTCGCGCCGCACATGCGCAACCCAATCCGTCTCCGGCAACTCGGAAACCGCAAAGGGCTTTGCCTCATGCAATGTGGCCAACAGCGCCAGCCCTGCCTCATCGGGAGCTTCGGTGAAATACCCACCCACTTCCCAGAGACCGGACCCATCCTCGACCTCGAACACACCAACGCCGGTTGGTTCTGGCGTCAAACGCTCCATCGCATCGCCCAATGCCTCGGCCTGAGCTTTTCCGGTCAGCGTGGTGAGCGCGGTGAATGTGGGCATGTTGGGATCTCCGCAGTGGAACAAAGGGCGCGTCGGGCGCGCGGTTGTCCAGCGCCTACGCGAGCCTTGCATATATGGTCAAGAGGGCAGCACGCCCGCGGCCCCTTGGTTGGTAGACTTATTCCGCAGGCGCGGGCGCTGTCAGACGGGCGAAAATGGTCTCATTCCCCGGCTCAGGATGGCGCGGGATCATCAGGGATAGCGCCAGCGAGATCAGTGCCATGCAGGCCGCCAATCCGAACACCGCAAACGGAGATACGATCCAGAGCAGGCCCAACAGCACCGGCAGGAACACCGCCGCGATATGGTTGATCGTAAACGCAACTGCTGCGGTGGGTGCAATATCAGCCGGATCGGCGATCTTCTGGAAGTAGGTTTTCAGAGCCAGTGCAAGCGCAAAGAGGATATGATCCACGACGTAGAGCGTAGCCGCCAGCACCACCCCCCAGCCAAACCAGTAGATGCCACCATAGAGCGCGAACACCACCGTCAGACCGACATACTCACAAATCAACGTGCGACGTTCGCCAAACCGCGACACGACCCGGCCCAGCAATGGCGCGGCCACCATATTTACCAGCAGATTGATGAGATAGAGGCTCGTGAGGTGATGCACCTCAAAGCCGAAGCGCTCCACCATCATGAAGCCCGCAAAGACCACAAAGATCTGCCGCCGCGCGCCGGCCATGAACTGCAGTGCGTAGTAGAGCCAGTAGCGGCGGCGCAGCACCATCTTCTTGTTCTGCGGCGTCGGACCGTCGAACTGGGGCACCGCGAACAGGCAGAAGATCGCCACCACGGCGCAGAAGCCGCCAGCCGCCATATAGACCGCGTTGTAGGACAGGTTCAGAGGTTCCCACAGCAGCACGATGATGCCGTAGACCACCAGGGTTGCGGCAGAGCCGGTCGCCACCAGCCAGCCCAGCATCTGCGGCGCGCGTTCCTTGGTGAGCCATTGCAGCTGCAACGACTGGGCCACGGTCTCGAAATAATGAAAGCCGACGGAGCTGAGCACGGTGATGATCAAGATGCCCTGCAGGGTCGGAAACCAGGCAGTGACCGCCGTGGCCACGCCAAGCAACGCCAGCGACAGCAGGCCCAGCACCTGCTCGCGGATGAAGATGATCAGAAAGATCACCAGAAAGGCCAGAAAGCCCGGAATCTCGCGCACGGTGTGCAGCAGGCCGATGTCCGCCCCGTCGAAATTCGCCACCTCAATAACAAAGTTGTTCAGCAGCGCCGACCAAGTGTTGAAGGCGATGGGCATGGCGATCGCCATGAGAAACAGCAGCGTGATCGGACGGCGCCAGAACGGCAGGGACCGGGCTTGATCGAGGGTCATGGGCGTAAACATGCCCCGGCTTTAGAGCGCTTTGCCTGACAGAGCTAGTCAAGAATTGTACCAACTCACGCCGCTGCATGCACAGGTCTATCTGCGCTCCTGCAGGGGCAACAGGCCGTGTCTTATGAGGCTGCAGGGGTGGTCAAAAGAAATTCTGCGGGTCAATATCGACATTCAGACGCAGATCGCCCTTCAGCTTGAACGGTGCGATCCAGCGGCTGATGGCGTCCTGAAGCGGGACGCCCTTGTCGGCCTTGACCAGCAAGCGCACCCGGTGGCGCCCGCGCACCCGGGCGATGGGAGCCGGGGCCGGGCCAAAGAGCTGCGCGCCCACCTGCCGGAGCGGGCCATCATTGCGGGCCAGCGCACCGCCAAGGTCAAAGACCTGCGCCAGATCGGTGCCCGACAGGATGATCCCCGCCATGCGCCCGTATGGCGGCACCCCCGCCGCCTGCCGCTGCGCGGCCTCCGCCTTCCAAAAGCTCTCTTCGTCACCAGAGAGGATCGCGCGGATCACCGGATGTTCGGGCTGAAAACTCTGCATTAGGGCCTCGCCCCGGCGCTCGGCCCGGCCCGCACGACCCGCCACCTGCCGCATCAGCTGGAACGTCCTCTCTGCGGCGCGCAGGTCCGATCCCTGCAACCCGAGATCGGCGTCGATCACCCCCACCAGCGTCAGCAGCGGAAAGTTGTGTCCCTTGGCCACCAGCTGGGTGCCGAGGATGATATCCGCCTCACCCGCCGCGATCTCTTCGATCCGCTGCTTCAGCGCCCGGGCCGAGCCAAACAGATCCGAACTCAGAACTGCAATGCGTGCCTCGGGAAACAGCGCCGCCGCTTCTTCACCCAGCCGCTCGATTCCGGGGCCGACGGGAGCCATCTTGCCCTCTACCTTGCAGGAGGGGCATTCGGTGGGCACGGGTTTGGTCTCGCCGCACTGATGGCACATCAACCGCTTCATGAAGCGGTGTTCGACCATGCGCGCATCGCAATTGTCGCAGGCCACCTGGGTGCCGCACGCCCGGCAGATCGTCACCGGCGCAAAACCACGGCGGTTGAGGAACAGGAGCGACTGCTCGCCGCGCTCCAGCCGCAGTTTCATGGCCTGCTTCAGGGTGGGTGAGATCCAGGTCGAGGGCAGCAGGTCTTCGTTGCGCATGTCGACGGCGCGCATTTCCGGCAGCACCGCCTCGCCAAAACGCGACGTGAGATCGAGACGGGTGTATTTGCCCGCTTCGGCATTGGCCCAGGTCTCCAGGCTCGGCGTTGCCGACGCCAGCACCACCTGCGCCTGACAGAGCGCCGCGCGCCAGACCGCAAGATCACGCGCGTTATACAGGACGCCCTCCTCCTGCTTGTAGGAGGTGTCGTGTTCCTCGTCGACAATGATCAGGCCAAGGTCGCGAAACGGCAGGTAGAGCGAAGAGCGCGCGCCGATCACCAGTTGCGCCGCCCCCTGCCCGACCATGCGCCACACCCGGCGGCGTTCGGTCATGGTGACGCCGGAATGCCATTCCGCCGGCACCGCGCCAAAACGCGCCTCGACCCGTTTGAGAAACTCTGCCGTCAGCGCGATTTCCGGCAGCAGCACCAGCGCCTGCCGCCCCTTGCGCAGGCAAGCGGCCACGGCCTCGAGATAGACTTCGGTCTTACCCGAACCGGTCACACCTTTCAGCAATGTGGTGCCGTAGCGCCCCCCGTTCACACCGGCCTCCAGAGCGGCGGCGGCGGCGGCCTGATCGTCCGAGAGGGTCTTGCCCGGCAGGTCCGGATCCAGCGGCGGAAACGGCAGGTCGCGGGGGGCTTCCTCCTCGCGGATGGCGCCCTGCTTCACCAGCCCCTTGATCACCGAACTGGTCACCCCCGCCAGCCCGGACAGTTCCGACGCGGTGAAGGCCGCGCCCTCATATTCGTCCATCACGTCGAGCACCTTGGCACGGGCATCCGTCAGGCGATCCGGCTCCTGATCGCCTCTTCGCAGGATCTTGCGCATCGAGGGCGGATCCGCCAGCCCCGGCGCGCGGGTCGCCAGCCGCAGCATCATCGACATCGGCGTCAGCGTATATTGCGCCGCGCGCTCCAGAAAGCCGCGCATCTCCGTGCGCATCGGGGCCAGATCCAGCACCCGGATCACCGAGCGCAGCTTGGCGGCATCAAATCCGCCCGCGCCCGGCCCCCAGACCACGCCGATGACCTTGCGCGGCCCCAGCGGCACCTCGACAAAGGCGCCAAGAAAGCAGCCGCCCTCGGGTGCGCGATAGTCCAGCAGCCGGTCCAGCGGCTGCGCTGTCAGTACTCCGACTCGCTCGCCCTGGGCAAAAAACTCCGGACTCTCGCTCTGCTGCGTCATTCCTGTCGTGACCCTGTTCTTTTTGTTGCCCCAACGGTAGGCGCGGGCAAGTGTTTCCGCTAACATGCGCCCGGACGCGCCCTGACCACCCTTGTGTCTTTCGGACTTTTCGCAAGACCTCCTATCAGGTAAAGCCAAGGCGCACCGAGGCCAAGCCATCCAGAGGACCAAAGCCCATGAAATTCTTCGTAGACACCGCCGAAATCGACGCCATTGCCGAGCTGAACGATCTTGGCATGGTCGACGGCGTCACCACAAACCCCTCCCTGATCAAGAAATCCGGCCGTGACATCATCGAAGTCACCAAGGAGATCTGCGATCTGGTCGACGGCCCGGTTTCCGCCGAAGTCACTGCGACCGATGCCGAAACCATGATCGCCGAGGGCCGCAAGCTGCTGGAAATCGCCGAGAACATCACCGTGAAGGTGCCGCTGACCTGGGACGGGCTGAAGGCCTGCAAAACCCTGACCGACGAGGGCCACAAGGTCAATGTGACCCTGTGCTTCTCTGCCAATCAGGCGCTGCTGGCCGCCAAGGCAGGTGCCTCGTTCATCTCGCCCTTCATCGGTCGCCTGGACGATATCCACCTCGACGGGATGGACCTGATCGAGGATATCCGCACCATCTATGACAACTACGGTTTCACCACCGAGATCCTCGCCGCCTCCATCCGCAGCGTGAACCATATCTCCGACTGTGCCCTGGTGGGCGCGGACGTGATCACCGCGCCGCCGGCCGTGATCAAGTCGCTGGTCAACCACCCGCTGACCGACAAGGGCCTGTCGGCCTTCCTCGCCGATATCAAGGCAGCCGGCATCAAGATCCTCTGATCGCGCCCCAATCAATTGCGAGACCCAGCCATGGCGCCCCTCAACGGGGGCGCCATTTTTATTTGCGCATCAGCATGTTGCTGCCGAGAGGCGTATTTTGCCCCCCGCCGGGCGCGAATTGGCGATTTTTCCCGCGCGCCCACGCATGGCTCATGTTATAGTAAACAAAACCCGATCAGAGGTTCGAACGAGACGATGAGCAGCACAACCGCCGAGCTGGACGACAGCCTGCGCAAGAAAATCATTGAAAAGCCCGACATGGTGCTGGACGACCCCAACGTGATGCGTGCGCTGGTGGCCGCCAACGAGCGCGCCATGGGCACCAATATCGTTGACCTGCGCGGCATCGCGATGGAGCGGCTGGAAACCCGGCTCGACCGTCTGGAAGACACCCATCGCTCGGTGATTGCGGCCGCCTATGAAAACCTCGCCGGCACCAACCAGATCCACCGCGCCGTGCTGCGCCTGCTGGATCCTGAGAGCTTTGCCGTCTTCATGGAGATCCTGCGCGGTGATCTGCGCGACATCCTGCGGGTGGACGCACTGGCGCTGATTCTGGAAACCACGCAGGAAGAGGCTGGCGCCGCGGTGGAGCGCGTCGGTGATGTGCTGAAATTCACCGAGGCCGGTTTTGTCGATTCCTATGTGGCGCAGGGGCGCTCTTACGGCGGCGACCGTCCGGTGATTCTGCGCCAGATCCAGGCTGGTCCGTCACGCATCTATGGGGATCGTGGTGCCGATCTGCGCTCAGAGGCCTGCTTACGGCTTGATCTTGGCGCCGGGCGCCTGCCGGGCCTGCTGGTCTTTGGCGCCGAGGATCCGCATCAATTCACCCCGCAACACGGCACCGACCTCCTGACCTTCTTTGGCGGGGTATTCGAGCGCTGCATGCGCCGCTGGCTGTCTTGAGCGCCGGCGACCCCACCCTCATTTCTCCGGCAGCGCGAGATGCGCTGCAAATCTGGCTCGACGGCCTTGGTGCACTGGAGGGCGCGGCGTCAAATACCCTGACCGCCTATCGCGGCGATGTGAGCGAGTTTCTTGCCTTCATGAGCCTACATTTCGGCGGCCCGCAGGGGCTGGGGGCGCTCAGTCGCATCACCACCGCCGACATGCGCGCATGGATGGCCTCGGCTCGCACATCAGGCACCGGCGCGCGGTCACTGGCGCGCAAACTCTCCGCTGTGAAGAAATTCTACGGTTGGCTGGCCAAGCGCGAAGGGTTTGAGCCGACCGCGGTGCTCTCGACCCGGGCGCCGAAGTTCCAGAAGAAGCTGCCCCGCCCGCTCGACAAGGACGCCGCCCGTGCCATGATCGACACGGTGGAGCTGCAATCGCTCAAGGATTGGGTCGCCGCCCGCGATGTGGCTGTGGTCACGCTGCTCTATGGCTGTGGATTGCGAATTTCCGAAGCGCTCGGCCTGATGGGCAAGGACGCCCCCCTGCCCGCAACGCTTCGGATCACCGGCAAGGGCGGCAAGGAGCGCGTGGTGCCGGTTCTGCCCGCTGCACGCCAGGCCGTGGATCGCTACCTGCAGCTTTGCCCGCATCCGCAGGAGCGCGACCAACCGCTGTTTCGCGGCGTGCGCGGCGGTGCCCTGCATGCACGGATGATCCAGGGCGTGGTGGCCGATGCGCGGCGCCAGCTTGGTCTGCCCGCCTCCGCGACCCCGCATGCCATGCGCCACAGTTTCGCCACCCATCTGCTGGAGGCGGGCGGAGATCTGCGCGCCATACAGGAGCTGCTGGGTCACGCCTCGCTGTCCACGACCCAGGCCTATACGGCGGTGGATACGGCGCATCTGATGGACGTCTACACCCGCGCGCACCCCAAAGCCTGACCATCCGCACACGACCGAGAGGCTGTGCCTACGTGACGTCTCGCAATGTTGCGCTTTGATTTGCGCGATCTGTGCAAGCGGCAATGGCCACACCCCGTTTGATGTCATTCGTGCTGGCCTCACGATACCTTAGGCTTGATCAATATTTGTCAGGTCGAAGCCGTACAAAATTCACGAAACACAGCCCGTCACCCACGCTTCTGGGTTGCGGGCTGTGGCGAAATTCGTCATCACACTTAAATGACGTCTGAACTCCGTGCATTGACCGTACATTTATTGACCGCGACTGGCGCCGTTTTTGCCATGCTCGCCATGCTCGCCGCCGTAGATGCACGGTGGGATCTGATGTATCTGTGGCTGGTCGTGGCGTTTGCAGTCGACGGAGTCGATGGTCCGCTTGCCCGTCACTACAACGTAAAACGCAATGCGCCGCAGTTTGACGGCGTTATGCTGGACCTGATCATCGACTATCTGACCTACGTGTTCATCCCTGCCTTTGCGTTGTTCAAGTCCGGCCTGATGTCCGGCTGGACCGGCTGGGCCGCGGTCATCGTCATCACCTTCAGCAGCGCAATGTATTTTGCCGACACGCGGATGAAGACCAAGGACAACTCTTTCTCCGGGTTCCCCGGCTGCTGGAACATGTTGATCTTGGTCATTTTTGCACTCGAGCCCAATCACTGGGTCAGCCTTGGCCTCGTTACTCTGCTGTCTGCAACGCAATTCCTGCCATTGAAGTTCATCCATCCGGTTCGCACCGAACGCTGGCGGCTTGTGTCGCTTCCCATTGCGCTGATCTGGACCGCCCTTGCCGGGTGGACCGCATGGGTCGACTTTGCTCCTGGCCCGGTCGTGACCATCGCCTTGTTTGCGACTTCGGTCTATCTGTTGCTTGTCGGGATCGCACAACAGATCGTTCCCGAACGCAGCTAACGCCGCTCTCCTCCTGCGGAAAAAGCGCCAAGGGCGCGTGTTTTCTGGCGCCAGCGTCATACTTTTTACTGCAAATTTTCGATTTAGGCAGCAAGCGGTCGGTCAGCATACACAGATTCTTAAGCACAATTGCTGAAAATCAAATTGAATTTGTTCCTTTTCTCGATCCCAAGGTTCAGGAGACTCTGATGCCCTATCAAGAGGCAGACCCGTCCGGGCGCTCGGAGCTGCCCGAAGTCGCAGCGCGATACAAGGCTGCCGTGACCCCGGCCACGACGCAGCAACTGGCAAAGGCCATGGCACAATTGCAGAAATCTGCAGCTGGTGCGGTTTTCCCGCGCGAAGCGACCAAGAAGGATACCCCGGTTGTGCTGCCCTCGACTGCAGGGCGACGGCAGGGTGGGGACAACGTCGAATACGCCCTGCTCGCGCGCCACAAGCTGCAGCAGACGTCGGAACGCGAGGCCAGCCGCCGCTACGCAGGTGCCAAGACCATTATCTGACGGCGCCGGTATGCCTGCGCAGGTCACGGTGTCAGGCTGTAAGCAACAACCGGCCAAGCATCAACGACGCCCCCAGTGGGGACTTGGTGAGTTCGGAACGGCGCCCCCCCTATCAGGCTTGGCCGAAGCACTCACGGCGAAATATTCCCGAAAGTGCATCAACGCCACAAAGGACGCGACTTTGATATTCGCCGCCCCCGTGAAGTCGACTGTCCGACGAGCGACGCCCGGGGCGTTAACCATTACCAAAGTGTTCACGCGTCAAACGCCTCTCATTGCGTTATATTGAAGATGTAATTTCCTATGGGTCGGCGTGCGGCCCGACACTTATGTGGAAAGGAAGAGTGAATGTTACCAGCGTTACGCCCCTACTCAGACATTCCCGCGAATGTCCCCGCCGTCACAGTATTTACTGTTACCGACACGGTTGCGAGTCCGTCCGGCACTGGTGGCGCGACCGGGTCCGAGTTTGCCAACAGTCGGCTCGCCAATTTCCTGAGTGATGACGCCGCGCCGCGTGATCGGGATCTCGACACGTTGATGAGCAGCGACAATCTGGCCCTGTATGACAAAGGTCCGGACGAACAGGTCACTGAAAACACCAGCCGGGCCGAAGTTGTGCCCGCTCAGCCGATTGAAACTGCCGAACCCATCAGCCTGCCCCCTCTTGAAAACCTGCTGAACATCCAGATGGAACAAGCAGAGGCGCTGACACAGGATACCATGTTCCGTGGCATGTCCTCAGGAAGCTTCGCCCAGGAAATGTACACCAATACGCAGGACGTGCTGTCCCGGATTGCCTCCTGATCTCAGCCGATTGACGACAATGGATGAAAAAAGACGCCCGGGGAATGTCTCCGGGCGTCTTGATTTTGAGCGTCTTGTCAGAAACCCGACAGGTCAGCTGTCCAGTGCGCTGCTGCACCGTGCACACGTACCCGGATGGCTATGGCCACCGACATCCGGCAGGATCTTCCAGCACCGCTGACATTTTTCGCCCTCGGCTTTTTCAAACACGACCGAAACGCCTTCTATTTCCGGCAGGCGATAGGCTTCGGCAGGGCTCGGATCGCCAGTGAGCTGCACGTCAGAAGTGATACAGACATCCGCGAAGTTCACCGTCTCCAGCGCCGCCAGCACTTCGGCCTCGCGCACATGCACCACGGGTGCCGCCTCCAGCGAGGCGCCGATAACCTTGTCGGTGCGCTGCACCTCCAGTGCGGCAGTCACAACACGACGGGCCTGACGCACCTTGGCCCATTTGGCCGCCAGCGGTTCGTTGATCCAGTCGCGCGGCGTGTCCGGCATGTCGATGAGATGCACCGAGCTGTCGTCGCCCGGGAACCGCTCCAGCCAGACCTCTTCCATGGTGAACACCAGGATCGGCGCCAGCCATGTGGTCAAACGGTGGAACAGGATGTCGAGCACGGTGCGCGCCGCGCGGGCGTTCAGCGTATCCCCATCACAATAGAGCGTGTCCTTGCGGATATCGAAGTAGAAGGCTGACAGATCCACGGTGGCAAAGTTGAAGATCGCCTGCCAGACACCGTTAAAATCAAACGCTTTGTAGCCCGCTTTAACCGTGTGATCGAGCTCTGCCAGACGGTGCAGCACCCATTGCTCCAGCTCCGGCATCTCGGAGGGGTCGACCCGCTGATCCTCGCTGAAATCGCCAAGGCTGCCCAACATGAAACGCATGGTATTGCGCAGACGGCGATAGCTGTCGGCGGTGCCCTTCAGGATCTCCGGCCCGATGCGCTGGTCGGCGGTGTAGTCGGTCTGCGCCACCCAGAGACGCAGGATATCGGCACCGTACTGTTTGATCACCGCTTCTGGAACGATGGTATTGCCGAGCGATTTGGACATCTTCATGCCCTTCTCGTCCAGCGTGAACCCGTGCGTCACCACGTTGCGATACGGCGCGCGGCCCTTGGTGGCGGAGGCCTGCAGCAGCGAGGAATGGAACCAGCCACGGTGCTGGTCGGTGCCTTCCATGTAGACGTCGGCGATGCCATCCTCGGTGCCATCCTCGCGGTCACGCAGCACAAAGGCATGGGTGGAGCCAGAGTCAAACCACACATCAAGCACGTCGAACACCTGCTCGTAATCGTCCGGGGCAACGATGCCGTCGAGAACCTTGGCCTTGAAGCCCTCCTCATACCAGACATCGGCGCCGTTTTCCTCAAAGGCGGCGGTGATGCGGGCGTTCACCTCATCGTTGCGCAGCAGGTAGTCCGCATCGGTCGGCAGCGCGCCCTTCTTGGTGAAACAGGTCAGCGGAACGCCCCAGGCGCGCTGGCGCGACAACACCCAGTCGGGACGGTTCTCGATCATCGAATGCAGGCGGTTGCGACCGGTCCGCGGCGTCCATTTCACCAGCTCGTCGATCGAACGCAGGGCGCGTTCGCGGATGGTATCGCCATGCTCGCCCATGCCGTCATCCAGCTTGCGGTCCACACCGGCAAACCATTGCGGCGTGTTGCGGTAGATGATCGGCGCCTTGGAACGCCAGGAATGCGGGTAGCTGTGCTTGATCTTGCCGCGCGCCATCAGGCCCCCGACCTCAACCAGCTTGTTGATGATCGCGGTGTTGGCGTCGCCCTCGCCGCCCTTGCGGTTAAGGATGTATTTGCCGCCAAAGAACGGCAGATCGGCGCGGAAGCCGCCGTCGTCCATCACGTTGTAGGTGATGACCTGTTCCAGCATGCCAAGGTCGCGGTAGAGTTCAAATTCTTCCATCCCGTGGCTCGGCGCGCAATGTACAAAGCCGGTGCCTTCGGTGTCGGTCACGAAGGGCGCCGCGCGGAAGTCACGGATGCCGTCCCATTCGCCTTCGGAGCCTTCGGCCCCAGCGAGCGGGTGGGCGAGCCTCACAAACGATAGCTCACTGTTATCAATTCCACGGACGCGACGGTACTGCTCTGAACTCAATCTGGCTCGGTTAAACACATCTACTGCCAGCTTATCGGCCAACAAGTATTTGTCTCCAGCCTTGACCCAGCATTCCTCGGGAGTGCCGGTGACCTCATAAAGACCATAGGAGATATCCTCACCATAAACCACAGCCTTGTTGGAGGGAATGGTCCAAGGAGTTGTAGTCCAGATGACCACATGCGCGTCGAGTAAGTCAGAAATGCCCGTTTTACGGCTTTGCTCTTCGCTCGACGCACCAGATGTCCAAACAACAGCGTCGGGATCAATCTCTACCTTGAACTTCACCCAGATGGTGAAGCTTTCCTTGTCGTGATACTCGACCTCAGCCTCGGCCAGAGCGGTTTTTTCCACCGGCGACCACATCACGGGCTTGGAGCCCTGATAGAGCGTGCCGTTCATCAGGAACTTCATGAATTCCTCGGCGATCACCGCCTCGGCGTGGAAATCCATGGTGATATAGGGGTTCGGCCAATTGCCGGTGATGCCAAGACGCTTGAACTCTTCGCGCTGGATGTCGATCCAGCCCTCGGCGAACTTGCGGCACTCCTGACGGAACTCGATGACCGGCACCGCGTCCTTGTTTTTGCCCTTCTTGCGGTACTGCTCTTCGATTTTCCATTCGATCGGCAGACCGTGGCAATCCCAACCGGGCACGTAGCGGCTGTCAAAACCCATCATCTGATGCGAGCGGACGATCATGTCCTTGATGGTCTTGTTCAGCGCGTGGCCGATGTGCAGGTGGCCGTTGGCGTAGGGCGGGCCGTCATGCAGCACGAAAGGCTGGCGGCCTTCCTTGGCGCGCAGGCGGTCATAGACGCCGATCTGCTCCCAACGTTCCAGCCATGCGGGCTCGCGCTTGGGCAGGCCTGCGCGCATGGGGAAATCGGTTTTGGGGAGGTTCAGCGTGTCTTTGTAGTCGGGCGTGACTTCGGTCTTATCGGCGCACATATCGGTGGCGTCCTTTTGCATCAACGGGTCGGATTGGGGATATTCGGTTCGGTGCGATCACTCAAGCACCTTTGCCCGGCGTCTCGTCTGTCAGAGCGCCGGGGTCGTAATTCGAATAATGATGGCCACGCGTCGTGTTGCAGTCGGGGTCATAGGGGCGCTTATAGGCTCTTGCTGGGCGCGGGTAAAGCGTCAGCCCTGACAAAACCGCCCCTCACAGATATCAAGCGTTTCAGCGCATGCGGCAAATCGCATCCGGAGCCTTATGGCACCTGAGCCTCGGCGATTGCGGCAATTCACCTCTCCCCCTTCCCGTCGCCCTCGCGCAGACTTAGGGTTGTAGCAGATCTTAAATATTCGGAGGCCATCATGCAGAGCGAGAGCGCCGCCCACCCTCTGGCGCGGTTCGAGATCACTGCGGAGCAGATCGCCCGCGTGGTGCGTGTCTTTTACGCGCACGTCCGTCAGCATTCAGAGCTTGCCCCGGTCTTTGCGGCCCATGTCGAGGACTGGCCCGCCCATGAAGACAAGATCGCCGCCTTCTGGCGCAACGCCATCCTGCGTGAAAAGGGCTACAATGGATCTCCGATGCGCGAGCACCTGTCGCGCCCTGATGTCAAAGCAGAGCATTTCCCGCTCTGGCTGGGCCTGTTTCACGATGTTCTGGCCCGCGAGCTCACTCCCGAACAGGCCCTGCAATGGGGTCATCTGGCAGATCGTATCGGAGAGGGGTTTCGAACCGGGATTGTCGCCATGCGTCAACCTAAAGACGCGCCGCCACGTTTGATTTGATCCAGAGACACTGAAGTGTCGGCAGAAGGCCGGTAGCCGTCTTGCTGGATCTTCACTTCACGAAGCCCCGGAGCGCGCGTTGCAGTACTTTGCCCAAGCGTGGTTTCGGCGCGCCCTCAAACCCCATGGGCCGACACACCTCTATCGCGGCGAGCCCCACTCGCGCGGTCAACGCGCCGTTCACCAACCCCTCGCCAAATCGGCGCGAAAGCTTGGACAGAACAGACGCGCCGAGCACAGGCTCCAACAGGTCGTCCCCCACCGCGACAGCGCCGGTTGCCACCAGGTGGGACAGGACCGCACGCGTCAACCGCCAGGAGCTGAAGAACCCGGAGCGCCCCCCGTAGATCTCGGCGATACGGCGGATCATGCGCAGGCTCGACACCAACGCGGTGAGCACATCCGCAAGCGCCAGCGGCACCAAGGCGGTAACCCCGGCCACCTGCCGGGCTGCGGCCTCCACCTCGACCACGGCGCGCGCATCAAGCGGGCGCATCAATTCGGCTTCTGCCAGGTCAATCAGCGCATCCGCATCAAGGAGCTCCGCTTTGCGATCAGACAAGTTACGCTGCGCCCATTCCAGATCCGCGCGGCCTGCATAGAAACGCTGCAGCGCCGCGACCTGTGTTTGGGCCTCTTTCAAAGTGCCCGTGCGCGCCTTGGCACAGGCCTGTCGCAGATCGTCAACGCGACGCACCCGCGCCACCGCCGCCAGTTCGCGCAGACAAAACAGCAGCGCCGCCAGCGCCAGCCCGATCAATGCCGCCGAAACGATCAGACCAAGGACCGGGATGCGGTCCAGAAGGCTGGTAGCGTAATCCCAAGCGGCAACAGAGACGATTGTTGTGATCAAACCGGCGACACCGGCCCAGATCCAGCCCCCCCAGCCAGAGCGCCGCCCCTCTCCCATCGCCTCAACCGTTGCTTGCAGCGCCGTTGGTTCGTCGAGATCGGGCACCGGCGGCGCATCGCTGACGCTCTGCTTTGGCTCATCTTCGGGCTGCAGGTCAAAAACGACGGGTTTACGGCTCATGTCGTGGTCTCCATCTGGTCGGCCTGCCAATGGTATTCGATGTCGGGCAGCCCCTCGGTATTGCGCTGCCCGTTACTGCGACGCACCTCTGCAAACCCTTCGCGCAGATAGAAACGCTGTGCCCCCGTGTTGGCCTGAAAGGTCCAGAGCGCTAGGTGCGAGACCTGCTGCTTTGCACGATCAAGGAGCGCCTTACCAATCCCACGTCCACAGGAGGCGGGGGCGATATAAAGCGAACAGACCTCGGCCCCATCCCGCGCCAGAAAGCCCTCGATCTCTCCGGCATGCGCGGTCTCTGCCACCGTCACCCAGCCTCGGGCGATCATACGGTCGCAAAAGGAAATGGCCTCTGCCAGCGAATGCTCCTTGGGCATCCACAGAGTGTCCTGTTCAAACCGGTGCAGGATGACACCGATCCGGCTCGCATCCAGAGGTGTTGCAGGGCGCAGTCGCAGCGTCACAAACGATCTCCGAACAGAAATTCTGCCGCGCGGTCCAACCGGATGTGAGGTGGCCCGTCGCCCGGCTTCAACACCAACGGCTGTGGCGCAAATCGCATAGATGCGTAGCTCCCATCAAGCCAGCACTCTGCCCCCTGTCGCGCAGGCGTCAGCAATTGACGCGGATCCTCGGGCAAACGCCCCGGATAAAGCGCCGCGGGCTTGCCCGTGTCCGCCAAGAGCCCGCGCACACAGGGCAATTCTGCTCCCTCATGTGTGCGTAATTCTTCGGTCGTGGCACGCAATGCCGCCAGCGACAGCGCGGCAGTTTCAGCCCCGGCGAATTGCGCCCTGTCACGGGCATCCTGGGTCAATGCCTCAATGATTGCCGTCAATTGCGGGTGCTGCTGATGGTGCAAGTGATCCGCCTTGGTGGCTGCAAAGAGGATCTTTTCCACCCGCTTGCCGCGCAAAATCTGGCTCAGAAAACCGTTGGAGCCGGGGCGGAAACTCCCCAGGATATCCGTCATTGCGCGGCGTAGATCTTCCATCGCAGGTGGGCCGGAATGCAGCGCGCCGAGCGCGTCCACCAACACAACCTGCCGATCAATCCGCGCAAAGTGATCGCGAAAAAACGGGCGCACGACCTGGGCCTTGTAAGCCTCGAACCGGCGCGCCATCTCGCGGGCGAGGCTGCCGCGCGGCGCGGTCCCCTCGGGCAAGGGGGCAAAGGTCAACACCGGAGAACCCGCAAGATCGCCGGGCAACAGGAACCGCCCCGGGGTGCAGTCATAATACCCCCCCGCACGTGCCGCTTGCAGATAGTCGGCAAAGGCCGATGCAAGCCCCTGCGCGAGGGGTTCATCATGCGCCGCATCCGGATCAGCCGCCCGCACAGCCGCCCGGAACGCCTTTGCTTCGTCGCGCGTCTCGATCCGGCGTAGGACATCGGCAGACCAGCCAGCATAGTCCTTGTCGAGAAGGGACAGATCCAGCAGCCACTCACCGGGGTAATCAATGATGTCCAAATGCAGCACCTTCGGCCCGGTCAGCCCCCCGAACAGGCCGGACGGACGCAACCGTAAACTGAGGCGCAATTCGGACACCGCGCGGGTACTGTCGGGCCAATGGGGCTCTGGTCCGGTCAGCGCGCCAAGATGGTTTTCAAAATCAAATCTCGGCACCGTGTCGTCGGGCTGCGGCTGCAGATAGGCCGCCTCGATACGGCCGTCCCGCTCTGCCGACAATTGCGCCATGCGGCCCCGATTCATCAGGTTGGCCACCAGAGAGGTGATGAAGACCGTCTTGCCCGCACGCGCCAGACCGGTAACCCCTAAGCGCAGAGTCGGCTCCGCAAACGGGCTGGACACCACGCCGCCCAGAGTTCCCGCGCCGCGCAACACCCCATCGGCCACATCCGCAGCCAGCCCTGTCACTCCTGATCCTCGCACCACCTGCTGCCCCGTGTCTTTGCTTGTGTTTCAACGCTCTGCCCTTGGCCTGCGCCTATGAACATAGGCATCCTGACGACCGGTTGCCAGTCTGCATCCTGCGCACCCGCAGAGCAGGGGCTTGCCAGCTTCGCCCCAGCACGCTACGCCGCGCGTCATGCCGCGTATTGCTCTCAAAGTCGAATATCATGGAAAGCCATTTGCCGGCTGGCAAAGGCAGAAGGATCAACCCTCGGTGCAGGGAGCGATCGAGGCTGCCCTGGCGAAACTCGAACCGGGAGCGCACACGATCGCCGCTGCCGGTCGCACCGATACGGGCGTGCATGGTCTGGGTCAGGTGGCACATTGCGACCTGCAGAAAGACTGGGATCCCTTCCGGCTGAGTGAAGCGTTGAACTACCACCTGAAGCCTGCGCCGGTTGCCATCGTCGATGCCGCTCGTGTGGACGACGACTGGCATGCCCGGTTCAGCGCCATCGAACGACAGTACCTGTTCCGGATCCTGATGCGACGCGCGCCGGCGACACATGATGCCGATCAGGTCTGGCAGATCAATCACCGGCTGGACGTGGATGCGATGCAGGCGGGTGCGAACCACCTGCTCGGCAACCATGACTTCACGACGTTCCGCTCGTCGATCTGCCAGGCGGCCAGCCCGGTCAAGACATTGGATGAGTTGCGGGTCGAGCAGGTCCAAGGCCTTTCCGGCCCGGAGATCCACTTTCACGTCCGCGCGCGAAGCTTCCTGCACAATCAGGTGCGTAGCTTTGTGGGCACGCTGGAACGTGTCGGCACAGGTGCATGGGCCCCCGAAGACGTGCGCGACGCGCTGGCAGCACAGGATCGCGCCGCCTGTGGGCCGGTCTGTCCGGGGCACGGGCTCTATCTGGCACGGGTAGGCTATCCAGATCCCGTTTTCCCCAGCGATCACGCCTGACCAGCCGGCCCTTCCCTGCAAGACCGCCTGTCTGCCTGCAAGCCGCCCTAACTGGCCGGGAACAGGGTCAATGTCTGCAGGGCTGTGCCCACCGGCCCCTTGGCGTCGAACAGCACGGCCTGTGACATGCCAATCCCGTTCCCGTGCCAATGCGAAATCGCGTCAGCCGCGTGCCACCCCGGTTCCGGCGCGCGGTGGATCTGCAGGGTCAGGTCCGTGTTCATAAAGCCCATCTTGGTCGCTGGCAGGTTCCAGGAGATCCCGTTGCCGCAATCCGCAAGCGCACAGATGCCCTGCACCGGGGAGGTCGGCTCTCCCGCCACCAAATCCGGTGTTCGCAACCAGATCATCTTGGGCCCCGGACCAAACTCATGGCCGGGCGGGTATTTCGTCTCCAGCAGGTGCGCGAAATTCGGCAGGTCGTGCCGCCCTGCCCCGATCGCAAAGGGACCAGCCTCGGCCTCTTCGATACGAGGGGTGGCGATCTGTGGCGTCGGCACCGGGCCGATGTCGCGTTCTGCCAGATGCATTGTTGTCGCCTGAACCAACAGCGCGTCATCCAGGTCGTGCACTGTCACCCGCGTGGTTGCGAGGGTCCGGGTATGACGGGTGGTTTCCGCAGCCACACGAATTCCGGCGAGCGGCACCGGGCGCAGCACATCCATGGTCAGCCGGGTGAGTTGCTTCTCCGCGCCGACCTCGACCTCCGCCGCCCGGGCCACCAACCCCGCCACGGGTCCAGCGTGGCAATGATCCACCGACCATGCGCCGCGCGCCGGATCATTGCCGACAAACACGCCATCAGCGCGCTGGTGAAAAAACGCGTCTGCTTCGGTCACATCTTTTCCTGTGTGTACTGTTTGAGTTCCGCCCGCGCGACCTGTCGCCGGTGCACCGCATCCGGACCATCAGCCATGCGCAACGTGCGCACATGGGTCCAGGCGCGCGCCAACGGCGTGTCCTGACTGATCCCCTCGCCGCCGTGCATCTGCACCGCCTCATCTATGACCTTGAGCGCCACACGAGGGGCAATCACCTTGATCTGACTGATCCAGGGCGCCGCAGCTTTGGCGTCGCCCTGATCCATGTACCAAGCGGCCTTGAGGCACAGCAGCCGCGCCATCTCGATCTCCATCCGGCACTCCGCGATGATATCATAGTTGGCTCCAAGCTGTGCCAATGGCTTGCCAAAGGCCTCGCGTTGCAAAGACCGCCGGCACATCAGCTCCAGCGCCGCCTCTGCCTGACCGATCGCCCGCATGCAGTGGTGAATACGTCCCGGCCCCAGCCGTCCCTGTGCGATCTCGAACCCGCGCCCTTCCCCCAGCAGCGTATTCTCCGCCGGCACCCGCACGTCGGTAAAGCGCATGTGCATGTGACCATGCGGTGCATCATCTTGCCCGTAGACCTGCATAGGTCGTAAGACCTCGATGCCAGATGCCTCTGCCGGGACCACGATCATCGAATGACGCTGATGTTTAGGCGTGTCGTCCCCACCGGTCCGCACCATGGTGATGTAGACGCGGCAGCGCGGATCACCGGCCCCCGAGATCCACCATTTCTCACCATTCAACACATAGTCATCGCCATCCCGCACACAGGACATGGCGACATTGGTCGCATCCGAACTGGCCACATCCGGTTCTGTCATCAGGTAGGCAGAGCGAATTTCCCCGGCAAGCAAGGGCTTCAACCAGCGCTCCTTCATTGCATCTGTGCCGTAGCGCTCAAACACCTCCATATTGCCGGTATCCGGCGCGCCGCAGTTGAACACCTCTGGCCCCAAGGGGGTCTTGCCCATTGCCTCGGCGAAATAGGCATACTCCACCGTGCTGAGGCCAAGCCCCCGATCCGAGTCGGTCAACCAGAAGTTCCAAAGCCCTGCCGCCTTCGCCTTGGCTTTTAAGCCTTCGAGAATTTCCGCCTGCCGCGGGGTGTAGGCCCAGCGGTCCCCCTTGCCGATCTCAGAATGATACTCGGCCTCTACCGGCATGATATCGTCACGCACCATAGCAACCACCCGATCCAGAAGCAGCTGCACCTCCGACCGTAGTCCCAGATTCATTTCCATGGCGCACCTCCCGATTTGCTTGCGCAGCATGGCTTGGCAATCTGCGTCCTGTCCAGCACAGTGACGGCACGTCATAAGAAGAGACACTGGAGTGAAAGATGGCACTGTTGATCGAAATCGGACACCGCGGTTGGTACAGTGAAGAGGCTCTGGCCGCGGAGTTCCGCAAACTGTCCCCGACAGCCGACATCCGGACAGCAGACGCGCCAGGCGATTTGTCGGACATCACCATGCTGGCCGTATCATCGCTGAAATCCGATTTGCCGACGCGGCTGCCAAACCTGCAACTGGTGCAGAAACTGGGGGCCGGGGTGGAGACCATCGTGAACCACCCATCCCTCGCGCCACAGGTCCGCGTGGCGCGACTGAAGCCGCAGGAGCCAGCGCGCGAGATTGCGCAGTATTGCCTCGCATATGTGCTGCGTGGCACTCGCAACATGAACTATCATGAAAAGGCGCAGAGCCGTGCTGCTTGGGACCCAATAGCCCCGCACCGTCCGCAAGAGGTCACCGTCGGTGTTCTCGGCCTCGGCCATATCGGTGGCCTCACGGCAGAGCTTATGCGCGACATGGGGTTCAACACCATGGGCTGGAGCCGCTCGCAGAAGGACATCGAAGGCGTCACCTGCCTCACCGGCGACCAAGGGCTGAACAGCCTCCTGTCCAGTTGCGACTATCTTTGCGCCATCCTGCCCGCCACCGAGGCAACCCGTGACCTGCTGAATGCGAAGCGCCTCGCACTGATGAAGGAAGGCGCCACTGTCATCAACGCCGGGCGCGGTAGCCTGATCGATGAAACCGCCCTTGCATCCGCCCTCGACCAGCGGCGCCCTGGCCACGCGGTGCTCGATGTGCTGCGCACCGAACCCTTGCCAAGCGACAACCCGCTGTGGAGGCACCCTCACGTCACCATTACCCCACATGTTTCGGGCTGGCACCTCGGCGATGCACTCGGTGATGTCGTCGAAAACCTGCGGCGGCTGACAGCGGGCGAGCCTTTGTTGCACGAGGTCGACCGCAGCCGCGGCTATTGAATGCAATGGCAGCGTGATTTTGGCCGGTGGTGCAGCTGCGCGTGATTGTGGGGGCCAACAGCTTACAGCCTCGCGTGCCGGATTTCTAGTTGGCGCCACCTCTCCTGAGTAAAGGGGCCAGCGCACAGCGCTTCGCATATCGCTGACGACACCCGCGGAAGATCGAACCGAACCCCTGCAGTGACCATCACGCCAGCGCCAAACGCGCAGGGCCCTCCCCGCATGGGAAGGGCCCTGCTGAGACCTGTCGCGCCCCCGGGCACCGGGGGCGCGTCCATGTAACTGTGATCTATTCCGCCGCCTCGGCGTACTCCTCCATCGGCGGGCAGGTGCAGATCAGATGACGGTCACCATAGACATTGTCGACACGATTCACCGGTGGCCAGTATTTATCGACCCGGAACGCCCCCGTCGGGAAACAGCCCTCCTCGCGCGTGTAGGGACGGTCCCAGTCCTTCACCAGATCTTCCATCGTGTGCGGTGCGTTCTTCAGCGCGTTGTTTTCTCGCGCCATGTCGCCGTCCTCGATCGCCTTGATCTCGGAGCGGATCGACAGCATCGCTCCGACAAAACGGTCCAGCTCTGCCTTGGTCTCCGATTCCGTGGGCTCCACCATAAGCGTGCCCGCGACAGGCCAGCTCATGGTCGGCGCGTGAAAGCCGCTGTCCATCAGGCGCTTGGCCACATCATCAACCGTCACGTCCGCGCTGTCAGCAAAGGGGCGGGTGTCCAGAATGCACTCATGCGCGACCCGACCCGTCGGCCCCTTATAGAGCACGTCGTAGGCCCCTTCGAGGCGCTTGGCGAGGTAGTTCGCCGACAGGATCGCCACTTTGGTCGCCTGCGTCAGACCTGCGCCGCCCATCATCAGGCAATAGGCCCAAGAGATGGTCAGAATCGAGGCCGACCCCAGCGGAGCCGCCGAAACGGGCCCTTCACTGCCGCCAGTTTCCGGATGCCCCGGAAGATGGTCAACCAGATGCGACTTCACACCGATCGGGCCCATGCCGGGGCCACCGCCGCCATGGGGAATGGCAAAGGTCTTGTGCAGGTTCAGGTGGCTCACATCACCGCCCAGATCACCCGGACGGCTGAGGCCCACCATGGCGTTCATATTGGCGCCGTCGATATAGACCTGACCGCCAAAGTCATGGGTGATCTTGCAGACCTCATGCACAGTCTGCTCGAACACCCCGTGCGTCGAAGGATAGGTGATCATGCAACCCGCGAGGTTCTCGGCGTGCTTTTCCGCCTTGGCGCGGAAATCCTCCAAGTCGATATCACCGTTCTCCGCCGATTTCACGACGACCACTTTCCAGCCGACCATCTGCGCGGAGGCGGGGTTGGTGCCATGGGCGCTCATCGGAATGAGGCAAATGTTGCGATGCCCCTCGCCCTGCGCCTTGTGATAGGCGGCGATGCTCAGCAGACCCGCGTATTCACCCTGCGCGCCGGAATTCGGCTGCATGGAAATCGCGTCATAGCCAGTGATGTCGCAGAGCTTTGCCGACAGATCCGTGATCATTTCACCATATCCGGCCTGCTGGTCGGCGGGCGCAAAGGGATGGATGGTTGAGAACTCCGGCCAGCTCAGCGGCATCATTTCCGCAGCTGCGTTCAGCTTCATGGTGCAGGAGCCCAGCGGGATCATCGCCCGATCAAGCGCCAGGTCGCGGTCCGCGAGACGGCGCATATAGCGCATCATCTCGGTCTCGGCCCGGTTCATGTGGAAGATCGGGTGACTCAGGTAGTCCGACTTGCGGTGCATGTCCGCTGGAACCCGATATTCGGGCGCGAAGTCATCATCCGCCCGCACGATGCCAAAGGCACGCCAGACCGCCTCGATGGTTTCGGGACGCGTTGTTTCATCCACCGAGATGCCGACGCGGGTCTCGCCAACACGGCGCAGGTTGATCCCTTCGTCCACGGCAGATTTCATTACCGCCGCCTGCAGCGGGCCGACATCCACGGTGATGGTGTCAAAGAACGCCTGCGGGTCGACCTTGAAGCCGGCCTCTTCCAGCCCTTTTGCCAGACGCACGGCCTTGCGGTGGATGCGCTGCGCGATGGCCTGCAACCCTTTGGGGCCGTGGAAGACCGCATACATCGACGCCATCACCGCCAACAGCGCCTGCGCGGTGCAGACGTTGGACGTCGCCTTTTCGCGGCGGATGTGCTGCTCGCGGGTCTGCAGCGACAGACGATACGCTTTGTTGCCATGGGCATCGATCGACACCCCGACAATGCGTCCCGGCATGTTGCGCTTGAAGGCATCCCTCGTGGCCATATAGGCCGCATGCGGACCACCTGCCCCGACAGGCACGCCAAATCGCTGGGTGGAGCCGACGGCAATATCCGCCCCCATCGCGCCCGGTTCCTTCAGCAGGGTCAGGGACAGCGGGTCGGCGGACACGATGGCGATGCCCTTGTGTTCGTGCAGCTTGGCGATGTGATCGGTGAAATCACGCACATGCCCATAGGTGCCCGGATATTGGAACAGCGCGCCAAAGACCGCTTCGGGGTCCATCTTGTCCGGGTTGCCGACGATCACCTCGATGCCCAGCGGTTCGGCGCGGGTTTTCACCACGGCAATGTTCTGCGGATGGCAGTCGCGGTCGACAAAGAACGCCTTGGCCTTCGATTTCGACACCCGCCCCGCCATGGTCATCGCCTCGGCGCAGGCGGTGGCCTCGTCCAGCAGCGATGCGTTGGCGATTTCCAGGCCGGTGAGGTCGGAGATCATCGTCTGGAAGTTCAGAAGCGCCTCAAGACGGCCCTGCGAGATCTCGGGCTGGTAGGGCGTATAGGCCGTGTACCAGGCAGGGTTTTCCAGAATGTTACGCTGGATCGCGGGCGGCGTCACGGTGCCGTGGTAGCCCTGACCGATCAGCGAGGTCATCACCTTGTTCTTACCCGCCACCTCGCGCATGTGAAACAGCAGCTCGCGTTCGGACATCGGGCGACCAAAGTCCAGGGCCTCTTTCTGGCGGATGGATTTCGGCATGGTCTCGTCGATCAGCGCATCAAGGCTGTCGGCGCCGATCACCTTGAGCATCTCGGCCATTTCATCCGGCGAGGGGCCAATGTGGCGTCGGTTGGCAAAGTCATAAGGAAGGTAATCTGTCGGTTCGAAAGGCATCGCTTGCCTCCTTAAGGTCAGTCAGATTCAGGTCCAAGAGGCACAGCACAATGGGTCGGGCAAACCCGTTGGTGCCAGTGTCCATACGAAATGGCCCGCGCCATGGGGCAGCGGGCCAGAAGTGCATCAGCCGATGAAGTCCTTGTAACCGGCCGCATCCATGTAATCGTCCATCGGCGACATGTCAGAGACCTTCAGCTTGAAGAACCACGCCTCGCCTTCCGGGTCGTCGTTGACCTTGTTGGGCTCGTCCACGATGGCTTCGTTGACCTCGACAACTTCACCATCCAGCGGCGCCAGGATGTCAGAGGCAGCCTTGACGGATTCGATCACCACGATCTCGTCATCCTTGGTCACTTCGCTGCCCACCTCGGGCAGTTCGACAAAGACCACATCGCCCAGTTGCTCGGCGGCGTGCGCGGTGATGCCGACCGTCACGATTTCGCCTTCGACCTGCAGCCATTCGTGTTCTTCGGTGTATTTCATGGGTACTCTTCCTGTGTTGACCGTTCTTTCGGGGACGGGTGTTCAGCGTTTGAAGTTTGCCGCCACGAAGGGCAGCTTTGCAACTGTGACGGGCACGCGCTTACCGCGCAGCTCGCCAAAGATCTGGGTGTCGATGGCGGCGTGTTCTGCCGTGACATAGCCCATGGCAACCGGCCCGCCCACCGTGGGGCCAAAGCCGCCGGAGGTGATGGTGCCGATGGGCGCGCCGCCTTCGGAGCTGGCATAAAGCACCACGCCTTCGCGCATGGGCGCGCGACCTTCGGGCTTCAGGCCCACACGCTTGCGCGGGGCATTCCCGCCAAGATCGGCAAAGATCGCATCCGCACCGGGAAAGCCGCCCCCGCGCGCGCCATCAGGGCGACGCACCTTCTGGATGGCCCAGCCAAGTGTGGCCTCAAACGGGCGTGTTTCCGTATCGATATCATGCCCATAAAGGCACAATCCGCCCTCAAGCCGCAGCGAATCCCGCGCACCAAGGCCGATGGCCTCGACATCCGGGTGCTCCAGCAGCGATTTGGCAAGATTTTCGGCCACAGCGTTGGGCACGGATATCTCGTAGCCGTCCTCGCCGGTATAGCCAGAGCGGGAGATCCACAGCTCGGCCCCCGCATATTCAAACGTCGCCACATCCATGAATTTCATGGCAGCAACGCCGGGCACCAGTGCCTCCAGCGCCGCCTCGGCGGCCGGCCCCTGAAGGGCCACCAGCGCGCGGTCGGTGACCGGCTCGACCTTGATTTCGGGTTCCAGCGCGGCTGTCATGCGGGCAATATCGGCCTCCTTGCAGGCCGCGTTCACGACGACAAACAGATGGTCGCCGCGATTGGCGAACATCAGGTCATCCTCAATGCCGCCGGCGTCGTTGGTGAACAGACCGTAGCGTTGGCGCCCCTCAGAGAGGCCCAGCACATCCATCGGCACCAGTTTTTCAAAGGCTTTTGCGACGGCCTCAAAGCTGTCGCCGCGCAAGATCACCTGACCCATATGGCTGACATCGAACAGCCCGGCCTTTTCGCGCGTGTGGATATGCTCTTTCATGATCCCCAGCGGGTACTGCACGGGCATAGCATAGCCTGCAAAGGGCACCATCTTGGCCCCGAGGCTCTCGTGCAATTCCGTAAGGGGGGTGGTCTTCAGATCCGACATTTCGGCCTGCCTTCCGCGTCTGCGGCCGGTGCGGTCAATTCACAACATGTCAACGCGTCGATTGGCATCCGGCATCCAAGGTTATGCGCAGGCCCCGCCTGCACGCTTTGATGCCCCCTCTGTCCCGTTCGCCTGAGATCGTTATCCCTTCGGCGTCCCGGTCTGGCCGGGCTCTCTCCAGAGTAGTCTCGCGCACACGGTCCGTTTGGCCTGAGAGTTTCCGGGGCGGTTGCTCCTTCGGCACCGAGTTCACGCGCTTTCGCCCGGATCGGTTCTCCCATGTGCTGCGGCGGAAGCTACCAGCGCCAATGGGCTGGCGCAAGACGGAATCCGTACCTATCCTGTCGCAAATGGTGATGAATTCGCGCTGGACTGCGATTGTATCAAGGCCGTCCATTATTGTGCGGGTGGATTGCCGGAGCCGAGAACCGCTGCCATAGCTTTGCCCATGAAGATAGCAATCAATGGATTCGGCCGCATTGGCCGCACGATTTTGCGTCAGATCCTGAGCAGCCCTCGCGGTTCGGAGATCGAGATCGCCTGCATCAACGACATCGCCGATCCGGAGATGTGTGCCTATCTGTTTCAGTATGACAGCACCTTCGGCCCCTACCCCGGCTCGGTCTCGCTGGGTGACGGCACCTTGTGCGTCGACAACCGCTGCATCCCGCTTCATCAACAGGCAAATATCACCAATCTCGATTTGTCAGAGGTCTATATCCTGCTGGATTGCACGGGGATCGCGCGCACCACCGACCTGGCAGAACGCGGCCTGAGTGCCGGTGCGAGCAAAGTGCTGATCTCTGGCCCGTCCCCTGCGGCTGAAGTCACCGTCGTCTATGGCGTCAATCAGGCCGATCTGGCAGGTGCGAAAATCGTGTCCAATGCCTCCTGCACGACCAACGCCGTTGCGGGCCTGGTGCAGCTGGTGGATCAAGTGGCAGGCATTGAGAGTGGTCACATGACCACCATTCATTGCTACACAAATTCGCAACCGATGGTGGACACCCCCCGCGGTGACTTTGCCCGGTCACGTGGCGGGGCGCAGTCGATGGTGCCGACCACCACATCGGCGATGCATCTGATAGATGTCGTCATGCCGCATCTCAAAGGCCGGATTTCCGGCGCCGCCGTCCGCGTCCCGACCGCCAGCGTTTCTGCCGTGGATCTGGTCGCGCGCCTCAGCAGCACGTGGGATGAAGGCGATCTCCTCGCGGCACTGAAAGCGGCGGCTTCGCAGTCGCCCATTCTTGGCTGGACCGATCAACCACTGGTGTCCTCCGATTTGCGTGCGCGCCCGGAATCGCTGATTTTGGCGGCCCCTGAGACCCGCATGGTGGAGGGTCAGCAACTGCGGGTCTTTGGCTGGTATGACAATGAATGGGGATTTTCGGCTCGGATGCTCGATGTTGCACGGGCCATGACAGCGCCTGAGTAGTCGGCAGATTTCCGCCGCCTTGCGCCACAACTGCAACTCCACGTAGAGCTGTATCTTGCGCGAAGGTTTTCTGACATTCGCCAAGCGTGTAGCGTCGACATAATGTTCCGCCGGCCTACCTGGCTCGGACAACAAGAAAACCGATTGCTCGCTGCCGGAGACCCAATGACCAGCTTTCGCCACCCGCGCCCGACCGCGCGCCGCCTTCTTCGCGCCCTGCGGCCCCTGTCTCTGGCTATCGGCTTTGGCGTGGCGCTTCCGGGGGCCGCGCTTCATGCGCTTGAGGCAAACCTCTCCGCACCCAAAGCACCGGAGGAGCTCACCGACAAGCTGGAGGGCGCCAGCGCCGCGCTGATCCTCGGCGACGGTGCAGAACTGCAGGAAATCATTGCCGCCGCGCTGTCCGACTACCGTACTTTGGTGCAGGTGCTCTATGACGCCGGATATTTTGCACCGGTCGTGAACATTCGTCTCGATGGGCGCGAAGCCGCGGCAATCAATTTGCTGAACCCGCCGAGATCAGTGGACAAGATCGACATCTCGGTTGATCCCGGCCCCTCCTTCACCTTCGGTCGCGCCGTAGTCAGACCACTGCCAGCCAACGAACCTGCCAATCTGCCAGCGGATTTTGCATCCGGACGCCCTGCAAGCACGGGTGTCATTCAACAGGCGGCAACTGCAGGACTGGGCGCATGGGACCGCGCGGGCCACGCCAAGGCAGAACTGTCAAATCAGTCCATCACCGCCGATGCGGTCAAACAGCGCCTCGATGCGGACCTACAGATCGCGCCGGGGCCCCGGCTGCAGCTGGGCAATCTGCGGATCACCGGACAGTCTGACGTGCGGCGCGAAGCGATACAGCGCATTGCAGGGTTTGCAACGGGGCAAACCTATCACCCGGATCTAGTGTCGAAATCCGCCACCCGCCTGCGCCGCACCGGCGCTTTTTCAACCGTGACGGTAAAGCAGGCAGAGACACCAAACCCGGACGGCACGCTTGATTTCATCGCCGAGGTGGAAGACCAGCCCAAGCGCCGTTTTACCTTCGGCGTTGAGGTGTCTTCGTCCGAAGCGGTAAAACTCAGCAGCAGCTGGATGCACCGCAATCTCTTCGGCGCGGCAGAGCGGTTGAAGATCGACCTGTCTGTCAGTGGCCTTGGCACCAGCGAACTCGACGGAAGCGTCTCGGCGCGTCTGGACCGCCCTGCGGCCCTTGGCACGGACAGAACGCTGTTCTACCTCGCCGCGCTGGAGCAATTGCAGGAAGAGCACTACACCGCCAGAAGCGCAACGGCTGCCATCGGGGTTCGGCGCATCGTCTCTGACACCACATTTGTCGAGGGCGCTTTGGGACTGCGCTATGTCAAAGCCGATGATGCCTTTGGCGACAACCGGGAATTCAAGTATTTTGCCGGGCGTCTGAGGGGCGAAAAGGACAAACGAAACGTCAAGACCGATCCGTCCGCCGGCTACTATCTTGATGGCGAGATCGTGCCCTTCGTCGGTCTGGGTGGCGGCGACCCCGGCGTGCAGATCAACATCGACGCCCGTGGATATAAATCGCTCGGCAGTTCTGGTCGCATCGTATTGGCCGGGCGTGTTCAGCTGGGCTCCCTGATCGGGCCCGACCAGAATAACGTCTCACCAACATTGCTCTATTTCTCTGGCGGGGCAGGATCCGTGCGCGGGCAGGAGTTCCAGTCCCTCGGCATCGACGTCGGCGGCAAGACAGCAGGCGGGCGCGGATACCTCGCGCTGTCGGGCGAGGTGCGTGGCCGGATCACCGACACGATTTCGCTCGTCGGGTTCTACGACGCAGGCTTTGTTGACCAGGACAGCTTTGTCAGCGGTGACAGCGAATTCCACGCAGGCGCGGGCCTCGGCCTGCGGTATAATGTAACCGGGATCGGTCCGATCCGGCTTGATCTGGCGATGCCTGTTTCAGGTGATACCGAGGACGGGCTGCAGTTTTACATCGGCATAGGACAGGCGTTTTGAAACATACCGTTCGCACCCTCGTCACCGTCACCGGCCTAACCACCTGCACCGCCCTGACGCCTTTGTCTGCAGTTGCGCAGCAAGACGCCTCGGAATCCGGCGGGTTGCTGGTTTCTTTTCTGGAAGACACGCTATCAGGCGACAGCCGCTCCATAAACGTGCAGGGGCTCGAAGGGGCATTCTCCTCACAGGCCAAGATTGCCCGTCTGACAGTGTCGGACGAGGACGGCGTCTGGCTGACCGTCGAAGGCGCTGAACTCGACTGGAACCGGTTGGCGCTGGTACGAGGGCGGTTTTCGGTCAACCGCCTCAAAGCAGATCGTATCATCGTCGAACGCAGCCCCAAATCCCTGCCTGCCGATCCGGACCTGCCAACACCTGAGGCGACGCCCTTCTCGCTGCCGGACCTGCCCGTTGCGCTAGAGATCGGCGAAATCGCCGCAAATGAAATCCTTCTAGGAGAGGAGCTTGCAGGGCAGGAAGCCTCCCTCTCCGTGACCGGCGCCCTGTCTCTTGCGGACGGTGCGCTGGACACCACTCTGCGTGTGGCCCGTCTCGACCGGCGCGGCGACGCACTCTCTCTGGCGGCATCGTTCTCAAACTCGACAGAGCAATTGTCACTGGATCTTGCCTTGCAAGAGGCCTCCGGTGGCTTGCTGTCCGATGTGATGGACATTCCCGGACGTCCGGATCTGAGCCTTGCGATCAAAGGCGCGGGCCCGCTTGAGGATTTCAGCGCAGACATTGGATTTGCAACCAATGGCAACGACCGGATCAGCGGAACTGTCAGCCTTACCGGGCTTGCCGATGTTGCCGGCGGGGCGGATGCAGGTCTGGCATTTGCCGCCGATCTGGGTGGCAATATCGATCCGCTTTTACGGCCGACCTATCGTCCGTTCTTCGGTCCGGGCCTGCGGGCCAATCTGAAAGGGCGCACCTTGCCAAGCGGCGGCGTAGAGCTGGAAAGCCTCGCGCTACGCACCCGCGCCTTGCAACTGACCGGAGCCCTCTCCCTGGAGGCGGGGAACCTGCAGACCGCAAACCTGAAGGCTGCGATCACGCCACCTGACGGTCAGGCCGCTGTCATATTGCCGGTGCCCGGTGCAGACACGACTGTTGCCGGTGTCTCCCTGACCCTGCAGAAACCGGCGGACGAGAACTGGCAAATCAACGGTGAGCTGGACCAACTACGAACACCCGACATGGCCATTTCCCGCGCCGTCATCAACGCGGCTGGCGCATTGGATCAAAGCGCAGGCTTTGCGCTTGACGGGGCCATTGACGCGCGGTTGAACGGGTTTGTTCTGGCAGATCCAGCCCTTGCCGCCGCCACTGGCAGCGACCTTACGCTGAGCGCTCGCCTGACCACCAAAGAAGGTGCCGATTTCCTGATCCGCGATCTGGACGTGCAGGGAGAGAGCTACGCGGCGCGCGGCGATGTGCGCTTCAACGGCGTCGAGAACGACCTTCGCATTGCAACCGAGCTTGCGCTGACCGCCGACGACCTGAAACGTTTTTCCGAGATTGCTGGGCTGTCGCTGTCCGGGTCAGCAATCGCCGATGTAACAGGCCATTTCCAACCGTTGAGCGGCGCCTTTGGTGTGGATCTGGCATTGACCGGACAGGACCTGGGCACCGGGATCGCCGATGTCGACCCATTGTTGACCGGCGAGAGCACGTTGAAACTGGTGGCCGCGCGCGACACATCCGGTGTGCGGATCGACCAGTTTGACCTGCAGGCGACCGAGATCAGCGCCACCGGCCAGGGCACCCTCGACAGTGGCGAAGGCGCCTTGCGCCTTGACGCCCGGCTCGCGCGGCTTGATCGCTTCGTCCCGGAACTGCCCGGCCCCCTGACCCTATCTGCGAATTTCGACCGCACAGGTGACCGGCTGGATGGGACAGCGGAGTTACGCGGCCCGCGCGAGACGTCGATGGATCTGGACGGTAGCTTCACCCTCGAAGGCGCGGCGGATTTTGCGTTTGACGCCTTCGTCGCCGCACCAGAGGCCTTTGCCCCGCAACTGGCCGGAGCCCCGCTGGTTGCAAAGGGCACCGCCACCCGCCGCGACGGGCGCTGGACCGCACAGACCGATCTCAGTGCAACCGGCGGCGCACAGGCCCGCATCAAGGGCGCGTTTGACGAAGCACAGGGCGCTGTGGATCTGGATCTCTCAGCCTTGATTGCGCGCATCGAACAATTTGCCCCCTCTATCAAAGGGCAGGCCACCACCAAGCTGACAGCTACACGCCGCAACGGTGAATGGCAGGCCGAAGGTGATCTGACCGCTCCCGGCGACAGCACGGCGCGCTTTGATGGTTCATTTATCGAAGCTTCCGGCGATGTCGATATGAACCTGAAAGCCGAGGTCGCAAATGTACGCGCTTTCACCGACAGCCTCGGAGGTTCCGCCTCCGCAGATATCACGGCCTCCCGCCGCGCTGGAGAATGGAACGGCGGCGGCGATGTCACGGGGCCAGCAGGGGCTTCTGCAACGCTGGACGGGCAGTTCAATGAGAATGATGGATCAGCCCGTATCAATTTCGATGCCATGGTGCGGCAACTGCAGCAGGTGATACCCGGCCTCGATGGTGTCCTCACCGCAAAGGGCGACGCCAGCCGAGAGAATGGCGTCTGGAGCGTCGAAACCACAGCGGATGGCCCACTTGGGATCGACTCTCGCATTGCGGGCACATGGGACGAAGCACAGGCGGTTGCGGATATCACCGCCAAAGGCTCGCTGCGCCTTGAAGGCGCAAACGCCTTTCTGAAGCCGAACCTGCTGAAGGGGCTGGCACGGTTCGATCTGGCCCTGCGCGGACCGGCACAACTCAGCTCCGTCAGCGGAACCGTGACGACCGCAGACGCGCAGCTGGTCCTGCCGCAAGCAGCCCAAGCGATAGATGGTATCACCACCCGCGTCTCGCTCAGCAATGGCTCTGCCACGCTGTCGCTCAGCGCGCGCCCGCGCGATGGCGGACAAATTCAAGTCAGCGGGCCGGTCTCGCTCAATGCGCCTTACAACGGCAATTTGCAGATCTCCCTGGCAGAGGTCGTCTTGACCGACAATCTCTCCTACAAGACCTCGTTGGGCGGCGATTTGCGTCTATCAGGTGCGCTGGCCGGCAACAGCAGCCTTGGTGGGCGCATCGATGTCGGTGAGACAAATATCAACCTCAACACCGCAGGTGGTGCCGTTTCTGCTGCCCCGATCCCACCCATCCGACATCGCGGCCAATCAAGGGCACAGATCACCACCAGAGCACGTGCCGGGCTGATCGAGACCGGGTCCGGTGGCGGTGGCAGCAAGACCAATATCGCGCTCAATGTGCTGATCAGCGCCCCCAACCGTATCTTTGCCCGAGGCCGCGGCCTCAATGCAGAGCTTGGCGGTGCAATCACGGTGCGGGGCACAACTTCAAATCTGGCGCCCTCGGGACAGATTGGCCTGATCCGCGGCACCTTCGACATCCTTGGCCGTAGGCTGAACCTCGACGAAGGGCGCATCACTCTGCTTGGAGACCTGAAGCCCTACCTGGAATTCACATCCACCGCGAACACGGAACAGGGCACCGCGACCCTGTCGATTTCCGGTCAGGTGGACAGCCCACAAATCAAGGTCACATCCGACCCTCCGCGCCCCAGCGAAGAAGCATTGGCCCTGCTTTTGTTCGGGGACAATATTCAGGATATCTCGCCGCTCGCTCTGGCCCGACTGGCAAGCTCCGCCCTGACGCTCAGCGGTCGCGGAGGAGGCGCGCAGAAGGCCCTGCGGGACAGTACCGGCGCCGACAACGTGGACATCGGGGCCGATAACCTCGGGATTGGGCAACTCGGGCTGGGCGGCTATCTCGCAGACAACGTCTACACCGACCTCAACATCACGTCCGAAGGCGATAGCGAGCTGACCATCAACTTGGATCTTACGAAATCCCTGACCGTCACAGGCAAAGCCGATAGCGAGGGCGAAACCGGGCTTGGTGTTTTCTTCAAGCGGGATTATTGAGCTGCGATTTCGTCCATATAGGCTGACTACAGTCCGGGTGGCCGAAAGGCACCACAGAGGCCGCATGTCATGAGCACCGTCCCCCCGCCCCCTGACGCGCCGCAGCCGCAGATCGACGCGGTTGTGATCGGTCGCAATGAAGGCGAGCGCCTGCTGGCCTGCCTCGACAGCCTTGCAGGACAGGTCAGGCGTATCATCTATGTCGACAGTGGCTCCAGCGACGGATCTGTTGCAGCCGCAAAAGCCCGCGGGGCGGAGGTCGTCCAGCTTGATATGTCGCGCCCGTTCACCGCGGCGCGCGCCCGCAACGCGGGACTGGATCGGCTGTCTGCAAATACCAGCGACGGGTTGGTCCAATTTCTGGATGGCGACTGTAGTCTTGACCCTGGCTGGTTGCGGCAAGGCGCGGATTTTTTAGCACAGCATCCAGATGTCGCGGTCGCTTGCGGGCGGCGACGGGAACAAAACCCAAGCGGCAGCATCTACAATTGGCTGTGTGACCTGGAGTGGGATACGCCCATCGGTGAGGCCAAGGCCTGCGGCGGCGATGCTTTGATGCGCCGCGATGCGATCCGTCAGGTTGGCGGGTACCGCGACACCTTGATCGCGGGCGAAGAGCCTGAGCTTTGTGTGCGGTTGCGCAAGGCGGGGTGGAAAATCTGGCGACTAGATGAGGAAATGACCCGTCACGATGCTCAGATGACACAGTTTTCGCAATGGTGGAAACGGGCGCGACGGGCAGGTCATGCCTTTGCGGAGGGCGCCCACTTGCATGGTGCGCCGCCCGAGTGTCATTGGGTCGCCGAAACGAGGCGGGCCATGGTCTGGGGGGCGGTCTTGCCGGGCCTCATTGCACTGACATGGTCCCTGCTTCCCCTTCTTGGTAGCGTGCTCAGCTTGATCTACCCGCTGCAGTTTCTGCGCCTGTCCCGACGCGATGGCCCACGGCGGGCGTGGTATAGCATGCTGGGCAAGTTTGCCGAGGCACAGGGCGTCGTGGAGTTTCACCTCAACCGCTTGCGCGGCAGGCATCGCGCCCTGATCGAGTACAAGTAGAGCCCACGTCAGCTGTCCTGAGCGCGCACATCATCCCTCTGTCGCCGGATCCGCAGGGCTTGCGTGACCTGTCTCGGCAGGATCGCGAAACACTGCGCATAACGCGGCACGAGGCGGGCCGGGCTGCTCAACATGCGCCACAACCACTCCAACGCGAGTTTACGCATCCACAGCGGCGCACGGCGCTGAGCCCCGGTCACGAAATCGAGCCCCGCGCCGATTGATGCAAACCCGACCTGCGGTGCCAATTGCCGTCCAAGCGCGGCAAAGCGTTCCTGCTTCGGAGCACCAAGCGCGATAAAGCACATGCCCACCTTCTGCTCTGCCAATTCGGTCAAGATCCGCCGAGATTCGTCCCCCTCGGGATCAAAATTCCTGCTGGGCGCCTGCACATAGGTGATCTCCAGTCCCGGCACCCAGTGCATCAAGGCGGTGCGCGCCTCTTCAAGAACTGGCTCCGTTGACCCCACCAATGCCACCTTGACGCCGCTCTGCGCTGCCATTTTGCATAGGGGCGTGACCAGATCAGATCCGGGCATCAGCTCAACAGGCCGGTTCGCAATCCGCGAAAGCCAGACAATCGGGCGACCATCCGCGACGATGAAATCCTGCGCCTGATAGGCGCGCAGAAACACCTCATCGCGTGACAGCTTGACCAGGTGATCGAGGTTGACGGTCGCCAGCGCAAACCCTTCAGCGCACTGAAATCTATTCGTTATTTCAACGGAGAACTTGCGCGCATCTGGGACATTGACCACAATACGCTGATTGTTAAACAGAAAGTGCATGGCGCATCAGATCATTTTTCATCGGCTGGTTAGTAAATATTGTTTCTTGCAGGGTACATATGGCAGAGCTGTCGTATACTGCTACCCTCGGATTTAGGTCTAAGTGAGGCGAGATTAGGTGCCTAACGCGATTGCGACGATGATGTTGCTGGTGTGGCCAGTCGCGGCGTTGGTGTTCTTTCAGCGCCTGCCCCTGCACCGTGCCATCCTGCTATGCCTGATCGGCGGATACCTTTTACTGCCGCCGGTTGCAGCCTTCGACCTGCCTCTTGTTCCCGACCTGGACAAATTCTCGATCAGCTCGCTCATGGCGCTGGCGGGCTGTGTGTTTGTCGCAAAGCAGCCAGTACCGATGATGCCGCGATCCTGGGTACTTCGTGTCTTAACCGCGGTCTTTGTCCTCTCCGCCGTTCCGACGGTACTGACCAACTCCGACCGTATTGTATTTGAGGCGGTGCCGCACTCAGCTCCGATCGTGTTCTTTCATTCGGAGCTGCCAGGCCTTCGCCTGCGGGATCTCGCATCTGTCATCAGTAGCCAGATCATCGTGCTGATCCCCTTCTTCATCGCGCGTCGATATCTTTCCACCCCTGAGGCGCATCGCGAAATTTTGTTGGCATTCGTCATTGCCGGCCTCATTTACACCGTTCCGTCGCTGATCGAAATCAGGTTCAGCCCGCAGATGAACGTCTGGATCTACGGCTTTTTCCAGCATGACTTTGCTCAGATGGTGCGTCAGGGCGGGTATCGCCCCATCGTCTTCCTGCCCCATGCGCTTTGGCTTGCGTTGTTCATGTTCAGCGCAATGGTGGCGGCAGTAGCGCTGGCCCGCACGGCCACCAACCCCAACAAAGTGCGGTTTACTTTCGCAGCGGTCTACCTGTTCGGCATGTTGATCCTGTGCAAGAGCATGGCATCACTTGCTTATGGTCTGGCCTTTACCCCCGTTATCGCACTGGCGTCTCATCGGTTCCAGGTCCGGCTGGCGCTGATCATCGCCTTGATCGGCTGCATTTACCCGATGTTGCGAAACGCTCATGTGATCCCGCTTGATACAATCCTGGCGCAGGTAGAAGCGATCAGCCCCGAACGGGCGCAATCTTTGGGGTACAGGTTCGACAATGAAGAAATTCTACTAGAACGCGCAGCCGAAAAGCCCATGTTCGGTTGGGGCGGATGGGGCAGAAACCTGATCCGAGATGGCGAAACCGGTCGTATCCTGTCGATCCCCGATGGTCACTGGATCATTGCCTTTGGCAGCTTCGGCTGGGTCGGCTATCTCGCCGAAATGGGCCTGCTGACCGGTGCGCTCGCATTGCTCTACCTAGCGCTGCGCAAGATGCCAGAGCGGGAAATTTCGCCAACCGTGTCCTGCATCGCGCTCATTCTGGGCGCGACCCTGATGGACATGTTGCTGAATGATACGTTGGTGCCAGTGACCTGGATGTGCGCTGGCGCCCTCTTGGGCTATGCGGAGCGCCAGCTTTACCCCGGTCTCTTCGCCCCCAGAAAGGCGCTCTTTGACGGCCGCCAAGAGATAGACACACCGCCACGGCAAGAACGACTGAGGCCGGTGATGGACTAGGGTCGTCAGGGGCGCGCGGCGAAGGATCTCAATTTGGCCATATTCAAACCCCGACGCTGCCAAAGATGTTGCGCAATACTCGCCACAGAGTGCGACGTGTATAATACGATCCACATGGGATACACCGTCAGGACGTGGGGAGCGTTCGTCCGGCCGGTACGAAAGAATGGGTTAGGCATAAGGCCGAACTTGGGGAACGATGGACAATATGACGAAGTTTGATCCGGAACAGCGGGACCGTTACAGCGCTGATGATATCGCCGTGGTCGGCATGTCCGTCACCCTGCCCGGTGCCGACAGCATCCGTGCCTTCTGGACCAATCTACGCGACGGCATCGAATCCATCGAGATCCAGGATGAGGACAGCCTGTTGGCCGCGGGCGAACGGGCCGAGGTGCTGCGCGATCCAAACTACGTGCCCTCTGCGGCTCCGCTACAGGGGTTTGACACGTTCGACGCGGAGTTCTTCGGCTTCTCCCCCAAGGAAGCCTCCATCCTCGATCCCCAACACCGCAAGTTCCTCGAGGTCGCTTGGGGTGCGATGGAGGATGCCGGTCATACGCCCGAAAGCCTGAAGGGTCAGGTCGGTGTCTACGCGGGCTGCGGCATGGGCAGCTATTTCTATTTCAACATCTGCTCCAACCCGGACCTGGTGGATGATGTCGGCATGTTCCTGTTGCGTCACACCGGCAACGACAAGGATTTCCTGACCACCCGTGTCAGCCATGTGTTCGACCTCAAGGGGCCGTCGGTGAACGTGCAGACCGCCTGCTCCACCTCTCTGGTGGCGATCCACTATGCCGCCGAGGCGCTGCGCCAGGGAGAATGCGACATGGCACTGGCCGGCGGCGTGACCATCGAGCTGCCACAGGGGCGCGGCTACCTCTACAAGGAGAACGAGATCCTGTCGCCCGACGGCCATTGCCACGCCTTCGACCATCGCGCACAGGGCACCGTGTTCGGCTCCGGCGCCGGGGCCGTGGCGCTGCGCCGCCTTGGCGATGCGCTGGCGGATGGCGATCACATCTGGGCGGTCATCAAAGGCTCCGCGATCAATAATGATGGCGCGGCCAAGGCTGGTTATCTTGCGCCTTCGGTGGATGGACAATCGGCAGCGGTGCGCAAGGCGCTGACCGCGGCGCGGATCAACCCGGAGACCATCGACTATGTGGAATGCCACGGCACCGGCACCTATATCGGCGATCCGATCGAGGTAGCCGCGCTGACAGAGGCCTACCGCGATGGCACTGACGCCACCGGTTATTGTCGCATCGGCTCGGTCAAGACCAACATAGGTCACCTCGATACAGCAGCCGGGGTGGCAGGTTTTGTCAAAACCGCCCTATCGCTGGACAGCAAATCCCTGCCACCGTCGCTGGGGTATGAGAAGCCGAACCCGACCATAGATTTCGCAACTTCGCCCTTCAGGGTGAACGACCAACTGTCCCCTTGGGTCTCGCACAAGGGACCGCGCCGGGCCGCGATTAACGCCCTTGGGGTCGGCGGCACCAACGCCCATGTCATTCTGGAAGAGGCCCCCCTACGCGCGGCCTCCGAGGAGAGCGACTTCCCGTTCCAGGTGCTGTGCCTCTCCGGTCAGTCCAAATCGGCGCTGGAGGCGAACACGCAGAATCTCGTGGCCTATCTGCGCGCCAACCCGGAGGTGGAGCTGGCCGATGTGGCCTATACGCTGAAGGAAGGCCGCCGCGGTTTTGCCAAGCGGCGCGTGGTGGTAGCCGAGACCGCGACCGAGGCCGCCGACCTGCTGGAGGCTGCAAACCCGCGTCAGGTCTTCACCCACGACCACCTTGGGCCGAACCCGGAGGTGGTCTTCATGTTCCCCGGTGGCGGCGCGCAATATGCCGGCATGGCGCGCGATCTCTACGAAACCGAGCCGGTCTTTGCCGACTGGATGGATCAGGGGCTTGACCATCTGGAAAAGAGCCTCGATTTCGACCTGCGCGCGCTATGGCTACCGGAACCGGGCGAAGAGGCTACCGCCGATGCCGCGCTGCTGAAACCATCGGTGCAACTGCCGCTGATCATGATCGTGGAATACGCGCTGGCGCAGCTCTGGATGAGCTGGGGCGTCAAGCCTGCGGCCATGGTCGGCCATTCGATGGGCGAAAACACTGCCGCCTGCCTTGCCGGTGTGATGCGCTTTGAGGAGTGCATAGATCTGGTGCAGCTGCGCGGACGGCTGTTCGACACGGTGAACCCTGGCGGCATGCTGTCGATCTCGCTGCCGCTGACCGAGGTCGAAGCGTTGGTCGGCACCGATCTGGACATCGCCAGCGTCAATGCGCCAGAGCTGACCGCGGTATCCGGCCCCAATGACCGCCTCGACGCGCTGGCCGAAACCCTGCGCGCGCGCGATGTGGAATTCCAACGCATTCCCATCGACATCGCCGCCCATAGCCGCATGCTGGAGCCGATCCTCGCGGCCTATGGCGACTTCCTGCGCCGTCTGGACCTGCAGGCGCCAAACCTGCCGGTGATGTCCAACCGCACCGGCCTGCCGCTGACCGCAGAGCAGGCCACTAGCGCCGATTACTGGGTCGCCCAGCTGCGCAACACCGTGCGCTTTGCCGATTGCATCGACACGCTCGCCGCCACGAAGAACCGCGTCTATCTGGAGGTCGGTCCGGGCAAGGCCCTGAGCGCATTGGCACAAATGGCACCGCAGGTTGCCGCGGGTCAGGTTCTCAGCTCGCTGCGCCACCCGGATCAACAGGTGGCGGATGATGCCTATTTCTTTGGCGTGATCGGTCGGCTCTGGGCCTGTGGCGTGGAAGCCGACTGGCCGCAGGTCTGGGGCGATGCCCGCCGCAACCGCCTCAGCCTGCCCACCTATGCTTTCCAGCGTAGTCGCTATTTCATCGAACCGGGCAAATCGGTGCAAGCGCCCGAGATCGCCCTGCCCACGCGCCATGATGACCTGCGCGATTGGGGATATCGCCCAGTCTGGCGGCCGCGCTTGGCTGACTGCGCGCTGGATGTGACGCGCGAGCTGGGCCTTGCGCCGCAGACCTGGCTGATCTTCGAGGACACCACCGGACAGGCCGCCGCCTGCGCCGAGGCGCTCAGTGCCGCCGGTCACCGAGTGGCGCGCGTCCGTGCTGGTGACACCTACGCGCAATTGGCACCCGACCTCTATCAGCTGGCCCCCGAAGAGGGGCGGTTTGGCACCGAGGCCCTACTGACAGATCTGGCGGAGGCCGATCTGCTGCCACAGCGGATAGCGCATTTCTGGCTGGTGACCGATGCCGAGGACTTCCGTCCCGGCTCCTCCTTCTTTGATCGCAATATAGAGATGGGGCTGATGTCGCTAACCGCCCTCGGTCAGGCCCTGGCGCAGGCGGAACTACCGCATCCCGTGCATCTCAGCGTTTTGACCACCGGCGCTGTGCAGCTGCGCGACGAGCCCCTGCCCAATCCGGAAAAGGCGATGATTTCCGGTCCCGCCGGGGTGATCCCACGCGAGGTGCCGGACGTGACCGTCGCCACCTGCGACATCGAACTGCCAGCAGCCCCGAAAGGGATTGCGGCGCTCTTGTCCGGAGCCAAGCCCGAGGTGCTCACCCCGCGCTTGCTCGAAGAACTGCTGGCAGAGCCAAGCAACCACTCCGCCGCATGGCGTGGCGCGAAACGCATGGAACTGGACTACCGCCCGGTGCCGCTCGCCACGCCGCAGGCCGAGGATGTGCCGCTGCGCAATGGCGGCCACTACCTGATCACCGGCGGCTACGGTGGCATCGGGCTGACTGTCGCCAAACATCTCATGCACAATTACGATGCCCGCATCACGCTGCTATCGCGCGAGGCCCTGCCGCCCCGCGCCGAATGGGACAGCTACCTGCGCCGTCACAGCCCCACCGAGCGGATCGCCAGCCGCATCCGCGCGGTGCAGGACCTTGAGGCAACGGGACGTGGCGAGGTTCTAGTCCTCGCCGGTGATGTCTGCAACCTGCAGGACATGCGCGCGGCTGCCGAGGCCGCCTGCGCCGCCTTTGGTCCCGTCACCGGCCTGTTCCACGGCGCCGGCCGCATCGCCGATGCGCCCCTGCTCGCCAAGACCGACAGCCAGATCTCGGACGTGCTGGCCCCCAAGGTCAGTGGCCTGCGGGTGCTGGATCAGGTGTTCCCCGATGGCACGCTGGAGGTGATGGCGCTGTTCTCCTCCTCCTCCACCGTAACGCGTCCTGCGGGCCAGGTGGACTACATCGCCGCCAATGAATACCTCAACGCCTGGGCCAAGTCGCGCCGAGGCGGGCAGACCCGCGTGGTCGCCATCGACTGGGGCATCTGGGCCGATACCGGCATGGCGGCAGAGGCAATGGCCGCCCGGCGCGACAGCGCTGCCCCGTCGGAGCCGCTGCCCTGCGCCGCCGCGCTCTGGCAGACGCAGGGGTTTGATCGCAGCGGCGCGCCGGTGTTCCGCAGCAGCTTTGACGCGCGCCGCGACTGGCTGCTGAACGATCACCGCACCCATGATGGCACCGCGCTGATCCCCGGCACCGGCAATATCGAACTGATCGCCGAGGGGCTGGACCAGCTTGGCACCACCGCCCCGTTCGAGATCCGCGACCTCTACTTCCTGCAGCCTTTCGTGGTCGACAATGACAGCCCGCGCGAGGCGGTGATGCATTTGACGCCCAGCACCGACGGCTATGAGGTTCAGATCCACGGCGCCACAGACGATGGCTTTGCCCGCACCGCCCAGGCGCAGGTGGTGACGCTGGAGCCGTCGCATGTCAGCGGGCTGGTGCCCCTCGACGCGATTTCTGCGCGCTGCACGCCTCAGGAGGCGCCTCGGGATGGCACCCGGCTGCGCTCTCCGCAGGAGGCCAACCTGCGCTTTGGTCCGCGCTGGCATGTCTTGCAGTCGATGGCTCTGGGTCGGGACGAGGGGCTGGCGCGGCTGGAGATGCCCGAAATCGCCACCGGGGATGGCACGCTGTTGCATCCCGGGCTGCTGGATCTGGCTACTGGCTGGGCCATCGAGCTGGCGCCGGGCTATGAGCCAAGCACACTCTGGGTGCCGGTGTCCTATGGCGCCATCCGGGTGCTGGCCCCGCTGACGCAAGAAATCTTCAGCCATGTGCGTCTGGCAGATGGCAAAGGGGATCGCAGTTCTGTCCTGTTCGACATCACCCTGTGCGACACAGACGGCAACGTGCTGGTGGAGATCACACATTTCCGCATGCAGCAGCTGAGCGGCGGCTTCAACCTTTTGCCCGTCCGCACCGACACCACAGCCACCGCACTCGGCCTGACTGCGGAGCCGCAGACGCAGCCCCTGTCGCCGGACGAGCGCCGCCTGCTGGCCAATCTCGACAACGGCATCCGTGCCGAAGAAGGTGGCCCCGCCTTGGAGCGTGCGCTCGCCAGTGGCCTGTCGCAGGTGGTGGTCTCCTCGCTCGATCTCGTGGCTTTGCGTCAGCAGGCAGCGGTAAGCGGCCTGACCGCGCCCGAAGCAGACGGGCAGAGTTTTGACCGTCCCGACCTCGACACAGACTATATCGCGCCGCGCACCCCCACCGAAGAGGCGCTTGCCGCACAGTTCGCCAACCTGCTGGGACTGGCGCAAGTGGGAGTCGAGGACAGCTTCTTCGACCTCGGCGGCCATTCCCTGATCGCGGTGCGGTTGTTTGCCCAGATCAAGCGCAGTTTCGGCGTCGAATTCCCGATGTCGGTGCTGTTCGATGCCCCCACCGTGGCCGCACTTGCGGTCCGGATCGAGGCGGAAACCGGCCCTGCTGCGGAACAGCCCACCAACGCGGCAGAGACGGACTCCCCGCAAAGCTTCACGCATCTTGTGCGTCTCGCACCGGGCAAGGATCCACAGGCCGCGCCGATGTTCATTGTTGCAGGCATGTTCGGCAACGTGCTGAACCTGCGGCATCTGGCGCAGATCCTCGGCGAGGACCGCCCCGTCTACGGCCTGCAGGCGCGTGGTCTGATCGGCAGTGACGAGCCGCATGAGCGCATTGAAGACGCCGCCCGTGCCTACATCGCGGAGATGAGGCAGGTACAGCCCGAAGGCCCTTATCTGGTCGGCGGCTTCTCCGGTGGCGGCATCACCGCCTATGAGATCGCGCAACAGCTCAAGACCTCGGGCGAAGCGGTGGACGCGCTGGTTCTGCTGGATACGCCGTTGCCCGTGCGCCCTGCCCTCAAGCCGCTGGACAAGGCGCTGATCAAGTTTGCCGAACTCCGCGCAAAAGGACCCGGCTTCCTAGGCGAATGGCTGCGCAACCGCATCGCCTGGGAGATCCGCAAACGTCAGGACCGCCCGGCCGAGACCGGCGCGGCGGCGGGCTTCAACAATCGCAAGATCGAGCTGGCTTTCCTTCGCGCTGTTGCCGCTTATGAGGTGCAGCCCTGGACCGGGCCGGTGACGCTTTATCGTCCGGTGCTCGACCGTCATTGGCAGGTCTCGGGGCGCCAATGGGTCAGCCGCGAGCGCGAATATGTCTACCCCGACAATGACTGGACCCGCCACGCCCCGGCGATTGAGGTCCATGAGGTGCCCGGCGATCACGACGGCATGGTGCTTGCGCCAAATGTCAGCGTGCTGGGCAAGGCAATCCGCGATCAGCTTGCAAAGACGGCCCGCCAGCCAGACACAGCAAAGGCGGCAGAATAGAGATGCGCACACAGACCGTCCTGACCATCATCCTGAATTTCCGCACCCCGGCGATGACCCTGCGCTCCGCCGCTGCCGCGCTGGCGGAGATGGAGGATCTGCCGGGCGAGGTGCTGATCATCGACAATGGTTCCGGTGATGGATCTTTCGAGGCGCTGCAGGCCGGGGCGGAAACCCGGGGCTGGCTGGACAGCGGCCGGTTGAGGATCGAGGCCTCGCCGGTCAATGGCGGGTTTGGCGCCGGCATGAACATCGGCTTTCAGGCACGGCTGACGGATGGGTCGGTGCCGGATTTCTACTACCTTCTGAACTCCGACGCCTTTCCCGAAACCGATTGCATTCGCACCCTGCGGGACTTCTTGCAGGATCACCCCGGTGCCGGACTGGCCGGATCCTATGTGCATGGCGAAGACGACACGCCCCATTGCACCCTGTTCCGCTTTCCCACCATCGCCAGCGAATTCGAGGGCGCGGCCCGCACCGGCGTGATCTCGCGCCTGTTGCAGCATGCTATCGTGCCGCTGGAGATCCCGGACCAGCCGCGTCAGGTGGATTGGACCGCCGGCGCAAGCCTGATGATCCGCCGCGAGGTGATCGAGGCTGTCGGTGGCTTTGACGAAACGTTCTTTCTCTATTTCGAAGAGACCGAGCTGTGCCATCGTGCCGCCCGCGCGGGATGGCGCACCCACTACGTGCCGCAAAGCACCGTGGCGCATGTGGGATCTGCCTCCACCGGCATGAAGACCTGGCCCCGTACACCAGGATTCTGGCTCGACTCGCGCCTGCATTATTTCACCCAGACCCGTGGCGCCGTCTATGCGATGGGGGCAACGCTGGCCCGCCTTCTCGGGGGGAGCGTCTATGGGCTGCGCCGCCTGACCTCTGGCAAGCCGCGCGCCGATGCGCCGCATTTCTACGGCGACCTCCTGCGTCATCATCTGACGCGGATGCTGCGGCCCCTGCCAGGCCCACGCCCGGCCAAACCCTTTGATACCGACCCCGTTCACGCCCCGTTGCTGGAGGATCACAAGTGAAGCCATTTTCCACCGTCGTCATTGGCAATGAATCCCTTTTGATCGGCTGCTGCGAGGCGCTTCTGTCGCGCGGGCACGACATCCGTGGCGTCCTGAGTGACAATACTGACATCCGGGATTGGGCGTCCTCGCACGGTCTCAACTGCTATGATTCCGCCACGGATATCGAGGGCCCCTTCGACTGGCTCCTGTCGATCGCCAACCTGCGGCTGTTGTCAGATGCGGTGATCGCCAAGGCCACGAAAGGCGCGGTCAATTTCCACGATGGCCCACTGCCGGAACGGGCCGGTCTCAATACCCCAAACTGGGCTATCCTCGACGGCGCGACCGAACATGGCATCACCTGGCATCTGATCGAAGGCGGTGTCGACGAAGGGGACATCCTTGCCCAGCGCCGGTTTGCGGTGGCGGAGGACGAGACTGCCTTCAGCCTGAATTCCAAATGTTATGGCGCCGCACTCGACAGTTTTGCCGAAGTGCTGGACCAGCTGGAAAGCGGCGACCTGCGCCGCCAGCCACAGGATCTGAGCCAACGGCGGTATCACGCCCGTGCGGATCGCCCCAAGGCCGCCGGCTTCCTGCAATGCGACCGCCCGGTGGCACAATTGCTGCGCGTGGTGCGCGGGCTGGACATGGGCGGCTACTGGAACCCGCTGACCGCGGCCAAGGTCCGATGCGGGGATCGCGTCGTGCTTGTTGGTCAGGCTCAAACAAGTGCAGGCGAAGGCACGCCCGGTCAGGTTCTGGCGGTATCGGACACTGACATCACTCTGGCCTGTGCGGATGGTGCCATCTGTCTGTCGCAGCTGACATCACCGGCAGGCGCGCCTCTGCGTGCCACCGATCTGGTACAAAAGGGTGACAGGCTGCCGCTGCTTTCTCCGGCAGAGATCGAAACGCTCGAACAGGATCTTCTTGCAACCCAGAAACCGGAAGCCTTCTGGCGTCGTGCCTTGGCAGACATGCAGCCGCTTCCCCTGCCCCTTGGCGCGGCAGACGCCGCCGAAGAGGTCTCGGCAGAGGTTGAACTGCGCGCAAGCTGCACTCCGGAGGCGCTGGCGGCTTCAACTCAAGCATGGCTCCTGCGCAGCACCGGAGAGGCGTCTGGCTCTATCGCGCTGGGCCTGCCCAACCTGGAGTCTGCTGCGCGTCCTGGGCTGATTGCCGATTGGGTACCGATGACGGCGCATCTGGACGAGGGTTTCGCCGCGGTTCAATCGCGCATGGCGACGGTGATCGACCGCGCTGAGCGTCAGGGCGGTTTTGCCGAGGACATCATGGCCCGCGCGCCGGAAATCGCAACACAAGCGCCGCCCACCGTGGTGCTTTGTCTGGGCACGCAGACGCCGCCCGCAGAGGCCAAACTGGCACTGATCCAGTCCGGTGACAGCCTGCGCCTACAGTCCCAAAACCTGTCACAGCAGGCAATCTCGCGGCTTGCGGCGCGTCTTGAATACCTGCTCAACAACCTCGAAAACCAGTCAGATGCGCCGCTGTCCGCACTCCCTCTGCTGCCCGACGCCGAACGCAAACAAATGCTGGAGGAGTGGAACGCCACCGAGGCCGCCCCCTCAAGCGAGCAGACAATTCACGCCGCCTTCGAGGCGCAAGTCGCCCGCACACCGGATGCAATTGCCTTGGTCTTTGAGGACCAGCAGCTGACCTACGCAGAGCTGAACCAGCGCGCCACCGCCTTGGCCCGGCATCTGCAGGCACAGGGCGTCGCCCCCGGCTGCCATATCGGTGTCTATCTGCGCCGCTCGATGGACCTAGTGATTGCCACCCTCGGGATTCTGAAGGCAGGCGCTGCCTATGTGCCGTTGGACCCGGCTTACCCGGCGGATCGCATCGCGCATTACATCACCGACAGTCAGGCTTCGGTGGTTGTCACCCTCTCGGACCTTGCGCCGGATCTACCCGACAGCGCCGCCCTGCCCCTGCCTCTGGACACGCTCGACCTCTCGGGCGGGACGAGCGATATCACGAACAGCGCCACGGCAGAGGATCTGGCCTATCTGATCTACACCTCCGGCTCCACCGGCCTGCCCAAGGGCGTGATGGTGCGCCATCGCAACGTTGCGAACTTCTTCACCGCGATGGATGCGCGCATTCCTCACAAGGAAGGCGACGCCTGGCTCGCGGTCACCAGCCTGTCCTTCGACATCTCGGTGCTGGAGCTGTTCTGGACCCTGGCACGCGGCTTCAAACTGGTACTGTCGAGCGACGAAAGCCGCCTGCAGCTTTCGAACGGCCCCATCACGCTCAGCGACCGCAAGATGGACTTCAACCTCTACTACTGGGGCAATGACGACGGCGCGGGCGAGAAGAAATACGAACTGCTGCTTGAGGGCGCGAAATTCGCCGATGCGCATGGGTTCAACGCGGTCTGGACACCGGAGCGGCATTTCCATGCCTTCGGCGGCCCCTATCCAAACCCGTCGGTAACCGGCGCTGCCGTGGCGGCGGTCACCCGCAACATCGGGGTGCGTGCCGGGTCCTGCGTGGCCCCCCTGCATCACCCCGCCCGCATCGCCGAGGAATGGGCGGTGATCGACAACCTCACTGGTGGCCGCGCAGGCATCGGCTTTGCCTCCGGCTGGCAACCGGATGATTTCATCCTGCGGCCCGAGAACACGCCACCCGCCAATAAGCCCGCCCTGTTCGAGGCACTGGAAACCGTCCGCAAGCTGTGGCGCGGCGAGGAGGTCTCCTTTCCGCGGCAGGACGGTGGCACCCACAGCGTGATCACCCAGCCGCGCCCTGTCTCCGATGAACTGGCCGTCTGGGTCACGACGGCTGGCAATCCGGACACCTGGCGCGAAGCGGGCCGCGTCGGTGCCAATGTGCTGACCCACCTGCTGGGCCAGAGCATCGACGAGGTCGGCGACAAGATCGCGCTCTATCATCAGGCGCTGCGCGAGGCCGGTCATGACCCGTCGGATTTCACCGTCACGCTGATGCTGCACACCTATCTCGCCGAGACGCGCGAGGCCGCCCGCGAGGTGGCGCGCGAACCGATGAAGGATTATCTGCGCTCGGCTGCCGGGCTGATCAAGCAATACGCCTGGGCCTTCCCCGCGTTCAAGAAACCCAAAGGTGTCGACAATCCCTTCGAGATGGATCTGGGCAGTCTCAGCCCCGAAGAGTTGGAGGCGATCCTCGACTTTGCCTTTGACCGCTATTTTGAGGAATCCGGCCTGTTTGGCACTGTCGAGGACGCGGTGGCGCGGGTGGAGGATCTCAAGCGCATCGGCGTTAGCGAGGTCGCCTGCCTGATCGATTACGGCATCGCGCCCAATGTGGTGCTGGAAGGGCTGAAGCCGCTGGCTGAGGTCCTGCGCCGCGCCAACCGCGTACAGGCCCTCGCGGCGGATGACATATCATTGGCCGCGCAAATCCTGCGCCACGGGGTCACACATATGCAGTGCACGCCTTCAATGGCCCGCATGATCGCCAGCGACCCGGATGCCGCCCCGGTGCTTGGCCGCCTGCGACATATGCTGGTCGGTGGCGAGGCCCTGCCCGGCGATCTGGTCGCCGCCCTGCGCAGCCAGACCCGCGCCACGCTGCACAACATGTATGGCCCGACCGAGACCACGATCTGGTCCACCGTAGAAACCCTGGAGGCCACTCCAGCGGGAGTGGCCTCCATTGGCACCCCGGTCGCCAATACCTCCGTCTATGTGTTGGATGCCGCAGATCAGCCCGTCCCCGTCGGTGCCGCGGGCGAGCTGTGCATCGGCGGCGCAGGCGTCACCGCCGGCTATTGGCAACGCGCTGATCTCACGGCGGAGCGGTTCCCGGCTGATCCCTTCCGCCCGGGCGCGCAGATGTATCGCACCGGCGATCTGGTGCGGTGGAACGCCGCCGGCAAGCTGGAGTTCCTGGGACGCACCGACCATCAGGTCAAGATCCGTGGCCAGCGGATCGAGCTGGGCGAGATCGAGGCGGCATTGACCGCACTCGAAGGCGTCACCGGCGCCGTGGTGATCCCGCGCAGGATTGGCGCGGACGAGCGGCTCGTGGGCTATATCACCGCCACGACGCCCGTGTCGGAACAAACCGCCAAGGCGCAGCTGTCCCGACAGCTCTCCGAGGTCATGGTGCCCGCGCATATCGTGACGCTGGATACCTTCCCGCTGACCCCGAACAAGAAGATCGACCGCAAGGCCCTGCCCGACCCGCAGCCTGCGCGGGGCGTCTCGCCCACCGCGGCAGCTACCACAATGCCCCGATCCACCACCGAAATGCAGATCGCCGAGATCTGGCAACAGCTCCTCGGGGTGCCGGGCGTGCAGCAGGGCGACAACTTCTTTGCCCTTGGCGGACATTCGCTGCTGGCAGTGCAGGCCCATCGTGACATCCGCAGCGCACTCAAGGTCGACCGCCTGTCGATCACCGATATCTTCCGCTTCCCGACGCTGGACGGGTTGGCTGGCCATATCGAGCAGCTTGCAAACGGTGGCACATCCTCGCAGGCTGAACGGGCAGAGCCGTCAACGCCTCCCGCCGAGCGGGCAGAGACAATGTCCAAACGACGCGCCATGCGGGCCAATCGCAGGGGGCGGACCGGATGAACCCTGAGGCATCCGCCCTCCCTGACCTGACAGATGTCCGGTTGCAGCTGCTGCGTCCGCTGCTGTCCGATCAGGTCGCCATTGCCGCACAAGATCCGCTCGGCACACCTCCTGAGCCGTTTCCAGAAGAGACTGCTGGCCTGTCGCAGAACGCAGTGGACAAGCGCCGCCGCGAGTTTGCTGCCGGTCGCGCCGCCGCACATCAGGCGATGCGCGCGTTGAACCGAACACCGGTGCCCATCCGCATCGGCCCGAAACGCGCGCCCATTTGGCCCGACGACCTCAGCGGCACCATTACCCATTGTCGCAGCTGCGCTCTGGCGGCAGTGGCCCGACGCGCCACGCACCCCGGCATCGGCATAGACGTGGAAGAGGACACACCGCTATCGCAGGATCTGTGGCCAAGCATTGCCAGCCGCGCAGAACGCGATTGGATAACCGCGCATGCCGACCCGGGACAAGCTGGCAAGCTTTTGTTCTCCGCCAAGGAAGCCGCATACAAGGCGCAATACGCACTCTCGACGTGTTACTTCGGCTTTGATGGGTTGGAGCTGCACTTCAACCTGGCAGAACAGTCTTTCACCGCAAGATTTACCGCCCCCCAACCACCTTTTCGTGTCGGAGACCATCTTCAGGGTCGATTTGCCATCGGGAGCGGGGTAATCATCACTGCGGTCGAGATCCTGAACAACGAGCCCTGCACATGATCCGTCGCCTGCTGAACCTGCCCCGACGTGGCCTTATCGCGCTCGGCGCGTTGGTACCGATTGGCGCTGTTGGCGTCTGGTTATTGGGGCCAGGCCAGAGCCCCCTGAACGACGTGCCTGCGCTTGCTCCGCCCGATGGGGCCATGCGGGTCTACCATCTGGGGCATTCGCTGGTGGGTGCGGATATGCCTGTCATGCTGGCACAGCTCTCCGGCGTTTATCATCGCTTTAACGTCCAACGTGGCTCCGGCACGTCCCTCAGGGCGCATTGGGAAGACAGCGAACCAATTCTCGACTTTGACATGGTCAATGCCCCGCCGGTTTGGCGCGACCCAAAAGACGCGTTGCAAGCGGGTGATTATGATGCGGTCATCTTCACTGAGATGGTCGAACTGCGCGATGCGCTGAAGTATTTTGATGCTGCCGAATACCTGCACCGCTGGGCCCAGCTTGCGCGGCGCGGCAATCCGGACACACGGCTTTATATCTACGAAACCTGGCATCGGTTGGACGACCCGGACGGGTGGCTGACGCGGATCGACAATGACCTGCAAGACCTCTGGCTGGGTCGTCTGTTGGCCAAGGATCGCAAATCCGCGCCCCCGCGCCCCTTGTACCTGATCCCTGGCGGGCAGGCGCTCGCTGCCGTCACACGTGCGGCCGAGGCGGGAGAGATCCCCGGTCTAGACAGCCGGGACGATCTGTTTGACCGGTTGCCGGACGGCGCCCTGGACCAGATCCACCTCAGCCCGCTTGGCGCATACGTCGTGGCGCTTACACATTATGCGGTGCTCTACCACCAGTCACCCGAAGGGGTGCCGCACGAGGTCACACTGGCAGACGGCAGCTCCTTCACCGCGCTGGACGCGGAGGGCGCGCGACAGCTGCAAGCCATTGTCTGGGGCGTGGTCACCCGCCTGCCCCGGACCGGGGTTCAGGCCGCATCCTCTTTCGCCATATCGGAGACACAATGAGCACTGCGGACCTTATCAGCGCTGTCGTCATGATCGGACACTCCCTGATCGGTCCGGAAAACCCGCGCATGGTGCAACAGCTTCTGGCGACTGGTCAGAACAACCAGCCCGTTGTCGAATATCAGGTCATCAATGGTGCGCCGCTGCGCTACAACTGGGAACACGCTGATAAGGCGCAAGGCATCAACGCCCGCACCCGTCTGGCCGAGCGCCCGGCTGATGTTGTCATCGTCACAGAAGCTGTCCCACTGGCAAACCATCTGCGCTGGAGCGACCCCAAGGGCGCGGTGGAAAATTTCTACACGCTTGCCGCGTCCACCAACCCAAACGTCACTCTATATGTTCAAGAGGGCTGGCATAGCCTGCTGAGCGGCACCGGCGAAGACGTCCCCTTCGACGATGGCGGCGAGGTTGCGTGGCGTGACCGGCTCGACAACGATCTGCAGCACTGGCAGTCAATCGTTGACAAGGTGAAGGCAACGACCGGTGGTGATATCCGCCTGCTGCCGACCGGACAGGCGCTGGGGCGCCTGGATGATGCGATCAAGGCCGGAACCGTTCCCGGTCTGCGCAACATCCGCGATATCTTTTCGGACGACATCCATCCGGATGACATCGGGTTTTACTATCTCGCGCTTGTGCAATACGCGGTTCTGACGGGCAGCTCCCCCGAAGGATTGCCGCGCGTGTTGAAAACCGAATGGGACACCCCCTACTCCACGCCCTCGCCCGAGCTTGCCCAGCGCCTGCAGGAAATTGCGGCCCGTGCCGCCACTGGCTCCTCGGAGCGTACAAGCCTGCCGCCAGATCCCCTCGATTTACCCGCAGACCCGCCCATTGCGGCCCTCAATGCCGATGTATCCTTTGCACCGAAACCGGATCTGCAACCTGAGGTGCGTCGGCAACCTGTCGCGATGAACCTCGCCGCCGTGCGGGACTGGAGCCCTCAGGCACCGTTTATCGATCACTTCAAGACCGCGCGCGCCTGGATCGGACATCTACCGGGCCGCTGGGGGGGCGTTACCGACGAAGAGTTGAGAGCTGCCGGATATCTGGACCCGGACGGCTGGCCGCTGGCCATTCCACCGGAACTGGGCTCAATCGGAACCGTGCTATTGAACGACCTGCCGGAGACCGCAACCAGCCTTGCGGGACGCTACGTCTTGCAGTTTGACGGACAGGGTATTGTCGAGGCCGGAGGCCGGGCCACCAACGTGCGCTATGGCAAGAACGAAGTTTCCTTTGATTTCACCCCTGGCCAGGGCGCGGTAGATATCCGTATCCAACGCAGTGATCGCGATGAAACCGGCGATTATGTGCGAAATATCACGGTGGTGCGTGAATCCGACCTGCAGGCATTCGAACGCGGGGCGCTGTTCAATCCGGATTGGCTGGACAGGATCGAAGGCTTTGCCTCCCTGCGCTTCATGGATTGGATGGAAACCAACAACTCGAAACAGGTCGGCTGGGAGGATCGCCCGCGCTTTGCCGACTACACCTGGACACCAAACGGTGTGCCTGCCGAAGTGCTGGTGACATTGGCAAACCGGATCGGTGCCGACCCGTGGTTCACCCTGCCCCACATGGCGGACGACACCTATGTGCGCAATTTCGCCACGCTGGTTCGCGACGGGCTCGACGAGGATCTGAAAGCCTATGTCGAGTACTCGAACGAGGTCTGGAACTGGCAGTTCCAACAGGCGCATTGGGCCGACAAACAAGCGCGCGCGACCTGGGGAAGCGATGGGCTTTGGTTGCAATACTACGGGGGCCGCGCGGCAGAGGTTGCCGGGATCTGGACTGACGTCTTCTCCGAAGGGCAGGAACAGGTGGATCTGTCCAACCGGCTGGTTCGGGTCATTTCATCTCAGACAGGCTGGCTCGGACTTGAGGAGCAAGTCCTGACCGCGCCTCTCTGGACGGCAGCGGATGGCACGCGACAACCGCCCTATCGCAGTTTTGATGCCTATGCGATCACCGGCTACTTCGGGGCGTCCCTCGGCACGCAGGAGCGCGCCCCCATGGTCCGTGCCTGGATTGCCGATAGTCTGGAGCGTGCCCGCAGCGCAGCCGCCGAGAAAGGTCTGCGCGGTGCCGCAGCAGAGGCTTATGTGGCCGAGCACCGATATGACGTCGCGGTCGCGCAAGCTGCGGTGGAGCTGCAAGACGGGCTGAATGCAGGCGATCCAGAAGGGACACTGAACGATCTTCTGACCCGTGTTTTACCTTATCATGCGGAGGTTGCTCAAAAGCACAGTCTTGATCTGATCATGTACGAGGGCGGCAGCCATGTCGTCGGCCACGGGCCGTTGGTCGATGACGACGCGTTGACCGGCTTTTTCACCCATTTGAACTATACGGCTGAGATGGCGGACCTCTACCGGCAGCTGCTGAATGCCTGGCCAGACCTAGGCGGCCGGTTGTTTGGCGCCTATTCGGATGTGTCGGTGGCTGGTCGGTGGGGCAGCTGGGGTGCCTTGCGCACGCTTTCGGACGACAATCCGCGTTGGGACATGCTGGAGGCCACCCGGTGACATCCCCGCAGAACCGCATCGTTTCGGTGCTGATTCCTGCACATAACGAGGCGGCCTATATTGCCGATTGTCTCGCCGCGCTCTATGCCTCTTCCGCCATGCCGCCAAACCATCAGGTCGAGGTTCTGGTCCTGGCCAATGGCTGCACGGACCAGACTGCTGAAATCGCCCGTAGCATGGTGCCTCCACGGGGGTTGAGCCTGTTGGTGCTGGAACGCGCCGAAGGCGGCAAGCTCGCCGCGCTGACCGAAGGGGATGCGAAAGCGCGTGGCCAGGTGCGCGTATATCTCGACGCAGACGTGCAGGTTGAGCCGGGGATGCTGGCGCAGATCGCGATGGCACTTGCCAGCGATGCCCCCCGCTATGCCAGTGGCAGCCCCTGTGTGAAACGCGCCAAAAGTCCGATAACCCGCGCCTATGCAGCCGTCTGGACGCAATTGCCCTTTGTAACGACCGGCGCGCCCGGCTTCGGTCTCTTTGCGATGACATCGGCGGGGCGGGCGCGTTGGGAAAGCTGGCCTGACATTATCTCCGACGATACATTTGCCCGGCTGAATTTCACCCCGGACGAACGCATTCGGCTGCCCGGACGATATCATTGGCCCATGGTCGAGGGCTTTCGCAACCTTGTCCGCGTGCGCCGCCGACAGGATCACGGGGTTGCGGAAATCGCGCAGCGCTTCCCCGAGCTGTTGCCAAACGATGACCCGCGTCCGCTGTCCAAGGCACAGCTCCTTGGGATCATCTTACGCCACCCAATCGGTTTCATCGTCTATGCCGCGGTATCTCTCGCCGTCAGAACCCGCCTGTTTGCAACCAAGGACGCTTGGGCACGGGGACGCTGACACCGCTCGGGTCAGGTCACCTGACCCTTTATGGCCTGGGCGAAATGTTCTGCCAGCTTCTCGGCCTCGCAATCGATATCATGTCGATCAAAGACCCGCTCGCGCGCGATCTTTCCCATGTCCGTCAGTTTGTCATGCGGCACGGATGCCAACCGCACCATCGCATCTGCCAAGGCGTGGCTGGCACCCGCAGGCACCATCCAGCCGGTCTCTCCCTGCAGAACCAATTCGGGCGTGCCTGCCACATAGGTGGCCAGAACCGGACGCCCGGCGGCCATTGCTTCCATGACCACCATCGGCAGTCCTTCGGCGAAGGATGGCATCACCAGCGCATGCGCGCCTGCCAGTTCATCACGCACGCCGGCCTCGGACAACCAGCCGGTAAGCGTCACATGCTGCGCGAGCCCAAGATCCGTTATGGCCGCCTCCAAATCAGCGCGCATCTCCCCATCCCCAACAAGCGTTAGGTGGATGCCCGGGACGTCCCGCACAGCATCCGCCAAGGCACGGATCAAAACCATCTGCCCCTTCTGTTCCACGAACCGACCGATCGCGACGAGGCGCAGGTGGCCCTTGGGCATCGGCTTGGGCTCCGGAAACCGTTCCGGCTCAATACCGCAGTGCACAACCTTGATCCTGTCCCATGCCCCGAACGAGGCCCAGCGGCTGAGCTGACTGCGCCCAAAGCTGGAAATCGCCACGGCAAAGCGCGCGCGGTCCACTTTTCCCCCCAGAGACAAACTATGCGGGGCATCAAATTCTTCTGGCCCATGTGTGGTGAAACTATAGCCCACCCCGCCCAGCTGCGCCGCCAGCAGCGCAACGGTGGTGGCGTTGGTGCCGAAATGCGCATGCAGGTGATCGCAATGCGTCCGCCGTGTCAGGCGCGCGACATATGCGGCTTCGACCAGATAAATCAGATGACGCAAGCGCGCGCCATTTGCAGCACCCATTTGCAACGCCAACCGCAAAGCGCGTCCGCTGCGGCGCGGCGCGCATGCGACACATGCCAAAAGGGCCAACAGCAGACGCGCCGCCCCCGACGCCAGTACATACTGACAGCGCTTCCTCTCCTCCTGGTCGCCCGGATCAACCAGCCCCTGGTCAGACGGACGCATCGGCAGGCGCAGCACTTCAACGCCACGCCGCTCCAGTGCTTGGATTTCACGTCGGATAAAGCTCTGTGAGGGTTGCGGATACGTATTCAGCACATATGCGATTTTCACGCGTTTCCCTTCCTGTCGGGCGTCCGGTTCACAACCTAGCCACCGCGCATGGTTTTGCCCAGCATCAACAGCACAGACTTTCAACGCCTCCGCCACAATCGGGCCCAACAGCCATATTGTCTGCCTGTTGACACCGTCCTGCAATTGACCTTGCCGCAGCGCGGCCATAGCGTGCAGCCAACTTGCAATCGCGCTGTGGACTATGATGAAACTTGCCCTGAACGGCCAGAGCCTGATGGCACGCGTCGTAAGATCCACATCCTGGATACTCCTTGGCTTTGGCGTGGGGCAGGTTTTGCGCCTGGCATCCAACCTGCTGCTGACACGCCTCCTCTTTCCCGAAGCCTTCGGCCTGATGGCATTGGTCACCGTCATCATTATCGGCCTTTCGCTGTTCTCCGACATGGGGATTTCCAACGCGATTGCCCAAAACCCGCGCGGGGACGATCCGGATTTTCTGGATTCCGCCTGGACCGTACAAATCTGCCGAGGCGGCCTTCTCTGGTTGCTGACCGGCCTTCTCGCAGTGCCTGTGGCCGCGTTCTACAACGCACCAGAACTCGCCTACTGCCTGCCCATTGCAGGCTTCAGCCTCGCTTTACAGGGGTTCACGCCCACGCGGGTGGAAACAGCCTATCGTCACCTCCTTGTCGGCCGCGTCACCGCGATCAATCTGGCCGCGCAGATCTGCGGCATCCTCAGCATGGTGACGCTGGCGATCTGGATGCAATCCGTGGTGGCACTGGCGATCGGCAGCGTCCTGCAAGAAGCTGCAAAACTGGCCCTGACGCATCTCGCGCTTCCCGGCCGGCGCAATCGCCCCCGCTGGGAGCCTGCGGCAACTCATGAGCTGATCGGTATGGGAAAATGGATCTTTCTCTCCACCGCCTGTTTCTTCCTCACCACACAAGGCGACCGGGCGATCCTTGGCAAACACCTGACGCTTGAGGCGATGGGCATCTATAACATCGCGTTTTTCCTGGCCAGTTTCCCGATGCAGATGGGACAGGAGGTCAACCAACGCTTGATGATCCCGGTCTATCGGGACAAGCCCGCCCTTCACAGCGATCAGAACCGCAAGAAGCAACGACAGCTGCGCTACGCCCTGACTGCGGCTATCCTGTGCATGTTGTGGACGATGGCCTGGATCGGGCCCTGGCTGGTCGATCTGCTCTATGACGACCGATATGCAATGGCCGGGCCTGTTATCGTTATGCTGACCACAAGCCTCGCCCCCTCGATCATCGTTTTGACGTATGATCGAGCCTCTCTGGCGGCTGGAGACACCAAGAGGTTCTTTTTCTACACGGCCACCCGTGCCTTTGTTCAGACTGCCTTGTTTCTGGCAGGTGTCACATCATTCGGCCTGGCCGGCGGGATCGCGGCCATGGGGCTTGCGGTGGTGGTCTCCTATCCGATGCTGATGCGCCAGACGCGCCCCTACCGCGCACAAGACCCGGTTCACGATCTGGTTTTCCTGAGTATCAGCAGCGTGATCTGCGGCAGCGCTATCGCCTATCATTGGGACGGGATCGGCTCGACTTTGGGGTTGCTCTGACGGGTGTGAGCGCGTCAACCACGGGCGGAGCGGCGAGTCCATATGCCCCGCAGCCTATGCGCCAGCCCTTTGGGCTGCGTCTTCAGGACCGGGATTGTAACCACGGGCGACAGGCCCGTTTCGCGTTTCATCTGCGCACTGGTTCGCAAAACGGGATGTCGTAGATCCATCGCGAAGGCCGCAATAACCCCCAGCACCAGACTGACCAGCCCGCCTTTGAGCGCCAGAGATTTCCTTCCCCCGCCGACGGCATAATCCGGCAAAGGCGCAGGTTCGAGCACGGTCAGGCGCTCCCCCTGGCTGGCCGTTTCGAGGCGGAAGCCAACCTCCGCTTCCGCGCGGCGCGCAGTGATCACTTCAAGCTCCGACTGCATCTGCTGGTGCCGACGCTCATAGCTCGCCAGTTGACGATCCACTTCCGGCGTCAGTTCCAGAGACGCTTCCATCTCTGCGCGACGGTCCAGCAACAACTGTCGCTGCGCGTTCAGAGTTTCGACCTGTGTTTCATAGTCCTTGCGAATTCGCTCCGCATAGGCGGTGCGCTGCGTTGCGGCAGCTTCTTCCGCGACTTTGCGGATCTCGATTTCCTGACGGGCCAGTTCCAGTAGGCTCTCGTTTATGGACGCGATTTCGGTGCCGCGCATCTCGATGATCCCGGGCAACGTCACCTCGTTCTCATAGCGAAAATTGGCAAGCTCTTCCTCCAGCGCTGAGATATCACGGATCAGCGCAGTTTCCTTTTCGTTGAAGAAAGAAAGCGTTTCCCGCGCTTGGTCCAGGCGCGTTGACCGGCTCAATGCGATGGTGCGCTGCGAAAATTCCTCTGCCACCGCCTGAGCTTGCGCGCGGGTGGGCATATTCGCCGTGATGGACAGGACGGAAATCGCCCCATCGTCCGAGGCCCCCTCGCGCGCCGCAGCGGTGCCGGTCAAGGAGACGGATCTGCGCATCATCGGGACGATTTCTGACGCCAGCAGGCCCGGTTGATCGGCGAATAGGTCCAGCTGGTCGACGATCTCCAGGATGGTGCCCCGCGCCATCAGACGCTGTTCGATCAGCTGGATGCGCCGCGCCGAAGATCCTTCGACCGTGGAAGGGGCCAATTCCCCTGCAATCGTTGGACGCGTAATCTGGATGACGGCGGTACTGGAATAAACCGGTTGTTGCTGCAGCGCGAACCAAACAGAGGCAACGGTACCCAGAAAGGCCACCGCGAGAATGAGACGCAGCCGACGGCGCAGCAGGTCCAGAAAATCTGCAACTGAGTAGATCGAAGCCATGCCGTTCCCGTTCCTTGTTCCGCTGCCCCCAATCAGGAGGCGCTGGTGAACTCTTCATCATTCCGGGCGCGGTTCAGCACCACTCCCAGAAGCTGCGTATGGCCGGCCAACATCTTTTCGCAGGCCTTCAGGTGGCGCGCGGTCGTCTCGCTGCCGTCTGACACCAACAGGACACCGTCGACTTGTGGCAGGAACGCTGCCACGTCATCACTGTGAAGCACCGACGGCAGATCGAACAAAGCCACGTTCGCGCGCGTGCGCCGGATCACCTCATCTATGGTCGCGGCACAGCGGGAATCATGAAGCACCTCTGCCGAGTTGTGAAAGACTGACGTACTCAAACCAAGCGCCAGCCGGTTCGACGCGGCGACAAAATGCTCGTCCAACCGCAGCTCTCCGCGCAGGAACCCGAGCATATCGCCGTTATAGAGCGCAGCCCGCTCCAGTCCCAAAGCAGCGGCAACTCCGGGGGTGCGCATATTGAGATCCATCAGCACCGTGCGGCTCTCGGGCACACGCGCCAGGCTGAGAGCGAGGTTCGCCGCGGTAAAGCTGGCGCCACATCCAGGCGTCGGCCCGCAGATCGCGACCCGTGTCCAGCCTTGCGCCCGCAATGTATGCAGCAGTCGCGTGCGGAGCAGGTCAAAAGCGCGCGCCGTCGGGGACTGTCGAAAGAAATCGACCAGCGGCAGGCGACTGCGGTGCTCACTCAGGCCTGTGACCTCGACGCGCCGCATGACATGCCAAGGGTCGGGCAGATGCGCCGGTAGCTTCTGCTCCGGTTCTGATGATTGAACGATGTCCTGCGGCTCCGATGTCTGTTTCACGGTCCATTCCAACGGATCAGGACGGGCTTCTGCAAACCCGCGCGAGCGGTCCTGCAGTGCGTCCAGCGTATCGGCGTCCCGCCGGGCACCGGCCTCAGCGTGCCGCGGCGCGGCGGTCGCAGGCTGGGCAGGCGCGCCCGCTTTTGGTTTGTTTTTGGAAGGGCGGTCAGTGGCTTGCACGGCGGGACGCTCTGTCGACTGCACAACAGACGTCTCAGGGCGCACTGGGCGGACCGGACGCACCGGTTTAACGGGCGCAACGTCGTCCGCTTTGTCCTGTGGCGCGGCGGCCTTCTGTGGAACAGGCCGCGCGGTGTCCTGAGCAGGCGTCTCTTCGCGCTTGCTCCGTCGCCGCCGGAATTTCCTGAACCCCTGGTCCGTCATTGGTGCGTCACCGCCCTCATCCAAGTATAATACTGACGCTATGTTTACGCCATTGTGGTCAACATAATCTTTCACGCCGCACCTGTAAGAAATCTACGCTTATATGTCCGGCGTGCCATCTGGCAAAGGCGCCGCTCTCGTTCTTCTCAGTAGCCCGTGCGCCGCAACATCACGGAAACGGTCTTGAACAGAATACGCAGATCCGTCCGCAAAGACACATCCCGGCAATAGAGTTCGTCGATCTCGGCCCGTTGGCAAAAGCTGGTTTCATTGCGCTCCCCTACCTGCCATGGACCAGTGACCCCGGGTCGCAAGGCGAAGTAGGCATCGGCCTTGCCGTAGATCGACAACTGATTGACGAGCATCGGGCGCGCGCCCACCAAGCTCATATCTCCGAGAAGCACGTTAAACAGCTGCGGCAGCTCATCGAGCGACGTGGCACGCAAAAAACGCCCGAACCGGGTGATCCGCGGGTCATTTTTGATCTTCTGGGATTGATCCCACTCCCGACGCAGCGCCGGATTTTTCTGTAGATGCGCTTCTAGCAAAGCATCTGCGTTCAGCACCATGGTGCGGAGTTTCAGCATGTTGAAAACGCGACCATCCTGGCCCAGACGTTTCTGACGGTAAATCGGCGCACCGCTTTCGATCCACAATGCAATGGCGCACAACGCGATAAGAGGGATAACGATTGGCAAAGCAAGAAGGACCAACGCAACATCCAGAAGCCGCTTACCATAAATGGCATAGCCTCCGTGCCCATAATCGGTGTTGGCCTCTCGGAAAGAAGATGCCAAGGCCAGCTCTGGGAAGTCTTGCAACCCAGCAACTGCGATCGCCCCTTGATCCAATGTTTTCATTTTGTAACCCCCAAAAAACGCACACATCGCAGGCCTCTAGAAGGAGGCGACACTCAGGTTCCAATCCCCTGAAACCAAGTGCTATCGGAAAGGCCCAACCCCCAGGCGATGGCCTTAACGATCAATGTCAATGTGCCGGGTGCACCAGGTGCGCCCAAACTTCGTCCCTAAAAATATCTTATTTGCAGAAAAATCGATGTAAATCTGACCAAATGGTTATCATGCCTATCTACAAGCGCTTTCTGAGAGCAAAAGGCGAAACAGTCCACGTCTGAGATGGGGTTTGTTTACAAAATGGTGCGCTGTGACCTCACACCATCACCATGAGAATCACCTGCGAGGGGCGTCGCAAGAGATTTCAAGATGATTTCAGCGCCTGGGTTCGATAGCTACCGGGGCTTTGGTCGTGCCAGCGGCGAAACGCGTCGTTAAAACTGCTCAGGCTGGAATACCCGAGAAGGAAGGAGATTTCCGACAGGGATTTTTCGTTCTGGCGCAAATAGCGCAGCGCAAGAGATTTCCGCACCCCTTCCAGGATCGCAAAGAAACTTGTGCCTTCTCCGGCCAGCTTACGGGACAGGGTCCGCTGGCTCATCTCCAGCGACTTGGCCACCTTGGCGAGACTGGCATCTCCATCGGACATGCCATCCATAATCAGACGCTCAACCGTGATGGAAAGATCGTTTCGACCGTGCGCGCCCCCCAACTTCAGAAGCGCGGCGTGCTCCATCAATAGACTGAGCAACCCAGCGTCTGCGGTTACCAACCGTTGCTGCAGATCCTGTCTGCGAAAGGCCAAACGGTTGCAGCGTGCCCGGTATCCGGGCGCCAGCCCAAAGACGGCCATCGCGTCGGCTGGTTCTGCCGGAGGAGTATGCATGAACTCGACAGCAACAGGTGCAACGGCCTCCCGCGTCAGCTTGTGCAGGCTGCGCACCAACAAGGCGGCCGTGAACTCACTCCAATGACGCAGGTCGAGTTTACCCTGCGAACCGTAGTCCCATCGCAGCTCCACAAGACCTGTTCCCGCACCTTGCGTTGAGTCGACATTGGCAACCTGAAAAACCGCGCTGAGTTCGGTCAGCGTCCGCAAGGCCTCGCCCAGCGTTGCAGAGGCACTGACAGCATAGCCGACCAGGCCCGCATCTCTGAGGGTGCAGTGTTTCGCAAGCGAATAGCCGATAAGAGGATCCGCGCAGGTGCGTTCAGCAACCTCAAACGCAAGCGAATGCTCATGAACCGGCAAAGACTGAGAAGGATCATCAAACGCCTCGGGAAGCGAGAGCTGCTGTGCGACCAGATTGGAAAAGTCGTGCCCTTTCCCTGATACGTATTCCGCAAGGCGAACCAGAAACGCTCCGCCATTCGGAGCGAAAACATCTTTCACAACTGACCCTCCGCATGCCGAGCAGGCAGGTCGGAGAAGCGGCCAACTGGCCGTTTGAGACACACGCTACGGGTCGTTGCTATATCGCCAAGCCTATACATTTACTGGACCTCACAGATACGCATACTTCAAAGGTGAATACGCGCTAACAGATTTCAAAAAGTAACATAGTCCGTACGTCGAAAGGCTCGGAAATTTTCCGGACTGTTGCGCATAAGGCAAAGCTATCCCAGACGGAAATTGCATTGCAGCTGGCCTCAGGGGCCGTCGTGTCCGTTCCCTCGACGTCTTTTCTTTATATTCTAGTTGTCTAAAAACCTCAGCGTTGCTTCGGTTTAATTCGCCAAACCAAAAGTATAGTGGCGCTAACCGGAGGGGCGCAGGGTGGAGCGATTGTGTTCTGCTTATTTTCGAGGCATCACGGGGAGCAACAGGAACTCAGCCCCGAGGCCCCCATGACCGACCCCACAGATATCTGGATCGCCTTCGACGAGGAACATCGACCACCGAGGGCTTGGAAGATGGCAGGGACTTCCCCCTCCGGCAGCCCCGTGGCGGTTGATGGGTTGGAGCAAGCCTGTGCGCTGGCACCGGAGTGCCCTGTCCTGACGGCCGCGGACGCGAAGACAGACGCGACCGCACTTCCCGCCAGCCCTTCAACGCTGAAGATAATTCAGTCTGGCAGGGTACACACCGTCGCAGCCCTCTCTCAGGCGCGCCCCCATGCGCGACTGGCCGGCGCGGCCAACCGGATCGCCGGCTTCCTCAGCCTGAACAAGGACTGGGATGGCGTGATTTGCCTTCCTGGCTTTGACACAACGGTCTGGGCGCTGATCAGTGCAGACGAAGTGGTGAGCGTTCTGGCCTTTGCAACCGTACCATTGGTCGAGGCCCTGAGCCCGGTAGACATTCACCAGACGATGCCCGATGCAAACGCGCTTTCGGATCACTTGCAGGACGTCACATCAAAGCCTGAAAACCTTGCCCTGCGCACCGCCGAAACCCGGCTACTCTGGGCAACAGATACGCTGAGCGACGGGGCCGCGCTGGGACAGATCTGGGGCGCTGCGCTCGGGGCTGAACTGGCGGCCTCCAGGGCCTATTGGCTTGGGCAGAACCTGGCGCTGATTGCCCCGGCCCCGCTGGCCGCGCCCTACAAGAAGGCGCTCGAGGGACAGTTTGTGCCCGTCACTGAAACAGACGAGGCCCGCATGACGCTTGCAGGGTACATCAGCGCATACCAACGCCTGCGCGCAGCACCGGATGCATAACGGTCGCCTTGCGCCACACCGTTAGCCCTCCTGCAGAAGACGAAATCGCGTACCCGGTGCTGGCGGGGCTGTTGGTGGGCCGGCAAAACACTGCGCCTGCATCATCCATTGTCGCGCTGTGCCATTGGTCGCCTTGACTTGAGTATCCGACCAATGGCGCACCTGCGTGGCGATCTGCGCAAACTCAACGGCAGATCCCTCGACCCGATTGCCCTCCTGTGGCGTGTTCCAGGTCCAGACCTCACCCGAAGGCGCCGTAAGCACCACATGCGGCGCAGGCTCTGGAACCGAATGCCCGTGGACCCGAAAGCTCCAGCCGAATGTCGCGACGCCCAGATGGGCGATATTGCGGATCCGGTTGGTTTCTGGCCGCGCCTGTCCCAGTAGGTCGAAAACCTCCTGCCCATGCGCCCAGGTTTCCATCTGTCGGGCGGTGATCGCGCTGAGCGCGCTCATATCCGGCCCCACCCAAGGCACGCGCGCCTTTGGGTCCGCCTTTAGATACGCCCCGGCCAGCCTGTCTACGCCGGCCCGCCATGCACGAAACAAATCTGGGCCACGCAACCCGTCAAGCCAGGGATACTGCAGCTCCAGTATGCTGGCACCCCCCGCAAGCTCGGCCATCGCAGAGGCCATCATGGCCTCGAACGCCTCCGGTCCTTTCAGTGCGGCTTCTGCCGCGGCGTTAAAGAAATGCAAATGCCCCAAGACGTCATTCACCGTCCAGTCCTTGAACTGTGTGACGGAGTCGAACACGTCTGCCGGGGCCTCTGCGAGCAGGGCGAACAGCACGCTACTCTCTTCGCGGAAATCTTCAGCTTGCTGCATCGCTTACCCCTAATTGCTGACGCCCATGAATGCGTCAAAACTGTGCCAGCCAACCGAATCTTGGCAACCGTGAATGTCCAGTTGTGACGCTGCGGAAACAATGCGGCCACGAGCGCCTCACTGTTCGAGGTGGACTGCCGAAAAAAGGCTAATTTTAATAGAATTTAAGAAAAAACTAAGGCGCGGGCGCCGGCCTTCATAAGCTGCATCCTTGCGGCCAGCATGTGTTCTTCTTCGAGTTTTCTCGCGGAAGCATGCCTGCGGGCCGCATTTTGGAGTTTGGGACAAGAGTAAGAAGGATAGTAACCATGTCTTGGGGTTCTTTTGGGTGGGGCGGTTTCTCGTGGGGGGGATCGTACAGCTTTGGCGGAAAATCACTTTTCGGCGGAGGCTACAGCAGTTGGAGCAATCACGGCTGGACCTACGATGCTTGGTCGGGCTGCGGCGGAAAGTCAAAATCCTGGCGTGATGACGACGATGATCAGGATGATGGCCGCAGCGGGTGGGACTTCGGCTGGGGTCACGGTCGCGGTCGTGACCGGGATGAGGACCGGGATGACGATCAGGACGACCGCGACGATGACTGCGATGATGACGGCGGGCGTGGCGGTCGCTGGGGGCGTTGGGGCCGAGACCGCGATGACGATGACCGCGGCGGACGGGGCCACCGGTGGTGGGATCGCGACGATGATGATCGCTGCGGGCGCGACGAGGACGATGACGACGAGGATGAGGACGACGAAGACGATACCCCCCTCCCCCCGACGGACGGCGGTGACGACGACGATGACAACGGCGACGGCGACGGCGACGGCGACACAGGTGGCGACGATGGCGGAACAGATGGCAAGACCACCATCGATTTCACCCTCGGCAACAGCCAGCAATTGACCTTTGAAGTGAGTCAGACCGAACAAGGCACCCTGTTCTTCAAGGTCGTTCCAACCTCTTGGGACAGCGAAGAAACCGACATCGACGGCATTTTCATGAACCTGACCGACGATGCGACGGCAAACGGGCTGAACATCCACCCGGATGAAAACGCCATCCCGCTGACCAATCAGGAAATTGCGCCCAATGGCGTGAACTCTCTGGAGGATGGCACAACCTTGTCGGAAAACTTCGACATCGGCCTGCAATTCGGACAAGAGCCAAACAGCACCGACGGTTTCGTTGACAACCTGTCCTTCACCCTCTGGTCCGACAACGGCCCGCTCTCGCTCGAGGATGTGGACCTGAACAATATCGCTCTGGTCACCGGCCTCGACAACGACGACCCTCAGGTCATCGTGGGCGGCCTCGCAGGTGATGTGACCGATACGGTTACAACAACATTGGACGACGTTCTAAGCCTCATGAACCAGGAGATCCCGGAGGATGAGGAGACCTTGGATGACGCTGAAGAAGACGCGTTGATGGACGTCGCCTGACATCAACTTGCACTGTTCTGAGTAACTTCACGAATGGCGAGGGCACGATCATGTGCCCTCGCCGCTCCACAGACAAGGCGGTTATTTAAGGGCATCAGTCCGGAATAGGCGCACCTTCAAACCGCCATGGGCAATCGGCGCCCCCAACGGCAGAAATGGCAGCCCAGTGGCACGCGCCAGCTGCGTGTCGCTTGTGATGATGCCCACGCGCCACCCCGAAAAACGTGACTTCAGCACCTCGCCAAGCGAGCCGTATACCGCGAAGAGCTGCTTTTTGTTGCCAATCCGCGCACCATAGGGCGGGTTGACCATCACGAGGCCCGGCGGGCCGTCGGGTCGTTGCAAATCACTCACCGCCGCATGGCTGAACCGGCAGAGATCTGCCACACCAGCGCGCTCAGCGTTCTGCGTCCCCATCTCCACCGCACCGGCGTTTCGGTCCGACCCATGAAACGTCAGGTCAACGTCACGCGGTTCGGCTATCTCCGAGCGGAGTTTGCGCCAGCCCGCCTCGTCGAAATTGGACAGTCGCTCGAACGCAAAACTCCGGCTGCGCCCTGCGACCAGCCCCCGCGCGATTTCTGCAGCCTCGATCACGAATGTACCAGAGCCACACATGGGATCCACGACAGGCTCCTGCCCATCAAACTCACAGGCCTGCAGAAACAGCGACGCAAGCGTTTCGCGCATCGGAGCTTTGCCGACCGCGACTTTGTGCCCCCGTTTGTGCAGCCCCTCGCCAGAGGTATCGACGCTGAAGATGCAGGTATTGTCGTCAATGCGCACCTTTACGGTCACCGGGTCCGCCTCGTCCTCGGATTTTGAGATCGGCGCCCCAAGTTCCTCGCTGATCGCTGTTTCGATACGCTGTGTCGCCGCACCGGCGTGGTAAATCTTGGACTTCTTGTTGGTGACCACCTCAACCTTCACCGGCACATCCGGACGCAACACATCCCCCCATGGGAATTTGCGTGCCCGCTTGTCCAACTGCGCAAGGTGGAAGGCACGGAACGACCCGATCCTGGCCAGCACGCGCGTGGCACCGCGCAGATAGAGGTTCGCGCGCCGGACATCCCCCCAGTTGCCCTCAAAGCTGACCCCGCCCGGAACTTGCCGCGCGGCGGCAAACCCCAAATCCTGGGCCTCTTTACGAAGGATGTGTTCCAAACCCGGTGGGGCGATGAGAAAAATTTCAAAGGTGTGCTCTGCGTTCATGAGCGCTCTCATATCCGGAATCATCCGCTGCCGATATCCCAAAACGTTCCAGAACATAGGTCAGAATAGCAGACGTATTTGACGCGCTGCGGCACGAAACACGCCTCACCTTGCGTCACATGCAGCGCCACGCACGTGAATTAAAATCGTTTCCTATCAATAAATTACATCATTACTAAAAAATTAGTTTGACAAAACTCCGACCGCAGTGAAGTCTCAGGACCAGTCGGATGAGCGATAATCATCCGACCTTACAGACTTTAGGGAGGAGAAAGATGCGCAAGTATCTTTTGTCCGCAGTTGCAGCCGGGGCTGTTATTGCGGCAACGGGTTCGTATGCCGACGAGGCAGCGGCCCAGAAATGGATTGACGAGGAGTTCCAGCCCTCGGTTCTGAACAAGGACGAACAGCTGGCCGAGATGCAATGGTTCATCAAGGCAGCCGAGCCCTATTCGGGCATGGAGATCAATGTGCTCTCCGAAGGCATTCCGACCCATGCGTATGAATCCGAAGTGCTGACCAAGGCATTTGAGGAAATCACGGGCATCAAGGTGAACCACCAGATTCTGGGCGAAGGCGAGGTCGTACAGGCCGTGCAAACCCAGATGCAGACCAAGCGGAATCTCTATGACGCCTACGTCAACGATTCCGACCTGATCGGCACGCACTCGCGCCTGCAGCTCGCCTACAACCTCAGCGACATGATGGAAGGCGAGTTCAAGGATATCACCAATCCCGATCTCGACCTTGACGACTTCATGGGCACCCAGTTCACCACCGGCCCGGATGGCGATCTCTATCAGTTGCCGAGCCAGCAGTTTGTGAACCTCTACTGGTTCCGCAAGGACTGGTTTGACCGCGAAGACCTTCAGGCCGCCTTCAAGGAAAAATACGGCTACGAGCTGGGTGTTCCGGTCAACTGGTCCGCCTATGAGGACATCGCCGAGTTCTTTTCCAAAGACGTGAAGGAAATCGACGGGACCGCCATCTACGGCCACATGGATTACGGCAAACGTGCGCCGGATCTGGGCTGGCGGATGACCGATGCGTGGCTCTCGATGGCCGGCGCGGGCTCCAAGGGCAAACCAAACGGTGTTCCGATCGACGAATGGGGCATCCGGATGGAAGAAGGCACCTGTAACCCGGTGGGCGCAAGCGTCACCCGCGGTGGTGCCGCAAACGGTCCGGCTGCGGTCTACGCGATCCGCAAATGGGACGAATGGCTGCGTAAATACGCCCCTCCAGGTGCGGCGTCTTATGACTTCTACCAGTCTCTGCCTGCATTGGCGCAAGGCAATGTTGCCCAGCAGATCTTCTGGTACAGCGCCTTTACCGCCGACATGGTGAAGCCGAAGTCCGAAGGCAACAACACCGTCGACGACAACGGCACGCCGCTCTGGCGCATGGCGCCGTCGCCGCACGGCCCCTACTGGGAAGAAGGCCAGAAGGTCGGTTATCAGGACGTGGGTTCCTGGACCTTCCTCAACTCCACCCCGATCGACCGCGCACAGGCCGCATGGCTCTATGCACAGTTTGTCGTCTCCAAGACCGTGGACGTGAAGAAATCCCACGTTGGGCTGACCTTCATCCGCGACAGCTCTGTCCGGCACGAAAGCTTTACCGAGCGCGCGCCGAAACTGGGTGGCCTGGTGGAATTCTACCGTTCGCCTGACCGCACCGCATGGTCCCCGACCGGCGTGAACGTGCCTGACTATCCGAAGCTGGCCCAGATCTGGTGGCAGCAAATCGGCGACGTCAACTCTGGCGCCTTCACTCCGCAAGAAGCCATGGACCGTCTCGCCGAAGAGATGGACATCACCATGGGTCGGATGCAGCGTGCAGACGAACAGGCCGAAATCTACGGTGGCTGCGGCCCGCGTCTGAACGAAGAGAAAGACGCGGAGTGGTGGTACGCCAATGGCGGCGCCAAGCCGAAACTGGAGAACGAAAAGCCCCAAGGCCAGACCGTGAACTACGACGAGCTGGTCGCCCGCTGGGCCGAGAACTGATCTCCCTGGGGTCTACCCCCCGTTCGTGCCGGGCCTGACCAACGGGCCCGGCTCCACCTGCCCCGGCTGATGTGCCCTGCGATTGCGGGCCCGCCGGCCGGGGCTTTTCCTTCGACACCACGATAGCCCGACGCGCATGGGGGAAACCCTGTGAACGCAGGGCCGGAAAGTTCCAACCAACATGGCACTCGAACTCAGATCCGTGACAAAACGCGTGGGTGGCGTTCTCCACATCAAGGAGACCTCCCTGACGCTCGAACCCGGTCAATTCAACGTCCTGCTGGGCGCAACCGGCTCGGGAAAGACCTCTCTTATCAAGATGATGGCCGGGCTTGACCCGATGGCCTCCGGCGCGGTCCTGATGGACGGCGAGGATGTCACCCGCCTCAGCACGCAGAAGCGCAACATCAGCCTCGTGCATCAATTCTTCATCAACTACCCGCATATGACAGTCTACGACAACATCGCCTCGCCGCTGAAGGTCGCGGGCATGGCCAAGTCGGAACTGGACGACCGCGTGCAGGAAGCGGCACAGATCCTGCAGCTGACCCCAATGCTGCACCGTCGCCCGCATGAACTGTCTGGTGGTCAGCAGCAGCGCACCGCGCTGGCGCGCGCCATCGCCAAGGAAAGCCGGGCCGTGTTCCTCGATGAACCACTGGCCAACCTCGACTACAAACTGCGCGAGGAGCTGCGCGACCAGCTGCCCGAGCTCTTTGCCGGTCGTGGCGCCGTGGTGGTCTATGCGACCTCGGAACCCGAAGAGGCCTTGCTGCTGGGCGGCAAGACCGCGTTGATGCGTGATGGTCGCGTCACCCAGTTCGGCCCCACCGCCGATATCTACCGCAACCCGGAAAACGTCGAGGCGGCGCGGGTGTTCTCCGATCCGCCGATCAACACCGCCACCATCACCAAGCAGGGATCTGAGGCCCGTCTGGGCGCGGATGTCCGCTGGACGCTCGAAGGCGCAGCGGCTGGCCTGCAGGACGGCACCTATACCATCGCCATCCGCCCGCATCACGTGGTTCCGGTGGCCGAGGCGGCCGGTCTGGTCAAGCTCAACGGCCGGGTGCAAGTGACGGAGCTCTCCGGCTCCGAGAGCTCCGCGCATTTCGACCTCGCCGCCTCCGGCCAGGAGACCTACTGGGTCTCGCTCAGCCATGGCGTGCACCCTTACGAGGTGGGCGAACTGCATGATTTCTATATGGATCCCCGGGCGGCCTATGTCTTTGCCCCCGACGGCTCCCGCGTGGCATGAGGCGATAAAATGGCCAAGATTACCCTGTCCAAACTGCGGCACAGCTACATGTCCACCCCGAAATCCGACAGCGACTACGCGCTGAAGGAGATCGACCTCGACTGGAACGACGGCGGCGCCTATGCCCTGCTCGGCCCCTCCGGTTGCGGCAAATCCACCCTCTTGAACATCATTTCAGGCCTGCTGGTGCCCTCCGAGGGTCAGATCCTGTTTGATGGCAAGGACGTCACCAAACTGCCCCCCGACCAGCGCAACATCGCGCAGGTGTTCCAGTTCCCGGTGATTTACGACACCATGACCGTCTACGACAACCTCGCCTTCCCGCTGCGCAATCGCGGCCGCGACGAGGCCATGGTCAAGACTCGCGTCATGGCGATCGCCGAGATGCTGGAGGTCACCGAGATGCTCGACCAGAAAGCCGCTGGCCTGTCGCCCGACAACAAGCAGAAGATCTCCATGGGACGTGGTCTGGTGCGCGAGGACGTCAACGTGGTGATGTTCGACGAACCGCTCACCGTGATCGACCCGCATCTGAAATGGAAACTGCGCTCCAAGCTCAAGGAGCTGCACCAGCGCGTCAAGGCGACGATGATCTACGTCACCCACGACCAGACCGAGGCGCTGACCTTTGCTGATCAGGTGGTGGTGATGCAGCTGGGCGAAGTGGTTCAAATCGGTACGCCGGTGGAGCTGTTCGAACGCCCAGCGCATACTTTCGTCGGCCACTTCATCGGCTCGCCGGGCATGAACATCATCCCCTGCTCTTACGATGGCAGCGCCAAGATCGAGGGCCAGCCCGTCACCTTGGAAGGTCCCGTGCGCGGCACCCCCACCGGCCAGACCGAAATCGGCATCCGCCCGGAATTCGTCTCGCTCTCTGATACCGGCCTGCCCGCCACGGTCACAAAGGTTTCCGATGTGGGCCGCCACACCGTCGTCGAATGCGACTGCCTCGGCCACAAGGTGAACGCCGTGATCGAGGAAGGCGCTGCGCCGCAAAAGGGCGACAGCACCCATCTCGCCTTCCGCCAAGACCAGACCAGGCTTTATGTCGACGGCTGGCTCGCCACTGACCCGGAGTAACAGCAAATGAAAACCGAAAACCAAAAAGCATGGTTCTTTGTGCTGCCGGTCCTGCTGCTGGTAGCCTTCAACGCCTTGATCCCGATGATGACCGTCGTCAACTACTCCGTGCAGGAGACCTTTGGCGACAACGTCTTCTTCTGGCAGGGCCTGGACTGGTTCGAACAGATCCTGCGCTCGGACCGGTTCCACGCCGCCCTTGGCCGGCAGTTCCTGTTCACCTTCCTGATCCTGATCATCGAGGTGCCGCTGGGCATCGCCATCGCGCTGTCGATGCCGCGCCAGGGCTTCTGGGTGCCGGTTTGCCTCGTCCTGATGGCGCTGCCGATGCTGATCCCGTGGAACGTGGTTGGCGCGATGTGGAACATCTTCACCCTGCCCGACATCGGCCTTCTGGGGTACTTCCTGAACCATACCTTGGGCATCAACTACGACATGACGCAGGACCCGATCGCCGCCTGGGTGACCATCGTCACCATGGACGTCTGGCACTGGACCTCGCTCGTGGTGCTCCTGTCCTATGCTGGTCTCGTATCGATCCCTGACGCCTATTACCAGGCGGCCAAGATCGACGGCGCGTCCAACTGGTCGGTGTTCCGCTACATCCAGCTGCCGAAGATGAAGACCGTCCTGACCATCGCGATCCTGTTGCGGTTCATGGACAGTTTCAACATCTACACCGAGCCGTTTGTGCTCACCGGCGGTGGCCCCGGCAACTCCACCACGCTCCTGTCGATCGACCTGGTGAAAATCGCCCTTGGTCAGTTCGACCTTGGTCCCGCCGCGGCGATGTCGCTCATCTACTTTGCAATCACGCTTCTGGTCAGCTGGCTGTTCTACACGCTGATGACCAAAGACGATCAGAACTAAGGGAGGGACCAGATATGCAGAAACGTTCCATCGTCCCCATCGTCTATATCCTGTTCCTCATGCTGCCGATCTACTGGCTGGTGGCGATGAGCTTCAAGACGACCAATGAAATCCTCTCCGGCTTCTCGCTGTTTCCGCAGACCTTCACGCTGGAAAACTACAAGGTGATCTTTACCGATCCGACCTGGTACTGGGGGTACATCAACTCGATCCTCTACGTATCGATCAACACGGTGATCTCGGTCTGCGTAGCGCTTCCTGCGGCTTATGCCTTCTCGCGCTACCGCTTTCTGGGCGACAAGCAGCTGTTCTTCTGGCTGCTCACCAACCGGATGGCCCCGGCGGCGGTCTTTGCCCTGCCCTTCTTCCAACTCTATTCCGCTGTGGGGCTCTTTGACACCCATCTCGCGGTGGCGCTGGCGCATTGCTTGTTCAACATTCCGCTGGCGGTCTGGATCCTCGAAGGCTTTATGGGCGGCGTGCCCAAAGAGTTGGACGAGACGGCCTATGTCGACGGCTATTCCTTCCCGCGCTTCTTCGTGTCGATCTTCCTGCCTGCCATCAAGGCCGGCGTCGGCGTGGCGGCCTTCTTCTGCTTCATGTTCTCTTGGGTCGAACTGCTCCTGGCCAAGACCCTGACCGCCGTCGCGGCAAAACCGATCGCCGCCACCATGACCAAGACCGCATCCTCTGCAGGCTACGAGTTGGGCCTGCTGGCGGCGGCGGGTACACTGACCATCATTCCGGGCGCCATCGTGATCTATTTCGTCCGCAACTACATCGCGAAGGGCTTCGCGATGGGGAGAGTTTGATATGCTGAGCTGGATGGCCTGGACCTGGCCCACCGCCCTTGTGTTCATCGGGATCTTCTCTGCCATCGGCGTGCTGATCCTGTTGGAAATCCGCACCCCCGGCGGCGATGCCCGCAAAGGTATCCTCGGCCTGACCACGACCCGAGGGGACCGGTTGTTCATCACGCTTCTGGGCACTTCCTACATCTTCCTGGCCTGGCTGGGGCTGGTGGGAATGCCGCTCTGGATTCCACTGGGTCTGGCAATCGCCTGGGGAATCTTCAGCTTCTGGAAGGTGTAACGCGCCATTCCAGACACACTTAAGAACGGTCCTGAGGGCTCATCTGCACCTCAGGACCATCTCGGCAAACCGTCACCGCGCCGCCTCACACGCGCCGCCGGCGGTCCGGCCATCGCCTCTCCTGAGACGTAGAATCGGCGCGCGGAAGCGCACAATTTTACAACCCGGCGCAGGTCCCCCACGCATCTTCTAAAAAAATAGTTTTCGTCAAAGCCAAATTCCCCTAGCATCACATCTGATCCCTTGAAGATCACCGTGACTTCTCCCCCGGTCGCGGCCCGAACAGCAAAGCTTGGACATATGCGCAAGAAACAGGACCATTCCCTTCTGACCGAGGTCGAACTCGAATTCATGACCGTGGTCTGGGATCTGGGTCAGGGATCCGTGCGTGATATCCTTGCCGAGCTGAATAAACTGCAAGAGCGCGCCTACACATCCGTGGCCACTGTTCTCAAGATCATGGAACAGAAAGGGTTTCTGACCAGCGAGCGGGTCGACCGTTCCCTCGTCTACCGCCCGGCCATTCCCAAGGCAGACTATCAAAAGACGTCGCTCAAAAACCTGTCGAGCAAGCTTTTCAACGGCACGCCTGCGGCCCTCGTGGCCCGGCTGGTCGATGATGAGGACATCACCGATGACATGCTCGAAGAAATGCGTGCCCTTCTCAATGAAAGGCTGGGGGACAATGAAATCTGATGCGCTTCTGAACGCCTACATAGATCTGAACCTTCTGGTGGGTGCCGGTGCGCTGCTGTGGCTCGCCGCCCGCGCAGGGTTGCGACGGACCTCCCTTGCCACCGTCTACGGCCCGCAACTGCGACTGTTGAACAGCATGACGGTGCTGCTGGCGCTGACACCCGTGCTGGTGTTGATCATGAACGCCAGCGGTCTGGGGCATCCGCCGACGCTGTCGGACATGCTGGTCTCGCAATACCTGCAGGGCAATGTGAACATGTCCGCCACGCAGTTCGAAGCGATGATCGGCATGCGCGAGGATCTGGTGCGGGATCTCACCGCCAGCCAGGCGATCTGGAGCCGCAGCGTCGCTGTGCTGCTCATCAGCGGAGCCGCCATTTCTGCCGTGCTGCTGGGACATGCCATCCTGCGGCTGCGGAGTGCCCTTGCCTCGGCCTACCTGTGGAAACGGATTGGTCGCGTCGATTTGCTGCTCAGCGACCACACCGCCGTGGCCTATTCCACTCGGGGTCTGCGTCGTCTTTACGTGGTGCTGCCGACCTCACTGCTGAACGATCCGCGGGATCTGCGTCTGACGCTGGCGCATGAGTTGCAGCATTTCCGCCAGAAGGACGTTGAAACCGCCTTCCTGATGGAATGTCTGCGTCCGCTGCTATTCTGGAACCCGGCCTATTACCTGTGGCGCCGGGACATGCGGTCGGTGCGGGAGTTTGCTTGCGATCAGGCCCTGGGCGCCCGCGCGCGCTTTGACCTGCGCAGCTATTGCGAATGCCTGATCCGCGCCTCTGAACGGGCCCGCCGGACGCCGATCTTCCTCAGCTCCCGCAGCCCCTCTGTGGCGCTTTTGGACCGGCGCGAGATCCTTCGGGCACCGATCCTTGCCCGCCGCATCATCGCGATCACGGAACGTCGTCCCGAAGGACGCCAAGGGATGGTCTGGGGCGCGGTCGCCGCTGTCATTGCCGGAGCGGTTCTGGCCACGGCTTTCCTGATCCAGCGCCCCGGTGATTGGAGCCATGATCGCATCATGCTCTCGACCATCGTAAACCTTGAGCGTATGGCAAACCGCAGCAGCGCGCAGGCCACGGTGACGGCACTGAACGCGGGTTTTGCGACCTCCGCCAATTAAGTCCGGGTCGACAGCAACAGCCCTCGGTAAATCGCCCTGCTCAAGACCCAAACGCTTTGCCCTGCCCTGCCTTCCTCGCTATGAACCGCTCGAGGAGAGACATGTCATGAAACTGCAGCCCATCGATATTTCGAAAACAGCCTCTGCCGCGTCGATCGTGTTCGATGCGCTGCGCAAGGCCATTATCGAGGGTGAGCTGGAAGAAGGCACGCCGCTGCGCCAAGACGAGATCGCCCGATTGTTCAATACCAGCCGCATTCCAGTGCGCGAGGCAATCTCTCGGCTGGAAGAAAAGGGACTGGTCGCCTCACAGCGGTTCAAAGGCGCCGTCGTCGCCGGACTTGACCTCGATGAGCTGCGCGAAATCTTTGAATACCGCGCCCTGATCGAACCGGAGGTCATATGCCGCGCCGTCCCCCGCATGGATGGTGAGGCGCTAGAAGAGGCCAAGTCTTTCTTCCACGGTTTGAACTCCACCTGCGACCCCATCGCCTGGGGGGATCTTAATCGCGGCTTCCATGAACGCCTCTACCGTGCGGCACGCCTGCCCTATCACGAGGACGCCATCGACAAAGCGATGGATCGTGTGGACCGCTACTTGCGCGCTGCATTGATCCGGTCGGGGAATGTGGCAAAATCCAATGCGGAGCATCTGGCGATCTGGCAGGCCTGCGCCGACGGTGACGCCGACCGCGCAGCGGAGCTGACCCGAGTTCACATCACCCAATCCTGTGCCGGGCTGGTTCAGAACATGCAGACCCGACGCTGACCTCACCGCCTCGGGTCCAGCCCACTGCTTGCGTCAGAGTTCGTCGAGCCAAGGCGGGTTTGCCCCCGCCCGCGACACCGTGATCGCAGCAACCTTGGCCCCGAAGGACAAGGCCTGCTTGAGATCCTCTGGCCCCAGCCTACGCACGGCTGCCTTTGTCATAAGCCCCATCTCATCAAGCCGCGCCATCACGCCAGCATTGAAGGTATCACCTGCACCGACGGTATCAATCACGTCCGCACGCTCAGCCGCGACCTCAACCATATCGCCGTCTGGCAACAAGCCGATTGCTCCGTCAGCGCCACGCGTGACCAGAACCACCGCCGGACCACAGGCCTGCAGCGCCACGGCCTGTGCCTGCAGGCCCGCATGATCCGGCATGATCCAGGCCAGGTCCTCATCCGAGACCTTTACCATATCCGCCCGTGCCAGCATGGCCATCAGCCGCGCCCGATACCGCCCCTCGTCCGGCGCGAACCCGGGCCGAATGTTGGGGTCCAGCACAACCGCGCGCTCCGCCCCTTCTCGGTCAAGGAACGCGGCATAGGTATCGGCGCAGGGTTCGCAGGCAAGGCTGATACCACCAAAGAACAACGCGCCAACGTCAGGCGTGACCTTTGGCAACACATCTGTCGTGATCATCCGACCAGCCGTGTTCTCGTCATAAAATGCATAGCTTGCGTGGCCATTCTCGAGCTTGACGAAAGCCAGCGTTGTCGGCCTGTCAGATCTGACGAGGTAGTCCACCGCAACATGACTGTCGCCCAGCGCCGTCGCCAACTGCGTTCCAAAAAGGTCGTTCGACACGCCGCTCAGCAGCCCAACCTTGCGCCGCAGACGACCCAGCGCAATCGCCGTGTTGAAAACTGCGCCACCGGAATGGGCCACAAAGGCGTCCTGCCCGGATGCCGTCCCCGTCGGGATCATGTCGATCAGCGCTTCGCCACAACATAAGATCATTATTTCGGTCCTGCCCTCTTTTCGATGAAACCGGCCCGCGCAGAGCCAACTTGCAAGCACAGTTTAGCCGCCCGCAAATGTGGGCGCTAACATTTTTCAACTTTCCTGACAAACTTTTCCGCATCTTCGCTGCAAAACGCCCCTAGCGGCGCGAGGCCACCACATGGCGCGTTCTTCAGGGCATAGCTCGCCAACAGATTGCATAGCTGAAATTGAGATTTTTTCATTCAAAACATCACATTAGATAGATACTGATCGAGTGACGCTCGGCCGCAAGCGACAGCTTGACGCGCGACATGGGCGCGCAAAGGCACATGTGACAGATTGTTTTTAACGGCGGGTGGGTAGAAGTTGCCCAAAGATCTACGGCAGGAGATTCCTATGCTGGACGGCACCACAGCCGAAACTTTGGCGCGTATACAATTCGCTTTCACCGTATCATTTCACATCATCTTTCCGGCGTTCTCGATCGGGCTGGCAAGTTTTCTTGCTGTACTGAATGCGCTCTGGCTGCGCACCCGGAACGACACCTATCTTACTCTCTTCGACTACTGGAAAAAGATCTTCGCCGTCGCGTTTGGCATGGGCGTCGTCTCTGGCATCGTGATGGCTTATCAGTTCGGCACCAACTGGTCGGTATTCTCCGACAAGGCCGGGCCGATCATTGGACCTCTGATGGCGTATGAAGTGCTCTCGGCCTTCTTCCTTGAAGCGGGTTTCCTCGGCATCATGCTGTTTGGACGCAAGCGGGTCGGCGACAGGCTGCACATGTTTGCCACCGCCATGGTTGCCTTCGGCACATTGGTATCCGCGACCTGGATCCTTTCGGCGAACAGTTGGATGCAGACGCCCGCGGGCTATTCCATAGCCGCGAATGGCCAGTTCATGCCCGAAGACTGGTGGCAGATCGTGTTCAACCCCTCCTTCCCCTATCGGCTCATGCACATGGTGTTGGCGGCCTTCCTCACCACCGCCTTTGTCGTCGGTGCGGTGGGTGCCCTGCATCTGCTGCGCGATCGTGCCGACAAGGAAGCCAGGCGAATGTTCTCGATGGCGATGTGGATGGCGCTGATCGTGACACCGCTCCAGATTTTCATGGGGGACGCCCACGGCCTCAACACGCTGGAGCATCAGCCGGTCAAAGTCATGGCGATGGAAGGCCATTATGACAGCCACCCCGACGGCGCACCTCTGATCCTCTTTGGCATCCCGAACCCGGAGGAGAAGCGCATTGATTATGCCATTGAGGTGCCAAAGCTGTCCTCCCTGATCCTCAAACATGATCTGAACGCGCCGATGGAGGGCCTCGATACCGTGCCGGACGCGGACGAACCGCCGCTCACCATCGTATTCTTCAGCTTCCGTGTGATGGTGGGGCTTGGCTTTGCCATGCTGGCCGTTGGGCTCTGGAGCGGTGCCGCCAGGCTGCGTGGGCGCCTCTACGAGAGCCCTTGGTTGCATCGCGCCTGCCTTGTGATGGGGCCGTCGGGGTTTGTGGCGGTGCTTGCAGGCTGGATCACCACAGAAGTTGGACGTCAACCTTTCACGGTCTATGGGCTGCTGCGCACCTCGGACAGTCTAGCACCGGTCGAGGCACCTGCGGTTGCCACCTCGTTGATCGCCTTCGTCGTGGTCTACTTCTTCGTCTTTGGCGCGGGCACTGCATATATCCTCGCCATGATGAACAAACGACCTGCAACATTGCGCCTCGGCCTGCGCAATGCGCCGGTGCGCGCTGCAGGTATGCTTGCGCCGCGCGAGATCGAACCGCTCACCCCGAAGACTCAAAACTGAGGAGCCGCACCATGGAATTCGACCTTGCATTCATCTGGGCGGGCCTGATCGCCCTTGCAGTTCTGACCTACGTCATCCTCGATGGCTTCGACCTTGGCCTTGGAATCCTGTTCCCCTTTGCCAAATCGAACGAGGAACGTGACCTGATGATGAATTCCGTCGCTCCGGTCTGGGACGGCAACGAAACCTGGCTGGTGATGGGAGGCGGTGGACTGTTTGCCATGTTCCCATTGGCCTATGCCGTTATCATGCCGGCGCTCTACATTCCGATCATGTTGATGCTGCTGGCGCTGGTGTTTCGCGGCGTATCCTTCGAATATCGCTGGCGTGCGCAGAGATACAAATGGGTGTGGGACGCAGCCTTCGCCGGCGGGTCGCTCTTGGCGGCCATCTGTCAGGGCATCGCCCTCGGGGCGCTGGTGCAGGGGATCGAGGTTGAAGGCCGCGCCTATGCCGGTGGCTGGTTCGACTGGCTCAGCCCCTTCTCCTTGACAACCGGTCTGGCCGTGGCCGTGGGCTATGCCCTGCTCGGCGCCTGCTGGCTGATCATGAAGACCGAAGGGGACATCCATCACCACATGCGGCGTCTGGCGGTGCCCTTGGCAATCGGCACTTTGGCTCTGATTGGCGTCGTGAGCCTGTGGACACCGTTTCTGGACCCGGTCTATTTTGCGCGCTGGTTCAACCTGCCCGGCAGTCTTTGGAGCTTCTGCGTCCCGGCTCTGATGGCGGTTCTGATCTGGTTGTTGTTTTCAGGCCTGAAAAGCGGGAAAGACCAACAGCCCTTTTTTGCGGCACTGGGGATTTTCACCACCTGTTTTATTGGCCTCGGCGTCAGCTTCTACCCGATGATGGTCCCCCCATCGCTGAGCATCTGGGACGCCGCAGCACCAGACAAAAGCCTGTCCTTCACCTTGGTTGGTGCCGCCATCCTGCTCCCGGTGATCCTCGCCTATACCGCCTATGCCTATTGGGTGTTTCGCGGCAAAATGGACCCGAGCGAAGGATATCACTGATGCGCCGCTGGCTCTGGTTCCTTGGCCTATGGTGTCTCAGCGTCGCGATGCTTGGTGTCGTGGCCATGGCGATCCGCTGGGCAATCATGCCGTGAGAGGCGCGACGTCGCGCGCCTCCATAAATCTATCGCAATTTGCGCTGCCGCATATGCGCGTCAGCTTGCATTCCCTCTGGGAATCTGGCCCGCTGGCGCTTGTTCAATACGCTGTCGGAACAGGAAAGGCCGTGCGTAGAATTGACGTAGCGGAACCGTTTACGCGCCCAAGTACCGCATTTTTCGGCAATAACTTGCACACTACCGGCCTCATTCGAAGAATTGCGGTAATTTAACGCTTCTCAGTTTCTAGCTCCTCAGGCAGGGTATTGGATACAATAACCAATCAATAAAGAGGGAGACCCATGTCCTACAAATCGCTTCTCATACCCGCCCTGCTGTCCGGCACCATGCTCAGCCCGGCCTTTGCCGCCGACGTGCCTGCAGATGCCAACCTCGCCGCCGACCAGACCTTCACCTACCGTGTCATGGATGAATTCTCCTCCTTCGACCCGCAGGTCGTCGAGGGTGTCGTCGGCGCCGAAGTGGTGCGTGACCTCTTCGAAGGGCTCTACAACCAAGATGCGGACGGCAACAACGTCCCCGGCGTCGCGCTCAGCCATGAGGTCAGCGAAGACAATATGACCTACACGTTCACGCTGCGCGACGACGCCAAATGGTCCGACGGCAAGCCGGTGACTGCGGGGGATTTTGTCTACGCCTGGCAGCGCGCGGTAGAGCCCGAGCTGGCCTCCCCCTATGCGTGGTACATGGAGCTGATGTCGATCGACAACGCCTCCGCCATCATTGCGGGCGAGAAGCCGATCACCGATCTGGGCGTCTCCGCCCCTGACGATCACACGTTGGTGGTGCAACTGAGCCAGCCATTGCCCTATTTCGACAAGATGGTCAGCCACGCCACCACCTTCCCGGCGCCGAAATGGGCGATCGAGGAACATGGCTCCGAATGGACCCGGCCGGAAAACATGGTCTCCAACGGCGCCTATATGCTGACGGAACACGTGCTGAAGGAACGCTCCGTGCGCGAGCGCAACCCGATGTACTGGGACACCGACAAGACCGTGATCGACAAGGTCGTGACCCTCAACATCGGCGACGAGGCCCAGGGCCTGACCCGCTACCGCGCCGGTGAGGTCGACAAGACAGAGATCCCCGCAGGCCAGTATCCGACCCTGAAGGAAGAGTTCCCCGACGAGGCCTATGCCCTGCCCCGCCTGTGCAACTATTACTTCACCTTCAACGTCAAGAACGGCCCCGAGGCGTTCAAGGATGCCCGCGTGCGTCAGGCGCTCTCCTACGCCGTTGACCGCAGCGTGATCACCGACGCTGTGTTGCAGGGCGGCCAGTTCCCGGCCTTCACCTTCACCCCCGGTGCCACAGCCGACTTCGAGGTGCCCGAGGTCGAGTATTCCACTATGACCCAAGCCGAGCGCGACGCGAAGGCCAAGGAACTGCTGGCCGAGGCGGGCTATGGTCCCGATGGAGAGAAGCTTGCCTTCAACTACCTCTACAACACCTCTGAATCGCACCAGCAGGTGGCCATCGTTGCCTCGCAGATGTGGAAGCAGAAGCTCGGCGTCGACGTGACGCTGGAGAACCAGGAATGGAAGGTGTTCCTGGAAACCCGCGGCAACCAGAACTTCGATATGGCGCGCGGCGCTTGGTGTGGTGACTACAACGAGGCCTCCACCTTCCTCGATCTGCTGACTTCGCCCTCCGGCTACAATGACGGCAAATACTCCAACGAGAAAGTCGACGCCCTGATGACCGAGGCGAAATCCTCGCAGGACACCACCCCGCTCTATGCCGAGGTCGAGAAGATCCTGGCGGACGAGATGCCTGTTGTGCCGGTCTATCACTACTCGACCAACATCATGCTCGACAGCTCAGTACAGGGCTGGCCGATCCACAACGTCGAGCAGAACTGGTACTCCAAGGACCTCTACAAGGTCGCCGAGTAACCCCTTCTGAAACATCAACAACCCATCGCCCCGGTCGCCATCGCGCAGCCGGGGCGTCATGAGGCAGTTACATGTTGAACTATACCCTGCGCCGCCTGTTCACGGTGGTGCCGACGCTATTGGTTCTGATCGTCTTCTCGTTCTACCTGATGCGTCTCGCCCCCGGCGGGCCCTTCACCTCCGAAAAACCCCTGCCGCCCTCGGTCATGGCCAATGTGCTGGAACGCTACGGCATGGACGAGCCGCTCCATGTGCAGCTCTGGACCTATATCAAGAACATCGTCTTCCATTTCGATTTCGGGCCCTCCTTCAGCCAGAAGGACCGCACCGTGAACGACGTGATCGCACAGGGTTTTCCAGTGACGCTCACCTACGGGTTCTGGTCGGCGGTCTTCGTGCTGGCCTGCGGCATCCCGCTCGGCATCATCGCAGCACTTCGGCACAATTCGTTCTGGGACTACTCGATGACCGGGCTGGCGATCTTTAGCCAGATCTTCCCGAATTTCGTGCTGGCACCGATCATGGTGCTGCTGTTCACCCTGTCCTGGGGGCTGCTGCCCGGCGGCGGCTGGAATGGCGGCCAATGGGAATACATCATCATGCCGGCGGTTGCGCTCGGCACCTCCTACATGGCCGGGGTGGCCCGCCTGACGCGGGGCTCCTTCCTTGAGGTGATGAATTCACCCTTCATCCGCACCGCCCGCGCCAAGGGCCTGCCGGAACGCACCATCATCATCCGCCACGCGCTGAAACCCGCGCTCTTGCCCACACTCACCTACATGGGGCCGGTCTTTGTCTACATGATCACCGGCTCCGTCTTCATCGACGTGTTCTTTTCCACCGGCGGCATCGGGCAGGACTTCATCGACGGCGCCTATAGCCGCGACTACTCCATGCTGCTGGGGCTTGCGATCCTCTATTCGGTGCTGACTTTCACCCTGAACCTGTTGCTCGACCTTGCCTACGCCTGGATCGACCCAAAAGTGCGGAGCAAGCTGTGAGTACTGCCAAGAAACAGATGAACGCCCCCGCCTATGCCGAGGCCGCCGCGGAGGAGATGATCACCTCCCGCTCGTTCTGGGCCGATGCCCGGCAGCGCTTTCTGAAGAACCGCATGGCCGTGGTCTCGGTGCTGATGCTGGTGCTGCTGGTGCTGTTCGCCATCTTCGGCCACAGCCTTGCGCAGTGGAGCTACGAGGAAATCGACTGGAACGTCCTCGGAAAGGTCAAGACCGAGGGCGGCCCTACGCTGGCCAATGGCCATTACTTCGGCGTCGATGAGCTGGGCCGCGACCTTTATGCCCGCGTCGTGCAGGGCAGCCAGACCTCCCTGCTGGTGGGCTTCCTCGCCGGTACCGCCTCGGTGATCCTCGGTTCTGTCCTCGGTGCCACGGCGGGCTATTTCGGCGGCCGCACCGATCAGATCATCATGGGCGCCTATACCATCTGGCTCTCAATCCCCTACATCATCTTCTTCGTGGTCTGGCAGGCCTTCTTTGGCCGCTCGCTGACGCAGATGATCCTGGTGATCATCCTGGTGAACTGGACCGCTGGCCTGTTGATCGTGCGCGGTCAGGTGATGATGCTGAAGAACCGCGAATTCGTGGATGCCGCCCGGATGCTGGGGATGAGCGATTTTGCCATCATCTTCAAACACCTGATGCCCAATATCCTCTGGGTGATCGTGATCTACACCTCGATCGTCATCCCCGAGGTCATCATGATGGAAAGCCTCGTCTCCTTCCTCGGCGTCGGCATTCAGGAGCCCAATACCTCCTGGGGGGCGCTGATCTCCGAAGGGGCCCGCACCATGACCTTTGGCACCCTGTGGCAACTGGCCTTCCCGGCTGCCTTTTTCGTGATCGCACAGGTCTCCCTCTACTACATCGGCGACGGTCTCCGTGACGCCCTCGACCCGAAGGACCGCTGAGACATGAGCCTTCTTTCCGTCAACAACCTGAACATCCGCTTCCGCACCGGCGATGGCTACGTGCATGCGGTCAATGACGTCAGCTTCGACATCGCCAAGGGCCAGAAACTGGCCGTGGTGGGCGAGAGCGGCTCCGGCAAGTCCCAGATCGCCATGTCGATCATGGGGCTTCTGGCCAACAACGCCGAGGCCGAGGGCGAAGTGCTCTACGAGGGGCAAAACCTGCTGACCCTGCCCTCCGCCAAACTGAACCGCATCCGGGCCAAGGATATCGGCATCATTTTTCAGGACCCGATGAGCTCGCTCAATCCCTACATGAGGATCGAGCGCCAGCTGGGCGAAGTGGTGGAACAGCACGAGGGGCTGTCACGCAGCGATGCCCGCAAGCGCGTGCTGGAGGTGATGGAGGCGGTGCAAATCCCGGATGCAAAGAACCGCCTGACCGCCTATCCGCACGAGTTTTCGGGCGGCATGCGGCAGCGGATCGTCATTGCCATGGCACTGATCTGCAAGCCGAAACTGATCCTCGCGGATGAGCCGACAACCGCGCTCGACGTCACCGTGCAGGCGCAGATCATGTCGCTACTGGACGAGATCCAGCGCGAGCTTGGCACCGCCGTGATGCTGATCACCCATGACCTCGGCGTGGTGGCGGGGTTCTGCGAGGACACGCTGGTGCTCTATGGGGGCCGGGTGATGGAGGCGGCACCGACGCTCGACCTGTTCGACGCGCCGGGTCATCCCTACACCCGTGGCCTGCTGCGCGCGGTGCCCAATATCAGCGATGCCAGCGCCAGCCTTGCGGCGATCCCCGGCAGCCCGCCGAACCAGACACGCGCCCCTGTCGCCTGCCCCTTTGCACCGCGTTGCGTCGACGCCATCCCCGGCTGCCACCAGACCCTGCCGGAGCTAACCGGAGACCGCCAGCAACGCGCCTGCATCCGCCCCGTGGAGGAGCTGACATGACCGATCCGATCCTTTCCGTCTCCGACCTCAGGGTCACCTTTGCCATCAATCAGGGTAAGAAATGGCCCTGGTCCCCGGCCAATGCGCTACATGCCGTCAATGGCGTCGGCTTTGACCTGCACCGGGGCAAGACGCTGGGCATCGTGGGCGAGTCCGGCTGCGGCAAATCCACCCTGATCCGCGCCATCGCCGGGCTGGTGACACCTTCCGGCGGCACCGTGCAACTGGACGGGCGCACCATGGACTACAGCCGCCGCGCCGACATGCAGGAATTGCGTCGCCGGATGCAGATGATCTTTCAGGATCCCATTGCCTCGCTCAACCCGCGCATGACCATCCGCGATATCGTGGCCGAACCGCTGACCTATTTCCGCCCCGACATGTCCGGCGCGGAGCGCAAGCGCGCCACCCGCGAGATGCTGGATCGTGTCGGCATCCCGGAGCGCAACTTCAACCGGTTCCCGCATGAATTCTCCGGCGGCCAGTGTCAGCGCATCGGCATCGCCCGGGCGCTGGTCTCGACGCCGCAGGTATTGCTGTGTGACGAACCGGTCTCGGCGCTGGATGTGTCGATTCAGGCGCAGGTCATCAACCTGTTGAAAGAGCTGCAGGATGAGATGGGGCTGACGCTGGTGTTTGTGGCGCATGACCTTGGCGTGGTGCGCCATATCTCGGACGACGTGCTGGTGATGTATATGGGCGGTGTGATGGAAAGAGCCCCGGCAGGCGCGGTGGTTGACACCCCCCGCCACCCCTACAGCCAGGCGCTGTTGTCGGCGGTGCCGGTGCCGGATCCGCGGGTGAAAACCACGCCACAGGTGCTGAACGGCGACCTGCCCAGCCCGCTGAACCTGCCGCAGGGCTGCCTGTTCCAGTCCCGCTGCCCGAAGCGAATCGATGCCTGCCGCAGCATCCGTCCGGAGCTGAAAGGCCCGGAAAACGCCAAGGTGGCCTGCCTGCTGGAAGAGACCTGATCCGCGCCACACCTGCGCCGCATCACTTAAACCACAAAGGCCCCGGACGGTTTCCGGGGCCTTTTTTTATGGGCTGACACCAGAGCAGCGGAATTAACCGAAAATTTCTGCAAGCTGAATATGTTCCCTATCTAGCTGCCTGCAATCTGACCGGAGCGCCACCATGGCGCTGTGGTCTCTGCCATACAAGAGACGCCCGATGACCAAACCCGCCTCCGAAGACCCCATTCAGACCCTGGCAGCAGACTGCGACGCCCTGCAGGATGCAGACCCGGCTTGGCTGACGGAGCTTGAAACCTTCGAGGTGGATGCGTTTGCCCCGTGGGACGAGTTGGTCGAACCGGAAGAAGAGGAAGAAGAGGAAGAAGAGGAAGAAGAGGAAGAAGACGAGGACAACGGGCTTATCGAAAACGTCCTTGTGAACCTTGGCCTCGGCAATGGGAACAGCAACGCCTATGGCCTTGGCAATGGGAACGGCAACGGCAACGGTCTCTACAAGCTGCTTTTTGGCGGAGACTCGGACGACACGCTGAGCGGCACAAACGAAGACGATGCGGTCCTTGCGGGGCGCGGCCACGACCATGTCACCGGTGGCGCCGGCAATGATACGCTGATGGGCGATGAGAGCGGCTCCGAAGGTGCAGATGCCACGCCACTGGTCCTCGACATCAACAACCTGGTGAGCCAGACCTACACCACAAACAGCGCTGGGGTCGGCGATTCCGCCGTTTACCGCGATGTCGCATTTCTCGACGATGGAACATCCGTCTGGGGGCGTGTCGTACTGGTCGGCGCGTCTGACCCGAACATGCAAATTGATCTCTCTGGAGAACGCGGCGCAGAACTCCTCATTGACGGCTACGGATACGGCGACACCGCCGAATTCCGGCTGGAGTTTTTTGATCCGACCACAGGTGAGGCGGTCGCGCTCAACTCTACCGCCACCTTCAATGACCTGGACCAGAACTATTACAACTACGACGTCGAGGCGGTCTCGCTAGACACAGACCAATACAGTGCTTTTGGGACCTCCGATGACAGCAGCCTCAACGTCAGCAACGACGGCACCACAATTCGGGCGGCAGGCACAGAACAGAACAGCCCCGACGATCAGGACGCCTGGTTCTCAGCCGAGTTCGAGGGCCGTTCCTCGATCAACTTCACCCTTGAAGCGCGCAACACGCCTTCGGGGTTCACTCTCTCTGGCGATCTGATCGAAGACGCCGTCTACACCCCCATTGATGGGGGCAACGACACGCTGATGGGCGGACAGGGTTCGGACGTGATCTTTGGTCAGGGCGGCAATGACCTGCTGGATGGCGGCGAAGGCGACGACAGTATCGACGGTGGCGACGGAGACGATGTTCTCTCAGGTGGCATCGGCGCGGACACCCTGATCGGGGGACGCGGTGGCGATACCATGTCCGGTGGCGACGGTGATGATCTGATCGACGGCGGCGAGGGGGACGACAGCCTCTCCACCGGCATCGGCAACGACACGCTTCTGGGCGGCGAGGGCAACGATACCCTGCACAACTCCGCCGGGGACGATAGTCTCGTGGGGGGCGTCGGCGATGACAGCATCGTGGCCACCGAAGGCAACGACACGCTTGAAGGCGACGACGGCAATGACACAATGTATGCTGGCGTCGATGACGACAGCATGGTTGGCGGCACCGGCGATGACAGCATGTTCGGCGAGGAAGGGCATGACACGATGTCCGGCGGCGCAGGATTCGACTACATGGAAGGCGGCGCCGGCAATGACACCATTGATGGTGGCGACAACGACGACACCATCTCGGGCGGTGACGGCGATGACCTGATCTATGGCGGTGCCGGCAACGACAGCCTGACCACCGGCCTCGGCAACGACACCCTCTATGGCGGCGAAGGCGACGATACGCTGCGCAACTCCGCCGGCAACGACAGCCTTGTGGGCGGAAGCGGACATGACAGTATCATCGCCACCGACGGTGATGATACTCTCGAGGGCGGCACCGGAAATGACACCATGTACGGTGGCAATGACGCGGATCTCCTGGTCGGCGGCACCGGTGATGACGAGATGTACGGCGAGGCGGACGCGGACACTTTCCGCATCGAGGACAACTTCGGCAACGACACGATCGTCGGGGGCGAGGCTGGTAACGATCAGGATATAGTCGACCTATCCTATATGACTGGCCCTGTGACGGTGACCTATACGGGCAACGAGACAGGCTTCATCACCGACGGCACTGACACCATCCAGTTTTCCGAGATCGAAGAACTCGTTCTCACCGATCAAGACGATGTGGTGGATGCGCGTAACGACAGCGTAGGCGTTAATATCGACGCGGGTGACGGCAATGATACGCTGCAGGGGGGCAGCGGCGATGACAGCTTTACTGGTGGACTGGGCGACGATCAAATCACTCTCTCCGCTTCGGGCGGCACCGACGCCATCACTGATTTCGATCTCAGCGATGATGACGCGAATGGGTTCTACAACGATCAGCTCGACGTCTCCGAGCTAAGCGGTGGCTCCGGGCAAGGCGGCATGGTCCGGACGTCCGACGTCAGCACGTCCGACGACGGCTTCGGCAATGCACTGCTCACGTTTCCGGACGGCGAACAACTGGTGCTGCAGGGCGTCGCCCCGAACCAGATGACCACCCACGATCAGCTTTTTGCCGCTGGGATTCCCTGCTTCACCCCCGGCGCACGGATCCTGACTGCAAACGGCGAGATTCCAGTCGAGCACATCCGCACCGGTGACATGCTCCAGACCGCCGACAATGGGTTGGTGCCAGTCATCTGGGCCGGCAAGCGCCGATTGACCCGAGCGGAACTGCGTCGCAACCCTCACCTGCGGCCTGTTTTGCTGCGCCCTGGTGGGCGGGCTGGCAATGAACGTCTGATGCGCGTGTCACCACAGCATCGTTTTGTCATCCGCGAGGGCAGCCTGCCCGAACCCATGCCCTTCGTGCGCGCCCGTCTGCTGCAGGAGTTGGATCCAGAACACGTCATGACTGACCGAAACGACGCACCGACCTGCTACATTCACCTGATGACGGAAGCCCATCAAGTGATCTTTGCCGACGGCTGTGCCACCGAAACCTTCTGGCCCGGCCCGGAAGCGCTCCGCAGCCTGAGCAGCGCTGATCGTCGAGAAGTCTTCGACCTGTTTCCGGATCTGCACGCGGCGCTGACCCTGCGGGGCGCGCACGGCCGTGATATCGTGCGAAGCGGTTACGGAGACCTCGCCCGCACTGACCTAAGGCGGCGAGATTTGAAACATCTAATTGCTCCCCCCTTCGCTCCGTCCCCTAGGTTCAGGATGCATTAATTCCCGCCAGAACGTGCGTCACGATTTCAAGAATGGAGCGGCGGCATGAGCAACCTTTTCTGGCTAACCGACGCGCAGATGGCAGGGCTGAAACCTTTCTCTCTAAAGGCTCACGGCAAACCTCACGTCGATGACCGACGCGTGGCGTTGTTGCACAAATCGAGGCCTGACCACAGTTCCCCTTTCCTCGGACGGATTTACCCTACAGCCACTGTGACCGGAATGCCGAGCGCGGTGTACCCGTTGAGCACGGCGATACGAACCTGCAACTCCGCGACCTGGCGGTCGAAGTCACGGGCCATGAGTGATTGGCCAAGCCACTTGATGCAGTTCATCTTTGCCTCGACACGGCTCCGGCGGTGATATCCGCTCCACCGTCTCCAGATTGCGCGGCCCAGATACTTTGATGCGCGCAGGGCTTCGTTTCGTGCAACCGCGCCCGGGCTCGTCGGCTTCCAGGGTTTCGCGTTCTTGCGTGATGGGATGAGCGCGGCGCCACCACGGGCGGCGATTGCTTCGTGACACTTCCGAGTGTCGTAGGCGTCGCCAGCCGTCACGGAGCCAATCTCTTCGCCGGTCGGGATCTGGTTGAGCAGCTCCGGTAGAACAGGTGCATCTCCGATATTGCTACCGGTGACCGGCGTTGTTGCGGAAAACCCTGGGGATTCATCTTGTGAATCCAGCATGCTAGCTGTGCAGCATGAGCAGACCTCCGAAGACGACATACAAGACGACCAACTGGAAGAGCTACAATCAGGCGCTGAGGCAGCGCGGTTCGCTGACCGTCTGGTTCGATCCCTCTATGCAGTGGGAGGCGGTGCCGTCCGGGCGGCGCGGACGCCAGCAGTCCTATAGCGACGCCGCGATCCAGGCCTGCCTGACCCTGAAGGTCCTCCTCGGGCTGCCACTCCGCCAGGCGACAGGGTTCGTTGCGAGCTTGCGGGAACTGTCCGGCCTTGGCTGGTCCGTGCCTGACTTCAGCACCCTGTCGCGTCGCCAAAAAGCCTTGGACGTCACCATCCCGTATCGGGGCTCCAAGGGCGCGCTTCACCTGCTCGTCGACAGTACCGGCATCAAGGTGGAAGGTGAAGGCGAGTGGCACACGCGCAAGCATCCCTCTCACACATGCAAGCATATGTTGCCGGGCAATGGGTGGCTCGCGACGCAGGGTTTGGCGCAAGATCCACCTCGGGATCGATGAGGAAACATTGGAGATCCGGGCGGTCGAGGTCACCTCCAGCAACATCGGCGACGCGCCGATGCTGCCGGACCTGCTTGCCCAGCTCCCGGCGGAGGAGGAGATCGCCACCGTCACCGCCTATGACACCCGCGCTTGCCATGATGCCATCGCGGCCCGCGGCGCGGCGGCGGTCATTCCGCCGAGGCGGACTGCGAGGCCTTGGAAGCCGGACACGGCCGGAGCCCGGGCGCGAAACGGGATCCTGCGTGCATCGAAGCACTTGGGTCGGGCGCTGTGGCGAAACTGGAGCGGATATCACCTCCGCAGCAGGGTGGAGACGAAAATGAACTGCGTGAAGCTGCTCGGCCAGAGGTTAATGTCACGGGACTTCGACCGCCAGGTCGCCGAAGTTCAGATCCGTGCGGCGGTCATGAACCGCTTCACCGTCCTCGGCATCCCTGTCACCTTGGCCCTAGGATAAGTGTGTCCGGGGAAAGGGGAACTCTGGCTGTTAGCTGATTTGTGCAACAGCGCCCATTTGATGGACAAACTGCGGAAAACTTAGGGCATTCCGCAAAATCAGGGACCAGAAACAGGGTTTCTGGCGGAGACGATGGGATTCGAACCCACGAGACCCTTCCGGGCCTACTCCCTTAGCAGGGGAGCGCCTTCGACCACTCGGCCACATCTCCGCTGACGCGTATAGCCAAGAAAACGTAGGTACTACAAGGCGAAAATCCTCAGCTTCTAATTTTTTTGCATGGGCGCCCCACCGAGAAAACGGCACTCAACTGCTTCGGCTTTGCAAACCATTCGGTCGATCTCCTTTCCGGCAAAAGCGCTTCGAATCCCTTTCAGCAGATTTATGGACAGGCAAAACTGGATAGCAGCGCCGAAAACAACGGCGGGTGCCCCGAGCCGTAACGCGACGTGCGCCAGATCATGCCCTCGTCGACCCAGTTCAGCAAAGCCCCCCGCCTACGCACCGACACGTTGCAGCTAGACCTGTTCGTCGTGCGATAGCCGCCGGTGCGAAGGAGTTTGCGTGTGCGGCCCATGTAGCCGCATGAATTCGCGACGTTAAGTCTCAGGCGTCAAAGTTCTGAAACAACGCCCACTGGATCCAATTTTGATCCTTCAAACTCCGCACGACCAGCCCGCCATCCTCTTCTTACTTCAATCTCAGGCTGATCTCCGTGATATGGGTTGCGGTAGGTCGCGTCGACTATCCCCGTCTTCACCTCGGGCTCCTCGGCCGCAAGCCCAAAGAAGGTACTGGCGAAAATGCCCCCTCCACAAGACCGTCCTGCAGGAGTGAGATAAGGTGGCGTTCCGCAAGAAACTCTATGACAGCATCAACACGCTGCAGGCCGATCTAGAGGAATGGCTGTAGCATACCCACCACATGCCCGGTCATCAGGGCAAGATGTGTTGTGGCAAGACGCCAGCCCAGACCATGATCGAGGTGAAATCTGGGGAAAGTTCCCGAACTAAACGCGACCTGCCAAACGCCCAGATGTCAGATCACATCGGAAGCATTGATTTTGATCAGACGCCAATCTGTGCAACACCGTCAAATCATCACGCCGCATATCGGAAACCTGTTTCCCCCTACATCTCGGTACGCGCAATGGCTGCGTTACAAGCCCCCTCAACCTGCTTCACCACACCGTTGATCCTGGCAGGAGATAAACCCAGCTCGGCGGCAATATCCTTCTGCCGCTCGTCCTTTAGACGACAACGCAGGAATATGTCCTGCTTTCGCTCTGATTGAGCGCAGAGCGCCTTTATCACCTCGCAGAGCGTTTGCTTATCCTCCAGATGCACGCGCCCGCAAATCGACGTTATCTCTGCGCAGCCCGTCACTGCCTCATCATCAAAATCCGTTGGCAACTCTCGTTTGTGTTTGCGCAGGTAGTCGATAGAGGCGTTGCGAACCATTTTTGCGATGTAACATTTTAGATTGCTCGGAGCTTGGCTCGGTGGTTTTATCATGCATTTGAGGGCGGTATTTTGAAGCACGTCTTCGGCCGCCTCCCTCTGTTTGACGACCTTCAATGCTTCGCAAAGGTGCAGTTTTCGGCGCGCAACCAGCTCACGAATGAGCAGTTCGCACACCGGGTCTTGGTGCGGGAGAGACATGGCGAATCCTAGGGTCAGATGGCCGAAACAGAACGCGGCCGGCTTTCAGAACGGGCGAAAACTGCCTGAGGTGAAATCATCCCTAGGTTGTATATCGTTCGATACTAGCTCGCGGTTTCCCGGTCAAATGGTTCCTGTTGCGATCAACAGCAGTCAGCCAGATATCGCCATGTCTTATCATCACTCCGCCGCTGTCAAAGCCTTCTGCATCGGCGCGTTGCCAGATATCAGGCGATGCGTAATTTCTTCGGCGCGTCGGGGCAAAATGGACAGCAACGTATCGCTCAGCCCATGGGTTGCCTCGCAGTATCCCTGCAGGAAAAGGCGCGGTTGGAAACCCTCACGCGTCGGCACCTGATAGCTGCGCTCGGCCTCCTCTGCGGTCAGCCACGGCGCTAAGTCCGACAATATCGTGTCATCAAGACGACGCGTGTATCCGGTGGCCAGAATGACAAGATCGTATCGCTGCCGGGACACGTCACCGCGCTGGCTCAGCGTGAGTTCGACTCCATCGTCCACCGCCAGTGCGGAATGAACCTGCGTATTGCGCCACAGTCTATGCGCCTCGGTGCCGCTGACCTCCTGTTCATAAAACACGCCATAGATCTGGTCGATCAGATCACCATCGACCACGGCATAATTGGTGTGGGCGTATTCCGTCAGAAAGGCCTCGCGCACCGCCTTGGGGCGGTTGTACATGTCGCTGGTAAACGCAGAATCGAAAATCTCGTTTACAAAGGGGCTGTCATCCGAGGGCTTCAGAGCCTGACCGCGGAAAATCAGGTCCACATTGGGTTGCGCTGGATCGTTGACCAAGTCCCAGAAAATCTCGGCGCCACTTTGCCCGCTGCCGATCACGGCAATACGCAATGGGTGTTCTGCAGATGCCAGTTTCGGTTTGCCTTGGGTCACATAGGACGAACTGTGCAAAACCGCTGAGTTTCGCCGCAAGTTGGCAAAGGCTTCTGGAATATTAGGTGCGCCACCGATGGCCAGAACCAGATCTTTGGTGCGGCGGCGGCTTTCTCTGCCGCTTGCATCCGTCGTCACGACGTCCAGCAGCTCAACAGTGCCGCTGTTTCCCTGAACAGGCGCAACTGCCTCAACGCGCTGGTCATAGACGCAGACGTCCTGCATCTGGTCCGCCGCCCATGTGAAGTAGTCGTTGAACTCATGGCGACTTGGGAAAAAGGTCTTGCGGTTCACGAACCGCTCAATCCGACCCTTGGCATGGAGGTAGCTGAGGAAAGAGAACGGGCTTGCCGGGTTTCGCAGTGTCACCAAGTCCTTGATGAAGGATACCTGCATGTCGGAATTATCCAACAGCATGCCCGGATGCCAAGCAAACTCAGGCTTGGCCTCAAGGAACAAGGCGTTGAGCGGTGCGGCACATTCCTGCAGTGCAATCGCAAGGGCGAGGTTCGACGGGCCAAACCCAATCCCAATCATGTCGTAGGGCGTGTGGAGATCTGTCATTTCGTATTTCCTCGGGTCAACAGGGCAGAACAGGACAGGCGCAACGGGCGACCGGGGTCTTCTGGATCCGGGCGCGCCCAGAGGCGGGATTTGAAGAAATAGTCACGTTCCAGACGCACAAGCGTCGCGCGCTTATGCGCAAAATCGAAATCTTTCACGCGGGCAAAGCCCGACCGCGTCAGATTACGGATCTGCTGGTGATGGCTCGCTGCAGGCTCTCCGACCAGCGCCTGCGTCCGAGGCTCTGCAAGGAACATGTAGTGCATCAGGGACGGCAACCATGCGGTGATATAGTCAGCGCCACGGGCGTGCTCTTCACCGACCAGAACATGCCAACCGTGATCCCAGGCCCCGGCCTCATAATGGGCACCAATGCGATTTTCGCGCGCCCAATAGAGCTCAAAGTAAAACAGCGGCACCCCGTTCAGGCACCCAAACACCGGCATCATGTGCGGATCATCAGCCATACGCGCCAAGTAGCCTTGGTGTTCCGCCATCGTTCCGGCCTCGTCAAAGAAAGCGGCTATGCGGGTGTCGTTCATCCAGCGGTGAAACAGTGGAAGATCCGCTTCGCGCTCCAATGCGCGCAGGCTGAACACCTGATCGAGCCAAGGGATATACCGGTGATAAAGCGTACCAATAGGCTTTGCCGGGCGCAGCGGATGCGCGCCATGCGGACCCGGCATCATCACCTGCGGGAACACTGTGTGTGGCTCGGGGAGCCAGAGATCGGGCAATTGCCACAAGAGCTCGGGAAAAACGCCAAGAGTGTCGCCATCCAGAACCTGAGCACAGCCGGATTTCAGCAGTTGCGCCTCACGCGCGCTCCAGAGCGCACGGTCCAGAACCACCAGCACCTCTTCGGTGGCGTGATTGCTCAGAGCTTCACAGGCCGCAAGCGTTTCATTGTGGGTTGGCACACCCTCTGAAGCGGGTCTCAGCGCCAGCCGCCCACCGCCCAGATGGGCAACCGGCAGGTTGATCTCTCTGCCATTGCCACGAACCTGAACCACATCGCCGTGTCGTCGGGCGTGGATCGGCAAGGGCTGTGAAGTGAGTGTATCCAGTGACAAATCATCCTCCGTTAGCAATCGCCTGCTCAATCGGGCAGGCTTGCTAAAGGGACGGAGGAAGTCGGCAGAAATTCAGTCACACTTCGCAGAAAAAATCAGATTTACACGTGACCTTTTGCGCAGACGTCAACTCAAGGCAAATACCCGCTGGATCGCGCGGTTCACAGCCACGGGAAGCACCGACATGTGGTTTTCCCCGCCATAGGTCTCGTAGTCTGCGGTTAGGCCCGGATGTTTTGACAGGGTGGCGGCCATCTCTTGTGCGGCGGCAATTGTGCGGGTCTTTGCCTTCTCTTTCAAACGCTCTGCAGCCTCGGGTGCTTGGGTCTGAAAGGGGGCCAGATGGTCGCCCTCCCATTCGCCCGCCGACAAATGCACATAGGCTTGCGCCGCGCCCGCATAAAAGCGAGACAAATGATCCAGCAGGAAACTCTCCTCCCAGGTGATCGCCGGGCTGGCCGCGATCCAGTGGCTAAAGGCCTTGGGGTTCTGAAACAGCAGCCAGAGCGCAAACAGACCACCAAAGGAGTGACCAAATAACCCCTGATGCTCTGGATTGACCCGGACCTTGGCGGCCACGAAAGAACGCACATCCTCCAGCAGGAACCGCGCCATTTCGCCGCCGCCGCCGGTGCGCACCTCCTCACCGTCATCCCAGAAAGGCGGGTAGTTTTGCCCCGGTGGCGGGCCGAGGTCCCAGCTTCGCCGAAAAGGATCATAGGCGTCGTCGGTGGGATAGCCAATCGCCACCAGAACACCCCAGCCGGTGTTGGTTCCCGACGGGTAGCAGGCCTGTGCGCGCATTGCATCGATTGCTGTCGCGATCACCGCATTGCCGTCGGTCATATAGAGAACAGGCCAACCCTCGGTCGGTGCTTGTCCTGCGGCCTCAGGCGGCACCCAGAGGAAGACACGTCGCACCGCGCCGCTTTCGCGATCTGCAAGGTCGTACCATTTTGCCCCGGCCCATGCTTCGCCCTCGGCTAGCGGTTTGATTTCTGTCACCTGCGACCCTCCTCAATGGCGTTCAGCACGTCCTCTACCAAGGCCTCTTGTTGTTCAAGCCCCGCTGCGATGCGCACCGATCCCGCCGGAGTGCCAAATCGCTGGAACACATTGGCCGCACCAGATAGCCCTAATGCAGCCTGCGCCGGGATCACCAAACTCTCTGGCCCACCCCAGCTCACGCCGATTTTCACCACCCGCAAGGCGTTGGTAAATCGCGCGATATCGACGCTGTCATCCAGATCAAAGGCGAAGAGCCCGCCATAGCCTGACAGGCACGCGTTGCCGGGGTTCGCCTCAAAGGCCGGATGACGCACATGAGTCACCGCAGCATCGGCACTCAGAGCGCGCCCCAACGCCAGACCGTTTGCACAATGGCGCGCCATCCGCAGGTGCAAGCTGCGCATACCGCGCAGCACCAACCACGCGTCAAAGGGAGACATTTTACCACCAAGGTAGTGATAAGCCTCATGATTGATCCGGTCCATCAGGGCCTTTGGCCCTGCCACCAGCCCAGCAATGGTGTCGGAATGTCCGGCGAGATATTTGGATGCCGCGTGTACGATGAGGTCGACGCCAAACTCTGCCGGTCGCTGAAACAGCGGTGTCGCCCAGCTGTTGTCGATCACCGAGACCACCCCAAGCCTACGTGCTTCGGCCCCTATGGCGCGCAGATCCTGCGTGGTGAAACTCCATGAGGCGGGGCTTTCCAGATAGATCAGGCTGGCACCGGGCAAGGCTGCCAGAACAGCTTCTGTATCGGTGCCATCCACGTAATCTGTGGTAACACCGAATTTTTTCAGCACGCACTCAAACAGGCGGAAGGCATCAGAATAGAGATTATTGACAGCCACCACCCGGCTGCCCGCCTCTACAAAGGGCAGCACCGCAGATGCAATCGCCGCCATGCCAGAGGCGAAACCACGCGCGGCCTCGACCCCTTCCATGCGGGCGATCAGCGCCTCTAGTTCTGCTACAGTGGGATTGTTACCTCGGGTATAAATGTAGCGATCAGATTGACCTGCAAAGACTGCGGCCATGTCTTCATAGCGATCAAACAGGAATGAGGACGTCTGGAAGATTGGCACTGAACTGGCATCATGGGGCATCGCGGTCTCTGGTCCAATCAAGGGTTCAGTCAAGCGATCCAGATCGCTGAAGTGCTGGATTTCGTGATCTTTCATGCGAGAACTCCGGAGTTTGAGGGGCGTGGCATGCGCCACAGGATCAGCGCCGCACCGACGCCGGTCAAAAGCGTGGCGGCAGCAAGGCTGAGCGCGAGAGCGTCAAAGCCAAATCGCGGAACCAACCAGATGAGCAGCGGCAAAAGCAACCAACCCAGTGGAGCCAGTGCCAATACAGCAGCGAGCCGCACTCTGAGCGTGGCCTGCAACAGCACTTGCGTGGCATGCCGCAGGGCGACGGCAGGCAGCGACATCGACAACAGGCAGACAGCGGGCACGGCAAGTGCTGTGACGGTCTCGTTACCCGTAAAGAGCTGAACGAGAGGTAGAGGTGCCAGCAGCCCTGATATCGCCATCAGCACACCGCCAGAAACGGAGACACCCACGATCCAGAACATCGCGCAGCTCAACCGGAGCAGGTTTCCAGCCCCGGCGGCATGTGACAGCAACGGCTGCGCTCCGAGGCAAAAACCCTCAACCGGAAGGCTCGCCATCAGCCAGAGCCGCAGGGCGATCCCCATCGCCGCCTGCCCTTCTGCCCCCTCAAGCCGACCTGCCATGTGGTACATCACCACAAACGCAAGGCTCGTCAGCAGGACCGACCCCGCCTCTGGCAACCCGACACGCAGCACCGGCCAAAGCCATGCCCGCGCCGCAGGGTTGAGGTTGGGGCGCAGACGCAATGCGCCGCGCTGGCGCGCGAAATACCACACATAGAGCATCAACGTCGCAAGCTGCGCCAGCACCGTGGCAAGGGCTGCGCCCGAAACGCCAAGCCCCGCGGTAAAGATCAAAAGCGGGTCGAGCAGGATATTGAGACCAAAGCACAGACAAAGCGTCAGTAAGCTAAACCGTGCATTCCCCTCGCCTATCGCTATGAAATCACACAGGATTTGCACCATGCCCAAAGCGGCGGAAAACGCCATGATCGAAAGGTAGGCCTGCGCAGGAGCTGCGACGCCCTCTGCTGCGCCAAGCAGATCCGGCAGCACCCCACGCCCGCTCCAAAGGACACCGGCAAGGATCGTCGCAAGAAGCAGACACAGTCCCATTGCCGCAGAGGCCACCTGCCCGGCTTCGGCGCGTGTCCCCGCGCCGAGCGCGCGCGCGACATGGGTGGCACAGCCTACCCCCAACCCGACCCCAAGCGCCGCAGTCACCCCCGCAAGCGGCAGTGCCAGACTGACAGCTGCCAGAGCTTCGGGTCCCAGCTGCCCAACAAAATAAGCATCCACCCCCTGATGGGTCGCGTTGATCGTAAGACCTCCGACTGTTGGCAATGCAATCCGCAACAAGGTGCGCCCCAGTCGCGGGCTGCCAAGGTCAATAGGGCTCAGGTGCGGCATGGGAGCAAAATCCAAATAAATATGGGCATCGGGTCGCGCGGAGCGGGTTTCGTCCCAATAGGACGCAAGAGCGGCCCGAAAATTCACTCTGGCCCGAGAAAATCTCTCCCGAAGGGTGAATTTCACGCGGCGGCTGACGTCTCAGACTCGATACGTTTTTAATGGGAGAGCCCGATGACGCACCCTGACCCCGAACTCTGGATCTGCGTGAAAAACACCGAAGACCGCTGGTCGGTCTGGCCCGCCGCGCTACCGGTGCCTGCAGGTTGGCAGGCACAAGGCGCACCCGAATGTCACGCCGATTGCCTTGCGAGGGTGGAGCAGAACTGGCGGGATCCCCGCCCTGCTGCGCTGAAGGAGGCTATGGCATGACGACGGATACCACCCTCCCCCACACGCATGATGCACTCTCGCACGCGGAGGCGCAGATTTGTGCCCATGATCAAGTGGGGCAACTGGCGCCTTTTGTGATCCAGCGCCTGCGTCTTGCCATTGATCCTCGGTGGAGTGTCGCCGATATCTGCCGCGCTGCGACGGAGATGATTGCGAATAATCCGGTTTTTGCCACCCGTCTGGTCCGCCAGGCCGGGGGTGCCTTTCGGCGCAAGGAAATTGCCTCTCATAAGATCGCGGTGAGCGAAGTCCCAATAGAGGAGTTTGAAACCACCCTTACGAACGCGCGTTTCTCTCTCGACTCGGGGCCGCTGGCCGCCGTTTACGTCGGCAGTGGTGAAACAGGCAGCCTCCTCGGCGTCGCCTTGCATCCGGTTCTGGCGGATCAGGGTGTCCTTAATCAAATTGCTGCCCGTTTTGCGCAGGCCTTAACCCAAGAAAGCACATCTTCTGAAGATCTGCCGAAACCGATCCCCGTATCAACCGAGGCAGAACGCAAGCGCCTCGAACACTGGCGTAAGCTGCTGCAAGACCCCGAAATCCTGAATGTCCGCTTGCCACAGCGTTACAACGGCAAAGAAGGCACCTTCCGCGGCCATACACAGCTTTCGATTGACGCCGAGACCCTCTCCCCGTTTGGGATTGACGCCACCACGGCGGAAACCTCGATAGCCACTGCGCTTGGCATTGTGCTGATGCGCTACAGCGGTCAAAGCCGCCTGCGCTTTGCGCTTGGTGAGACCCGCCCCTTCAGCCAGCGCCGCAGCGAGGATCTCCTGCCGCTTTGTCTTGCGCTAACCCCTTATGCATCATTCCCCTCAGCGCTGCGCCACACGGCAGGCGCTATATCAGAGGCGCGCGCGCGGCCCCTTTCGTCTGCGCAACTGGTACAGGACATGTTGCGCAGGGATGGGGCAGATCGTCATGTCATGGGGGCGGTCACGCTGCATGTCGTGGGTTATCAATCCCTGCCAGAGGGGCTGCGACGCCTTGATCCGCCGCAACCTGCCACACAGGGCGAGTGCCTACTGATTGCGCAACGGCACCAAGACGGCGGTCTTACACTACACGCCAATTACGCTCGTGACCTATTCGAACCCGCGCTTATCGAGCGGCTGCTCACCCATCTGGCGCGGGTTTTGTGCACCGGCCTCAAGGAACCCGAACTCCCGGTGGCGCGCATTCCACTTCTTATGGAGGATGAGCTTGACCATCTCTCTGCGCCTTATGCAGACGACGCGGAGAACGATCCCCGTCCGGTTCATGACCTAATCGCAGAGCACGCGCGCCTGACACCGGAAAAAACCGCGCTGATTTCAGATAGCGAGTCCTGGAGCCATGATCGCCTGAACCGCAGCGCCAATCAATTGGCTCACCACCTCATCGCGCGTGGTGTGCGCGCAGAAATGCCAGTGGCGATTATGGTGGAACGCGGGATCGACGCTGTGATGGCGATCCTTGCCGCGCTGAAGGCGGGTGGAGCCTATATTCCAGTCGAACCAGACCACCCGGAGAGCCGCAATCACCATATTTTGACGGATGCGGGTGTCGCCGTTGTGGTGACCCGTCGCCGCTATCTGAACCGCCTCCCGCAGGGGATCGCGGCGCATGTCTTGTGCCTTGATGATGAACCCGGCGCGGACCAGCCAGAGTATAACCCCGAGGTCCCCATCCACCGCGATCAAATCGCTTACATCATGTATACCTCCGGCTCTACCGGCAAACCGAAGGGGGTCGCGGTGGAACACGGCCCTCTGAGTGACCACCTGCAAGACACCGCTCGTGTCTACGAGATGAGCGCCGAGAGCCGAGAGCTGCCCTTCTTGCCGTTTTCTTCGGACGGTGGTCACGAACGCTGGATGAACCCGCTGATGATGGGTGGTTCAGCGGTGATCCCGCATGGCCCGCTTTGGACGCCTGAGCAAACCTTGGCCGCGATGCGAACCCATGGCTGCAATAATGCCTCGATCCCGACGACATACCTGCAGCAACTGGCCGAATGGGCGCGCGAAACTGGCGAAGCTCCGGATATGCGGCTTTTCTCCTTTGGGGGTGAAGGGCTGGCCCAAAGCACCTTTGAGCTGCTGTCAGATGAACTGCGCGCGCCCCTTCTGATCAATGGCTACGGACCTACCGAGACGATTATGACGCCGATGGTCTGGAAGGTGCGGGCGGGTACTAAATTCGAGGGCGCCTACGCCCCTCTGGGTCGCGCTGTGGGGCACCGCCGCGCCTATGTGCTTGATGCAAACATGATGCCCTGCCCAATCGGTGTCGTGGGTGAGATCCATCTTGGTGGCGAAGGTGTCGCGCGCGGCTATGTAAACCGCCCCGGCACCACCGCAGAGCGTTTCATTCCCGATCCCTTTGCGCCCGATCTGGATGGACGGGAAGCTGCGCGTCTTTACAAATCCGGCGACCTTGGACGCTGGCGTGAGGATGGCACCATCGAGTTTCTGGGCCGCGTCGACCTGCAGGTCAAACTCAACGGGTATCGTATTGAGCCCGGTGAAATAGAGGCCGCATTATTGGACCAGACAGATGTCTCGGAGGCTCTGGTGCTGTTGCGCGAAGATGACGGGCACAAACGTCTCGTTGGCTATGTGGTCGCGCCGCCTCAGGTGCAGGAAGAAGATCTGATGCGGGCGCTGGAAGCGCGACTGCCTCGCCACATGATCCCCGCAGCGATTGTGGTACTGGACCGGATGCCGACCAACGCCAATGCCAAACTCGACCGCACTGCCCTGCCCTTACCCGGAACGCGCCAGAACGCCACCAAAAATGTGGCTCCAGACGGCGAGACCGAGACCGTAATGTTCCGGATCTGGCGCACGCAGATCGGCAATTCAGCGCTTGGCGTCACCGATGACTTTTTTGCGTGTGGTGGCAAATCCCTGATTGCGCTCAAGGTGATTGCCGAAATGCGCAAGCACTGGCCGGCAACGCCGTTGACCATCGCGGATCTGTTTGATGCGCCCACTGTGCGGCAACTGGCCGCGCGGATCGCAACGGGGCGTTCCACAGGACGGCAGGCCATTGCACTGCGCGGCACCGGCCATCGGCCGATGCTTTATTGTTTTCCGGGGCTTTTGGTTTCCACCCGCGAATACATGCGCCTCACCGCTGCATTGGACGCGGATCAGCCTGTCACGGGTTTTCTCTGCCATTCGCTCAACGAGGAAAAGCGCCTCAATGTCTCGGTACCGGAGGTCGTTGCGGACTACGTTGATCACATTCGCCGCGAGAGCAAAGGGCATCCTTGTGCTTTCCTTGGCTGGAGTTGGGGTGGCCTTCTTGCTTGGGAAGCGGCCCGGCAGTTGCACGATGACGTCGATATTCAGATGGTGGGAATGGTGGATGTCTGCGATCTGGGTCGCGATTTTGCGCCGGGCGCAGTGCCAGAGTTCGCTCCCGGCGAACGGGAGCAACTGGAGGTGGACCTGCGGCGCTGGCTGGCTCAGACCCGGATGCGCCCTCAGTGGGATGCGCTGATCGATGCGATGGATGAGCTGTGTTATGCGCAATTCCTGCGCTTTATCGGCAATGAGGCGGACCCTTTACCCGTTGATGGGCCAGAGGTGTCGAGCCGAGAGCACACCTTTTGGGTGCTGATCGACAACGCGTTGGTATTTCGGCGCTATCAGGTGTCGCGCCTGGATGTCCCGGTGCGTTCTTACAGTGCCGGAGACAGTCTGAGCCGTGGCCTCAATCTGGTAGACTGGCGGCGCTACTCCCCGCGTGCGTCAGCAGCCACGGTAGTGCCGGGAACCAACCACCTGCACATTATTGGCGATCAGATGTTCCACGCACAATTCCGCACAGATCTGGATCAAGCATACGATGTGTGATGTCGCTAATTCAGCGGGCCTTAGTCTCTGGGCCCGCTGAATTAAGATTTGCCCCAGAACGCCATCGAACATGCGAGTTCTGCCTCCAACCACACCCGAAATACCTTTACCGCTGGGTTGCGCGCCGCATGGGGGGCGACGGCAAACCAATAGGTGGCCTTTGTGTCGGCGCGATGCGCAAGAGGAGCGGCAACCTGCCCCCGCTCCAGCGCGTCGCACGCCAGAGTTTCCCATGCCATGAACACACCCTGCCCGGTCATCGCCGCATCAAGGCAGAGCGAGGAATCCGCAAACGTTGGTCCGGCAGGGATTTCCTGCTCCGCCAATCCAATGTGCGCAAGCCAAGAGGCCCAGCCATAGAGCCGCGCATCCTCCCGGATCACTGGAAAACGAAACAGATCTTCTGGTGCGCGGATCTGAGCTGCGATCTCAGGCGCGCAAACCGGAAACACCCGCTGCACCAACAGCGGCGTCGCCTCTGCGCCCAGAGGACCGCTTTCGCTGACCCGGATACCGATATCGACGTCAGAGGTATTCAGATCAATCACATCCGCGGTGGGTATAACGCTGAGCCGGATGTGCGGATTGGTGTCATTGAAGCGCCGCAACCGCCAGATCAACCATCGGCTGGCAAAGATCGGTGCCACCGTCAGCGTCAGCGCATCACCCTGCCGGTTTCGCACCTCGCTCAATACGGCAGACAGCTCTGCCATTGCGGCGGACAGCCGGGGGGCGATCCGCGTGCAAATCTCTGTTGGGTGCAGACCCTTTGAGGTCCGGTGAAACAGCACCTGCCCCAAAATCTCTTCCGCCTTACCAAGGCGCTGGCTCAGCGCGCCGGAGGTGACGCCCAGCTCCTCAGCGGCTGCGCGTAGAGTTCCATGACGCGCGATTGCCTCAATGGTGCGTAACGCAGAGAGGGGAATGCTGTTCAGATTATGCATTTAGATAAACTAAACACTTGCCTTCGCGAAGTCGATAGCCATCCATGCCCATCTGAGCCAGAGTGGACCCATGACACAGGTTTCTTTCTTCCGCTTTATGGCCCTCTGGTTGAGATGCAAAACGCACATAAAAACATACCCGAGCAGATCAGTGTATGATCGTGATCCACTGTCGCACCCGGACATCGCTCGGATGACCGAGCGCGAAAAAGCCGACCTACCGTTTTGCTCTGAACGTATCCTTGACAGTTAAACGCAAAAGACCCCCGGTCTTTACACCGGAGGCCGTTGCTTCCGCAGGGCTGGAATTAGAATTTGCGGCTCAGGGCCAGGGTCAGCTCACGCCCTTCGCCACTGATACAACCGTAAGAAACGGTTTCACATGTGGCCGCATAATCCTTGTCAAAGAGATTGGTCACGCCAAGCGACACCCGATAATCATCCCACGCGTAGCTGACAGCGACATCCGCGAGGATGTAGTCATCGACTTTGCGGCTGTTCGCGTTGTCGCCCCAGCTCTCGCCGACATAGCGCACACCACCGCCCAATTTCAGCCCTTCGAGCCCTCCGGCAAAAGCATAGTCCAGCCAGAGCGACGCGAGGTGTTCGGGCACTTTGGCAGCAGTATTGTCCCTGTCGCCATTGTTGGACTCGGTGATCTTCGCATCAATGTACGAATAGCTGAAGATCGCCGCCAATTGCTCAGTCAACTGACCACGCGCCTCCAGTTCCCCCCCCCTATGTCGGACCTCACCGGTCTGCACCTGAAAATTCGAATTGAAGGGGTCGGCTGTCAGAACATTGGTCTTGGTCACGTCAAACACCGCCGCCGACAGCATCAGGTTACGCCCCACCGGCTGATAGCGCAGACCAACCTCGAATTGTTCACTCTCGGTTGGTTTGAAGGCAGTCCCGTCAAAGCTGCTTCCGATGTTTGTCGTGAACCCTTCGGCATAAGAGGCAAACGGCACATAGCCATTGCCGAGATCCCAGGTTGCCCCAAGTGACATGGTCAGCGCATCATCATCCTGCGTACTGGTGGTATTGGTGAGGCGGTTTTCGGTCTCGGTTTCGACCCATGATTTGCGCAGACCCGCTGTCAGGGCAACGCCATTCTCGAACCGTGTGTGGTTTTGCACATAGAGCCCGGTCTGATCTTCGGTGGTCTTGCGGTCGATGTAGTTTCCCGGATCACTGACACCAAAACCATAGCTCGGGTTGGTCACATCAATCAGGTAGCCAGCGCCGAAACCTTGGGTGCCATCCACAATCTGACGGGTATAATCGAGCCCCGCGACCAGAGTGTTTTCGGCGGCACCCAAAGTCGCGCGATATTCGACCTGCGTGTCCACTGCAAAGGTCGATGCGTCCTCAAACACAGTGAAATCGTAAAACTGCATCTGAGTGGCGCTGGCCATACCGCTATAATAGAGGTGGCGATAAGTTGTATCCTGCTCGCTGTAGCGCAGGTTTTGGCGCAGGGTAAGTTGGCTGTTCACCTCATGGCGCGCCTGATAGCCGATGGACCAGCCTTCGGTATCAAGCTGATTGAAGTCGTGCTGACTGTCGGCAAAGCTCTGCGGCAAAGCACCAAAGCTCGCATCATAGTCTTCGCCTGCGACAGGCAGGAACATATTTGGTGCAAGGTTATCTTCCTGATAGTGACCGAGGAACGTCACTTCGGTGCGATCGGTCGGCGCCCACGTCACACCAAATGCACCAAGAAAACGGTCATCCTGTGCGTTCTTCACCTCATTGCCGCCATTGCGCATGAGCCCCGTCAAGCGCCAGGCAAGGGTCCTTGCGGCATTGCTATCGCCCAGATCAATCGCTGCCTGTGCAGTGTCATGAGAGCCATATTGCAAGCGCCCTTCAGCGAATGTTTCAAACCGCGGACGTTTGCTGACGATATTGACCATCCCGCCAGCCTCGCCCGGGCCATACATGACACCGGTCGGACCACGCAGCACATCGATGCGTTCCACCATCCACGGGTCGGTTTTGAAACCAGAAAAGTTGATACTCTTCTGGATCAGCCCGTCGCGGTAGATCCCCTTCGACCCGGTGTCAAAACCACGGATGGTGAATTGATCGTATCGATCATCCACCCCCCAATTGGAGGCACTGACACCCGGTGTATAGGCCAGCGCATCCTCAATCTGCACGGGCGCACGATCGGCGATTTCCTGTGCGGTGACCACGGAGACCGAACGCGGAACCTCAACGAGTGGCACCCCACCCTTGAAACCTGCGGTGGTTTCTTCCGCTGTATATCCGGTACCACCCGACAGTGGCGACGCCTCATCAGCGCGCGTCACCACGATAGGGTCCAGTACAATTGTCGTGTCCTGCGCAAACGCTGCGCTGCTCAACAAAGTGGTGCCCATAAACAGCACCAGTTTGGAAACGCGCGGGCGGGCGCGGGTGATAGAATTATTGGTCATTTCGATCCAGTCTCAATCAAGCCGACTGGGTGTCTCCACGACAAGGTCGCAAGAGTGGGAGAATACCGGGCCAGTGGCAGTTGCATTTCAGGGCACGCATGCCCTCAGGACTGCCTTGGTGGGATATCGCTTCCACGCCTCGGTTGAGCCGGTGCTATTGCACTATCCCTATGCGGTCAACGCATCTCATGACGTCGACGGGACTATTCTGTCGCTTCAGTGTTTGGATTGCCATCTGTCGCAGCCACCAATGCCGGGACCAGTTGATCCAGCGCCCATTCTATCGACAATGGCGACTGAAAGCTGAGCGCGCCGGTCAGCGTTTCCTCTGCCCAAATAGACCGCCCTTCCCGCGTGATCCTTAATGCGTCATAACCCGGCAGGCGCTCAATCTTCGCACGCGCAGGTTCATCCGTCAGCCAAAGCACAACGTCGAGATCAAAGAGATCGATTCGCTCTGGGCTGACTGTAAAATTGCCCCCCGGCCCGGCCATTTGGTCAAAGGTGGCGGGGGTCTCCACTCCGAGACGGTGCAGCAAACGATTGCCGCCATCCTCAGATCGATACCCCACGATCTGCCCCCCGGCAAAATGGGCAACCGTGCCGCTCAGCCCTTGCAGCTGCGGATGTTGTGCCGCAATTGCCGATATACGTTGATCCAGATCGGCTATGATCTTTTCTGCGGTCGACACTTTCCCCGTCGCCGCCGCAATCGATCGCAGCTCCTCCTCCCAAGGCGCCCCCCACATCGGGAAATTTGCGGGCGGCCCCACCACTGGCGCAATACGCGACAACATTGCGTAGGTGCGCTCATCCAGTGGTGCAAATGTTGCGACAATCAAATCCGGTTGCTGCAACAAGACCCACTCAAGGTCGATCTCAAACCCCCTCTGCACCTCCGGCGTAGCGGCGAGCTCAGACCGGGCAGGCTCTGCCCAAGGCCATGTCGCATAAGCGTGCCCGCCAAACCACTCATGCACGCCAACCGGCGCAACCCCCAGTGCATAAAGGAAATCCTGCTCATGATACCCAACGGAAACCACGCGTTGAGGCGCGGCCTGCACAACCGTCTCGCCATAGGCGTGTTCGATCCGAACCGGGAAATCTGCAGCCTGAGCAGAGGCCGCGAGCGATAAAAATAGGAAGATAAAGATCCGCATAGCCGTTCCCAATGAAGCATCAAGCAGACCTGGCGATGCGCAGTCTCGCGCTGGCTGGGAACGGGTAACGGCTACGTGGCGACACAGCACGGGTCAAGCCCTGCCCAGCCAAACCTGCGCTGCCATCTTGCTTGACCGCACCACACCTTTGGTTCACTCAGGCGCGGCCAGCTTTCGCCAGCTTCCCTCTCAAGAATTGTCAGACAGGTTCTCTGGTATTGCGCGGCTCAGTCTCTCGCTCCAAAATCGCGATCCCTCTTCAAGGCAGTCTTTGCCTTACGGCCCTCGGGCTGGGGATGATCGCATCCCTGAGCTTTGGTGCAAGAGATGTACCAGCCGCCGTGGTCTGGCATGCTCTAATTCACTTCGACGCCTCTGATCCACTGCATGCGTTGGTGCGTGGCCTACGACTACAACGTGCCCTCACCGCTGCTGCCTGTGGTGCTGCCCTCGCCATTGCGGGTGTGCTGATGCAAAGCCTCACGCGCAATCCACTGGCAGATCCAGGGCTGATGGGGGTCAATGCTGGCGCTGCTCTCTCTGTGGTATTGTTGACATGGAGCCTTGGACCGCAACCCACAACAATCCTGACACTGACCGCCAGCTTCGGCGCGGGGATTGCCGCGCTCACAGTATGGTTGCTGGCGGGTGGCACAAAATCGACGGTTGGTAATGGCCTCTCAATCCGGCTCCCCCTTGCGGGTACTGCAATCAGCAGCCTGTGTCTGTCTCTGGTTGCAGCCATTGTCCTCCTGCAAACCGAAAGTCGCGAACTTTATCGGTTTTGGATGGTGGGAGCGCTTGGGCAAACTGATTTTGAGACCCTAACTTTTGTTTTACCATTCCTTTTGTGTGGCATTGGACTGGCAGCTCTCTCCTGCCGAGGTCTGAACGCAATGGCGCTTGGGGGGGATATTGCATCCGGTCTTGGGGTGCATCCCGCATTGGTCGCAACCCTCGCCCTTATTTCAATAACGCTTCTGTCGGGGGGCGCCGTTGCCTTGGCTGGGCCTATCGGTTTTGTCGGCCTCGTCATCCCGCATATCGCGCGCGCAATCTCCGGAGCCAGTCTTGGCACCACCCTCGCGTTTGCCGGTCCGATGGGGGCTATACTTGTGCTGGCGTGTGACACAATTGGCCGCGTCGCTGCGCGCCCCTCGGAAGTTCCGATAGGACTGGTTCTGGCCGTGATCGGCGGCCCCGCATTTATGGTCCTGCTTTCGAAAATTCTGGGGAAACGGACATGAAAACCGCACTTGGCATCGCCGCCCTGTTTGGCCTGTTCATGCTCGCGCTCTCCGCAGGGCGACTTTGGCTTTCGCCCGATCAGCTTCTGGTGAGCCTACGCGCCGGACCTGAGGAAGATGTGTTGCTGTGGCATTTGCGAATGCCGCGCGCCCTCGCGGGGCTTTTTATAGGCGCGGGCCTGGGCTTAGCGGGCGCGGTGTTTCAGTCATTGCTGCGCAATTCGCTTGCTTCGCCCGACATCATCGGGGTTTCTCAGGGGGCTGCGCTGGGTGGGGTGGCAGCCCAACTTGCCGGTGTGGTCACAATGCTGGGTGCGCTGAGCGGAGGTGTGTTGGCCACGGCTTTGATTTTTGTGCTGTCGCTTTCTCGTAGGGCCGGCCTCGATCCGCGCCGGTTGATCCTCTACGGGATTGGAGTTGGTATCACCTGCTCCGCCGCTCTCAGCATCCTGTTGATCCGGGCTGGCGACGCGGCAGCAGCACAGGCTATGGCATGGCTCGCAGGGTCCCTTAACGCTATGGGCTGGCAAGAGGTTCAGATTGCCGCTCTCTCACTTGCGGTAGGCGCGCTCGTCTTACTGCCCGCGTCCCACTCCCTTGACCGCTTGGAATTCGGTGATGACCCGGCGCGTGGCTGGGGTCTTGCAATCCACCGATTGCGCCCCCTCCTTTTATTGAGCGCGGCTCTTCTCGCTTCGGCTATGGTAGCGTTGGCCGGTACTTTTAGCTTTGTCGCGTTTGTATCAGGCCCACTTGCGCGAAAAATAGGGCGGGGACAGGTCAACTTGGTCGCAGCAGCAGCTTGCGGTGCTGGATTGGTCACGCTCGCCGATATAGCGACACGCATATTCGCCCCCTCCGCCCTAATGCCCGCTGGCATTTACACCTCTTTGATCGGCGCCCCTTTGCTGGTGCTGATCCTCCACCAAAAAGTTACTCGCGACCAAATCTGATCAGCGCGCAGGTGACGTTTCCGGCGATCTTGGCCACTGGGTGAGGTGGTTCGGTGTCCAAACTTCGCTGTCATACTCTTGTGACGAATGTCCTTTAGCAGACGTGTGGAAACGTTTTCACACGGATGACGCACGTGAGCTCAAGGCAGAAGATCACCATCAAGGACGTCGCGCGGAAGGCCGACTGCGGCATTGCGACGGCGAGCCGGGTGCTGAACCGATCCGGGCCCACCAGCGCCGAGGCACGCCGACGGGTCGAGGAGGCAGCGCGCGAACTGGGGTTTTCCTTCAGCGCAATCGGGCGTGCGTTGCAGAGCAGTCGCAGCATGACCATCGGCTGCCTTGTGCCTTCGTTGGCCAACCCGGTCTTTGCCGAAGCCGTCCAGGGCGTGCAGGAGGCTCTGAGCAAGACCGGCTACCAGCTTTTAATCGCAAGCTCGAACTACGACGGTGAGGCAGATTGTGCGGCCATTTCGACCCTTCTGGACAAAGGCGTCGAGGGTCTGGTGCTGACTATGGTCGCACCCGAGCGCAGCGCCGCGCTCGACCGGGCGCGTGCGCGTGGCATCCCGCTGTCGCTGATGTTCCACGACCCGATTGATGGCCTGCCCACCGCCCATGTCGACAATTTCGAAGCTGCGCGCGAGGTGGCCCGCCGCTTTGCCGATCTGGGTCACAGGCGCACGGCCTTTCTGGCGTTGAGGTTCTCCAGTTCGGACCGGTCGCGCAACCGCTATACGGGGTTTTGCGACGCTTGCCGGGCGTGCGGTCTGCCAGACCCCGCGCTGATCGAGCTGAGCGAGGCAGAGGCCAACACACCCGAACTGCTGGCCACTCTCCTTGGGAAGTTGGACGGGCTGACCGCGATCTTTGCCTCGAACGACTTCTTGGCCATCGCCGTGCAGAAGGCCGTGCGCCTGCGAGGCAAGAAGGTGCCGCAGGATTTGTCGGTTGTCGGGTTCGACGGGATCGAGATCGGGCGGCTGCTTGATGTGCCCCTCGCCACGATCGAAACCGCGCCGGACGCAATTGGCCGTCAGGCCGCGCAGACCCTTCTGGACCTGATCCAAGGCAAGGACTGCGCACAGCAGCCGCCCTTGCCCTTCAATTTCCGTGCGGGCGCTACGCTTGCGCCGCCCCGCCCGGAATTCCGCGACGACGACCAGGGTGCCACCTGGCCGCCGTCAGTTCACTCGCTCGAGACCGATCTCAAACAAGGATGAACCCATGAAACATACTGTATTGACCGCGCTTTTCGCAACCGCCATCGCCGCGCCGGTGCTGGCCGAGGATGCCATCTGCTACAACTGCCCGCCGCAGTGGGCCGACTGGGCCTCGATGCTTGAAGCCATCGACGACAAGCTCGACATCCAGATGCCGCATGACAACAAGAACTCGGGCCAGACCCTGAGCCAGCTTCTGGCTGAACGCGCCGCACCAGTGGCCGACGTAGCCTATTACGGCGTCACGACCGGCATCAAGGCAGGCACAGAAGGGGTCGTTCAGCCCTACAAGCCCGAAGGCTTCGAAGACATTCCCGAAGGCCTGAAAGACCCAGAGGGCAACTGGTTCGCCATTCACTACGGTACGCTGGGGATGTTCGTGAACGTCGACGCGCTGGCCGGTGCGCCCGTCCCGCAGTGCTGGGCCGACCTGACCAAGCCTGAATATCGTGGCATGGTAGGATACCTTGACCCGTCATCGGCCTTCGTCGGCTATGCCGGTGCAGTGGCGGTGAACCTCGCCAATGGCGGCGACCTGGGCAATTTCGACCCGGCCATCGCGTACTTCAACACCCTGGCCGAGAACGATCCGATCGTGCCCAAGCAGACATCCTATGCACGTGTGGTGTCGGGCGAAATCCCTATCCTGTTCGACTACGATTTCAACGCCTATCGCGGAAAGTATGAAGAGGACGGGAACTTCGAATTCGTGCTGCCCTGCGAAGGCTCGGTCCGCGTGCCTTATGTCATGAGCCTCGTCGCCGACGCGCCCAACCCGGATGCCGGCAAGCGCGTTCTGGATTTCATTCTGTCGGATGAGGGCCAGGCGATCTGGACCAACGCCTATCTTCAGCCTGCTCGCCCGGTCGAGCTGCCCGCAGAAGTGGCCGAGAAGTTCCTGCCGGCCTCCGACTACGAACGCGCCGTCGCGGTGGATTACGCCGAAATGGAGCGCGCACAGGCCGCCTTTGGCGAACGTTACCTGAACGAAGTCAAGTAACGGCACTCAGCCAGCCGAGCAGGGGTCTTTCCCTGCTCGGCCCCATTCAAATCGGACCATTCATGACACAGCGACACTTCATATCGCTTTGCCTGCTGCCCTTGGCGATCTTTACCCTGGCCTTTCTGGCGATCCCGCTTGGGCGGTTGATCCTGGCGTCAGGCGAAAGCGAGGCAGGCTGGGGGATCTACCTGCAAATCCTGCAAACCCCGCGCTACCTGTCGACGCTGGGCCAGACTGTCGTCGTCTCGCTCGCCGTTACGGTCGCGGCTCTGGCGATTTCGACCACGGCAGGGCTTTACCTGGTGCGCAACCACTTTCCTGGGCGCAACGTGCTGTTGTCGATCCTGACCTTGCCGCTGGCCTTTCCAGGCGTCGTGGTGGGCTTCATGATCATCCTGCTGGGCGGGCGCCAAGGCCTGGTGAACCAACTGTTGCCCGGGTACTGGGTCTTTGCCTATTCGATCATAGGGCTGTTCCTGGGCTATCTGTATTTCTCGATCCCGCGGGTGTTGCTGACTGTCATGGCCGCGGCGGAAAAGATCGACCCCGCGCTGGAAGAGGCCGCGCGCACGCTTGGGGCGTCGCCTTGGCGGATCGTGACGGATGTGCTGCTGCCCGCGCTCGCGCCCGCGCTGATCGCTGCCGGGGCCATCGCCTTTGCGACCGCCATGGGGGCTTTTGGCACCGCCTTTACGCTGGCCACCGACATCGACGTGCTGCCGATGGTGATCTACACCGAATTCACCCTGTCGGCGAACATCGCCATGGCCTCGGCTCTGTCGGTCGTTCTGGGGCTGGTGACCTGGGCGATGCTGTTGATCGCGCGCAGCTTCTCTGGCGGCGCCGTCGCGGCGGGGGGCTGATATGATGAGACTTATAACCCGCCACGTCCCGCTTGCCGTCACGCTTTTGGCCTGCGCCTTCCTTCTGATCCCGATCATCCAGTCGATCCTGGCCGGGCTGACGGTCAATTACTTCCGCGGCCTGTCCTCGGGCCTGACGTTGAAATGGATCGTTCAAGTCTGGGAGCTGTACTCCGACAGCATATTCCTGTCGATCTGGCTGGCACTGACCTGTCTGGCGGCGACGCTCGTCATCGGGGTCCCTGCGGCCTATGTGCTGGCGCGCAACCCTGGCCGGATCACCCGCGTTCTGGAAGAATTCATCTCGCTACCGCTGGCCATTCCGGGCCTCGCGTTGGCGCTGGCGCTACTGCAGCTGTACGGGACCGTTCAAGGGTTCCGCACCAGCTGGACCTTCATCCTTGTGGGGCATGTCCTCTACACGCTGCCCTTCATGGTCCGTTCTGTCCTGTCGGTTCTGGCTGCCATCGACCTCAGAACGCTTGAGGAAGGGGCAGCCAGCCTTGGGGCAGGCCCGGCACGACGCTTTGTCGACGTCGTGGTGCCCAACGCCATGCCCGGCATCCTTGCCGGTGCGCTGACCGTGGTGACCCTGTCCATCGGCGAGTTCAACCTGACGTGGATGCTGCACACACCCTACCTCAAGACGCTGCCCGTCGGTCTTGCCGACAGCTATGCCTCGATGCGGCTCGAAGTGGCCTCGGCCTACACGCTGGTCTTCTTCGTGATGATCGTCCCGCTTCTGATGGCCATGCAATGGGCCAGCGCCCGCGCACAAAGGATCATGCAATGACTTTGACACTCACCAATATCGCCAAGACCTTCCCCGGCGGCACGAAGGCATTGCTGCCCACTGATCTGGAAATCGCCAAGGGCGAGATCCTGTCGCTGCTTGGACCGTCCGGTTGCGGCAAATCCACCTTGCTGCGCATCATCGCGGGGTTGGAGACACCGGACCCCGGCGCCTCAATCGTCTTTGACGGCGACGATGTGACACATCAATCCGTCGAAAGCCGCAAGATCGGCATGGTGTTCCAGTCCTACGCGCTGTTTCCGAACATGTCGGTGCGCAGCAATATCGGCTACGGCCTGAAGATGCAGAAGCTTCCGAAGGCGGAAATTGCCGCGCGGGTAGACGAGGTCATTGGCCTGTGTCAGCTGGCCCCCTATGCCGACCGGGCAGTCACCGCGCTCTCGGGTGGTCAGAAGCAGCGCGTCGCGCTGGCGCGCGCGATGGCGCCGCGTCCTCGAGTTTTGCTGCTGGACGAGCCGCTGTCGGCGCTGGACGCCGCGCTGCGCAACCATCTGCGCGACGAGTTGGCGCTGCTGTTGCGCCAGTTCGGGATCACCGCGATCTTCGTGACCCACGATCAGGACGAGGCGATGGCCATCGCGGACCGCGTGGCCGTAATGAGCCAGGGCCAGGTTGCCCAGATCGGCACGCCCGAGGCGCTTTACCGCAATCCCGCGACCGGCTTTGTGGCCCGCTTCGTCGGCGATGCGATGCCTCTGGAGGGGCGCATAGAGCGCGCTCACATGCATCTTCCGGGGGGTGTCCTGACGCTGCCTCAGGCCGGCGACGGTCAGCAAGTCCTGGTCCGTGCCGAGGATATCAGCATCGATCCGCAAGGCCCGATCACTGGTCGGGTCGAGACCGTGACCTTTCTTGGCACGCATTACCGCATCGCCTTGTCCGGCGTGATGGCCGGGCCGCTGTTTATGCTGCATGCGGGGCTCAGCGCACCGAAGCCCGGAGACGAGGTGCGCCTGTCTATCCCACCAGAGGCTCTGTTGGTTCTGCCGATGGAGATGGCCGCATGATACATGGATTCATTCAGATTACCGACACGCATATCGTTGCTCCCGGCACCCTGGTCTGCGGGCATTCGGATACGGCACAGGCACTGCGCCGCGCGGTCGAGACGATCAACGCGAAGCTGCCACTGTGGGAGGGGATCGACTGTGCCATCGTCACCGGCGATCTGACCGATCATGGCACGCCCGAGGAATACGCGCATTTCCTGTCGATCATGGACGAACTCGCCCTGCCGTGGATTGCCATTCCCGGCAATCACGATCAGCGCGCACCGATGCGCGCGGCGCTTTCGGATGCGCCCTGGATGCCCAGCACAGGTCCCGTGCATTGGGTGCGGGACTTCGGCGCCTTCTCGGTGATCGGCCTCGACACGCTGCTGGAAGGCGCTCATCATGGGATGCTCTGCGAGGGGGGCATGGATTTTCTCGACACGACACTGGCCGCCATCGGTGCTCAACCCGCCATCGTGGCCACGCATCACCCCTTCATGCATGCAGGGCTTCCCGCCATGGATGCGGACAATCTGCGCAACGGTGCTGCGATGATCGCGCGACTTGGGGCGCATCGAGGGCCGGTTCGCATGCTGTCCGGCCACGTCCACCGCGCGGTGACCGGCCAAATCGGTCGCGTAACCTGCCAGATCGCCCCTGCGACCTGCCACGCGGTATTGACCGATCATCGGACCGGGCCTGCCCCGCAGCTGGTGCTCGAACCGGGCGCCGTGACGGTCCATCGATGGCTCGACCAACCCGGAGCAGGACTGGTTTCAGAGGTCATTCCGACGGGCCTGTTCCCCGGTCCCTGGCCATTCGAGGCCTGACCACGCGCAGAGACGAAACACCGCCCTAAGAGCCGGATATAGATCAGCAATCGCGACCTCCGATCCAGAAACAGACAAACCATCGCAATCCGGCGGGGTCTGCGTACATCGACACAAGACATTCGCAACGGGGGGCATCACCTTGCCCGTATCTCAACCGCATGCTCGCCTACAAGATGGCAGACTTTGCGTGCGTCAGTCGCCAAAGCTAACACCCGGCGAACCTGCGTCAGCCGCGTCTCCACAGGAATTCCCATCTAAAACTCGACCAACAGTGAGCTGCACCCCTTGGCGACGCCTGAGTTACGCACGGGTTCCACATTCATTCAGACCGGATCATGCAGCCGGGTCAGTGGACGAGAGGAAGCGATCTCAGCCCGGGAATGCCAGCGCTAATGACTGATCAAGATCCTATGCGAAAATGCCTAAGCACTCGCATTCTTCATCCAAACACATAGATTGCGAAGTCTTCGTCGAGTCTGACTGGGCCCCAACATGCGGTTTTCTAACCTTTTACAGTGTTCAATAGGGATAGAAACAAGCGCTCGCCACGCGATCATCATGTGTTTCCAGGGGCGGCATCGCGACGCCGCAAACTTCCGTCGCACGGGGGCATCGCGCACGGAAGGCACAGCCCTGTGGTGGATTGAGCGGATCTGGTAGTTCGGTCTCCTTGGCTTCTGGCACAGCAAGCGGGCGCCCTACGACAGGTGCGCTGTCAGCGAGTAGCTTGGTGTACGGATGGCGCGGAGCGGCAAAGACTTGATCCGCTGGACCGACCTCCACCACAGAGCCAAAGTACAGCACCGCAACCCGATCGCTCACAGCCTCCACCACCGCAAGATCATGGCTGATAAAGATATAGGTCAGGCCAAATTTCTTCTTTAAATCAGCGAGCAGATTGAGCACCTGCGCCTGCACCGAGACATCCAGCGCCGAGACAGGCTCGTCCAGAATCAGAATGCGCGCCTCCGCTGCCAAGGCGCGCGCAATGCCGATCCGCTGCGCCTGTCCGCCGGAGAATTCATGCGGGTAGCGATCAAGAAACTCTTCGCGCAGGTTCACCGCGGCAAAGATCTCCGCAATGCGGGCGGTGCGCGCCTTGGCATCCATGCCGTGCAGATAACGCAGGGGGGATTCCATGATCTGGCGGATGGTTTTGCGCGGGTTGAGGCTGCTGATCGGGTCCTGAAAGACATATTGGATCTTCTGCCCAAAGGTGGCCGGGTCCGCGTTATCAAGCGGCGCGCCGTCGATCTCAATCTGGCCGGTGGTGGGCGGCAGCAAGCCCACCAGCATCCGCGCCAATGTGGATTTTCCACAACCTGACTCACCTACGATGCCGAGGGTTTCGCCCTTTTCCACCGTCAGCGAGAGCGGCTGCACCGCCTTGACGCCCGCCTTGGGTGCGCCGAACAGGCGTTTGCCCACCGGGAAAGTCTTGCTGAGGTCGGTGAGTTTCAGTGCCGCGCTCATGCCGTGGCCTCCTGCACTGGGATTTCAGGATCGATGCAGCGGATCTTGCGCGCAGGCCCCAAGGCACCAAGCGCAATATCCCCACTGCGACAGGCACTTGCGGCCTTGGGACAGCGATCAGCAAAGGCACAGCCTGCGGGCAGTTTGTCCACCACCGGCGGCAGACCGGGAATGGCTGCCAATTGGCGTCTGCCCTGACCCAGTTCCGGCACGCAGGCCATCAGCCGCGCGGTATAGGGATGGGCGGGCGCATTGAGGATGGCATCGGTGGGGCCTTCCTCGACAATGCGGCCCGCATACATCACCGCCACCCGATCACAGAGCTGCGCCACCACGCCAAAATCATGGGTGATGAAGATGATCGCCAAGCCCCGCTCGCGCCGCAAATCACCGAGGAGCGCAAGGATCTGCGCCTGCACCGTCACGTCGAGCGCGGTTGTGGGTTCATCCGCGATGATGACCTCCGGGTCATTGGCCAGCGCCACGGCGATGCCGACCCGTTGGCGCATGCCGCCCGACATCTCATGCGGGTAATTGTCCACGCGCGCCTCGGCATTGGGGATGCGCACGGATTTCAGTAACTCAATCGCGCGGGCGCGGGCCTCGGAGGTACTGGTGCGATGATGGCTCTGGATCGCCTCGATGAGCTGCGCACCAACCGTATAGAGGGGGTGCAGCGTCGCCTGTGGATCTTGAAAGATATAGGCCACACGATCACCACGCAGACGGCGCAGGGTCGCATAGGGGGCACCGATTAGGTCTTCGCCCTTGTAATGCACGGCACCGCCGGTGATGACACCGGGAGGCGAGGCCACCAGCCCCATGATCGACAGCGCCGTCACGGATTTCCCAGAGCCACTTTCCCCAATGATTCCAAGGAATTCGCCCGGCCTTACCGAGAGGTCCACTCTGCCCACGGCCTTGTAGATGCGATCCTTGACGTGGAACTGGGTTTGCAGGTCGCGCAGGCTCAGGATGCCGTCGCCTTCGGGCTGCGGCACGGGGTCTGTGCGGCGCACCATGGTGGTGGGCATCGGGCGGCTAAGCGCGCCGGATTTCAGACGCGGATCAAGGGCGTCGCGCACGCCGTCGCCCAGAAGATTGATCGCCATCACGATCACAAGGATCATCGCACCGGGCACCACGGAGCTATGCGGATTGGTAATCAGCGCCGAACGCGCCTCCCCCAGCATGGAGCCCAGATCCGCCTGCGGCGGTTGCGAGCCAAGACCGAGGAAACTGAGACCCGCCGTCTCAAGGATCATCCAGCCGACGGTGGTGGACATGGCGATCACGATCACCGGGATCACATTCGGGACCACCTCGGTGATAATAATGCGCGCATTCGACATCCCGCACAGCCGCGCCGCATCAACAAATTCCTTATGCGCGATACCCACGGTGACACCGCGAATGTTGCGCGCGAAGAAGGGGATGTTGACGGCGGCCACTGCGATCAGCGCGTTCATCAGCCCCGGACCAAGCGCGGCGACAATCGCCAGCGCCAGCAGGATATAGGGAAAGCCCATCAACATATCGACGCCGCGCATGATCACATTGTCCACGCGCCCGCCGTAAAACCCCGCGATCACGCCAATGGCCGCACCGATGGTGGCCGCCGCCACCGCCGCCGCAAAGCCCACCGCCAGCGACAGTCGCGTGCCCCACATCAGGCGGCTGGCAAGATCCCGACCAAGGTGGTCAGTGCCAAGCAAGGCCCCTTCGCTGAAGGGTTTCTTGAACCGCTCTGCCGTGTTGGTCACATCCGGGTCGGGCAGCGGCAGGAGGGGTGTCAGCGCCGCCAGCAGCACCACCACGGACATCACTATAAGCCCCGCCAGCGCGAGACGGTTGCGAGACAAAAGACGCAGGAAGCTCATGCTTTGATCCTCGGGTCCAGAAGGCTTTGGGCGACATCGACGGCAATGTTAAAGAGCACATAGCAGGCAGCCACAAAGACCACGCCGCCCTGCACCAACAGGATGTCGCGTTTGAGGATGGCATCGACCAGCATGCGCCCGACGCCGGGCCACTGAAACACCATCTCGATATAAACCGCACCCGAGAGCACAAACCCGGCCTGAATGCCCAGCACCGGGATGATCGACACCATCGCCGCGCGCAGACCATGGCGCCAGATCACGCTGCGCTCATGCACGCCTTTGGCGCGGGCGGTGCGGATGAAATCCTGTCGCAGGACCTCCAGCATGGCGGAACGCGACAGGCGCGCGATGACGCCAGTGGCCACCACCGCCAGCGCAATGGCCGGAAGGGTCAGGTGGCTAACAAGGGCCGAGAGATCCCGCGCCCCGTAGATCGGCCACATGCCGGAGACCGGGAACCAGCGCAGATTCACCGCGAAAATCAGGATCATCATCATGCCGAGGAAAAACGACGGGATCGAAATGCCCAGAAGCACCGCAAATGTAATCGCCTTATCCGCCAGCCCGTATTGGCGCGACGCCGAGACCACACCTGCAGCAACGCCAAGGATCGAACAGATCACAAAGGACGTGCCCGCCAGCACCAGCGTTGCATTGAACCGCTCCAGCACCTCGTCCAGAACCGCGCGATTGAGCGAGAAGCTGCGTCCAAAATCGCCCTGCAACATATTGCCAAGCCAGATAAAGTACCGCTGCACCAAGGGCTTATCGAGACCGAGATCGCGATTTAGCTTCTCCACATTCTCGGGCGTCGCATAAGAGCCAAGGATCGCCGTAGCCGGGTCGCCCGGGATCATTGCCATGATCAGAAACACGATGACCGAGATCCCCAGAAGGACCGGCACCGCGGAGATGAGCCTTTTTATAATGTAGCCAGTCATGGCGTGCCTTCCTGCTCTGCCGATTGGGGGGAGCGTGTTTCCGGGGAGACTTTAGCCGACACTCCGGGGAAACAGGGCCCGCGCGCGCCCCGCAGGGGCGCGCGCGGGTCGGATCGGGCAAAGCCCGATCCGAAACCTCTCATCAGTTCTTGGTCACATCATCGAGCAGCAGGAAGAACGAAGGCTGCAAGGCAAAATCGCCCACCCGCTCCGATGTCACCGCGTTCTGCTTCCAGTTGGCGACAAAGACCCAAGGCGCATCTTCCTGCACGATGGTCTGCATCTCCCGATAGAGCTTGGCGCGCTCGTCCTGATCGGTTGCAACGCGGGCCGCTTCCAAAAGCTCATCCACCTTCGGGTTGGAATAATAACCGGAGTTGAAGCCGCCCTTGTCGGGCCATGCATCTGTGCGCAACGCAAGGAAAGGCAATGTGTCCGGGTCATTGGTCATCCAGGCCATCTCGGCCATGTCGGCCTTGCCCTCCAGCCCCGGATTGACCTCGCCCAGGAAGGTATTCCACTCGTAGGTTTCGATCTTCACATCCAAACCCACCGCGCTCAGATCCGCCTGAATGGCGGTGCCCATGGCGATAGGATCAAGCATACCAGAGCCCCCCTCGGTCACATAGAATGTCAGCTCCGCCCCCTCGGCGCCCGCCTCGGCCAGGAGTTCGCGCGCCTTGTCGGGGTCATATGGATAGGGTTCCAGAGATTCATTATACGCCCAGGCAAAGGCGGGCGGGGTCGGGCCTGCGGCCACCTCGGCGGTGCCCTCAAGCACATCGTTCACGATCGCGGATTTGTTGATCGCGTAGTTCGCCGCTTGGCGGACGCGCTTGTCGGCAAAGGGGCCTTCCTTGGCGTTGAGGATCAGGAACCAAACGTGCGGGCCAGCCTGTTCATGCACGGTGAAAGCATCGCCCTGAAATTCCGACAGCGCCACCGGCGGCACCTCAACCATCAGATCAATACCGCCGGCCAGCATTTCTGCCGTGCGGGTGTTGGCATCGGTGATCGGGCGGAAGACCACCGCGTCCAGCTCTGCCGCGCCGTCCCAGTAGTCGGGGTTTTTCTCAACCACCACGGCCTCGTTCGAGCGCCACTCGGCAAATTTGAATGCGCCGGTGCCGGAGGGGTTGCGGCCAAACTCCACGCCATGGGTCTTGACCGCCTCGGGCGATACAATCAGGCCCGTTGGGTAGGCAAGGTTCGACAGGAACGGCGCATAGGGCGCGTTCAGCTTGAATTTCACCGTCAGGTCATCGACCGCCTCGACGCTCTCGACGGCGGAGAAGAAGAAGGCCAGCGGGAACGGGCCGGTGTTGTGGAAGGGGTGGTCTTCATTGAGCATCCGCTCGAAGTTGAACACCACCGCCTCGGCATTCAAGGCGCTGCCATCGTGAAAGGATACGCCCTCGCGCAGCGTGAATGTATATTCGGTGCCATCCTCGGAAATGCTCCAGTCGGTGGCCAGTGCGGGCTCCACCTCCAACGCGCCGTCCTTGTAGCGCACGAGGCCGTCATAGACGTTCATCAGGATGCGGAAATCGTTCACCGCCGTCACCGCCGCCGGATCAAGCGCCTTCGGCTCTGCGATCTGGCCGACGATCAACACGCCCGGCGGTGTCTGCGCCGCCGCGGGTGCCACCCCCATCGAAACACCGGCCAGAGCCGTCGTCGCGAACATTGCGGCCATCGCGCCGCGCCGCGTCATCTCAAGAAATTTCATGTTGGATCCTCTCTGCTGAGATTTATTTTTCATGATTAATTGTATCCACGCAAATTTTCATGATAAATACAAGTCTAAACCTGCAAGACCCCCGTCCGGAGACCACAATGACCTTTTCAATCCTGATGTATGACCGTGAGACAGGCAGTTTTGCAGCGGCGGCGGCGACCGGCAGCCTATGCGTCGGGGGCTGGGTTTTGCGCGGAGATATCGAATCAGGGCTGGTGGCCTCGCAGGGAACCGCACCCAGTACATTCTGGCGCGATGACGTGCTGCGGCGGATGTATAGCGGAGACCGGGCAGAAGCGGCGGTGGCGCAGGTTACAGATGCGGATCCGGGGCGCGGACATCGGCAATTGCTGGCGATTGATCGTTGCGGCGGCACTGGCGGGTTCACTGGCATGCAGAGCGTAAGCTACGCAGGCCATATGACAGATCGCGATCTGGCGATCGCTGGCAATATGCTGGCAGGACCTCAAGTTTTGACGGCGATGAATGAGGCGGCACAGGGCGAATATGCTACGCTATCTGACCGGATGCTGGCAGTTCTGGATGCCGCCGCAACGGTTGGGGGGGACGCGCGCGGGCTGCAATCCGCAGCCCTTTTGGTGCTGTCACCGGAGCGCCCGCCGCTGGACCTGAGAATCGATTATAGCGACGACCCGCTACCCGCCTTGCGTACCCTGTGCCTGCGGGCGCATCGCTCGCCCTATTACGACTGGCTTACAGAGGTTCCGGTCTTGAAGGATCGCTACCGCGCGGTGCTGCCGGATGCCAGCTAACGCTGCTCGCCAATAAAACGCCGCGCCAGTTGCGCTTCTTGCGATTGCATTTGCTCCTCGGCGCCCTGCATATGCGAGGCCATGATCTGCCGCGCAGCCCCCGCATCGCCATCGCGCAGGGCTTTCACCAATTGCATCTGATGCTCGCGCCCGCGCCGCCAGAGTTCCGGGTTCGGTGGCTCGTAGAGTTTGCGATAGATGGTCATATCAGTGAGCACCCGCGCCATGAAGGAAATCACAAATCCCAACAACGCATTGCCTGAAAACTCCGCCAACCGCGCATGGAATTCGAGCGAAGAGACATGTTGCTCCTTCTCCTCCTCTGCCGACTGCGCCGGTTCCGGATAGCGCGCCGCAAGGACCTCCATCTCGGTCAGTTGCGCATCACTCAACTGGCCCGCAAGGCTCGCTGCAAGCTCAGGCTCCAGCGCCCGGCGCATCTGGTAGATGTCGGCAATCGACAGGTTCTGAAAGTAGAAATAATTCGCCAACAGCGACCGGGCGCGCTTGGCAGAGACCTTGTCGACGAAGCTGCCGCCGCCGGGCCCGGTACGGGTGACGATCAGGCCTTGCGCTTCGAGAATGCGCATGGCCTCGCGCACGGTGCCCTTGGAGACGCCGAATTGCGCGATCATCTCGGTTTCGTTGGGCAGTTTGTCGCCCTGCTGGAGATCTCGCTCCACCACCCAGGTCTTGATTTCATCCGCAACGCGCACCGGGCGTGAGCGTTTTGGCTGACCTGAGGATGATGTTTTTATGCTCATAGTTTGGCGCTCTTTTATCATGATAAAAATATAGACGGGAAAGCGTTCCGGGGATAGACCTCTAATTAATCACGATAAATTATGAGGTCACAGATGAACTGGGGACAAGAAGCGCAGCATCGCTTGAGCAAAATCGCACAATGCAGCACGGCAGGCCCCGGTGTGACCCGCCTCCCCTACACCCCTGAACATGCGCGCGCATTGGAACACATCAGTGACTGGATGCGGCAGGCCGGACTGACACCGCGACTGGACGCCGCGGCAACATTGGTTGGGTCCAGCGCGTCTGCTGCCAATGGACCGGCCGTGCTGATCGGATCACATCAAGACAGCGTGCGTGAGGGCGGTCGCTACGATGGCATCATGGGGGTCTTGATCGGCTGCCTTGCGCTGGAACGTCTGGCCTCTGAGGGGGTTGAACTACCCTTCCCGGTCGAGGTCCTGGCCTTCGCTGATGAGGAAGGCGTTCGTTTCCCAACTGCTCTCATAGGTCCACGCGCGCTGTCCGGTCGGTTCGACCCGTCGGTTTTGGACATGCAGGATGCAAACAGCGTCAGCTTGCAGTCCGCGTTGTCGGATTTTGGCGGCACCCCGGAAGCAGTCACCACGCAACAGCGCGCGCAAGATGCCGTGCGCGCATATCTCGAGGTCCATATCGAACAAGGGCCAGTTCTGGAGCAAAGCGACGCCCCCTGCGGTATCGTCACCGGGATCTGCGGCATTGAGCGCAACACCGTGACCTTCAGCGGCGAGACAGGCCACGCAGGCACTGTGCCGATGAATGGCCGACGTGATGCATTGGTGGCGGCGTCAGAGTTCATCACTCGCGTCCATGATGCGGCCCGCCAGATCGACGGGCTTCGCGCCACAGTTGGCACCCTCTCCCTGAAGCCAGATGTCGTGAATGCAATCCCACGGGAAGCCCAACTCACACTGGAAATGCGCGCTCTTTCGGATCAGGTTCGCACGGAGTTTGCCGCCTCCGCTCAGGTCCTTGGCACGGAAATCGCCAACGCGCGCGGCGTGTCCTTTGCGATGTCACGCACATACGATCAGGCGGCAGTGCCCTGTAATCCCGACTTGATGGTCTGCCTCGAGGCGGCGGCAACGGACGAGGGCATCAATGCCCCACGCCTGCCTTCGGGGGCGACCCATGATGCCTCGGCGATGGCCGACCTGTGCGACATTTCGATGCTTTTTGTACGATGCAAGGATGGCGTGAGCCATTGTCCGGAAGAATATGCGTCCGATGCGGATATGGATGCCGCGATTCGCGTCACCTGCAGCTACTTGCGGCGCCTCGCTGCGCAGTAGTGCCGGCACATCGCTTCAAGCCGCCGTGCGACCATGCAGCGCCTTCAAGTCACCACGTCCAAGATCCACCCGAGCGAGTTGGCAGTAGGCCTCGGCCACGTAATGTCGACCGAGCTTTCCGCAGAGGTTATTGGCCAAGAAAAGTTCGGGGAACAGGTCGAACAACTCTCTGCGGCCTTCGGCTGAGATGCCACGCAACGCCTCTGGTCCCGGCCAAAACGTCTCGGTCGCAACACCTTCGGCAAAAATGACCTGATGATGCTCTGTCATGAGGTGGATATAGCTGACACCAGCCCCCCCTTCAGCCACCGCGACAGAGGCCGGGGTCAGGCCTTCCAGCAATCGGGCCCGCACGAAGGCCTCATGCATGGAGCCAAGTTCGCCAAGCCGTCGACGGTTCAGCATAAACCGATGCTGTGGAGACACCAGAAGCGGGCGTTCGTTCGCGAGGAGACCACCGGGGCGGATCAGAAGTGGGCGGAGATGTGGCTTTTCAGCCAATTCCAGCGCGCTCAAGTCCCGTCGCCCGATCCAGATCACCGGCTGAAACCCATTGTCTGCCGTCTGCAGCAGGTCGCCGACGCGGACCTCCTCGACAGGCACAGCACCGCGTGACGTTGCAACACGAATACCCGGTGTGAAACAGGGAATACCCGCTGCATGGAGCTGAGGTTGTGTATTGATCTGGTTCGGGGCAACCCCGGTCAGAACCAGTTGCTCACCCCCAGGGAAGGTCAATGTCGCATTGCCAAACCCGTCATCGGTCACCACGACGTCGGCCGCAGTGACCAGCCCCCCCAATCCGGAGCCGCCGGTTAGGCCGCTGACATCGATCTGATCGTTGTAGAAGCCATCCGCGTCATCGTCCGTCACATCAAAGTCAGATACGGTGTCAGCTCCGCCGGACGTCGTCATCACAAAACGGTCGTCCCCATCGCCCCCCGTGAGCGTATCGTCACCACCGCTACCGGTCAGCGTGTCATCGCCGGCGCCGGCGTCCACATTCACGCCGGACGAGGCTGCGCTGGCGTCGAGGCTGTCATCGTGATCGGTCAGCCGAAGTCGCTCAATCTCCTGAAAATAGGCGGTATCCCCGCCACCTTGAATAATGCCCGCCTCATTGCCGGTATAGCCAACATTGATGCTACTGCTGCGAGCAGACAGGTCGATTGCATCATCATCGGTTCCCGTTTCGCCACCCAGAATGGTGTCGTCACCAGAGTTGTCGAAGATCTGAAAAGTGTCAGCGTCTGCATCCCCCTTCAGTTGATCGTTTCCCGCGCCCCCGACCAGCGTATCAGCGCCGGCACCGCCATATATCGTGTCGTCGCCTTCCTGCCCTGACAGGTAGTCATCGCCCTCTCCGCCGGTCACACTGTCAGCATCGGCGCCGGACCAGATCGTATCGTTTCCATAGTCCCCGTGAATGGTATCGCGGCCCGTTTCACCATAGAGAATATCGTCACCGTACATTCCGAGGACCAGATCATCCCCATCGCCAGCCATCACGGTGTCGCTCAAACCCTCAGCACCAAAATCCACCGTAAGATTGCTGCCACCCTCGATCATTTCGAGATACCAGCCATCTGGATGCCGCAGCTCCCAGTTGTGATCTTCAAAGGTGCTCTGGTTCCACGTATCGCCAGGCTCGATCGTTGCATAGTATTGCAGCTGACCGCTGGTATCGACCCACCACAGTTCAATCGGGCCATCAGCTGAATTGGTAACCGTCAAAGTTGTCGGGGTCGTCCCCGGCCCCGACGCGGCAGATCCCAAGGTTGCCCAGGCATTGTCCCCATAGATCGAGTCATTCCCGCTTCCCGCGACGATAATGTCTCGTCCATCACCTCCTGCAAGGATGTCGTTGCCCGCCCCGCCATGAATTGTGTCATCGCCCTGATCGCCCGAAAGGGTATCATCGCCGGAGTTTCCGAACAGGTTATCGTCGTTATCTGACGCCTCGACATAGTCGCCACCGTCGGTTCCGACAATCGTGGTGAAATGTTGAATACTTGTCGGGCTGCCCAGCGTTGCATCAGTACCAGCATTCCCACTTTCGCCGACACGATACCAAGAGGACCCATTCCAGATCGAGATCGTATGGGCCTCAGCATCAATGCTCAGCTCATACCCCGAAGGCAGGGTACTGAAATCCAGCGTGTGACCGCTGCTCGCTTCCACGATTGCAGACCAGAACGCAGGGTCCTGGTAGTTGGTGGCTGTTACGACATAAGTTGTCATCTTATTTCCGCACGCCCCCTTTCACACTGCACTGCATGGGCTCACATCCAAATGGGCGGCAGCCCTGACAGGGGACACCAACACGCCCCGGGTCAACCACACCTCGCTGCGGCACCTCGGAGGCAGAGCCACTGCAGACCGGAATGCCGCTTGGAGAACCATAGAGGAGAACGGTTAATAGCGGTTAAAAACCAAAAGCCGAATATTTGAGGCGCAACAACAAGACACCGCACGCCTCTCAAACATCGACTGCAACCCATGGGTCGCATAGACTAAACCGCCCACGCCAAGGGCGTGGACGGTTTTTCTGACATCAGACCAGGGTCGAAACCGCAGATCAGCCCAGCACGGATTTCACCGCGCGCACAGTGCCCTCGACCACCTGATCGGCCTCGGCGCGTGTGAGACAGAAGGGCGGCGCAAAGCCCAGGATATCGCCCTGCGGCATGGCACGCGCGATGATCTTGTCTTGCTCCAGCAGTTTGGCGGAGACCTGCGGGCCAATCTTGTCAGCCGCGTCAAAGAAGGTGCGACTGTCGCGATCTTTGACAAATTCCACCGCGCAGAGCATGCCATCGCCGCGTATATCACCGACATTGGCATGTTCGCCCAGCGCCTCTGCCATGGTGGCATTGAGGTATGTGCCGACATCGCCAGCATTGCTCACGAGGTTCAGCTCGTCGATGAGTTTCAGGTTGGCAACACCCGCTGCCGCGCCGATGGGATGCGCGGAGTAGGTCCAGCCGTGGCCGATGGGGCCGTTCTCATCGGTGCCCTGCTCCAACACTTTCCAAACCTTGTCACCCACGATGGAGCCGGAAAGCGGCGCATAGGCCGAGGTCAGACCCTTGGCGATGGTGATGATGTCGGGCTCGATGCCGTAATGGTCAGAGCCGAACATGGTGCCAAGACGGCCAAAGCCGGTGACAACCTCATCCGCAACCAGAAGAATGTCGTGTTTCTTCAGGACTGTCTGGATCGCCTCCCAATAGCCTGCGGGCGGCGGCACGATACCCCCGGTGCCCAGGATCGGCTCGCCGATGAAGGCCGCAATTGTGTCTGCGCCTTCACGCTCGATCAACGCTTCCAGCTCGGCCACGCAATGGGCCACGAACTGCTCTTCGGTCTGGTTCAGATCCTCGCGGCGGAAGTAATAGGGTGCCTCGGTGTGGATCACCTGCTCGACGGGCAGATCGAATTTCTTGTGGAACAGCTCAAGCCCTGTCAGGGAGCCGGTGACCAGACCGGAACCGTGGTAGCCGCGCCAACGCGAGATGATTTTCTTCTTCTCGGGGCGGCCAAGGATGTTGTTGTAGTACCAGATCAGTTTGACGTTGGTTTCATTAGCGTCGGAGCCGCCAAGGCCGAAATAAACCTTCGACATATTCTTGGGCGCACGATCCAGGATCATCTTCGCGAGCGTGATCGACGCCTCGGTGCCGTGACCAACATAGGAGTGGTAATAGGCCAGCTCGCGCGCCTGATCGGCGATCGCCTCGGCAATCTCCTGACGGCCATAGCCGACGTTCACGCAGTAAAGCCCGGCAAAGGCATCCAGGAGCTTGTTGCCGTCCCGGTCCTCGATAAAGACGCCGGAGGCGGTCTTGATCACCCGGTTTGCGCTCTCACCGCGCGCATGTTGCGCCAGATGGGTCGAGGGGTGAAAGAAGTTGTCGCGGTCCCATTGGTCCAGTTGATCGTTCTTCAGCATTTCGTGTCCTTCCTATTTCCGTGCTCCACCCGCGGGGTGGAAAATCTCGCGTGGTCCGAGGGTTACGCCCAGTCGCGACAAACGTATTTGATCTCGGTGAATTCCTCCATGCCCAGCCGTGCGCCCTCGCGCCCCATGCCGGACTGTTTAGTGCCGCCAAAGGGGATCGGCGCGCCGGTGACCTTGGTGCGATTGACCGCCACCATGCCGAACTGCAACGCGCGGCTCAGGCGATAGATCCGGCGCGGGTCGTGGCTGTGCACATAGGCGACAAGGCCATATTCACTGTCGTTCGCACGCTGGATCACCTCATCCTCGGTGTCAAACGGCGTGATCGGCGCGACCGGGCCAAAAGTTTCCTCGTGCAGGATGGCCGCATCTGCAGGCACATCAGTCAACACGGTCGGTTCATAGAACAGCGGCCCCAGCGGGTGACGATTGCCTCCGCAGGCCAATGTGGCGCCTTTTTCCAGCGCGTCGGCCACATGTTGTTCCTGCTTTTGCACCGCTTTTTCATTCATCAAGGGGCCAATGTCGGGATCATCAATCCCTTTCCCCACAGTAAGCGCCTGCGTGGCGGCCACAAAGCGGGTGCAGAACTCATCATAAATGTCGCGCTCAACAAAGATGCGGTTCGCGCCGAGGCAATCCTGCCCGGAGGTGGCGAATTTCGCCTTCATGGTCTCGGCAACCGCGCGATCCAGATCGCAATTCTTGAAGACGATGACCGGCGCATGACCTCCCAGTTCCATCACCAGCCGTTTAACCGTCTCGGCGGACTGACGGTACAGGAGCTTGCCCACCTCGGTGGACCCGGTGAAGGACAAAGCCCGCACCCGCGCATCCCGCGTCCAAGGTTCCACCACCACCGGGGCTTTTCCTGTGACCACGTTGAAGACACCCTTTGGGATGCCTGCCCGTTCGGCAAGCTCCGCCAACGCCAGCGCACTGAAAGGCGTCTCGCCTGAGGGGTGTGCCACCACCGTGCAGCCCGCCGCCAGCGCCGCCGCGGCCTTGCGCGTCAGCATCGCGGACGGGAAATTCCACGGCGTGATCAGTGCGGCCACGCCCACCGGTTCGCGCCACAGCTCAACCTCCGCATCCGGCAGATGGCTGGTGACGCCCTCGATGTTGGGACGTTTGGATTCCTCGGCATAAAATTCAAGGAAGGCCGCGCCGTAATCGATCTCGCCGCGTGCCTCGGACAAGGGTTTTCCCTGCTCAAGCACCATCAGCCGGGCAAGGTCCTCTTTGTGTTCGATCATCAGCTCGAACCAACGGCGCAGGATGGCGCAACGGTCCTGCGGCAGCATCAGCGCCCAGCTGGCAAACGCCGCATGCGCCGCATCCACCGCAGCAGAGGAATCTTCTGCCGTCATTGCGGTCACATCACCTATGACATCCCCGGTGGCGGGGTCATGAACGGCGACAACCTCACCATTGGATGAGGCGCACCATTTCCCGTTTATGTAGGAAAATGAGCGCACCAGCGATTTGTCATTGATCTCCGCACGCGCGGACAGGGCCGTTAACGACATGTCTGCTCCTCCTGAAATTCTATCAAGGAGTGTGCAGGGTTCCTTTCAGAAGATGTGACTGAAGTTTGCCCGGCAGGCAGAGGATTCAACTGCCGTTGAGTAGTATCTCCAAAGGCGGCACACCTGCCCCCTTTACCGGTTTGGTCACGATATAGGTGAAATAGCGGCTCAAACCGATGCGCGCATCCAGCATCGCATCGATCAATCTCTGATAGGCGTCGATATCGCAGGTGACGATCTGCAACAGATAGTCGAAGCCACCGCCCAGCGCCCAGCAAGCCACGACCTCATCATAGCGCTGCATCGCCGCCTCAAAGGACTGAAAACTGGCAGCGGTGTGATCGGTCAGTTCGGCAGCCACAAAAACGGTGACGTGCGGGGCGATTTTCTTGAGGTTGATGCGGGCGTTATAGCCTTCGATCAGCCCGGCCTTCTCCAGCTTCTTCAGGCGTTCCCAGCAGGGGGTGGGCGACAGGCCCACTTGATCGGCCAGCGCCGCCTTGGTGATGCGGCCATCGCGGGACAGAATGCGGAGAATTTCGAGGTCGCGCTGATCCAGATGCATGTCAGCCCTCGACCACACCAATCACGGCGGCACAGTCGCCGGATTTGATCATGCCCGGAAAATGGCGGCTGATCAGCACGCCACCGCGGCGCGCGCGATACTCTACCGGTGCCTGCCCGGTGCGATCCGGCGACCAGACGCGCGCGACCACATCATCCTTTTCCACATGATCGCCAAGATCGATCATGATCTCAAAAAGACCGTCGTGCTCACTGAACACAAAACAATCCCCATCCGGCATATCGAGGGTCACGGAGGGATCAATCTCCATCTCGCCCTGCAGAATACCAAAATGGATCAACACATTGCGCAGGCCCTTCTTGGCAATGGCATTGCTGCGCGCCGTGGACATGCCACCGCCGCCCAGTTCCGTGGTAACCAGCACCGTGCCCATATCCTCGACGGCAGTGTCGTACATGCCTTCGCTGTCGATCTCCAACAGTTGCACTGAATAGGGCGCGTTAAAGGCCTGCATCGCAGCGTAGCAGGCCTCCTGAAGGCCCTTGTCCTCAAGGATGTGCGCGGCAGCGAAGGGGACGAAATCCAACGTTTTTCCGCCAGAGTGGAAATCCACCGCCACATCTGCCATCGGCAGCAACGTGCGTTGAAAATAGTCGGCGATCTTTTCCGTGACTGTGCCATCGGGGCGGCCCGGAAACGCGCGGTTCAGGTTGCCCCGGTCGATGGGCGAGGTCCGCGCACTGGCGCGAAAAGCGGGATAGTTGAAATAGGGCACGATGATCAGCCGCCCGGTCACATCCTCAGCGCGCGTGGTGGCCGCAAGCTCTTGCAGCGCCACGGGGCCCTCGTATTCGTCGCCATGGTTGGCCCCGGTCAATAGCGCGGTCTTGCCTGCCCCGTTCTGGATCACCGTGATCGGGATCATCACCGAGCCCCAGGCGCTGTCGTCGCGGCTGTAGGGCAATTTCAGAAACCCATGGTGCACACCGTCCTGATCCAGTGGAATCGTCGGGGAGATCGGGTTTGCCTTCATGTCTCTATCCTTTGCCAGCCTATTTCAGTGGATACACACAGCGCCTGACTTGTGTTCCTTGCAATCAATACGAATGCTTGCACTGAATTCAAAGCCTTGTGTGAGCGTGTGCCACCCGAAGCATGGCAGCTGGCGCCCGTTCAGCCTCACGCCGCGCGGCCAACTCCGATCATGCGCCGCGCAGGCTGGCCCCCGCACGATCCCGCGCCCTCACCTGATAGGGCGTCATCCCGTATTCACGCCGATAAGCACGCGACAACGATGTCGAAGACGCAAAGCCGCTGGCAAATGCGATCTCCGCAATCGGAAGGTTGGTATCGGTGATCAGCTTGTTTGCGAGCTTCAGCCGCAACTGCATGTAGTGCTTTGCGGGTGTGGTGTTGAGATGTGCAAGGAACAGCCTTTCAAGGTGACGCACCGACACCCCTGCCCGCTCCGCGATCTCTGCTGTCGGCAACGGGTGTTCAATACACTCTTCCATGACCGCCATGGCCTTGACCAGGCGCCCCTCCAACAGGTTGGTGTTGCGCGCGGCTCCCTTGGGCTGCTCACCCGAATAACCCCGCGCCGTATCGATCATCAAAATGCTCGCCAACTCTGCGCAGTGCTGCGGGGACAAGAATTGCGAGAGGAACCGAATGACAAGTTCAGCGGTATGTGAGCGACCGGCACAGGTGAGAATTCCCGCATTGTCTTCAACCAACCGATTGCTGACCGTCGGATAATCGCCAGCCTCGCGCAACGTGCGCACATCAAGCCAATGTGTGGTTGCCGGCCCTGAAAGTGGTGCAGAGCGCCGGATATAAGAGGTTGCGGCCTCGGACAACAGAAACGCCGGACGGCGCAGTTTCTGCATGGCGCGGATCCGTGCCAACCAACTCCCGCCGCCGTAGTTATGCCCCCCGACGACGAACAGAACGTCCTTGAGATATTGGACACCGATCGCAGGATCTGCGCGCACCAGCAGGTCGGAATTGCTTGCAACGATGCCGGGCGAGTCCGAGGTGATGCACCACGAAAACCAAGTGCCCGCATCAAGGGTATTGGCAGCGTCCAAGACAGCGATGATCGACGACAGCTCTAAATGGGAGAATCCCGGCTGTACAAACAGTTCAACGGTCAGCCGGGGCCCGATCGAAGCCTCTTCGCGCTGTTCGTTGTCAGATGAAGGGTGATGTGTCGCGTTCATGATGAAACGAGACGGTAGCGTCGTTTCGGTTGGGTCGGCAAGCAAACTCCGGATTATCCGCAGAGTTTTTTTGCCGCAGCGCGTTGCTCCGCCGCCCCCTCAGCCGGGGCGGCAAGACGACGCCAGGCAGGTGGTCTCCGCGTCACTGACACAGTTCCGGTTTCTGACCGATGATTGACCTGCGACGCGCGCCCGCTCAGCGCGCGTCGCAGGTTCACATGGCGGAAGCTTCTGTCCCACCCAAGCCTGTGCGCCGTCAGCTGTCGCGCTCCATGATCCATTCGACCTCCGGGGCGGCGACAAAGCGCCATTTGCGCAAGGGGCCGGCCATGACGTTGAGGTAATACATCTCAAACCCGTAGGGCGCGCCGCAGGGGTGGTGGCCGCGCGGCACCAGGACCACATCGCCATCCGCGACTGCCATGGTTTCATCCAGCTGCCCGTCATCGGTATAGACGCGCTGGACGCCAAAGCCGCTGGCCGGGTTCAGGCGGTGATAGTAGGTCTCCTCCAGATAGGTGATCCGGGGGAAATCATCCTCATCGTGGCGGTGGCTCGGGAACGACGACCAATGGCCGGCGGGGGTGAAGACCTCGGTGACCAGCAGGCTGTCGCAATAGTCCTCGTTCTCCATCGCGATATTGTTGATGTAGCGGGTGTTGGTGCCCTTGCCGCGCTCTGTGAGGGTGATGCCCTCGGGGCCGATCCGGCGTGCCGCATGGCCGCCCTTGCCCGGTGCGGAGCAGACCGCGATGGTGCAATCGGTGGTGGCCTCGGCGCTCCAGTCGCTGCCATTGGGCAGATACAGGCAATGGGGCGGGGTTTTCTCAAACACCGACATGCGCTCGCCCAGTTCGCCCCAGTCCTGTCCCGCGCCGGTCAGGTTGGCTTTGCCTTCCACCATCACGAGGATCACCTCGCGGTCGCCGGTGACGTCAGCCACGGTCTCGCCCGCGCGCAGATGGTGCAGGGCAAAGCCCACGTAGCGCCAGCCTGCACTTTCGGGTGTGATGCGATGCACCTCGCCATGGGTGCCAAAGGGTTTGCGCAGCAGATCGCTCATGGGTCTTGCCTCCTGTTGTTGGGGCGCGGGGATTAACCCGCAACCTCTAGCCCATAGCGCGCGCAGAGGTCGCGAATGGTCTGATAGCCCAGTTTTGAGGCCGCATAGGGCGCGACCTTGGCGGGGTCTTGCTCGGCCTCGACCACGATCCAGCCCTGATAGCCCATTTTGGCCAGACGTTCGGTCACTGCGGCAAAATCGATGGACCCTTCGGCATCCCCCGGCACGGTGAAGGCCCCGGCGATGACCGCATCCAGAAAGGACCAGCTCTCAGTGCGGGCCTGCGCAGCGATATTGGCGCGCAGATCCTTGTAGTGGACGTGGTGGATGCGGTCGCCCCATTTGTCGAGCGTGCCCAGAAGATCGCCGCCGCCAAAGACCAGATGGCCGGTGTCATAAAGCAGCGTCACCTCGGGGCTGCTGGCCTCCATCAGCCAGTCGATGTCGTCCTGATCCTCGACAAAGGCCCCCATATGGTGGTGATAGGCCAGAGGCAGGCCCTTGTCGGTCATCCACTTGGCCAGTTCAGAGAGCTTGGCCGCATAGGCGCGGACGTCGTCCCGCGCGAGCTTGGGGCGGTTGTTCACCGGGGTCGTGCGGTCGCCCTGCACGGTGTTGGAGCATTCCGCATAGACCAGACAGGGCGCGCCCAAAGCGGCGAATTGTTCGACCTGCTCTGCGATAGCGGCTTTTTCGGTGTCGACGTCATTCACCAACAGGTTGCCCGAGCACCAGCCGCCACAGAGCGAAATGTCGTATTCGTTCAGATACTTGCGCAGCCCTTCGGTGTCCTGGGGCATGCGGCGGCCACGTTCGACCCCGGTATAGCCGATCTCGCGCGCTTCGCTCAGGGCCTGTTCCATCGTGTAGGCGGCGGTGAGGTCGGGTAGGTCGTCGTTCTGCCATGCGATGGGGGAGATGCCGATCTTGACGCTCATGGGCGGTATCTTTCGTTGTGGGCGCATGTCCGCGCCTGATCCAAAACTGGGGCCTTTCCGACGCGCGGGAGGACGCACTCCGGAAAGGCAGGCCACGGGCGTCAGTTGAGCGCGCGGGCCTTGATCTGTTTTTCATATTCGGCGCGTTTGGCGCGCACCTCGGCCCGCTCGGACACTTCGGGCACCGCCACGTCCCACCAATGGCCACCATCGGGCGTCGAGGGGTAGGGGTCGGTGTCGATCACCACCACAAACGGCCCTTTGGCGGATTTTGCGCGGCTGAGGGCCTCTTCCAGCTCTGCAATGCTGCTGACATGTACGGCTGCCGCGCCCATAGATGCGGCATGGGCGGCAAAGTCGATGTTCGACGGCGTCACGTGATGGGAGTGGTCGAGGAGGTTGTTGAACTCTGCCCCGCCGGTGCCCATTTGCAGCCGGTTGATGCAGCCGTAGCCGCGATTGTCGGTGATCACCACGGTCATGTCGATGCCCAGCATCGCCGCCGTCGCCAGTTCCGAATTGGCCATCATATAGCTGCCGTCGCCGATCATGCAGACCACATCGCGGTCTGGCTGCGCCATCTTGATGCCCATGGCACCGGCGATCTCATAGCCCATGCAGGAATAGCCGTACTCCATGTGATAGGCCCCGGGGCGCGGGGCTTTCCAGAGTTTGTGCAGCTCGCCCGGCATGGTGCCTGCCGCGCACATCACCACCGTGTCGGGACCAGAGGCCCGTTGCACCGCGCCGATCACCTGCTGGTCGGTCGGCAGTTGGATGTCCTCGCGCGGGGCGGCGGTGAGCGGGTCAACCGCGCTGAACCACGCCTCCTTGAGTGCGGTGGAGGGGGCAGCGAATTGCAGATCAGCAAGCGCCGCGCCCAGCAGCTCCAGCCCGACGCGGGCATCGCAGCAGAGCGGCTCTGCGCCATGTTTCATTGCGTCATAGGCGGCAACATTGAGCGAGACGAGCGTGCGAGCCGGGTTCTGGAACAGGTTCCACGAGCCGGTGGTGAAATCCTGAAACCTTGTGCCAACACCCAGAACCAGATCGGCCCCGGCGCAGGCCTCATTGGCGGAGCCCGCACCGGTCACGCCGACGGGGCCAAGGTTAAGCGGGTGATCCCACGCGAGGGCGGATTTGCCCGCCTGGCTTTCGACAACCGGGATCTGATGCGCCTCGGCAAAGCGTTGCAGCGCGGCGCAGGCGTCCGCGTAATGCACGCCTCCCCCGGCCACGATCACCGGAGATTTCGCCGCTTTCAGCAGGTCGGCAACCCGCGCCAGCTCGCCCTCATCCGGGCGGGGACGGCGGGTCTGCCAGATGCGCGGCGCAAAGAAGGCCTCGGGCCAGTCGTAGGCCTCTGCCTGCACGTCCTGACAGAACGACAGGCAGACCGGGCCGCAGTCTGCCGGATCGGTCATGGTGCGAAAGGCGCGCGGCAGGGCGGTCAGCAGCTGCTCGGGGCGCATGATGCGGTCGAAATAGCGCGTGACCGGTTTGAAACAGTCATTGGCGCTGGTGGTGCCATCGCCGAAATCCTCGATCTGCTGCAACACAGGGTCGGGACCCCGGTTGGCAAAGACATCGCCGGGGATCAGCAAGAGCGGCAGCCGGTTCACATGCGCCAGTGCCGCCGCTGTCACCATATTGGTGGCACCGGGGCCGATGGAGGAGGTGACCGCCATCGCCCGCTTGCGCGCGGACTGCTTGGCATAGGCAATCGCCGCATGGGCCATGGTCTGCTCATTGTGGCCGCGATAGGTGCGAAATTCTTCGCGCGCGCCATGCAGCGCCTCGCCCAGACCGGCCACATTTCCGTGGCCAAAGATCGCCCAGATCCCGGCGAGGAAGGGCTCGCCCTCCTCGTTCAGTTGTGCGGCGATGTATTTCACCATCGCCTGCGCTGCGGTTAGCCGGATCGTGCTCATTGTGCCGCCTCCATTGTGCGTGCGCGTGCCTGCGCCCAGACATCGCAAAGCCGGGCGTAATTCTCTGTCATGCGCGCCACGGCGCTGTCGTCGTCAATGCGGCCCGCAAACCAGTCGCGGGCCACATCGCCAAAGATCGTCCGCCCGACGGCAAACCCCTTGACCAGCGGGAAGCGCACGGCGAGGGCAAAGCTCTCGCGCAGCTCGTCCTCCGGGGCGTCCAGACCCAGCACCACGATACCACGGGTGCGTTTGTCGTTGCGCTCGATCGCATCGCAGCTTGCAGACCATGCGGCCTCGGAGCGGAAGGGTTCAAGCTTCCACCAGTCAGGGTAGATGCCGGCATCGTACACGCGCTGAATGACATCTGGCGTAGTTTTATCGTCAAAGGGGCCGACCTTGGAGGGGATCACCTCCAGCAGAAACTCGAGCCCGTTGCGGCGGCAGGATTGGAACACGCGGGTGATGGTGGCGATCTGGTCGGCCCACATCGCGTCGTCATCGTCGGGATGCGGGAAGCACAGGCATTTGACCACATGTTCGCCGGGCCATTCCTTCAGCCCGCCTGCATCCTCGCCCACCTGCGGTTCAAGCCGCAAGGGGCGAGAGCCGGGCCATTCGACCGGCCTGCCGATCCAAAGCCCCTGCCCCGCTGCGGCATAGAGCGCGCGCGCGCCAAGGCGGCCATCGCAGAGGATGCCGTGACCGGGGCGGCCTGCGGCCTGCGCAACGGCGGCCCTGAGGCAAAGCTCCTTGAACGCGCCGATGCGCTCGGGCGTGGCGCCGTCCATCTCTTCCATCTGCATGCGGTGATCAAAGGCAAAGACCCGCAGATCGTCCCAGTCACGCTTGCGGGTGGTGGACCAGTGGATCTGCTCCAGCGCGGTGTCGTTGCGCAAGGCTTTCTCCACCACGCCGCGCTGGAGGAAGAATTGCAGCTCTTCCCAGCTGGGATAGGCGGGGGTGCAGCCATGACGGCTGACGGCAAAGGCCCCGCAGGCATTGGCGTATTTGAGCGAGGTGGGCCAGTCTTCGCCGTCGAGCCAGCCCTTCAGAAGACCGGACATGAAGCCATCACCAGCACCGAGCACGTTAAAAACCTCGATGGGAAAACCGGGGCCGCTTTGACCCTCGTCCAGCCTGTCCGGGATCGCGCCGGTGAAGGCCACCGCGCCATCGGCACCGCGCTTGCACACCAGCGTCGCACCCGAGACCGCGCGCACCGCCCGCAGTGCTGCGACCGTGTCGGTGGTGCCGCCTGCGATGTGGAATTCTTCTTCGGTGCCGACAATCAGGTCAAACAGATGCAGGGTGGATTGCAGTTTTTCCGTCACCGCTGCTGAGGCAATAAAGCGGTTTTCACCGTCGCCATGTCCGGAGAGCCCCCAGAGGTTGGGGCGGAAATCAATGTCCAGCGCGGTCTGTGCGCCGTGTTTGCGGGCAAGTTCCAGCGCCTTCAGCACTGCTGCCTCGGTACGCGGATTACTGAGGTGGGTGCCGGTGGCCACAACCGCCCGCGCCCGGGAGATGAACCCTTCGTCCACGTCTTGTGCGCTCAGCGCCATATCGGCGCAATTCTCGCGGTAGAAGATCAGCGGGAACTGGTCCTCATCGCGAATGCCCAGCAGCACCAGCGCCGTCAGCCGTTCCGGATCGGTGAGAACGCCGGTGACGTCGACGCCCTCCTTCACCAGTTCCTCGCGCAGGAAGCGGCCCATGTGCTCGTCGCCGACCTTGGTCAGCAGGGCCGAGCGCAGCCCCAGCCGGGCAGTGCCCGTCGCCATATTGGTGGGCGATCCGCCGACGTATTTCTCGAAACTGCGCATGTCTTCAAGACGGCCACCGATCTGCGCGCCGTAAAGGTCAACCGACGAGCGCCCGATGGTGATGAGGTCCAGATCCTTTGCCATCAGACGGTGCCCCCGAGCGAGCCTTCAAGCTGCGCCATTTCCTGGCCACCCGCCATCAGGTCCTGCAGTTGCTCGGGCGTGATGTCGCCCCGTTCCGCCGTGCCCAGCGTCTTGCCGCGATTGAGCACGGTAAAGCGGTCCCCGACCGCCAGCGCGTGCCGTACGTTGTGGCTGATGAAGACCACCCCCACCCCTTGCTTGCGCACCCGGTCAATGGTCGCCAGCACGTTCGAGGTCTGCCGCACGCCCAGCGCTGAGGTGGGCTCATCCAGGATCAGCACCCGCGCACCGAAATAGACCGCGCGGGCAATCGCCACCGTCTGGCGTTCACCGCCCGACAACGTGCCGACCGCCTGATCGGGACCACGCAGGTTGATGCCCATCTTGCGCATCTCCTCCACCGCGGTCTCGTTCATCATCTCGACATCCATGCGGCGGAAGGGTTTGCGTCCCTTCACCGGCTCACGCCCCATGAAGAAGTTCCGCGTCACACTCATCAGCGGGATCATCGCCAGATCCTGAAAGACGGTGGCAATCCCGGCTTCCATCGCATCGCGCGGACTGTCGAAATTCATCGGCTGGTCGTCGATGGTGATGGTGCCCTTTGTGGGCTTGTGTACACCTGACATCGTCTTGATGAAGGTCGACTTGCCAGCCCCATTGTCGCCCAGCAGGCAGTGGCATTCGCCCGGCCTCACGTCGAAACTGACGCCCGCCAGCGCGATGATGTTGCCAAAGTGCTTTTCGATGTTCTGCATCTTGATGATCGGCTGGGTCGCGGCCTGCGGATCACCGTGGTGAAATGTCGTGTCCTGGGTCATCTCAGCGTTCCCCCGTCACGCGCTTGCGAATATAGTTGTTGAAGAGCACCGCGATCAGAAGCATGCCGCCCAGGAAGATCTGGAACCAGTCCTGATCGAAGTTGGTGTAGGTCAGCCCGATCGTCACCATGCCAAAGATGATGGCGCCAAAGAATGCCCCGATGGCAGATCCATAGCCGCCGGTCAGCAGGCAGCCGCCAATCACCGCTGCGATGATGGCCTCGAACTCCTTCATGAAGCCGCGCCGCGCATCGGTCGATCCGGCATCCATCACCGTGATGATCGCCACCAGCGCGCCACACATCGCGGTCACCATGAAGAGCGAGATCTTCACCTTGCGCACCGGCACACCGGAGTTGGAGGCCGCAGTGCGATCACCGCCGGAGGCAAACACCCAGTTGCCCTGTGGCGTGCGCAGCAGCACGTAGGTTGCCACCAATGCCAGCGCCACGAACCACAGGATCTCGACCGGGATGCCGGGCACCTTGGGGGTGCCGTTCTTGAAGGTGTCGATCACCCCGACTTGTGCCAGCCAGGCAAAGACAGGACCAAAGGCATCGCCCGAGAACATCGGCGCCAGCCAGTCGCCCTCGACCGCGTCGCGCACGCCGCGCAGCTGGGTGGAGCCGCCGGAGGCCAGTTTCAGCCCGACCAGCGATGCGCCGCGCAGGATGAACAGGAAGGCCAGTGTCACGATGAAGGACGGCAGGCCGGTCTTCAGCACGATGGTCCCGTTAAGCGCCCCAAGGCCAGCCGCAACGGCCAGCGTCAGCGGGATCGCCAGGATCAGCGGCAGCCCAAGCGTCACTACGCAGGCGCCAAAGATCAGACCCGCAAAGGCCACCATGGAGCCGATCGACAGGTCGAACTCGCCGCCGATCATCAGCATCGCCGCACCGATGGCCAGAATGCCCAGCTGCGCCGCAGGGGTCATGAAGTTCATGATACCGGACAGCGTGAACATGCTGCTGTCTGCGGTGATCAAAAAGAAAGTGGTGACAAGAATGACACCGGCGATCGCGCCAAGCTCGGGGCGCTTCATCAACCGGGCACCAAGCCCTTCTTTCTTCAGGCGTTCGTCATCGACGGTTTGGGCCGCGTCGGCCATGGCGTGCTCCTCCTTGAGACAAAGAGGGGCCGTGGCGCGGCATTTGCGCCACGGCCCCTTCAGCGATTCAGCGTTGTGCCTTAGTGGGTTAGCGGATGCCCTGGGCGCTCAGCTCAACCACTTGGGACGCCTTGTCCTGCGTGATGAGGTTCGGGCCAGACGGCACGTTGCCACCCGGGATCAGGCCGAACTTTGCGTTGAGCGCGAGGAAGGACACCGGCAGGTAGCCCTGCAGGAACTGCTGCTGGTCGATAGCAAAGGCCGCGTCGCCCTTGGCCACGCTTTCCAGGAAGCTGGCCGACAGGTCGAAGGTCGCCACGTTCACCTCGCCGGTGCGGCCCACGGCAGCCACGGCACGGACGGCAGGCTCACCCACCAGCGATGCACCCAGGCCCATCACGGTGTCGATGTCGGGGTTGGATTCCAGCGCCGCCTTCACCTTCGCTTCGACTTCGGCCGGGTCGTTCTGGGTCGGGATCACCTCGACAGAACCACCGAACCCGTCAGAGAAACCCTGGCAACGCTGATCGAGCGCGACGTTGCCCACTTCCTGGTTCACACAGATGCCAACGGTACCGCCCATCGAAGCCAGTTTCTCGCCGGCGGCCTTGCCCGCCGTGTATTCGTCCTGCCCCACGTGGAGCAGCGCACCGAGATCCTTGGACACATCCGAACCAGAGTTCATGGAAATGACCGGGATACCAGCCTCGACCGCACGGCGGATCGACGGCGACAACGCATCCGCGTCCGGGATCGAAACCACCAGGCCGTCAGGTTCCTGATTCACAGCAGCATCGATGAGCTGGCTCATCTGCACCATGTCAAACGTCTCCGGCGAACGGAAATCCACGCTGGCACCCGTATCGGCAGCAGCTTTTTCGACACCATTTTTGACGACCGACCAGAATGGATCGTTGGCCTGACCATGCGCGACCACGATGATGTCCTGCGCCATAACTGGGGCAGCCAGTGCGAAGCTGGCAGCAGCAACGGCAGTTTTGATAAGTGTTTTCAATTTATCCTCCCTTAGACAGTTGACCGGTCAAGCCGGCTCTTAGCCCGATATCCGATGCCTTCACGCAAACGGGCCTCCTCCAGACCGGCCTCCCACCGGTCGATGCGCTTCAATCTCGAATCACACCTATGGAACATTCATTCCGTTTTAGAGGCTCCGTGTCAAGTTTTCGCGCGCTGCGCGCCAACCAAAACCGACAGCGCAGTGGTCAGCGTGATGGATGCATTGAGCGCCCGGAACCCTGCCACTTCGTGCTCCTTCACGACCAGCACCTCAGCGGCGAATTCAAAGAGCGGACAGTCGTCGGCATCGGTCAGCCCATAGACCGTCACACCCCGCTCCGCTGCAGCATGCGCCTGCGTGATTGTCTCCTCAGAGAACGGCGCAAATGTAATGGCAAACATCACATCCCCACTCCCCGCCACAAGCCCGGCATGCAGATTGCCGATGTTGGAGTGAAGCACGGCTGGGACGTCCAACTTACCGAGAAGATAGGACATGTTACTGACCACTGCGAACGCCCGCCGCAGGCCGACAAGATGAACAATACGCGCCTGCGCCATACCGGACGCGACCCTCGCAAGCCCTTCATTTGCAACCGAATTACCGACACCGATCAATGATTGATGCCCTGACTCCGCGAACTCGGCCAACAGCTCACCACTGCCCTGAGACACATCAGGTGACAACTGCGCAAGCCGTTGCTCATAGTCCGGCCGGAAACTGGTGTATTGCGCCCGAAACAGGGTCTGCATTTCGGAATACCCGGAGAAGCCGACCGCCTGGCAAAAGCGGATATAAGCAGACGGCGCCACACCAGATGCCGACGCCATGTCAGAGACCGTCGACACAGCAATGAGATGCAGGTGATGCCGGGTAAAGACCGCACATTGCCGTAGCCGCTTTGGCAATGTGTCCATGACATGATCCAGACGTGCGATGGTCTGCGTCACATTTTCCGGCGTCTCTGGTTGCGGTTCGCGTTCTATCATTTACACCCCTCTCGCTTGACAGAGACACTCTAATCCCGCATCACCGAAATTGGAATTAAAATTCCATAACGGAGGAAAACATGTCTCTAGGCCTTGGTTTGATCGGAACGGGCTTCATGGGCAAGGCTCATGCCTTGGCCTATCGCGCCGCAGAAGCTGTCTTTGGGGATGTGCCGCCGGTGCGGCTTGCAAGGCTCTGTGACACGCCTGTCGAAAATGCGAGGCGATATGCGACACAGTTTGGCTTTGATGTCGCCACCGACGATTGGCGCACGCTGATCGCCGCGCCTGACGTGGACATCGTCTCCATCACGACCCCCAACGCGCTCCACAAGGAAATGGCACTGGCCGCCATCGCCGCGGGTAAACACGTGCATTGCGAAAAACCCCTCGCCCTGACGATCAACGACGCAGAGGAGATGGAGGCCGCCGCTCGCACCGCAGGTGTGCGCACCATGGTGGGCTACAATTACATCCATAATCCGGCGATCACCCATGCGCGTCGCCTCATCAGTGAAGGTGTGATCGGCAAGCCGGTTCATTTTCGTGGCTGGGTGGATGAGGATTACCAGGCTGACCCCGATCTTCCCTGGACCTGGCGCGCAAAACGCGCGGACGCCGGCCTTGGTGCGCTGGGGGATCTCGGGTGCCATCTCGTCTCCATGTCCCATATTCTGATGGGCGAGATCGAGAGCCTGATTGCCGACACACAGATCATCCATGACACCCGCCCCCTGCCCGATGGATCAGGCCGTGGCACAGTTGAGAATGAAGATACCGCCTCTGCCATTCTGCGCTACAAGACGGGCGCGCAGGGAACAGTTTGCACGTCTCGCTCCGCCTGGGGCCGCAAGAACAAGCTTGACTGGGAACTGCATGGCACCAAAGGCATGCTCACCTTCAGTCAGGAACGGCTGAACGAGCTACAGCTCTACACCAATGACGGCCCAAAATCGCAGCAGGGCTTTCGTACGATCCTGACGGGCCCGGAGCATGCACCCTATGATAGCTTCTGCCCAGCACCCGGCCATCAGCTGGGATTTGGCGACCTGAAGACCATCGAGGTGGCCACATTCCTGCGCGCCATCACCGCTGGCACGAACGCGTTACCCAGCTTCACCGACGCTCTGGAGTTCGAGCGCATCATTCACGCTATCGACATATCGGCCCGCGAAGGCCGCCGCGTCACTCTCTGATTTTTCCACGAAAGGAATACGCATATGAAAGTCGCTCTTTTCGGGGCCGGTCGCATCGGCAAGGTCCACGCAGCTTCGATCAAGATGGATCCGCGCTCTGAGCTGGTCGCGGTCACCGACGTCATGCAAGAGGCCGCGGAGGCTCTGGCACAGGACCATGGCATTGAGGCCCGCAGCGCCGACGACATCCTCGCCGACACCAGCATTGACGCCATTCTGATCGCGTCCTCGACCAACACCCACTCCGACCTGATCGAAGCCGGCGCGAAGGCTGGCAAGGCGATCTTTTGCGAGAAACCGATTGACCTGTCGCTGGAGCGCGCGCTGCAAGTGTCCGCAACCGTCGCCAATCATGACAAACCCATGATGATGGGCTTCAACCGTCGGTTCGATCCGAATTTCTCAGCACTCAAGGCAGCACTCGATGCGGGAGAAATCGGCAACAGTGAGCTGCTCTCGGTTACATCCTACGACCCTGCCCCGCCGCCCGTCAGCTACATCAAGGTATCCGGCGGGCTGTATCGCGACATGATGATTCATGACTTCGACATGTGCTCGTTTCTGTTTGGCATGCCGACGACCGTGACAGCACATGGCTCCTGCCTTGTTGACCCCGAAATCGGCGCAGCTGGGGACATCGACACAGCTGTCGTCGTGCTGTCCTACGCCGACGGCCGGATCGCCACGATCCGCAACTCTCGCCGGGCTCCTTACGGATACGATCAGCGGGTTGAGGTTCTGGGCTCTGACGGCGCACTGGCCGCCGACAACGAACTGGAAAACACCGTCGTGAAATCCACCAGCGCGGGCGTCATCTCGGCAAAACCTGTGTATTTCTTTCTCGAACGCTACATGCGCGCCTTCTCCATCGAATGGTCCGCCTTTGTAGATGCCGTCGTGGATGGAAAGGCTGTGCCCGCAACAATCCAAGACGGCGTCAACGCGCTGGCACTGGCCGAGGCGGCCAATCGCTCCTTGGCGGAAGGACGGCCAGTTGAGGTGGCCCCGTTCCTGTCGGAGGCGTGAGGCATGGCGTTTACCCTTGCCGCCTGCGCCGAAATGCTCTGGCGCGACAGACCGATAGACTGGCGCTGCGCGCGCCTTGACGAGATGGGGTTCGAGGTCGGCTTGTGGAACTGGGCCGATCACGACATCGCAGCTCTGGCAAAGTCGCGCGCGACGTTCTCGATCATGAACGGCTATCTGGACGGGCGCTTGGCGGACGACGATGGCGCTGACACGCTACTGGCGTCGGCAAGAGAGGCCGCCCTTGTTGGCAAACGGCTCGGCGTCCAGCGATTGAACCTGCACGGCACCGGGCTTGGCGACGGCGGACGCCCCAAACAAGCTGAGACCGCAACGCCGCTCAAATGGGTGAAGGCACTGGATACGCTCAATCGCATCTGTGACCTTGCAGAAGAGCTGGAGGTGGTTTTCACGCTCGAAAACCTCAACCTCCCGACTGACCATGCAGGCGTCCCATTTGCCCGCGCGGAAGACACTCTTGCACTGGTCTCTGCAGTCAACCGGCCGGAACTGCGCCTTAATCTGGACCTGTATCATGCCCAGATCGGCGAAGGGAACCTGATCGAGCTTTGCCAGGCGTGCCTGCCCTGGGTCGGCGAGATCCAAGTTGCGGACGTACCGGGCCGCTTTGAACCCGGAACCGGGGAAATCAACTACCCCGGCATAGCCCGCGCATTGAACGCGATGGGCTACACCGGCCCCGTCGCGATGGAGGCGTTTGCCTCAGGTGTTGAGGAAGACGCCCTTGCGGCATTCAAGGCTGCATTTTCAGTTTAGAGGCGGCGCGTCCGCCCTCCTTGCACGGAGAAGGCGGCGCCCCCTTCACGATCTAAAAAGAAGGCGTTGCCCCACCGCAAGGGTTCCATGAGCGCGACCTGCTACCTTGGTCACGCGATCTGGAAGCGCGGCTCAGGCCACCACTCACAAAACAGGCGCGCGGCGAAAATGCGATGCCTTTGGCCCTTTGTCGCGCGCATCGCTCGCTAAGCCCAGACAGGCAGGCCGCAGAATTCAACGTCGGCATCGCCCTCATCAACTCCTTAAACGCATTCGGCACCGCCCAGATTAGGCGCTTGGCATAGTGTCATCGATAAAAGTGAAGCCCCATCAAAAGCCGAAATCTAAACTGTTCAGTCCAACTAAATTTTCTTTTTTCCTTGCTTTATTTTTTACGCAACGCATGGTTGATAATAGATATCGGTGTTTTATCGCCATAAATTGAACGCGCCGACAGTTTATTAAAGGAGAATTTCGTGTCCGAACCCTTTCTTGCCGAAGTTCGCATGTTCGGCTTTGATTTTGCGCCACGGGGCTGGGCGTTTCTGGATGGGCAACTCCTGCCGATCAACCAGAACCAGTCGCTTTACTCACTGCTTGGCACGACCTACGGCGGGGATGGTAGCACCACCTTTGCTCTGCCTGATCTGAGGGGCCGCACACCGATTCACAGAGACAGCGACTACCGGCTGGGCGCCAGATCCGGCGAGGAGAGCGTAGCGCTGTCCAAGACGGAAATTCCGACCCATACCCACGCGGCGATGAGTTCGGCGAGCCAGGCGCAGTCCGGGTCTCCGACCGATCATGTGCTGGCGGCGGAGGTGCTACCAGACGCCGCCTATCGCGACGCTGAGGCCGCCAACATGACGCCGCTGACGTCCGCAACTGTGGCCGCGTCTGGCGGAGGACAAGCCCACAATAACATGCAGCCCTATCAGACGCTGAACTTCTGCATAGCAATGCACGGCCTATTCCCCTCGCGCAATTAAGATACCGGAGATTATTCCATGTCTGAACCATATGTAGGTGAGATTCGCATGTTTGCGGGGAATTTCGCCCCACGCGGCTGGGCCTTTTGCGACGGGCAACTGCTTGCGGTTTCACAGAACGACGCGCTTTTTTCCCTCTTGGGAACGATCTACGGCGGAGACGGTCGCACCACATTCGGTCTGCCCGATATGCGCGGCAGAATCCCTATTCACAAGGGGCACGGACCCGGTCTGAGCGAACGCCGCTTGGGGAGCAAAAGTGGCGCAGAGCATGTCACGCTGACCACAAATCAGTTGCCAAGCCACACTCATGACTTCTTGGCCAACACCGAACTTGCCACCGATCAGTCGCCGCAAGGCAAGGTCGTCGCCCAGGGCGTTGGCACGACATTCTATAGCAATGCATCGCCGGACACGTCGTTCGCCCATAACGCGACAACGAATTCAGGCGGCTCGCGTAGCCACAACAACATGATGCCATCGCTCTGTGTCAGCTTCATTATTGCACTGTTCGGCGTCTACCCCAGCCGTAGTTAGGAGATATAAGGCATGTCAGAACCTTTTATTGCCGAAATCCGCATTTTTGCAGGTGATTTCGCGCCCAGAGGCTGGGCGTTCTGCGACGGGCAACTTTTGCCCATTGCAAACAACACTGCGTTGTTTTCGCTGATCGGTACAGTCTATGGCGGCGATGGAAGAAACACCACCGCCCTTCCCAATATGAAGGGCCGAGCGCCGATGGAGCAAGGGCGCGGTCCCGGTTTGACCGCACGAAGGCTGGGTGAAGAATTAGGGTCTTCGACCGTGACGCTGAGCGAAAGTCAGATACCGTCGCACAATCACCCGGTGCGCGCAAATCTGTCTCCGGGTGGCGAGGCTGTGCCATCGAATGCGACATCGCTTTCTGCAACTGGTGGACGCGGCGACGCCCTCTATTCCGCTGGCACCTCCAATCTCGTGCCGCTTGCAGATGAGACACTTCAAGCATCAGGCGGCAATCAGGCGCATGACAACATGCAGCCCTATCTTGCGCTGAACTTCATCATCGCGCTTCAGGGCATCTATCCGTCGCGTAGCTAATCATGGCCCGAATGCTGCAGCATCCGATGGAAAGGCGATACAGTCGGGAGCACCCATGACCCTTAAATCGGCAACGCCGATACCGGCTTTGACACACGCGGCATCCTTGGGGATCTCACTCCGAGAGATGACCGCGCGTGATATGCAGTTTCTCGCGCAGGTCTACCGTTCGACCCGCGAAGAGGAACTGGCGCTTACCCCGTGGAATGAAGACCAAAAGCACGCCTTCATTTCAATGCAATTTCGCGCGCAGCACGAGCATTATCAGGCCCACTACCCCGACGCGCTTTGGTTGATCATTCAGCGATCAGGCGAAGCAATAGGCCGTCTTTATCTTGAACGTTGGCAAAGCGAGCACCGCATCATCGACATCGCCCTACTGCCCGCCCATCGCGGCGCTGGTATCGGCGGCGCTATTCTGCGCGACCTGACGGACGAAGCATCAGCCGCAAACAAAGCTGTCGGCATCCACGTCGAAAAAGCGAACCCAGCGATGGCGCTTTACCACCGCTTGGGCTTTGTCACCGTCGAGGACAAAGGTGTCTATGACCTGCTACGCCGGTCAACGGACGCCAAAGCGATCAGGTAAAAATCGCCTCATATTGATAACCGGCCTCGGTTTTGGCGACCGGCACGAGAAAGAGCTGCTGCGTCCCAATGGCAGCATGCGACACCTGATAGGTGGCCTGTGGCAGACCAGGTTCGGCAGGCCCCTGAAACAGCAGTGCAAAACCGCCGCCGTCACGCAAGGCGCTGCCCCCCGTCGTGATTTCCAACAGCGTCGCTTCAATCCCGATGCCGTCGGCCTCAACCTTTACAGCGTCCCCTTCAAGCGGGCTAAAATCCGCTGCGGTCAAATTCGTCGGGTCTGGCATGGACATCCTCTTTTCGTAGTTTGACGTAAGACTGCGTCTGTTTCGCCTCATCCGAAGAGCCCTAATATACGCTTCGGTACAAGGCTGCATTTAAATCGCTTCGGGTCTTTGCCTCATCAGCATAGAACGTTGGTTCGACGTCGTTCTACCCACCATTTTGCCCTCCCGGTTCGACGCCTGCGTGCTTGGGGTACGCCAGGGTGTGCTTGCCGCCACGATCTGGTTCACGGGCGGGGCCGCGCTTGGCGCCCCCCGCTCCGCAGAGATGCCTAGAACTGCAGCTGGTAGCCCAGGCTCAACCCATAGCTTTCAAACCCGGCTGCACCGATACCGTCATAAAAGGCGGCCCCCGTGACGCTTTGTCCCGCGGTGATCTGGCGATTGAACCCCAGCTCGACCCGCGCGCGGCCGCCCTCATACGCCGGATCCGCGGTCGTTACCGATCCCGTGCCGTTGCTGTAGGACCAGATGCCAGAGACCCCGCCCCACAGCTCCAACTCACCCGTGTTCACCGAAAGCATCTGGCTGAAATCAAGACCGACCTCGACCTGGCCCAGCTTGAAGTCTTGTCCGGGGATCGTGTTGCCCAGGGTATCTACATAGCTGTGCTGATCCTCCGTCGAGTAAGAGGCATCCAGAAACGGGCTGAGGATCGTGGTGCCCATGGACAGGTCGCCCGCGACTTTCAGGTTGGCAAGCATACGGGTCGTGTAGAACCGATCCTCATATGTGCCGAAGGGAGAAATGTCGTTCGTCGTTTCGCCGTAAAGAAGCCGCCCTTCGAAATACAGCGGATGGTTTGAACTCTTCGCGACGAAATAAGGCCCAAGCATCCAACCGGTTCCGCTGACCGTGGAGGCTCCGGTGTCCTGAGCAATATGGTCGAATTGCAGCGTCGCACCGAGCAACACGTTCTTACTGATCGCCCGATGAACCCCAAACGCGCCGAAGACATAGGTGCTATCGCTATCACCACTGCTTGACCACGCCCCTTTCACCTGGGCCCAGACCGGATACTTCGTCCCCGTTGCCACATTGAAATTGCCGACACCCCGTGTTGCCATCAGGCCAAAGCTCGCCTGCTTGCTCCCCGACAGGAAGGGCACGAGATCCGGTTGATTGCTGATCAACTGATTGGCCCGGCTTTGCATGAACGAGGCGATAAGGCGCTGTGTTTGTTCGACTGTTTGATCCTCGATCGTAACCGCATTGGACTCCAGGTTGCCGTTGCCAGCCGCGTCCACGGCCACATTGGCGGGAACGGTGATCCCGACGGCCCCGGTCCCGAATGCGCGAAGGGTCGCCACATAATCCGAACCACTGCCGCTTAGGCCGACCACATTTGCGTTTGTGGTGGTGATATCGCCAGCGGCGAAGCCTGTTACGCTTTCAGAGAATGTAACGTTCACGTTTATCAAGGAGGCTCCAGCCAAAACCTCTGGCGCCCCGGTGATGCTGACCGTGGGGGCAGTGCCGTCGTACTCGACACTCGACGTGTTTGACGCCTCATTGCCATTTCCGGCGGCATCGCTGAACCTGTTTGTGCCGACTGAGACAGCAACCGTGCCATCCGCATCCGGGGTCAGGACGACGGAGTACTGCGTTCCTGATCCAGTCATAGTTGCGCTGGCATTTGTCAGTGTAAGATCGCTGGCATCGAAATTTGTACTCGCCTCGGACAGGGTGATCGCGGCACTGAAGGTTCCGTTGCTCGGCCCGGTCAACGCGCTGATGGTGAGTGTTGGCCGTGTATCATCACCAACATAGGCTATGGTCGTTGTCTCCGATCTGTTTGCGGCGGAATCCTCGGCCACAATCTTGATCTCGCCTGAGCTTTGGGCCGTCGCGGACACGACCTCGAAGGTACCACCGGGGCCCGCCGCGGCAGTCTCGACGCTTGCATCAGGAAAGGTAACGGTGACGGTGCTGAGCGGCTCGGCAGTGCCGGCCACCTCTGCTCGGCCGTCCGACCTTGTGGTCGGGGCTGCGACAACCGGAGCTTCGGGCGGTGTCGTGTCAGTGACCGTCACCTCGAAGGTCTGCGGCGTCGCCGCATTGCCCGCGCTGTCCTGCGCCGTCGCGGTCACCTGCGTTGTGCCGACGGAGAAATCATACGGGCTGGCAATCACTGTGCCATCAATCGAAAAGTCGGCGGCTATGACTTCACCGGAATTGTCGGCGACATTTGCGACAAGCGCGACCGAGGCCGTATTGACCCCGGAATCTGTGTCCACCGCGACATCCGCAATTTCGTCAATGACTGGGGGCTCCGTGTCGAGAGGCGGTGTGATCGTCACCGTCACGCTATCCGCCACGGAGGTGGCGCCGTCGTCATCGGTCACCACCAGCGCGAAGATATGCGTCACCGCCGCGTCATTCGAGGTCAGCGAGGCGTCCGTGAAGCTTGGGTTGACCGCCGTCGCATCCGACAGCACCGCATTGCCCGCCGTGCCGGTCCCGCCCGTGCGGCTCCAGGCGTAGCTTGCAATCGTGCCATCGCTGTCGCTGCTGCCGCTGCCGTCCAGCGTCACCGCCGTGCCCGAGACCTCCGACTGATCCGCACCCGCATTCGCTGTCGGCGCCGCATTCGCTGGCGGTGTGATCGTCACCGTCACGCTATCCGCCACGGAGGTGGCGCCGTCGTCATCGGTCACCACCAGCGCGAAGATATGCGTCACCGCCGCGTCATTCGAGGTCAGCGAGGCGTCCGTGAAGCTTGGGTTGACCGCCGTCGCATCCGACAGCACCGCATTGCCCGCTGTCCCGGTTCCGCCCGTGCGGCTCCAGGCGTAGCTTGCAATCGTGCCGTCACTGTCGCTGCTGCCGCTGCCGTCCAGCGTCACCGCCGTGCCCGAGACCTCCGACTGATCCGCACCCGCATTCGCCGTCGGCGCCGCGTTGGCGGGCGGAGTGATCGTCACCGTCACGCTATCCGCCACGGAGGTGGCGCCGTCGTCATCGGTCACCACCAGCGCGAAGATATGCGTCACCGCCCCGTCGTTCGAGGTCAGTGAGGCGTCCGTGAAGCTTGGGTTGACCGCCGTCGCATCCGACAGCACCGCATTGCCCGCTGTCCCGGTCCCGCCCGTGCGGCTCCAGGCGTAGCTTGCAATCGTGCCGTCACTGTCGCTGCTGCCGCTGCCGTCCAGCGTCACCGCCGTGCCCGAGACCTCCGACTGATCCGCACCCGCATTCGCTGTCGGCGCCGCGTTGGCGGGCGGTGTTGACCCCACCGAGCCATCGGAGTCTGACGCAGTTGCGCTGATGGGAGACCCGTCAAAGGTGCCCGACAGATCACAGTCAGGTGTGGTACCAGCACCCGAGCAAGAGATATTGTTTATTTGCACGCCTTCCGTGAGCGTAATTCCTTCGAACACCACCGCGCCGAACGATGTGGCATTGGCCGGGACAGCTTCGTAGTAGCCGACATTGAAGTCGCCATTAATCGCGTCAAACTGGATTTGGATCACATCCGAGGTCGCTGCAGGTTCGGCGTGGGTGCATTGATCAAGAGTCAGGTCCAACCAGACCTCTCCACCGTTGGGCGGGATGTTATTGAGTGGAGGACAATCGTTGTACTGCGCCTGCGCGGGCACCGCTGCCGTGAACCAGAGCATCACGCCAATGAGCGTCGGGAGGCAGTTTCGCGTCAGCCTGGATATCAGGCGAGCGCGTTGACAGGTCTGGCCGTTGCCGCGTCCTAGCCCAAGGAATGTCGCAATCAAATATCCAAACGAGAACGTCATGTCTGCCAGTTCCATTTAAGAGGTTGCCCAAGACGGCGATTTAAGATCACACCAACAGTAACAATCTCAAGTTGATTACTTACGCACCTCAAAATTGATATTTCACACAACCCCCAGCAGTCAATTGCCCCATTAAGAAATCTCTCAAACTCAAAGTTCATTGTTTTTTTGTCAATTGGCATGATTGAGGCTGCTCATGCAGATCTGATCAATGAGCAACCTCAGCTTTTTGAATGAAGCGCAATTGCAGAGTCTGAGGGCTGGTCTTTTCGGAGACCCACGGCACCTCCTGCATTGATGATCTGCGCACCTGGAGCGGCATAGTTGAGGGGACCGTGGCTCCATTGGGGCCACGTAGGTCCCTGAAATGCCCTACAGAAGCAGAAGTGCTGAAGCGATAGAGGCATCGTCGCGCAGAGGCTGGCCAGCTTGCCCGCCGATCATGGTGAAAAGAGAACTATCATGAGCGAAGCAACATATCGCAAAGCGCAGCGCACGGCGGCCAGCCTCGCGATGAAACAGTGAGGCGTGGGCACCTCAACAGCCGAACGAAGGGCGTCATGAACATGAAACTGCATGCCACCTGCAACAGCCATGGGAGCCCTTAGAAACGCCGGACAGGTCAGCGATCACGTCGGCACGCGGACTTAGTGCCGCGGCCTGCCAAAGGTCAGATGGATGCTCGGGGGGGGGCTATGACACGATCCGACTCAGAAAAGTCCTGAAGAACGCGAGGATACGCCTCCGCCAAAAAGCGACAGGCTTCGTGCAGTAGATTAGCGAAGCTTTGCAGGTCCCTTGGTCGATAAAATCGACAAATTCGCGGGCCTCTTCAGCGAAAGGATCACCTTCCGCTGAAGAGATGCAATGTCAGGGAAGAAGTGACAAGCGCTTGAGAAAGAGGGATTTCACAGCCTCCGCATCAACGCCCATCGCCACATGCGTGTCGCCGCGAGCATCTTCTGCAACGCGGGTCTCACCGGATGTTACTTGTTCGGTCGACACCGTGACCTTCACCGCGCGCGTCTCAAACAGCTCTGCATGGGTGCAGGCGATCACTGCGGCCGGATCGTGCAGGGAACAGCCATTGAGGTTCGCAACCTCCTGATAGAATTTGATGTAAAAGACGCTCATCTCCTTGAGCATGCCGCCTAGATCGGGCGAACGCTCCTTGATGGCGTCGAAATCCTCGGGCGTGCAGAGGATCTTCAGCGTTACATCCAAGCCCACCATGACCACCTTGCCCGCAGCCGCGGCGAACACCACTTCCGCCGCATGCGGGTCGTGGTAGATGTTGGCTTCGGCGTGAGGAGTGATGTTGCCGCCCGCCTCGAGCGAGCCGCCCATGATGACGATCCGTTTGCAATTCTTGACGAATTGCGCGTCACGCTGGATGGCGACGGCGATGTTGGTCAAGGGGCCGATAGGACACACCACCAGCTCGCCTTTGTGCTCCCGCGCCATGCGGATCAGGAAATCGGCGGCGTCTTCGGCCACAGCGGCGCCCTTGGGCGTGGCGGCGGGTATTTCTCCAAAGCCCTCATCACCATGCACATGAGCAGAGGGCTCGAACGGCGGCAGCACCAGCGGCTGTTCGGCGCCATGGGCCACCGGCAGGTCCAGTTCTGCTGCCTCCAGCAGGCGCAACGCGTTGCGGGTGGCGGTCTTGGTGGTCACATTGCCAAAGATCGTCGTCAGGCCCAAAAGCTCGATATCCGGGGCGGCGGCGGCATAGAAGATCGCCATGGCATCGTCGATGCCGGGATCCGTGTCGATGATGAGTTTTGTTGTCATTGTTATCCCTACCACTGAATAATCGGATGGGTGTAGCAATGTGTTAGCGGCAACTCAAGCGCCTGCCGCGTTCGGCGAGGCGAAACACCAGCACCAGAAAAATGCCCGCCTTTTTTCAAAGACGGGCATTGCGGACCATTCGGTTCAGAGCGCGCCGGTCAGGTGTTGAACAGGAAGTGCAGCACGTCGCCATCCTTGACGATGTAGCTTTTGCCCTCTGCGCGCATCTTGCCCGCTTCCTTGGCACCGCTCTCGCCGCCACAGGCGATGAAATCATCATAGGCGATGGTCTCGGCACGAATGAAGCCTTTCTCGAAATCGCCGTGGATCACACCAGCCGCTTGGGGCGCGGCAGTGCCGGTCTTGATAGTCCAGGCACGGGCTTCCTTGGGGCCTACGGTGAAATAAGTCTCGAGGTGCAACAACTCGTAGCCTGCGCGGATCAGACGGTCGAGACCCGCCTCCTCCAGCCCCATTTCGTCGAGGAACATCTGCGCCTCTTCCGATTCCAGCTGGCTGATTTCCTCTTCGATCTGCGCCGAAATGATCACATGGCTGTTACCTTGGGCCGCCGCCATCTCTGCCACTTTGGCGGAATGGGCGTTGCCGTCAACGCTCTCGCTCTCACCGACATTGCAGACATAAAGCACCGGTTTGGTGGTCAGAAGCTGCAGCATCGTCCAGGCCTTTTGGTCGTCCGCGTCGACCTCCACCAGCCGGGCCGGTTTGCCGTCTTCCAGCATCGCCTGCGCGGCGGCCAGCAACCGGTCCTGCTGCTGGGCCTCCTTGTCGTTGCCCTTCAGCTTGCGCACCAGGTTGGCGCGGCGTTTTTCGATGCTTTCAAGGTCGGAGAGCATCAGCTCGGTCTCGATGGTGTCAGCGTCTGCAACCGGATCGACGCGACCATCCACGTGGGTGACGTCACCATCCTCAAAACACCGCAAAACATGGGCGATCGCGTCCACTTCGCGGATATTGGCAAGGAACTGATTGCCCAGCCCTTCGCCCTTGGAGGCGCCCTTCACAAGGCCTGCAATATCGACAAACGTCATCCGCGTCGGGATGATCGATTTCGATTGCGCGATCCCGGCCAGTTTCTCCAATCGGGCGTCGGGAACCCCCACCTCGCCCACGTTCGGCTCGATCGTGCAGAACGGAAAATTTGCCGCCTGCGCCGATGCGGTCTTGGTCAGTGCGTTGAACAGGGTCGACTTGCCGACGTTCGGCAGACCCACGATTCCCATTTTAAAGCCCATACCGGCCTCCTGATGCCATTTGGGAGCCAGCACTTAGGCTCTATCTACCATTTTCGCAAGCGCACAGCGTCTGAGCAGGCGGCTCATAACAGTTGACACATAACTGTCACATTCCTTTATCCTGATTTCACGCAACCCGCAGGCCGATGCGCCACGCGCCGGCAGCCCCAGTTCGCGAGGATCTCATGCGCAGACTTGCAACCACGTTTGCCCTTCTCCCGTCTCTGCTCTTCACATCTGTAGCACAGGCTCAGGAGCTTGTTTTCGGCTTCGGGCATGCCGACTTCCTTGCGGAACAGGCCGACGATGGCGCCTATCTTTCAGCCGATTACCTCGGCACGCGAGACTGGCGCCTACTCGGGTTTGATGCCGGCCTTGGTGTCACCGCACTGGTGCATGAAACGGGTGACATTTTCCTCGGCGGCGGCCTTCAGGCCCAGCGCGACCTGGGACAGCGTTGGTTTATCGAGGCCAGCGTGATGCCGGGCGCGTTCTTCGAAGGGGAAAAAGCCAATGATCTCGGATCTACCTTCGAGATCCGCTCGCTCGTTGGTATCGGGCGCGAGCTGCGCGGCGGGCGTCGTCTGACGCTGGCATTCACACATATCTCCAACGCCTCCATCGGCGACCAGAATCCAGGCCTCAACGCCATCAGTTTGCGCCTTCACGTCCCCCTGCGACATCGCGCAAGAAACTGAGCTTTCCAAGACGGCTTAAAGTTAAACATCGCCCTGAGGTCTCGTCGGGATTGATTTTGCCGGGAAGTTTCGGCACATCAAACCAAGCAACAGAGATCTCAGAAGGCCCGCACATGACCCGTCCCACCACACGTATCGACGCCAAGTTTGCCGAACTGTCTGCAGCGGGCAAGAAGGCCTTCGTCACCTATGTGATGGCGGGCGACCCAGACTATGACACTTCGTTGGAAATGGTCAAAGGCCTGCCCGGCGCTGGCGTAGACATCATCGAACTCGGCCTGCCCTTCACCGATCCGATGGCCGACGGCCCGACCATTCAGCTTGCCGGGCAACGTGCGTTGGAAGGCGGCATGACATTGGAGCGCACGCTCCAGTTGGCGCGCGACTTCCGCAAAGAGGACGACACAACGCCGATCGTGCTAATGGGCTACTATAATCCGATCTATTCTCGCGGTGTGGAGACATTCCTTGCCGATGCCAAGGCTGCAGGCATCGACGGGCTGATCGTGGTAGATTTGCCGCCCGAGGAAGACAGCGAGTTGTGTCTGCCTGCCCAGGCAGCGGGTCTTAACTTCATCCGGCTGGCCACCCCCACCACCGACAACGCCCGCCTGCCCCGCGTGCTGCAAAACACCTCCGGATTTGTTTATTATGTTTCGATCACCGGCATCACCGGTGCGGCAGAGGCCGAAGCATCGGATGTTGGCCCAGAGGTGTCGCGCATCAAAGCGGCGACCGACCTCCCCGTGATCGTAGGCTTTGGTATCAAAACACCGGAGCGCGCGCAGACCATTGCGTCGGTCTCTGACGGCGCCGTCGTCGGCAGTGCCATCGTTGCCGAAATTGGTGCCGGAAAATCCGCGTCCGAGGTGCTCGCTTTCGTGAAATCACTTGCGGATGGCGCACACGCGGGCTGACCCCGGCGTCCTGACACAGAATGCTAAACGGCGGTCTAGCGGGCCGCCGTTTTCTATTTCTGCTGCTGAGCGTCGCCCGGGGACGAAGTTTAAGCGCTATCTTCGACGATTGGAGCATCCAGCAAGGCCTGCGCCATCACGCGAAGCAGGCGGTCCTTACGGATCGGCTTTGCCACATGGTAGTTCATACCGCTCTCAAGATAATGCCTGACCTGATGCACCAGCGCATTCGCCGACACAGCAATGATCGGTACCGGCGTGCGATCCTGTGCACGTTCCTCGGCCCGGACCTGCCCGGCTGCAGTCACCCCATCCATCAACGGCATATTCACGTCCATCAGCACCAGATCGGGCTCGACCCGACGACAGGCCTCCACCGCTTGCTCGCCGTTCTCGACCCAAAGAAGATCGAGATCATGGTGGCGCAGGATATGGTGAAGCACCATGCGATTGGTGCGATTGTCCTCTGCCACGAGGACCCGCCAGCGCCGCCGGGCGATCACGTCCACATCCGCCTTCTGATCCGGTTCAGGCGTCTTTTCCAGCGGCGTGGCACGCGACACGCGGAAGGTCGCGCAAAATTCGCTCCCCTCGCCCTTGGCACTTCGGCACTCCAGCTCACCGCCCATACGCAAACAGATCTGGCGCGAGATCGCCAAGCCCAGTCCGGTTCCACCATGGTTGCGATGCACGCTGGCATCGGCCTGCACATAGGGCTGAAACAATCTCTCGACCTGCGCCTGCGACAAGCCGACACCGGTATCCCGCACTGTCACCGACAAGATCAGCGTGCCGTCCTGATGGTCCGTCAAATCAGCTGTCAGGGTGATCGCGCCACGATCAGTGAACTTCGCCGCATTGGACAGCAGATTTGTCAGCACCTGCTGAAACCGGGTCGGATCGATATTCACCCAAGTCCCGCCGGATGAAAGCGCACCACCATAAAGGCGGGTGAAATCCAGCCCCTTCGCCTCCATTCGAGGCTGAAACTGGCGACAGACCGCATCCAGAAGATCCACCACGTCGATAGGCAGACGCTCCAGCTCCAGCTTGCCCTCCTCAATCTTCGACAGGTCAAGGATGTCATCAACAATACTGAGCAACAGGCGCCCGCTCTCGCGCAGGACATCAAGGATCTGCGCCTGCTCCTCGACCAGCGTGGTATCCGCCAGAGCCGAAGCCATACCCAGGACCCCGTTCAGAGGCGTACGGATCTCATGGCTCATGGTGGCTAGAAACTGTGTCTTGGCAGCGCTTTCCGCCTCTGCCTCGGCCCGATCACGTGCGAGGTCCTCTGTGCGTTCCTTCACCATCCGGTCCACTTGTCGCGCCAATGCCACTAGCGATCCATTGGCGCGGCGCAACGACTGGGACTTGCGCTCCAGCTGTGTTTCCAGCTCCGCGCTCCGCTCCTTCTCCCGCTCCAACTCGATGAGAAGGTCACGATAGGACGGGTCATCTGACGCGCGTTCGGGCACCAATGGATCCTCGGGCCGCAGTGTCATGACGGTCTCTGAGGGGCGGCTTCGGGACACAGTGGACAACGACACTTCGGCACGCGATGCGAAGGCACACGCGGAGCACGGACAACCAGGGCGGCAATATCCCCGTCGTCCAGATTCGATATGAACACAACCTTCACGTTGCTTCTACCTCCAGAAGATGCCGCAGCCGTTAGGCCCCTGTCTGCATGGATAAATTCCAGGCAGGACACGCATCAGGTCTAAAATCAAGAAACGACCCCGAGCGCTCTGCACGCGGGGCGGCATAAATTCAAAGCTGCGCACTGGTCAGCTCATGAAACTCCGGCAATTCTCCAGAAGCTTCGCAGGTGTCCGGTCCGCATATCATGACATCGCGATTCCGGCAGGTGTCCGTCAATAAACTTGCACAAAACCGTAAATGCAAGATTACGACGGCCTCGCTTGCCATGCCAGCGTCAGATTGGTAAGAAAACATTACCAGTCGCGCGCACGTCGAGGAGTTTATTCATGCCCGTCATTACCAATATAGAGGATCTGAAGCGCATCTACGCGCGGCGTGTGCCAAAGATGTTCTTCGATTATGCCGAGAGTGGCTCCTGGACCGAACAGACCTTTCGCGACAACACCAACGATTTCGAGCAAATTCGCCTGCGTCAACGCGTGGCTGTCGACATGGCCGGCCGCACCACCGCCTCTCGAATGATCGGACAGGAGGTGGCCATGCCTGTGGCCTTGGCACCCGTGGGGCTGACCGGCATGCAATCCGCCGATGGCGAGATCAAGGCCGCCCGTGCCGCAGAAGCCTTCGGCGTGCCTTTCACGCTGTCGACAATGTCAATCAATTCCATCGAAGAGGTGGCCGAGGCAACGACCAAGCCCTTCTGGTTCCAGCTTTATACTATGAAGGACGAGGACTATATGCGCCGCCTGATCGGGCGCGCCAAGGCCGCCAATTGCTCGGCCCTGGTGATCACCCTCGACCTGCAGATCCTCGGCCAGCGCCACAAGGACCTGAAGAACGGCCTCTCCGCACCACCGAAGCTGACACCGCGGACCATCGCGAACCTGATGACCAAATGGGCCTGGGGGATCGAAATGTTGGGCGCTAAGCGGCGCAATTTCGGCAATATTGTCGGCCATGTTGAAGGCATTTCCGACGCCTCATCACTCGGTGCCTGGACCGCCGAACAATTCGACCCCTCACTCGACTGGGGCAAAATCGAAAAGCTCAAGGAGATGTGGGGCGGCAAGGTGATCCTGAAGGGCATCCTCGATGAGGAAGATGCCAAGATGGCCGCCAAGGTTGGTGCGGATGCGATTACAGTGTCCAACCACGGTGGCCGCCAGCTGGATGGCGCACTGTCATCGATTCGCATGCTGCCCCGGATCATGGATGCGGTCGGCGATCAGGTAGAAGTGCACCTGGACAGCGGCATCCGCTCCGGCCAGGACGTGCTGAAGGCGCTGGCGCTTGGCGCCACCGGCACGATGATCGGGCGCGCCTTTGTCTACGGGCTTGGCGCAATGGGGCAACAGGGCGTCACCCGAGCGCTGGAGGTCATCCACAAGGAACTGGACACCTCGATGGCACTCTGCGGCGAGAAATCTGTCAGCAATCTTGGACGACACAATCTTATGGTGCCAGAGGATTTCACCGGTCGCTGGGCCTGAACGCCCAGACCTAAGCCACCACACCCGCCCTGCGCGCCGAGGCCCGCAGGGCGGGCACCAGAATGGCGGTGATGCACAGGAGCATTCCGCCCATCATCGCCAAGGCCAGCCGCAATCCAAAAGCTTCCGCCATGAAACCGATCACCGGCGGGCCGATAAAAAAACCGCAGTAGCCAATCATCACCATGCGCGAAATCGCGGCACCGCGCAGTCGGGATGGGATCGTCTTCCCCACCCAAGCCAACGCAGTTGGGCCAATGACCGACACACCCAGCCCAAGAATTGCAAACCCTGCATAGGCCAGCCCCTGCACCGGCGCGAAAGCGGCCAGCAAGAGCCCGAAAGCCGCGAGTGCTGCCGCGATCTGCATCAGCTTGCCTTCGGCAATACGGCGCACCACCTCCTGTCCGGACAAACGCCCGATCCCCATAGTCAGACCAAGGATCGCCGGCCCGATCGCACCTTCGGCGGCACTGGCTCCAAAGGCGCGCTCCAGATGTAGGGCAGACCAGTTTTCCGTCGCCTGTTCCGCAGTGAAGGCGATCAACACGATCACCCCTGCCAGAACGACCATCAGCCCCGGCAACGCCGCAGGTGGTGTGCCATCCTCTTCGCCGGTGCGATCTGATGGCACCGCATCGCGCATGCCAAGCGCCAGCAGTGCCGACACCGCAAGAATTCCCGCAAAACACCAAATCGGCGGCACACCAGCCTCCCGTACCAGCCCGGCCACCAGCGCGGCCAGCGCATAGGCCAGCGAAAACAAACCGTGATTGAGGTTCATCAGCGACCGACCCGTGCGGGCTTCCAACCCGCTGAGCCGCGCGTTCATCACCACGTCCAGCAGACCAGCGGCTCCGGAGGCCACGAACATGGCCGCTGCGAAGGTGACCCAACTGTACGCCAGCCCTGGCAACAGAAACGCTGCGGCCAAAATCAGAGCGCAAATCACCATGGCTGCAGGACCAAGCCTTCGATCCACCCGCGGCGCCAACCACATCGCGCCAACGGCCCCTACGGCCCCGACAAGAAGTGCCAGACCAAATTCGGCGTCGCCCAATCCCGCCTGTGACTTCAGTTGCGGCGCATAGGCTGCGAAGGCTCCGACACAGAACCCCATGACAGCAAAGGCCCGCCCATGCACCGCGCTGGTGCGCATATCCGTAAAAAATTCCATGCGCGTGAGGATGCACAGTGCGCACGGCGCCACAATCGGCAAATTGTACCGCTACAGATCTGGTCCAGCGGCCTCGGCAGGGCTATGCCAATGAACATGCTGATCTTCACGCCCCAAGCTCTCGCATTTGTCGCGATTCCCAAAACCGGGACCACCGCCATTGAGCAGGCGTTGCGCCCGCACGCGGACATCGTGTTTCGCGGCGCCCGCAAGCATATTTCCACCAAGCGCTTTCACCGCAAGGTCCGCCCGTTCATCAGCGAAACCTTCGACGTCGCCCTGGAGAGCTTTGCGGTGCTGCGCGAGCCCGAGGACCAGATCCGCAGCTGGTATAAATATCGCACGCGTGACGAGATCAGGGACAAACCGGAATATTCTGGCCACCTGACGTTCGAGGAATTTGTCGAGGCGCTCCTCTCCGAGACCCCTCCCCCTTGCACCCAGATCGGCAGCCAGCTTCGCATGCTCAGCGGGCGCGGCGGACGGCTTTTGATTGACCATTTGTTCGCCTACGAACGTTGGGACCAACTGGAAACCTTTCTGAGTGACCGGTTCAAGCAGAGAATCACCTTCGAACCACGCAACGTATCACCACAGGTGCCCACGGATCTGTCAGAGCAGACTCGTGCGCGCTTGCGTGCGGCGCGCGCGGCAGAGTTCGACCTTCATGCACGTCTGATGGACTCTGACGGGAAACTGGCGCCGAGACAGGCAAAAGCGGCAGTTTAGGGCTTTCCAAACAGGGCTTTTCCGTCTAACAGAGCGGCTTCACGCGGGGTGACAGCCTTGGAGGCACCCCCGATTATATATGGAGAATAAAAATGGCGAATGAGATTCCTGATCTCGTATGCCAGGAACGCGCGGGGACGGGCAAGGGCGCCGCTCGCGCTGCACGCCGTGCGCATCTGGTTCCTGGAGTTGTATTTGGTGGTGACGTGGATCCGCTGGCGATTCAGATCCCCTACAACGAACTGCTGAAAAAGCTGAAAGCCGGCCGCTTCAAGTCGACCCTGTTCAACCTCAAGGTTGAAGGCCACGACGATGTGCGCGTGATCTGCCGCGACGTCCAGCGTGACATCGTCAAAGACCTGCCGACCCACTTCGACCTGATGCGTCTGCGTCGCACCTCGAAGATCAACCTGTTCATCCCCGTTGAGTTCATCAACGAAGAAGAATGTGTTGGCCTCAAGCGTGGCGGTGTCCTGACCGTTGTCCGCGCCGAAGTCGAACTGGTCGTGACCGCCGGTGACATTCCGGAAAAACTGACCGTCGACCTCGCAGGCAAGGCCATCGGCGATGTGATCCACATCTCCGACGTCACCCTGCCCCAGGGCTCCAAGCCGACCATCGACCGTGACTTCGTGATCGCGAATGTCTCTGCCCCGTCCGGCCTGAAATCCGCGGACGATGAAGCCGAGGACGAAGCCGAAGAAGCGGAAGCGGCTGCAGAAGAATAAGATCTCGCCCATTCCGGGCTGACGATTTTACAGAACGGGTCCCTCGCGGGGCCCGTTTTTATGTGCCTACTATTCAGGTGTCAGACCTGCTGCATGTGGCGGCGACGCGGCGGGCAGACCCATGACCGCTCGCCACCTTCTGAGGTCGCCTCACGGGCCGTCGTAGGTTGCCAATGTACCGCCGTTGACGAGATGTGTCAGAAGCTGATCGCGCGCGTAGCGGTCTCGCTGTTTGATCGCGACAGCCTCTTGCGCAGTCAGCTCGCGACGCTCAAACCCCTGTTCCGACAGACAATCATCCACCGCATCAATCGCGCCATGACGTCGGGTGTGTTCCTCTCCGCTCGCCGCAGCGATTGCGCCGGGCAAAATACCGAGAAAGATCATCGAGGCGATATAGCTGGACGTCACCGCCGCCTTTCCGCCCTTCGGTCCCTGCGGCGCACAAAACGCCAACGACTGGCGCGCCTCAAAGACGGAGCTTCCGGTCTTAGTGGGCACCGACGGCCCCGGCTCCACCGCGCAGCCAGCCACAACTGTGCCGATGAGGAACGCCGCAACGCCCCGCGCTCGACCCCGAGAGCCATTCGTGCAGTCGCGTTGGTCCCGTTTCAAAAGTACTTTAAACATAATTCTTGCCCCTAAATCCCCACACCATACCGCACAAACGGCACAGCCTTCGCAAGATCTGACAAACGTATTGGACCAATTTGTGGCAGAACTCGCGCGAAAGGAAGCCGACTGCCGACACTGGATTCTTGCCGACAAAACAGGCATCACTGCACCAACAGGAACCAGCGGAGCACATCATGAAACTCTTCGTCGGCCTCGGCAATCCGGGCGCGAAATATGCGGGCAACCGCCATAATATCGGCTTCATGGCGCTGGACCAGATCGCGGCGGATCATGGGTTTTCACCGTGGAAGGTCAAGTTTCAGGGACAGCTGAGCGAGGGAAGCATAGGTCGCGAAAAGGCCATTCTGCTGAAACCTCAGACATTCATGAACAACTCCGGCCAGTCCGTCGGCGAAGCACTGCGGTTCTTCAAACTCACACCAGCCGATGTGATGGTGTTCCATGACGAGCTGGATCTGGCACCAGGAAAATGTCGTGTGAAACAGGGCGGCGGCCACGCCGGTCACAACGGGTTGCGTTCGATCCATGCTCATATCGGGGCGGACTACGGGCGCGTCCGTCTGGGCGTTGGCCATCCGGGGCATAAGGACGCTGTGGCAGGCTACGTGCTGCGCGACTTCCCAAAAGCGGATCAGGACTGGCTCGACGACCTCCTGCGCGGCATCGCCGACGGCGCCCCCTCGCTCGCCCTTGGGGATAGCGGCAAGTTCATGAACGCGGTCGCCCTGCGCGTCGCACCACCGCGAAGCTCGACCGGAACCGAGGGCAGCAAACCTGCCAAGCGGACACAGTCGTCCCCGCAAGCCGCGCCGGAAAAAGCGGCTGCGACCAAGGCCGCAACGCCGCCCGCCCCTGAAGCGGCCCCTGCCGAGGACGCCCGTTCGCCGATGCAGAAGCTGCTGGATAAATTCAAGTAACGCGCAGATCCTGGCTACCGCCAAGCCCGGATTGAGCGGCCTTTGACTTGAAGGCGGCCGCCCTATTGGCGTAGGTCAGGGCATCGGCCAGCCGAACGCTTGCGTTGCATCAGCCAGCTTTGCTCCACACACATCTGCAAGAATGGACACTGCCACATGAGCTTTATCGCCATGAACCGATTCAAAATTCGCCCCGGCCGCGAAACCGATTTCGAAACCATCTGGAGAGAACGCGAAAGCCGCCTGCGCGAGATGCCGGGGTTTCGTGAATTTCGCCTGCTCAAGGGCCCCGAGCACGACGATCACACCTTGTACTCCAGCCATGTGATCTGGGAGTCCCGCGCGGATTTTGAGGCCTGGACCAAGTCCGACCAGTTCCGCGCATCCCACCGCGGCGCCGGAAAGCGTGACGGCGAAAGCCCCATTCTGGGTGCCCCACAGTTCGAAGGCTTCGAGACGGTCCTGCACGAAGGCTGAGCACTCTTTTTTCACCGAGGGGGCCGCGCCACGCAGGCGGACCCCTCGGTGAAATGTGGTCTGCTTCGCCCTATGACGCTTCGGTGTGCCCCGGAGGCGCGGCAGGGGATCGACGCAGCTCTTCTGCCGACCACTCTGCATCCTGCCTGTCTTCGGCGCTGTCGAGATCGAACTGCGCCACAGAGGCGCTCAGCTTGTCAGACAACGTATTGATGGCATTGGCTTCCTGCGCCAGCACGCCGGATTGCTCCGCGCTTTGTCGGGCGTCATTCTGCAGGATCGTGGCGGTGTGTGCGTTCTGCGACAGGCGCTCCTCATTGCGTGTTGCGTTGCTGCGCACACTGTCGGCCTGTTGCCGCACATCCTCGATGGATCGCGCAACCGACTTGGCCTTGCTGGAGGCGTTGGCCATGCGTTCGGAAACCTGCCCCGCGACACGACGCTGCGAGTCGACTTCGGTGGTGATGCCCTCGACCGAGGCATGAATGGCCTTCATCAATTCCTTGATCCCGGAAATGACAGAAGAGGCATCATCCGACTGCAATCGCATATTGGAGATCCGGCTTCGGATTTCCTCGGCAGCCATATCGGTTTCTGCCGCCAGGCTGCGCACCTGTGCCGCGACGATGGCAAATCCTTTGCCCGCATCCCCAGCCCGCGAGGCCTCGATCGCCGCATTGATTGCCAACATATTGGTTTGCATGGTTATCTTCTGAATAAGCCCGACCACAGCCTCGATTTCCTCGGAGGCTTTGGACAACGCTTGCATGGTTTCGACCGCGTCGCCCGACAGCTGGTTGGCCTCATGGGTCACACCACTGGTCGAGCTGGCGCTTTGTGAAATGTGACTGATCGACGTCATCATATCCGAAATCGCGTCCGAAACGGCGGTTACCTCGCCCGACATACCCTCAGCGCTGGTCGATATCGTCGTCATCTCCGCCAGAATTTTCTCTGCAAGCGCACGGTTACTGCGCGCCTGCCCCACCACTTCGGTTGAGCTTTCGCTGACACTTCCGGTTAACTCCCCCGTCCGCGCCGCGCCCTCTCGAAAGGAACTGGACAGCGTTTCCAGCCCGGACGAGGACTGTTTCATCTTGCGGGCGTTGTCGCGGATATCACACACCAGAGCGTGTATCTGATCGATGAAGGGATTGAACAGGCCGGCCAGCTCCGCCGCCTCATCCCCAGCGGATTCATCAAATCGGCGCGTCAGATCGACTCCGTTCCTCGTCATCGCTTCCAGCTGCTTCTGCAGAGCCCCAGTACCCAGAGTGGCGCCATGTTCGGTGCTGTTCAGGCCGATGATCTCATCTTCTTCGGGCACACGAATTCCGGCCAAAAGATCAATCACCTTGAAGAACACGAGGCTCAGACCAAAAGCCCAAGCAAAGATGATCGCCACGCCCTCCAATTGCACCAGCGCCTGCGCGCCGGGCGTATCGAGCGCAAGCTTGCCCGGCAGCGCAAAAAAGACAAAAATAATCGTCCCATACGCACCACAAATGCCATGCACAGACACTGCGCCCACGACATCGTCCAGCTTCAGAATGTTTTCCATCACCCATTCCGAGGCCACGACCAGCATGCCAGCCCCTGCCCCGATGATCACAGCCCCCTGCACAGTGACAGCATCGCACCCGGCAGTGATCGCAACCAAACCTGCAAGGCTGCCATTGATCGGACGGTGCGGAATATTCACGGGATCAATGACCCGCCCTGTCAAAATGCCCATCACGCCGCCGAAACAAGCCGCAAGCAACGTGTTCAGCACAATGTGGGCAATGTCTGGACTGGCTGCGGTGGTGGAGCCCCCATTGAACCCGATCCACCCCACCCAGAGGATGATCGCGCCCCCCGTGGCCAACACATAGCTGTGACCGTGCAGCAGGTTGGGTTTGCCGTCCGCATTGAACTTGCCGATCCGCGCACCCAATACCACAATGCCAGCCAGCGCCACCCAGGCGCCAACCGAATGCACCACGGTGGAGCCGGCAAAATCGATGAAGCCCTTGTCCGCCAGATAGGCCGGGTTCTCACCGTTCAACAGGTTGCCCCAAGCCCAGTGGCCGCTGATCGGGTAAACAATCAACCCGATGAACAGCGCCGCGGCAACATAGACCCCATAGCGCATCCGCTCGGCGACGGCCCCGGACATGATTGTCGCGGCCGTACCTGCGAATACCGCCTGAAAGACGAAAAAGGTATAATGCCAGTCGTCCGCCTGCTTGATCGCGAAGGTATCAGTACCAAACCAACCCGCCCGCGACGTGCCGAACATCAGACCAAAGCCAAGCACATAGAATGCGCTGACGGAGACCAGAAAATCGGTGATGTTCTTCTGCGCGACGTTAATGCTGTTTTTCGACCGCGACATCCCGGCCTCGACGAGCAGAAACCCCAGTTGCATCATCAGCACCAGTGCCGCGGCGATGATCGTCCACAAATGATCAGCGGCAAGCTGCAGCTCCTGCACGGCCTGCAAAGTCGTATCCTGCATGGGAAAACCTGAAACCAGTTAAAAAACAGCCTCAGAATGGGGTGCGAGCCTATAACATGCCGTTAAGAAAGCGGTCCTTGCCGAGTGTTCTGGGCTCCACAGCACTAGAGCATCGCCATATAAAAAAAGGCACACCCCACGGGGCGCGCCTTTTTATTGGTGTATTGTCGGCGCTCAGCTGCGCGGAGGTCACTCCTCCAGATCGCGGCCTTCCTCGGTGTCGGACATGTCAAATCCGAGGTGACGCGCCACGGTAAAGATGTCCTTGTCACCGCGCCCGCACATGTTCATCACGATGATATGGTCGCGGGGCAGCTCGGGGGCGATCTTCGTCACATGGGCCAGCGCGTGGCTCGGTTCCAGCGCCGGAATGATCCCCTCCATCGCGCAGGAGAGCTGGAACGCCTCCAGCGCCTCCTTGTCGGTGATGGAGACATATTTTGCGCGCCCGGTTTCATGCAGCCAGGAATGCTCCGGCCCGATGCCCGGATAATCGAGACCCGCAGAGATCGAGAAACCTTCGAGGATCTGCCCGTCGTCATCCTGCAGCAAGTAGGTGCGGTTGCCATGCAGCACGCCGGGACGACCGCCGGTGAGAGAGGCGCAATGCTCCATCTTCTCGTCCACGCCCTTGCCGCCGGCCTCGACGCCGATAATGTTGACGCTTGGATCATCTAGGAACGGGTGGAACAGGCCCATGGCGTTGGAGCCGCCACCGATCGCCGCGATCAACGTGTCGGGCAGACGGCCTTCGCCTTCCTGCTCCGCCAGCTGCCAGCGCACCTCCTTGCCGATCACCGACTGGAAGTCACGCACCATGGCGGGATAGGGGTGCGGACCCGCCACCGTGCCGATGCAGTAGAACGTGTCGCGCACATTGGTCACCCAGTCGCGCAGGGCGTCGTTCATCGCGTCCTTCAGCGTGCCGCGACCAGAGGTCACCGGGATCACCTCTGCGCCCAGCAGACGCATACGGAACACGTTGGGCGCCTGACGACGCACGTCATGCGCACCCATGTAGACCACGCATTTCAGACCAAACTTGGCGCAGACGGTGGCTGTGGCCACACCGTGCTGGCCGGCACCGGTCTCGGCAATGATGCGTGTCTTGCCCATGCGCCGTGCCAGCAGGATCTGACCCAGCACATTGTTCACCTTGTGTGCGCCGGTGTGATTGAGCTCGTCCCGCTTCAGGTAGACCTTGGCGCCGCCCAGATGCTCGGTCAGACGCTCCGCATGGTACAACGGGCTGGGGCGGCCAACGTAGTGCTTCCACAGATCGTCCATCTCGGCCCAGAAGTCCGGGTCCACCTTGGCGCGTTCATATTCCTCTTCGAGCGACAGGATCAGCGGCATCAGCGTTTCGCTGACGAAGCGGCCGCCAAAGATGCCAAAACGGCCATTCTCGTCCGGTCCGTTCATGAAGCTGTTGATGAGATCATCGGCCATGGGGGGTATCTCCGTCTTCCGTATGCGCTGGTTCTAAAGCGCATTTAGGGCAAGAGAAACAGGTTTCTCGGTAAATTCACAGTACATGCTGCCGAAAGCCCAGCTCGAGAAGGGTTTTCGCGTCAGGCAGAGCCTTACGCGACCCGCCGCGCGCGCCCTTTGGGCGCGCGCGGCGGCTGGCCCAACGGATCGACGGGCTCCCTCACAAGGGAGCACAAGAGCGGGCGGGAGCCGCCCGGCCCGTTTGCCCTGTCCCATCACGCTCTTGCTGTCCGCTTCAATCCGGCGCGACAAGCCCCCTCCGCAGATCCGGATCCGTCAACACCGCCGCCAGACTGTCCAGCGCGGCGCGCAGGGGCGGGTCGTGGCGCGCCTCGTGGTGGCTCACCAGCCATTCCTCATGCGCCAGCGCGCCGATCTCCGGGCTCACCTGCTGCAGCACCGGGAACAACAGAGCTGCAAACCTCGGCAGCACCACACGCCCCGCTCCGGTACAGGCCAGATCCGCGAGCATCCGCGGCGTGCTGGCGGTCACCGTGATGTCTTCGCCATGCTGCGCCCGCACCCAGGCCGAGCTGGGCGTCTCCACCGCGCCTTCCCGCAACGCCACATAGCCCTGCACGCTGTCACTCAGCGCGTATTCCGCATAGCTGATCCGTGCCGTGCGCCGTCCCGCCAGCCAGCTTTGCTGCGGTCGCTGGTTGCGGATGCCGATATCCGCACCGCGCCGGGCAATGTCGAGTCGCGCCGAAGCCTCCAGGAAGGAGGGCCGCCAACCCGCCTGCACTTGCCAGAACCGCGGCAGCTGTGCCGCCAGATAGGCCGAGGTCCAGCTGCCCGCGGTGATCCGCACCTCCACCGGTGCTGGCTCCGCCGCCAGCTGCCGCACCCGCCGCGCCTCCGCCCGCAGGCCTTCGGTCTCGTCCAGCAGCGCGCGCCCGCGCGCCGTCAGTCTATAGCCCTGCGGCCCCCTCTCGAACAGCTGCCAGCCGAGCTGCCCCTCCAGCGCCCGCATGCGACGGCTCAGCGTCGGCACGCTCACACCGCGCTGCCGCGACACCGGCGCCAGCCCACCTGCCTGCCCCACCAGCGCAAACAGCTCGAGATCATCCAGAGACGGAGCATGTTTCATTTATGAAAGCCCCCTTGCAAAAACACCCGCTTAACGGGGCAGGCCTCGTACATGAGACTGCAGGAACCTTGGCAAAAATGAAAGGTCATCGGATGTGCGCCCACCTGCAGTCCCATTCTCCGCCGCCCCTCGCCAGCAGCTGGGAACGGGAGCGCGACCTCGCCCGCCGGCGGCTCCGCTCCTATCACAGGCGCAAGCGCCGCCTGCGCTGGTTGCGCCTGCTGCGCTGGATTGGGTCCTATTGCGGGAGACCAAACGCCTGAGGCGCGTGTCAGAGATCGCGCGTGGCCGCCACAAAGGCCTGCATCAGCCGCGGGTCCTTCTGCGCGGGCGCGCTTTCAACGCCGGAAGCCACATCAACCTGACGGGTGCCGGTCTTGCGGATCGCCTCGGCAACATTGTCCGGCGTCAGCCCACCGGCCAGCATCCAAGGCGCCTGCCAGTATTTCTTCCCCGCCAGCAGCTGCCAGTCGAAGGCCACGCCATTGCCGCCCGGCAGCACCGCTCCCTTGGGGGCCTTGGCGTCGATCATAATCTGATCAGCGACCTGGGAATAGATGTCGATGGGGTCGAGATCCGCCGCCTCTGCCACGCCAATGACCTTCATCACTGGCAGGCCATAGCGGGCCTTTACCTCGGCCACGCGCTCGGGGCTTTCGGCGCCGTGCAACTGGATCATGTCGAGCGGCACCGCGCCGGTGATCGCATCCAGCTCCGCGTCTGTCGGATTAACCACGAGGCCAACCTTCGCCAAGCCCACCGGCGCGCCCGATGCCAGCACTGCCGCTTGGGCGATGCTGACCGAACGCGCGGACTTGGCAAAGAAGTTCAGCCCCACATAGGCCGCGCCGGCCTCAGCCGCCGCCGCGATATCCTCGGGCGTCTTCATGCCGCAGATCTTGGACCGGATCGCGGTCATGTCAGGACGCATCGTCGAGAAGAGCCAGCACCTCGTCCTTGCCTTCGTGTTTCTGGCGCTTGAGGCGCTTCACCTCGCGCGACAGTTTCTTCACCTCACCGTGTTTCACGCGGGCTTCCCGGCGATGCTTGTGCTCGCGCAGGTATTCCAGCACGTAGCCTAGCGCCACACCAAGGGCCAGACCGCCCAAAACCACAACAAACAAGGGCAATGTGATCGCTGGGTTGAACCCCACCAGCTCCGCGAGGGCCTCTGGCATCAGCTTCAGGTTCACGAGACCGCGATTGGCGAGGCACACGGAGACCAGAACCACGGCCAAAACGCCCCAGACTGCATAGCGGATGTAACGCATTTACTCTTCTTTTCCGTTCAATCGATCCCGGAGCAGCTTGCCCGTCTTGAAGAACGGCACGTGCTTCTCCTCCACATGGACCGTCTCTCCGGTGCGCGGGTTGCGGCCCACGCGCGAGTCGCGCTTCTTCACCGAGAAGGCGCCGAACCCCCTAAGTTCAACCCGATCCCCACGCGACATGGCGGTGGTGACCTCTTCAAAGACCGTGTTGACGATCCGCTCCACATCCCGCTGATACAGGTGCGGGTTCTCGTCTGCAATCTTCTGGATCAGTTCCGAACGGATCATGTAATGGCCCTCCCAAAGCCCGTGTCTGACACATAGGGTAGATTAACTATAGGAAGAAAGTTGTTCTGCGGAAACAGGTTAGGCAAGCACTCATGGCTGAAATCCGCGTGTCAGGGGCAAATAGGGCAGAGAATACACCGCATTTCTGCGTCCATTGGTCCCGCCCTGCCCAAGTTTCAGGCGCGACCGGGGAAATGCTGCGGCAGCAAAGTCATTGATTCGGAAGCCTTAACAGGACCGCGCCTCAATGCTTGGGGCTGCATTTCGCCGAAAACTGTGTCCCACGTGCCTTGGAATAGGGCTGGCCTTCAAATCGGCTGAGCCGCATCGACCGGGCGCGGCAGGCAGCCTCGGCCTCACTGCGGATATCACTCTCGGACCAACCTGGCCCATAGCGGCCGGAGATCGCGTAATTCTCGCCCTGTCGCGACATGTTCATGCCCATATGATCACGATCAATGGTCCCCGAACACGCTCCGACTGAGAGCATCACAAGGGTCAGGATCATATAGCGCATCGGTCTCTCCACTGGTCGGGTCAGGTCAGGTCTTGAACGCCTCGGGCGCGTGCCTTGCACAGGTCCACCGCTATAGGCGACACCGAGCTTCATCACCGCCCTTTGTCTCATGCCAACGTAAACAGGGTGTGAGCGGAAACAGACTTTGCCTCCGCCTCCGGGCTGGCCTATGGCTGGTCAAAGGATGGGATGAGGCACCGGGACGCAGGTATCATGGATTTCGAAGGCATATTGCAGCAGATCGCAACCGACATGCAGGCGGAAACGGAGCGTGGAACGGCCGCAGGCTACATCCCGGAGCTTGCCTCCGTCGACACGAACCAGTTTGGAATGGCGGTGGCGCTGGCGGATGGGCGCAGCTTTGCGGTGGGAGATTCGCACAGGCGCTTTTCGATCCAGTCGGTGTCCAAGGTTTTCACCCTCGCCCTCGCACTGGGACGTCTGGGCGAGGATCTCTGGCGTCGCGTCGGGCGCGAACCCTCGGGCCTGCCGTTCAACTCGATCCTGCAGCTCGAACATGAACACGGCATTCCGCGCAATCCCTTCATCAACGCCGGAGCCCTGGTGGTGACCGATGCGATCCTCGCCGGCAACGCCCCACGCGAGGTGCTGGGCGAGATCCTGCGCTTTGTGCGCGCCGCTGCCGGCGACGATGATATCCATATCGACGATGCGGTGGCCCGTTCCGAGACCGAGCACGGCGACCGCAATATGGCGCTGTCGCATTTCCTGGCGGCCCATGGCAATTTCGAGAATAGCCCTGAGCTGACATGCGGCACCTATTTTCACCAATGCGCCATCGAAATGACCCCGCATCAGCTGGCGATGGCAGGGCGCTTCCTCGTCGGCTCCCCGGATCTGCCCAGCATGATCTCGCGCGACCGAGTGCGGCGGATCAATGCGCTGATGCTGACCTGCGGACATTATGATGGCTCCGGCGATTTTGCCTATCGGGTTGGCCTGCCAGGCAAGAGCGGCGTGGGCGGCGGCATCCTGGTGATCGTGCCGGGGCGGGCCTCCATCGCCGTCTGGTCGCCGGGGCTGAACCGGCACGGCAACTCCAAGCTCGGCACGCTGGCGGTGGAGCGGTTTGCCCAAGCCACCGGCTGGTCGGTCTTCGGCTAACTGCCGGAGAACCCGCCCGCCTGCCCGCCCCCTCTTGCGGCGCGTCACCACCTTCAATAACTGTTACGTTATTACATACCGAATCAAAGGACCTTTCAGATGACATCCCTGTCCCGCAGCGCGCTGGCGCTTTTGACCTCCGCCACCCTGTGCCTCGCCGCCCCGGCTTCCGCTGGCAGCAACCACGACCACGATCATGACCACGCACACAAACATGACGAGCAGGTCTACAAGGGCTATTTCGACGACGCACAGATCCAGCCCCGCACCCTCGCCGACTGGCAGGGCGACTGGCAATCGGTCTACCCCTATCTTGCGGATGGCACGCTGGATCCGGTGATGGCGCATAAGGCCGAGCATGGCGACAAGACGGCTGAAGAATATCGCGCCTACTACAATACCGGCTACGCCACCGATGTGGACGCGATCAGCTTTGACGGTCAGACCGTGACCTTCACCGCTAATGGCGAGAGCTATGGCGGCGAATATGTGTCCGACGGTTACGAGATCCTGAACTACAAAAAGGGCAACCGTGGCGTGCGCTATATCTTCAAGAAAGACAGCGGCGATGATGCGGCCCCCGACTTCATCCAGTTCAGCGATCACCACATCGCGCCGGAAACCGTCGGTCACTACCATCTTTACTGGGGTGACGACCGCGCCAAGGTCCTGGAAGAGCTGACCAACTGGCCGACCTACTACCCCGCCGACCTCAGCGGCGAGGACATCCTGCACGAGATGCTGGCGCACTAAGACGTCCTAGGACCTCCTGGTGGCGCCTCCGGTCGAGGCGCCACACCTCGAACCTCCCTCGACCCAAGGCATCGAACGCAAAAAAAGCCCCGCAGGATTGCTCCTGCGGGGCTTCTTAATGTCGATCTAAAGAGAGATTACTCGCTCTTCAGTGCCGCGCCAAGGATATCGCCGAGGGACGCGCCGGAGTCGGAGGAACCATACTGTTCGACGGCCTCTTTCTCTTCTGCGATCTCGCGTGCCTTGATCGACAGACCCAGACGACGGGTCTTGGAGTCGATGTTGGTGACGCGCACGTCGATCTTGTCCGCAACGGAGAAGCGCTCGGGGCGCTGGTCCGCACGGTCACGGGACAGGTCGGAGCGGCGGATGAAGGACTTCATGCCCTCATATTCCACTTCGATGCCACCGTCTTCGATCGCGGTCACTTCCACGGTCACGATGGAGCCACGCTTCACGCCGCCGATGGCGTCTGCGAACTTGTCACCGCCCAGTGCCTTGATGGAGAGCGAGATGCGCTCCTTCTCGACATCCACTTCGGAGACAACGGCCGAAACCATGTCGCCTTTGCGGTAGTTCTGGATGGCTTCTTCGCCGCGCTCGTCCCAGGACAGGTCGGAGAGGTGAACCATGCCGTCGATGTCGCCTTCGAGGCCGATGAACAGACCGAATTCGGTGATGTTCTTGACTTCGCCTTCGACTTCGGTGCCCTCGGGGTGGGTCTCGGAGAAGACTTCCCACGGGTTACGCATGGTCTGCTTGAGACCAAGGGAAACGCGACGCTTGGCGCCGTCGATTTCCAGCACCATGACGTCCACTTCCTGCGAGGTGGAAACGATCTTGCCGGGGTGCACGTTCTTCTTGGTCCAGGACATCTCGGAGACGTGGACCAGACCTTCGACACCAGGCTCCAGCTCAACAAATGCACCGTAATCGGTGATGTTGGTGACGCGACCCTTGTGCACGGAGGCCAGCGGGTACTTGGCGCCAACCAGATCCCACGGATCGTCCTGCAGCTGCTTCATGCCGAGGGAGATACGGTGGGTCTCTTTGTTGATCTTGATCACCTGAACCTTGACGGTCTCGCCGATGGCGAGGATCTCGGAGGGGTGGTTCACACGGCGCCATGCCATGTCGGTGACGTGCAGCAGCCCGTCAACACCGCCGAGGTCAACGAACGCACCGTATTCGGTGATGTTCTTGACCACACCCTCGACCGCCTGGCCTTCGGACAGGTTGCCGATGACTTCGGCACGCTGCTCGGCGCGGGACTCTTCGAGGATTGCGCGACGGGACACAACGATGTTGCCACGACGACGGTCCATTTTCAGGATCTGGAACGGCTGCTTCAGACCCATCAGCGGGCCTGCGTCGCGCACGGGGCGGACGTCGACTTGCGAACCGGGCAGGAAGGCCACGGCGCCGCCGAGGTCGACAGTGAAGCCGCCTTTGACGCGGCCGAAGATCGCGCCTTCGACGCGCTGATCGTCTGCGTATGCTTTTTCCAGGCGGTCCCATGCTTCTTCGCGGCGCGCCATCTCGCGGGAGATGACAGCTTCGCCACGGGCGTTTTCAGCCGCGCGCAGGTAGACTTCGACTTCGTCGCCAACGGTGACTTCAGCCGCTTCGCCGGGATTTGCGAATTCTTTGAGTTCGACGCGACCTTCCATCTTGTAGCCGACGTCGATGATGGCCTGACCGGCCTCAATGGCAATGATCTTGCCTTTGACTACGGAACCCTCTTCGGGGGTGTCCATTTCGAAGCTTTCTTGCAGGAGGGCTTCGAATTCCTCCATCGATGTTGTTTGAGCCATGTGGTCTCAGGTTTCCTTTACAGAGTTTTGCTGGCCGTGTGGTTGTCTCCACCGGTCTGAACAGGGTTGGTCGGTTCAGGACGCGAATCGCTGACAGTGCGGGAGCAACAAACAAACACAAAGGGCCGAGGTATGCCCCGACCCTGCTCCGACTGTCCTGGTGCGTTTACGCATCTCTGTTGACAGGGCGGTTTATAGGCGGTTTTGGCCTTGCTGGCAAGGGGGCTCGTGCCCGGCATCGTGCAGGGCGGCAAAGCACCCCGAATGCATTTCTCCACGCTCGAACAGTGTCACGCTTTGCGCGGCGCATCTTCGGAGTATGCCTTCGACATCTGGGAGATATAATCACGCAACAACCTGACCCGGTTTGGCCGAAAGCTCTCGTCGGTCGGCTCGGCAGTTTCCATCCGCCACATCATGAACTTTCGAAACTCCTGCCGCAAACAACACCACGCCAGTAGCGCGGCACCCCGATCAATGTACACGATCGCCAGCGGATAGACCCGCCGATGCGTGATCGCGCCAGCTGCATCTTGGTAACAAATGTCGAGCGCGCATTCGTCCCAGCATGCCGTCCTTATCCGGGACATATCCGGCGCCACGGTGGTCGGCGCCTGATAGCGATAGACCATATGTGTTGCGTGAACGATTTGACGCTGCAAGCGCTCCGGCATGGTCGCGGCGATCTTGGCAAGCGCGGATTCTGCTGCCTGTGCCAGCTGCGCATCACCGCGCTGGCGCACGTCGCTTAAGCCCACCACCAGCGCTTCCATCTCGATCCGGTCAAACGTCTGCGGCGGCAAGGCCGGATCTTCGGTCAGCGTATAGCCAAGCCCCGGCGCGCCATCAATCAGGGCCCCACTCGCCCGAAGGCTGTCGATATCACGATAGAGGGTGCGTTCCGACACTTCGGTTTCAAGTGCCAGCCGGGCTGCGGTCACAGGTTTGGGCAAAACGCGCAAGGCATTCATCAAGCGGAAAAGACGTTCGGGTCGGCTCATGACTTCCTGACGGAAACTGACAGTATGTTGCTTGTATATCGAACTTCCGATTCAAACCAAACAAGGAAGTCGCCACCATGCTGACCCTCTATCACTCGCCCCGCTCGCGGTCGTCGCGCATTGTCCGGCTGATCGACGAGTTGGACATCTGGTCCCAGATCGACATTCGCATCGTCGATGTGGCACGGCTGGACGGGTCGGGCGGGCAAGACCCTGCGAACCCGCATCCCGAAGGCAAGGTGCCGTTGCTTGTCCATGACGGAGTCGAGATCTGGGAGTCGAATGCGATCATCCTCTATCTCACCGACCTGTTTCCCGCTGGCGGAATGGGGCCGGCCCCTGGCGATCCGCAGCGCGGGCGGTATATCAGCTGGCTGGCCTGGTACGGCAATGTGGTCGAACCGGTCCTCGTCTGCGGCGCTGCAGAGTTGTCGCATCCGGTGCTGGAGGCCACATTCCGGGGGGTGCCGGATATGACCAGCCGTCTGGTCAATGCGCTGGAGCAATCCCCCTTTCTTGTGGGAGACACGTTCAGCGGCGCCGATCTGTTGATGGTGTCGCCCTTCATCTGGTTCCGTCATGAGGCCGCCGATCATCCCACCATCAAGGCCTGGATCGAACGCTGCGAAGCGCGCCCTTCGGCGCAGCGCTCGGCAGAGTTCGACACAAAGCAACTCGACCAGAACAAGGCCGGTTGAACGCAAGTCGCGTGACAGACTGCCAGCCACAAGAAAGGGCGGAGCCTTTCGGCTCCGCCCTGAGATCAGCGCGCGTTGACTGCGCAGATCAGTCGATCTCGGTGACCAGAGCCGCCTTGGATTTGCGGACCTTCGGCATCGGCAAGAGCCAGTCGCCGTCTTCGGAGCGGGTGCCCAGCGGCAGCAAAACCTTGGACCGCAGACCCTTGGCTTTCAGGTCGAGGATCTCGTCCACTTGGTCGGGGTCAAACCCCTCCATCGGAGTGCTGTCGACGCCAAGCTCCGCCGCTGCGGCCAGGGCGAAACCCAAGGCGATATAGGCCTGATGGGAGGCATGGGCGTGGTTCACCTCTGCCGAGCGCGGCAACAGCATCTCCTTGAGGTTGGCGAAATAGCCCTGCAGCATGTCGGAATCGCCACGTTCTGCCACCATCTGCTCGACCACCGCATCGATGCGCGCCTCGGTGTAATTGTCCCAGGCGGCAAAGACCAACAGATGCGAGCCGTCGGTGATCTGCGCCTGATCCCAGGCCACGGGCCGAATCGCCTCGCGCAGAGCGGTGTTGCGGATCACGAAGAGCTCGAACGGCTGCACGCCGCTGGAGGTGGGAGCCATGCGGATCGCCTCGACGATCCGGGCGACCTTGTCTTCCGGCACGGGTTTGGCAGGGTCCATCTTCTTGGCAGCATAGCGCCAGTTCAGCTTATCCAGAAACATCGGGAAGGTCCTTTCAGTGTGTCTCGCATGCAGTCATTTAATAACTGAACCGGATCGTTCAAGTTATTTTATCTCGACGTCGAGACTTAGGTAGACATCGAAGCCTACGACTGCAACCCCTGCCCCTACAGATCGTGAAAAAACAACGGCGCCCCGCCTGGGACGCCGCTCAGGCCTCATGCCATTCGTTACGGGACATCAGCCTTTTTGACGGGCTTCGACAACCGCAACGGCCTGGCCGATGGCCTCTTCAATGCTCAGGCTGCTGGTGTCGATGGTCACGGCATCCTCTGCCGGCTTCAAGGGCGCCTCGGCGCGGTTCATGTCACGCTCGTCACGGGCGCGGACATCCGCCAGCACCTCCTCGAGCGTGATGATGCTGCCCTTGCCGGTCAGTTCCAGGAACCGCCGCGTGGCGCGCACCTCGGCGCTGGCGGTCACGAAGAGCTTCACCTCCGCCTCCGGGCAGATCACCGTGCCGATGTCGCGCCCGTCCATGACCGCGCCGCCGGAGCGACGGGCAAAGGCACGCTGAAAGTCCACCAGAGCGGCACGCACCCCGGCGATCACCGCCACCTTGGATGCGGCTTGCGCCACCTCGGCGGTGCGCAGGTCGTCGCGCTCCAGATCCACGACCTCAAGAGCTTCGGCAGCCGCGACCGGCTCCGCTCCGTCCAGCATACGCGCGCCGACCACGCGGTACAGCAGACCGGTGTCCAGATGCCCATAGCCGAAATGATCCGACACCGCCTTGGAAATGGTGCCCTTGCCCGCCGCCGCGGGACCGTCGATCGCAATGGTAAAGGCCATGGTGTCTCTCCTTGTGGCTGGTCTGGTCACAGGGGGCGCTGCCCCCTCGCGCCAAAGGCGCTCACCCCCGAGATATTTCTGAAAAGATGAAAGGGCTCAGGTGTTGTCGCGGCTGATGTGGGCGCCAAGATCGCCCATCAGGCGTTCGAAGATCGGGAAGGATGTGGCGATCGGGCCACCATCGTCCACCGAGACCGGCGCCTGCGCGCCCATGCCCATCACCATGAACGACATGGCGATCCGGTGGTCGAGGAAGCTCTCGCAGGTGGCGCCGCCCTTGACGCCATCCGGGCCACAGCCCTCGACACTCCACCAGTCCGCGCCCTCCTCGACGGTGACGCCATTGGCGCGCAACCCGCGGGCCATGGCGTCGATGCGGTCGCTTTCCTTGACGCGCAATTCCTTCACCCCCGCCATCATGGTGGTGCCGGTTGCGAAAGAGGCCACGACGGAGAGCACCGGATATTCGTCGATCATCGAGGCCGCGCGCTCGGGCGGCACGTCGATGCCTGTCATGTCGGGGGAGTATTTGGCCCGCAGATCGGCCACCGGCTCGCCGCCTTCTTCACGTGGGTTCTCGAAGGTGAGATCCGCTCCCATATCCTGCAGCGTGTAAAACAGGCCCGCGCGGGTGGGGTTGAGGCCGATGCCCGGCACCAGCACGTCCGAGCCGGGGGTGACCAGCGCGGCGCAAACCGGGAAGGCGGCGGAAGAGGGGTCGCGCGGCACAGCGATCACCTGCGGCTGCAATTCGGGCTGACCGGTGAGGGTGATGACGCGACCTTCGTCGGTGTCCTCGGTGGTGATCTCGGCACCAAAGCCCGCCAGCATACGTTCGGAGTGATCGCGGGTGGCCTCGCGTTCGATCACCACGGTCTTGCCCGGTGCATTCAGCCCGGCGAGCAGCACCGCCGATTTCACCTGCGCCGAGGGCACCGGTACCTCGTAGCGCACCGGCACCGGCTCTGCGGCGCCGACGATGGTCATCGGCAGGCGACCCCCTTCGCGGCCTACGGATTGGGTTCCGAACAGCGCCAGCGGATCGGTCACTCGCGCCATAGGACGCTTGTTCAGCGAGGCATCGCCGGTGAAGGTCACGGTGATCGGCGAGGTTGCCATGGCGCCCATGATCAGCCGCACGCCGGTGCCGGAGTTGCCGCAGTCGATGACATTCTCCGGCTCGGCAAAGCCGCCGACACCAACCCCGAAAACGGACCATTCGCCGCCGCCGTGGTTGGTGACCTCGGCACCAAAGGCCTGCATCGCCTTGGCGGTATCCAGCACGTCCTCGCCTTCGAGCAGGCCTGAAATTCTTGTCTCGCCCACGGCCATGGCACCAAGGATCAACGAACGGTGCGAGATCGACTTGTCGCCGGGCACATGGGCCTCGCCCTTGAGCGGGCTGGCGCGGCGGGAGGTCATCGGAATGGGCGTGCCGTGTCCGGACATGGGCGGTTCCTCTTCTCAGTCGGTCGCAAGGCTGTTAGCGCAAGACGGCGCTGTCGTCCATCACCAAGCGCGCCTTGCCCGACCGTCTGGCCGCCTCTTGAGGGGCGCACGCGCCCTTGTAGAGTGCGGTGACGCAGGCCGCGCCTCTGGCGCGGCCTGCCGGGCCCAAGGGGCCAGGCTGCATTTCCAATGCAGATTAGACGTGCGGGAAGCTCCCCTCTTTGCGGCACAGCTCTCCCGTTGGCGATGGCCGAACGGTTTCGAACGGCGCGCACTCACCCCGTGCGGCGGAAGGTGAGGTAGTGCGGCGTGCGCCCCTCACGCAGGGCCTTTTGTTCGTAGCGGGTCGAAATCCAGTCCTGCCATGGCTGGCGCCAGTCGGTCGGCCCCTCAGCCAGCCATTCGAATCCGGCCTGCGGCACCTCTTCCAGCGTCTGGCGCACATAGTCGGGAATATCCGTCGCCACGCGGAAGATCGCGCCGGGCTTCAGAGCACGGGCCAGCGGCGCCAAATGCTCTTGGGTCACAAACCGGCGCCGGTGGTGACGCGCCTTTGGCCAAGGGTCCGGATAGAGCAGGAAGGCACGCGACAGGCTCTGCGCGGGCAATACATCCATCAGATCCCGCGCGTCGCCCGGGTGAACACGCACATTTTCGACCGATGACTTGCGCAGCTTGCCCAGAAGCATGGCGATGCCGTTCACATAGGGCTCCGCGCCAATGATGCCCACGTCCGGATTTGCCGTGGCCTGATGCACCAGATGCTCGCCACCGCCAAAGCCAACCTCAAGCCAGACGTCACGCCCGCCAAACAGCGCCTCAAGACCGAGCGGAAGCCGGTCGGGGTTTTCATCCCACCCCACCGCACCCGGGCTCAGACCGGGCAGCATCTCATCAAGGTCGCGCACCTGATTTGGCTTCAGCTGCTTGCCCTTGAAGCGGCCATAGAAGTTCCGCCAAGGCGCACCAGAGGCATGTTTGCCCTCAGCATCAAGGCCGGTTCCAACCTCTGTGAAAGCAGTGCGGGCGTTGTCATCGGACATCTGGGGCGGGTTTCCTCTGGTAAACTCACTGAAATACGCGCCATCGACGGCCACGCAAGGCGCCCCCCTCTGCCGCAGTAAGCCGCGAAGGTCAAGCGGCGCGACACCGGCGACGCTCAGTCGGACGGCCCGGTGCGGCGTGATCCCATGGTATCCTCGCCGTCCCAATGAAAACAATGCAGCATACGATGCGCCACCGGCGCAATCATGATCCCGGACACAGCCAAAGCCACGAACCCGCTGTAGAGCGCGAACAGACTGGTGAAGAGACGCCCCGCTCCCGTCCGGGGCATCTCGGCCAGTCCCAACCCACTGATCAGCGTGCTTGCATGCAGGACCGCCTCGGACAAGGGCAGCGTCTCAAGATGCATCAGCGCCACGGCACCTGCAAAGACCGAAACGGCCAGCAGCATGACCGCAGTCAGGACATGCCACCACAGGCGGCGCAGAAAGCGAGGGCGCGAGAGCGGCGGCACATGCCGTTGTTCATACATTGCGATAGCCTCCCCCCTGCCCCGCCTGCGGCTGGCAGCGCAGATGGCCCCGATCGGTGCGCTCAGGGCGCTTCGTCACGCAACACCCCTGCCTCGATCAGCTGCATGCGGGTGGGATACCATTCGTCACCCGAGTCTACCTGCAACGTCTGGATCGCAAACCCCGGCTCTACACCGTTGTCGACCATGTAGCTGAGGTATTCAAACATTTCGCGCTGCGTGTCGGTGTAGATCCAGGATCCAAAGACGAACGGTGTGGCCCAGCCACGGCTTTCGCGCAGATCTTCATAGTAGCCTTCTACCGCCTGCGGCGACCAGGAACGGCGATGAAATCCAATCTTCGAGCCCAGCGTCATTTCGCGACGCGCGCCTGCGAGGAACACGTCGACACAGGCACTGACGCATTCACCATCCACCTGCGTGTTCAGACCATAATCCGATACGATCCACGCGATTTCAGAACTGGCGTAAATGCTGCCACCGCTGGAGTTAAGCTGCAGCGTGCTGACGTCCGGATGTTCCTGCAGAAGGCTGCGGAACAGGTCGATATCGGAAATCACGATCTCGCCGGGTTGGTCGTCCGCAACCGCCTCGGTATCAAAGGACAGCGTGCTGCCATCCACGAACAGACGGCCCGCCCCGTCGTCCAGTGCCGATGCCGGCGCGGCCCAGATCAAGGCCGCGAGGCTCAGCAACGCCCTGACTGGCCCCGTTTTGCATCCCAGTATCGCCATATTGGCCCCCTTGCCCGATCTGCTTTGCCCCCTTGAATAGCGGGCGAAGGGTATAGGGAGCAAACCCGTTCTGCAGTTCAAGAAAAAGAGATCAACAGAAAGGCCCTGCGAGACCACGCCGGCAACGATGAGCATATGAGCGGCCCCGCTCGCGCGGCCTCCCTGTCATAGACAGCGCGGGCTGCCCTCGCGCAACGGCAGGCAATACCTGTCAGTTGCATTGGCCAGTCCGGCGGACCTGCGCGAGATCTGCTCCAGATGGCCGATACAAAAACGGGCGAGGGTTTCCCCCGCCCGTGATTCTGCGTGACGTGATTGAAGCGCCGACTTCAGACCGCGCCCTTCAGCGCGCCGGTCAGGTCAGTGCGCTCCCATGAGAAGCCACCATCGTCCTCCGGTGCACGACCAAAGTGGCCGTATGCGGCGGTGCGCTGATAGATCGGCTTATTGAGACCCAGATGCGTGCGGATGCCGCGCGGTGTCAGGTCCATGCATTTGCGCACGGCAAACTCGATCTGTTCGTCCGGCACGACACCGGTCTCATGAGTGTTCACATAGATCGACAGTGGCGCAGCCACGCCAATCGCATACGAAAGCTGCAGCGTGCATTTATGCGCAAGACCGGCAGCCACAATGTTCTTGGCCAGGTAGCGCGCGGCATAGGCTGCAGAGCGGTCCACCTTGGTCGGGTCTTTGCCGGAGAACGCGCCGCCGCCATGCGGTGCGGCGCCACCATAGGTGTCCACGATGATCTTGCGCCCGGTCAGGCCCGCATCACCATCGGGACCGCCGATCACGAATTTTCCGGTCGGGTTCACGTGCCAGACGGTGTTGTTGGTCAGCCAGCCCTCGGGCAGCGACTCGCGAATATACGGCTCTACCATGGCACGGATGTCGGCAGAGGTCAGTGTCTCGTCCAGATGCTGTGTCGACAGCACCAGCGACGACACCTCGACCGGTTGGCCGTTTTCATAGCGCACGGAGATCTGCGATTTGGCGTCCGGACCAAGTGCCGGCTCGGTGCCGTTCTTGCGCACTTCGGCAAGGCGACGCAGAATTGCATGCGAGAACTGGATCGGCGCAGGCATCAGCGCATCGGTTTCATCGGTGGCAAAGCCGAACATGATGCCCTGGTCGCCCGCCCCCTCGTCCTTGTCGCCAGCCGCGTCGACACCCTGTGCGATATGGGCGGATTGCTCGTGCAGCAGATTGGTGATCTCAACCGTTTCGTGGTGAAACTTGTCCTGCTCGTAGCCGATGTCCTTGATGCAGGCGCGGGTGATCTCGTCGATCTTGCCCATGTAGTCCTTCAGCTTGTCCTGGTCCGCCAGGCCAACCTCACCCCCGATCACCACACGATTGGTGGTGGCGAAGGTCTCCGCGGCAACGCGCGCCTCCGGCTCTTCGGCGATCAGCGCGTCGAGGACGGCATCGGAAATCCGGTCGCAGACCTTATCCGGGTGACCCTCGGATACGGACTCCGAGGTGAAGGTGTAATTGTTTCGGCTCATAAGAGATGTGCTCCGCTAAATGAAGTCCGCCACGTCAGGAAGCCGTTGTGGCGGCGATGTAGAACGCAGTAGGCGCGCTCACTCCTTGGGTCAATCTATAGCTTCAACAGATTAAGCAAGTGTTCGCCGCCGGTTCATGCCAAGCCGTGGCAGACTGACGACACAAAGCAGCAGCAGGGAAACGAACAGCGCCGGCCAATCGCCACTGCGACTGTAGAGCGTCGGCGGCAAGGGGCGGGGCAAGCGTGCGTCAAGGTAGCCTGCAGTATTGAGCGCAAGACTGTCCCGGACATGACCATAGGGATCGATGACCGCCGAGACGCCGGTATTTGCAGCCCGCAGCATCGGCAAACCCTGCTCGGCGGCGCGCAACTGTGCCTGAACGAGATGCTGATAAGGGCCAGAGTAGTTGCCGAACCACGCATCATTGGTGATCAGAACCAGATAATCCGGCCGAGAAGGCGTGGCATTCACATCCTGCGCAAACACGCCCTCGTAGCAGATCAGCGGCAGCGCCCGGCCTGCGATCGTGTCCAGCAGCCGCCGTTGCGTCCCGGGCGCATAGCCACCGGCAGCGCGGGAGGCGAGGCCGAAGACGCCGAACCTCTCCCATAGCTTCGGGAGCGGCATGTATTCGCCGAAGGGCACGAGATGCACCTTGTCATAGATGTCGAGCGCCTCACCTTCCGCGCTCATCACCACGGCAGAATTCATGTAGCGCCCGTTTTCCTCGCGCTGGATGCCATAGATCACCTCTGCCCCTCGCGCGGCCTCGACCAATGCCGGGCGCACCTCGTCGATGTAGTTTTGCAAGGTGGGGATCGCCGTCTCTGGCCAGATCACCAGATCCGGACGTCCGCTTCCGGCTTGGGCCGGAGCGGCGGCGGTAAAATCGAGCATCCGCTGCACGAACATCCAGCGTTTCTCGGGCAGCCATTTTTCAGCCTGTGGCGCATTGGGCTGCACCAGACGCACGGTCTGGCTGGTCAGCGGCAGATTGCCACCAAACGGACGTCCATCGGGCAGCCAGCCTGACGCAATCACCATCAAGCCGGTGGGCAGCACTGCAAACAGGGGACGCCGCGCCAGCAGCACGCAAGGCAGCACCGCCAGCAAAAGCAGCACCGCAAACCCATGCGATCCAACCCAGGGCACCGCCCGCAAGACCAGATCGCGTGGAAATGCCAGCTGCGCAAAACCCGCCCACGGGAAGCCCGTCAAAACATAGGCACGGGCCAGCTCTGCCAAACTCCATGTGGCCACCAACGCAAACACCCGCCAGTCACCGCGAGACATCCTTGCGCCAGCCCAGAAGGCGAGTGCCCAGAACAATGCCAAACCTGCCGCCATCAGCACCAACGCAAAGGGCGCCATCCAGCCAAATGTGGCCGCGTCAATCTGAAACGGCTCCATGATCCAGCTGAGACCAAAACCGAAGTAGCCGCAGCCAAACAGCCAGCCTATCCCGCCTGCGCGACTTGGCTGGTCCGAGCGCAAAAACAAGAGCGCAACGATCAGCAATGCCACCGGCGTCGTCCAGACCGCAGACACAGGCGCCAATCCCTGCGCCATCAGCGCACCCGCACCAAAGGCCAGCCCATAGGGGCCAAACCGACCAAGCGCGGGCAGCAAACTCATTCCGCGACGATACCGGGCAGGCGCACACGCAGGCGCTTGATCCGGCGGGGATCAGCGTCGACCACCTCGAACTCCGGACCTTCTGGATGCTGGATCACCTCGCCGCGCGCGGGCACGCGTCCCGAGAGCATGAAGACCAGACCGCCGAGGGTATCGATTTCCTCGCCATCCACATCTTCGTGACGGGTCAACGGAATGCCGATCTCACTCTCGAACTCGACCAGCGGTGTACGGGCCTGCGCAACATAACAGCCGGGCTTTTCCTGCACCCAGGTCTGATCCTCTCCGCTGTCGTGCTCATCCTCGATTTCGCCGACCACCTGCTCGATCAGGTCTTCGATCGTCAGCAGGCCGTCGACGCCACCATATTCGTCGATCACCAGTGCCATATGGCGGCGCTCGGCTTGCATCTTTGTCAGCAAGACACCAATCGGCATGGACGGCGGCACGAAGAGCAGCGGCCGCAACATATTGGCAAGATCAAACCCTTCGCGCTCACAATCGAAGCCATAGGTCAGGGCAAAATCCTTGAGGTGCACAAATCCCAGTGGCGTGTCGAGTGTGCCTTCGTAGACCGGAACGCGGGTGAAACCAGTGTCACGAAACATCTGCACCAGCTCTTCGCGTGCGATCGTCACGGGCACGGCATCAATCTCGGCGGTCGGAATTGCGACATCCTCGACCCGCAGCCGGCGGAGGTTCATCATGCCCGGTGGAGGGTCCGCGAGGATTTCACCGCCATCTTGCTCCGGCGCGTCATCCTCGGTGGTTTGGGAAAAACTCCCGAAAATCTTACTCAGGAACCCGGGCGTCTCCGCCCCGTTCAACGTTGGTTCCATCGCTTCAATGTCCTGCAGCGCGCTCTGCGCTGCGTTAGAACTGCCTTCTATATCGCCCATTGTTCCATTCCAAAGTGGCCGCTCACGGCCCGTCCTCCAAGATATATGGGTCAGGAATACCCAGTTTGCCAAGTATCCTGACCTCCAATGTTTCCATGACCGTGGCGTCGCTGTCACGAATGTGATCATAGCCCAATAAATGCAACGTTCCGTGAACGAGCAAATGTTGCACATGATGCAGCGGATCTTTGCCCGCTGCGGCCGCCTCGGCCATGCAGGTGTCATATGAGATCGCGATGTCGCCCAACGCCGCATCTCCCATGAAATCCATCTCCGGCTCTCGCGGCGTCGCGCCCGCCTCCTCGGCGGCCAGCTCTTGCGCCGGCCAGCTAAGGACATTGGTGGCTTTGGACTTCTGACGAAAGTCCGCGTTCAGCTCGGCGATGCGCGGGTCATCACAACCGAGAATGGAGACCTCCCAGTCCTCGTCCCCGAGACCCAGACAGTTCAGCGTGGCCGCGATCGCGACCTCCGCCTGTTTTTCCAGCCCCACTGTTTCCCAGCGGCCATCTTCGATCACAACATCCAGTATCATCACCCCGCCTTACCTCGACCTCAATCGGAACGAAAGCACCGAAGATGCGACACCGCACTGACAGATCCCGCCAGCACCGTCATCCGCCCGCTGCGCCTGACCGATTCCGCAGTCAGTGACGAGCAAGCGCAGCGCAGGCGGCGAACATCCGCCGTCCCGCCGGTGCTAGGGGCGGTTGCTCTGGCGCGAAGTGCGCCGGGGGGCGTTGAACAAAGACCACTGGACGGCGCAGCACAGCATGCCGAAAGCACTGCCCTGCCGCTCGACCTTACGCGTTGGCCCAACTTCAGCTTTTCCATAAATACCTCCGCCGGAGGCTCCTGCGTCGGCCCCTACCACCCAATCCGGCGACAGGACGAGTGTCAGACCAGGCAGATCACCCCGTCATTTCGTCCTTGTCATAGGCCTCGATGATCGCGGCCACGAGCGGGTGGCGGACCACATCCTTGGCGGTGAAATAATTGAACGATATCTTCGGGATCGGCGCCAGCAAACGCTCGGCATCCTGCAGCCCGGATTGCACGCCACGCGGCAGATCGACCTGGGTCCGGTCGCCGGTGATCACCATGCGAGAGCCCTCACCCAGACGGGTCAGGAACATCTTCATCTGCATGGTGGTGGCGTTCTGCGCTTCATCAAGTACCACATAGGCATTCGACAGCGTGCGCCCGCGCATGAAGGCCAGCGGCGCGATCTCAATGGTCTTTTCTTCCTTCAGCTTGGCAAGCTGCTTGCCCGGCAGAAAATCATTCAGCGCGTCGTAAAGCGGCTGCATGTAGGGATCGACCTTTTCCTCCTGCGTACCGGGCAAAAAGCCCAGCCGCTCGCCCGCCTCAACAGCAGGCCGACAGAGGATGATCTTGTCCACATGGCCCTGGATGAACATCGACACGCCCACGGCCACTGCCAGATAGGTCTTGCCGGTGCCCGCGGGCCCGATGCCGAATGCCATCTCGTTTTCATAGAGGTTCTTCACATAGGCCTTCTGCGCGTCGGTGCGTGGCTCGACCAGTTTCTTGCGGGTCTTGATCTCCACCTTGCCACCGGTGAACATCTCCATCTGGCTGTCTGGACCAGAGGCCGCAGCCTCCTCATCCGAGCGATCCAGACGCAGCTCGCGATCAATGTCTTCCCGCTCAACCGGACGCCCGCTTTCCAGGCGTTCATAAAGCAAAGACAGCAACTCCGCAGCCTTCTGACACAGCTCGGGATCGCCATGCACGATCAGCTGGTTGCCGCGCCGGATGATCTGCACGCCCAGGCGTTGCTCGATCTCGGCGAGGTGACGGTCAAACTCGCCGCACAGCTCAATCAGAAGTCGGTTGTCAGGAAATTCCAGCAGCACTTCGGGTGCTGGGGCGTGCTCGGAGGACGGGGGCAGAACACTAGTGGCCAAACGGCTCTCCTGTTGTCAAATTGCCTCTTCAGTCTGCATCTCCGCGCGCGCCCGCGCAAGGGCTAGCCCGCTGGGAAACGCCGGATTTCACGCAACTGCTACATTGGACCGGCAAGGCACCGCGCAAAAGACCCGCCCAGCGCGAAAAAGGCGGCGCCGTGAGGCACCGCCTGGACATCTGCCAAAGCAATCGGATCAAATCGGGTCGGTGAACAACGACCCGCTCTTGAAGGGGCCGACCGCAACATTGCGCGGCAGCTCACTGTTGCAGACCGGCTTGCCGTCCGGGGTCATACGCGGATCCAGATAGCCCTCGACTCCATCATCGACGATCCAGTGTTCGCACCCCTGCGGGTCAACCCATATGCCGGCAGTCAGACCGGCAAGGTCGCCATCACCACCGTCAAAAAAGTTCTGATCGCGGGTCTTGTCAGACACATCGCCACATGCCGCAAGCACAAGTCCGAGCGTGATCACTGAGACCCCTTTGATAATCTTCATACTCCAGCTCCCTCAGCGGCTTACGCAGTAAATTTCGACTCGGCGATTCTGCGCCCTGTTGGCAGCCCCACGATTAGGCACGCGCGGACTGCGTTCGCCATAGGCCCGGATGTCCCTGATACGCGCCCCGACCGAACGACCAACCTGCGCCACCGCGTCGGCGCGACGCTTGGAGAGGGCCATATTGTATTCATCCGAGGCACGGCTGTCGGTATGACCGGCGACGACAAAGTAACGGGTCCCCGGCATCGTGGACTTAAACCACTCCTGAAGGCGCTTGCGCCCTGCGGCATTAATGGCGCTGCCGTCGGTGGCAAAGAACTGATCGGTCGGCATCATGCCGCAGAGCTGACCTCGGCGGCAAACAGGTTTACCGTCCGGCGTCATATGCGTGGTCATGTAGCCCTCGGCACCATCATCCATGACCCAGTGCTCACACCCGTCTGGATCAACCCAGATGGTTGGTACATATCGTTCGCCACGCAGCGGGGCAGTCTCTTGCGCGGCAATGGGTGCGGCCAGAGCGAGCGAAACGACGGTCGCGGCGCAGGCAAGAGGCGCACAGGCTTTGCTTAATATTTGATTAAACACAACAGGCATCCTTCAATTGGCCCACTTGGGAATGATCCTTTCTGAACCTTCCGTGTCTTATGTATGTCCCTAATTTACACTAATTTTCCCTGAACATGAGGCCACTCCATGGGGAATTTCGCGGCGTTCACAGCGCGCATGCGAAACAGTTCCGCACTTGGCGACTTATTGCTGACGCACCGCGATCAATGAGGCCGCCAGCCCTTCAGAATGTGAAAGTAAGCTCTGCCCAGCCGCCACCACCGAGTCGCACAGCGCTCTGGCGGTCGCAGCCTTCAACACCTGAATTGTGCGCGTGGCTGCACATCGAACAGACGCCTAGTCCGCCGACGCAGCCGCTATCGCGCTCAGCCGATCAGCTCGCCAGCCAGCGAGTTGGTCCCGGAGGACAGGATCCGCACCCGGCGCAGGTCGCCCACGGCGGCATCGCAGTCAGCCACATGAACCGCGTGCAGATAATCGGACTTGCCCACCATCTGGCCTGCAAAGCGCCCGGGCTTTTCGAACAGCACGCCAACCTCGCGGCCCACCATGCTGTCCTGCACCTCGCGCTGCTGGCGGGTCAGCAGGGCCTGCAGCCGCTGCAACCGGTCGTCGGCTTCCTTCGGGTCCACCTGCGCACGTTCTGCAGCCGGTGTGCCCGGACGGGTGGAGTATTTGAACGAATAGGCGGTGCCGTATTTCACCTCTTCCACCAGATCGAGCGTTGCCTGGAAATCCGCTTCGGTCTCTTCCGGAAAGCCGACGATGAAATCGCCGGAAATCAAGATATCGGGCCGCGCGGCCCGAATGCGCTCGATCAGGCGCAAATAGCTCTCGGCGGTATGAGCCCGGTTCATCCGCTTCAGGATCTTGTCCGACCCCGCCTGCACCGGCAGATGCAGATAGGGCATCAGCTTGGCACAGGTGCCATGCGCCTCGATCAGATCATCCATCATGTCGTTGGGGTGCGAGGTGGTGAAGCGGATGCGCTCCAGCCCGTCGATCTTGTCGAGCTGCCAGATCAGCTGCGCCAGCGTCGTGTCACCGTCGGCACCCGCGCCGTGATAGGCGTTGACGTTCTGCCCAAGCAGGGTGATCTCGCGCACGCCGCGTTCCACCAGATCTTCCGCCTCGCGCAGGATGCGGTCAGCCGGGCGGGACACCTCGGCCCCGCGGGTATAAGGAACCACGCAGAAGGCACAGAATTTGTCACACCCCTCCTGCACAGTCAGAAATGCGGTGGGGCCACGCTTTGCCTTGGGGCGGCGTTTCAGCTGCTCGAACTTGTCTTCCTCGGGGAAATCGGTGTCGAGCACCTTTTCACCCGCACCCGCCTTGGCTTCCATTTCCGGCAGACGGTGATAGCTCTGCGGACCAACCACCAGATCCACCAGCGGCTGGCGGCGCATGATCTCCTCGCCCTCGGCTTGGGCGACACAGCCCGCCACGCCAATCTTCAGATCCGGCTTATCAGCCTTCAGCCCCTTGAAGCGGCCCAGCTCGGAATAGACCTTCTCGGCCGCCTTTTCGCGAATGTGGCATGTATTCAGCAGGATCATGTCCGCGTCGTCGGGGGATTGCGTTTCCACATAGCCCTGACCGCCCAGCGCCTCCGACATGCGTTCGCTGTCATAGACGTTCATCTGACAGCCGTAGGTCTTGATATAGAGCTTCTTGGGCGCGGTCATGGCGGGGCTACCTTCTAGCGACGGGGAGCAAGGCGAAAGAACAGCGGCAGCGCATAGCGCGAATTGTGGCCGCTTGCAATGGCAAGGCAATTACCCGATTTTAACCGCGAACACCAGACAAGGCACCGGGGCACAACCGGGGCGGAGCAGAAGGACAGGCCCGATGATCTATGCCTCGCTGGAGGATTTCCTGCAGACCGGCAAATCGGTGCTCGCCAAAGGACCGGTGGCGCTGATCTTCGTCGAGGATGAGGTGGAGATCGGCACCAGCTTGCGTCATCACCTGGACTGCGGCTTCAAGGCGGTGGTGGCGTTGATGCCCGATGCTTTCGACCTGCCCAGCGACGTGGCGGAAAGGGTGCATCGCGTGCCCTTTGACTGCGGCCCGGCTGAGGCGGTGGTGGAAGGCGTCAACAGGGTGATCGCGGCGGCCAGCCCGGGCTGCTGGCTCTATTACTGCTACAACGCCGAATACCTCTTCTACCCGTTTTGCGAGTCGCGCACAGTAACCGAGATGCTGACCTTCCACGCGGAGGAACGGCGCGATGCGATGCTGACCTATGTGATCGACCTCTATGCCGGCGATCTGGAGACCTATCCCAACGCGGTCTCGATCGAGGGCGCCTGCCTTGATCGCTCCGGCTATTACGCACAGGGACGCAAGGACCCCATTACCGGTGATCCGCGCGACCGGCAGCTGGATTTCTTCGGTGGCATCCGCTGGCGACACGAGGAACACATCCCCGACGCCAGCCGCAAGATCGACCGCATCGCATTGTTTCGCGCCAGGAAAGGCTTGCAGTTGCGCGCAGATCACACGTTCAACGAACAGGAATACAATACCTACGCCTGCCCATGGCACCACAACCTGACCGCAGCGATCTGCTCCTTCCGCGCCGCCAAGGCGCTCAAGCGCAACCCCGGTTCCACATTCGAAATCCGGAGCTTCAAATGGCACAACTCCACGCCGTTTGAATGGCACTCGCGCCAGCTCCTCGACCTCGGCCTGATGGAGCCCGGCCAGTGGTTCTGAACGCCCCGCACCCGCGAAACATGACCTCTGGCAGAGCTATGAACAAAACGATGCAGGCCCTGCGCCTGTCAATTTCATCTTTTCCCCAAATACCTCGGGGGTGAGGCGCCCTGGCGCCGAGGGGGCAGAGCCCCCTGCCCCGCTCCCTGACCCGCCCTAGCGTTGCAACAACAACGGAAACCAATCCTCGCGCAGACGCTGGCCCGGGGTCATGTCATGGCCCGGAAACGGCGGCGAGGTCGGACCCGGACGCTCCACATACCGCGCATCCTGCCCCACCAGCCGCAACGAGAACGCCCGGCGGCGCATGTCAGAGGTATTGCCGCGCGCGCCATGCAGAGTGCGAAAGTGGAACGCCACCGCATCGCCGGGCTCCATCTCCCACTCCATCACCCGCATGCCCTCCGCGTCCGGGTCCGGCACCGCCATGTACTGCCCTTCATCGGCAAAGAACCCCTCTTGCGAGACCCAGCGGGTGGGCAGCACTTCCTTCTCCCAGCGATGAGATCCGGCCACGCAGCGCAGGCTCGCCTCCCGCACCGGGTCGAGCGGCGACCAGAAGCTGACGGTCTGCTGACCCTCGACAAAATAATAGGGTCCGTCCTGATGCCAGGGGGTCGCCATCGAGGTGCCCGGCTCCTTGACCAGCACATGGTCGTGAAACATCTGGACCAAATCCGAACCCATCAGATCCGCGGCCACCTCCGCCACCGGTGAGGCCTCAATTGCGGCGGCAAACTCCGGGATTCGGGTCCAGTTGCAATAGTCATCGAAGAAACGGCCGCTTTCGCCCTGCCTGTCGTTATTGGAGGCATAGGGACCGGGTTCCGCCATATTGGCCGCCACCCCCTTGCGCAGCAGCTCCACCTGATCGCGAAACAGCCCCTTGATCATCACCACGCCGTCGCGTTGGTAGGCCTCGACCTGATCTTCGCTCAGCAACGGATGTACCATGATGTCCCTACTCCCTCTGACTATCTGTTCTTCTGACCGTCTCAGGCGGCGCGCATAGTTTCAAATCATATCTTTCTAAGATAGCCTTCAGCTGATGTTATACCTGACACTACGCCACTACGAATATGTCACCGCCATTGCCCATCACGGCAGTCTGTCGGGCGCGGCGACCGCTCTGAATGTCAGCCAGCCGGCACTGTCGGCGGCGCTGTCGCGGATCGAAGCCCATCTGGGCCGGGTGCTGTTCCTGCGTCGCAAGGGCGCGCCGCTGGAACTGACACCGCAGGGGCGCGATTTTGTCACGGGGGCGGAGGCGCTGCTGGTGCAGGCGACCCAGCTGGAGCGCGCAGGCACCGCCGTGCAGGCCGCACAGCACCTGACCATCGGCTGTTTCAGTGATCTCGCGCCCTTCCTGCTGCCACGCGCCCTCGCCACCCTGCGCGCCACTCTGCCGCAGGTCCGGCTCGATATCATTGAGGGTCACTTTGAGGATCTGATCACGGCCCTCAGGGCGGGCAGCTGCGATCTCGCGCTGACCTATGACCTCGGACTTGATTCGAGTTTCACCCGGCAGGACCTGCACCACATCACACCTATGGCGCTGATGCCGCCAGATCACCCGCTGGCGGCGCAAAAAGACATCAGCCTTGCCGAACTGGCCCGGGCGCCGCTGATCCTGTCGCGTGAGGGCCTGTCGATCGCCCATATGATGCGGCTGTTCAAAACTCTGGGACTGGTGCCGGAGGTGGCGCATCGGGCCGCATCGCTGGAGCTGCTGCGCAGTCTGGCGGCCCGAGGCGAAGGGATCGGACTGGCCTACAGCCTTCCGCCCGGCGACCTCACCTACGACGGCATGCCGCTCGTCGCGCGTCCGATCCGCGATGCCCATGCCCGGGAACCAGTGGTGCTGACCTGCCATGCGACACCGGCGGACGGGTCGCCCACCGCACAGGCCATGACGGCGCTCACCTCGGCGCTGACAGGAAATTCTTCAGAAAGTTGAGGCGCTTACTTCTTACGCAGACGGATGACCACATCGACCGAGGCGATCTCCATCCCCTCGGGCGGCTGCGGCACGGACTGGATCACCAACTCCTCGGACGGGGCATCACTGACGCGGCCCTCGCCTTCCCAGTAATAATGCGGATGGTCATGCACATTGGTGTCGAAATAGCTCTTGGAGCCATCAACCGTGATCTCCTGCAGCACGCCCGCCTCGCAAAAGGCACGTAGCGTGTTGTAGACCGTCGCCAGCGACACGGCGGCGCCATCGTCCTTGGCGGCATCAAACAGGCTCTCGGCGGTGACGTGACGGTGCTGGCCATCGCCCACCAGCAGAGAGGCCAGCGTCACGCGCTGGCGGGTCGGGCGCAGGCCCGCCTCCATCAGCCACTTGTTGGCGTTCTCTTCATGGGTCGGCGTCATGATCACCTTCCTACTGTTCACATCCACTGGCGTTCTATATGGCAGAATACTGCCCGTTTTCAATCCGATTTGCAAAGACAGCCGCCCGTTCTTCCGGCACAGACCTGATAAAACCTCACCTCACCCTCGCACATGCAGCATCGCGCTGCCCTTGCAGGACATGTAAACGCGATGCTAATGGGGTCGTTGAACCTATTTTGAGACCCACAGGCAGGAGTTGCCCCGCACATGGCCCAATATCCCAGCAGCTTTGACAAGGAAGACCTGCTCAAATGCGCAAGAGGCGAGCTGTTTGGACCCGGCAATGCACAGTTGCCGGCGCCCCCGATGCTGATGATGGACCGCATCACCGAGGTGAGCAGCGACGGCGGTGAGCATGGCAAAGGCCATATCATCGCGGAATTCGACATCACCCCGGACCTGTGGTTCTTCGAGTGCCATTTCCCCGGCAACCCGATCATGCCCGGTTGCCTCGGCCTTGATGGCCTGTGGCAGCTCACCGGTTTCAACCTCGGCTGGCGCGGCTGGCAGGGGCGCGGCTATGCGCTTGGCGTTGGTGAGGTCAAACTGACCGGCATGGTGCGCCCGGAGCGTAAAATGCTGACCTATCGCATCAATTTCACCAAAGCCCTGCAAACCCGCCGCTTGACCATGGGCGTCGCAGACGGGATCGTGGAAGCGGATGGTGAGGTGATCTATCAGGTCAAGGACATGAAAGTGGCCCTCTCCGAGAGCTGATCCGCACCGCGGGTCGCCACGACAGGAACACGGGCACAGGAACGGGGCCAGCCCCCTTTCACACGAGTACACAGGAGTACGCATCATGCGTCGCGTCGTCGTCACCGGTCTGGGAGTCGTCTCTTCCATCGGGAACACTGCCGAAGAGGTCATTGCCTCCTTGAAGGCCGGCAAGTCCGGCATCACCGCCAGCGAAGAGATGGCGGAACACGGGTTCCGCAGCCAGATTGCAGGCACGCTGAAAATCAACCCCGCCGAGCACGTGGACAAGCGCACCCTGCGCTTCATGGGCCCCGGCGCCGCCTATGCGCATATCGCCATGCAACAGGCGATCACCGATTCCGGCCTGGGCGAGGATCAGGTAGTGAACGAACGCACCGGCCTGATCGCAGGCTCCGGCGGGCCGTCCACCTCCTCGATGCTGACCGCGCATCAGACCGTGCTGAAGACCGGCGCCACCAAGCGCATCGGCCCCTTCGCGGTGCCGAAATGCATGTCCTCGACGATCTCCGCCAACCTGGCGACCGCGTTCAAGATCAAGGGCATCAACTATTCGATCACCTCTGCCTGCTCCACCTCGCTGCACTGCATCGGCAATGCCGCAGAGCAGATCATGATGGGCAAGCAGGACGTGATGTTCGCCGGTGGCGGCGAGGAACTGGACTGGACCCTGTCCTGTCTGTTTGACGCCATGGGCGCGATGTCCTCGAAGTATAACGACACACCGGAAAAAGCCTCCCGCGCCTTCGATCAGGACCGCGATGGTTTTGTGATCTCCGGCGGCGGCGGCATCGTGGTGCTGGAAGATCTGGAGCATGCGCTGGCGCGTGGTGCCAAGATCTATGCCGAAGTGACCGGCTTTGCCGCCACCTCCGACGGACACGACATGGTGGCCCCCTCCGGCGAGGGCGGCGAGCGCGCGATGCGTCTGGCCCTGCAGACCCTGCCCGAAGGTCGCAAGGTCTCCTACATCAACGCGCATGGCACCTCGACACCGGTTGGGGACGTGGGCGAGGTCGAAGCCGCCCGCCGCGTCTTTGGCGCCGGTCAGGTGCCGCCGATCTCCTCCACCAAATCGATGACCGGCCACGCGCAGGGTGCGGCAGGCGCGCTGGAGGCGATCTTCAGCCTCCTGATGCTGGACAATGATTTCATCACCCCTTCGATCAACGTCGAAACCCTCGCAGAGGGTATCGAGGACGGCGAAGTGGCGACCCAATATGTTGAAAACGCAGGGCTCGACAGTGTCATGACCAACAGCTTCGGCTTTGGCGGCACCAATGGGTCCATGGTTCTCAGCAAGTACAAGGATTGACAACGTGACAGGAGTATTGGCCGGCAAACGGGGCCTGATCATGGGGGTGGCAAATGACCGCTCCATCGCCTGGGGGATCGCCAAGGCGATGCATGAGGCCGGGGCCGAGCTGGCCTTCACCTATCAAGGCGAGGCCTTCGGCAAACGTCTGGAACCGCTGGCGGCCTCAGTCGACAGCGATTTCATGGTGGATGTGGATGTCACCGACGATGCGTCGCTCGACACCGCGTTCGAACAGCTGGGCGCGCGCTGGCCGACGATCGATTTCATCGTCCACGCCATCGCCTATTCCGACAAAACGGAGCTGACCGGCCGGTTCATCAACACCAGCCGCGCCAACTTCAAGAACTCGATGGATATCTCAGCCTATTCCTTCATCGAGGTGGCCCGTCGTGCCTATCCGATGATGCAGGAAAACGGCGGTGGCACCATGCTGACGCTGACCTATGGCGGCTCGAACCGGGTGACCCCGAACTACAATGTGATGGGCGTGGCCAAGGCCGCGCTGGAAAGCACCACGCGCTATCTGGCCAACGACCTCGGCCCCGATGGCATCCGCGTCAATGCGATCTCCCCAGGCCCGATGAAAACGCTGGCCGGTGCTGCCATCGGCGGCGCGCGCAAGACCTATAAGCACACCGAGCAGAACGCCCCCTTGCGGTCCAATGCGACGCTGGAAGCGGTTGGTGGCACAGCGGTCTATCTGGCTTCGGACGCCGGCGCCTACACCACCGGCGAGATCATCCGCGTCGATGGCGGCTTTCATATCTTGGGCATGCCGCAGCAAGATCACCTCTGATTTAATATTACATATCAGTCAGTTAAGGCGCCCTTCGGGGCGCCTTTTCTTTTTGCCTCAGGTCATTTTGAGCCTGGGTGCTTTTATTTTATACCGAATCGCACAATAAAAGAGAAGCCGTCTTAATCAGGATATCTCAGATGCTTCTCACCGACCTTGTGCCCCCGCCCGACACCGCGCCCTGCACCGCCGCCGAGGAAATGGCGCGAATGGCCAGCGATCCGTTTCTCTACAACCACGTCAGCCGGTCATTTGTCTTTGGCGCCCTCACCGCTCGGGCAACAGGCATGCAATATGATCCGGAGCTGTTTTACATCGCTGCCATGCTGCATGACCTCGGCCTGACCGAGCAATATATGGCGGATGACCGGTTTGAGGTGGACGCTGCCGAAGCCGCCGCCACCTTCCTAACGGCGCAAAACGTCGAGCAATCGCGCATCGACCGGGTCTGGGACGCGATTGCGCTGCACACCACATTTTCGATCCCGCAGAAAAAATCACCCGAGGCCGCGCTGGTGCAGATCGGCGCCGGTCTGGATGTGGGCGTCATCCCGCATGATCAGATCACCCCGGAGGTGATGGAACAGGTGCTTGACGCCTACCCCCGTCTGGGCTTCAAAAAGGCAATGGAACAAGCGCTCACCCGGATCTACAAAGCCAAGCCCATGACCGCGATGCATAATTTTGGCGCAGACGTGGCCCATCGCCATGTGCCCGGCTTTCACCAGCCACATTTCTGCGATGTGCTACACGGGGCGGACTTCCCCGAATGAGCAAGGCGGGGCAGACACGCGGTCGGGGCCGCCCGCGTAAGTTCGATGAACGTGCGGTGCGCCAGACGATCATGGAGACCTTCTGGCAGAAGGGCTATGCGGCGACCTCGCTGGATGACCTTTCTAAGGCCACCGGCCTCGTGCGCCCCAGCCTCTATGCCGCCTTTGGAAATAAGGAAGCGATGTTCCTGCGCGCGATGGATGATTTTGTCATCCGCGTGCAGGGCGATCTGGCGCAGCAGATCCCGCGCGATGCCACGCCGGAGGAGGCGCTAAGGGCCGTCTATATGGCCATGCTTGCAATCTATCGTGACGAGCCCCTTGAGCAGGCGCGTGGTTGCCTCGTGTTCTCCACCGCCGTTGCCGCCGCCCCTCTGCATCCGGAGATCCGCAGCCGGCTGATGCAGCGGGTCACGCAGACCGACGCTCAGTTCCGTCGCCTGCTTAACCACCTGGCTCCGGACACGGCGGAGGACACCCGTCAGGCCGCAGCTGAACTGGCCGCTGCCACACTGCATTCGCTGGGCCTGCGGGTGCGGGCGGGCACAGATCCCGCGGATCTAAGCCGTTTTGCGCAACGCGCGGCCCGCAGTATCTCACTGCTGCTGCAGCGCTGACGGTCGGCGCATTTCCCGCCGCATTCCGGGCCGTGCAGACGACGTTGCCAGCGACAGCGTTTCGCCTCCCTGTCCACAACCACGACAAAGGGGCGCCGCAGCGCCCCTCTCTCTTCTAGCTTTCACACTGGCGGTTTCAGTCAGCTACCCGCTTCCGACGCCCGCTTGGACAACATGTTCATCACGTTGTTGGCCAGCTTGGTATAAGGCGGCCAGAACAGCTCTTCAGCAAAGAACTCCGGGTTGTCATCCAGCATCGGATTCGCATCCACCTGCGTGGTCGCCGCCACCATGCCAAGACCGTTCACGATGCGCTCCTGCACGTCCTTGCCGATGAAGTAGTTGGCAAAGATCTCGGCCGCTTCCAGCTTTTTGCCCTTCAGCTTTTTCGAGAAGTTGATGGTGTCGAGCCAGACGGTGTTGCCCTCGTCGAAGTTCACGATGCTCCAGTTCCCACCGGAGGCCACATGAGCCGCTGCGCCGGGACCGTAGGAGGCCACAAAGGCCAGGTCGCCGCGGAATTCCGGGCCTGCACTCCAGAAGAAGCCGACCTGATCGTGCAGCGCGTTCATCGTTTGCTGCAACTCACCATCTGCTTTCTGTAGCGCCGCCATTTTCTTGCGGTCACCAGAGGCATCCTGCACCGCAAAGGGCGACTGCCCCATGGACATCAACGCCAATGCCACATTCGGCTGCACCTGGCCTGAGGTCAGCGAGATCTGCCCCTTCCACTCGGGCTTCAGCAGGTCAGCAACCGAGGTCGGATGCTCTGCAACCACGTCGTCATTGGCCCAGATCCCGTAGGAGCCACCGCCAAACGGCAGGTACAGCGGACCGGCGTCGGACATGCCCATCGGGATCGCACTCAGCTCCGGCAGAAGTGCCTCGGCATTGCTCAGACGGGGCGAGGACGTGTCGATCGGCTGCAGCAGGTTGGAGAACGGAAAGCCTTCCATATTGATGTAGTTCAGCGTCAGGAAAGAGACATCCACATCGCCTGAACGGATCACGTCAAACATCTGCTCCGGACCTTCGGCCAGAGTGTCCAGCACGCGGACCTCAATATCATAGCCTTCGGACGCAAGGATGTCGTTGACCGCGGCAACCTCATCCGGCTGAACATACCCATCCCAAGTAAAAATATTCAAATATTCAGTAGCTTGCGCCATGGTGGCACCCATGGTCAGAACAGTGCTGAGAAGCAGATTACGCATATTTCAAAACTCCGGTTTTAACTTTTCCACCCACCGCCCCAAAGATGCAGCAGGGCTGGCGCAAACGTCGCCGGGAGAAATGAACACCAGATGAAGACGCCTCAGGTCGCCCCGAAAATGCGTCGCGCAATTTAGACAAGTTTTGGGTGGTTTTGATGCCCCGATCACATGACAGTTTGGCCCCCTAATGGCCCCAACACTGGCGCAACGGACCGCGCCGCGCCGCAGGCGCGGCGCCCGGCCCAACCGGGAGGGACGCGTATTCGCGTCTGCGAGCGGGCGGGAGATCTCCCCCGCCGGCCCGCGTTTTCAGCCGTGGTCCGCCCTCAGGCGATCGCCACCAGCTCCACGTCAAAGACCAGATCCTGGCCCGCCAGACGGTGGTTGGCATCAAGCGTCACATTGGTCTCGTCCACTTCGACCACGGTCACCGGCAGCACCTGACCCTCGGGGGTCTGCATCTGCAGCATGGTGCCGATTTCCAGCGGAATGTCCTCCGGAATACCCTCGCGCGGCACGGCCTGACGGGCTGAGGGGTTGATCGGCCCGTAGGCGTCCTCGCAAGCGATCTCCAGCGTCTTTGAATCGCCCTCTGCCATCTCCAGCATGCCATCATCCATGCCCTTGATGACATGGCCGGCGCCAACAGTGAATTCGAGCGGATCACGCCCTTCGGAACTGTCAAAGACGGTGCCGTCTGTCAGCTTTCCGGTGTAGTGGATGCGAACCGTGTCGCCATTTTTTACCGCGGTCATGATGACCCCCTTTCGGGTTCTCAGGTGTGTTTTTGGGCCGAGGGCCCGAATGATAAGAGGCCACCCTAACGCTCATGGCAGCAGAGTAAACCCGTACCAACACAATTTAGCCCATTGAGCCCGGCCCCGCTTGTGGCAGTTTCGCTGCCAACACGGAGGCCTTCCAAATGACGATCAAGACCTGCATTTTCGACGCCTATGGCACGCTGTTCGACGTCGCCGCCGCCGCCCGACAGGCCGCAGCAGAGCCGGAATTCCCGCAGCTTTCGGACAATTGGGCGACACTGGCGCAAACCTGGCGGCTGAAACAGCTGCAATATACCTGGCTGCGCGCCGTCACCGAGGCGCATACGGATTTCTGGCAGGTCACGCAGGACGGCCTTGACTGGGCGCTGGAGGCCGCCGGTCTTGATGCTCAGCCCGCCCTGCGCCAACGGCTGCTGGACCTTTACTGGGAACTGGCCGCCTACCCGGAGGTGCCCGCGATGCTGCGCGCGCTCAAGGACGCGGGCTATCAGACCGCCATCCTGTCGAACGGGTCGCCGCAGATGCTGGCCGGGGCTGTGGACTCCGCCGGGCTTGGCGACGTGCTCGATGATGTGCTCTCGGTCGAAAGCGTCGGTATCTTCAAACCCGCCGCGGCTGTCTATGATCTGGTCGGCCAACGGTTTGGCGATGAACGGCCCGAGGTGCTGTTTGTCTCCTCCAACGGCTGGGACGCGGGCTGCGCCACCGGCTATGGCTTCACCACCGCATGGGTCAATCGCGCGGATGAGCCGGTGGACCGCCTGCCTTGGCGCCCGGCGCATGTCCTGAGCGACCTGACCCCGATCCCCGACATCGCCGCCACCGCCTGAACCACTGCCCGCTACACCACCTGAGAAAGACATCTTCATGAGCCGTTTCACCACCCCAGACGGGCTGTCGCTCTACTATGAGACCCACGGCAATCGCGACGGGCTGCCGCTGATCTGCCTGCCCGGCCTGACCCGCGACGGGCAGGATTTCCGCTATGCGCTGCCGCATCTCTCTGCCTATCACGTCATCCCGCTGGATCTGCGCGGGCGCGGGCGGTCGGATTATGCCGAAGACCCGTCCAGCTACAACATCCTGACCGAGGCCGGGGATGTGATCGCCTTGATGGACCACCTCGGGCTGGCTCGCGCGGCCCTGCTTGGCACCTCGCGCGGCGGGCTGGTGGCGATGGCGATCGCCGGCACCGCCCGCGACCGGTTGTCGGCGGTGATCCTCAACGACGTTGGCCCCGATATCGCCGAGGAGGGTCTGGGCCGGATCTTCGACTACCTCGGTCGCCGCCCTTCCGCGAACACCCATGCCGAGGCCGCCCAGACGCTGGAGGCCGTGATGGCGCCAGCCTTCCCCGGCGTTCCGTCGCAACGCTGGCTGGAGGAGGCGCAGACCTTCTACAAAGAGACGCCGGACGGGCTGGAGCTACGCTATGACGCCCGCCTGCGCGATGCCATGCTGGCCCAGGTCGCTGCCCTGGCCGAGATGGAGGAGAAGCCCAGCCTCTGGCCGTGGTTTGCCGCCCTCGACGGGCTGCCCGCCGGGGTCATCCGAGGCGCGCACTCCGATATCCTGTCGGCAGAGACCTATGCCGAGATGCAGCGCCGCCTGCCCGCCCTGCGCGCCGTGGAACTGCCGGATCGCGGCCATATCCCCTTCCTTGACGAACCCGCCGCCCTCGCCCTCATCCACGATGTATTGAAAGACGCCTAATGACCACGCTCGCCATGATCGAGGCCGCCGCCGCGCGCCTCAAGGGCCACGCCCGCCGCACGCCGCTCCTCTCCTCGCCCTTCCTTGACGAGATCGCTGGTCGGCGCCTCTTCGTGAAGGCCGAATGCCTGCAGCACACCGGATCGTTCAAGTTCCGCGGCGGCTGGGCGGCGCTGTCGGCTCTGGACCCCGACCTGCGCAAGCGCGGTGTCATCGCCTATTCCTCGGGCAACCACGCGCAGGGTGTCGCCGCGGCGGCCAAGGCCCATGGCGCGCCTGCGGTGATCGTGATGCCCGCTGATGCGCCCCGGCTCAAGATCGACAACACCCGCGCCCTGGGTGCCGAAGTGGTGCTCTATGATCGCGCAGCTGGAGAAAGCCGCGAAGCCGCCGCCGCGCCGCTGGTCGAGAGCCGCGGCCTCACCCTCATCAAACCCTATGACGAACCCGAGGTGATCGCGGGCCAGGGCACCACCGGGCTGGAGATCGCCGAACAGGCCGCCGAACAGGGCGTCACCCAAGGCGATGTGCTGGTCTGCTGCGGCGGTGGCGGACTGACCTCGGGCATCGCGCTGACCTTGCAGGACCGTGCGCCGGGGCTGCGTGTGCGCCCGGCAGAGCCAGAAGGCTTCGACGATGTGGCACGTTCGCAGGCCTCGGGCCGGATCGAGAGTAACGCCACCCCCACTGGCTCCATCTGCGACGCCATCCTGACCCCGGCCCCGGGCGAGATCACCTGGCCGATCCTGTCGCGCCTTTGCGGGCCCGGCCTCACCATCACCGACACCGAAGCCCAGCACGCCATGGCGCTTGCCTTCCAACGGCTGAAGATCGTGCTGGAACCCGGTGGTGCTGCCGCCCTCGCCGCCGCGCTGTTCCATGGCGACCAGATCGAAGGCGATGCGGTGATCGCTGTTGCCACCGGCGGCAATGTGGACCGGGATACCTTTGTCGAGGCACTCAGCCGCTTCTCCTGAGTGGTCCTTCAACCGGCAACATTCCGGCGAGCGCGAAGGGCAAGCCCCCTTCGCCTCGCCCATCGCTGGCCTCTCGCGACGCATCTGTTTATGGTCGCGCGGCAACAGATAGCAAGAGCCCGCCCATGCCCCTCGCAGACCTTGGCGATGTCCAGTTGAACTACACCCTGCATGGCCCGGCCAAGGCGCCGCCCGTGGTCCTTGTGCATGCGCTTGGCACCGACCAGCGCATCTGGGACCGGGTGATCCCGACGCTGCCCGACCGCCTGCGTATTCTGACGTTCGACCTGCGCGGCCATGGCGGGTCTTCGGTGCCCGATGGCCCCTATTCGATGGGCGCTTTGGTGCGCGACGCGGAACGGCTGATGGAGTTCTGCGAGATCCGCGACAGCCTGTTTGTCGGCCTGTCCATCGGCGGCATGATCGCGCAGGGGTTGGCGGTGAAACGGCTCGATCTGATCCGCGCGCTGGTGTTGTCCAACACCGCCGCCAAGATCGGCACGCCGGAGATCTGGCAGCGCCGGATGGCGGCGATCCGCGCCGATGGCCTCGCCGCCATCGGGGCCGAAACCATGCAGCGCTGGTTCCCCCGCGCCTATCTGAAGTCCGGCGCCCATGCCCCGACGCAGGCGATCGTCGAAGGCACCAGCGTCGAAGGCTACCTTGGCTGCTGCGCCGCGGTGGCGGGCACCGATTTCTACACGCCCACCTCCGGCCTGCGCCTGCCCACGCTTGGCATCGCCGGGTCAGAGGATGGCTCCACCCCGCCCGATCTGGTGCGTGAAACCATCGACCTGATCCCCGGCGCGCAGTTTGCGCTGCTGCGGCGCAGCGGCCACGTGCCCCCCATCGACCAGCCCGAAGCCTACGGCGCGCGGCTCACTCAATTCCTGCAAGAGGTTGGACACATTGGCTGATATCCTTCTCGTTCACGGCTCCTGTCACGGAGCATGGTGTTGGCGCGACCTGACCCCGGCGCTGGCCGCCCGTGGTCATTTTGTGCGCGCCATAGACCTCCCCGGCCACCGCGATGACCGCGCGCCTGAAACCGTGACGCTTGATGAGACCTGCCGGGCCGTCGCAGATCACATCACGCCCGAGACCATTGTCCTCGGCCATTCCTGGGCCGGCTTTCCAATCACCGGCGCGGTGGCATACGCACGTCCGCGCGCCCTGATTTACCTCTGCGCCTATGTGCCAGTCTCCGGCCTCTCCCTGATCGACATGCGCAAGGCGGGTCCACGCCAGACCATCGGCGATGCGGCGGTGAAATCGGACGACGGCCACAGCTACACGATCCGCCCGGACGCCGCGCCGGAGCTGTTCTATCATGACTGCCCGCCCGAAGCGGTCTCCTTCGCGCTGGAACACCTCTGCCCGCAGCCGATCCCGCCACAGGCCACGCCGCTTACCGTGCCGTCGGCCTGGGCGGAGCTGCCCAAGGCCTATATCCGCTGTACTCAGGACCGCACCATCCCGCCGGAATATCAGAGCAGCATGTGCGCCGACTGGCCGCAGAAGGATGTACATATGCTCGAAAGTTCGCATTCGCCATTCCTGTCGCAGCCCGGTCCACTGGCAGAACTGGTCGACCAAATTGCCCTTCAGTTCACCCGATAGCGCCGTCACGCCACACCCCGCAACCGGCACCCAACAGACAGCCGGCGGAGTGTCCAAAGCGGCAATCCCGATGCATCACCGCTGCACTCTCCTGACATGCCGTGGCGTAAAACCGACAGATCCGCGCCGCTTTCCGCATTGCAGTGCCCAGTGGGCAACGTCACCCTGAACAAGAACGACGGGGAGACCGACCATGAAAACCATCAAAGCCGCCGTGTGCCACACATTTGGTGCACCACTGACACTCGATGACATTCAGATCGCGCCTCCCGGACAGGGCGAGGTCGAAGTCACCCTGGATGCGGTGGCCATCTGCCACAGCGATATCTCCTTTGCCGAAGGCGCCTGGGGTGGCCACCTGCCTGCCGTCTACGGGCACGAGGCCGCCGGGCGCATCTCCGCTATCGGCGCTGGAGTGGAAGGGTTCGACCACGGCGATGACGTCATCGTCACGCTGATCCGCGCCTGCGGCAGCTGCCCCACCTGCGCCGGTGGCCAGCCAGTGAGTTGCACCACGCCCTATGATGGCCTGGATGGGCCGCTGTCCACCGCAGCGGGCCAGCCCCTGCTTCAGGCCATGGCATGCGGCGCCTTTGCCGAAAAGGTGGTGGTCAGCGCCCGCCAGATCGTCAAGATCCCTGCCGATTTGCCCAAGGAGGTGGCAGCGCTGATCTCCTGCGGCGTCATCACCGGCATCGGCGGCGCGGTGAACGCCGCCAAGCTGCGCGCCGGCGAGGACGTGGTGGTGATTGGTGCCGGCGGTGTTGGTCTCAACGCCATTCAGGGCGCGCGCATCGCAGGTGCCCGCCGCATTGTGGCCGTGGACATGAGCCCGGAGAAGCTTGAAATTGCGCGCGAATTTGGCGCCACCCACGGGGTGCTGGCGACCGAGGCCAAACCCTGGCGCGGCGCATACAAGGCGCTTGGCGGCAAGGGCGCCGATGTGGTGCTGATCACCGTCGGCGCCATCCCCGCCTATGACCAGGCGCCGCGCTACCTTGGCCCTGGTGGACGCGCGGTGATGATCGGCATGCCGCATTCCGGACAGACCGCGCAGTATGAACCTGTGGTCATGGCCGCCCTTGGTCAGGGACTGCAGGGCTCCAAGATGGGCGATGTGGTGATCCAGCGCGATGTGCCCTGGATCGTCGACCTCTACCAGCAGGGCCGCCTCAAGCTTGACGAGCTGATCTCCGGCCGCTGGTCGCTGGCGGAGATCAACGAGGCCATCGCCGACACCAAGACCGGCAGCGCCAAACGCAATGTGATCCTGTTCAACCGCTGAGACCAGCCCCAAAACGCCGGGATCCGGGCCCATTGGCCCGGACCCGCGCGCGCCGGGGCCTCGATGGCCCCGGCGCGCGCTCCCCCTCCACCCGATTGCCAAGCCTCAAAGGACCGAGAGACATGAAACTCCAGGACCTCGACATCATCATCACCGCGCCCCCGGCCCCCGGCTGGGGCGGGCGCTACTGGATCCTCGTCAAAGTCACCACCGACACCGGCATCACCGGCTGGGGCGAATGCTACGCGTCCACCATCGGCCCCAAGGCCATGACCGCCGTGATCGAAGATGTCTTTGGCCGCCACATGCAGGGTGAAAACCCGGAAAACATCGAGCTGATGTTCCGCCGCGCCTATTCCTCAGGCTTCACCCAGCGCCCCGACCCCACCGTCATAGGCGCGTTCTCGGGGCTGGAAATCGCCTGCTGGGACATCCTCGGCAAGCAGCGGGACCGCCCGGTGCATGCGCTCCTCGGCGGCCGCATGAACGATCGCATCCGCGCCTATACCTACCTCTACCCGCTGCCCGAGCATGACATCAGCGCCTTTTGGACCTCGCCTGAAATGGCTGCGGAGTCCGCCGCCGATGCGGTCGCGCGCGGCTATACGGCAGTGAAATTCGACCCCGCCGGTCCCTATACCATCCGCGGCGGCCATATGCCCGCAATGTCCGACATCTCCCAGTCGGTTGCCTTCTGCAAGGCCATCCGCGCGGCAGTCGGAGACCGCGCCGACCTGCTGTTTGGCACCCACGGCCAGTTCAACACCGCCGGTGCCATCCGCCTCGGCCAGGCGCTGGAGCCCTACAGCCCCCTGTGGTTCGAAGAGCCCACGCCTCCCGACATGGTCGAGGACATGGCCCGTGTCGCCCGTGGCGTGCGCATCCCGGTGGCCACCGGAGAGCGGCTCGCGACGAAGGCGGAATTTGGCGCCATCCTGCGCGCGGGTGCCGCGGAGATCCTGCAACCCGCCTTGGGCCGGGCCGGTGGCATCTGGGAGATGAAGAAGGTCGCCGCCATGGCAGAGGTCTTCAACGCGCAGATGGCGCCCCATCTTTACGCCGGACCGGTGGAATGGGCCGCCAACATCCAGTTCGCCGCCTCGATCCCCAACATCCTCATGGCCGAATGTATCGAGACCCCATTCCACAGCGCGCTCATCAAGAGCAGCATCACGGTCGAGGATGGCTATATCACCCCACCCAACGCGCCGGGCCTGGGTATTGACGTCGACGAGGACCTGGCCCGCGCCCACCCCTTCACGGGGGATGACCTGCATCTGAACATGCAGGAAGCGCCCTGTGATTACGCGAACGGCAATGCATTTGAGGGCGGCGCACCACCTGCCAAGGGTTGAAAACACACCAACCGCCTCCCTATATAAAGTGAGGGCGAGAAGAAAAGCGTAAGCAAAGGTTTGCTAAAAAGAATAAATTTTTATCGAAACTCTTGCGAGGCCACGGAGATCCGTGGCCTTACTCTATTAAGCGTCAGTGATTGTTCTGATGCATTCCTTCCTGCTCCCCAGGAATCCAGACGGCTGCGAAAGAAGACCCTATATGATGACTGACACACTGGACATGCCTGTAGCCTCCATGGCGGATAACGCATCGGAAGCCTCAGCACTGCTGAAAGCCCTGGCGCATGAGGGGAGGTTGATGATCCTGTGCTATCTGGCCGGGGAAAAGGAACTCTCGGTCGGCGCCCTCGAAGAGCTGCTGGACAAACGGCAGGCCGCCGTGAGCCAGTTGTTGTCACGCCTGCGCGAAGATCGCCTGGTGGTGGCACGCCGTTCTGGAAAGACAGTTTATTATTCGCTGGCCGACGGACCGGCGACCAAAATCCTCGAGAGCCTTCACGAGATCTATTGCCGCTGAGACCCGGCAAACACCGACCGGGCCTCGCCTTTTCCTGCGATCAGCCGTCCGCGCGCACAGGCTGTCGCTGACGCCCAAGCCCTTGAATTTCAAGTTCTATCACGTCACCATCACGCAGGAAGATGGCATTGGGCTTTTGCCCCATCCCGACACCCGGAGGCGTGCCTGTTGCGATCACATCGCCCGGGTGCAGCGTCATCAGCTGGCTCAGGTGGCTGATGACCTCGGCCACCGAAAATATCATCTTGTCGGTGTTTCCGGTCTGCATCCGCTGTCCATTCACGTCACAGGACAGAGCCAACGCGTGCGGATCAGCCACCTCATCGGCCGTCACCAGCCACGGCCCGATCGGGCCAAAGGTGTCGCAGCTCTTGCCCTTGGTCCATTGTCCGGTCAGCTGCATCTGAAAATCCCGTTCTGAGACATCATTGACGACGCAGTACCCCGCAACATGATCGAGCGCGCTTTCCACAGTGACGTATTTCGCCGCAGTTCCGATCACAACGCCCAGCTCGACTTCCCAGTCTGTCTTGGTCGCCCCCCTTGGAATGCGGATCTCGTCATTCGGCCCGACGATGCATGAATTTGCTTTCATGAAAAGAATGGGGTGTTCGGGGGCGGTTGCACCCACCTCTTCCGCATGATCGGAATAGTTGAGTCCAATGCAGAGGAACTTGCCCACCGAACCGATGCAGGGGGCGTAGTCAATTTCGCCCGACAGCTCCGGCAAGGCGCTGGCATCCAGCGCCCGGATCCCGGCCAACACCGACGGGTTCAGCGTCTCCGGCGTCACATCCCCCACGTGGATCGACAGATCCCGCGCCACGCCCGACTCATCCATCAGACCCGGCTTCACCCCGTCCGCCGTGCGGTACCGAAACAATTTCATATGCTCTCTCCCTGAAAATATCGCGCCGATCCGCCGCACCATCGGGCGCGGTCGGATCGGCAGATCACCTGCCGGCAGGCTAACTGGAAACGTAGCCCGCAACCACCTGCAGCAGCTTGAAGGCCGTGTTGGCGTCGTTCTCCACCACTGCGAGGAATTCCTCCTCACCGATCCGCAGGCAGGTGAGGTCGCTTTCGGCGATCATCGACAGGGCACGGGGTTCCTTGCGGATCAGGCCCAACTCGCCCACCAGGCGGCCGGGGCCGACCTTGGCAATCAGTTGCCCCTCCGCGCCCTCGTCTTCGGCGGGCAGGTAGAGCCCCGCCTCCCCTTCGATGATCATATAAGCGCCGTCGGTGGCCGCATCATCCTTGTGGAACACTGCCGTGCCCGGCGTGGCCTCGAACCAACGCGCCCCAAAGGCCAGCAGGCGCAGCTGACGACGATTGAGACCGGAGAAAAGTTCGGTGCTCTCCAAGGCGCGCAGCTTGCGCGACAGGTCCGCCGCCGCGGCGCTGTCCTCATCGACAGCCTCACGCACATCGGCACGTTCGTCCTTCAGGCGGCCCTGGCGCATCTCGAAGTAGTGATCGAACCGGTCGGGGTCGCGAAAGGCAGGCTCGAGGAAAATCAGCGTGGTGTCCGGCAGCAGGTCCCGCAGGTTGTCCTGCATCGCCCGGCGGGTGTCGCGATCAAAGCTGGCCAAGGCACTGTCGAGGATCAGGATGTCCGGGCGTTTGATTGAGGCCCGGCAGAAGGCCAGCGGCTCGGCAAAGCTCTGCCCCAACCCCTGGCCGCCAACGGAGACCGGCAGCTCGAAAATCAGCTCCACCACCATTTCGCGCACGCCTGCCTTGTCGATCACCTCGGCGACTGCGCGCCGCAGATCCTCGACGCGCGCCCCGGCGCTGTCGGAAATCTTGCCGAAGATGGCATTCTCCAACACCGTGAAACCGGGGGCAAATTCGCTCTTGCTGAGCGGCACGAAGATGTCATCAAGCGTGTCCAGCAATTCACGCCCATGACTGTCACGCAAGGACAGGATGCGATCCTCGATCTCGGTGCTGAAGGCCGGTCCCAGCGCCTCGGCAGAGATCGAGAAAGGCACGATCATCATCTGCGCCAGCTCTTCCGGGTCCAGCGCCTCCGCGCCCTTGGATTTCACCTTCTGCAACAGCTGCAATGCCGCCTCATAATCCGATGCTTCCAGCCCCAGCTTGCGGAAGAGAGGATGCACCGTACCATCCATGCCGAAGATCTGCCGGAGCATCTCCAGCACGTCCTGCGCCAGATTGACCAGATCGGTGTCGAGTCCAATGCGGCGCACGGTCTGCAAAAAGTCATGCTGTTCGCGCAGCAGTTCAAAGGTGATGGGCACAGAGCGCGTCGCATAAAGCAGGTTTTCCACCACCGGCAGCGTCGGGTTGTAATATTCACGGTTGTTGAAATGGGCAAAGGCATCCAGCCCGGCGTCCATCAGGGCCTGCTGCACCTGTGGGCGCAGTTTGACCAGCGCATTGGCCAGTTGTGGATGCTCACTGCTCACAAAAACCTGATCCATGCCGCGCCGCAGAAGCGCGGTGTCCGAACCAATGCCCTCGACGATGCGCAGCCACCACTCGCGCAGTTCGTCCGACTTTTCAAAACCGGCGATCGTCGGATCGACCCAGTTCACCCCAAACGGATCGGCGCTGTTGCCCGCCCGGATCGCGTCGCGCTGCGCCCGTGGATCGGTGGGATCTTCCAGCGGCCGGATGCGCAGCGGCATCAATACGTTTTCCCCGAAAGACCCCTGAAACAGCGCCGGGCGCGAAGTCGCATGCCCGATGCGAGTGGCAAGCACCATCTGGTGCAGGTCACGAATGCCGTAGCCCGCCAGTGTCACCGTGCCGGAGGCGGGCAGCACCTCGCGGGTCAGCACCTCGGCCAGGGCGCGGCGGTCCTCTTCCGACGGGGCGGCAATGCCGATCAGCTCGCCCTTGGGGAAGGTCGCGGACAATTCTTCCAGCACCAGATTGCCGTCGGCGTCGCGCACGCTGACCCCGTCCAGTACGATGTCGCCGGCCAGATGCGGCAGCTCCTCCGGCTCGCCCTGCATCAGGCGTTCGTCCACCATGTCCGGCGGCGCGAACCGCTCCAGGATCACCTCCCAGCGCAGCCCCATGTCCTGGGTCTGGTTGTAATAGGTCAGCAGTTCCTTCCAAGGCGAGGCCAGATCTTTGTAGGCCGCCAGCGCCGCCACCAGTGCGCCGAGCGAGACCTTGCCCTCCAGCACCAGATAACCGCCCACCGCATAGAAGAAGAACGGCGTCAGCTGGGTGATGAAGTTGTTGAGGAACTTCATGAAGAATTTCTTCTGGTAGATGTCGAAGCGGATCTCGTAGAGATGCCCCAGCCGATCCGTCACCCGCGCCATGCGGTAGCGCCAGCCGCCGTTGACGCGCAGGGTCGATGCCCCCGCCGCGCTTTCGCCAATCTCGGAGGCCAATGCACGCACTTGCTGGATGCGCTTTTTGTTGAGCAGGTTGATGCGCCGCTGCAGCATTGGGATCAGCCAGCCCTGCAGCGGGATCAGCGCCACCGCCGCCAGCCCGAACCACAGGTTTTGGACAAACAAGAAATAGAGGATGGTCAGCATCTGACCCGCCTGCAGCACCGGTTGGCTGACCGCATCCCCCATCAACCCGCCCATGGGCTCGGATTCGGAGGTGATCATCGAGACAAGCTCGCCCTGGCTGGTGCGCTCGAAATAGGGCTGCGGGAATCGCAGGACACGGGCGATCAGGCTGTAGCGGAAACGGCGCAACATGCGCTCGGCCAGCACGCCCTTCATGGTATTGATGCGCATCTTGGTCAGGCCATGCGCCAGCACCGCCAGCAGGAAGGCGCCGCATAGGATCCACAGATAGGTGAGCTGGTCGAACTGCTGCCCCCAAACCTCGACGGTGGAGGACTGAGCACCGATGGCGTCATTGATGATGCGCTTGGGCAGCTCCAGCGTCAGATAGAGCAGCGGAAACAGGCAGGCGGTGACCAGCAGGAGAATCAGCTGGTCACGCTTGGAGTACTTCCAGATGAATTGGAAAAGCGTGCGTTCTATGGGAAGGACTCCGAAGATCTTGCGGCTGGGCACCGGCCCGCGTGGTTTAACAAGGAAATTGACGTGATTTCCCCATGATTAGCGCGGTTTGCCCTTCTCAGGCAATGACGCAGACATGACGTGGGCGCAGCCTAGAAAGCTGGCCCTGTTACGTCTGTGAGCTATGTCACAGACAATCCAATGCGATATTTGCGATATAGAGAAAACACCGTAAGGTCCGCGAGTGACCTGCCCGCCGCACGTTGCAACTGCAAGAGGAACATCTGTTTTGCCAGAGAATGTCGGTATCGTCCTGCTGCTGATCTGCCTGTTCGAGGTCAAGCATATGTTTGCCGACTTCTACCTGCAGACCAAAAAGATGCTATCAGGCCGCTGTCAGTATTTTCATCCCGGTCGCGCCCAGCATGCAGGCGTGCATGCGATGGCCTCGGTGGTGGTCCTGTTCATCGTCGGCAGCCCGCCCTGGTTCATTGCGGTGATCTGCGCCGCGGAATGGCTGATCCATTTCAACATCGACTACTGGAAGGCGCATCATACCGAGTGTAACAAGCTGGACCCGACCCAGGGCGCGTTCTGGCGTGCCATGGGCACCGATCAGCTGCTGCATCATCTGACATACATCGGCATGACTGCCGCCTGGGCGATGGTCTCTCTCTGATCCATACCGTGCCGGTCTGCCAAAGCGCCGCGGCGGGGAGGCTCCCGCCCGTGTCGGTTGCATTGAAATGCCCCCTCCCCCGTTGGGCCCAGCGCCGCGCTGACGCGCGGCGGGGGCGCTAGGCCGCAGCGCTGCGCGGGACGCGATGCTCACCACCCAGCATTGATTTCAGCTGATGCACCGTTTCGGCCGGTACATCCAGCGCAGCCATGACCTCGGCGGCAAAGCTGACGGGCGCAGTGCCCGCCGCCGTCACCACGCGTCCATCAGAGACTGCCGTAGGCTGCTCCAGATACGTTGCTGAGCCCGCATAGCTGTCCGCATGGGTGCCGAGGAAGGCCGCATCGTTCGAGGTATGCCGCACCGCGTTCAACAGACCGGCCCGGGCCAACGCAAGGGTGCCGCCACAGATGCCCGCCACAACTGCACCACGCTGATGCGCTGCCCGCAGGACATCGACGACATCCGGCGCTTCGGGGCGTTCCCAGATCGTGCCGCCGATCACCACCAGCGCATCCGGCGCCCAGGCCTCCAGCAGGTCAAGCCCGTCAACCACCCGCGCCACCAGACCACCCATCGAGGTCACCTCGCCCGGCACTGGTGTGACAAAGCGGATCTCCAGCCCGAAATAACCCTGTCCGAGGCCACACAGCACCCCGTATTCCCAATCCGCAAACCCCTGCGTCAGCAGCACCGCCACTTTGGTCATGTCACCCCTCTCCTTCGCCGCCACTCAAGCAAGAACATAAAGTGAACGCGCGAGTCGAACAACCGAGAATTCCACCGATCTGACAAAAATCCATCGCGGCCGCGCAGCCGCTCAGGGCACCACCGGCGTGTCCCGTTTCACCGTCTTCAGGATCACATGGGTCTGCGCACTTGCAACACCCGCCAACTGGAACAGGAAACCCTCGAGAAACTGATTATAGGCTTCTAGATCCGGCGCGAGCACACGAAGATGATAATCCGCCTGCCCCGTGGTGGCATAACATTCCACAACATGGGGATTGGTCTCCACCGCACGGATGAATTCCGTCAGGTGTTCGGGCGCGTGACGCGTCAGGTTGACCTGTACCAGCGCCTCGAACTTCAGTCCCATGGCCTTTGGCACCACGCGGGCCCCGTAGCGAGAGATGACACCAGCCTCCTCGAGCGCGCGCACTCTGCGCCACAACGCCGATGCAGACATGCTGACGGCGTCCGCGAGATCTGCGTTGGACATGCGACAGTCTTCCTGCAGCAGCTTCAGAATGCGGCGATCACGTTCATCCAACTGCATCATGTCGAAATCTCGCTCCTCAAAATCCGGAATATCTGGTTCAGTTTTCCGAATAACTGCCAATTCTCGCATGCTCTGGCAAGATTTTTCACATCTTTCGAATTACACTTTCAGCCACTTCATCCATTTCCCCAACCGATAGCCACTTTAAGGAGCCATCATGACCGAGCTGTCCCATGCGTTTCAGACTTACCAGCTGGAGGACCGCTATGCCCGCACCGAAGGCCGCGTGTTCCTCACCGGCACCCAGGCGCTGGCCCGGATCATGCTGGACCAGTCCCGTCGCGACCGCGCCGCCGGGCTCAACACCGCCGGATTTGTCTCCGGCTATCGTGGTTCGCCCCTGGGCGGCGTCGATCTGGAATTCTGGCGCGCCCGCGACCGGATGAAGGACGCCGGCATCGACTTCATGCCCGCGGTGAACGAGGATCTTGGCGCCACCGCCGTGCTTGGCGCGCAGCAGGCCATTCTTGACCCCGATTGCGAGGTCGAGGGCGTTTATTCCATGTGGTACGGCAAGGGACCCGGCGTCGACCGCTCTGGCGACGCGCTGAAACACGGCAACGCCTACGGTTCCGCGCCCAAGGGCGGCGTGCTGGTGGTGGCAGGTGACGACCACGGCTGCGTGTCGTCCTCGATGCCGCATCAGTCAGACGTCGCCTTCATGTCGTGGTTCATGCCGGTGCTGAACCCGGCGGATGTGGGCGAATACCTGACGTTTGGCGAATATGGCCTTGCACTGTCGCGCTACTCCGGCACCTGGGTTGGCTTCAAGGCGGTGTCGGAAACGGTGGAAAGTGGCCGCTCAGTCGAGCTGCCAAAGGACCGCCAGTTCACCCTGCCCGACCTGCCTGACTATCCCGGCGGGCTGCACATTCGCTCCTCCGATCTGCCCTCGCCCGAGATCGAGACCCGCATCCGCGCCAAACTGCAGGCCGTGCGTGCCTTTACCGAAGCGAATCCGATCGACCGTCGCATCTATGATCTGCCAGAGGCTCGCTTTGGCATTGTCACCACCGGCAAGGGCCATCTCGACCTGATGGAAGCCCTGCGTCTGCTGGATCTGGACGAGGCCACCTGCCGCGACCTTGGCATCGACATCTACAAGGTCGGCATGGTCTGGCCGCTGGCCCGCGCCGAGGCGCTGCGTTTCGTGAACGGCAAGGAAGAGGTGCTGGTGGTCGAGGAAAAACGCGGCATCATAGAAAGCCAGTTCAAGGAGTATTTCTACGACTGGCCCGGCGACAAGCCCAAGAAGATGGTCGGCAAATACCACGCCGCGGGCGAACCGCTGATCCCTTGGGTCGGCGAGCTGAGCCCCCTGATGCTGGTGCCCCTTGTGGCAGAGCGTCTGGACCGGTTCTTCCCCGAGCTGAAGCTGCTGGACAAGGCCCGCGCCCTGACCGACACGCCCCCGAACCTGCTGAACATCACTGGCGCCACCCGCACGCCCTATTTCTGCTCGGGCTGTCCGCACAACACCTCGACCAAGATCCCCGACGGCTCCACCGCCAACTCCGGCATCGGCTGCCACGTCATGGCCTCTTGGATGGGCCGCGACACCGCAGGCTATGCCCAGATGGGCGGCGAGGGCGTGCCGCATCTGGTGGCGTCGAAATACAACGGCGGCAAACATGTGTTCCAGAACCTGGGCGAAGGCACCTGGTATCACTCCGGCTCGCTCGCCATCCGGCAGGCGGTGGCGGCAGGGGCCAATATCACCTTCAAGGTGCTGTATAACGACGCGGTTGCCATGACGGGTGGTCAGCCGGTGGACGGTCCGGTCTCGGTTGCGGGTATCGCCCAGACCAGCCGCGCCGAAGGGGTGGACCGCATCGCGCTAATCTCGGATGACATCGACAAATTCACCCGCAGTGACTTTCCCGCCGGCACCTCGTTCCATGATCGCGCAGACCTCGATCTGGTTCAGCGCGAGCTGCGCGAGGTCAAGGGCGTCACCCTCTTGATCTATGAACAAACCTGCGCCACCGAAAAACGCCGCCGCCGCAAGCGCGGCACCATGGAAGACCCCAAGCGCTTTGCCTGGATCAACGATCTGGTCTGCGAGGGCTGCGGCGACTGTTCGGTCGAATCCAACTGCCTCAGTGTCGAGCCGAAGGAGACCCCCTTCGGGCGCAAGCGCAAGATCAACCTCTCCAGCTGCAACAAGGATTTCTCCTGCCTCAATGGCTTCTGCCCCAGCTTCGTAACCGTCGAAGGCGCCACGCGCCGCAAGAAACTGATCGCCGATCTGGACGCCCAGCGCCTGACAGCCGATCTACCGTCTCCCGACCTGCCCACACTTGCACAGCCCTTCGACCTGCTGGTCACAGGGGTGGGCGGCACCGGGGTTGTCACCGTCGGCGCGCTGATCACCATGGCTGCGCATCTGGAGGGCAAAGGCTCCTCGGTGCTCGACTTTACCGGCTTTGCGCAGAAATTCGGCACGGTTCTCAGCTACATCCGCCTGGCAAAGACCCCCGAAGACGTGCACCAGGTGCGCACCGATCAGGGCTCCGCGGATGCGGTCATCGCCTGTGACGCGGTGGTGTCCTCCGCGCCCAAGGCCTCGGCGCATTATCGCGCCGGTGCTCAAGTGGCCCTGAACCTCGCCGAAATGCCAACCGGCGACATCGTCCTGCGCCGCGACGCCAGCCTCGACATCCCCGCCCGCGCCCGCGCCGTGGCCTCGGTGGTGGGGGCCGAGAACGTCGCCGCGCTCAACGCCAATGCGGTGGCCGAGACGCTGCTGGGCGATGCGGTGTTGGCCAATGTCATCATGTTGGGCTTCTCCTGGCAGCAGGGACTGGTGCCCGTCAGCCTCAGCGCGCTGCAGCAGGCCATCGTGCTAAACGGCGTCGCCATCGAGAAAAACCAGCTCGCCTTTGCCATCGGCCGCACCCTGGCCGCCGCACCGGACCGGCTCGCCGCACAATACTCCGAGGACACGCCCGAAGAAGAAACCCTGCAACAGCTGATCGACCGCCGCGCCGCCTTCCTCACCCAGTATCAGGACGCCGCCTACGCGCAGGACTATCGCGACCAGCTGGCTCGCCTGCACGCCGCCCTGCCCCGCGATCAGGCCGACAGCCTGACGACCCATGCGGCGCGCAGCCTGTTCAAACTGATGGCCTACAAGGATGAATTCGAGGTCGCCCGCCTGATGAGCACCGACAGTTTCAAGGCCGAACTGGAGCGCGAATTTGACGGCGATTTCACAGTGAAATACCACATGGCGCCGCCGCTGCTGAACTTCAAAACCGACGCGCGCGGCCGCCCCGCCAAACGCGCGCTGGGGGCATGGATGTCACCACTGCTGACCCTGCTGGCCAAGGGAAAGAGCCTGCGGCAGACACCGCTCAACCCCTTCGCCTACCACGGCGAGGCCCGGATGCACCGCAACCTGCGCGACTGGTTCATGGACATCATCGAAGATATCGCCGCCCATCCGACGGCCCAAGCCCCCGACGTAATGGCGCAAATCCTCGCCGCCCCGATGGACATCCGCGGCTACGGCCCGGTGCGCGAAGAGGCCGCCCGAACCGTCAAGGCAGAGGTCGAAGCCCTGCGCGGCTGACCTCCTTCACCTTTTTTGAAAATACCTCCCGCCGGAGGCCACCGCCTTGCCCCCCCCCAAAGGGGGCAAGGCTCAAACCTGCCGCGCGTCAGCGCGCCCACTGGGCAACGTTGACACTCAGCGCGACAGATCCTGCCAGAACTGTCGGCTGTAGTCGGAAAACTCGGCCAACTCATCTACGGTCGGGGCCTGTCCGGTGAACACCTTGAGATACTCCGGCGTCATCTCCAGACGATAATCATGGCTCTCCTCCGGTTCCGCCATGTCATAGCCCAACTGCATGTAATAGAGTACCTTGGCCCGGGTCACCGCCTCCCGCTCGCCGCAGCCGTAGCGGGCAAACATCTCCGTCAGCGCCGCCACCCGCGCCGCATCCCCGTCCCGCATCCGGGCCAGTACCGCATCCGAGCGGCGGGCCCAGTCGCGCACCGCAAAATCCAGCGCCGTGTTGAACAGCGCCGGGTTGGCGATACAGCGAAAGATGTTCAGAACCGCGCCGGTAATCCGCTCTGCTGGCACCGCCGCCTGGGCGATCAGACCGGCGGTATTGGTCTCTTCCCAGCGGGTCAGCAGCGCATCCAGCAAGTCCTGCCGTGATTTGAAATACCAATAGAAGGACGACCGCGAGACCCCCATCGCCTCGGCCAGCGCCAGCACCTTCACCCGCTCCTCCCCGTCGCGGATCAGCACGTCCAGACCGATGTTGAGCCAGTCGTCACGGGTGACCTTGATATTGCCCACCAGGGGCGCGGCCTCGGGATCATCACGGTGCAGCAGCGGTTTCGGTGTCATCAGGCCCTCGGGTCAATCAGGCGCACGTCCGGCGCGCAGGCACAGTGCCCCGCCCCGTCCGTCGGCGCAAGCCACGCCGCCCGCCGCCGGCACTCAAAGCGCCGCACTGGGCCGTGCCGCAATACGGGCCCGCCAATCCAGCGTCGCCTCATGCGACTGCGGCACCGGCATTTTGATAACGCGAGCAAAATCGACAAAGACAAAGGCGGTGATATCGGCAAAGCTGAAGCTCTCGCCCGCCAGATAGGGCACCTGCTGCAAGCGCGCCTCCAATAAACCCAAAAACGCCTCTGCTCGCGCCCGGCCCCGCTCCGCCAGCGCCGGGATCTGAGGGCAGTCCACAGGGCCTGGCACCGCGCGGTTCTCAAACGCCGGATGGCTGTTGCGCAGTGCCTCGGCGATGGGCAGGCCGCCCTGCTGCTCGACAATGGCGTTCCACATCATCACCAGGCCCTTTTCCCGCGCGTCGCAGCCCAGCAGCGGCGGCTCTGGCTGTAGCGCCTCCACATAGGCCGCAATCCCGAGGTTCTCGGTCAACAGCGTGCCGTCGTCCAGCTCAAGTGCTGGCACCATGCCTTGCGGGTTGATGGCGCGAAACTCAGCACTCAGCTGTTCGCCCTTGGCGATGGAAATCTCACGCACCTCCGGGGTGAGACCCTTTTCGGCAAGCACCATCCGCGCCCGACGCGGATTGGGAGCGGTGGAGCAATCGAAAAAGATCATGCGGATCTCCTGCTGATATGTTTGAGTCTGACCACAGGCTACAGGATGAGCACCGTCGGAGAGAAGAAACGTCACGTCCAGCCAAACGGGCCTGCGCAAAACGGGCATGGCGCCGCGCCCACACCGCATGTCGCGCCCCACGCCGGGCGCCAGACGCGGCGGAACCGGCACGCGGTTTGTCGCGTTAGTGTTGCAACCGCGCCCTATCAGCCGTGTCGTCGCCCCGCTGCGCCGCGGGAATGGGCCGCAGTGTCACATTTCACTCTGAGACGGTGGCCGTTGGGCAAATGACATTTGACTACAAGGGCCTGCCCGCGCGAAGGTATGGCGAAAAACTAGGGAGAACACTCATCACAAGTCCTGCGCAGCGGCCGCATGACGGGAGCACCTGAATGCGCCCCCTTCTGTCGGTTGAAGATCTCAGCATTGGGTTCGGGAAGGACACACCGGTTGTCCGGAATGTGAATTTCGCGGTGAACCCAGGCGAAACGCTGGCGCTTGTCGGCGAGAGCGGCTCTGGCAAGACCATCAGCTGTCGCGCCGTGCTGCGCATTCTGCCGCGCACCGCGCGCCTGCACTCGGGCCGCATGATCTTGAGCGGCAGCGACGGCGATCTTGATCTGGCGCGTATCAGCGAACGGCAGATGCGCCGCGACGTGCGCGGCAACCGCATCGCGATGATCTTTCAGGAACCGATGCGTTCGCTGTCGCCACTGCACCGGATCGGCAATCAGGTGGTGGAGGTGATCCACCTGCATCGCTCCACCTCCGAGGCCGACGCCAAGCGCGAGGTGCTGGAGTGCTTCGAGCGCGTCGGCTTTCCCGACCCGGAGCGCACCTGGCGCTCCTATCCGTTTGAACTCTCGGGCGGCATGCGCCAGCGCGCGATGATCGCCATGGCCATGGTCGCCAAGCCTGACCTGCTGATCGCCGACGAGCCGACAACCGCGCTCGACGTGACCACTCAGGCGCAGGTTCTGGGGCTGATGAAGGAGCTGCAGCAGGAAACCGGCATGGCGATGATTCTGGTGACCCATGATCTCGGCGTGGTGGCCAATATGGCCGAACAGGTGGTGGTGATGCACAAGGGCCGCGTGATGGAGGCCGGCCCCGCCGAGCCGATCCTGCGCGCGCCCGCCCATCCCTACACCCAGCATCTGTTCAACGCCGCCCCCAAGATCCCCGAGGCAATCTGCCCCCTGCGCGACGGCACCGAGGATCTGATCTTGGAGATGCGCAACGTCACCAAAACCTTCACCATGCGATCCGGCAAGAGCTGGAGCAAACCGACGCTGGTGCGCGCCTGCGAGAACGTGGACCTGACCCTGCCGCGCGGCAAGACGTTGGCCATCGTCGGCGAAAGCGGCTCCGGCAAAACCACCGCCGCCCGCATCGCGCTTGGCGCCGAGACGGTGGACCCCGGCGGCGAGATCCTGTTTCGCAATGCGCCCGGTGCTGCACCGCTGAAGGTCCATGACATGGATCGCGCCCGCCGCGGCCTGTTTCAGAAACAGGCGCAGATGGTGTTTCAGGACCCGTATTCTTCGCTCAGTCCCCGCCAGCGTATCCTCGACACGCTGGCCGAACCGCTGGAGATCCACGGCATCGGCAACCGCGCCGAGCACAAGGCCCGCGCCGCCGAGATGCTGCGTCTTGTCGGCCTGCCCGTGGATATGCTGACACGCTTTCCGCATGCGTTTTCCGGCGGCCAGCGCCAGCGCCTGTCGATCGCCCGGGCGCTGATGCTCGACCCGAAGCTGCTGGTCTGCGACGAGCCGACCTCGGCGCTGGATGTCTCGGTGCAGGAGCAGATCCTGACCCTGCTGGAAGACATCCGCGACGCCCGCCAGCTGTCCTATCTCTTCATCAGTCACGACCTCGCCGTGGTCGCCCGCATCGCAGACGAGGTCGCAGTGATGCGCCGGGGTTTGATCGTCGAGCAAGCCCCGCCGGAAGTGCTGTTTCATGACCCCAAACACCCCTACACCAAGGCGTTGATCGCCGCTCAGCCGGTTCCGGACGTGGACCGGCCCATCAACCTCAAACTCGTGGCTCAGGGCGCCGGTGCGCCCGAAAGCTGGCCGGAGGCCTTCCGCTTTGTCGGACAGGACGCGCCGCCGCTGATGCCACTGGACCCCGGACATAAGGTGCGCTGCCATGTTTAACGCCCGAACCCCGCTCTTCCTCACCTCCGCGCTGGCCTTTGCCGTGGCGCTGCCGCTTGCCGCCCTTGCCCAGCCCGCCCTGCAGGAAAGCGCCTTTTGGAGCCATGAAGTCGAGGCCGGTGACCTGCCCCCCGTGGCAGAGCGTGTCCCGTCAGAACCACTGGTGGTGAACGTCGCCGCCAAGGGGCGCACGCCCGGCGTTCAGGGCGGCACGCTCAACACCATGGTCACCCGCTCCAAAGACATCCGCCAGATGGTGGTCTACGGCTATGCCCGGCTGGTGGGCTACAATGAGGCCTATGACCTGGTGCCCGACATCCTCGAAAGCTTCGAGAACGAAAACAACCGTATCTTCACCCTGAACCTGCGTGAGGGGCACAAGTGGTCCTCCGGCGATCCATTCACCTCGGCCGATTTCGAATACTGGTGGAAACACATCGCCAACAACGCCGAGCTGAACCCCACCGGCCCGCCGGATTTCGTCCGCGTCGAAGACGAGCTGCCAGAGGTGACATTCCCGGACGCCTCCACGGTTGTCTTGGAATGGAGCCGGCCGAACCCCAGCTTTCTTCAGGTTCTGGCGCAGGCCGCGCCGCCCTTCATCTATCGCCCCTCCGCCTATCTGAAGCAGTTCCACAAGGATTTTGCCGAGCCAGAAGCGCTGCAGGAGGAAATCGACTACGCGCGCGTCAAGAGCTGGGCCGCACTGCACAACAAGCGCGACAATATGGACAAGTTTGACAACCCGGACCTGCCCACTCTGCAGCCCTGGCTCAACGCCACCGCCGGCAAAAAGATCCGCCATCAGTTCGTGCGCAACCCCTATTACCACCGCATCGACGAGAACGGTTTGCAGCTGCCCTATATCGACACCGTCGAGATGGAGATCGTCTCCGGCGGGCTGGTTGCGGCCAAATCCAACGCTGGCGAGGCCGACCTGCAGGCGCGGGGCCTAGATTTCCGTGACATCCCGATCCTGCGCAAAGGCGAGGCCAATGGCGGCTATCGCACCGAGCTCTGGTCCTCCGGCACCGCCTCGCAGATCGCCATCTACCCCAACCTCAACTCCGGCGATGAGGTCTGGCGCCAGACCCTGCGCGACGTGCGCGTGCGCCGGGCCTTGTCGTTGGCCATAAACCGCGCCGCGATCAACAAGTCGCTCTATTTCAAACTGGCCAAGCCCGGCGCCATGACGGTGCTGGAGCAAAGCCCATTCTTCGACCAGAGCCTGCGCGATGCCTGGGCGCAATATGACCCGGATCTGGCAAATACGCTGCTGGACGAGGCCGGGCTGGTCGAACGGGACGGCTACGGCATCCGCCGCCTGCCCGATGGCCGCCCGATGGAGCTGGTGATCGAGACCGCTGGCGAACGCCAGGAGGTGGAGAACGCGCTACAGATCATCACCGATGATTGGCGCGACGTAGGCGTGAAACTGGTGATGCGGCCCTTGGACCGCGACATCCTGCGCAACCGGGTGTTTTCCGGTACCACCATGGCCTCGGTCTGGTACGGCTGGGACAACGGGCTGCCGCAAAGCTATACCTCGCCCGCCTATCTCGCGCCCACCGATCAGGTGTTCCTGTCCTGGCCGAAATGGGGTCAGTTCTACCAGACGGGCGGCTCCGTTGGTGAAGCCCCCGATCTGCCCGCCGGTGAGCGCCTGATGGAGCTGCTGCACGACTGGAACCTCGCCACGGATGCCACCAAACGCGCCGAGGTCTGGCGCGAGATGCTGCAGCTTCACGCTGACAATGTCTTTGCTATCGGTCTGGTCGCAGGTGCGCCGCAGCCCGTGGTGGTCTCCGACCGGTTGCGCAACGTGCCCAAGACCGCGATCTGGGCCTGGGATCCGGGGGCGCATTTCGGCGTGCACCGGATGGATGAGTTTTTCTTTGAGGATGGCGAAGGCTGATGCAAATCCTCCGCTACGCGATCTACCGGTTCGGCACCATGCTGCTGACCCTGCTGCTGGTTTCGGTCCTGGTGTTCTTCATCATCAACCTGCCACCGGGGGATTTCCTGTCGAACCAGATCGCGGAGCTGCGCGCCACCGGTCAGGAGGCGGGCGTCGCCAAGGCCGAATTCCTGCGCCGCGAATACGCCTTGGATAAACCGCTGTGGCAGCAGTACTTCATCTGGATGGGCATGCTGCCCGGCCCGCACGGGTTTTCCGGCATGCTGCAGGGCAACTTTGGCTGGTCGTTCGAATTCGACCGCCCGGTGTCCGAGATCGTGGGCGACAGCCTCTGGCTCACCGTGCTGGTGAACCTCGCGGCGGTGCTGTTTGTCTATATGGTGGCGCTGCCGCTCGGCGTGCTGGCGGCCGCCAAGTCCCGCACCATGATCGACTATACCGCTGCCTTCATCGGCTATCTCGGTCTGGCCACCCCGAATTTTCTGCTGGCGCTGATCCTGTTCTACTACGGGCATCAATACCTCGACCTTCCCATCGGTGGGCTGATGGCACCGGAATTCGAGGGTGAACCGATGAGTTGGGACAAGGTCAAATCGATCCTGATCCACCTGATCGTGCCGACCTTCGTGATCGGCACCTCCGGGGCCTCGGCCATGATGCAACGCCTGCGCGCCAACATGCTCGACGAGCTGGGCAAACCTTACGTGGAGACCGCCGTGGCCAAGGGCATGCGCCCCTCGCGGATGCTGGCGAAATATCCGCTGCGGGTGGCCTTCAACCCCTTTGTGGCCGATATCGGCAACCTGCTGCCCGCAATGGTCTCAGGCTCGGTTCTGGTCTCGGTGGTGCTGGGTCTGCAGACCATCGGCCCGGTCTTGCTGCAGGCGCTGAAATCGCAGGACATGTTCCTGTCGGGCTTTGTGCTGATGTTCGTGGCGCTGCTAACCTTGATCGGTACCATGATCTCCGACGTGTTGCTGGTTCTTCTGGATCCGCGCATCCGCTATGAGGGCCGCGATTCATGAGCCAGGAATACCCCGATGGCCGTTACGTCGACGATGCGCCCTATGATGCAAACGCCTCGATCCGCGAGCTGGAACGCAAGGATCTCGACGCCCCCAACTGGGTGCTGATCTGGCGTAAGTTCAAGACTCACCGTCTGGGCCTGATCTCCGGTGTCTTCCTGTTGTTCTGTTATGTGATGCTGCCCTTTGTCGGCTTCATCGCCCCCTACGGACCAAACGAACGCGATGCCGAACACCTCTATTCGCCGCCGCAATCGGTGAACCTGTTTCACGAGGGGGAATTCCTCGGCCCGTTCATCTATCCGCTGACCTCGGAGGCGGATCTTGAGACCTTTCAATGGGTGGTGAAGCCCGATTATGACAATCCCCGGCAGATCGAGTTTTTCTGCGAGGGAGCTGAATACCGCCTCGCCGGGCTGATCCGCGCCGATACCCATCTGTTCTGCGCCCCCGAGGGCGCTACGCTGTTCCTCTGGGGCTCTGACCGGCTGGGCCGCGACATCTTCAGCCGCATCCTGTTTGGCGCGCAACTGTCGCTGACGGTGGGTCTGATCGGCATCACCGTGTCCTTTGTGCTGGGCATTTTCTTCGGCTCGGTTGCGGGCTATTTCGGCGGCAAGATCGACTGGGTCATCAACCGGGTGATCGAGATCCTGCGCAGCCTGCCGGAGCTGCCGCTCTGGCTGGCGCTTTCCGCCGCGGTGCCCTCCACATGGTCGCCAGTGGCAGTGTTCTTCATCATCTCGATCATCCTCGGCATATTGGACTGGCCGGGGCTGGCGCGCTCGGTACGGGCCAAATTCCTCAGCTTGCGTGAAGAGGAATACGTCCGCGCCGCCGAGATGATGGGGGCCTCATCCGGCCGGGTGATCAAGAAGCACCTGTTGCCCAACTTCATGAGCCACCTCATCGCGTCGGCCACCCTGTCGATCCCGGCTATGATCCTGGGCGAGACGGCTCTGTCGTTTCTCGGGCTTGGACTGCGCGCGCCCGCCGTGAGCTGGGGCGTGATGCTCAATGACGCGCAGAACCTCGCCAATATCGAGATCTACCCCTGGACCGCGATCCCGATGCTACCGATCATCGTGGTGGTGCTGGCCTTCAACTTCCTCGGCGACGGCTTGCGCGACAGCCTGGATCCCTATCAGCAATGATGTTTCTCAGCTCTCTCCCGGCTGCTGATCGCTACCACATCACCGGCACCGGCCACCGCCCCAGTGTCTATGCGGTCTCGGAACTGGCCAATGCCGCGCTTGGCGCGGTGGGTCTGGCGCTGGCCGATCTGATCGCCGCGCTGAACCTCGCGCCGACAGCGCCGGAGGTCACGGTGGACCAGCGGTTGGCGTCACTGTGGTTCGGCTATTCCTTTCGCCCCGAGGGCTGGGAGATGCCCGCGCTCTGGGACCCGATCGCCGGGGATTATGCCTGTGCCAATGGCTGGATCCGCCTGCACACCAACCTGCCGCACCACCGCGCAGCCGCCCTCTCGGTGCTGGGCTGCACCGAGGATCGCGATGCGGTGACCGCTGCGGTGGCACGCTGGGACGGCGATGCACTGGAGCGCGCGGTCGTCGAGGCAGGCGGTGTCGCCGCTGCCATGCGCAGCCGCGCCGACTGGATGGCGCATCCGCAAGGCAAGGCGGTGGCGCAGGAGCCGCTGGTGGATTGGATCAAACCCCGCCGCGTGGTGCTGCGCGACCGCCCCGCCGCCTGTCTCGCCCGGCCGCTGGCAGGGCTGCGGGTGCTCGATCTGACGCGCGTGCTGGCCGGTCCGGTCAGCACCCGCACGCTGGCCGGGTTCGGCGCCGATGTGCTGCGGATCGACCCGCCGGGCTGGGACGAGCCGGGCGTCTTGCAGGACATCACCCTGGGCAAGCATATGGCACAGCTGAACCTGCGCGGGACGTCAGGCCGCGAACGGCTGAAGGAGCTGCTGGCCAGCGCCGATGTGCTGGTGCATGGCTACCGCCCCGGTGCGCTGGATGCGCTGGGGTTGGACATCGCCACCCGCGACGCGATCGCCCCCAACCGGGTGGAGGTGACGCTGAACGCTTATGGCTGGACCGGCCCCTGGGCGGGACGGCGCGGATTTGACAGCCTGGTGCAGATGAGTTCGGGCCTTGCCGATGCGGGCCGTGTCTGGGCCGGAGCCGACAAGCCCACACCACTGCCGGTGCAGGCCCTCGACCACGCCACCGGATATATGATGGCAGCGGCTGTACTGACTGCGCTCAGACAAGCTGCCAGCGGCGCCGAGACCGCCGTGGCCCGCCTGTCGTTGGCCCGCATGGCCGAGGAACTGGTCACCCTGCCCAAATCGCTGGCCGGGGTGGAAATCGCGGCGGCCGATGAGGCTGATTACGGCGATCATGAGGACAGCGGCTGGGGGCCTGCCCGCCGCCTGCGCGCGCCGCTGTCGCTCGCGGGCTGCCACATGGGTTGGAGCTTGCCCGCCACCCCGAGCGGCACCCACGCCGCCGACTGGCCCGCACCCCACTTCTGAGCCTTCCGACCTTTCCCAAAGGATCAAGCGATGTTTCGCTTCGGGCTTTGCCCGAAGCGACCCGCGCCGCGCGCGCCCCATTCGGGGCGCGCGCGGCGCTTGGCCCAACTGCCAGCGAGGCGCAGGGCACCTGCGCATTCAGCATGGCAGGCGGGAGCGCCCCCGCATGCCTTCTGCGCCAGCGTCAGCGGTCGTCGCCGCCGCCATCATTGGCATCCATCAGATCATCCTCGATCGCCGCCTGCGCCGCCCCAAGCGCTGCATCGCGCTTGGCCGGGGCGACCTTCTCGCCACTGTCGTCGACCACCCGCACGGTGACCTCGCGGTGCGCGAACTTGATGCCTTCGCGCTCGAACAGGTCACGGATCTCCTGGAACACCTTCTTGCGCACCAGCCACTGATCGCCCGGTTTGGTCATGAACTTCACCCGGATGATCATCGCCGAATCCTGCATCTCGATCACGCCCTGCGACTTCAGCGGTTGGATGAAGTTGTGGCCGATCACCTCATCCTGCAACAGCTCCTTGCCGAGAGTCTTGATCAGCTTGCGCACCTTCTCCACATCGGTGTCATAGGTCACCCGCAGCGGCAGCTTCATGATCACCCAGTCGCGGGAGTAATTCGTCAGCACCTGGATCTCGCCAAACGGGATGGTGTGCAGGGCGCCCAAGTGATGGCGCAACTGGAACGAGCGCACGGAAATCTTCTCCACCGTGCCCTTGACGCTGCCGATGTCGATGTATTCGCCGCGCCGGAAGGCATCGTCGATCAGGAAGAAAGCGCCCGAGAAGATATCGCGCACCAGGGTCTGCGAGCCAAAGCCAACTGCCAGACCCACCACACCGGCGCCGGCGAACAACGGGCTGACATTGATGCCGATCTCCATCAGCACGATCAGGATGATGGTCACCACCACCACGGCCAGGATAGCCCCACGGAACAGCGGCAAGAGGGTCGCCAGCCGACTGGCGCTGCTGCCACCGCCTTCATCCCCCAGCTCCCCTTCCGGCTGATCCTGCGTCTCCTCTTCGATCTTGCTGTCGATCCAGATGCGCGCGACATGGAACACCAGATAGCCGATGAACAGGATCACTAGCACGTCGATCACCCGGTCCAGCCGCGGAGCATCCTGCAGCGAGAACTCGGGATCCCAGACATAGATCAGCGACACCGCACCGACGAGAAACGCCAATATGCCAGCCGCCCGGCGGGCAAGATCCCGAAAGGTTGCGATCGGGTGCTTTGGTCGTTCATGCGCAGCGGCCTCGCCCTCGTCAACGCGATCATCCCAGTCATCGGAGGCCGTCTCCGCTACAAGAACCCGACGGTGCGTGCCGAACTGCTCGATCACATAATTGGTGAGCCCATAGACCACCAAGATCGAGGTCATCACCGCGAACAGCCCCATCGTGGGCGGCACAGGACTTGGGTTCTCCAGGACCAGATCAAAGGTCAGAGCCAGCCAGCCGAAGGCAACATACAGGATCACCAGCGGCGCCCAGATCCAGCACAACAGGCGGATCGGCCAGGCCACGGCAGCACGCGGGCCGGAGCCCATGATCGCGCCGGAGATGGCCCGGGCATTGAACAGCACCAGCAGGATCGCCAGCACCGAGGACGCCAGCATCAGAATGGCATAGGTCAGCGCGTAAATGTTGTAGTTGAGGCCGAAGTCCTGCACCCAGGTTGCAACCATGACCGCGGCAAAATCAAAGGTCGCCAACCCCGACAGCCAGAAATAAAGCCGCCGCGCCTCCCGGTCCCCCAGCGACGGGATACGGTACTGGCTGAGATAAGGCGACAGCACCATGCGCCACAGATCAGAGAGGGTGCGCGCGGCAAAGAAGGTCAGATAGACCGCAAGCGAGGTGAACTCGACCGAAACATCACCGGATGCTCCAAAGACCAGCAGCGTCACCAGCAGCGCGAAGATCATCGCGAACAGCGTCGCGCCCAGACCGGCGCCAAAGCGGATCAGCAGGAAGGGCATCTTGCCAGCGTAGCCTTCTGGCGCGTCTTCGATCCGGCTGACCACGAAGCGCTTGATCAGCCGCTTGCCGTAGATTTCAGTCGACAGCCAGCGCCCGATCAGCAGCAGCACCGTGGTAACAATCACCACCTCGACAAAGGTCATGATGCGCCCGTCGGGGCTGGTGGCACGCAGGATATAGGCCATCTCATTGTAGGAATTGGGCAGCGCTGCCAGACGCTCGTTGAGCTTGGCCCGGAAATCACGCACTTCGGTCTGGGCCTTCATCATCGTCGATGCGCCGCCCATGACGCCAGGCTCCGTTGCCATCTCCGCTTCGGCGTCCGCGCGCGCAGCGGCTTCGCTCAGCGGACGCCCGCGACCGTCCAGGATCACCACACCAACCCCGGCCTCGGAGGCTTGGCGGATGGCCTCTGCCAGTCCATCCCCCTCGACGGCAACACTGTCCTGCGCCTGCGCCGCCCCGACGACAAGCAGACTCATCATGGCCGTCAACAGCCACGCGCGTAGAACAATCATCAGGCTTGGCATGCGTCGCGTCCCCTTTCCTTGGGTGATTTTCTCACCACATTAGGCAAAAACGGGCGGCAAGTATCGCTTTTGCGTATCGGATGGCGCCCGGATCTCATTGGTTTGATTGCATGAGCGCGCCAGCCAAGCTATATCACCCGTGTTTAATTGCTCGGGTTGTCGGCGCTGCGTGTTCACCGCGCCATAGCAGACCCGGCGCAGAGGCATGGGAAATCCGGCCGCGCTCCGCCGCTGATCAGGAGTGCGCCCGCATGACGTTGGGGCGGAATATGGCCAAGACGCACTGCATCACCCAATCCGGGTGCTGCACATCCCTCCCGACGCGGCGCCACGCCGCCTCGTGGCATGGGACCACCTCCGCAGGAGGACACCGCCCGTCACCACGCCCGACCCCCACTTGCAAGCGAGTCCCCCTATGAGCGCCAGCACCCCCGCCCGTTTGGGCCCCTCGGGACGCGGACCGCGCATCCTGTTCTACAGCCACGACACCTTCGGGCTGGGACATCTGCGCCGCTCTCGTGCCCTGGCCGCCGCGATCACCTCTGCGGATCGCACCGCCTCTGCGATGATCCTGACCGGCTCGCCGGTGGCGGGGCGCTTTGCTTTCCCGAACCGGGTCGATCACATGCGTCTGCCCGGCGTCATCAAACGCTCCGATGGGTCCTACGCCAGCCGCACCATGGGCATGAATATCGAGGAAACCACCGAACTGCGTGCCGGGCTGATCCGCTCCACCGCCGAACAGTTTGCCCCGGACATCCTTGTCGTGGACAAGGAACCCTGCGGCTTTCGCGGCGAGCTGTTGCCCACGCTTGAACTGCTGCAACAGCAGGGCAAGGCCAAGCTGGTGCTCGGCCTGCGCGACGTGCTGGACGAACCCGAAGTGCTCCGCGCCGAATGGGATCGCAAGGGCGCACTGGCGGCGGCGGAACAATTCTACGATGAAATCTGGGTGTATGGGCTGCGCGATGTCTACGACCCCACCGCCGGGCTTGATCTGAGCGCGGCGGCTCAGGCGCGGATGCACTGGACCGGATACCTGCGCCGCGATCTTGGCACTGTAGGCGAACCGCCCGAGCGACCTTATGTCCTGATCACTCCGGGCGGCGGTGGCGATGGCGCCATGATGGTGGACCTTGCGATTTCCGCCTACGAACGTGACCCCGATCTGATGCCGCGCGCGGTGCTGGTCTACGGGCCGTTCCTGTCCGGCGAGACGCGCGCGGCCTTCGAGGATCGTGTGGCCGCACTGGACGGGCGCGTCACCGCCGTCGGCTTCGAGAGCGAGATCGAAACGCTCTTCGCCGGTGCGCAGGGGGTGATCTGCATGGGGGGCTACAATACCTTTTGCGAGGTTCTGTCCTTCGACAAACCGGCGGTGATCGTGCCGCGCACAACGCCGCGTCTCGAACAATGGATCCGCGCCAGCCGCGCCGAGGAACTGGGACTTGTCACCATGCTTGACGAAACCCGCGACGGCTGGACGCCGCAGGCCATGATCGGTGCCATTCGTGCGCTGGAGCGGCAACCCCGCCCGTCGCAGGCGATCTCCGACGGGCTTCTGGACGGGCTCGACTACGTGACCGGGCGCGTCGACACTCTCTTGCACCAATTGCCGCGTGAGGCCGCAGAATGACATCACATCGCCCGGCGCTTGCCGTGCTGGTCAAGGGCTGGCCGCGCCTGTCCGAGACGTTCATCGCCCAGGAGCTGGTGGCGCTCGAAGAGGCTGGCCAACCCTTTGAAATCTGGTCGTTGCGCCATCCCACCGACACCAAGACCCATCCGCTGCACGACCGCCTGCAGGCGCCGGTACACTACCTGCCGGAATATCTGCACGATGACCCCGCCCGCGTCGCCCGCGCGCGCGAGACTGCGCGCACCCTGCCCGGCTATGCGACCGCCTACGCGGTCTGGCGCGCGGATTTGAGGCGCGATCCCAGCCATAACCGCATCCGCCGCTTTGGTCAGGCCTGCGTGCTGGCTTGCGAACTGCCCGCCGAGGTCCGTGGTCTTTACGCGCATTTCCTGCACACGCCGTCCTCCGTGGCGCGCTACGCCGCCATCATGCGCGGCCTGCCGTGGAGCTTTGCCGCGCATGCCAAGGACATCTGGACCTCGCCCGAATGGGAGCTGCGCGAAAAGCTCAAGACCGAGACCCATGGCGCAGCCTTTGGTGCCACCTGCACCGGGTTTGGTGCAAAACACCTGCAGGACCTCTCCGACGGCACCCCGGTGGATCTGATCTATCACGGCCTCGACCTGTCCCGCTTTCCCGCGCCGCCGCAGCGTATCCCGCGCACGCCCGACGCCCCGTTTCACATGATGTCGGTGGGCCGACTGGTGGAGAAAAAGGGCTTTGACCGGCTGATCGCCGCGCTGGCGCTGCTGCCCGCAGACCTGGACTGGCAGTGGACCCATATCGGTGGCGGCGGCCTGAGGGATCTGTTGCAGGGCATGGCCGAGGATGCAGGTGTTGCGGACCGCATCACCTGGCGCGGTGCCTGCGACCAGCCCGAGGTGATCGCCGCCATGCGCGCCGCCGATCTCTTTGTGCTGCCCTCTCGCGTGGCTGCCGATGGCGACCGCGACGGGCTGCCGAACGTGCTGATGGAGGCCGCCTCGCAGGGGCTGGCGATCCTCTCCACCCCGGTCTCCGCCATCCCGGAGTTCATCGAAAGCGGCACCCATGGGCTGTTGTCCGATGACGCGCCCGCCGCCCTTGCCGATGCCATGCTGCGCTTTGCCCACGCCCCGGAAGAGGCAACCCGCATGGCGGATGCCGCATTGGCGCGCCTGCGTGCAGAGTTCACCATGCCCCCCGGCATCGCGCAGCTGAACACGCGCCTGTCGGCCATGCTCGGGACCGCAGAATGACACAGCCCCGCGTTGCCTTCTACGCGCCGATGAAGGCCCCCAGCCACGCCACGCCCTCCGGTGATCGGGCCATGGGCCGCAGCCTGATGGGGCTGCTGCAGGAGGGCGGCGCGGAGGTCGTGCTGGCCTCTGACCTGCGCCTGCACGACAAGCTTGGCGACCCGGTCCACCAGCAGATTCTGCAACAGCGCGCCGCCGATGAGGTGGGCCGCCTGGTCGAGGAACTGCCCCCGATCGACCTCTGGGTCACCTATCACAATTACTACAAGGCGCCCGACCTGATCGGCCCCGCCGTGGCCGCCGCCCGCGATATCCCTTACGTCCAGATCGAAAGCACCCGCGCAGCCAAACGGCTGATCGGGCCGTGGGCGGAATTTGCCCAAGCCGCCCATGCGGCCGCGGATCAGGCGGCGGTGATTTTCTACCTGACCGATCAGGACCGCGAAACGCTGGAACGGGATCGCGCCGGGGATCAGCAGCTGGTGCATCTGCGCCCCTTCCTGTCCCGCAGCGATCTGCCGGCCCCCGGCACGCTGGACGGGCCGATGCTGGCGGCGGGGATGATGCGACAGGGGGACAAGCTGGCCTCTTATGCGCTTATCGCCGAGACCCTGCGCCAACTTGATTCCAAGGCATCAACAGGGCGCGCGGTCGACTGGCAACTCCAAATTGCGGGCGACGGCCCCGCGCGCGCCGAGGTCGAGGCGCTTGTCGCCCCCTTTGGCGATCGCGTGCGCTTCCTCGGTCAGCTTGATGGCGCGTCCATGGCAGAGGCCTACAGTAGCGCTTCGCTGTTCCTCTGGCCCGGTGTCAACGAGGCCTACGGCATGGTCTATCTCGAAGCGCAATCGCATGGGCTGCCGGTGGTCGCGCAAGACCGCCCCGGCCTGCGCGATGTGCTGCTGCCCGGCGCCTACCCCGCCCCGCACGCCGGTGCGGCAGCGCTGGCGGAGGAGGTTGCGCGCCTTCTCGACAGCGCAGCAGAACGCGCCGATCTGGGGCGGCGGGCGCGGGATCATATCGCCACGCGCCACCTCAGACCCGCCGCACGCGACACGCTATGGTCAGCGCTGACTCCGCTGCTGGATCATCCGGCATGATCCGACTCGCCCTCCTGCGCCATGGCCATACCGCCTGGAATCGCGCAGGGCGCATCCAGGGCCGCAGCGACATCGCGCTGGATGACACTGCCCGCGCGGAACTCGCCGCCCAGGCCCTGCCCGAGGACTGGCAAGAGGCCGACCTCTGGTCCAGCCCGCTGCAGCGCGCGGACGAGACCGCATGTCTGGTCACGGGCCGTGCGCCGCGCACCTCTCCCGCCCTGATCGAGATGAACTGGGGCGACTGGGAGGGCCAGCACGGAACCCGCCTGCGCGCCGACCCAGGCAGCGGCTTTCGCGACATCGAACACTGGGGCTGGGACTATCGCCCCCCCGGCGGCGAAACCCCGGCGGAGGTCTGGGACCGTCTGCGCCCCTGGATCGACAGCCTGGAGCGCGACAGCGTCGCGGTCTGTCATATCGGCATCATGCGTATGATCCTCGCCCGCGCCCATAGCTGGAATTTCGACGGCCCGGCGCCGTTTCAGGTCAAACGCAACCGGTTGTTTGTGGTCGAGGTCGACGGGGCCACCCTGACCCCTTGGCACGAGCCTGTCAGGTTGGAAAAACGCACGCCATGAATGTCCTGATCGTTGTCACGCATCTGTTGGGCACCGGCCATCTGTCCCGCGCGCTGACGCTGGGGCGCGCCTTTGTCGAGGCTGGCCATCACGTCACCATCGCCTCTGGCGGCTTTCCTGCACCGCAGCTCCCCACCCACGGGCTTGCCTTCGAACAATTGCCGCCGCTGCGCTCTGACGGCGTGGACTTCGCCCGCCTGCTGGACAAGGACGGCGCCGTTGCCGATGACGCCTACCACAGCGCTCGCCGCAATCACCTGAATACCCTGCTGCAATCGTTGCAGCCGGATGTGCTGATCACCGAACTCTATCCCTTCGGCCGCCGCTCCCTGCGCGCTGAATTCCGCGCCCTGCTGGAGGCCGCCAAGGACCTGCCCCGCCGACCCCTGGTGCTGTCCTCGATCCGCGACATCCTTGCCCCGCCCTCAAAGCCGAAAAAGGCCGAGGACGCAGACGCCATGATCGCGGAATTCTACGACGGCGTGCTGGTGCATTCGGATCCGAAGGCCACCACGCTGGACACCAGCTGGCCGGTTTCCGACCTGCTGGCGGGCAAGTTGCACTACACCGGCTATGTCGCGCCCCCGGCTGCCAGGCCCCATCCGGAGGGCGCCGGCAAGGGAGAGATTCTCGTCAGCGCCGGTGGCGGCGGCGTGGGGGATGCGCTCTATGCCTGCGCGGTGCAGGCGGCCAAGGCGATGCCGGACCATATCTGGCGCATTCTGGTCGGCGGATCAGATGCAGCGGCACGCATCACTCAGCTCTCGGACCCGACCTCGCCGGCTCTTCTGGAACCGGCCCGCCCCGATTTCCGCGCCATGCTGCCCCATGCGGCGGCCTCGGTCAGCATGTGCGGGTACAACACCGCCCTCGACCTGCTGCAATCGGGCACCCCTGCGGTGCTGGTGCCCTTTGATGCGGGCAAGGAGGTGGAGCAATCCCTGCGCGCCCGAAGCCTCGCTCCCCTGCCCGGCTTTGCGGTCGAACCCACCTCCACCCTCACCCCGGATCGCCTCTGCGCCGCCCTGCACCAAGTCATGCAGGACACGCAACGCAGCCTTGACGGGTTTGAATTTGACGGGGCGCGCCGCAGCGTGGAGATTGCGGCATCGCTGCTGGGGAGGCAGCGCGCTTGAGCGCAAACGGGGGAGATCGGATGACACACGGCTGGAACGCGCTGGACGCGGAGCTGGAACACTGGACCGCGCAGGATTTGCGCCTGCCGCTCTGGTGGCGGGATGACGATGCGATTGCCCCCAGCGACGCGCTGGTCCGGCTGGAGGCCCTGGCCACGCAGCTTGATCTGCCAGTGCATCTTGCGGTGATCCCCGAAGGCGCGGTGGCGGATCTTGCGACATCCGTGCAGCAATCGAGCCATCTGGTGCCGGTGGTGCATGGCTGGGCCCATCAAAACCACGCCGGTGCCGATAAGAAGAAATGCGAATTTCCGAGCACCCGGCCAGTGGATCAGGCGCTTGCGGATGCCGAAGACGGCATGGAGCGACTGAAACAGCTGTTCGGAGCCTCCCTGCAGCCGATGTTCGTGCCGCCCTGGAACCGGATCTCGCCCGCGATGCTGCCCTGGCTGGCGGGCCTCGGCTTTGCCGCGCTCTCCACCTATGGGCCGCGCAAGCGGGTGCAGGCTGCGCCGGGGCTGATGCAGATCAACACTCATGTGGACCCGATCGACTGGAAGGGCAGCCGGGGTCTGGCCGCCGAAGATGAGATCCTCGCGCGGCTGGTGGCAAACCTTGAGGCCCGGCGCGCCGGTGCGCAGGATCGCGCAGAGCCGCTGGGCCTGCTGACACATCACCTTGTGCATGACGATCAGGTGTGGGAGTTCTGCGAAACCCTCCTGACCCGCCTGCTGGCCGGTCCCGCGCATCCCTGGCGCTTCAACGAAAGGATCAGCTGAGATGAGCCGACTGGACAGCATGCTGCGCCGCCTCACCGCCCAACGCGACGGGCTCAATTGGGCTGCGGAGGCGATTTCCGACGTTGCCGGTGATGTGCTCGACCTCGGACTAGGCAACGGGCGCACCTATGACCACCTGCGCGAGGTTCTGTCCGAACGGCGCATCTGGGTCATCGACCGGGTGCTGCAATGCCATCCGTCCTGCGTGCCGCCGGAGGAGAATTTCCTGCAAGGCGAAGCGGAGCCGATGCTGGCCCGACTGGCCGAGGGCGGACACCGTCTGGCGCTGGCGCATTACGATCTGGGCTTTGGCGTCAAGGAGAAGGACGTGGCGGAGGCGGCGAAACTGTCGCCAGCGCTTTCTCAGGTCATGGCGCCGGGCGGGCTGATCATCTCCGGCCAGCCGCTGGTGGGCTTCACCGAGGTCGACGGACCGGCGGACATTCCCGAAGGCCGCTACATGTTCTATTGCGCCGGCTAAACGCACCGGCCCTTCGAAGCCCACCTTCGCACTCGCCTATTTTCGAACTCACCCACTTTCAACCTCAAAGGAGAGCCGCTGACGCGGCTCTCAGGTTTTGCGCTTTGCTTTGCAAATCGCGGCCGAGCGGGGGCCGCGCCGCAGGCGCGGCCCCCGCTCGGCCCAACGCTTTTGGGGGAGGCTCTGCCTCAACCATAAAGGGGCGGGAGTGCTCCCTCTGCGCCGAGACGCAACACCCAAGACAGGTCAATCTGACTGCCCCAATGTTTCGCACGCGAAACAATGCGGCAGCATGTCTGATACTTTTTGTGGGCGTAGCCAAGCCTGCGCACGCTGATATCTAGCGTCACCGCAACACGGCCCTTCATACGCGACCAAAGCGTCGCCTGGCGGCTTTCCAAACTACGAAAACTGCGCGCGGCCCCTTTGGGGGGACGCGCTCCGCTTTGCAGCCCGCCGATCCCGCAGGATCAGGCGATGCGTTGACCGCGAGACAGTACCGCGCGCGGCATCGGGGTGCCGTCGCCAATGGCAAAGCGGATCAGATCGGCGCGCTTGCCGACCTCCAGCACACCGCGATCCGTCAACCCGACCGCGGCCGCCGGAGCCGAGGTCACCGTCGCCATGCCACGGGCCAGATCCCCCCAGATTTCGCCCAGCTTCACCGCTGCCTGCAGCTGCGCTGCCGGGATGTAGTCTGATGACACGATGTCCAGCAGCTCCAGCTCCGCCAGCTCCTTCGCCGCGACGTTGCCGGAGTGCGACCCGCCCCGCATCAGGTTCGGCGCGCCCATCATCACCGAAATGCCGTGGGCATGGCAGGCCCGCGCTGCCTCGACCGTGGTGGGAAACTCGGCCAGACGAATGCCGTGACCGGCAGAGGTGGCAACCTGCTCGGCGGTGGTATCGTCATGGCTGGCCAGAACCGCACCAAAGCGCGCGGCCTCGGCCACGGTGGCGGCCTCATGCGCATCGCCGAAACGGGCGCGCAGGTCCTTCAGGTTGGCCACATGGGTGATGAACTCCTCATCCGACATGCCGCGCTTGGACTTCACATATTGCTCCAGCTTGCCGATGTCGCGGAACTGGCGCTGGCCTGGCGTGTGATCCATCAGGCTGACCAGGCCAACACGATCCTCGGCGGTGAATTCCGACAGCTCCTCGGCCAGGGTTTCCGAGCAGACCTCGGCGCGCAAATGCAGGAAGTGACTGATCTTAAGCATGTCCTTGGCGCGCAGCTCCAGCATCTCGGTCGCCAACTGGCGGGCATATTTCACGTAAGCCCCCTTGCCGCTCGGGATGGACCCGACGCGCATGGCATCAAATACGGTGGTGATACCCGTGGAGGCCAGCTCCGCATCATGCGCCACCAATGCAGCAGCATGGGACCAGTCGACACCGGGGCGCGGCTCGATATGGCGCTCCAGATTGTCTGTGTGCAGCTCGATCAGGCCGGGGCTGAGGTAATCCCCCTCCAGGTCCATCGCCCCGGTGGGCACGGCGCTGCCATCGGCGATCTCGGCGATCAGTCCGTCGGTGATTTTGACACTGCCCCTGCGGGTTTCACCGGCAAGGATCAGCGTGGCATTGGCAAGGATCAACTCTTGTGTCATCTGAATTTCACGTCTTTCGAGCTAGAGAAGGCCCACGTCTTAGGAGGCCAATGTGACATTTACGCGATACGCGATTTACTTCGCTCCGCCCGCCGATGCGGGTTGGAGCAAATGGGCAACCGGCTGGCTCGGTTGGGATATGGAAGCGGGCCGTGAGGCCGCCCCCCCTGAGGCCGGTGCATTGGATGTGGCGGCAATCACCGCGACGCCGCGCAAATACGGGCTGCATGCGACCATGAAGCCGCCGATGCGTCTGGCGGATGGTACCAATGAGGCGCAGTTGCGCGCGGCCTGCGCCGCGCTGGCCGCCACCCGTGCGCCCGTCACGCTGGACGGATTGCAGATCGACCGGCTGGGCCGGTTTTTGGCGCTGCGCCCGGTTGGGGACGTCACCGCCCTGAACGCGCTGGCAGCGGCCTGCGTGACCGAACTGGATGCCTTTCGCGCGCCGGCACCGGAGGGCGAGGTCGCGAAACGCCGCACGGCGGGCCTCAGTGCCGAGCAGGACACAAACCTTGTCGAATGGGGCTACCCCTACGTGCTGGACCAGTTCCGCTTTCACATCACCCTCACCGGCAAATTGCCCAAGGGCGATCTTCCCGAGGTCGAGGATTACCTCGCATCCGAGCTGGCGCCGCTTTTGCCTCAGCCCTTCGTGATCAACGACTTGGCACTGATGGGCGAGGCAGAGGATGGGCGCTTTCACCTGATCCAACGCTATGCCCTCTCGGCCTGAATGATCGCCTGAGCCTGGACAATGGCGGCACAAAGCGCGCCACTGTTGTCCACCTCATAGACCTGTCGCAGCCCGTCCGGCAGAGCGAGGCTGGCACGGGCCAGACGGCGCTGCACCTCCTCGGCATCCTCGCGCCCGCGACCGGCCAAGCGCTGCGCCAGCACCTCCGGGTCGGCGGTGACGGAGATCACGCGAAAGTCGTCAAACACCTCCTGCGCCTGCAGAAGCACCGCACGCGACAGGTTCACCAGTACGCCGGACGCGCCGATGCGCAGTTTCTCGATGTCGCGCGGGATGCCGTACCGCAGCCCATGCGCGCGCCAGTGCAAGGCAAAGACATCCGCCTGCACCAGCGCTTCGAATTCGGTCTCGGACACCGGTTGATAGTCTTCACCACCCGCGTCGGGCGCGCGGGTGATGACGCGGCGCATGCTGCGCAGGCGTGGATCGGCGACCGCAAGGCCGCTCATCACGCTGTCCTTGCCGACACCCGAAGGGCCGACAACCGCGATCACCGGTCCTTTGGCGGGGCTCATGTCGGCAGACACGCTCATGCGGCGACCTTGGGAGAGAAGGCCGACACATCAATGAACCGATCACAGACCTGTTCGCGCGCGGACTCGTCGTGGAAGATGCCAATGATCGCCGCACCGCGTGCCTTGGCGGTCTCGATCAGGCCCAGCACAGTGGCGCGGTTCTGCGCATCGAGGCTGGCGGTGGGCTCGTCCAAGAGCATCGCCGGATAGTCATAGGCAAACCCGCGCGCGATGTTCACCCGCTGCTGCTCGCCGCCGGAGAAGGTGGTGGGGCTGAGGCTCCACAGACGCTCGGGGATATTGAGCTGCGCCAGCAGCGATGCGGCACGGTCGCGCGCCTTTTCCACCGGGGTGCCGACGGACAGCAGCGGCTCTGCCACCACATCCAGCGTGGAGACCCGTGGCACCACCCGCAGGAACTGACTGACGTAGCCCAGCGTCTTGCGGCGCAGTTCCAGGATTTCACGCGGCTCGGCCTGCGCCACGTCCAGCCCGCCGATCAGGATATGACCGGAGGCCGCGAGGTAATTGCCGTAAATGAGCCGCATGAGGGTCGATTTGCCCGCGCCCGAGGCGCCGACCAGCCCAACGCATTCGCCGGGGCTGACAGAGAGCGTCGCGCCCTCCATCACCGGAATGGTGGCGCTGCCCTGATTGTGCAGGGTGAAGCTTTTGCAGACATTTTGAATGTCGATCATGGGAGTGTGAGAAGCGGTCATAGCCAGCCTTTCCAACGGAAGAAGAGAATGCTGTCGCGTGCAACTTGTATCATCGCGCAGGCAGGGAACATTGCTCACACCTGCAGCACGGACGAGACCAGAAGCTGAGTATAGGCGTGTTGCGGATCATCAAGCACCTGATCCGTGAGGCCGGTTTCCACCACATGGCCGGATTTCATCACCATCAGGCGATCCGCCAACAGGCGTACCACGGCGAGGTCATGGGTAACGATGATCGCCGACAGCCCCATTTCGCGCACCAATCCGCGCAGCAGGTCCAACAGTCGCGCCTGTACGGAGACATCAAGCCCACCGGTGGGTTCGTCCATGAACACCAGACGCGGGCCGGTCACCAGGTTGCGGGCGATCTGCAGACGCTGCTGCATGCCGCCGGAGAACGCCGTGGGGCGGTCGTCCACCCGGCTCTCCTCGATCTCCACCCGGTCGAGCCAGTCGACGGCACGGTCGCGGATCTGACCATAGTGGCGGTCACCCACGGCCATCAGACGCTCACCAATGTTGCCACCCGCCGAGACCGACATGCGCAACCCGTCGCGGGCGTGCTGATGCACAAAGGCCCAATCGGTGCGGCTGAGCATGCGGCGCTCGGGCTCCGACATGGTGACGGTATCGACCGGGCCGCGATCACGGGTGTCAAAGATCACCTCGCCCGCGTCCGGCTCCAGATGCCCGGCAAGGCAGTTCAGCAGCGTGGATTTGCCGGAGCCGGATTCGCCCACGATACCCATGACTTCGCCCGGATAGAGATCAAATGAGACATCGGTGCAGCCGATCCGGTGGCCGTACATCTTCTGGATGTTGTTGACTTGCAAAAGAGATTGCATCACGCGGCCTCCGGTCCGGTGGTGAGGGGTGCGTCGGAGCCGAGACGGCCCACATGGCCCGCCTCGCGCCGCGCGCGGCAATAATCAGTGTCGGAACAGACAAACATCCGCCCCCCTGCATCATCCATGATGACCTCGTCGAGATAGCTGTCCTCGGCGGCGCAGAGATCGCAGGCATGGTCGGCCTTGGTGGCTTCAAACGGATAGTCCTCGAAATCGAGGGAGACCACTTTGGTGTAGGGGGGAACCGCGTAGATCCGCTGCTCCCGCCCCGCACCAAAGAGCTGGATCGCGGCCATTTCCATCTTGGGGTTGTCGAATTTCGGAATGGGAGACGGATCCATGACATAGCGCCCTTCCACCTTCACCGGATAGGCATAGGAGGTGGCGATGGAGCCATGTTGGCTGATGTCCTCATAGAGCTTCACATGCATGAGGCCGTATTCTTCAAGCGCATGCATCTTGCGGGTCTCGGTCTCGCGCGGCTCCAGAAAGCGCAGTGGCTCCGGGATCGGCACCTGATAGACGATGATCTGATCCTCGCGCAGGGTGGCCTCCGGAATCCGGTGACGGGTCTGGATGATCGAGGCTTTTTCGGTTTCCTCGGTGGTGGCAACACCGGCGGTGCGCTCAAAGAACTTGCGTATGGAGACCGCGTTGGTGGTGTCATCCGCGCCCTGGTCGATCACCTTGAGGGTATCATCCGGCGTCAGCGCCGCCGCAGAGACCTGCACGCCGCCGGTGCCCCAGCCATAGGGCATGGGCATTTCGCGACTGGCAAAGGGCACCTGATAACCGGGGATAGCGAGACCTTTGAGGATCGCGCGACGGATCATCCGCTTGGTCTGCTCGTCAAGGTATGCAAAGTTGTAGTCAGACATGTTAACGACCCCTTACCGGATTTCTGTGACCTGCATTTGAGGGCGATCCCAAATGAGTTTTGAACAAAAATTGGCTTTCGCATTTGGAGGAGGTTTTTTCCTGTTGATCTATTGTCTCGTTCGGTTGGCGATTAGATTTCGCCGAGGAGATTTTGACAGCGCCCCAGCCAAAGGCGATCAAACGAAAGCGCATAATTCGATAGATCCAATCGATGTAGCGGTCGGCACGGGACATTACGGAGGTGGTGCAATCCATAGAGACGGGGAAGATTAAGCTCATTCCGCCGCCTCCCGCGCTTGCTGGGCCGCCACGCGCGCGGCCTCGGCCTCACGGCGCAGCTTGCGCACCAGTTCCAGTTCGGACTGGAAATCCACGTAATGCGGCAGCTTGATATGTTCGAGAAAGCCGGTCGCCTGGATGTTGTCGCAATGGCTGAGGACAAATTCCTCGTCCTGCGCGGCGGCGCCGACGTCGTCCTCACCCAGCTCGCGCCAGCGCAGCGCCCGGTCCACCAGCGCCATGGCAATCGCCTTGCGCTCGGTCTGGCCAAACACCAGACCATAGCCGCGGGTGAACTGCGGCGGCTCGGTCTTGGAGCCCTTGAACTGGTTCACCGTCTCGCATTCCGTCAGCTCCACCTCGCCGATCTCGATGGCAAAGCCCAGCTCGGGGATGTCCATCTCCACCGCGACCGAGCCGATGCGCAGCTCACCCACAAAGGCGTGGTTGCGCGCATAGCCGCGCTGGGTGGAATAGGCCATGCCGAGGATGAACCCCTCGTCGCCCCGGGTCAGAGTCTGCAACCGGGTGGTGCGATCCGCAGGGAAGGACATCGGCTCGCGCGTGATGTCCTTAGGCGTGGCATCGCTGGCGGGCTGATCCTCGATGATGTCCTCGCCACGCAGGAAGCTGGTCACATGCGGGGTTGGCTCGCGGCGTGGTGTGCCACTGGGGGCCTCGGGCAGCTCTCCTTCGGCGGCCAGTTTGAAATCCAGCAGCCGGTGGGTGTAGTCGAATGTCGGGCCAAGCACCTGCCCGCCGGGCACGTCCTTGAAGGTGGCCGAGACGCGACGGTCGCAGGCCATGTCGGCGGTCTCCACGGGCTGTGAGGTGCCAAAGCGCGGCAGCGTGGTACGATAAGCACGCATGAGAAAGATCGCCTCGATCAGATCGCCACGCGACTGCTTGATCGCCAGCGCCGCAAGGTCGGGATCATAGAGCGAGCCTTCGGCCATCACGCGGTTCACCGCCAGCTTCAGCTGCTCGCGGATCTGGGCCAGTGACAGCTCGGCGACGGAAGTGTCGCCACGGCGCTCCTCCGCCAGCCAGGCATGGGCATTGTCGATGGCGCGTTCGCCACCTTTTACGGCTACATACATGCGCTTAGCCCTCCGACTGGATCTGGCTCGACCGTGGCAGGGCAGCCACTTGCGATCCGGATGTGAAAAAGAAATCCACCCCAAGCGGGTAGAGCATGGAATTACGCTGCATCAGGGCCACGTCGGGCAGGTACATCTGGGCGCTGTCCTTGATGCCAGGCCCGGTGAGACGCGCATTCGGGGCGGCCAAATCGCCCCCCTCAACCACCAGCGTGGCGGAGCGGTCCGGGTATTCCGAGGTGCCGATGCGGTATTGATCGATCGGCATCAGTGCGGCCCAGCCACCAACGGCAAAATCCGCCTCCGCTGCGGGGACAATCGGCGCGCCGGTGTGAAAGGTCAGCCAGCCGCGCAAGCCCGCGCTGTCCACATCCGTCGCCAGATAAATGCCGGTTTCCGGATCACACAGGGTCAGCAGCAGGCTGGCGGCCGCGATGCCGAGGCCCTCGGGCGCTTCGCCCCCGGTCAGGGTGCGGATCTCGCCCGGACGCGCCATTACGTCCATCGCGGCCCGAAAGCCATGCGCCGCGGCCACTGCGGGATCGGCAAAACCGCCGGAATAGATATCGAGTTGGGTCATCAGTCCTCTCCTCGCACCATGGTGAAGAAATCAACCTTGGTCGCGGCAGCCTTCGCGGCGCGGGCGTCGCGGGCGGCAGCTTTCTCCTGGCGCAGTGGCGTCAGGATCTTGTCCTCGACCTCTGCCGCGGCTTCGGTCTGCATCATCGCGTCCAGCTTGGCGGCCAGTTCCGCCTGCCGCTTGCTGCGGCCCTGCACATAACCATGCCCGACGGTGCCGTCGGCAATCTTGAGCGTGCAGCGAGTCACCGTCATTTCCCCGAGGTTGAAAGGCGCGCCGGTGCCGCCGGTCCGCCCCCGCACCATCACGCCGCCGGTTTCCGGCGCGCGCAGCCAGTCGTGGTCAGGCTGCGCCTCCAATGTGTCGAAGAGCGCGACAAGGCGGCCCTCCGCTGCCGAGGCCAAAAGGCTCATCCAGCCTTTGCGTGCCTCTGGCGCTATTTCTTGTGTCATGTCTCTGGTCGCCCCTTGGCAGGATTGTCTACATGTCCTATACAACTAGACAAATACTACATGAGTCGCCCTCTGCGGCGCAAGCCACCTGATCGTGAAGGTTTGATGACATGGCAAAATCCCCCTCTCGCACTCCGGTCTGGAAGTCGATCACCATCACCCTGACCGATGACATCGCCCAGGGGCGCTACGACACCGGCACCAAGCTGCCCGCAGAGGCACAGCTGGCCGAGCGTTTTGGCGTCAACCGCCACACGGTGCGCCGGGCGCTGGCGGATATGGCGCAGCAGGGTCTAGTTCATGCGCGCCGGGGTGCGGGCGTGTTTGTGGCGGCGAAACCCACTGACTACCCGGTTGGCAAGCGCATCCGTTTTCACCAGAACATCCGCCGCGCGGGCCGCGCGCCAAGCAAGAAAGTGCTGCGGCTGGAGGTGCTGGCCGCCGATGGGCGCGAAGCCGATGCCCTGGACCTGGAGCCCGGGGCGCCGGTGGTGGTTTATGAGGGGTTGTCTTACGCGGATGACCATCCGGTCGCATTGGCGCGGACGGTGTTTCCGGCAGACCGCTTGCCCGGCATCATGGAGGCGCTGGAGGCGCATGAGTCTATTACCGCCGCGCTGAAGGCCTGCGGCGTCGAGGACTATACCCGTCGCGAAACCCGGATCACCGCAAAGCTTGCCACCGCAACGCAAGCCCTGCACCTGCGCACATCGGAAGGTGCGCCGATCCTGCGCACCACGGGGATCTCAGACGATTTGCAGGGTGTGCCGATCGAATTCGGGCGCACCTGGTTTGCCGGTGACCGGGTGACGCTGACGGTGGGCGACGACTGACGCGACCGCACGACGGGGCTGCTCCCGCCCGGCGCCGGATCGCTGCCACGATCCACGCCCGTTGGGCGTGGCAGCGCCGCGCGTCCCCCAAATGGGGACGCGCGGCCGGGCCCAACTCCGCCAAGGGGGCTTGCCGCCGGCAAGGCACCTGCGGAGGCGGGAGCGCCCCCGTCCCCGCGTTGCGCTGTCCGTTATTCATACTTCTCCAGAAAGGCCTCTGCCTGCAACGCCCGAAAGTCCGGCAGCGTCGCTCGCAGGGTCGCATGATCCCACTCCCACCAGGCCAGCGCCATCATCCGCTCCGCGACCGGTTCCGGGTAGCGCCGCCGGATCAACCGCGCTGTGTTGCCGCCCACGATGGTGTAGGGTGCCACATCCTTGGTCACCACGGACCCCGAGGCCACCACGGCCCCGTTACCGATGGTCACCTCCGGCTTGATCATCGCGCCATGGCCGATCCATGTGTCGTGCCCAATGCTTGAGCGGCGGCTCTTGCGGTGCGCAAACCACTCCGCATCATCCTCCGCGTCCTCCCAATAGCTGGCCGAGCGATAGAGGAAATGATGCAGAGAGGCCTTCTCCATCGGGTGATCAGTGGCGCCGATACGGGTGAAGCTGGCGATATTGGCGAATTTTCCGATCTCCGCATTGGCGATGTCACAGCTGCGGTCGCAATAGCTGTAGTCGCCGAAATGACTGTTGGCCACGCGGGTGCCTGCGCCGATCTCCGTATAGGCCCCGAAGCTGCTGTGCGCCACGTCGCAACCGGGGTGGATCACCGGCTCTGTCGGAGAGAGTTTTGCCATGTCTTGCCTGCTTTCCGTCCGCAAGGGTCCGGCTCTGACTGGCCCGTGCGGAACTTGTCGAGATTCAATATACAACTAGACAAAGTATAATTTACCGCCGCCCGTCAGGCCATGGGTTTCGCACCTGTGGACGGCGTAAAAGCCCCCACCCGGAAGGGCGAGGGCCTTGATCCGACAGGGGTCAGCCCTGCCCTAAGCTCAGGCCGACATATCAGTGCCCGCCCTCACTGCCGCTGATCAACCGCTTGCGCAGCCAGCCGGAGAACCAGTCCATCATCATCACCATCAGGATGATCAGCACGATGTAATAGCTCACCTCTTCCCAGTCCTTCTGGGTGATGATCGCCTGGGTCAGCAGCAGACCGATGCCACCGCCGGTAATTGCACCGATGATGGTGGCCGAGCGCGTGTTGGATTCGAGGAAATACAACAGCTGCGACAGAAGCACTGGCGTGATCTGCGGGATCACTCCGAAACGGTAGCGCTGGATTGGCTTGGCACCGGTGGAGGCGACACCCTCGATCTGTTTCTCATCGACGTTTTCCAGCGCCTCGGAGAAGATCTTGCCGAAGGTGCCAGTATCGGTGATCAGGATCGCCAGCGCGCCGGTCATCGGGCCGGGGCCAAATGCGCGCGCCAGCACCACGGTCCAGATCAGCGAATCCACGCCGCGCACGAAATCAAACACCCGCCGCGTCGCAAATCGTATGACCCGGATCGGCATGAAGTTTCGCGTACCGAGGAATGCCAGCGGCAGTGCCACCAGACCGGCGCCAAACGTCCCAAGGAACGCCATCAGGATGGTCTCGCCGATGGCCCAGGCCACATCGCTGTGCCGCCACATCTTGTTGGTCCAGAAGTCGTTCCAGATTGCACCCGCCTCCCCAGAAACCGCGCGACTGGCCAACTCCCCGATGCCGACTCCGTGATAGGGGCTGTCGAGGGTGAAGAAAAACAATTCCCACCCCAGGAAATAGCGAAACACTTCAGAGCGATTCCGGGTTACCGACAGACGCCCCGCATCGGTGGTGATCGCCAGCCGGTTCTTGGAGAGGTTGATCCAGTCGGGCACCTCGCCCTCGGGTAGCACTGCCTGCACGCCCTGACTGCGCGAGGGGGTGGCGGAGACCAGACCGTAGCCGGGAATATCGTATTCGATGGTCTCGGGACCAAAGCGCACCACATGGCCGCCGGTCAGGTCGATCACCGTAGTATCGCCCGCCGCAGCCGCCGGGGTCACCCAGTCCGGGCTCATGCCCTCCGGGTATTCGCCCTTGCGCTCGCCCTCAACCGCATAGGTCACGTCGCCCGTGCGATTGTCGCGGGTGACATGGGTTTTGTAACTGTAGGTGTCGGATACCAAGGTGCGGGCGTTCTCCATTGATGCACGTTCCCACAGGCCCAGCACATCGAAGGAAAAGAAAACATAGGTCAAATAGGCCAGCACGACCGCAGGCAGGCCGAAGTTCATCAGCTTCTTCTTCAGGAACAGCTTATCCATCTGCCCCTTCAGCGGGCCGGTGTTGAGGTCCATGGTGGTCATGCGGTGGCCCCTTTCCGGTTGCCGTGGGTCAGGCGATCGCGCACCGAACCGGAGATCTGGTCGACAACAACAATGGTTGCGAAGAGCAGAACAAAAATCGCTGCTGCCTCGTCGTATTTGCCCTGCCCCCAGGACATGGAGTTCTTCAGCTCGTAGCCGATGCCTCCGGCGCCCACGAAGCCCAGGATCGCAGAGGCGCGAATGTTGATTTCAAATCGCAAAAGCGCATAGGACACGTAGTTCGGACCCACCTGAGGGATCACCCCGAGCCACATGCGTTGGGCCCAAGAGGCCCCGGTAGAACTGAGCCCCTCGACGGGTTTCAGGGAGGCGTTCTCGTTCACCTCGGAAAACAGTTTTCCCAATGCGCCGGCGGTGTGAACGGCGATGGCGATCATTGCAGGAACCGGACCACCGCCCAGCAGAAAGATCAGCACCAGCGCAATCACGATTTCTGGAATGGCGCGGCAAATGTCCATGATCCGGCGAAACAGCGGGATCAGCGCCGGCCAGGGTGCCATGCCGCGTGTCGACAACAGTGACAGCAGAATGCCAAAGATGGCCCCCAACAGTGTTGCAGCCCCGGCAATGTTCAGGGTCTCGATCAGGGCGGGGAAGAAATGAACCATATGGCCGGGCAGTTCCGCCGCCTTTTCTGCCGCTTCGGACAGCACCTCGGCCGGGTAGTCGAAGATCCGCTGGTAGCCGTCGGCAAAAGAGCCGGCGTTGCGGTCATCGGCGGTGCGGAAGCCCGCCACCATCAGCGCGATAAACAATGCCAGAAGCACCCCGCCATAGAGGCGCTTGCGTCGGGTGAGATCGGCATATTGCGTCCGGATCTCATCCACCGTTCTGGGGGCGTGAGCGGTCAGATCAGCCATTAAATTCGTCCTGGGTCATGGGTGTGGCCCTGTTCCGGGTCCGCTGCGGGACAGCCGCAGACCAGGGGCCAAAAATGCGGGGCCCGGATCGTGATCCGAACCCCGCGAAGACATGGAAACGCGCGCTTAGTTGGACTTCAGCTTGCGGGCTTCGATGATGACTTCGTAGGCGTCGTGGGAGATCGGCTGGAAGCCTTTGGATTCACCCGCTGCCACGGAATAGTAGCAGTCGTAGTCCATCGCCGGCATGGAGGCCATCAGCGCGGTCATCTTGACTTTGACGTCCTCGGGCAGCGCCTTGCGCAGCACAACCGGGCCTTCGGGGATCGGCTTGGACTGCCAGATCTGGACCAGATCGTTCATGTCGATCAGGCCGGCATCAACCGCCTTGCGCAGCGCGCCGGAGTTGTAGCCATCTTCCCAGTTGCCCAGACCGTCGGCCCAGGTCACGCCTGCGTCGATGTCGCCGTTTGCAACCGCAACGATGGTCTGCTCGTGGCCGCCGGTGAATTTCACTTCGCCGAAGTAGTCGCCGGACTGCATGGTGGAGCCGGTGGCCTGCGGGATCTCGATGGAGGGGATCAGGTAGCCGGAGGTGGAGTTCGGATCACCGAAGCCGAAGACCTTGCCCTTGACGTCTTCCAGTGCCTCGATGCCGCTGTCTTTATGCGCGAAACCAACAGAGTAGTAGCCGTACCCGCCATCTACGTTGACCTTGACCAGAACCGGCTCAACCGCTTCGGGGTCGGAGAGATAGGTCTTTGCGTAGCCGGATGCACCCAGCCATGCCATGTCGATGGTGCCACCCAGCAGACCCTGGATCACGCCGTTGTAGTCGGCAGGGGCGAACAGCTTGGTTTCAACGCCCAGCAGTTCTTCGGTCTTGGCGCGCAGGCATTCGTTGGAGTTCAGACGGTCCTGGGCGTTCTCGCCGCCGAGGATGCCGATGCGGAATTCAGAGATGTCGTCAGCCATGACGGGTGTGGTCAGGGCGGTGGAGGCCAGTGCGGCAAGGATCAGGTGTTTCATCGTGGAATACTCCGGTTGTGGGTTGGCCCGACACCATACTGGCCCCGGGATGATGAAAGGGGTCAGGGTCAAACGTAGGCTTCGGCGGTGCGAACCGCCTCTGTCTGCTCCAGGGTTTCGATTGCGGTGGAGGTGGCGGCCTCGGAGAAATCCGCGCCCGCGCCGTAGATTTCGCGGGCAACGCCGGTGGTCAGCTGCTCCGGCAGGCCATCAAAGACGATGCGACCGTCGCGCATGCCAACGACCCGGTCGCAGTAGCGCCGCGCGGTATCCAGCGTGTGCAGGTTTGCAACCACGGTGCGGCCGTCTTCCTCGTGGATGCGGCGCAGGGCTTCCATCACGGTTTGTGCGTTCATCGGGTCGAGCGAGGCGATGGGTTCATCCGCAAGAATGATCTTGGGGTCCTGCATCAGGGCGCGGGCAATGGCGACGCGCTGTTGCTGGCCGCCGGACAGGGCCTCGGCCCGCTTCGGTGCATGATCGGCGATGCCCAGACGGTCGAGAATATCGATCGCCTTGTGGATGTCCGACATCGGATAGAGGTTGAACATGGTCGCCAGCGTGGAGCGGTGGTTCAACGTTCCGTGCAACACGTTCGACACCACATCCATGCGCGGCACCAGATTGAACTGCTGAAAGATCATCGCGCAATCCGACTGCCAGGCGCGCTTGTCCTTGCCCTTCAGCCTGGTGATGTCGCGGCCTTCAAAAGTGATCGACCCTTCGGTCGCATCGCCAAGACGGTTGAGCATCCGCAGCAGAGTGGATTTGCCAGCACCCGAGCGTCCGATGATGCCCAGCATGCAGGGTTTGTCGATATCGAGCGTCGCGGCGTCCACAGCCGTTTTGTCGCCGAATCTCTTGGTCAGTTTGTTGATACGCAGCACGTGCGGCCCCCTTTGGTTCCGCGACTGCCTACGCATGATCACCAAATCATTTGTGTCATCGATATAAAACTTTTGTAACTTGCCCCGATTTTCGTGACACAGCGGTAAGATCTCGGCGACAGCCGCATCCGCGCATCTGGCCCCATTGCTCCGCATTTCTATCGCGTGGATGGCGCGGGGCTCTGGGTCATCCGCTCGGGCGGGCGCAGACTCACCCTGTGCAGCAGCGGTCCTAGGCGCTATACCGCGCGCAGTCTTTACAGACTCACACCTCCCTGCCCCCTGCCAAGGATCCCCGCCGATGACCTTTGACCGTTCCATCAAGATTGCCCCGTCCATCCTGTCGGCGGATTTCGCCAATTTCGGCCAGGAGATCCAAGCCATCGAGGCCCAGGGCGCCGACTGGGTACATGTGGATGTGATGGACGGGCATTTTGTGCCCAACCTCACCTTTGGCCCGGCAGCGGTGAAAGCGTTCCGCCCGCATGTGAAGACCGTGATGGACGTGCACCTGATGATCGCGCCGGTCGATCCCTATATCGATGCCTATGCCGAAGCAGGGGCAGATGTGCTCACCGCCCATGTGGAGGCCGGCCCGCATATTCACCGCACCCTGCAAGCCATTCGCGGCGCCGGCATGAAGGCAGGCGTGGCGCTTAACCCCGGCACCCCGGCCGAGGCAGTGGCGCATCTGCTGGATCTCACCGACCTCATCTGCGTGATGACGGTGAACCCGGGCTTTGGCGGGCAGAAATTCATCGATATGACCAGCAAGGTGCGCGCCCTGCGTCAGATGATTGGCGACCGCCCGGTGCATATCGAGATCGACGGGGGCGTCGACACTACCACGGCACCGCTGGTGGCCGAGGCGGGCGCAGATGTGCTGGTGGCGGGCTCTGCGGTGTTCCGCGGCGGCTCCGTCGACACGCCGCAGGTCTATGGCGACAACATCCGCAACATCCGCGCCGCCGCGACCGGATCCTGAACTGTGTCCTAAACTGCGTCCTGACCGCAGACTGAGAAAGGCCAATCAAGCCTGACCCGCCGGGGGGGGGAGGCTCCCGCCCGTCCGGCCTGCATTAAAAATGCCTGCCGCCCCGTTGGGCCGGGCGCCGGGCCATACGGCCCGGCGCATCAGCGCTTGCGGATGCGGCGGAAGATCCCCGTTGCCGTTGCCAACAACTGCCCTTCGGCATCCTTCAGCTCTCCCGTCACATGGGCGGTGCTTTTGCCGCCCCCTGTCGCCTCGGCGGTAGCGGTCACCGGGCCCGGCCCGGTCGCCGCAATGTAGGAGAGGTTCAGCGCCACCGTCACCACTGCCGCGTGCCCCTCAGGATCGAAATATTGCGCCGCAGAGTTGCCGCAGACCACATCCATCACCGTCGCCACCATACCGCCATGCAGGATGCCATGGCGATTGAGATGCTGTGCCCCCACCTCCAGCGTCACCCTGCAGGCCCCGGTGGCATCGAACCGCGTGTCGTAACCCACAAGCTGCTGGCAGCCGGGATCGGATATCAGACGATGGCGGGGGTCTTGCGGATCTGGATCAAATGCCATCACGGCGTCCTTCAATGGCGGAAACACGGCGGGACTGTTGCCCAGCCTGCCTGCAAGGTCCAGCCCCTGATGTCTTCCCCAATGGGAAGACATCGCGCCCGGGGTGGCCTCGATGGCCAGTCCGGGCGCTCCGGCCCTTACCGAGAGATCATGCCAGCCGCCAACCAGGCGTCGAACTGCGCCAGCACCGCCTCGCAAAAGTCCCTGTCATTGATGTGGCAGGGCAGCTCCTGCAACTCGACCGACTCCGGCACAGCGCGGCGCATCTCGTCACAGAATGCGGCAAGCCCCTCCGCATCATGCAACTCTCCGCCAGCCCGGTCCCATTCGTTGCAGCCCCCGGTGGGCAGGAAAAACGCAACCGGCCCCGTCGCACCTGCCAGCTTTTCACAGATCGCGCGCGCCACCGTGCGCCGCTCCCCCGCCTCCAGCATGGCGGCGGTCAGCAAACGGTTGTGCGCATGACACTCCCGTCCCTGCAATGCAGCAGGCATCTCCTGCCAGCCGACAAAATCCACCAGATCATAGCAGCCCGGCGCCACCATCTGCGGAACGCTGGCCTTGCCCGCATGGGTCATCCGCCCCTCGCCCGCCGACAGACCGCCAAACAGATGATTGCTCACTTCCTGCGGTGCAAAATCCATCACCGCAGCAAAGGCGCCCGCACCCGCGAGGCTCTCGAAGGCCCGCCCGCCCATGCCGGTGGCATGAAACACCGCCACATCAAAGCCGCGCGCTTCCAGCGCCGGCTTCAGCGTCACCATGTAGTTCAGCACCGTCTTGCCAAAGGACGTCATCCCCACCATCGGCCGCTCGAACCGCGGCGTCTCCACCGCGCGCGCCGCGCCCAGCACCGCACCCGCCGCCTGACTGAGCGAGGCCTTGCAAATATCGTTGAGCCCATAAAGCCCCCCGGCCCAGAGGATCATCTGCACATCGGCCGGAATGCGCTCCGGCGGCAAAAGCGGTGAAAACGCCACCGTCGAGACCACATATTTCGGCACCCCCAACGGCAGCGCACCACATAGGTCCAGCGCCAGATCGGTGCCCATGGTACCGCCCAGCACGATCACACCATGGATGCGCCCCGCGCGCCACAGATCGAACGCCAGCCCGGCCGCGCCCGCCCCCATGATCTGCATCGCGGTGTTCTCATTCCCGCTGTCAATGGCGACCTGAATGGAGCTGCCCGCCGCCTCCGCCACTTCATGTTTTGACACATCCGTGGGCGCCTTGGGGTCGCCCAAAACACTCACATCCATGCTGAGCACTTGACCGCCCTGCCCCCGGATCACCTCCGACAGATAGGACAGCTCATCATCCTTGGTGTCCCAGGTCCCGGCCACAAGAATCGTCTTTTCACCGCTCATCTCATCCTCCCCTCGGGCGCCTCCCGCGCCCGTCTTCATCTTTTTTCAAATACCTCCGCCGGAGGCCGCGCGGTCCTCGCGCAGCTAGGATCGCGCTCCCGTCACAGCTGTATCCAAGCGGTTTTCAAATCGACGTATTTGTCCAGCGCATGCAGGGATTTGTCGTGCCCATTGCCGGACTGACCAACCCCGCCCAAGGGCACCGTATTGTCGGCCCCGCCATAGGTGTTCACATGCACCACGCCCGCCCGAATGCCCGCAACACAGCGATGCGCCCGGGACAGGTCCTGGGTCCAGACCCCGGCGGCGAGCCCATAGTCGGTGGCATTGGCCAGCCGCAGCGCCTCCTCTTCGCCGTCAAAACCCGTCACCGACAGAACCGGCCCAAAAACCTCGCGTTGGAACAGGCTCGACTGTTCGCGCACGCCTGTCACCACAGTTGGCGCCATATAGGTGCCGCCGGTCTCCGCCAGGATACGCCCGCCGCCACAGCGCACATCGCCGCCCTCGGTCACGGCGCGCGCCACGTGATCGAGGTTCGCTGCCAGCTGGGTTTCGGAATTCACCGCCCCGATCTGACTGCCCAGATCCAGCGGATCGCCAACCTTCAGCGCCTCGGCATGTTCGACAATCCGCGCCACAAACTCATCGTGGATCGACGCCTCGACCAGCAGGCGCGAGCCCGCCACACAGACCTGGCCGGAGTTGCGAAAGATCCCCATGGCCGAGACCTTGGCCGCGTGATCGAGATCCTTGGCATCGGCAAAGACGATATTGGGCGATTTGCCCCCCAGCTCCAGATAGCAGCGTTTCAGGTTCGAACGCGCCGAGGCCTCCAGCAAGCGTCGCCCCGTGGCACCAGAGCCGGTGAAGACCAGCACATCCACATCCATATGCTCGGACAGCGCCGCGCCGGTCACCGCACCGGGGCCGGTCACCACGTTCAGCACCCCATCGGGCAGGCCGCACTCCGAACAGATCTCGGCCAGCCGGAGCAGCGACAGCGACGCGGTCTCGGCCGGTTTCAACACCACCGAATTGCCCATCGCGAGCGCGGGCGCCAGTTTCCATGCGCCGATCATCAGCGGGAAGTTCCATGGCACAATCGCGCCCACCACACCGACGGGCGCGCGCTGTACCAGCCCCAGCACATCCGCTGCAGTGGGGGCCACTTCGCCTGCCACCTTGTCCAGCGCTTCTGCGTAATAGCGGAAGGTTCCCGCCGCCGATCCGGCCTCGGCCTTCAGTGCCATGTTGAATTCGGTGCCATTGTCGCGCACGCCCAGAACGGTGAGCGCCAGCGCCTCGGCCTCGATCCTGTCGGCGATCCGGTGCAGCACCTTCTTGCGCGCCGCTGGAGGCAGCCCTGACCAGCGACCATCCTCGAACGCCCGCCGCCCGGAGGCCACGGCGCGATCCACATCGGCTGCCGTGGCCGTGGCCAATGTGGTCAGAACAGATCCGTCAATCGGCGAAGCAGCTTCGCATGGCGCGCCCTCACCTTCCGTCCATGCTCCTTCAAGAAAGAGGTTCTGCGGCGCAATAGCAGTGCGCCGAAGCGTGTTGATGCGGTCTTGGTCTGCCATTCGGCCTCCTTCAGCTCGCGCGCTTCCCTGCGGATGCGCAGGACATGCGTCGCAAGCACGATAATGATGATGGAAAACAGGATGAACGCCACCGGGCGATCAATGAAATCAAAGGGCGTCTTCACCCGCGCCATGGCGGCGCGCAGCTTCACCTCCATAATGCCGCCCAGCACCATACCGAGGATGATCGGCACCGCAGGCAGCTGCAGGCGCTTCAGCACGAAGCCAAACAGGCCAAACCCCGCCGCCATGAAACAGTCGGTGGCAGAGTTTCGCAGGGAATAGACCCCGACGAAACTGAGGGTCAGGATGCCCACGCCGAGAAAACGGTTGGGTATGCGCACCACCTGAATGAGCGACTTTGTCGCCCCAAGCAGGAAGACCAGCACCAGCACGTTGAGGATCAGCAGCGCCAGATAAAGGGCTACAACAAAATCCATCTGGTTCTGAAACAACCCCGGCCCGGGCACCACGTTGTGCACGTAGAACACCGACAGCATCATCGCCGTCAGCGCCTCGCCCGGGATGCCAAGCGCCAGAAGCGGCACCATGGCGGCGGCGGGTACGGCGTTGTTGGCGGTCTCGGCGGCGATCAGCCCTTCGGAGGAGCCATTGCCGAAATCCTGCGGCCGTTTCGAGGATTTCTGCGCGTAGGTGTAGGACATGAACTGCGCGGTGAATTCGCCCACACCGGGGATCATGCCCATGACAACGCCAAAGCCCGCCGAAACCGTCGCCACGCGCGGGTGGCGCGCCAGCTCGCGCAGACCCTGGAACATGCCCCCGCGCAGTTTGGTGAGGCGGATTTTCTCGTCTTCATCGGTCAGCAGAACAAAGGCCTGCGAGATCGCAAACAACCCCAGCACCACCACAATCAGGTTGATGCCGGAGCCCAGCACATCCGTGCCGAATGTGTAGCGCTGGGTGTATTTTACCGGCTCCATGCCGATGGTGTTGAGAAAGATCCCGAGACAGGCCAGCGCCCCCGCAATCAGCGCCTGTCCCCGGTGCGCCACCACCACCAGCAGCAAGCCCAACAGCGCGGCGAGGAAGATCTCGCGCGCGCCAAACAGCGGCGCGATTTTCGCCAGCACGGGCGCAAACAGGATCAGGCAGATCACCGAGAACACGCCACCAAAGAAGCTGGCGGAATAGGCCAGACTGAGGGCGCGGCGCGGTTCGCCCCGGGCGGTCATAGGGTAGCCGTCATATGTTGTCAGCGCATTGACGGCGGTGCCGGGGGTGTTGATCAGGATCGCCGGGATCGCACCGCCATACATGGACGAGCCATAGATGCCCAACAGCACCGTCAGCCCGACGATGGGATCAAGCGAGAAGGTCGCGGGCAGCAGGATCGCGATGGCAACCGCCGGGCCGACCCCGGGGATGGCGCCGATCAGCACGCCGCCGACCGACCCCGCCAGCAGTGCAAGCGCCACGTCCCAGCGCATCAGGATGTCGAGGGCAGAAAGGATCAGGTCCATGCGCGCGCGTCTTCCTTGGAAAAAGTCTCAGAGATAGAGGATGGCAAAGCTGCGCAAGGCATCCGGCAGATAGTCATAGAGCACCGCCCCGGGGATACGCACCGCCAGAACACCCTTGAAGAACAGCACGATAAACACCGCGAACCCGGCGCTGATCGCCATCATCTGCGGGCTGCGATACCCCATCCGCCAGGCCAGCAGCGGCACGAAGATCAGCGTCATCGGAAGGTAGCCGATCAGCGGCACCAGCATTACGTAGACCATGAACCACAGCGCGTATTCCAACGCGGCCACCCAGCGCAGCGCCTCGCGCAGGTCGGCGCGCTCGATACGGCGGAACGGCAGCCGCCACAGGTGCAGCGCGGTGCAAAAGACCATGCCGCCGACACCCACCGCGGGCCAGAAGCGGGGCTGGGCAAAAAGGCCGGTCTTGTTCACCCAAGCCGTCTGCTGAGTGATCTGGGACAACAGCAGCACCGACAGGGTCAGGAACGACAGCACAAACAAGAGCTGTCCCCGGCGCGGGCCGGCAAATCTGCGTTCACGTTCGCTTTGCATTGGGGTCTCTGGCTGGGAAGGTGTGAGGGCAGAGGTCTGCAGAAGATGAGGCCGAAAAATCCGCCGGACCATGCGGGATGGCACCGGCGGAAGGCTCGGGGAGGTTACTCCAGCGCGGTGCTGATCCGCGCCATCGTCTCGATGTCATTGGCCACGCGGGCGGTGCTGGTGTCCGCATCCTGCCAATAGACCAGCGCGCCAGTTTCCGCCGCCACCGCCTGCGCGCGGTCGCTCATCACGGTCTTCTGCGCCACGGCGACGATCTTGTCGCGCACCTCCTGCGGTGTGTCCTTGGTCACGAACAGGCCATTCCAAAGCGCGATGTCCAGGTCCGGGTTCAGCTCGCCAATCGTCGGCGCGTCAGGCACCAGCGGGATGCGGCTGTCAGTGATGGAGACCAGCACCTTCACATCGTCCAGACAAGGCAGGATCAGTTGCAGCGTGGTGTTGATCACATCCGCATCGCCCGACGCCAGCGTATTGCAGTCCAGCGCGTCAAAGGCAGCATCCGCGCCCCACTCGAACCCGGCGGATTTGGCATAGGCCTTGGTGACCTGCGTCGGCGTCAGCACATCGCCGAAATGGCCCAGCACCACGTCATTGTCCTGCGCATGCGCTGCCAGCTCCTCCATCGAGGAATAGGGCGCATCGCCCGAGGTCGCGATGACGAAGGGATAGGTCAGGAAAATGCCAAGCGGGTCGAATTTCTCCGGCGTCAGCGGCGGAATGTCGATCTGGTGGCCCATCACCGGCACCCCGATCACGAAGGATCCCACGGTATAGCCGTCAGCCGGCGCATTGGCGACCTCGATGGCACCGGGGAAAGGCCCACCACCGCCGCCGGGCTTGTTCACCACCGCGGCAGCGACGCCGTATTCCTCCTGGAAATCCTCGGCGATCATCCGGGTCAGCACGTCCTCAAGATCGCCGGGCGGCCAGGGCACGATGAAGTTCACGGGTTTCTCCGGATACTCCGCCAGAGCGGCTCCCGCTGTCAGTGCAAGGCCCGCTGCGGCCACACATCCCTTGAGTACAGATGTCACGGTCATTGGCTGTCTCCCTGTTCGCCATTCAAGTTGCCGTTGGTCAAATGGCGACGTTGTCCGCCGCTCGGTTGATCTTCGCTTGTAGTCGCCGCTGTCGGTTCATTATTCGAACCGATGGTTTGAATTTAGATTGACAGCCATGGGGTCAATCTGTCAACAAAAATGAAGGAGCGCCCTCCACTCGGGGTCAGAGGCGCTGAGAAATCTGGCAGATCAGGATTACGATCACCCATGGGAACCGTCTCCAAAGCACTGAATTTGCTGACCCATTTCAACCACGGGCGGCTGGTAATCGGGCTGAGCGACCTCACGCGCCTGTCGGGCATGAACAAGGCGACGGTCTATCGGCTGATGAGCGAATTGCAGGCGACGGGATTCGTCGAACAGGTCGATGGCGACCGCGCCTACCGCCTTGGCCCGCAGGTGTTGCGGCTGGCAGCACTGCGCGAGGCCAGCGTGCCGATCCTGTCGGCGTCGCGCCGGGTGCTGCGGGAATTGTCCGAGGAAACCGGCGAGACCACCCACCTGTCGCTGTTGCAGGGGGACCAGCTCGCATCCCTCAGCCACGCCTATGCGCCGCGCAATGCCACCAAGGTGATGATGGAGGACGCCGAGGTGCTGACCTTCCACGGCACCGCCTCCGGCCTTGCGGTGCTGGCCTTTGCCGACCCGGGCTTTGTCGACGCCGTGCTGGCGCAACCCCTGGAGGCGCGCACCGCCCAGACCCAAACCGACCCGGTCGCCATCCGCGCCGAACTGGCAGCGGTCCAGCGCAGCGGGCTGGCGCAATCCATCGGCGGCTACGAGGCGGAGGTGCATTCCCACGCGGTGCCGATTTTTGGCCCGGACCAAGTGGTGCTGGGGGCGCTGGCGGTGGCCGCGCCGACCTCCCGCATGAGCGACGATCAAAAAACCGCCATTCCCCGTGCCCTGCGTCTGGCCGGTCTGGCCCTTACCGAACGTATCGGCGGCGCTTGCCCGCCCGAGTTTCCCACCGACATCGCGGCCTGAGGGCCGCGCCGCGACAAGGAGTCCGCCCCATGACCGCACATCAGCCCGACGCCAATTTCCTGAAAGAACACAATGCCCGAAGCTTGTGGCATCCGATGGCCCATCCCGGCGACAGCCTCGCCAATCCGCCGACCATCGTGACCGGCGCCTCTGGCGTGCGCATCAAGGATGTGGACGGGCATGAGGTGGTCGACGCTGTGGGCGGCCTGTGGAACGTGAACCTCGGGTTTTCCTGCCAGCCAGTGAAGGACGCGATCGCCGCACAGCTGGATGTGCTGCCCTATTATTCGATCTTTCGCGGCACCACCAACGATCAGGTCATCCAGCTGGCCGAGGAGCTGCGAGACTTTTTCGCCCCCGACGGTCTCAGCCGCGCGTTCTTCACCTCCGGCGGATCCGATTCGGTCGAAACCGCCCTGCGGCTGGCGCGGCAATATCACAAGGTCCGCGGGGAGCCGTCCCGGGTGAAATACCTGAGCCTGAAGAAGGGCTATCACGGCACCCATTTTGGCGGTGCATCGGTCAACGGCAACGCCAATTTCCGCACCGCTTATGAACCCCTGCTGGCCGGCTGCCACCACATCCCGGCGCCCTATACCTATCGCAACCCGTTCAACGAAACCGACCCGGAGCGGCTGGCGCAGCTCTGTCTGGCCGCGCTGGAGGACGAGATCGCCTTTCAGGGCGCCGGCACGATTGCGGCCTTCATCATGGAGCCGATCCTGGGCGCCGGGGGCGTGATCCCGCCACATGAAAGTTTCATGCCCGGAGTGGCCGAGATATGCCGCAAGCATGGCATCCTGCTGATCGCCGACGAGGTGATCACCGCCTTTGGCCGCTGCGGTTCCTGGACCGGATCGCGACACTGGGGCGTGCAGCCGGACATGATGTGCACAGCAAAGGCGATTACCAACGGCTATTTCCCCTTTGGCGCGCTGATGATCTCCGAACGTCTGGTCGAGGTGTTTGAAAAGGATGAGACCGGCAAGGCCGCCATCGGCCATGGCTACACCTATTCCGGCCACCCGGTTGGGGCGGCGGCGGCGCTGGCCTGTCTGGCGGAGACCAAACGGCTCGATGTGCCCACAAATGCGGCGGCGCGCGGTGCACAGGTACATGAGGGGCTGGCGGCACTGCAAGAACGCTATGGCCTGATCGGCGACGTGCGCGGCGGTCATGGGCTGATGAATGCGCTGGAACTTGTCAGTGATCGCGCCACCAAGGCTGCCATCGACAAGAAGACGATCAATACGGTTCAGGAAGTTGCCTATCAGAACGGCGCCATGGTGCGGGTCTCGGGCCCCAACATCATCCTGTCGCCGCCTCTGGTGCTGACCGAAGCGGATGTGAGCCAGATTCTCTCGGCGCTTGATGCAGGCTTTGCGGCGGTGAGCTGACATGGCGGCCGGGCGCCACTGCCTCCGTGCCCCATCGGGGTACGGAGGCCACCAGATACCATGGCGCGCCCGAAGCCTTTGGCTTCGGGCGCGCGTCTTTCGGTGGCGCCGCTGGCGCGGCGCGGTTGCGTATGCGGCTCAGGACGGCGCGCCTTCGCGAGTGCAGGTCCAAACGGTGCGGGTGGAGATCTCGTCGACCTTTAGGAACCCGGCGTCCCGCAGGATGGACTTGCAGCGTCGCATGCCCGCAACCTCATAGGCCTCCGGGTGGAATTCGATCACAATGGCCCGGAACGGGCTGAGGTCCATCGCCTCCAGCAGCGCCAACTCGCCGCCCTCGATATCCATCACCAGCACGGTCGGTTGTAGCTCTGCCACCACCTCGGCCATATCCACGGTCGGGATCTCGACCACCCGCGAGGGCCGCCCCCCCTCGTTCAGCAGTGAGGAGCCGAGAAAGCTGTTGCGCAGATGGAATTCCATCGTCTCTGGGCGGTCCGCCCCGGCAAAAAGCACCTGATTGCGCAGCTCCACCCGACCGCCCAGCTCGTTCATCTCGTGCAGGGCCGTGATCACCGGCACCAGCTCCGGATTGGCCTCGAAGGACAGCACTTTCTCGGGCCTGGCATTCATCGCGATCACCGCACCCACCACGCCAAGGCCCGCGCCGACCTCCAGCACCCGGTCGTCTTCACGCACCACATGCAGGGCTCCGGCAATCTCCTGGCCCTCATAGCGCGCCGCGTTGATCCGTTCGATCCGCGTCTCGGTCAAGAAGGGTGACTGCGGCACCTTCACGCCAAGACAGGTCGCCGCGACCTCCTGCGTCACCAGCGGGGCTGCATCTGACGTCACCGCTGTGGACGTCACTTCTGTATCAGACATGTTCTGCTCATTTCGCCTGAGTTGATTGTGCCGACACTCTGGCGCTGCCGCGCGAGAAAAAGCAAGCGCAGGCCACAGCGGGCCTGCGCAAGAGCCACTATCTGTGTCTCAGTTCAGACAATCCGTCAGACGAAATGCACGTAGAAATCGCGCAGCGCATCCCCTTCCAGATCGCGGGTTTTGCGGACCTCTTTCTGTTTCATGTAGACGTGGTTGGCGATCAGATCAGGCCCCACGGCCTGTGTCAGCGCGACGTCCTTTTCCAGGTCCGCCACCGCGCCCTTCAACGTCATTGCGGTGCTTTCGCGGGTATCCGTGCGATCAAACCCGTCGCCAGTCTCCATCGGCCCCAGCGCATAGCCCTGCTCCACCCCAAGAAGCGCCGCCTGCAACAGCGCGGCCACCGTGGTGTAGGGGTTCGACGAGGCATCCGCCATCCGGTGCTCCAGCCGCGCCTTGGCGCCGCCTTCGGAGCTGATCCGCGTGGTGACGTTGCGATGATCGCCGCCCCAGTTCTGCCAGAAGCCCGACAGGCTGCCGGGTTGCAAGCGCATGTAGCTGTTGGCGGTGGGTGCGATCAGACCCGCCAAGGCCTTGTGGTGATGCAGAAACCCGGCAAGGCAGCCGCGCGCCAGATCATTCATGTGCTCCGGCCCACCACGCGGCCCGGAGGACAGCGCATTGCCGCCAGCCTCATCTGTGAATGACAGGTTCACATGCATGCCGGAGCCACCGGCCTGCGCCACCGGCTTGGGCATGAAGGTCAGCACGATGCCATATTCCAGCGCAATCTCCCGCGCCATCAGACGGAACAACACGATGTCATCCACTGCCTTCACCGCATCGTCAAAGGTCAGCGTATATTCGAACTGCGGGCTGTCAAACTCGGCGGTGATCATATCGAGCGAGAAGCCCATCTCGTCCGCCATCGCCCAGATGCGGTCGTTGAACCGCAACGGGTCCGCAAAAGGCCCGGTGCCATAGACCACGCCACCCGGCGCATCATAGGGCACCAACCGGCCATAGTCGTCCGGCTGCAGGGCAAAGGCTTCCAGCTCGATCCCCACCTTGGGAGTGAGCCCCCTAGCCTGCCAGCCCGCCACCGCGCGCTTCAACGCGCCCCGCGGACACAGCGTGAGCAGCTCGCCCGCATCGTCATACAGATCGCCCAGCACGATCTTGGTCGAGGCATGCCAGCTGTCGCGGATCTCCTCGCCGCGCCAGCGCAGCTCCATATCCGGCAGGCCCTGTTTCACCATTGATCCCGGCGCATCCAGCAGATCGCGGTCGTAGTGCGTGCCAAAGACGGAGCGGCAGAACCGGGTGTCATCGTCTCCGATCTTGGAATGCGGCAGGTATTTTCCGCGCATGATACTGAGATGGTCGCAGAAAAGCGCACGCAGGCGGGTTTTCATTTGGCTTCCTTTCCTGTTGGCGGCCTGCGCATCTTTGGCGTGCGTCTTGGCCCAGATTGGGTCCCAACAGAGGGCAGTTGCCGACCTCGGGTGGGTGCGAAGCGCCCTCCCGTGGGGGAGGTCGGGCGCTGTCCGGGCGACCGCCCGAACGGGTCTTCTGTTGAGCCTACGCGGCTTCCACCCGAACCGGCAATTCCTTGATGCCGCCGACGAAATTCGAGCGCAGGAATTTATGCGCACCGGCTGACTCAATGGACTTGATCCGCTTGGCAAGCTCCTGAAACAACACCGTGACCTCCAGCCGCGCCAGCCACATGCCAAGGCAGACATGCGGGCCGAACTGGCCAAAGGACAGGTGCCGGTTGGGTTTGCGCATCAGGTTTACCCGGAACGGGTCGTCAAAATAGCTGTCATCGCGGTTGGCCGAGATGAACCAATACAGAAGCTTGTCGCCCTCGCGGATGGTCTTGCCGTGCATCTCCACATCCTGCGTCGCCGTGCGGCGGAAGTAGAGCGCGGGCGTCGCCCAACGGATGATCTCGTCCGCCGCCGTCTCCCAGACCTCGCCACCCGCCTGCATCTGCGCCAGAAGCTCCGGCTGATGACACATCGCCTGAATGCCAGCTGCGATGGAGTAACGCGTCGTGTCATTGCCCGCAGCCACCAGCAGGCAGAAGAAATTGCGAAACTCAGTCTCGGTAATGACAGATCCGTCGCGGGCCGGCTGCAGGATCATGTTGAGCACGCCCGAGGTGTCGCCCGCCTTATCCTTGGCCTCCATCAACTCCTTGGCGTAGATATATAATTCCGCCCCCGCCGGAGAGTTGAAGGGCATCATGCGGAATTCATCCGTGTCCATCTTGTCCAGCACATGCGAGGTGAAATCCGGGTCGGTATTGGCGATCAACGCATCACCCTTTTCCACCAGCCACGGCAGATCCGCATCCGGCAGCCCCACCACGCGCCCCAGCATCCGCATCGGCAATTGCCGGGCGATCTCCTTGGTGGCGTCAAAGGTGCCCTTTGCCAGCGCCGCGTCCAAAATTTCGGCGCAGAGGGCGCGGATGTCGTCCTCATATTGCGCCATGGTGGTCTTGGAGAACGCCTTCAGCAGTTTCATCCGCACCTGTGAATGGTCAGGCGGGTCGGTTTCCTGAAAGGTGCGCCGCGCGAGGTATTCCTCGTAGGTCTGGTCCTCCATGCGGATGCCACGCGCCGAGGAAAACACCTCCGTGTTCTTGTTCATCTTGGTGATGTCATCGTAACGGGTCACCGACCAGAAATTCTGCCCGTCCGGGTAGTCTGTCCAATGCAGCGGGTCATCACGCCGGAGCCGGGCAAAGGTGTTATGCGGCGCGCCACTGGCAAAGGCGTCATGGCTCGACAGGTCCGCGTATCCATCATCGGTCGGGGTCCAGATCGTCATGGCGGGGCTTCCTTTGGCTTGCTTCACATGTATACTATTAAGCACTGTAAATATGCATATGGGAAGCCTGAACATGCGCATTGCGATTTTGATGACCAATACGGACGACAGCGCCTTTGCACACAGGCACCCGAAGGATGGCGCAAAGTTCACCGCACTGGTGCAGATGGCGCGGCCCCACTGGTCCTGTGATGTCTTCGCGGTGAAGGACGATATTTTTCCCGAAGATATAAGCCGTTATGACGGAGTGATGATCACTGGCAGCCCCGCCTCCACCCGCTCTGGCGCGCCCTGGGTGGACCGGCTGCTGGCGCTGATCCGGCAGATCCATGATCGCAAGATTCCGCTGTTCGGAGCCTGTTTTGGCCATCAGGCGATTGCCCTCGCCCTGGGCGGACGCGTCGACGATCTGCCCGGCGGTTGGGTGCACGGGCGCACGGAGAATCACCTGATCGCGCGCCCGGAGTGGGCAGCTGAGCTGCCGGATGTGGTCTCAATCTACGGCTCTCACGTGGAATATGTGCACGAATTGCCGAAAGGGGCCGATCCGTTGATGACCCGCGACGGGCACAGCACCGGCTTTACGCTGGGGCGCCATATCGCCACCACCCAACACCACCCGGAAATGACGCATGCGTTTATAAGCGCGCTGACCGAGGAGCTACGGCAGGACATGGGTCCCGAGGTCTACGCCCGCGCACAGGAGAGCTTGAAGCAGAAGGTCGACCAGCCGGCTCTGGCAGAAGCCATCGCACGATTTTTCGAAGCTGCGCGCGCCGGCTAACCCAGGGCTGCCAGCAGATCCATCACCGTGACCTGATCAAACAGTACATGCGCCTGCATCGCGGCCTCGGCACGATCGCGGTCATGCGACAGGATCAGCGTGGCGATCTCGCGGTGCTCTTGCGCCGATTGCGCAATGGCGCCGGGATAGCGGTAACGGGCGCGATAATAGGCCATCAGCTTGCGGGCATTGGTCTTGATCATTTCGACCAGAAACGGATTGGCCGCGCCCAGCGCCACGGTTTCGTGAAACACAAGGTTCAGCTGGTAATAGCCGTCGGGATCGCTGTCGCCCTGTGCCGCCGCATGCGCCTCGCAGGCGGTCACAGCCGCCTCCAGCCGGGCGCGCAACTCAGGCGAAATGCGCCGTGCCGCCAGCCCTGCCGCCTGCCCTTCCAGCTGCGCATGCACCTCTTGGATGGCGAGGAACTCCTCCAGCGTCGGCTTGAACAACACCGCCCCCTTGCGCGGCAGGCGGCGGATCAGGCCGAAGGCTTCGAGCTGGATATAGGCCTCGCGGATCGGCGTGCGCGACACGCCATGGCGGCTGGCCAACGCGGCCTCGTCAATCTCCTGTCCCGGCGCCAGCCGCCCGGCGTCGATATCCTCGAGGATCGCTGCAATCAGCGTCTCCGTCTGCCCGGCCATGCCCGTCTCCTGTTGCCTGTGTGCCTGCTTACGGCAGCAAGGACAGGCTTGGCAACTCAGGCCGCAAGGGGATGGCCAGAAGACCGCGCAGGCGGACACCGTGGCACGACGGCCTGATTGTGGGACCGATCAGTTACGGGACAGACACGCATCGGTCGGGCAGTTACGCGCCAGGACGACGGCGTCTCTAGCCTCCCGTTCGGTCTAACCAACGCGTGTCACGCGCCACCGGCCCCCAGCAGCGACCAGTCTACCAATATGGGGACGGCAAGCAGCAGCTGCGCAAATCCCTTGCCCTGCGGATCATTGCGCAAGGAGGACGCGGCCCCGCCCTCCAACACGCCGGTAAGCGTGATGTTCATTGCCGACATACCGGGCAGAACGTAGCGCGTGATCTGCCCCTTCGCCAACACGTGACCAAACACCCGCTCCAGATGCCTCCTATCCAGCCCCGCCCAGATCCAAGACAACTGTTCAGGACGGCGGGCGATCACCCCGATATTGACCATGTCGCCCCTGTCGCCACTGCGCGCAAAGGCCAGCCGGGACAATGGGACCGTCACCACCGGCCCCTTTTTCAAGGGCGGTTTCGGCGCGGCATGCGGCGCGGGCAGTTGGTCGCGCTGCTCCACCCCCGTCGCAGGCACCGACACCTTGCGCTCCAACTGAGTGCCGATCCGGACCATCAGCGGCACATCAGATTTTGGCGTCAGGCAGGAAAACAGCGACAGCACCGGCGCAGGGCGCGGACCGCCCCCGACAAACCCGCTGAGGCCCGGCGGCGCAGCCATCCCAAGCCCGTTGGCGGCCTTGTGAAAGGCCAGAACTCCGGCGGCGTCCGGGTGACGCACCGCCACTTTGGCGACCACTTCGCGCGCAAACTCATTGCTGCGCAACAGGCCGAACTGGCTCTCGGCGCCAAGGATCTCGACACTGCTCTGCGTGAAGGGCGCCATGCCGCGCGCCGCAAGCTGGGCGGAGGCTCTGGCCAGTGTCGCCTCGGCAAACCGCTCCGCCTTGCGCTCTGCATCCGCGCCGTAAAAGGTGAAATACTCCCCGGTGCGAAACCCATTCGCCCAGGCCACGCAGGTCCTGTAGGTGCCCGGTCCACTCCGACCACGCGCGCCCAGCACCTGCACCCTGTCAGGGCCGATCTGCTCCAGCCTCACGTCGGAGAAATCACAGATCACATCCGGCAACACATACTCCCGGGGGTTGCCGATCTGGTAGAGGATCTGCTCGCCCACCGTGCCGCAACTCACAAGCCCGCCGGTCCCCTCGGGCTTGGTCACGACAAAGCTGCCGTCGCCCGCGATCTCGGCAATCGGATAGCCCAGACTTTCGATATCGTCCGCGACCTCTTCCCAATCGGTGAAGGTGCCGCCGGTCGCCTGCACGCCGCATTCCAGCACATGCCCGGCGAGGCTGCCACCCGCGAGGTAGTTCAGATCCCCCTTGGACCAGCCGAAGTGATGGATCGCTGCCGCCAACGTCAGGCTGCTGCCCGCGCAGCCGCCGGTGATGATGATATCCGCGCCCTCTTCCAGCGCAGCGACAATGGGCAGAGCGCCATGGTAGGCGGTGATGCTGGCGATGGTCTTCGTTGAGGGGAACTGCGCGCCGGTGTGAATGTCACGTGGTGCCTCAGCTGCGATCTGTTGTGCCCGCGCTGTCAGGTCGTCGCCGGTGATCACCGCCACCCTGAGCGCGAGGCCGGCACGGTCTATCGCGGCCTCCGCCGCCACCGCGCACGCCTGCGGGTTCATACCACCCGCGTTGGCGATGACCGTCACCCCCTGACGGGCAATCTGCGCAAGGTTCGGGGTCAGAGCATCGTGAATGAACGCCGCGATATAGCCGGACTTCGCCTCGCGCGCCCGCGCCTTGGCAAGATGTGCCATCGTTTGCTCAGCCAGGTAATTATAGACCAGAACGTCCAGATGACCTGCCGCCAACACCTGTGACGTGGCCTGTGCGTCGTCTCCCCAGTAGCCACAAGCCCCTCCGATACGCAGAATATTGTCCATTTCAGCCAGCTTGCAGCCCCTTCCACTCAGAATTGCAGACAGGGCATGGCGCGTTCGCGACTCACCCCCAGTCTTCCATCATGGCCGAGACGACACGGCCGAGTCTCGAAACCGCTGCAAATTTCCTGCTTTTACGGTGTGATAGCGGTCGGGTGACGTGCCCACCCAGGCATGCGTTACACATTTTCACAAATGTGACTATTTCGGTTACATTTAACTTGAGCCGAATCGCCCGGAGGCCTAGATTAAGGACAGACGGACAGATCCAGGTCCGGCCTTTGCCAAGTTATTCGGGTTACAACCGGAGGAGCCAGCCATGTACGCGCAGATGGTCAAATCGACCGGCACGGGAGTGCAATCCCTTGACGAGATGAGCCCTGAGGACCGCGCCTTTCAGGAGCGTATTGACGCGGGCGAGAAGATCGAACCGAAGGACTGGATGCCCGACGGCTACCGCAAGACGCTGATCCGCCAGATCGGCCAGCACGCCCATTCCGAAATTGTCGGCCAACTGCCCGAGGGCAACTGGATCACCCGCGCACCGACGCTGGAACGCAAGGCGATCCTCTTGGCCAAGGTGCAGGACGAGGCGGGCCACGGGCTCTACCTCTATTGCGCGGCGGAAACGCTGGGCATCTCGCGCGACGAGATGACCGAGATGCTGCTGGACGGGCGGATGAAGTATTCGTCGATCTTCAACTACCCGACGCTGACATGGGCCGATATGGGCGCGGTGGGCTGGCTGGTCGATGGCGCCGCCATCATGAACCAGGTGCCATTGCAGCGCACGTCCTTTGGCCCCTATTCCCGCGCCATGATCCGCGTCTGCAAGGAAGAGAGCTTCCACCAGCGTCAGGGCTTCGACATCATGATGAAGATGGCGCAGGGCAATACTCAACAGAAGGCGATGGCACAGGATGCGCTCAACCGCTTCTGGTATCCGGCGCTGATGATGTTCGGCCCCTCCGACAAAGACTCGGTCCATTCAGCGCAGTCTATGGCGTGGAAGATCAAGATGAACACCAATGACGAGCTGCGTCAGAAGTTCGTCGACCAGACCGTACCGCAGGCGGAATACCTTGGCCTGACCGTGCCGGACGAAAACCTCAAGTGGAACGAGGAAAAGGGCGGCTACGATTTCTCCGAACCCGATTGGGAGGAGTTCTTTGAGGTCATCAAGGGCAACGGCCCCTGCAACACCGACCGTCTGGCGGCCCGCAACAAGGCCTGGGACGATGGTGCCTGGGTGCGCGAGGGCATGATGGCGCATGCCGCCAAGAAACGTGCCCGCAAGATGGCGGCTGAATGATGCATCTGGCAGAAATCAACATTGCCCGACTGAAACATGACGCTGACGATGATCGCGTTGCGGACTTCATGAACGCCCTCGATCTAGTCAACGGCATCGCCGAACGCAGCAAAGGCTTTCAATGGCGCCACATTGATGAGAGCGGCAATGCCACCGAAACACGGGTCATGAATGATCCGCGCGTCATCGTGAATGTTTCGGTCTGGGATGGGGTAGAGGCGCTTGAGACATTTGTCTGGGGCACGGTGCACCGCCAGTTCTACCAGCGTCGCGAAGAATGGTTCAACGTTTTGGACAGCATGCATTTTGCCATGTGGCACGTTGAGCCGGGCAGACGCCCCACCGTCGATGAGGCCATGGCCCGGTTGCAGCATCTGAACACCCACGGCGACAGTGACCATGCGTTCGGCTGGAGCCACCTGCCCGCCGCCACCCGTTGGCGCAGCGCGCGTTGCAGCGCAGTCGCCGCCGAATAGCAAAAGACCGCAGATTTTGCCCCCGATCAGGAGGACCCCCCACATGAAAACCGAATGGCCCCTTTGGGAAATCTTCATTCGCGGCCAGCATGGCCTCAGCCACCGTCACGTCGGCAGCCTGCATGCGCCCGACGCGGAAATGGCGATCAAGAACGCCCGCGACGTCTACACCCGCCGCAATGAGGGCGTGTCGATCTGGGTGGTCGAGGCAGAGCAGATTACCGCCTCCTCGCCCTCGGAAAAAGGCCCGCTCTACGAGCCCTCCGAAAGCAAGGTCTACCGCCACCCGTCCTTCTACGACATTCCTGATGACGTGGGGGCGATGTAATGGTGCGCGACGTGTCACGGGATGAGGCCTTCTACGAGTTTCTCCTGCGTATGGGGGACAACACGCTGATCCTCGGCCACCGCGTCAGCGAATGGTGCGGCCATGCCCCGGTGCTGGAAGAGGATATCGCGCTCGCCAATACTGCGCTCGACATGATCGGTCAGACCCAGATGTGGCTCGGCCTCGCAGCAGAGGTGCAGGGCGAGGGCAAGACCGCAGACGATCTGGCCTTCCTGCGCGACGCTTGGGACTTCCGCAATCTGCTGCTGGTCGAAATGCCAAACGGCGATTTTGGCCAGACCCTGATGCGGCAGTTCCTGTTTGATGCGTGGCACGTTCTGCAGCTGCGGGCGCTAACTCAGTCTACCGATGAACGTGTCGCCGCAATTGCCGCCAAATCGGTGAAAGAAGCGACCTACCATCTGGACCGCTCTGCCGAGACGGTGGTGGCGCTGGGCGACGGCAGCGAGGAAAGCCATGCCCGGATGCAGGCGGCGCTTGATTACCTCTACCCATATGTGGGCGAGATGTTCCTGAGCGACGCGGTGGATACGACGCTGGTCGAGGCGGGCATTGCCCCCGATCCGGCGAGTTTGCGTGCGGAGTTCGATGAAACACTGGCCCGTGTTTTGGGCGAGGCAACTCTGACACTCCCCGAAGCTCGCCGCGCCCGTGGTGGTGGCCGTGATGGCAAGATGCACACCGAACACCTCGGGCACCTGCTGACCACCATGCAATGGATGCAGCGCGCCTATCCGGGAGCGACGTGGTGATGTTTTTGCTGCCCTGTCCTTTTGCCCAGAGGGCCACGTCCGGCCCGGCGGGGTGGGCGGGGAACGCCCGCCCCGTGGGGGGCGGGGCAGACTGGCAGTCTGCCTCCGGCATGGGCGTGGCCCGGCCTATCGGCCGGACCGGAGGTTCATCGTGACCGACACGCAATCCAACCAGCCCTCTCTCGCGCAGATCTGGGAATGGCTCGACGCGGTGCCCGATCCGGAAATCCCGGTTATCTCCCTCGTCGACCTCGGCATCGTGCGCGATGTGCAGTGGAGCGATAACGGCCTCATCGTCACCCTGACGCCCACCTACTCCGGCTGCCCGGCGACCTCGATCATTCGTCTAGATGTGGAAACCGCGCTGGCCGCCCACGGGATTGAGCGCGTGGAGATCAAGACCCAGATCGCCCCGCCCTGGACCACCGATTGGCTGTCGGACAAAGGCCGCGCCCGGCTGGAGGAATACGGCATCGCACCCCCCTCCCCCGCTGGCGGCCCCGACCACTGCCCGCGCTGCGGCAGCCCCGATGTGACCCGCGTGAGCCAGTTCGGCTCTACCCCCTGCAAGGCCCATTGGCGCTGTACCGCGTGCCTGGAACCTTTCGACTATTTTAAATGCATCTGAGGAGGCTCGCTGATGACCCGCGCGCAGGCCCGCTTTCACCCGCTCGAAGTCACCGACATCAAGCACACCATCCGCGACGCGGTGGTACTCACGCTGAAGCCCGCCAATGGCGCGGCGGCTGAGTTCGACTTCACCCAAGGCCAGTATCTGACCTTTCGCCGCGATTTCGACGGAACCGAGCTGCGCCGCAGCTATTCGATCTGTGCGGGCAAGGAAGATGGCGTCTTGCAAGTCGGCATCAAACGGGTCGATGGCGGCGCTTTCTCGACCTGGGCCAATACCGACCTCAAGGTGGGCGACACGGTCGAGGCGATGCCACCGCAGGGGCGGTTCTTCACCGATCTCGACGCGGCTGCCGAAAAACACTACCTCGGCTTTGCTGCTGGCTCCGGCATCACGCCAGTGCTGTCGATCCTGAAAACCACACTGCAGGCCGAACCCCAGTCCCGCTTCACGCTGGTCTATGCCAACCGGGGCATCAACTCGATCATGTTCCGCGAGGAGATCGAGGACCTGAAGAACCGCTACATGGGCCGCCTGTCGGTGATCCATGTGCTGGAAGCCGACGCGCAAGAGGTCGACCTGTTCACCGGCCTGGTCACACCTGAAAAATGCGCCCAGCTGTTCGAGCGCTGGATCCCGATCCACAACGTCGACACCGCCTTCATATGCGGACCGGAACCGATGATGCTAGGCATTGCCGAGGCCCTGCGCACCGCGGGCCTCTCGGACGCGCAGATCAAGTTTGAACTCTTCGCCTCCAACCAGCCGGGCCGGGCGGCGAAAAAAGCCGCCAGCAGTGACGCTGCCGCCAGCGCGCCGGTCACTGCTGCCATCACGCTGGATGGGGCCACGCGCAGCGTCACGCTCGACCGCAACACCTCGGTGCTGGAAGCCGCGCTGGACAATGCCATGGACGCGCCCTGGTCCTGCCGCGCTGGTGTTTGTTCCACCTGCCGCTGTCGGGTGCTGGAAGGCGAGGTCGAGATGGCCGCCAACCACGCGCTGGAGGATGACGAGGTCGCCAAGGGCTTTGTGCTGTCGTGCCAGTCCTACCCGCTGACGGATCATCTGGTGGTCAGCTACGACGAGTAACACGCGCAGGAGCGGAACGGACACGACGCGGCATTGGCTCTGGACCTTGCCGGGCCCGCCGCATAACGTCCCGATCGTATCCAATCCGCATTCCCAGATCCGAGGTTCCCATGGCTGTCGGCAAAACGATCCGCACCTATTTCAACGGCCAGTGGCACGACGGCGATGTGCCGATCATGTCTGCCGCAGACCACGCCGCCTGGCTCGGGTCCTCCGTGTTTGACGGCGCGCGCTGGTTCGATGGCGTCAGCCCCGACCTCGACAAACATTGCGCTCGCGCCAATGCCTCGGCCGAAGCGCTGATGATGGCCGCCACGGTTCCCGCCGATCAGATGGTCGAGATCACCCGCGAGGGCCTGTCCGGGTTCTCCGCCGACAGTGCGGTCTACATCCGCCCGATGTACTGGGCCACCGAGGGCGACCAGACCCTGATTGCCCCCGCCCCGGAGGCCACGCAATTCGCGCTCTGCCTCGAAGAAATCCCGATGCCCCCCGAAGCCGCTTCCGCCACGCTCACGCGGACCAGCTTTTGTCGTCCAGTGCTGGAATCCTCGGTGGTCAATGCCAAGGCAGGGTGCCTTTATCCCAACAATGCCCGCATGCTGCGCGAGGCCCGCGCCAAAGGGTTCACCAACACGCTGACCTGCGACGTGATGGGCAATGTGGCAGAAACTGCCACCGCCAACATCTTTATGGTCAAGGACGGTGAGGTCTTCACCCCGATCGCCAATGGCACCTTTCTGTCGGGCATCACCCGTGCGCGCCACATCAGCAACCTGCGCGCCGATGGAATCACCGTGCATGAATGCGTGCTGACCTATGCGCATTTTGAGGCGGCGGATGAAGTCTTCACCTCCGGCAACATGTCCAAGGTCACACCGGTCACCGCCTTTGATGATGTTACCTATCAGCACGGCCCCATCACCCGCCGGGTGCGCGAGATGTACTGGGACTGGGCCAAATCCGGCCACTGACCCACAGCCGCGCGACCATAGCTACAGCAGCGCCCCTGCCAGATCATCTGTGCGGATGCGACACATCGCACCCGCCACAGATCTATTGCGCGGGGTGGTTGCATCGGCCAATATGCTTCGGACACGACAGCAGAGGTTTTAATGCGCAAGTTCCTGGTCGTCCTCGACGACAGCCGCGAATGTCTGAACGCCATGCGTTTTGCCGCTATGCGCGCCGCCAACACCGGGGGAGGCGTGGTCATTCTTTCGGTCATTCCTCCGGATGAGTTCAATCATTGGATCGGCGTTGGTGAAGTGATGCGCGAGGAAGCCCGCGAACGCATCCATGCCCATTTCGAGGTCTTCGCCAAATGGATGCGCGACCGGCAGGGCGTTGATCCGGAGCTGGTGATCCGCGAGGGCGAGGTCGTCCCCGAAATCCTGGCCCAAATCGAAACGGACCCCGAAGTCGGCATTCTGGTTCTTGGGGCCGCCAGCGACCGCAAGGGGCCCGGCCCGATCGTCACCCAGCTGACACGGACAGCGGGCTCCCTACCCTTTCCGATCACCATCGTTCCCGGCGACATGTCGAAAGAACAGCTGGAAGCCATCACCTGACGGCCTTCAGCGCGCTTCAAACATAGCCTGTTGCCACCAGCGACAGTCACCCAGAGCCCCACATCGCAAACCTGCGCAACACCAGAGGTTTGCGCCTGTTACATCCCTTGCGTCGTGATCTGACGTGCCCAACTGGTGCGGATGCCTTGCAATTCGCACCGCAGTCGCTAATTTAGAATCATTCCAAAACTTGACAGACCCCGGTCGGGCGCGCATATGCACTACACACGCACCAGGCCAGCCTGACGGAGAACCGAGATGTTTATCCAGACCGAATCCACGCCGAACCCGGCGACCCTGAAATTCCTGCCCGGCCAGACTGTTCTGGACGCTGGCACCGCTGATTTCCCCTCAGCCGAAGCCGCCGCGAAGTCGCCTCTGGCGCAGCGTATCTTTGCCGTGAGCGGCGTCACCGGCGTCTTCTTTGGCAATGACTTCGTGACCGTCACCAAAGACGATTCGATTGAGTGGGATCACATCAAACCCGCCGTGCTTGGCGCGGTGATGGAGCATTACCAATCCGGCCAGCCGGTGATCGACGAAGGCGGCCAGCAGGCCTCCGGCCATGCCGAACACACCGGCGAAGACGGCGAAATCGTCAATCAGATCAAGGAACTGCTGGACAGCCGCGTGCGCCCCGCAGTGGCTCAGGATGGCGGCGACATCACCTTCCACGGTTTTGACCGCGGCGTTGTCTATCTGCACATGCAGGGCGCCTGCGCTGGCTGCCCGTCATCGACACTGACGCTGAAGATGGGCATCGAGAACCTCTTGCGCCACTACATCCCCGAAGTGACCGAGGTGCGCCCGGTCGCCGTCTGAGGCACCGCACGCTCCGTTCAGACCTCCGTCAGCGTGGCGGGGCGCGGCTTACGTATCGCGCCCTGCCACGCAAAGCATCTGGCGCAGTCGTTGACGACGCACGGGCACGCGGGTCGATACCCCTGTACCCCCTGTCGGATCGTCGCCCGGCGCATTTGCCCGGTGGCTTGCCACAGACCGGAAGCTCTGCCAAAGACTTCCTACCCGCAGCCACCGACGATAGCGATTGACCCGAAATGTCCTCTGACGCGCCCCTGATCCTGGGATTTGATACCTCCGCCCCCCATTGCGCGGCGGCCTTGCTGCGTGGGACTGAGATCCTGATCCAGCATCAAGAGGACATGGCCAGAGGTCAGGCCGAACGGCTGATGCCCCTGCTGGAAGAGACACTCGCCGAAGGCGGGGCCACTTGGGCTGACCTTGACGCGGTGGCCGTGGGCATCGGCCCCGGCAATTTCACCGGCATTCGCATTTCCGTCTCTGCCGCGCGCGGTCTGGCGCTGGGGCTGGGCGTACCTGCCATCGGCGTCTCCAGCCTTGAGGCGCAGGCCTTTGGCACCGCAGGTGTCGTGGTCTCCAGCCTCGATGCCCGACGCGAGGGGCTTTATGTGCAGGTGTTCGGAACGCTAACCGGATCACAGCCCGGCCACTGCACACTCGACACGTTGCCATCAGATATTCCTGCAGGCACAGAGCCGACCTGCCTCGGCCACCGCGCTAACGAGATCGCGGCCCTTTGCGCCGGCACTGTCGCGACAGCGCGCTACCCGGTGGCCGAGGCCATCAGCCGCGTGGCCGCCACCCGCCTTGGCCGGATTGACGTGCCGCCCCCGGCGCCGCTCTATCTGCGCGAGGCCGATGCCGCCCCCTCGCGGGACACGCCGCCCGCGCTTCTGGATGACTGAGAGCCGCAGCCCCGACGCGCTCGCCGCGACCCATGCGGCGGCCTTTTCCCAGTCACGCCCTTGGTCCGCCGAGGAATTCGCCGACCTTCTGACCGACCGCTTCACCTATCTCACGGGGGATGCACGGGCCTTTGCAGTTGTGCGCGAGGTCGCAGGCGAGGCAGAGCTTCTGACCATCGCCACCCATCCGGATCACCAGCGCCAAGGCCGTGCCCGGCAGGTGATGGCGGACTGGATGGCCAAGGCAGCAGAACGTGGGGTCGAGGATGCTTTTCTTGAGGTCGCACAAGACAATACCGCCGCTCAGGCGCTATACTCTACTTGCGGATTCGGCCTTGTCGGGATTCGAAAGGCCTATTATCCGCGACCAGAGGCGGCAGCGGCGGATGCTTTGCTCATGAAACGCGTGTTTCCCTAAGGAAAGATGCTGTTTTTCGACCGGGTGGTCAAAAAAATGTTGACCCAGGCCGAGCGCAAGAGGCTAAATCGCTCCACCTTTTCGAACGGACACGCCCGCCACGCGGGGCAGAAAAAGAAAAACTGGGAGTAACTGAATGACCCTGATGAAATCGCTCATGGGCGCGGCAGCAGCAGTCGCGCTGACAGCGGGCGCGGCTCTGGCCAACCCGGCGCTTATTTTCGACCTTGGCGGCAAGTTCGACAAATCCTTCAACGAGGCCGCCTATAATGGCGCCAAGCGTTGGGCGGATGAGACCGGCGGCAAATACCTCGAGATCGAAATGAAGTCCGAAGCCCAGCGCGAGCAGGCGCTGCGTCGCTTCGCCGAATCCGGTGCCAACCCGATCATCACCACCGGCTTTGCCATGAGCGCTCCGCTGGCCGATGTGGCCGGTGACTATCCGGACACCAAATTCGTCACCATCGACGGCTGGGTCGACGCCCCCAACGTGCATGTGGTCAGCTTCTCCGAGCACGAAGGCTCCTTCCTTGTGGGCATGCTGGCAGCCGAAGCGTCCGAATCCGGCACCGTTGGTTTCATCGGTGGCATGGATGTTCCGCTGATCCGCAAATTCGCCTGCGGCTACGCGCAAGGCGTCAAAGCCGTGAACCCGGATGCGACCGTCATTTCCAACATGACCGGCACCACCCCGGCGGCCTGGAACGACCCGGTGAAGGGCTCCGAGCTGACCAAGGCGCAAATCTCTCAGGGCGCGGACGTGATCTATGCCGCGGCTGGCGGCACCGGCGTGGGCGTTCTGCAAACCGCCGCGGATGAAGGCATCCTGTCCATCGGCGTCGACAGCAACCAGAACCACCTGCACCCGGGCAAGGTTCTGACCTCCATGCTGAAGCGCGTTGACGTCGCGGTTTACAACATCCTCAAGGATGGTGCGGACCTCGAAGTGGACAAGATCACTCTCGACCTGGCTGACAACGGCGTCGGCTACGCGATGGATGACAACAACGCCGATCTGATCACCGAAGAGATGCAGGCCTCCGTCGAAGACGCAAAGGCCAAGATCATCGCCGGTGACATCGAAGTACACAACTACGCCAGCGACGACAGCTGCCCGGTTCTGAACTTCTGATCGACATGATTCGCGCCCCGTTCGCCCATGGCAGTCCAGCCCGGCGAGCGGGGCGTTTGCATATGGCCCGGAGGTCGCGCCGCGCGTGTCCTCCGGGTTTGGTTTTTCCCGTCCCGGTCCTCTTCTTATGAGATCATAACATGCAGTCTGAATGGGCTGCATCCGGATGAACCGGCGATGAGGTGACAGGGGAGCCCCGATGACGGCACCAGCAATCGAACTCAAAGGCATTTCAAAGGCCTTTGGCCCAGTCCAGGCGAACAAGGACATTTCCATCAGCGTTGAACCCGGGACCATCCACGGGATCATCGGTGAAAACGGCGCGGGCAAATCCACGCTGATGAGCATTCTCTACGGGTTCTACAAGGCCGACAAAGGCGAGATCTGGATCAAGGGGACCCGCACGGAAATCCCCGACAGCCTCGCCGCCATCTCTGCCGGCATTGGCATGGTGTTCCAGCATTTCAAGCTGGTCGAGAACTTCACTGTTCTGGAAAACATCGTGCTCGGCGCCGAGGATTCCGGCCTGCTGATGCCCTCCCTCTCCCGTGCTCGCAAGGAGCTGAAGGAGCTGGAGGAGGAATACGAGCTATATGTTGATCCCGACAAACGCATCGACGAGATCGGCGTTGGCATGCAGCAGCGGGTCGAGATCCTCAAGGCGCTCTACCGCAAGGCGGAGATCCTGATCCTCGACGAGCCCACCGGCGTTCTGACCCCGGCGGAGGCCGATCAGCTGTTCCGCATTCTCGACCGGCTACGCTCGGAAGGGAAAACCATCATCCTGATTACGCATAAACTGCGCGAGATCATGGAATATACCGACACCGTCTCGGTGATGCGACGCGGCCAGATGACCGCCACCGTGAAGACCGCCGAAAGCAGCCCGGAACAGCTTGCAGAGCTGATGGTGGGCCGCAAGGTGCTGCTGCGTGTGGACAAGGTTCCCGCCACCCCCGGCAAGCCGATCCTAGAGATCGAGAAGCTCTCCGTGGTGGACAGCGCCGGGGTACAGCGCGTGAAGGACATCGACCTCACCGTGCGCGCGGGCGAAATCCTCGGCATCGCGGGCGTGGCCGGCAATGGCCAGTCGGAACTGCTGGAGGTGCTCGGCGGCATGCGCGAGGGCACCGGTGCCATTCGCATCAACGGCCAGCCGCTGCCCCTGTCCGGTGCCGGCTCCGACGCGCGGTCGCGGCGTCACGATGGCATCGCCCATGTGCCGGAGGACCGCCAGCGTGAAGGCCTGATCATGGATTTCCACGCCTGGGAAAACGTCGGCTTTGGCTACCACCGGGAACCGGAATACCAAAAGGGCCTGTTCCTCGACAACGCCGCCCTGCGCGCCGACACCGCCGCCAAGATGGAAAAATTCGACGTGCGCCCGCCCAATCCCTGGCTGGCGGCCAAGAGCTTCTCCGGCGGCAACCAGCAGAAAATCGTGGTGGCACGAGAGATTGAGCGCAACCCCGACCTGTTGCTGATCGGCCAGCCCACTCGCGGCGTCGATATCGGCGCCATCGAATTTATCCACCAGCAGATCATGGCGCTGCGCGACCAGGGCAAGGCGATCCTTCTGGTTTCGGTGGAGCTGGAAGAGATCCTGTCGCTCAGCGACCGGGTTGCAGTGATGTTTGACGGTAAGATCATGGGCGAACGCCCCGCGGATCAAACCGATGAAAAAGAACTCGGCCTGTTGATGGCCGGCGTCGCGGGGGAGGCCGCGTAAATGGAAAAGATGCCTAAATGGGCCGATGTGGTGCTGATCCCGGTGATCAGCCTGCTGTTGGCCGCGATAATCTCCGCAATCGTGATCCTGCTGATCGGCGAAAGCCCGATGGAGGCGCTGGACCTGATGGTCACCGGCGCGCTGGGGTCGACCTACGGCTGGGGCTACACGCTCTATTATGCCACCAACTTCCTGTTCACCGGCCTTGCGGTGGCAGTGGCGGCCCATGCCGGGCTGTTCAACATCGGCGGCGAAGGGCAGGCAATGATCGGCGGCCTCGGGCTGGCGATTGTCTGTCTCTACATCCCCTTTCCGCATTGGTCGATCGCATTGCTGGTCGCAGCCGTAGGGGCTGGTCTCTTTGGGGCAGCCTGGGCGGCGATCCCGGCCTATCTGCAGGCCAAGCGCGGCAGCCACATCGTCATCACCACCATCATGTTCAACTTCATCGCAGCAGCGGTGCTGAACTACATGCTTGTCAGCGTGCTGAAGCCCAAGGGCGCGATGGACCCGGCCACGGCGAAGTTCCCCGAAACCGCACAGCTGCCCTCGCTGCACGAGATCCTGGCGCCGCTGGGCATAGAGTTCTCCAAATCCGCCCCGGCCAATGTGACGCTGTTCGTCGGCCTCGCCGCCTGTGTGGTGATCTGGGGTCTGATCTGGCACACGCCGCTGGGCCATGAGATCCGCGCCCTCGGCAAATCCGAGCGCGGCGCGGTCTACGCGGGCATCTCGCCGGTGCGCACGGTGATGATCACCATGCTGATCTCCGGCGCACTCTGCGGCTTGATGGCCACCAACAACGTCATGGGCGAGGCCGAGCGTCTGGTGCTGAACGCCACCGAGGGCGCGGGCTTCATCGGGATCGCGGTGGCCTTGATGGGCCGCAACCACCCGTTTGGGGTGTTCCTCGCGGCGATCCTGTTCGGGTTCCTCTATCAGGGCGGCGCCGAGCTGGCGCTCTGGACCAATATCCCGTCCGAGCTGATCGTGGTCATTCAGGCCTTGGTGATCCTCTTTACCGGGGCGCTCGACAATATGGTGCGCATACCGATCGAGAAGATCTTCCTCGCCTTCCGGAAGGAGAACGCCTGATGGATTTCCTGACCCTGATCCAGGTGCTCGACAGCACCGTGCGCATGGCGACTCCGCTGCTGCTGGCCTGTCTGGCCGGTCTGTTCTCGGAACGTGCGGGCATCTTCGACATCGGCCTTGAGGGCAAGATGCTGATGGCGGCGTTCTTTTCCGCCGCTGTCGCCGCCGTCACCGGCAATGTCTGGCTTGGCCTTTTGGCCGGGATCGGATCCTCCATGCTGCTCTCCGGCCTGCATGGTCTGGCCTCGATCACCTTCCGCGGCAACCAGCTGATCTCCGGCGTGGCGCTCAACTTCCTCGCCTCCGGTCTGACGGTGCTGATTGCCGAAAGCTGGTTTCAGCAGGGCGGCCGCACGCCATCGCTGTTCACCAAAGGGCGCTTCAACGGGATCGAGCTGCCCTTCGCCATCGGCCCCTCCGAGGCCGAGGCCGCCGACCGGCCCCTGAGCGAGCTGATCAAGGAAGCCAACGTGATCCAGCAACTCTACTCCGAGCTGATCTCCGGTCACTCCATCCTGGTCTATGTCGCCGTTCTGGCGGTGCCGCTGACCTGGTGGATCCTGTTCCGCACCCGCTTTGGCCTGCGCCTGCGGGCGGTGGGCGAAAACCCCGCCGCGGTCGACACCGCCGGGGTTTCCGTGCGTGGCCTGCGCTTTGCCGCAATCGGCATCGCGGGCGTGCTCTGCGGTATCGCCGGCGCCTATCTCGCCACCGGCCTGCAGGCGGGTTTCGTCAAAGAGATGACCTCCGGGCGTGGCTATATCGCACTGGCGGCGCTGATCTTTGCCAAGTGGCGGCCTTGGCACGCGCTTGGCGCCTGCCTGCTGTTCGGCCTGCTGCAAGCGGTGGCCCTGCGGTTCCAGAGCATCCAGCTCGGTGGCGTGTCGATCCCCGTGCAGGTGATGGACGCCCTGCCCTATATCCTCACCGTGGTGATCCTTGCAGGTTTTGTCGGCAAGGCGATCCCGCCGCGCGCCGGTGGCCAGCCCTACGTCAAGGAACGCTGACACCTGCGCCTGAGGGACATCGATTGAAAACCTGGAACGCCCGGCCAATAGGTCGGGCGTTTTGGTTTGCACCGCATCTGTGCCCGTCCGCCCCGCCCTTCTGTAGCGCCTTCGCCTCAGATCAGTGCGCGACGGCGTTTTTCTTTCACAGGCAGTCGCTTTCAAAATCTCCCTGTTCTACACTTCATGAAAACCCAGCCTCGTGAACGCTGCACAGCAGCATCCTAGTGTTTCACCCGCCAATAAAAGACTATTCAGGGCCATGAACATTTACCTCCCCATCGCCGAAGTGGCCGTGAACGCGTTCCTCATTCTGGGACTGGGCGGCATGGTTGGCGTGCTGTCGGGCATGTTCGGGGTGGGCGGTGGTTTCCTGCTGACGCCGCTGTTGTTCTTCATCGGCATCCCGCCTGCAGTGGCGGTGGCGACAGGGGCCAATCAGATCGTGGCCTCCTCGGTCTCTGGCGTTCTGGCGCATCTGCGTCGCCGCACCGTGGACCTGAAGATGGGCGCTGTGTTGCAGGCCGGAGGGCTGATCGGCGCAATCGCCGGGATCGCGATTTTCAACTACCTGAAATCATTGGGACAGGTCGATCTGTTCGTCACCCTCTGCTACGTGGTATTCCTTGGGATCGTCGGCGGTTTGATGTTCATCGAAAGCGTCAACGCCCTGCGTAAGTCCAAGCGTGGCGCTCCGCCCAAACGCAAGCAGCGCGGCTGGGTGCATTCGCTGCCCTTCAAAATGCGGTTCCGTACCTCGGGTCTTTATATCTCTGTCATTCCGCCGGTGGCTGTGGGGGTCTTCGTGGGTATGCTGACCGCGATCATGGGGGTCGGTGGTGGCTTCATCATGGTGCCGGCGATGATCTACCTTCTGGGCATGCCGACCAAGGTCGTGGTCGGCACCTCGCTGTTCCAGATCATTACCGTGACCGCAGCCACAACCATGATGCACGCCATCACCAACCAGACGGTGGACATCGTACTGGCGGTGCTGCTGCTGGTCGGTGGCGTCATCGGCGCGCAATTCGGCACCCGCATCGGCACCTTGCTGAAGGCAGAACAGCTGCGCATCCTGCTGGCGCTCCTGGTTATCCTGGTCTGCGCCAAACTGGCGCTGGACCTTCTTCTGGAACCCAGCGAGATCTACTCGTTGAACCCGATCCGGGAGGCCAACTGATGTCCCCCCTGCGCCTGCTGTTCCTATCGCTCTGGTCCATCGTCCTGGCGACATATGTCAGCGCCGAAGAGGTCGTGCTCGGTCTCAGCCAGGACCGTGTCGCCATCACAGCCACCTTCGACGGCTCTGAGATCCTGATCTTTGGCGCGGTGAAGCGCGAAACCCCCATCCCGACACAGGCGCCGCTGGAGGTGGTGGTCACCGTATCCGGCCCAAGTGAACCCGTGATGGTGCGGCGCAAGGAACGCGAGCTGGGGATCTGGATCAATACCGAAGGCGTTGTCGTCGATTCCGCGCCCAGTTTCTACGCCGTGGCAACCTCCGCCCCGTTCAAAGAGGCGCTAAGCGATACCGAGGATCTGCGCCACAAGGTCTCCATCCAGCGCGCGATCCGCTCTGTGGGCTCCACGGTCGAAGGGTCGCAGGCCTTTACCGAGTCACTGATGCGGATCCGCGAGAACAAAGGGTTCTACACGCTGCAGGAAAACGCGGTTGCCCTGGATGAACAGACCCTGTTCCGCACGGCGCTGCGCATGCCCGCAGACCTGATCGAAGGCAAGTATCAGACCCGGATCTTCCTGACCCGCGCGGGTCAGGTGGTCTCGCAGTATGAAACGGTGATCGAGGTGAACAAGGTCGGGATGGAACGGTTCCTGTTCAACCTTTCGCGCGAACAACCCGCCATCTATGGCCTGCTGGCGCTGCTGATCGCCGCGATCTCCGGCTGGGGCGCCGCCGCCGGGTTCCAGCTTTTGCGCAATAGCTGATACGCGCCTCAACGTGGCTGCGAACGCGTTTTTGCAGCCAACGCGCGCCCGTCAGCCGTACCCAGTATTCAGCCGCGCCCGATATAGGGCATCTTGGTCGCCATCACGGTCATGAACTGCACGTTGGCCTCCAGCGGCAAGTTCGCCATATGCAGCACCGAGCGCGCCGCATCGGCCACGTCAAAACTGTCCATTGGCGCCGCGTCCGGATTGGCCTCTGCCTGCCGCCGCGCCAGGTCTTCGACCATCGGGGTGCGGGCATTGCCGATGTCGATCTGACCGCAGGCGATGTCAAAGGCGCGCCCATCCAGCGACAGGGATTTTGTCAGCCCGGTGATCGCCGCCTTGGTGGCCGCATAGGGCACGCTGTTGGGCCGTGGCACATGCGCCGCGATGGAGCCGTTGTTGATGATACGGCCCCCCTGCGGCTGCTGCGCCCGCATCCGGGCAAAAGCCGCCCGGGCGCTGAGGAACATGCCGTTGAGGTTCACATTCACCGCCCGGAACCAATCCTCCAACGCGATCTCGTCGATGGTGCCCGGCGGTGTAAATATACCGGCGTTGTTGAACAGCACATCCAGAGACCCGGCCTCCGCGCAAAAGCGATCAAACGCCGCTTCGACCTGCGCGGGCTCGGTGACATCCGCAGGCAGCACCACGGCACGGCGATGCCTCGCGGCGATCTCCGCCAGCACCTCCGCACGCCGTGCCAACAGGCCGACCACCCAGCCCTCCGCGAGGAACAGCTCCGCGACTGCGCGGCCAATACCAGAACTGGCGCCGGTGATGAGGATGGATTTTGTCATACCGGGGCCTCTTCTTCCTGGGTTTCCAGTGTCAGTGTGGGGGCCGCCACCTGACGCAAATCATCGACGCGCAGCGCGCCGGTGGGTTTGGCCAATCGGTTGCGCACCACCCAGATCAGCCGCTCCTGCGCGCGGGTGATCGCCACATAGGCCAGACGCTTCCACAGGGGCTGCCCCGCCTCCACCCGTCCCATGCGGGCCGCGGCATAGATGTCGGGGGCAAAGACCTGCGTGGTGTCCCATTGGCTGCCTTGCGCCTTGTGGATCGTCACCGCCGCCCCATGCAGAAAGGTCGCCCCCATGCGGGCGGCAAAGGGAATGAACGGCTCTTCCTCATCGGGTTTCTCGATCTTCACGATCGAGGCGGCCGAGACCTGCGGATCTTCTGCGCCCATCACATGCAGGCGCGAAAACCCGGGCTTGCGACCGGGGCCGAGATAGATGACCTGCGCGCCCTTGATGAGGCCGCGCGCCTCCAGATCCAGCCGTTTCTTGCGGTGTTTCAACGGCAGCTCCAACCCGTCGCAGATCAGCGGTTCGCCTTCGAGGAGCTGATCCTCCGGCGCGCCATGCACGGCGCGAAAGGCGTTGATCAGCCGGATGCGGGTGTTGTTGCGCCAGACCAGCACCGGCGAGCGCGCCATCAGGTCGACCTCCACCCGCTGCCCCCAGACCACGCGATCGTCCTGCCGGGCCTTGTCCTCGACCATGCGTTCGAAATCCTCAAACCCCAGCTGCGGGTCGGCCAGCGCATGCGCCAGATCGAGGATCGGGTTGTCCGCCTCCTGCCGGTGAATGCGGTTGAGGATCAGCTGGCGGTCTTCGGGCAGGTCCTCGAACACCATGGAGCCGGACTGATTGACCGGCGCCAGCTGGGCCGGGTCGCCAAACAGCACCAGCGTCGGGAAAATCTCCTTCAGATCATCGAACTGGCGGTTGTCCAGCATCGAGGCTTCATCGACAAAGCCGATATCCAGCGGCTCCTCGCGCCGCTTCCAGCCGGTGATGAAGTCCGAGCCACGCAGACCCGCCGCCGCCAGCGCACCGGGCATGGATTTGTTCTTGGCGTAAAATGCCGCAGCCCGCGCCAGCGCGTCTTCGGGCAAGCCTTCGATCTCGGGCTGCTCGCCCTCGCCCGCCAGCCAGTCGGCGATGCGTTCATATTCCGGGTCATAGACCGGCGTGTAGAGAATGCGGTGAATGGTGGTTGCGGGCACCCCGCGCAGCCGCAGCACGCTGGCCGCCTTGTTGGTGGGCGCGAGAATCGCCAGCGTGCGCTTGTCTTCGCTCTTCTTGCGGCTCTCATAATCGCCTGAGACCACCTCGACCCCCGCGGCCGCCAGCGCCTTGTAGAACTCCGCCAGAAGCAGTGTCTTGCCGGACCCCGCCTTGCCGATCACGGCGCTGACGCCGGTCTCGCCACGCGGCGGATGCAGCAGATCTTCGCCCAGATCGACCCCCGCCTTGCGCAGTTGTTCGGTCAGTGCATCAAAGGCTTGCGCCTGATCATCGGAGAATTGCAGCGCGGGCGCCGGGGTCGTGGCCTGTGTCATGGCGCGACATTACATCCGCAGATCAGAGGGCACCAGTGGCATCGACCCATTGGCTGCCCGGTTCTTTCGCTCAGCCGCACTCACCGTGGCAGGCCTGCCGCAGCACTCAGCCCGCGATCAGCCCCATGGAGATTGCGCGGGCCACCGCATGGGTGGTGTTTTGCGCCTGCAGCTTGCCGCGCGCACCTTCGATATAGACCCGCAAGGTATGTTCGGAAATCTCCAGCGTCTCGGCCGCGCGGGCGCGGCTATGCCCCTCCGCCAGCAAGCTCAACGCTTCGGTTTCGCGCATCGACAGGGGCTGCTCTGGAAGCGCGCGGAACGAGACCTCGAAATCAAGCGCCCGCCGATTCACATAATGCGCCACCAGGATCAGGTCCCGGCAGTACTGCCGCGTGAACTTGTCCCAGCTCACATCATCACAGGTCTTGGTAATGCTGAACACGGCGTATTGCCCCGATGGGCCGCGCACTGGCACGCTAAAGCCCTGATTGCCGAGACCGAAGGCCAGAGCGTCCCGACGATAGGCCGCGGCCAAACGCGACGACCAATCAAGATCCCGCCAATCCACGGGATGAACGGCTTTGTAACAGCCAATGACAACTGGATCGACCCGATGATACCCCATCTCCGAATAGCGATCCTGCCAGGCGCGCGGCAATGTCGAGCAGCCACTCATACCGTCGGACCGATCCACCCAACGATAAAATACATGATCGACCTCGAGAAGATTTCGAAGCTGTGTCATCACCGCGCCAATCTCTTCGAGATTGGCAGAACTCTCGATCATTTCGAGAATTGCATTCAACTTTTGACGTCTTGGCATTCAGTCTTGCACTCACTCTCGAAAGATACTCTCAGACGCGTCGTCACGGGATCTTTGCGTTGGCCGTGTCGAAGAATAGCGGCTGTCTGTCACTCAAATTGAATCCTCGGGTAAATTCAGCCAAATCGGCAACACTTGAACTCCTCAAACCAGGCAAGAGACGGGTCAACACCTCGATTTCAAACCATAAAGCGCGATAACGCAATGCTCGCTCATGTGACCGGGGCAGATTGATCGCCACTGCAAATAGGCAGGGACCGGGATCTCTCCCGACTTATTAAGCACGTCATGAACGCCCTCCCCTCAACTTCAATTCACAAGGCCCGCGCGCCCCAATGCAGAACGCTCCGACCAGCCTAATCAGATCGTATTAAGATAGCACAAATCACCCGACCGCGAGGCGGTCGAGTGACATGCAGGCAATTGCGTTTAAACCTGTGGCGTCTCAGCCGTGGATGACCTCTTCCAGCGTGCGCAACCCGGTCTTCGGGGCCTGAACCAACACCGACATATTGCCGGGCTTGTGCTCGTTGCGCAGCATTTTCATATGGGCCGCCGGCAGGTCCTTCCAGGTGAAGACCTCGGACATGCAGGGATCCAGACGCCGCTCGATCATCAGCTTGTTGGCCGCCGAGGCTTGCTTCAGATGGGCAAAATGCGACCCCTGCAGGCGCTTCTGATGCATCCACATATAGCGCACGTCGAAGGTGCAGTTGAACCCGGAGGTGCCGGCGCAGATCACCACCATGCCGCCCTTCTTCACCACGAAGGTGGAGACCGGAAAGGTTGCCTCGCCCGGGTGTTCGAACACCATGTCGACGTTGTTGCCCTTGCCGGTGATTTCCCAGATCGCCTTGCCGAACTTGCGCGCCTCGGTGAACCATTCGGCGTATTCCGGGGTGTTCACGGTGGGCAATTGCCCCCAGCAGTTAAAGTCACGGCGGTTCAGCACCCCCTTGGCGCCCAGCGACATCACAAACTCGCGTTTGCTTTCGTCCGAGATCACCCCGATGGCATTGGCCCCGGCGGTGTTGATCAGCTGGATCGCGTAGGAGCCCAGCCCGCCGGAGGCGCCCCAGACCAGCACGTTCTGGCCCGGCTTCAGGTCATGCGGTTCATGGCCGAACAGCATCCGGTAGGCGGTGGCCAGCGTCAGCGTGTAGCAGGCGCTTTCCTCCCAGGTCAGATGCTTGGGCCGCGGCATCAGCTGCTGGCTCTGCACCCGGGTGAACTGGCTGAACGACCCATCGGGCGTCTCGTAGCCCCAAATCCGCTGGCTGGTGGAATACATCGGGTCGCCGCCGTTGCATTCCTCGTCATCGCCATCATCCTGGTTGCAGTGGATCACCACCTCATCGCCGACCTTCCAGCGTTTCACCTTGTCGCCCACCGCCCAGACGATGCCCGAGGCGTCCGATCCAGCGATGTGATAGGGGGCCTTGTGGCCATCAAAGGGGCTGATCGGCTGACCCAACGCGGCCCAGACGCCGTTGTAGTTCACGCCCGCCGCCATCACCAGAACCAGCACGTCGTTGCTGTCGAGCGCAGGCACATCCACCACTTCCTGCTGCATCGCCGTATCCGGCTCGCCATGGCGTTCCTTGCGGATCGCCCAAGCGTACATCTTCTGAGGCACATAGCCCATCGGGGGGATTTCCCCCATTTCATAGAGGTCTTTCTGCGGTGCGTCGTAGGTCATGATGCCGTCCTGCGTGTCCAAAGCCATGCCGGCCTCCCTTGGTCTGGATCTATATCGGCGCAAGCATTCTGCGATGCAGAATCGTGCCGTCTCTCCTAAGGAGTAAAAACGACTGAGTAATATAGCAACCCCATTTGTGTACTATTTGTAATTTTATGACCCAGCGGATGCAGCATTTTCCTTCGCACTCGCAGAACTCTCGCCGGGATCCGATGGCGGTTCCAGCGCGATGGGCACCAGATGAGCGATGGAATTGGCGTAGAACCGCAACAGGTCGATCTGGCTCAGCTCCGGGGTGATGACGCCGCCCGTGGTGCGGATCAGCCCACGGCGGCGCATTTGCATCACCGCGCTCTGCACCGCGGCCCCATGCGCATGCTCCGGCATATGGATGGAGGCCTGCGGCATCCGCGCCACGGTCTCCGCAAGCGCCTGCACCAGCGCGGCCTCGCTCATCGCGCCCCGCTGTAACAACAGGTAGCTGACCATCGGCACCGGCAGTACGGGAACAACTTCGCCGATGCGGCGCATCAATTCGGCAGAGAGTATCCGCGCCCGGTCCTGCCCCTCGCCCGCAGGCAATTCGCTGACGCTGAGCGGGCGGCCAAAGCTCACCGCGGCCTGACCGGCGTGCTGGTAGCGCCCGGTCATCCACAACCACAAATGGCGCAGGAGCCGCAGCATCACCGCGCCGATCCGGGCCCGAAAGCGCCGCTCTCCTGTGCGGGCGGCCTTGGTCAGGATCTTGTCCTCCAGCACCCGGTCGTAGTTCAGCGCCACCGGCACAAAGACCACATCCTTGCTCACCTCGGCGCTGCCATCGACGATATATTTCAACAGCCCGTGCTTCGGTGGCGCCAGCGCGCCTGTCAGGCTGAGGCCGCCTTCGGGGAACATCGCCTGCGTCACCCCCGCCCGCGTCGCCAGCCGCACATAGGCCGCCAGCACCGACCGGTAGAGCCCGTTTTGCGATTTGCGACGGATGAAATAGGCCCCCATCGCACGGATCAACAGGCTCAGCGGCCAGACCCGCGCCCATTCCCCCACCGCGTAGGACAGGGCCGAGCGTTTGGCGACCAGATAGGTCACCAGCACGTAGTCCATGTTGGAGCGGTGGTTCATCACGAACACAACGGTGGCGTCGCGGTCGATCGCCTTCAGCAGACCCTCGTCATAGCTGCCCAGCCGCACCCGATAGATCGCATTCGACAACAGCCGCGCCGCCCGGATGGCAAAGCTGAAATAGGTGAAGGCGGAAAACGACGGCACGATCTCGCGCGCATAACGGCGGGCGTCCTCGAACGCGACGTTCTCCGGGATGCCGTGCGCCGCCGCGTGGTCCGACACCGCCTGCGCCACCTGCGGATCATAGATCAGCCTCTGGATCATGTCGTAACGCCGCGCCAGCTTGAACGGTTCGATCGGCCGCTCCAGCCGCTGGTTGAGCTGCGCCACCGCCCGCTCCAACCGCCGCCGGAAGAACCAGCGCACCGAGGGAAACAGGAAATGCGAGGCAAAGGTGACCGCCGCGAACAGCAGGATCAGCACAAAGGCCCAAAGAGGAAGTTCCACGGTCTGCGTCATGCCCGCAGTCTTACCCTGCACGCGCCGCGACACAACTGGAACTGCGCGCCTTCTGCAGGTGCAAAAGTCGCAGCGCAGAAATTGCCGCAACGCGGCGAATTGACAAGGTTGCATAATTCCAGTTTACATCCACATGACGAAACAAAATTACTCAAACGTGATTCATGAGGCTCGCCATGTCGCAGATGCAGAACAATCGCCCAGAGGCTCCCAGCCGGGATCGGCCTTGGCTGATCCGCACCTACGCAGGCCACTCCACCGCCTCGGCCTCCAATGCGCTCTATCGCGCCAACCTTGCCAAGGGGCAGACCGGCCTGTCGGTGGCCTTCGACCTGCCGACCCAGACCGGCTATGACAGCGACCACGTTCTGGCGCGTGGCGAGGTGGGCAAGGTCGGCGTGCCGGTCGGCCATCTGGGCGACATGCGCAGCCTGTTCGATCAGATTCCGCTGGAACAGATGAACACCTCGATGACGATCAATGCCACCGCGCCCTGGCTTCTGAGCCTTTATATTGCAGTGGCCGAGGAACAGGGCGCCGACGTCTCCAAACTTCAGGGTACGGTGCAAAACGACCTGATCAAGGAATACCTCAGCCGCGGCACCTATATCTGCCCCCCTGCCCCCAGCCTCAAGATGATCGCGGATGTGGCGGAATACTGCTACGAGAACGTGCCAAAGTGGAACCCGATGAACATCTGTTCCTACCACCTGCAGGAGGCGGGCGCGACGCCCGAGCAGGAGTTGGCCTTTGCATTGGCCACCGCGCAGGCGGTGCTGGACGAGCTGCAGCCCCGTGTCCCGGCGGAGGATTTCCCGGCGCTGGTCGGCCGCATCTCCTTCTTCGTCAATGCCGGCATCCGGTTCGTGACCGAGATGTGCAAGATGCGCGCCTTTGTCGACCTCTGGGACGAGATCTGCCGCACCCGCTACGGTGTCGAGGATCCGAAGTTCCGCCGCTTTCGCTACGGCGTGCAGGTGAACTCGCTGGGCCTCACCGAGCAGCAGCCGGAAAACAACGTCTACCGCATCCTGATCGAGATGCTTGCCGTAACCCTGTCGAAAAACGCCCGCGCCCGCGCGGTGCAGCTGCCGGCCTGGAACGAGGCGCTCGGCCTGCCGCGCCCCTGGGACCAGCAATGGTCGATGCGCATGCAGCAGATCCTGGCCTATGAGACCGACCTCCTGGAATACGGCGACCTCTTTGATGGCAACCCGGTGGTCGATGCCAAGGTCGAAGCCCTGAAGGAGGGCGCCCGTGCGGAACTGGCGACGCTCGACAGCATGGGCGGCGCGGTGGCCTCGATCGAATACATGAAATCGCGGCTGGTGGACTCCAACGCCGAACGGCTGAACCGGATCGAACGCAACGAGACCGTGGTGGTCGGCGTCAACAAATGGACCGAGGGCGAGCCCTCGCCGCTGCAGACCGAGGATGGCGGCATCATGACCGCCGATCCCGCTGCCGAGGCCGACCAGATCGCACGTCTGAACGCCTGGCGCGCAAGCCGCGACTCGGCAGAGGTGGCCGCCGCCCTCGCGGCGCTGCGCCAAGCTGCGCGAGACGGCGATAACATCATGCCCGCCTCCGTGCAGGCCGCCAAGGCGGGCGTCACCACCGGCGAATGGGCGGAAGAGATGCGCAAGGTCTATGGCACCTATCGCGGCCCCACCGGCGTTTCAGCCTCGATCTCGAACAAGACCGAAGGCTTGGACGAGTTGCGCGAAGCGGTCAACGCGGTCTCCGATCAATTGGGGCGCAGATTGAAATTCGTGGTTGGAAAGCCCGGCCTGGACGGTCATTCCAATGGCGCAGAGCAAATTGCGTTTCGCGCCCGCGATTGCGGAATGGACATTACATATGACGGCATTCGCCTCACCCCGCAGGAGCTTGTCGCGTCTGCGCGTCAGGAAGAGGCCCATGTTGTCGGTCTTTCGATTCTGTCCGGCAGTCATTTGCCGCTGGTGAAAGACACCCTGACGCAACTTCGCGACGCCGGATTGGAAAATATCCCGGTTATTGTAGGGGGAATTATACCGGATGTTGACGCAGAAATGCTTTTGCAGATGGGCGTCGCGCGGGTCTACACGCCAAAGAACTTCGAGCTGAACGCGATCATGCAGGATATCGTTGAACTTGCGAAAACAGACACATCAGTTTAATTCGCTACGCTGAATTTCGCCAAAAAATACAGTTAATGAAAAATAGATGCTGAACAGCATCCTAATTTCGGGCTAATAGGGTCATCAGCCCGGAATTTTTGCCGTGGCTGAATTCTACGGAGTAACACTATGTCCATCGACCTCACCGAAATGTCCCGAAAAGAGCTGCTTCAACTGCATAAAGATGTTGAAAAAGCACTGAAAGATGCCGAAGTGCGCGAACGCACCGAAGCCTTGAAAGCTGCGGAACAAGCAGCCGCAGAATACGGATTCTCTCTGGATGAAGTTTTCGCCAACCCGGCAAAGGGTGCTGTGCGTAAATCCAAAGCAAGTCCGAAATACCGTAATCCGGAAAATCCAGACGAAACATGGACAGGCCGTGGCCGCAAACCGCATTGGGTCCACGCTGCACTCAAAAATGGTGTCGACATTTCCGACCTCGAAATCTGATCCGAGGTATTAATAAGTGACAGTTCATATTGGAGCAGAGAAAGGCGATTTCGCCGAAACCGTCCTCATGCCCGGGGATCCTTACCGCGCGAAATGGGCGGCGGAAACGTTTCTGAGCGATGTGCGCCTTGTCAACGAAGTCCGCGGCATGCTCGGGTTTACCGGGACATGGAATGGACATCGGGTTTCGATACAGGGCAGCGGCATGGGAATGCCGTCCCTGTCGATCTACGCCAACGAATTGATCCGGGATTTTGATGCACAAACCCTGATCCGCATCGGATCCTGTGGGGGCATGCAACCGCACGTAAAGGTGCGCGATGTCATTATCGCAATGTCGGCAACCAGCGTGAACACGCCCTCCAGCACCATTTTCAAGGACGTGAACTTTGCGCCGACAGCCGATTGGTCTTTGACGCGCAATGCGGTGCAGGCCGCCGAGGCACAGGGTCTCACCCCGCATGTGGGCGGGATCTACTCCTCCGACGTGTTCTATGACGAACGACCTGACCTCAACGAACAGATGGTTCGCCATGGTATCCTCGGCGTCGAAATGGAAGCGGCAGAGCTCTACACATTGGCTGCGCGGTATCAACGTCGCGCGCTTGCCGTGCTGACCGTTTCTGATCACTTGCAGACCGGCGAGGCGCTTCCGTCCGAAGACCGCGAACGCAGCTTTGGCGAAATGGTTGAAATCGCCCTCGCCGCCGCCTTTGCCTGATAGCCGGACCGGGGCTGCTCCACTCACCAGCCCCTGCCGGACACAGAATCAAAAGGGCCGCCCCTCCGGGCGGCCCTTTTTCACATCTCAGCGCCCGTGACTGCGGTCATAGCCATTCAACGGTGGGCTCTGCCAACCGTCCAGCGCGCCCGCCGTTGGGGCGAAGACCTCCACCAGCATCGGATGACACGCGGCGCTATCGCTGGAATGCTCTGCCGAGCAATCGCCCCCCGGACAGGCACTCATCGCGCCCAATAGGTCAATTTCGGCAAAAAATTCCAGATAGTCCCCGGGGCGCACCGGGCTGGCTTTCATGAAATACTGGCCAGTGTCCCGGGTGAAGCCGGTGCACATGAAGACGTTGAGCACATCATGCACATGCGGCTCCGCCTCCGCCAGCGACACCCCGAGGTGATCCGCCAGCGCCCGTGTCAGATTGGAATGGCAGCAGTGATGGTACTGGCTGCTCTGCAACAGGTTGCCGGTGTAGGGATCGCACCGCGTGCCGATCACGTCATGTACGGAGCCGCCATAGGCGTCGATCCCGTACCATTCCAGCGTGTCGGCAATGATCGTCGCGATCGGCCGCATAGACGGCAGGTTCGACCACAAACGTTCGCCGGTGGTGACATGGGTGCCATGCAGGGCGCGGGTCTTGCCGGAGAAAAACCGCTCGGAAATATCACTGCGGTTCCACAGGTTCAGGTCCCCCACCTGCGGCCCCTCGATAGAGGAGATGCGGAAAAACTGCCCAGCGGCGACCTCGAAGGTGGCGGCTTCGCGCGGGGGCACGGTGACCTCGGCGATCTTTTCCGCGCCCACCCGCGCGCTGTGAAAAAGGTCCAGGTCCGGTGTCGGCAGAGTCTCGTTGGGGTAGCAGATCACCGGTGGTACGGCACGGCGGGCCTCTGCATCGTGAGGAATGGGGAAATGGGCGTCGGACATTCTTTGGTGGTCTCCCTGCGTTTCGGTCCTGGAAAAGGCCATGGGATCAGACGCAATCCCAGTGTCCGGTCGACAGACCGGACAGCCCCCGCTCGCCCCCAAGGCAGGGGCTTTGCCCCACCCGGTCGGGCGCTGTCCTCAGCCAAAAAGCGTCTGAGGTCATCAGCGGCCATTAACCTGCTGTCACCCTGCCCTGTCAAACAGATGAACCGCGCCGGGACGAGATCCCGACGCGGTTTTTTCAAGCCAATTCAAATTGCTTGGGTCAGATCACCACCACATCCAACGGCGGAAACCCGTTGAAGCCGACCGTGGCATAGGTCGACGTATAGGCTCCGCAGGAATGGATCACCACGCGGTCCCCGGATTTCAGTCCCAGCGGCAGCTGCACCGGCTGCTTTTCATAGAGCACATCGACGCTGTCGCAGGAGGGGCCAGCCAGCACGCAGGCGCCCATCGTCTCGTGATCCCGGTCGGTGGTGATCCTGTAGCGGATCGCCTCGTCCATGGTTTCGGCCAGACCGGAGAACTTGCCGATATCGAGATAAACCCAGCGGTGCAGGTCGCTGTCGTGCTTGCGCGACACCAGCATCACCTCGGCGGCAATGGCACCCGCCTCGGCCACCAGCCCCCGTCCCGGCTCTGCCATGACCTCTGCGGCATCGGGAAAGCGCGCATTCACGCGTGTCATCACCGCGGCGGCATAGTCCTGTGGCGCCATCACCGCGCTGCGGTAGCCCGCCGGAAATCCGCCACCGATGTTCAACAGCTTCAGATCATGCCCCGCCGCGCGCGCGCCCTGCCAGACATCCGCCACCTGATCGAGGATCGGCTCCCACATCTCCGGCTGGCGAGTCTGCGAGCCGACATGGAACGACAGCCCATGCGGCACCAGCCCCAACGCCACGCAGCGGTCCATCAGCGCCACCGCCATCTCCGGCGCGCAGCCAAACTTGCGGCTCAGCGGCCAGTCGGCAGAGGAGCTCTCGACCAGAATGCGAATGCAGATATGGGCGCCGGGCGCATGTTCGGCCAGCTTTTCCAGCTCTTCCACCGCATCGGCAGCGTAGTGGGTGATGCCCAGCCCATGGGCAAAGGCAATGTCGGCGGGCTTCTTGATGGTATTGCCGAATGTGATGCGATGGGCGGCGGCCCCGGCGGCGCGGCACATCTCGATCTCGGCGCGGCTGGCGGCATCAAAGTTCGAGCCCAGCGCGCACAGCCGGCGCAGGATCTCAGGCGCCGGGTTGGCCTTCACCGCGTAGTGGATGCGGGCACGGCCCAGACCACGGGCAAGCCCCATGTACTGACGCGCCACCGACTCGCTGTCGATGACCAGCGTCGGGCGCTCAAAACAGGTGTTGGCAATGTAGGTGAGGTGGCGGGGGACAGGGTGCGCGTCGTCGCGGACATCCGGTCCGGTCACATTTACATTCATGGTCATCTCCAAAAGACCCGGCCATATATGACCGCTCAGTTCCATCAGAGACGTTACCGTCGCTACGTAACCCTAGGGATCTGAACCCTTTCGACAGAGGCGCGTGCGTTGGCGTCTTGAGCGCGCGTATCAGGCAAAAACCCGAGTCGATCAAGCACCAATTTCTGCAAGTAAGATATCTGTTTTGTGCATGGCAGATCAGGGACAGGGTCGTATTCAAAAACCCACGAATCCTGTCGCCTGCAAACCGGCTGCGTCAGCGGCGGGGCTGGTCCCGTTTGCAATCGACTGGGGCGCCCTCGCCTGCCTCTACCGCACCGCAATAGGCACAGTGCCAGCCATCAGAACTGCGGTTGCGCCGCCAGCGGCAGTCACGGGTCAGCGTGGTGGTTTTTCGCTGCCAGTACAGGTAGGTCAGCGTGCCCAGCAGCAGGAGGATCAGGAGAACCGGCATGACCTGCATCTATCCAGTGGCGTCGCGCGGTTCAAGCGCAACGCCGCATCAGTTCGTCGGCGCGCGCTCAGGCGGCCTCATAGTAGGCGAACACAGCGTCCTGGGCTTCGATCTCTCTGGTCACGACGGGCGCTTCGGGGGTGTAGTAGGCCCAGGCCTCGTCCAGCACGGCAAGCGCATCAACAGGCGCGGCAACGGCGGCTTCGGAGGGGATCTGCGGAATGGAAATCAGGTCGGTCATCGGATGTGTCTCATCATATCAGTGTCATCGCCTCCCTCGGGCCATAATCTATGCCCGATGCTGCACTGCCGCATCCTACAGTTTTGCAACGACGCTATGCGCTTTCTGCAAGCACCCATCGCAGGTCTCAACCCTTTGATCGACCCGCCACTCTGCCCTTGCCGATCACGCCCATGTTGCGCCCCCGGCGGGCGCGTGGTTGACGGTGATTTCAGGTCACTGTGCGAGACTGCTGCCGTCGCGACACACTGACCACAGGAGACCGGCCCGCCAAAGACCACCCCCTCATTGGGTGCAGGCTGGGTCCGATCCGAGCTCATTTTCGGGCATGGGGTTCATCCCCCATCCGATCCTCCGCCCCAATGGGCGGCCGCCTATTTTTGATATCGACGAGGAGGCCCCGCTTGGCCGACAGGCCGAACAGCCCCCTGCCCCTCCCCACAGGAGGGGCTACACCGCCCCCCAGACACGGGGGCCGCTGACGGTTGCTCTGCATATCAGAGCGCAAAAGAAAACCCCGCAGCCAATCGGCTACGGGGCGAATCACGTGGCCTTGCGGCACACACCAAACTGTTCGGATCAAACCGTTCAGATCAAACGGTGCGCTCGACCATCATTTCCTTGATATGCGCGATCGCCTTGGCGGGGTTCAGACCCTTCGGGCAGGTCTTGGCGCAGTTCATAATGGTGTGGCAGCGATAAAGCTTGAACGGATCTTCCAGCTGATCGAGACGCTCGCCCGTGGCCTCGTCACGGCTGTCGATGATCCAGCGGTAGGCGTGCAGCAGCGCTGCGGGGCCGAGGTAGCGGTCGCCGTTCCACCAGTAGCTCGGGCACGCGGTCGAACAGGACGCGCACATCACGCATTCATACAGACCATCAAGCTTCTTGCGGTCCTCGATCGACTGTTTCCACTCCTTCGCGGGGCGGTTGGTCTTGGTCTCCAGCCACGGCATGATCGAGGCATGCTGGGCATAGAAATGCGTAAGGTCCGGGATCAGATCCTTCACCACCGACATATGCGGCAGCGGGTAGATCTTCACATCGCCCTTCACCTCATCGAGGCCATAGATACAGGCCAGCGTGTTGATGCCGTCGATGTTCATCGCACAGGAGCCACAAATGCCCTCGCGGCAGGACCGGCGGAAGGTGAGCGTCGGATCAATCTCGTTCTTGATCTTGATCAGCGCGTCCAGAACCATGGGACCGCATTTGTCCATGTCCAGGAAATAGGTGTCGACCTGCGGCGTCTTCCCGTCATCCGGGTTCCAGCGATAGATCTGGAACTTGCGGACATTGGTCGCGCCTTCGGGCTTGGGCCACGTTTTACCCGTGGTGATCCTGGAGTTTTTCGGAAGTGCGAATTCGACCATGATCGTGTCTCCTTGCTTAGCTGCCCGACGCCGCTGCCAGCGGCAGCACGGACGGGTAGAGGGCTGGACCCGGAATGCTCCGGGCGTCATTTCTGGCGCAAGACTTGCGCATAGGTTTGGGACGGGAGGTCACATCAAGGCCTCCCTGTCGAAATCCGGCAGGCTGATGAAACGCGGCAGGGCCACATCGGCGCGGCGCAGAGATCAGTGCAACAGCAACGCTCATGCGACATTCTCGCTTTGCTGTGGTGCTGTCAGGCCGTCGCCATCATCGCTGGTGGTCTGCTCCGCAGGCGCAATGCGCGCCAACCAGGAGGTGTCGCGTTCATATCCCAGCGCGATGAGGTCATCGCCGTGACGCTCCAGATAGCGCTCCGCGGTGTGTCGCGGCAGTTTCGCAGGCCATTGCTCCGCCTTGCCCGAGGACACATGCGTTGCCGTACGCCCGGTGCCGCCGTCGGGGGACAGGCCACCAAAGAGCGAATTGTCGTAGTAGATCTGCCGGGCCACCTCGATCTCGGCCTGATCGAAGCCGAAGAACCGCAGCACGCCGATGAACAGCGCGCAGTCGTGGTCCTCGATCAGATCCTCGTAGCGCAGGTCCATGGCGCGGGCATGCCCATAGGGCCAGGCCAGCATTTCTTTCACGACCTGCAGATGCATGTTCTGCATCTCGAAATCCAGCTTTGACTCCTGCGTGGGCAAGGCCTGCAGGTGCTGCTGATAGCTCTTGCCGCCCAGATCGTCGCGGGGGCCATGCAGAAACCGTTCCTGCCGACCGGGGCTGTTCTCATGATAGCGCGCACCAGACAGCAGAACATCACGCGGGTCGCGAATGATATGCAAGAACCGTGCATCCGGCTGCTCGAACAAGTCCGGCGCAAAGGCACTGGCCCAGTTCACCACAATGACCCGACCGGTTGCGGGAATTTTGTCCCATTTCGCCGGGTTATGCACCGGCACAAAAGGAATATCGAGCGCCTCCCCGATCAAACGCCAGACACGCCGCATCCAGACGGTGCCCGTCTTGTGATGCGTGCCGACGCATAAGATCCGGGGAGGCGCAGAGCTCATTTAGAAGGTCCGGGCCTTGGGCGCGATGGTCTCCAGGCTGATACCGCCCTCGCCTTCGCTGGTCAGCGGATCGGTGATGACCGGACGGAAGCTGAGCGTGGTCTCGTTGCCCTCGACACGGGCCACGGTGTGCACGCGCCAGTTCTCGTCATCGCGAGTGGAGTAATCCTCATGCGCATGCGCGCCGCGGCTTTCCTTGCGGGCCTCGGCCCCGACGATGGTCGCCAGCGCATTGGGCATCAGGTTGGTCAGCTCCAGCGTCTCCATCAGGTCGGAGTTCCACACCAGCGAGGTATCGGTGACATGGAGATCGTCGAGCTTGGCCGCAATCGCGCCCATTTTCTCGACGCCTTCCTTCAAGGTCTTGTCGGTGCGGAACACCGCGGCATCCGCCTGCATGGTGCGCTGCATTTCCAGACGCAGCTCCGCCGTCGGCGTGCCGCCCTTGGCGTTGCGCAAACCATCAAAGCGATCAAACGCCTTGTCGATGGAGGCCTGGTTGAGCACCGGGTTCGGCGCCTCAGGGTCCACCACCTTGCCCGCACGAATAGCCGACGCGCGGCCAAAGACCACCAGGTCGATCAGCGAGTTGGAGCCCAGACGGTTGGCACCATGCACAGAGGCACAGCCCGCCTCGCCCACGGCCATCAGGCCCGGAACAACGCCGGTCGGGTTGTCTTCGGTCGGGTTCAGCACTTCGCCCCAGTAGTTGGTGGGAATGCCGCCCATGTTGTAGTGCACGGTGGGCAGAACCGGGATCGGCTCCTTATTGACGTCCACGCCCGCAAAGATCTTTGCAGACTCGGAAATCCCCGGCAAACGCTCTGCCAGTGCCTCGGCGGGCAGGTGGCTGAGGTTCAGGTGGATGTGATCGCCGTCTGCGCCCACACCGCGGCCTTCGCGGATTTCCATGGTCATCGAGCGCGAGACATAGTCGCGCGGTGCGAGGTCCTTGTAGTTGGGCGCATAGCGCTCCATGAACCGCTCGCCTTCGGAGTTGGTCAGGTAACCGCCTTCGCCGCGTGCGCCCTCGGTAATCAGACAGCCGGAACCGTAGATGCCGGTGGGGTGAAACTGCACGAATTCCATGTCCTGCAGCGGCAGGCCTGCGCGCGCCACCATGCCGCCACCGTCGCCGGTGCAGGTATGGGCGGAGGTCGCGGAGAAATAGGCGCGGCCATAACCGCCGGTCGCCAGCACCACCATCTTGGCGTTGAACACATGCATGGTGCCGTCATCAAGCTTCCAGCACACCACACCCTGACACTGTCCATCGTCGGACATGATCAGGTCGATGGCGAAATACTCGACGTAGAATTCGGCGTTGTTCTTCAGGCTCTGACCGTAGAGCGTATGCAGGATCGCGTGGCCGGTCCGGTCAGCCGCGGCACAGGTGCGCTGCACCGGCGGGCCGTCGCCAAACTCGGTGGTGTGGCCGCCAAAGGGGCGCTGATAGATCTTACCCTCTTCGGTCCGCGAGAACGGCACGCCGTAGTGCTCCAGCTCGTAGACCGCCTTGGGGGCCTCGCGCGCGAGGTATTCCATCGCGTCGGTATCACCGAGCCAGTCGGAGCCTTTGACGGTGTCATACATGTGCCACTGCCAGCTGTCCGGGCCCATATTGCCCAGCGACGCCGCGATACCACCCTGCGCCGCAACCGTGTGCGAGCGGGTCGGGAACACCTTGGTCACACAGGCCGTACGCAGGCCTTGTTCTGCCATGCCGAGCGTGGCGCGCAGACCTGCGCCACCAGCACCGACAACCACCACGTCATAATCGTGGGTTTCATATTCATATGCTGCTGTCATCGTCTTTGTTCCTTACCGCCGGATCACAGGGCGAGTTTGACGAGGGCAAAGAGCCCCGCGGCAATCATCGTGTAGGAAAAGGCCGACACTGCAATCAGCGTCAGCTTTTCGGCGAGCCCGTGCATGTAGTCCTCAACCGCGACCAATGTTTCGCGCATCAGGTGGACAATGCCCACGACCAGGGTCAGGCCGGTGATGATCGCCGGGACAGGGCGTCCGTAGTAGGCCAGCACCTCTTCGTAGGTGCCACCGAGGCCAAGGCCAAAGGTGATCACGAAGGCCGGAACCAGCACCACCAGAAGGATGGAGCTGACCATCATCTGCCAGTGATGATGCGTGCCCGCACGTCCTGCACCAAGCCCTTCGGCACGTTTGCGGTCGGTCAGATAATTCATGTCTCTGCTCCTTACACCACGATCGCCACAAGGACGGTCAGGATGGTTGCACCGACGAACATGCCAATGCCCATCTTCTCCGAGATCGCGACCTCGAGGCAGTAGCCGAAGTCCCAGACCACGTGGCGCAGACGGCCCAGCATGTGATAGAAGATCGCCCAAGTCGCCGCGAGCAGGACGATATTGCCCAGCACACTGCGCAACAGCCCGTCGATGAAGGCAAAGGCGCTCTCGGAGGTTGCAGCGGCAAGCAGCCACCACACCACGAGCAGCGAGGCCCCCAGCATCGCAATCCCGGTGATACGCACCATGATTGACGACAGGGAGGTGAGCTGCGGGCGGTAGATGGTCAAATGCGGCGAAAGCGGGCGATTGCCCCGATTGACATCGGCCATGTTGGCTCCTTTCCGGTTAGCTGGTCTCGTTTTAGCTTATTTTTGCGCACTGTCACGCAAACGAGTGGTAAAAATCACCTGTTATCGTCGCAGTTTGTTGCAATTTCTTCACCTTGTGATCACAAGCCAGATCGCTGTGATCACAAACTGTATCCCTAGCGGAATAGTCAGAAACAAACTCGCAAACCCTCAGTGAGTCGCATGTGCTTTTAGCGCGAAAGGGTTGCTGTCTGCTTCACGACTTCGCGCAGCAGCTTCTTGCGGATCTGTTCCGGGTAGTCTTCGAAACGCGCCGCATAGACCACAAAGGCGCCCGGACCGTGGATCACATGCTCAAAGAAATAGGCGGCCAGATCCTCCTCGCTGGCCTCGATCGCGATGGCATTCACGGTGACACCAGCAGCAGTCAGCCGCGACCGCAGCGTCTCCGGGTTGATCCCCTCGTTTGACGGGCCATCGCCCGAAACATCCACCACACGACGCTGACAGGACGGCACCGCGTCAAACATTGGCAGAACATACCCCAACAGCTCGCCGATCGCGGTCGAGTAATTGCGCCATTTACGCGAGGTGTCCTCCACCGCCTGCGTAAAGGCATCCAGCGCGGCGAAATCAGGGATTGAGGTCCAGGGCACCGACACCACCTGCCGTGATGTGCCGCTCCATTGCACCAGGGCCACTTCGGCACGGGCCTGCACCAGCGCTTCGCTGATCAGGGGATCCCGCAGTGCGCGCGCCAGCCCGTCCATCTGCAACCGATATTCCTTTGGATCGACGGATCCGGACACATCCACGGCCAATACCAGCGCCAGGTCACACGCGCGCAGGCCACCCGGTATCAGGCTACAAAGACCACACAGAGCTGTGACTAACAGGCGACGCATGAGGTAAAGACTGCGGCGACGCGGACCTCCCGGCAAGATCAAAGCCATGCTGCGACTGCAGCCTCGCGCAGATGTCACCACGCCAGACCCAAGCTTTGCAGTCTTGAACCACCAAGATGCGGCGATGAGAGCCAAACGCCCCGAAGGGACGGGGCGGCCCCGCCGGCTACAGGGGCATCAAGGCCCAGTAATCGAGGTCCAGCAGAACCTCCGGCAGGTATTTCCCGTCCTCGCCCTTCAGCTGGAACGGCGCGCCACCCGAGGTCGCCACCAGCCGCAACCGGATGGCCCCCACCCCGGGCGCTGCGGTCTGCGCCTTGTCCAGCACCTCGGACCAGGCCCGTATGGTGGTGCCCGACAGGCAGGGGTTTGCATGCGCGCCGCCATTGAGCCCGACGATCATCTGCGCATTGGCCAGCCCGTTAAACGACAGCGCCCGCGCCATGGAGATCACATGACCGCCATAGATCAGCCGTGTGCCATCAGGGCGCGCGGTGCTGTCGAAATGCACCTTGGCGGTGTTCTGCCACAGGCGGGTGGCCAGCATATGCTCGGCCTCCTCTACCGTGACGCCATCGACGTGGTCGATCTGCTCGCCGATGGCATAGTCGCCCCAGCGATGCGGCTCGCCCGCCAGTTCAAAATCATAAGTCGAAAAATCCAACCCCGCAGGCAGGGCAAGGTCATCCGCCGTCAACACCGGCTGCAACTCCGGCACATGGGTTTCGGGCGCCTCTGCCTCCGGGTTGCCCTTACGGACCATGACCCAGCGCACATACTCCAGCACGCAGTCATCGTGTTGGTTGAGCCCCCGCGTGCGCACCCAGACCACCCCGGTCTTGCCGTTGGAGTTCTGCTTGAGGCCGATCACCTTGCTCTCGGCGCGCAGCGTATCGCCTGCGTAGACCGGCAGATGCCAGCGCCCCTCGGCGTAGCCCAGATTGGCCACCGCATTGAGCGAGATATCCGGTACCGTCTTGCCAAAGACGATATGGAACGCCGCCAGATCGTCCAGCGGCGCGCCCTTGTCGTGACCAAGACCAACCGCGCGGGCAAATTCATCCGAGGAATAGAGCGCATGCCGCGCCGGGTAGAGCGCATGATAGAGCGCCCGTTCGCCGCCCGAGACGGTGCGTGGCACCGCGTGGCGGATCACCTCACCCAGCCTGTAGTCCTCGAAGAAACGCCCGCGGTTGGTCTTGGCCATGTCAGTGCGCTCCCAGTTTGGTGTCCGGGGTGTAGGTGCCGTCCACCTCTTTCACCACCGACTGGCCGCAGCGCATGATGCCCTTGACCGGGTCAAAGGTCTGGGTCGGGCTGCCGTATAGCTCCCAGCCCTTGTTCAACGCATCCGTCACCTTGTGACAGAAGGCCGACGTGTCATCCTCGCTCAGGAATCGATAAAGTTTCATGTCTTACCCCGGAAATGGTGAGGGCCCGATGAGCCCGTGAATATAGCCGATCACACCGACCAGCAGGATGGAAATCGCCAGGAACATCAGCCCCTTGCCAGTGGTGCCCTTGGGGCCCGGTTTCCACTCGGGCTCGGCGCGATTGATCGCCAGAACCTCGACCCCGGCCCAGACCAGCAGACCGCCGAACAGGATGACAGAGGCCAGATCGCCGTTGACCAGCAGGTGTGCCACCGCCCAGAGCGAGAAGCCGAACAGCATCGGGTGGCGCATCTTGCGAAACAGCCGCCCCTTGCGCGGTCCGGGGCTGGTAAAGAACAGCGCCAGCACCATCAGGGAATTGTTCACATGCACCAGGAAGGACGGCGGTGCCCAGACGTGGATGTACTCCGTGCCGCGATAGCCGATCACCATCAGCACGACGCTTGCCAGCAGAGCCAGCGCCACCAGCCCCTTGCCCTTCGTGCCGAGGCGTTCGCGCTGCGCCGGGGCGAGGCGTTTGAACAGGTGGGCGGCCCACCACAGGATGATGCCAAATATCAGAAGTGCCATGTCTTTCTCCAACGTCAGACGGGTGCTTGCCTCAACGACTAGCCGGAGATCCGGGCAATTGCATCCGCTTTCGCGATGATTTCACGTGCGGTCACCACATGCAGGTTCTCGACGATCTTGCCCTCTACCACGGCGACCCCTTGGCCCGCGGCCTCTGCGGCCTCGAACGCGGCGATCTGACGGCGAGCCAGATCCAGTTCCGCTTCTGAGGGGGCAAAGGCGGCATTGGCAACGTCCACCTGCGCCGGGTGGATCAATGTCTTGCCGTCAAAGCCCATGTCGCGGCCCTGCTCACATTCAATCGCCAGCCCCGCGTCATCCTTGAAGGCGTTGTAGACCCCGTCGACGATCACCTTGCCCTCGGCCTTGGCCGCCAGGAGGCACAGCCCGAGGCCCGGCATCAGCGGCAGGCGGTCGGCGCGGTACCGGGTCTGCATGTCCTTGGCCAGATCATTGGTGCCCATCACCATGCCCTGCAGCCTGGGGTGTGCGGCGATGGCGCCCGCGTTCAGCATGCCGCGCGGCGTTTCCATCATCGCCCAGAGCGGCACGTCACCCGTGATCTCTGCCAGCGCGTCCAGATCAGCCGGCGAAGACACCTTCGGCAAGAGGATCGCGTCACATCCCATATGAGCCGCCGCCTCTGCATCCGCACGCCCCCATGCGGTGTCGAGCCCGTTGATCCGCACGATCTTCAGCCGCGGCCCATAGCCACCCTGCGTCAGCGCCTCTGCCAGCGTGGCACGCGCATTGTCTTTTTCCTCCACCGACACCGCATCCTCGAGATCAAAGATGATCGCATCAACGGGCAGAGTACGGGCCTTGTCCAACGCGCGCGGCTTGGAGCCGGGGATGTAGAGAACAGAACGACAGGGGCGGGAGCGCGGGTCCATGGGGGCAGCCTCCAAGAGGATTGAGTGGGACATAATATTACCCAAATCGCTACAATCACATGCTTTTGATTTCAAGCTATATCTCGCCGCAATGCAGAAATCATCCATCACCCTCCATCATTCACATTTTCAAACCTTTGATTTCACGAGAGAACGCGCGATTAACCAGTTCTTTGGACCTCTATGGCACTCTGAGTCCTACCGGCGCCCTCTTTCCGAAGACTGTTACCATCTGGCGCCCCGCGAACCTTGGGTTCGTCGTCATGATTTCGTCACCAAAACCGGTCCACCCCAGGTCACCGGGGTGCCCATTCGGCCCCCTGCTGGGGACGCCGTTCCGAAAGGGGTAAAACCTATGAAGAAGACGCTGTTGAAACTCTCCGCGGGCCTCGCCCTTGTGCTGACCACCCAGATGGCGGCCGCTCAAAGCCAGAATTGCGCACCGCGCGATATGGTCGTTCAGCGCCTGGCCGAGAAGTATGGCGAAAGCCGCCAGAGCATCGGCATGGGGCAACAGGGCATGGTCATGGAGACCTTTGCCTCTGACGAGACGGGGTCCTGGACGATTACTGTCACCAATCCGAACGGCATGACCTGCCTCGTGGCCTCCGGACAGTCCTACGAAATCCTGGCCGAAGCGCTGCCCGTGATGGACACTGACGCCTGATCTATCGCGTCCCGTCCCGCAGGACACCCGGCGCATATCCGGGCCCCTGGATATCCGGGGCCCAGGCTGGCTGAAGGCGGGCATCGAAATGCACCGGCCTGCGCCGCAAACAGCATCGCACCCTGTTCGCGCAATCTGATTCGCCGGTCCACGTCTCTGCCGGACCGGCAACCGCAGGAAATGACTGCTGACATCCGCTCCGCAGGCCACGGTCACGGCAATACCGAACCGGCGTGCGAGACGTGCATGCCTGTTCAATATCCAAAGCATCCTTCGCTAAAACTGCAAGGATTGTCGCAAACGAACGTAAAACAGGCTCAGACCGCGCGGATGCTGCAACGCAGAACACTTGCGAAGCGGAACCGAACGTCTTAGGCATCTGGTCAGAAATCAACCGGACCGGAGAGATTATCCCATGGCACGACCCAAAATCGCCCTTATCGGCGCAGGTCAGATCGGTGGCACCCTCGCGCATCTCGTAGCCCTCAAGGAACTTGGCGACGTCGTATTGTTCGACATTGCCGAAGGTACCCCTGAAGGCAAAGCGCTGGACATTGCCGAATCCGGTCCTTCCGAGGGCTTTGACGCCAGCCTGAAGGGCACGCAGGACTACGCAGATATCGCAGACGCCGACGTTTGCATCGTCACCGCAGGTGTTCCGCGCAAGCCGGGCATGTCCCGCGACGACCTGCTGGGCATCAACCTCAAGGTGATGAAATCCGTCGGCGAAGGCATCCGCGACAACGCGCCGAACGCCTTTGTGATCTGCATCACCAACCCGCTCGATGCGATGGTCTGGGCGCTGCGCGAATTCTCCGGCCTGCCGCATGAAAAAGTCTGCGGCATGGCAGGTGTGCTGGATTCCGCACGCTTCCGTCACTTCCTCGCCGAGGAATTCAAAGTCTCCATGAAAGACGTCACCGCATTTGTTCTGGGCGGTCACGGCGATACCATGGTGCCGTCGGTGCGCTACTCCACCGTCGCCGGCATCCCGCTCCCCGACCTGGTGCAGATGGGCTGGACCACACAAGACAAGCTGGACGCCATCGTGCAGCGCACCCGTGATGGTGGCGCAGAAATCGTTGGCCTGCTGAAAACCGGCTCTGCCTTCTACGCCCCGGCAACCTCGGCGGTCGAGATGGCCGAAGCCTACCTGAAAGACCAGAAGCGCGTGCTGCCCTGCGCCGCATATGTGGACGGTGCACTGGGCCTCAACGGCATGTATGTCGGCGTGCCCACCGTGATCGGTGCTGGTGGTATCGAGCGCGTGGTGGACATCAAGCTGAACGCGGACGAACAGACAATGTTCGATGCATCCGTCAAAGCCGTGAAAGGCCTCGTCGAGGCCTGCAAGGGCATCGACAGCTCGCTGGCGTAAACACCGCACATATTTCAAAAACCAAAAGCGTCCCACACGGGGCGCTTTTTTCGTTTCATGGCAGATGTCGGCGCCGCCAGACCGCCCGCCTGAAGACATGTGTGCACTGCGCGCTTTGCTGCGGTCGCTCTACATGCTTAAACCACGCCATGACACCGCCCGAACTCAACACAACGCGCCTGCTGCTCCGAGGCTGGACGCCCGAAGATCACGCCCCTTTTGCAGCGATCTGCGGTGATCCGGCGGTCATGCGCTACATCGGCAATGGCGCGACCCGGACGGCAGACCAAGCGGCAGCCAACATCACATCCTTTCAGACCCAATGGGCAGAGCGCGGCTTTGGACTGTTCGCTGTTCAATCCAAGGTAACTGGTGATCTGATCGGGTTCACCGGATTTTCGCGACCCGACTTCTTGCCGGAGGTCTTGCCCGCCGTCGAGATCGGCTGGCGGTTCTCAAGACCAAGCTGGGGGCAAGGTTACGCAAGCGAAGCGGCTGCGGCCGCATTGGCCTTTGGCACGGACAGACTGGGGCTCACAGATATCGTGAGCATCACTCAGCGCGGGAACAGCGCCTCGGCACGTATCATGCAAAAGCTTGGCATGGTGTTTGACCGCCGCACAATCGACCCGACCTGCGAACGTGAGGTCGACGTCTATCGCCTGCCGCAAACCTAAGGCGGGATCGGCCCCTTGTGAGAGCGGCCCCACACCCGGTGGACCATAGTCAGACTTGCGCCTCCCCCACACCGCTACCGATCACTCCAAGACAGCCCGCTCAGCCTCGGACAAGGTCATGAATGCGGAATGAAACAGAATGACCTCCAGTCGCTGGAAGGCTCTTGACGCGCTGCAGCAAAGCCGAAACGCGCCGCCAAGGATTGCGCGAATCGCTAAAATTTAGTCGCTTTCGATATGTGATCACACGCCTCAACCCTGTGATCACAAAATCGGAAAAACTTCATCATTTATCGCTCTCGTAACAGAAAAGCCTTTAACCTCCTGTTTGATATAGGCGTACTAGCAAGGGACAATTGCAGCCAGACGGGACAGTTTCTCATGAACATCCACGAATATCAGGCCAAGGCCCTCCTTCGCAGCTACGGCGCTCCGGTTTCCGACGGGCGCGTGGTGCTGAAAGCCGACGAAGCCAAAACCGCAGCCGGTGAGCTGGACGGCCCGCTTTGGGTCGTGAAAGCCCAGATCCACGCAGGTGGTCGCGGCAAGGGCTCTTTCAACGAGGCCGACGCCGGTGACAAAGGCGGCGTGCGCCTGACCAAATCGGTCGAAGAAGCCGCCGAAGAAGCCAAGAAAATGCTGGGCCGCACCCTTGTGACCCACCAGACCGGCCCGGCCGGCAAAAAAGTGAACCGCATCTACATCGAGGCGGGCTCCGGCATTCAGACCGAGCTTTACCTGGCGCTGCTGGTGGACCGCGTGACCTCGCGCGTGTCGTTCGTGTGCTCCACCGAGGGCGGCATGGACATCGAAGAGGTCGCCGCCGAGACGCCAGATAAGATCCTGTCTTTCTCTGTTGATCCGGCCACCGGCTATCAGGCCTACCACGGCCGCCGCGTTGCATTCTCGCTCGGCCTTGAGGGCGCGCAGGTCAAGCAGTGCGTCAAGCTGATGGGTCAGCTGTACCAAGCCTTCATCGAGAAGGACATGGAGATGCTGGAGATCAACCCGCTGATCGTCAGCGACGCGGGCGACCTCAAGGTGCTGGACGCCAAGGTCGGTTTTGACGGCAACGCGATCTACCGCCACGCCGACATCGCCGCCCTGCGCGACGAGACCGAAGAAGACCCCAAGGAACTCGAAGCCTCCAAGTACGACCTGAACTACATCGCGCTCGACGGTGAGATCGGCTGCATGGTGAACGGCGCGGGTCTGGCGATGGCCACCATGGACATCATCAAGCTGTATGGCGCGGAGCCTGCGAACTTCCTCGATGTGGGCGGCGGCGCCACCAAAGAGAAAGTGACCGAAGCGTTCAAGATCATCACCTCCGACAAGAACGTCAAAGGCATCCTAGTGAACATCTTTGGCGGCATCATGCGCTGCGACGTGATCGCAGAAGGCGTGATCGCAGCCGTGAAGGAAGTGGGCCTTGAGGTGCCGCTGGTTGTGCGTCTCGAAGGCACCAACGTCGAGAAAGGCAAAGAGATCATCGCGACCTCTGGCCTGAACGTGATCGCGGCCGACGATCTGAGCGATGGCGCCGAGAAAATCGTGAAAGCGGTGAAGGGCTAAGTTGGTCAATCACGTTGCCATAGCAAGCGTCGGCTTTGCCGTGTTCATATTCATGGTGCTTATTCTGCTTGGAGCAGAAGCCATGAGGAAAACACACGGTGAAAGCACCTTGCTGGAGGGACAACGAGATATTGCTGACAAATACGGTTGGGGTGACTGGGAGCGTATCAAACAACATCCGCACATGCTGATGGTTCAAGTTTGGATGCTTCGCTTTGCCACCCTCGCCGCCTTTTGCTTCACTTGTTGGCATGCAGCCAGTGCAGTCAATTCTTTGTAGGAAACTTCCAAGATGGCAGTCCCCGTCGACCATAACACCAAAGTCATCTGTCAGGGCCTCACCCGCCCGCAGATTTCATGGTCGTCGGCCGGCAGCCATAGTGTGATCTGAGCAGAGATACTGAACTCAATGAAACTTTCGACTTATATCATCTCTCTGACCCGTGCCAAAGGGCGTCATGCGCAGATGCGTGCGACGCTGGCGGAGGCGGGTATAGAGGCTGAGTTTGTCGAGGCCGTGGATCTGGCCGAAACCTCGGAAGCGGAGCTGTTGCAGCAGTGCAAGAGCTTTGGCCCCTGGGGGGTGTTTGCCCATGGCAACATGGCCTGCACCCTGAGCCACGCCAAGGTTTGGGAGCAGTTTCTGGCGTCGGATGCGGATGTTGCCCTCATTTTTGAGGATGACGTCTTCATCTCGCCGGAGTTGCGCCAATGGACCGAAGATCTGAGCTGGTGGCCGCAAGGCTGCGAGCTGGTGAATTTGGAGTTCTGGCGCAGTGAGAGCCTCAAGGTGATGCTGGGCACATCCATCGCGCAGCATCTGGGACGACAGGTGGCGCCGATGTTGTCGCGCAACCCCGGATCTGCAGGCTATCTGGTCACGCGCAAGGGGGCCGAGGCGCTGCTGGCGTCACGTCCATTTGCGGTCTCGATCGATCAGCTGTTGTTCAATCCGCTCATCTCTCCTTTGGCCAATTCACTTCGGCCTTATCAGATCACGCCTGCCCTCGTCACACAGGGCAACACCCCTCCTGAAGAGGGCACTTTTCTGGGCCATGCGCAGCGCAAGCCCCAAGGTACACTCTACCGTAAACAAAAACGCCTGCGGGGCATGGCCGAGTTGCGCGCCCTGCCCCTGCACCTCCTTCGCCTGATCTCGGGACGCGCACGGCTTGTGCGGGTCACCTTTGCGGATCGGGCGCTCACCGACGACAGCGCGGCGCGTGCCGCCGAGGCACAAACCGCATAATCGAAAGGAAAGGACATCATGGCAGTCCTCATCGACGAAAACACCAAAGTTATCTGTCAGGGTCTCACCGGCTCTCAGGGCACCTTCCACACCGAGCAGGCCATCGCCTATGGCACCAAGATGGTTGGCGGCGTGACCCCCGGCAAAGGTGGTCAGACCCACCTCGACCTGCCGGTCTTCAACTCCGTGCATGAAGCCAAGCATGTGACCGAGGCCAATGCCTCCGTGATCTACGTGCCGCCGCCGTTTGCCGCTGATTCCATCCTTGAGGCGATCGACGCCGAAATGGAACTCATTGTCTGCATCACCGAAGGCATCCCGGTTCTGGACATGATGAAAGTGAAGCGCGCGCTGGAATCCTCCAAGTCGCGCCTGATCGGCCCCAACTGCCCCGGCGTCATCACCCCCGACGCCTGCAAGATCGGCATCATGCCCGGCCATATCCACAAGCGTGGCTCGGTTGGTGTTGTGTCCCGTTCCGGCACCCTGACTTATGAGGCCGTGAAGCAGACCTCTGACATCGGTCTCGGCCAGTCTTCGGCTGTGGGTATCGGCGGCGACCCGATCAAGGGCACCGAGCATATCGACGTGCTGGACATGTTCCTCGACGATCCTGAGACCCAATCGATCATCATGATCGGTGAGATCGGTGGCTCTGCCGAAGAAGAAGCGGCGGAATTCATCGCCGAGCAGAAGAAAAAAGGCCGTTGGAAGCCGATCGCAGGCTTCATCGCAGGCCGCACGGCGCCTCCGGGCCGCCGCATGGGCCACGCGGGCGCGATCGTCGCCGGCGGCAAGGGCGGCGCAGATGACAAGATCGAAGCAATGAAATCCGCAGGCATCGTTGTTGCCGACAGCCCGGCCACTCTGGGCGAAGCGGTTCAGAAAGCGATCGCAAACGGCTGATGCAACTTCAGGCCAACATAAATCAAATTTTGCGCCCTGACCGGGGCGCAAATCAAGGGGGCCATGTTCCGGCTCTCCTTGCGATGTTGGCTTGTCTGAATTTTGCTGCTGGCGGTGCCGCGAATGCCGCCAGCACACCCAAGACGATCCGCTCAGTGGTTGAGACCTGCATTCAAAATGCCACCCCGTTTTCTGATCTGCTGAGCCAAGACGCAAAAACGTGGTCGGATCTTCGGCGACAACTTCCCCTTGTTGCTGTCGAGAGCGACGATGCTGCAACATTTTCGGATCGCATTCCGACTTGGACGAATGCCGAGTTTGTAACGCGGATGATCACGTCACCCGGTCGGCACGAAAGTCTGGATACGGAAGAACTGGTACGCAATGAGACTTTGCGCGCAAAGCGCAGGACGCAGATCAACGAAAGAGTTCGCAGCGAGGCACGTTCTGCCCCCTCGTCATTTTCCCTTTCCCCCACGATCACGGACGATGATGGCCGACAGCGGTCGTTCTGGTGGGTTGGAGAGGCGCAGCAGATTGGGCTGACGCAGCAAGCGAGTCTTGTTTCTTCAACGACCGTTCCCACCTGTGTCCTCTACAATGTTCCGGATGACTTGGTCCGGGACCTGGCGGAGAACCTGCGGGGAGAGATCAATGAGACCGGCAAGAGTGTCTTGTTTGAATACACATCCACGCTGATCCCGCTGGGACCGGATGCGACAAAGGCGATTGTCGATCAGCACAAAGAGGCAGGACACCCTGCCCCGACCAAACAAGAGATTACGAAATTGGTTGCGACGGCCACTGTGCGCGTCCTTATGGCCCGTCAACACCAAACCCTTGGATCTGGAGAGGGGGCTTCCCCCTGGCAGATCTTTGTTCATGCCCAGGATAACTCAGAGGCACTCAAATGACCGAACAGAGCCCCAACGACATCTTCCATGCGTCCTCCTTCATGCAGGGGCACAACGCGGAGTATCTGGAGCAGCTTTATGCCCAATACGCCAATGACCCCAATGCGGTGGATGCTGCATGGGCCGAGTTCTTTCGCGCCATGGGCGACGCTGAACCGGATGTCAAAGCCGAAGCCGCAGGCCCGAGCTGGGCGCGCAAGGACTGGCCCCCCGCACCGGAAGACGACCTGACCGGGGCGCTGACCGGTGAATGGCCCGCCCCGGCCGAGGCCAAGGCGGCTGGCAAGAAGATCGCGGACAAGGCGAAGGAAAAGGGCGTTGAGGTCTCTGACGAGGCGATCCAGCGCGCGGTGCTGGACTCGATCCGCGCCATCATGCTGATCCGCGCATATCGCATCCGGGGCCATCTGGCCGCTGATCTGGATCCGCTGGGCATGCGCGCCGCGACGGCGCATCCGGAGCTGGATCCGAAGACCTACGGCTTTAACGACGCCGACATGGATCGCCCGATCTTCATCGACAACGTGCTGGGCCTGCAGGTCGCGCCGATGCGCCAGATCGTGGACATCGTGAAGCGGACCTATTGTGGCACCTTCGCGCTGCAGTACATGCATATCTCCAACCCGGAGCAGTCCGCATGGCTGAAAGAGCGCATCGAAGGCTATGACAAGGAAATCCGCTTCACCCGCGAGGGCCGCAAGGCGATCCTGAACAAGATGGTCGAGGCAGAGGGCTTTGAGAAGTTCCTGCACGTCAAATACATGGGCACCAAGCGGTTTGGTCTGGACGGCGGTGAGAGCCTGATCCCCGCGATGGAGCAGATCATCAAGCGTGGCGGCAGTCTGGGCGTCAAGGATATCGTCATCGGCATGCCCCACCGGGGCCGCCTGTCGGTTCTGGCCAATGTGATGCAGAAGCCATATCGCGCGATCTTCAACGAATTCCAGGGCGGCAGCTTCAAACCTGAAGATGTGGATGGCTCCGGCGATGTGAAATATCACCTCGGCGCCTCCTCAGACCGTGAGTTCGACGGCAACAAGGTCCACCTGTCGCTGACCGCGAACCCCTCGCACCTAGAGGCGGTGAACCCGGTTGTTCTGGGCAAGGTTCGCGCCAAGCAGGACCAGCTCAACGACAAGGACCGCACGGCAGTCATGCCGATCCTGTTGCATGGCGATGCGGCCTTTGCGGGTCAGGGTGTAGTTGCCGAATGCTTCGCCCTCTCCGGTCTGCGCGGACACCGCGCGGGCGGCACCATGCATATCGTTGTGAACAACCAGATCGGTTTCACCACGGCGCCGCATTTCTCGCGCTCCTCGCCCTACCCCACCGACAACGCGCTGGTGGTCGAAGCCCCAATCTTCCACGTCAACGGCGACGATCCGGAAGCGGTGGTGCATGCGGCCAAGGTCGCAACCGAGTTCCGCCAGAAGTTCCACAAGGACGTGGTCATCGACATCTTCTGCTACCGCCGGTTTGGTCATAACGAAGGCGATGAGCCGATGTTCACCAACCCGTTGATGTACAAGAAGATCAAGGGCCACAAGACGACCCTGAGCCTGTACACCGAACGTCTGGTGAAGGACGGTCTGATCCCCGAGGGCGAGATCGAGGATATGAAAGCCGCGTTTCAGGCGCACCTCAATGAGGAGTTTGAAACAGGCAAGACCTACAAGCCCAACAAGGCCGACTGGCTGGATGGGCGCTGGTCGCATCTTGATCGCAAGGACGAGGATTATCAGCGTGGCGAAACCGCCATCAAGCCCGAGACGCTTGAGGAAGTCGGCAAGGGTCTGACCACCCTGCCCGAGGGCTACCCGGTGCATAAGACCATCGGTCGCTTCCTTGATGCGCGCAAAAAGATGTTCGACAGCGGTGAAGGCTTTGACTGGGCCACCGGTGAAGCGCTGGCCTTTGGCTCGCTGCTCTCCGAGGGCTATCCGGTGCGCCTGTCCGGTCAGGACAGCACCCGCGGCACCTTCTCGCAGCGTCACTCCGGCATCGTCAATCAAGACACCGAGGAACGCTACTACCCGCTGAACAACATCCGTGAGGGTCAGTCGCAATACGAGGTCATCGACTCGGCGCTGTCTGAATATGCGGTTCTGGGCTTTGAGTATGGCTATTCGCTGGCGGAACCCAACGCGCTAACGCTCTGGGAAGCGCAGTTTGGCGATTTCGCCAACGGTGCGCAGATCATGTTCGACCAGTTCGTCTCCTCGGGCGAGAGCAAATGGCTGCGGATGTCAGGGCTTGTGTGCCTCTTGCCGCATGGCTTTGAGGGTCAGGGACCGGAGCACTCCTCCGCGCGTCTGGAACGCTTCCTGCAGATGTGCGGTCAGGACAACTGGATCGTGGCAAACTGTACGACGCCCGCGAACTACTTCCACATCCTGCGCCGTCAGCTGCACCGCACCTTCCGCAAGCCGCTGGTGCTGATGACGCCGAAATCGCTGTTGCGCCACAAGCTGGCCGTCAGCAAGGCGCATGAGTTCACCACCGGCTCCTCCTTCCACCGCGTGTTGTGGGATGACGCCGAAACCGGTGCGTCCGAGACCAAGCTGGTCGAGGACAAGAAGATCAAGCGGGTCGTGCTGTGCTCCGGCAAGGTCTACTTCGATCTGCTGGAAGAGCGCGACGCCCGCGGCATCGACGATGTCTACATCATGCGCATCGAGCAGTTCTATCCCTTCCCGGCGATCAGCCTGGTGAAGGAGCTGGAGCGGTTCAAGGACGCGGAGATGGTCTGGTGTCAGGAAGAACCCAAGAACCAGGGTCCCTGGACCTTTATCGAGCCCAACATCGAATGGGTTCTCACCCGCATCAAAGCAAAACATACCCGTCCGGCCTATGTCGGTCGTGCCACCTCGGCCTCGCCCGCAACGGGTCTGGCCAGCGAACATAAAGCCCAACAAGCGGCGCTTGTGAACGAAGCGCTGAGCATCTGAGGAAGATTGAAATCATGACCACCGAAGTGCGCGTGCCCACCCTGGGCGAATCCGTGACCGAAGCAACGGTTGCCACCTGGTTCAAAAAGCCCGGCGATGCCGTGGCGCAGGACGAAATGCTCTGCGAGCTGGAAACCGACAAGGTCACGGTCGAGGTCCCCGCCCCGGCGGCCGGCACCCTGGCCGAGATCGTCGCCAAGGAAGGCGAAACCGTTGGCGTTGATGCCCTGCTGGCCAATATCTCCGCCGCTGGCGAGGCCGGGCAGGAAACACCGGAACCCAAGGCTGCGAGCAAGGAGGCTCCCGCTGCCGCCGCATCGGGCGGTGAAGAGACCGCCGTTGACGTGATGGTGCCCACCCTGGGCGAAAGCGTCTCTGAGGCGACCGTTTCCACTTGGTTCAAGAAGGTCGGCGACACCGTAGCGCAGGACGAAATGCTGTGTGAGCTGGAAACCGACAAGGTCTCTGTCGAGGTGCCCGCCCCCGCTGCAGGCACCCTGACCGAGATCAGCGCCGAAGAAGGCGCAACCGTGCAGGCGTCCGCCAAGCTGGGCGTGATCTCTGCAGGCGCTGGCGCAACGGCAGCGACGGCCCCGGCTGCTGCGCCTGCGGCAGCTGAAGCGCCTGCCGCCGCGTCCAAGGACGTCGCAAATGCGCCATCGGCGGAAAAGGCGATGGCCGAAGCCGGTCTCTCCGCGGATCAGGTCAAGGGTTCGGGCCGCGATGGCCGCATCATGAAAGAAGACGTCGCAAGCGCGATTTCCGCAGCCAAATCCGCACCTGCTGCGACCACCTCGACTCCGGCCGCGCCGCGCGCACCGGTCTCTGCCGATGATGCCTCGCGCGAAGAACGGGTGAAGATGACCCGTCTGCGCCAGACCATCGCCCGTCGCCTGAAGGACAGCCAGAACACCGCCGCGATGCTGACCACCTATAACGAGGTCGACATGACCGAGGTGATGGCACTGCGCAACGAGTACAAGGATCTGTTCCTGAAGAAGCACGGCGTGAAACTGGGCTTCATGTCCTTCTTCACCAAGGCCTGCGCGCACGCCCTGAAGGAAGTGCCGGAAGTCAACGCCGAGATTGACGGCACTGACATCATCTACAAGAACTTCGTGCATATGGGCATTGCCGCCGGCACGCCAACCGGCCTTGTGGTGCCAGTGATCCGCGACGTCGATGCGATGTCCTTTGCCGGTATCGAAAAGGCGATCGCCGAGAAAGGCGCGCGCGCGCGTGACGGCAAGCTGTCGATGGCGGAAATGCAGGGCGGCACCTTCACCATCTCCAACGGTGGTGTCTATGGCTCGCTGATGTCCTCGCCGATCCTGAACCCGCCGCAGTCCGGCATCCTCGGCATGCACAAGATCCAGGACCGCCCGATGGCGATCAACGGCAAGGTGGAAATCCGCCCGATGATGTATCTGGCGCTGTCCTATGACCACCGCATCGTCGACGGCAAAGGCGCTGTGACCTTCCTCGTGCGCGTCAAAGAAGCGCTGGAAGATCCCCGCCGGTTGTTGATGGATCTGTAAGCAACATCAGGGCAGCGCCCGAGCCTGGGTGGGTGCGAAAGCGCCCTCCCGTGGGGAGGGTCGGGCGCTGCCCGGCGATGCCGGGCAAGTGGAAAGCAGCAAGTGACTGCACAAGAATTGACAGAGCTATTTCGCGATATGTCGAGGTAAAATGACCCCCGAACTCACTGCTCTCACCCTCGCCGCACTCCTGCAGGTCATCCAGATCGCCCTGATGGCAGTGCCGGCCAACCTGGAACTCGGCCAGGGCAAGACCCTGTCACCGCGCGACCGCGACCGCCTTGGCGGCGATCTGCAGGATCAGGTTTCCAAACGCACCGCACGGCTTTATCGCGCGATGAACAACCACTTTGAGGGGCTGATCCTCTTCTCGATTGCCTGCGTGGTGGTCACTCTGGCCGAAGCCTCCTCGCCGGTCACCGCCGTCTGCGCCTTTGCCTACCTCGGCGCGCGCGTGCTCTACATACCGGCCTATGCCTTTGGCTGGGTGCCCTGGCGCAGCTTCATCTGGGCGGCGGGGTATCTGGCGACAGCCGCCCTGCTGGTGGCAGCCCTGCTGTGAGACTCGCCCGGCATATCCTGCGGGCGACCGTGCTCGTTCTTGGGCTTGGCGTGGCCACCTTCGGCTATACCAAGCTGATGGCGCGCGCGGGCTCGGGCACACCGCCGACGATGGCCGAAGCCCACGAACAGGCAGATGAGATCCTTGTGATCAAATCCGCCCGCGCGCTACACTTGCGCCGTGCGGGCGAAACCATCCGCAGCTACGATATTTCGCTTGGCGCTGCACCCGCAGGTCACAAACAGTCCGAGGGCGATGAACGCACGCCCGAAGGCCGCTATGAAATCGACTGGCGCAATCCAAACTCCGTCGCGCATCTGAGCCTGCATATCTCCTACCCCAATGCCGCAGACCAGGCCGCAGCCAAAGCCGCCGCGCGCGATCCTGGCGGCAACATCATGATCCACGGCTTGCCCAACGGCTGGGGGGCCTTAGGCGCACTGCACCTGATGCGGGACTGGACCGACGGCTGTATCGCGGTCACGAATACCGAGATGCGCGAGATCTGGTCCCTCGTTCCAAACGGAACCCCAATCACCATCGTCGAGGCGCTGTGATGATCCTTCAGATCGAACAAATTCGCTCTGGACATTATCGGGCGCATCTTCATCTTTTCACAAATATCTCGGGGGAGGCCCATATGGGCCGGGGGCAGAGCCCCCTCCCCGCTCAACTCCAAAGGAGCACATGACCCATGGCATCCTATGACGTCATCATCATCGGTGCAGGCCCCGGCGGCTATGTCAGCGCCATTCGCTGCGCCCAGCTGGGCCTGAAGACCGCCATCGTCGAAGGCCGCGAAACCCTTGGCGGCACCTGCCTCAACGTGGGCTGCATCCCCTCCAAGGCGCTGTTGCACGCGACCCATATGCTGCATGAGGCGGAGCACAATTTCGGCGCCATGGGCCTGAAGGGCAAAAGCCCCTCGGTCGATTGGGATCAGATGAAATCCTACAAGGATGACGTCATCGGTCAGAACACCGGCGGCGTTGAGTTCCTCATGAAGAAGAACAAGATCGACTGGCTGAAAGGCTGGGCCTCGATCACCGAGGCGGGCAAGGTCAAGGTCGGCGACGACACCCATGAGGCCAAGAACATCGTGATCGCGTCCGGCTCCGTTCCTTCCGCCCTGCCGGGCGTCGAGGTGGACAACGCCAAGGGCATCGTGGTCGACAGCACCGGCGCGCTGGAGTTGCCCAAGGTGCCAAAGAAAATGGTCGTGATCGGCGCAGGCGTCATCGGTCTGGAGCTGGGCTCGGTTTACGCGCGCCTCGGCGCCGAGGTCACCGTGGTCGAATATATGGATGCGGTCTGCCCCGGCATGGACAAGGACGTCCAGCGCGGCTTCAAGCGCATCCTCGAAAAGCAGGGTCTCAACTTCATCATGGGCGCCGCGGTCCAGGGCGTCGAGACCACCAAGACCAAGGGCAAGGTCAAGTACCAGCTGAAAAAAGGCGGCGAGGAAGAGACCCTCGACGCTGATGTGGTGCTGGTTGCCACGGGTCGCAAACCCTATGCCGAGGGCCTCGGCCTTGATGCGCTGGGTGTGAAGATGACCGAGCGCGGCCAGATCGCCACCGACGCGCAATGGGCCACCAATATCAAAGGCGTCTATGCCATCGGCGACGTCATCGAGGGTCCGATGCTGGCGCATAAGGCCGAGGACGAGGGCATGGCCGTCGCCGAGGTGATCGCGGGCAAGCATGGCCATGTGAACTATGGCGTTATTCCGGGTGTGGTCTACACCACGCCTGAGGTCGCCACCGTGGGTGCCACCGAGGACGCGCTGAAAGCCGAAGGCCGCAAGATCAAGACCGGCAAGTTCATGTTCATGGGCAACGCGCGCGCCAAGGCCGTGCATCAGGCCGAGGGTGGTTTTGTCAAACTGATCGCGGACAAGGAAACAGACCGGATTCTGGGCGCAGCGATCATCGGCCCCGGCGCCGGCGACCTGATCCACGAGATCTGCGTAGCGATGGAATTCGGCGCCTCCGCCGAGGATCTGGCCCTGACCTGCCACGCACACCCGACCTATTCCGAGGCCGTACGCGAAGCCGCCCTTGCCTGCGGCGACGGCGCGATCCACAGTTAAGCCCAACTCGGGCAACGCGCCCCGGCGCGTCCATCACCAGCGGCCCGCCTATTGGCGGGCCGTTTGCGTCCTACTCAGGAGACATGCCATGACCATCAGCCTGCAAGTGCTCTACCCCGCCTCCGATGAGGCGACGTTTGACTATGTTTATTACACCGAGACCCATCTGCCCCTGATCGAGGAACACTGGGGCGATCTGATGGAAACGGTCGAGGCCTCGCGCGGGCTGGCCGGTGGCCCGGATGTGCCTCCGCCTTACCTGCTGATCGCCACGATCACCTTTCCCGATCAGGAGGCCCTCGACACGGCCATGGGGGACAAGGGCGGCGTGATCATTGATGATGTGGCCAATTTCACCAACATCCGCCCGCAGATCCTTGTGGGCGAGTTGTTGATGAGTTGAAAAACGGGCCGATGGCTGGGACAAGCCATCGGCCCAGCCCGGAGGCACCGGGCTAAGAGAGTGGGACAGTAAGCGCCGGGTTCAGACGCTTACTGCTGCAACAAACGCGGGGCGCGTTGTTTCCATCGCAGCGGTGGAAAATTTCAAAATCATTCGCGAAGCGGGTGGTCCGGCGCTTGTCAGGTGATCGGGCCCCGATCAGGCCCGCCCACACATTGACACCTCACCACATGGTCTTTGCCGCACGTGGCGCCCATTCCTCATCATAGGCGTGACCACCTTCTTCGCCAGCCGTCTGCTCGGCGAGGATGTCCCCCATCGAAGGCAGATCGCCGCTTTCATCGCCAGAGGTCCAGAGCCGAGACCGCATCAGGGCGCGGGCGCATTGGCTGTAGATTTCCCGGATCGAGATCACGATGACCGTGCGCGGCAGCTTACCCGCCTTCTCAAACCGCTGCAGCATGTCGGGGTCGGCGGTCACTTTGGCAGTGCCATTCACACGGACTACGTTGTTGGACCCGGGCACCAGAAACATCAGCGACACCCGCCCGTCGCGCAGGATATTGCGCAAGGAATCGATGCGGTTGTTGCCGTACCAATCCGGCAGCGCCAGCGTGCCGGGGTCAAGCTCCAGCACCACCGGACCGTCATCACCGCGCGGGCTGTCGTCGGTGCCCTCGGGGCCGACCGTGGCCAGCATGCACAAGCGCGAGGCCATGATCCATTTGCGATAGAGCGGCGTCATCTGCCGCGCCACTTTTCGTAAAGAAGGCGCTCCCGGTGTCCCGTAGAGCGCCTCAAGGTCCTCAATCGATGCGACGAAGTTCATCTTTGTCAAATCCCAGTTCTGCCATTAATGCATCTGACCGGGCTTCAATGCGTGTTTCCAGCTCGGTCATAAAGACGTCCCGCGGCTCTCCCGGCGGGATCGGGTCGAGAAACTCCACCGTGCCCAAGCCCGGTTTGCGCAGAATGCCGCTGCGCGGCCACAGCAGACCCACATTGGTCGCCACCGGCACGCAAGGCTGCTTCAGTCCGACGTAGAGCACGCCGCTGCCGACCTTGTAGGACTTCTGTGCGCCCGGCGCGACACGGGTGCCCTGTGGGTAGATCACCAGCTGGCCGGGCTCGGAAAACTCTCGCGCCACATCCTGCACCATCTGGGTGATCGCTGCACCGCGCTTGCCGCGATCAACAGGGATGCAGCCGAGGCGCTTGGCATAGACACCGATGATTGGCGTCCACATCAGCTCTCGTTTCATGATGAACTTGGCCTGCGGCAGGGCGTTAAAGATAATCAGGATATCGAGAAAGCTCTGATGCTTGGCGGCGATGATGACCTCGCCCGTGGGCACGGTCCCGCGCACCTCGGAGCGGATGCCAACCATCCAGCGCGCCGACCAGATCGCCCAGCGGGCGTAGGTCTTGCAGGCTTGGCGCGCGCCGTTCTTTGACAGCAGCGCATAAGGCGCAAAGACGATGCCCAGCACCAGCATCGCCACATAGATCTGAAAGATGTAGAGCAGCGAGCGCAGATATTGAAAACCAAGGGTCACGCGAGTTCTCCGAGACGTTTGCGGGCCGCGCGGGTGGTGGCGACAAAGGCCACTGTCGCCGCGACAGGCGGAATGATGAGCGGCAGCAGCCAGCGCCAGCTCTGAAAGCCCAGCCCGGTGAGGAAACCGCCCTCCTCCGAGGCTTCGGGCATCAGGAATACCCCGATCATGCCAAGAGCCACCCCCGCGGCGGCCCCGGTCAGGGCGCGCAGGGTGAAGCGACGCACGAAGGCCTGGGCGATGTAGCTGTCCTGCGCGCCCACCAGCCGCAGCACCTCAATGACCTGCGCATTGGCGGCCAGGGCGGCATTGGCGGCCAGCGTGATCATCGCGCCCATGGCCCCCCCGATGAGCAAGATCGACACCACGCCCAGACGGCGCAGGGCAATCGCGGCCTCCACCAGAGGGCGCCGCCAGCGGGCATGATCATCCAGCACCGCGCCGGGCACCTCGGCCTGCAGGCGCAGGCGCAGACCTTGGGCATCATAGCCGGGGTCGTCTTCTGTCACCTCGATCAGCTGCGGCACCGGCAGGGTATCAAGCGGGATCCCAGCCCCGAACCAGGGCGCCAGCAGCGCGGCCTGTTCGTCCGTTGTCAGGGCGCGGGCCTTGGCCACGCCCGGCGTCTGGCGCAGGATCTGCAGTGCCGCCTCGGTCTGGGCGACGCGCTGTTCGGCAGGGGCATTGATGCGCAGGGTCGCGGCGCGGGCCAGCTCGTCCGACCAGCGTGTGGCCACCCGGCCAGAGGCCAGCGACAGGGCCAGCGCAAAAACACAGAGAAACGCCATGGCGCCGGAGACGAACAGCGTCAGCTGGGCGGTAAAGCCCGAAGGCGGCACCACACGGTCCGCCTGTGCATCGCCGATGATAAGGGCCCGCAGCGCGTTCATAGGTCCGCTCCCGCCGAGACGATCTGTCGGTTCGTCAATCGCAGCACCCGCGCCTGCACCTGGTTCTTGGCGGCGCGAATGAGCGGCAGGTCATGGGTCGCCACAAGGATCGTCTTGCCCATATGGTTGAGCTCGACGAGCAGGCGCAGCAGGCGCTGCGACATTTCCCAGTCGACGTTGCCGGTGGGTTCATCGGCAATGATCACATCGGGGCTGAGGATCACCGCGCGGGCCAGTGCCGCACGCTGACGCTCGCCGCCAGAAAGCTCCGGGGGCAGCGCGTCCATCCTCTCGGAGAGGCCGACCCAGTTCATCAGCTCTTTCAGGTTGGCCTGCTCTTCGGTCAGCCCGCGTCCCGAGACCGTCAGCGGCAGGGCGATGTTTTCCACCACCGGCAGGTGATCGAGAAAGCGGCAGTCCTGATGCACCACACCGACACGCCGGCGCAGATAGGCCATCTGGTCGCGATCCAGCCCCTTCACGTCCATGTTGAAGGCGCGCACCCGGCCCGCGGTGGGGGTCAGGGAGCCGTAGCAGAGCTTCAGCAACGTGGTCTTGCCCGCGCCGGAGGGGCCGGTCAGAAAGTGGAACGAGCCGGGCGCCAGCTGTACCGAGAGGTTGCTGAACAGCTCTCCCCCGCCATAGTTATAGCCCACATCTTCGAGTTCGATCACGATTGCATCCCAGCCCGGTGTATTGCGGTCGTCCCGCGTTCCATCGCGATGTTTTGCACGAGCATTGCGGCAGTTTCAATGGTGCGCAGGTCGCTCAGATGGGCTCAAACTGCCATCTGCGGGGGGATTGGCTCTTTCTTGCCTTTCAGGAAGTTACTATGATTACGGGTGAATTCACTTTTTCGCGGTCAGAAGGCCCACCAAGGAGACCGGATGAGACTCATTTGCCCCAATTGCGGCGCACAGTATGAGGTGCCCGAGGACGTGATCCCGGACGACGGGCGCGATGTGCAATGCTCCAATTGCGGCGATACCTGGTTCCAACCCTCCGCTCAGATGCAGGCACAGGCGGAGGCAGCCCCGGAAGAGGACAGCGCCCCGGTGCAGGCCGCGCCCTCTCCCGCGCCAGAACGTGAACCGGACCCTGTTCCGCCAGCCGAGCCAGAGCAGCAGCCCGCCCCGGAACCACAGCCAATCCCTGAACCACAGCCTGAACCACAGCCAGCCCCCACCCCGCAGGAAGTGCCCGAGCCGGAACCAGAAGACCCCTGGCCGCCCACGCCGGAGCCGGAGGTGCAGACTGCGCCCTCCGAGGCGCCTAAGGAGGAGGAGCCCTCCGTGGTTGCGGACAGCCCCGCCAATGCCGCGGATGACGGTTCGGATGACGACGACGAAGAGGACGACGCGGCAGAGGCGCCGTCTCATATAGCGGTCCCGCCTCCGGCAACCGCAGAGGCGGCGCCACGGCGGCGGCTCGATCCGGAGGTTTCGCGCGTGTTGCGCGAAGAGGCGATGCGCGAGGAAGCCCTGCGGTCTGGTGGAGAGGGGCTTGAAACCCAGACGGAGCTGGGTCTTGAGACCCCAGCCGAAGATGAAACCGCCCGGCGGACCCGTGAAGCACAGGATCGCGTGGCGCGGATGCAGGGACAACCGTCACCGCCGCCCGACCGTCCCGCGCCAGAGGTCACATCCCGCCGTGGCCTGTTGCCAGATATCGAAGAGATCAACACCAGCGGCCCCGGAGAGGCGAAAGCTGCGCCACCGCCCGTGGACGCGGAGCGCCCCGCCCCGCGCAAGAGCGGGTTTTCGCGGGGGTTCCTGCTGGTGATTCTTCTGATGGTGGCGGCGATCCTCGTCTACACGAATGCGCCGCTGATCGCCGAGCGGCTGCCGCAAGCCGATCCCTATATCAGCGGCTACGTGGCCTGGGTGGATCAGTGGCGGCTGTGGCTGGATACGCAAGCCAAGGCGCTGGCCGCAGAATAACGCGATCAAGACCACAGAGCAAAGCCGCGCATCCCCTTCCGGGTTGCGCGGCTTTTGCGTCGGCATCTCTGCATCAAAACTTGTCGAGCAGCCGCTGCAGGTAGTTGCGTTCGCCTTCGCTGCGCTCACGTTCGCCAGCGCGGCGACGAATTTCCTCCAGCAGATCCCAAGCGCGGCGATAGGCCTGCCCGTTGCCGATGGTATCCGAGCGCAAGGTATCACCGCCCTGCCCCCCACGATCCCGGCCCAGAGGGTCGAGCGCGTTGCCCTGTCGATTGCCCTGCCCTTGCTGGGTGCCGGGTTGCTGGCCCTGCTGCTGTTGCTCTGCCATGGCCTCGCCCAATGCTCGCATACCGTCGCGCATGGCCTCCATGGCTTCGGACTGGCGGTCGATGGCTTCGGCGTAATCGCCCCCGCGCAGGGCCTCCTCGGCGCCCTCCATGGCCCGGCCGGCCTGATCCAGGCTGTCGCGTGCGGCCTCGCCCTCGGCGCCGCCCAAGGGCAGGCCGTCACGTTGGCGTTGCAGTTCGTTGCGCAGGGTCTGTTGACGCTGCGCCAGATCCTCGGGGCTGTTGCCACCGGCGGATCCCTGTCCACCCTCGCCCTGCTGTTGCCCCTGCTGCTGGCCGGGTGACTGGCCATCGCTGCCCTCGCCCCCTTCGCCGCCGCCCTCATGGCTGTCGCCCCGACCAAGGCCGCCATTGCGCCCTTCGTTGCCTTGGCTCTGGCCACGTTGCGCATTGGGGTTGAACTGTTCCTGCAGGTCGCGGAATGCCTGATCGGAGAGGCCCTGCTGTTCGCGCAATGTATCCGCGAGCCCTTCCATCGCCTCCTGCCCGGGATTGCTGCCCTCTCCGGCCTCGCCCTGCGTGACCTGCATATTCTCCATCATCTGCTGGAACTCGCGCAGCGCCTGCTCTGCCTCCGCCATGCGGCCCTGCTCCATGAGGTCCTGAATGCGGTCCATCATCGCCTGCAGATCCGACTGGCTGAGCTGAATGGCGTTGTCCCGGCTCTCGCGCCCGTCCTCCCCTTCTGCCTCGGACTGGGCCTGACGCGACAATTGGCGCATGTAATCCTGCGTTGCCTCGCGCAGCTCCTGCATGAGGCGCGCGATTTCCTCGTCACTGGCGCCATCGCGCATTGCCTGGCTCAGACGTTCCTGAGCCTGTTGCATGCGCGCCAGCGCGTCGCCGACATCGCCGTCCTCAAGCTGGTTCGCCAGAGCCCAGAGAGCCGCTGCAATCTCGTCCTGATGCGCGGCGCTCAGCTCTGCCTCGGTGGTATAGCCTTCCAGCCGCTTCAGAATGGTGCGCAGTTGCAGATAGTTGCCCATGTCGTGAAAGACGTCCTCGGGCCGATGTGTGAGTGTGCGCAGGATCTGCGCCACGCGTGGGCCATTGGCGCGCGCCCAGAGAAGATCGCGGCGCTGTTCGATCAGGGCCGCCGCCATGGGGTCGAAGAAACGCCGGGCGGTCAGCGGCGCGGACAGGGTTGCAGGCGTGCTCTGCTGCGCGGCCGCATCCTCGGATCTGAAGCTGTAGGTTACCGGCATATTCGCCCAAGGGTGCGCCGAAAACTCCTCGACCAGCGCCTCGCTGAACAGACGGCGGTCCCCTGTCAGGGACAGAGGCAAGGCCAGCTCGACAGGCGCGCGGGGGTCGGGCGTGGTGGCCAAGCCGTGGCGGCGGTCCAACGCGTCCTCATCAAGGGTGATCACGATACTGCCCCCCACCACGCCGTAATCATCAGAGGCGCTGAATGGCAGCGTCAGGGTGCCATCTGCGGAGAGGTCCGGCTCCCCGGCGATGGACACGCGCGGGGCTTCATCCTCGATCACCTCGATCTGCCAATCGCGCCCGCCGGGGCCGTCGATGGTCAGATTGCCCGCCTGTGTCACCACAAAGCTCTGCTCGGGTTCGGAGGCAGAGGGAAGCTCTCCGGTGCGGCCGGAGATGGTCTCGGCCAGGGTCAGATCGCCAACCTCGCCATAAAACCGCAGGGTTATCTGGCTGTTGTCGGGAATGCGCAGCGACGGGTCCGTCATGTCACCAAGGTAGAGCGTTGGCAGACCGGTATAGCGCGGCGGCTCCACCCAGCCTTCCCACGTCGGCCCCGAGAGGCCCGCGGTACCGCTGCCCGGCATGAGATCCGCGACCGACCCGGTGCGCCACGCAGTGCCGAACAGCGCCCCGGTCACCAGCACCAGAAGCGCCACGTAGCGCAGGGCATAGGGGTCACGATCCGCGATGCGCAGGTTGGGCGCCGGCGCCTCGGCCTGCGCGGCGCGGGCTGCCATTCGATCCTGATGGGCGCGCCACAGCGCGATGGAGGCGGGATCCCGCGCACCGGAGGCCTGGGTGTCCAGAATCGCTGCAATCGGGCGGCCCGGAAGGGTCTCGTCCAGTCGCAACAGCGCCTCGTGCCGAGTCGGCCAGCGAAAACGCCATGCTCCCCAGATCAGCGCGGCGACGGCGCCTGTTGCCACCAGAACAGCCAGTGTCCAGACGGCCTCCAGCAGGATCCAGTCGAGTATCCCCAGCAGCACCAGACCAAGCGCCAGAAACAGGATCGTGGCCAGCGGCCAGAAGGCGCGCCAGATCCGCTCTGCCACCATACCCAGACGCGTAAACGCCAATGCACGGCGCAGCGGTGCCAGCGCCGCCGTGCTGTGGGTCGGGTGCTCCTCGACAGCTGTGTCGGGGGGGATGTGCTCGGTCATACCGCTCTGCCTCCGCGCGCGGCCCGGCAAAGACGGGGCCGCCTGTCGTGTGTCCACTGCCCCCGGAGGCCCGACCGCATGTGTGGCTTCACATGCGCGGTCGGGACTGCCGTGACGGTCAGAGCCACTCCGGGATGGTATCGCGATTTATCATGTCGTCAAAGGTCGGGCGTTGCCGAATGACTGCAAATTGATCGCCATGCACCAGAACCTCGGGGATCAGCGGGCGGGAGTTATACTCGCTCGACATCACCGCGCCATAGGCCCCGGCACTGCGAAAGGCGACCATATCCCCCGCTTCCAATGGAGGCATAAGCCGCGCCTTGGCAAAGGTGTCGCCGCTTTCGCAGACCGGACCGACGATATCATAGGGCTGCGGCTCAACGCCGGGCGTGGCTTCGGTGACGGGCACGATATCGTGGTAGGCCTCGTACATCGCCGGGCGGATCAGGTCATTCATCGCACCGTCGAGGATCAGGAAATCGCGACCTTCGCCGTGTTTCACGTAGATCACCTTGGACACCATCAAACCCGCATTGCCGGCAATCAACCGGCCCGGCTCGATTTCGATCTCGCAGTTCAGATGGCCCAGCTCTTCCTTGATCATCTGGCCGTATTCGACCGGCAGCGGCGGGGCCTCATTTGATCGCGTGTAGGGAATGCCCAGCCCGCCCCCAAGATCGAGGCGGCGGATGTCGTGGCCATCCTCGCGCAAGGCCTGCGTCAGCTCCGCAACCTTTTGATAAGCAAGGCGGAACGGGTCGAGATCCGTGAGCTGAGAGCCGATGTGAACGTCGATCCCGATGACCTCAAGCCCTGGCAGGCTGGCGGCATGGGCGTAGACCTCGCGGGCGCGCGCAATGGGGATGCCGAATTTGTTCTCGGACTTGCCGGTCGCAATCTTGGCGTGGGTCTTGGCATCCACATCCGGGTTCACCCGCACGGTGATCGGCGCGGTCGTTCCCAGCTCCAATGCGACGGCGTTGATCACCTCCATCTCCGGCTCGGATTCGACGTTGAACTGGCGGATGCCGCCGCTCAGCGCGTAGCGGATTTCGTCAGCAGTCTTGCCAACGCCGGAAAAGACGATCTTGTCGCCCGGCACGCCTGCGGCTTTGGCGCGACGATATTCGCCCTCGCTCACCACATCCATGCCCGCGCCCGCCTCGGCCAGCGTCTTCAGGATGGCCTGATTGGAGGCCGCCTTCATCGCGTAGCAGACCAGATGGTCGGTGCCCTCCAATGCCTCATCGAACAGGCGGAAATGGCGCAGCAACGTCGCGGTGGAATAGACGTAGAACGGCGTGCCCACCGTAGCGGCAATCTCGGCTACGGGGACATCTTCGGCGTGCAAAACGCCATCGCGATAGAGAAAATGATCCATGGCCCGCGTTTAGGGCAAAAACAGACCCTTGGGCAAATGATTCCAATGTGCGGGTACAGTCTTTGCAGCCGCCGCGGGCTGTCCCTGCCGTTTTACCGAGAGGCGTGGCGGTGGTTCACCGTTACCGGCAGGACGCGAGGCAGGCCATGTCAGTCGCCCAGAACAACGCCCACGCGGGCTTCGCCCGAGATATGAATGCCCGGCTCTGTTGGCTCTGAGCGTTCTTTCAGGGGCGCGCCAGAGTAATCGCAGCCCGCCACAACGGCCAGACACAGGATCAATGCAGTGCGGGTCATAGGCCGATACTCACGGAAACGGGGCCTTTGCTGACCCCCACCGCGCCGCCCAGATGGACGCCGCTGCCAGAGATCCCGAGACCCGCATTCAGGCTCGGGCGCACGGGTTCGCCGTCCACACCGCAGGCGGTGAGCGACAGAACAAGACCGAGAGCAATCAGAACACGGGTCATAGGGGTCTCCTAAAGGCGGGCCTCAGCCCAGGATCTCTTTCCAGCGGGCGACCTGCGCGCGCACTTCAATGGGCGCGGTGCCCCCGTAGGACGTGCGCGAATTCACCGAATTCTCCACACCCAACACGGTAAAGATATCCTCGGTGATGCCGTCATGCACGCTTTTCATGTCCTCAAGGCTGAGATCTGGCAGATCCACGCCGCGCGACTCGGCCATCGCCACCAGCGCGCCGGTCACATGGTGGGCATCGCGGAACGGCACCTTGAGCACCCGCACCATCCAATCCGCCAGATCGGTGGCGGTGGAGAAGCCGGAACCAGCCGCCGCCGCGAGGCTGTCGCGGTTGGCGCTCATGTCCTTGACCATGCCCTGCATCGCCGCCAGCGCCAGCATCCAGTTGTCGGCGGCATCAAAGACCTGTTCCTTGTCTTCCTGCATGTCCTTGGAATAGGCCAGCGGCAGCCCCTTCATCACCATCATCAGCGCGGTGTTTGCGCCAAAGATCCGGCCCACCTTGGCGCGGATCAGCTCGGCGGCGTCGGGGTTCTTCTTCTGCGGCATGATCGAGGAACCGGTGGAGAAGCGGTCCGACAGGGTCACAAAACGGAACTGGGCCGACGACCAGATCACCAGCTCCTCGGCAAAACGGCTGAGGTGCATGGCGCAAATCGAGGCGACGGACAGGAACTCCAGCGCGAAATCGCGATCCGACACGGCATCCAGCGAGTTGGCGGTGGGGCGGTCAAAGCCCAAGGCGTTGGCGGTCATGTCGCGGTCGATCGGAAAGGAGGTCCCGGCGAGCGCGGCAGAGCCAAGCGGCGATTCGTTCATCCGGGCGCGCGCATCGCGGACACGGGACAGATCACGGCCAAACATCTCGACATAAGCCATCATGTGGTGGCCCCAGGTCACCGGCTGTGCAACCTGCAGGTGGGTGAAGCCCGGCATCACCCAGTCGGCACCCGCCTCGGCCTGGTCGACCAGCGCGGCGATCAGCGCCTCAAGCCCCTTGGCGGCGGCGTCCAGCTGGTCGCGCACCCAGAGTTTGAAGTCAGTCGCCACCTGATCGTTGCGCGAGCGGCCCGTGTGCAGACGGCCCGCCGGTTCGCCGATGATCTCCTTCAGGCGCGATTCCACGTTCATGTGGATGTCTTCCAGCGCGGTGGAGAACTGGAACTGACCGCTTTCAATCTCTGACAAAACGGTGAGCAGGCCTTCACGGATCGCCTCGGCATCATTATCCGTAATCACACCGGCCGCGGCGAGCATCGCCGCATGAGCCCGAGAGCCCGCGATGTCCTGTGCTGCCATGCGCTGGTCGAACCCGATCGAGGCGTTGATCGCCTCCATGATCGCGTCCGGTCCGGCGGCAAAGCGGCCGCCCCACATCTGGTTCGAGGTCTTGTCTGTCATGGCCCAACCCTGGAGATACTATGCGTCTTGTTCGTCAGCTTTCCCTTTATATGGCCCTTGCCCTCGGTGCAAATGCCGCCTTCGCCGCCGATCTGAGCACCGTCGAGGCCCTGCGCGAGGGCGACATGCAGAAATTGGTTTTCCACAGTGAGGCCAAACCGGCCTCTGATGCGGCTTTCGAGCTGGCAGATGATGCCGGTCAGGCGCATCTGTCTGACTATGAAGGCAAATATGTGCTGGTGAACTTCTGGGCCACCTGGTGCCCGCCCTGTCGCAAGGAAATGCCGATGCTCTCGGCCCTGCAGGACGAATTCGGCGGCGACACTTTCGAAGTTCTGACGCTGGCGACGGGTCGGAACAATCCCGCCGGCATCAAGAAGTTCTTTGACGAGATCGGCGTGACCAACCTGCCGCGCCATCAGGACCCCAAGGGCGCCGTAGCCCGCGACATGGCGGTGCTGGGCCTGCCGATCACCGTCATTCTGGACCCAGAAGGGAATGAAATCGCCCGGTTGCGGGGCGAAGCGGACTGGAATTCCGACAGTGCCCGCGCCGTGATCGGTGCATTGGTGGCAGGCTCCTGACTGCAACTGACCTGCCCTCTCGTCCTGCGGGAGGGCAGCTAGATAAAATGCCGTTCTTAATCCCCATGCAACTCTTTTGGAAGATTGTAGGGTCATTGGACAACTCGATCGGCGTCCACAACCGCCCGGTCGCCGCAAACCGATGGGGTTTTGAAGGTGAAGAAAAGGCATTTCTGGAAAACCGACATCCCGGAAGGGGCGGAAAACCCGCTCTCTGCAGCCGTAGTGGCCCGGGATCGCAACGTCGTGGACATGGTGGCGGAGGCGGTCAAACACGACCAGACCCTTCTGGCCTATCAGCCCATTGTACAAAGCCACGCGACAGACATGATCGCCTTCTACGAGGGCTACATCCGTGTGATGGACGCCACGGGCCGTATTATCCCGGCACGGGAATTCATGAGCGTGATCGAAGAGCGCGAGTTGGGGCGCAAGCTCGACTGTCTGGCACTGGAGCAGAGCCTCCGGGTACTGCAGCGCAATCCCAACGTGCGCATGTCCGTCAATATGTCCGCCCGTTCCATCGGCTACAGCCAATGGAACAAGGTACTGGAACGCTTTCTCGAAAACAGCGAATTCCTTGGCGAACGGCTGGTGCTGGAGATTTCCGAAGCCTCCGCAATGGCGGCACCAGAGCTGGTGATCGACTTCATGGACCAGATGCAGCAACACGGCATTGCCTTTGCACTGGATAATTTTGGCGCCGGCACCACGGCAATCGGACATTTTCGCGAGTTCTTCTTCGATGCGGTGAAGATCGACGGGCAGTTTGTCCGGGGCGTTCATGCAAACCACGACAATCAGGCCGTGATCCGCGCCCTGATCGCAATCGCCAAGCAGTTCGACATGTTCATCGTTGCCGAATCCGTCGAACGGCAAGAGGACGCCGAATTCCTGATCGAGGCGGGTGCCGATTGCTTGCAAGGCTTCCTCTATGGTGCTCCGTCGATCACCCCACCGTGGCAGGCGGAAAACGACGCGCGCGCCCGCGCCTGAGGTCACCCGAAGCACCGATTCGCGACGCTTGCCCTGAACGCGTCAGACCCATTCTGTTTTTCAGGATGGGTCTAAGGCGTCCCTGATCTGCACCCTATGCGACCAGCTGTCTGTGCCGTCTGGGGGCGGTGTCTGCACCATCACAGCCCATGCCGTGCAACGCCGCCTTTTTGCGCGGGTGTTACGCAGCCGCACTCGGAACAGTTGCTGCAAGTGCACGGTTGGGCTATTCCATGGCGGAAGGGAGGAGACGTCGCACAAGCCGGGTGACGCTTAAGCACCCCACCGCGTCGGCGTTTCCGCAGAACATGCAGAGGACTGACCGAATGACCAACGTAGTAATCGCATCCGCCGCGCGCACCGCCGTCGGCAGCTTTGGCGGCGCGTTCGCCAACACGCCCGCCCACGATCTGGGCGCCGCCGTGCTGGAGGCCGTGGTGGCCCGCGCCGGCATCGACAAATCCGAGGTCTCGGAAACCATCCTCGGCCAGGTGCTGACTGCCGCCCAAGGGCAGAACCCTGCCCGCCAGGCCCATATCAACGCTGGCCTGCCGCAGGAAAGCGCCGCCTGGAGCATCAACCAGGTCTGCGGCTCCGGCCTGCGCGCCGTCGCACTCGGGGCCCAGCACATCCAGCTTGGTGATGCGTCAATCGTCGCCGCAGGTGGTCAGGAAAACATGACCCTCAGCCCCCATGCCGCCAACCTGCGCGCCGGTCACAAGATGGGCGACATGCAGTATATCGACACGATGATCCGCGACGGCTTGTGGGATGCGTTCAACGGCTACCACATGGGCCAGACCGCCGAGAACGTCGCCGCAAAATGGCAGATCTCCCGCGATATGCAGGATGAATTCGCCGTGGCCTCGCAGAACAAAGCCGAAGCGGCGCAGAAGGCCGGCAAATTCGCCGATGAGATCGCCGCCTTTGTCGTCAAGCACCGCAAGGGCGACATCACCGTGGATCAGGACGAATACATCCGCCACGGCGCCACCATGGCCGCAATGCAGAAACTGCGCCCCGCCTTCACCAAGGACGGCTCGGTGACCGCAGCCAATGCCTCCGGCCTCAACGACGGTGCCGCCGCCACCCTGCTGATGAGCGCTGATGAGGCCGAAAAGCGTGGCATCGAGCCGCTGGCCCGTATCGCTTCTTATGCCACCGCCGGCCTGGACCCGTCGATCATGGGTGTGGGGCCGATCTACGCCTCCCGCAAGGCGCTGGATAAAGCCGGCTGGTCCGTGGATGATCTGGATCTGGTCGAGGCCAACGAGGCCTTCGCGGCGCAGGCCTGTGCGGTCAACAAGGACATGGGCTGGAACCCCGAGATCGTCAATGTGAACGGCGGCGCCATCGCCATCGGCCACCCGATCGGCGCATCCGGGTGTCGCGTACTGAACACGCTGCTGTTCGAGATGAAGCGCCGCGGCGCCAAGAAGGGTCTTGCCACGCTCTGCATCGGTGGCGGCATGGGCGTCGCTATGTGTGTGGAACGGCCCTGAACCCGGGACAACGCAGATTAAGTGACTAGAATATCAGCAAGACTTGGGGCGCTTTCGGGCGCCCTTTTCTTTTTCGTTCTCACGTTACAATCTCCGGTTTAGTGTTACCTCATCGGCCAGCGTGCGGCATCAGGATGATGCAGCATGTTGGTGGTGAAATTTTATTGCCGCGCAATCACCTCGCGTGCAATAAGATTACAAGTGAAGTAAAGAAGTTGGAGGAACTCTCATATGGCTCGTATTGCCCTTGTTACCGGCGGATCACGCGGTATCGGCGCCGCAATTTCCAAAGCGCTCAAGGCACAGGGCTGCAATGTTGCCGCGACCTATGCCGGCAATGACGCAGCGGCTGCGCAGTTCACCGAAGAAACCGGAATCAAGACCTACAAGTGGAACGTGGCCAGCTATGAGGAGAGTAAGGCCGGGATTCAGCAGGTCGAGGCCGATCTTGGCCCCATCGATATCGTGGTCGCCAACGCAGGCATCACCCGCGACGCACCGTTTCACAAGATGCAGCCCGAGCAATGGCAGCAGGTGATCGACACCAACCTGACCGGGGTATTCAACACCGTACATCCCGTTTGGCCGGGGATGCGAGAGCGCGGCTTTGGCCGGGTGATCGTGATCTCATCCATCAACGGTCAGAAGGGCCAGTTCGCACAGGTGAACTATGCCGCAACCAAGGCCGGGGACCTCGGCATCGTGAAATCGCTGGCACAGGAAGGTGCGGCCAAGGGCATCACCGCCAATGCAGTCTGCCCGGGCTATATCGCCACCGAAATGGTGATGGCGGTGCCGGAAAAGGTGCGCGACGCGATCATCGGCCAGATCCCCACCGGGCGTCTGGGTGAGCCCGAAGAAATCGCCCGCTGCGTGGGTTTCCTCGCCTCGGACGAGGCATCGTTCATCAACGGCTCCACCATCTCGGCGAACGGCGGTCAGTTCTTCTCCTGACGACGGGTTTTGACGAAACTAAGTACAACAAGGGCCGGCTCACCTCGAGCCGGCCCTTATCTCATCCCGTAAGTGCCTGCGTTGAGCTCGCGCGCGCTCAGGCCCAGCGGGAAACCCGGATGCCCGGGGCCGAAGTCCGGCGGCGAGCAAAGATCCATGAGATCGCGTCACGCAGGACCTGCGCACGCGCTTCGTGAGCCCGGGCCATGCCCTGTTTCACTTCGGTTGTTGCAGCATATTCAATCATCCTGGCCACCTTTCGGTTTAGCGTCTCTGTTGTGACACCAATATGCGCATTTGCATCATTGACGACAAACGAGAGTTTTGAGACCTTCAGTTAAACTATTCTTGAGTGATACATGTCCAGCAACCTGCCCCCACTCACCGCTTTGCGCGCCTTTGATGCTGCGGCGCGACATATGTCCTTTGCCAAGGCGGCGGACGAATTGAATGTCACACCGGCCGCCCTGTCGTTTCAGATCAAGTCGCTGGAAGAGCACTTGGGGGCGCCCTTGTTTCGCCGCCTGAATCGCGCGGTGGAGCTGACGGAGGCCGGAACCGCGTTGGCGCCGGGCGCGGATGAGGGGTTTCGGGCGTTGGGCGCAGCCTGGCAGCAGGCCCGGCGTGTGCTGGACACCACCTCGCTCACGGTGACGGCGGGGCCTGCGTTGACGGCAAAATGGCTGGCACCGCGGCTCTATGAATTTGCCCGAAGCCATCCGGAGATCGACCTGCGCCTGTCAGCCGGCCTGCGGAGGGTCGATCTGCGGCGTGACAGTGTCGATGTCGCAATTCGATTCGGCTATGGCGATGACGAGGGACTGGTCTCGCAGGAGGCCCGCGCCGAATGGCTGACGCCGGTGATGACGCCAGAGCTTTTTGCGCAATACCCCACCCCGGACAGCCTGCGCAACGCGCCGCTGATTTACGATGACAGCATCAGTTTTCTCACCCCGCCCTGCGATTGGCCGACGTGGTTCCGCGCCGTTGGATGGGAGTTCACCCCCGGCCCCGGCACGCATTTTTCCAACGCCGATCATGCCATTGATGCGGCCTGCGCCGGTCTGGGCGTGGCGCTGGGACGACGCCCGATGATCATCAAGGACGTACAAGAAGGTCGCCTCGTGGCGCCCTTCAAGGTCGCCATCGAAACCGATGCGCGTTTCCGTTTCCTGTGTTTGCCAAGCACCAAGGACCGCCCACAGATCAAAGCCTTTCGCGAATGGTTCTTTGCAGAAATTGAGAAAACTGCGCATATGTGGGACGATTTCGACATCATCCCCGCCAAGGATCTCTGACTTAAAATGTCCCGCACTCGCGCCACCGCCATCGGCTTTGTCGCCGTCCTGCTCTGGGCGCTTCTGGCGCTGTTGACTGTGGGGTCCAGCCCGACGCCACCGCTGCTGCTGAACACGATCTGTTTCACCATTGGCGGTGTTATCGGGTTGATCTGGGTGCAAGTGACCGGCAGCTGGGCGCAGCTGCGCCGGGTGCCACTGCGGGTCTATGCCTTTGGCTCCATCGGGGTGTTCGGGTACCACGCGCTCTACTTCTCTGCCCTGCGCGCGGCACCGGCTGCGGAGGCCGGTCTGATCGCCTATCTCTGGCCGCTGCTGATCGTGCTGTTTTCCGGCCTCCTTCCGGGTGAGCGGTTGCGCCTGGGGCATTCTGTCGGCGCGCTATTGGGGTTTGCCGGGGCGGCCTGCATCATCACGGGCGGCGGCGTCGGCTTTCAAGCGCAACACCTGCCAGGCTACGGCCTCGCCTTGCTTTGTGCGGTGTTTTGGTCGAGCTATTCTGTCGGCTCTCGCTTGCTGGGCAGCGCCCCGACCGCATCTGTCGCGGTGTTCTGCCTTCTGAGCGCGATCGCCTCCGGACTGCTGCACCTGCTGCTGGAAGACACCGTATGGCCCATTGGCGCGCTTGGCTGGACCTCTGCTTTGTTGCTCGGCCTCGGCCCCGTCGGCCTAGCGTTTTATGTCTGGGACATCGGGGTCAAGCAGGGGGACATTCAAATGTTGGGGACCAGCTCCTACGCGGCGCCTCTTTTGTCGACCTTGATTCTGGTCGCTGCAGGGATCGCGCCCCCCTCATGGGGGTTGGCACTGGCAACAGCGCTGATCACCGGCGGTGCATTGCTGGCCGCACGCGCATCGGGCACCGCGCGCGTGAAGCCACCGATAAATCGCACATTGCGGTAGGCCGGCAGCAGTTTCCAACTTTTGAAATAAATAAAGGCCCTGCGGATTGCAGGGCCTTGGCTGTCTCGGGGTCAGATTTTGCCCCTGGATCGCGTTAAACCACGGAGGGCTTACGGGACTTGGCGCCGGGGACGGTGCTGGACGTGCAGTCGCCCCCGCGCCGCTTTTGCCATCAGGCGTGATGGAGGCGTTCGATCTCATCCTTCAGGCGCAGCTTTTCCTTTTTAAGGGATTTGATGTGCATTCGGTCGGTGGCCGGGGATTTCTCTGCTCGTTCTACTTCAAAGCTCAGATGCTCGTGCTTCTTCTTCAGTTGGTTGAGATGCGAGCTGAGGCTCATGTCATTCCTCCTTCTACAAAGCTTGAGTAATCTACATGGGGATTGGAGCATGCTTCTTTCAACCTGTCACGCTGCAGGCGCACAATTCGGCATGGTTCTTTTGGACAATTTGTAACTTTTGGCTAGTTCCCGCCTATACCGGCGGGCGATTAGGCAGGTCCTGTCCGAATTCTCACATGCCGACCACAACACCAGCGCAAATTGTCACGACCACCTTGTTCCACGGCCACCGTATCAGCTGCCGGGCCAAGGCAGCTCCGCTGCGGAGCGTAGAATCGCGCGCACCGGCGCACTGTAGTCCTCGCCGTCCCGTTCATGCGCCGCACCCTCATGCAGGATCAGCGGGGGATGGAGGCAGAAGTCACCTCGTCCGCCCTTGCGGGCCCGCAGGATCACCAACTCAGCCGCGCGCCCGACACGCGGGGCCAAGGGCAAGACCTCGAGGGAGCCAAGCCGCCCGCGCGCGGCCGCGATCATGTCGGGCAGGCGATCTGCCCGCTGAATCATATGCAGGTACCCTCGGGGGGCCAGCCGCCGCGCCGCCGTCTCGAACCAGAGATCCAGCGGGGTGCCTTCGCCAAGTGCCGTGCGCCGACCTGCATCCTGGGCAGGGCTATGAGCCCCGGCGCGATAATAGGGCGGATTGGCAATCACATGGTCAAAGCTCTGCTGGCGCAGCTCTGCCGGAAGCGCAGTCAGATCGGCGGTCCAGATGCGGGCTGACGCCGCGTTGGCGGCGGCATTTCGACGCGCAAGATCCGCATAAGGCGCCTGCAGCTCCACCCCGCAGAGCGCCAGATCGGGCACCCGCGCGCCCAGACACAGCAGCGCCTGACCAGCGCCACAGCCAAGCTCCAGAACCCGCTGCCCTGCCCGGGCATTGACCGCGGCGGCCAGAAACACCGGGTCCACCCCCGCGCGATACCCGGATCGGGGTTGTAAAAGCGTGATTTTTCCGCCGAGAAAACCGTCCGTACTCAGCTCCGCGTCGGTAAACCCAACCGCATCAGCCACGGTCGGACACCGGCAGATCATTGTCGCGCATCACCACCTGCGCATCCTCCAAATCATCGGGATGCACCAACAGGCGGCGGGGGAAAATTCCTATGCCGCCCTCGAGCACGCTCATATTTACGTCCATTTCAAAGCAGTCTATACCCTCTCCGTCGAGAAGAGCGGAGGCAAAGGCGATGACCGTAGGGTCTGTGCTGCGCAAAAGTTCCTTCATATCATGGATCTAAGGGCAAGACCGGGGTCTTGTCGAGCCTATCAGTCGGGAATGTGATGAACCAGGTGATGACGCAGAAACCCCATGAAATGCTGGCAGCCACCCTCGCCGAGGAGCTGGACGCCGTGAACCTGCTGATCCGCGAGCGGATGGCGTCGAAACATGCGCCCCGCATCCCCGAGGTGACCGCGCATCTGGTCGAGGCCGGCGGCAAGCGTCTACGCCCGATGCTGACGTTGGCGGCGGCGCGGATGTGTGGCTATGAGGGCGATCACCATCTGAAACTGGCAGCAACGGTCGAGTTCATTCATACCGCGACGCTGCTGCATGATGATGTGGTCGACGAGAGCGCGCAGCGTCGGGGGCGGCCCACCGCCAACCTGCTGTGGGACAACAAAAGCTCGGTCCTGGTTGGGGATTACCTCTTTGCCCGCAGCTTCCAGCTGATGGTGGATACCGGATCGTTGCGGGTGCTGGATATCCTCGCCAATGCCTCGGCCACGATTGCCGAGGGCGAAGTGCTGCAGATGACGGCGGCCACCGATCTGGGCACCACCGAAGACATCTATCTGCAGGTGGTGCGTGGGAAGACGGCGGCGCTGTTCTCCGCCGCGACCGAAGTGGGCGGTGTCATCGCAGGCGCGCCCGAGCCGCAGGTGCAGGCGCTGTTCGACTATGGTGATGCGCTGGGGATCGCCTTCCAGATTGCCGATGACCTGCTGGATTATCAGGGTGATGCTGCGAAGACTGGCAAGAATGTCGGCGATGATTTCCGCGAGCGCAAGCTGACCCTTCCGGTGATCAAGGCGATCGCGCAGGCCACGGATGAGGAGCGCGCCTTCTGGGAGCGCACCATCGCCAAGGGACGCCAGCAGGACGGCGACCTGGAACACGCGCTGGAGCTGATGGCGAAATATGCCACGCTGGAGGCTACTCGCGTGGATGCCGTCGCCTGGGCCGAAAAGGCAAAGACCGCACTGACAGCCCTGCCAGAGCACCCGATCCGCACGATGCTGATTGATCTGGCCGATTACGTGGTGTCGCGGCTGCATTGATCCGAGCGGCCGATCAGCCAGACATCCCCGCGCTCTGTGCGGCAGGGGATGTCGTTGGAAATTATCCGAGCTCCGTGGCCACGCACCACCAGTCGGGATGCTCTGCGCCGATCTCATAGGCAGCGAAATGCGCGGCCTTCAGGCTTGGGTAGAGCGCGAAACAGGTCGCACCAGAGCCCGACATCCGCGCCATCAACGCATCGCGCGAGCTGCGCAAATCCCCCAGGGCCCGCTCAATCAGCGGGGCGACGATGAGGGCGGCAGGCTCCAGATCGTTGCGCTGCGCCGCCAACCATTCGGCGCAATCCTCGACACCGTCGAACAGCGGCATATCGGCGGGCATGGCGGTACTTTCACGCTTTTCCAGCGCCGAGAAGACAGCGCCTGTCGGCACCTCGACACCAGGATTGACCAACAATGCTGGCAGCTTCGGCAGGGGCACGGGGGTGATCTCCTCACCGATGCCTTGCATGCGCGCAGCACGTGCTGCCATGCACACAGGCACATCCGCGCCTAAAGACAGCGGCAAGTCTGGCGGCACAGGCACCCCCTGCTCCTGCAGCGCAGTTAGCAGCGCCGCGGCATCGGATGAGCCGCCGCCAATTCCGGCCCCATGCGGCAGGTTCTTCTCCAGATCAATCTGGCCGCGCCAACCCGCCCCTTCAGCCGCACGCCAGACCAGATTGCGCCCGTCTTCTGGCACGCCCCTGGCAAACAGTCCGGTGACAGACAGCGATAAATCCGCGCCGGAGGTCAGCCGCAACCGGTCGCCGACATTGGCAAATGCCACAAGACTGTCGAGCAGATGATACCCGTCCGCGCGGCGACCGGTCACATGCAGGGTCAGGTTGATCTTGGCCGGGGCAAAGACCTCAGCTGTCGTCATTGGCGACCTGCAGGGGCTTGGCCCCCTCTTCGGCCAGCACCACGTCCAGACCGACATCCAGCTTGCGCCGGATGCGCTCTGGATCGGCCTCGGCATCCGCGTCATCGGGGTCGACGAAGGACAGCGCGCGCTTCCACTGAAACTCTGCCTCCAGCTTGCGCCCAACGGCCCAATAGACATCGCCCAAATGGTCATTCACCACAGGGTCCACCGGCATCAGCTCCACCGCGCGCTCCAGGTGACCAACTGCCGCCTCATAGTCGCCAAGCCGGTAAAGCACCCACCCGAGACTGTCGACGATGTAGCCGCTATCTGGACGTGCGGCGACGGCGCGTTCGATCATCGACAGCGCCTCGTCGAGATTCTCCTGCCGCTCCACCAGCGAATAGCCGAGGTAATTGAGCACCTGCGGCTGGTCCGGGTCGATCTCCAGCGCGGCGCGGAAGTCGGCTTCTGCCGCATCCCAATTCTTGAGACGTTCGTGGCAGATGGCGCGCGCATAGAGCAGGAACCAGCGATTGTTCGCCCCCTCCGGGCTAAGCTCCAGCGCACGATCATATGCTTTGACTGCACCGGCATAATCTTCCTGCTGGCGCATCAGATCGCCGAGGTCGATATGCACCGCGATGTGCTGCGGAAAGTCGCGCACCAGCTGCTCCAGCACTTCGGCCGCGGCCTGCGGGTTGGCGGATCGGCGCAGGGCCTCGGCACGGCCCAGTTCGGCGGCGTGGAAATCGGGATGATCACGCGGCACCTGTTTGTAGGTGGCAATGGACAGCTCGTAGCGTCCCATCTGATCCAGCAGACCGGCGCTGAGCAGAATGGCGTCCACATGCGCCGGGCTAAGGGTCGCGGCCATCCGCGCATACATCAGCACGTAGTCATTGGCCGCCTCGCCCGACAGGGCCTGACCGAGGCTGAAGAAGACCTCTGCCATACCATCGCGCGGTGTTGGGGCGATGGAGAACGCTGCAGTCTCTCCGGCAGCCAATCGGTCGGCCAGATCGCTCAGCGCCGGATCGAACCCTTCGCCGAAACTCTCGACGAGCACCTCCAGCGCCTGTTCGCTGCGCCCCAGCTGCGACAGCACCTGCACGCGCGCGATCGCGGCCCGGCGAGATGACCGGCCCAGTTGGCCCTCGTTGGCAGCAAAGAGGTCTTCCGCACCCTCGTAATCGCCGACGGAGGCCAGCGCCAAGGCCTTGTGATACATGGCAAAGAAGCGCAGCCCATCTTGCTTTGCGACCGCGTCGAACTGCTCCAGCGCCTGCGAAACCGCCCCTTGGCCCATATAGGCCCATGCGTCCAGCAGCCCATCGACCAGCGGGCTGATTTCAAATTGTTCGGAATCGCGGGCCAGTAGCCCATCGTAGTCGTCCTGCAGGGCGAGATTGCCCGCCATGACGATATTGGCCACCTGGCTGCGCACGCCTGCGCCCCACATCCGCTGCGCCACCGGCAGTGCGGATTTCACATCCCCCAGCGCCAATTGTGCGTAGACGAGGTTTTCCATCAGCGTGACGTTCTGCGGATCGCGGACCAGCGCACGTGTGTAATATTTGGCCGAAGCGGCAAAGTCGCTATCGTAAGTCGCCGCCCGCCCGGCCAGATAGGACCCAGCCAGCCCGTCCGCCACGGCCATCGGGCCCGTGGTCAGAAGAAGCGCCGCTGCGCAGGTCAGGGAACGAAGATAGGATACTGGCACGAAGGGGCCTCCCCAGCATGATCACAAGAAAACTGGAGGCGAGCGTAGACCCCGGATTCTCAATGCGCAATGGGGCGACCCGCAGGCCGCCCCATCAAAACGATCATCATGGCAAATCTGCCCGTCACATATTCGGGTAGTTCGGCCCGTCGCCACCCTGTGGCGTGGTCCAGTTGATGTTCTGGCTCGGATCCTTGATGTCGCAGGTCTTGCAGTGGACACAGTTCTGGAAGTTAATCACGAACTCTGCCTTGCCCTCCTTTTCGACCACTTCATAGACACCCGCCGGGCAGTAGCGCTGCGCCGGTTCGTCGTATTTGGGCAGGTTCACGGAGATCGGCGTGTCCTTGTTGCCCAGATGCAGGTGGCAGGGCTGGCTTTCTTCGTGGTTGGTCGCCGCGAAGGACACGTTGGTCAGCCGGTCAAAGGACAACACGCCATCCGGTTTCGGGTAGTCGATGGTCTTGTGCTTCTCGGCCGGTTCCGTCGCCTCGGCATCGTTCTTGCCATGACCCAGGGTGCCAAAGAGAGACAGGCCAAAGAGGTTGTTGGTCCACATGTCGAAGCCACCCAGCGCCAGCGAGGCGGTGAGGCCCCATTTGGACCACATCGGCTTGACGTTGCGAACCATCTTCAGGTCCTTGCCGATGGGGCCGTCGCGCACGTCGTCCTCGTAGCCGGTCAGCTCGTCCGAGGCGCGGCCCGCCTGGATCGCCGCATAAGCGGACTCCGCAGCCGCCTTGCCCGAGAGCATGGCGTTGTGATTGCCCTTGATGCGCGGCACGTTGACCATGCCAGCAGCACAGCCCAACAGCGCGCCGCCCGGGAAGGTCAGCTTCGGCATCGACTGATAGCCGCCCTCGGTGATGGCGCGGGCGCCGTAGGCCACCCGCTTGCCGCCCTTCAGAAGCTCCGCCACCATCGGGTGATGTTTGAAGCGCTGGAACTCCATGTAGGGGTAGAGATGCGGGTTCTTGTAGTTGAGGTGCACCACGAAGCCCACATAGACCTGATTGTTATCAAGGTGATAGATGAAGGACCCACCGCCCGCGTTGGAATTCAGCGGCCAGCCCATGGTGTGGGTGACGGAGCCTTCCTTGTGCTTGGCGGGATCGATCTCCCAGATTTCCTTCATGCCGAGGCCGTATTTCTGCACTTCCTTGCCATCGGCCAGACCGTATTTGGCGATCACTTCCTTGGAGAGCGACCCGCGCACGCCCTCGGACAGGAAGACGTATTTGCCGTGCAGCTCCATGCCTGGCTCGGTGTTGGGGCCGTAAGAGCCGTCTTCCTCAAGGCCAAAGACCCCGGCGACCACGCCTTTGACTTCGCCCTTGTCGCCATAGACCAGCTCGGAGCAGGCCATGCCGGGGAAAATCTCGACGCCCAGCTCCTCGGCCTGTTCCGCCATCCAGCGGCAGACATTGCCCATGGAGACGATGTAGTTGCCGTGGTTGTTCATCAACGGCGGCATCGGCGCGTTGGGGATGCGGATCTGGCCCGCTTCGCCCAGCATGTAGAAATTGTCGTCCTTGACGGCGACATTCAGCGGCGCGCCCTTTTCCTTCCAGTCGGGCATCAGCGCGTCCAGACCGCAGGGGTCCAGAACCGCGCCGGACAGGATATGCGCGCCGACCTCGGATCCCTTCTCCAGCACCACGACGTCCAGATCGGCGTCGAGTTGCTTTAGACGGATCGCGGCCGACAGACCGGCGGGACCGGCCCCGACGATCACAACGTCGTATTCCATTGCTTCGCGTTCAATCTCGGCCATTCGAGGTGCTCCTTGGCTATCGTACGGACCCGCGCGTCTGGTCCTTGGCTGGTGGGCGCATGCGGCATGCGCTGGCGGTTGGGCGCAACATTCTTGCGCGGTTGCTTAGCGGTTGCAGCATGGAGAGGTCAATCCATACCCTACGTAGGATCCCTGAAAGACCCGGAAATGCGACATAGGGCGCGCCGGATTTCGTCACCCGAAGCGCAAATAACGGCGTTAATCGACAGGAGTGTCAAGTTTCGGGCCGATCCCCCATCAGATAACGCGGTCCCTGCCCGTTTTTTGCGGCTTTATCCTCCGCATTGTAGAGCGCGCAGGTGGGCAGCGACAGGCAACCGCAGCCGATGCAACCATCCAGATCATCCCGCAGTTTCTCAAGGGTTGCGATTCGCGCGTCCAGATGGGTGCGGAACCCGGCCGACAGACGCGACCAGTCGTCCTTGGTCGGGGTGCGCTTGTTGGGCAGGCTCTGCAGCTGCTCGCGGATCTCCGGCAGGGTGAAGCCGAATTTCTGTGCGATCATGATGAAGCTCAGCCGCCTTATGTCGGCGCGGTGGAACCGGCGCTGGCCGCCGGCATTGCGCCAGGGTTCCAGCAGGCCCTGCGCCTCGTAGTAGCGGATCGCCGAGACCGCGAGGCCGGTGCGCTCCGCCAGATATCCGATCGACAGTCCATGTGATGCGGGCATATGTGCCTCCTGTCTTGTCGCGTCGTGTCGCCCTCGCCGCGCAGCGAAACCCGAGCGGAAAAAATTGTGCGTCGGTCAAAAAAATATCTTGAGCTAAAGTTAGGTTTAGAAATTACCAAGGTCACAGGCAAGCAAAATCGAAAGGAACCACAGCCATGACCGCAACGCTCGAACACGCGAATCTCTGTGTGAGTGATCCGCACAAGACCGCCGCATGGATGGAGAAAATCTTCGGATGGCATATCCGCTGGCAGGGCCCGGCACTGAACGGCGGCTACACCGTGCATGTGGGATCAAAGTCCAGCTACCTCGCGCTTTACTCCCCCGCCGAAGAGCTGACGCCCCCCCCCAAGACCCTATTCCACCAAGGGCGCATTGAACCATCTGGCCGTGATCGTCGATGATCTTGATGCCGCAGAGGTCGCCGTAAAGGAGGCTGGATATGCGCCCATGAACCATGGCGACTACGAACCGGGACGGCGGTTCTACTTTCACGACGAGGAGGGGGTGGAATATGAGCTCGTTCAATATGATTGATCTGCTGTTTCTGGCCGCCCAGGGTCCACGCGGGCTACGTGATTTCGGCCCCGGTCGACGCCATCGTACACATCACCCGCGTCAGCCCAGCCTGTCCGCCCCGCTGCCCTTGCGCGCGGCATGGCTGCGTTAAACACCCGCAACAGCCAGCAAAACCCTGCACAAGGATTGCAGCCCCCCTTGCAATTGCGTCCGCGATTGGGTCAGGTATTTGCCAACACGACGGTTCGCCCCGCTGCTCCTTGCGGCGGGGCGGCGGCGTTCATAAGACATGAAACAATAAAAGAACGAACCACGAAAGCGGACAAGACCATGGAAAAGATCCCGATGACGCCTGCGGGCTTTCAGGCCCTCGAAACGGAGCTGAAAACCCTCAAGAGCGTGGAACGCCCCGCTATCATCCAAGCCATTGCCGAAGCTCGTGAACTTGGGGATCTGTCGGAAAACGCCGAATATCACTCCGCGCGCGAAAAGCAGTCCTTCATCGAGGGCCGCATCAAGGAACTTGAAGGCGTGCTGTCGCTCGCCGATGTCATCAACCCGGCCAAGCTGTCCGGCGCGATCAAATTCGGCGCAAGCGTCACCTTGGTCGATGAAGATACCGACGAGGAAAAGACCTGGCAGATCGTCGGCGAGCATGAAGCCAACATCGAGGCCGGCCTGCTGAACGTGAAGTCCCCCATCGCGCGCGCCTTGATCGGCAAGGAAGAAGGCGACAGTGTGGATGTGCGCACGCCCGGCGGAGTGCGGTCCTACGAAATCCTCAAGATCGACTACGCCTGAGACAACGCCAGGCATTCCAAAGCAACAGAGCGGGCAGACAATGACCAGCGACGTCAGTCAAAAGGACCAGCCGGCCGCCAACGGGCAGTCCGGTTTGGCATTGCCGGAACTGGAAAGCAGCCCGCGCATGTCGCTGGGTCTGGCCGAAGTTGTTGCGATGGCGCTTGGCGTATTGTGGCTGCTGGTGGTCGGGGCCGTCTACCTCATGGCCCCGGAGATGGCTCTCGCGACCGAGTGGAATGCGCCACTGGTGCGCATTCTGGCGGTGATGTTGCCGGTGCTGATGCTGCTGGTGGCCGCCATTGCCCTGCGCTCTGCCCGGAGCATGCGTGAGGAGACCGAGCGTCTGCACGGGGCGATCTCAAGTCTGCGCCACATGTATCTGGCACACACGCAGGCCGCGGCGGTCGTGACAGAACCCTCGGTCACCAAAAAGCTGGACGAGATCGCAGAAACTGCACGCAAGACGGAAACGGTGCTGGCCACCTTTCAGTCCACCCGTGGCGCGCCGACGCGCCTGGCCATCCCGTCAAAGGCGATGGAGGCCGTGACGGAACAGGGCTCGCTCGAATTGGGCACCTCGGCCGAAGACCTGTCGCCGCCGCTCTCGAATGAGCACTTTGTGCGCGCCCTCAACTTCCCGGAATCGGCGGAGGATGAAGAAGGGTTTGTGTCGCTGCGTCTGGCGCTGAAGGACCGGAATACCGCACAGGTAATCCGCGCGGCCCAGGACGTGCTGACGCTGCTGAGCCAGGAGGGCATCTATATGGATGACCTGCGCCCGGATCGGGCCCGTCCCGATATCTGGCGCCAGTTCGCCAATGGCGCCCGTGGTCGCGCGGTCGCCGCCCTTGGAGGCGTGCGTGACCGCTCCTCGCTGGCGCTTTCGTCGGCGCGGATGAAGCAGGATCCACTGTTTCGTGACAGTGCCCATCACTTCCTGCGCTGCTTCGACCAGATGTTCACCCGCTTCGAGGCCGAGGCCACGGATGCGGAAATTTCTGCACTGAGCGACACCCGCACCGCCCGCGCCTTCATGCTGCTGGGCCGGGTGGCGGGCACCTTCGACTGAACCGGGCCGTGGCTGGGGGTTTCCCTTCAGAGGCATGCGCCGTGACGGAGCCCAGCCTGCGCCGGGCCAAGGCATCGGATGCCTCCAGCCTCGCGGCCCTGTCGCTCGAGGTCTGGATCGGCACCTACCTGCGTCAGGGCATCTCGGCCCATTTTGCCGACCATGTGCTGGCGGACTTCACAGCTGCACGCATGCTGGACCGGATCAAGGACGAGCGCCAGACGCTGATCGTGTCGCAGAACCGGGAGGGCATCGACGGCTACATCCGTCTTTTGCGGGACAGTCCTGATCCGGTGGCGGGAGATCACCAGACCGAGGTCGCCACGCTCTACGTCCAGCCGCGCCACCACGGCAGAGGTCTTGGCCGTGCGTTGCTTCACGCCGGTGTGGAGGCTGCACGAGAGGACGGCGCTTCCTCCCTTTGGCTGAGCACCAACTCCGAGAACACCCCGGCGATCGCCTTTTATCTGGCGCAAGGGTTCAGCCGGATCGGGATAAGTGATTTCCGCATCGACGATCAAGCCTATCAGAACGACGTGTTTGCCCGCGGCTTGTGACCCCACCGTGGAGGGCACTCGGACCCCGGATAGGGGGGAGGGCTCCCGCCCGTCGGACCTGCATTGAAAATGCCGTCCCTCCCGTTGGGCCGCGCGCCCTTCGGGCGCGTGAAACACCTCAGGACAGGTGATCGATAACCTCGCCTGTCTCACCACCCGCAGCGCGCCTGCAAGGCGCGCTGCCGGGCCCAAACGGGGGTGGTGGCATCTGTGATGCCGCCGCGCTCGGCGGGAGCCTCCCCGCCCCAGCGGCCAAGCCTCAGCCCATGCCAAAGCTTGCGTAAGGGATGAACCGCACCGGGTCACCCGGAGCAATCTCTGCCGCACCGTCGGGCAATTCCACCAGCCCCTCGGCCCAGCTGAGGCCTGAAATGCGGCCGGAGCCCTCGGACTTGAACACCTCTGCCTGCCCGTCCCGCATCCGCGCCCGCAGATACTCACGCCGCCCCGGCTTCTTGCGCTTGGCAAATCCGGCAGGCACGTCAAAGCCCTGCGGCGCAGCCCAGCCCGCACCTGCCATCAGCCCCATCGCCGGGCGAGCAAAGACCAGCGTGCAGACCAGTGCGGCCACCGGGTTGCCCGGCAGGCCGAAGACCGGCGTGCCATCCCACATGCCAAGTGCCAGCGGACGGCCCGGCTTGAGCGCGATACGCCATTCCTGCATCGCGCCTGCATCCCGCAACAGGGCCGAAACATGATCCTCATCCCCCGCCGAGGCACCGCCACTGGTCAGGATGACATCCGCTCGCAACGCCGCATCATCCAGCGCCGAGCGCAGGGCCTCGCGGTCATCGGCGATGCGGCCCATGTCGACGGCCTCAAACCCGAACTGCCGCATCAGTGCCAGCAGCATCGGTCGGTTGGCGTCATAGATCTGACCCAGCCCCGCCTGCTGCCCCGGCTCGACCAGCTCATCTCCGGTGGACACCACGGCCACACACAAGGGTTTGCGCACCAAAAGCTGTGACAGCCCGGTGGCCGAGGCCAGCGCCAGATCCGCCGGCGTCACCACCCGGCCCATGGGTAGGATCACATCGCCCGCCGTCACGTCTTCGCCGGCCTTGCGCGTATTGGCGCCCCGTTTGAGCGGCCCGTTGAAGGCGATCTGCTCCCCATCCGTGCGCACATCTTCCTCGAGGATCACGGTATCGACCCCCTCGGGCAAGGCCGCGCCGGTCAAGATACGGATCGCCTGGCCCTCTGGCACCACACCGTCGAACGGCCCCCCCGCCGCCGCGCGTCCCGCGATCAACGGCAGCATATGTGCGCCTTCGTCTCGCTCACCGGCAAACCCGTAGCCATCCACCGCCGTATTCGGCTGCGGCGGGTTGGAGCGCAGCGCCACCGCGTCTTCTGCCAGCACCCGCCCCAGCGCCTCGGCCAAGGCCACGCGCTCTGCCCCGGTCACCGGACCCAGCCGGTCGCGCAACAACGCCAGCGCGTCATCGACCGGCGTCCAATCCACCCCCTGCGGCAGGGCGAAGCAGTCGTTGCTGAGAGGGGGCGGGGTTAGGGTCATCGGTCAGGCTCCACGCCGAGAATCCAGCCCTCTTCCAATGCGATAGGGGCGGTCACGGTCAACATCTGCCTCAGGTCTGCCACAGGGCGGGAGGCGAGGTCCAGTGCGACGCGGTGCACTTGCCAGGCATCCTTGATCCAGCCCTCCGGTGCCGGTCCTGCCACCAGTGTCGGCCAGATCTCCAACAGCGCCACCGGTGCGTCCAGTGGCTCGAACGGCCAGGCCGCCATATGGGGCGCAAACCGCGCGCGGAGGCGATGCAGCACCGGCAGCCCCATCATCACCTGCCCGCCGACGGAGCCCGCACCGGACATCTGCCAGCAGGTAAAACTGCCCTTGGCGCGATGCTCCACCTGCCGGCGATCAGGAAAAGGGTTATGATAGAAGGTCTTGCGACGCGGCAACCCGGTTATGTCGCGCTTCAGCCCGTTCCCCCAGAATGGCCCGTTGCCACCCCAGCGTTCATTCAGCATGCCTGCAATATCAAAGCGATTGTTGCCGGTTGGCGCATCCTCGACACGCTCTGCAAACCAGCGCCACAGGGCGAGCGGCTCCGGTCTGCCGGTCAACTCCTCCGCAAAGCCCGCTGGATACCCGAAGGGAAAATCAAACCCCAGCGCCAGCCTGCGCCCGGCGGTCAGCTCACCCTCAGTCAGCGTCGCCAGCCAGTCCTCGGCCCGGGCGCGATTGCGCAGATAGATCGGATCCTCTGCTACGCCCTGCCGCACCACACAGGCCCAGATCGCATCCTTGCGCGGGCGGGCGCCGGTGTCATTGCCGCCGGACCAATCCACCATGGCAAAGGTGTCAAAGGGAGTCAGAGGCCCAGCTCCACAGCGATGAAGTCGGCAACCCCCTTGGTGTCGTCCAGATCAAACACTGGGCGATCCAGCGTCAGCGGCGTGTCGGAGGCCACCGCGCGGATGGTCGGATCATCCGGCGCAATCAGCGGCTTTCCAGCCTCGGTGCGATGCGCCTCGATCTTCGGGTGGGGCTCGCGCTTGAAGCCTTCGATCAGGATCAGATCGACCGGGCGCATGCGGGCCAGCAACTCGGTCAGCGACGGCTCAGCCGCGCCGCGCAGCTCCTGCATGATGGCAACGCGGTTCGGCGAGGCCAGCACCACCTCCGCCGCGCCTGCCGTGCGATGGCGAAAGCTGTCGGTGCCAGGCTGGTCTACATCCGTGGCGTGATGGGCGTGTTTGAGGGTGGAAACCGTCAGGCCGCGCGCCGTGAACTCCGCCACCAACCGCTCCATCAAGCCGGTCTTGCCGTTGTTCTTCCAGCCGGTGACACCGTAGAGTTTCATCACAACCGCGCCCCTGTCTGCGCCAGATTTTCGGCCTGAGCCAGATCCTCGGGCGTGTTGACGTTGAAGAAGGGATCGAACGGCTCCGCCTCGAACAACGCCTCGCGGCCATTGTGCTGATCGGTCCACAAAACCACCTTGCGCAGGCCGCCCTGCAGCGCCGCACGCAGATCATCACGCAAGGCCACCGGCCAGAGGCCAAAGGTGGGGTGACGGTTCACGCGGCCCTTGCCACCGGACTTCAACACCTCCGCGCCGCTCTTGGGGGTGGTGGCAAGCACCAGCGGATGCGCCTGCCCGTCTGAGGCCGCAACCAGCCGCGCCACCAGATCGGTGGGAAAGAACGGCGTGTCGGCTGCAGCTGTGACAATCGCATCCGCGCCCTCCTCCGCCGCCCAATCGAGGCCAGCAAGCACCCCCGCCAAGGGTCCGGCAAAACCGTCGATACTGTCGGCAATCACCGGCAGGCCAAGACCCTCGAACCGTGCCGCATCGCCATTGGCGTTCAGCGCCAGCCCCGCAACCTGCGGCGCCAGCCGATCAATCACATGACTGAGCAGACTCCGGCCTCCAAGGGACAAAAGCCCCTTGTCACCACCGCCCATCCGGGTAGCGAGGCCGCCTGCAAGGATCACTCCGAGTGGCTGGGTCATGCTGTACCCTCCTGTTTTCGCCATACGGCGATATCCTTCAGAAGCATTGCGCGCTGGTCAGTAGAAAGAGTGCCCGTTGGTATGACAATCACACTCGGCCCAAGGAAACAGAAGAGATAGCTTTGGTCCTCAAGCACCCGGTCCACAGCGCTCCAGTCAAAGCGAGACAGCCCCAATTGCGACGCCAGCTCAAGCCCATTAGCCGAGAGATCAAACCGCTGCAAAGTACGCAAAATCGGCGTACTCAGGAATTGCTCTGCCATGTCACGCCGTCTCAGAATTTTGACGCTGTATAGAACTGCTATAGCCAAAACAGTCCCGAGAAAAGGTTCCCAAACCCCTTGCTGGTGAGGCGATGCGCCCCCAAGTCTTAATACGATAAATGCTAAGACAATTCCCCCTGTGCAGACCATCCCCCCAAGCAACAATGAAACGACATAACTCAACCAATAAGTAGAGGTTTTGGGACCAAAGCGTCGGCATTTTTGCATCGCACGGGCCAATACCTTCGGGTCCAGCGGGCCGATGACTTCAATCGTATGGGGCAAAATATCTTTCTCTTTCATCAATCATGTTTTTCAAATTCGCTCGCAGCACTGCGCCCAGAGCGGCACCGCCGCGACGCGCGCCGAAGGGCCTCGATGGCCCTGAGGCGCGCTGCCCCCGCGCGGTCAATCCGCGCTCTTGCGGCGGTGTTTTTTGTCTTCCTCCGGCATGGCGCTTGGGTCCACGTCGCGCAGCAGACGCTCTTCGCCCGCCAGACAGACAAACCGCTGTCCGCGCATCCGGCCGATCAGCGTCAATCCAACCTGCCGCGCGATCTCCACGCCCCAGGCGGTGAAGCCTGAGCGCGAGGCCAGCACCGGAATGCCCATCATCGCGGTCTTGATCACCATCTCCGAGGTTAGCCGCCCGGTGGTATAGAGGATCTTGTCCGCCGCCTCGACGCGCTCGGAGAGCATCCAGCCGGCGATCTTGTCCACCGCGTTGTGGCGGCCCACGTCCTCCATATAAACCAGCGGACGATCCTGATGGCACAGCACCGTGCCATGAATGGCCCCCGCCTCGAGATAGAGCGAGGGCGTACGGTTGATCTCATGCGCCAGCGCATAAAGCCAGGAGGTCTTGACCGGGGTCGCGGGCAGGCTCACGTTCTCAAGTCCCGCCATCATGTCACCAAAGACCGTGCCCACGGCGCAGCCCGAGGTGCGGGTCTTCTTCTGCAGCTTTTCCTCATGCGAGGTTTCGATCTCGGTGCGCACAACCACTGTTTCGACTTCTTCGTCGTAATCGACGCGGGTCACCACATCGTCAGGCAACAGCATGCCCTGATTTTTCAGGAACCCAAGCGCCAGATACTCCGGGTAGTCACCGATCGTCATTGCGGTGACGATTTCCTGACGATTGAGGTAGATCGTGAGCGGGCGCTCCTCGACCACCGCGATCTCGGTTTGCTGTCCCAGATGATCGGTACCGGTCACCGCACGGGTCAGCCGCGGGTTGCCGGGGGCGGGGGCGATCAGGTACCCAGACTTTTTTTGCAGCTTTGACAATTGCCAAGTTCCTCCAACCCTCGTAGCCATGTGTCACGTAACCTAAGGCCCGGCCATGACAATCTCCACCGTGAAATCCGCCTTCTGGAAGGGCATGCGCGACAGCGCGCCCTTTGTTCTGGTCTCCGGGCCTTTTGGACTGCTGTTTGGCGTCCTTGCCGCCGAGGCAGGCCTGAACGTGCTTGAGGCCACGTCTTTCTCGTTGGCGGTGTTTGCCGGATCGGCGCAGTTTACCGCATTGCAACTGATGCAGGAACAGACGCCGACCCTGATCGTGCTGGTCTCTGCACTCGCGGTCAATCTTCGGGTGGCAATGTATTCGGCCTCGCTGACGCCATATCTGGGTGGCGCTCCACTGTGGCAACGCGCTTGTGCGGCCTATCTGACGGTGGATCAGGCCTATGCGCTGTCGATGATCGAATTCGAGCGTCGCGCGGATTGGGGCGTATCCGAGCGCATGGCCTATTTCTTCGGCACCAACGGGCTGGTGGCCCCTGCCTGGATGGCGGCCACCATCACCGGCGCGCTGGTTGGCGCGTCGATCCCCGACAGCCTGGGACTGGATTTTGTCCTGCCGATCGCCTTCCTTGCGATGATCGGCCCGATGCTGCGCACGCCAGCTCATGTAGTGGCCTGTTTCACCGCCTGCGCGGTTTCACTTCCGGCAGCCCTGATGCCCTACAATCTGGGCCTGATCATCGCAGGGCTGGCAGGCATGATGGCGGGTGCGCAGGCCGAGCTGTGGTTTGAGCGTCGCACGGCACGCACGGAGGAGGCCGAAGGATGAACGGCACAGAGATGACATTTGACCGCAGCACACTCTGGATCGTGATCGTCGGGCTGGCGATTGGTTCTTACGCGCTGCGATTTGCCTTCATCGGCTTGGTGGGCAACAAGGCGATGCCGGACTGGCTGATGCGCCACCTGCGCTATACAGCCGTTGCAATCATTCCCGCGCTGGTAGCGCCGCTGGTGGTCTGGCCTGCGCCCACGGGTGGCGAACCGAGCCTTATCCACTTTGCCGCTGCGGCCCTGACCTTTGCAGTCGCCGTGTTTTCCAAGAACGTGCTGCTCGCCATGATCACCGGTGCCTGCAGCCTCTGGTCGCTGATGTATCTGTTTGGCTAAACGGTTGGGCCAACCTCTGCGGTCACGCCAATTTCAGTGACTGGCATTCAAATCAGCGCGCGGCCAATAGAAAAGGGCGCTGTTGCCAGCGCCCGGATCACAAAATCAGGTCTCTCAGATCAACGCCAACCCTGAGACCCGTGAGGTCAGATGCGTCACGAGTCCGCTTCGGCATTCAAAGTGACATTCCCCGCCGCAAGGCCGGATTGCAGATCATCACTGTCATCTTCGTAGTATTTGTCCGTCACCACGCCGGGCACCTGTGCAAATTGTTCCTGCAGCTTGACCGGATAATAGGTCACGTCGATGCCCTCGAAACCCGGAATTTGTCGCAGAATGGAAGAGGTTGCATTGGCACAGAAGGCCCCCGGCACCCGCCCGTTGGTGGTGACCAACTGATAGGCCGTCTGGGCCTGCGCCGGTGTCAGCTCGACAGTCTGTGTAACAACATGGAAGGTCGAGCGCGCGTGGGCGCTGCGGTAGGCCCGAAAGACACTCGGCGAGATACCGTAGAGCACGTCCTGACGCTCCGGCACCACATCGGCATAAAACGATCCGGCCGGATCAAAGATCACCCGCTCGGAGGCATTGACCATAAGCGCCGTATGCCCGCCCTGCCCGGTCCGGTTGTTGACCACCGTGACCAGCGACATCGACGGGTTGCCCGCGTCACGATAAGCGACGCGCGCAATTGTGTCCGGGTCGGCATCCGGGCGCTGAGGTGCCGCGCACCCCGCGAGAGCTGCGCAGAGCGCAAGAATCAGGATCGGCGTCCGCATGCAGCTAGGCTCCGGTGCTATGGATCGGGTCAGGTGGCGAAAACTGCCAGGAACAGGGCGAAGACCACCAAAGCGATGGTAACGCGGGTCACAAAGGTCATGAAACCCGCATAGGTTTTTTCCTGAACGCTATAGTCCATGCTGCCGTGCTTGTGTTCAGCCATTTCTCGAGATCCTGTTCGCATCTGTTCACTTGAAGCTGGTGATACTGGATTTCCAAACCGCTGTCACCACCCCTATCGCGCCACAGACGCAATGGGGCTGCAACGGGCCATAGGTACGACAAGGCTTTGCAAATTCTCGTTCAGGTGCCGCTCATCCGCCCGCAACGGACCCTGCCCCGTCGCGCGATGCGCAACAAAGCAGAGCCGTTTGAGCATGCCTTGTCTCGTGGCACCTCATTGGGAACGGTTGTCAGGCCGCATCTTCCAGTTCTGCCACCAGACGGAAGCCAATGCGTTTGGCTGGCTCTTCCGGTTTGGGTTTGGGCATTGCCCGCAAGATCACGTTAAGCTGGCTCACATGCTGCACCAACTGCGTTTTGGCCCCCCGCGAATCGCTGCCGTAGAAAGTCACGATATCCGGGTCGAAATACCCCATGCCTTCGATCCGCAGCACGCCGGCATCACCGCCGGCAAAGCCCATGGCGACCTCGTGTTCGCCATCCAGCGTCTTTTCGAAGTTCTGGATATAAAGGATCATGCGTTCATAGGCCCAACGCGCCGGGCTCTTCTGCTCCGGAGACGGCACCTTCTGCATAGGTGCGGGGACATCCTTCAGCGCTTCGGGCGCATCCGGATCGGTGTGAACCTCGCGATGGCAGGGCAGCGCCGCCGCTTCTGCCACTTCGGCGCTGGTTGAAATCTTGTCATCCATTGGAAAATCCCCGGGTCGTCAAAGTTTCAACCAAGGTGGCAGGCTTAACGCCGTTGGTAAACCCAAGCCTCATCATCGCGCCGTGTGCGCGAGACCTGGCCGGTGCGGTAGAGGTGATTCACATGGGCCACCGCCTCCACCAGCGCGAGGCCGTATTCGCCGGGGCCGATCTTGCGTTTGAACAAGGGCGGGAAACACTCCGCGGCGCTTTTGGGGGTATCGAGGTGGTCGAGCAGTCGTTCCAGCGCACCATGATGGTTGTCGATGAGCTGGCGCATCCGCAGTGGCAGTCGGGTGAAGGGCAGCTTGTGACCGCCCAGCGCCAGATGGTCGGGACGCGCCAGCGCCGCCAGCCGCTCGCAGGCTTCCAGCCATTCGGCCAGAGGGTCGGCCTCGGGCTCAGTCGCATAGACGCCAATGTTGGGGCTGATGGACGACAGCACCTGATCGCCAGTCAGCACCAGATTGTCGTCCCGGCTCCAGAATGTTGCGTGCTCGGGCGCGTGGCCATTGCCCATATGCACGTCCCAGTCACGCCCACCCATGCGGAACACATCGCCCTGCTGCACCCGGGTGAAGCCCAGCGGCATCGGGTAGACCGTGTCGGAGAAGTTGAAGGGTCGTTCTGCCTTGCGCGTGGCGTAGGTGTCCGGGTCCATGCCGGCGCTGCGGTAATAGGCCAGAGTCTCCTCGGGCCATTCCTCCTGCACATCGAGCGTCAGCATGCGCGCAAACAGCCAGGCGGTCCGGGTGGTCACCAGTTCCGCGCCATGTTCGGACTGGAACCAGCCCGCATTGCCGATGTGGTCGGGGTGATGATGGGTCACCACCACGCGCCCTACCGGCTTGCCGCCCAAGGGACCGGCCATCAGCTGTTCCCAAATGCGGCGGGTCGTTTTTGACGACATGCCGGTGTCCACCACGGTCCAATGATCGCCCTCATCCAGCGCATAGACATTGACGTGGTCGAGCTTCATCGGCAGCGGCAGCCGCATCCACAGCACACCTTCGGCAACCTCGATGGCCTCTCCTTTGGCGGGCGGTTCTTGCCAGGGCGTGCGCGGGGCGACTTCGGGAACAGAGGCCATATCCTCAGCCCGCCAGTTCTTCGGCGGTGAGGGCAAAGGCGCCTGCCGCGCCCTCTTGCGCATGCACCAGATAGGCCGCGTGCTGGGGCAGCATCCGCTTGATGTAGAAGCGCGCCAGTTTCTCGCGCGCGCCACCCTTGTCGGCGAGGGCTGCGGCCAGGTGATAGTGGCCGCCCAGAACCCGCGCGAAGGCCATCAGATAGGGCACCGCTCCGGCAAAGCGGTCCTGCATGTCCGCCTCGACCAGCCATTCGGTGGCTTCGCGCAGGGTTTCGCAGGCCTGCCAGACCGCCTCGGCCATATTGGGATGGGTGGGGCGGGCCCGTTCGGCCTGTTCCTCGATCTCGTCGATCAGCCGATGCGCCATCTCGCCGCCGTCCATCATCTTGCGCGCCACAAGATCCATGGCCTGAATGCCGTTGGTGCCCTCGTAGATCGCTGTCACGCGGACGTCGCGGTAGAACTGCGCGGCGCCGGTTTCCTCGATGAACCCCATGCCGCCATGCACCTGCACCCCCTGTTCCGCCACACGGATACCGGTTTCCGTGCCAAAGGCCTTGGCGATCGGCGTCAGGAACGCGGCGCGGGTCTTCCACTCCGCCTCGCCGGTTGCGGTGCCCATGTCGATGGCACCGGCGCAGGCCAGCATGATGGCACGCGACGCATAAACATCCGCCTTCATCTCCATCAGCATGCGGCGCACATCGGCGTGGTCGACAATGGTACCTGTTCCGCCCTCGACCGGCGTCTTGCCCTGTTTACGGTCCAACGCATAGGTCAGCGCGTGCTGATAGGCCCCTTCGGCGGCGCCGACGCCCTGCCCGCCCACGCCGAGGCGGGCGTTGTTCATCATGGTGAACATCGCCGCCATGCCACCGTATTCCTTGCCCACAAGCCAGCCGGTGGCGCCATCATATTGCATCACGCAGGTGGGAGAGCCGTGCAGGCCCATCTTGTGCTCAAGGCTGACCACCTTGAGGTCATTTGCCTTGCCGGGATTGCCGTTCTCGTCCGGAATGTACTTGGGCACCAGGAACAGCGAGATCCCCTTGGTGCCCGCCACCCCGTCCGGCAATCGCGCCAGCACCAGATGGCAGACGTTTTCGGCAAAGTCGTTGTCACCCCAGGAGATATAGATCTTCTGACCGCTGACCGCATAGGTGCCGTCACCATTCGGCTCTGCCTTAGACGAGAGCGCGCCCACGTCAGACCCTGCCTGCGGCTCCGTGAGGTTCATGGTTCCGGTCCATTCGCCGGAAATCAGCTTCGGCAGATAGACATCCTTCATCGCGTCCGAGGCGTGATGTTCCAGCGCCTCGATCTGGCCCTGGCTCATCAGGGGCGCCAGTTGCAGCGACAGGCAGGCGCCGGACATCATCTCGTTAACCGCAGTGGTCAGCGACATCGGCAACCCCATGCCACCATACTCGGGGTCTGCGCTCATGCCGACCCAGCCGCCACTCGCAATGGCCTTGTAGCCGTCACCAAACCCGGAGGAGGTCCGCAACACCCCGTTTTCCAACCGTGCCGGTTCCAGATCGCCGTTGCGCTGCAAAGGGCCCAGCACCTCGTCACACATCTTGCCCGCTTCGGTCAGGATGGCGCTGGCCACATCGGAATCTGCCTCGGCAAACCGGTCGGTGGCGGTGATCTGTTGGTAACCGAGGATATCCTGCAGCAGGAACTGATATTCGGAAACGGGGGCGCGGTAGCTCATCGGGCGGGACCTCTTGTGATCGGGCGGGCGTCTCAAACGGAGCACATCGACGGGGTGCGGAGTACCTTGGCATCCGGTCCGCTACCCGTTATCTACTGTGCCTTGGTCATTTAGGTAAACAGCTCCGGTGTCCGCGCAATCAGAACGCCGCGTCAGGAGCCATGTGACGGAGCGACCAAACGGAATATGACGCCGGGACATGCACCGATGAGCGAGACCAGAATAGAGACCGAGGCGCTGACGCCCTCGCGTGCGGGCATTGATCACGCCGCCGCACTGCTGCGGGCCGGTCAGTTGGTGGCGTTTCCGACAGAGACGGTCTACGGGCTCGGCGCCGATGCGCGCAATGGCGCGGCCGTGGCGGCGATCTATGCCACCAAGGGGCGCCCCTCGTTCAATCCGCTGATCGCCCATGTGGCAGATGTGGCGGCGGCGCAGAAGCTGGTACAATGGAATGATTGGGCCGAGGCGATGGCGGCGGCCTTCTGGCCCGGTCCGCTGACGCTGGTGCTGCCCCTGCGGGAGGGCCATGACGTGTCACCTCTGGTGACTGCCGGGCTTCAGACGCTGGCAGTGCGGGTGCCAGCCAAAGCCTGCGCACGCGACTTGCTGGCCGCAGTGGATGGTCCGGTGGCCGCACCTTCGGCCAATCCGTCGGGTCGGATCAGTCCAACCACTGCCGAGCATGTGCGGGTCGGCCTGGGCGGCAAGATCGCCGCGATCCTGGATGATGGACCCTGCGCTGTCGGCGTGGAATCCACCATCCTTGGGCTGGCGGGCGATATGCCGGTGCTGCTGCGCCCCGGTGGTCTGGCGGCGGAGGACATCAGCTCGGTGCTCGGCCACCCCGTCGCGGATCGCGATGCAATGGACCCGCTGACCGCACCGGGACAGTTGCTGTCGCATTATGCCCCAAATGCCAGCGTGCGACTGAACGCGACGGAGTACGACCCGGGCGAGGTCTCCTTGGGCTTTGGGCCCGGCATTTTTGATCTCAACCTCTCTGAAAATGGTGATCTTGCGGAGGCGGCGGCAAACCTCTTTGGTCACCTGCATGCGCTGGATGCGCGGGGCATGCCGATCGCCGTGGCGCCGGTGCCAGAGGTTGGCCTGGGCGTTGCGATCAACGACCGGCTGCGACGGGCGGCGGCCCCACGGTAGGGTTGCACCTGGAACCGCTCTTTGATGCGAGGCTCTGCCTCGCGCTCCGAGATATTTCTGAAAAGATGAAGGGGAGGATGGCTCCCGCGCCGCGCCAGCGGCGCGCGGCCCAACGGGAGTGTCTGCATTTTCAATGCAGATGCGACGGGCGGGAGCGCCCCGGCCTTGCACGCCTCAGATTTACCGTCTTGCGTCAGGGCCTGCTCAGGCGTGCCCCGCGTCCATCGACAGGTTCAGCGGCGTCACGCCGATACTGGCCAGGGCTGCCTCCCATTTGTCATCGGCGGTGTCGGTAAAGATCATCTCCGGCTGCGCATCTGCGGTGAGCCAGCCGTTCTGGGCAATCTCGTCTTCCAGCTGCCCTGGCCCCCAACCGGCATAACCAAGCATCACCAGATATTGCTCCGGGCCGCGCCCCTCGGCGATTTCCTCCAGCACATCCAGTGTGGCGGTCATCGAGACCCCCGGTTTAATCGGGAGCGAATTCACCGTGGAAATGTATTCATCGGAATGCAGCACGAACCCGCGCTGGGTTTCCACCGGGCCGCCGAAATAGACCGGCGTATTTCCTGCGGCGGGCCGCGTCTCTATCTCCAACTGGTCAAACAGCGATTTCAGAACAACACCCGGGGCGAGCTTGTTGATGATCAAGCCCATCGCCCCCTCATCCCCGTGCGAACACAGCAATACCACAGAGTTGTCAAACCGGGGATCGCCGATTCCCGGCATTGCGATCAGCAACTTACCTGTCAGTTCCATGTGACTGCCTCTGTTGCGGCGCGCGGCCTTTGCACCCAGCATGACGCGCGGAAACAGCAGTTGCAACCCTCCGCCCTGCCCCCCTTCACCGTCGCCGCCTGTCACGTTTCGGTGACATTACGGTAGCCTCGCCCGGATGTGACTTGGCTTTTACGGAGCCTCCGGCGATAGCTTTGACATGAGTGTAAATCTGCGATCTTTTCTGGCGTCTGCCGCGCTGGCGCTGGCGTCTTTGACCTCTGGCGCCGTGCCATCGATGGCCGGCAACAACTGGGACAATGTGGCGACGATCAACGTGTTGGATGGCGGCCCGACTGCGGACGGGCGCTATCTCGGTGCGTTGCATCTGCGGCTTGAAGACGGGTGGAAGACCTATTGGCGCGCGCCGGGCGATGCGGGCATTCCGCCCCAATTCCACTGGCAAGGCTCCCGGAACGTCGCCGATCTCCGCATTACATGGCCAACGCCGGAGGTTTTCCTGACCTCGGGCATGCGCACCATTGGCTATCACGACGAGTTGGTGCTGCCGATCGAGATCACGCCCAAGAGCCCCGGCAAGCCAATCCGCCTAAAGGGGCGCATGGAACTGGGCCTGTGCAAGGATGTCTGCATTCCTTCCGAATTGCGCTTTGATCACCGTGCCGATCTTGCGGCCGGGCGCCACCCGGCGATTGCCGCTGCGCTGGCGGCCCGACCATACTCCGCGTCCGAGGCAAGGGTGCGCGGTGTCACCTGCCACCTGTCGCCGACCCCCTATGGCATGAAGGTATCGGCCCGGATTTCCATGCCCTCCGCCGGCGCGGAAGAATACGCCGTGATCGAGGGCGGGGGCGCAGCCCTGGTGGCCACCGAAACCAAATCCTGGCGCGAAGGATCTGAATTGGTGGCTGAGGCAGAGCTTTTGCCTGCACGTGACGGCCCGGTTGCGGTTGACCGCTCCGCTCTGCGCTTTACGGTGCTGGGAACATCGCATGCTGTGGACATTCGGGGCTGCACATCAGGCTAAGCGTCTGAATTCATGCAGCATTGATGTCGCCGCCGCCCCCTGTTCCGACAGATTCTCGACAGAAGGCCTCGTCCAGATGACCAAAACCCCCACGGCCCCGCCACGTCGCCCGATCCTTGGTGCCCTTGGGGTGGTTTGTGCGCATGTAGAGGGGGAGGATTGCGTGATCCTCGTGAAGCGCAGGAACCCGCCAAACGCAGGTACATGGGGCTTTCCCGGCGGCCATGTGGAGCTGGGCGAGACTGCCGCCGAGGCCGCGGCGCGGGAGTTGCAGGAAGAAACCGGCGTGATCGCAGAGCCAGGCGCGCAGCTGATAACCTTGGATGTGATTCCACGCGATGCGGATGGTGTGGTTGGCGGGCAGTACTTCCTGGTGGCAACGCTGTGTCATTATGTGTCCGGCCAGCCGGTGCCCGATGATGACGCGCTGGAGGCCCGCTGGGTGCCAGTGGCGCGGATCGAGGCGCTTGGTCTTGACCTTCTGGACCGGGTGGCGGAACTGGCGCGGCTGGCTCAGGCGCGCTGGCGCCAGGAGCCGCGCAGCGCCCCCATCGCACCGATCACATAGGTCAAGATCGACAGCACCGCAAAACCAAGCAGACAGAGCACGAGCGCCGCGCGGACCGGTTCCATATCGGCCAGGTCCGGCAGCATCTGCCGGAACGCTGCAGGCAGGATGCCGGTGGCCATGGTCTGGCCCAGCGTCACCGCCAGCCAGCCGAGATGCGCCACGCCACTCAGCCCCATCAGCAACCGCAGACGACGCGCGCCCGCGTGCTGCCCCGCCGCCAGCGCCCTTTTCAGCGAGTGGATCGGGCGGGAGATATCCGCCTGGATCGCCACCAACGCCGGCACCACCAGCAGCACCAGGAACATGCCAAAGCCAAGGCCATAGACCAGCGTGATCACCGTAGGCTTCAGGAACTGCGCCTGTTGCGAGGATTCGTACATCAGGGGAGCCAGCCCCAATACCGTGGTCAGGGTGGTGAGCATCACGGGACGCAGCCGGTCCGCCGCGCCGTCGATGATAGAGGGCACCAGCCCGCGTTCTGTGGCGTATTCGTCGATGGTGGAGACCAGCACGATCGAGTCGTTGATGATGATGCCGGTCATGCCCAACAGCCCCACCACCGTGAACATACTCATCGGCAGCTCCCACAGGTGATGCCCCCAGATGGTGCCGACCAGGCCGAAGGGAATAATCGCCATCACCACCACGGGCCGAGTCCAGCTGGAGAAAACCCAGCACAGCACCAGGTAGATCCCTGCCATGCAAAGCACGAAACCGTTGCGCGCATCGGTGAGGAACTCGTCCTCCTGTTCGCTGAGGCCGGAGAGACGGGTTTCGACCTGCCGCTCCTCGGCGATCTTGGGCAGGATCTCGGTTTGCAGAGCAGTCATGATGGCCTCGGCCTGCACCGGATCATCCTCGGAGATGTCGCCGGTCACCGAGATCAGCCGCACGCCGTTTTCGCGCCTGACGGTCGAAAACCCGGTGCGCTGGCTGACGGTGACGATATCGGCCAGCGGCACATAGATGCCTGAGGGCGCGCGCATCTGCGTGCGACCGAGGAAATCCGCCGTCAGCTCTCCCTCCGGCAGCTCCACCCGGATCTGGGCGGAGCGCGGCCCGTCGGGATAGGTGGCGGCCTCGATCCCGTTGAGCCGGCGACGCAATGCCTGACCGAGGCTTTCGATGGTGAAGTTCAGCGCCTGCCCCTGCGGGGTCAGGTCGAGCACCAGCTCCTCCTTGTCATAGGCGAGGTTGTCCTCCACCGCCGAGACCTCAGGATAGCGGGTCATGGCGGTCTTGAGATCCTCGGCCGCCGCCTTCAGCGTGGTGACATCGGCGCCGTAGAACTGCACATCGAGCGCATCGCCGCCGGGACCGGAGCGCCAACCGCGGAAGGAGACCACCTCGGTCAGGGGCAGTTGCACCACCCGTTCCTGCAGCTCGCCCACAAAGGCAAAGCTGGAATAGGGCCGCAGATCGGCGTCGATCAGTTCGATCGCAATGCCGCCCAGCAGGTCACGGTCCTTGGTATCGGTGCCTGCAAGACCGCGACCGGTGTTGCCACCGACCTCCGCCATCACAAAATCCACCGGATTGCGGCCATGGCGTTCCTCGTACTCGGCGCCCAGCTCCTCCACCGCGCGCTGGAACTCGCGCATTTGCGCCAGCGTGTCGGCGCGGGTGGCCCCTTCGACCATGGCAAAGTTACCCGAAACAGAGGCGCGTTCCGGCGCGTTGAAGAACCGCCAGGTGACATCGCCCTTGATGAACAGCGCCATCTGGCTGGCCAGCAGCACAAATGCCCCGGCAACCACCACGTAGCGGGCACGCACCACCCCCACCATCAGCGGGCGGAACAGCCGGTCGCGGCACCAGCGAAAGCCCCGGTTCACCACGCGGTTCGGCGCGTCGTACCAATGCTGCTCTTGCGTGTGGGTCAGCGCGTGGGCCATGTGGTGGGGCAGGATCAGGAAACATTCCATCAGGCTCGCGGCCAGCACCGCGATCACGGTGAACGGAATGTCGGCGATCAGCTCGCCAAAGCGCCCCCCGATCGACACCAGCCCAAAAAACGCGATGACGGTGGTCAGCGTGGCGGCAAACACCGGCATTGCCATGCGCCGGGCGGCATTTTCCGCAGCGACCATCGGCGGCTCGCCCAATCGGCGGGCGCGGAAATCGGCGTGTTCGCCCACCACGATGGCGTCATCCACCACGATCCCCAGCGTGATGATGAGACCGAAGAGCGAGATCATGTTGATCGTCAGCCCGCCGAGATACATCAGCGCAATGGCGGCAAACATCGCCGCCGGAATACCAGCCGCCACCCAGAAGGCGATGCGCGCATTCAGAAACAGGAACAGCAGGATCAGCACCAGCCCGAGCCCCATCAACCCGTTGTCGACAAGGATGTCGAGCCGCCCGGTGATTGCCTCGGCGCGGGTGCGGATCAGGGACACCTCGACCCCTTGCGGTAGCGACAGGTTCATGTCGGCCACCACCTCTTCGACCTGGCGTTGGATGTTGATCGCGTCGCCCTTGTCTGAGCGGTCCACACGGATCGACATGGCGCGGTTTTCGCCGACGAAATAGCTGCGCTGACGGTCCACGCCTTCAACCCGGATCGAGGCCACATCGCCAATGGTCAGTGCCGAGCCATCCGCCTCCGAGCGCAGCACCACCGCCTCCAGTTCCTCGGGCGTGCGTTTCTGGGTGCCGGTGCGCACGCGGGCATTGGCGCCCTCAACCTCGCCCGCCGGATTGATCTCCACCTCGGCGGCGATCACTGATGCGATCTCGGCCATGGTGATGTCATGGGCAATGAGCTGGCTGGAGGGCACCTCGACGATGGTGCGCGGCGCGGCAACGCCACGAATGGTGGTGCGGGTGACGCCCACCTCAAAGAGCCGCAGGATCAGCTCGTCCGCCAAAAGCCCCAGTTGCTGCGCGCCAACCGGGCCGGTGATGACAATATCGGTAACCCGGTCACGCCAGATTGCGCGTTCAACCTCCGGGTCCTCGGCGTCCTCGGGCAGGGTGGTGACCGCATCGACCGCGTTCTGCACGTCATCGGTGGCGCGGGCCATATCCCAGCCCGGCTCGAAGTCGATGTCGATCACCGCGCGCCCCTCGCGGGAGGAGGATTGCGTCTCCTCAACCCCGTCGACGGCCAGTAGCGCTGGTTCCAGTACCTGCACGATGGCGCTGTCCACATCCTCGGGACCGGCGCCCTCCCAGACCACGCTGACATCGACGGATTCGACGATCACATCGGGAAAGAACTGTGCCCGCATGTTGGGGATTGCCGCCGCGCCGAGGATCAGCAGCAGCATCAGCAGCAGGTTCGCCGCCGTGCGGTGGCGGGTGAAGTAGCTCAGGATACCGCTGGCCTTCTGGATCGGAGACGTCGCCATGAGAAATCACCTGTGGCTGTCGCGCCGCAGCTTCAGCGCGGCGGGCGGGACGATGTAATGGGGCGAAGGCCGGGCCTCAGCCCCCCTTGTTCTGTTCGATGCGAGACACCAGCGTCGCAGGGACGCGGGACTGGTCGAGCTGTGCCAGCATGCGGGTTTTCACTTCGCGAGGCATGCGGCCATTGTCGGTCACCATGGCCTTCAGGCGGGCGCGGCGTTCCTCGGTCAACTCGATCAGGGTCGGCTCGGTGATTGCGGCATTGTCGGCACCCTGGGACAGTGGCCGCACCTTGATGCCCGCGCCCAGGAGCGGCGTGCGCCCGGTCACCACCTGCCTGCCCGCAAGACCCTCGCCCCGCACGAGGACATCATCCCCCTGACGGCGCACCAGCTCCACCTGCAGCTCTTCCAGCCGGTCATCCGGGCCAAGTGCCAGCACCGTCCGGCGTGAATCCATCGCAGAGGCGGGCAGACGTGCAAGACCGGGAATGGCCGGTTCGCGCACGGTGACGGTAACAAAATCGCCGGGTTTGAAACCGGCGGCCTTGTCCATCCGGGCATAGATCAACCGCCCGGACTGACCATCCCCGACCGCCCCGCTGGCGCGCGCCAGCGTGCCTTCTGCACTGATCCCCGCACCTGCCGCATCCAGCGTTACCGTGACCTCCGCCGGGATCAGACCGCCCGCTTCATCCAGCAGCCGCGCGTATTGAGTGGTGGAGACGCGAAAGGCGACCTCCAGCCGGTCCGGGTCCACCAGCTGCGCCAGGATCTCGTTGGCGGAGACCAGACGGCCCTCCACCAGCGTCACAGATTGCAAAGTTCCGGTGAACGGCGCGGTGACGGTGGTGTCCTCGAAATCGCGCTGCGCCTCGTCGAGCGCAATCTGTGCGCGTGCGACCGACGTCTGGGCCTGATCCACCCGCGCCTCGGCCTGGCTGACGGCTTGGCGGCGAGTCAACACGGATTGGCGGGCCTGCGTGGCGGTCAGCTCCGCCGCCTCCACCAGCGCTTCGGTCCCGACGCCACGGGTTTTCAGGTCTACCTGACGCTGATAGGCGCGCTGCTGCAGCTCCGCCTGCATCTGGGCTGTTTCCAGTTCGTCCATCGCAAGGCCCAGGGCCCGCCCGGCATCTCGGCTTTCGGCCTGTGCGTCCATTCGGTCCGCCTCGGCCCGCTCCAGCGCAGCACGGGCATCCGCCTTGTCGATTTCCACCAGAATATCGCCTGCGGACACTCTGCCGCCGTCTTGAAACCCATCCGCCAGCCCGATCACCCGACCGGACACGGCCGACCGCAGCTCCAGCGTGCGGCGGCTTTCGACACGGCCAAACCCCACCAACTCTGGACGTTCTGATCCCAATGTCGCAGTGACCACATTGACCGCAAAAACACGCTCGCGCGCGGGCGGTGCGCGGCGTTCCTCGGACAGGCTCTGCTGCACGGCGGATGTGATCATCTGCACCGCGAACAGCGCCAGCGCTGCCGCCAGGCCGAGCAGGAACAATCCCATCACGCTATGTCGCAGAAATCGCATAGAAAATCCTCTTACGTTCGCCTTGGCCTGAGGTCACGGAGCCACATGCGACCATAGCACGGTTTGTCTATACTACGTCTTTATACGTGCCACCGGATCACTTCCGTCGCAAATGTTCGCCAAGCCTGGGCATTATTTCGACGAAATTACAGGGACGGTGACGGAAATCGAGCTGTTTGAGCAGGATCTCGTCCCAGGCGTCTTTGCAGGCGCCGGGGCTGCCGGGCAACGCAAAGAGATAGGTGCACTGTGAGACGCCCCCCGTGGCACGGCTTTGCACCGCCGAGGTGCCGATTTTCTGCATCGACACGATGGTGAACACGGTGCCAAAGGCATCGATTTCCTTCTCATAGACATCGCGGTGCGCCTCCACGGTCACATCGCGCCCTGTCAGCCCGGTGCCGCCGGTGGATATCACCACATCAACCTGCGGGTCAGCGCACCAAGCGCGCAGCTGGCCTGCGATCTCGTCCCGCTCGTCCGGCAGGATCTGGCGATCTGCAAGGCTGTGGCCCGCTGCCTGCAGCCGGTCCACCAACACCTGACCGGAGCGATCCTCGTCAAGACTGCGGCTGTCGGAAACGGTGAGAATGGCAATACGGACCGGGATGAAGTCCTTGCTGTCGTCGATACGGGACATGGCTGTCAGGCCCTTTCCAAGAACGCGAGCCTCAGGGCGAGGCCTGCAAATATGCCGCCGGTGATGCGGCTCATCCAGCGCGCGGCAGCGCCACCGCCAGAAAACAGGCTGCGGGCGCGGCCGGCAAAGACACCCACGCCGCCGTTGATCAGCACGCCGCCCGATCCGATGATGGCCCCGAAGATCAGAAACTGCCCCAGAACCGATCCGGCCTCGGGGTGGATAAATTGCGGCACGAAGGCCAGCACAAACAGGATCACCTTCGGATTGGTGAGGCTGACCATCAACCCGGCGCGGAATGCACGTCTGGCGGGCACCGCCTGCCCCGGGGTCTCGGCTCCACCCGGATGCATGATCGCACCCCACGCCAGATAAAGAAGATAGGCCACACCGACCCAGCGGATGATGTCGAACAACCCCGGTTGCGTCGCGACCACGGCGGCCACCCCAAGACCCGCCAGCGCCACATGCACCATGCCGCCCGCCGCCACGCCGAGACTGGCGGCCACGGCCGGGCGCGGGCCGGATTTCAACCCCTGACCCAGGCAGAACATCATGTCCGCGCCGGGGGTAATATTGAGCGCGAGGGCCGCCGGGACGAAAGCCACCAGCGTCGATAGCGCGATCATGGCGCAACCTCGAACCAGTTCGGCGTCGGGCCGAGGTTGGCGCATTGCGTGGCACCGATCTGGCCGCGATACCCCCAGCAGTCGTGCACATGGCCATAGACAGCCAGCTTGGGCTGCAGAGTCTCGATGGCCGCGCGAATGCTGTCGGACCCGATCGAAAGCCCCGCAGAGGTGGTATCGCCCGCCCCTTTGGGCGGCGAGTGGGTCACCAACAGGTCGATCTCGCCCGCCTGCGCCAGTTCGCGCGCCGCCGCCCGGTCCGACAGATCAAAGGACCAGTCGCCAAAGGGCGTTTCCGGAATACCGCCACCAAGGCCAAAGATCCGCAGCCCCTCCAACTCGGCGCCCTGCCCGTGCAGAACGGTCATCGAGGCCAGCGCACAGCCGCGCAGCTCCTCGGCGCTTTCGGCATTGCCGGGCACCACCACCATCGGTGCGGCGATGCCAGCCAGCATCTCCATCGCACGTGGCAACCCCTGCCGCGTGTTGCAAAAATCCCCGGCGCCGATCACCAGATCAGCCTCGACACTGGCCGAGACCAGATCGGCGGCCAGCTCCTCCACCAGATGCAGGTCGGAAAACGCGAGGATTTTCATGGGCGTGGGTCCTTTTCTAGGGATAGGGCCGCAAGGATCAGTTCAGACTGTTGAGACGGGCGCGCAACTCCAGCAGATCCGCCCAGGCCTGCCGCTTTGCCGGTGCTTGCCGCAGCAGGTAGGCGGGGTGGAACATCGGCAACACCGGCTTGCCCCAGGCCTCAGCCCAAGTGCCGCGCAGACGGGTGATGCCACGTTTGCCCAGCACTGCCTGACAGGAGATATTGCCCATCAAAACGAGCACATCCGGCTGCGCCAAGGCCACGTGACGCTCGACGAAGGGCACCAGCATGGCGATTTCCGCTGGCAGCGGGTCGCGGTTCTGCGGCGGCCGCCAGGGCAGCACATTTGTGATATAGACGTTCTTGTCACGGCTGAGGTCGATGGCCGCCAGCATCTTGTCCAAAAGCTGCCCGGCACTTCCCACGAAGGGCTTGCCCTCCAGATCCTCGTCCCGCCCCGGCGCCTCGCCGATGATCATCACCCGCGCGCCTGCCTGACCGTCCGCAAACACCAGATTGCGCGCGCCGCGCTTCAGGTCGCAATGCTCGAACGCCTCCATCGCCGCGCGCAGGCTGGGCAGCGCATCTGCGACGCGCGCGGCCTTGGTTGCCTCGGCAATCGGGTCGATCTTCTTTGGCCGCACCGGAGGGGGCGGCGCATCGCTGGCGCGCGCAGGCTTGGGTTTTTGATCCTGCAACCCGTAGCGATCAATGGGCGCGTCAAGCATGGCCTCGGTAGCGCCAAGCTCCACCTGCCAATCCAAAAGCGCCTTGGCGCCCCAATAATCCAGCTCCGATTCCATCCGGCTACAGTAGCCCCCTGCGTCACAAAGGAAAACGCCCCTTTAACGCTTTCAGCTTCCTGCAAATATCCAAATCCCGCCCTCTGCCACACTCCGCGCTGGTCGGCGAGCGCGCCCACCGCTTGCCCCAAAAGCGCCGCCCTCCTATAAGGGCCGAAACAGCGCGGAGTTCGCCCATGCAGCCCCCCTCTTTCGACCAGCCCCACCTCCTCGGGATAGAGCCGCTTCGCCCGCATGAGATCACCGCCATTCTGGATCTGGCCGATGATTACGTGACGCTGAACCGCCAGACGGAAAAGCACTCTGATGCGCTGGCGGGGCTTACCCAGGTCAATATGTTCTTCGAGAACTCCACCCGCACGCAGGCCAGTTTCGAGCTGGCGGGAAAACGTCTTGGCGCCGATGTGATGAACATGGCGATGCAGGCCTCCTCGATCAAAAAGGGCGAAACGCTGATCGATACGGCGATGACGCTGAATGCGATGCACCCGGATCTGCTGGTGGTGCGCCATCCGCATTCCGGCGCGGTGGATCTGTTGGCGCAGAAGGTGAACTGCGCGGTACTGAACGCCGGCGATGGCCGCCATGAGCACCCGACCCAGGCCCTGCTGGATGCGCTGACGATCCGGCGCGCCAAGGGGCGGCTGCACCGGCTCAATATCGCCATCTGCGGTGATATTGCGCACAGCCGTGTGGCGCGCTCGAACCTGATCCTGCTGGGCAAGATGGAGAACCGCATCCGCCTGATCGGCCCGCCGACGCTGGTGCCGCAGCAATTTGCCGAATTCGGCGCGGAGATCTACGACGACATGCACGAGGGCCTGAAGGACGTCGATGTGGTCATGATGCTGCGCCTGCAAAAGGAACGGATGGACGGCGGCTTCATTCCGTCGGAACGCGAGTATTTCTACCGCTACGGTCTGGATGCCGACAAGCTGGCACAGGCCAAACCCGACGCTATCGTCATGCACCCCGGCCCGATGAATCGCGGTGTCGAGATCGACGGCACCATCGCCGACGACATCAAACGCTCCGTTATTCAAGAGCAGGTGGAAATGGGCGTCGCCGTACGCATGGCCGCGATGGACCTGCTGGCCCGCAACCTGCGCAGTGCCCGGCAGGCGGAGGCCTCCTGAGCGATGGTGGATGTGATCGAAATCCCGAAAGGCGCGCGCGATCAGGTGCTGGTCTTTGCCCTCGACATGCCCGCCGAGCAGGCCCGGTTCCTGCGCGAAGAAGACGGTGCGCTGGCGCAGGTGCTGGGCCTTGCGGAGGTCGACATGGAGCAGGCCGAAATCTTCCCGGTTGAGGATCTCGAAGGGCTGGGATTGCTGGGATATCTGCGCGAGGGGCTCGGCGTGCCCGAGGCGGATCTGTCCGAGCATGGCATGGCCCTGGACGGGATCACGGGCTGGGTGCTGGTGCTGCGCGCTCGCGCGTTTGATGGCGCGGAGACCCGGCTGACCCCGGCCGACAGCCTGACACTGGTGGCGCGTCTTGGGGAATCCCGGACCGACTGGAGCGCAGGAACGTCGCTGCGAAGTGACGCCGCCCAACCCAAGCTGCGCGTCGCCCCGCGTGAGGCCCGCAACCGGGCCCGGCGTATAGGCAGTACGCTTTTTGCAATCGTGATGGGACTGTTGCTTGCGCTGGTTCTTTTTCTTCTGCTTCGGTGAGGCGGAGATGACTGATACCAGCTCGGCCTCCTGCGACCATGCCATCATATATCGCCGGTTATTTTTCTCAGACCTAATGCCGCCCCCCCGGAGGCGTCTGGGCACTGGTGTCTCCCAGCTCCAGGCCCGCCTGATCGGTCGCCTTGCGGCTTTTGGGGGAGGCTTTTGATGACGGCGCGCGATGGATGGGACGGCATTCTTGAGCCGGGCGAAACCGTTCTTTGGCAGGGACAGCCGGTGCCCGGTTTCACACTGACCGCGCGCACCATCACGATGTTCGTCTTTGGATTGGTCTTCTCAGGCAGCGCCTGGTTCCTGATCACGATCATGGTATCTATGGACGAGGTGCTTTTGTGGATGCTCGGGCTGCCTTTCCTCGCTGCCGGGCTCAGTATGATTGCGGGCGCGACTGTTTGGCCGCCCTATCTGCAAAAATACACTTGGTACACGCTGACCCAGAAACGCGCCATGATCGCAACCGCGGTTCCGCTTTTGGACAGACGGCTGGACACGTACCCCATATCAACGGAAAACGAGATTGCGCTTGTCGATGGCGCTCTGCAAACAGTGTACTTCGCCACCGGGGTCGATAGACGCGATGGTCAAGAGGTATCGTTTAAAATCGGGTTTGAACGCATTTCCGACGGCCATAAGGTCTACCGGCTCTTGTGCGATATTCAGGCGAAGGCTCAATACCCGCGACAACGGAGAAACCGATAGATGTCCACTCTCTTCATCAATGCGCGCCTGATCGATCCAGAGGCGGGGACAGATGATCTTGGCAGCCTTCTCACACGGCACGGCCAGATCGTTGCCCGGACCAACGGCGACGAGGGTGTGGAGACGATCCTCGCCGCCCATGGCCTCGCGGCGGCTGATGTGCAGGTCGTGGACTGCGGCGGCAAGTGCCTTGCACCGGGGATCGTCGATATTGGCGTCAAGGTCTGCGAGCCGGGCGAGCGGCACAAGGAAAGCTACAAATCCGCAGGGCTTGCGGCGGCGGCAGGCGGCGTCACCACCATCGTGACCCGTCCCGACACCACCCCGTGCATCGACAGCCCCGAGACGCTGGAGTTCGTCACCCGCCGCGCTCAGGTCGACGCGCCGGTGAACGTGCTGCCGATGGCCGCCCTGACCAAGGGCCGCGACGGGCGCGAGATGACCGAGATCGGCCTGCTGATGGATGCAGGTGCCGTGGCCTTTACCGACTGCGATCATGTGGTGACCAGCACCAAGGTGTTCTCGCGCGCGCTGACCTATGCGCGCAGCCTCGGCGCGCTGGTCATGGCCCACCCGCAGGAGCCGGGCCTGTCGGCAGGCGCCGCCGCGACCTCCGGCAAGTTCGCCGCCCTCCGGGGGCTGCCCTCGGTGTCGCCGATGGCCGAACGCATGGGGCTGGACCGCGACATCGCATTGCTGGAGATGACCGGCGCCGCCTACCATGCCGACCAGATCACCACCGCCCGCGCCTTGCCCGCGCTGGAACGGGCCAAGGTCAACGGGCTCGACATCACCGCTGGCACCTCAATCCACCATCTGACCCTGAACGAGCTGGACGTGGCCGACTACCGCACCTTCTTCAAGGTGAAGCCGCCCTTGCGCTCCGAAGACGACCGCCTTGCGGTGGTCGAGGCGGTGCGCACCGGATTGGTCGATGTGATCTCCTCGATGCACACGCCGCAGGACGAAGAGAGCAAGCGCCTGCCGTTTGAAGAAGCCGCCGCCGGTGCGGTGGCGCTGGAAACGCTGCTGCCGGCGGCCCTGCGGCTCTATCATGCGGAGCTTTTGGACCTGCCGACCCTGTTCCGCGCCATGTCGCTGAACCCGGCCAAGCGACTTGGCCTTGCCTCCGGGCGTCTGAGCGACGGCGCGCCTGCGGACCTGGTGCTGTTTGACCCCGACGCGCCGCTGGTGCTGGACCGGTTCAAGTTGCAGTCGAAATCCAAGAACACGCCCTTTGACACCCAGCGTCTGCAGGGGCGGGTGTTGGCGACCTATGTTGCGGGTGAACCCGTCTACCGAAAGGACAACTGATGCTGCCCGTGATCGAGACCGCCCTGCCGCTCCTGCTCCTATGGGGCGCCCTCGGCTATCTTCTCGGCTCCATCCCCTTTGGCATGGTGGTCACCAAGGCCTTTGGGCTTGGCAACCTGCGCGAGATCGGATCGGGCAATATTGGCACCACCAATGTGCTGCGCACCGGCAGCAAGGCAGCGGCGGCGGCAACGCTGATCCTCGATGGCGGCAAGGGCGCCGTGGCAGTCCTGCTGGCGCGCGCGCTGGCCGGAGATCTGGCGGGCGAGGATGCGGCACAGCTGGCCGGGCTTCTGGCCTTTGTTGGCCATTGCTTTCCGGTCTGGCTCGGATTCAAAGGCGGCAAGGGCGTGGCGACCTTCCTCGGGCTGATGCTGGCGCTGGCCTGGCCTGTCGGTATCGCCTGCTGTTTGACATGGCTGGCCATGGCGCTGCTGCGCCGGATGTCCTCGCTGGCGGCGCTGACAGCGGCGGTGAGCGCTCCGCTGTGGTGTCTGGTGCTCGGCTACCAGCCTGTCATATTGCTCGCCGTTGCTCTCGCGGCGGTGATCCTGTGGCGCCACAAGGACAATATCGCCCGGCTGCGCGCTGGCACCGAGCCAAAGATCGGTCAGAAGTAGCGCGACCCGAATCCCGAACAACCTGTTGAATTCAAACGCCCCGCCCCATCCGGCGGGGCGTTTCACATTTGGCTCACGCGATCGTTTCACCGCACCTGCGCAGGGGTATTCCGCATTTCTGCACAGACAAAAGGAGTTGTTTTGCATGTGATGCGCGGCCTCCCCAGATCAGCATCGTGGCGGCACTCACCCACCACACCAAGTCCGGATTTCGAACATCTGTTCATAGTCCCCCTCCACACCGGGTGCATTTTCGCCCGGGCTGATTGAAAGGTTCAAACCGATGACCAAGACCACTTCTTTCCTGGGCGGAATCGCCCTCTCCGTTGCCCTGGCAACCTCCGCACTGGCAGCAGGTGTCGAGATCAACGCCTCCTCCACCGGCCTCGCGATGCAGGGCTACGACCCGGTGGCCTATTTCACCGAAGGCGAGGCAAACAAGGGCAGCTACAAGTTGACCACCACCCATGACGAGGCCACATATTGGTTTGCCTCCGAAGAGAACAAGGCGCTGTTCGAGGCCAACCCGGAGGCCTATGTCCCGGCCTATGGCGGCTATTGCGCCTTTGGTGCCGCGATGGGCTTCAAGTTCGATGGCGACCCGAACCAGTGGAAGATCGTCGATGACGTGCTGTATCTGAACCTGTCCAAGGACATTCAGGAACGCTGGGTCACCGACATCCCGGGCTACATCGAGAAGGCCGATGTGAACTGGGACGAAATCGAAGGTGCCGAACCGGCCGAACTGCTGCAGTAATTGCTGCCCGCCACTCACGGCTCACAAATAAAAACCGGCGGCAGAGATTTCTGCCGCCGGTTTGTCGTTTGGATCTCAGGTGCCGCACCGCGCGGGATGCGGCTTACTTTGCGGCCAGACGCTCGACCGCTTCGGCCGTGCGCTTGGTGTTGTTGTAGATCCCCAGCGCCAGATACAGCGAACCGCCGATCAGGATGACGTAGAGCGAGCCGCCGACCAGCACCAGAAGCGCCGGCAGCAGACCACCACCCATCGGCTCCAACAGGGCGAAAACCGCGCCCACCGCCACCGCGAGCAGCAGCAGCACAACAACAAGACCAACAAGTTTTTCAAATGCAGAGATAAAGAAATTGCCCATGACAGTACCTTTCGGAGCGTGTGAAGACGCGCGTTTAAGGCGCCGGTGAACAGCGGGCAAGCGCAGGCTGCGGGGAAAGATCCGCCGCGCGCATCAGGATCGCAACCTGCGCGCCAGCCAGCCTCACGGCGCCCACACGCCTCGCGGGCGCCGCACATCCGCCGCGCGCAGCAAAAAGGGGCGTCTCAGCGGCGCCCCCTTCTCGGTCTGACTGCGCGGTCCGGCTGACGCGGTCCCTCAGTAGCTGTAGTCGGCGTAGATGCGGCTCAGATCGCCGTTCCAGTCACCGTTGTAACGCTCGAGCAGCTCGTCCGCCGGGACCTTGCCGCTCTCGACACTCTCCTTCAGCGCATTGAGGAAATGGGTCTCGTCCGGCACCAGTCCACCGGCCCCCTGACGGGCCCGCGCCTTGAGGCCGCCCTCTGCGATGGCGAGCACCTCCCGGGCCAGGTCGTGCATTTTCACATCGCCGACCTCGGCCTGAAGCCCGCCGATGGCGGCCTGCACGCGCAGCGCCTCGCGGGTCTCCGCATCCCAGCCCTTGACCAGATCCCAGGCCGCATCCAGTGCGCTCTGGTCATACATCAGACCGACCCAGAACGCCGGCAGCGCACAGAGCCTGCGCCAGGGGCCACCATCGGCGCCGCGCATCTCCATGTATTTCTTGATCCGCGCCTCCGGAAAGGCGGTGGTCAGGTGATCGGCCCAATCGCTCAGCGTCGGGGTTTCACCCGGCAGCGCCGGCAGCTGGCCTTTCAGGAAATCGCGGAAGGACTGGCCCAGCGCGTCGATGTATTTGCCATCGCGATAGACAAAATACATCGGCACATCGAGCGCATAGTCGGCGTAGCGCTCGAACCCCATGCCGTCCTCAAAGACAAACGGCAGCATGCCGGTGCGGGCATCATCCAGATGCCGCCAGATGTGGCTGCGCCAGGATTTCATGCCGTTGGGCTTGCCCTCGAAGAAAGGCGAATTGGCAAAGAGCGCCGTGGCCACCGGCTGTAGCGCAAGCGCCACGCGCAGTTTCTGCACCATGTCCGCCTCGGAGGCGAAATCGAGGTTCACCTGCACCGTGCAGGTGCGGCGCATCATCGACCGCCCCATGGTGCCGACGCGCTCCATGTAGTCGTTCATCAGCTTGTAGCGCCCCTTGGGCATCAGCGGCATTTCGTCATGCTGCCAGATCGGAGCCGCGCCCAGACCGATGAAGCCGACACCGATCTCATCGGCGATGTCCTTCACCTCGCGCAGGTGAGTGTTCACCTCGTCACAGGTCTCGTGAATGGTCTCCAGCGGTGCGCCCGACAGTTCAAGCGCGCCACCCGGCTCCAGGCTGACATTGCCCATACCCTTGGTCAGGCCAATCAGCTTGTCGCCCTCGGTGACCGGATCCCAGCCATGACGGTCGCGCAGGCCTTCCAGCACGGCCTGGATGGAGCGTTTCCCCGCATAGGGCAGCGGCGCCAGCGTGTCCTTGCAGTAGCCGAATTTCTCGTGCTCGGTGCCGATGCGCCAGTCATCGCTGGGCTTGCAGCCAGCTTCCATATATTCCGCCAGCTGCGCATGGCTTTTGATCGGTCCGCCGCCGGACTGGGGAATGGACATGGGTAGGCCCCCTTCGTAGGTCGCCGCCAAAGGCAGGCGTGGCATTTCTGACAAAGGGCCCGAAGCCCGAGGTTAAACTGGTGCTGCGAAACGCGCCCGGTGTCAATGCAGGCGGTGCAGGCTGCGCGGCTCCGGTGATCTCTGCCATATCACGACCTGGTGAGGACCTTTGTGATGTAGTTCACTCAGCATGCGTTCTGTTTTCAACCCCGGCAGGCTGGCAAAGACATCAAACAGCGCCTCCGCTCCGGTCGCCGTGACCGGGATTGCCAGCGGCGGCTGACCGGGCTGCTCCAGCACCCAGTGCGAGGGCCGTGCGGTATGATCGAGCCGTAGCGTTTCGATCTCTGAACGGGCGACCGCACCGCCAGTAAGAGGCCCGAAATAGCTGATCTGGCCTTCGGTGACCTGCACCACCCCCGGCCCACCTGAGCCGAGCCGGAAGCGCATCCTCTGCGCACCGACCACGCCGAGAATCACCGCTAGCGCGACACAGGCCCAGCCGGTCATCTGGATAAAACCAACCCCACCAAGCGCCCAGCGCAGCCCCAGCGCCAACAGAGCCAAAGCTCCCAGAAGTTCTCGCCAGCGCCACAATGCAGCGCGCGCCTCCGGTCGGATAAAATTCATGTGCGTCCCTCCACAGAGGCTGCGCGTATCTGCGCAGGCTTGGAAAACAGAACCAATGCAAATGTCCCTGCCGGGCAGAAGCCAACGGCGGTATAGGCACGTGCGGCGGCTGCGCTGGCGGCAAAGAGCACCGCTTGCCTCGCGCCGCGAGCGCGCACCTGCGTCATATGCCGACCGACGACGCGGCGCGCGTAGCCTTTTCCGCGTAACGCCGGCGGCGTGTAAACCCCGCCCACCTGCACCGCCTCGTCAAACGCGGTGTTGTAACCACTCATTGCCACCGGCTGCCCTTCTGCCAGCAGCACCCGGTGGCTGTCATTGGCAATGAAGGTCGCGATATCTTTCGCGGCCTTTTTGCGGGCGGCCTCCGGTGCCATGTTCAGCGCCTCGATCTCATAGGCAGTGCGCCACTCCTCGACCAGGGCGCGCGGCGCATCTCCCAGAGGGATGATGTCTTCCCCGGCGCGGACCTCGACTTGCAGATCCTCCATGTCGAGCACAAAGCCCGGATCATCGCTGTCCAGCTGGCGTGGATGATCCTGCAGGCCATTGGCGGCCAGAAAACCCCGCACCTGCGCGGCATTGCCCAGCACCCCCGTCACGTCGCGCCCGCACAATAGCTGGCCCGCAGCATGCCAATCTTCTGGCGTAGAGCCCGGCGCCATCATCAGGACCGAGCCTGCGTTGGTGATGCCAAACACCCCGTCCCGCCCCTCCCGCGCCCAGAGGGTCAGCCCATTGGGATGGCTCGACGCAAACCCGTGGGTGCGCAGGTTGCCGATCAGGAACATCGACCCTTCGATATGGGCAAACAGCAGTGCCTCGATCCAACCGAGGTCAGAAGGCTCTGCGGCGCGCCACATCTTACCAGTCTCCGAGTTTCTGTTGCCACAGGGTCATCGCGGCCACTGCGGCGGTATCCGCCCGCAGGATGCGCGGGCCGAGACTGACCACATGCGATTGTGCCATTCCGTGCAGGCGCTTGCGTTCTGCGGGCGAGAACCCGCCCTCCGGGCCGATGAGAATCGCCCAGGCCTGACCTTCGCCCTGTGTCACATCCAGAAACAACTGCTGGCCCACCTCGGCCTCGTCACAGAACATCAGCTGACGTTCGGCGGGCCAGTGATCCAGCAGGCCGGAGAGCTTCTGCAGTTCCGCGACCTCAGGTACATAGGTGCCGCCGCATTGCTCCGCGGCCTCCACCGCGTGGGCCTGCAGGCGGTCCTGGCGGATTCGTTCGGAATTGGTGAACTCCGTCCCCACCGGCAAGATTCGCGCAGCCCCCATCTCGGCGGCCTTCTCGACGATGAAATCCGTGCGTGCCTTCTTGATCGGCGCAAAGATCAGCCAGAGGTCGGGCGGCATCTGCAAGGGATTGGACTGTTCCACACAGCTCAGCACGCCGCTGCGCTTGCTCGCCTCGGCCACCTCCGCCTGCCATTCCCCGTCACGCCCGTTGAACAGCGCCACCCGCGCGCCAACGGCCAGCCGCATCACCCCAAAGAGATAATGCGCCTGATCGCGGTCCAGAGGAACCGTTTGCCCTGCCCCTAAGGGGTGATCTACATACAGTCTGACTTTAGCATTCATGAGGTCCTACATATGCAAGGCCAGTCGCCAACACCAGATGGACGTGTCGCGGATGCGGTGAAAGACAATTGGGTCGACATCTATGCCCCAGCGTGGACCCGCCCCTATCTGCGCCTGAGCCGCGCCGACCGCCCCATCGGCACCTGGCTGTTGTTGCTGCCCTGTTGGTGGGGGCTGGCGCTGGCCATGATCGCTGGACAGAATCCGCGCTGGGAGGATTTGTGGATCTTTGTCGGCTGCGGCCTGGGTGCGTGGCTGATGCGCGGTGCGGGTTGTACCTGGAATGACATCACCGACCGCGACATCGATGGCGGGGTGGAGCGCACGCGCTCTCGCCCCATTCCCTCCGGCCAGGTCTCCGTAAAGGGCGCTCTGACTTGGATGGCACTGCAGTGTCTGCTGGCCTTCGGCATACTTTTGACCTTCAATCAGGCCGCCATTGCCATGGGCATCCTCGCGCTGTTCCCGGTGGCGATTTACCCCTTTGCCAAGCGCTTTACCTGGTGGCCGCAGATCTTCCTCGGCCTGGCCTTCAACTGGGGCGCGATGCTGACTTGGGTTGCCCATAGTGGTCGCCTGGAGTGGCCTGCGGTGGTGCTGTATGTGGCGGGCATGGCGTGGACGCTGTTTTATGACACCATTTATGCCCATCAAGACACCGAGGACGACGCGTTGATCGGGGTGAAATCCACCGCGCGGCTGTTTGGGGAGCGCTCTCCGACCTGGCTGCGCCGCTTTATCGTGGCCACCGTCAGCCTGATGGGACTGGCAATCCTCATGGCGGTGCAGCCCGCAGGATCGGTTCTGGCGCTGGCGCTGGCACTTTGTGCCCCGTGGGCGATGGGCTGGCACATGACGTGGCAGTTGCGCGCCTTTGATGCGGAAAACAACGACAGGTTGCTTTCCCTGTTTCGCCTCAACCGTGACACCGGCTTGATTCCGCTCATATTCCTTGGTCTGGCTCTGTTTGCCTGACTGCGCGCTGCCTTCTGATTGATCCCTCGCGGGTGCCCTTGTAAGACCGTTAACATCAAAACTGCCGGAATTCCTTACCTCATGCGCTTATCTTCGCTTCTGCTCTCTACCGCCGCTTTTGCCGGTGCAGCCGGTCTTAGTCTGGTGGTGGCGGGGTTTGCAGCGACCGCACTGGAGGACAATTCGGAAATCGTGGTCCGCCGCACTCTCGACGAGGCCGGACTGTCCTGGGCCGAAGTGGTCGCGGATGGGTTGCGGGTAGAGCTTTCAGGCGTGGCCCCGGACGAGGCCAAGCGATTTACTGCGATTTCGCGTGTGGGTGCCGTGGTCGACGCGACGCGGATCATCGACATGATGGAAATCACCCCATCGAAGGGCATCGCGCCGCCCCGGTTTTCGACCGAAATCCTGCGCAACGATGCAGGCATTTCAATCATCGGCCTGATCCCTGCCGCCAGCAATCACGCCGCGCTGATCAAGCGCCTCAGCGCCATTCGCGGCACGCCGCAGGTCACCGATTTTGTCGAAACAGCCGACCATCCGATGCCCAAAGGCTGGGCCGACGCGATGGCCTATGCATTGAAGGCACTGGCGCTTTTGCCGCGGACCAAGATCTCGGTCGAGGCGGGCGCGGTGCGCATCACCGCCATTGCGGACAGCCCAGAGGCAAAGAAACAGCTGGAAACCGAGCTGAACCGCATGCTGCCACCGAATGTGCATGTCACACTTGATATCGCCGCCCCGCGCCCGGTCATCTCTCCGTTCACCCTGCGCTATGTCCTGGGGCCGCAAGGGGGGCGTTTTGACGCCTGTTCGGCCGAGAGCGAAGACAGCCGTCGCCGCATTCTGAAAGCCGCAAAAGACGCCGAATTGCGGGTGGAGACAGAATGCACCATTGGCCTTGGCGTCCCGTCGGCCAGTTGGTCTCGTGCAGTTGAGGTCGGCCTTTCGGCACTCAAAGAGCTAGGTCAGGGCTCGATCACCTACTCCAACGGCGAGGTGACGCTGGTGGCTGCACAAGGCACGGCGCAAGCAAGGTTCGACCATGTCGTGGGCGAGCTGGAGAATGCATTGCCGCAGGTCTTCGTGCTGCACGCCGTGCTGCCGGAACCCGAGGAACAGACATCCGATGCCACCCCGGAGTTTTCCGCCACCCTCAGCCCGGAAGGACAGGTACAGCTGCGCGGGCGACTGAGCGATGATGCCCAGCGGCGCACCGTTGACAGCTACGCGAAGGCCCGGTTTGGCACCGGCGCAATCCATCTGGCCACCCGCAACGTGCCCGATTTGCCAGCTGCCTGGCCGATCCGCGTGCTGGCCGCACTGGATGCGCTGGCACAGCTGGAACGTGGCGCAGTCACCGTCACACCGGATCTGGTGACCGTGCGCGGCATGACCCATCTGGAAAACGCCAGCGCCGAGATTTCGCGCATGCTGTCGGCCAAGCTGGGCGAGGCCGAGGATTACGAGCTGGACATCACCTATGAGGCGCCTCCCGAGCCAGAAGACCGGTTGATGGCACCCGCCCTCTGCGAGGCCGAACTGGCCGCAATCCAGCGGGCGGACAAGATCGCATTTGAACCGGGCTCTGCCACCGTCGCCGCCGACAGCGCCCGCGTGATCGACAAGATCGCCAAGCTGTTGCAGCAATGTGGCGAAATCCCGTTGGAAATCCAGGGCCACACCGACAGTCAGGGCCGCGAGGAAATGAACCAGAACCTCAGCCAGGCACGGGCGCAATCGGTGCTGAACGCACTGCGCGCCCGGCGCATTCTGACCGGTAGCTTTGTCGCCAAAGGCTATGGCGAAGACACCCCTATCGCCACAAATGACACCGAAGAGGGCCGCGAGGCAAACCGCCGCATCGAGTTCCGCCTGATCGAAAGCGAACTGCCCGAGGCCAGCGGCGACGACGCAGCCCCAGATACGGACGATACGGCGGAGCCTGACGACGCCGAAGCCGATTCCACTGACGCCGGCACCAACGAGGAGACCGACGGATAATGAACAGAACAGAGTTCATCCTCACGACAGCCATCATCCTCTTTGTCGCCTTTGCGATGGGATGGTTTGCCAATTGGCTCATGCATCGCTTTACCCGTGTGCGGCAGAGCGACGTGGCCGATCTGGACCGCATGAGTCAGGAGCTGCACGAGGCGGAAGAGACCCGCGATCAGGCGATCACCTACCTGCAGCAGCGCGAAGCCGAACTGACCAACCAGCTGAGCCAGACCGAAGCCGAGCTGCGCGCCGCCATGGATGGGCTGCGCGAGGCGCGTCACGAGGCGGAAGAGCTGCGCAATCAGCTGCATGGCGCGGGCTGACCCGCGTGGTTGCTCTTCAGGACCCCGATATGCTGCTGCAAGACCTATCCGCCTGTGAGCGGGCGGTCTGGGACGCGCTGGTCCGGGGGGATGCCGATGCTGATGCCGCCCTGCTCTGCAAGAGTTTTCTCGGGGTCTATTCGAGCGGGTTCGCAGATCGAGCCGACCACAGCGCACAGCTACACCACGGCCCCACTGTAGAGACCTACGACCTTACTGAGCTGCAGGCACGGGCACTGGGGGCGGGCCACGGCCTGCTCAGCTATCGCGCGTCGTTTCAGCGGACTGGCCGCCAGAGCCCGGAGGTGATGTTCGTCAGCTCCATCTGGCAACGCCGGGGCGCAGGCTGGATCAACATTTTCAGCCAAGACACCCCCGCACTGCCCGAGACCCACGATGGAATACAGCGCGCTTCCTCAGAGCCGACGCCAATCTAAGCTCAGTATCGGCGCGAATGTGCCATGATGATAGAGCCAGATTTGCTGCGCACCCATAGCTCTTGAATCTGGCCTCGCCCCAGGCGAGAATTGCAGCCGTTCCGCCCCCTCATTGCAGGACCGCAGCACGCGCACGCCCCTTCGGCACAGTCGTTCACCGCCGCGCCGCAGGGGCGGCGCCCGGCCCAACGGGCGCGGCTGCATTTTCAATGCAGTTGCAACGGGCGGGAGCCTCCCCCGTCGGGATCAGGAAGCGACATAAAACTTGGGATAGAAAGTGGCCGGGCTTCACGGCTCATAGCGCCTCTCCACCGGTCGGCCTGCAACGGCTTATTACCAGCGACGGAGCGCGTCCTCGTCGGCATCCTTTGCCGCAACCCAGTCGGCGCTGCCGTCCTGAAGGATTTCCTTCTTCCAGAACGGAGCGCGGGACTTCAGGTAGTCCATCAGATATTCCGCCGCATCAAAGGCCGCGACGCGGTGGCGCGCGGCGGTAGCGACCATCATGATCTGCGCACCGGGCGCAAGCCGCCCGTAGCGGTGGATCACCAGCGCATCCGTCAGATCCCAGCGGCTCATCGCCTCTGTTGCGATCTGTTCCAGCGCCTTTTGCGTCATGCCGGGGTAATGCTCGATTTCCATACACGCCATGGCGCCGCTGTCGGCCTCTCGAACCACGCCAGTAAACGTCACAACGGCCCCGGCGCCCTCCGCCCCGCGGGCAAAGGCCTCGGCTTCGGCACCGAAATCGAAGGGCGCCTCCTGCACAGCGACCCGCATGGCCTCAGCCTCCGGTCATTGGTGGAAAAAAGGCCACCTCACGTACGCCCGCAAGCGGCGCATCAAACTCCGCCAGCTCCTGGTCCAGCGCCACCCGCAGGGCGGAAAGGTCGGCAAAGGCGGCAGCATAGCGCTCTTCGCGCGCCTTCAGTTCCTCGACCAATTCCGCAACGGTTACGGCAGACGTTTCAACCCGCTCTTTCGGCAGTCCGATGCGCTCACGCACCCAGGCGAAATACAGAACCTCCATCAGCGCGTCTCCTTCAGGTGTGGCAGGGCCTTCTTCAGGTAGTCAAAGCCGGTGATCAGCGTCAGCGCAGCGGCAATCCACAACAGCCACAACCCAAGCCGACCGGACCAGACCATGCCCTCGTAATAAAACCGCAGCCCCTGTGTATCTTCGACCGCGCCGGACAGGACATCCTGCACCATCTGGCGATCCATGCCAAAGCCACCCATGCCGAGATGATGTTCAAAGATGCCCTGCGAGAACAAGGTCGCGATGGCAATCATCTGGGCCGTGGTCTTCCACTTCGCAAGCTTGGTCACCTTCAGCGTGCCCGCCGTGTCGCCCAAGAACTCACGCAAGCCCGAGACAAAGACCTCGCGGAACAGGATGACCGTCGCAGGCAGCACCAGCCAGGCCGTCCAATGCGAGGTGGCATAGCCCACCAGGATCATCAACGCGATCACCACCATCGCCTTGTCGGCGATCGGGTCGAGCATCGCCCCCATCTTGGTCTCCTGCTTCCAGCTGCGCGCCAGATAGCCGTCGAACCAATCAGTGACCGCCGCGCTGACAAACAGGATCAAGGCAAACCAATCCGCATGCGGGCGCGAGAAGAACAGGAACATCACTGCCAGTGCTGGCGCCGCCAGCAACCGCAGGACTGTGAGGACATTGGGTAAATTCCAGATCATGAGCGCATACCTACAGGCTGCCGCGCGGGTCGGGAAGGGTCAATTCGTCCCGAACCGCCACTTGGCCCTTCACCTTTTGCCAAATATCTCGGGGAGTTTGAGGGGCAGCGCCCCACAATCCTGAACCGGTCTCATCAGCGGTCCTGAAAATAGTTATAGATGGTTTCCGCCAGCGCCCCCGAGACCCCCTCGACCGCCTTCAGATCCGACAGATTGGCCCGGCTCACTGCCTTGGCACTGCCAAAATGAGTCAAGAGCGCCTTCTTGCGCCGGGCGCCAACGCCAGGGATCTCGTCCAGCGGGTTGGCGGCCATGGATTTGGCCCGTTTGGCGCGGTGCGTGCCAATCGCAAACCGGTGCGCCTCGTCGCGCATCCGCTGGATGAAATAGAGCACCGGATCATTGCGCTGCAGGGCAAAGGCATTCTCGCCGGGGCGGTGGAACTCCTCCTTGCCATGGTCGCGATCCACGCCTTTGGCCACACCGATCATGGGTATGTCCATCACCCCATGCTCCTGCATGATCTCCGCCACCGCCGAAACCTGCCCTGCACCGCCATCGATCAGCAGCAGGTCGGGCCACATGCCCTTGTCGCGGTCCGGGTCTTCCTTCAGCAGGCGTGAGAAGCGGCGGTTCAGAACCTCCTTCATCATGCCGAAGTCATCGCCGGGGACCAGCTCGTCGCCCTTGATGTTGAACTTGCGATAGGCGTTCTTCATCAGCCCCTCGGGCCCCATAACGATCATGCCGCCCACCGCGTTGGTGCCTTGAATGTGAGAGTTGTCGTAGACCTCGATCCGCTGCGGCGGCCCCTCCAGTCCAAAGGCCTCCGCAAGGCCGCGCAGCAGTTTCGCCTGCGTGGCGCTCTCGGCCATGCGACGGGCGAGGCTTTCGCGGGCGTTGCGCACGGCGCTAGAGACCAGCTCGGTCTTTTCGCCCCGCTGCGGCACCACGATCTCCACCTTGCGGTCGGCCTTGTTGCCCAGGGCCTCGCTCATCAGGTCGGTGTTCTCGATGTCGTCGGACAGGATCAACTGCCGCGGCACGTCCTTGTTGTCGTAGAACTGGCCGATGAAGGCCTCCATGACCTCGGCCGGGGACATGTCCGCCGAGACGCGCGGATAGAAGTCCTGATTGCCCCAGTTCTGATTGGCACGAATGAAGAAGACCTGCACGCAGGCTTGCCCGGCCTCCATATGCAGGCCGATCACATCGGCCTCGGCGACGCCGCGCGGGTTGATGCCCTGCGCCGACTGCACCTGTGTCAGCGCCTTGATCCGATCCCGCAGGGCGGCGGCACGCTCGAACTCCATCGCTTCGGAGGCCGCCATCATCTGTTCGCCCAGCTCCTCCTGGATCTTGGTGGAGCGGCCCGACAGGAAGCGTTCGGCATCACGCACGCTTTCGGCGTATTCCTCACGCGAGATCAGCCCGACGCAAGGGCCGGAGCAGCGCTTGATCTGATATTGCAGGCAGGGACGTGAGCGGGCCTCGAACATGCTGTCGGAACAGTTGCGCAGGAGAAACGCCTTCTGCAGCTGGTTGAGCGTTCGATTGACCGCACCGGCGCTGGCGAAGGGTCCGAAATAGCTCCCCTTCTCCTTGCGCGCGCCGCGATGCTTCTTGATCTGCGGATAGTCGTGGGTCTTGCCGACAAGGATATTGGGAAAGCTTTTGTCATCGCGCAGCAGCACGTTGTACTTCGGCTTGAGCTGCTTGATGAGGTTCTGCTCCAGCAGCAGCGCCTCGGTCTCCGTCCGGGTGGTCAGGAACATCATCGTCGCGGTCAGCGAGATCATCTTTTCGATGCGCGGGCTGTGACCGGGACGGGAATAGTTCGACACCCGGGCGCGCAGGTTGCGGGCCTTGCCGACATAAAGAACGCGGCTTTCGCTATCCAGCATCCGATAGACCCCCGGCGAGGAGTCGAGCGTCCGCAGGTAGTCCTGAATTACCCCGTAGCCAGTACGGGGGACCTCGGCAGGGCCGGGCGATTCTGCGCTGGGTTCATCCATGGTATCTGACATATGATTCTGGCGTCACCGCTGCAATCTTCGGGCGTGGATTTCAAGCTGTGATGAATCCACCGTTCCTGTGGATAACTGCTCTGATAACTTTGGGCTTGTTTGGAATTTCCTTTTAGATTTGGCGACTTCGCCGAATTGCCTAAATTTTAAGCGAACCGTCAAGGGGCTGATTTTTTTCAATATTTCCATATGCACCTTGCAAATGATTGAAAGTATTAGAGTTTCTGTAACGCTTGTGTGACGGTCCCACCTCTCGTGCATAAGTTGGGACGACTTCAGCACGATTGCCGCTCTGCACCCCGGAATTTTGAACTATTCCGGCAGCAGCGCATCCGGGGTCTGCCAGGCCAGATGTTGCCCCCCGTCGACACAGATCAATTGGCCGGTAATGGCAGGAGACGTCACCAGATATCGCAGGGCCGCCGCGATATCCGCCTCTCCCGCTCCGCGCTGCAACGGCGTGGCGCCACGCTGCGCAGCGAAGTCCTGCGGCGTCTGACGGGGGCCAGCCAGTGTCGGACCCGGCCCGATGGCATTGACACGGATCCTGGGCGCCAACGCTTGGGCCGCAGTCTGAGTCAGTGTCCAAAGCGCGGATTTCGCAAGTGTGTAGCTCATGAATTGCGGCGTCAGCTTGCGCACGCGCTGATCCACCATGTTGATGGCGACGGCCGCCGACAGCGGCTCTCCGGCTGCATCCCTGAGGTCTGGCAGGTCCTGAGCCGCAAGCGCCTGCAACAGCAGCGCAGGGGCGCGCAGATTGCTCTGCATGTGGCGATCCCAGCTGCTACGGGTCATGCCTGCCAAATCATCGGCTTCAAAGATCGACGCATTGTTCACGAGACATGTGATCGGCCCACCCAACATCTCCGCCGCGCGGGGCAGGAGCATTTCGGTCTGCGCGTCATGCAACAGGTCGGCCTGTAGGGCAACGGCCCGCCGGCCGCGCGCCTCGATCTCAGCGACGACATTCACCGCCGCCTGCTCGGAGGACGCATAGTGCACCGCAACATCGTACCCGTCGTCGGCCAGGGCAAGCGCGATTGCCTTTCCCAGACGTTTCCCTGCGCCAGTCACCAGTGCTCGCATGTCCGTCCCCTTAGTCCGTTTTGCTTTGAACCAGACTTAGAGCAGCAACCACATGTAGACCACATAAAGCGCCGTCAGAACGAAACCCCAGAGGCGCGTGATGTCCTGTCGCAGGAACACAAAGGGGATGATGATCAGCGAGGACGCCAGCATCACCCACAGATCGAACTCCAAGAATGCAGGGTCGACGGAAATTGGCCCGATAAATGTGGTAAGGCCAATAATCGCCAGCAGGTTGAACATATTCGACCCGATCACATTGCCAAGCGCCACATCGGCCTGACGACGCAGGGCCGCCATCACCGTGGTTGCCAACTCCGGCAAGGAGGTGCCAATGGCCACCAGCGTCAGCCCGATCACAGTCTCGCTCAGACCATACATGCGGGCGATGATGGTCGCGTTTTCGACCAGCAGCTCCGCCCCGAGCGGCAGCCCGGCCAGGCCGAGCACGAGATAGATCCCGATGCGCCAGTAGGGCATGTTGGGATCGGCTTCCTCGATGTCCTCGAGGTCGTCCTCGACCCCCGCGGCGCGATGGGCTCGTGCCTCGCGAAAGGCGACAAACAACACCGCAAACAGGGCCAGCAGCAGGATCACACCGGACACCCAGGTAAATGTGCCAAAGAAGGCCAGCGCGATGAACAGCACCGTCGCGGCAATCATGAAGATGTAGTTCTTGCGCGTGTTGCACTCGCTGGTGTGCAGGGCGCGCATCATTGCAGGCAACCCCAGCACCAACAGGATATTCGCGGTGTTCGAGCCCACCACGTTGCCCAGTGCGATGCCATCGGCGTTCTCATGTACCGCCTGCACCGCAATCAGCAGTTCCGGCGCAGATGTGCCAAGAGCAACGATGGTCAGGCTGACGATCAGCGCGGGGATACCAATCCGCAGGCTCAGGTTCACGGCACCACGCACCAGCGCATCACCCGCCAGCAACAGGATTACCAGGCCTAGGGCAGAAAACAGCCAGGGCATCATGTCTTGGGACCTCCTCGTCCACAGTCACAGCCGCTTTTGCCGATCCTGAAACGTCCACAGGACGGGCAGCGGGCTGATTTGAGTTTCTTTTGTCCCGGGAAACGCAAACGTCCGAACATGGCCAGGACGGCCATGGCCACTAGAAACAAGGATACAATCTTGAAAATCACCTCAGAGGCCAAACCGCGCGAACTGCGCGCGTTCCTCGACCGCCCCAAGCGCATCATTGGCCAGCGAAAGGCCAAAGCGGCTCAGGAACGGTTTTTTGACACCATAGCGGCGCAGGCGAACCTTCTTGCCGAAGCGCGCCTCCAGCACGGGGTTCAAGTGACCGATCCCATCGATCAGACCCAGCGCCTCAGCGCGTCGCGCCAGCCAGACTTCGCCGGTAAAGAGCTTTTCCTCACCCGACAGTTTCTGCCCGCGCCGTTCGGTCACGTGGTCGATGAAATTCGTATGGATGTCATTCAGCAGCACCTTCAGGCGCGCCACATCCTCTTCGTTTTCCGGTCGGAATGGGTCGAGCATGCTCTTGCTCTCACCTGCCGTGTGAACCCGTCGCTCCAATCCCTGACGATCCAGGAACACATGCGCGCCAAATCCGGAAGAGATCACTCCGATGGATCCCACGACAGAGCTGGCATCGGCGAATATCTCGTCCGCCGCTGCCGCCAGCCAATAGCCGCCCGACGCCGCCACATCCTCGACAAAAGCGATAACCGGGACGTCGTGCTCTTCGGCCAAACGGCGAATGCGGGCCCCGATCAGCGCGCTTTGCACAGGGCTTCCACCCGGAGAGTTGATCTCAAGTGCCACGGCTTTGGGCTTGCCCTTCTTGAACGCGCGCTCCAGCACCGGCGCCAATGTGGTGTCATTGAGGCTGCCACGGCCGGTCATGCCGATGGCTCCGGAGAGGCGCACAACCGCCACGGTGGGCGGGCGTTTCTTGAAGGGCAATCTGATACTCATGGCGCCGATGTAGAATGCCCACCCCCCGGAAACAAGGTATCGGCACTGAGGAATTCTTGCGATGTTACCTTTGGCGGCATACGGCGGGTAATTATGCAACGTCTGGCGACGCGCCCCGCGTATTTCCGGCTGAGGGCATGACGCCCGTCCTGCGTCCGAACGCAACCGCGCCGCCCCCTCAGCGAGGGGGCGGCGCCGGGCCCAACGGGCGGGGATGCATTTCAATGCTGACGCGCCGGGCGGGAGCCACCCCGCCCGCGTAAGATCACGACCGCAGACGCCAGCCGGTGCGGAAGATCCAGCCGATCACTGCAAGGCACAGGCCAGTGAACAGAGCGATCGCCAAGAGGCTGAAGCCCACGGGCACATCCGATACCCCAAAGAAGGCCCAGCGGAACCCCGAAATCAGATAGACTACCGGGTTGAACAGGGTGATCGTCTGCCACACCGGCGGCAGCATCGAGATCGAATAAAACGAGCCCCCCAGAAAGATCAGCGGCGTGATGATCAACAGCGGCACCAGCTGCAATTGTTCAAAGTTCTTCGCCCAGATCCCGATGATGAACCCCAGCAGCGAAAAACTCACGCAGGTCAGCACCAGGAACAACACCATCGCCAGCGGATGCAGGATGGTGATGTCGACAAATAGATGCGCCGTGGCCAGGATCACCACCCCGATGAACAGCGCCTTGGTGGCCGCCGCCCCCACATAGCCCAACACGATTTCGAGGAAGTTCACCGGCGCCGACAGCAACTCGTAGACTGTGCCGATGAACTTTGGAAAATAGATCCCGAAGGACGCGTTGGAGATGCCTTGGGTGATCACGCTCAGCATGATGAGCCCCGGCACGATGAAGGCCCCGTAGGACACGCCTTCGACGTGATCGATCCGGCTGCCGATGGCGGCACCGAAGACCACGAAATAAAGCGAAGTTGACAGCACTGGCGACAGGAAACTCTGTGCCAACGTGCGGAAGAAGCGCGCCATTTCAAACTTGTAGATTGAGGCAACAGCTGTCCAGTTCATGCGTCTTCTCCCGAAACAAGATCGACAAATATGTCTTCGAGGCTCGACTGTCGCGTCGCCACATCCGACAGCACCAGCCCCGCCGCCGCCACGTCGTTCAACAGCGCAGTGATGCCGGTGCGTTCGGCCGTCACGTCATATGTGTAAACCAGCGACTGCCCATCGGCGCCCAACCTCAAGTCGTGTTCCGCAAGCGCCGCCGGCACTGTGCTGATCGGCTCGGTCAGCATCACCTGCAGCTCCTTCTTGCCCATGCGGGCCATCAGGTCGGATTTCTCCTCCACCAGCAGGATTTCTCCCCCCGCAATGACACCGACGCGGTCGGCCATGGCCTCCGCTTCCTCGATGTAATGGGTGGTGAGAATGATGGTGACGCCGCTCTCGCGCAGCTCTCGCACCACCTCCCACATGTCCTTGCGCAGCTCCACATCAACACCCGCTGTCGGCTCGTCGAGGAACAGAACCCGCGGCTCGTGGCTCAGCGCCTTGGCGATCAAGACCCGGCGCTTCATACCGCCGGAGAGTTCCTTGATCTGACTGCTGCGCTTGTCCCAGAGCGACAGTTTCTTGAGGATGTCCTCGATCAGCGCCTCATTTTTTGGCTTGCCGAACAGGCCGCGCGAAAACCTGACGGTGTTCAACACGGTCTCAAAGGGCTCAAGATTGATTTCCTGCGGCACCAGACCGATCATGGCGCGCGCCGCGCGATACTCCGTCTCGATGCAGTGCCCCCCAACCGTCACACTGCCGGAGGTCGCCGTGGTGATGCCACAAATGGTTGAAATCAAAGTGGTTTTGCCAGCGCCGTTGGGACCAAGGAGCGCAAGAATTTCGCCTTCCTCGATCTCGAGGTTCACGCCTTTCAGCGCCTCGAACCCACCTGCGTAGGACTTTCGCAGATCGGAAATGGACAGGATGGTGCTCATGCGGCCTCCGGTTCGGATAGTGCGCGTATAGGGACAGATGACGGGTGAACAAAACAGTTCACGCATTATGTTAGTGGTAACGGCGCAAGGGTAGCGGGACCACCCCCAATCCCCGCGCAGGCCCATGTGCATGGGTGCAGTCTTGAACTCACCCGCAGCAATTCCCTGCAGTCGCCGCAGGTTATCCGTCGTCGCTGGACTTTTTGCCCGTGAGCGATTTGAACCAGCCCTGCTTTTCGGCACCCGCGTCAGCGCCCTCCTCATCCGCAGCCTCGGCTGTCTCGGGGGCCAGTGTGTCCTGCAGGTTGGTAAAGAACTGATCCGCCATCTTTTTGGCAAACCCGTCGATGATCCGACTGCCAAGCTGCGCCAGCTTGCCGCCCACCTTTGCATCCACATCATAGGAAAGAAGCGTCCCGGTCTCACTCGGCGTCAGCGTGACCACAGCGCCCCCCTTGGCAAAACCAGCCGCACCGCCCTTGCCCTCACCGGTGATGGTGAGTTTTTCGTTCTCAACCATGTCCGACAGCGTCACCTTGCCCGTGAACGTCGCCTTTACGGGCCCAACCTTCTGGGTCACCTTGGCCTCGTATCCCTCCTCGGGCGAGCCGGTCACGTCTTGCGCGCCCGGCACACAGGCCTGCAACACGTCCGCGGTCAGAAGAGCCGCGTACACACGGGCGGGATCCGCCGCAATTTCCTTCTGATCACTCATCTGCATGGCGCATCTCCCTCTGTCTCACTCTGGGTTGTTCACACCTAGCCCCATTTGGCAGCAACTGCCAAGGACCATGGAGGGCATCCGCGACTAAGCGCGGACATCGCGCTGCCGCAGCAGACGCAGTAACGCCGCGTCAACGAGACCAGGCGCGATTGACAGACCGGCCCTCAAATTGCGCGAATGGACGGCGTCCTTACCCCCAGGCTCCATAAGGAGAACAGCCATGCTCGACGGTATCCGCATCATTGAAATCGAGGCGCTGGGACCGGCGCCCTTTGCGGCCATGATGCTCGCCGATCTGGGCGCGGAGGTGATCTGCATCCACCGCAAGGGCGGCGATGTGGCCCCCGGGATGCCGGAGCATTCGCTGCTGGATCGCGGCAAATCCTCCATTGAGCTGGACCTCAAGGACGCCGATGATGCCCGCACCGCCCGCGCGTTGATCGCCACCGCCGATGGGCTGATCGAAGGCTTCCGCCCCGGCGTGATGGAACGGCTCGGCCTTGGGCCGGAGGAGATGCAGGCGCTGAACCCGCGCCTGGTCTATGGCCGCATGACAGGCTGGGGGCAGGAGAGTGCGCGGTCTGCACAGGCGGGCCATGATCTCAATTACATCGCGCTGTCGGGCGCGCTCTGGTCCGCCTCAGCGCCGGGCGATGTGCCCCTGACGCCGCCCACACTGGTGGGCGATATCGGGGGCGGCGCGCTCTACCTTGTCGCCGGGATGCTGGCCGGTCTCCTGCGCGCCGCGCGTACCGGCGTGGGCGCCGAGGTCGACGCGGCGATCTACGATGGCTCTGCGCATATGATGAACCTGCTGATGGCGATCCGTCAGGCGGGCGGTTTTGGCGACAGGCGCGGCGAGAACCTGCTCGACGGCCCACATTGGAGCCGCACCTACGCCTGCCGCGGCGGCGGGCACATTTCGGTGCAGTGTCTGGAGCCGAAGTTCTACGCAATCTTCCTCGACAGGATGGGCCTTTCGCAGGACACGGATTTTGCCCAACAGTTCGCAAGACCTCTCTGGCCCGAACTGACCGCCCGCCTTGCGGGGCGCTTTGCTGAACACCCGCGCGATCACTGGACGGCGCTTTTTGAAGGTTCGGATGCCTGTGTCGCACCGGTGCTGTCCCCATCAGAGGCTGCGCTAGACCCGATGAATGACCGCAACACCTGGATCAGCCAAGGCGGTCATCTGCAGGCTGCCCCGGCACCACGTTTTGACAGGAAAACCTCCACGCCCGGGCCGGTGCCCGCCCGTGATCAGAATCGCGCCGAGATCCTCGAAGATCTCGCCCAGCGTTTTCCGTCGTATGATTGAGGCATCGTGGCGCAACCGCTCGGGGGGAGTTTGAGGGGGCATCGCCCCGTCGAACTCCCCCAAACATCTGCGCGCGGGCCGACAGGCCCGCGCTCCGCTGGATTACGCCAAATGGGTTGCCAGACCTACCCGACCGCGCCTTCGCGCACGGTGTCTATCATCAGCTGCACGTTCTCGGGATCCGCATCAGGCGTGATCCCGTGACCGAGGTTGAAGATATGCGGCCCCTTGGAAAACGCTTTCACGATCCGGCGCGTATCCGTCACCAGCTCGTCACCCCCAGTGACCATGTGACGCGACGCAAGATTGCCCTGCACACAGCCATCCACCTGCACATGTGCCGCTGCCCATTCCGGGTCCACGGAGTTATCAAGCGCCACGCAATCCACACCGCTGGCGGCGTGGAAGCCTACATATTTCTCGCCCGCCTCGCGTGGGAAACCGATGATCGGAATGCCGGGATGGCGCGCCTTCAGAGCCGCGGTGATTTCGCGGGCAGGCTCCAGCGCGTATTTTTCAAACGCGTCGCCCTTCAGCGACCCAGCCCAGCTGTCGAATATCTTCACCACCTCAGCGCCCGCTTCAATCTGGGCGGACAGATAGGCGATGGTGGCTTGCGTGATGCGCGACAGAAGTGCCTCGAACAGGGCGGTATTCTCCATTCTCAGCGCGTGCGCAGGCCCCTGATCCGGGGTGCCGCGCCCGGCGATCATATAGGTGGCCACGGTCCAGGGCGCGCCGGCAAAGCCGATCAGCGTAGTCTCAGACGGCAGCGCCCGCGACAGGATGCGTACGGTCTCGTAGATCGGGTTCAAGGTCTCGTGCACATCGCTGGCGGGACCAAGCTTGGCAAAATCCGCTTCCGAAGTGATGGTGGACAGCCGCGGGCCCTCGCCGGTCACGAACCACAGATCCGCGCCCAGCGCCTGCGGCACCAGAAGGATATCCGCGAACAGGATCGCCGCGTCGAATCCGTATCGGCGGATCGGTTGCAGCGTCACCTCGGCGGCCAGTTCCGGATTGTAGCACAGGCTCAGGAAATCACCGGCCTGCGCCCGCGTCGCACGGTACTCGGGCAGGTAGCGGCCCGCCTGACGCATCATCCAGATTGGCGGCACATCCTGTGTTTCGCCTGCCAATGCGCGCAGGATCGTCTTCTGTTGGCCCATGCTCTGCCCCTTTCATTGCGGTCCCCCTGAGGTCTAGCCTCAGCGGCAAATTGTCAAGGCTCGCCCCTCTTCGCGCGTCGAGTGCTTGCCACGGCATAATGTCGCGATTAATCCTGTGCCCATGAACCTGACCCTGCCCTCTCCCGCTTCGCCCCTGAAGATCGGCACTCGCGGCTCGCCGCTGGCGCTGGCCCAGGCCTATGAGACCCGCGACCGGCTGGCCCGTGCCTTTGAGCTGGAGCCCGCAGCCTTTGACATCGTGGTGATCAAGACCACCGGCGACAACCGCGCCATGATCGACGCGGACCGGCCGCTGAAGGAGATCGGAAACAAGGGTCTGTTCACCAAGGAGATCGAAGAGGCGCTGACCTCCGGCGCCATCGACCTGGCCGTGCATTCGATGAAGGACATGCCGACAGAGCAGCCCGAGGGGCTGATGCTGGACTGCTATCTGCCGCGCGAGGACATGCGCGATGCCTTTGTTTCACCCGGGATCCGCAGCATTGGCGATTTGCCGACCGGCGCGGTAGTGGGCACGTCCTCCCTGCGGCGCCGTGCGCAGCTGCTGAACCGTCGTCCGGACCTGCAGGTTGTGGAGTTTCGCGGCAATGTGCAGACCCGCCTGCAAAAGCTCCACAACGGCGTTGCCAGCGCCACGTTTCTCGCCATGGCCGGTTTGCGCCGCCTGAACATGGCCGAGGAGGTCCCAGCGACCCCCATCGAGATCGAAGACATGCTCCCCGCAGTGGCACAGGGCGCCATCGGCATCGAACGGCGTAGCGACGATATGACAGCCGCCACCATGCTGGAGGCGATCCACCACGCCGAGACCAGCCTGCGGCTGGCTGCCGAACGGGCCTTCCTCGCCGCGCTTGATGGGTCTTGCGAAACCCCGATCGCGGCGCTGGCAGAGTTGTCCGGCGGCACCTTGCGTCTTCGCGGCCAAATCCTGCGCCCCGATGGGTCCGAGGCTTTGGCGGATGACCAGAGCTGTGCCATAGAGGATGGCGCTGACCTCGGTCGCGGCATGGGCGAGGCGCTGCGGACGCGGGCGGGCGACGGTTTTTTCAGCCACTGACGCCGGGGCCCGCGCGTCCGACGCCGGCGAGACTGACCTGCCAGCACGGCCGAGGCACACCCCTGCGACGGCATGCGGTGATTGAATTCAATGTACTGAAGCTGGCAGTCAAATGATCGCTGACCTTCCAACCGCGGCCTGGCCCGACCCGGCCACTGTGCGTCTTCCGCTGGTGCATTTTCGCCAAACATGGCGCGGCGAAACCATCAAAAACAGCCTCAGAGCTTGCGCGGCGTCGGTGCCGCTTCGCGCGGGCAGTGCTGGCATAAAATCAGGTGAAGGATTTTTCGCACATCACATGGTCAATCATGTGTCCAGCTGGCAGCTCCCAAAGTTCGCGCGCGGAGGCTGAACAGCCGGGAGACCAACCGCCTGCGAATCGCAACGGGCTCGACTTGACCCCGGATCGAGGCCGACCATACCGCGACAACGCCTATCCGCCTTCAGTGCCGTCCGGTTTCGGCTGGCGGGCGCGCTCCCGCCCCTTTGTGGATGAGCCAGAGGCTCCCCCCAAAAGCGTTGGGCCCGGCAGGGGCGGCGCCGAAGGCGCCGCCCCTGCCCCCGGCGATCCGCGCAAGCGGAGCGCAAAACCTCCTGGTGTCCTTGCAGCCTAGTTCGACACCGTCACCGTTTGCGCCTCGCCGCCTGCGGGCGCCTCAAGTGGCAGATACTTGCGATAGCCCAGCCATTGCAGCCAGTTCTCGGCACCGCCCCCGAAGACGTTCAGGTCCACATTGCCCTTGATCCCCGGCACCGACCCAGTGCCGGTATATTGCCAGAACGCCCAATGCGCACCCGGATAGACCTGCTCCGGGTGCCCGGCCACCGAGCGCAGCCAGAAATCCACCCCCTTCAGCCGACCGATGTCAGTGTCGCGGTAGAAATCCACCGTGGTGTAGACCACCGGGCGGCGGCCATAGTGGGCGGTGATTTTCTTGATGAACCGCTCCGCCTCATGCCGGGCTTCGGCGCCGGAAGGACGCCGTTTGCAGCTGGGCGAGGCATGGTTCCACTCGATGTCCAGCACCGGCGGCAGGCTGCTCGCCTCCTTGGGCACGTTGCGGATGAACCAGCGCGCCTGCTCCTCCGGCGTGCGGCAGAAGTAGTAGAAGTGATAGGCCCCGCGCCGCATCCCCGCGCGACGGGCGCCGCGCCAGTTCGATTTGAACTCCGGGTCCAGATGATCGCCGCCCTCGGTCGCCTTGATCCAGGCGAAGGACACGCCCGCTCCGCGCACTGCACTCCAGTCGATATCACCCTGATAGCGGGCCACGTCGATACCATGGATCGGATAGGCCCAGGGCTCTCGCATATCCCAATCGTGGGGGGCATTGTCGCCGTATTTCGGATAGGTCGCCAGCGCCGCATAGGCTCGGGAGAACACCGGGTCGATCGCCCGCTCGACCTGCCCCTCCAACGGCGGTGGCGGCACCGGTTCGCGCGTTGTGCTGCCACAGGCCGTGAGTACAGCCAAAAGTCCGAATCCAATAATGCGACGGAATGTCATCTTATACCTGCCAAAGAACACTGCCTGCCTTCATAGAGCCGCAGGCAGGCAGTTTCTTCAACGAAGAATGAGGCCGACACGCCCCAACCGGGCAGAATGCGCGGGATTACACCGATGCGGCGATCAAACCCACTTTGCCAGGGGTGGCAGGCTCATCAGCACCGCGTTGGCGTCATGACCGGTCTCCAGACCAAATTTGGTGCCGCGATCATAGACCAGATTATACTCCGCATAGAGCCCCCGGTGGATCAGCTGCGCATCCTTGTCCGCATCATCACACGCCATGCCGCGACGCGCCTCCACCAGCGGTACATAGGCTGGCAGGAAGGCGCGGCCGATGTCCTGGATCAGCGCAAAATCCGCCTGCCAGTCACCAGTGTTGTGATCGTCGAGGAAAATGCCACCGACACCGCGCGCACGGGCCCGATGCGGGATGTAGAAATACTCGTCCGCCCAGGCCTTCAGTCGCGGGTAGAGATCGCCGCCATGCGGATCGAGATGCGCCTGCTGCACGCCATGAAAATGCGCGGTGTCCTCGGCATATTCGATACAGGGATTGAGGTCAGAACCACCGCCGAACCACCAGCCATGCGGCGTCCAGAACATCCGGGTGTTCATATGGACCGCAGGCACATGCGGGTTGCGCATATGGGCCACCAGCGAAATCCCCGACGCCCAGAAGCGTGGATCATCCTTCATGCCCGGCAGACCCTTACGTGCGGCCATCGCATTCTGCGCACGTTCCCCAAGGGTGCCGTACACCTCGGAGATATTGACCCCGACCTTTTCAAACACGCGACCGCCGCGCATCACGCTCATCAAACCGCCGCCCGCGTCCGATCCATCTTCGGCTGTGCGTTTGGTTTCGGACACATCAAACCGGCCCGCGTCCATCTCTGTGAAAGGGCCCTCGGCGTGGCTGTCCTCCAGCCCCTCGAAACTGGCGACAATCTGGTCACGCAACTCGCGGAACCAGGCCGCCGCGCGCGCTTTTTCCGCACGCATCTCTGTCGTGTTCTCCGCCATCTGGGCCTCCTGAATGGGATCGAAATTCGGGTCGCGCCCTCAATGCACCGGCGCGGTGACGGGATCAAGCAGGGTGCGGCCACCATCCAGCGTCAGCACCTGTCCGGTCATGAAGCCAGAGGCCTCGGAGGCCAGGAACTGCGCCGTCTCGGTCAACTCGGTCGGCGGCGCGATGCGGTTCAGGGGCGTGTGCTCCTCGATGTCCTGACGCAGCGACCTGTTGCCCTTCAGTGTGAGCTGCATCGAGGCACTCATCACCGACCCGAAGGCGATGGAGTTCACCCGGATCTTGTGCGGTGCCAGCGAAACCGCCAGCGAGCGGGTCATCTGGTCCAGCGCAGCAGAGGTCACGGAATAGCCCATCAGGTCCGGGTGGGTGCGGCGGGCGGCGATCGACGACAGGTTTATGATCGCCCCGTTGGCGCCTTCGTCGTCGCGCTCTTCGCCCTGACGGATCATCCGCTTCGCCACATGTTGCGATAGGCGCAGTGTGGACATCAGGTTCTGATTCAGCAGGAAGTCCAGACTGTCATCATCGGGGTTGAGCGGGTCACTCGGGACGACCCTGCGGGCCCCGTTGACCAATATGTCGATCCGGTCGAAAGCGTCGATCGTCGCCGACAGCAGATTGGCGATGGTCAGGCGTTCGCGCAAATCCCCGGCAAAGTGCCGGATGTTGCTGTCCTCCACATCGCTGCCGAGTTCCTGCAACAGCGCAGACTCGTCATGATCCACAAACATAACATTGGCGCCTTCGCGCGCAAATTGCCGCCCGATCGCCAGACCGATGCCGTTGGCCGCGCCGGTCACAATGGCGGTTTTGCCGGAGATGGAAAAACTCATGGGAAAGATCCTTGCTTGCGTCAGGTGTCGCGCCTGTTCCTTGGGCCAGGTTGCAGATCGGCGGCCCGGTCAGGGCCACGCGTCCCGGCGACGATAGCCGGAAGAAACGGAGAATAGAACAGGTTTTGCACGGCGCATAGAGCGGCGGCGGGATCCCGATATTTAGCGGCTTCGGCGGGGGCGCGCTGCACGCAGAATCTTGAAGCGGTTGTCGCCCGTGACCTCCTCGACGGTGGCAAAGAGCTCATCCATTGTGGTCTCATATGGCAAATGCCGATTGGCCACCAACCACAGCTGCCCCGACGGTTTCAGCAGCCGCGCCGCATTGGCAATGAATGCCTGCCCCAGCGCTGGCTCTGCCGCGCGACCGGTATGGAACGGCGGGTTCATCACCACCGCATCGAGACTGCCCTTGGCGCCCCAATCACGGGCATCCGCCCAGTGGTTCTGTGCGCGCGCATCATCGATGTTGCGTCGCGCACAGGCCAGCGCAACATGGTCGGCCTCCACCAGATGCAACGTTGCGACGCTGTCACGGGTCAGGATCTGTGCTGCCAGATACCCCCATCCGGCGCCAAGATCGGCGATCTCCTTGCCCAGTTTGGCGGGCAACGCCTGCGCCAGCAGGCGTGAGGCCGGATCAACCGCATCTGCCGAGAACACACCGGGTGCGGTGACATACCCCTCAGCAATCTCTTGCGCGCCCATGATCCAGTCTGACAGGTCCAGCCCACCGTCGATGCAGAACGCCTTGCCGTGCGCCTTGGAGAGCGCAGCCGAGGGCGTGGTGTGCTTTTTCAATTCTTTGAACATGGAATCGATGCCGTCTGTCTTCAGCCCATCGATCAGAACCGGCCCGTCCGTCGCAGCCGCCGCTTGAGCCACCAACTGTCGCGCCTGCGGCTTGGCACGTGGAATGAACACCACCGCCGCCGCGTAGCGTGCATCCGCATCTCCCTCGGCACTGCACGCGAAACCGCGACTGGTCCAGCTGTCGAACTCTGGCTTCAACGGTTGGATGATCTCGACCTGCGCCTGTGGCAACGCAGAAAGGTCATGGCCTTCACGCGGATGGAAAACGGCGATTCGCCCCGTTTCAGGAACGGCGAAATCGCCCGATTGAACCGCAAGGCTCAGGCGTTGGGACATCGGTTTGGACCTTTCATGGACTGTTCCGCAGGGGGCGCGATCAGTCGTCTTTTTCCATTGTGCACTGCAGAGGGTGCTGGTGGCGCCGGGCGTAATCCATCACCTGCGCGACCTTGGTTTCCGCCACTTCATGGCTGAACACACCTACAACGGCGAGACCCTTTTTATGCACAGTCAGCATGATTTCAAAGGCTTGCGCGTGATTGAGGCCAAAGAACCGCTCCAGCACGATGACAACGAATTCCATCGGCGTGTAGTCGTCATTGAGCAGCAGCACCTTGTAGCGCGGCGGCCGCTGTGTCCGCGGGCGGGTCTTGGTCAGAACACCAAGGTCGCTCTCGTCATCCGGATTGTCCGACATCATCACGGGGTGCTTTAGCATGGGATCGTAAGTTTCCAGTCGTGCATCTGCGTTCTTCACCGGCTTATATAGAGGAAGAGACAGTAAGGAAAAGAGATTGAGGTCAGGATAATGTCACGCGCGCTCACCACTATCGGTTTTGATGCTGACGACACACTTTGGCACAATGAACGCTTTTTTCGCGTCACTCAGGACCGCTTTGCCGAACTGCTGATGGATCACACCCCTGATGACATGGGTCCCGACACCCTGGAGCGCAAGCTGCTGGACGCAGAAAAACGCAACCTTGGCTCCTATGGGTATGGGGTCAAGGGCTTTACCCTGTCGATGATCGAAACCGCGATCGACGTCACCGAGGGGCGCGTGCCTGCCGCGGTGATCAAGGAACTTCTGGAAGCCGGGCAGATGATGTTGTCCTTCCCGATCGAGCTGCTGCCCCATGCCCGTACTGCGGTCGAGGCCGTGGCCGAGGACTACCGCGTGGTGCTGGTCACCAAGGGCGATCTGCTGGATCAAGAGCGCAAGCTGGCGCAATCGGGGTTGGGTGATTTGTTCGACGCCGTCGAAGTGGTTTCGGAAAAGACGCCGCAGGTTTATGTCGACATCTTCAATCGACACGGCAACGGGGTGGAACATGCGCTGATGGCCGGGAACTCCATGCGCTCGGACGTGGTCCCCGTGGTCGAGGCCGGCGGTCATGGCGTATATGTGCCTCACGGTCTGGTGTGGGAAGTCGAACACGCCGAAGCCCCCGCTCACAGCGCCAGGTTTCACGAAATTCCGAATCTGGGCGCGTTGCCCTCGCTTGTCGCGCGCCTCGGCTAACTCCCGCCGATCCGGGCGATTCACGTTAACCGTTTGTTCATTACTGTGGTCAGAAGGCCTCATCTGTTAGGAAAACATGGCCTAGACTGCTGCCGAGCACGGTAGCCTGTGACAGAAAATTACGCGCCCTCCGCGATGTCGCGCCTCTGAATATAGCGAACGAGCTGCTGCAAACCACTACATCTCGTCACACAAAAACTTCTGCATATAGCAGAACGACGCGTGGCGTTTTTTGTTCCTTCACAACTGGTTTCGTCAGCATACCAGCTATGATACGCTTATCAGAGCAGACAAAAGGTCAGCCGGAAAACCGGCGGCACGAGGCAGACATGGCAGTGATTTTTCAGGTCGATGGCGGTCGTCCCTCCTCCTTTTGGGCGGGTTTTGATCGCGTGAAACGTCGAAACGCAGGACAAACGATTCTCAAAACCGCGACGCGTGCGTGCAGACGGGCCGCTCAGGGACTGGCGCTTGCCGTCGGCATGGTGGCCCTGCAGCCCGATGTGGCGCGGGCCGCGCCCTATGCGGCGATGGTGATGGACGCGCGCACCGGCGAGGTGCTGCATTCGCGCAACGCCGACACCAGGCTGCATCCCGCCTCTCTGACCAAGATGATGACGCTCTACATCGCCTTTGAGGCGGTACGGAACGGCGAGATCGACCTCGACACGATGATCACCGTCTCTCGCAACGCCGAGGCAGAGCCGCCCTCAGAGCTGGGCCTGCGCCGGGGGCAGAAGATCGCACTGCGTTACCTGATCCGTGCCGCAGCGGTAAAGTCCGCCAACGACGCGGCCACCGCCATCGGCGAATCGATCTCAGGTTCCGAAGCCGCCTTTGCCCGCCGCATGAACCGCACGGCCAAGGCACTGGGCATGACGCGCACCACCTTCAAAAACGCCCATGGCCTCACCGCCAGCGGGCATCTGTCAACGGCCCGGGACATGTCGCTTCTGGGGCGCCATATGCTCTATGATTATCCCGAATATTATAACCTCTTCTCGCGCAGATCGACCAATGCGGGAATGAAGGTGGTCTACAACACCAACCGGCGCTTTCTGGCTGCCTACAGAGGGGCTGACGGGATCAAGACCGGCTACACCCGCGCCGCTGGGTTCAACCTCGTGTCCTCGGCCAAACGCGGCGACGAACGCATCATAGCCACCGTCTTTGGCGGCACCTCGACTGCAGCACGCAACGCCAAGATCGCTGAACTTCTCGACCTCGGCTTCCGCCGGGCCCCGGCCTACGCGAAACTGCAGAAACCGTCGCTGCCGCCTTACACGGGCAACAGTGGCCTGGGGGTCCGTCTTGCAGAGGAAGACAGCCATGGCCTTGCAGGCAAGACCATTCGCGTCAGTGGTGTAATTTCGGAAACCCTGCGTCCTCGGGCCCGCCCCGTTCCGGAGGTTGATCCTGCAATGTTGGTGGCTGAAGCCGTCGTGCCCGAACAGGACGCCACCGAGGAGGTCGAAGACATCCAAGTGGCAGCACTGGACACGGACGCGTTGCAATCCGGGATCAACAGCGCGCTTCTTGAGGTTACCGAAGTCTCGGAGGTTTCCGCCATTCAGCCGGTTGCCCGCCCTGACAGTCGGCAGTCGGACATCGAGGGTGAGGACGCCCTCAAAGCCGAGATCAGCACCGCTGTTGCCAAGGCTGTGTCCGCACCAACGCCAACCCAACGTCGCTACACCGGCCCGCGTCCACAAATCCGCCCCTCGTCGCTGGAAACACAGGTCGCCTCCGTCGAGGAAGAGCCCGTTGTCGTGACACGCCTCTCGACCTCCGGAGGGCGCTATTGGGGCATCAACGTCGGTCGCTACCCCAACCGTTTCCAGGCGGAAAAGGTCCTGCTGCGCACCGCATTGGCAGAGATGGAAACGCTCGATGGGTCCCTGCGCAAGGTCGTACAGAACCCGCGTGGATTTGACGCCAACTTCCTCGGCATGACCAAGGAGGGTGCAGCGCTTGCCTGCCGTCGCCTGAACTCGCGCAATGTGACCTGTGAAACTCTGGGTCCGGCATCGTGACCTGACGGAATGCGCAGCCCACCGGAGCGCCTGTTTCGGTGGTTGCGAGCGCGCTCATGATGCGTAACGACAATTGGGCCCGGTGCCGCGATCACGGCATCGGGCCCTTTTTGTGTCTTGGTGCTGAAGATAACCCTCGAACGCGTTGCGCTTGTTGCGGCAGGGCAGTCGCCCGCCCGCTTGTCACGGCTTGGGGTGATCATCCCATTCGTCGCTCAGGATCCGCCGCGCGTCCCCTTCCGGGTCGTCATACTGATCAGAGCGCACGGTATAGATAAACGCGATCAGCCCTGCCCCGCCAAGGATCAGGGAGATCGGGATGAGATAGGACAGGACGGTCATGTGGAGCTCCTTTGCCCCTCAGCGCAGGCGCAACGCGTTGAGAGACACAGTGATCGAAGAGGTAGACATCGCCAGCGCCGCAATCAGCGGGGTCGCCAGACCAGCAATCGCCAGCGGCACCGCGATGATATTGTAAAGCGTGGCGATGCGAAAGTTCTCACGGATGCGCCGGGTGGCACGTTCCGCCACGCCGCAAGCCTCGGCGATCGGGGTCAGATCCTTGCCCAGCAGAACGATATCGGAGGCCACCCGCGCCGCGTCCAGCGCCGAGGCGGGAGAGATCGACACATGCGCGCCGGCCAGTGCGGCCGTATCATTGAGCCCGTCACCGACCATCAGAACCTTGCGGCCCCCCTCGGTCAGTTGCGCCACCCGCGCGGCCTTGTCTTCGGGCAGCGCGTCCGCCACCCAGTTTTGAATACCGAGGCGATTGGCCATGTCTTCCACCGCCGGCGTTGTGTCACCAGATAGCAGGATCACCTTCTTGCCGCTGTCCTGCAGGGCGCTCACCACCTCTGCGGCACCGGGGCGCAGGGCGTCGGCAAAGCGGATAGCCACCGGCGGCACGCCCGCGCCCAGATCCAGCCAGGTCGCGGTTTGCGTCAGCTGCGCCTCTGCCCCGACCCAGGCCGCGCGGCCCAGACGCACGCGCACGCCCGCCAGCGTCGCCTCGGTGCCGTAGCCGGGCACCTCTTGCAGATCCTGCACTGGGGCGGCTGCTACGCCTGCCTCACGCGCCGCACGACTCAGCGCCAGTGCCAGCGGATGCGAAGACCCTTCGGCCAGTGCCAGCGCCGCAGACAGTTGATCGGGGTCAAGATCGCCAAGGTTCACCACCTCGGGCGTGCCTGCAGTCAGGGTGCCGGTCTTGTCGAACACCACCGTGTCGACCTGTGCCAGCCGTTCCAATGCGGTGGAATGTTTGACCAGCAGCCCGGCGCGGAAAAGCCGCCCGGAGGCCGCCGTGGTCACCGCTGGCACCGCCAGCCCCAGCGCACAGGGACAGGTGATGATCAGCACCGCCGCGGCGATGTTCAGCGCCGTGCGCATGTCGAACGTGTAAAGATACCAGCCCACAAACGCGAGTGCGGAGAGGATATGCACCCCCGGCGCATAGAGTTTTGCGGCGCTGTCGGCCAGTGAGGTATAGCGCGAACGGCCCGACTCGGCGATGGCCACCAGATCGGCCATGCGATGCAGCGAGGTCTCCTCTCCGACCGCCAAGGCGCGAATGGTGAGCGGGCCGGTCAGGTTGACCTCCCCTGCCGAAACCTGCGCGCCGGGTTCCCCCAGAACCGGCAGGGTTTCCCCGGTCAGTAAAGACCGATCCAGTTCAGAGCGCCCCTCCACGATCTCGCCATCCACCGGCATGCGGCCGCCCGGTCGCACGCGGATCAGATCACCGATGGCCAGATCCGCAACCGAGACTTCTTCCTCCTGCCCCTGAGCGTTCAGGCGCCAGGCGCGGGGCACCTCCAGCGCGGACAGCTCTTCGGCGGCAGACCGCGCCGCCGCACGCGTGCGGTGATCGAGATAGCGGCCCGCCAACAGGAAGAAGGTCAACGTCAGCGCCGCGTCAAAATAAGCGTGCTCTCCCGACAGCGAGGTTTCCCACAGCGAAGTCACCAACGCCAGCAACAGTGCCAGAACAATCGGCACATCCATATTTAGGCGCCGTGCTCGGAGCGCACTCCAGGCGCTGCGGAAAAACGGCTGACCACAATAGAGGATCGCGGGAAAGGTGATCGTGGCCGAGATCCAGTGGAACATATCGCGGGTGGCATCCGACGCCCCGGACCAGACCGAGATCGACAGCAGCATCACATTCATCGAGGCAAAGCCCGCGACCGCCAGCCGCAACAGCAGTTCTCGTCCAGCGCGATTGGTCTCTGTCGCGGCAAGGGCGGCGAGGTCAAGCTCGTGCGCTTCAAAGCCCAAGCCCTCACAGACCGGGATCAGGTCGCTGGCGCACATCTCCGGCTCGGCCTCCACCAATGCCCGCTTCAGTGTCAGATTGACGCGCGCGGAGCGCACTCCGGGCGTCTGGGACAGGCCGCGCTCGACCGTAGAGATACAGGCCTGACAATGGATCGTGGGCAGGGAAATGGCGAGGCGCGCCTCGGTCGGGGCAGTCTCAACCGCCTCGGACGGGGCCGCCACGCAGCCGGGGCACACGGCAGTCTGATGGCGCAGCACGGTGGTCATAACACCCTCTCACATGGCAGGTCGCTGAAGACACCCCATTCAAACAGGGGACGCACCCGCTCGTCAGCCTTCAGCATCAGCATTGGTTTCATTTCTGCACATGCAGGATCACGCGCTGGGAAAATTCAGTGCCGTCCTCGGCCCGCGCAACCATGCGGATGTTCCAGTTGCCCGGCGCCAGTTTCGCCGGGGCAACATAGGCATCACCGTCAAAGACGAACGCAGGTGTCTGGTCGTCTTTGACATGGGTCGCGCGCCCCAGCGTTGCGGTCAGGGAGGCCGCCTCCACCGGTGCGCCGTTGCGATCCGTGATCTCCAGCTTCACCCGATCCCCGACGGCGGAGGCGTAGACCGACCAGCCCAGCGCCTCCTGTGCCGCGCGGCGGATATCGAATTCCTGGCTGGCGACATAGGAGTTCTTCACTTCCAGCCCCGGAAATGTCCGCACCGCGCTCACCGCCATGTAGATATTCACAGCGATGATGATCCCAAAGCAGCCGACGCAGAGAGCGAGCATGTGCTTGCCGGTAAATTCACGCTGCTTCGCCGGTGTCTCAGTGGTCATGGGTCAGTTCCCCCGCCCGTTGAATGTGGTATCGCGATAGGCGCGCTCGCCCGAACTCAGGTCCTCGACCCAAAGCCGCAAACCGGTCGTATCCGCCTCAGCAGGTGCCGTGCCCCGCGGTGCAGTGACGTAGACCCGCTGCAGGCTGGCGGTATCGGCGGGCACCTCAACCGTAACACCCTCTTCGCCCTCGAGCGATACCGCCAACGACTGATCGCCCACCAATGACAGCTCGAACATCCGGGCCTCGCCATTCTTGTTCGACAGACGCACGTCATATGTGTTGCGGATGGTGCCGTCCGACAAGGTCACAAAGGTCGGATTGCGAACCGGAGCCACGGTCATGTTGATGTCAGCGCGGATGAACAGCGCAAATACCAGCGCCAACCCCACGCCGCCCCAAAGCAAAGTGTACATCACGGTGCGGGGGCGCAGGACATGCTTCCAAACAGGGCGCGGTGTCTTGCCCGCACGTTCGTTTGTCTCATCCGACAGTGCCATGTAGTCGATCAGACCGCGCGGCTTGCCCACCTTGTCCATGATGTCGTCGCAGGCATCAATGCAGAGCGCGCAGGTGATGCACTCCATCTGCTGACCCTTGCGGATGTCGATGCCCATCGGGCAGACATTGACGCAGGCCATGCAATCGATGCAATCGCCCAGGTTTTCCGCCTCTTCCGACTTGCGGTGTTTGCCGCGTGGCTCACCCCGCCAGTCGCGGTAGCCAACGGTCAGCGTGTCTTCGTCCATCATCGCCGCCTGGATACGGGGCCAGGGGCAGGCATAGATGCAGATCTGCTCGCGGGCAAACCCGCCAAAGAAAAACGTGGTGAAGGTCAGGATTGCCATGGTGGTATAGGCTGCGGGGTGCGCCTGCCCGGTCACCAGATCCTGCAGCAAGGTCGGCGCGTCGGCAAAGTAGAAGACCCAGGCCCCGCCCGTGGCGAGACCAATAAACAGCCAGGCCACCCATTTTGTCAGCCGCAGGCGTATCTTCTTGAAGTCCAGTTTTTTCTGCCGGTGCAAGCGCAGTCGGGCGTTTCGGTCGCCCTCGATCCAGCGCTCCACCAAGATAAAGAGGTCAGTCCAGACCGTCTGTGGGCAGGCATAGCCACACCAGACCCGGCCCAGTGCCGAGGTGAACAGAAACAACCCAAGGCCCGCCATGATGAGCAGGCCGGCAACGAAGTAGAATTCATGCGGCCAGATCTCGATCCAGAAAAAATAGAACCGCCGCCCGGCCAGATCCAGCAACACCGCCTGATCCGACAACTCAGGGCCGCGATCCCAGCGTATCCATGGCAGCAGATAGTAGATACCCAGGGTGACCGCCATGATCACCCATTTGAGAGTGCGGAACTTTCCCGACACCCGGCGAGGAAAGATAGGCTCCCGCGCGGCATAGAGGCTGGGGGTTTGGCTCGAATCGCTCAACTTCTGGCTCCGATCCTGTGACAGGTCTGATTGTGTTCTCCCAGAGGCCGCGGGTCGAGACTTTGACGTGGATCAAAAATCGCATCCCAAATGTGCATTTCGCACAAATCGCGCGGCCCGCCGGGAGACCGCACTCGGTTTGTGCAGTCAGCTCAAAGCGGTAGATGCCCGCTCTCGGCGCAACCAGTTGACGAAATGCCGCGCACCGGGGCGCAACACGCCGGGACGGTGCACGATATGGTAGCCACGCCCTTGTTCTTCTTGGAAAAGCTCGATCAGCCGGCCTGCCTTGACGTCCGGCGCGACGAAATCGCGCACCGAGACGGCGACCCCTTGCCCGCCTCGCAGCGCCTCCATCAGAAGGTTTCCCGGCAACACGACTCGTCCCGCCTTCAGCCCGTCCTCAACCCCGCGTGAACGCAGCCAGACGGAGGCCTCGTTGGTCCCAATCTCCTCGAGCCAGGGCAGATCGAGCAAATCTTCAGGCCGGTTCACGCGCCGCTGGTCCAGCAGCCCGGGCGCAGCAACCACCGCCATTGGCGAGGGCAGCAGCATCTCGGCCTCAAGGCCCGGCCAGTTGCCATGCCCGTAGCGCAGCGCCACGTCGATCCCGCCCGGCGTCAATTGCACCACCTCGCCAGTGGGGTCGATGACCAGATCCACTGCCGGGTAGGCCTGTCGGAAACCAGCCAGTCGCGGCATCAACCAATGGGTCGCAAACATCGGTGTGCAGGTGACATGCAGCGGCTGCCCCGCCCCGCGCGTTGTCAGATCCTGCACCGCGACCCGAATGGCACCGAACCCCAGCGTCAATGCCTGTGCAAGCTGCTCGCCTTCGACCGTCAGACGCAGCGCCCGTCCAGAGCGATCCAGCAGAGGCACGCCCATATGCGCCTCCAGCTGCCGCAATTGCTGGCTGATCGCAGCGTGGCTGACGTTCAAAGCCACGCCGGCCTGTTGCAGCGTGCCGCTTTCGGCAAAGACCGCGAAAGCGCGCAGAGCGGAAAGCGAGGGCATGTCACGCCATTGCATGTGTAAGCTATCCTTACATGTTGGTTTTCTTCCTGACTCGCATAACCAAGGCCATCAGGCAAGTATGAGCGCAGATCCAGCGTATGGATCCGCCGAAAAGGAGAGCGACCATGTTAGTTGATATTTATGCTCGTACAATGCTGAACGCGACCCGTCACAGCGATCTGCCACAACGCCCACTGCCCGAGGCCTACAGCACTCCGCCCGCGGCCCCCGGCCTGCTGCGGCGTGTGTGGTGCCGGCTGACGGCGCTTCGGTCCCCTCTGGTCACACCGCCCAAGCCTTGCGAGCCCATGCCAGCGCCCTGCAAATAGAGACACGATGATATTGAGAGACGTATTGGCACCGATCTCCCGGGAAACGCACAAACAAGCGGGGGATCGGTGCCAGACGCGCCCGCCCTCAAATTGGGGGCGAGACGAAGCGGGGTTCAGACCTGACACGATAGTCTTCCCAACCATGGCCTGACCCCGTCTTAGGTCAAATTTGCCAGCAGTCGGGTCCCGTCGCCTTGATGCAAATCAATCCAGGCGCGTTTTCGACGCGATCACCGGCGTCGACAGCAACGAAAAAGGCCGCCCCCCGATGGGAGCGGCCGGTCATTTACGTTTGGACAATCTCGCGCGATTACTCGCCGCCGCCCAATTGGTGCACATAGGCGCTGACCGCGCGAATTTCCGCCTCGCTCAGGCGTGTGTCCCAGTTCGGCATCACGCCAAAGCGGGAGTTCCACACCGTCTCATAGAGAGTGTCGTAGTCACCGCCATAGAGCCAGATCGCGTCCTTCAGATTCGGCGCGCCCTGATAGATGTCGCCGGACGCATCCTCGCCGTGACACGCAGTGCAGTTTTCCTCAAACACCACTGCACCGGCCTGTACTTCGGAGGCATCATCAGGCGTGCCCGACAGCGACATCACGTAGTTGACCACCTGGCTGACTTGCTCTTTCTCCAGCAGCTCATCGCGACCAAAGGCCGGCATCGCAGAGTAGCGCGCGTCGTCGCTTTCCTCGTTGCGAATACCGTAGGAGATGGTGGTGTGGATATCCTCCATGGTACCACCCCAAAGCCAATCATCATCCAGCAGGTTCGGATAGCCCTTGGCCCCCGCCGCGCCGGAGCCGTGGCACTGGGCGCACCATGTCTTGAACACAGCAGAGCCAGCAGAAACGGCGTAGCCCTCAAGCTCTGGATGCCCCGGGATCGCGGCCAGTTCCAGCGCTTCCAGCTCTGCGTTGATGGGCGCGTTCGCGGTTTCAACCGCGGCGATCTCTGCTTCGACCTTGGCGCGCGAGGACCAGCCCAGCATGCCAGAGGTTGCTTCGCTGACCATCGGCCACGCGGGGTAGGCGATGGTATAGCCAACCGCCCAGACGATGGTGGCGTAGAAAACCAGGAGCCACCAGCGCGGCATAGGGTTGTCGAACTCCGTGATGCCATCCCACTCGTGGCCGGTGGTGTTGGGATCACCTTCTTGGATTTCGACTTTGTTGTCTTTGCCCGTATCACTCATTTCTGGGCCTCCGATTGAGCGGCGCTCTCGGTCGCCGGCTTGTCCGCATTGCGGAAGGGGATATTGGCTGTATCCTCGTAGGCCTTGGTCGATCCGGGCCGAAAGGCCCAGATGATGACACCCACGAAAAACAGGAAGAGGAACAGCAGCATCCAGCTGTCAGCGAACTGGCGCAGCAGGGAATATGTTTCCATGGCTCTATCCTCCGCTTAACGGTTTGCGTCCGGCGTGAAGGTCGAGAAATCGACCAACGTACCGAGCATCTGCAAATAGGCGATCAGCGCATCTGCCTCCGAGACACCGGGCTGACCGTCGAAGTTACGCACATTGACGTTCTCCCCATAGCGTTCCAGCAGCCCGTCATAGTCACGATCAGGGTCCGCTTGTGCCAGGAAGTCACGCTGAGCCTGCTCTACCATGTCGTCCGTATACGGCACGCCGACGATGGCATTTGTGGCGAGCAGATCGCCGATGTACTTTCCGTCAACGCGGGTGCGTTCGAGGAAGTCATACTTCGGCATCACCGATTCCGGCACCACCGACTGCGGGTCACGCAGGTGATCAACATGCCAGTCATCAGAGTAGCGACCGCCGACGCGGGCCAGATCTGGCCCGGTCCGCTTGGACCCCCACTGGAACGGGTGGTCATACATCGACTCCGCCGCCAGCGAATAGTGACCGTAGCGTTCGACCTCATCGCGCATCGGGCGGATCATCTGACTGTGACAGACGTAGCACCCTTCACGGATGTAGATGTCACGCCCCGCCAGTTCGAGAGGGGTGTAGGGACGCATGCCCTCCACCTCCTCGATGGTGTTTTCCAGATAGAACAGCGGGGTGATCTGAACCAGGCCACCGATGGTGACAACGAGAAAGGAACAGATCAGCAGAAGCGTCGCGTTGGTCTCGAGGATTTTATGCTTGTCGAGAATTGCCATCTCTCCGGCCCTCCTTATTCAGCCGGGACCGCGACGGACAGGCTGGCCTCTTTGGCCGGCGCCCGACGAACGGTCATCCAGAGGTTGTAGCACATGACCAGCGACCCGGAGAGGAACAGAACCCCGCCCAAACCACGCATCACATACATTGGAAGCTTCGCAGCAACGGTGTCGGCAAAGGACCACACGAGGAAGCCGTTTGCATCCACTTCACGCCACATCAGGCCTTCCATGATACCAGTCACCCACATGGACGCCGCGTAGAGCACGATGCCGATGGTGGCGAGCCAGAAGTGCCAGCTGACCAGGCTCAGGGAGTAGAGGCGCTCGCGCTTCCACAGAACCGGGGTCAGGTAATAAAGCGCACCAAAGGTGATCATACCGTTCCAGCCCAACGCACCAGAGTGCACGTGACCAATGGTCCAGTCGGTGTAGTGGCTCAGCGAGTTCACGGCGCGGATCGACATCATCGGACCCTCAAACGTGGACATGCCATAGAAGCCGACCGAAATCACCAGCATCCGCAGAACGGGGTCGGTGCGCAGCTTGTCCCAGGCGCCCGACAGAGTCATCAGGCCGTTGATCATGCCGCCCCAGCTGGGCATCCACAGCACGATCGAGAACACCATGCCAAGGGTCGAAGCCCAGTCAGGCAGGGCCGTGTAATGCAGGTGGTGCGGACCGGCCCAGATATAAAGGAAGATCAGCGCCCAGAAGTGGATGATCGACAGTTTGTAACTGTAGACCGGACGATTGGCCTGCTTCGGGATGAAGTAGTACATCATGCCGAGGAAGCCCGCCGTCAGGAAGAAGCCCACCGCGTTGTGGCCATACCACCATTGTACCATGGCATCCTGCACACCCGGCCAGACGATCACCGACTTGGAGCCCCAGATCGACACCGGAATGGTCAGGTTGTTGACCACATGCAGCATGGCCACGGTCACGATGAACGCCAGGAAGAACCAGTTCGCCACATAGATATGCGGCTCCTTGCGGCGAATAATCGTGCCCAGGAAGACCGCCAGATATGCAACCCAGACCACAGTGAGCCACAAGTCGGTATACCATTCAGGCTCCGCATATTCCTTTGATTGCGTGCCGCCCAGCAGGTAGCCGGTGGCTGCCAGCACGATGAACAGCTGATACCCCCAGAACACAAACCACGCCAGATTACCGCCCCAGAGCCGCGCCGCGGACGTCCGCTGCACGATGTAGAAGGACGTCGCGATCAGCGCGTTGCCACCGAAGGCGAAAATCACCGCCGAGGTGTGAAGTGGCCGCAGGCGACCGAAGTTCGCAAACCCTTCGGACCAGTCGAAATTCAATACCGGAAAGGCGAGCTGAAACGCGATAAAGGTCCCCACGAGGAACCCGACCACACCCCAGAATGCGGTTGCGACAACACCCGCACGCACAACTCCGTCGAGATATTCTCCAGTTACCGGAACTGGAACCGGTTCATCCGTCTTGCGCAGGGTTGCCAGAAACAGCCCCGCTGCGACGCACATCAGAATCACAGCATGCACCTGATAGGCCAGATCTCTGGCGTAGCCGGCGGCGACCATGAAGAAGATCGTCAATACGCCAAGCACTAACAGCTTGAGATAATTAGACATTTCATGCCCCTTTGAATGGTTCACCCGTTTTCACATCCCATGCAGGCAGAGGTCGGGCGTTGTTTTCTAAGACTCTGATGCCAGAGCCATCACTCTAAAACATTGATCTGCATCAAGATGCTCTCCTATGGGATGTGTCATGTCACCTCATGGGGAAAACCTGGCACGCGGCTGTTGCAATGCCACACTCCTTCGCCGGAACCATTTGATTTGGGAAAGGGTCAGTCCATGACATACAAAACAATTCTCACCGTCCGCACCACGCCCGATGGCACCACAACCGCATTGGATCAGGCCGAAGCTATGGTGCGCCGCAACGACGGGCATCTCGATGTGCTGTGCCTCGGCGTCGACCGCACCAGAGTCGGTTATTACGACGGTGGCGCAAATGCGATTGCAATCAACACAATGATCGAGCGCGCGCGCGAGGATATGCAGGCCACCGAAGCAGCCGCCACCCGACATTTGCAAGCCACCGATGTGCCTTACACAATCTCCAACGCGATCACTCCGCTCGGCGACATTACCCGCGTCATGGCACATCACGCACGCTTCAGCGATCTTGTGGTGATGGAGCTGCCCTACGGTGAGGGTCAGGGACCGGAAGTGGAACCGATCGTCGAAGCGGCGCTGTTCGATGCCCGCACGCCGGTCCTCGTACTCCCGGAAAACAGCAGCTTGCCGGCGTCTCCCAAGACCGTGGTCGTGGCCTGGGACGAAAGCATTGAAGCGTTGGTTGCCGTGCGCAAGGCCTTGCCTGTCCTGCAGGCGGCAGATCTGGTGCGGATCGCGGTGATTGACCCGCCGCAACATGGCACGGAACGGTCTGATCCGGGTGGTCTGCTGTGCCAGATGCTGGCGCGCCACGGCGTGGCCTGCGAGATTGATGTGCTCAGCAAGACCTTGCCGCGGGTCTCGGATGTGCTCAGCCGTCACGCGACCGACACCGAGGCAGAGCTGATCGTGATGGGGGCCTATGGCCACTCTCGGTTCCGCGAGTCGATCTTGGGCGGGACCACCCGTAATATGCTGGAGCACGCGCAGCTGCCGGTACTGATGGCACATTGACCGCGATAGCCGGGCCTGCGTGGCTTGCGGCTGCATCCCCGTGCTTTTGAGGCGCTCCATCTCGTTGGGGTGGCCTTTCGCCCCTCGGCTGACCGAACCGTTGCCATCCCGCAGCGGTTCGGCGGGCACTTAATCCAGCATCGCGTAGGTGCTGGATCTGCGCCGCTGCGAAACAGTGCAGTCAGTGCGCTGGCCTCACGAACGAGAGCAGAACCTCCATTGTTCAGCGGGATTCCAGAACCTGGCCGCCCTCGACTAAGCCGCCCTCAACAAAACAGGTCCGAAAGGTCGCCGAGCGGGCAGCGGACGTTTAGCCGACCAACCCACCATCACTGTCATCACCCGCTTCCTCGATCAGGCGGCGCATATCTGGCACTGTCACATGCCGCTTGCCCTCCAGCGAGATCACGCCAGCCTTCTTCAGCGCCGAAATCTGCCGACTGACCGTTTCCAGCGTCAGGCCGAGATAATCCGCCATCGCCTCCCGCGTCAGCTTGAGGTCAAAGCTCACGGCGCCGGAGGATGGATCGGTGCTGAGAGACGCATCTCTCCGCGCGATGATCGACAACAGGCTGGCGATCTTTTCGCGCGCAGTCTTACGACCCAACACCAGCATCCACTCACGCGCCGCATCCAGCTCGTCCAGCGTCATTTCCAGCAGGCGATGCGCGATATGCGGTGTCTTCGCCAGCAGGTCTTCGAAAGGTTTCTTTCTAAAGCAGCACATGACCACATCTGTCGTGGCGACGACGTTATACGCCGCCCCCGCGCGCCCCGGTCGCCCCACAAAATCGCTGGGCAACAACAGCCCCACCATCTGGGTGCGCCCGTCCTCCATCGTCTGGGTCAAAGTTGCGATGCCAGAGACGACGGATCCGACAAAATTCATCTGGTCGCCTGACCAGATCACGGCCTGGCCAGCTTCATAGCTGCGATAGTATTTGATCGCATCCAAAGCTTCCAATTCGTCGCTCTCGCACCGGGCGCAGACAGCCCGATGGCGAATCGGACAATCCGCGCAGTCGGTCAATTTGTACTCTGCAAGGGTCATGCGCGCCTCTGGTTGATCTGTGTCAAAGCCGAAACTTTCGGTCGCCCCTACCTTATGCGCATGACACAGGAATCTCAATTGGCCCAGCTCGGACTATTCGACGCAAAGGTGCCCCGCTACACAAGCTATCCCACCGCGCCTCACTTCAACAATGACGTGAGCGCCGACCGCTTTGCATCCTGGATCGGTTCGATCACGCCCGGGTCGGAGATCTCCCTCTACGTGCATGTGCCGTTCTGCCGGAGGCTGTGCTGGTTCTGCGCCTGCCGCACGCAGGGCACGCAATCGGCTTCTCCCGTTCGGGCCTATGTTGAGGTGCTGAAGCAAGAACTTTCCCTGCTGGCGCAACATCTGCCCGAGGGGGTGACCCTGTCGCGCCTGCACTGGGGCGGCGGTACGCCGACACTGCTGACGCCGGACCTGATGACAGAGTTGGCCGAGGCGATCTTTGCCGTGGTGCCAATGGCCAAGGGTGGCGAATTTTCAGTGGAGATCGACCCGAACGAGATCGACGCCGCGCGTCTCGATGCGCTGGCGACAGCAGGGATGACCCGCGCCTCCATTGGCGTTCAGGACTTTGATCCGGACATTCAGGAGACCATTGGCCGCATTCAGTCCTTCGATCTGACACATGACGCGGTCGAGATGATCCGCGCGCGCGGCATTGCCAGCCTTAACGCCGATATCCTCTTCGGACTGCCGCATCAGTCCGTCATGTCGATGACCGAAAGCGTGCAGAAACTTCTGTCGCTCTCGCCGGACCGGGTGGCTCTTTATGGTTACGCTCATGTGCCGTGGATGGCGCGGCGGCAGAACATGATCCCGACGGACAGCCTGCCCACGCCACAGGACCGCCTGAAGCTGTTCGAAACCGCGCGGCGGTTGTTTCTCTGGGATGGCTATCGCGAGATCGGGATCGATCACTTTGCTGCCCCGCATGACGGGCTGGCAATGGCAGAGCGCACCGGCAACCTGCGGCGCAACTTTCAGGGCTACACAGACGACCGGGCCGACGTGCTGGTCGGGCTTGGCGCATCGTCCATCTCCCGCTTTCCGCAGGGCTACGCACAGAACGCGCCGTCCACCTCCGCCTATACAAAGGCAGTGCGCGACGGGCAGTTCGCAACCACGCGCGGTCATATGTTCAGCGCCACGGATCGGCTGCGTGGCCGCCTGATCGAGGCGTTGATGTGTGATTTCGCGATCTCATCCGACGACATCTTGTCCCGGTTTGCGATTACCCAAGCCGAACTGAGCGCGATGTATCGCGATGTCGCCGCCGCCTTCCCGGACATGCTGGACGTGTCGGCGGATGGCCTGCGCATCCGATCAGAGGGAAAGCCTTTGACCCGAATGATCGCGCGCCATTTCGACGCCTACGATCTCAGCAAGGCGGGCCACAGCTCGGCCATCTGACGCCTGCAGCCGGTCCCGCGCCGCGTCAGCGGCGCCCGGCCCAACGGGACGGGCTGCATTTTCAATGCAGCGTGGACGGGCGGGAGCCTCCCCCCTGCCCTTGGCGCCGTGTCGAAGGCGCAGCTGCGAGACCGTACGACACATCATAGCTCAGCCGAGGGCGACCCGCGTTCTAAGGCGTCCCCGTCACCGCCGACAACAGATGCCGCGTGTATTCCTGTTGCGGGTTGGCAAAGACCTCTTCCGATGGGCCCTGCTCCACCACATCCCCGGCCTTCATCACCAGGATCTCATGCGACATGGCACGCACAACGTTGAGGTCGTGGCTGATGAACAGATAGGCCAGCCCGTAGCGCGTCTGCAGGTCACGCAGAAGGTCGACGATCTGCACCTGCACCGTCATGTCGAGCGCCGAGGTGGGCTCATCCAGCACAACCAGTTTGGGGCGCAGCACCATGGCGCGGGCGATCGCGATGCGCTGGCGCTGGCCGCCGGAAAACTCATGCGGGTAGCGGTCCATGGCCGCCGGATCCAGCCCGACCTCCTCCATCACCTCTGCCACCAGTTCACGCGGTTTGCGGTGCTGGTCCACCTCGTGAATCGCCAGCCCTTCGGAGATGATCTGCTGGCAGGTCATCCGGGGCGAGAGCGAGCCGAAGGGATCCTGAAAAACGATCTGCATGTCCTTGCGCAGACGGCGCAGGTCGCGCGTCGACCATTGGCGCAGATCCTGCCCCTGAAAGCGCACCTCACCTTCGGACGCGATCAACCGCATGATCGCCAGCGCCATCGTGGTCTTGCCGGACCCGGATTCCCCCACGATCCCAAGCGTTTCTCCCGCCCGCACCGAGAGCGACATCGGGTTCACCGCCTTCACATGTCCCACCGTGCGTTTCAGGAAACCGCGCTGGATCGGGAACCAGACCTTGAGATCCTTGGTCGAGACCAGCTCCTGCGCGTCCTGCGGCACCGGCCCCGGTCGCCCCGAGGGTTCAGCGGCGAGCAGCTTTTGCGTGTAGGCATGCTTGGGATTGGCAAACAGCTCCGCCGTAGGGCCTTCTTCGACGATCTCGCCAGATTTCATCACGCAGACCCGATCCGCGATGCGGCGCACGATGGACAGGTCATGGGTGATGAACAAGAGCCCCATGCCCTCGCTTTCCTTCAGCTCGGCCAACAGGTCCAGGATCTGCGCCTGGATGGTCACATCAAGCGCCGTTGTGGGCTCGTCCGCGATAAGAACGTCGGGTTTGTTGGCCAAGGCCATGGCGATCATCACCCGCTGGCGCTGCCCGCCGGACAGCTGGTGCGGATAGGCGCCAAGGCGGCTTTCGGCGTCGCGGATGCCAACCTTGTTCAGCAGGTCGAGAATGCGGCCACGGGCGCCCTCGCCCATCACGCCCTGATGCAGCGCCAGCGCCTCTCCCAGCTGTTTTTCGATAGTATGCAGCGGGTTGAGCGAGGTCATCGGCTCCTGAAAGATAAAGGAGATGTCATTGCCCCGCACCTGCCGCAGGGTGCGTTCATTTGCACCGATCATCTCCTGCCCGTCGTAAGTAACTGATCCGGACACATGCGCACTGTCGCCCAAGAGCTGTACGGTGGAGAGCGCCGAGACGGATTTTCCGGAGCCGGATTCGCCCACCAGCGCCACGGTCTCACCGCGTGACAGCGAGAAGGAGACGCCCTTGACCGCCTCGGTCAACTGGCCGTCCTGACTGAAGGCAACGCGCAGGCCCTTGACCTGAAGGATGGGGGACTGCGTCATTGGCCTTGCCTGCCCCGGCCGGTTGCCGAACGGTTCTCAAACCTCATGTCTACACACGTCATGAAAAGGTCTTTCTCGGATCAAACGCATCCCGCACGCCCTCAAAGATGAAGACCAGAAGCGAGAGCATGATGGCAAAGGTGAAGAAGGCGGTAAAGGCAAGCCAGGGCGCCTGCAGGTTCTGCTTGGCCTGCAAGGTCATCTCGCCCAACGACGGAGCCGAGGACGGCAGACCGAAACCGAGGAAATCGAGACTGGCCAGCGTGCCAATGGTGCCGGTCACGATGAAGGGCAGCATGGTCAGCGTCGCCACCATCGCGTTGGGCAGCATGTGGCGGAACATGATGGTCATGTTGCCCACGCCCAATGCCTTGGCCGCGCGGACATATTCCAGGTTGCGGGCGCGCAGGAATTCAGCCCGTACCACGCCCACAAGCGCGGTCCAGCTGAACAGGATCATCAGGAACACCAGAAGCCAGAAACCGCGCCCCAAGATCGCGAACATGATGATGATGACGTACAGCGAGGGCGTCGCCGACCAGATCTCGATCAGGCGCTGGAAGATCAGGTCCAGCCAGCCGCCGAAAAAGCCCTGCACCGCACCGGCTACAACGCCGATGAGGCTGGCCGCCGCCGTGACGATCAGGGTGAAGACGATCGACAGACGAAATCCGTAAATCACCCGCGCCAGCACGTCACGCTTTGTATCATCAGTGCCCAGCCAGTTCTGGGAGTTGGGCGGCAGCGGCGCCGCACCAGAACGGTTCACCGGCGTGTCAAAGCTGTAGGGGATTGGCGGCCAGAGCGACCAGCCCTCGACGAAATCCTCGCCCGCGTAGGCCCCGGCGTCGATCTGCGCAAGGATGTCCTCGGGGGCATCAAAACAATCAAGACTGCCACCCGAAGCGATCAGGCATTGCACTTCTGGATCGCGATAGACCGCCTCGGTCTGGAAATCACCGCCGAAGTCGGTCTCCGGGTAGAAGTTCCAGATCGGGGTAAAGTAGTCGCTGCGGTAATTCACCAGGATCGGCTTGTCGTTGGCCAGCACGTCGGCCAGCAGCGACAGGCCAAACAGGACCACAAAGATTCGCAGCGACCAGAGCGCGCGGCGATTGCGACGGAAGTTGTTCCAGCGGCGTTGGTTGAGGGGAGAGAGAGCCATGGCGTCAGGTTTCCCTCTGGGTTTGTGTCCGAAGTGGGCCGTGTCCGGGCGCGAGACGGGACATCCCGCGCGCGCCCCCCGCCGTCGCGGTCGGGTTCCAGTTCAAAAGAGGTCGGTCAACGATCACACCTCAACCCTCCCGCTTTTCAAAGTCGATGCGCGGATCGACCAGTACATACATGATGTCCGACAGGATCCCCACAACCAGCCCCATAAGGCCAAAGATGAACAGCGTGCCAAAGACGATCGGGTAATCCCGCGCCACTGCGGCCTCGAAGCCGAGACGGCCCAGCCCGTCGAGCGAGAAGATCGTCTCGATGATCAGGCTGCCGGAAAAGAAGATCGAGATGAACACGCCCGGAAACCCCGCGATCACGATCAGCATCGCGTTGCGGAACACATGCCCATAAAGCACCCGGTTCTCGGTGAGACCCTTGGCGCGGGCGGTCATCACATATTGCTTCTTGATCTCGTCGAGGAAGGAATTCTTCGTCAACAGCGTCAGCGTTGCAAAGGCCGAGATGGTGGAGGCCAGCACCGGCAGGGCGATGTGCCAGAAGTAGTCACCGATTTTGCCCATCAGGCTGAGGCTCTCCCAGTTTTCCGAGGTCAGCCCCCGCAGTGGGAAGATCTGCCAGTAGGAGCCCCCCGCCAGCAGCACCAGCAGCAGGATCGCAAACAGAAAGCCCGGAATCGCATAGGCCGCGATGATGACGCCGCTGGTCCAGCTGTCAAAGCGGCTGCCATCGCGCAGCGCCTTTTTCACGCCCAGCGGGATTGAGATCATGTAGGCGATCAGCGTCGACCACAGGCCCAGCGAGATAGACACCGGCATCTTTTCCAGCACCAAATCTATAACGCTGATATTGCGGAAATAACTCTCACCAAAATCAAACTGCACGTAGCTCCACAGCATATTGAGGAAGCGTTCCAGCGGCGGCTTGTCAAAGCCGAATTCACGCTCCAGTTCCTCGATGAATTCCGGCGGCAGGCCACGGGCCCCGGCATATTGGCTTTCGGCCTGACCGACGGTTTCGGCGCCCGCGTCATTGGACGCCCCGGAAAAGCCGCTGAAGACATCGCCGCCGCCTTCAAGCCGCGCGATCATCTGTTCGACCGGACCACCGGGGACGAATTGCACCAGCGCAAAGTTCACCACCATGATCCCGATCAGCGTCGGGATCACCAGCAGAAGGCGCCGCAGGATATAGTTGAGCATCAGGGAGTTACCTCAGCGCGCCAGCATCGCGCAGCGCTTTGGCCTTGTCCTCGTTATACCACCAGAAGTCCAGATACCCGAGGCTGTAGGGCGGGATTTCCGCCGGGTGCTCGAACTGGTCGTAATAGGCCACCCAATGATCCGGATTGTACCACAGCGGGATCATGATGAATTCGTGCCGCAGCGCCCGGTCGAGCGCGGTCATGATGGCGACCTCCTCTTCGCGGGTCTCCGCCCGGAGGGATTCCTCGATGATGCTGTCGATCAGCGGCGAGGCCAACCCGGCGGGATTGAACAGCGAGTATTCCGCCGCCTCAGAGCCGAAACGCTGCGCCAACCCGGTGCCGGTACCAAGGAAGGAGGTATAGGAGTCCACCACCAGATCATAATCCCGCGCACGCTCGCGGCTGGTGTATTGGGCGGTGTCCACCACCTCGAAGTTCACAGCGACGCCAAGGCTTTCGAGGTTGTTGACGAAATTCTCCATCACCCCGCGCGTGGTTGGCGAGGACGACGAGGAGAACAGGAAGTCCAGTTCAAACGGCGCGCCTTCCGGCGTCACCCGCTTGCCATCGCTACCAACGGGATATCCGGCCTTTTCCAGCAGCGCGGCGGCCTTGCGGGCGTTGCGGCGGTCGAACAGGCGGGACGGCTCGGAGGTCACGGGCACATAGACTTCTTCCTCCAGCATCTCCGACGGCACCAGATCGCCGAGGCTGTCGAGAAACGCGCGCTCCGCGCCCTCCGGCACCCCTGTGGCCATCAATGGCGAATTCTGGGTGAAGGAGGCACGGCGTTCAAACAGGCCATAGAGCAGGCTTTCATTGGACCATTCAAAATTGAAGGCCAACGCCAGTGCTTCGCGCACGCGCCTATCCTGGAAATCCGGCGACGCGAGATTGAAGATGATGCCTGAGGGGCTGGGCGGCGCGCCATTGGGCAGTTCCTCCAGCTTCACCGCACCGCTGTCGACCTTGGGAAAGTCATAACCGCTGGCCCATTTCTTACTGTCGCCCTCGGCGCGGAAGGTATATTCGCCCGCCTTGAACGCCTCAAATGCGGCGGTGTCATCGGCAAAGATCTCCACCCGCAGCGTGTCAAAGTTGTGCCGCCCTTGGTTCACCGGCAGATCCTTACCCCAGTAGTCCGGATTGCGTTTCAGCACGAGACGGCGGGACAGGTCGATTTCGTCAATGACGTAGGGGCCGGAGCCCGGCGGGCCTTCAATCCAGTTCTCGCTCAACTTCTGGCCGGTTTCATCAAACCATTTCTTCGACCAGGCCGGCACCCCGCCCACCTGCTCGATCAAGCTGCGCCGGGAGATGCCGTCGGCGAAGTAGAACTTGATGGTGTGATCGTCGATCACCTCCACCTTCGGGATACGTTTGCGCACCGCGTCGGCATAGGATTTCAGCCCCTGATCCAACAGAAGGTTATGACTGAAGGCGATGTCATGGGCGGTGACCGGCGTGCCATCAGAAAACTTTGCCTCCGGGCGCATGTGGAAGATCACCCAGGATTTGTCCTCCGGGTACTCCACGCTTTTGCACAGCAGGCAGTAGGACTGGCCGTATTTATCCGCAGGCGCGGCATCGGCCAGCAGGCTCTCGTAAGGGTAGACGGAAAATGCGTGCGCCCGCCCCTTGCCCGAATAGGGGTTCATGCTGTCAAGCGTGCCGATGAAGGAAATCGCCAGCTCGCCGCCCTTCGGGGCCTCCGGGTTCACATAGTCGAAATGGGTGAAATCTGCCGGGTAGTCGAGGTCACCATAGAAGGAATAGCCATGACTGGTGATCACATCCGCCTCGTCAGCGCTGCGGGCGGTCACCGCGGAGGTCAGGAGCGCCGCGGCAGACAGGAGCGCCGCACTGGCCAGAGGCTTGATCCATGATCGGTCGCGGGATTTCGCAGTCACTGTTGTCGTCACATGCACGCGTCTGATCGTCATCTGCCTAACCCTTCCTATGCGGCACCTCTTCATCGGGGCTCTGTGGTCCCGGTGCCTTGTTCTGTTATCGTCGAAGCTAAATGTCCGGACCTGTTGTTTTCAAGCCGAGAATGCGCGCTCGCATTGATTTGAAAGCAGATCACCGCCGATGTGGCGCAGCAACGAAGCATTTCAATACCACCACCACCCAATGGCCTTGGAATCCGGCGCGACTTGGGTGGTGCAATTCGTGCGCCACATCCGAATGCAAAAAGGCCACAGCAGAAGCTGCGGCCTTTTGAGAATATCGGAATATTCTGACTGGGTTAGAGACTGATCCGATCAGTTCCCCAGGCTTTCAAGGTAAGCAATCAGGTCTACCCGATCACCAACTTTCTTCAGGCCTGCAAAGGACATGGTTGTGCCGGAGGCATAGGCCGAAGGCTTGGTCAGGAATTCGTTCAGCTCTTCTGGAGTCCAAGCTCCCTCGAGCCCGGCCAGAGCGCCAGAATAGCTAAATCCACCGATCGACGCGATGTCGCGGCCGACGACTCCGTCAAGATGCGGACCCGTTGCGTCGGTGCCATCAACCTTGTGGCACGCCGAGCACTTGCGGAACACTTTGGAACCCTTGTCGACATCTGCCTCAGCCATCAGCGTTGCAAAGTCCACTTCGGGTTCGTCGCTCGCAGCGCCAGCATCGGCCACTTCGATGACGTAGGACGCCTCGCCGTGTGCTTCAACGTGGTAAAGCTCCTCGGCAACCCATTTGCCCAAGAGGAACACAAGGAACGCGCCGCAAAAGCCTGCAGTCGCTTTGGTGAGTGTCATCGTGTCAAACATGATAGCGAGTCCATTTCAGCTGTCTTGCAGGCTGTGTAAGGGTTCCCCTGACAACTGGCAAGGTATAGACACCGCGACTAAACGACCATTTCCTCAAGTTTTTGCAAAGATGACGCAACCATGAGACAGAAAATCGCGATCCAAGGCGAACTTGGTTCCTATAGCCACGAAGCCTGCCGCAACAAGCGCCCCGATATGGAGGTGCTGCCCTGCCGTGGTTTCGAGGATGCGATAAATGCTGTCCGCTCCGGCGAAGCGGAACTTGCGATGCTTCCGGTGGAAAACACCACATATGGGCGGGTTGCGGATATTCACCGGCTGTTGCCGCATTCCGGGTTGAGGATCATTGATGAGGCTTTCGTGCGGGTTCACATCAACCTGCTTGGCGTGCCCGGTGCGACGCTGGAGGATATCAAGGAAGCCCATTCCCATCTGGTCCTGCTACCGCAATGCGCGGGTTTCTTGCGCGAGCATGACATTCGCGGTCGGGTCAGTCCCGACAACGCCCGTGCCGCGCGCGAAGTCTCTGAACGCGCCGATGTGACCCATGCCGCGCTGGCTTCGGAGTTGGCGGGCGAAATCTACGGCCTCAACGTGTTGGCGCGCCACATCGAGGATCAGGGCAACAACACCACGCGCTTTCTGACAATGTCCCGCACAGCTGATCTCAGTCGACGTGGCGACAAGGGCATGATCACCAGCTTTGTCTTTCAGGTCCGCAACATTCCCGCCGCTCTGTACAAGGCCATGGGCGGTTTTGCGACAAATGGCGTCAACATGACCAAGCTGGAAAGCTATATGGTCGGCGGCTCTTTCACAGCGACACAGTTCTACGCCGACATTGACGGCCATCCAGAGGACGAGAACGTCAAGCGTGCGATGGATGAACTGGCCTATTTCACCACCAACATAGAGGTTCTTGGCGTCTACCCTGCCGATCAGATCCGTTGACCGGATTGCCTCCAGATATGGGGCGGCAAATCCAATCGGCGCGGTAGAGCTGTTAGGCATGACATGGTAACCGAAACGACAGTCTCCAATCAGAATCTCCGACGGTCCGACCTGGAGCGCATCGTAGAGACCGGCGAGGTCGCGCGTCTCGAAGACTGTGATCTCTCCGAACTTGATCTGGCGCGGCTTGAATGCTCCGGCTGGCAGTTCGTGCGATGCAACCTAAGCCGAGCGTCCTTCAATGGCGCACAGCTTGAGGAGGCCGGTTTCGTCAACTGCCGGGCTGGTGGCAGCAGCTTTATCGACGCTTCCCTGCAGGAGGCCGAAATCGAAGGCGGAGATTTCAGCAACACGGACTTCAGAGGAGCGACGCTGACCTCTGCCGGACTGCGCCAATGCAAGATGACAGGCGCGGACTTCACCGATGCACGTACGCTCGGGCTTCAGCTGGAAGCGGTGCTATTGCGATTTGCGATCCTGCCGAAGCTGTCCTTTCGGAAAACAACCTTGAAGGACGTGGATTTCACGGAGGCCGACCTGAGAGGCTGTGACTTCCGTGATGCTGTTTTCGAGGCAAGTTCGCTGCGCGATGCCCATCTGCCTGAGTGCCGGTTCGAGGGTGCCGACCTGCGCGGCGCCGATCTGGGTGGTGTAAAGCTCACGGATGCCCGACGTTTCGCAGGGGCCGTGATCTCAAAGCGACAGGCCGCTGATCTGCTGGGCCAACTTGGACTGACGGTCCTGTAGCGCGCGCCGCACCCTCAGTGACATCGGCTCTTGTGAGTGCGATCTGCAACGACGCAGGAGGCCCGCGCGCGGCCCAATTTCAGAGCGCAGGTCTCCCGCCAGCCTGGCGCAACCGCGCATGCCGGATGTGGACAGGATGTGAAGACCAAGCCACATTCAGATCAGGCCCGATTTCCTCTTAAACAAAGGCGTCAGGCCACATGCGTCGCCGTCTCAGTATCCTCATTCTGCTCGCAGGCGATCAAACGCATATCATCACGTGTCATCGGCTGACCAAAGTAAAAGCCCTGCACAGAGGCGCAGCTTTCGCCGCGCAAGAAGTGCAGCTCGTCTTCGACCTCGACCCCTTCGGCGAGCACCGGAATGTCCAGCGCCGCGCCAAGAAGCAGGGTTGAGCGTACGATAGCGGCCCGCTGGGCATCCTTGTGCACATCCTGCACAAAGCTGCGGTCGATTTTGATCTTGTCGAACGGGAAGGCCTGCAACGTGGCAAGCGATGAATACCCTGTGCCGAAATCATCCATGGCGATACGGATACCAAGCGCCTTGAGCTTGTGCATGACCTTTAGGGTATGCGCCTGATCGTCGATGATACTGGCCTCCGTGATCTCCAGTTCCAGCCGCTCTGCGCTGACGCCGGTTTCCATCAGGATATCCATCACGTCCTCGATGAAGGACGGCTGCACCAATTGTTGTGGCGCCACGTTCACGGCAACGCTGAAGGGGCGACTCCAATTGGCGGCTTCACGGCAGGCTTCGCGCAGCACCCATCGGCCGATATCGCGAATAAGCCCGGTTTCTTCTGCGACCGGAATAAACTCATCCGGCGAAATCCGACCACGCACCGGGTGGTTCCAGCGCAGCAGCACCTCGAACCCAACGGGCGCCAACGTCTCAAGCGCATTCTGCAGCTGATAGACCAGCTCGAATTCATCCCCCTGAAGTGCCAGACGTAGATCATGCACCATCTGGGTCTTTTCACGACTACTGCGATCCATCTCTGCGTTGAACGTGCAGATGGGCGTGTCCGGTTCTGATTTGGCCCGATACATGGCGACATCGGACTTATACAGCAAACCTTCGGGATCGCGGCCATCCTCCAGCGTCGTGGCGATTCCGATGGACGCACCAACCCGCAGCGAGACCTCCTCAAGATCAATCGGCTCGATGATCTCAGCATGCAGACGCTCGGCAAAGCTCAGCACCTCTTCGATACGGCGAAAGCCCTCTTTTATGGCCACAAACTCGTCGCCCCCAATTCGGGTAAGATATTCCCCCTCGCTCAGCTGCCGGGTCAGGCGTTGCGAGACCTGCATCAGCACGGTATCGCCAACAGCATGGCCATAGACATCATTCACCTCCTTAAAGAGGTCGAGATCGATGGTCATGATGGCAACCCGTGCGACTTCGTTCTCGTTCAGCCGGAGTTTGAGGGCTTCCAGCCTGCGGGTAAGCCACATGCGATTGCGCAAGCCGGTCAGCGGATCATGCATCGCCGCAAGTTGCAGCTGATTGCGGGTCTCGTCCTCCATATTCACCTCGATGCTGGCGGAGGCGACCGCAATTAGCAGGATGATCCCGGTGACCCCGAAGATAAGCATCGCCATTGCCGCTTCAGACATGGCCTTTGGCGGCACCTCGACAGCAGAATCCAGGCGTATTTCGATCGCGCTCATGCCGGTGAAATGCATGAGGCAGATCGCAACGCACATCAGCAGCGCAGGCAAAATCCGCCCGCGCAGTCCGCTCCGCTGTCTGGCGATCCCCCAATAGGACGCCGCCCCGAACCCGATGCCCAGAAGCACTGACACCACGACGGTTCCCAAGCGCCAGTCGATGGTGCCGGGCAGCTGATAGGCCTGCATCCCCACGTAGTGCATCGCCGAGACTGTCAGCCCGAAAATCGCGCCCGCCAAGATCGGTCCAACCGCACCGCGCGCGAAGGCGAGCCCCGCGTTGGCGGCTAGCGAGCCAAGCACTCCGACCAGAAGCGACACCCCGGTCAGTACCGGCTCATATGCGTGGTCATAGCCGGGCTCATAGGCCAGCATCGCGATGAAGTGGGTCGACCAGATTGTGGCACCAGTGACCAAACCGGCCAAGGGCAGCTGCACCAGACGCCGTTTTCCGGTCCATTGGGTCAACCGTGTTGACATATGCGCGGACAGGGCCGAGCCGACGATACAGATCAGGGCCGCGACCGCGACAAGACCATAGTGGTGTTCCTGCGTGATGCAGTCCAACAAGCGGTACATTTGTATTTCCTCAGGCCGTGCCGTCCATGCTCCGACCCTGAGGTACGCTCCTTAACAAATGTTCTAATCGGTTGTGGAAAGGCGTAAAAAATGCATACAAATATAGTCTTTTTCTGCCCCAAACTTGCCTAGGGTCAGAGCCCCGAGGTTTGCTCTCACAAATATACTGATCGGTCCAAGCGCAGGCGGCCCTGCTGGTCCAGGTGTTTTCTTTTGCACATCAAGCAGATCGGGTCAGACGCTCTTCGGTCTGCCTTGCAAATTCGGCCACGCGCGTGCGGAATTTGCGGTTCAGCTTATTACGCGCCAGTTTTAGCGATTGCAGCAGCAGACGTGCCGCCAGGGTCTTGGGCTTAAGATCCACCCGGACGGTCATCCGCGTCCGTTGCGCAGACAGCGCCATCAAGTCCACCTTCAGATCACCGCTCATGCCGTTCCCGACCGCTGCAAAGGAAATCGTGTTTGGAACGTCGTAGTCGGCGACATCAATCCGTACCCGGCGTTCTGACCCGCGAAAGTTAAAAGTGACATCCCAGTACAACCCGTCGCGTGGCGCCGCAGTGTCGCCATGGCGTTGCACATCAACACCACGCCGAATCGCGGAGCGTTCGAAGCTTTCAAAATCCGAAATTGCCACGAACAGATCCTGGATCGGGCAATCTGTGTCTTCTTTGGTTTCGAAATGCATAAGCGATGGAGCTCCGTAACGTTACAACCAGCCGCAAGTGCGACCGCCGGACATTCCTAAACTATGTCGGTTACCCGAGTGTGTCCGCAACCCAGTTTTCCAATAGAAATCCCGCAATTGCACCTTTGCGTGGCGCGCGCACTTTTGGATGGTCGCCGGCGATCGCATCCATGACCTCCTGACGGGTCAACCAGATCGCATCTTCGATCTCTGACGGATCAATGGCGATTTCATCATTCAGGGCAACGCCGTGACAGCCGAACATCAATGACATTGGAAATGCCCACGGCTGGCTTGCGAGATACCCGACGTCGCCAACCTGAATGCCGGATTCTTCCAGAACCTCGCGCCGCACGGCGGCCTCCAGCGTCTCCCCCGGCTCGACGAAACCTGCCAGAAGCGAATACATCCCTTCTGGCCAGCCAGGTGAACGGCCCAGCAACACGCGATCCCCCCGCGTGATCAGCATGATCACCACGGGATCAGTGCGCGGGAAATGGGCGGCGCCACAACTTGGGCACCGACGCTGCCACCCGGCTTGCTCGATCCGGCTGGCCGCACCGCAGCAGGCGCAAAACCCGTGTGTTGCATGCCAACCCAGCAAGGCCTTCGCGGTCGCCGCCAGCTCCGCCTCTCGCGGTGTAAGCCGTGTCATCACGGCCCGCAGCTCTGCAAAAACATGGGTCGATGGCAGATCAGGGTGACGCTGTTCGCTGGGGTCGAGAAACGTATCAAGCGTAGACAGGTCGGTTTCTTCCGGCTCCCATTCTCCCAGATCGAGGGCAAAATACCCCGCGGCCTGCGCACCGCGTCCGAGAAAGATCGCCTCTGCCCGCCGCTGCGCCACCAGCGGGTGGCTGGTCGGCAGAAACGCTAACCCCGCCGCATGATCCTGTCCCGTATCATGCAGACAAAGCGGCTTGCCCCGCCACAGGAGTACAACCAACGCCTCCGCTGTCGACCATATCCGATCCAGCTCTTCGGGAACGGTCCGCAGATGGGCTGCGCGATCCAGGCCGCTACCGCCGAATGTGACTTGCTCTGCCCGTTTCATACCTGCCTCGCTGTTTGCATGTCACACCGGGTTCTCGCGCCCTGCCTCGATGCGGGCGACGGCGACAACACGGTGTTTTACACAGGCGATGCCGCATTCCCCGAAGCGACTCAAGCAAAAATGCCACGCTTCACAAAAACTCGAAAAAAGCGCGACGTGAGGGTTCCGCGCAACGCATAAGCCTGCTCTTCTCGGCGTTAACTAATTCGAGAAGCCCCGGAACGCCCCGGACATGGTGGCAAACGGTGCCGACGACTGGCGATGAATGGCGCATGATGACTGGATCCGACCAAGGCCCCACAGGGACGAATGGGGCCGATGAAGACGTGACAGAGGTGCCAGCGCGCCTCCGATTGCTTGCGACGTCTGATGTACACAGTCACCTCCTTGGCCATGATTATTATGCGGACACCCCTCATCCGGGCATCGGTCTGAGCCGGACTGGAAGTCTGATCGCCCAGGCGCGTGCCGAAGTGGCGGCAGAAGGCGGCATCGACTTGCTTGTTGACAATGGCGATTGGCTTCAGGGCTCACCACTGGCGGAAACTGATGCCGCAAACCCCGACGCACCTCCGCCTGCCATCCACGCATTTGATATATTGCGCTATGATGCAGTCGGACTGGGAAATCACGAGTTCAATTTTGGCCTGGACACGCTGAACCGCGCATTGCGCGCGCTGCCGTGCCCTGCGATTTGCAGCAACGTACACCCCTGCGCGCCTGACGTTGCATTGCATGTGGAACAGCACCTGATCCTGTCGCGCCGTATTCCGGGCGCAGCCGCGGATGCGCCCGAGGTGCGCGTCGGCCTGTTCTCCGTCCTGCCGCCGCAAACCCTGTTGTGGGATGCCGACCACCTCGCAGGGCGTGTGCGCATCGACGATATGGTCGACAGCGCCCGGGCTGCCATCGCAACGCTTCGTTCAGCGGGCGCTGACGTGGTGATCGCCTTGGCGCATACCGGGCTTGCGGCAGCCCAGGCCGCGCCCGGGATGGAGAACGCCCTGCGCCCGCTCTCGCACTTGCCAGGCCTCGATGCTGCGGTCGGCGGGCACACGCATCTGCTGCTGCCTTCGGCCAATGGTTCCGAGGACGGCTTGGGCGTGCCTGTTGTGATGCCCGGCTCCAGCGGCTCTCACCTCGGCGTGGTGGATCTGTTTCTGGAGCAGACCGCGGACGGCTGGCAGGTGCAGCATGCGACCTGTGACCTGCGCGCGGTGAGCACCCGTTCGTCAAAAGGTCTGCAGCCGCTCGTGCCCGAAGCGCCAGAGATGGTCGCAGGCCTTGCCACGGCGCACACCCGCACCCGCGCCGATATGGCAACCCCGGTTGGCACCTTGTCAAAGCCGCATCATTCCTACTTCACCTTCTTTGGAGAGGATCGGGCTCTGGCGTTGACGGCACAAGCGCAGGCCGCTGCGGTTCGCCCATTTCTCGAAGCTTCACCGCATGCTGAGCTGCCGCTTCTTTCCGCTGTGGCACCGGCGAAATTCGGCGGGCGGGCCGGGCCGCTTAACTACACGCATGTGCCAGCTGGCAAGGTGTCCCGACGCCATGTCGCCGACATTTATATCTACCCGAACGAGCTGCGCTGCGTGATTGTCAGCGGTGCCCAGCTGACGGACTGGCTGGAAATGTCAGCCGGGCTGTTCAATCAGCTCACCCCGGATATGCCAGGGGCCCTGCTGGCCAACCCGGATCGTGCGGGACATAATTTCGATGTGATTTTTGGGCTGGAGTATGAGATCGACCCAACCGCCCCCACGCGTTTTGATGCGGACGGGCGACCGGTCAGCGATGCGCCGGGACGTGTCAGGGACCTGCGCTGGAATGGGGCACCCCTGCGACAGGACCAACTGTTTGCCGTTGCCTACAACAGCTATCGCAGCAGTGGCGGGGGCAACTTTCGCATGCTGGAGGACGCTCCGACCTTGCAACTTGCGCCGATGATGATCCGGGATGCGGTCACGGCCTATGTGACCGGTGCAGTGCAAAAGGACCCGCTGGCAACACTTTCCTACCCCTGGCAGCTCCGTCCTGACCTAGGGGTGCAGGCGGTCGCAATCACCGGCCCCGGCGCACGCAGTTTCCTCTACGAGTTGCCGGACCACGTCGCCGCCAGCGCCACGGCGATGGAAAGCGGCTTCCTATCGCTGACCCTGGATCTCTGAACGGACACGGCAGACCTGTCAGGAATCCCACGGCGCCGGGTTGTCATCATTCCATCATTTCCCTATATCGAGATTCGAGGGGTTGGCGCGGGCAAGCGCCTCGCCAACCTGGTCAGGTCCGGAAGGAAGCAGCCACAACGAGCCCCGCTTGGGTCGATGTCCAACCTCTCACTTCACAAAACCCCGCCATTGGCGGGGTTTTGTGTTTAGAAGACCCCGCCGTATCTCTCGCCCGCCTGCGTGCGAGTATTATGCAGCTGCAGCGATAACATCGTTGACGACTCGGCGGGCAGCTCGCTACCCATATTGGTGATGGTTTCCAACCGGCCCGCTTTGGCTGTTTGGAATGAAAAGGGAACATGGTGAGGCGACGGGTAACAGACCCAGACCCAAGTCCATGACTGCCCCCGCAACTGTAAGCGGCGAGCAACCCGGTATGACCACTGGTTCCAGAGGCCAAGGCGGCCAGTTGGACCGGGAAGGACCGGCACGCAGCGACCCGCAAGTCAGGAGACCTGCCATCACCGAAAGAACCTGAAACCGGGCGGGGTGTCCTGGATGAGGTCTGATGGCACGCCGCAGGTTCACTGCATCCCCGCTGCCAACGGTCTCTCCTGCCGCACCGCCCCGACATGATACTTTGTGCGGAGGGCACTTTGATGGAAAATCCCGAACAGACACATGATTTTGTGGCGACAACCTGTATGCATCTGGGCCGCCCCTGCCCGGCGGCAGAGCGTATGTTGCGTGCCCTTGCCGGAGCGCTTGACCGCGCACGGGCCGTCACCCGTGACGATTTTGAGATTTCGGGCGATAGCCAGCTCGACGGCTGTGAAAAAGCCTGTCCGGCGCGGTTCGCCGCCAGTCATGATCGCATCCGGGTGTTCTGTGATGTCTCGGCGAGCACCGAGACCGAAACACTGGACCGGTTTGCCGATGCCATGCTGTCGCCGGACATGGCCGATCTGCCGGCCCGCAGTGCGGCAGAGGTGCCGCGCGCCTTTGGTGAAGCCCGGCCCCTCAGCCTGACACGCGCCGAAACCATTGTACCGATGTAGCCTCCCGCGACCCGGCCAGAGCGCCTGCCGCTCCACGCGAACATCTAGCCCTGCCGATCAGCTACAGCTGCCATCGCGCGACTAAGGGGCGCTACGCAGCTCTTGGGCCCAGATCAACTGCGCATCGGTTTCCACAGCGCAGGGGCGCTGCGCCCGCAATCGCGCCAATGCGGCATCCGGGCGCTCCCCGCTCTCGATCATCAATCGCAGGGCAACCATACCGGAGCGCCCGCAGCCGCCCCTGCAATGCACCAGCACTCGACCGCCACCTGACATCGCCTGACGCGCCAACGCGCTGACATCGGCCCAGCGATCCTGCATGTCGTCGCCAGGGGTTTGAAAATCGTCCACAGGCAAGTGGAACCAACGACTGCCGAGCCCCTGAAGATCGCTGCCGATATTCTCGACCCCCAGGATGACGTGCTCCACGCGGGTGGTCATCGAGATTACGATCGAGGGTTTCCATTCTCCGATCAGTCGAAGATCACCAGCGTAATCGCCCCCAGCCCCAGGTGCCTGGCTGAGCGCAAGAATGCCGTCACCAATCGACAGCGCATGAAGCACAAGAGGTTGCGCAGCCGGGTGCGGCTGCAGTTCGGAAGCACTCACCATTTAATCTCCCCCCCGGGAGGCGCGACCCTAAACCCGCGATACAGTACAAGATACCATAGCCTCGGCAAGCAGCTGATCGGTAGCCTTTTTTGCACGCGGCCGGATTCACCCTGCTGAGTGTGCGCCTTGTAACACGCAGGCCGCGCAACAGCGGTGGACGAAGCGCGCGGTGCCGCTTAGTTTGCACGGGATCATTTCGGCGCCGTCCACGAATCCGGGCTGCGCCCCTCAAAGACCATCCGAAAGGCCCTCATGAGCGAGCATAGCCCCGAGACCGCCCCCGCCCCGCAAGGCGGACAATATCAGGTTCTGGCACGCAAGTACCGGCCCGAGACCTTTGCCGATCTGGTTGGTCAGGACGCCATGGTGCGCACGCTGAAGAACGCCTTTGCCGCGGATCGCATCGCTCAGGCCTTCATCATGACCGGCATTCGCGGCACCGGCAAAACCACCACCGCGCGGATCATCGCCAAAGGCATGAACTGCATCGGCGCGGACGGTACCGGCGGCCCCACCACGGAGCCATGCGGCAAATGTGAGCATTGCCTGGCGATCATGGAGGGGCGCCATGTGGACGTGATGGAGATGGACGCCGCATCGCGCACCGGGGTTGGCGACATCCGCGAGATCATTGACAGTGTGGCCTATCGCGCCGCCTCGGCGCGCTACAAGATCTACATCATCGATGAGGTGCACATGCTGTCGACCTCCGCCTTCAACGCGCTGTTGAAGACGCTGGAGGAGCCACCGGCGCATGTGAAATTCATCTTTGCCACCACCGAGATCCGCAAGGTGCCGGTGACGGTGCTGTCGCGCTGTCAGCGGTTTGACCTGCGCCGGATCGAGCCGGAGGTGATGATCGCGCTGCTGCGCAAGATCGCCGGGGCCGAGAGTGCCGAAATCGCCGAGGATGCGCTGGCGCTGATCACCCGCGCCGCCGAAGGCTCGGCCCGCGATGCGACCTCGCTTCTGGATCAGGCGATCAGCCATGGTGCGGGTGAGACGACGGCGGAGCAGGTCCGGGCGATGTTGGGGCTGGCCGACCGGGGCCGGGTGCTGGATCTGATGGACATGATCCTGCGCGGCGACGCGGCGGCGGCGCTGACGGAGCTGTCCGGGCAATATGCCGAGGGCGCCGACCCGATGGCGGTCCTGCGCGACCTGGCCGAGATCACCCATTGGGTTTCGGTGGTGAAGATCACGCCCGATGCCGCCGACGATCCAACCATAAGCCCGGATGAGCGGTCGCGCGGTCAGGACATGGCCAGCCGACTGCCGATGCGGGTACTGACGCGCATGTGGCAGATGCTCTTGAAGGCGCTGGAAGAAGTCGCCGCCGCACCCAATGCGATGATGGCGGCAGAGATGGCGATCATCCGCCTGACCCATGTCGCCGACCTGCCCTCGCCCGAAGAACTCGTGCGCAAGCTGCAGGATACACCGCCGCCTCCGCCGCCGGGTCCAGGCGGCGGACACCCCATGCAGGGCATGGGGTCGCCTGCAGCGGGCGGGGGGGGCGGGGCTCCGGCTTACGCCTCCGCCCCGCCGCAGGGCGCCCCCGGCGGTGGACCCAATGGCGGGCATACCATGTCGGCAGGGGGCGGGCAGGCCGCCGCAGTGGCCCCGCGCCTCGACAGTGCATTGGCGCGGTATCCGAGTTTTGAACATGTGATCGAGCTGATCCGCAAACACCGCGACGTGAAACTGCTTGTCGAGGTCGAAGGCGGCGTGCGGCTGGTGTCCTACCAACCCGGGCGGATCGAATTCACCCCTGCTGCGAAGGCTCCGCAAGATCTGGCAGCCCGCCTCGGCACGGCGCTGCAGAACTGGACCGGCAGCCGCTGGGTGGTCTCCATCGCCTCGGACGGCGACGCGCCGACCATTGCGGAGCTGCGGGATGCAGCCGAAAACGCCCTGCGCGAGGAGGCCTCGGCCCATCCGCTGGTGCAGGCAGTGCTGAAGAATTTTCCCAGCGCCAAGATCACCAAGATCCGCACGCCTGAGGAGCTGGAGGCCGAAGTGCAGGCCGAGGCCCTGCCCGAGGTCGAGGACGAATGGGACCCGTTTGAGGAATGAGATCAGCCCCGCGAAGGCTCCGGCTTAGATTTCGCGGGGCTGAACGGGCAGCCGCGGTCTGCTCGCCCTATGCGAGGTGGGCGGCTGTCTGCGTGACCGTCGCATAGCTCATCGCCAGGGGAGCCATGAACGCGGCATGCACCTGTTCTGCCGGAACCGCCACACCACCAAACTCCATGGCGCGAGCGGCGCAGGCATCCTCGACCACGGTCACCGAAAATCCAAGATCCGCCGCTGCCCGGGCGGTGGCGTCGATGCACATCTGGCTCATCGCACCGCAGAGGGTAACGGCCTCCACCCCGGCCTCGCGGAGCAGCTCCAGCAGACCCGTCTCATAAAAGCTGTTGGGCCGGTGCTTGGTCAGCACCAATTCGCCCTCGATGGGCGCAACTGAGGCATGGATTTCAGCGCCCGGCGTGCCAGGACGGAAAAACGGCGCCTCGGACGATGGGTTCTCGTGCCGGATGTGCACCACAGGGTCACCGTTCACCCGTGCCGCCTCCAGCAGGCGCGCCGCATTGGCGCTGGCCGCGTCCATCTTGTGCAGCTCCCAGTCGCCACCGGGGAAATAATCGTTCTGGATATCCACCAGGATCAGTGCCGTCCTTGGCATGGTCATACTCCTTTGTCTGATCTGTCCCGGCGAGATTGGCGCAGGTTGACTGCCGCTGCACTTGGCGCATATGCCTAACACTATGCAGAATACGCCAAACCTGCCGATCATCCTGCTGGACGCGCCCGGTGCGCAGCGCGCGGCGCTCTGGGGACTGCAGGATCTCTTTGCGCTGGTTCCAAGACTGGATCCCACATGCACACCGCTGGATGTGCGCGTTCTTGGACCGGACGCGCTGCCGCAGGCGCCAGTGGCGGCTTTCGTATTCGCCCCCTCCATCGAAGGCACACGGCCCGTGCCCGATCATCCGCTGGTCGCCTGGGCCGTGCACCAGCACGCGCAGGGGGCGCTGGCCTGTTCGGTCTGCGCGGGGGCATTCTGGCTGGGTCAGGCGGGGCTTCTGTCCCAGCGCCCCACGACCACCCATTGGGCGCTGGAGGAGGAGTTTCGCCAATGCTTCCCGGATGTGCGCCTCGCACCGGAGCATATCCTCGTGGACGACCACGACGTGATCACCGCTGGCGGATTGATGGCCTGGACCGACCTCGGCCTGCATCTGACCGGACGCTGGTACGGGGCCGAGATGGTCTCGCGTCTGGCGCGGCATCTGCTGGTCGACCCCGGCGGGCGGGAACAACGGGCCTATTCCACCTTCGCCCCACCCCGTCAGCACGGGGACGCGGCGGTGCTGCTGGCGCAGCGGCATATGGATCAACAGTTTGGCATCGCGCTCACGGTACCAGTGCTGGCGACTGTGGCCGGCCTGTCGGAACGCTCCTTCGTGCGGCGGTTCACTGCCGCCACCGGCACCCCGCCCGCGAGCTACCTGCAAGCGTTGCGCGTGGAGAAGGCACGCGGCGCGCTGGAGCGCAGCCAGGCCAGCATCGCCCAGATCGCCTGGGACGTGGGCTACCGCGATGTGCCGGCCTTTGCCCGCGCCTTCAGATCCATCACCGGCCTCACCCCCGGGGCGTATCGCAGCCGGTTTCGCACGCCCATGAGCTGAACCGGCCCAATTGGACTGCGGTTTGCAGCCTGCATTTGGGCTTTGCCCTTGCCTGCGCGGGGTGGCGCACGTATCTAACAGGGCAGACCTGACATCAGGAGTGATAGGATATGTTCAAAGGCCTAGGTGGCCTCGGCGATATGGCCGGGATGATGAAAAAAGCCCAGGAAATGCAATCCAAGATGGGTGAAATGCAAGACGAGCTGCATAACATCATGGTGGTGGGCGAAGCGGGCGCGGGCCTTGTGAAGGCAACCGCATCCGCGAAGGGCGATCTGAAATCGCTCGACATCGACCCGTCGATCTTCAACGGCGACGACAAGGAAGTGGTCGAGGACCTGATCCTCGCCGCGGTGAAGGACGCGCAGGCCAAGGCGGCCGAACGCGCGCAGGATGAGATGACCAAGCTGTCCGAAGGCCTCGGCCTGCCCAAGGACATGAAGCTGCCGTTCTGATCCGCTGCGCTCAGACGAACGAAAGGCGGCCTTTGGGTCGCCTTTTTTCATGTGATAGACCCATGTGATCCGCGGGGCGCATGCGACATGGAGCTTGCACTTTGGCCGATGATGCACCCTACTCGAACATAAGAAGAACAGGACAATTCCATGGCCGAGCATGACGTGAGTGATATCGAGGCGTTGATCGCCCTGATGGCAAAGATGCCGGGGCTGGGACCGCGTTCCGCCCGGCGCGCGGTGCTGCATCTGATCCGCAAGCGCGCGCTGGTGCTGACACCGCTGGCAGACGCCATGAGCCGGGTGGCGGAGACCGCGCGCGAGTGTCTGAACTGCGGCAATGTGGGCACCAGCGACATCTGTGCGCTCTGCGAGGATGAGACCCGCGCCAATGGCGAGCTGTGCGTGGTGGAGGATGTGGCCGATCTCTGGGCTATGGAGCGCGCCGGTGTGTTCAAGGGCCGCTATCACGTACTGGGCGGCACGCTCTCGGCGCTGGACGCGGTGGGGCCGGAAGATCTGCGCATCCCGCGGCTGGTGGACAGGGTGGCAACCGAAGCGGTGAGCGAGGTGATCCTGGCGCTCAATGCCACCATCGACGGTCAGACCACGGCGCATTACATCGTCGACCAGCTGGAAGGACGGGTGAAGCTGACCTCGCTGGCGCAGGGCGTGCCGATCGGCGGCGAGCTGGACTACCTCGATGACGGAACGATTTCCGCAGCCCTCAGGGCGCGCAAGGAAATCTAGGCAACTGCCCCCGGGCCGTATGTGGCTCAGGCTGAGGAGACGCTCCCGCGCGTTTTCGATCTGGCGATCTCACCTCCTTGGGGGTGGCATCGCGTGCCCAAGGGGCACGCGATGCGCGCCGCGCCACAGGCGCGGCGCCCGGCCCAACGCCGGGCGGGGCAGCTGTGCTGCATCAACCGGGGGCGGGAGCCCCTCCCCATCACAGCTCGCAAAACCTCAGCTGAGATGCGCCTTCAGCCCTGCAAGAGTGGCGGCAAACCCGTCGTCGGTGACATCCTTGTGCAGCACCATGCGGATTGCCCCCGTGCCCCCGGCGGAGATCACAACGCCCTGTTTGGCCAGCGCCATGCCAAGCGCGGCATTCTCGCCCGTTGCGGGCGTGAAGAACACCATGTTGGTATCCTGCTCCACAGATCCTGCCCCGAGGTCGCGCAGGGCGGAGGCCAGGGCCTCGGCCCGGGCATGGTCTTCGGCAAGTCGCGCCACGTTATGGTCCAACGCATGCAGCCCTGCTGCGGCCAGAACACCGGCCTGCCGCATGCCGCCGCCGACCATCTTGCGCCAGCGGCGGGCCCGGTCGATCAGATCCGCAGGCCCCACCAGAACCGAGCCCACCGGAGCGCCCAGCCCTTTCGAGAGACAGATCGAGACCGTATCAAAGCGCCCGGCGATCTCCGTCAGCTCACAGCCCAATGCTGTCGCCGCGTTGAACACCCGCGCACCGTCCAGATGCACCGACAGCCCGGCAGCCCGCGCCGGTGCGATGCACTCATCCAGCCGCGCCAGAGACACCGCCTTGCCGTTGTGGGTGTTTTCCAGCGACAGCAGACGGGTGATCGGATGATGGGAATCATCTTCTTTCACCGCCGCTGCAATATCCGCCGGGCGCAGACCGCCATCCTCGGACACTCCAAGAGGATCCAGCACGATCCCGCCCAGCGCCGAGGCGCCGCCGGCCTCGTATTTGTAGACATGATAGCCGCGCCCGGTGAGGATCTCCTCGCCGCGCCCGCAATGGGCCAGCAGGGCGACAAGGTTGCTCTGGGTGCCGGTGGGCAGGAACAGCGCCGCCTCCTTGCCGGAGCGTTCGGCCAGAGCTGCCTCCAGCCGATTGACGTTTGGATCCTCGCCATAAACGTCATCACCGACCTCTGCTGCCGCCATCGCCGCGCGCATGGCGGCATCCGGGCGGGTCACGGTGTCGCTGCGCAGATCACAGATCACCTCTGCAATATTGGCTCCGGGCGTTTGTGAATATTGGCTCATGATCATCGTCCTTTTGCTCTCGCCCCGACCGTGACCGGTGGCGCATTCCGCTTTGGCCGCATATTGAAACCAAGGCCCGCCAAGGTGCAATGGTTGCCAGCGTTGCAAGTACAATCCAGCCCTGCCTTCACCTGCGTACTTGGCCCTCCCTGCTCAGAGGTCGCACAATGGCCTCACCCTGCTGACAAGGCCCGACCAAGCGCATCTGACAGCTTATCGGTCAATTCGCCGACCTGCGCCTCACTGAGAATGAACGGCGGCGCCAGGAGGATATGATCCCCGTTGCGACCATCCCGCGTGCCAGCCATCGGATAACAGATCAAACCGGCTTCCAGCGCTGCATTTTTCACACGCGCGGCCAAGCCCCGCGCAGGATCAAACGGGGTTTTGTCGTCGCGGTCCGCCACCAGTTCCAAACCACGGAACAGGCCGCGGCCCCGGATATCCCCAACATGCGGGTGCTGACCAAACCGGTCGACCAGAGCCGCCTGCAGCACCTCACCCATGCGGGCGCAGCGGGCAACCAGATCGCGTTCCTGCATCTGGGTCACCACCGCCAGCCCTGCCGCAGTCGCCACCGGATGACCGATATAGGTGTGACCATGCTGGAAGAACCCCGAGCCACTCGCGATGGCATCGTAGATCTCCGCCGAACACAGCATCGCCCCGATGGGCTGGTAGCCCGCGCCAAGCCCCTTGGCGATGCAGAGGATATCTGGCGCGACCCCATCCGCCTCGCAGGCAAACAGGTGCCCGGTGCGTCCCATGCCACACATCACCTCATCCAAGATCAGCAACACGCCGTATTGATCGCAGATCTCGCGGATACGCTTGAAATAGCCGTCGACCGCCGGCACCGCACCCAGGGTCGCCCCGACCACCGGTTCCGCCATGAAGGCCATGACCGTCTCCGGCCCCAGCCGCAGGATTTCTGCCTCCAGTTCATTGGCAACCCGTTGACCGTAGTCAAAGCGGCTCTCGCCCTCGGTGCGGTCCACATATTCATAACAGGGCGCGATATGCGACACACCGATCAGCAGCGGATCAAATTGCTGCCGTCGCCACGCATTGCCCCCCGCCGCCAGCGCACCAAGCGTGTTGCCATGATAGCTCTGCCGCCGCGCAATCAGATGACGGCGCTGCGGCTCCCCCCGTTCGAGATGATACTGGCGGGCAAGCTTGATCGCCGCCTCCGTGGCCTCCGACCCGCCGGAGACAAAATAGACCCGGTCCAGCGTGCCGGGCGCGTTGGAGATCAACAGATCCGCCAAAGCCTCTGCCGGCTGCGATGTCATAAATCCGGTGTGAGCGAAGGCCAGCGTCTCAACCTGCGCCTTGACCGCTTCGATCACCGCAGCATCGGAATGCCCCAGACAGGAGACCGCCGCGCCGCCAGAGCCATCAAAGTAGCGTTTGCCATTGGCGTCAATGAGGTAGCAGCCCTCGCCCGCGACGGCGGTGGGCAGGTCGGATGTGCTGTGACGGGGAAAGACATGGCTCATGAGAAATCTCGCAGGGTTGTGTCCGGGGTAGCGGCCAGTGGAACAAGGCGATGACCCTGCGCCTCTGCCAGGTTGAGGAAAACCGCGACCGAGGCGGCATTGTCCGCCCATGGCGCGGAATCCTGTGCGCCAAGGCTGTTTTCAAAGCCGATCCTGACCTGTCCTCCCGCCGTGATGGCGGCCAGCAGGCAGGCATGTTCCTCGGGGCCAAAGGCACAGAGGGTCCACCTCAGCTGTAACGGCGCGATCTCCTTCAGAAACGCAGGCAGCATCGCGGGGCGTGCGGGCTGGCCGGTGGCATATTGGCCAAGCACCAAGATCGCGTCACGCATCTGCAGCGGCACAGTTCCGTCCTTATACCATGCCTTGAGCTGCGCCACGCAGGCGGGTGAATAGAGGATGTGCTGCACCTCAGTGCCCGCCTCGGCACAAAGCGCATAGACCCGCGCCGCCAGTCCGGCATCGCGTGCCATCTCGCGCACCGATACAGACGCCGCCGCCGGGCGCAGCGTCTCGAGGCAGGCCAGTTGTGCGGGCACGTCAAAAAGACCAGCGCTTTCGGTGGTGATCTGCACGCCCATGGTGGGCGCGGTCTCCGCTACAGCCGTGATGGCCGCGCGGTAGCGCCCGGCATCCAGCGAATGCACGCCCTCACCGTCCCGCACATGCAGGTGTAGAGCCTGCGCGCCAAGCACATGGCAGGCCCGCGCGGTCTCGGCGATCTCAGCCGTTGTCACCGGCAGCGCGGGATGATCCCCCTTGCCCCTTCGCGCCCCGTTCGGGGCGACCATCATCGTGAATTCCACCATCGTTCCGGCCCTCTTACCGATCTGCCCCAGCCGGTCATCATCGCCAGAGCCCCTGTGTGTCACACCGACTGTGACCCTTCGCACGTATGTGCTCAAGCAGCACAGCGCAGCACAAACGTTCTTTCCCACTCATCATCCCTATCACAATTGCAGCCCGGACCTGTGGCCTCAAACCTCAGGGTCAACTGGACCTATTCCAAATGGCGGAATTGTCCTTTGCTGTTCAAGGACAGAGTGTGTCCGCCAGCCGGACGATTCTCACCGCTTTTCCAGAATGAAAGGAACATGTCATGCACGGCACGTTCACCGATAACGACCTCAGCCATGTGATCGACGCCGACAAGGCGCATGTCTGGCACCATCTGGTACAGCACAAGCCGTTTGAATCCTCCGATCCGCGCATCATTGTCGAGGGCAAGGGCATGCGCGTCTGGGATCAGAACGGCAAGGAATGGCTCGATGCGGTGTCCGGCGCGGTCTGGACCGTCAACGTGGGCTATGGCCGCGAAAGCATCTGCAAGGCGGTCTACGATCAGATGATGAAGATGTGCTATTTCGCACAAGCAGCGGGGTCGGTCCCCGGCGCGCTCTATGCTGAGAAGCTGATCGAAAAGATGCCCGGCATGTCGCGGGTCTATTATTGCAACTCCGGCTCGGAAGCGAACGAGAAAGCCTTCAAGATGGTGCGCCAGATCGCGCACAAGAAGTATGGTGGCAAGAAAACCAAGATCCTCTACCGCGACCGTGATTACCACGGCTCCACTCTGGCGGCGATGTCCGCGGGCGGTCAGGACGAGCGCAACGCGCAATACGGCCCCTTCGCGCCGGACTTTGTGCGCGTGCCGCATTGCATGGAATACCGCAAGCACGAGCTGGGGCTGGAACATCTGTCCGGTGAGGCGTTCGGCATCGCCGCCGCCAACCTGATCGAGGAGGTCATCCTGCGTGAAGGCCCGGACACGGTCGGTGCGCTCTGCCTGGAGCCGGTCACCGCAGGCGGTGGCGTAATCGAGGCGCCCGAGGGCTATTGGCCGCGTGTGCAGGAGATCTGCAAGCAATATGACGTGCTGCTGCACATCGACGAAGTGGTCTGCGGCATCGGTCGCACCGGCACCCATTGGTTCGGCTACCAGCATTACGGCATCAAGCCCGACTTCGTGACCATGGCCAAGGGCGTCGCCTCCGGCTACGCGGCCATCGCCTGCATGGTCGCCACCGAGGAGGTCTTTGACCTGTTCAAGGACGACCCGTCGGACAAGATGAACTATTTCCGCGACATCTCCACCTTTGGCGGCTGCACCGCAGGCCCGGCGGCGGCGCTGGAGAACATGCGCATCATCGAGGACGAGAACCTGCTGGAAAACTGCACCGCCATGGGCGCGCGCATGATGTCCAACCTGCAGGCCTTGCAGGAAAAACACGCGGTTATCGGCGATGTCCGCGGCAAGGGGCTGTTCCTCGGCGTCGAGCTGGTCTCGGATCGCGACAGCAAGGAGCCGGTGGACGAGACGCTGGCCCAAAAAGTGGTGGCCGAATGCGGCAACCACGGGGTGATCATCGGCGTCACCAACCGCTCGGTGCCGGGGCGCAACAACACGCTGTGTTTCTCCCCCGCGCTGATCGCCACCGCCGACGACATCGACCAGATCACCGATGCTGTGGACAAGGCGCTGACGACTGTTTTTGGCTGACCACCCCAATTGGTCCAGCAAGAATTGCAAAAGGTGGCCCTTTAGACGGGGCCACCTTTTCTGCATCTGGACGGGAGAGACAATTTTCCGAAAGGCCAGGCCCATGTGGATGACCCCGACCGAATTGCAGAGCGAGATCGCAAGCCTCGTCCCCCTGTCCCACGATCATGCGCCGGATCTGGCCGAGGCCGCAGCCGATGGCGAGCTTCATCGCCTCTGGTACACCGCCGTACCCGCGCCCGACGGGGTCGCGGCCGAAATCCGCCGCCGTCTGGCCTTGCAGCAGGCGGGCAGCATGGTCCCCTTCGCCATCCTCGACGCATCAAACCGCGCGGTGGGCATGACCACCTTCATGAACATCGACCAGGCCAATCACCGGGCAGAGATCGGCTCCACCTGGTATCGAAAATCAGTGCAGCGCACCGGCCTCAACACCGCGATCAAACAGCTGATGCTTTCCCATGCGTTTGACACAAAGGACGCCATCGCGGTGGAGTTTCGCACCCATGTGCTGAACCGCCAGAGCCGCGCCGCCATCGAACGCCTTGGCGCAAAGCTCGACGGCATTCTGCGGGCGCATAGCATCCTGCCCAATGGCACCCTCCGCGACACCGCCGTCTATTCGATCACCGCCGCCGAATGGCCCATGGTGCGCGCCAACCTTGCCCATATGGCAGCCCGCTAACAGCACATGCGGGTCAGGGAGGCCGACAAGCCCCGCCCGTTCGGGCGGCTTGTCCTTGACGCGCTTTCCCCTCCCAAAATGGAAAACGGCTCTGATGGGCAGACCTGCCCCTCAGAGCCATCTCAGCAGCTCCTGCGCCGAAGGCGCGCGGCCCAACGACTCATGCTGCACGCACGCGTGCATCGTGAGTCGGCGGGAGTATTCCGCCGAGCCGTCCCGTCAGATCATCTGGAACACCACGCCCGACAGGATCGCGCCGGAGACCCCAAGCCCCAGATACATCGCAAACACCCGCGGTTTCACCAGTGACCAAACCGCCGCCATCGCCGGGATCGAGCTGACCGCGCCCGCCACCATGAAGGCCAGCGCCGCGCCAGCACTCATGCCTTGGGTCATCAGCCCCGCCAGCAGCGGCGGCGCGACATAGGAGTTCAGATAGGCCGGCATGCCCACCAACGCGGCCGTGGCGATCGGCACGATGCCCTCGCCCCCCACCAGCGAAGCAATCCACTCGGGGCGCACGTAAGTCACCAGCAGCGCCTCGAGCACATAGGCAAAGGCCAACCATTTCAGCAGGAACAGCCCGTTCTCAATGAACTCCTTGCGGAAGGTCGCACGGCGATCCTCTTCCTGCCAGAACCTCCAGTTGGGCTGCTGCTCAATCTTGGGCGTGCCACTGCCGCAGCAGCTTTTGACCGGCGCTTTTTTCAACGGCTGGGCAAACAGCCCACCACTGCGCAGCGCCTTTATGATGAAGCCGCCAAACAGGCCCAGCGCCACCGCGCTCACTGCCTTGGCGATCGCAAAGGGCCAGCCCAGCGCCGCAGCGGTAATCAGCAGCGTCGGCGGGTCGATCAGGGGCGAGGACAGCCAAAATGCCATCACCGCCGCCAGCGGTGCGCCCAGCGCCAGAAGCCCGGCGATGAAGGGGATGACCTCGCAGGAACAGAACGGCGCCAGCCCGCCCAGGAGCGCGGCAAAGAAGATCATCCGTGTTTCGCGCCCGACAAAGGCCCGCGCCACCAGCGCCTCGGCCCCGGTGGCCTTGAGATAGGCCAGCAGTGTCACCGCAAAGAGAATGTACTTCGAGGTCGACAGCAGTGCAGCGGCGGCAAAGCTCAGCACGGGGACGAAATTCGCCATGTCCAGCACCGCCACCGCCAGCAGGATCAGCGCGCCGATGGTCCAGGGGCTTTGCAGCCAGCTCCAGGCGATGCGTGCCGGACGTTGTGAAACAGATGTATCAGCCATCGTTGGCAACCTTTCCGGCAACCCCTGCATCCGCATCCTGACAGCATTCGCTGAGGATGAAGCCCGCAAGGCGTTCGAGATGTGTGAAATTGGCGCGGCAAATAGTGCTGCGCCCGGCTTTTTCCTGCGCCACCACATCGGCGGCGGCGAGGAATTTCAGGTGATGCGCCAATGTCGAGGCGGCGATGCCCGTGCGGTCGCGGATCTCTCCGACCGTCAACCCGGCTTCCCCGGCGCGCACCAGGACACGCAGCACCTCCAGGCGGGCCTCGGACCCCATCGCAGAAAATCCCTGCGCGGCAAGTGATGGATCCATGTCGGATCTCCCCATTCGATTCGATAAAACTAGTTTTATGGTTTTATGAAGCGTGTCGCAAGCGGCAATCCATACCGCGCAGGTCTGCCCGCCTACCCCGCTGTCTTTGCGGCAGGAATTGGCGCCGACGCAAAAACCTGCCCGCATCCGCACGGTCCAGATTGCTTTGCACATAAGTCCAGAATAGGCTCTGGCGATGGCTATTTCCGTCGAAACCTTTTTCCTCAACCCGGACGCACAGGGCACGCTGCAGGCGCAGATCCAGGAGATGATCGCCGCCGGCATCCTCTCGGGTCGGTTCCGCGCCGAAGAAAAGCTGCCCTCCTCGCGCAAGCTGGCCGCCCATCTCGGGGTCAGCCGCATCACCGTGACGCTGGCCTACACGGAACTTGTGGCCAATGACTACCTGACCGCGCGGGGACGGTCGGGCTTTTTTGTCTCCGGAACCGCTCCGGTGCCGCCCTCCTTTTCGCCGACCGAAAAGGGGCAGGAAACGGTCGATTGGGCCGGCACCATCACCCGCCAGTTCACCGGTGGCGACACCCCGCGCAAGCCCAAGGATTGGCGCAGCTACCGCTATCCGTTCATCTACGGGCAGGCGGATGCCACGCTGTTCGACCATGCCAACTGGCGGCTTTGTGCGCTGCGGGCACTGGGGCAAAAGGATTTTGCCGCCATGACCGGCGACTACTTCGATCAGGACGACCCGCTGCTGATCGAATATATCGCCCGCCACACCCTGCCGCGCCGCGGCATCATCGCCCGCCCGGAGGAAATCCTGATCACGCTGGGGGCGCAAAACGCGCTCTGGATCGTGGTCCAGTTGCTATTGCAGCAGGGGCGAAAGGCGGCGATCGAGGATCCCAGCTACTACACCCTGCGCGACCAGCTGGGCCACACCGGCTGCGCGCTGGATGTGATTGGGGTGGACAGCGACGGCCTGCCGCCGGAACAGATCGCGGCGGACACGGATGTGGTCTTCACCACTCCCAGCCATCAGAGCCCGACCACGGCCACCATGCCGATGGCGCGACGCAAGGCGCTGCTGAGCCGCGCCAAGGAGATCGACGCCATCGTGGTCGAGGATGACTACGAGTTCGAGATGTCCTTTCGCGCGCCGCCCTCGCCCGCGCTCAAGTCGATCGACAGCGACGGGCGGGTGATCTACCTCGGCAGCTTCTCGAAATCGCTGTTTCCGGGGCTGCGGCTGGGCTATCTCGTGGGGTCGGAGCCCTTCATCCGTCAGGCCCGCGCGCTGCGAGCCAATGTGCTGCGCCACCCGCCCGGTCATATCCAGCGCACGGTGGCCTATTTCCTATCACTGGGTCACTACGACGCGCAGATCCGCCGCATGGCGCGGGTGCTGCAGGAACGGCGCGCGGTGCTGGAGGAGGCGATCTCCAGCCACGGCTTAATCCCTGCAAACCGCAGCCTCTACGGTGGCTCGTCGCTGTGGATGCAGGCGCCAGCGCATGTCGACATGGGCCGCGCCGCCGAAGACCTGCGCGCCAACAGCGTGATCATCGAACCCGGCGCGCCCTTCTTCTCTACCGAGACCCGGCGACATAATTTCTACCGGCTCGGCTATTCCTCCATCGCCAGCGAGCGCATCCCGCAAGGGGTGGCCCATGTGGCAGAGGCAATCCGCAACGCCCGCCCGTGAGTACCCGGGCAAGGGGGGCGCTCCCGCCCCTTCGAAGGCGCATCACAGATGCACCGCTCAGGGTTGGGCCCGGCGCCGCGCAAAGCGCGGCGCCGGGCCCAACGGGACGATATGGTCCGCCAGGACCATGGAGGACGGGCGGGAGCCCCCCGCGATCACGCCTTTGCTCAGCCCCGATCCCGGGCAGACCAGCCGCTGGAGCTACGGCACCGGAGAACTGGCCCTAACGTCACCCTCAAGCGCCGCCTAAACCGGAATAAAGACGATCAGCGCCGGCCGCATCGGACCGCCGGGCAAACGGGAGACCGCATCATGCGCATGACCACCGAAGAAGCCTTTGTCAAAACTCTGCAGATGCATGGCATCGAACACGCCTTTGGCATCATCGGCTCTGCCATGATGCCGATCTCCGACCTCTTCCCCAAGGCCGGGATAACCTTCTGGGACTGCGCCCATGAAGGCAGCGCCGGCATGATGGCGGATGGCTACACGCGGGCGACGGGCAAGATGTCGATGATGATCGCCCAGAACGGCCCCGGCATCACCAATTTCGTCACCGCCGTCAAAACCGCCTATTGGAACCACACGCCGCTCTTGCTGGTCACCCCGCAGGCCGCCAACAAGACCATCGGTCAGGGTGGGTTCCAGGAGGTCGAGCAGATGAAACTGTTCGAGGACATGGTGGCCTATCAGGAAGAGGTTCGCGACCCGTCCCGCGTGTGCGAAGTTCTGAACCGCGTCATTATGCAGGCCAAGCGCGCCTCCGCCCCGGCACAGCTGAACATCCCACGCGATATGTGGACCCAGGTGATCGACGTGGTGATGCCCGCCATCGTCGAATTTGAACGCCCCTCCGGCGGCGAAGGCGCTCTTGCGCAAGCCGCCGAGCTGCTGTCGAACGCCAATAACCCGGTGATCCTGAACGGCGCCGGTGTGGTGCTGTCCAAGGGCGGCATCGACGCCTCCATGGCGCTGGCGGAACGGCTCGATGCGCCGGTCTGCGTCGGCTACCAGCACAACGACGCCTTCCCCGGCTCGCACCCGCTGTTTGCCGGTCCTCTGGGCTATAACGGCTCCAAGGCGGGCATGGACCTCATCAAGGAGGCCGATGTGGTGCTCTGCCTCGGCACCCGGCTCAACCCGTTCTCCACCCTTCCGGGCTATGGCATGGACTATTGGCCCGCGGAGGCCAAGATCATCCAGGTCGACATCAACCCGGACCGTATCGGCCTGACCAAGACCGTCTCGGTCGGCATCATCGGCGATGCAGCCAAGGTGGCCACCGGCATCCTGGGCCAATTGTCCGAGACTGCGGGCGACGCCGGTCGCGACGCCCGCAAGGCCAAGATCGCCGAGACCAAATCCCGCTGGGCACAGCAGCTGGCCTCGATGGATCACGAGGACGACGATCCCGGCACCAGCTGGAACCAGCGCGCCCGCGCCGACAAGCCCGACTGGATGAGCCCGCGCATGGCCTGGCGCGCGATCCAGTCCGCCCTGCCGAAAGAGGCGATCATCTCGTCCGACATCGGCAACAACTGCGCTATCGGCAACGCCTACCCGTCGTTTGAGGCAGGGCGCAAATACCTCGCACCGGGTCTTTTTGGCCCCTGCGGCTACGGCCTGCCCGCCATCATGGGGGCCAAGATCGGCTGCCCGGACACGCCGGTGGTGGGCTTTGCCGGTGACGGTGCATTCGGCATCGCGGTCAACGAACTGACGGCGATCGGTCGCGAGGAATGGCCCGCGATCACCCAGGTGGTGTTCCGCAACTACCAATGGGGCGCGGAGAAACGAAACTCCACCCTGTGGTTCGACGACAACTTTGTCGGCACCGAGCTGGACACCAAGGTCACCTACGCCGGGATCGCCAATGCCTGCGGCCTCAAGGGCGTTGTCGCCCGCAGCATGGACGAGCTGACCTCCGCCCTGCATCAGGCCATCGAGGACCAGAAGAACGGCATCACCACCCTGATCGAGGCGCTGATCAATCAGGAGCTGGGCGAGCCGTTCCGTCGCGATGCGATGAAGAACCCGGTTGAGGTCGCGGGCATTTCCGCCGATGACATGCGCCCGCAGGAAGGCGCCTGACGCCAATGACTCTGGTCCTGCCCTTTGACTTGACCACTGGACAGGGCCTGTTCCTTGCGGTCGCGCTGTTTGGCGCGGCGGCGATCCGGGGCTATTCCGGCTTTGGCTTTTCCGCCATCTTCATCGTCTTGGCGGCGCTGACCACCAACCCGCTGCCGCTGATTCCGGTGGTGTTTTCCTGCGAAATCGCCATGACTGCCTTTCAGGCGCGCGGCATCCGCGCCCATGTGGACTGGCGCCGGGCAGGCGCGCTGTTGTTGGGCGCGGCGCTGGCGGTCGTCCCCGCCGTGGCGATCATGGCGCGACTTGATCCCGTGCAGGCGCGGCTGGCGGTCTCCGCTCTGATCCTGTTGCTCAGCCTGATCCTGCTCAGCGGCTGGCAGCTCAAACGCCCCATCGGCGCGCTGGGTCACACCGGGGTCGGCGTGATCTCCGGCACCGCCAATGCCGCCGGGGTCGGCGGGTTGCCCACGGCGGCGTTCCTGTCGGCGCAGGCGATGAGCCCCGCCAGCTTTCGTGCCACCATGATCGTGTTTCTGACCGGCATCGACCTGATGGCGCTACCCACCATGTCGGCGCACGGGCTGGTCACTGACGAGACGGCAGTGGCGGCGCTGATGGCCTTTCCCATTCTCGGCGCAGGGGTCTGGCTTGGCAGCCAGGGGTTTACGCGCGCGAATCCGGCCGGGTTCCGGCGCAAGGTGGTGATCCTGTTGGCCACGCTTGCAGCGCTGAACATTCTGAAGGTGGCGCTATGACCGCGCCATCGGATATTCTGGTGCTGAACACCGGCTCGTCGTCGGTGAAATTCGCGGTCTTCGATGCGCAGCTGCAAGAACGGCTCAGCGGTGTCGCTGATGGCATCGGCGGTGCCGGCCAGCTGCGCATTGGCGCTGAAGGCGAAGCCGTGGCCCTGCCCGATCATCGCCATGCGCTGTCGGCGGTGCTAGCGCGGCTGGCACACGACGGCATCGGCCCTGAAGCGCTGCGCGCGGTCGCCCACCGCGTGGTCCATGGCGGCACGCAATTGACTGCCCCGACACGTATCACACCGGAGATCCGCGCGCAGATTGCCGCCTGCGTGCCACTGGCCCCTTTGCACAACCCACATGCGCTGTCCGCGATTGATGCCCTCGACCATCTCGCGCCCGAAGTGCCGCAATATGCCAGTTTCGACACCGCCTTTCACGCCACTGCGCCGGAGGTGGCACAACGATACGCCCTGCCGCCCGAGGCCGAGGCGCTGGGGCTGCGCCGCTACGGATTTCACGGGCTGTCCTATGCCGCGCTGTGTCGTCGCCTGCCGGAGATCTCCGGCACGCCACTGCCCACACGACTGCTGGCCTTTCACCTCGGCAATGGCGCCTCCATCTGCGCCATTGAGAACGGTCAGTCAGTGGCCACCACCATGGGCTATTCCCCACTCGAAGGCCTGACGATGGGCACGCGGGTGGGTACGCTGGACGCCAATGCGACCCTGCGACTGGTGGAGGAGATCGGCCTCACACAGACCAGAACCCTGCTGAACAGCAAATCCGGCCTTGCGGGATTGTCCGGCGGGCTGTCCGACATGCGCGCGCTGGAGGAGGCCGACACCCCGGAGGCACGCTTTGCCATCGCGCATTTCTGCTATTGGGCGATCCGGCATGGACACAGCCTGATCGGAGCCATGGGCGGCTGTGACGCCATCGCCTTTACCGGCGGTATCGGAGAAAACGCCGACGCCATCCGGGCGCGTATCCTTGCCGGGTTCTCATGGCTCGGCTGCATCCCGGACCCGCACCGCAATGCCGAAAACGCCGCCTGCCTGACCTCCGCAGACAGTCAGCCCTCCGCCTGGATCGTGCCCGCAGAAGAGGAACGCCAGATCGCCATGCACGCGCGCGCATTGATCGCTGACACCCAATGAGAGGCGAAACAAATGTCCTCCTCTTTTCAAAAACGCAGAACAGAACTACCACTTATGGCAGGTAAATTAGCCAATTGTTTCACCTTGCGAGGGCGGCGCAAATTGCTACACAAATGATACACCAATTCCCTGCCTGTGCTTGCGCACATCACATCCCGAAGGCCATCCCTTGACCGACACCCTCCTGCCTGCCCGCCTGTCTTCCACGATCCAGACCTTTCGTATCACCGCGAAGGCGCTTTTTCCCGGCGTGGCAGTTTCGATCATCGTCGCGGTCACCGCACAGTTTCTGGCAGAGCATTACGCGACCCCTGCGATGTTGTTGGCGCTGCTTCTGGGGATCGCGGTCAGCTTTCTTGGCGAAGAGGGGCGCACGGTGCCCGGCGTGGCGTTCTCGGCACGAACGCTGCTCAGGCTCGGCGTGGCGCTACTGGGCGTGCGGGTGTCGATGATGGTGCTGGCGGGCCTTGGCCTGCCGCTGATTCTGCTCACCGCGGGCGGCGTGGTGGCCACCATCGGCTTTGGCCTCCTGATCGCGCGGTTCTTCGGCCACGGCTGGCGCTTTGCCCTGCTGACAGCCGGGTCCGTGGCGATCTGCGGCGCGTCGGCAGCGATGGCGATCGCCGCGATCCTGCCGCGCGACGAACGCAGCGAACAGCGGCTGATCTTCACCGTCATGGGCGTCACCGTCCTGTCGACTGTGGCGATGATCGCCTACCCGATCCTTGCCCGGTTCATGGAGTTCGACCACATCCAGGCCGGAGTTTTCCTCGGCGGAACTATCCACGATGTGGCGCAGGTGGTCGGCGCGGGGTTCTCGATCTCCGAGGAGACCGGCGACACTGCCACGTTGGTCAAGCTGATCCGCGTGTCGATGCTGGCGCCGGTGGTGCTGGTGGCCTCCTTGATGATCCGCAGCCGGTTAGAGGCACCGTCGGATGGCAAGCAACCCCCGCTGCTGCCCGGGTTCGTCATCGCCTTCATCGCGCTGGCCGCACTCAATTCCTTCGGTCTCATTCCGCCCGCGCTGAGCGATTTCCTCAGCGCCTGCTCGCGTTGGCTGTTGCTGATCGCCATTGCCGCCGTCGGCATGAAGAGCAACCTCAAGCAGGTGCTTTCTGTCGGCGGTGCTGCCATCGCGCTCTTGATTGTCGAAACATTGTTTATTGCCGGGGTCATACTGACAGGGATCACGCTTTTGACCTGAGGGGCGAAATTTAAGGGAGGCCAGATGACATTCCAGCAACCCGAGGTGGACACCTCGCCGCCGGTCTCGGACGAGATCCGCAAGACGACCTGCTACATGTGCGCCTGCCGCTGTGGCATCAACGTCCACATGAAGGAGGGCAAGGTCGCCTATATCGAGGGCAACCGCGACCACCCGGTCAACAAGGGCGTGCTCTGCGCAAAGGGCTCTGCCGGCATCATGCAGCACAACGCCCCCTCCCGCCTGCGCGCGCCGCTGAAACGTGTCGGTCCGCGCCGCTCCGGCGAATTTGAGGAAATCTCCTGGGACGAGGCACTCGACATCGCGCAGGGCTGGCTGGAGCCGTTGCGCAAGGATCACCCCGAAAAGCTGGCGTTCTTTACGGGGCGTGACCAGTCGCAAAGCTTCACCAGCTTCTGGGCGCAGAACTTCGGCACCTGCAACTACGCGGCGCATGGCGGGTTCTGCTCCGTCAACATGGCCACGGCGGGCATCTACACCATGGGTGGTGCCTTCTGGGAGTTCGGCCAGCCCGACTGGGATCATACCAAACTGTTCCTGCTGTTCGGCGTCGCCGAGGATCACGACAGCAACCCGATCAAGATGGGCATCGGCAAGATCAAGGCACGCGGCGCACGGGTGATCGGTGTCAACCCGATCCGCACCGGCTATAACGCTGTGGCGGATGACTGGGTCGGCATCACCCCCGGCAGCGACGGGCTGTTCATCCTGTCGCTAGTCCATGTGCTGATGAAGGCGGGCAAGATCGATCTGGATTACCTCTCCCGCTACACCAACGCGCCGGTGCTGGTGAACCAGGACAAGGACAGCGCCGACTTTGGCCTGTTTCTGCGCGATGATCACGGCGCACCGCTGGTGATCAACCGCAAGACCGGCCAGCTGGCACCCTTCGACATGCATGGCGTGCGCCCCGACCTCAATGGCAGTTTCCAGATGGGCGATGTCACCCATGTCTCGGTCTTCCGGCTGATGGCGGAGCGATATCTGTCAGACGACTACGCCCCGGAGGCGGTGGCAGAGCGCTGCGGCATCCCCGCCCCGCGTATCCGCGCCATCGCTGCCGAAATCGCCCGCGTCGCCTTTGACGAAGCGTTCGAGCTGGACCGTGAATGGACCGATTTCCGCGGAGAGACCCACAAGACCATGGTAGGCCGTCCGGTCTCCATGCATGCGATGCGTGGCGTCTCCGCCCATGCCAACGGCTTTCAGACCTGCCGGGCGCTGCATGTTCTGCAAATCCTGCTCGGCACGGTGGAGGTTCCCGGCGGTTTTCGTTTCAAACCGCCCTATCCCAAACCCGCCACCGCACATCCACCGCCCCACTGCCGCGTCACACCGGGCAAACCGCTGGACGGCCCGCACCTGGGCTTTGTGCAGGGGCCGGAGCATCTGGCGCTGCTCAATGACGGCAGCCCGGCGCGCATCGACAAGGCGTTCACCTGGGAGAACCCGATGTCCAGCCACGGGCTGATGCATATGGTGGTCTCCAACGCCCATGCAGGTGACCCCTACAAGATCGACACGCTGTTCCTCTACATGGCGAACATGGCGTGGAACTCCTCGATGAACACCCAAGGTGTCATGGAGATGCTGACCGACACCGACGAGAACGGCGAGTACGTCATCCCGCATCTGATCTACTCCGATGCCTATTCTTCGGAAATGGTCGCCTATGCCGATCTGATCCTGCCCGACACCACCTATCTGGAACGACACGACTGCATCTCGCTGCTGGATCGCCCGATCTGCGAGGCGGACGGCGCGGCGGATGCGATCCGCTGGCCAGTGGTGGAGCCAGACCGCGACGTCCGCGGTTTCCAGTCCGTGCTGGTCGACCTTGCCAACCGGATGAAGCTGCCCGGCTTCACCAACGAGGACGGCAGCGCGAAATACCAAGACTACGCCGATTATATCGTCAACCACCAGCGCAAGCCCGGCATCGGCCCGCTTGCGGGCTTTCGCGGCGACGGCACCGAAACGGGACGTGGCGCGCCCAACCCGGACCAGCTCGACCGCTATATCGAGAACGGCGGCTTTTTCCTCAAGCACATCCCCGAGGACGCCAGCTACTACAAACCTTGGAACATGGCCTATCAGGACTGGGCGGTGGAGCTCGGCCTGTTCGACGCGCCGCAACCCTATCTGTTCCAGCTCTATGTGGAGCCGCTGCGCAAATTCCAGCTGGCGGCCGAAGGCCACGGCGAGCGTCAGCCCCCCGACCACCTGCGCGTCCGCATCCAAGACACCATGACGCCGCTGCCAATCTGGTACGACACCGACCAACAAGGCAACGCGGGCTTCACCGTCAACGCCCTCACCCAGCGCCCGATGGCGATGTATCATTCCTGGGGCAGCCAGAACGCCTGGCTCCGCCAGCTGCATGGCCACAACCCGCTCTATGTGCCCACCAAACTGATGCGCGACGCAGGGCTTGAAGACGGCGACTGGGCCCGCGTCACCTCTCCTCATGGCGAAATCACCGTGCCCGTGATGGAAATGGCAGCCCTCAATGAAAACACCGTCTGGACCTGGAACGCCATCGGCAAGCGCAAGGGCGCCTGGGCCCTCACCGAGGACGCCCCAGAAGCCACCAAAGGCTTCCTGATGAACCACCTGATCCACGAGCTGCTGCCGCCCAAGGGCGACGGGCTGCGGTGGGCCAATTCCGATCCCGTTACCGGACAGGCCGCTTGGTTCGACCTCAAGGTCAAACTGGAAAAAGCCGCCCCGCCAAAGGACCTCACCCAAAGCCAGCCCGAGACCCCTCCCCAAGCCTCCCCGGTCGGCTTAGGCCCCGGCACCCTCACATGGAAGGTCGGCAAATGACCTCCACACCCTTTCATCTTTTTGAAAATACCTCGGGGTCCGGGGCCGCGCCCCGGTCCTGCACCCACATCACAGACGGAGGCCCGACCCGATGACCGACCTCCCCACCGAAACCACCCGCAAGATGGGTCTGGTGATCGATCTCGACACCTGCGTCGGCTGCCATGCCTGCGTGATCTCCTGCAAAGGCTGGAACACCGAAAACTACGGTGCGCCGCTCTCCGATCAGGACGCCTATGGCGCCGATCCCTCGGGTACCTTCCTCAACCGTGTGCATTCCTACGAGGTACAGCCAGAAGCCTGCGGCACAGACCCCGCCCACGCCGCCCAGCTGATCCACTTCCCGAAATCCTGCCTGCACTGCGAAGACGCCCCCTGCGTCACTGTCTGCCCCACCGGCGCCAGCTACAAACGGGTGGAAGACGGCATCGTGCTGGTCAACGAGAGCGACTGCATCGGCTGCGGCCTCTGCGCGTGGTCCTGCCCCTACGGGGCGCGCGAGCTCGATCTGGCCGCCGGGGTGATGAAGAAATGCACCCTCTGCGTGGATCGGATCTACAACGAAAACCTCCCCGAAGAGGACCGCGTGCCCGCCTGCGTGCGCACCTGCCCCGCCGGTGCACGCCATTTCGGCGATCTCGGCGACCCGACGTCGGATGTCTCGCAATTGGTCGCGGAGCGCGGCGGCATGGACCTGATGCCCGAACAGGGCACCAAGCCGGTGAACAAATACCTGCCGCCCCGCCCCAAGGACACGCTCGCCGCGCAGGGCATGGAACAGGGCGCGGGCGACATCGACCTCCTCGCGCCGCTGCTGGCCCCCGTCACCGAGGAGGCGGGAGGCTTTCTCGGCTGGCTCGACCGTGCCTTGGACAAACTGCCCGGAGGACAAAGCTGATGCACCCGGCCCCTCCCGTCATCGCCTTCACCACCCTGTCCGGGCTTGGCTTCGGCCTGTTGTTCTTCCTCGGCCTTGGCCTGCCTGCGGTCACCGGCTGGGTCGCCTTTATATTCTACGCCATCGCCTATGCACTGGCGGTGGGCGGGCTCTTGGCCTCCACCTTGCACCTCGGACGTCCAGAACGGGCGTGGAAGGCGTTTTCGCAATGGCGCAGCAGCTGGCTCTCGCGTGAGGGCTGTTGCGCGGTGGTGGCCCTGCTGACCATGGGCCTCTACGCCATTGGGGCGATCTTCCTCGAAACCCACTGGCCGTTCCTCGGCGCGCTTGGCGCAGCGCTCAGCATCGCCACCGTCTTCACCACCTCGATGATCTATGCCCAGCTCAGGACGGTGCCGCGCTGGAACATGATCCCTCTGACCCCGGCGCTGTTCCTGACCCTGTCGCTTGCCGGGGGCGCCCTGCTGGCCGGGCAAGAGAGCAAGGCAACGGGGCTTTTGGTGCTCGCCGGGCTCACCCTGTTGGCCTATTGGCATCAGGGGGATCGCGCCTTTGACACCTCCGGCACGACGATAGCCAGCGCCACCGGCCTCGGCACCCGTGGTCAGGTGCGCGCGTTTGAGCCGCCCCATACCGGCACCAATTACCTGCTGCGCGAATTTGTGCATCAGTTGGGCCGCAAACATGCCGCCCGGCTGCGGGTGATCGGCTTTGTGCTGGCGATCGTGCTGCCGCTCCTGTGCCTGGCGCTGCCGGTTGGTGGACTGGCGCTGAAACACGCCCTCGCGGGCCTTGCCGTGCTGTCTCATATCATCGGTGTCGCCTGCACCCGTTGGCTGTTCTTTGCCGAAGCCGAACATGTGGTCGGGCTTTATTACGGCAAACGCTGAAAAAATCTCCCCCCGCGTGTCACAGCGCGTGGGGCTGGCTCGTCCTGTCTGCGTCCCCTCTGACTGAGAAAGGAACAGGACCCATGACCCAACGTCTCGACCAGTTTGCCGCTGCCGGTGATCTCTTCAAACCGATGATGGAGCAGGAAGAGCTGCTGAAGGCCTCCGGCCTCGACATGACCATCATCGAACTGGTGAAGCTGCGTGCCAGCCAGATCAACGGCTGTGCCTTCTGCATCCACATGCACACCCATGACGCCCGCAAGATGGGCGAAAGCGAGGACCGCATGCATCTGCTGCCCGCCTGGCGCGAAAGCACTCTTTACTCAGCGCGCGAACAGGCCGCCCTTGCCTGGACCGAGGCGCTGACCCTGGTGGCGGAGACGGCCGCCCCCGATGAAGACTACGCGCTGGTGGAGGCGCAGTTCTCGCCGCGTGAACAGGTGGCGCTGACGCTGCTGATCGGCGCGATCAACGCCTGGAACCGCATTGCCATCGGCTTTCGCACGCCGCATCCTGTGACCAAGGAGACCAGCGCCGCGTGAGCCACAAGCCACAGGATATGGGAGCCGATGTGTTCCTGACCGCGCGGCCGCGATTGTTCGCGGTCGCCTACCGCATGCTGGGCAGCGTTGCGGATGCGGAGGACGTGCTGCAGGAGGCCTTCCTGCGCTGGCAGTCCGCGCCGCAGGACGAGGTCCGCGATGCCACCGGCTATCTGGTGCGGGTGGTGACGCGGCTCTGTCTCGATCAGCTGAAATCGGCGCGGGTGAAGCGCGAGACCTATACCGGCGCCTGGCTGCCGGAACCCTTGCTGACCGAGGATCCGACAGAGCGGCTGGACCATGATGTCTCGGTGGCGCTGCTGTTGGCGCTGGAGCGGCTGACGCCGCTGGAACGCGCCGCGTTTCTGCTGCATGACGTGTTTGGCAACAGCCACGACGAGGTGGCCGAGGCGCTTGACCGCAGCCCTGCCGCCTGCCGCCAGCTGGTGTCACGCGCACGCCGCCACGTGCAGGCGGAGCGTCCCCGCGCCACGGTTCCGCCCGAAGAGGGGCGCGCCCTGACCGAAGCCTTCTTTCGCGCATCCAAGACCGGCGACATGGCGGCGCTGACACAGCTTCTGGCGCAGGATGTGGAGCTGGTCAGCGATGGCGGCGGCAAGGTTCTGGCGACCTTGAACCCAATCTACGGGCGCGCCAAGGTCATGCGATTGGCCGAGGGGCTGGCGCGCAAGTCCGGCGCTCATCTGCCGCCGCGCTGGCGGTTTGCCATGCTGAACGGGCTGCCTGCGATCCTCAGCCTGGAACCGGAAGGGTTGGTACAGGCCACCGCGCTGGAAATCCGCGAGGGGCGGATCACGAAGGTCTATGTGATCCGCAACCCGGAGAAGACCGGACATCTGTCCTCAGCCCTGCAACTGCAGGGCTGAGGACAGCGCCCTCCCGGGGGCGGGGCAGGCGCTGTCCGGCCTGTCGGCCAGATGGGAGATCTGCCAAAACGCAAACAGCCCCGGACAAACCGGGGCTGCTGGTATCAGACGACGAAAGAGAAGAGCTCAGAGCAGACCGGCATGCACCATGGCCGCGTCGATCTTCGCCTTGGTGCTGTCCTCAAGCCCGGTCAGCGGCGAGCGCACTTCCTCGGAGCACAGACCCAGCTTCGACATGCCGTATTTCGCACCCACCAAGCCCGGCTCGATAAAGATCGCCTCATGCAGAGGCATCAGGCGGTCCTGATACTCCAGCGCGGTCTTGTAGTCGCCCGCCAGTGTGGCCGCCTGGAATTCGGCGCAGAGCTTCGGCGCCACGTTTGCGGTGACCGAGATGCAGCCGACTCCACCATGGGCGTTGAAGCCCAGCGCGGTGGCATCCTCGCCGGACAGCTGGATGAAATCCGCACCACAAGAAGCCCGCTGCTGGCTGACGCGCTCCAGCTTGCCGGTGGCATCCTTGACGCCGATGATGCGCGGCAGTTTTGCCAGCTCACCCATGGTGGCAGGGGTCATGTCCACCACCGAGCGCGGCGGGATGTTGTAGATGATGATCGGAATATCGGCGCAGTCATGCAGCGCGGTGAAATGTGCGATCATGCCACGTTGGGTCGGCCTGTTGTAATAGGGGGTCACGACCAATGCGCAGTCCGCACCGACTCGCTCGGCATACTCGACAAAACGAATCGCCTCGACGGTGTTATTGGACCCGGCGCCGGCAATCACCGGCACGCGACCTGCGGCGGTTTCCACCACCACCTTGATCACCAGTTCATGCTCTTCATGGCTCAGGGTGGGGCTTTCGCCAGTGGTGCCGACGGGAATCAGCCCGGTCGAACCTTCGGCAATATGCCATTCCACCAAGTGTTTGAGCGTATCCAGATCCAACTCACCATTGCGAAACGGGGTGACGAGGGCTGGCATAGAGCCTGTGAACATGGGAACGCTCCAATTCGAGATTTTCTTGCGGGCAATTCCTTGCCCGGACGCACGTGCTGGCGGGAAATTGAGTTGCACCCGGGTCCACACGCACTATCGTCACAGGCTGTATCCCCGGAATGCTGGAAAATGCAAGAGATGACACGCAGACTTGCCTGCTCGTTGCTGATTTGTGCGACCCTTTTTGGTGCCCCTGCCCTGGCCCGCGGGCTGGAAACCGCGCTGCCGCTGATGCGCGACGGCCAGTGGCAGGAGGCGCTGATCGACGCTGGCGAGGAAGGCTCCATCCCGCGCGACGTGATCCAATGGCACCATTTGCGGGCCGGCAAGGGAGCGGCGCGCCAGGTGATGTCCTTTATCGAGCGCCGCGCCGACTGGCCCGGCATGGAATACCTGCGCCGCCAGAGCGAAGAGGTGATCGCCAAGGCTGGGCAGGCCACCGTCCTCGCGTTTTACGGCAAGGATGGCCAAGCCCAGACCCCCGAAGGCGCGCTGAGCCTCGGGGAAGCGCTCATTGCCTCTGGCCAGACCGAGGCCGGACAGGCCGAGCTGATCCGCGCCTGGCGCAGCATGGCCATGACGGACGAAACCCAGACCAACTTCCTCACCCGTCATAAATCTCTGCTGGCCAAACATCATGAGGCCCGGCTGACCCGGCTGTTGTGGGACGGACACAAGGTTTCTTCCCGCCGCATGCTGGATCTGGTCAGCGCAGGTGCCCGCAAGCTGGCCGAGGCGCGCATCGCGCTGCAGGATCAGGCCAATGGCGTCGATGCGGCGATTGCCGCGGTGCCCGACAGCCTGCAGGATGACTCTGGCCTCGCCTATGACCGCTTTGCCTGGCGTGATGCCAAGCGGCGGCAGGATGACGCCATCGCCATGATGCTGGAGCGCTCCAGCTCGGCAGAGGCTCTGGGCGAGCCGTCCAAATGGCTGACCCGGCGTCGCGACTTTGCCCGTCAACTGATGCGCGACAATGACAACACCCGCGCCTACAAGCTGGCCGCCTATCATTTTGCCAGCCCCGAGGATGGCTATGGCTACGCCGACAATGAATGGATCGCGGGCTATGTGGCGCTGCGCAAACTCGATGACGCCGAACTGGCGGTCTATCACTTCACCCGCTTCCTTGCGGCAGTCGAAAGCCCGATCTCTGTGGGCCGCGCCGGTTACTGGCTGGGCCGCGCCTATGCGCAGATGGGCGAGATCGACAAGGCGCACGCGGCCTATCGACTGGGGGCGAAATTCCAGAGCTCCTACTACGGTTTATTGTCGGCACAGGCGCTGGGGCGCGGCTTTGACCCGCGTCTGACCACGCCGGACGCGCCCGATTGGAAGGGTGCGCCGTTCCTTACCTCCTCGGTCTACAAGGCGGGCATTGCATTGCTGGAGGCGGGCGACCTGTCGCTCGGTGAACGCTTCCTGACCCATCTTGTTGAAACCCTACCGCCGGATGAAGCGCTGCAACTGGGGCAGATGGCGGTGGATCGGGAGCAGCCGCATCTGGCAGTGATGATCTCCAAACGTGCGGCCCAAGATGGGCTGGAACTGGCAGGCGCCTACTACCCGCTGCACCCGGTGACCCAGATGAGTCTTCCGATGGCCTCCGAGATGGTATTGGCAATCGCCCGAAGGGAAAGCGAGTTCGACCCGGTGGTCGTCAGCCATGTGGGCGCGCGCGGATTGATGCAGGTGATGCCCGCCACCGCAGAACTGGTGGCGCGCGAGCTGGACATCCTCGACGATCACAAAACCGCACGGTTGACCGAGGACTGGCAATATAATGCCACGCTCGGTGCCGCCTATCTGGCGCGGCTGGCGGGCGACTTCGACGGCAATGTGGTGCTGATGGCCGCAGGCTATAACGCCGGGCCTCACCGTCCGACCGCCTGGATGGAGCGCTACGGCGATCCGCGCAGCGCGGAGGTCGATGTGATCGACTGGATCGAGCACATCCCCTTCAACGAGACCCGCAACTACGTGATGCGGGTCACCGAAAGCCTGCCGGTCTACCGCGCCCGACTGGGGCAGACACCCCTGCCGGTGCCGTTTACGCGCGAGCTAGCGGGCCGAACGCTTCAGGTTTTCGCGCCAAAAAGTGAATAGGCCCGCCGCCACCACCAGCCCGGCGCCGATCACCACATTGGTGCGCATGTCCTCGCCAAACACCGTGAGCCCGATCATCGCGGCCCAAGGCAGCTGCATGTAGGCAAAGGGCTGCACGGCGCTGGCCTCGGCCATCTCGTAGCATTTGATCAGCAGCCAATGCCCAAGGGCGCCGGTCACGCAGAGGGTCGCCATCCAGCCCCAGTCCGGCGCGGTCATCGGCTCCCACCACCACAGGCCCAGAGGCGTGATGAACAGCATGCCGTAAACGCCAGTGTAGAAGAAACTGGTGGCGGTGGTGTCGCGCCGCGCCACGTAACGCGTCAGCAGTCCGTAAAGCGCAAACATCAGCGCCGCCAGCAGCGGGATCAGGGCCGCCACCTGGAACACGCCCGATCCCGGCTGCAGGATGATCAGCACCCCGAGAAAGCCCACGCCGATCGCCGCCCAGCGCCGCCAGCCCACCTGTTCGCCCAGAATGGGTCCGGAAAGCGCCGCGATCAGCAGCGGGTAGCAGACAAAGACCGCGTGGCTCTCGACCAGTCCCAGTACAGTGAAGGCCAGCACCATGACGCAGATTTCCGCCACCAGCACAAAGGCGCGGAAGATCTGCACCCCCTTCTGGCTGGTCTGCGCGGCGGCCCGGAGGCTGCCTGTCTGCTTCAGCGCCAGCGCGATCACGAAGGCGGCGAAGAACCAGTAGCGAATGGTGATCACCATGAAGACGTTGTATTCGCTCGCCAGATGGCGCGAAACCCCGTCCTGCAGGGCAAAGACGATGGTGGCCCCGATCATCAACAGAATGCCCAGTTTGGTGTCGTTCTTGGCCATGACCTGATCCATGGTTCAGCCTTTCAATTCGCGCGTCAAAATTGCCTGCGTCATATGTCGTTTGCGTCCAAATCCCGGTGTGCGCGTCACGGTGAAACCTGCTTCTTCCAGCCCGCGACGGACAAATCCGGCCGCGGTATAGGTCGCCGCTGTGCCGCCGGGACGGGTGTGATCCGCCACCGCCTGCATCAGATCCCCCTGCCACAGCTCCGGGTTCTTGGCGGGTGAGAACCCGTCCAGAAACCAGGCGTCCGCCTGCCCTGTCCACTCTGGCAGCGACAGGCGTGCGTCGCCGATGACAACCTCCAGCTGCAGGGTGCCAAGATCACAACGCCCTCCGCCGCGCCATTGCGCCAGAAACCGCTCCGCCCACGGCGTGATGTCCGGAAAGGCTTCCAGCGCGCGGGCCATGTCGGCGGGCACCATCGGAAAGGCCTCGAAACTGGTGAACCGCAGCGGCGAGGTCTGCCCGCTCTCTTCCCAGGCGCGCCAGGCCGCCAGCATGTTGAGCCCGGTGCCAAAGCCCAGTTCGGCAATGTGAAACCCGGGAGCGTACAGCGCCGGCAGATCATTGCCCGCAAGGAACACATGCTCGGTCTCCAGCAGGCCGTTGTGCAATGAAAAATAAGGGTCATCAAACTGGTCGGAGACGGGCAAATCCCCCTCCCGCCAGCTCAGCCGTGCCTGCTGGTCTGCCATCGCGATTTCCTTTAGGTGGAGCGTGGTACGAGGGCGAACCTGACGAAAGGTCACAGAAATGGCAACTGCTGATATCACGGTTGATGTTACGGTGCGCGGAGCCGGGATCTTTGGCCTGTCGATCGCCTGGATCTGCCACCGGCGCGGCGCAAGGGTGCAGGTGATCGACCCCGCCGGACCGGGCGCGGGGTCCAGCGGTGGTGTCGTCGGGGCCCTCGCCCCGCATGTGCCGGAAAACTGGAACCCGAAAAAGGCGTTCCAGCTTGAAAGCCTGCTGATAGCCGAGGCCTTCTGGCAGGATGTCGAGGCGACGGGCGGCGTGTCGGCAGGCTATGGTCGCCTGGGTCGCCTGCAACCGATCGCTGATGCGCGCACGTTGGAGCTGGCCGAGGCACGGTGCCAGACTGCGGCGGATCTATGGCAGGGCAAGGCGACCTGGCAGGTCCGACCGGCCTCGGACTTCGGCGACTGGTGCCCGCCCAGCGCCACGGGTCAGGTGATCCACGACACGCTCTCGGCCCGCATGCACCCCCGCCGCGCCTGCGCCGCGCTGGTGGCCGCGCTGCGTGCCGGTGGCGTTGAGGTCAGCGGCGATGGTCGGGAGGCGGGGCTTGTGCTGCATGCCACCGGCTATCAGGGGCTGTTGGAGCTGAACGCACTATCACCGCGCACCGTGGGGGGCGGCGTCAAGGGGCAGGCCGCGCTCCTGGCCCATGATGCCGGCGCGGTGCCGCAGCTCTACGCGGACGGATTGCACATCATTCCGCATGCGGATGGCACGCTGGCCATCGGCTCCACCAGCGAGCGGGAGTTTGGCCGCCCCGATGAGACCGACAGCCAGCTCGACGACGTGATCGCCCGAGCGGTCGCCGCGATGCCGCAGCTAGCGGGTGTGGACGTGCTGGATCGCTGGGCCGGGGTGCGGCCCCGCGCCCGCACTCGCGCACCGATGCTGGGGGCCTACCCCGGGCGCGCCGGGCATTTCATTGCCAATGGTGGTTTCAAGATCGGCTTCGGCATGGCGCCGAAGATCGCCGAGGTAATGGCCGATCTGCTGCTGGAGGGGCGCGACGCCATCCCGGAAGGGTTTCGGGTCTCAGACAACCTCTGACCTGTCACACCGCCGCGCCGCCTTCGCCAGAGGGGTTGCGCTGCGCTTTGCGCATCGCGGTGGAGCGGGGGCCGCGCCCTGCGGGCGCGGCCCCCGCTCGGCCCAACGCTTTGTGGGGTCCCGCCAGGGGCACCGTCAAAGGGGCGGGAGCCCCTCCCGCGCTGTTTCCAACCCTATCGGGCAGTGGTGGCTGCCGCGCGGAGCTGCGTCATCAGCTCGGTCAGCGTCTTGGTGTAGATCTCGCTGGTCAGTTGCCCGGCGTCATCGAACTCCTTGCTCGACCCGGCCAGATGCACCTCGGGCCCCGGCAGAACCTGTGGGCGGAACGGCACGAGAAAGCTGCGCAGGATCATCTGCGACCGCTCGCCGCCAGCGCGCCCTGCCGCCGCTGACATCACCGCCACCGGCTTGTCCTGCCACGGGGCGCCCTCGGTGCGGCTGACCCAATCAAGCGCGTTCTTCAACACGCCGGAGGGGCCCTTGTTGTATTCCGGGGTGGAGATCACCACCGCATCCGCCCGCGCGATCTGATCCGCCAGCATCTGCACCTCCGCCGGGACGCCAGATGCGGCCTCCACATCACCGTCATAGAGCGGCAGGTTCAGATCGCCTTCGACCACCTCGGCGGGACCGAACAGTCGCGCGGCCTCGCGGGCCAGCTTGCGATTGGTCGCCTCCTTGCGCAGAGAGCCGGACAGAATAAGCAATACGGGGTCGGCCATGGTCGTTCTCCTGTAGTACGTGCTGTGTCACAAATAAAGCTAGGGTGCGCCAGCGCGCAAACCAACACCTGTCACCGCAGACGCCCTGTGCGTTGCTCCACAGGGCACGGATCTTAGGGCGCCAAAAGAAAAGAGGCCGCGCACAACGCGCAGCCTCTTTCCCGTGTCTGAATGGATGGCGTCAGGTTGCCTGCGGAATAATCACGATTTCCACGCGGCGGTTGCGGGCCTTGCCCTCGCCGGTCAGGTTGCTCGCCACCGGCTGCTCCTCACCGCGACCGATGATGCGCATACGGCTGTAGGACACGCCGCCAGCAGCCATCTCGTCCGCAACCGCATTGGCGCGGCGCTCGGACAGGGAATAGTTGTAGGAAGCCGCGCCGTCGCTGTCGGTGTGACCGATCACCTGCACCACGCTGCCAGGATAACGCTGCAAGCTGCCCGCCACCTTGCGCAGATCGCTGCGTACCAGGGAAGAGATCGCCGAGCTGTCGGTGGCAAAGGTCAGATCATTGGGCAGCGACACGATCAGACGGTCGCCAGTGTTCACGATGGAAATCGAGTCATTGTCGAGATTTTGACGCAGTTCCGCTTCCTGCTTGTCGAGTTGGCGCCCGATCAGACCACCTGCCAGAGCCCCCACCGCAGCCGTGCCGATGATGGTTTCAGCCTTGTCGTCATCCGACGTCGCTGCACCGAGCCCCGCGCCGATCAAACCACCAATGATGGCCCCGTTCTGAGAGCGGTTCGTTCCGCCGGGAGCGCCATAGGAGGCGGGATCGTCACAGGCGCTCAGCGCCACGGCAGCGGCCAGAACGCCAAGGGCGGGGAGTTTTGCAAAAGACATTACAGTCTACCTTTTCTTCCTCAAACCTGTCTCGCAACGTATCCGGGGTCAGCCCCAGAGTGAGACGTTACGTGTAGATATTGTATGCATCGACCGGCACAGCAAGCGGTCCCCCCGCATGTTCGGCGGATTGCCGCGCACCTCTCGCCCCGCTCGGCCAAGCCACATTACAGGTTATAAACAAACGTATCGCGTTCTTGTTCCTGCCAGAGTTTTCTCAAGAGCGGCGCTTCTTCGACAAAATGGGCATCCTGCAGATCCGCAGCCAGCATACGATCTGTGCGGAAATGGCGAAATCCATGGCGCAATTCGCACCACGCGGCCAGCAGCGTGCAGTCCACGTGATAGATCAGTGCCAGCGGTCGCAGGATCCGTTCGCTCTGTTCCTCGGCTTCATTGACATAGACCAGACGCAACTTCTGTGCGCTGCGGACCGCCTGTCGCAGGATCGCCTTGGACACGCAGCCATTGTCGGGATCATCCAGCGGCGCGCCATAGGGGGCCACCTGCAGCCATTCAGCGCTGGCATGTACGTCGCAGATCTTGCGCCCGACCCGCGCGGCGGCCTGCTGCAGGGCACCGTCGCCGGTGCGCATCAGCATCGCCAATCCCACATGCAGCGCCTCGATCTCTTCCTCGTCAAAGTTCAGCGGCGGCAGATCATAGCCCTTGCGCAGCATATACCCGATGCCCGCCTCACCCTCGACCGGGGTGCGCATCGCCTGCAGCGCGGCAATATCGCGATAGATCGTGCGCTTGGAGACTTCGAGCTGCGCCGCCAGATCTTCGGCCCGCATCGGCGTCGCGGCGGCGCGCAGGATCTGGATCAATTCGAACAGCCGGTTGCTGCGGGTCATGGGAACCTCCGGTGGCAGGACGGGTGGCATGTCGAGTGACACCCTGCTGCCACTCTAGCACGCACCACTGACAACAGGGTGTCAGCAGTACTCTGCTTTTGATGGGGTATCACACAACCCGCAGAGGAGATTTCCCATGCTGTCCTACGACTGGATCGTCCTTGTCACCCTCGGCCTCGACCGCTGGGACACGCCACGCCGCCCGCGCACCACTTATGAGATCGAGCGGGAGGAGGCCTGGCAGGCCACCGCCGAGCATCAGACCGCGCTGCGACAGGCCCGCCGCAAGGCGCTGCTGTTGCCGCTGCGGACCCTGATCGCGCGGATGTTCACGCGGCGCTCTCATGTGCGGCATCTGCGCGCGCGGCCTCGAACGCCAGCATCGCGCGTTTGACCGGCAGCCCCCAGTGGTAGCCCCCCATCGCGCCGCCCTTACGCAACACGCGGTGGCAGGGGATGAGCCAGCTCAGCGGGTTCTTCCCCACCGCGGTGCCCACGGCGCGCACCGCGCGGGGGCTGTCGATCACCTCGGCAATCTCGCCATAGGTGGTGGCGCTGCCCTCGGGGATGGTCAGCAGTGCTTCCCAAACCTTGATCTGCAGCGGCGCGCCGATCAGATGCAGCCGCGCCTCTCCCTTGCGGGCAAAGGCCGCTTCCACCGGCGCGCGCAAGGCGCCCCCATCCTCGACAAACGCCGCGTTGGGCCAGCGCGCCCGCATGTCCGCCAACGCCTGATCCGCGCCCACTTCGGCGGCAAAGGCCAGACCGCAAAGCCCCTTTTCGGTGCCCATCGCCAACGCAGCACCAAAAGGGCTGTCGAACCAGCCCCAACGCACCGTCAGACCCTCGCCCCGACGGGCATACTCGCCCGGGCTCATCGCCTCCCAGCGCAGGAACAGATCGTGCAGCCGCCCGGAGCCGGACAGGCCCACCGCATGCGCGGTCTCCAGCAGGGGCAGATCCTCGCGCAGCAGGGATTTGGCGTGACCTAGCCGCAGATACTGCTGGTAGCGCTTGGGCGAGACCCCGGCCCAGGCGGAAAACACCCGCTGGAAGTGCGCCGGGCTCATGCCCATCTGGGCCGACAGCTCCTCCAGCGACAGGTTTGCGCCACCGGCATCGATCAACTCGATGGCGCGGCGGATCACCCCGTAGTGATAGGCCTGTTCATCCCGTTCCATGGTTGCTGTCCTCGATCATCCGTTATCTTGTTTCCTCCACCGTAGCGAGCCCCCCGCCCCGGCGCGACCCGGAACCTGCGATTTCAAGGGATCACGGGCATGACCGGGCTGGCTCCGAGATGATCGGACAAGACACTTGCCAAGATTTTCAAGGCCTCCTACTCTGGGGGCAAAGGTCACATGCAACAACGGGAGGGCATCAGCTGAACATGCGTATCATCCGCCGACTTCAGCATGGTCCCCGTTTCGCCCTGTAAATCCGTTTGCAGGGCTGACCTCGAGAACACTCTCATCACAGGTCTGCCCATAGCCGCGCTGCGGCCATACCCTTTTGATCCGAGTTTCAGATGTCCCTTCTCAATACAAACGCTTTGGGCGTGACCCTTGGTGAGCCGCTGTTTGCCGACCTCACCCTGACGATTTCCAAATCCGACCGCATCGGTCTGGTGGCTGCCAACGGGCGCGGCAAATCCACTCTGCTGGCCTGCCTGTCCGGCGAACGGGAGCAGACCAGCGGCGAGATCACCCGCGCCCGTGGCCTGCGGGTCGGCCATGTCAAACAGGATGTCCCGCCCGAGGCCCTGTCGCACAGTTTATATGACTGGGTTCTGGCCGCGCTTCCGGCCGAGCAGGCCGAATACGAAGGCTGGCGCGTGGATGTCGTGCTGGACACGCTGCAAATCCCTTACGCGCATTTTCACACCCCGCTGGCAGATCTCAGCGGTGGCTGGCAGCGCAGCGCGATGCTGGCGGCGACCTGGGTTTGTGAGCCGGATCTGTTGCTGCTGGACGAGCCCACCAACCACCTGGACCTCCACCGCATTTCCCTTCTCGAGGCCTGGCTGGCAGCGCTGCCCCGCGACGTGCCGGTGGTGATCACCTCGCATGATCGCGCGTTTCTGGATGCCACGACCAACCGCACCCTGTTCCTGCGCGCGGAGGCCTCCCGCGTGTTCCAACTGCCCTATTCAGCCGCTCGCGCGGCTTTGGACGAGGCGGATGCGGCGGATGCCCGACGTCTGACCAATGATCTGAACAAGGCCAAACAATTGCGCCGTCAGGCGGCCAAGCTGAAGAACGTCGGCCTCAACTCCGGCTCCGACCTGTTGCTGACCAAGACCCGCCAGTTGAGCGACCGCGCCGACAGGCTGGAGGAGGCAGCAAAACCGGCGCACAGGGAGCGATCGGCGGGCGATATCAAGCTGGCGAACAGCGGTACCCACGCGCGGGCCCTGATCACATTGGACGACATCGCGGTGGAAACACCGGACGGGCGACTGTTGTACAAAACCGGGCAGAAATGGCTGTGTCGGGGCGACCGGGTTGTTCTGCTGGGTCAGAACGGGGCTGGCAAGACGCAGCTGATCCGGATGATCGCAGACGCTCTGAGTGGCGTGGATGACCGGGTGAAATGCGCCGCCTCGCTGGTTCCGGCCTATTCGGATCAGCAGCTGAGCCAACTGCCCGGCTCCGACACGCCGCTTGCCATGGTGACGGCACACAGCGCCATCGGCGACCAGCGCGCCCGTGGGGTCCTGGCCGGGGCCGGCATCGACATCCAGATGCAGGAACGGCGCATCGACAGCCTGTCGGGCGGCCAGAAAGCCCGGCTGGCCATGCTGCTGCTGCGGCTGAGGGAGCCCAATATCTATCTGCTGGACGAGCCGACCAACCATCTGGACATCGAGGGACAGGAGGCGCTGGAAGCCGAACTGGTCGCACATGACGCCTCTTGCCTGCTGGTGAGCCATGACCGGCAGTTCTTGCGCAACGTCGGCAATCGCTTCTGGTGGATCAAGGGTCGCAAGCTGCAGGAGGTAGACGATCCCGAAGCCTTCTTGAGCGACCACAGCGCGGGCTTGGGGACACTATAGCCTCCTGCGTTGGCCGCTGTTGCGTCGCAGCCAGATCTATGCGGTCGCTGCACCGGCAACGCCCATAAAAAGTGGCTCCCGTCCTGACCCATTGTTTCGCGCGCGAAACATTAGGGCAGCTGTGCTGTCCTAATGTCTTGCCACACGACCGTAGCCCTCCCGCCCCTTTGACCTGTGGCAAAGCCACCGTCCAAAGCGTTGGGCCGAGCGGGGGCCGCGCCTGCAAGGCGCGGCCCCCGCTCCCCGCGATGCGCAAGGCGCAGCGCAACCCCTCCGGCGTTCCCCTAAGCGGCACGTGAAACCGCGACTTTTGCACCGCACCCGCAAAGGCCGGACAAATGCCCGGTGTTTTTGATTTGCGCCCCCGCGCCCCAGCAGGCACAACAGCGCCCGATGGCCAAGCAACTCGATTATCATACCCTCCGCGAGATCTTCACGCGGTTTCAGGACGCCGATGCAGCCCCCGTGGGCGAGCTGGATCACGTCAATGTCTACACGCTTGTCGTGGCCGTGGCGCTGTCGGCGCAGGCCACCGATGCCGGTGTGAACCGCGCCACCAAGGAGCTGTTCAGGATCGCCGACACGCCGCAAAAGATGCTGGATCTGGGCGAAGAGGGCGTGATCGCGCATATCAAGACCATCGGCCTCTACCGCAACAAGGCCAAGAACGTCATCAAGCTTTCGCGCATTCTGGTCGAGCAATACGGCGGCGATGTGCCCTGTTCCCGCGCCGCGCTCGAAAGCCTGCCCGGCGTCGGCCGCAAGACCGCGAATGTGGTTTTGAACATGTGGTGGCGCCATCCGGCCCAGGCTGTGGACACCCATATCTTTCGCGTCGGCAATCGCTCCGGCATCGCGCCGGGCAAGACCGTGGACGCGGTGGAGCGTGCCATCGAGGACAACATCCCCGTCGATTTCCAGCTCCACGCCCATCACTGGCTGATCCTGCACGGCCGCTATCACTGCAAGGCGCGCAAACCCCAGTGCCCCACCTGCATCATCCGGGACCTATGTCAGTACGAGGACAAAACTTTATGACCAAGACCTATCAACTCGTGGGCATCGGCAACGCCGTTGTCGATGTGATCTCGCAATGCGATGACAGCTTCCTCGACCATATGGGGATCGAAAAGGGCATCATGCAGCTCATCGAGCGGGATCGCAGCGAAGTGCTGTTTGCCGCGATGAAGGACCGGGTGCAAACGCCCGGCGGCTCGGTCGCCAATACCATCGCCGGGGCCGGGGCGCTTGGCCTCACCTCCGCCTTCATCGGCCGGGTGCATGACGACGCCATCGGGCGGTTCTACGCCAACGCGATGCAGGACGAGGGTGTCGATTTCGTCAATGCCCCCGTCGCAGGCGGCGAGCTGCCAACCTCGCGCACGATGATCTTCGTCTCGCCCGACGGCGAACGCTCCATGAATACCTACCTCGGGATTTCCTCGGAACTCAGCTCCGACGACGTGCCCAATGAGGTGGCCGGACAGGCGCAGATCATGTTCCTCGAGGGCTATCTCTTCGACAAGGACAAGGGCAAAACAGCCTTCATGGAGGCCGCGCGGGACTGCAAGGCCGGCGGCGGCAAGCCCGGCATCGCGATCTCCGATCCCTTCTGCGTCGAACGTCACCGCGCGGATTTCCTGAAGCTGATCGAAAGCGAGCTGGACTTCGTGATCGGCAATGAGGCTGAGATCAAATCCCTGTTCGAGACCGATGACCTCGAAGAGGCGCTGCAAAAGACCTCGGCCATCTGCCCCTTGGTGGTCTGCACCCGCTCTGGCGACGGGGTGACAGTGGTCAGCGAGGAAGGCCGCATCGACATCCCCGTGACCAAGGTCGTGCCTGTGGACGCCACGGGCGCAGGGGATCAATTTGCAGCCGGGTTCTTGTTCGGTCTTGCCTCGGGCCGTGACCTTGAGACCTGCGCACGCATCGGCAACACCTGCGCCGCAGAGGTCATCAGTCATATCGGGCCGCGTCCCAAGACTGATATGCGTAGCCTGCTGCAAGCCCAAGGCCTGATCAACGCCTGATCCGTTCTTGGCTATTTCAAATGGCGGGGCGGGCTTTGCGCGCCCCCGCCCCTCTCGCTTCGATCCGCTACACCCTCGCTTGTATTCAAAAAATCAATTCAACCCCCAGCAATGTGATTTCGAGAACCTAAGGAGGGACGCGATCTCACCCACCGAAACGAATCACCTATCCCATTGAAAAACAATAAATTGCGAGAACCGGCCACCACTGGCGGGAAAGACGCACAAAAAACTGCCGCAAAAGTCAGGTTGTGCCCAAAAGACATGCAGCCTCCCACATATTTGCGAAATCTTAAATGGTGCCAGCGCCTTCTATCCTGCAGGTTACGCCACTCCGACAGGATCGCACCATGTTTCGCACCAACACCATAAAGATTTCTCGCAAGCTGCCCCTCTTCTTCGCAGGCTTTTGTGCTGTTACCGGCGCTCTACTGATCGCTGCTTCGCTCTTGGCATTCAGGGGGTTTGCCAAAGACACCACAGAGCGCCAAATGGCGTCCTTGCTGGCGGACAGAAGTGCATCAATTCGTCGAATGATGAGCGGGATAGAGGCGGACCTAGTGTCGCTGGCGCGTTCTCCTGCCACAACCTCAGCCCTGGCTGTCTTTGAAGAGAGCTGGGCCGCGCTGGGATCTGACGCGGACACCACGCTGCAACGCGCTTATATCGCGGACAACAGCCACCCGTCCGGCGAGAAGCATAAATTACTGCGAGCGGACGGGGACGCGACCTATCATGATGCCCATGAAACCTTTCATACCGGGCTTCGCACGCTGATCGAGACCAAAGGCTACTATGATGCTTTTCTGATCAGCCCAGCGGGCGACATTGTCTACTCCGTTTTCAAAGAAATGGATTACGCCACAAATCTGATCGATGGCAGCTATGCGAATTCCAACTTGGCAGAGGCGTTCCGTTCGGCGAATGCAGCAGAGGTCGGCGAGGTGATCTTTGCCGATATGCAACCCTATGCCCCCAGCAACGGAGCAGCGGCCGCCTTCCTGGCCACCCCGGTTTCGGCCCAGGATGGCACGCCACTTGGTGTGGTTGCATTGCAGGTGCCGGTTGATCTTTTGGGTCTGATCACCAACAACGCCGACGGCCTTGGCGAAACCGCGCAGGTCTACCTTCTGGGCGCAGACCGGAAAACGCGGACCACGTCCCGGTTTGAAGACGGTTTCCAAGTTCTCGAGGCGCTGCCGGACAATGAACAGGTGGCGCTGGCGCTCGATGGCGAGCGCCACTTTCTGGACGCTGCAACCGGGATCTCGGGTCATCCGGTTTATGCCTATTCGCAGCCGCTTGGTCTGGACGTCGCCAACTGGGCCTTGGTTGTGGAACAAGACGTCACTGACATCATGGCGCCATTGCGCCAGCAAGCCTGGATGCTGGCTCTGATCGGGCTGGCAATATGTGGGGTGATGTCCGTTTTCGGCTGGCGTATCGCGCGCTCGATCACCCAACCGCTGCATCATATTTCCACGGGTATGAACACGGTGGCTGCTGGCGATCTCTCAACCGAAGTTGCCGAGGCGCAACGCGGCGACGAGATTGGCGACATCGGCAAGGCGCTGCTGTCGCTGCAGGATGACTTGCGCGTGGCGCGCACCGCCGAAGAGGGCCGCGCCGAACAGCAGCGCGAGCAGGAGGTCGTCGTGGAAAATCTCAGCACAGGTCTTCTGCGCCTGTCGCAGGGGGATTTCTCGGCCACGATAGATACGCCCTTCTCCGGCGAGCACGAGAAACTGCGCACCGATTTCAACACGACCGTGACCAAGCTCAACGATACACTTGGTCAGGTGGTGACCGCGATCGAGCGCATTCGCAACGGCGCGGCGGAGATCAATCAGTCATCGGATGATCTGTCGCATCGCACCGAAAGTCAGGCTGCCACTCTGGAAGAAACAGCCGCTGCGCTGGAAGAGATCACCGCCAGCGTCAAATCAGCAGCCGACGGCGCGCGCAGCGTCGAACAGATCACAGGAGAGGCCAAGCAAGAGGCCGAAGTGAGCGGTCAGGTGGTGCAGAATGCGGTCACCGCCATGACCGAGATCGAGCAGTCCTCCAAAAAGATCGAACAGATCATTTCTGTGATCGACGACATCGCCTTTCAGACCAACCTGCTGGCGCTCAACGCTGGGGTCGAGGCGGCCCGGGCGGGCGAGGCCGGGCGCGGCTTTGCCGTGGTCGCGAGCGAAGTGCGCGGTCTGGCACAGCGGTCTTCCGACGCCGCGATGGAGATCAAGGCGCTGATCGGTGAAAGCTCCAAGCAGGTCGATCAAGGCGTCGATCTGGTCGGTAAGGCCGGCGAGGCGCTGGAGACGATCACAAAGCGGGTGAACCATATCTCGCAGCTGATCTCTGGTATTGCCGAGGGCGCGGCGGAGCAGTCAAACGGTATCGAAGAGATCAACACAGGCATGGTGCAGCTGGATCAGGTGACACAGCAAAATGCCGCCATGGTCGAAGAAGCCTCCGCCGCCTGCCAGATGCTGGACAGCGACGCATCCGAACTGGGCGGCGTGGTGGCGAACTTCCGGCTTGCGGGCAAACCAACGGCCCCCACTGCGCGTACGTCCCCCCCGGCCCCAACCGCCCATGCCGACGACAGCTGGGACGTTGACGAGGGCTGGGACACCTCGGACAACAGCAGTGATGCAACGCCCAGCAAACCGACGGCCCACGGCAGCGAGGGCAGCGCGGCGCTCAATTACTACGAAGACTTCTAGGGACCGGGCTGGGCCAACCCCTCCCCTCAACATGTCAGGAGAACAGCTGCCCCTCAGCTGCTCTCCAATGCGTTCAGGGCCTTGGCCAACAGCGCGCTGAGCTGCGCGACTTCCTCCGCCGAAAGCCCCTCGATCAGGTCGGCCTGGGTGGCCACATGTGCCTCCACCACCTGATCGATCAGCGCGCGCCCTTCGGGCGTCAAAGCGATCAGAAAGCTGCGGCTGTCTTCGGGGTTGGTGGTGCGACTGACCAACCCGTCCACCTCAAGGCGGTCAATCCGGTTGGTCATGGTACCAGAGGCCACCATCGTCGCCTTCATCAATGCACCAGCAGACAAGCAATGCGGCGCCCCGGCCCGCCGCAGAGTGGCGAGCACGTCGAACTTGGCCGCGTTGAGGCCAAAGCGGGCGAAGGTCTTCTCCATCGGTTTCAGATAGGCGAGGCTCAATCTGCCCACCCGACCGACCACTCCCATCGCCGTCACGTCGAGGTCCGGGCGTTCGCGTCGCCACTGATCCAATATAAATTCCACATGATCCATGCCGCAGTAATGTGACGTGGTGGGGCAGAGGTCAATCTATGAGGTTATCTTGACGTCGAAGCATTATCGCATTACTTCGACGTCAAGATATATAGGAGCCCACCATGATTCCCTCGAAAGACTTGGCCCTGGCGGCGCTTGCACCCGCGATATGGGGCAGCAGCTATATCGTGACCACCACCTTCCTGCCCGGCGAGTCCCCTTATCTGGTGGCGCTGCTGCGCGCCCTGCCAGCAGGGCTGTTACTCTTGCTGTTCGTTCGGCAATTGCCACCTCTGGCCTTGCTGCCAAAGATCTTCGTGCTGGGCGCGCTCAATTTCTCGGTATTCTGGGCGCTGCTGTTCCTCTCAGCCTATCGCCTGCCCGGCGGGGTGGCGGCGACGCTTGGCGCGGTGCAGCCGCTGTTTGTGCTCGGCTTGTCCGGAGCACTGCTGGGCACCCGGATCCATGGCAAGGGAGTGGCAGCGGCGCTCTTCGGCATTGTCGGCGTCGGGCTGCTGGTGCTGGGGCCGGAGGCAACGCTCGATCCGCTTGGCGTGGTGGCGGGTCTGGGCGGCGCCTTGTCGATGGCCACCGGCGTGGTGCTGACCCGCAAATGGCAGCCCGGTGTGCCGGCGCTGACCTTTACCGCCTGGCAGCTGACCGCCGGGGGGCTGCTGCTGATCCCGGTGGCAATCATCGCCCTGCCAGCCTGGCCGACCCTGACCGCGGGCAACCTGCTGGGGCTGGCCTACATGAGCCTGATCGGCGGCGCCCTGACCTATATCCTGTGGTTCCGCGGCATTGGGCGCATCGCCCCGGCGCAGATCTCGCTCCTTGGGGTGTTCAGCCCGCTGACGGCTGTGACACTTGGGGCGTTATTTGCGGGCGAGAGCTTCACCGCGCTGCAAGCCGCCGGGGCGCTGGTCGCGCTTTTCAGTGTCTGGCTGGGGCAACAGAAACCTCCGCACCCTGCGCAAGCGTCCGCTGCGCAGACTGCGGCCCCTGCGCCGAATATCGCGGCCCGCTAGACTCTAATCGAGGGCGGGCACCTGCTGCGCGCCCTCCAGGGTATCGGGCAGTTTCGACGGACAGGCCCGGCCCCGATGGCATTGCAGCACGGTATCGCCAGCGCTGCCATCTTCCGCATCAAAGAAGAACCCGCCGCAGGGTTCGACCACCGCCACCACCCGGCCCTCCTGCTGGCGAGCGAAGAACAGGTAGCGCGCGTCTGAGACCAACGCGCCACACCAGGGGCCCAGGCAATGCGCCTCTAGGGTGATTTCGCCCTCAACCGGCTGGTCAAACATGCGATCCCCTAGCATCAGCCCGGAAACCTGCGCCGGAATTTCGACCGGCTGTTTGGTCGCCTGCGGGGCCGCCTCGGAATATGTCGGCAAAAGCGCCTCGTCGAACGTGACACGACCCTCGATGATCACGAAGGGGTCCTCGCTCTTGGAGACGATCCGGTAGACGTCCCCGGGCCCCATCGGCAGACAACTGAGCGCCTGTGCCTGCGTGGCACAGAGCAGGGCCAGCGCACCCGACAGCAGCGCCTCAGAGATGCGCTTTGAATTCCTCGACCACACGGGCATAGACCTCTCGCTTGAAGGGGACGACCTTTTCCACCAGCTCAGCGACCGGCTGCCAGCACCAGGCGGAGAATTCGGGATCGTCGGTTTGAATGTTGATCTGTGCGTCCTGCCCGACAAAGCGCATCAGGTACCATTTCTGTTCCTGACCACGGTATTTGCCGCCCCAGAAATGCGGCACCACCTCTTGCGGCAGATCATAGGGCAACCAGCCGTCGCTTTCGGCGATGATCTCCACCAGATCGGGCGTGACGCCGGTTTCCTCTTCCAGCTCGCGCAGGGCGGCGGCGCGGGCATCTTCGCCCTTGTCGATGCCCCCCTGAGGCATTTGCCAAGCCTCCTTGTGCCGGTCCATGCGTTGCCCGACCCAAACATCGCCCGCGCCATTGATCAGCATCACGCCGACATTGGGGCGATAGGGCAGCGCGGCAATCTGCGCGGCGCTGAAGGCTTTAGGGGGCGTCTTGCTCATCAGATGCGGGCTCCGCGTTGATCCAGGTGTCGCCACCTTAGACCGTGTGCCGCCGGGGCACGCAAGGGGGTGACGCCGCGTTGACGGGTGACAATCCGCTGCAGCCGCGCGATCTTGTCGCCCAAAGGGGTCGCCGTGCGGTGGCCCGACGGACATGGAGGGAGAGTGTCATGGCTGCGTACCCACATTTGCTGGCCCCGCTGGATCTGGGCTTCACCACGCTGAAGAACCGGGTGCTGATGGGCTCCATGCACACCGGGTTGGAGGAGACCCGCGACTGGCCAAGGGTGGCGGAATTCTACGCGGCGCGCGCCCGTGGTGGCGTGGCGTTGATGGTCACTGGCGGCATCGGTCCGAACCTCGAAGGATCAGTGCTGCCGGGGGCGGCGATGATGACCACGGAAAAGGATGTCGCCAATCATGCAGTGGTCACATCTGCGGTGCATGAGGCGGGCGGCAAGATCGCGATGCAAATCCTGCACGCGGGCCGTTATTCCTACGGGCCGAAATGCGTCGCGCCCAGCCCGGTGAAATCGCCGATCTCGCCCTTTCCGCCGGCGGAGTTGGACGAGGAGGGTATCGAGAAGCAGATCTCCGATATCGTGAACGCCGCCCGTCTGGCGCAGGAGGCGGGCTATGACGGCGTCGAGATCATGGGTTCCGAAGGATATTTCCTGAACCAGTTCCTCGTCACCCACACCAACAAGCGCGAGGATCGCTGGGGCGGGTCGTATGAAAACCGCATGCGCCTGCCAATCGAGGTGGTGCGCCGGGTGCGTGAGGCAGTGGGGCGCGAATTCATCCTGATCTACCGCCTGTCGATGATTGACCTTGTGCCAAATGGCTCGACCTTCGAGGAGGTGGTGCAGCTGGCCAAGGCGGTGGAGGCTGCGGGCGCCACCATCATCAACACCGGCATCGGCTGGCATGAGGCCCGCATTCCGACCATTGCCACCTCGGTGCCGCGCGCGGCCTTTTCCTGGGTCACGCAAAAGCTGATGGGTCATGTGTCGATCCCAGTGATCACCTCGAACCGTATCAATACGCCGGAGGTGGCCGAAGACGTGCTGTCGCAGGGCTGCGCCGACATGGTGTCGATGGCGCGCCCGATGCTGGCGGATGCAGATTTCGTGGCCAAGGCGGCGGAGGGGCGCGGGACCGAGATCGCGCCCTGCATCGCCTGCAATCAGGCCTGCCTGGATCATACCTTCGGTGGCAAGCTGACCTCCTGTCTGGTCAATCCCCGCGCCTGCCATGAAACCGAGCTGGTGTTGAACAAGGCCGAGGTGACAAAATCCGTCGCCATCGTCGGTGCCGGACCTGCGGGCCTGTCGACCGCGCTGGCGGCGGCGGAACGGGGGCATGCGGTGACGCTCTTTGATGCCGCCGAGGAAATCGGTGGCCAGCTGAACATGGCCAAGCAGATCCCCGGCAAGGAAGAGTTCTGGGGGCTGGTGGATTGGTACCGCACCATGGTCGCCAAGGCCGGAATCACCCTGCAGCTGGGCCGCCGGGTCGATGCAGAGGACCTGAGCGGGTTTGACGAGGTGATCATCGCCACCGGTGTCCTGCCGCGCGATCCGGGCATTCCGGGACAGGACCACGCGTCCGTGGTGAGCTATATCGACGTGCTGCGCCACAAGGTAGCCGTGGGCGAAAAGGTGGCCGTGATCGGCGCTGGCGGCATCGGGTTTGATGTCTCCGAATACCTGCTGCACGAGGGCGAGAGCCCCACCGAAAGCCTGCCGCTGTGGATGCGCGAATGGGGGGTCACGGACCCGGCGGAACATCGCTCCGGCCTGGCCCCTGAAGGCCCCCAGCCCGAGCCCCCCGCCCGTCAGGTCACCCTGCTGCAGCGCAAAGCAGAGCGCCATGGCAAGCGTCTCGGCAAGACCACCGGCTGGATCCACAGAGCCGCGCTCAAGATGAAGGAGGTCGAGTTTGTCGGCGGCGTGAACTACGAACGCATCGACGACGCGGGCCTGCATGTGAGCTTTGGCGAGACGCGGGACAATCCTACCGTGATCGCCGCGGATACCATCGTGCTCTGTGCCGGGCAGGTCAGCGAACGCTCTCTGGCGGATGCGCTGGAGGCCAAGGGCATCACGCCCCATGTGATTGGGGGTGCTGATGTGGCCTCCGAGCTGGACGCCAAACGCGCCATCAACCAGGGCACCCGGCTGGCGGCGACACTCTAGTCGCTTCACGTCGCGTCAGCCGATCTGAAATCGACCCCGTCCGGAACAATCTGGGCGGGGCTTCGTTTTCTGGGTGACGAGACCGCGGTGACGCGATCTCAACGCAGATAGGAAAGGACACGACATGCCAAAGATTTCCGACGCAAAAATCCTCATCATTTCGACGCATGGTTTTGAGAAATCCGAGCTTGAAGTGCCGCGCGACCAGCTGCGCGCCAAGGGCGCCACGGTCCATGTCGCCACCCTGGACGGCAAGCCGGTCAAGGGCTGGGAAGGCCTGGACTGGAAGGGTGAGGCCGAAGCCGACCTGAAGATAGCGGACGCCAATACCTTCGACTACGACGCGCTGGTCATTCCAGGTGGCCAGATCAATCCCGACCTGTTGCGGGTCGAGGCGGATGTGATCAAGCGGGTCAAGGATTTCCACAATGAAGGTAAAGTGATCGCCGCAGTCTGCCACGCGCCTTGGGTACTGGCAGAAGCCGGGATCGTAAAAGGGCGCGATATGACCTCTTACGGGTCGATCAAGACCGATATCGTCAACGCAGGCGCGAAATGGCAGGATGCCGAAGTGGTGGCGGACGCAGGTATTGTAACCAGCCGTCAACCCGACGATCTCGACGCCTTTGTGGCGAAGATTGTCGAAGAGGTCGAAGAAGGTCGTCACGAGCGAAAGGCCGCCTGAGCCGGAAAGATCGCAGCAATACGGCCGGTGGGGCTCCCGCCCCCGCGCCTGCCCCGGCTTTGCCGGGACCGGCTGGCGGCGTTGGGCCGGGCATCGCTGCGCGATGCAGGAAAACCCACTGAGAGGCGCTTCAGGGGCAGATCTGCTCCTGAAGCGCCTTTTCCAGTTTACGAGACCTCTGTCGCCTCAAGGATAAACCGTGCCTGCGGCACGGCCGCAGATGCGGCCCTTGACCCGGCGCCGGTCAGGTCTCAGCCGCACCGTTGGCGCGACCCGCAACTGCAGCGCGCCGCAGGCGCGCTGCGCGGCCCAACAGGAGGGTGGCATTTGAATGTAACCCCGACTGGCGGGAGGTCTACCGACCACCTTTCAGCTGTCATGCAGGGCGCGACTGTCTGCCGGAGCCTGCGCGCGCTCCGTCATGCCATAGTCACGCATCACGCCGGCAACCCGAAGGCGGTAGTCGGCAAAATAGCCGTCGCGCCCCTTGCTCTGTGCCGCGCGATGCTTCTCCAGCTGCCGCCAGCGCGCCAATGCGTCCTCATCTTCCCAGAACGACAGCGACAGCAGCTTTCCCGGTGTGGTCAGGCTCTGGAACCGCTCCACCGAAATGAACCCTTCCATAACCTCGAACAGCGGCCTGAGCGCGGCGGCGTGTTCCAGATAGGCGTCCTGTTTGCCCTCCGCCGGAATGACTTCGAATATGACTGCAATCACTGTGCCTCTCCTGTGGTGCCATGGGGTGCCGAGGCCAGTTTGAGCCAGCTGCGGTCTTCACGCAAAATGAACTTTTCAGCTTGGGCAAATTCATAGTTCTGCCGCCCCAGCGGATCGGCTGCCAAACGCGCGCGATAAGCTTCATATTCGGCCAGAGACGGTATCGAATAGATGCCATAGGCCAGTGTCGAGGAGCCCTCATGCGGGGCGAAATAGCCGATCAGGTCTGCACCATTGCGGGGAATGGCCTGCCCCCAGGTCTGCGCATACTGGCGGAACTGCGCCTGTTTCGTGGGGTCGATCTGGTAGCGGATGATGCAGGTCAGCATGGCAGGAGTCCTCGTGTTTTCAATGACCTCTCCTGATACCCCGGCCACATCGCACAAGGCTTCGGTGTGGAGCGAACTGTTGCACATCGCTTGTTTCCCCAGCCTGAACGATCCGGCGAAAACCCTGCAATTATCCCAAGCCCGCCCCGTTCTTGCCCGAATTCCCCCGCAGGAAGGACGCAAGACAGAATGTGCGACGAGGATTGTGAAATGGACCGACTGACCGAGATGGAAGCCTTTGCCAATGTGGTGGATCAAGGTGGCTTCACCGACGCCGCCAAGAGGATGGGCATCTCCAAGTCGGCGGTTTCCAAACATGTGTCCAGCCTCGAGGCCCGCCTTGGCGCGCGTCTCCTGAACCGGACCACGCGCCGCGTGTCGCCCACCGAAATCGGTCTGGCCTATTACGACCGCGCCCGTCGGGTGCTGAACGATGCCGGCGAGGCGGATGCCCTGGTGACCTCCATGCAAACCGCGCCCTCGGGACTGTTGCGGATCTCGGTCGCCACCGATTTCGGCGTCAACCACCTGTCGCCGGTGCTGTCAGAGTTTCTCGGTGATTATCCCGACATCACCGTCAACATGGTGCTGAACAACCGTTTTGTGGAGCTGATCTCCGAAGGGTTCGACATGGCGCTGCGCATTGGCGAGCTGGAAGACAGTTCCCTGCGGGCCCGCAAGCTGACCGAGACCACCAAGCGGATGGTGGCCTCGCCCGGATACCTTGAGAAATACGGTCGCCCGCAGAAGATCGACGACCTCAACGAACACAAGCTCCTGCATTACTCTAACCAGTCCAGCGGCAACGTCTGGAAACTGACCGCCCCGTCCGGCGAGAAGCGCCAGGTGCGCTCCACCGGCTGGCTGTCGGTCAACGACGGGCAATCGCTGCTGAACGCGGCGATCTCCGGTCTCGGGATCGCCTATCTGCCGAGCTATCTTTATGCCGAGGCCAAGGCCGAGGGGCTGATCGAAGATGTCATGCCCACGCTGCCGGTCGAAACCCTTGGCGTCTATGCCGTCTACCCGCCGGGCCGTTTCACCCAACCGAAGGTGCGCGCCTTTATCGATTTCCTCGTCCATGCCTTTGCTCAGAAAGGCATGGAAACCTGGTAGGGCGGGCGCCGCCTCTGCCCCGCTGACCCCACAGCCATTCACGGCCCTGCCAGACGTTCTGCCCCTTGCGCCTTCCGCGAGGGGCTTTTTCGTCTGTCGGGTGCCTCCAATGCGCAGGTTTCGGGTCGCGATAGAAGTGAATTGCCGTGCATCTCTAGGGCTCACATCCTGCCCCCCGAGGAGAGCCATCATGATACTTGCCTTGCTGATGTTCTTGTTCCCGCTGGCCTATAGCCCCGGTCCCGGCAACCTGTATTTTGCCGCGGCGGGAGCCCGGTTTGGGGCGAGTGGCACCTTGGCGGCTTCGGCCGGATATCACCTTGCAACATGGGGCATCACCCTGATGATCGGCTTTGGCAGCCTGACGATCATCGCGCAGGCGCCAGCGGTGTTTGGCACTCTGAAACTGTTGGGTGGCCTCTATATACTGTGGATCGCCTGGCGGTTCCTGAAGGCCAGCCACACCGGTGTGACCACAACGGCGTCCTCGGCCCGGTTCGGTGATGGGGTGATGCTGCTGCTTCTCAATCCAAAAGCCTATGTCATCATCGCCCTGATGTTCACCCAGTTCCTGCCGCCCTCGGATCGGGAGAACGCTGGGCTGGTCATCCTGATCACCACCGTCTTCACACTCAATAACTTGCTGGCATTTACAGTCTGGACGCTGGTCGGCGATCAACTTGCCACCGTCTTCTCAAGCCCCGGACAAGCGCGACTGCTGAACAAAGGGTTCGCCCTGATGCTGTTTGGTGTCGCGGTCTGGATCCTGTTGGCCTGAGACCGGGGGGGGCGTTCAGGGCTGAACCAGGACCGCCTCCACCCGGCGATTGATTTCCCGCCCAGCCTCGGTGGAGTTGGGTGCCAGCGGGGCCATAAAACCGGCACCGGCGACCTGAATGCGATCCCCGGCAATCTCATACTTGGAGACCAGCCGCGCGCGCACGCTGGCGGCCCGTTGTCGTGAGATCGCGATGTTTCCATCCAACGCACCAACCGTATCGGTATGACCCACCAGCAGGATCACGGCGCTCTGGTTGCTGCGCATGAATGTGGCCAGCTGTTCCAGCGTATCAAACGGCCCTTCCCCCATCTGGGTCGAGCCAGTATCGAACTCCAGATCCAGAAGCGGGACATGTCCCTGCAACACCAGCAGGTCCTTGATCGCACCGGTAGACAGGCTGCCGCCCTTCTTCAAGGCGTCTATCAGCAGGGCCTGCTCTGCTGATGCCGAAAGGGCGGTATTGCCATCTGTCACATCGTCAGAACTCTCGGCATCTGGCGACGACAACGCCTCAGGAAGCGAGGGGGGACGCACGCGATGTGCCGGGTCATACCGCTCCAACAGCTGCACATAGACCGATCCGGCGGTGCGGGAGGCCAATAACGACACCGCAGCGCCTGTGTCCGGGTGCTGGGCTGACAGGAATTCATAATCCGAGAGGTTCACCGCCATGTCCGGCGCAGGGATCACCTCGATTCCAAACCGAAATCCAAACCCGCCGCAGGCACGCGCCGTGCAGCTGTAGATGGTTTCAAATCCCTGTTCGTGCAGCGCGCTCCGGATCGGCGCAAGAACCTGCAGCGTGCTCCAATCGCCACTGACCCGCCAGCTGCGCCGATAAACGCGCCCTTCCAGCGCGCGGGCGGGCACGTCATCCCCGGCAACAGGTCCTGTGGGAATAAGCAGCGTATCAAGTGGCGTTTCCTGTTCGCGCAGCAGCTCCTCGCCGTCAGGCAGCGGGATCTGGATAGGCGCAGCAAATGCCGCATGCCCACCAAGTCCAAGCGCCAGCGCAACAGGGAGAAGCCGCCGCAGGCTCAACGGAACTGCCCGTGGTATTCAGCGTTGGGCACCATTGCGGTGGCACTGGCGACACGGTTGGTCATGTTGAAAAACCCCGTCACATTGGCGATATCCCAGATGTCGCGATCATCGAAACCGTTGACGCGCAAATCCTCGCGATCAGCCTCTTCGATCTCGGCACTGGCGCGCGTCATCTTTGCGGCAAATTCCAGCATCGCGCGCTGCCGTGCATCCAGCGGCGCCACGCGGTAGTTCATCACCAGCATCTCGCCCAGCTGCGGATCGCCTGACAATTGTCGCACCGCGGCCCCATGCGCGACGAGACAGTAGAAGCACTTGTTGATGGAGGAGACGACGACGGCAATCATTTCCCGCTCCAGCTTCGTCAGCTTGCTGTCGCCAAGCATCAGGTCGTTGTACATGGCGGTAAAGGCATTGAGCTTTTCAACGTCAAACGCATGCGCCTTCAGCACATTGGGCACCATGCCCAGTTTATCCTGACAGATGTCGAAATACTTCTGCGTTTCAGGTGGCAGCGGGTCCGTCATCGGCAGGTCGAGCGCGGTGGGTTCTTTTATCTGTGTCATGCGGGCGCCCTCCTCCGGCGACTGCTGGTCAATGTTTGATCCGATAGTGATAGCCTCCGGCCTCCGTCATGCCGAGGCCACTGTATAACGCGTTGGCAGCGACATTGGCGCGCGTGCAGAGAACAGAAAGTTCCGCCGCTCCGTGCTGTTCTGCCCAGACGGCGGCCTGACGCATCATCCAGACGCCCATGCCCTTGCGGCGCTGATGCGGCAGGATCTCAAGCGCATGCAGCATGGCAATGTCACCGTGCAGCCCGACATAGGCCACCCCCGCAGGCTTGTCGTCCCAGCGTCCCAGCAAGGCCGTCTTTGGCCCCACGGCCCGATGCATCACCGCCAGGCGCGCGGGGCCGATGCCGCCGGTCTCCCAGATTTCGCGCTGGATCGCCAAAGGCTCCCAAACATCAAACGTGGTGACACGCGGGATCGGCACATCCGTCAGCAAAGAAGGCGCACAGGTCCAAAGCACCACCGGATCCACCACCACATAACCGAGACGATCCAGCTGAGCGTCAAGATCGACCTGCCCGTCGCGGATCATGAACAGGCGCGGCTGGTCGAGCGCCTGCATGGCGGCCTCTGCCTCGGCGATCTGGTCGTCGCTGACCTCGGCCTCGGCAGTTGCGGCCGACACGCGGCTGCCACCGCCTGCCCCCACGCGCAGGGTGATGGCGCCCAGCTCTTCCTTGCGCAGACACGGCCATGTCGCCTCCACCACGTCATAATACTTCGGATCGGTCACCGCAGTGGTGCTCACAGGCCAAGATCCCGTGCCAGTTCGGTCATCGCCGCATCCAAACGCGCCCCCTCCGTGCCGCGCACCACCACATTGGCGCCAAAAGCTCCGTTTATCTGGAACGGATAACAACCGATCGACAGGTCGCTGTATTTCTCGGCCAGCGCGGACAGGATCGCCGCGATCTCGCCCTCGCCCCGGTCCACGCGGAGGGTTTGGCTCAGAAGCGGCTGCCCCCCTGCCAGTGTCGCCAGGACCGTGGCCACCATGGCCTGAAATACCGCAGGCACCCCTGCCATCACATGCACGTTGTTCAGCGTGAAGCCGGGCGCGCGGGACACCGGATTGTCGATCAGCGTCGCACCATCAGGGATACGGGCCATGCGCAGACGCGCCTCGTTCAGCTCCGCACCGGTCTTGGCATAGTGCTCCTCGAGAATGGCACGGGCATCTGCTCGCACGTCGATCGCAACCCCGAAGGCACGGGCGATACAATCGGCTGTGATATCGTCATGCGTTGGGCCGATACCACCGGATGTGAAGACATGGTCATAGCCGTTCGACAGATCCGTAACCGCGGCCACGATGGCATCGGCCTCATCGCTCACCACGCGCACTTCCTTCAGGTCGACGCCGAGTTTGTTCAATTCTCCGGCGAGAAAATACATGTTGGAGTCGCGCGTGCGCCCCGACAGAATTTCATCCCCGATCACAAGCATTGCAGCGGTGGGATTGGGCATGGCGCGTCTCCTGAATTTCATGCGGATGTGTTTTTCGAGGCTCCGCCAGAGGATAGCTTCCCCGACAGCCGGTGCAACCACGTTCGCGCGCCCGGCACGGTCCCGGCTTTGACAGGCGGCGCTTTCTGGCGCATGACCGGTGGCATGCAGTTTCCAACGCCCCTGATCCCCGCCACGCTGATCAAACGCTACAAACGCTTCCTGGCTGATTGCCGACTGGAGGACGGGCGCGAAGTGACCGCCCATTGCGCCAACCCCGGCTCGATGATGGGACTGGCAGAACCCGGCATGCGGATCTGGCTGGAACCCAACGACGACCCGAAGAAAAAGCTGAAATACGGCTGGCGGCTGGTGGAACATGCGGACGGGCATTTCACCGGTGTCGATACATCGGTGCCGAACCGTGCCCTCAAGGCCGCGTTGGAGGTCGGCAAGATTGCAGAATTCGCCGCCTACTCTTCCCTGCGGGCCGAAGTGAAATATGGCGAGAACAGCCGCATCGATTTCCTACTGAGTGGCGACGGCCTGCCCGATGCCTATGTCGAGGTCAAAAGCGTGACTTTATCGCGCGAACCCGGGCTGGCCGAGTTCCCTGACAGTGTCACCGCACGCGGAGCAAAACATCTGCGAGAGCTTGCCAAAATGGCAGACGCCGGTCATCGGGCGGTGATGCTCTATCTGGTGCAACGTACGGATTGCACAGATTTCCAGCTGGCCTCCGACATTGACCCGACCTACGCAGCCGAATTCGATGCAGCGCAGGCACGGGGCGTCGAACGGCTGGTCATCGGAACCCAGATCACCCCCGATGGTGTGGAAGTCGGCCACCCCTTCGCGGGATGACCGAATAACATTATGCCGCGTCGCGCTCTTCGTCTTGCGGGTTGTCGGGCTGCACGAGAGTACGTGTCGGGAAAGGAATATCCACACCGGCACCGTCCAAGGCTTCCTTCACCTTGCGCTTCATATCCGCCTGATATTGAAAATAATCCGCAGAATTGACCCAGACCCGAACGAGAAAATCGACCGAGCTGTCGTTCAGATTATTGACCTGGATAAACGGCTCCGGATCACTGAGCGAGCGGTCATCAGCCATGATGGTGTCGCGGATTGTGCGTTCGGCCAACGCGAGATTTGCGCCGTAGCCCACGCCAAAGCTCCACTCGGCGCGACGTGTGTCGTAGACGGAATAGTTAGAGATCGTATTGCCCCAGACCTCGGCATTGGGAATGATCACCTTCACGTTGGACAGGCTGGCGATGACGGTATTGTTCAGGCTGATCTCCTTCACCGTGCCCATCTCGCCGTTCACGTCGATAAAATCACCCAGCTTGAAGGGGCGGAACAGGATGATCATGACGCCCGCCGCCACATTCGACAGCGCGCCCTGCATGGCAAGACCGATGGCCAGGCCCGCCGCACCGATGGCAGCGATGATGGAGGTGGTCTGAACGCCGAATGTGTTCAGCACGAACAGGAGAGCGAAGCCCAGAATGATGTAACGAACCACATTGCCGAGGAAGTGGAACAGAGTATTGTCGAGACGCATATGGCTGTCACTTAGGGCAACGACACGCCGCTTTGCCCAACTCGCAACAATGAAGCCGACAATGAGGATAAACGCAGCCGCCAGCACATTGCCGAGAAGCTGGGCCAGAAATTCCAGCGTGACCAGATCCGTCAGCGCCTTGCCGTCGTAGATCTCGGTCTGCATAAGTGTGTTTAAACTTTCCATTGCGCGTCCCTTTTGGCGTTTCTTTATGTATTTCTCGCCCTAAAACGCGCGACCCTGGCGAAGGTTCCGACAAAGACCCCTGCCGCCTCTGGCCCTTTGCGGTGGAAACCCCTAAATAGCTGGCAAACGACACGCGACGGAGCATGCCCCGATGAGATCCAAGAACGGCCGCACCACCAAAGACGGTATCCGCATCTACGATCAGTCCGATTTTGCGGGCATGCACGCAGCCGGTGCGCTTGCGGCGAAGATTCTTGATGAGATCGCCCAGCATGTCTTCCCCGGCCAGACCACGGGCGAGATTGACCGCATCATCACCCAGATGGTGGAGGACGCGGGCGCGACCTCGGCCACCATCGGCTACAAGGGTTATCAGCACGCCAGCTGCATCTCGATCAACCATGTGGTCTGCCACGGCATCCCCGGCGACAAGAAGCTGAAGGATGGCGATATCCTCAACATCGACGTCACCGTGATCGTCGATGGCTGGTTCGGCGACACCAGCCGCATGTATGTGGCGGGCAAGCTGCCGCGCAAGGCCGAACGGCTGATCCAGATCACCCATGATGCGCTGATGAAGGGCATCGAGGTGGTGAAGCCCGGCAATACCTTTGGCGACATCGGCCATGCGATCCAGTCCTATGCCGAGAGCCAGCGGGTGAGCGTGGTGCGCGATTTCTGCGGCCATGGGCTGGGTCAGGTGTTCCACGCACCGCCGAATGTGCTGCACTATGGTCGTCCGGGCACCGGGCCGGTGCTGGAAGAAGGCATGTTCTTCACCATCGAACCGATGCTGAACCTGGGCCGCGCCGAAACCAAGGTGCTGGCAGATGACTGGACCGCCGTGACCCGCGACAAATCGCTGTCGGCGCAGTTCGAACATTCTGTCGGTGTGACGGCGGATGGGGTGGATATCTTCACCCTGTCGCCTGCCGGGCTGTTCCACCCGACCTATAAGAACGACTGATCAAGGCGGAGGGCGAGACCCCTCCTGCCCCTGTATGCCGACTACGCGACCAGTCGGCTCAGCCACCTCCCTCAGATGACCCCGCGCGTCAGCTCAGGCCGAGACGGCGCGTCAGATCCGTCATGTCGTGGAATACTTCTGCCGCCTCGGCGACAAGTGCGGCACCGTTGTCATGCGCGGCGTAGCCGAAGCACTGCATGCCCGCCCTGGCTGCCCCGCGCGCACCCGTGGCCGTGTCCTCGATCACAACGCAATCCCGCGCCTGCACATCGAAGTGGGCGGCCGCCGCGAGGAAAATGCCCGGATCAGGTTTAGCAACCTTCAGCGTATGGGCCGAAAACATGGCGTTGGGGTGGAACCGATCCCAGAGACCATGCGGCGTGAGTGTAATCCGCATCTTCTCCTCGCTCCCGTTGGACACAACGCAGCAGGGGATACCTTCGTGATCGAGACGGGCGATGACCTCCATGACGCCGGGGATCAGCGGCACGCCGTCACGCAAGGTCTGATAGGCCTCACCATAGACTTCGTCGATCCAATCCTGTGGCAAGGTGGCCCCCATCTGGGTTGCACTGGCTGCAACCTCTGGCATGGCAAGACCCGCAAATGTGGTCATGCTCTGATCTGTGTCGAGGGTCAGACCATGGCCCGTCAGGTTGCGCGCGAGCACCGCGTTGAACACCCGCTCGCTGTCCACCAGAACTCAGTCACAGTCAAAGATCACCAGCGCAGGTCTGGGATAGGTCGTGGGCATGCGGATCCTCCATGCAGACTGCGGCGCCGGGTCGATTCTCATCGCAGGCGCATCTGAGATTTATCTAAGAGCGCGCCTCATGCTGCGCCCAAAGCAATGTGATATGCGTGTCGCCATATTTGCGCGCATCCTCCAGCGTGAAGCCTTCGGGCGCATCCATCGGCGCGTTTTCTTCCCAGACCACAAGCGCGCCCGGGGCAATCCAGCCGCCCAGACTGAGCGCGGTCAACGCCTTTTGCCCGAGTGACTTGCCATATGGGGGATCGAGGAAGATCAAATCAAATGCCGGGTCAGGATTTTCGCCGAGCTTCAACGCTGACCGGCGGTGCAGGTGGCAGTGCGGTTTGGCGCGGCAGATGTCGATGTTCTTCTGGATCAACCCTTGCGCCACGCGCCCATCATCCACAAACGCAACCGCAGCCGCGCCGCGCGATAGAGCTTCGAGCCCCAGCGCCCCCGTGCCGGCAAAAACGTCCAGCACACGCGCCTCCTCGAACTCGACCCGATGAGACAGCACGTTGAACAGGCTTTCGCGCACCCGATCCGTGGTCGGGCGCAGATGGGCAGCCGCATCGCCTTTGCCCAAGGCCGCAAGAGCGCGACCGCGGAAATCGCCAGCAATAATCCTCACGCTTTCAACAGCGGCTTCAGATCCGCATCCGGGTTGGCCACCACGGTCTTGTCTGCGGTTTTGCCCGCTTCGATCAGACGTTTCGCCACTATATAGGCACGGGGGTCATTCATCGCGTCGACCGCCACCAGCTGGTCGCCGGTGTAGTACCAGAAGGAGGTCGTAGCGCCCTCGCCCTGACGGGTGACCACATTGTCATACCCAGAGTTCAAACCGGCGATCTGCAACTTCACATCATACTGGTCAGACCAGAACCAAGGCGTGGCAACGTAGGTTTTTTCCGCACCCAGCATGTTTTCGGCCACCACTTCCGCTTGGTCGATGGCATTGGGCACGCTTTCCAACCGGATGCGGTGATCCTTATAGGGAAAAGAGGCGCAATCGCCCGCGGCCCAGATTGACGCATCAGACGTACGGCCATGTGCGTCAGTGCGAATGCCGTTCTCGATCTCAAGATCTGCGGCCTCTGCCAGTTCGTAGGCCGGAGCGATGCCGACGCCAACCACCACGAAATCCACATCAAGCGTACTGCCATCGCTCAGCACCGCGCGCGTCACCGTGCCGTCCTCGCCTTCAAGGTGGTTGAGGCCGACACCTTCGCGGATGTCGACGCCGTGGCCGGTGTGAAGCGTGCGAAAGTAATCCGAGGTCTCGGGGGCTGCGACTCGTTGCAAGATGCGGTCTGCCATCTCAACCAAAGTCACCGATACCCCGCGTTTGGCGCAGACTGCGGCCGCCTCCAGTCCGATATATCCTCCACCGACAATCAACGCGCGAGCGCCGTCGGTCACCGCCGGGGCCATGGCATCAACATCAGTGAGGTCGCGCACGACATGCACGCCTCCCAGATCCCCACCAATGGAGACCGGCAGGCGGCGCGGATGCGAGCCGGTGGTCAGAGCCAGCTGGTCATAGGCGATGATCTCCTCGCCGATGCGAATGGTCTTTGCCGCCGGGTCGATCGCGTCCACCTTGGCGCCAAGGCGGAGTGTGATGTTGTTCTCCGCATAAAAGCTCTCGGGGCGCAGGAACAAGCGCTCCACCTCCATCTCTCCCAAGAGATAGGCCTTGGACAGCGGCGGGCGCTGATAGGGCAATGCCTCTTCGGCCCCGATCAGGGTAATATCACCGTCAAACCCGCTCTTGCGCAGCTTTGCCACCAGGGACGCCCCTGCCTGGCCCGCGCCAATCACCGCGATATGAGTCATGTGCCCTCTTGTCTCCTGATGCAGTTCTTATACCGTCTGCGCGGGACACTACATGCAGGGGCTGTCGTGACGCAATTGCCCAAACCCGTCGTGAGCCCGTTCGAAAACCACAGAGAGGACCGCCCGATGATATCCGTTGGAGACAAGCTGCCCGCCGCCACACTGACCCGGATCGGAGAGGAAGGCCCTGAACCGGTCGCACTCCAGGATCTGACATCCGGGCGCACGGTGGCGATTTTTGCCGTACCCGGCGCGTTCACCCCCACCTGCCACTCTGCGCATGTGCCGAGCTTCATCCGTACCAAGGATCAGCTCGCGGCCAAGGGCGTCGACGAAATCATCTGTATCGCAGGCAATGACCCGTTCGTGATGAAAGCATGGGGCGAGGCCACCGGCGCTGCGGACGCAGGCATCACCATGCTGGCAGACGCGGAATGCACATTTACCGACGCCATCGGCATGCGGTTTGACGCACCACCCGCTGGCCTGATCGGTCGGTCCAAACGCTATGCCATGGTGGTAAAAGATGGTGAGGTAAAAATCCTGCACCTCGAAGAAAGTCCGGGTACCTGTGAAGTGTCTGCTGGCGAAGGGCTGCTGGATGCGCTGTAATCTGTCACAGTGCACTTCTGCCCATACAGCCAAGGCCTTGAACACAGACGAATGACTGATCCGCATAGCCCTGCGAACCACCCCGCCAGCATCATGGCGGAGGTCATGGAAGAAATCGACACCGCTCGCGCCTTTGTGGCGCGAGACGATGCCTTTGACAGCGCGCAGGCCTTGCGCGTTGCGCTCAGGCGGTTGCGCAGCGGGTTGACCCTGTTCCGACCGCTGCTGCCCCCCGATCACAACAAGGCGCTGCTGGACGACGCGCGATGGCTCAGCGCGGAGGTCACCCGCCTGCGCGATCTGTACCTGCTCTGGCAGGATACGCTGACCCCTGCACGGGTGGCATTGCCCGACAATACAGCGCTGCAGTCGCTGGAGGTGCGGGCGCTGGAACGGATTAACAGCGAGCGTGCTGCCCTGCGTGAGCTCCTTGAAGGGGAGCGGGTCGTCGAAATGATGGCGCGAGGCCGCGATATGAGCGATCCCGAGTTCTGGCGCCCGGCTGCGGGAAGTCAGGAGAAGCTGGAAGCTCTCTGCCATGAAACGCTGGAACTGCGCCTGAACCAGGCCCTGAAACATGGTGAGACGCTGAAACGCCTGGACAGTCAGGCCCGCGACAGTTTCCGCAAGAGCCTGCGCAAACTGCGAGCAACGGCAGAATTCACACAGGTGATGTTCTCATCCAAGAAAACCAAAGCGTTTCTCAAGCAGTTGAAAAAACTACTGGATTCCATGGTTGCCGCACGCGATGCAAGCGCTGTGCGGGATCGGCTTGAAGATCTGATGGAAGACATGGATGCCGCTTCGCCAGAGCATCATATCGCGAATGAGCTGATCAAGGCCAAAGAGGCCGGCGTCGGTCTTGACCACAAGCGGCTACAGAAGATGTGGCGTGCGACGGAGACGTTGCCGCTCTATTGACCGCCATTGTGCTCAACATGTGTTGCCATATGGCGAGCTGCCCCGATGCGCCGCGGCCCGTGTCGGCCGCAACCGAGGGCTGCTGCAACAGATGAAATGAGGCGGGCCCTGCCAATGGCCCGCCTCAGCTTTATTGCCTCGACCTGCACCGCTCAGACCAGACCATCCATCTTACGGGCAAGTTTGGCGTCCAAGGTGCTCAGCCCGTCCACGTCATGAGTGGTCAGCACCACCGTCACAGTATTGTAGACGTTGCTCCATTCCGGGTGATGGTCCCATTTCTCGGCCCAGATCGCCGCCTTGGTCATGAAGGCAAAGGCTTCGACAAAGTTGGAGAACTTGAACGTCTTGCGGATCGCGTCCCGTCCGTCCTCCATCTCCCATCCCGTATCAAACAACGGCTTCAGAAGTGGTCCACGGGTCTCTTCGGAGAGCTTTTCTGTCATTCTTGTTCCTCCACTTGGGTTTTCTTGAAAGGGCCATAGCTGGTGAGGATTTCGATTTCCTCGTCCACGGCGGCGCCTTCCGCGTCCAGATACTGTTCGATCGCAGTGCGAAATCCTGGGTCTGCCACCCAGTGCAGACTCGAAGTCTCGGTCGGCAGATAGCCCCGGGCCAGCTTGTGTTCGCCCTGCGCGCCTGCCTCGACACGCGCGAGCCCCATCTCGATGGCGAGGTCGATCGCCTGATAGTAGCACAGCTCAAAATGCAGACAGGGGTGATGCTCGGTGCACCCCCAGTATCGGCCATAAAGCGCAGAATGTCCGATGAAGTTCAGCGCCCCGGCCACCGGAGCACCGTCGCCTTCAGCCAACACCAGAGCCATATCATCCGCCATGGTGTGATGTACGATGTCGAAGAACTCACGGGTCAGATAGGGCGTGCCCCATTTGCGGCTGCCCGTATCCTGATAGAACCGCCAGAAGGCATCCCAATGCTCCGGCCGCAAATCCGCGCCCGTATAGGTTTCGATGGTCCCGCCAAAACCCTGCGCCTGGCGTCGTTCCTTGCGGATGTTCTTACGCTTGCGCGAGGAAAGCGCCGCAAGAAAATCGTCAAATCTCTCATAGCTGTCATTCAGCCAGTGAAACTGCTGGGTGCTGCGCGGCATCAGGCCAAGCGCGCGGCCGATCTCTGCCTCCCGTTTGGTGCAAAAGGTCACGTGCATCGAGGACAACTGATTATCCGTCGCCAATTGCACCGCTCCCTGCACCAGGGCCGACACGCCGATTTCCTCGTAGCCCGGTCGCACAAGAAAGCGCCGCCCCGTCGCCGGAGTGAAGGGCACAGCAATCTGCAGCTTTGGATAGTAACGGCCGCCTGCCCGCTCATAGGCATGCGCCCAGTTGTGGTCGAAGATATATTCGCCCTGACTGTTGCCCTTCGCATAGAGCGGCGCACAGGCAATCATCTGCCCGTCGAGGTAACAGACCAGGTATTGTGGCTGCCAGCCGGTGCCCGGCCCGACAGAGCCACTCACCTCCAGCGCGCTCAGAAACCGGTGGGTGGTAAAGGGATCATCGGGGCGTCTGCCCTCAGCAGCTTCGGGGCAGGCGCAGGCGTCCCAGTCCGACGCATCGATTTGCGTCAGGCTGCCAAGCACCTGAATTTCAATTTGCGCCTGATCCATTCCGCCTCTCACTGCCTCTCCCTTATTTGGGCGCAGGTTACGCCTGATCAAGCGCCTAGAGCAGAAAGATAATTTTCAAACGTCACGTTGTCGGCGAAGCGGCGCACTTCAGCCTCTTCGCCGGGTGAGCGGATGGTCCAGCTGAGGATCGGCACGTCATCTGCCCGCAGGGCCTGCACCCGGGCACGGGTGATATCGCGCGCCTCGTGGCTGATGAAACAGGCGCCGACACGGTCGAAATCGGAGATCGCGCGCAGGGCGTCACACTCTTCAGCAGCAAGCGGTGCCCACTCCTGCGGATCATAGGCGCAGGTGGTAAGACCGCGCGGCAAATGAGGCGCAAGCCGGGCAACCTCTGCGATGCTGTGCGGGTTGAACGACATCAGGGCCACCGGCCCGTCATAACCGGCCAGATCGGCAACGGCGGCGGCCTCCAACGGGCCAACATTGAGCCCCAACCCACCGTCTTGATCCTTGATTTCCACCAAGAGCGCGACACGCCCGGCGACAATATCCAGCACTTCGCGAAACGTTGGAATGCACTCGCCATCGCCGTTCTTGAGCGGGATCGCCTCTAACTCAGTTGACGTGCGCGCGCGCACCGGCCCCGCCGCGTCGGTCAAACGCTCCAGTTGTTCGTCATGAAAAACCATCGCCCGACCGTCCGCCGAAAGCTGAAGGTCAATCTCAATCCCATAGCCTGCCTCGACCGCCGCGCGGATCGCAGCGCGGCTGTTCTCGGGGCAGTGTTCCTGTTGTCCATGCAACGCACGGTGAGCGATTGGGCGCTGCAGAAATGCTGCAGGCAGAGCCGGTGTCGACATCAGATCAGCTCTCGATTTCGAAAATACCGTCGATCTCGACCGCGACTCCCATCGGAAGCGAAGGCGCGCTGACAGCCGAGCGTGCATGACGTCCAGCGTCACCGAGGATTTCAACCAGAACATCAGAGGCCCCATTCACGACCTGCGGCTGCTGGGTGAAATCGGCTGTGGAATTCACGAAGGCCCCCAGTTTGACCACCCGCTTCAGCTTGCCTAGGTCGCCACCACAGGCGGCTTTGACCTGAGCCAGCAAAGACAAAGCACAGCGCTTGGCCGCCGCCTGCCCCGCGTCCACGTCAAGATCATCGCCCAAGGTGCCGGTGATCAGACCATTCTCGTCCGCCGAGATCTGACCGGAGACATAGACCATGTTGCCCGAGACCACGAAGGGCACATAATTTGCCGCAGGCGCCGGGGCGTCGGGAAGTGTCAGGCCGAGGGATTGAAGTTTCGCGTCAACGCTCATGGTCGGGCTCCTTTGCCAGTGTCCGTCTGTCTTTGCGGCGGACGCTACAGCGGAAGGTTCCTTCGGGAAAGAGGCAATTGCGGCGGCTCGGCCATGGTTTGCGCGCCGCCCTTAGCGCTCGCGGAAGGCCTTGACGAAATAGTCGGCCAGCGGCTTCACCAGATAGGCCAGCGGCGAACGGTCTGCAGTGCGGATATAGCTCTCGACCGGCATGCCCGGGATCAGGACTGTGCCGCCGGGCAGACGGTCCATTTCGCCTTCGTTCAGTTCGATTTCAGCACGGTAGTAGGACCGTCCCGTCGCCTCATCACGGAACGCATCCGCCGAAAACAGAGTGACCGCGCCGAAGAGTTCCGGCGTCTGCCGCTGATCGAGTGCGGGCAGTCGGATGGACACGGATTGCCCCACATGGAGCTGGTCGATGTCCGTGGGGGCCACCTGCGCCGCGATCACCAGCGGGCGATCCTGCGGCACGAGGTAGAGCACAGGGTCGGCCGGCCGGATCACGGATCGCGGCGTTCGAACCGTCATGCCATAGACAATGCCGGACACCGGCGCGGTGATCTCAAGACGACTGAGCCGATCCCGCAAAGAGCGCCGCGTCTCGATCAGTTCCAGTTCCTGGTAGCGCAGATCGCGCACGCGGGTGATGGCCTCTTCGCGGCGCTGGGTGTTCAGCTTCAGGGTTTCGATCTCCAGCTCTGTGATCCGCCCTTCGGCCTGCGCCTCCGACGCAATCAGCTCGCCCAGCGTTCCCTGCAGATTGGCTTCGTTGCGGCGCAAGTTCAAGACGACCGAAGCCTGTGCCAACCCGCGATCGAACAACGATTGCTGGTTGCCCAGCTCCTCTTTGATCAGCTGCAATTGCTCGCGGGTGGCAGCCTGTTGCGCCTTAATCCCGACAATCTGATTTTCGATCTGCGAGGCGCGTTTTTCAAGCTGCTCGACTTCCCGACGTACCGATTCGCGCCGGGCCTCGAACAGGCGGCTTTGCCCCTCCACCAGCTCCGCGACCTCTGGCCGGGTCTGGGCCAGCTGCAACAGTTCCTCTGAGAACGTGATGTCGTCTACTTCGTCACGCTCCGCCTCCAACCGCCCGCGACGGGCCATCAGCTCAAACAGCTGACCTTCCGTGATGGTCAGTTCCGACCGCAAATCGGCAGGATCCAAACGCAACAAGGTCTGCCCCTCTGCCACCAGATCGCCCTCATCCACCAGAATGTCAGCCACCACACCGCCGTCGATGTGCTGAACAACCTGTCGATTGCGATCCACCTCGATCTGGCCGGAGGCCACAACCGCACCGGCAATGTTGGAAAACGCCGCCCAGGTGCCAAACCCGCCGAGAAGCACAGCGATCCCCAGTACTCCAACCAACAGAGCGCCGCGCACCGGCCAACTACTGTCTTTCGCCTCGTTCATCGCGTCGCTCCTCCGCCACCGGCTGCACCCTGAGGCGGGCGGGCCGTGCCGCCCTGCTGAATGTCGCGGTGATTGGTCACCATCTTGCGCAGGATCTCATCCTTGGGGCCAAAGGCGGTCATGGTGCCCTGATCGATAACCAATAGCTTGTCGCACTCTTGGATGGCCGCTGGACGGTGCGCCATGATAAGCACCGATTTCCCCTGCGCCTTCAGCCGTTTGATTGCATTGTTGAGCGCGACGGACCCTTCATTGTCGAGGTTAGAGTTGGGTTCATCCAGAATCACGATGGCCGGTTTACCAAACAAGGCCCGCGCAAGACCGATACGCTGCATCTGACCGCCAGAGAGACGTCCGCCACCAGCGCGCACACGGGTGTCGTAGCCGTCTGGCAACTTGACGATCATATCATGCGCAGCCGCAGATTTGGCCGCCTCCACCACCGCGGCCGCATCGGGCGTTTCGGCAAGGCGCGCGATATTTTGCGCAATCGTACCGTCAAAGAGCTGCACCCGCTGCGGCAGGTATCCAATGTGATCGCCCAGCACTGCGGGATCGTATTGCGACAGCGCCGCACCATCGAGGCGCACGGTTCCAGCCGCGGTGCGCCAGGCCCCTGTGAGAACCCGCGCCAGAGTGGATTTGCCGGAGCCCGACGGGCCGATCACCCCGATCGCTTCGCCGGGTTCGACCCGAAAGGTGACATTGCGCAGCAAGGGGCGCGACTCGCCCGGCGCCGTAGCGGCAATCGCCTCCACTTCGAGCAGTGCGCGCGGTTCCGGCAGGGCTGTGCGCGCGGCTTCGGGCGGTGTCTTGCCCAGAAGCTCTTCGAGGTTCTGCCAGCCCTTCCGGGCTCGTTGTACCAGCGGCCATTGCCCCAGCCCAACCTCGATCGGGGACAGCGCGCGCCCCAGAAGGATAGACCCAGCGATCATGGCACCGGGGCTGACCTCGCCCTGCAGTGTCAGATAGGCCCCCAAACCGAGCATCGCGGATTGCAGGAACAGGCGCAGCGTTTTTGTCAAAGTGCCAAAGGTGCCGGTGACATCGGACGCGGATACACTGTCGGCCAACGCCTTGTCGCGTGCCACGCGCCAGCGTTGAAAGGCCGCCTGCCGCATTCCCATGGCCTGGATCATTTCGGCTTCGGTGCGGATTTCCTCGGACTGCACCATGGCTTGATGTCCGCTGACCATGGCAGCCTTGCCAGGCGCCGTGCTGAGAATCTGATTGATCACCGCAATCGCAATCAGCACGCCACCGCCACAAATCGCCAATATCCCAAGCCAGGGGTGAAAAAGTGCGATGCCCGCCAGAAAGATCGGCGTCCAGGGCAAATCGAACCCCGCCATGACGACTGGGGAGGCAATCAGCTTCTGGATACTTTCAAGATCACTGAGCCCGGTCTGCGCCTCGGGATCACCGGACACCGCCGAACGTCGGATCATTGCATCAAAGACGCGACGGTCCAGACCAGCCTGAAACCGGGCCGCAACCCGCCGCATGATCCGACCGCGCACCGCGTCCAGCAGCCCCATCATGCCGTAGAGAAAGACCACCAACAGAGTCAGCGCCAGCAATGTGGCTTCGGACCGGCTGCCCAATACCCTGTCATAGACCTGCATCATATAGAGCGGCCCCGTGAGCATCAGCATGTTCACGAAAGCGCTCAGCAGCGCGACCGCCCCAAAAAGGCCTCGGCTCCGGCGACGGATCGCCAGAAGTTCGTCCCGGCCAGCATTTGCAAATGTATTCTTCATATCGTCCTAGTAGAGCGTGCCCTGATCCCCTTATAAAGCCCCGAAGCCCTTTTCAAAGAGTGACTGGCATATGTTCCAAATCTGTCACATAATTTGGTCTTGCTGTGGTTATGGGCTGGGAAGAACCGCAGAGATTGCTAAGTGACCCCTAGGTGACGGGGGGCCGTGCGCCGACCGCAACTGAAGAATTGGTAGACATGATTGCTTTGTTGAAAAAATCCGCAACTGCGTTGGTCCTTTCCACTGCGGTACTGACCTCCGCCTGCGCCACGCAGGATCCGGCCGCGAAAGCTGCTGGAGAGATCTTCGATCCCTACGAAAATACCAATCGTTCGGTTCACCAGTTCAACAAGGGGCTGGACCGATATGCATTCCGTCCGGCGTCAAAAGGGTATGTCGCGGTCGTCCCTCCGGACATGGTGACGGCCTTCGGAAATTTCGCGGAAAACCTGTCAAAGCCCGGCGATGCAGTGAATTACCTGCTGCAAGGCAACATCAAGGGCGCGGGGCAGGCGCTTGGTCGGTTTGCGGTGAATACGGTGCTGGGCATCGGGGGCCTTGGCGACCCGGCGTCTGACTTCAAGATGGCGGAAGCTCGCACCGACTTTGGAGAAACCCTGCATGTCTGGGGTGCCGGCGAAGGCGCATATGTGGAATTGCCCGCCTATGGGCCCTCCACCACCCGCGATGCCGTCGGCATTGTTGTTGATTTTTTCACCAATCCGCTCAGCCAGCTTGAGAACAATCCCGCCGAAGACCTGCAAATTCCGGCAGAGGTCGTGGACCAGCTGGGCAATCGCGGTACATATTCCGACACGATCGACTCGATTCTCTACGAGAGCGCTGACAGTTATGCGCAGGGTCGCCAGATCTACCTGCAAAACCGGCGGTTCGAGCTGGGCCAGGAAGATGCCGGCTCTGAAATCGATCCGTTCGAACTAGATACCGGAGGGTTCTAAACCATGCTTCGCCGTAAATTCCTTGCTTCGCTGGGTGCCATAGGGGCGTCCTTTGCTGCGCTTCCGGCCTTTGCGCTCAATGAAAGCTCCGCATCCAATCTGATCACGCGCCTCGTCACCGACATCAACAAGGTGATCGCATCCGGCAAAAGCGAGCGGTCGATGTATGGCGACTTCGAGCGCATTTTCCAGCGCTACAGCGACACCTCCTACATTGCGGCCTACGCCATGGGCGTCGACGCGCGCCGGGCAAGCTCGGCCCAAAAACGCGCCTTCTCCGATGCTTTCCAGGGCTACATCGCCAAGAAATATGGCAGCCGGTTCCGTGAGTTCATCGGTGGCCGCCTGGAAGTGACCGGCGTGAAAAAAGTTAAGAAGTGGTACGAGGTTTCCTGCGTCGCCTATCTGCGGGGACAATCGCCCTTCGAGGTGACGTTCCATGTGTCGAACCGCTCCGGCAAGGACCTGTTCTTCAACATGTTCATCGAAGGCGTGAACCTGCTGCTGACAGAGCGCACGGAAATCGGTGCAATTATCGACCGCAACGGCGGAGATATCGACAAGATGATCGCGGATTTGCGGGCGATGACCTGAACGGTCTCCGCGTCGGAAAGATCGGTTTCAAACAGAACAAAGGCCCCAAACGGGGCCTTTTCTTCGTCAACAGTGTCCCAAACTTCGCGGATCGGCCTCAGCCGTGATCCTTCAGCAGGCGTTGCTTCTGCCGCGACCAGTCGCGCTTGGCTGCCGCTTCGCGCTTGTCGTGGTTCTTCTTGCCCTTGGCGATACCGATCTTGATCTTCGCCATGCCGCGGTGGTTGAAATACAGCACCAGCGGCACCAGCGTCATGCCCTTGCGCTGGGTCGCATTCCACAGGTTCGCCATTTCCTTGCGCGAGACCAGGAGCTTGCGACGGCGGCGTTCCTCATGCTTGAAGGATTTCGCCTGCGCGTAGGGGGCGATGTAGGAGTTCACCAGCCACAGTTCGCCCTCCTCCACCGCCGCATAGGATTCGGCGATATTGGAGCCACCGGCCCGCAGGGATTTGACTTCCGACCCTTCAAGCATGATGCCGCATTCGAGGTCTTCCTCGATCGCGTAATCAAACCGCGCACGGCGGTTTTCGGCAATAACTTTGTAGTTCGGGTCTGTCTTTGCTTGGGCCATGGGGCGCAGATGTAAGTCGCCATGCAGGCGGGCGCAAGATCACCTGCGACACAAATCACGGGACCTGTGCCGCCTGCGCCCCTCCCAGCTGCCCTCTCAGGCCGTTTTCTGGCTGCGCAACAGGGTGAAAATGCCGCTTGCCACGACGACCACCGACCCGAGGATGGTCATCAGGTCGGGTTGTTCGCCAAAGACCAGAACCCCCAGCGCCATCGCGAAGACCAACCGCGAGTAGCGAAACGGCGCCACGACAGAGATCTCGCCGGTGCGCATCGCCCCGGTGAGCGCCATATAGGCCAGCACACCCACCGCGATCGCAACTGCCAGCGCGCCGCTTTGCTGGCCCGTGGGCCAAACCGCGCCCCCCGTCCAGGCCAGCAGGATGACGCCCGCGATCACCAGCATGGCAAAGCCAAAGATCCCAAGCTGGGCGTTGCTCATGGTTTTGGGCGCCGCCCGGGTGGCCAGGTCGCGCCCGGCAAAGCCCAGCATGCCCGCCACCGCCAGAAGCGAGGTCGCCTCGAAGCCGCTCATGCCCGGACGCAGGATCATCAGCACACCGACAAAGCCGACGCAGATCGCCAGCCAGCGCCGCCAGCCAACCTTTTCACCAAAGAACACTACTGCGCCTGCGGTCACCACCAGCGGCGTGGCCTGCAGAATGGCCGAGGCCAGCGACAGCGGTGCCAAAACGATCGCCAGGGTGAAGAACAGCCGCCCCGACACCTCCGCGACGCAGCGCCACAGCAGCGGGCGCGTGCAAAAGCCCGGGTGCCACAAGGAAGACCCCTGCGCACGCGCCATGACGGCAAAGATCGCCATGCCGCCCAGGCCAAAGACGATCAGCACCTGCCCCGTGGGCATCGCGCCCGCTACCGATTTGATGATCATGTCCTCGATCGCAAAAGCGGCCATGGCCAGAGCCATCAGCAGGCTGCCGCGCAGGGTGTCTTTATCCATATTGCAAATGTCCCGGATCAAATTGCCTTGCCGCCAGTGGTACGCTCTGCGGTAGGGGCAGGACAAGCCGGTGGCGTCAATCGGCCGCGCGCAACCCTGCCGCGTGGCGATAGTGGTGCATGTTCAGGAACGCCGCGCCGCTGTGCAGGCTGCGATAGCCATGTGGCTGGTCGGCGGCAAAGCGCAGCCCCTGCCCCGGCTCCAGCGCCACCCAATCACCGTCACGCAGCACCTCCATCGCCCCCTCCAGCACAAAGACCTCTTCGGTGACGCCGCTGTCATGTGGCTGCGATTCGTGGCTTTGCCCTGGCTTCAGGCTGACGTGAAAGGTCTCCGCCCCCAAGTTGGGGTCAAAGGGAAAGACGATCTTCACGGTGATGCTGCCGGGAAACTGCACGGTCCGATAGACCTCGCCCCCGATGCCAGAGGGACGGGAGCCTTCGTCGATCAGCGCAGTGAGCGGCAGGTGAAACCCCTTGGCGATCTTCCACAGGGTAGCAATCGTCGGGCTTGATTCGCCCCGTTCGATCTGACCCAGCATGGCCTTACTGACGCCGGTAACCTCGGCGGCGCGCGACAGGCTCAACCCCGAGGCCGCGCGGATTTCCCGCAAGTTCAAGGTGATACTGTCGTCGCTCATACCGTAGCCATCCCGTCTTCCCGAACCTTTGCTGCCCGCTGGGCATCCCCAAAATGAGGGCTTGTGCGTTATAGCGCACAACCTGTATCGTACGCTATAACGCACAACACCTATCCCAGCCATCGCCCGAGGAAAACCCGCATGCTGAGCCGACTGAAACTCTCCCATCTGGCGGCGGGCGCGATCGTGGTGCTGGTGGGCTATACCAGCTCTGTCGCCATCATTTTTCAGGCCATCAAGGCGGTGGGCGCGACGCAGGCGCAGGCCAACAGCTGGCTGGTGGTGCTGGGTTTGGGCATGGGGCTCACAAGCCTGATCCTATCACTGTGGTTCCGCATGCCGATCCTCACCGCCTGGTCCACGCCGGGGGCCGCGCTGCTGGCCACGGGCCTCAACGGCGTGCCGCTGTCGCAGGCCGTCGGTGCCTTCCTGTTTTGCGGCGCGCTCCTGACCCTCACTGGCCTCACCGGCTGGTTTGCAAGGCTGGCCCGGTTGATCCCGGATGCGCTGGCCAATGCGCTGCTGGCCGGGATCCTGTTCCAGTTCGGTCTTTCGGCTTTCACCGCGCTTGGCAGCGATGTGGCCCTGGTGGGTCTCATGGGGGCGACCTTCCTGGCCGGGCGGATCTGGTTTGCGCGCTACACCATTCCCGCAGTGCTGCTGGTCGGCTGCCTCTGGGCCGCCTGGGCCGGATCGTTTGGCGATCTCGAAGCGCTGAACCTGAGCCTTTCCCTGCCAGAGTTCGTGGCGCCCGCGTTCTCGCTGCCGGTTCTGATCGGCGTTGGCCTGCCGCTCTATATCGTGACCATGTGCTCGCAGAACATGCCCGGCGTCGTCACCCTGCGCGGGGCGGGCTACACGCCGCCTGTCTCCGCCAGCCTGACCGTCACCGGCCTTGCCTCGCTGATCCTCGCGCCCTTTGGTGGCTTTGCCTTCAACCTCGCCGCCATCACCGCCGCCATCTGCGCCGGACCAGAGGCGGACGAGGACCCCAAGAGCCGCTATCTCTCCAGCGTGGTTGCGGGTGTGCTATACTGTCTGGTGGGACTTGGCGGCGCGACGGTGATCAGCCTGTTCCTGATCGCGCCCAAGGCGCTGATTGCTACCGTGGCCGGGCTGGCGCTGCTGTCAACCATCGGCAACAGCCTCTCCGCCGCGTTGGCCGACAGCCGGGGACGCGAGGCGGCGCTGATCACCTTCATGATGACCGTCTCCGGTGTCACCTTCCTTGGTATCGGCGCCCCCTTCTGGGCGCTCTTGATGGGACTGGCCGTGACCCACCTGCTGCGCCCAGCGGCGCCAAGGGCCGCAGAGCCCGATCCACACCCGGTTTCGCAATAACCACGCGAGACCCGCCGCAAGAGTAATTTCGTGACCTCGAACCGCCCCGACATGTTGCCTTTACTGCGCGAATAGTGTCCCTGTGGGCAAAAATATAGGGAACCAGCATAATGCCGATGTACCGATCCAGAACCTCCACCCACGGTCGCAACATGGCCGGCGCCCGCGGCCTGTGGCGCGCCACCGGCATGACCGAAAGCGATTTCGGCAAACCGATCATCGCCATCGTCAACTCCTTCACCCAATTTGTGCCCGGCCACGTCCACCTCAAGGATCTGGGCCAGATGGTGGCCCGCGAGGTGGAAAACGCTGGCGGTGTGGCCAAGGAATTCAACACCATCGCGGTGGATGATGGCATCGCCATGGGCCATGACGGCATGCTCTACTCCCTGCCCTCGCGCGAGGTGATTGCCGACAGCGTCGAATATATGGTCAACGCCCATTGCGCCGACGCGATGGTCTGCATCTCCAACTGCGACAAGATCACTCCCGGCATGATGATGGCCGCCATGCGGCTCAACATCCCAGTGATCTTCGTCTCCGGCGGACCGATGGAAGCGGGCAAAATCGACATCGAATCCCTTGATGCCAAAAAGGTCGATCTGGTCGATGCGATGGTGGCCGCGGCCAGCGACAAGCTGACCGACGAGGAAGTGTTGCACATCGAGGAAAACGCCTGCCCCACCTGCGGGTCGTGTTCGGGCATGTTCACCGCCAACTCGATGAACTGCCTCGCGGAGGCGCTGGGTCTGGCGCTGCCGGGCAATGGCTCCACACTGGCAACCCACGCGGACCGCAAGCACCTGTTCCTTGAGGCCGGGCGCAAGATCGTCGAGATCACCAAGCGCCATTACGAGGGCGAGGAAAAAGGCCTGCTGCCGCGCGAAGTCGCCACCTTCGAAGCGTTTGAAAACGCCATGAGCCTCGACATCGCCATGGGTGGCTCCACCAACACGGTGCTGCACCTGCTGGCGATCGCCCATGAGGGCAAGATCGATTTCACCATGCAGGACATCGACCGCCTCAGCCGCAGGGTGCCCTGCCTGTGCAAGGTCGCGCCCAATACTGAGAACGTCCACATGGAGGACGTGCACCGCGCCGGCGGCATCTTCTCGATCCTGGGCGAGCTGTCCCGCGCCGACCTGCTACACACCGATGTGCCGACGGTCCACACCGCGTCGATGGGCGAGGCGATCGCCAAATGGGACATCACCGTCGCCAACAACCCCGACGCGGTCTCCCTGTTCAAGGCCGCCCCCGGCGGCGTGCGCACCACCCAGGCCTTCTCGACCGAGAACCGGTTCAAGGAGCTGGACACCGACCGCGCCGGCGGCGTGATCCGCGCCAAGGAACACGCCTTCAGTCAGGACGGCGGCCTTGCGGTGCTGTTCGGCAATATCGCGCTCGATGGCTGCATCGTGAAAACGGCCGGTGTGGATGCCTCGATCCTGAAGTTCACCGGCAAAGCCTACGTCTGCGAAAGCCAGGATCAGGCGGTGAATGACATCCTGACCGGCAAGGTCAGCGCCGGCGACGTGGTGGTGATCCGCTACGAAGGCCCGCGTGGCGGTCCCGGCATGCAGGAAATGCTCTACCCGACCTCCTACCTGAAATCCAAAGGTCTGGGCAAAGACTGCGCGCTCCTGACCGATGGCCGTTTCTCGGGCGGCACATCCGGTCTGTCGATTGGCCATGTCTCGCCCGAGGCTGCCGAGGGCGGCACCATCGGCCTGGTGGAACAGGGCGACACCATCGAGATCGACATCCCCAACCGCACGATCAACCTGGCAGTGGATGAGGCGACCCTGGCCGCCCGCCGCGCCGCGATGGACGAGAAGGGTTGGAAACCGGTCGCCAAACGCAAGCGCAAGGTCTCCACCGCCTTGAAGGCCTATGCCATGCTCGCCACTTCGGCGGCCAAGGGCGCGGTGCGTCAGGTGCCCGAGGACGAATAACCCCGACCAAAAAGATCAAAGGCCCCTGTCTTGTCGCAGGGGCCTTTTTGTGTCCGACGTCTTGCCATCGATACCTTGGGAGCCGCAACAGCAGCGACCCGTGTCAAGGGCAGACCTGCCCCTGCACCGCTTCTCAACAGATCCCGCTCTTTCCGCCTGCCCCAAACGCAGGCCTCTACACTGGCACCGCAACAGATGCCTCAAGCACCGCGCCGGGCGCCAGCCCGGCGCCCGGCCCAACCGGGTCAGATCATTTCCAATGATCGCAAGCCGGGCGGGAGCGTCCCCCGCACCCTGATCTCATAGTTCCGTCAGTCGCCAAGCTTGGCGTGGATCTCGTCGAGATCAATCTCGCCGATGGGCAGCTTGTTGCCCGGGTTCTCGACGTCATATTTGAACAATTCGAAATCGCGTTTGTAGATCTCGTAGACCAGATGCATCGACAGATCGTCGAAATAGTCCTCGACCGGATGCGCGCGCTTCGGGCCATGACCTTCGCTCTCGTTGAAGCGCGGGATCGAGGCCAGATCCACCTGATGCGGTGTCTCGATGGCATCCAGCACCTCCTGCATGCCGTCGTTGAATTTTTCAGTCCAGACCACCTTGTCGTAGCGCCCGCCGTTCACGATGAAGGTCGACACATGCCCCGAAGCCGCCGACCAGTGAATGTCCGGATCCATCGGACGCCGCCAGCGGATGGTGTCGCGGGCAAATAGCAGAAACCGCCGGAAGCTCTTGATCTGGTCAAACTCCTGCTTGCCATCCTCGCCGCCGACCTCGATGCCATATTCATACATCAGCTTGGGCACCAGGTTGCCACGGTAGCGCCGTCCGTTGCGCTGGATGCCGCAGATCTTGTCGAAAAACGAACTGAGTATTCGAGTGTAGGGGTTACGCACGCAAGTGAAGGCATAAGCGCCGTGCGATGTCACATTGGCCTCAATCAGCGGCTTGCTGTCCTCCTGCGCCCATTTGTGCAGCCCGGCGGTGGAATCGTGGATATCGCCGTCAAAAAAGCGCCCGTGATCGGAATAGAACATGATCTGGCCAATGGTAGAGCAGGCGCATTTGGGCACCACGCGATAGACCACGCTTTCGCTCTCCGTCATCCAGGTGCCGGGAAATCCCATCTTTCGCTGTCCTTCGCTCTTCATTCGGGGCCAGAATGCCCGCTCTGGCCGCAATTGCAAAACAATCTGGTTTATTCACGCCAGTTTCCTCTTTATCAAGGAAACAATCCTATAAAACAGGGTATTGCATCCCGAAGATGGCAAAAATCGCCTATATTCTGCTCTGCCACAAAGACCCGGCTGCGATCATCGAGCAGGCCGAGCGGCTCACTGCGACCGGCGACTACATGGCAATTCATTTCGACGCGCGCGCCCGAACGCAGGACTATAGCGCCATCCAAACCGCGCTGGCGGACAACCCCAACGTCACCTTTGCCCGACGCAGGGTCAAATGCGGCTGGGGGGAATGGTCGCTGGTGCGCGCCACACTGAACACCCTGCAGGCCGCGGTCGAGACGTTCCCGCGCGCCACTCATTTCTACATGCTCTCCGGCGACTGCATGGCGATCAAGACCGCCGAATATGCGCGTGACTTTCTGGACCGCAATGACAAGGATTTCGTGGAGAGCTTTGATTTTTTCGAAAGCGACTGGATCAAAACCGGCATGAAAGATGACCGGTTGATCTATCGACACTATTTCAACGAGCGCAGCCAGCCGCGCCTGTTCTACCTTGCCTATGAACTGCAAAAAAAGCTCGGGCTGACCCGAGACGTGCCTGCCGACATCGAGGTCCAGATTGGCAGCCAATGGTGGTGCCTGCGCCGCCGCACCGTCGAAGCGATCCTGAAAATGGTGCGCAAGCGACGTGACGTAACGCGCTTCTTCGCCTCAACCTGGATCCCCGACGAGACTTTTTTTCAGACGCTCGTGCGTCACTTGATCCCCGAAGATGAAATCGAATGCCGCACCCTGACATTTCTAATGTTCAGCGACTACGGCATGCCCGTGAACTTTCACAACGACCACTACGACCTTCTGCTGCGTCAGGACTTTTTGTTCGCCCGCAAGATCAGTTCAGATGCGCAGGAGTTGAAAACCCGCTTGGGACGGCTGTATGCGGCCCGAGATGTAGAATTTCAGATCTCAAACGAAGGCGCAAACCTCTACAAGTTCCTGTCGGCACGGGGCCGCACCGGACAACGGTTTGCGCCCCGTTTCTGGGAAACCGAAAGCAGCCTGGGCCGCGAGCGAGAGCTGTTGATCCTGACCTGCAAAAAATGGCATGTGGCCAAGCGCATGCTGGACCAGATCCGCAAACTGACCAATACACCGGCGATCGAGTATCTGTTTCACGAAGAGACCACGCCGTTGCCGGATCTGGGCGGGATACAACGCACGCTGGAGAAGCGCACGCGCCATCGCCGGGCGCTCACGCGGATGCTCTTTGACTACTACGAGACGGATCGCCTGATCATCTGCATGGATCCATCAGCGTTGGATCTCATGCATGACTTCTTTTCAGACCGGTCTCATGCGCGGCTACTCAGAATAGACTGCAGTTTTTCCGATGACTATCTGATCGGCCACGCCCATCGGGTCGGCCTCGCTGGACAGCACGCCCCAAAGGCGATGTTGGAGCGGCTGCTACCGACAATACGCAATGACATCGCCAGCGAAATCGATCAGATCCGCGATGCAGGGTTCGCGCGACATTGGGCGGTCATGGAGCGCGCGTCTGAGAGTGAAAATGCCACCGCAGTGGCGCATTTCCTCGACGTGCCTTATGAGACCGCGCTGGAAGTCGCACGCACGCCGCACCTGTTCGCGGACTGAGGCAAAGGCACGTAGTGTCTCGCCAACGCTCCCGTGCAGCATCACGCCGCCGCAGAGCGGCAGGCCTCAGTTCAGCCCGTGTTTCGCCTTCAGCTCCGCGATAACCTCGGGGTTGGCATCCATCCAAGCATCAAAGGCAGCGACGACATCTGAATGCGTGCTTGTGGAGAGGTGATAGTTCGAAACGGAATGCGGCAGGCTTTCGTCAAAGACGAGAGCATCGGGTTCGTGCCCCAGCTCCACAAGCACGTGACGCACGACGTCAAGATTGGCATAGGCACCATCAATACGACCCGCGAGCGCCTGACGCACCATTCCGGTGAGGCTGGAATTTTTCGTCAGAGCGACGCTACCGCTTTCGATCCGATCCAACCAAGCAAAGGCGGTGAACCCCAAAACGATACCCAAGCGTTTGATCTGCTCGACCCCCGCTCCCTTGTTTGCGGGTTCGACCATCACACCGTCGATCGCTTCGACCACAGGCTCGGAGTAAACCAAGTCGGTGCCCTCCTTAAGGTCAGCCGACCAATAGGCATTGTCAGGGTATTTCAGGTCCACATCACCGTTTATCACCGCCTGCATCAGGCGCGAAACTGGCAGTGCGCGGAAGGTCAGTTCGTACCCCTCATCCGCGGCAAATCGGTTCAGAATATCCGCGCCAAAGCCGGAATAAGCCTCTCCATCCCAATTGTAGTGCGGCAGATATTCGGTGTCTTCCACACCGACCACAAGCGGTTCCGCCGCCTGAGCCATAGGTGTCCAGGACAGAGTTACGAGGCCAAGAGTGGCCAGCAGCGTCTTCATGGTTTCTCTCCGAAATTAGGTGCGTTTCACACCGACGGAGTGTAGCCCCCTGCCCTTACCAGAGGTTTATGTCACGCAGGTTTCCAGCCGATAAGTCCTCAATAAAATTCGGTTGGACCTTCAATAATTTTGAGCAAATCGTACTGCAGCATCCGCATTTTGGGTGCGCTGTCGTCGCCGTGTCAGGGTTTACGCCGGAACCAGCGACGCACGCCACGCGTGCGGTCGTCGATGGCATCTCCGGCCGCGTAGAACCCGTCCTCGACGTTGTCGAAAAGGGGATCGAGACGGTTCCGCTTGAACCTGCGCAGGCGCACAAAAATTGCCCAGAAGATCGCCGCCAGCAGCACCAGTATGATGATGGAGATCCAATTGACCGGCTTGTCATCAGGCCCTGCCGCTGGCGAAATTGAAACTGCGTTGGGAAAGGAGGACAAAAGCTCACTGCGCCACCCGTAGTGCATGATACGCACCCACTCGGGTTTATCCTTCGTTGAGATCGCGTCGTTTGCCTCGGTGTAGAGATTGGCCGTATCGAATTTAAAATAGGGCGGCCAGCTCCACCCCGTATCCTCATTCCGATAGACGATCGCGCGACCATTCGGGCGCACCGCCTGAATAAACTGCACATCCCGGTTCGACAGGCCGGCGCTCTGCGTATCGGGCGTCGACCAGAACATGCGGGTCCAATCGCCGAGCTCCTTGCGCTCCTCATAGGTGTTGACGATGCGCACCACGTCATTTTGCGGCAGGGTGTAGTGCAGGAAACCACCGACAAAAAGCCAGAAGGTCAGAAAGAAAATCCACTTCACATAGGCCATGTCGCCCCCTTCACACTCCGTACACCTGAGCACAATGTCGGACGTCTTGCGCCCAAAAACAATGACCTAGGCCAAGATTCCAACGCGACCCGAGGAGCGTCACAGCTCCAAGCACCGGCACGCGTTGGATGCAGGTCCCGCGCGTGCCGGTCAAGCTGTTTCAGGAGCCGCGACGTCAGCCGACCACGTTGAACTCCGGCCCGTAGGGGTACTTTGTAATGTTCTCGTTGCCATCCTCAGTGACGATCAGAATGTCATGCTCGCGGTAGCCTCCGGCACCCGGCTGGCCCTCTGCGAGGGTCAGCATCGGCTCCATAGAGATCACCATGCCCGGCTCCAGCACCGTGTCGATATCCTCGCGCAGTTCCAGCCCGGCCTCGCGCCCATAATAGTGCGACAGCACGCCAAAGGAGTGACCATAGCCGAAGGTGCGATATTGCAGAAGGTCGCGCTCCTCAAAGAAGTCGTTGATCTTGTTGGTGATCTCGGCGCAGCTGGCCCCCGGTTGCAGCAGCGACATGCCATATTCATGCGCGGCGACGTTGGCCTGCCATATCTTCAGGCTCTCGGCATCGACCTCCTCGACAAACATCGTCCGCTCGAGCGCGGTGTAATAGCCCGAGATCATCGGAAATGTGTTGAGCGACAGGATATCGCCGCGCTGCAGCTGGCGCGCCGTTACCGGGTTGTGAGCACCATCGGTGTTGAGACCGGACTGGAACCAGACCCAGCTGTCTCGGTATTCCGCATCCGGAAAGCGCGTGGCGATGTCCAGCTCCATCGCATCCCGGCCCGCCATGGCCACGTCGATCTCGCGCGCGCCCGCCTTGACCGCATCACGGATGGCATAGCCGCCGACATCCGCCACCGCCGCGCCGGCACGGATCAGCTCCAGTTCGGCGGCGGATTTGTGCATCCGCTGCACCATGGTGGGCTCATAAAGATCCACCACGAATGACGGCGCGAGGAAATGCTCGAGCTTGCCCTTTTGCAGCAGGGTCAGATGGTCGCTCTCGTAGCCGATGGTGGCCCCGGCACCGGTCACCGACAGGATCGCGCGCCAGAAATTGTCGCGCTGCCAGTCGGTATAGGTAATGTTGTCGCAGAAGGAACGGCGCCAGGGCTGGCCCGCGTCGATGCCAGCGCTGATGGTGACCGCCTGGTCCGCTGTCACCACCAACCCATAGGGTCGGCCAAAGGCGCAATAGGTGAAGCCGGAGTAGTAAGAGATGTTGTGCATGGAGGTGAAGACCGCGGCCCCCACCCCAAGATCAGACATGATGCGACGCAGCCCGGCGATGCGAGCCTCATATTCGGCCACGGCAAATTGCAGCGGCGCCTTCTCACCGTTGTGAAAGCGATAGAATTCAGGACGAGCAGTCATGCTGGACCCTCCTTTTCAAAAAAGAAGATCCCGGCGTTCAGGATGTTTTGGGATGTGGAACCCATGGGTGTTCCCACGCGCGACGCCATCGCAGGTTCCGCCCGGAAGATGAGGCGGAATCAGCGCTGAGGCAAGCATATTTTGTCGGTATTCCGCGCGGAGCCGCCCTCCGACACCGCGCGGCGCGCGACTTAGCCGGTGATCACCGAGACCAGATCGCTGTCGGGATCGGCCAGCGGCTCGATCACGTTGAAATGGTGCTTATCAAAGGCGATGACGTGATCCGCCTCCCAGGCTTCCACCAACCAGATCGCCTGATCGAGAAAGGCCGGACGCTCCGATCCGCCGACCCAGACCGTTACTTCGGCCGCGTGACGGTCCTGCATTTCCACCGGGCTTTCGGCTGCGGCCTCCTCGGCCGTCATGCCGAATTTCTGGTTCATCGAGGTCCGCAGCAAGGGGCGCAGATCCGACAGGGGTGAGATCGGCACCACGGTCCGGATGCGTGCGCCGATCTCATCGGGCAGCACCGACCTGTCGAGCATCCGCGCCACCAGATGGCCGCCGGCGGAATGACCGGCCAGTGCGATGGGGCCCTCGACCTCCTGCGCAATGGCCTGCACCGCCTGCGCCACCTGCTGCGTGATCTCGGCAATCGTGGCATCCGGACAAAGGTCATAAGACGGCATCGCGACCGCCCACCCCTTGGCCAGCGCCCCCACAGCGAGATGTGACCAGCTCGATTTATCGAAGTTCAGCCAGTAGCCCCCGTGCACAAAGACAAACACGCCTTTGGGAGGCTCTTCCGGCAGGAACAAATCAAAGCGATGCCGCGTTCCATCGCCATATGGCAGGTCCAGACGGGCGCGCTCGTGCAGGCTGTTGCGGAAGTCCTCGGCAGAAGCCGCCCAGCGCGGCGGGTAATCTGAAGCCCCTTCGATATAGGCTCCGTTTGCGTAGGCATCGTCGAGTTCCATGTTAATCTCTTAATGTGTTAAGTTTCTGGACTTATCGCTGTCACTGGACAACATTAGGCGCAAGTGCTTTGCATTTGCGAGACACGAATTTGCGGAGGATAAGATGCTCGATGCAACGACGGACCTGAAATCGCTCCTGAAGGATCCCTCCCTTCTGGAAACCCGCGCCTATGTGAACGGCGCCTTTGTCGATGGCGAGGGCACGTTTGAGGTGACCAACCCGGCGCGCGGCGATGTGATCGCCCAGGTCGCAGACGTCAGCCGCATGCAGGCGCGCGAGGCAATCAAGGCGGCCAATACCGCGCAGAAGGACTGGGCCAAGTGGACCGGCAAGGAGCGCGCGGGCGTGATGCGCAAATGGTTCGACCTGATGATGGCGAACCAGGAGGATCTGGCAGTCATCCTGACCGCCGAAATGGGCAAACCCCTGGCGGAATCGCGCGGCGAGATCGCCTATGGTGCGTCCTTCATCGAGTTCTTCGCCGAGGAGGCCAAGCGCATCTATGGCGAGACCATTCCCGGCCATCAGCGGGACAAGCGGATCACCGTGATCAAGCAACCGATCGGCGTTGCCGCCTCGATCACGCCGTGGAACTTCCCCAATGCGATGATCACCCGCAAGGCGGGCCCCGCGCTGGCGGCAGGCTGTGCCTTTGTGGCGCGCCCGGCTTCCGAAACACCGCTGTCGGCCACCGCATTGGCGGTTCTGGCCGAGCGCGCTGGCCTGCCCGCAGGCGTGTTCAGCGTCCTTCCGGCCTCGGATGCGGCGGGCATCGGCAAGGAGTTCTGCGAGAACCCCATCGTGAAGAAACTGACCTTCACCGGCTCCACAAACGTCGGACGCGTCCTGCTGCGGCAGGCGGCGGATCAGGTGATGAAATGCTCCATGGAGCTGGGCGGCAACGCGCCTTTCATCGTGTTTGATGACGCCGATCTCGACGCAGCGGTCGAAGGCGCGATCATGTGCAAATTCCGCAACAACGGCCAGACCTGCGTTTGCGCCAACCGGATCTACGTGCAGGCCGGCATCTACGACGCCTTCGCCGCCAAGCTGAAAGAGGCGGTTGCGGCGATGAAGGTGGGCGACGGTCTGGACAACGGCACCCAGTTCGGCCCGCTGATCAGCACCGCGGCAGTGAAAAAGGTCGAGGACCATATCGCCGACGCCAAAGACAAGGGCGCGGAGGTCATCCTCGGCGGCAATCCGTCGGAGCTGGGCGGCACCTTCTTTGAGCCCACAATCGTCACCGGCGCGACACGCGAGATGGCCTTTGCCCAGGACGAGACCTTTGGCCCTCTGGCGCCTTTGTTCAAGTTCGAGAGCGAGGACGAGGTGATCGAGATGGCCAATGACACCATTTTTGGCCTTGCGTCATACTTCTATGCCAAGGATCTGAGCCGCGTCTACAAGGTGGCCGAGGCGCTGGAATATGGCATCGTCGGCATCAACACCGGCATCATCTCCACCGAGGTTGCGCCCTTTGGTGGTGTGAAACAATCCGGTCTGGGCCGCGAAGGCAGCCACCATGGCATCGAGGATTATCTCGAGATGAAATACCTCTGCATGGCGGTCTGAGGACGCCTGCTCAGGTGGCGGGGGTCTCGATCCCCGCCGCCAAACTCTGGCACAGGCGTCGCAGGGCCGCATTCCAGGCCGAGAGCTCCGCCGCCGTCAGCTCATCGCGCAGCACCTCGCGAAAAGCCAGCAACAAGGCCCGCTGCGCCATGTACATGTGACCGGCGGTCAGGCCGAGATGCCTGTGTTGCAGCAGTAGCCTGTCCACCAATGAAGCCAGATCACTGCCGTCGCCGAGGCTTTTCATAGCAGAGGCCAGCACCTGTGCGAACATGTCCTTTTGATGCGAGAAATCCTTGGTGAACAGGGCGCGTGCATCCGGTATCTCCAGAAAAAGACACTCGTAGAACTTGTCCATCAACGCCGCTTTTCGGGCGAAAACCGTGCCAAAGCTGCCTTTTACGAGCTGGCCGTCGATCTGGTGCAAAATCGCCATGCCCATCGCGGCGCCCCCTTGCCGATACGCGGATTTCATGCGGAATACTGGACATAGTCTAGGCGCAACTGGTGAAGCGCTCCTTACCGGGAGATCACCAAATCTATAAAAATCTGTCACAAATGTTTTGTGACTCGTCGGCAATGCCAAGGCACTGATATTCAAATTCCAGGAGCTGCCGATGTCCATGCGCCTTGTGTGCCTCACATCTGCTCTCGCGCTGACCGCCGGTTTTGCGCAGGCAGATCAATCCTTCAATCGCATTGCCTCCTTCCCCGTCGTCAAGAACATGGCCGAGGGCGAAGACACCACACGCGAAAGCTCACCCGAGATCATCGACGTCACCGCCGATGGCATGACGCTGGTCTATACCGACAGCCCACTGGGCGCGCTTGGCCTGATCGACATCTCCGACGCGACCAACCCGGCCCCCAAGGGCAACATCGCGCTGCCCGGTGAGCCGACCTCTGTCGCGGTCATCGGCGCCATCGCCTATGTTGGCGTCAACACCTCGGAGAGCTACACCCAGCCCTCCGGCCGTTTGATGGCCTTTGACACGGCCACCGGCGCAGAGGTCGGCGCCTGCGACATCGGCGGCCAGCCCGACTCGCTTGCCAAATCCAAGGACGGCGCTTTCCTCTCGGTAGCGATCGAGAACGAGCGTGACGAAGACCTGAACGACGGCGTGATTCCACAACTGCCCGCCGGCAACCTCGTGATGGTCAACACAACGGACGGCGGTCTCGACTGTGCATCGATGAAGATGGTCGACCTGACCGGTCTGGCCGAGATCGCCGGGTCTGATCCCGAGCCGGAATATGTCTCCATCAATGGCCTTGGCGAAACCGTCATCACCCTGCAGGAAAACAACCACATGGTTGTGGTCTCCAAGGAAGGCGAAGTGCTCAACCACTTCTCCGCGGGGGCTGTTGATCTGGACGGGATTGACGCCACCGACGAGCGCGGCGCGATGATCTTCACCGAGAGCCAGAAAGGCCGCCTGCGCGAGCCCGATGCGGTGACCTGGATCGACGACATGCATTTCGCCACCGCCAACGAAGGGGACTACAACGGCGGGTCGCGCGGTTGGACGATCTTCAACAAGGATGGCACCGTGGTCTATGACTCCGGCGTCGATTTCGAACACGCGATCATCCAGATCGGCCACTACCCGGACAAACGCTCCGACGCCAAGGGTGTCGAGCCGGAATCGGTGACCTTTGGCGAGTTTGGCGGCACGCCCTATGTCTTTGTCGGCGCCGAGCGCGCGTCGGTTGTTGGGGTCTATGATGTCACCGATCCGGCCAACCCGATCCTGACCCAGTTGCTGCCCTCCGGCACCGGTCCCGAAGGCTATGTGACCATCCCAGAACGGGGTCTGTTGGTCTCTGCCAATGAAAAAGACCTGATCGAGGACGGTGGCGCCCGCGCCCATGTCATGTTGTTTGAACAGCAGGACACGCCCGCGATCTACCCGCACCTGACCTCCGAAGGCATGGACGAGCTGACCGGCTGGGGCGCGATCTCCGGCATGGTGGCGGATGCTGACGGCATGATCTATGCGGTGAACGACAGTTTTTATGGCTTCCAGCCCTCGATCTTCAAGATCGACCCGTCGCAGACCCCTGCCCGTATCATCGATGTGATCCGCATCCACCGCGCCAACGGTGACGCGGCGCAGAAACTGGACCTAGAAGGCATCACGCTGGACGGCAACGGCGGCTTCTACGTCGCCTCCGAAGGACGCACCGAGCGCGCCATTCCGCATGCGATCTACCACGTCACCAAGGACGGTCTGATCAAGACCAACAAGGGCGAGATCACCATCCCGCCGGCCCTGATGAACGTCGAGAAGCGGTTTGGCTTTGAAGGCATCACCAAGGTGGGCGACACCCTGTGGATGGCCGTTCAGCGCGAATGGAAGGACGATCCCAAGAACCTCGTGAAACTGGTCTCCTACAATATCGAGACCAAGGAATGGGGCGCGGTGCACTACCCCAAGGCCGAGCCGGACACCGGCTGGGTGGGTCTGTCGGAAATTACCGCCCATGGTGACTACGTCTACATCATCGAACGCGACAACCAGAACGATCACCGTGCGGTCACCAAGAAGATCTACCGCGTCGCCCTCTCCGAGATGGTGCCTGCTCCGCTCGGCGGCGAGCTGCCGATTGTGACCAAGGAAGAGGTTCGCGACCTGCTGCCGGATCTGAAATCCACCGGCGGTTATGTGCTCGACAAGGTCGAAGGTCTCGCGATCCTGGAAGACGGCACAGCCTGGGTCTCCACCGACAACGACGGCGTCGACGACAGCTCTGGCGAAACCATGTTCTGGTCCTTCAAGGTCGAATAGCACATCGATCACGATCTGACATTGGAGGGGCCCGGACGGGCCCCTCTTTTTGTGTCAAACGTGTTCCTCAAGGGCCTTGCCTCTCTTGCCTTGCGGTCCATTCACCCCAGGATATTGCCGGTTAGAAGAAGGATCGGTCGAAAAACACCGGCGAACGGGCGCGAAGGGGCTTTGTTTTGGACGCTGGCAAGGGTACGAAGCCCTATTCTCAGGGCAGGGTGAAACTCCCTACCGGTGGTTACAGCCCACGAGCGGCCTTTGCCCATGGCGAAGGTGTCAGCAGACCCGGCGCAATTCCGGGGCCGACGGACACAGTCCGGATGGAAGAGAATGGAGAGACCCGTGCCGCCGCCTGTGAACAGGGGGAGTCTGGGTCTGTTCGTCTGCCTTGGGTCACATGCGTGCTGAGGAAAAGACGAAACGCAGATGACTCAAACCCTCCCCACCCCGCTCAAGGCGGCTGGCCTGATGGTCCTCGCCGGAGCCTGTTTTGCACTGGTCAACATTGGGCTGCAATCGGCCACCATGCTGCATGGCGCATCGGCCCCCACGGTGACCTTCTGGCAATATCTGATCGCGCTGCTGTTCTACATCCCGTGGATCTGGCGCAACCGGCTGGCTGTTCTGACCACGCGGCAAATCCTTGCCCATGTCCTGCGTGTGGCGCTGGCGGTTGGCGGCGTGCAGCTCTGGACACTGGGGCTCGCGCATGTGCCGATCTGGCAGGCCATCGCCCTGATCCTGCTGTCGCCCTTCTTTGTCACCATCGGCGCGGGGCTGGTCCTGCGCGAGGAGGTCTCGCTTCAGCGCTGGGGCGCGGTGATTGTCGGCATCATCGGCGGCATGGTGATCCTGTCGCCCTGGTCGGATCATTTTCAGATCGCGGCACTTTTGCCGGTGGCGGCAGCGGCCCTCTGGGCTGCCAGTTCGGTGGTGACCAAGCAGTTGACCCATCGCGACAGCACCGAGACAGTGACGATCTACCTGCTGCTGCTGCTGAGCCCCGCCAACGCGCTGCTTGCGGTCGGCAGCGGCTTTGCTCTGCCCGAGGGCACGCTCTGGCTGGTGATCGGGGCCGGGTTGCTGACGGCGCTGGCGCAGCATACGTTGGTGCGGGCCTATACGCTGGCGGATGCGGCCTTCCTTCAGCCCTACGACCATCTGAAACTTCTGTTCAACGTCGGCCTTGGCGCGCTTGTGTTTGGCTTCCTGCCGGACGGCAACATGTGGCTCGGCACCGCGCTGATCCTGGTAGCCAGCGCCTATCTGCTGTCGCATGAGGTGCGGACGAGGCCCGGTTCAACCGCGCAGGGTGCCTGAGACAAGCTCAGCCAGCATCACCGCATTTCGGTCGCGCGCGCCATCATGGGCGGCGCGGCCAAACATTACCTCCAGCGAGGTGCCGGTGGTCTCCATTAGCGAGGCGGCCCCCAGAAGCTGCGTCACCACGACCAGCGCGCGCGGCATGCCCGCGTCCTGCCAGCGTTGCGTGGCCTGCACCGTCGCCACCAGCCCCTCGAACAGCGTATGAAGCGATGGGCCCGCCTTGGCGGTTGGCAGCGCGGCGTGATCCAGCATCGCGCGGATCAGCAGGCGGGTCGGCGCCGGGTCGGCCTGCATCTGCGCCATGAAGGCGGCAAAGAACGCCTCCAGCTGATCCTCGGGCGGGCGGTCATCCTGCATCGCGTCGAACAGAAGTTGCACCATCTCCGCCGCCGTCTGCTCCACCGCCAATGCATAAAGCGCGTCCTTGCTGCCGAAATGATGCAGCAGCGCCTGTTTGCTCAGGCCCAGCTCGCGCGCGATCGCCGAAATCGACGCCCCGGCATAGCCATGCGCGGCAAACAGGCGACAGGCGCTGCGGATCAACTGGAACCGGGTGGTCTGAGGGGGAGATGTGTTCATGCCGCCATTAAGGCAGGCGTCGTGCCGCCGCACAACCTACCGCGTGGTAAGGACGCGCAAACCCAACAATAAAATCGCCCCCGGCAAAGGCGCCGGGGGCGGGACAACAGGGCGCAAGCGCCCCGGGGAGGGATCAGTTCACGGTCGAGGCGATTTCCTTCGGCCGCGATCCATTGGCCGAGGCGATCTCGATCCGGCGTGGTTTCAGGGCTTCGGGCACTTCACGCACCAGATCGATGTGCAGCATGCCATCGGCGTGGCTGGCGCCTTCGACGCGCACGTGATCGGCGAGGGTAAAGCGGCGCTCGAATGCGCGGGTCGCGATGCCACGGTGAAGATAGCTGCGCGCTTCGCTCTCCTCACCCTTGCGGGCGGAGACGATCAGCGCGTGTTCCTTCACCTCGACATTCAGTTCCTCTTCCGAGAATCCGGCCACGGCGATGGAGATGCGATAGGCATCATCGGCGGTCTTTTCGATGTTGTAAGGGGGGTAGCTGGGCTGCTGGATATCCGAGCTCATGACCCGGTCCATCAGGTCGGCAATCTGGTCGAAACCAACGGTTGCGCGGTGCAGCGGAGCAAAATCAAACGTACGCATGGTTCATCCTCATCTTTGAGCGATAACTGCTATGAAGCCCTCCCAACATGGGACGGGCGGTTCTGCGCCGGGGCCCAAACAGTGGCGCCCCGGACACCCTCCGATTTATGAAGGGGCTCCGCAGTTTCAAGAGGCTGCCCCCTCAGTTTGAGATGAATTTTGCGCCCATGTCACGGCGGCGGGGTTCACCCACCTGCACCCGGCTGACCCCTTGCGGCAATTGGCTGCCAACATGGGTGCCAGTCAGCTGGGCTTCCAGCAGTGCCAGTTCATCGGCCAGTGACGCGCCGAGCGAGACCGGATTGCCCTCCACCCTCGCCTTGGCCGACACCACGGAAACAATGCGCGGCCGCTCGCCATCGAAAGAGAAAACGGGCGCGCCGGAAGAGCCGAAATCCACATCGCAGGACATCACCAGCACCCCGTCCTGCCGCGCCATCACGGTGCAGACCTCCTGCAACGACGGCGCTTCGGATCGGTCCTGCGCGTAAGACACGACCCCGACCCGCGCGCCCTTGCGGGGGCGCACATCGGTTTCAAACGGGGTCACAGTGGTGTTGCGGATCGGACGCTGCAGTTGCAGCAAGGCGATATCGTTGCGCACCCGCGTCGCGGAAAGCGTGCCATCGTAAACGTAGGAAGGATGCAGCACCGCCCGTTTGACGGAGCGATAGGCCGAGGCCCGCCCGTTGCGCCAGCCGGCCAGAAACTCGATCGAAGTCGCGTCGATCTGCTCCAACGTGTCGCGATCATAGAGACAATGCGCCGCCGTCAGCACCAGATCGGGCGCGATCAACGCCCCGGTGCAAAACCCCTCGCCACGGCGATCCAGCCGTCCGACCGCCTCCCAGTCGCGGCCCGCATCTGTGGTCTCCAGGCTTTTGAGACGGCTGTCATCGGCGCGCAGATCCGGTCCGGCTTGCGCAAGGCCGGACATCGCGCAAAACAAAGCGCTTGTAATCAATTGCTTGAAAGGCAGCACAGGCACACTCCACATCCCACATGCAGCAGAGTAGCCAGCACCTGGGGCAAAATTTGGGCGCGCGGCGGCGATTCCATGCGCCCCTTTGTGATGCCGGTTGCGGCAGCTCAGCGCAAGATCGGAACCGAAGGCGCGCTGCGATCCGCCTGCAGCGCCGGCGGTTTCGGGCCACCGGTCGCCCAGTCCAAAAGCTCCACCGTATGCACGATTGGCAGTGAGGTGCCGGAGCCGATCTGCATCATGCAGCCGATGTTGCCCGCCGCGATGAGATCGGGCGATTTGGCCTCAAGCGTGCGCACCTTGCGGGCCTTCAACTGGGCCGAGATTTCGGGTTGCAGCAGGTTGTAGATGCCGGCGGAGCCACAGCACAGATGGCTGTCGGCGGGTTCGACCACCGTAAAACCGGCACGCTTCAGCAAGGTTTTTGGGTGGGTCTTGATCTGCTGGCCGTGTTGCAGCGAACAGGCCGCGTGATAGGCGACCGTGAGCTCTTGGTCCGCGCCTTCCGGCAGGTCGAGCTGCATCAGAAGTTCTGAGATATCCATCGCAAGATCCGAGACGGTCGCGGCGTCCGCCGCCAGCGCATCGTTGCGGAACATATGACCGTAGTCCTTCACCGTGGTGCCGCAGCCGGAGGTGTTGATGACGATCGCATCCAGCCCCTTGCCCGTTTTCTCCGCCATCCAGGCGTGAATGTTCTTTGCCGCCGTCGCGTGGCTTTCCTCCTCGCGCCCCATGTGATGGGTGAGCGCGCCGCAACAGCCCGCGCCTTCTGCCACCACCACCTCACAGCCCAATCGGCGCAGCAGGCGGATGGTGGCGTCGTTGATATCGGTGTTGAGCGCCTTTTGCGCGCAGCCCGTCATCAGCGCCACGCGCTTTATCGGCTTGCCTTCGGCGGCAAAGCTCTGCGGATCATCGTTGCGACTGACCGGCGGGATCACTTTTGGCGCCATCTCCAGCATCGCCCGCAGACGGGCATCCGGCATGAGCCCCTTGAAGGGGCGCGCCAGTTTCGCCCCCAGCAAGGCCAGCCGGAAGCGCCCCGGATAAGGCAGGATGCGCGCGAGTACCCAGCGCAGCGCACGGTCACTGAAAGGTCGCTTGTAGTGTTTGTCGATATACGCGCGCGCATGATCCACCAGATGCATGTAGTGCACACCCGACGGACAGGTGGTCATGCAGGCCAGGCAAGACAGGCAGCGGTCGATATGCTTGACCGTCTTTTCGTCCGGCACCCGCTCGTTTTCCAGCATGTCCTTGATCAGGTAAATGCGCCCGCGCGGACTGTCCAACTCATCCCCCAGCACCTGATAGGTCGGACAGGTGGCGGTGCAGAAACCGCAATGCACGCAGGAGCGCAGGCTCTCATTCGCGCGCTGCGTTCCGGGGTTCTGAAGTTGTTCATTGGTAAAATTGGTCTGCATTGTCCTACACCAACACCTCTGCCACGATCCAAGCTCCCATCATCCCGCCGGGCAAGCTCAGCAGCAGGAACACAATGTACCGGAGGATATTGAGCGCTGGCTCGGGAAAGCTCGGGATATACATGCGGGTCAGATGATAGAGCACGGCTACCCCTGCCCCACCGGCTGCCGAGATATGCAATATCCCCCGGTAGCCATTGGACATCGCGTTCCCCGCCGGATCGCTGCCCGTGATCGGCTCTAGGCCAAAGCTATAGACAATGATCCCGGCCCCGACAATGAGGCTCGCGACCACGCCCAATCTCGCCACCGGAATAACCGACAGCACCACAAAGACGGGAACCCCCGCCACAAAGATAAAGATCACATCCATCGCTACCCCATCAATCCTGTATTCAAAATGTGTCGCGGATCAAATTGCCGACGCAATCCCGCGGAGATCGCCGCCAGTGGTGCGGACTCCGGATGGTGGCGCGGCACCGATGTGCCCGCGACGGATCGGATCAATGTTGCATGACCGGGCACCGTCATGCGCTGCCGCAAGTCCACGCCTTCGGGCATCAACGCCCAGACCAGACCGCCCCCCCAATCACAGAGACACCTCGTTGCCCCCAATGTCGGGATCAACTCAACCGCATCCGTGGGTTTGACAGACACCCGCCAGATGTCGCCCTCCAGCCCCGCAAAATCATGCAGATCGCGGAGACCGCGCCACAGTTCACCCGAGCCAGACACCTCTGTCACCGCGCCATAGCGCCCAAGCTGCTCTCGCAATGCCTTGGCGCGATAGGCCACAGAAGCCTCAAACCCCTCGAGCCGCACATAGGCCCGTTGCGCATTCGGGTCATATGCGGCCCCGGTCACATCGAACGGCGAGCCCAGAGCCGCCGACAAACAGGCAATCCCGGCGGCAAGATCAATCTCTTCAACCGCCAGAGTGGCCTCGGTCTCAGAACGTGGCAGCACCTTGAGGGCGACCTCCGTCAACACCCCAAGTGTGCCATGTGATCCCGCCATCAGCTTGACCAGATCATAGCCGGTGACATTTTTCATCACCCTGCCACCATTGCGCAGCACCTCTCCGCGCCCATTGACAAACCGCACGCCAAGCAGAAAGTCCCGCGCCGCGCCCCCCTGGATGCGCCGCGGGCCGGAGGCATTGGTGGCAACAACGCCACCTATTGTCGGCTCCCCTCCAGTCCCCAGCGAGCTCCGAAAATCCACAGGCTCGAACGCCAGACGCTGGTTTTCCGTCGCCAGCAGCGCCTCAATCTCGGCCACCGGCGTGCCCGCCTGTACCACCAGCGTCAGCGCCCCCGGCTCATAAAGGGTCACGCCCGACAGACCACCCGTCCTCAGCCGCTCACCGGGCACCTCAATACCCCGCGTACCGCCGCCCTCGATGCAAAGAGGCCCATTTGCCCCGGCAATGATGTCGGCCAGTTCAGCCTCACTTTGCGGTGTCATCATTTCATCTTCTTCCAAATATCCTTGGGGTCTGGGGGCAAAGCCCCCATGGCGTGTCACTCTGCGGCAAGACAAACGGTGCGGCGGCTCTCTGTGCTCGACAGAGGAAAAACCTTCGCCGGGTTGAGCAGCCACTTGGGATCGAACACGTCCTTGACCCAAAGCTGCGCCTCGATGTCCGCGGCCTCATACTGATGCAGCATCAGGTCGCGTTTCTCGATGCCCACGCCATGTTCGCCGGTCAGGCATCCGCCCACCTCGACGCAGAGCTTCAGGATCTCGGCCCCAAGCGCCTCGCACAGCTCCAGATCGCCGGGTTTGTTGGCGTCAAACAGGATGAGCGGGTGCATATTGCCATCCCCCGCATGAAAGACGTTCGCAACTTTCAGGCCAAATTCTGCGCTCATCTCCTCGATACGGCGCAAGACCTGCGGCAGGGCAGACACCGGGATCGTCCCGTCGAGGCACATGTAGTCGTTGATCTGTCCCATGGCGCCAAAGGCGGATTTGCGCCCCAGCCAGATCCGCGCGGCCTCATCGGCATCACCTGCCTCGCGCAGCTCCACCGGATTGTGGCGCCGGGCAATCTCGGTGATCAATCCCAGCTGATGGGTAATCTCGGCCTCGGAGCCTTCGACCTCCACGATCAAAAGCGCCTCGCACATGGGATAGCCCGCCTTGGCAAAGGCCTCGCAGGCCTCAATGCAGGGGCGGTCCATGAACTCAATGGCGACGGGCAGGACACCTGCCTTGATGATGTCGGAGACACATGCGCCCGCCACCTCGTTGCTGTCAAAGGCAATCAGAACGGGGCGCGCGCCTTCGGGTTTGCGCAGGATGCGCAGGGTGGCCTCGGTCACCACACCCAACTGTCCCTCGCTGCCGCAGATCACGCCAAGAAGATCCAGCCCGCCCGCATCCAGATGCGCACCGCCGATCTCCACCACGGTGCCGTCCATCATCACCAGTGTGACGCCCAGCAGGTTGTTGGTGGTGACGCCATATTTCAGACAATGCGCCCCGCCGGAGTTCATGGCGATATTGCCAGCGATCGCACAGGCCAACTGCGACGAGGGGTCAGGCGCATAGAAGAAATCCTCCTCCTCCACCGCGCCGGAGACGCTGAGGTTGGTCCGGCCGCTCTGCACCCGGATGATGCGGTTGTCGTAGTCGGTCTCCAGCACCTCGTTCATCCGGGCCACCCCGAGGATCACGCAATCGGCCGTTGGCAGCGCGCCACCGGCCAGCGACGTGCCCGCGCCGCGCGGCACCACCGGCACCCCCATCGCGTGACAGATGCGCAAGACTTCCGCGACCTCTTGTGTGGAGCGCGGCAAAACCGCCAGCATCGGCGGGCATTTGTAGGCCGTCAGCGCGTCACACTCATACGCACGGGTCTCCGCCACATCCGAGATGATGGCATCGGCGGGCAGCACGCGCTGCAACTGGCGCAACAGCTCGTCCTTGCGGGCCAGGATGGCGACATTGGGGGATGGCATCTCCATGCGGGCTCTCCTCTTTGGTAATATAATATTACCAATTCTTGACCGCTGGCAAGGACGAACTGACTGGGCTAGGGTCTCAGCATGATATGGTTAGACCGCCTCGAGTTGTTTTCAACGTGGGATTTCATAGCCCTGACCTGTTTTGCGGCAGGTTGGTTCTGGATTGGCTGGCGGATCGAAAACCCCAATCCCAAGCGGCCATCTGTCTCTGCTCTCATGGCGGACTTCCGACGAGAGTGGATGAAAGAGATGGTCACCCGCTCGCCACGGATATTTGATTCTCAGGTGATTTCGTCGCTGAGACAGGCCACCGCATTCTTTGCCTCCGCGACGATGCTGGCTCTTGGCGCCGGGCTTGCGTTGATTGGCAACACCGAACAGCTCGCGGGCGTGGCGCAAGATCTGGCGCTGGAGCAAACGCCGGTGTTTGTCTGGGAGATCAAGATCATTCTGGTGCTGGCCAGCCTGACAAATGCCTTCCTCGCCTTTGTCTGGTCACACCGCCTGTTTGGCTATTGCTCCGTCTTGATGGCAGCGGTGCCAAACGAAGCAAGCGACCCGCGTGCCTATCCGCGCTCGCGGCAGGCTGCCGAGATCAATATTACCGCCGCGCGCAGCTTCAATCGCGGATTGCGCGCGACGTATTTCTCGCTGGCTGCCCTGGCCTGGCTGGTTGGAGCAGAGGCGCTCATAATCGCCACCATCGTCACGCTCGGCGTGCTCTACCGGCGGGAGTTCATCTCGCGCTCTCGACGCATCCTGATGCAGTCAGAGCCCAAGACCGTCGCCCCCACCAAATTGTGACGACGGCCACCGGAAACTCCGGCTAAGGTTGCCGCATGTTGAGATATGCCCTGATCCCGCTGTTGTGCCTGGTCCTGCCGCAGGCTGCATTCGCAGATGACCCCGTCATCGAAGACGTTACCGCCCGCCAGAACGGTGGCAGCTGGAGCTTCTCCGTCACCCTGTCGCATCCCGACAGCGGCTGGGACCATTATGCCGATGGCTGGCGGGTGCTGGACATGGACGGCAACGAGCTGGGTCTTCGGGTCCTGGCGCATCCACATGTTGATGAGCAGCCCTTCACCCGCGCCCTGAGCGGCGTCGCCCTTCCGGACGGCACCAAGCAGGTGCAGATCCAGGCTCGCTGCAATCTGGATGGTTGGGCCGCGGAGGCAGTGGTATTCGATCTGCCTTGAACAGAAGCGGTCAGGTTCCAGCGGTTTAGACCCGGTGATACGGGCTTCCGGAGAGAATGGTGGCCGCGCGATAGATCTGTTCGGCCAGCATCAGCCGCACCATCATATGCGGCCAGACCATCTTGCCGAAGGACAGCGCAAAATCCGCCTCTGCCCGCAGACTGGGGTCGATGCCGTCCGCACCGCCAATGATCAGCGCCAGATCCTGCCGTCCCATGTCGCGCCAGCCCGCCAGTCGGTCGGCAAAATCAGGCGAGGAGATCACCTTGCCGCGCTCGTCCAGCGTGCAGATCAGCGCCCCCTTGGGCAGCGCCTTGCGCAGCAGGTCCGCCTCGGCGCTCATGCCGGCGTTCTTCTTGTCCTCGACCTCGATCACCCGCGCAGGGCCAAGGCCCAATGCCCGCCCGCTGCGGTCAAAGCGCTGCAGGTAGTCTTCGATCAGCGTCTTTTCCGGCCCAGCGCGCAAACGCCCGACCGCGCAGATGTGCACGCGCATGCAGATATGTCCTGACGTTGGAAAACTGGAAAGGCAGGATGCCGGGGCTTTAGGCTATCGGAATACCGGGCTTTGCCCGACCTGCCCCGCGAACAGGGGCAGTTGCGGCAAAACCGGCAACCAAAAGCCCGATAGGGATCAGGCAATGCCCGACCCGCAACGGGCCTCGGTGTCGACCGTCTTAACTGGCGACTGCACCTGCGGGCAGCCACATCTTCTCGATCTGGTAGAACTCGCGCACTTCCGGACGGAAGATATGCACGATCACATCACCGGTATCGATCAGAACCCAGTCACCTGTATCCTTGCCCTCGACCTTGCAGCCAATGCCGAATTCATGCTTCAGCTTGTCTGCCAGCTTTGCCGACATGGAGGCGACCTGACGCGTTGATCGGCCAGAGGCCACGATCATATAGTCGCCAATTGACGTCTTGCCGCGAAGATCAATCTTCGTGACATCTTCGGCCTTGTCTTCATCAAGCGAGGAAAGGATGCGTTCCAGCAGATCTTCGCTGGAATATTGCGGTGCGGACGCGGCCATCACGGCTGCTCCGGACGGGGCGGCAACTGCCGCCTGAGGTTGGGGTGCCAGGACATTGTCCTCCTTGCTGCGCGCCGACAGACCCCCGGCGCTGGGGTCCCCTTAAATGTAGCAACTGTGCAGCGGCTTTTCAATCAAGCTTCGCCGCATCGCCGCGCGACCGTGACTCTGCGCCCGTCGCGCCCATGTCTTCGGGGGGGGCTTCGTCCATTTGCACCGGCAAACGATCATTGAGCAGACGCAGTTCGCGCTGCGGGAAGGGGATCGAAATGTCTTCGGCCTTGAATGCATCCCAGAGCGCCAGAAACACATTGCCACGAATGTTGGTCAGCCCCCCTGTCGGATCGGTAATCCAGAACCGCAGGACATAATCCACGCTGCTGTCGCCGAAGCCGACGATATGGCACACAGGCTTCATCCCGTCGCGTGCCAGCACCCGGTCAACGGTCATTGTGGCAGCAATGGCCACCTTGCGGACCAAATGCGGATCATCGTCATAGCTGGTGCCGAAATTGATATCGAGCCGCACGAAGCGGTTTGAATGTGACCAGTTCACCACCTGCGAAGTAATCAGATCCTCGTTAGGAATCAGGTATTCCTTGCCATCGCGGGTCACGACCGACACGTAACGAGCGCCCAACGAGTTGATCCAACCGAAGGTTTCCCCCAGCGAGATCACATCGCCCGGCTTGATGGAGCGATCCATCAGGATGATGATCCCGGACACGAGGTTGGAGACCACTTTCTGCAGGCCAAAGCCAATGCCGACACCAACCGCACCGGACAGAACCGCAAGCCCCGTCAGGTCAAAACCGATGGAGCGGATCACGATGACAAAGGCGACCCCGTACAGCAGGACCTGCACGGCCTTCCCTGCCAGAACCTGCATCGACGGAGAGATGTCATCATTGCCGCGCAACCCTCGCTCCGCCAAACCAGAGCCCATGCGCGCCATCATCAGCATCACAGTCGCCAACACGATCGCTTTCAGCACAACAAGCAGCGACAGATGCACGGAGCCCAGCTCGAACGCGATGGAATCGAGCACCTGCGCCGCGTCGTCCACAAGATTGAAGACAGCCAAAGTTGCGTAGATCCAAAGCAGCCAGGTGGCGAGCCTGCGCAAGGTTGGGTTGGCAATAAAACGCGAGACCAAGGCGATGACCAACCAGGCGGCCGCAAGTTTCGCCGCGGCTCCGATCAGGTAACTGCGCGATGGCCAGGTTACCTCTCGCATCACGGTGTAGACACCCCAGGACATGACCGTGAAATAGATCAACGACAATCGCCGCAGAACCTGAACCAGAAGCCGCAAACGCCACTTCGGCCAGCCTTCCCGTGACCGCGCCCAGCTTTCCCAACGGGCATGGGTCACGCCACGCAGCAGCATCGCGGCAACAATGAGCCCCAGAACAATCAGCACCTGATTCTGGCGCCACCCCGGGGTCACCGCCAATTCCCAGTATGCCTGCGCCTGCGCGATCAGATATTGCAGCGTGCCTTGAATCGCCTCGGGCAGTACGTCTTGGTCCATTCCGACCCTCCTTCCCGGCCAGCATGTCCCGCGCGCGCGGCTTGATGCAAGGAAAAGCACCCCGCCACGTCCCGCGTGCATGCGAACGAATCTTGATTGTCGGAAGGTGCGTCTATATTCAACTCACCATGACTCACGTATTGGCTCAGACAATTGCCCTTCAGGACCGCGCGCGCTTGCGCGAACGGTTCTTCGGTGCCGCCCGCACGGTTCTCGCGCGCCTATAAGGCTGCGTTGCCAGACCAGTTACGCCAGCACATTTACCGAACATACGGGAGAGGACCTCATGTCCCCCAAAACACTCTATGACAAGATCTGGGATGCGCATGTGGCGCATGAAGCCGAGGACGGCACCAGCCTGCTCTATATCGACCGCCATCTGGTGCACGAAGTGACCAGCCCACAGGCCTTTGAGGGTCTGCGCCTGGCCGGCCGCAAGGTGCACGCGCCAGACAAGACCATCGCGGTGCCGGACCACAACGTCCCCACCACCGCCGGGCGCGACAATCCCGATCAGATGCCCGAAGACAGCCGCATCCAGGTCGCGGCACTGGACACCAACGCCCGCGAATTCGGCGTGCATTACTACCCGGTCAGCGACATCCGTCAGGGCATCGTGCATATCGTCGGCCCTGAGCAGGGCTGGACTCTTCCGGGCATGACCGTGGTCTGCGGCGACAGCCACACCGCGACCCATGGCGCATTCGGCGCGCTGGCGCATGGCATCGGCACCTCTGAGGTGGAGCACGTGCTGGCCACCCAGACGCTGATCCAGAAGAAATCCAAGAACATGAAGGTCGAGATCACCGGCACCCTCAGCCCCGGCGTGACCGCCAAGGACATCGTTCTGACCATCATCGGCGAGACCGGCACCGGTGGCGGCACTGGCTATGTGATCGAATATTGTGGTGACGCGATCCGCGAACTGTCGATGGAAGGCCGGATGACCATCTGCAACATGGCCATCGAGGGCGGCGCACGCGCCGGTCTGATCGCCCCGGACGAGACCACGTTCAACTACGTCAAGGGCCGCCCACACGCTCCCAAAGGCGCCCAGTGGGAAGCCGCTCTCGCCTGGTGGAAGACGCTCTATTCCGACGATGACGCCCATTTCGACAAGGTGCTGACCATCCGCGGCGAAGACATCGCGCCAACCGTCACCTGGGGCACCTCGCCCGAGGATGCGCTGCCGATCACCGCAAATGTGCCCGCACCCGAAGATTTTGCCGGTGGCAAGGTCGAGGCCGCAAAACGCGCGCTGGACTACATGGGTCTGACCCCGGGCATGAAGCTGACCGATATCGAGATCGACACGGTCTTCATCGGCTCCTGCACCAATGGCCGCATCGAGGATCTCCGTGCCGCGGCCGATGTGCTGAAGGGCAAGAAAGTCAAGGACGGCATGCGTGCCATGGTGGTTCCGGGCTCCGGTCTCGTCCGCGCCCAGGCCGAGGAAGAAGGCCTTGCCGAGATCTTTACCGAAGCCGGCTTTGAGTGGCGTCTGGCAGGCTGCTCCATGTGCCTGGCGATGAACCCGGACCAGCTGAGCGAAGGCGAACGCTGCGCCTCCACATCCAACCGCAACTTCGAGGGCCGTCAGGGCTACAAGGGCCGCACCCATCTGGTGTCCCCTGCCATGGCCGCAGCCGCTGCTGTCACCGGCAAGCTGACCGACATCCGCGAGCTCTGAAGGACAACACACATGAACAAGTTCGAAACCTTCACCGGGATTGCGGCGCCGATGCCGCTGGTCAACATCGACACCGATATGATCATCCCCAAGCAGTTCCTGAAGACCATCAAACGCTCCGGCCTTGGCGTGCACGCCTTTGACGAGATGCGCTACGACCGTCAGGGCAACGAAAACCCAGAGTTCGTACTGAACCTGCCCAAGTACCGCGAAACCTCGATCCTGGTGGCAGGCGACAACTTCGGTTGCGGCTCCTCGCGCGAGCACGCGCCGTGGGCACTGGCAGATTTCGGCATCAAGGTGGTGGTCTCCACCTCCTTTGCCGACATCTTCTTCAACAACTGCTTCAAGAACGGCATGCTGCCCATCGTGCTGCCGCAGGAGCAGGTCGATCTGCTGATGTCGGACTCTGAGCGCGGCGAAAACGCCCGCATGACCGTCGACCTCGAAGCGCAGGAGATCACCACCTCCGATGGCGACGTGATCAAGTTCGACGTCGACCCCTTCCGCAAGCATTGCCTGCTGAACGGTCTCGACGACATCGGCCTCACGCTGGAAAAGGCGGATTCGATCCAGTCTTTCGAGGCCAAGGCTGCGCAGGAACGTCCCTGGGTCTGATCGCCGGACCAGCCTCAACATGTTCAAAGGTCGCCTTCGGGCGGCCTTTTTTGACTTTCATGAGCGCGCCGCAGAGACCCGGTGCACATTTCCGCCCAATTGCCTAACACGCGACCTTGCGCATTTTTTACGCTCCATGCGAGCAGGCTCCCGCCCCCTGCGCGCCGATAAGTCGATGATTTGACGAATTAAGATTGATGCATGTCAGCACCACTTGAGTGCTGGTCATTCAAATTTGATGCATTTCCTTAACCCTGCGCTTGAGAAAACAGGCGACGCCGTGCAGGATTGGGGCAAAAATGAGGCAGAGCAACCTGGCAGATTCTGGGGTGCTTCATACCGGGTCATTCCACCAAAAAACCGGAAGACCCCAGGGTGAAGGGAACGAACAGTGCTTGCACGCATGACAAGCGCGGCAATTCGCGGATTATTGGTGGCGCTTCTCGTGGCGTTGCCGTCATTGCTGTTGCCGGTCACAGCGACGCAATCTCCGGAAATCGTGGCGTTCATGGCCCTGCTGGCTGGTGGCCTGATTTTTGCCGAGTACTCTTCACACAGCCCCAGCATTGTAGAGTTCCGCGATGCGCCTCCACTGAACCGCAGCCGCTTTGTCTTCGCAGCGCTCTGCATGATCCTGTTGAGCATTCTGGCTGGCCATCCGTTCCAGCCTACCGGCTTTAGCGCGCTGGTACACAAGCTTGCATTCACGGTCGGCGACGCTCTGGATTTCGCCTATTCGCCTGTGCAGCTGACCCGGCTGATGATGCCCTCTGATGTGCCGCAATATACGGTAGATCTGGTGCGGGCCGCGGCTGGGCTTGCGCATCTGATCTCTCTGCTTTGCGTTGCCTATTTCGCGATCGTGATCCGCTTGCTGAACTGGCCACTGTCCAGCGGCGCCTTTAACGTTTGGGTCAATCTGCCGCTGTTTGACCCGACCACCGGCGGCGATGTGGTCACGCGATTGCAACGTGATGCAAAGCTACACATCATAGGTGGGGTGCTCCTGCCCTTCCTGCTTCCGGCGCTCATTCAGATGGGGGCAAGCGTGTTTGACCCCGCCCTCCTTGGTAATCCGCAGCTGCTGATCTGGTGCGTGACCGGCTGGGCCATGATCCCGGCCAGCATGATAACGCGCGGCATGGCCCGCCTGCGCGTGGCAGATCTGATCGAGCAGAAGCGCAGATCCTTTGATCACGACAAGAATCTACAAGCCGTATGAGATGGTCGGCAGCCCTCTTGCTGCTGCTTCTGCTCTCGGGTCTACCCGGAGCTCTCACCGCCGAGACCATCCGCCTTGCCACCTTCAATACAGACCTGAGCCGCAAGGGGCCGGGGCTGCTGCTGCGGGATCTGCAACGCGACAATGCACAGATTGATGCGGTCATCGACACGATCCGCAGGGCAGACGCCGACATACTGGCCCTGCAGAGCATCGACTGGGATTATGACACCGCGGCGCTTGCGGCCCTGCAACTCCGGCTGGCCGCGGCTGGCCAGCACTACCCATATCGCTTTGCACCAAAACCCAATGCAGGGATCGCCTCTGACCACGACCTAGACGGTGATGGTCGCCTGGGAGAGCCGGAAGATGCCTGGGGCTGGGGACGCTTCACCGGGCAAAGCGGCATCGCGCTGCTGTCGAAATACCCGATCACGACCGAACACGCGATCGACCTCACAGGGCTGCTGTGGCACGAGGTGCCCGATCATCGCATGCCGGTGACCAAAGACGGGCTGCCCTACCCTGATGCGGAAACGGCAAAAATGTTGCGCCTTTCATCAACAAACCACTGGGCCGTGCCTGTCATGCTGCCTGATGACATGCCTCTCTGGGTCATGAGCTTTCACGCCGCACCACCGGTCTTTGATGGACCAGAGGACCGCAACGGCCGACGCAACGCCGATGAGCTTCTGATCTGGCTGCACCTTCTGGATGGCACCTTGGGCGCCCGTCTCACCCCGCCCTTTGTTCTGCTGGGCGATGCCAACAACGACCCGGCGCGCGGCGAGGGGCACAAGGACGCCCTGTCCCGCCTCCTGACCGATCCGCGCCTACGGGACACGCTTCCCGCCGACGAGAACGGCCTGCAGCACACTGTCACCTGGGAAAGCACCGGCCCGATGCGGGTCGATTATGCGCTGCCGTCGGCAGAGCTTCAGGTGGCCGCGTCTGGCGTCATACGCGGCAAAGGCAGTCGCCACGGGTTGGTCTGGATCGACATCCGCCGCTGATCCACCCTGATACCCAGCATAATTGCGCCCGGATTATTGACCCGGCGACAGCAGCCCGCTACGCCCTTTGGCGATACGTCAAAGGAGTTTTGAGATGTCCAACCCATCGATTCTGATTTTGCCTGGTGACGGGATCGGCCCCGAGGTCATGGCCGAGGTCAAGAAAGTCATCACCTGGTATGGCGCAAAGCGCGACCTTCAGTTCGATGTGAGCGACGATCTGGTCGGCGGCGCGGCCTATGACGCCCACGGCACCCCGCTGCATGACGACACCATGGCCAAGGCTCAAGAAGTCGACGCTGTCCTGCTGGGCGCCGTCGGTGGCCCGAAATACGACGCGCTCGATTTTTCGGTGAAACCCGAACGCGGCCTGCTGCGCCTGCGCAAGGAAATGGATCTGTTTTCCAACCTGCGCCCGGCCCAGTGTTTTGACGCGCTGGCGGATTTCTCCTCGCTGAAAAAGGACGTGGTCGCCGGCCTCGACATCATGATCGTGCGCGAGCTAACCTCCGGCATCTACTTCGGCGAGCCGCGCGGCATCATCGAGGAAGGCAACGAACGCGTCGGCATCAACACCCAGCGCTACACCGAGAGCGAGATCGACCGTGTGGCGCGCTCCGCCTTTGAACTGGCGATGCGTCGCGGCAAGAAACTGTGCTCGATGGAAAAAGCAAACGTGATGGAGTCCGGCATCCTGTGGCGCGAAGTCGTCACCGAGGTGGCCAAGGACTACCCCGAGGTCGAGCTGTCGCACATGTATGCCGACGCCGGCGCCATGCAGCTCTGCCGCTGGCCCAAGCAGTTCGACGTGATCGTCACCGACAACCTGTTCGGCGACCTGTTGTCCGACGCCGCCGCAATGCTGACCGGCTCGCTTGGCATGCTGCCCTCGGCCTCGCTTGGCGCACCGATGGGGAATGGCCGCCCGAAGGCACTGTATGAACCCGTACACGGCTCCGCACCGGACATTGCCGGTCAGGGCAAGGCCAACCCCATCGCCTGCGTGCTGTCGTTTGCGATGGCGCTGCGCTACAGCTTTGATCTGGGCGAAGAGGCTGACCGCCTGGAAAAAGCCGTCGAGAAAGTTCTCGCCGATGGCGTGCGCACCGCGGACCTTCTGGGCGAAGAGGGCGTGACCCCGGTCACCACCTCGGAAATGGGCGACGCAATTCTGAGCGCCCTCGACGCAAGCCTCTGATTATCTAGCTATTTTACTTCATCAGGCCGGGATCTTTCCCGGCCTGATGCATTTTCAGCCGTTCACAAAACCCGGTCGGCCCCGCGCAAGCCCCTTGCAAGATGCCCCTCCTCGGCGTTAGCGCTATAGGAATGGCGCTTTGACGCCGCTTTCAGCCATCTCGGTGACAGAATGAATATAAAAGCAGCTATCTTGGCCCTGCTGGCCTACGTGATTTTCTCCACTCACGACGTGATCGTAAAATACGTCAGCGCTGAAATATCTGCCTTTCAGATTGTTTTTTTCTCGAGCCTTCTGTCCTTTCCTCTGCTGACCATGATGATGGTCCGCGACGCCACCCCTGGCACCTTGCGCCCAAAGCACCCAGGCTGGATTGCGCTGCGGTCGCTATCGATGTCAGTGGTGCCTGCCGCAGCCTTTTACGCGTTCTCGGTGCTGCCCTTGGCACAAACCTATGCATTGCTATTCGCGACCCCATTGCTCATCACCATTCTCTCCATTCCCATCCTGGGCGAAAAGGTCGGTCTGCCACGCATGGCAGCCGTCGTTGTGGGGTTTGCTGGCGTTATGGTCGTATTGCGCCCCGGAGAAACGGAACTTGGCTTCGGACATGCCGCCGCATTGCTGGCGGCATTTGGCAACGCCTTTCAGTCGGTGATCCTGCGCAAACTGAGCAACGTGGAACGGCGTGTTGTGCTGATGCTGTTCCCCATGCTGACGACAGTGGTCATCATGGGGCTGACATTGCCATTTGTATATGTCCCGCTCAGCGGTGCTGAGTTGGCCGGGCTTGCCGTCATTTCTGTTTTTGGATTTTGCGCGACGCTCTTGCTGGTCTACGCGTATTCCTTTGGCGAAGCGGCCGTTGTTGCTCCGATGCAGTATTCACAGATCATCTGGGCGACGATCTTTGGCGTCATGCTCTTTGACGAGAACATGGATCTTCTTACCTTGGTTGGTGCTGGTATCATCATTGCAAGCGGCGTTTTCATTGTCCTGCGCGAGGCCCGTGGCGGTCGGTCCTCCAACACACCGGTTTTGCAAACGCGCAGCCGCGCAGTCCTGAGCAGCGGTCTCAATGTTTCATTTTTCATGAAGCGAACATCTGGCGACAATACGCCCGAATAGGGCTTGCAAAAGCCCGGGACCAAGTATAATCCACGCGCCACGGTCGGAGCGTAGCTCAGCCTGGTAGAGCACTGTCTTCGGGAGGCAGGGGCCGGAGGTTCGAATCCTCTCGCTCCGACCAATAAAACAAGGCGCCTTCGGGCGCCTTTGTTGTTTTTCACACAGTACTCTGAGGTTCGTTGAACCTAAGGCTAGTCAAACTTCAAAGCGTCTGCTGCTGCCTGCAAGGGTTCCGGGCTGTATCGAGCATAGACTGAACCTGTGATCCGCGCATCCGAGCGTCCCAGAAATTGCGCGGCCATGGCAGCCTGTCGCGGGGTCAAATGTCGTACTCCGAACGTTTCGCCTCATACCAAGATAAAGTCTGCGCCTCTTCCAATCAGATCATCCGATGAGTGAACGGCATTTTTTCGTGCGGCTGGTTACTTTATCGTTCGAACCCTCCAGCTTCGGTATGCAGATGAAGCTGAATTTCAGGCAAGCACTTTGACAAGCTCACTCCATTGGGACCGGGCGATTGCATCCGACCCTGCGATTGCCCAATAGCTTTCGTGATGATCCATCGTGTCGTCGCTTAGCCGAACGAGCCGCCCCTCCCGAATGTCCCTTTCACAAAGTGGCAATGATGCAAGAATAACTCCCATACCGGCTCGTGCGGCACCAAGGGCAGACAGGAATGTGTCGAACCGCAGATGCGGCACCGGGGTTGTTGCAATACCAAAGCGCGTGGCCCAGCTGTTCCAGCCTGGGCGTGATCCAGAACAGGCGATGCGGGGCCAGTCCGTCCAATGGCCCTCGCGCCCCGCCAATTCAGGCGAGGCGAGCGGGGCTATCTTCTCCGAGAACAATTTCAACTTGTGATCATGCGGCCAGCCGCCTGCGCCGTACCTTATGCGGATGACATCGTCGACATCCGCTTCATGGGCTCCCAGCACCATGGTTTGGATGCTCAATTGCCCCTCAGCAATACGGCCCAACCTCTCAAGACGTGGCAGAAGCCACAGCTCAATGATCGATTGGCTCGCCGAGATGGCCATCTGCCCGCGCCCCGAGCCAAACAACGCTTCTGAACTATCGCGCAGCGTTGTGAGCGCCAATCGCACATGGGGTAACCAGGCCTCGCCATCCACCGTCAGTTCGATGGCGCGTGCGCGCCTGAAGAACAGGCTGGTGCCAAGTTGCTTTTCAAGCTGACCAATTCGCTGACTGATGGCGGATTGGGTTAATCCGCTTTCAGCCGCCGCCGCCGTAAAGCTGCCGCAGCGAGCAGCCGCTTCGAATGCACGTATCCACTCCAGTGGGGGTGTTTTGAAAGGGCTAACTGACATTAGGAGATCGCCACCTCAGGGCTATTATTGTTAATTTGATCTTATGCCATGCAGACGCGATGGTGTCGCCATAAATACGCCATCACAAGGACAGCCCCATAATGTCAGTCACTGTCGCCTCAGCGGGCACTCACCTAACACTCACCTCTGGCCAGTCTGAAAAACGCTTTCACGCGATCTGGCTGCGCGATAACGCAAGTGACGCTGAGACGCGCGCCGCCGCCAATGGCCAGCGCCTGATTTCGCTGCGGGACATTCCTGCGGATACCACCATTCGCTCTGCCGACCTGCAGGGTCAGACCCTGCAGGTCACGTTTGCCCCCGAAAACAAAGAGGTCGCTTACGACCTTGGCTGGCTCGATGCCCATGCCTATGACGTCGAACAAAGTCATGAGCGCGGATGGACGCCCCCCACAACTGAAACCTGGGATTCAGGCTTGATGGGGAATGTTCCCACCGGGGATTTTGAGCAGTTGTCTCAGAATGATGCCGCCCTGCGCGACTGGTTAGGGCTGGTGAGCAGGTTTGGGTTTGGCAAAGTGGTGAATGGCCCGGCGAAAGACGGCGCCCTGTTCGATTTGGTCGCTTTGTTCGGGTTTGTGCGGGAAACCAATTACGGACGGCACTTCGAGGTTCGCACTGAAGTCAATCCGACCAACCTCGCCTTTACCGGGCTTGGGCTGCAAGCGCATACCGACAACCCCTACCGTGATCCAGTTCCCACGGTGCAGGTGCTTTATTGTCTCGAAAGCTCGGCTGCGGGCGGAGAGAACATGGTGGTGGATGGCTTTGCCGCCGCACAGCGCCTGCGGGATGAAAACGAGGCATATTTCAACGTACTGGCAGATCACTGCGCCCGTTTCGAGTATGCCGGTGAAGCAGGCGTTTGCCTGACATCACGCCGTCCAATGATCGAACTTGCCCCCGATGGAGAGCTGATCGGAGTGCGGTTCAACAACCGGTCCCTTGCTGCCGTAACAGATGTCCCCTTTGAGAAGATGGACACCTACTACGCTGCATATCGCCGCCTTGGCGAAATCATCGACGACACCGCGATGGAAGTCACCTTCCGCCTGAACCCCGGTGAGGCATTCATTGTCGACAACACCCGGGTTCTCCATGCCCGCAAGGGCTATTCCGGCGAGGGTACGCGCTGGCTGCAGGGGTGTTACGCAGACAAGGACGGGTTGAGGTCGACCTATGACGCACTGTGCCGCAAACCCGACCTGGAGGCCGCAGAATGAAGCCGGACATCAACAACCTGAGCCGTGACACCATCGTGGAATTCATCGGGTCCATTTTTGATCGGCGCGGGGATGAAGAGTATCTGGGCGAACCGGTGAACATGGGGCAGCACATGTTGCAGGGGGCAACGATTGCCGAACAGAACGACCAGCCCGAGGAGATCATCGTCGGTGCGCTGCTGCATGACATTGGGCATTTCACCAGTGAATTCGGGACATTCACAATGGATGACACCGAAGACCGCCACCACGAAGACGCGGGCGCAGAGGTACTGGAGCGATTTTTCCCCAGCGTGATTACAGATTGCGTACGCTATCATGTCGCCGCCAAACGATACCTTTGTGCGACACGGCCTGAGTATTTCCGCCGCCTGTCAGATGCCTCCGTTCATTCGCTCAACCTTCAGGGCGGCCCGATGGATGCCAAAGAAGTCGCTGTATTCGAGCAGAATGAGAATTTGGAGCAGATCATTGCCGTCCGCTATCTAGATGACGCAGGAAAGCGACCGGATATGGTAACACCAGATTTTTGGCATTTTGCGCCTATGGTTCAGCGAATGGTCGACAGGCATTGCACGACCCAGACTTAGTCGGACCAGCCTGAAACTCTTGTACGCTAAATAAATTCATGTGGTACCAGAGCATCTCAGAAATTTGAATTGCGGCCAACGGAATAGTTTGGCCGCATTCGGCTGCCGACAGTCATAGCTGCAAAGCCTCTTTTGAGAGCTATCAGCTTGGAACACTCTGACCCACATAAAATTGCAGCTGAAACGGTGGAAGGTTACGCCATCAACAAAGCTCATCAACGACGCGAAACGCAACTCGGGTCATGACCATCAGCCTCCGAACACGACGGCATCGGGAATCTCATAGCGCTCCTCATCCAGCTCGATCACGGTGAGGTCGCCACGGCGTTCAAACTCGATCCCGCCAACCGCTGGGATGCCTTCGCGAAACGCCAGTTGCCGCCCGCTGCCTCCGGGCCAGAAAATCGTGATGTCGGCGTCGCCTCCGCCCATCCGCGTGACGCCGAAATCGCACTGGAACGTGGGCTGGCCGTAGCGCAAAGAGCAGGGAAGTCGGCCGGTGGCGTCATAGTTCGGCTCTGGGGCGGGGATCGCATCCGGGCCCATGCCCTCGCGCAGGTACCGCGCGGCGGCCCAGCCCGCGCTGCCGTCGGGAAGTTCCACCTGACACCAATCGCTGCGGCAGCCGAGGTTGCGCAGCACGGTGCCATTTTCAACCGCGCCCAGATGGGATGCCGTGGCCGAAGGCGCAGTGCGAACATGCAGCCGGGTGGTGATATCCGTAACCTCGAGCCAGTCCGGCCCGTGCCCGGCCTCCTCCGCCGCTGCGGGCGCGAGGGGCAAGGCAATCATCGCAATCAATGCGAGGGTCGGACACAGGGCTGAACGGGGCATGACGAAGGTCTCCGGTGGCGAGGGCTAGGGTCTACCGTAGCGGAGCGCGCCGGTCTGGCAACGGGGTGGCACGGGCGATGGCGGAGGCCCGCCGGTGCCATTCGGCGGGCACAGCGAGTTCAACCGGGGCTCAACAGGCGGCGGTGACGAGGATCTCCACCTTCAGCTCCGGACGGGCCAGTTTTGCTTCGCCGCAGGCGCGGGCGGGGGCGTGACCCTCTGGCACCCAAGCATCCCAGACTGCGTTCATCTCCGCAAAATCCGCCATGTCGGCGACCCAGATGATAGCCTGCAAGATCTGTTCGGGTGAGGAGCCCGCGGTCTTCAGCAGTGCCTCGACCCGCGACAGGCACTCGCGAGTCTGTTCCGCGACGGTAGCACCATCGCCCACCTGTCCGCAGAGATAGGCAACACCATTGTGCTTGACGATCTTGCTCATGCGCTGGCCGGTTTCGATACGTTCGATCATTGGTCTGTCCTCAGTTTTTCCCGGTGGCGGGTGGGGTCTTCAGTGATGCCAACTCACCCAGGGTCACGGGCTTCAGTGGCGGGCGAATGCGATAGTAGCCGGTCTGGTCCGGCGTCTGCCCAGTTGCCTCGGCCAGAAGGGCGGTGACTGTCAATCCGCAATAGCGCCCTTGGCATGGCCCCATGCCGACGCGACCAAAGGCCTTGGTCTGATTGGGGCCGAGGCATCCGGCGCGCGCATGGTCGCGGACCGTACCGGCGGTCACCTCTTCGCACCGGCAGACCAACGTCTCATCCCGGGGCGACAGTGCCTGCGCGCAGGGCGGATAGGCGGTATCCAGAAAGGGGCGCGGGGCCTGTTCGCGGGCGCGCGCAGATCTGAGCGGTCTGGCCCGCCGGTCCCGCTCATCCGGCGTAAGGCGCGCCGCGTCGCAGGCGATGGCCAGCGCGGCAAGACGGCCCGACAGGGCGGCGGCCTTGGCCCCGCCGATGCCCGCGCCGTCCCCGGCGACAAAGACTCCGGGCACATCGCTGCGCCCCCAACAATCCAGCGTCGGGACGAAACATTGCTGCTGCGTACTCCAGTGATGGGCGACCCCAAGTGCGCGCGCAGCCTGCGTATTTGGTACCACTCCGTGATGCAGGAATACGGTCTCGCACGCCAGACGCCGGGTCCGGCCACGATGGCTGAAACACAGCACCTCGGCGCGGGTGTCGCCTTCGATCCGGATGTCCTGAGCGCCGGTGTAGCGTGGCACGCCTCCGCGTTTCAGCTCCGCCAACATCCGCAGCCCCTTGGCCATGTAGGGCCAGCCGCGCAGGGCGCCGCCCAGATGGCGCAGGGCGGCACGGCGGTTGCGGCCGGTCTGGGTCTCGACAAGCGCGAGGGGTGGCTGGCCGGCGCGCAGCATCTGAACCGCGATCAGGTACAACAGTGGCCCCGCCCCTACCAGCACCGCGGAACGGGCCAGCACGCCGGATTGCTTCAACAGGATTTGCCCCGCCCCGGCCGTCATCACTCCGGGCAGGGTCCAGCCCGGCAGCGGCATGGGTCGTTCCAGCGCGCCGGTGGCCAGAAGCACCCGGTCGGCCGTCAGCTGCGCACCGCGCCCGTCCCGCGAGTAGGACAGGCAAAATCCCGGCTCGATCGACCAGACCACTGCTCCGGTTACATGTTCGACCGGGCTGCGCCGAAGCGCGACAGTGAGGCCGCGACCGGCTGTATAGTCGGGCCCAAGCAGCGCGGCCCGGTGATCCGGCACATGATCCACATCGCGGTAGATCTGCCCCCCGGCGCGGGGCTGCTCATCCAGCAATGTCACGCTGAGGCCCGCGTTGGCGGCCTCGGTAGCGGCGGCCATGCCGGCGGGACCGGCCCCGACGATGACAAGATCACGATGCGACATGACGGACCTCCGGGCTACCGGGTCGGGTAATCTGAAGTCCTTCGGCAACCTCGATCATACAGGCCTGTCGCTGCATGCCGTCGATCTCCACCAGACAGTCGAAACAGGCGCCCATCATGCAAAAGGGCGCACGAGGGGCGCCGGACACCGGCGTGTCACGAAAGCGCTCAATTCCGGCGGCCAGCAGTGCAGCGGCCAGGTTTGCCCCCAGCGGCAACAGCAAGGGGGCGCCGTCGAACCGGACCTCCACCCGAGGGGCGCTGCTGGCCTCGATCTCAAGAAATGGCAAAACGGGATTCACTGAACACCTCCAGGTCGGGAGCCGCCGCGGTGCCCTCCAGCCAGTCCGGCAGGAGCATCGCATGGGCGGCAGCAAGGGTGATGCCACTGTGGCAGGTGACGAGGCTGGCGCCGGGCATTTCGGCACTGCGCTGGTAGATCGGCAGCCCGTCGGGTGACAGCACCCGCAGCGCGCCCCAGCTGCGCACCAACTGTGCCCGCGCCAGCGCCGGGTATGCAGCGATCGCCTCGGCTGCAAGGCCGGAGAGGCCGGACTGGGTGACGCCATCGTCGTGGCCGACCTCCTCGTTGGTGGCGCCGATCTGGATGCCGCCCTCATCGACCTGCCGGGCAATCAGGGAGGGGCGGTTGATCAGCTTTGGCAGCTTCTCGGTGATCAGCACCTGCCCGCGTTGCGGGCGGATCGGTGCCTTGAACCCCATCTGCGGCCCAAGGCGCGCGGCCCCAAGCCCCGCAGCCAGCACGACCTTGGCAGCGCGGACACGCGTGCCATCGGCGCAGGCAAGTTCAAAGCCATCCGGCTGGGTCACCTCGGTCACGGTCTTGCCGGTCAGGACCCGCCCGCCTCGGCGCCGCACGTCGCGAGCGAGGGCCAGCAGCAGCTTCAGCGGATTGGCGTGGCCGTCCTGGTGATGCAGGATCGCGCCGACCACCTTGGGTCCGATATGCGGCTCTTCCTTGCGCAGGGCGTTGTGGCCAAGCACATCATAGGGGTAGTCGCCATCCAGCTCCGCCTTCAGGATTTCGTATTTCTCCACAGTCGCCTGCAGCGTGTCTTCGGAAAAATGCAGGTCATACCCGCCGTTCTGCTCTAGCGGCACCGCGTCGCCGGTGTTCTGTTCCAGCTCGGCGGCAAACTCGGCCCAAAGCCGCGCCGAACTCTGCGACCAGCGGGCGTAGCGGGGTTGTTTCATCCCCTTCGACTGAACCCAGACCAGACCAAAATTGCCGCGACTGGCCCGAAATGAACCGTCATCGCCGTCCAGCACCGTGACCGTCAGCCCGCGCCGCAACAGGCCCCAGGCCACCGCAAGGCCGACAATGCCGCCGCCGATGATCGCGTAATCGCTGTCCATGCTCGTTTTCCAGGTCTTGGGGTCAAAGGGGGAGGCCGGGCGGGGACGCTCTCTCCCCGCCCGAACTGTGGCTCTGCGTCTCCTGTCCGCTGCGGGTCAGGCGCGGGCAGCGCAGATCACTCGGCGGCCGCGGCCACCTTGTCGAGGATCGCGCGGCCCCAGTCGGCGCCCACATCCTCCAGCACTGCCGGCCAAACATCGCTACGCACCTTGGCCGCCATTGCCGCCAGCTCCGCGTCGCTGAGGCTGACCACGGTGGCACCCAGCTCGTCCACGAGGCGCTGTTCGCTGCGCTGCTGGTCGGCCTCGGCCACATCCCAGCGGGTCGCCTCAAAGGCCTGAGCCTGCTTGATCAACGCGGACTGATCTTCATCCGACAGGCCGGCGAGGCTCTCGTTTGAGATGATCATGTACCAGACCTCGAAATGGGTATTGGCGGGGATGTAGGTCTTGGTCACATCGCGGAAGGAGGCGTAATAGCCTTCGGCGCCGGAGCCGATGACCCCGTCCACAACCCCGGTCTGCACCGCGGTGAAGGCCTCGGAGAAGGGGATCGGCGCGGGGATGTAGCCAAGCGCCTCGCCGGTCAGCTGAAAGCTTTTGATGCCCGGCACGCGCACCTTGATGCCGTTGGGATCGACTGAGCCGGCGGCGGGGTTTTCGACGTTGAGGGAAATGCCGCCAAAATAGACCGGATAGGCGGCGAGCATGGTAATCTCCTGCTCGGCGTAAAGCTCCGCCATCACCTCGCGCACGGCCCCACCGGGGCCATAGACCGCGCGTGCCTGTTCCCAGTTACCCGCAAGATAGGGGAAGGAGGAGATCTGCATGCGGCGGTCGGCGGCGGTGGCAGCTGGCTGCGTCGCCATGTCGATGGCACCGACGCTGATGCGCTCCTGCACGGTGGTGTAGTCCCCCAGGGCGGAGGCGGGGAACAGCTTGACGCTCAGATCACCGCCGGTGGCGTCTGAAACGGCAGCGGAAAAGGCGCGCAATTCGGTGTCGATGGTGGTGTCCTGCGGGCGCACATGGCTCATCTTGAGGGTTTCGGCGCTCGTGTGGGTGCCGATCGCCATCAGCGCTGCCGCGGCGGTGGTCAGGAATGCATGTTTCATGGGGTGTCCTCCGTGTTGATTTCTAGATGTCTGGTTGCGTGCGGTTTGACGGATCAGGGGGTGATGTCGTAGCCGAACAGGCGCGGCAGAAAGAGTGACAGATCGGGCCAGAGCGAGGTCAGGAAGACCACCGGAACATAGCCGAACAGGATCAGCTTCATCGCCGGGGGGATCACCTTTGTGACCTTCACCTTGCCGATGCGCGCCCCGAGATAGAGGATCGAGGCATAGGGCGGCGTAACCCCGCCCATGGCGGTGTTGACGCCCATGATGGCGGCGAACTGCACCGGGCTGATGCCGATCGCCTGCATCAGCGGCAACAGCAGCGGTGCGATCAGGATGATGGCGGTCACGTCATTCACTACCATGCCCACCAGGAACAGCAGGATGTTGATGAGGATCAGAAGCAGCACCTTGTTTTCGGTGATCGCAAAGATGCCCTGCACCAGCTGTTGCGGGATGCTTTCGTAGACAAACATCTGACTCAGGATCATCGAGAACAGGATCATCATCATGATCGCGCCCACAGCGGTGGCAGCTTCCTTGCCGGCAGAGAAGAAATTGTCCCAGCGCAGGCCTTTATAGATCAGAAAGCCCACCGGTACCGCATAGATCACGGCCACGGCGGCGGCTTCTGTCGGGGTCATGATGCCGCCGTAGATGCCACCAAGGATGATCACCGGCATCAACAGCGCCGGGAAGGCGTGAAACCCGCGCCGGGCGACCTCGCCGGAGAGTTCGGTAAAGCTCGGCTTGTCATCCAGCACCAGATCGAAGTTGCGCGACATCACCAGGTTGATGATCGAGAAAGCGGTCATGATCAGCAGGCCGGGACCAAGCGTGGCGAGGAAGCAGGCCAGGATCGACGTATCGGTGACCCAACCGTAGACGATCATCGTGACCGAGGGCGGGATGAGCAGACCGAGAATGGAGGAATTGGCAATCAGGGCGGTGGCATAGGCCCGCGGGTAGCCGCGTTTCTCCATCTCCGGGATCAGCAGTGGGCCGATCGCCGCAATCCCGGTAAGGCCGGAGCCGGAGATTGCCCCGATGACGGCGCAGGACACCGCCGCCACCACACCGAGGCCGCCGCGCACATGGCCGATGAACGCATTGACGAAACGCAGCAGCGAGGCGGCAATGCCGCTTTCGGACATGATCGTTCCGGCCAGCACGAAGAGCGGGATCGCGAGTAGCACCGGATTGCCCATCTGCTGGAACCCCCAGAGCATCATGCCCTTCATGGTGACGTCGCCGATCAGATACATCACCATCAGCGCCGCGCCGAAACAATAGGGCAGCGGCACCCCCAGGGTCAGCGTGATCACCAGAAGGGCAATGGCCAGTAGCGCGATCTCGATCATGCGGTGTCTCCGGACTTGAGGCTGCAAATGTGGCCCCAGAGGTGCCAGGCGGTGTAGACCATCATCAGTGCAAGACCGGCCAGCAGGGCCACGTCGGAATAGAAGGTCGGAATGTAGAGGGTTGGGCTCTCACGCCAGACCCGCCAGGCGTAGCGGGTGTACTCCCAGGCCCAGGACAGCAGCCACAGACCTACGATGAGGCTGATCACCTCGCCGATAATGGCGAGAATGGTGTGGCCGCGCTGCGAGGTGACAAAGATCTCCAGCACGTTGGCGCGGATATGGGTGTTCTCGCGCGAGGCGTTCACCGAGCCGAGGATATAGAGCCACAGGGTCGGATAAAGCATGGTTTCTTCCAGCCCCATCACCGGCACCTGCAACACATAGCGGGTGATGACCTGCACGAATTGCCCCAGTGCCACGAGGCAGATCAATGCGGTCAGCAGATATTTGGCAAATGTGTCCATGTGTCCCCCGGTTGCTGCGCCGTCTGTGCGGTTTCGGGACATCACACTGGACAGCGTGCATAAAATCAATTTGATAATATCTTTAGGTCCATCAATTGAGTTTATGCCAAATGCCCCTCTCTCTGCGCCAGTTGACGACGTTTCGCGAGGTCATGCGCTCCGGTTCCATCAGCCAGGCGGCGCGCACCGTCGGGCGCACCCAGCCGGCGGTCTCCACCATGGTGCAGACGCTGGAAGACCAGTTGGGGTTTGCGCTGTTTGTGCGCACCCATGGCAAGCTGACGCCGACGCCGGAGGCCTATTTTTTTCTGGAGGAATGCGAGGATATCCTGAGCCGGGTCGAGCGCACCGAACGCACGCTCGAACGGGTCAGCGCGCTCCAGTCCGGCAAACTGAAGATCGCCTGCCATCCGGCAGCCTCCAGCGTGTTCCTGCCGCGCCTGCTGACCCGTTTTCTAGTTGGCAAGGACGATCTGCAGGTGTCGCTCATCATGCGGTCGTCTGATGTGATCGAGGATCTGATCGCCTCGCAGCAGTTCGACATGGGCTTTGCCGAAACGCCTGCGCCGAGGGCCTCGATCAACCAGGTGGACTATGAGCTGGAATGCGTCTGCATCCTGCCTGCGGATGATCCCTTGCGCAGCGCCGAGGTGATCACACCAGCGGATCTGGACGGCCGCCCGATGGCGGCGCTGTTCGACCATCACGGCACTGCCCTGCGCACCGAGACCGTATTCCGCGAGGCGGGCGTGCGCTTCAACAAGCGGTTCGAACTGCGCACGTTTCTGCCGGGGTTGACCTTCGTAGCGGCGGGAGCCTGCGGGATGATCTGCGACATGATCACCGCATACAGCCACATCTTGCAGACTCCGGAGGCCGACCAGTTGGTGATCCGCCGTTTCCGGCCAAGGGTATCAGCCGGGGTTTCGATCCTGACACCCGGCTATGCCACCCCTTCGATGGTCAACCGCGCCTTCATCAGCGACCTGCAGCAGGAGGTCGGGCAGATGATGACCTATATGGATCAGGTCCTGGCGCGCGGCTGACACGGATCAACTCACCGGGCGAGCGCGGCACCTCTTGAACGGCCAAGTCTCTGTTTCGGCGCCCCCTTTGCGCCTGCGGCCTGATGATGGGCATAATATGGTAAATTCGAGCCGTCACATTCTTGTCAAATGAGAAGTCGCGATCATCGCCTTCAAATCCAAGGCCGCCAACGCCGAAGTTGGCATCTGGGTGGAACGACCGGGTGATAATATTAATGGCTGTCATTTATAGCCCCCAAATGTACCTTCTTTCAGCTGTGCCAAACTCGGCGAATATACCAAAACTCCCGCATACCCCTTTTTGTCAGGCCCTGTATTTAGGATATTTGCCTGCATTACCCGCGCCAGACGGCTGTTTCCCTTGTCTGCCGTCGAGCCTAAGACATGAATCACCGAGACATCCGGCCACACGTGACGCTCGCCTGTGCTGCGGTCCATCCACCCGCCGCTTCCCACCAAAATACGTTCTGTGCTTAGGCGTGCAGGGTTTTCTATCTTGGGGCCGGGCACCAGATTGAAGCCGAAGGTGCCGCCCTCGGGATAATACATCTCAACATAGGAAACCGGACCAGAGACGTAGGCCCCGAAAAGCCGGTCCTGCGGCCCAAGCTGTCTGCGCTTTGCGTTGCCATCATCCGCGTCAGCCAGATTAAGGCCATCCAGCACGCGCCACTCTTCTTCTGGTATGGGAACAGAACCGACAATGACAGTGCCGCCTTTGCTGAGTAAGGGTTCGCCCATATAAAGCGTTACATGGCTTTTCAACTTTTCTTCCCTTGTATCAGCTGACCTAGCGGCCAAAGACCACAAAGCCGCTACACCTAGAGCAAGAAGCAGCAGGACAAAAATTATTCGGTTCCGTTTGAAAAACATCAGTTCAGCTAAATCTTTGAAGCGTTCATTTTTATGCTTCCGGCAGCCTTGTTCGTCAAATTCCCCGTCAGCGTTGTAGTCATATCCTTCCCGTTGATCAGGAGTGTGCCGTCCGCTTTCATGATCAACTCAGACGCGCCGCAGCGCAGGGGAATTTCTTTTTGTGCATCAAGGCGGTACTTCTCTCCTATGACCTGAGAGTGGTTCTTACCCGTCGTTTCCCGGACAGTTTGTTGCACCGTTTGTGATAGCTTTACGCCATAGGTCAGCGTCGCAGATGTTCCCACGCTCTTGTAGAATGTGGTGCCTTCGGTGGGCGCAATAGCAGAGGCAGCCGTCAGCGAATATGTTCCTCGACCTGTCATTTCCGGGAAAGACTGTTCGAAGTTGTAAGCCGCTACCCTGAATCCTTGAGGATTATCTGTGAGCGGCTTTCGCACGAATCCGCCGTGCGACCCGGTGCCAACACTTACTGTCATGCCCATGCCGATATTGTGGACATCAACCAACCTGACCTCTCGCAGACTAGCCGCGCCAATACTTTCAACCTTGGTTCGATCCACGCGTTTCGTCTGATGGTTCAGAACTTTTAAGCTGTGGTCGAGCTGTGCGTGAAGGTGAATCTCTTCCCGCCCCTTTTCGTCCTCAAACCTCAGCACATTGTAACCTTCTCCTTTGTGTGTACCCGTCTTGAAAGTCGAGCGTGTCTTGTGCTCCGGGAGCTCGTAAGGCGGTTTGTTTTTGCCGTTATAGACGCATCCAGTGACAATGGGCTTGTCGGGGTCGCCGCGAAGGTGCT